>NZ_JAPPUY010000001.1 GCF_026712245.1 Roseateles hydrophilus
AACGCAAGAAAGGAGACCCCAAGACCTCAGAGATATCCACAGACTCAGGCTCCCTCGGGTAGCCTTCAGGGGTGGGTCAGTTCTGCACGAGCGCCCCGGGTCAGTTCGCTGCGAGCCTCAACAGGCTGATCCGCCCCAGGACCATGGCGCTTCGCGCCTCGGTGTCTGTGGCTAGCTGCAGGCGCTGGTTGCCGCGCTTGACAGCCGTGAGTAGGGTGCGGTTTGCGTCGAGGCGGCGGCGTACGTCGGCGAGCTTGCCTTCTACTTCCTGGATTGCTGTCGCGATGCGGGGTGTTGCGGAGTCCATTGCACCGCTGCGCTCGCCGATGTAGTCCTGTGCGGCGCGCAGATCGCTGATTGAAGGCACCTGCGACGTTTCAGGTAAGTCTTGCATGCACAGCGGGCAGGCGTGTCCGGGCGCATCGTGCTCGAAGATCGTCACCGCCTGGAGTCGAGCAGCATGCTCCCGTGCCTCAGCGGCGTAGCCCCTGGAGCTTCCCTCGAAGCTACGAGCTCGCTCCAGGGTTGATTGGAGAGTGCGCTGCTCGCGCACAAGCTCGCTTCGCACATCGGAGAGTCGGCGGAACTCGACGTCCTCGCCAGCTTCTGAAGCTGCAGAAGGCAACGGGGTGCTCTGGATCGTGCGTAGGGTCTCGATTTTCTCCTGCCAGGGGGCGCTGTCATCGAGCGCAGTCAGGCCAACCGCTTTCGCTTCGGCCAGCAGCGTGTCGGCGCGGCTCAGTCCTTCGCCGCGGATGGCTGCTGCCTCGGCAAGCCTGCGCTCGATCTGCCGGATCTCTGCACGCACACGTTTGAGTTCCTGTTGTTTCGCCACGTAGTCTTCGGTGACGGCCCCCAGGAAATACGGCAGGGTGTCCTTGATGGCCAGGGCCACGAATCGGTCGCTCGACCCGTGGAACAGGTGCTTTCGCTGCGCGATCTCGGTCTGCGACTGGAAGCAGAACGTGAGGGCGTGGCTTATCGAGGCGGCCAGCGGGTCCCGGCTCTGACCGGGCGGCGGCTCGTGCAGGTAATCGGACATGCCAACCCAGGACGCCAATAGCGCACGCAGGCCGTCACGGTTGGTGGTCTGGCGCAGCACATTGGCTGCGGGTATCACCACTGTGGTGTCGGTCTGAACGTAGATCGCCTCGTTGGATTTGCCGTCGCCATCCGGTAGCTGGCGCGCCACGAACGCCTGCCTGCAGCGCATTGAACGGCGCAATCCTCCCGTGAGCGCTGGGAGTGGGCGGAAAGGAAGGCTTCTTCCCTTCAAGGAACGCGGCGAAGACCAGCTCCAGCCCATCCCGGGCCCCGTAGCCTCGGTTCTCTTTTACTACCTTCTTCTCGTGTTCGCCGTGAGATCCCGCGCGAATCAACCAAATTGCCATCTTTTCCTCCCTAATTTCGCGCTTTCCTAGTCCTTGGTGCACGTCTGCGGACAAGTACGGACGTTGACGGTACCAGCCCGGTAGCCTAGAATTTGTGGCAACACGGCCCCTCTCGGTGACTCTGCTTCGGCAGGGAAGCTGCTGAGGGGTTTTTTATTGCCTACTCTCACCAGTCTGCCTCCCACCCACCAGGGGCGCCCATGCCCGCTAGGTTCAGGCCGAGGTGAGAGAGATCGGGGAAGGCGAGCAGATGCGCTTTCATCCGATCAGGCCAGCTCGACCGAGGATTGACCACGCCCAGCAGATGTCGGGTGATCTTCAAGAGCAAGAAGCAGCGTGCCCGCGCGTGTGCATCGGTCTCAAACGGTGTGACCCAGGCCTGCTCTGCAGACGACGGCAACTTGGGCTGATCGACGATGTTCCTATTCCAGAGACGGCTGTGGTGCGCGCAGACGTTGCGCAGATAGTTCAGGCTTCGCAGCCATGTCGCGAACACCCGGCCGTTGCTCACGCCGTACTGGCTGGCAATCGCGTCTTGCTCGGCCTCGCGAAGGCCGTTGAATAGCGTCGAAAGCGTGCCGAAGTCCCACACCTCGCAGGCCACCCAGATTGCCAGTGGTAGGCCATATTTCGTCCGGTTGTGCCGAACGAATTCTTCCTTGGAGCGGCCGATCAACTGGGCATGCTTACCCAGCCACTCGTGGTGCCGGGTGACGCCGGAATCCTTGTCCAACTTGACGCTGAACTCGTCGTGGAAAAGCTCGGGCTTGAGATAAGCAAAGCGGTCAAGTTGCCCAAGGGTGTGGGACAAGTCAACGCGCAGCGCGACTTCGATGCGTTCCAATGCGTCCATGACCAGGAGCCGAAGCTGCTTGTCAAAGACGTACAGGTCCACCGCATTCTGGAAGGTGGTCCCAGCCCGGAAGGCGTCAAGGGCGATGCGCTCTTCGCGCACCTTCTTAGGCTTGCGACCGTGCTCATCCAACAGGCATAACGGCTCGCTGCGTTCCCGGAACGCGAACCAGTAGCCACTGAGGCGGTAATAGCCAATGCGCTCCAGGTAGTCCAGCGCCCGAGCACGGTCGGTGACGACCATGCCCCGGCCGATCAACTGGTCCAGTTGATCGGCATAGCTCTTCCAGGGTTTGGGATAGCTCACGCGGTCGGCCTTTCCGGGGAGTCAGGGCAGCAATGGCAGCCCCAGCTCCTTGAGGAACTCGTTGTGCTGCTGTGTGGCGGTCTTGATCTTCCGATCCAAGGCCACCAACTCCTCGTGCACCTTCGCCAGGTCGATCTCTTCTTCGTCCTCCGCAGTGCTCACGTAGCGTGAGATGTTCAGGTTGAAATCGTTCTTCTCGATTTCTTCCATGCTCACCCGGCGCGAGTAGCGCTGCTCTTCCTTGCGGAACTGGTAGGTGCCGATGATCTTGTTGATGTGCTCAGGCTGGAGGCAGTGAATGCGCAGCATGGTCTCGATGGGAAACGGCGGCCGGCCGCCCAGTGCCTGGTGCGCGCCGCGCGCATGCGGCTGAACAAGCGCCACCAGCTCTGCCCACGGCACGACTTGGTTCATCTCGTCGAGGAAGACTTCCTTGCGGGTCTTCTTGGGCAGCGGGTCAAGGCCGAGCGTGATCTGATCCATGCCCATCATCGTCCCCGACGCTCAGGCCGCGCACCAGTCGGATTGACGAGAGGTTTTGCAGACCTTCCCTAGGGGTCAACTCGGCGGTGTCATGCGCCTCGGACAGCATCAGCTCGACCAGCCGTTGCGTGTCGCGGAGGTCTAGCCAGCGCGGCGCCTCGGCGGGCGGTTGCGTATCAGATGCCACTGCAACGATGCCCGGAAAGTCCGGCCAGAGCAGGGGCTTGCCGACCTCGGCCCGCCAGACCTCCAACTTGGGGAAGTCGCCCGACTTGAAGCCTTCGACGAGGAGCAGATCGCAGCTCTGTATGCGTGGGAGCAGCTCCTGCAGGGTTGGCTCGGCCTGGTCGCGCAACTCGTGCATCAGCGCCCAGCGCGTCCGGCCGAGCAGCAGCACCTCCTGACAGCCGGCCTCGCGCAGCCGGTGGCTGTCCTTGCCGGGGCGGTCGACCTCGATGTCTTTGTGGCTGTGCTTAAGTATGGAGACGCTCAGACCACGCGCGACCAGGGCCGGGATGAGCCGCTCCAGCAGCGTGGTCTTGCCCATGCCGGAGCGGCCGGCGATGCCGAATACCTTCATGCAAGCATTGTGATGTGGCGCAATCCGCCGGTCCTTGATGCGACGCAAAATGCCCGCCATGAAAAAACATGCATGGCGCGACGCCCGCCTGGCCACCAAGATCGGTGTGCTCGGGGCTGCGCTGTTGCTCGCGGCGCTGGCCTCGATCGGCGCCACGCTGTGGATCAGCTGGCAGCTGGTCGGCGGCGCGGCCGCAGTCAACGAGGCTGGACGCCTGCGCATGCAGACCTGGGAGCTGACCCATGTCAGCGCGCGTGGCGAGCAAGCCCAGGCCGAGCAGCTGCGCGCGCGCATCGACGCGTCGCTGGCGCTGCTAGCCCGCGGTGAGCCGGCGCGGCCCTTGTTCCTGCCCAGGGATGCCGACACGCAAACGCAGCTGCAGGCCGTCGAGCGCGCTTGGCGGGAGGCACGCGGCCATGTAATCAACGACCGCGAGGCCAGGGCCCTGGTCGCGCAGATCGACGCGCTGGTCAGCCGAGTCGAGGAACGCATCGCCGGCTGGACCGCGATCCTCTCCTCGCTGCAGCTGGCCCTGCTGCCTCTGGCCATCGTCGGCTGCGTCGGCCTGCTGGTGGCCTCGCGCGTACTCGTGTTCCTGCCGGTGGACCGGCTGCGCAATGCGCTGCGCGCCTTGGAGAACGGCGACCTCAGCGCCCGCGTGCCGGTTCGCAACCGCGACGAACTCGGCGAGGTCGCCGACGGCTTCAATGCGATGGCCGAGCGCCTGGGCGCCGCCTACCGCGGCATGGAGCTGCAGGTGCGCGATCGCACCGCGGATCTGCGCGCCGAACAGCAGCGCCTGACCCTGCTCTACGAGGCCAGCGCGTTCGCCGCCCAGGTCGAGTCGACCGACGCGCTGGCCGCAGGATTCGCCGATCGGCTGCGCCGCGCCGCGCGATCCGACGCGGTCATCATCCGTTGCTTGGACCCGCGCCGTGAGCGTATGGTGCTGCTGGCCTCGCAAGGCCTGCCGCCCGGCATGATGGACGCCGAGCGCTGCCTGGCCAAGGGCGATTGCCATTGCGGCGCACCCGAACCGGTCGCCCGCGTGATCCGCATCGAACCGGCGACCGACTACGGCACGCATTGCCAGAAGGCCGGTTTCTGCGCGGTGATTTCGGTGGCGCTGCGCTTGCATGGCGAGACCGTCGGCGAGATCGATCTGCTCTACCGTGACACGCCGCAGCTGCTGCCGGCCGACCGCGTGCTGCTCGACAGCCTGGCCGCGCACCTGTCCACCACCATCGAACGCCTGCGCGCCGCCGCCTTGCAACGCGAGGCCGCGATTGCCGAGGAGCGCGCGATGTTGGCGCGCGAGCTGCACGACTCGATCGCGCAGGGCCTGGCGTTCACGAAGATCCAGGTGCAGCTGCTACGCCAGGCCCAGCTGGCTGGCTGCGACGAGGAAGCCGCCAAGTTGCTCGACGAGGTCGAGCTCGGCATCAAGGAAAGCACCGCCGATGTGCGCGCGCTCTTGCTGCACTTCCGAACCCGCACCGATGGCGACGACCTGGTGCCGGCGCTGCAGCAGACCCTGCACAAATTCCGCCTGCAGTCCGGGCTGGAGGCCGAGCTGGAAGTGCGCGGCCATGGCGCGCCGCTGCCGGCCGACCACCAGGTGCAGCTGCTGCATGTGGTGCAGGAGGCGCTGTCGAACGTGCGCAAGCATGCCGGGGCTAGAGGCGTGAAGCTGGTTGTCGAGCAGCAGCCGCAGTTCAGCATTGAGGTGCAGGACGATGGCCGCGGCTTCGACACCGAGGGCGAAGGCCCGGACGACAGCCATGTCGGCCTGCGCATCATGCGCGAGCGCGCCGAGCGAGTTGGCGCCGTCGTCGACATCCAATCCCAACCCGGCAGCGGCACGCGTGTGCGCGTCGCGCTGCCGCAAGCCCTTGCCCTGAGCGCATGACTGCAGCACCCATCCGTGTCCTGGTCGTTGACGACCACACCTTGTTCCGTCGCGGCCTGATCGCGCTGCTGTCCAGCCAGTCGCAGCTGCAGGTCGTCGGCGAGGCTGGCGACGCGAGCGCCGCCGAGCGCCTGGCGGCCGAGCTCAAGCCCCAGATCATCCTGCTCGACAACCACCTGCCCGGGGTCAGTGGCGTGATGGCGCTGCCCGCCATCAAGGCCGCCGCGCCCCAGGCCCAGGTGCTGATGCTGACCATGAGCGAATCCGAGTCCGACCTCGGCGCCGCCTTGCGCGCCGGAGCCTGCGGCTACCTGCTGAAGACGGCGGACAACGCCGAGCTGACCACGGCCATCGAACGCGCGGTGCGCGGCGTGTCCAGCTTCAGCGCCGAGATGACCGGCAAGCTGGCGACCGCGTTCCGTCACGAGGCGGAGGCTGCCGCGCCGCCACCGCCCGACCCCTTTGCCAGCCTGTCACCCCGCGAGCGCGAGATCCTCGACCTGATCGCCCGCGGCGACTCCAACAAGGAGATCGCCCGCGAGCTGGGCATCGCCGAGACCACGGTGAAGATCCATGTGCAGCACCTGCTGCGCAAGCTGGAGCTCGATTCGCGGGTGCAGGCCGCGGTGCTGGTCACGCAGCACAAGTCGACCTGAATCCCGCCGAATAGTTCTTTAGAACGAGGGCAGGGCGCCCGCCCTCGCTCCAGCGGCGCGGCGCCGGCTGATCCTCCGGTGAATGGGCGGGCCCGGGGCCCAGGGACAAAGTCCTCAGCATCCCCACTGAGGAGCACCCCGCATGAATGCCCCCGCTGTAGCCATCGACCGCAAGGCCTGGTCGGTGCTCATCGTCAGCACCCTGGCCTTCACCGTTTGCTTCATGGTCTGGATGATGTTCGGCGTCATCGGCATCCCGATCAAGAAGCAGCTCGGCCTGAGCGCCACCGAGTTCGGCCTGCTCACCGCGATGCCGGTGCTGACCGGCTCGCTGATCCGCGTGCCGCTCGGCATCTGGACCGACCGCTACGGCGGCCGCATCGTGATGACCATCCTGATGGCGATCACCGTGCCGGCGATCTGGCTGATGGCCTACGCCACCGCCTACTGGCATTTCCTCGTCATCGGCCTGTTCGTCGGCCTGGCCGGCGGCTCGTTCTCGGTCGGCACGCCCTACGTGGCGCGCTGGTTCCCGAAGAGCCGCCAGGGCATGGCCATGGGCGTCTACGGTGCCGGCAACTCCGGCTCGGCGGTGAACAAATTCGTCGCCCCGGCCCTGCTCGTCGCCTTCGGCTGGACCATGGTGCCGCAGGTCTACGCGGCCATCATGGCCGGCACCGTGCTGCTGTTCTGGTTCTTCAGCCACAGCGACCCCAAGCACCTGGTGCCCAGCAACGTCAAGTTCAGCGAGCAGCTCAAGCTGCTCAAGGACCCCAAGGTGCTGAAGTACTGCCAGTACTACAGCATCGTGTTCGGCGGCTATGTGGCGCTGGCGCTGTGGATGGTGCAGTACTACGTCGGCGAGTACGGCCTGGACATCCGCGTGGCCGCCCTGCTGGCCGCCTGCTTCAGCCTGCCCGGCGGCGTGCTGCGCGCCATCGGCGGCGTGCTCTCCGACAAGTACGGCGCGCACAAGGTCACCTGGTGGGTGATGTGGGTGAGTTGGATCTGCCTGTTCCTGCTCAGCTACCCGCAGACCGAGTTCACCGTGGCGACGATTGACGGGCCCAAGACCTTCTTCATCGGCCTGAACGTCTATGCCTTCACCGCCATCATGGCCGTGCTCGGCGTCGCCTGGGCCTTCGGCAAGGCCTCGGTCTTCAAGTACATCAGCGACGACTACCCGCAGAACATCGGCGCCATCAGCGGCATCGTCGGCCTGGCCGGCGGCCTGGGCGGCTTCATCCTGCCCATCCTGTTCGGCGCGCTGCTGGACTTCACCGGCATCCGCTCTTCCGCCTTCATGTTCATGTACGGCGTGGTCTGGGTCAGCCTGATCTGGATGTACTGGACCGAGGTGCGCAAGACCGAGGTGATGGGTCGCAATGCAACCGAATTCCACCTTGCTGGATGACACCCACCCCGTACCGGCTTCGCCGGCCCCCTCAAGGGGGCGCCACTGGTGGCCCGGCAAAGCCGGTTCCACGGTGGCCGCTTGAAGAACCGAGCCCTGTGTCGCGGGTCGCGCGAAACGCAAAGGAGAACTGATATGAACAAGACTGCACCTGCAGCGAGCGGCGCCGACATCCAGGACTGGCGCCCGGAGGACGAGACCTTCTGGGAACAGACCGGCAAGCGCATCGCCTATCGCAATCTGTGGATCTCGATCCCGGCCCTGCTCTGCGGTTTCGCCGTCTGGGGCATGTGGGGAATCATTGCGGTGCAGATGCTGAACCTCGGCTTTCCCTTCACGCAGGCCGAGCTGTTCACGCTCACCGCGATAGCCGGCATCTCCGGCGCCACCATGCGCATCCCGGCCAGCTTCCTGATCCGCATGGCTGGTGGTCGTAACACCATCTTCCTCACCACCGCCATGCTGCTGGCCCCGGCCATCGGCACCGGCATCGCCTTGCAGAACCCGGACTGGCCGCTCTGGGCCTTTCAGCTGATGGCGCTGTGGTCGGGCGTGGGGGGCGGCAACTTCGCCAGCTCGATGTCCAACATCAGCACCTTCTTCCCCAAGCGCCTGCAGGGTACGGCCCTGGGCCTGAACGCGGGGCTGGGCAACTTCGGCGTGACGACGATGCAGATCGTCATTCCGCTGGTGATGACGGTCAGCCTGTTCGGCTGGCTGGGCTTTGGCGGCGACCCCATGCCGCTGGTAAAGGACAGCGGCTGGATCTTCGGCAAGATCCCCGCGGGCACACCGACCTGGATCCAGAACGCCGGCTTCGCCTGGCTGGTCTCACTGGTGCCGCTGGCATTGCTGTGCTGGTACGGCATGAACAACCTGAAGACGGTGACGCCGAATGCCGGTTCGCCGTTGATGGCCTTCCTGAAGATCACCTACTTGTACTCGCTGGCCTTCATCCCGACCATCGGCATGCTCTACCTCTACCTGCCCAAGCCTACGGGCCTGGGGCTCTTGAGCATGTGGGTCGCCATCCCGCTGGACATCTGCGCGGCGCTATTGGTGATGCGTCTGGCTGCCTTCGGCGCGATGAAGGAGAACGTCGCCAAGCAGTTCGCGATCTTCAAGAACAAGCACACCTGGAGCCTGACCGCCCTCTATGTGGTGACCTTCGGCAGCTTCATCGGCTTCTCGATGGCCCTGCCGCTGGCGATCACGGTGATCTTCGGCTTCCAGCATGTGCCGGACGCCGCCGGGGTGATGACGCACACGCTGAAGAACCCGAACGCTCCGTCGGCACTCACCTATGCCTGGATCGGCCCCTTCGTCGGCGCGGCGATCCGGCCGATCGGCGGCTGGATCAGCGACAAGGTAGGCGGCTCCATCGTCACCCAGGTCATCTCCGCCGTGATGGTGGCCGCCTCGGTGGCCGTGGGCTATGTGATGCAGCAGGCCTACGGCTCAGCCACGCCGGAGCAGTACTTCCCGACCTTCATGGGGCTGATGGTGCTGCTGTTCGCGGCCAGCGGCGTGGGGAATGGGTCGACGTTCCGGTCGGTGGGGGTCATCTTTGACCGTCAGCAGGCTGGTCCGGTGCTGGGGTGGACGTCGGCCGTTGCCGCGTACGGCGCCTTCATCGCGCCTGTGCTGATCGGCGAGCAGATCAAGGCGGGGACGCCGCAGCTGGCCTTCTATGGGTTTGCGGCGTTCTATGCGGTGTGTCTGATGTTGAACTGGTGGTTCTATCTCCGCGGTGGTGCGGAGATTCGCAACCCCTGAGTTGCGGCTGGGTTGCCTGCGGGCAGCTCTTCTCACAGCGTCACAGCCCGCCCGGAGTTCGCCCGGGCGGGCGACCTACTTTTGGCGGCTGAGGCTGCCGGGAGGTCATGTCGCGGGGATCGAGTAGCCCACCTTGGTGCCTGTGACCACGATGAGTCCATCGCGCTTCAGCGCATCCAGCAGTTCGGTCAAATCCACCTCGCTGAGCTGCTTCTGGAACGAGGACTGGATCGTGCTCGTCAGCGTCTTCTGCGTCTGTGGACGGGACGCGCCTCGCTGACGCAAGTCGCTCACCGCCACGCTCACCCTGTCGGGCCGGTTCTTGCTGTTTGCCGCCTTTAGCAGGGGGATCTCGCTGAAATCGCGAGAGCGCGCAGCGAACACCTTGCGCTCCTTCAAGTGCGCGATCAAAGGCGAGACCCGGCAGGCTCTCGCGCAGCGAACCAACCCAGGGTAGTTCCAAAGAACGATGCCACCCCAACCCGGCATCGTCATTCCGCGCCCACCATCCCGCCCCGCCGGTGGATGCCGGGCAGCCGCGCCAACACCGAGCATGTCCCCTATGCAGCCGCGCAGCGCCACGCCAACCTGGAAACCGGAAGACCCGGACTTCTGGGACAGGCACGGCCGCGCCATCGCCCTGCGCAATCTCGGCTTCGCGATCCCCGCGCTGGCCCTGTCCTTCGCCGTCTGGCTGCTCTGGTCGGTGCTCGTCGTGCACCTGCCCGCGGCCGGCTTCCGCTACTCAACGAACCAGCTGTTCTGGCTCAGCGCCTTGCCTGCCATCTGCGGCGCCACGCTGCGCATCTTTTACGGCTTCGCGGTGCCCCTGGTCGGCGGCAGGCGCTGGACGGCACTGTCCACCGCCAGCCTGCTGATCCCCGCTACCGGCATCGGCTTCGCGGTGCAGGACCCCGCCACGCCCTATGAGTGGATGGTCATGCTGGCCTTGCTCTGCGGCTTGGGCGGCGCCAACTTCGCCAGCGGCATGGCGCATATCAGCGCCTGCTTCCCTGCGCGCGAACAGGGCAGGGCGCTGGGTGTGGGGGCGGGCTTCGCGCACCTCGGCGTCGGCCTCGTGCAATGGGCGGTGCCCACCGTCATCGCGTTCGATCTTTTCGGCCTGCCAGCGCAGGGCGACGGCGCGCTCTGGCTGGCCAACGCCGGTTTTGTATGGCTGCCGCTGATCGCGGCGAGCAGCGTCACCGCCTGGTTCGGCATGAACGACTTCGCGTTTACAGGCGCCGGCCTGGCCGAGCAGGCGCTGATGTTCACGCGCCGGCACAGCTGGCTGATGAGCTGGCTGTATCTCGGCAGCTTCGGCAGCTTCATTGGTTTTTCCGCCGCCTACCCGCTGCTGCTGCGCAGCCAGTTCCCCGACTTCCAGGCCGCGCAGCAGCTGGTCTGGATAGGTCCCTTGCTCGGCGCCGCCGCGCGGCCGCTGGGCGGCTGGGCGGCCGATGACTTCGGTGGCGCGCGCATCAGCCTGGCCTGCTTCGTGGCGCTGCTGCTCGGCAGCGTCGGCGTGCTGGTGAGCCTGAGCGGCGCCGGCAGCTCGCTGCTGTTCGTGGCCAGCTTCGTGCTGCTGTTCATCGCCGCCGGCCTGGCCAACGGCAGCACCTTCCGCATGATCCCGCTGGGCTTTCTGCGCGACGCGCAGGCAAGTCACACCAAGCGCCCCGAGGCGATCGCGCAAGGCGCGGCGGCGCTGGGCCTGTGCTCGGCCGTCGGCGCCTATGGCGGCTTCTTCATCCCCAAGAGCTTCGGCAGCGCCATCGCGCTGACCGGCGACCCCACGGCCGCCTTGCTCTGTTTTCTTGCGTTCTACGGGAGCTGCATCGGCATCTGCTGGTGGTTCTACGCCCGGCGGAACGCGCCACTTTCCTGCTAACCGGAGATCCACTCCATGTCCCATTTCTTGGACCGCTTGACCGCCTTCCAGCTGCCGAAGGAAGTCTTCGCCGCCGGCCACGGCGTGACCACCGGCGAGGACCGCACCTGGGAGGACGCCTACCGCAACCGCTGGGCCCACGACAAGATCGTGCGCAGCACGCATGGCGTGAACTGCACGGGCTCCTGCTCGTGGAAGATCTATGTGAAGGGCGGCATCGTCACCTGGGAGACCCAGCAGACCGATTACCCGCGCACCCGTGCCGACCTGCCCAACCACGAACCACGCGGCTGCGCGCGCGGCGCCAGCTACTCCTGGTACCTCTACAGCGCGAACCGCGTGAAGTACCCGATGGTGCGCGGCCGGCTGCTCAAGCGCTGGCGCGAGGCCAAGGCTGTTGCTCGTGACCCTGTTTCCGCCTGGGCGCTGATCCAGGGCGATGAGGCCGCGCGCCGCGACTACCAGCAGCTGCGCGGCATGGGCGGTTTCGTGCGCTCGACCTGGGAAGAGGTCAACGAGCTGATCGCCGCGGCCAATGTCTACACGATCAAGCAGCATGGGCCGGACCGCATCATCGGCTTCTCGCCGATCCCGGCGATGTCCATGGTCAGCTACGCCGCCGGCAGCCGCTACCTGAGCCTGATCGGCGGCGTCTGCATGAGCTTCTACGACTGGTACTGCGACTTGCCGCCGGCCAGCCCGCAGATCTGGGGCGAGCAGACCGATGTGCCCGAGTCGGCCGATTGGTACAACAGTAACTACATCATTGCCTGGGGCAGCAACGTGCCGCAGACGCGCACCCCGGACGCGCACTTCTTCACCGAGGTGCGCTACAAGGGCGCGAAGACCGTGGCGGTGACGCCCGACTACTCCGAGGTCGCCAAGCTGGCCGACCTCTGGCTGCACCCCAAGCAGGGCACCGATGCCGCCCTCGCGATGGCGATGGGCCATGTCGCGCTCAACGAGTTCTATTTCAAGCAGCGCTCGCCGTACTTTGACGACTACGCGCGCCGCTACACCGACCTGCCGCTGCTGGTGCTGCTGGAAGAGCAGACCCTGCCGGATGGTCGCAAGACGCGTGTGCCGTCGCGCTACCTGCGAGCCAGCGATCTGCAGGGCCAGATGGGTCAGAGCAACAACCCAGAGTGGAAGACCCTGGCCTACGACGACACGGGCCGGCTGGTGCTGCCGAACGGTTCGATCGGCTTCCGCTGGGGCGCCGAGGGGCGGACCGACACCGGTCACTGGAATCTGGAAGCCAAGGAGGCGCAGAGCAGCAGCGAGGTGCGGCTGAAGCTGTCGCTGGTCGAGGACGGTGAGCAGGCGAACGAACTGATCGATGTCGCGTTCCCCTACTTCGCCGGCACGGCCAGCGCCCACTTCACGCCGAACCCGCAGCTTGACGGCGTCAGCCACCACGCCCGGGTGCCGGCCACGCGTCTGCAGACGAATGACGGCGAGGTGCTGGTCGCCACCGTGTTCGACCTGCAGGCCGCGCAATACGGCATCAACCGCGGCTTCGGCAGCGGCGCCAAGGACTACGACGACAACGCGCCCTATACGCCGGCCTGGCAGGAGGCCATCACGGGCGTGCCGCGCGCCCAGGTGGTCCGCGTCGGTCGCGAGTTCGCCGAGAACGCGCACAAGACCCAGGGCAAGTCGATGATCATCATCGGCGCCGCGATGAACCACTGGTACCACTGCGACATGAATTACCGCGGTGTCATCAACCTCTTGATGATGTGCGGTTGCATCGGCCAGAGCGGGGGAGGCTGGGCGCATTATGTGGGCCAGGAAAAGCTGCGTCCGCAGACCGGCTGGGTGCCGCTGGCCTTCGCCACCGACTGGGTGCGCCCGCCACGGCAGATGAACAGCACCAGCTTCTTCTACGCGCACACCGACCAGTGGCGCTACGAGAAGCTCGACGTCAACGAGGTGCTGTCGCCGCTGGCCACCGCGTCCGAGAAGGCCGAGTTCAATGGCAGCCTGATCGACTGCAACGTGCGCGCCGAACGCATGGGTTGGCTGCCCAGCGCGCCGCAGCTCAAGACCAACCCGATGCAGGTGGTCAAGGACGCCGCTGCCGCGGGCATGAACGCCAAGGACTATGTGGTGCAGGCCCTGCGCGACGGCAGCCTGCAGATGAGCTGCGAGGATCCGGACGCGCCGCAGAACTGGCCGCGCAACATGTTCGTCTGGCGTTCCAACTTGCTGGGCTCCAGCGGCAAGGGCCACGAGTATTTCTGCAAGCATTTGCTCGGCACCGAGAACGGCGTTCAGGGCAAGGACCTGGGGGCCGATGACGCCAAGCCGCGCGAGGTGCGCTGGCATGCGCAGGCGCCGCAGGGCAAGCTGGACCTGCTGGTGACCCTGGACTTCCGCATGAGCACGACCTGTCTGTACTCGGACATCGTGCTGCCGACCGCCAGCTGGTACGAGAAGAACGATCTCAACACCAGCGACATGCACCCCTTCATCCACCCGCTGTCGGCGGCGGTGGACCCGGTCTGGCAGGCGCGCTCCGACTGGGAGATCTACAAGGGCTTTGCGAAGGCCTTCAGCGAGATCTGCGTCGGCCACCTGGGCAAGGAGACCGAGGTGGTGCTCAGCCCGCTGATGCACGACACCCCGGCCGAGCTGGCCCAGCCCTTCGGCGTGCAGGACTGGAAGAAGGGCGAGGTCGACCTGATCCCGGGCAAGACGGCGCCGACCATCGCCATCGTGGAGCGTGACTACCCGGCCACCTATGAGCGCTTCACCTCGCTCGGCCCCTTGCTCGACAAGCTCGGCAACGGCGGGAAGGGCATCGGTTGGGACACCAAGACCGAGGTGGCGCAGCTGGCCGAGCTGAACGGCAAGGACGCCGCCGGCCGCGCCCGCATCGTTACCGACATCGACGCCTGCGAGGTCATCCTGCAGCTGGCGCCCGAGACCAATGGCCATGTGGCGGTGAAGGCCTGGGAAGCCCAGGGCAAGGCCACCGGCCGCGAGCACACCCACCTGGCGCTGCACCGCGAAGACGAGAAGATCCGTTACCGCGACATCCAGGCGCAGCCGCGCAAGATCATCAGCTCACCGACCTGGAGCGGGCTGGAGAGCGAGAAGGTCTCCTACAACGCCGGCTACACGAATGTGCACGAGCTGATCCCATGGCGCACCCTCACCGGCCGCCAGCAGTTCTACCAGGACCACCCCTGGATGCGCGCCTTCGGTGAGGGCTTCAGCAGCTACCGGCCGCCGATCGACATGAAGGCAACCAGCGGCATGCAGGGCATCAAGCCCAATGGCAACCCGGAGATCGTGCTGAACTTCATCACGCCGCACCAGAAATGGGGCATCCACAGCACCTACAGCGACAACCTGCTGATGCTGACGCTGAACCGCGGTGGGCCGGTGATCTGGCTGAGCGAGGACGACGCGAAGAAGGCGGGGATCGAGGACAACGACTGGGTCGAGCTGTTCAACCTGAACGGCGCGATCGCGGCGCGTGCGGTGGTCAGCCAGCGCGTGAATCCGGGCATGACCCTGATGTACCACGCGCAGGAAAAGATCATCAACACCCCGGGGTCCGAGATCACCGGCGTGCGCGGCGGCATCCACAACTCGGTGACGCGCATCGTCACCAAGCCGACCCACATGATCGGCGGCTACGCCCAGTACAGCTACGGCTTCAACTACTACGGAACGATCGGCACGAACCGCGACGAGTTCGTGGTGATCCGCAAGATGAACAAGGTCGATTGGCTCGACACGCCGCGTGACGACCACCTCGCTGCCGCCTACCAGGCGCAAGGCGAGAACCCCTAAGCGAGGAGCATGCAATGAAGATTCGCGCACAGATCGGCATGGTGCTGAACCTGGACAAGTGCATCGGCTGCCACACCTGCTCGGTGACCTGCAAGAACGTCTGGACCAGCCGCCCCGGCGTCGAGTACGCCTGGTTCAACAACGTCGAGACCAAGCCGGGCATCGGCTACCCCAAGGAATGGGAGAACCAGGACAAGTGGAACGGCGGCTGGATCCGCAAGCCCGACGGCACGCTGCAGCCGCGCCAGGGCGGCAAGTGGTCGCTGCTGATGAAGATCTTCGCCAACCCCAACCTGCCGGAGATCGACGACTACTACGAGCCCTTCACGTTCGACTACGACCACCTGCAGTCGGCGCCGGAGATGAAGCACGCGCCCACCGCGCGGCCGCGCAGCCTGATCACTGGGCAGCGCATGGAGAAGATCGAGTGGGGCCCGAACTGGGAGGAGATCCTCGGCGGCGAGTTCAGCAAGCGATCGAAAGACAAGAACTTCGACGACGTGCAGAAGGAGATCTACGGCCAGTTCGAGAACACCTTCATGATGTACCTGCCCAGGCTGTGCGAGCACTGCCTGAACCCGGCCTGCGTCGCCAGCTGTCCCTCGGGCTCGATCTACAAGCGCGAGGAAGACGGCATCGTGCTGATCGACCAGGACAAGTGCCGCGGCTGGCGCATGTGCGTGTCGGGCTGCCCGTACAAGAAGATCTACTACAACTGGAAGAGCGGCAAGGCGGAGAAGTGCATCTTCTGCTACCCGCGCATCGAGGCCGGCCAGCCCACGGTCTGCTCTGAAACCTGCGTGGGTCGCATCCGCTACCTGGGCGTGCTGCTGTATGACGCCGACCGCATCGCCGAGGCCGCGGCGACGCCGAACGACAAGGACCTCTACCAGGCCCAGCTCGATCTGTTCCTCGACCCCTTCGACCCCAAGGTGATCGAGCAGGCGCGCAAGGACGGCATTCCGGAGAACTGGCTGGAGGCCGCCAAGAACAGCCCGGTCTACCAGATGGCCGTGGACTGGAAGGTCGCGCTGCCCCTGCACCCCGAATACCGCACGCTGCCCATGGTTTGGTACGTGCCGCCGCTGTCGCCCATCAGCGCGGCGGCGAACGCCGGCCAGATCGGCAGCGTGGGCGAGCTGCCCGACGTCAACCAGCTGCGCATCCCGGTCAAGTACCTGGCCAACCTGCTGACCGCCGGCGACACCGCGCCGGTGATCTCGGCCCTGGAACGCATGCTGGCGATGCGCGCCTACCAGCGCGGCGTGCATGTGGACGGCGTGAAGAACCATGCTGTCCTCAAGCAGGCCGGCCTGACCGAGGCCCAGGTGCAGGACATGTACCGGGTGATGGCGATCGCCAATTACGAGGACCGCTTCGTGATCCCGACGACGCACCGCGAGTACGCGGAGAACGCCTTCAACGTGCGCGGTGGTTGCGGCTTCAGCTTCGGCAACGGCTGCTCCGAGGGCGTCACCGAGACCAGCCTGTTCGGCTCGGAGAAGAAGCGCACGATCCCCATCAAGGCCACGCTGTAAAGGGACAAGAGCATGTTCAAGATCACTCCCAGTCCCTACACGCTGCGCGTGCTGGCCGCGCTGCTGCGCTACCCGGACGCCGCGTTCCGCGCGGCGATTCCGGAGCTGCAGCAGGCGCTGAGCGACGAGGCTGCGCTGCCCAAGGCTCGCCTCGACGAGCTCCAAGCGCTGCTGACCCGCCTGCAGCGCGACGATCCGTTCACCGTCGAGTCCGAGTTCGTCGACCTGTTCGACCGCGGCCGCGGCACCGCGCTGCATCTGTTCGAGCATGTGCATGGCGACTCGCGCGAGCGCGGGCCGGCCATGATCGATCTGCAGCAGACCTACGAGAAGGCCGGGCTCTACCTGACGGCCAGCGAGCTGCCCGACCACCTGGCGGTGGTGCTGGAGTTCGCCAGCACGCAGCCGCCGCGCGAGGCCAAGGCATTCCTCGGCGAGATCGCACACATCGTCCGCGCGATCTTCAGCGCCTTGCTGCGCCGCCAGAGCGCCTACGCCAGCGCGCTGGCCGCCGTGCTCGAACTGGCCGGTGAGCGGGCTGAAAGCGTCGAGATCCCGCCCGAACCCGAGCTCGACGAAGCCTGGGCCGAGCCCGAGGCCTTTGGCGGTTGCTCCACGGCCGGCCAGGCTAAGCCCGATCAACCACAGCCCATCCACATCGTGCGCAAGACCGCTGCAACCCAACCGGGAGCCCGCGTATGAACGCCCTGCACAACTTCCTCTTCGTCGTCTACCCCTACATCTGCCTGGCGGTGTTCTTAATGGGCAGCCTGGCCCGCTTCGACCGCGACCAGTACACCTGGAAGTCCGACAGCTCGCAGATGCTGCGCTCGCGCGGCATGAAGTGGGCGAGCAATCTGTTCCACGGCGGCATCCTGTTCCTGTTCGTCGGCCACACGGTGGGCATGCTGACGCCGCACGCGGTCTACGAGCACTTCATCAGCCCGGCCAACAAGCAGATGCTGGCCATCGTCGCCGGCGGTGTGGCCGGCACGGCCTGTTTCATCGGCCTGAGCATGCTGATCTGGCGCCGCATGACCGACCCGCGCATCCGCCTGACCAGCCACCGCACCGATCTGGCGATCCTATGGATCCTGTGGATCCAGCTCAGCCTGGGTCTGATCACCTTGCCCTTCTCGCTGTCGCACAGCGACGGCTCGGTGATGCTGATCCTGTCGGACTGGGCGCAGCGCATCGTCGTGCTGAACCCGGACGCCAGCGGCCTTGTCGCACTCGCCTGGCCCTACAAGGTGCACATGGTGCTGGGCATGACGATCTTCCTGCTCTTCCCCTTCAGCCGCCTGGTGCATGTGTGGAGCGGGCTGGCCTCGGTCTTCTATGTGTTCCGACCATATCAAGTGGTGCGCTCGCGCCGCCTGAATCTTCCGAAGAAGGGCTGAGAGCATGAGCTACGCCGTCAACGACATCGAGATCGCCGCGCCCGAGGAGGCGCTGGACGAAAAGCAGCTGAGCCAACGCGCCTGCACCGAGTTGCTGCGCCAGCGGGCGATGCAGGTCGGCCTGCTGGACGCCGCCGACCCCGCTCCCGAGCAGGGTGCGATTAGCGAGGCCGCATCCGCCGCCATTGAGGCGCTGATCGCGCAGGAACTCGCCGGACCCGAGCCCGACGAGGCCGCCTGCCGCCGGCACTACGAGGCGAACGCCAAGCACTACGCGCAGGGCGAGCGCCTGCAGGTCCGGCACATCCTGTTCGCCGTCACGCCGGGCGTCGACGTCGGCTTGCTGCGCCAGAAGGCCGAGGGTCATCTGATCGAGCTGCGCGCCAGTGAACCGGCCGCCTTCACGGCAGCGGCCAAGAGCCTGTCCAACTGCCCGAGCGGTGCCGAGGGCGGCCAGCTGGGCTGGCTCACGGCCAATGACTGCGCCCCCGAGTTCGCCCGCGAGCTCTTCGGCCGCAACGAGATCGGCGTGCTGCCACGGCTGGTGCACAGCCGCTTCGGCCTGCACATCGTCGCCATCGACGCCCGCGAGCCCGGCCGCCTGCCGGCCTTCGAGCAAGTCAAGGCCGCGGTAGCGCAGCAGATGCGCCAGCAGCACCAGATCAGCGCGGTGCGGCAGTACCTGCAGACCCTGGCTGCCGATGCGCGCCTGGAAGGGGTGGACCTGCAGAGGGCCAGCTCGCCTCTCGTCCAGTAAAGACCATGCCCGACGAGCTGCTCGAACGACTGCGCCGGTTCCAGACCGACGCCTTCCCGCTGCAGCGCTCGCTGTTCAAGCACCTGGTCGACGACGGCCAGCACCCGACGACGCTGTTCATCGGCTGCTCCGACTCGCGCCTGGTGCCGTATCTATTGACAGGCGCCGGCCCGGGCGAACTGTTCCTCGTCCGCAACGTCGGCGCCTTCGTACCGCCCTACGACCAGAGCCAGGGCTTCCACGGCACCGCGGCGGCGATCGAGTTCGCCGTGCTGAATCTGCAGGTCCAGCGCATCGTGGTCTGCGGCCACAGCCATTGCGGCGCGATCCGCGCGCTCTATGGCGAGGTGCCGGCCGCCGCGCAGAACCTGGCGCGCTGGCTGGACCTCGGCCGCGAGGCGGCGCTACCGGTCGCCGAGCCCGGTCCCGAGGTGCTGCGTCGCACCGAGCAGCGCGCCATCGTGCTGCAGCTGGAGCGCCTGATGGCCTACCCGATGGTGCGAGACCGCGTCGACGCCGGCCAGCTCACCCTGCACGGCTGGCATTACGTGATCGAGGACGGCGAGATCCATGTCTTCGATGTCGGCGTCGGCCAGTTCGTCCCAGCCAGCCAGGCCGACAACGCCGGCACCGGCCCCTACCAGCGTTTCACCGAGGCCGATCGGCTGGACTACAGCGGCGTGCCCATGGTGGACGAAGGCCATGGCTGAACTTTGCCTGCAGGGCCTCGACGACTGCGCGACCCACGAGCGCCTGCTCGCCCGCTTCGACGCGCTGCCCCTCGGCCACAGCCTGGACCTGCTGGCCAGCGATGACCCGCATGCGCTGTTCTTCCAGCTCGCATCGGCCAGGCCGGGCCAGTTCGACTGGCGCTACCTGTCGCAGGGCCCGGCGCAGTGGCGGGTGCGTCTGCTGCACATTGCGCCAGCGCAAATCAGGCCGTATCAGGCCTCCTGTCCTTGCAGTCTGCGCGGCGGCCGCTGAACGCGGCTCAGTGCGCGCGCCGGCAGAAGCAGTAGACGAACTGCTGTGTGCTGCCCCAGGGCGTGGTGTGCAGGTGGGTGGCGTGCTCGAGCAGCTGGAACGGCGCGCCGAACTCGGCGTGCAGGCCGTCTGAGGAATAGCGCGCGACCGGCAGGCCGCTGCACTCGGTCGGGCCCTCGGGGCCGAAGGTGCCGACGATGGCGAAGCCGCCGGGCTTGAGCGCATTCAGCACCTGCTCCACATAGCGGCGGCGCTGGGCGGGATCGGTGAGGAAATGGAAGACCGCGCGGTCGTGCCAGATGTCGACCGAGTTCAGCGCCAGCTCCATCTCCAGTACGTCGCCGGCGCACCAGCGGACCTGTGCCGCACGCTCACCCAGACGCGCCCGGCAGACCGCCAGCGCCTGCTCCGACAGGTCCAGCACCTCGATGCGGCGGTAGCCGGCATCGAGCAGATCGTCGACCAAGGTCGACTCGCCGCCGCCGACATCGAGGATGGCGGCGTCGAGATCGGCGCCGGCCTGGCGGATATAGGCCAGCGACTCGGCCAGGTGCGGCGCGTACCAGCTGACCGCATCGGGCGCCTTGCTGCCGTAGACCTGCTCCCAATGCGATTTACTCATGCCGTTTCTCCAGCCGAAGGTGTGCTTGTGGGGATGCCAGCTGGGGTCGGTTTGCGCCAGCGCAAGTCCGCCGCAGCATGCGGCCGCTGCGCTTGACCCAGTTCAAGGTTTCGCCGAGCGCCCGGACCTAGGCTGACGCCACCATGCAAACGACCACCACCTACGACCTCCGTTCGCTGATGCCGGCGCAGCGCCATCAGCTGGCTTTCCAGGCTTTCGACGCGCTCGCCGACGGCGAGGCCTTCGAGCTGATCAACGACCACGAGCCGCGCGGTCTCTTGATGCAGTTCGCCGAGCAGCGCGCCAATCGCTTCGACTGGCGGGTGATGCAGGCGGCGCCGGGCGCCTGGCGCATCCGCATCCAGCGCGTTGCCGATGGCTTCGCGAAGACCGTCGAGGCCGGTCTCGACGAGGGCTGCTGCTCTTGCAGCTGCTCTGGGCGCGGCTGATCGACCCCGGCCGCGCTAGCCGCGGCCGCTCTTCCGATGACTGCTGTCCCCACCAAGCCGGAGCTGGTCTGCCCGGCGGGCTCGCTGCGCGCGCTGCAGCTGGCCGTCGACGCCGGCGCCGATGCCGTCTACCTGGGCCTGAAGGACGCGACGAACGCGCGCAACTTCGCCGGCCTGAACTTCGATGCCACGCAGGTGCGTGTCGGCGTGGCCTACGCCCATGCCCGTGGCCGCCGCGTGCTGATGGCGTTGAACACCTTTGCCGACGCCCGGGACGAGACGCCCTGGCAGCGCGCCGTTGACCGTGCCGCCGAGCTGGGCGCCGACGCGCTGATCGTCGCCGACAGCGCGGTGCTCGCCGACGCACGCCGCCGCCACCCGCAGCTCACGCTGCACCTGTCGGTGCAGGCCTCGGCGACCAACCACGAGGCGATCCGTTACTACCGCGAGCGCTACGGCATCCAGCGGGCGGTGCTGCCCCGCGTGCTGACCCTGCAGCAGGTGCAGCAGCTGATCCAGCGCTGTGAAACGCCCGTCGAGGTCTTCGGCTTCGGCAGCCTTTGCGTGATGGTTGAGGGCCGCTGCCATCTGTCCAGCTACGCAACCGGGCAGTCGCCGAACACCGCCGGCGTCTGCTCGCCGCCTTCCGCCGTGCGCTGGGACGAATCGCCGGACGGCGTGCGCGCGCGCCTCGGTGGCGTGCTCATCGACCACTACCGCCCGGGCGAGCCGCGCGGCTACCCGACCCTGTGCAAGGGCCGCTTCGAGGTCGGCGAGCTGGCGCGCGATTACGCGCTGGAAGAGCCGACCAGCCTCAACACCCTGAGCCTGCTGCCGCAGCTGATCCAGGCCGGCGTGGCCGCGATCAAGATCGAGGGCCGCCAGCGCAGCCCCGCCTATGTGGCCGAGGTCACCAAGGTCTGGCGCGCCGCGATCGACAGCGCCTGGTCCGCCCATGAGGGCAGGGGCCGCTACAGCGTGCAGCCGGCCTGGGATGCCGGCCTGGCGCGCTGGGCCGAGGGCCAGCAGCACACCCTGGGTGCCTATGACAGACCTTGGCGTTGACCCCGACATGACTCCCATCCGACTGAGCGTCGGCCCGCTGCTTTACTGGTGGCCGCGGGCCGTGCTGATGAATTTCTACGCCGAGATCGCCGACTCGCCGGTGCAGACCGTGGTGCTGGGCGAGCTGGTCTGCTCGCGGCGCAACGAGATCAAGTTCGACGACTGGTTATCCATCGCCCGTGAGCTGCGCGCCGCCGGCAAGGACGTGCGCCTGGCCACCATGGCCCTGGTGATGAGCGAGGCCGAGCTGCGCACCTTGCGACGCGTCTGCGAGCAGGACGAGTTCCCGGTCGAGGCGGGCGACGCCGCCGCGCTGCAGGTCTTGCGCGAGGCCGGCTGGCGCCCGCATACCTTGGGCCCGCACCTGAACATCTACAGCGCCACCGCGCTGGCCGAACACGCCGAGCTGGGCGCCGACCGCTGGGTGGCGCCGGTAGAGCTGGCGCTCGATGCGGTCGGCCGCATCAACCCGATGCCCAGCCGGCTTGCGACCGAGGTCTGGGGCTTCGGCCGATTGCCGCTGGCGCTTTCGGCACGCTGCTTCACCGCCCGGCATCACCGCTTGAAGAAGGACGACTGCCAGTTCCGCTGCCGCGACGATGCCGACGGCCTGCTCTTGAAGACCGGCGACGGCGAGGACTTCCTCGCGCTCAACGGCATCCAGACGCAAAGCGCCGCCCTGCAATGCCTGCTCGGGCATGGCCATGCGCTGCGCGAGGCAGGGGTGCAGTGGCTGCGGCTCTCGCCCTGCAGCGGGCCTTTCGACGAGGTGATCCGGCTCTTCGACGCGGTCTTCGCGCGCGGTCTGAGCCCGAGTGAAGGCCTGGCCGAGCTGCGCAAGCTGCCGCTGCCAGGGCGTCTGGTGGACGGCTTCGCACGCCGTGTTGCGGGGCTGGAGGAGGCAAAGCTATCCGCCCCCACGCGCGCTTCGCTAGCTGCCCCCCAAGGGGGCCTGGTCTCCCTTGGGGCGGCCCGGCGGGAGACCGCATGAGCGCACTCAGCTTGCCCAGCCTGCCCGCGCCCTGGCGCGCACGAGTTGCGCGGCTGCCCACGCGGCCGCCATCGACCCTGCTGGCGCTGTTGCTCGACCGCCTGCTGCTGCCGCGCCTGGACGCCGGCCAGCGCGAAGCCCTGCAGGGCGCCATCGTCGAGATCGAGCTGCAGGAACTCGGCGCCCGGGTGCGCCTGTGCTTGGGGCCGCGCGGCTTTGGAGCCGCAGCCGAGAGCGGCCCGGCCCGGCTGCGCCTGCGCGCCACGGTCGAGGCGCTGTGGCGACTGCTGCGCGGCGAGGACGATGCCGACCGCCTGTTCTTCGACGGCGCCCTGGTGATGGAAGGCGACACCGAGTACGGCCTGATCCTGAAGAACACCCTGGACGCGATCGGCCCGCTCTGGGTGGGGGCGCGAGCATGAAACGACGACAACTGCTGATGCTCGGCGCGGCCGCGGCACCGCTGCTGGCGCTGGCCGCTGCGCCCGCCCACCGCCTGGCCCTGGCCTGGCGACTCGCCAATGGCCGCGACCAGGTCGGAGTGCTGAACCTGGATTGGGCCGAGCGACGGATCGATGTCGAGGCCGCCTGGGATCTGCCCAGTCGCGCCCATGGCCTGATCGGCGATGGGGCAGGGGGCTTCTACGCGGTGGCTGCCCGCGCGGGGGACTGGCTGCTGTATGGGGATGCGGCAGGCAGACCGCGCTGGGTCAGGCAGTACGGACCTTGGCGCTTCAACGGTCATCTGCTGCCGCACGCCGCCGGCCTGTTCGCCACCGAGACCGATCCGCGCGACGACACGGCGCATCTGGCGCTGCGTGACCCCAAGACCCTGGCGCTGATGGCCCGCTGGCCACTGGCCGGGCGCGATGGACACCAGATCGTCGCCGAGCGCGACGGCAGCCTGCTGCTCGCGCTGGGCGGCCTGCCGCGCTGGCCCGACGGGCGCAAACGCAGCGGCGAGCCCATCGCGTCGGCGCTGCTGCGCATCAACCCCAGCAACGGCCGCGAGCTGGCGCGCTGGACCCTGGCGGACCCCGACATCAGCCTGCGCCATCTCGCCTGGTCGCATGATGGCCAGCAGCTCGGCATCGCGCTGCAGGCCGAACACCCGCAGGCCGGGAGCCGCGAGGATGCGCCCCTGCTCGCGCTGTTCGACGGCGAGCGGCTCAGGCTGCCCGTCACCGGCGGACCTGGCCTCGGCTATGCAGGCGACATCTGCGCCGCGCCCGGCGGCGGCTTTGTGCTCAGCGCGCAGAAGGCCGGCCTGGGCCTGCTCTGGCAGCCGGCACAGCCGGAGCGCTGGACGCGCATCGCCGAACTCACCGAGCCTTGTGCGCTGCAGGACGGCTGGCACGAGGGCGAGCGCGCGGTGCTGCTCGTCGCCGGTCGGGGCCTTGCGCGCTGGCAGGCCGGCGGCGCGCAGATGCTGGCCTGGCCACAGGCCATGGTCCCCGACAATCACGCCCTCTTGCTCCCGGCATGAGCGACAGGACCCCGCTTGTCGCCCAGGCCCGCGAGGCCTTGCGCGAGATCGTCGACCCCGAGCTTGGCGTCAACCTCGTTGACCTCGGCCTGATCGAGGCGCTGCAGGAGCGGCCTGAAGGGCTTTATGTGCGCATGACCCTGACCAGCGCCGCCTGCCCGATGGCCGAGATGCTACTCGGCGAGGTCGAGGAGGCGCTGGAGGCGCTGCTGCCGCCGCCGCAGCAACTGGAGCTGGAGCTGGTGTTCGCGCCGCCCTGGACGCCGGCGCGCTTGAGCGCCGCGGCGCGTGAGCAACTGGGCTGGGAGCAGGGCGCATGAGCAGAACCTCGCCGACCTGGCCGCGTTTCCTGTTGCTGCTGCTGGGCATGGCCGCGCTGGCCAGCGGCCTGGCCGGTGGCCTGGCGCGCATCGGCTGGGCCTTGCCGCTGCCCGCGGCGACGGCCTGGCATGGCCCGCTGATGCTTGGCGGTCTGTTCGGCGTCGTTATCGGCCTGGAGCGTGCGGTCGCCATCGGTCGCGCCTGGGCCTATGGCGCGCCACTGTTCGCCGGTGCCGGCACCCTGGCCTTGTTGAGCGGCGAGGCCGCCGCCGGCTTCGCCGGCTATGCGCTCGGCAGCGCCGTGCTGCTGCTCGCCACCCTGGCGGCGGCGCGCAAGCAGGCCGAGGCCTTCATGGGCGTGCTGGTGCTGGGCGCCTTCTGCGGCCTGCTCGGCCATCTGCTGCTGGCCGTGGGCGCGCCCTTCCAGCAAACGCTGCTGCCGCTGTTCGGCTTCCTGGTGCTGACCATCGCCGGCGAGCGCCTGGAGCTGTCGCGCTATGCGCCGCGGCCAGCGAAGGCGCCGCCGCTGTTCGCTGCCGTCTTGCTGGCCTTGCTCGCTGCGCTGGCCCTGCCCGAGCCCTGGGACGCGCGGCTGTTCGGTGCGGCCCTGCTCGGTCTGGCCGCCTGGCTGGCGCGATGGGATATCGCGCGGCGCACGCTGCGGCTCCAGGGCCTGACGCGCTTCGTCGCCGCCTCGCTGCTCGCCGGCTATGTGCAGCTGGCCATCGCCGGCGCGCTGCTGCTGGGCTTCGGCCTGCAGCCGGGTCAGGCCAGCTACGACGCCGCGCTGCACGCGCTCGGCCTGGGCTTCGTGTTCTCCATGGTCTTCGGCCATGCGCCCTTGATCGCGCCGGCGCTGCTGCGCATCCGCCTGGGCTTCAGCGCGCTGCTCTATGTGCCACTGGCGCTGCTGCACGTCGGCTTGCTGATGCGCTACGCGGCCCTGCTGCTCGATGACTTCGCGCTGCGCCGCGTCGCGGGTCTGGGCTCGGTCGCGGCCATCGCGCTCTTTCTGCTTTTGAAGCTGGGCCTCGCGCTGCGCGGCCCGCGGAAGGTTGCTCCCCATGTCCCATCCCACCCTCGCGCAGCGCCTCGTTGACGCGCTGCTGGCGCGCGGCGCGCGCGAGATCTTCGGCATCCCCGGCGACTTCGCGCTGCCGCTGTTCCGCGAGATCGAACGCGACGGCCGCCTGCCCATCCTGACGCTGGCGCACGAGCCCGGCGTGGGCTTTGCGGCCGACGCCACGGCGCGCGTGCGCGGCGCGCTGGGCGTGGCCGCCGTCACCTACGGCGCCGGCGCGCTGAATCTCGTCAACGCCGTGGCCGGCGCCTACGCGGAGCGGGTGCCCCTGGTCGTGCTCTCGGGAGCGCCGGCCGCGCACGAGGCGGTCAGCGGCCTGCTGCTGCACCACCAGGTCAAGCAGCTGGATTCGCAATGGCGGCTGTACGAGGAGATCACCGCCGACCGCGCGCGCCTCGACGACCTGGAGCGTGCGCCGCAGGCCATCGCCCGCGTGCTCGACACCGCGCTGGCGCGCTCGCGCCCGGTCTATCTGGAGATCCCCCGCGACCTGCCGGGCCAGCCCTGCGCCGCGGTGCCGGCGCCGGCGATCAGGACCTGGGATGCCGAGCGCGTCGCCGCGGCGGCCGACGAGCTGCTGGCCCGTCTGCGCGCCGCGCGCGATCCGCTGCTCGTCGTCGGCGTGGAGGTGCGGCGCTACGGGCTGGAGGCCAAGGTGGCGGAGCTCGCGCGCCGGCTCGGCCTGCCGGTGATCACCAGTTTCATGGGCCGCGGCCTGCTGGCGGAGGCCGGCATTCCGCTCGCAGGCACCTACCTGGGCCTGGCCGGCGATCCCGAACTCAGCCATCGCGTCGAGCATTCCGACGCCCTGCTGCTGCTCGGCGTGATCGTCTCCGACACGAACTTCGCCGTCTCTGCAAAGCGCATCGACTTCCGCCATGCGCTCGTCGCCTACGACGACGAGGTCCGCGTCGGCCACCATGTCTATCCCGAGCTGCCGCTGGCGGCCCTGGTCGACGCCTTGCTGCAGCGCTGCCCGCCGCAGGCCAGGCCGGCAGTGGCCGCACCGCCGGCGCCGCCCGCCTACCCGCAGGGCCTGGCGGAGGACGACGAGCCCGTCGCCCCGGACGACATCGCCCGCGCCATCAACGATTTGTTCGCTCGCCACGGTCCCATGCCCATCGCCAGCGATGTCGGCGACTGCTTGTTCACGGCGATGGCGCTGCGCCCCTCGGCGCTGCTGGCGCCCGGCTATTACGCGACCATGGGCTATGGCGTGCCGGCCGGCCTGGGCCTGCAGCAGGCCAGCGGTCAGCGGCCCTTGATCCTGGTCGGCGACGGCGCCTTCCAGATGACCGGCTGGGAGATCGGCCATGCGGCGCGCTTAGGCCTGGATCCCATCGTGCTCGTGTTCAACAACAGCGGTTGGGAGATGCTGCGCAGCTTCCTGCCCGAGGGCGGCTTCCACGACCTTGGGCGCTGGGATTTCGCCTCGATGGCCGGTGGCATGGGTGGGGACGGCCACGCCGTGAAGACCCGCGCCGAGCTGGCGGCCGCGCTGCGCAAAGCCCTGGCCACGCGCGGGCGCTTCCAGCTCATCGACATCCGCCTCGCGCCGGGCGCGCGTTCGCAGACCCTGCAGCGCTTCGTTGCCGCGGTGAAGCGGCTCTCGATGCCGGAGCCCGCATGAGCGCCGTGCTCGCGCTGCTGCGCGGCAGCCTGGCCGCCGCCGTCCTCGCGCTCAACACCCTGCTCATCGCCCTGGCCCTGCTGCCGCCGGCCCTGCTCAAGCTGCTGCTGCCCCTCAAGCCCCTGCGCCGCCGCTGCGACCGCCTGATGAACGCCCTGGCCTCGGGCTGGGTGGCGATCAACAACGCCTGGATCGCCGCGCTGCAGCCGCAGGCCTGGGAGGTGCAGGGCGTCGAGGGCCTGAACCCGCGCGGCTGGTACCTGCTGTCCTGCAACCACCGCAGCTGGGTCGACATCCTGGTGCTGCAGCGCGTCTTCCACCGCCGCGTGCCCTTTCTGAAGTTCTTCCTCAAGCAGGAGCTGATCTGGGTGCCGGTCATCGGCCTGGCCTGGTGGGCGCTGGACTTCCCCTTCATGAAGCGCGGCAAGGGCGGCGGTGGCGATGCGCGCCGCAACGATCTGCAGCGCACGCGCGCGGCCTGCGAGAAGTTCAAGCTCAACCCGACCACGGTGATGAACTTCGTCGAGGGCACGCGCTTCAGCCCGGCCAAGCAGGCGGCGCAGCAGTCGCCCTACCGGCATCTGCTCAAACCCAAGATCGGCGGCCTGGGCGTGGCCCTGGCGGCCATGGGCGAGCAGTTCGAGGCCCTGCTCGACGTCAGCATCGTCTACCCGCAGGGCACGCCCAGCTTCTGGCAGCTGCTCAGCGGTCGCTGCGGCGCCGTCAGCGTGCATGTGCGACAGCTGCCCATCCCGGCTGAGCTGCTGGGCCGCGACCCGATGCGCGACAAGGCCTACCGTCAGCGCCTGGGCGCCTGGGTGGACGCGCAATGGCAGGCCAAGGACGAGCTGATCGAGCAGCGCCTGGGCGCGGCCCTTTCTTGATCTGCTTCAAGGACGCACCCGCACCCGCTGCCGACACTGCCTGCCACTAGATGTAGCGCCAATCACGGCCTACGCCCACTACAGGTAGCGCAATGAGTCAGGAAACTCCCCAGCAGGTGATGAAGCGCGACGGCCGCCTCCAGGTCTTCGACGCGCGCAAGATCGTCCAGGCCCTGGCGGCCGCCGGCCGCGCCAGCGCCGAGTTCGGGGCCGACGAGGCCTTGCGCCTCACCGAGGACGGCGTGCTGCCGCGCCTGCTCGCGCTGCCGCTGCCCGGCATCGAGCAGATCCAGGACGCTGTCGAGTCGACACTGTTCGACGCCGGCTGGCGCAAGACCCTGCGTGCCTACACGGTCTACCGCGAGCAGCACCGCCGCCTGCGTGATGCGCGCCAGACCCTGGTCGACGTGCAGGCCACCATGGACGAGTACCTGCAGCAGCGCGACTGGCGCATCAACGCCAATGCGAATCAGGGCTGGAGCCTGGGCGGGCTGATCCTCAATGTCTCCGGCAAGGTGGTCGCCAATTACTGGCTGGACCATGTCTACCCGCCGGCCATCGGCCAGGCGCACCGCGAGGCGGACATCCACATCCACGACCTCGACATGCTCAGCGGCTACTGCGCCGGCTGGAGCCTGCGCACGCTGCTGCACGAAGGGCTGAACGGCGTGCCCGGCAAGGTCGAGGCCGGGCCGCCCAAGCACTTGTCCAGCGCGGTCGGGCAGATCGTGAACTTCCTCGGCACGCTGCAGAACGAATGGGCCGGCGCGCAGGCCTTCTCCAGCTTCGATACCTACCTCGCGCCCTATGTGCGCAAGGACAGCCTGAGCTACGAGCAGGTGCGGCAATGCATCCAGGAGCTGATCTACAACCTCAACGTGCCGTCGCGCTGGGGCACGCAGACGCCGTTCACCAACCTGACCTTCGACTGGAGCTGCCCGGCGGATCTGCGCGAGCAGGTGCCGGTGATCGCCGGGCAGGAGCAGCCGTTCACGTACGGCGAGCTGCAGGCCGAGATGGACCTGATCAACCGCGCCTACATCGAGGTGATGACGGCCGGCGACGCCAAGGGCCGCGTGTTCACCTTCCCGATCCCGACCTACAACATCACCAAGGACTTCGACTGGGACAACCCCAACACCGCGGCCCTCTTTGAGATGACGGCCAAGTACGGTCTGCCTTACTTCCAGAACTTCCTCAACTCGGATCTGGAACCGCAGATGGTGCGCTCGATGTGCTGCCGATTGCAGCTGGACCTGCGCGAGCTGCTCAAGCGCGGCAACGGCCTGTTCGGCTCGGCCGAGCAGACCGGCTCGGTGGGGGTGGTCACGGTGAACTGCGCGCGGCTGGGCTACCTGCACGCGGGTGACGAGCCCGCGCTGCTGGCGCGCCTGGACGAGCTGCTGGAGCTCGGCCGCGACAGCCTGGAGATCAAGCGCAAGCTGATCCAGCGCCTGATCGACCAAGGGCTCTTCCCCTACACGCGGCGCTATCTGCGCACTTTGCGCAATCACTTCTCGACCCTGGGCGTGAACGGCATCAACGAGATGGTGCGCAACTTCACGCGGGGCGCGCACGACATCACCACGCCGGCCGGGCATGCGATGGCGGTGCGGCTCCTGGACCATGTTCGTGCGCGCATGGTCGAGTTCCAGGAGCAGACAGGCCATCTCTACAACCTCGAGGCCACGCCGGCCGAGGGCACGACCTACCGTTTCGCCAAGGAAGACCGCCGCCGCTGGCCGGCCATCCTGCAGGCCGGCACGGACGCGAATCCGTACTACACGAACAGCTCGCAGCTGCCCGTCGGCTTCACGGACGACCCCTTCGAGGCCCTGGAGCGCCAGGAGGAACTGCAGCGCAAGTACACCGGCGGCACGGTGCTGCACCTCTACATGAGCGAGCGCATCAGCAGCAGCGACGCCTGCCGTGAACTGGTGCGTCGCGCGCTCACCTACCACCGCTTGCCCTACATCACGATCACGCCGACCTTCTCGATCTGCCCGACGCATGGCTATCTGGCCGGGCATCACGAGTTCTGCCCACGATGTGACGAGGAGCGCCTCGCTCGCAAGCGTCAACAACAACTTCAACCCGCCTGAAGGAGAAACACATGGAAGCTGTCATCGAACGCCAAGAAGAAGCCGTCACGCTGCGCGACGAGGAACGCCAGCGCTGCGAGGTCTGGACCCGGGTGATGGGCTACCACCGCCCGGTGGCCTCGTTCAACATCGGCAAGCAGGGTGAGTTCGCCGAGCGCACGCCTTTTGAAGAAGTCCTTCGTCCAAGGACTACCTTGGCCGATCCCCCGAGGGGATGGCAATGCTTGCCGGCTTGACCGGCGAGCACATCGCCTGTGCGGGCCGGCTTGGGAGCGGCCCGGCGCTCGGCCCACCAAAGAGCGCGGTGCCGGAGCGCTTGGCCGTTGCCGGCCTGCAGCCCTTCAGCACCGTGGACTTCCCCGGCCAGCTGGCCGCGGTCGTCTTCCTGCAGGGCTGCCCCTGGCGCTGCGGCTACTGCCACAACCCGGCGCTGCAGGCCAAGGGCCCGGGGGAGGGGCCGCGCTGGCCGGTCTTGCGCGACTGGCTGCAGGCCCGGCTGGGGCGCCTGGACGCCGTGGTCTTCAGCGGCGGCGAGCCCTCGCTGGACCCGGCCCTGCCCGCAGTTCTCCAAGCGCTGCGCGCGATGGGCTACCGCCTGGGTCTGCACACGGCCGGCCTCGCGCCCAAGCGCCTGGCCGAGCTGCTGCCCTTGCTCGACTGGGTCGGTTTGGACATGAAGACCGCCCCCGCCGACGAGCTGCTGCACGACCGCATCACCGGTAGCGTCGGCGCCCTGCGCCACGTGCGCGAGTCCCTCGCGTTCTTGAAGGGCAGCGGCATCGCCTACGAGCTGCGCAGCACCGTGCACCCGCAATGGTTCAGCGACGCCGATGTGCTGCGCCTGGTCGAGGCCTTGCGCGATGCGCCGCGCCATGTGCTGCAGGTCGCGCGCCTGCCGGATGCGCAGGGCCGGCTCACGGCGCCGGCGGGCTTTCCGTCTGCAGCGCTGATGGAGGCGGCGAGGCGGATTCGGGGGGATTTGCTTCTAAGGTCGTAGCAGGTCCACCTGGCTCTGTAGCGACTCCAGGCGGAAGAAACACCTCTGCTTCGATCCGATCTCCTCGTCGGGGTGAACGGACTCTGGAAGGCGGTGCTACGAATTCAGGGAAGCAGCGCACTTGGCGTCGCCACCTCAAACCGTCTGCAACAACACCGCGACGAAATGGCAAGCGCTGCCGGCCAGCACGAACAGATGCCAGACCAGGTGCCCGTAGCGCAGACGCTCGTCGAAATGGAAGACGACCGCGCCCAGCGTGTAGGCCAGGCCGCCGGCGACCAGCCAGCTCAGCTCGGCGGCGGGCAGGCGTTCGAACAGGGGCACGGCGGCGACCAGGGCCACCCAACCCATTGCGATGTAGATGCCGGTGGACCACAGCGGGCGGCGAAGGCGGTTGAAGAGCTTGGCCAGCACGCCGACCAGCGCCGTGCCCCAGACGACGCCGAACAGGCTCCAGCCCCAGGGGCCGCGCAGTACGCCGAGCAGATAGGGCATGTAGCTGCCGGCGATGAACAGGTAGATGGCGGCGTGGTCGATGCGGTTGAACCACTGCTTGGCGCGCCCGGCCGGCAGCGCGTGATAGATGGTCGATGCCGCGTAGAGCAGGATCATCGTGCCGCAGAACAGACTGGCGCTGAGCGCGTTCACCGCAACCACGCCGCCCTCGCGCTGCGCGACGAAGTGCAGCAGGATGGGTAGCGAGGCCACGGCCAACAACAGGCCGAGGCCGTGGCTGATGCTGTTGGCCATCTCCTCGCCAGGGCTTTGCGCGCGCGCCCTCGTCATGCGCGACCCGCCGTGACCGGCGATGCGGGTGTCGAGGCGACGTTCGCCAATGGGCTACGGGGCTGGAAGTTCATGAGGGCTGAAGTGCGGTTGGCAGGGCCAGCGGGCGGCCGGGCGCGATGCGGCTATTCTCGGCAGCACGATGAGCCGCTGCCTTGACGCGCTTCAAGGCAATACAAGGAGGAACTGCCATGGCCCAGATGCACGCGCGATCCGGTGAGGTGGTCGGGCTCGCGCCCTACGGCGAGCGGCTGGCCGAGTTCAAGACCACGGCGATCCTGAAGGCCGAGCAGCTGGAGCTGGTGCGCCTGGTGCTGCCGGCGGGCCGCGGCCTGCGCGAGCACAGCGCGCCCGGCGAGATCACCGTGCTCTGCCTGGAGGGCCGCATCGCCTTCGACACCCCGGCCGGACAGCAGCTGCTGGGTGCTGGCGACCTGATCCATCTGCGCGCTGGCGAGCCGCATGCGCTGAACGCGCTGGAGGATGCGTCGGCGCTGGTGACGATCTGCCTGGCCAAGCCCGCCTGATTTCAGCGCGCGCCAAGCCTCGCCAAGCGCTCGCGGCAGAGGACGAGCAGTTCCTCGGCCTGCGCCGGGTCGAAGTCGCCATGCTGGACCTTGCGCACGCCCAGTTCGTGAAGGCGCAGCTCATCGGCGGCGGTGACGCCGACCCGTTCGAGGCTGGCACGCACACAGCCGAGTGGGCAGCCGTCGATGGCGAGGATGGGTCGATCGGTTTCGGCCGCGCGCCGCGCGGTGCGCACCAGCGGCTTGACGCCGCCGCCGACGCCAGCGATGCAGGACATCTCGGCGCTGCCCTCGCGGTCCAGACGCACCGCCAGGTGATTGGCCAGCTGGGCGGCGCTGGAGCAGCCGGAGCAGGCGTAGACCAGCGGGAGCGGCTCGGCGTCGGCGCTCATGCCGGATCCTTGGCGGGCGCTGCCAGGTCCTCGAAGCCGGGTTCGGTGAACCACTCCGGCCCCATCAGCTCGATCGGGTGCTGGGTGCGATCGCTGCCATTGCCGCAGCGCAGATCATCGGCCGGGCAGTAGAGGTCGCAGCCCCAGCAGATGCGCTCGGGATGGGCGGGGGCGATGGGGAAGCGTTTGGCCATGAGGCCTCAGCGCATCAGGCCATGAGTTGCACCGCCTCGCCGGCGGTGTTGAAGGGGATCAGCCCGCCCAGCTCGCCGGTCTCCACGCGCTTGACCAGCAGCTCCAGCATGCGCTCGACCTCCTTGGCGCTGCTCTGGCCGGCCAGCGCGGCCGCGAACATCAGGCTCCAGGCCGGGCCGGCATGCCGCGCCTCGGCGGCCAGGGCCGCGAAGTCGGCGAGTTCGGCCGGGTCCTTGTCCACGCACATCAGCGGGCGCAGCACGCCGCCGCTGCCGGCCTCGTGCGCGGCGCGCTGGGCGGGTGTGGCGTCGGGCTCGCACTCGGCGGCCGTGAAGACCATCAGCAGGCGCTGCGGTTCGGCTTGGGCCTGGGCGCGGGCCAGGGCCAGCAGGTCGTCGAAGTGCTCGATGTTCATGCGCCCAGCTTAGGGCCTGGGCGCTCGCGGCGGCAGCGCATCCGAAGGAGGGAGGGGTAGGTCGAAAGGACTAGGCCCCGGCGGCGCTGCTCCTGCCACGGCGGGATGGGCCGCCGACCCCTGCCTTCCCAGAATCGGCCGCATGGATCTGGCCCCTGTGCACTGGATGAGCGCGCCGCGCGCGCTGGCGGCTGTGCCTTCTCCCCCTCTCGACGGCTCGCTGCGCGACCGCCGCCAGCGGCCCTGGCGGGACCTGCGCATCTCGCTGACCGACCGCTGCAATTTCCGCTGCAGCTACTGCATGCCGCGCAGCCGCTTCGGGCCCGGGCATCGCTTCCTGCCGCAATCGCAACTGCTGAACTTCGAGGAGATCGTGCAGGTCGCCCGCGAGGCCCTGCAGCTCGGCGTGCGCACCCTGCGCCTGACGGGCGGCGAGCCCCTGTTGCGCCGCGATCTGGCGACCCTGATCCGCGAGCTGGCCGAACTGCGCACCCTGGACGGCGAGGCGCCGGACCTGGCGCTGACGACGAACGGCAGCCTGCTCGCCGATCAGGCTCAAGGCTTGCGCGACGCCGGATTGAGGCGCCTCACTGTCAGCCTGGACGCGCTCGACGACGCGGTGTTCCGCCGCATGAACGAGGTCGGCTTCCCGGTCGCGGAAGTACTGCGCGGGCTGGAGGCTGCGCAGCAGGCGGGCTTCAAGTCCATCAAGGTCAATATGGTCGTGCGCCGCGGCGTCAACGACCAGGAGGCGCTGCCGCTGGCCGAGCACTTCCGTGGTTCCGGCATGGTGCTGCGCTTCATCGAGTTCATGGACGCCGGTTGCCAGAACGGCTGGAAGCGCGACGAGGTGCTGGAAAGCGCCGTCCTGCGCGAACGCATCCATGCGCGCTGGCCGCTGCAGGCGCTGGCGCCGAGCAAGGGCGGCGAGACGGCGGAGCGCTGGCGCTATGGCGATGGCCAGGGCGAGATCGGTTTCATCAGCGCGGTCAGCAAGGCCTTCTGCGGCGACTGCACGCGAGCCCGGCTGACGGCCGACGGGCGGCTGTTCACCTGCTTGTTCGGTGCGCAGGGCCAGGACCTGCGGCCGCTGCTGCGCGGCCCCCAAGCCAGCGAGCAGGCGCTGCGCGAACGCCTGGCCGCGATCTGGGCGGCGCGCGCCGACGCCTACTCCGAGCAGCGCGAGCGCCTGCGCGAGCTGCAAACCGAACGTGCCGACATGCATGTGCTCGGAGGTTGAACCACGTCAAGGCGCTGCGCGGCGGTTCGCGCCAGCATCGCCGCTTTGCCCCGTCCCGGATTGCCCATGACCGCTATCTCCCTGTTCGATCGCATCGCCGGCGCCGGCCTGCGCCCCCTGAACCTGGCAGGACGCTCGCTGCTGCCCATCGTGCAGGGCGGCATGGGCGTGGGCATCTCGGCGCACCGCCTGGCGGGTGCCGTGGCGGCCGAGGGCGCCTGGGGCACCATCGCCTCGGTGGACCTGCGCCGCCATCACCCCGATCTGATGGCGCGCAGCGAGGGGATGAAGGACGGTGAGGAGAAGAAGGCCGTCATCCAGCAAGCGAATCAGGAGGCGTTGACGCGCGAGATCCAGGGCGCGCGGGTCATCGCCGGTGGCCGCGGTCTGCTGGCCGTGAACGTGATGCGTGCGGTGACCGACTACGCCGCCTCGGTTCGCACTGCGCTGGAGCAGGGCATCGACGCCCTGGTCGTCGGTGCCGGCCTGCCGCTGGACCTGCCCGAGCTGGCCCAGGATCACCCGAAGGCCGCGCTGATCCCCATCCTGTCCGACGCCCGCGGCGTGGCGCTGCTGTGGAAGAAATGGGAGCGCAAGAACCGCCTGCCCAGCGCCATCGTCATCGAGCACCCGGCCCACGCCGCCGGGCATCTGGGCGCGGCCAAGGTGGCCGACCTTGGCGAGGCACGCTTCGAGTTCGAGACCGCGCTGCCGGCGGTGCGCCAGCTGATCCGCGATGCCGGCATGGAGGGTCAGGTGCCGCTGATCGCCGCCGGCGGCGTGCGCCGCTGCGAGGACATCCAGCGCCTGCAAGCCCTGGGCGCCGACGCGGCCCAGCTTGGCACCGCCTTCGTGGCCACCACCGAGTGCGATGCGCATGAGAACTTCAAGCAGGTGCTGGCCGGCGCACGCGACGAGGACCTGGTCGAGTTCACCAGCGTGGCCGGCCTGCCGGCGCGCGCGCTGCGCACGCCCTGGCTGGAGCGCTACCTGAAGGCCGAGCCGCGGCTGCAGGCGGTTGCGCAGCTCAAGCAGCGCTGCACCATGGCCTTCGACTGCCTGCAGCAATGCGGGCTGCGCGACGGGCTCAAGGGTTGGGGACAGTTCTGCATCGACCAGCGCCTGGCCGCCGCGCTGCGCGGCGAGGTGACGAAGGGCCTGTTCTTCCGCGGCCGCGGCGCCTTGCCCTTCGGCGATCAAATCGCCAGCGTGCGCCAGCTGATGGAGCGCCTGCTAACGCCCGGCGTACCGGTCGGGACCCCGCTGGGGACCCCCGCATGAGAACGATCCCGATCCAGCCCCTGCGCGAGCCCTGGCGCCCGCAGCGCCTGCTCAGCGCGCCGCATCGCCTGGGCTTTGCGGTCGGCGCCGCGGCCATGAGCCTGCTGGCGATCTGGTGGCTGCTCGTGCTGCTCGCGCCGCGCTTCGACCTCGTGCTGCCCTGGGTGGTGGCGCCGACCCTGGCCCATGGCCTGCTGTTCACCCTGGGCTTCATGCCGGCCTTCATGGTCGGCTTCCTGTTCACCGCCGGGCCGCGTTGGCTGGGCATGCCGCCGGTGGAGGCGCGCACCCTGTTGGCACCGCTGCTGCAGTTCGGGATCGGCTGGGCGCTGGCGCTCGTGGGTCTGCATGCCGGCGGCCTGGTTGCCGCGCTCGGCGTTGCGCTCGCGGCGGCCGGCTGGCTGCGCCTGACCCTGCGCTTCGGCCGGCTCGTGCGCGAGAGCACGGCCCCTGATCGCCTGCACGCGAAGGGCGTGCTGATCGCCTGTGGGCTCGGTGTGCTGGCGATGGCGCTCGCCGGCTGGGCCCTGCTGAGCCAGCAGCCCTTGCTGCTGCGCGGCGCGACCCAGCTCGGGCTCTGGGGCTTCGTGGCCCCGGTCTACGCCATCGTCTCGCACCGCATGATTCCCTTCTTCAGTGCCGCCGCCTTGCCGAAGCTGGAGGCCTGGAAGCCGAACGCGCTGCTGGTCCCCATGCTGGGCGGCCTAGTCGCCGGTGGTCTGGCCGAGATGGGTTGGTTGCCGGCCTGGCTGCTGGCGCCGCCGCTGGCGCTGGCATCGCTGGCCCTGCTTCTGCTTGCCGTGCGCTGGGGCCTGGTGCGCAGCCTGCAGGGCGAGTCCCTGCGCCTCTTGGCCATGCTGCACGGCGGCTTCGTCTGGCTGGGTCTGGCGCTCGGTCTGCAAGCCGTCTCGCTGACGCTGCAGGCGACAGGGCAGGGAAGTCTTGGTGCCGCTCCGCTGCACGCCCTGACCCTCGGCTACCTTGGCTGCACGCTGATCGCGATGATCACCCGCGTGGCCGCCGGCCATAGCGGCCGACCGCTGGCCGTGGACCGCGCGGCCTGGGCCATCTACGGCCTGCTGCAGCTCGGCGTGCTCTTGCGCCTGGCCGCCTCGCTGGGCCTGAACAGCCTGATCCCTGCCGCCACGATCTGGGCCGCAGTCACGGTGTTCTGGACCTGGCGCTACGGTGGTTGGCTCGGCCGACCGCGCATCGATGGCCGGCCAGGTTGAGTTCTCGGCCGAGCGCTGGCTGCAGCGCCTGCCGCTGTTCAGCGAGATCGACGCCGAATCGCTGGCCCGCTTGGCCGCCGCCACGCGCCTCAAGCCGCTCGCCCGCGGCGAGCTGGCCTTACGTGCCGGTGACCCCTGCGAGGCCTTCTTCGTCAACCTCGGCCAGCCGATCAAGCTCTATGTGCTGGCGGCCAATGGCAACGAGAAGGTCATCGAGCTGATCGGCCCCGGCCACAGCTTTGCCGAGGCGCTGATGTTCCTCGGCCGGCCCAGCCCGGTGAACGCGCAGGCCCTGGGCGACACGCAACTGCTGGTGCTGCCGCGCCAGGCCGTGCTGGACGCGATGGCCGCCGACCAGCGCTTGGCGCTGCGCATGCTCGCCGGCCTGAGCCGCCGCCTGCACGGCCTGGTCAGCGATGTGCAGGCCTATGCCTTGCAGTCGGGCGTGCAGCGCGTCATCGGCTATCTGCTGCGCGACGCCGGTGACGGCGGCCCCAGCATGGTGGAGCTGCCGGTCAGCAAGGGCACCCTGGCCTCGCGGCTCTCGCTGACGCCGGAGTATTTCTCGCGTGTGCTGCGCGAGCTGGAGGAGGCAGGGCTGATCCTCGTCGAGGGGCGGCGCATCCACATCCAGGCGGTGGAGCGCCTGGCCGCCTACCCCGGGCCCTGAAACAGCAGCGCCGCCTCGCGCGGCTGCTGGATGTGCAGGCGCAGGCAGCGCGCACCGGCGGGCATTTCCGCGGGCCGGGCGGCGCCGCTAAGCACCGCGCTCAGGGCCCAGGGCCAGTCGCCACGCGCTGGTGCGGGCAGCAGGCGCTCCAGGCCGGGCAGCTCGTGCAGAGCCTGCAGCGCCGGTGCCTGCTGCCAGAGCGCGATCCAGCCGGGCCGCGATCCGCGCGGCGGTGCGGGCGTCAGCACCAGGCCCTGCAGCTCGCCGGCGCGCTGCCAGTTGAGCAAAGCCGCGAGCAGGCCGCGCTCGCTGCGCCCGAGCCGGCGCGCGCAGGCGGCGTAGGGGTTGGCGCAGAGCGGCACGCCCCGCTCAAGGTAGGCGGCCAGCTGCGGGTCGGCGCAGGGGCCGGCAGCTGCGTTCGCGGCGGCTGCAAGACGCAGCTTGGCCGCCGGCAACGCGGGCAGGCAGTTCAGCTGGGCCTTTAGGGCTGCGCCGTCCAGGGCCTCCAGCTCGGCCCAGAGCCAGGGCGGATCGCCCTCGGCCGCGCAGCGTTCGATGCGCAGGCAGCCGGGCAGGCCGGCCATTGCACCGGCCAGGGCCTCGTCGGCGTTGTCAAAGAACAGCAGCCAGCGTTCGCGCGGCAGGGCCTCACCCCAGCGCGCGTGGATGGGCTGCAGCTCACCGTCACGCTGCAGCTGGGCGCAGGTGCGCAACAGCTCATGCGGCGTGGCGCCGCTGCGCGCCGCCATCTCGCGGAAGGGTGAGCTATGCAGGGGCAGGCCCTGGCGCCAGCCCTGCAGCAGGGTGGGGCGAAGGCCGGCGCAGCAGCTGGGAGGTATGGCGCTTGGCATGGAGCCGATGCTGGATCCGCGGAACGGCGGCGGCCTTGATCTGCTTCAAGCCGGCACCGCTGGGGCTTGATGCAGCGCAAGCGCAGCGACGCCCGGGCTGCGGCATGCTTCGGCTGCGATGACGAGTTACCTCTTGCTGAAGCAGGCGCATATCGGCCTGGTGTCCCTGAGCCTGATCTGTTTTGCCGCCCGCGGCCTAGGCGTGCTGGCCGGCGCGGCCTGGCCGATGCGGACCGCGTTGCGCCGCGCCACGGTGCTCGTCGACAGCCTGCTGCTGGCCGCCGGCCTGGGCCTCTGGGCACAGCTGGGCTGGGCGCCCATGACCTGGCTGTTCGCCAAGTTCGGCTGGCTGCTCGCCTACATCCTGTTGGGCACCCTGGCCCTTCGCCGGGCGCACGGCCAGCGAGCGCGCTGGCTCTGTTTCCTGCTCGCCCTGCTTTGCGCCGCTCAGTTGGTGGCCACGGCGCGTGCGCATCACCCGCTGGGACGTCTTGCATGAATCTGTTGAACAATGCTCCGGCCGTCGGCTTCGATCAGCCCTACGAGATGCTGGAGGCCTGCCATGAGCGCGTGGAGCGTAGTCTGAGTCTTCTGCTGCGACTCGGCACGCACTTGCGGGCCCGCGGTGAGGTGGACCAACAGGCCCGCGATGCCGCGTTGGATGTCCAACGCTACTTTGACATTGCCGCGCCGCACCACCATGAGGACGAGGAGCGTCACGTGCTGCCGCTGTTGCGCCAGATCGGGCGAGGCGAACTGGCGGATCGTATTGCCGCCGACCATGTTCAGATGCACGCCGCCTATCTGGCGCTGCGACCCGGGCTCGAAGCCTTGCTCGACAAGGGCCTGATGCCTGACACAAGGGCCTGGTCGGTCTTCGCAGCGCTCTATCGTGCGCACATCGCGTTGGAGGAGGTTGAGGCCTATCCCGCCACTCTGCAGCTTAGCGGGCCTGAGGTCCTGGCGACCATGGGCGCCGAGATGGCCGCGCGCCGGCGCAACGGGTGACAAAACGCTACCGCGTGCACCCGCCTAAAGCAGCCACTCAGGGGCTTGGCTTCCAGGCGGTAGGTCTCCGGGTCGCCCTTCGTTTCCTTCTTGGCGTCGCCCAGGTCGACCAGTTCCAGTTGGGGATGCGGACGATTTCTTGGACTACCTGGAGGTAGTTCATGTATTCATACGAGGACCGGCTTCGAGCCGTGCAGCTGTACGTCAAGCTGGGCAAGCGCATCGGCTTGACCATTCGGCAGCTGGGATATCCGACGAAGAACGCGCTCAAGACCTGGTACCGCGAGTACGAACAGAGCCACGAGCTGCGCGCCGGCTACACGCGGCCGGCGAAGTTTTCCCAGGCGCAGAAGGCACGGGCTGTCGAGCACTACCTCGAGCACGGCCAGTGCATCGCGGCGACGATCAAGGCGCTTGGCTATCCCTGCCGTTCATTGCTGTCCGCGTGGCTTCAAGAGCTTCATCCGCAGCGCACGCGCGTTGTCGGTCGGCCGCAGGAGCTGGCGCCCGAAGCCAAACAGTCGGCTGTCATTGCCTTCTGCACGCGCCCGGCCAGCGCGCAGGCAGTGGCCGACGAGGTCGGCGTGTCACGGGGCTCGCTGTACAAGTGGAAAAATCAATTGCTCGGCCACGACGCACCCGCATCCATGAAGCGCAAGCAAGGCGCCCCTGCAAGCTCAGATCGAGCTGCCCTCGAACAGCAGTTCGAGAAGCTGCGACAAGACATCCGGCGGCTGCAGCTCGAGAAGGATCTGCTGAAGAAGGCGAATGAACTCTTAAAAAAAGAGCTGGGCATCGATCAGCAGCCCCTGACGAACCGGGAGAAGACGCTGCTGGTTGATGCCCTGAGGTCCACCTACACGGTGACGGAGCTGCTGTGCGAAGTCGGCCTGCCGCGCAGTTCCTACTTCTACCATCGGGCCCGACTCGGAGTGGCCGACAAGTACGCCGGCGTGCGCCAGGCCATGACCAACATCTTCGAGCGCAACTACCGCTGCTATGGCTACCGGCGACTTCACGCGTCGCTGAGCGATCAGTGCGTGAACGTCTCGGAGAAGGTCGTGCGCCGTCTGATGAAGCAGGAGCGCCTGGTCGCCGCGACGAGCAAGCGTCGTCGGTACGGCTCCTACATGGGCGAGATCAGTCCAGCGCCCGACAACGTGCTGAACCGCGATTTCAGCGCCGGTGCGCCGAACGAGAAGTGGCTCACTGACATCACGGAGTTCCAGATCCCGGCTGGAAAGGTGTATCTCTCTCCCATGATCGATTGCTTCGACGGCATGGTCGTGAGCTGGTCGATCGGCACGCGGCCGAACGCCGAGTTGGTCAACACGATGCTGGACGCTGCGATCGACAAGGTCGCTGTCAGTGGCGAGAAGCCCGTGGTGCATTCCGATCGCGGTGGTCACTATCGGTGGCCAGGCTGGCTGGCTCGAATCGCTGACGCCAAGCTGGTCCGCTCGATGTCACGCAAGGGATGCTCACCGGACAACGCGGCGTGCGAGGGCTTCTTCGGTCGGCTCAAGACCGAGATGTTCTTCGCTCGCGACTGGCTCACGACGACCATCGAAGAGTTCGTGGCGGCGGTGGACGCCTACATCCGCTGGTACAACGAGGCTCGGATCAAGAGTTCACTGGGCTTTCGCAGCCCCGCCCAGCATAGGCGGCGCTTGGGCATCGCCACATAACCAGTCCAAGTTTTTGTCCGCATCCCCTGCGCTACGCACGGGACGGGTTGCCAGTCAAAACCACATCGACTTGCTGGGCCATTCTTGGGCCATCGAGGGCCGAGATTTACTCTAAATCGTCATTCATGACGATCCAAAGCAAAAAAGCCCAAGTGCTTGATTCACTTGGGCTTTTTCTAAAAAATCCTGGTCGGGGTGAGAGGATTCGAACCTCCGGCCTCTACGTCCCGAACGTAGCGCTCTACCAGGCTAAGCTACACCCCGTTTGTCGATGTTGTTTGCCGCTTCAGGAGTGGCGCTCAACTGACTGAATTGCGAATTCTAGCAGAGATTCTGTCCACTTGTTGCGAGGTAGCAACTTGAGGCAGTTTCCTGCGTGCTGCGCCTCGGTGCGAGCGGCTTCGCGCGTGGACTCCAGCGCGCCCGTGGAGCGGACGATGGCGACGATGTCCTGCAGCTTGTCGAGCTCGCCTTCCTCGATGGCGTGGCGCAGCAGCGCGCGCTGCTCCGGGGTGGCTCGCTCCATGGCGATGAGCAGCGGCAGCGTCGTTTTTCCCTCCCGCAGGTCGTCGCCGATGTTCTTGCCAAGTTCGTGCGTATCGCCTTCGTAGTCCAGCACGTCGTCGATGAGCTGGAATGCCGTGCCCAATGCGCGCCCGTAGCCAGCGCAAGCCTCTTCGATCTCAGGTGATGCATTCGCAAGCACGGCGCCCAGTCGCGCGCTGGCCTCGAACAGCTTGGCGGTCTTGAAACGGATGACACGCAGGTAGCTCTCGACCGTGATGTCGGGGTCGTGCATGTTCATCAACTGCAGGACCTCGCCCTCGGCGATGACATTGGTTGCCTCGGCCAGCACTTCCAGCACACGCATGCGGTCCACCGAGACCATCATCTGGAAGGCGCGTGAGTAAAGGAAGTCGCCCACCAGCACGCTGGCGGCGTTGCCGAACAGGGCGTTGGCGGTCGGCTTGCCGCGGCGCAGCGACGATTCGTCGACGACGTCGTCATGCAGCAGCGTGGCGGTGTGGATGAACTCGACGACGGCTGCCAATTCGAAGCGCGCGGCGCCCTCGAAGCCCAGCGCATTGGCAAAAAGCAGCACGAGCTTCGGGCGCATGCGCTTGCCGCCGGCGTGCACGATGTAGTGGGCGATCTGGTCGATCAGCGCGACCTCGGAGCTCAGGCGCTGCGCGATCACGGCGTCGACCTGCGCCATTTCGGCGGTCAGCAGGGCGAGTGCCTCGGCAATTTGGGGTGGGGGCGAGGCAGACTCGACGCGCACTCTTGTCTCTCAAGCGAAGAAATTCGCGATTGTAGTGACCGCCGTTGCATTGTTCGTGGCGCTTGTCTGGCTTGATGTTGTCGATCCACGCGAGGGCCTGCATTGCTCTTGGCGTGAAGATGCGGGTATACTCGCGGGCTCTTTACAATTCGTGCGCCCAGCATGCTGGTGTGTGCGGTGTTGCTGAGAGCATCAAAAACCCACAAAAAGGCTGAACGAAACGCGGCGGCTTTGGCTGCAGCGGCAGTTCGGTGATGCACCTCCGGGTGTGAAAGGAAGTTCATGTACGCAGTCATCAAGACTGGCGGCAAGCAATACAAGGTTGCTGCCGGCGAAAAGATCAAGGTTGAGCTGCTCGACGCTGAGGTTGGCGCTGTGGTCACGCTGGACCAGGTGCTGGCTGTTGGTAGCGGCGATGGCCTGACCGTCGGCGCGCCGCTGGTGGCTGGTGCCACCGTCAGCGCCACGGTTGTCAGCCATGGCAAGCACGACAAGGTTCGCATCTTCAAGCTGCGCCGTCGCAAGCACTACAAGAAGAGCCAGGGCCATCGCCAGAACTACACCGAGCTGGAAATCAGCGCGGTGAACGGCTGATCCCAACCCCTTCTTACGCTAATTTCTAGGAGCTAAACATGGCACAGAAAAAGGGCGGCGGTTCTACACGGAACGGCCGCGACTCCAAGCCCAAGATGCTGGGCGTCAAGGCTTACGGCGGTGAACTGATCTCCGCTGGCTCGATCATCGTCCGCCAGCGTGGCACGAAGTTCCACCCCGGCGTCAACGTCGGCATCGGCAAGGACCACACGCTGTTTGCGCTGGTCGATGGCCACGTGAGCTTCACCACCAAGGGCGCCAACAACCGTTCGACGGTTGTCGTGACCCCGCTGGCCGCCTAAGGCGACAGCGATTGAGGGCGACTACATCGCCCGACCCACGAGCCCCGGCCTGCCGGGGCTTTGTCATTTCTGAAGTCTGGCGCGTCGCACGACGGTGCGCCGGAATCCACCCAGCCATTACGATGGCCGAACGCCATGAAATTCGTTGACGAAGCCACCATCGATGTCGCCGCCGGGAACGGTGGAGCCGGCTGCGCGAGCTTTCGCCGCGAGAAGTTCATTCCGTTCGGCGGGCCGGATGGCGGCGACGGCGGCAAGGGCGGCAGCGTGTGGGCGGAGGCCGATCGCAACCTGAACACGCTGATCGACTACCGTTACGCGCGCCGTCATGAGGCGCGCAACGGCGAGGCCGGGCGTGGGTCCGACTGCTTCGGCGCTGCTGCTGATGACATCGTGCTGCGCATGCCGGTCGGCACCATCATCACGGACCTGGAAACCGAGTCTGTCATCGGCGAACTGCTGGAGCCGGGTCAGCGCATCCTGCTGTGCAAGGGCGGTGACGGCGGCTTCGGCAATCTGCATTTCAAGACGTCGACCAATCGCGCGCCGCGTCAGAAGACGCCGGGCTGGCCGGGCGAGATCAAGAAGGTGCGCTTGGAACTGCGCGTGCTGGCCGACGTGGGGTTGTTGGGCCAGCCCAATGCGGGCAAGTCCACGCTGATCACGGCGGTGTCCAACGCGCGCCCCAAGGTCGCCGACTACCCTTTCACGACGCTGCACCCCAACCTGGGCGTCGTGCGCGTCGGGCCCGAGAAGAGCTTCGTTGTCGCTGACATCCCGGGCCTCATCGAGGGCGCGGCGGAAGGCGCCGGCCTGGGTCACCAGTTCCTGCGTCACTTGCAGCGCACGCGGCTGCTGCTTCATGTCGTCGACCTGGCGCCTTTCGATCCCGAGGTCGATCCCGTCAAGGAAGCCAAGGCCATCGTCGCGGAACTGAAGAAGTACGACGCCGAGTTGCACGCCAAGCCGCGCTGGTTGGTGCTGAACAAGCTGGACATGGTGCCCGAGGACGAGCGCGCTGCGCGCGTGAAGGACTTCGTCAAGCGCTACAAGTGGAAGGGCCCGGTCTTCGAGATCTCGGCGCTGACCCGCGAAGGCTGCCAGCCGCTGATCCATGCGATCTACGACCACGTTGCCGCCGAGCAGCGCGTCATCGAAGAGCGCGATGTCCGTTTCGATTCCCCTGATCCTGCCGAATGAGTCTGCTGTCCAGCGCGCGCCGTATCGTTGTCAAAGTTGGTTCCAGCCTCGTCACGAACGAGGGCCGCGGCGTGGATGCCGAGGCGATTGCGAACTGGAGCCGCCAGCTGGCGGCTTTGGCAGCCGAGGGGCGTGAGCTGGTCATGGTGTCCAGTGGCGCCATCGCCGAGGGCATGAAGCGCCTGGGCTGGACGACGCGGCCCAAGGAGCTTCATGAACTGCAGGCCGCTGCTGCTGTCGGCCAGATGGGCCTGGCGCAGATGTATGAAAGCCAGCTCAGTGCGCACGGCTTGCACAGCGCGCAGGTGTTGCTGACGCACGCCGACCTGGCTGACCGCGAGCGCTACCTGAACGCTCGTTCGACGCTGCTGACGCTGATGGCGCACCGCGTGCTGCCGGTCATCAACGAGAACGACACGGTCGTCAACGACGAAATCAAGTTCGGCGACAACGACACGCTGGGCGCGCTGGTGGCCAATCTCGTCGAGGCCGATGCGCTGGTCATTCTGACCGACCAGCGCGGCCTGTATTCGGCCGATCCGCGCAAGGACCCGAACGCGCGCTTCATCGACAACGCGCAGGCCGGCGATCCCGAGCTGGAACTGATGGCCGGCGGCGCGGGCTCCAGCATCGGCCGCGGCGGCATGCTGACCAAGATCCTTGCGGCCAAGCGCGCGGCGGGCAGCGGTGCGGGCACGGTGATCGCCTGGGGGCGCGAGCCCGACGTGCTGCTGCGGCTGGCGCGCGGCGAGGCCATCGGCACGGCGCTGCACGCCGCCACTGCCAAGCTGCAGGCGCGCAAGCAGTGGATGGTCGATCACCTGCAGATGCGCGGCGCCGTGACGGTGGACCCCGGTGCCGTGACCAAGCTGCGCGGCGAGGGCAAGAGTCTGCTCCCCATCGGCGTTACTGAGGTGCAGGGCGACTTCCACCGCGGCGACGTCATCGCGGTGCTGGCGCCAGATGGCACGGAGTTGGCGCGTGGGCTGGCGAACTACTCAGGCGCCGAGTCGCGGCTCATTGCACGCAAGCCGTCATCGGAGTTCGAGAGCCTGCTGGGTTATGCGGCCGAGCCGGAACTGATCCACCGCGACAACCTGGTGCTTCGCTAGGCGGGCTCGCCCTGCGCCACCTGGCAGCTCAGGCCGGTGGATCGCTTTTGGCGGGCGCCGCATCCAGCGGCGCGGGCGCGCTGTGCCGCTCCCGATGGGCTGGCCGCATGCCGGCGCGCAGATAGCGGTTGTGGTGGTTGATGCGGGGCAAAAAGCGGGCGAGCTCGGTCAGCGCCATCTCGTAGACGCCGCGCTTGAACTCGATGACGGCTTCCAGCGGGACCCAGTACTCGTTCCAACGCCAGGCGTCGAACTCCGGGTGGTCGGTGGCGCGCAGGTTGACGTCGGAATCGCGGCCCGCCATCTGCAGCAGGAACCAGATCTGCTTCTGACCGCGGTAGTGGCCGCGCGCGTCGCGCCGGATGAAGTGCTCGGGCACTTCATAGCGCAGCCAGTCGCGCGTTCGCGCAAGGATGCGCACATGCTCTGGTGTGAGCCCCACTTCTTCGTGGAGCTCTCGGAACATCGCCTGCTCAGGCGTCTCGCCGTGTTTGATGCCCCCTTGCGGGAACTGCCACGAATGCGTCCTGATGCGTTTGCCCCAGAACACCTCGTTGCGATGGTTGAGCAGGATGATGCCGACGTTGGGGCGGAACCCTTCACGGTCGAGCATAATCAACCTCAAATCTCTAGTTGGTTCGATTATTGCATCGGGCCGCGATCGCGGTAGCGCCCTCGCTAACCCGGAGACTTCTCTCCCTTTTGTCGTGACTTGGCCGGGTTTTCACCCGGCCTTCGCATTCCAGCCCCGCCATGAAAGCCTCCCAGTTCTTCATCTCCACCCTCAAGGAAGCGCCCGCGGACGCGGAGATCGTCAGCCACAAGCTGATGATGCGCGCGGGCATGATCAAGCGCCTGGGCGCGGGCATCTACAACTACATGCCCATGGGCCTGCGGGTGATCCGCAAGGTCGAGAAGATCATCCGCGAGGAGATGGATGCGGCCGGCGCCGTCGAGTGCCTGATGCCCGTCATCCAGCCCGCCGAGCTGTGGCAGGAGACCGGCCGCTTCGACAAGATGGGCCCGGAGCTGCTGCGTGTGAAGGACCGCCATGGCCGCGACTTCATCGTGCAGCCGACGAGCGAGGAGGTCATCACCGACATCGCCCGCCAGGAGCTGCGCAGCTACCGCCAGCTGCCGAAAAATTTCTATCACATCCAGACCAAGTTCCGCGACGAGCGCCGCCCGCGCTTCGGCCTGATGCGCGGCCGCGAGTTCACGATGAAGGACGCCTACTCCTTCGACCGTGACGTGGAATCCGCCGGCCGCAGCTACGACAACATGTACGCGGCCTACTGCAAGATCTTTGAGCGCTTCGGCCTGGAGTACCGCGCCGTGGCGGCGGATACCGGTGCCATCGGCGGCGACCGCTCGCACGAGTTCCAGGTCATCGCGGAGACGGGCGAGGACGCCATCGTCTACTGCCCCACCAGCGACTACGCAGCCAACATCGAGCTGGCCGAGGCGGTCGCCTTGACGGCTGAACGCGGCGTTGCCACCCAGGCGCTGGCCAAGACGCCTACGCCGGGCAAGAGCACCTGCGCGGATGTCGCCGAACTGCTGGGCCTGCCGCTGGCGCAGACCGTCAAGTCGCTGGTGCTGGCCACCGACGAACTGGACAAGGACGGCACCATCATCAAGAGCCAGGTTTGGCTGCTGCTGGTGCGTGGCGACCATGAGCTCAACGAAGTGAAGGCCGGCAAGGTCGACGGCCTGAAGGGCGGCTTCCGCTTTGCAACGGCTGCCGAGATTGACGCGCACTTCGGGTGCAAGCCCGGCTACCTGGGCCCCATCGGTTTGAAGGCACCGCTGAAGATCGTTGCCGACCGCACGGTGGCCAACATGGCCGACTTCGTCTGCGGCGCCAACGAGGTGGACTTCCACTTCACCGGCGCCAACTGGGGCCGCGACCTGCCCGAGCCCGATGTCGTCGCTGACATCCGCAACGTCGTCGCCGGTGATCCCTCGCCCGATGGCAAGGGCGTGCTGGCCATCCAGCGCGGCATCGAGGTGGGCCATGTGTTCTACCTGGGCACCAAGTACTCGGCCGCAATGAACGCAACCTTCCTGGACGTCAACGGCAAGCCCGCGCTGCTGGAGATGGGCTGTTATGGCATCGGCGTGACCCGCATCCTGGGCGCCGCCATCGAGCAGAACCACGATGCGCGCGGCATCATCTGGCCGGACTCGATCGCACCGTTCACTGTCGTCGTCTGCCCCATCGGCGCGGATCGCAGCGAGGACGTCAAGGTCGCCGCCGACAAACTCTACGGCGAGCTGAAGGCGCTGGGCGTGGACGTGCTGCTGGACGACCGCGGCGAGCGTCCGGGCGCGATGTTCGCGGACTGGGAGTTGATCGGCGTGCCGCATCGCGTGGTGCTGGGCGACCGCGGCCTGAAGGAAGGCCAGGTCGAGTACCAGGGCCGCCGTGACGAGGCAGCGACCAAGGTGGCCGTGGCGGACATCGTGGCCCACCTGAAGGGCAAGCTCAAGCTTTGAAGCGCCGGCTTCTGCTGCTGGGCGGACTGGGCGCGCCGCTGCTGGCGCGGGCCGGCGCGCAGGTGGAGGAGCCGCTGGCCGACTCCATCCGCTCGGCGCTCAGCGCCTCCATCGCGCAGGCCGCGCCGCCGCGCCCGCGGTTCGACGACCCCAACGCGCGTGTGGCCTACCTGCGCTGGCTGGGCGAGATGAGCGAGCGTCTCAAGAAGCGCAAGACTGAGACGCAGATCCGCATCGAGTTCCTGGAGACGGTCTGGTACGAGGCCAAGCGTGCGGGCCTGGAGCCTGGGCTGGTGCTGGGGCTGATCCAGGTCGAGAGCGGCTTTCGCAAGTACGCGATCAGCACGGCCGGCGCGCGTGGCTACATGCAGGTCATGCCGTTCTGGACGCGCGTGATCGGCGACGGCAACGCCTCGACGCTGTTCCACATGCAGACCAACCTGCGCTTCGGTTGCGTCATCCTGCGCCACTACCTGGACCGCGAGAAGGGCGACCTGTTCCTGGCGCTGGGCCGCTACAACGGCAGCCGTGGCCGCGCGGAGTACCCCAACGCCGTGTTCGCTGCGCGGCGCCAGTGGCTGCTGCCCGGCGAGCGTTAGCGCGCCGTCCGCGCATGGCTTTCGGCCCGCAGGCGCAGGCCGGTTAGGCTTGCGGACTTCGTCCACAAGACACCACGCCATGCCCGCTGCCAAACGCTTCGCGCCCCTGCTCCTGTCCGTCCTGCTGGCCGCCGGCCTGAGCCAGGCCCAGGCCCCCGCCGACAACCCGCTGCTGACGCTCAGCCAGCTGCCGCTGCAGTACCCGCAGTTCGACAAGGTGCGCGACGAGCACTTCGCGCCTGCGCTGGACCGCGGCATGGCCGAACAGCTGGTCGAGATCCAGGCGATCGCGGACAACCCGGCCGCGCCGACCTTCGAAAACACCCTGGTGGCCTGGGAGAAAAGCGGCCGGCTGCTGGGCCGCACGACGACGCTGCTGTTCGCGCTGATCGGCGCTGATGTCACGCCCGCCCGCCAGCAGTTGCAGACCGAGTACGCCGCCAAGCTGGCCGCGCAGCGCGACGCGGTGCTGCTCAACCCCAAGCTGTTTGCGCGCGTGGAAGCGCTGTACGCCGCCCGGGACAAGGCCGCGCCGAATGCCGAGGCCAAGCGCCTGATCGAGCGCTATCGCCGCGAGATGGTGCGCGCCGGTGCGCTGCTCAATGACGAGCAGAAGGCCCGCATGCGGGCCATCAATGCCGAGCTGGCCACGCTGGGCGCCAGCTTCAGCAAGGCGGTGCTGGCCGAGGTCAACGACTCCGCCGTCGTGGTCGACAGCGTGCAGGAGCTGGACGGCCTGAGCCCCGCGCAGATCGCCGCTGCCGCCGAGGCCGCAAAGAAGCGTGGCCTGGAGGGCAAGTACGTCATCGCGCTGCTCAACACCACCATCCAGCCCTTTGAGGCCTCGCTGAACAACCGTGCCTTGCGCGAGCGCCTGCACCGGGCATCGGTGGATCGTGGCGCCCGTGGCAATGGCTTCGACACGCGTGCCACGGTCGCCCGTGTGATCGCCCTGCGCCAGGAGCGCGCGGCGCTGCTGGGCCATGCCTCGCCGGCCGCGTTTGTGCTGGAGGATGAAACGGCGGGCACGCCGGCCGCCGTCAATGCCCTGCTGCGCAAGCTCGCGCCGGCGGCGCTGGCATCGGCCAAGCAGGAGGCGGCCGAGCTGCAGCAGCTCATCGACCGCGAGCAGGCCGCCAAGGGCCAGCCCAGCTTTGCGCTGCAGGCCTGGGACTGGAGCTACTACGCCGAGAAGCTGCGGGCGGCCAAGTACGGCTTCGATGAGAGCCAGCTCAAGCCCTACCTGGAGCTGACCAGCGTGCTGGAGCGCGGCGTGTTCTTCGCCGCCGAGAAGCTGTACGGCATCACGTTCAAGCGGTGTACGGACCTGCCGGTCTATCAGAGCGACGTGATGGTCTATGACGTCTTCGACACCGACGGCAAGCCGCTGGCCATCTTCATCGCCGACATGTACGCGCGCCCGGCCAAGCGCGGCGGTGCGTGGGCGAATGCCTATGTGGGCCAGAACGCGCTGGAGGGCACGCAGCCGGTCATTGCCAACCACCTCAACATCCCCAAGCCGCCGGCCGGCCAGCCGACGCTGATGACCTGGGACGAGGTCAACACGCTGTTCCACGAGTTCGGCCATGCGCTGCACGGCATGTTCAACAAGAGCCGCTACCCCAGCCTGGCACGCACGCCGCGTGACTTCGTCGAGTACCCCTCGCAGGTCAACGAGGTCTGGGCCGACTGGCCCAGCGTGCTGGCCAATTACGCCAAGCATTACCAAACGGGCGCGCCCATGCCGCGCGAACTGCTGGACAAGGTGGCGCGCGCCAAGCGCTTCAACCAGGGCTACACGACGCTGTCCTACCTGCAGTCGGCCCTGCTGGACCAGCGCCTGCACCAGGCGGCGCAGGCGCCGGCAGCCGACGCGTTGATGGGCTTCGAGGCCCGCGTGCTGCAGGAAGAGGGCGTGGCCTTCGCCCCGGTGCCGCCGCGTTACCGCATGCCCTACTTCAGCCACATCATGGGTGGCTACGCGGCGGGCTATTACGCCTACATCTGGAGCGAGGTGCTGGATGCCAACACCGTCGAGTGGTTGCTGGCCAAGGGTGGCCTGACACGCGCCAATGGCGACGCGTTGCGCGCCAAGATGCTGTCGCGTGGCGGCAGCGAGGACGCGATGGTGTTGTTCCGCAACCTCGTGGGCCGCGAGCCGCGCATCGAGCCGCTGCTCGAGCGGCGTGGGTTGGTGGTCGCCAAGCCCTGAGCGACGGGTCAGGCCCGGGCCGTCAGTGAGCCCGGGTAGGTCAGCGTGCTGGCCGTCGCGGACACCGAGAAGCTGACGCTGGCCGTGCCAGCCTGCTGCATCAGCGAGGTGTAGAGCGCCATGACGCCACCGGTGCTGCGGGCCGCCTTGGCAGCCTGCGAGATGGCGGCGCTCTGCTGCAGCGTCGTTGACAGCTGCAGCGCCTCCTTGGCCTGCGTCGCGATGCGGGTGGCGAACGAGGGCCGGCTGGTGTCGGCCTTCAGGAAGGCCTGCGTGGCAGCCTTGTCGGCCTCGCTGGCCTTGACGTCCACGCTGCCGTCGCTCTTGATGGTGAACTCGATGGCGCCGGTCAGCTTGATGCCGGCTTTCTCCATCGCCGCACGCAGGTCGGCGGAAAGCGCCTTTTGGCGGTTGTCCAGCGCCTGGATGGCACTGGCGTTCCTGGTCATGCCGCTCACCCGCTGCATCGCGGCAGGTGAGAGGGTGGTGGTGGCCGACTTGCCGCTGGACGCGGCGGCCTTGCTGCTGTCCTGCCCCTGGGTGGACAGATAGCCGAGCAGGGCGCTGTTGATGCTGGAGACCATGGTGCCGGCATGGTGCGGCACCGGCCCGCGGCCTAACGCCGCAACAGCGAGGGATTGGCCGCGCTGCTCGGGCGATGCCGTGCTACAGCCCCGTCCAGACCTTGGGCTGCGCCTGTGCAATGCCGGCCAGCTCCAGCACCCGCTCCACCGTCTCGTTGACCATCTCGTCGATGCTCTTGGGATGGTGGTAGAAGGCCGGCAGCGGCGGGAAGCAGATGCCGCCCATCTCCGTCACGGCCACCATGTTGCGCAGGTGGGCGAGGTTGAACGGCGTCTCGCGGACCATCAGGATGAGCTTGCGGCGCTCCTTCAGCGTCACGTCCGCGGCACGCGTCAGCAGGTTGTCGCCCAGGCCGTGGGCAATGGCCGCCAGCGACTTCATCGAGCAGGGCGCCACCACCATCGCGGCGGTCGAGAAGCTGCCGCTGGCAATGCACGCGCCGACATCGCCGGGCGAGTGGGCGTGGCTGGCCTCGGCTTCCAGCGAGGAGCGGTCCAGCCCCAGCTCGTGGTGAGCGTTCAGGATGCCGGCAGGCGTGGCGACGAGGTGGGTCTCCACGCCCAGCTCACGCGCGCGGCGCAGCAGGCGCAGCGCATAGGCCGCGCCGGTGGCGCCGGTCAGCCCGACAACCAGTCGCTGAGTCATCAGGCCGCCGACAGCGCCTGCTGCAGCTCGCCCGACTCGTACATCTCCATCATGATGTCCGAGCCGCCGACGAATTCGCCGTTGATGTAGAGCTGCGGGATGGTGGGCCAGTTGGCGTAGTCCTTGATGCCCTGGCGCACGGCCTCGTCTTCCAGCACGTTGAAGGTCTTGATGTCGGTGGCGCCGGCAGCCTTCAGGATCTGGATGGCGCGGCCGGAGAAGCCGCACATCGGGAACTGGGCCGTGCCCTTCATGAAGAGCATGACGCGGTTGGACTTGACCAGGTCGTCAATGCGTTGCTGAACGTCGCTCATGTGGGGATCTCGGGTTTTGTGAGGAAAACCGGATTATCCGAGACGGCGGCCGGCCGGGCTCAATAGCTGTAGGCCAGGCCCAGTTGCAGCAAGGGCTTGAAGCGCAGGTCGCGCATGGCGTCCTCGAAGCCCTGGGCCGCGCTGCGTCCCAGACGCAGACCGCCCAGCGTGCCGGACATCAGGCCCAGGTCGGCGCTGAAGGCCAGGCCGCTGCCCTCCAGGCGGCCGGTGTAGCCGATGCCCACGTAGGACAGGCTGCTGCCAGGGCCCAGCACATCGCTGTCCAGCCGGCTCAGCGACATGCTGCGCCTGCCGGCAGACAGCAGCCCGCCGCCCAGCGCGAGGCCGCTGCTGGTTTGCGAGATCGCGGTCGCGCCCAGCAGCACGCCGCCGGTGGCGCGCAGGCCACCGCTGACGCCGGACAGGCCCGAGGTGGTGAGGTAGTAGTCGCCCAGCAGGTTGGCGCTCAGGATGCGCGAGCCGCCCAGGCGCGGCGTGGCATCGGCGTTGGCGTCGGTGCTGCTGAGTTGCAGGCGGGCTTGCCAGCGCGGGCTGGCGGTGAGGTCGGCGAAGGCGGTGGCCGGCAGAACGGCAGAGAGGCTCAGGATGGCAGCGCGGGCGAGGCGGGACATGATCGACTCCTGCGCGGTGCGAACGAGAGGGCACCGGGGTTCGATACTACGCCGGCAGTTCGTGCGAGGGAATGACGAACTGCTGGCAAAACATCACGCAGACCCGCGAGCGGGTGCCGCATGTGGCGTGATCACCCCAGCCAGCAGCCGCCGCTGGCGCGCGCGCGGCCGGCCAGGTCGCGGCGCAGCGCCACGTGGGCGAAGCCCTGGGCGGCCAGGCGAGCGGCCACGGCGTCGGCCTGATCCCAGCCGTGTTCCATCAGCAACCAGCCGCCCGCGTGCAGGTGACTGGGCGCGCCGCTGATCAGCGCCTGCAGGTCCGACAGCCCGTCGCCGCCGGGCGTCAGCGCCGTGATCGGCTCGTGACGCAGCGCGGGCAGGTGTGGGTCGTCGCCGGCGATGTAGGGCGGGTTGCTGACGATGAGGTCGAAGCGCTCGCCGGCCAGCGGGGCGAACCAGCTGCCGTGGCGCCAGTCGATGTCCAGCGCCAGCCGCTCACCGTTCGCGCGGGCAACCGCCAGCGCATCAGTACTGGCATCGACGGCCGTGACGCGCGCGCGCGGGCAGGCGGCCTTGAGGGCCAGTGCGATGGCGCCGCTGCCGGTGCCGAGGTCGACGACGCGGGGCTCGCCGGGTAGCGTGGCCAGGCGTTCCAGCGCCCAGTCGACGAGCGCCTCGGTGTCGGGCCGCGGGATCAGCGTGGCCGGCGTGACGGCCAGCGTCAGGCCGTGGAAGGGCTGCCAGCCGGTCAGGTGGGCCAGCGGCTCGCCGGTGGCCAGGCGGCGCAACAGGCTTTCAGCATCCGGCACGGACGCATCGCCGTGCGTGATGAGCCAGGTGCGGTTCTGGCCGGTCAGGTGGGCCAGCAGTGTCTGCGCGTCGCCGCGCTCGACGCCCAGCTGGCGGGCCAGGGCGAGGGCGTCGTCGACCGTCATGCGCGGCCGGCTTCCAGTTCGGCCAGCTGCTCGGTGGCCTGCGCGGCCAGCAGACCCTGGATGACGTCGCTTAGATCGCCGTCCATGATCTGGCCCAGCTTGTAGAGCGTCAGGTTGATGCGGTGGTCGGTCAGGCGGCCTTGCGGGAAGTTGTAGGTGCGGATGCGGTCGCTGCGGTCGCCGGTGCCGATCAGGCCCTTGCGCGTGGCGGCCTCCTTGGCGGCGCGCTCGCTGCGCTCCTTCTCCTGGATGCGCGCCTGCAGCACCTGCAGCGCCTTGGCCTTGTTGCTGTGCTGGCTGCGGCCGTCCTGGCACTCGGCCACGATGCCGGTGGGCAGGTGGACGACGCGCACGGCTGAGTCCGTCTTGTTGATGTGCTGGCCGCCGGCGCCGCTGGCACGGAAGGTGTCGATGCGCAGGTCGGCCGGATTCAGCGTGATGGCCTCGGCCTCGTCGGGCTCGGGCATCACGGCGATGGTGCAGGCGCTGGTGTGGATGCGGCCCTGGGTTTCGGTGGCCGGCACGCGCTGCACGCGGTGGCCGCCGCTCTCGAACTTCAGTCGCCCGTAGACGCCGTCGCCCTCGACGCGCACGACCAGTTCCTTGTAGCCGCCCAGGTCCGACACGTTCTCGGACAGGATCTCGGTGCGCCAGCCCTGGCTGTCGGCAAAGCGCAGGTACATGCGTGCCAGGTCTCCTGCGAACAGGGCTGACTCATCGCCGCCGGTGCCGGCGCGGATCTCGAGGAAGGCGTTGCGCTCGTCGTCCGGGTCCTTGGGGATCAGCGCGAGCTGCAGTTCCTGGTCCAGCGTGGCCAGCGCCGCTTCGTTGGACGCGATCTCCTCGCGGGCCATCTCGGCCATCTCGGGGTCGGCGAGCATGTCGCGCGCGGCAGCCAGGTCGGCCTCATGCGCCTGGTAGCGGCGGTAGCGCTCGACGAGGCCGGCCACCTCGGATTGCTCGCGGGTCAGGGCGCGGTAGCGCTTCAGGTCGGCGGCGATGCTGCCGTCGGCCAGGATGGTGTCCAGCTCGGCGAGGCGGAAGCCGAGGCGGTCGAACTGCTGGCGCAGGGAGTCTTTCATGGGGCGGCGATCGAAGAAGCAGTCAGGATGCGGCGCGAGCGACGCGCCGGGCGGCGGGGATCAGCGCCGCTAGGACTGCTTGTTGCGCAGGAACAGGCGCGAGACGGTCTGCGCCAACTGCAGGCGCTGCTCACCATCGCTGGCGTGCAGCTCGGCCAGCGTGCCGTGCAGCAGCTTCTGCGTGAGGCCTTTGGACAGCGCGTCCAGCACCTCGTCCACATCGGCGCCCTTGGCCAGCAGCTTGCGGGCGCGCGCCATCTCGATGGCACGCCAGTCGTCGGCCTGCGCATGCAGAGCCTGGATCAGCGGCACCGAGTGGCGTTGGTCCAGCCAGTGCATGAAGCCTTGCACGCCGGTCTCGACGATGGCCTCGGCCTGCTCGACGGCGGCCTGGCGCTTCTCGCCGGCGGTCTGTACCTGCTGGGCCAGCTCGTCGACGGTGTAGAGGTAGACGTCGTCCAGCTGGGCGACCTCGGGTTCGATGTCGCGCGGCACGGCCAGGTCGACCATGAACATCGGGCGGTGCTTGCGCTTCTTGAGCGCGCGCTCGACGGCGCCCAGGCCGATCAGCGGCAGGCTGGACGCGGTGCAGCTCACGACGATGTCGAACTCGTGCAGGCGCTCGGGCAGGTCGGACAGGCGCAGCGCCTCGGCGCCGAAGTGCGTGGCCAGCTTCTCGCCACGCTCCAGCGTGCGGTTGGCCACGGCCATGTGGCGCGGCGTGCGGGCGGCGAAGTGCGTCGCCGTCAGCTCGATCATCTCGCCCGCGCCGACGAACAGCACGCGGGTCTGCGCCAGGTCCTCGAACAGCTGGCCGGCCAGGCGCACGGCTGCGGCGGCCATGCTGATGGAGTGGGCGCCGATCTCGGTGGAGCTGCGCACCTCCTTGGCCACCGAGAAGCTGCGCTGGAACAGCTGATGCAGCGTGGTGCCCAGGGCACCGGCGGCTTCGGCCTCCTTCACGGCCTGCTTCATCTGGCCGAGGATCTGCGGCTCGCCCAGCACCATGGAATCCAGCCCGCTGGCCACGCGGAAGGCGTGGCGCGCAGCGGCGCTGCCCTGCATCACAAAGGCATGTTCGCGCAGCGCGCCGGCCTCCACGCCGCCGGTCTGGGCCAGCCAGGCGATGGCGGGCTGCACCTGGGTCGACGGCGCGGCCACATAGAGCTCGGTGCGGTTGCAGGTGGACAGGATGGCGGCCTCCGGCGCGCCCGGCAGCCTCTGGCGAAGGCCAGCCAGCGACGGGGCGAGCTGCTCCAGCGTGAACGCAAACCGCCCGCGCAGATCCAGCGGGGCAGTGTGGTGGTTCAGGCCGAGAGCGAAGACCGACATGGATGGCAATTGTAGGATTCGCGGCCTTCGCCGCCCCTGACACGGATCAATCCCCGCATGAGCCCTTTGGATGCTTTCTGGCATATCGCCAACCTGTTCGCGCCGGCCTGGGGGCTGGCGGCGCTGCTGGCGGCTGCCATCAAGCTGGCCTGGTGGCGCGAGGCGAAGCCGCTGCGCTGGCTGCGGCTGTGGGGCTGGGGCTCGGTGGGCGGTGCTGTGGCCGTGATCGTGTCGCTGGTGCTGCTGGGGCGCGACGGCCGGATGGTGGGCTACGCGTTGCTGGTGCTCGGCGTCGCCCTGCCGCAGTGGTACCTGTTCAGCCTCAGGCGCTGAGCACGTCTTCCGTCGTCACGACCTCGCCGCGCAGCGAATGCGCGAAGGCGGTCGTGATGCGTACGTCCACCAGCTGGTTCATCAGCCGCTGGGCGCCAGGGAAGTTGACGATGCGGTTGCATTCGGTGCGGCCCATCAGCTCGTTGGCGTCCTTGCGGGCATTGCCCGTCACCAGCACCTTCTCGACGCGGCCGACCATGCTTTGCGAGATGGTCAGCGCATGCGCCTCGATGGCGGCCTGCAGCTCCTGCAGGCGCTTGACCTTGACCTCGTAGGGCGTCGTGTCTTCCAAGGCAGCTGCCGGCGTGCCGGGGCGGGGGCTGAAGATGAAGCTGAACGATGCGTCGAAGCCGACGTCGTGCACCAGCTTCATCAGCTTGGCGTGGTCTTCATCGGTCTCGCCGGGGAAGCCGACGATGAAGTCGCTGGCCAGGCGCAGGTCCGGGCGGATGGCGCGCAGCTTGCGCACGATGCTCTTGAACTCCAGCGCGGTGTAGCCGCGCTTCATCGCCATCAGGATGCGGTCGCTGCCGTGCTGCACCGGCAGGTGCAGGTGGTTCACCAGCTGCGGCACCTTGCCGTAGGCCTCGATGAGGCGCGGGCTGAATTCGTTCGGATGGCTCGTCGTGAAGCGCAGGCGCTGGATGCCAGGGATTTCGGCGGCGTATTCCAGCAGCAGGGCCAGGTCGGCGAACTCGCTGGTGTCGCCCATCTTGCCGCGGTAGGCATTGACGTTCTGGCCCAGCAGATTGATCTCCATGACGCCCTGGTCGGCCAGGCCGGCGATCTCGGTCAGCACGTCGTCGAACGGGCGCGAGACCTCTTCACCGCGGGTGTAGGGCACCACGCAGTAGCTGCAGTACTTGGAGCAGCCTTCCATGATGGACACGAAAGCCGAGGCGCCCTCGACCTTGGCCGGCGGCAGGTGGTCGAACTTCTCGATCTCGGGGAAGGAGATGTCCACCTGCGGGCGGCGCTGCTCGCGGCGGGCTTCCAGCATCTGCGGCAGGCGGTGCAGCGTTTGCGGGCCGAAGACCACATCCACATAGGGCGCGCGCTCGATGATGGCGGCGCCTTCCTGAGAAGCCACGCAGCCGCCGACGCCGATCATGACGCCCTTGGCCTTCAGGTGTTTCACACGGCCGAGGTCGCTGAAGACCTTCTCCTGCGCCTTCTCGCGCACCGAGCAGGTGTTGAACAGGATGAGGTCGGCCTGTTCGGGGTCGTCGGTGGGGGTGTAGCCCTTGGCGGCTTCGAGGACGTCGGCCATCTTGTCCGAGTCGTACTCGTTCATCTGGCAGCCGAAGGTCTTGATGTAGACCTTTTTGGAGGTGTCGGTCATGGCTTGATCCAGGTCTGGCTGGCGGGGATGAACTGCCACGCCGCAGCTTCAGCGGGCGTGGCCGGCCAGGGCTTGTTGGCGAGTTCGACCGGGTTCAGCACCCAGACGTCCATGACCAGCCCGCTGCTCTCGACCGTGTAGTGAACGACGAGCTTCTGGCCGGTGAGGCCGGCCGGCGGCACCCAGAGGTTGGTGTCGCCCTTGATGCGGCTGCCGGGTGCCAGGCGCACGGGCTTGCCGTTCATGGTCGCGTCGGGGAACTGCGTGATGACGAGTTCGCCGCGCAGCGCGTGGGCGGGGAAGGGGCGGTGCTGCTGCGCGTGAGCGACCAAGCAGCTGGCGGCAAGCGCCAGGGGGAGTGCACAGCGGTACATGGTATGTGTCCAGTGGCTGCGTGAGCGGCGACGTGGCGATCGCCTGAGGGTTGAGACAACGCTGCAAAGACAAACGGCCCGAGCAGATGCTCGGGCCGTTCGGATTTTGGTGGCGCTTCAGGGATTCGAACCCCGGACCTGCGGATTATGATTCCGTCGCTCTAACCGGCTGAGCTAAAGCGCCTAAGCCCGCTATTCTAAGCGCAGTTTTGAGGGCTTTGCAAGCATGTTCTGAAAAAAGTTGTCGGGCAGGCGTTTCAGGCCTTCCACGACGCGTTCGGCGTTGAAGCGGGCGCCGGCGTCGTTGGTGTGCGTGCGGGCGTCGGAGAAGAAGCCGTCGACGCGTTCGGCGCCCACGGCGCGATAGGCCTGGGCGACCAGCAGCGTCAGGTCGATGAAGTGCGCGCCCTGGGCCCGGGCGACCTGTTCGCCCCAGGCAGCGTAGTTCTCGAAGTCGCGCGGCTGCTCGGGCTTCCAGCGGTCCTTGTGCGGGATGGGCGACAGCACGACGACCTTGGCCCCCTTGGCCTGGGCGTCGGTGATGTAGCGCTTGAGGTACCAGCCAAAGCTGTGCACGGCTTCCTTGCTGCCGTCGGGGCGGGTGTCTTCCACGGTCTCGTCGCCGAGGCCGGGCACCGAGCCGCGGTTCTTGCCGGCAGGGTCGCCGATGCGGGCGCCGTCGTTGTGGCCGAACTGGATCAGCAGCCAGTCACCGGCTTTCAGCTGCTCCAGCACCGAGGCCCAGCGACCTTCGGTGAAGAAGGTGCGGCTGCTGCGGCCGCCAATGGCGTTGTTGACGATGTTGACGCGCTGCGTGTCGAACAGCGGCGCCAGCCGCTCGCCCCAGCCGATGGCGCCGTTCTGGCCGCCGCTGCGCACGGTGGAGTCGCCGATCAGCACGATGCTGGGCAGCTTGGCGTCGCGCGGGGCCTCGACCTTGACCTTGCGGGCATCCACGACCGGCCGGTCGTCGCTGCCGTCCGGCGCGAAGCGCTGCTTGTAGACATCTTCCGGCAGCACCTTGTTCTGCAGCAGCCCGGCGATCACGAGCTGGGCGTTCACTGCCGCACCCAGCCAGTTGGTGTGCACGGTCTCTGGGTCGGGCGGGAAGAGGGTGGCGACCACGGCCTTGCCCAGGCCTTCGTAGCGCTTGGCGCCCCACTCGTTCAGGTCGATGAAGGCCACGCCCTCCTGCTTGGCGACCTCGGCGGCCCAGCCGGCGAAGTTGCCGCCGGCGCGCGTGACGGTCACGCCGTCGGCCTCCCAGCGCTTGCGGATGACGGGCGACGCGACCACCGGCGTGGCACCGGCGGCGCGGATCTCGGCGATGTAGCCGCGCAGGTAGGCACCGTAGGTGAACACCGTCTCGGGCTTGCCGGTCAGCAGGTTGTTGATGTCTTCCTTCTCGGGCCCGGTGCCGCGCAGCACGCCGCGCGCGCGGCTGTTGTCGTTCACCGGGCTGGCGTCGTTGTGGCCGAACTGCATGACGACCCAGTCGCCGCGCTTGATGAAGGGCTTGGTGCGCTCCCAGTGGCCGCTGCTGCGGTAGGTCCGGCTGGAGAGGCCGCCCACGGCGCGGTTGACGACGTTGATCTTGCTGGTGTCGAGGTAATGGGCGATGGGCGTGCCCCAGCCCCACTGGCCCTCGGCACCCTTGCCCTGGCCGTCGTCGCGGCCGTTGCGCACGGTGGAGTCGCCAATGAGGATGAGCGAGGGTAGGGCCGGGTTGGCCGGCTCCGGCAGCGTCACCTGCGCGCGGGCGGGGTCGGTGGTGGCGGTGAATTCCTGGGCCTGGAGCGGGGCCAGGGGCAGGGTGAACAGCAGCGACGCCAGCAGGCGGCGGGTCAGGCGCTGGGTGGGCAGGGCGGTCATGGCGCGCATGCTAGGAGCAGGCGGCCCGCACGCACCGGCCGGGATGACGCAAGTTCTTGAGCGATTGGCGGCCAGCAACATGCAGCAACGTGGCGGCTCCTAGAGTGCCGCCACCTTGAACCGGGAACCCACCATGTCCTTTCGCAAGACTTCCCTGCTGCTGGCCGTCCTGATCGCTGTGGCGCCCGCCTGGGCCCAGATCGGCCAGCGCTTTCCGTCGGAGAAGAAGGTCGTCAACGACCCCGTCACCGGCACGCCGCTGACCTTCCTGACCACGCAGCCGCGCGGCGATGCCAAGATCTACCCCAGCCATCCGCAGTGGACGGCCGATGGCCAGTGGCTGGTGTTCCGCTCCAACCGCGTGAAGGGCGAGGCCATCGCCGTGCATGAGGCCAGCGGCGAGATGGTGCAGGTCACCGAAGGCGGCTACGAAGGCATGCTCAACCTCGCGCAGTCGGGCGGCAACCGGCTGTACTTCCTGCGCAGGGACCCGGCCGGGGGCAACGACAAGGTGCGCCAGGCCGTCGAGGTGGATCTGGACCGCGTGTTCGCCGACAGCAAGGCCGGCACGATGAAGCCGGCCAGCGCCTACCAGCGCATCTTCGCGACGCTGCCCGCCGAGCTGGAAGCCTATGGCGACAACGCGCTGGACGCCGACGGCCAGTGGTTCTACTTCCGCATCCAGGGCAAGGCCTATGCCGGCGCCCGGTTGCCGGCGGGCACCAAGCCCGAGCCGGCGTTCGGCCCGCGCAAGATGGGCGCCGGCCCGCATGCCATCGGCAAGATCAACGTGAAGACGGGCGAGGTGCAGCACGTCGTCTCGGTGCCGTTCCAGATCGGCCACATCCAGAGCAACAGCTGGAACCCGGGCGAGCTGGTGTTCAGCTGGGAGACCGGCGGCAAGTCGCCGCAGCGCACCTGGACGGTCAAGGGCGACGGCAGCGGCCTGCGCCCGCTCTACCCCGAGGCGCCGTACGAGTGGGTCACGCACGAGGCCATCATCGGCAAGGACGAGGTGGCGCTGGCCATCATGGGCCACCGGCCCATTCCCGGTGTTCCGGACCCCAAGCGCGCACCGGGCACGGCGGTGGAAGGCGCCAACCCCGGCCAGGAAGACGGCTGGGGCAACACCGGCACGCGCGAGAAGCCCACGGGCCTGGCCATCATCAACCTGCGCACGCGCGAGATGACCATCGCCGGCCAGACGCCCTCGGGCAGTGGGCTGTGGCATGTGCACGGCTCGCCAGACGGGCGCTTCGCCGTGGGCGACGACTTCAGTCGCAGCCTCTATCTGATCGACCGCCGCACGCGCGAGATGGTGATGCTGACCACCGGCCACAAGGACACGGCGCGCGACCACCCCCACCCCACCTTCAGCCCGGACGGAAAGAAGTTCCAGATCCAGTCGGCCATGCTGGCGGCCGACGGCCGCGAGATGAGTATCTGTATCGTGCCGGTGCCGCAGTCGTGGCTGGACAGGAAATAAGCCGCCAAGTGCATGTCGATGGTGAATATCGCGACGCGAAGTTGAATATTCAAAAATAGGAGTTGATTATTTTCAATACTCAACGGCGGCGTTGTGGTTGCTGCAAATGCACCGCCGAGGTGCGCGCCGCCGCGCATTGAAGTGCTTGATTGCGCAAGGATTTGAGCGATTTGTGCACCGAACCAGGGTTTGCACGAAGCCAAGCAATCAGCGCTGTGATTCTTTGGTGCGTGCCTGAGGGGCGCGGAATCGCGCGCCCTAGACTTGATTGCAGGGGCATGAATAACAAGGCATCCAGTGCCGCCTCGATGAGTTTCAGGAGAAGTCGCCAATGCTGAAGTTGAATTCCCGCCACGCGCCGGTGCTGCGCTGGTCTCCCCTTGCCATCGCCGTGTCGGCCGCCCTGGCCGGCCCGGTTCAGGCCCAGCAGGCCGCCGCGCCCGCGGCCTCCGCGCCGGCCGCCAAGCCGGCCGCGAAGGAGACCCAGCAGCTGGACACCGTGGTGGTCAGCGGCATCCGCAGCTCCATCCGCAGCGCCAACGATCGCAAGAAGAACGCCGCGACGGTGCAGGACAGCCTGGTGGCCGAGGACATCGACCAGTTCCCTGACAAGAACGTTGGCGAGGCGCTGTCGCGCGTGACCGGCGTGCAGCTGTCGCGTGATTTCGGCGAAGGCACGCAGGTGTCCATCCGCGGTGTCGAGCCCGACCTGAACCGCATCCAGATCGACGGCATGACGGTGCTGAACAGCGGCGGCGGTGCCGGTCGCGGCGCCGACCTGCGCGAGCTGCCGGCCGAGATGATCCAGTCCATCGACGTGGTCAAGGGCGTCACGGCCAACATGATCGAAGGCGGCGTCGGCGGCACCGTGGACATCGTCAAGCGCAAGCCGCTGGACTTCAAGGAGCGCACCGTGTCGCTGCAGCTGGCGGCCGAGCAGGGCAGCCTGCGTGGCGGCGTGCAGCCGCGCGGTTCGCTGCTGCTGGCCGACAAGTTCCTGGACGGCAAGCTCGGCGTGATGGGCATGCTGGTCTACGACAACGTGCTGACGCGCGGTGACTTCGTGCGCAACACGTCATGGGCCTTCCTGCGCGACTGGGACTTCTCCGACGAGAAGACGCTGACCAGCCTGAACCCGGCGGCCGCAGCCATCACCAGCCGCACCGGCTGCTCGGCGTTGACGGGCAACGCCACCAACGTCGCCGACTGCAATCGGCAATGGTTCGACTACTCGCCGCGCATCTCGCGCTATGGCATCTGGACGCGCGACCACAAGCGCAGCTCGGTCGATGTGACGGCGCAGTACCAGTTCACCAAGGACTTCGATGTCTACGTGAACCACAACACCAACACCGGCACGTCGACGCTGAACGACCGCAACTTCGGCACCGACTTCTCGGCGACGACACGCCTGTCCAACGCCGGCAACGCGCCCACCTACTCGGCCACGGCCGTGCCGTCCGGCGGCACCTGCACCGGCGTCAGCGGCAGCGCCACGCCGGCCGGCATGACGGTCGAGAACCACCATGTGACGCAGTACACGGTGGGCAACTGCCTGAACGTGGCGGGTGTGGGCGGCCAGGCGGCGTTCAGCACCTCGGCGCGCGACTTCGCGCAGGACATCGAGTCCAAGTACACCAGCGCCGGCTTCAAGTTCAAGAACGACCGTTGGCGCGTGGAAGGCAAGCTGGTCGATTCGCAGGCTGATTACTCGAACGAGACCAACAACCTCATCCTGACGCAGAACGCGCCCGGTCTGGTGGTCAAGCTCGGTGCCGACCGCCTGCCGCAATTCACCTTCCTGGCGAACTACAGCCCGGACAACGCCGCCTCCTACGTGCAGGCCCAACTGCAGTACCGACCCACGGCGACCCGGAACACCGAGCGCCAGGGCAAGCTGGACCTGCAATACAACTTCGACCACGACTTCTTCCAGAGCCTGTGGTTTGGTGGCCGGGTCAGCGAGAACAGCGCGCGCCAGTACAACGGCGGCGGCTACCTGCTGCAGAACAACGGCAGCCTGAGCGCGACCGACGAGGCCGTGGACATCAACGTCCGCACCGCCAACGTCAACCAGATCATCAACTTCGACCCGCTGTATGCCGGCACGGCGCAGCGCCCGAACGACACGCAGACCTTCATCAACAGCGGCTACCGCACGTCCTATGTGAACGGCGCGCGCATGCAGGAGATCGTCAACGCGCTGCGCACCACGTCGCCCGGCACCTTCATGGGGGGCTACGGCACGTCGGGCCTGCCGGCGAACTGGACGGCGCCGAGCTACGCCGCGGCCGCGGCGTCCGGCATCTTCGACACCAGCGCGTTCAACCACAACTACCTGTACGAAGCGCCGGGCAGCGACGGCAAGGTCTACCCGCAGATCCCGGCCTTCTTCATCACCGAGAAGGTCAAGGCGGCCTATGTGCGCCTGGACTGGGGCACCGAGCTGCTGGGCATGATGCTCGACGGCAACGTGGGCGTGCGCTACGCCCGCACCGACGTGACGTCCACCGGCGTGCAGGTGGACCGCATCTGCGATCCGGCCGTGCTGAGCAGCTGCACGGCGCGCGTGGTCGCCAACAAGGTGGTGTCCGTCGACAACAGCTACAGCGACGTGCTGCCCAGCCTGAACGCGGCGCTGCAAGTCATCCCCAACAAGCTGATCGTGCGCGGCGGCTGGGCCAAGGTGATGTCGCGTCCTGCGCTCAACCTGCTGGCGCCCAACATCACCTGCACGACCGGCAGCGGTGACACCGGCCGTGGCGGCGACGGTACCGACGACTGCACGGCCGGCAACCCCGACCTCAAGCCCTACCGTGGCACCAAGTACGACCTGAGCCTGGAGTTCTACCCGAACCGTGACACCAAGCTGTCGCTGGCGCTGTTCCGCACCGGCATCGACACCTATGTGCGCAACAACATCTACCAGCCGAGCGTGAACTTCTACGGCGACGGCCGGCTGTTCGACGTGACCCAGCCCATCAACGGCCAGGGCGCCAAGACCCAGGGCATCGAGCTGGACGGCAACCAGGCGCTGACCTTCCTGCCCGGCTGGCTGAGCGGCTTCGGCGTGAACGCCAACGTCACCCGCATGAGCTTCAGCTACGCCCCCGGCAACCAGCTGATCAGCCCCTTGGACAACTCGGTGCTGCCCTACCCCGGCATGTCCAAGCTGGCCTACAACGTGGGCCTGTGGTACGACAACAGCGTGATCAATGCGCGCCTGGCCTACCACCACCGCGACAAGTACTACACCGGCGGCAATGACGTGTCGGGCAACCCGAACTTCCGCGACAAGACCGGCTACCTGGACGCCAAGCTGCAGTGGAAGGCCACCAACAACCTGACGCTGTCGGTCGAGGGTAAGAACCTCACCGACCAGGCCGAGCTGAGCTACGCGGGCGACCTGTCGCGCCCCAACGAGCTGGCGTGGTCGGGCCGCCGCTACTACGTCACGCTGGGCTACAAGCTCTGATCTCCGGGCCTGGCCTGAGCGGCCAATCCTGTTGCACCTGTTCTGCAGGTGCCCGGCCTCGCAAGAGGCCGTTTTTTTATGGATGGTGCCCCTCGCCCAGGGGACGGCTTGGGGCGGCACGGCGCTCGGCCCGAGCACCCGTACGGGCACAACGGCGGCGTGACGATGGAAGGAACACGGACATGACGATGCGTTCACCGATCTCCAGGCTGGCCTGCGGCCTGTTGCTGGCTGTGGCGGGCCTGGCGCAGGCCGATGTGCTGCAGGTCGAGAAGCTCGACCGCGGCGTGGTCGCGCTGAGCGCGCCGTCGGGCGTGTTCGTCAGCTGGCGGCTGCTTGGCAACGAGCCGGCCAGCGTGCGCTTCAACGTCTACCGCGATGGCAGGCGGCTCAACGGCGCACCGCAGGCGCTGACCCACTTCACGGACGCGCAGGGCCGCGCCGACAGCCTCTACACGGTGCGCGCCGTCATCGACAGCCGCGAGCAGCCGGCCTCGGCGGCCACCGCACCCTGGGCCCAGCCCTACCTGCGCGTGCCGGTGCACAAGCCCGAGGGCGGCACCACGCCCGATGGCGTGGCCTACACCTACCAGCTCAACGACGGCGCGCCAGCCGACGTCGACGGCGATGGCCAGTACGAGCTCATCGTCAAGTGGCAGCCCACCAACGCCAAGGACAACTCGCACCGCGGCCACACCGGCCCCACGCTGCTCGACGCTTACCGGCTGGACGGCACCCGGCTGTGGCGCATCGACCTGGGCCCCAACATCCGCGCCGGAGCGCACTACACCAGCTTCGTCGCCTACGACTTCGATGGCGACGGCCGTGCCGAGGTGATGATGAAGACGGCCGACGGCACGGTGGACGGCACCGGCCGGGTGATCGGCGATGCCAAGGCCGACTTCCGCAACGAGGGCGGCTATGTGTTGTCCGGGCCGGAGTTCCTCACCGTCTTCAACGGTCAGACCGGCGCCGCGATGGCGAGCACCGACTACACGCCGCCGCGCGGCGACGTGGGCGCCTGGGGCGACCGCTATGGCAACCGCGTGGACCGCTTCACCGCTGGCGTGGCTTACCTGGACGGCCAGCGGCCCAGCGCCGTGTTCGCGCGGGGCTACTACACGCGTGCTGTCATTGCAGCCTGGGACTGGCGTGGCGGACAGCTCACCCAACGCTGGGTGTTCGACAGCGACCGCGATGCCGCCAGCAAGCCCGCGGCCGGGCAGGGCGCACACTGGTTCTCGGTGGCCGATGTGGATGGCGACGGCCGGCAGGACATCATCTACGGCGCTGCCACCATTGCCAGCACCGGCCAGCTGCTCTACAGCACCGGTCTGTGCCATGGCGACGCGCTGCACGTCAGCAATCACGACCCGGATCGCGAGGGTCAGCAGGTCTTCATGGTGCACGAGAGCCCGCGCTGCTACGGCGCGCACGGCCTGGAGATGCACGACGGCGCGACCGGCCGGGTTCTATGGAGCATGTCCGGCAACAACACCGACGTGGGCCGCGGCGTGTGCTTCGACATCGATCCCGCGCACCCGGGCGCCGAGTGCTGGGGCAATGTGGGTGGCCTGATGAACGCCAGCGGCAAGCTCATCAGCGACAAGCACCCCAACCGCTACAACTTCGCTGCCTGGTGGGACGGCGACCTGCTGCGCGAGTCGCTGGACCATGTCGCCATCGACAAGTGGAACCCGGCCAGCTTCAAGTTCGAGCCGCTGCTGAGCGGCAAGGCCTTTGGTGCGGCGTCTAACAACGGCACCAAAGGCAACCCAGTGCTGTCAGCCGACCTGCTGGGCGACTGGCGCGAGGAGGTCGTCTGGCGCAACGAGGACAGCACGGCGCTGCTGGTGTTCTCCACCCCGCACCCGAGCGAGCACCGGCTGGTGACGCTGATGCACGACCCGCAGTACCGCGTGCAGGTGGCAGCGCAGAACGCCGGCTACAACCAGCCGCCGCACACCAGCTACCACCTGGGCGCCGCGATGAAGACGCCGCGCTACCTGCCCATCAAGGTCACGCCATGAAGCTCATCGCCACGCTCACGCTGCTGGCTGCGCTGGCTGCGCTGGCCGGCTGCGCCAGCGCCCCTGAACCCGCGCCGCGCCCGCTCTACCGCGACCCCACGCTGGACGGCGCGGCCGACGTGTCCCTCGTCTTCAACCGGGGCCTGAAGCGCTGGGAAATGTTCTACACGAACCGCCGCGCCACGCTGCGGCTGGACGACCCCAAGGACGTCAGCTGGGTGCACGCCACGCCCATCGGCATTGCGACGACGCAGGATGGCAACCGCTGGACCTTCGACAGCGAGGCGAAGTTCCCTGCCGAATGCACCGGCGTCACGCTGTGGGCCCCCGAGATCCAGGAATTCGACGGGCTTTACCACCTGTGGCTCACCATCGTGCCTGGCATCCACAAGAGCTGGACGGGCGAGCGCCGCATCGAGCATCTCACCAGCACCGACCTGCGCACCTGGACCTGCGCCGGCCGCGTGGACCTGGGCTCGCCCAAGGTCATCGACGCGTCCGTCATCCGCGCGCCGCAGGGCGGCTGGCGCATGTGGTTCAAGGACGAGCAGGCCGGCAGCAAGCTCAAGGTGGCCGACAGCCCCGACCTCAAGACCTGGACCGTGCGCGGCCCCGTCAGCCACCTGCCGGGCGAAGGCCCGACGGTGTTCCGGTTCGGCGGTAAGTGGTGGCTGGTGGCCGACCTGTGGAAGGGCCTGCTGGTGCTGCGCTCCGATGACGCACTGACCTGGGAGGAGCAACCCACGCGTCTGCTGGCCGGCATCGGCGACCACCCCACCGACCGCGCCAAGGGCCAACACCCCGGCGTGACCGTCGTGGACGACCGGGCCTACCTCTTCTACTTTACGCACCAGAGCGGCGAGCCCGAGGCGAAGACCGACGACCGCTGGCACCAGCGCACCGTCATCCAGGCCGCCGAGCTGACGCTGAAGGACGGCTGGCTCCACGTCGACCGCAACGCGCCGCCGCCCGACCTGCGCGCGGCCTTCAAGGCTCGGTGACCCCCATGCGCCAGCTGCTGACGTCCCTGTACCTGCTGATGCTGGCCGGCCTCGCCCAGGCCGGGCTGGACGTGTCCACGCGCGCCACGCCCGGTAGCTTGCCGCTGGACGGCGTCGTCATCGTCGGCAGCCCGTCCGCCGACCCGCTGGAAGCCTTCGTCACGCAAGACCTGGCCGGCGACCTGACGCGCCTGGGCCTGCGCACGGCCACCCAAGGCGCTGTGCAGATCTGGGTCGGCACCGCGGGCCGCCATGCGCAGATCGATGCGCAGGCCGAGCGGCTCGGCCTCGGCGCGCTGAAGGGCTGCTGGGAGTGCTTCCGCATCGCCGTGCTGCGCGACCCGGCGCCGGGCGTGAAGCAGGCCCTCGTCATCGCGGGCGCCGACCTTCGCGGCACGGCCTACGGCGTCTACACGCTGAGCCAGGCGCTGGGCGTGTCGCCGTGGGTGTGGTGGGCCGATCTCGCGCCGCGCCAGCGTGGCCCGCTGCACCTGTCGCTCAGTGAGCCGCTGCAGGACGGTCCTGCCGTGAAGTACCGGGGCCTGTTCATCAACGACGAGGATTGGGGCCTGCACCCCTGGGCCGCCAACACCTTCGAGCCCGAGGCGCGCAACATCGGGCCCAAGACCTATGAGCAGGTCTTCCGCCTGCTGCTGCGCCTGAAGGCCAACACGCTGTGGCCGGCCATGCACCAGGTCTCCCGCGCGTTCAACGACAACCCGAAGAACGCCGAGTTGGCACAGCGCTACGGCATCGTCATGGGCAGCTCGCATGCGGAGCCCCTGCTGCGCAACAACGTGTCGGAATGGACCGCGCCGCACGACCAGTACAACTACGCCACCCACCCGCAGCAGGTGCGCGACTACTGGGCCGAGCGGCTGAAGACCAACGGCCGCTACGAGAGCCTGTTCACGCTGGGCATGCGCGGCATTCACGATTCCGGCATGCAGGGCGGCGGCACGGTGGCCGAGAAGCAGGCGCTGCTGAACGGGCTGATCGCCGACCAGCGCGAGCTAATCCGCCAGCACGTGGGCGACCCGACGACCACGCCGCAGATCTTCGTGCCCTACAAGGAAGTGCTGCCGCTGCTGCCCGGCCTGGCGCTGCCGGACGACGTGACCCTCGTCTGGCCCGATGACAACTTCGGCTACATCCGCCAGTTCCCCGATGCCGCTCAATCGAGGCGTTCTGGCGGCTCCGGCATCTACTACCACCTGAGCTACCTCGGCGCGCCGCTGTCCTACCTGTGGCTGGACACCACGCCGCCCGCGCTGGTGGCCGAGGAGATGGGCCGCGCCTTCGAGGCCGGCGCGCGTCAGCTGTGGGTGGTCAATGCGGGCGATATCAAGCCGCACGAGGTCAACCTCAGCCACTGGTTCGACCTGGCCTGGAACCCGGCCGCCGTGCGCGCCCAGGGGCAGGGCGGCTACCTGCGCGAGCTCGCGCAGCGGCTGTTCGGCGTGGCCGACATCAGCGACATCTGGGACGGCCACTACCGCGTCAACTTCGAGCGCCGCCCCGAGCACCTGCAGTTCCACCTGGCCGGCGAACGCATGAAGCGCAGCGGCTGGCCGCTGGCTGCGGTGCACGAACGGCTGAACCGCTTCGCCACGTTGCTGGCCCGGCTGGACGCCGTGCGCCCGCGCGTCGCGGCGGCGCAGCAGGCGGCGTTCTTCCAGCTCGTCGAGTACCCGGTGCGCGCCTCGGCACTGGCCAACGAGCGCTTCTTCGCGTTGGAGCGCTACGCCGCCACGCTGGAGCGAGACCCCGCCGGCGCCCGCGCCTTCGCCGCGCAAGCCGTGCGCGCCGATCAGCGCCTCAAGGCCTTGACTGCGCGCTACAACGCCGGCCGCTGGGCCGGCATCCTGGCCGAGGAGCCGGCCGACGGGCTGTGGACCAGCTACCGCCAGATCGCGCCGCTGCTGCCCGCGCCGGGCCTTGGGGGCTCGGCGCCTGATGCGCTGACCGAGTTGACCCGGGCCAGTGCCGACCTGGCCCCGCTGCCGCTGCTCGAACCCGTCGCACCTGCGCTGCGCGTGACGGACAGCGCCGCCTGGCGCCGCGTGCCCGGCCTGGGTCGTGGCGATGGCGTGCTGGCCGCCCGCCAGCCGGGCGCCACGCTGGAGATCGCCGCCCCCGGCACCGCGCCCGGCCCCAGCTGCTTGCGCGTGCACGTGCTGCCCAGCTACACCGCCACCCCGGGCGAGGCCTGGGCCGCCGATGTACTGGTGGACGGCCAGACCTTGCCGCTGCGCTGGCCGCGCGGCCCGCAGGACGCCGCCTGGGCCCAGGGTGTGCTCAACAACCGGCTGCAGGCGTCGGTAACGCTGCCCGAGCGCAGCGGCCCGCTCAAGCTGCAACTGCGCGCGCAGCAGCGCGACCTGATGTTTGACGGTGCCGAGCTGCTGCCTGGTGCGTGCAAGACCCATCCATGAAGCTGAACATGACCAAGCCATTCAAGCGCCGTCTGCCCCAGGCCCTGCTGCTGAGCGCGGCAGCCCTTGGCCTCGCCACGACCGCCGCTGCCGCGCCGCGCTGGATGGAGAAGCTGGATCGCGGCGCCGTCGCCGTGCCGGCGGCCGGCGGCGGCGTGCTCATCAGCTGGCGACTGCTGGCCACCGACGCGCCCAAGACGGCGTTCGACGTCTACCGCGACGGCACCCAGGTCAACGCCCAGCCGCTGAGCGGGGGCACCAACTTCGTCGACAAGGCCGGCACGCCGCAGTCGACCTATGTCGTCAAGAGCCGCGTCAACGGTCGCGAGGGCGATGCCAGCCCGCCCGTGCCGGTGTGGGAGCCGGGCTACCTCAGCATCGCGCTGCAGCAGCCTGAGGGCGGCGTCACGCCCACCGGCGAGGCCTACACCTACTCGGCCCAGGAGGCCAGCGTGGCCGACCTGGACGGCGACGGCCGCTACGAGATCGTCCTGAAGTGGGACCCGACCAACGCCAAGGACAACGCCTTCCACGGCTACACCGGTCCGGTCATCCTCGATGCCTACAAGCTGGACGGCCAGCGCCTGTGGCGCATCAACCTCGGCAAGAACATCCGTGCCGGCGCGCACTACACGCAGTTCCAGGTGTATGACTACGACGGTGACGGCCGTGCCGAGCTGGCCGTGCGCACCAGCGACGGCACGGTGGACGGCACCGGCCGCGTGCTGGGCGATGCGAACGCCGATTGGCGCGAGGCCGATGGCGAGGTGCCGTCGACCGACCGCACTGGTGGCAAGCCGCAGCCCGAAGGCGGTTTCGTCGCGCCCTTGCAGGGCCGCATCCTGAAAGGCCCGGAGTTCCTGACCGTCTTCGACGGCCTGACCGGCAAGGCGCTGGCCAGCGAGCCCTACTGGCCGGCCCGCGATCCGCGCACCGATGCGCCGACCGCTGCGCAGATGAAGGAGGTCTGGGATGACGGCTACGCCAACCGCTCGGACCGCTTCCTCGCCGGCACCGCCTACCTGGACGGCGAGCGGCCCAGCATCATCATGGCGCGGGGCTACTACGGTCGCACGGCGCTGGCCGCCTGGGACTGGCGTGACGGCAAGCTGACCCGGCGCTGGACCTTTGACAGCGCAGCGCCCGGCAACGCCGCGTTTGGCGGCCAGGGCAACCACCAGCTCAGCGTGGCCGATGTGGACGGCGATGGCCGCGACGAGATCATCTACGGCGCCATGACCGTGGACGACAACGGCAAGGGGCTGTGGAGTGCCGGCCTGCTGCACGGTGATGCGATGGGTGTGGGCGATCTCGACCCCGCCAACCCTGGCCTGGAGAAGTTCGGCGTGCACGAGGTGGTGAGGCACAACGGCGGCATCGGCGCCGCCATGCTGGACGCGCGCACGGGCAAGCTGCTGTGGAGCGCGCCGGCAACGCAGGACACCGGCCGCGGCGTGGCCGCCGACATCGACCCGCGCTTCCCCGGCGCCGAGGCCTGGGCCACCAACCAGGACGTGCTCTATACCGCGCAAGGCCAGCCCATCCCCGGCGTCAAGCGCCCGCGCGAGCAGAGCTTCCTGGTCTGGTGGGACGGCGACGAGCTGCGCGAACTGTTCGACCGCAACCGCATCAACAAGTGGGACTGGACGGCGGGCAAGTCCACCACGCTGCTGGAGGCCAGCGGCGTGGTGCACAGCAATGGCACGAAGAACGTGCCGGTCGTGTCGGCCGACCTGCTGGGCGACTGGCGCGAGGAGGTGGTCTGGCGCACGCCCGACGAGAAGTTCCTGCGCATCTACACCACGCCCCATGCGACCGAGCGGCGCCTGGTCACGCTGATGCACGACGCGCAGTACCGCGTGGCCATCGCGTGGCAGAACACGGCCTACAACCAGCCGCCCTACCCGAGCTTCCAGCTGGGCCACGGCATGCAGGAGCCCGCTGTGCCGCAGATCGTCGTGCCAGCGGGCAAGGCGGCCGTGAACCAGGGCGCTGCCCGGCCATGAAGCGTGTGTCGTTGCTGTTGCTGTGGGCCTTGCTCGTCACCTCGGTCCACGCCCAAAACCCACTCAAGCTCGGCCAAGACCTGCGCACCGCCGATCCGTCCGCCCATGTGTGGAAGGACGGTCGCCTGTGGCTCTACACCTCACACGACGAGGAATGCCAGGCCGACTTCCACATGAAGGACTGGTATGCCTTCTCGTCTACCGACCTGGTGAACTGGACGAACCACGGCGCCGTGCTGTCGGTGAAGGACCTGGCCTGGGCCAACGACTACGCCTGGGCGCCCGATGCGGCCTACAAGAACGGCAAGTACTACCTGGTCTTCCCGGCCGGCACCGGCATCAAGGACCGCCAGAACCCCAAGAACAGCACCAAGTGGATGGGCATCGGCATCGCCGAAAGTGACAACCCCGCCGGCCCCTTCAAGGACATGATCGGCGCGCCGCTGTGGCGCAAGCCCTATGCGAACGACCCGGTGCTGTTCATCGACGACGACGGCCGCGCCTACCTCTACAGCCGCACCTCAGGAAAAAACTACCTCGTGGCCGAGATGGCCGACGACATGCGCAGCATCAAGGGCGAGCTGCAGCCGATGGACATGGGCGGCTATGAGCCGCCGATGGAGGGGCCGTGGGTGTTCAAGCGCAAGGGCCTCTACTACTTCACGATGCCGGAGCACAACCGCATCCTGACTTACTACACCGCCACCTCGCCCACCGGCCCATGGACGTATCGCGGTGTTTTCATGGAGCAGGAGAACAACGCCAACAACCACCACTCCATCGTGGAGTACCAGGGCCAGTGGCTGCTGTTCTATCACCGCTGGCTGGACACACCCGGCGCGGCCTGTGCGAACAAGAAGCAGCGCCATGTGACGGCTGAATACCTGCACTTCAACAACGACGGGACGATCCGCAAGGTGGAGCGGACGCAGGACGGTGTCAACGACTTTTCCCGGCGGGTGCGCAGTGGGCGCTGAGGCTGCAGCTGGCGGATGCGAAGGCCCGTGCCGGGAAGCCACCCACCGGGGTGGAATCCCGGCAACACCGCTGCCTGAAAGGCACCGTGGCGAGCCGCATCAGTCCGGCATTCAGAACCGGTACAACCACCCCGCAAACACACTCGCCTGGTAGCGCCGCGCCACCAGCGGGCTGTTCTCCACCGGCCGGCCCAGCTTCAGGCCTGACAGGTCGGCGAACAGCATCTCGTTCTTGCCCGTCGCGTACGCCAGGCGCAGGCCGGCTTCGACCTGCGTGGCCGAGTCGCCGACGTAGACGGGCCGGCCCGTGAGGGCCTCGGTCGGGCGCACGCCGAAGTAGTAGTCCACGTACTTGCGGTCCACGCCGCGCAGTCCGGCGCGGGGCGTGACGGCAAGGTCGCCGAACTCGAATCGCTTCTCGTACTGCAGCGCGAAGACGCGGCCCTTGCTGTGGCCCAGCGCATCGGCGACGGCTTCCACGGACAGCTCGCCCAGCGGGCCGGCGTCCCAGATGGCGGCGCTGCCCAGCCACAGGCTTTCCTTGCGGCGCGCCATGCCGGCGAGGAAGGCTGAGTCCTTGGGCTTGTAGCCGTCGAAGCCGAAGCGCGTGCGCAGCCGCCAGCTCACCGGGCCGGTGTGGCCCAGCTTCACGTCCACGGTGGGCAGGGCCACGGACACCCAGCGGTTCTCGTAGATCAAGAGCGGCAGCACGCGGGTGCGGGTCTTCATGCCGCGGTAGGGCTCGCGCACCGCGCCGCCGCCCAGGCCGGCAATGGTCACCGAGTCGGGCGGCCCGGCCTCGGGCGGGGTGGCCTGGGCCAGCGCCGGCAGGGCCGTCATCAGCAAGGTGGCGAGAAGGGAGGTGCAGACATGCATGGGAGCGTCCTTGAAGGCGTGAGTCAGTCAACGCCGTGCAGGCTAGAAGCCACGACTTAGCCAGGCCTTAGCCAGCGCAGCGACGGCGGGCCGGGCATCCTCACGAAGCCTTAAGTCAGCCCGATTAAGCTGCCGCGCATGCGCGCACTGCTGGTGGAAGACGACGAGATGATCGGCAACAGCCTGACCCAGGCGCTGGCACGGGCCGGCTGGTCGGTGGACTGGGTGCGTGACGGCGAACCGGCCCGTGCCGCGCTCACTGATGGCGGCTACGCCTGCGTGCTGCTGGACCTGGGGCTGCCGCGGCTGGACGGCCTGGCCCTGCTGCGCCTGCTGCGCGGGCGCGGCGAGTTGACGCCGGTGCTGGTGCTGACCGCGCGCGACGGTGTGGAGGACCGCATCGCCGGCTTGGACCTCGGTGCCGACGACTACCTCGTGAAGCCCTTCGAACTGGGCGAGCTGCTGGCCCGCATGCGCGCGCTGCTGCGCCGCGCCAGCGGTGCCGCGCAATCCCTGCTGGGCGTGGGCGCCGCGCTGCAGCTGGACCTCAACACCCGTGAGGCCCTGCGCGGCGGCCAGCGCGAGGCGCTGACGGCGCGGGAGTTCGCGCTGCTGCGAGCCTTGCTGGAGCGGCCTGGCGCCATCCTGTCGCGCGAGCAGCTGGAGCAGCGCATCTACGGCTGGGGCGAGGAGGTGGGCAGCAACATGATCGACGTGCTCATCCACGGCATGCGCCGCAAGCTCGGGGCCGACGCCATCCGCAACGTGCGCGGCCTGGGCTGGCGCGTCGCGCTGGCCGACGCCGCTGCATGACGCGCCGCCGCCTGCGCCCGGGCTGGCCGCGCTCGCTGCAGGGGCAGCTGGTGCTGTGGCTGCTGCCGCTGCAGCTGCTGATGACCGGCGGGCTGGCCTGGCTGTTCGCCGACAGTTACGCCGTCACGGTGTTCGAGTTCATGGACGGGCAGATGCAGGCATTGGCCCGCTCCCACGCGGCGCGCAGCTGCGCCAGCCTGGACCTGCCGGTGTCGCCGCAGCCGGAGCAGGAGGTGCATGAGGGCGGGCAGTTCGTCGTGCAGATCTGGTGCGCGCAAGACCCGGCACGCCATGTCAGCGACCTGCCATCGCTGGCCTTGCCCTTGCACCCCGGCGCCGGCTGGCACGAGGTGCAGGCGAGCGGCTCGCCCTGGCATGTGTACACGGCGGCGGCGAGTGGCAGCGAGGTGCGCGTGCAGGTGGCCCAGAGCCTGGTGTTCCGTCAGCGCGAGGTGGGCGCGCGCACATTCCTGGCCAGCCTGGTGGGCTTGCTGTTGCTGCCCATCTCGGTGATGGTGACCGTGCGCGTGGTGGGCCGTACCTCGCGCCGGCTGGAGCAGTCGGCCCAGCAGCTGGCGCGGCGCGATGAACACAGCGGCGCGGTGGCCGAGCTGCAGGTGCCCTGCGAGATCGAGCCGTTGGTGCAGGCCTTCGAGGGCGTGCTGGCGCGGCTGCGCGGCGCGCTGGCCTCGCAGCGGCGCTTCGTGCAGGACGCGGCCCACGAGCTGCGCACGCCGCTGACGGCACTCAGCCTGCAGCTGGAGAACCTGCGCCCCCATCTGCAGTCGGCCGGCAGTGAGTTCGAGCAGCTGCAGCAGGGCATGCGCCGCGCCAGCCACCTGCTGGACCAGATGCTCAGCCTGTCACGGCAAGACCTGGCGCCCAGCCTGCCGCTGCAGCCGCTGGACCTGCGCGAGCTGCTGCGCGCCAGCATCGCATTGGGCCTGGCCGAGGCCGACCGGCGCGGCGTGGAGATGGGCTTTGTCGATGCCGCCGACGGCGCCGTGGTGCTGCCCGCCGTGGAGGGCGACCTGCGCAGCCTGTTCGACAACCTCATCAGCAATGCGCTGCGCCACACGCCACCGGGCGGCGAGGTGGAGCTGAGGCTGACGCCGCAGTGGGTGGACATCATCGACAGCGGCCCGGGCCTGCCCGAGGCCATGCGCGAGCGCGTGTTCGACCGCTTCTTCCGCATGCCCGACGCACCGCCCGGCGGCAGTGGCCTGGGCCTGGCGATTGCGCGGCAGGCGGGCTTGCGGCACGGGCTGCGCATCGAGCTGCGCGCCCGGGACGACGGGCAGACCGGGCTGCTCGCCCGGGTGCATCTGCCCTAAGTCCAGATTCATTCATGCCGCCTAGATTGAGCGGCATGAAGACCTCCTCACCTGCTCATCCCATCCGCCTGGCCGCCTACGAGCTGCTGCTGGTGTTGTCCGTGCTCACCGGCGTGATGGCGCTGCGCTATGCGCTGCCGGGCCAGCCCTTCGCGCCGCCGCTGCCCAATCTGACGCTGCAGCGCGAGTTGCTGGTGCTGCATGCGGTGGCCGGTGGCCTGGCGCTGATGCTGGGGCCGTGGCAGTTCTCGACACGCTTGCGCCAGCGCCGCCCGCAGCTGCACCGTGCGCTGGGCTGGGCCTATGCGGCCTGCCTGCTGCTGGGCGGGCTGGCGGCGCTGCCGCTGGCCGCGCAGTCCGACGGCGGCCCCATCGCGCAGTGGGGCTTCGGGCTGCTGGGTGGGCTGTGGCTGGCGAGCACGGCCGTCGCGCTGATCCACATCCGCGCCCGTCGCATCGCCCAGCACCGCCGCTGGATGCTGCGCAGCTTCGCGCTGACGGCTGGCGGCATCACGCTGCGGCTGCAGATCGTGGCGGGCAACTTGGCTGGCCTGCCCATCGAGGCCTACTACACGGCCCTGGCCTGGACGTCGTGGCTGCCGCAGGCGCTGTGGCTGGAGTGGTGGTTGCACCGTCCCGCGCCTGGCGCGCGCACGGGCGATGCCTGGGCCGAGACCCGCATCGACGCCTAGTGGCAGGTCTCGTCCACGCCGATCAGTGCGTGGTCGTCGAAGCGCCAGACGCCTGCCACCTTCCTGAACAGATAGCTGTGCGCCTGCGGGTTTTTGCGGAACAGGTCGTGGTGGATGGCGGTGAACGACAGCCGGTCGTCGCCGCAGACCTGCCAGCCGCCAACGCGTGCAACGCCCAGCCGTTGGCTCTGCCTGCTCATTGGCAACTGGCGCAGCACGCTGCGGCCGTGCTCGGTCAGCACCTCGCGGCTGACGCTGTTCGGCAGATCCACGTAGCTGCCGGCCACCAGCAACCGCATGATGGGCGTGATGGCCTCGGCTATCACGCGGGCCTCATGGGCCGTCGTGATGGACGAGGTGTCCAGCGCCTGCTTGGCCTTGCGGAAAGGCTCCTGCGCCACGAAGGACAGGTCGGGCCGCGGCTCGGCCGCCGTGGCGCCGGGCAGGTGGGCCACCAGGCCGTTCAGATAGCGCTCCAGCGCCGTGTAGCCGGTGGCGGGGTCCACGCGCGCGGCGTCTGACGCGTTGCGCGGGTTCAGGCCTTGCTGCGTTTCCCACGCATCCGGCATGCCGTCGCCGTCGCTGTCCAGCGGTGCGGGCCGGCTCTGCAGCACCGGCCAGCCGCCCACCTCGGTCTGGCTGTTGATGAGCGTGCCGCGGCGCTGGCGCACGTCTTCGATGATGCGCAGGTCCACCGCGTCGCGCACCAGCGAGGCGCCCACGCCGTCCAGTACCCGCGCCAGCGTCCGGTTGGGCGCCTCGACCGTGACCGGCGCCAGGCGGAAGGGGCCCGGCTGCTGGTAGCCCAGCGGCAGGCCGGCGGGCAGGTGGCCCTTGTGGGCGCGCACCAGCGCCCACGGGTCGGCTGGCAACTGGCCGTCCATGCTGTTCCACGCGAAGAAGGCGCTGGCGCCGGGGTTGCTCTCCTCGAACGCGAACGCGCCCTTGGAGCTGGGCCCGCGCAGGTAGACGTTGCCGACGAAGTTGTAGCTGGCGCGCTCGCCATGGCGGTCCAGGTTGTAGCCCGAGCGCTCGGTGCCCCAGTTGTAGAACACGTTGGCGCGCAGGTCGTAGAAGCCGCCCAGCTTGTCCTTGTCCGGCGTGAGGTAGTTGCCTGGGCGAGGCATGCGGTCCTGATGGTGGGCCCAGAGGTTGTGGTGCAGGGACAGCCGCGTGCCGTGTGCGCCGCGCAGCAGGCTGCCGAAACCGTGGCAAGCGCCCTTCTTGGCGGTGTTGCAGTTCAGCGATTCGCCAATCAGGCTCCACTGCACGGTGACGTGCTGGTAGGCCGGCCGGCCCAGGTCCGGCCGCGCGACCGAGACCGACAGCGACTCGTCGCTGGACCAACTGGTGGACACATGATCCAGGATGATGCGCTGGCCCGAGCCGACGCTGATCGCGTCGTCGTCCGCGTTGGCCTCGTCTCCCAGCCGTGAGCGGATGAAGCGCACGACGACATCGTCCGCGTCGATCATCAGCGGATGGTCGCGCAGCGTGATGCCGTCGCCCGGCGCGGTCTGGCCGGCGATGGTGATGCGGCTTTCGGTGATGCGCAGCGGCTTCCTCAGCGCGATGGTGCCGGACACGGCGAACACGACGGTGCGCGGGCCGCTGGCCTCGACGGCGGCGCGCAGCGAGCCCGGGCCGTCGTCGGCCAGCGTCGTCACGTAGATCGCCCGGCCGCCGCGGCCGCCGACGGAGATCGCGCCTTCGCCCTCGGCACCGGGGAAGGCGGGTGGCGTGAGCTGTGGCGATGAGGGTGTCGCGCAGGCGGCGAGCAGACAAGCCATGGCCAGCGAGATGAGCGGAGCGTGTTTGCGCATGTGGGTGTCTATCGAGGTGCGGGCAGCCGCTGGTCCAGTGGGGCACGGTGCGCGCCATCCTTGCGGTGCGTGCCGCCGTTTGCTTGCGCGATCTTGGCGAGCTGCAGGCCGAGACCTCATCAATCCGGCGACGTGGCCTGGGGCGGTCAGGATGCTGCTGCGGGCATAGTTCGTCTGGACAGGGGGACTCAAGACAATGCCTTTGATTGGAAAGTTACGGACCTGGCACGACGACAAGGGGTTCGGCTTCATCGCACCCAGCCATGGCGGTGCAGAAATCTTTGTCCACATTGGTGACTTGCCGCGTGATGGCAGTCGGCCGGTGGTCGGTGAAACGCTGCGCTACGAGCTGGGGCGCGGCGAGGATGGGCGCCCGCGCGCCGTCCGTGTGGTTCGGCTGGCGGTCGGCACGCCGCCCGCGCGGCGCCCGGTGGCCCGGCCACGGGGTGGTTCCAGCGGGTTGTTGTCCACGCTTCTGTCTGGCGCGCTGGTCTTGGCAGTGCTGGCCGGCGGGGCTACCTGGGTCTATCGCTCGTTCGAGGCGCAGAACCACCGCCGTCATCTGGAAGACCAACCCGCCAGCGTGGCGCCCCAACCGGCGGCCGCTGCGGATGCGGGCTTTCGTTGCGATGGGCGCACCCATTGCTCGCAGATGAATTCCTGCGCCGAGGCAACGTGGTTCATCAACCACTGCCCCGGAACGCAGATGGACGGCAATCACGACGGCGTACCTTGCGAGCAGCAGTTGTGCACGGGTTCGCTCGGCCGCTGAGGTCGTTGCTCAGACTGCCAGCAGGCGCTGCAGCCACCGCGCCACCAGCCCCGGCCACTGATCCTGCGTGCCGTCCAGCCCGCGCAGCGCGAAGCCGTGTTCGGCTTGCGGGAAGACGTGCGCCTCCACATCCAGCTGGTGCTGCTGCGCCGCGACGATGAGGTTGAGCGCATGCTGCACCGGCACGACGGGGTCGTGCAGCGCATAGGCCAGGAACACGGGGCACTTGGGCAGGCCGTGGGGCTCGGTGGCGATGCCGATGGGCCAGGCGTCGTAGAAGGCCTGCTTCTCGGGCGGCGGGAAGTCGGGCTTGCCTGGCGGGAACTTGTGGCTGCGGTGGTTGGCGTTCAGCGGCGCGTAGGCGATGACGGCGCCGGCACTGTCACGCTGGCAGGCCATCACGCCGGCCAGGTGGCCGCCGGAGGACAGGCCCACGTGCAGCAGCGGCAGCGGCGGCAGCGTGGCCAGCACGTCCAGCGCGCGCAGGCCGTCCTGCAGCGCGATGTCGAAGGGGTGGCCGTCGTGGCCGGGCAGGCGGTGCACCAGCACGTAGGCGTCCAGCCCCAGCGTGTTCAGCCACTGCGCGACCTCCACGCCCTCCTTGTCGTGCATCAGCTGCAGGTAGCCGCCACCGGCGTAGACGAGGGCGCGGCCGCGGGCGGGTGTGGGTGACGGGTAGGCGTGTAGCTCGGCGCGCGTGGGGCGGCGGCAGATGCGGTCCGGCGCGCTGCCGTCGAAGGTGTTGGGGGCGCCGTCGGTCAGGGCGATCACGGCGCTCATCGCTGCGTCTCCTTCAGCGGCTGGCCGAAGTCGGGCATGCCGTCGGCCGTGAACGCGAGCGGCTGCACGCGGGTGGCGCGGCCGGTGTCCTTCAGCGGGTCACCCTTGACGTCGCGGTAGTTGCGGGCGTGGAAGACATTGAGCACCGTGCCGTCGGGCTCGACGAGGAAGCTGTTGTGGCCGGGGCCGTACTGGCTGTTCTCTGCGCTGCTGCTGAACACCGGGCCGGGCGACTTGCGCCAGCTCTTCGGGTCCAGCAGGTCGGCGTTCTCGTCGGCCCACAGCAGGCCCAGGCAGTACTCGGCGCCGGTGCCGGCGGCCGAGTAGGTCATGAACACGCGGCCGCCGCGGACCAGCACGGCCGGCGCCTCGTTGACCTGGTGGCGCACCTTCTCCCATGCGTACTCGGGCTGGGTCAGGCGCACCTGTGGCCCTTCCAGCTCGGTGGGGCTCTTCATGCGCGAGAGGTAGATGTCGGTGCTGTGGTTCTTCTTGGCCGGATCCGTCTGGGCCCAGGCCATGTAGCGCTGGCCGCGGTGCTCGAAGACGGTGGCGTCCAGCGTGAACGTGTCCCACGCGGTCTTGACCTGGCCGCGCTCCACCCACTCGCCTTGCATCGGGTCGGGGGACGTGTTCTCCAGCGTCCACAGGCGGATCTTCCAGGGCTCCTTCGCTTCACCGGCGCTGAAATGGATGAACCAGCGGCCGTCCAGCAAGGCCAGCTCAGGCGCCCAGATGTGGCGGCTCATGGGGCCGCTGTCGTGCTTGCGCCAGATGACCTTGGCGTCGGCCGTGGCGAGGCCGGCAATGCTGCGGGCACGGCGCAGTTCCAGCAGGTCGTAGGCGGGCACGGTGGCCATCAGGTAGTACCAGCCGTCGTGGCGCAGGATCTGAGGGTCGGCGCGCTGGGTGACCAGCGGATTGGGCCAGGGCAGGGCGGCCGGGGCGGGTGCGGCGGGCGCCTGCGCGAGCGCGGGCAGGGCAGGCGTGAGCAGGGCAGCGGCCAGCAGGTGGCGTCGGTTCAATGCGTGGGTCATGGGTCTCAGAGGCGTTGCAGCCGGCCGTCGCGGCGTTCGAAGCGGGCGGTCTGGCCGGCCGCGAGTTTCAGGGGCAATTGGCCGCCGCGCCAGCGCAGTTCTGTACTGCCGCCAATCTTGCTGGCGATGCTCAGCGTCTGCAGCTCGCCGCCCCGCCAGCTGAACGCCAGCTCGAAGCCGCCGCGCGCGCACAGCCCGCGCACGCGGCCGTCGGGCCAGGCCTTGGGGCAGGCGGGCAGCAGCGTGATGCGCCCGCGGTGCGACTGCAGCAGCAGCTCGGCAATGCCGGCCGCACCGCCGAAGTTGCCGTCGATCTGGAAGGGCGGGTGCGCGTCGAACAGGTTGGGGTAGCTGCGCTTGGGGTGCAGCAGGCGGTTCAGCGTCGCGTAGGCCTGCTCGCCGTCCTGCAGGCGCGCCCACAGGTTGATGCGCCAGCCTATGCCCCAGCCGGTGGTGTCGTCACCGCGGCGCACCATCACGTTGCGGGCGGCGGCGGCCAGTGCCGGCGTGTCCTCGGGCGTGATCTGTGCCGACGGGTACAGCGCATACAGGTGCGACACATGGCGGTGCTGCAGCTCCGGGGCCTGCAGGTCCCAGTCCTCCAGCCATTCCTGCAGCTGGCCGGCCTGGCCGATGCGGTCGGGCGGCAGGCGGTCGCGCATGGCCAGGCAGTCGCGAGCGAACGGCCGGTCGGTGCGCAGCTCGCGCGCGGCCTCGGCGGCGTAGGCGAACAGGTCGCGCAGCAGCTGGCTGTCCATGGCCGGGCCGGCGCAGACGGAGGAGCCGTGCGGGTGGCTGTTTTCGGGCGAGACGCTGGGGTTGGTGACCATGAAGCCGCTCTTCGGGTCCTTCACCAGCGTGGCGAGCTGGAACTCGGCGGCGCCCTTCAGCAGCGGGTACAGGCGCCGCAGCAGCGCCGGGTCACGCCGGAACAGCCAGCTCTCCCACAGCGTATTCACCAGCCACACGCCACCCATGGGCCACAGGCCCCACTGGGCGCCGTCGGTCGGTGCGGCCACGCGCCAGCCGTCGGTGTTGTGGAAGGCCACCCAGCCCGGGGCGCCGAACATCTTCTGCGCCACGCCCGCGCCGGTGATGGCCAGGTCCTCCACCATCGCGAACAGCGGCTCCACGGTCTCGCCGAGGTTGCACAGCTCGGCGGGCCAGTAGTTCATCTCCGTGTTGATGTTGATGGTCCACTTGGACCCCCAAGACGGGTTGGTCTTTTCGTTCCACAGCCCCTGCAGGTTGGCCGGGAAGCGCGAGCCCGGGCGTGAGCTGGCCAGCAGCAGGTAGCGGCCGTACTGCAGGTACAGCGCGGCCAGGCCGGGGTCGCGCCCCTCGGCGAAGCGGGCGATGCGCTCGTCGGTGGGCAGGGCGCCGTTGGGGCCGGTGCCGAGGTCGATGGCCACGCGCTGGAACAGCGCCTGGTGATCCTCGCGGTGGGCCTGCCGCAGTGCCTCGGGCCCGCGTGCCAGGGCGGCAGCCAGCGTCTGCGCGTTCAGCGCGGCCGGGTCGGCGGAGATGTCATCGAAGCGCTTGTAGCCGGTGGCGCCAGCGATGAGGATGAACACCTCGTCGGCCCCTTGCACGGCCAGGCCGCCGTTGCGGGCCGAGACCTTGCCGCCGCGTGCGATGAGCTGCAGCCGGCACTCGAAGGGCAGCCGGCCTTCGATGCCGCCCACCGTGGGGCTGGTGCCGGCCACCCACAGCGTGTGCTGGCCTTCACCGCCACTGGACTTCTGGTGCGGCGCGGTTAGCGTGATGTCGGCGGTGATCCATTTGGGCTTGTCGGCGGACAGGCGCACGACGATGAGCTGGTCGGCTGCCGATGCGTAGACCTCGCGTGTCAACGTCGCGCTGCCGGCACGAAAGCGCGTGGTGGCGACGGCCTCGTCCAGGTCCAGGCTGCGTTCGTAGTCGCGCACGCCGTCCAGGCCGGGGAAGACCAGCAGCAGCTCGGCCAGCGGCTGGTAGCTCATCTGGCGGTTGGGCGTGCCCAGCAGCGTCTCGTTGGCCAGCTTCTCGGCCTCGGCGTAGCGGCCGGCAAACACCAGCTCGCGCACCTTGGGCAGGCCTTCGCGCGCCTTCGGGTTGGTCGTGTCGTAGGGCCCGCCGGAGAAGAAGCTGTTCTCGTTGAGCTGCAGCCGCTCCATGTGCGTGCCGCCGAACACCATGGCGCCCAGTCGTCCATTGCCTACCGGCAGCGCCTGCACCCATTCATCGGCGGGGCGGCGGTACCAGAGGCGGTGTTCGCTGCCGGCGGCCTGCGCTTGGGTCGGAGCGGCCAGCAAGGGCATGAGGGGCACGCCCAGGCGCAGCAGTGCGGCCTGGGACGCCTGCTGTTGCAGCCAGCTGCGGCGCGTGGTGTCGGTCACGGGGTGTCTCCTGTGGTGTTGTTGTGGTGCCGAGTGTCAATCTGCGATGTCGACCTGCTGGGCGTGGCGGTGGTCGTGGGCGCCGCCCAGCAGCCGCTGCACGCGCACGCGCCGGATGCGGACACCCCGCACCGGCAGCGACGCCTCCCCGCGCAGCCGGCTCACGTGCTGGGCCTCGGCCACCTCGACGTCGGACACGAACACCCCCTCGATGGGCGTGAGGCGCTTCTCCAGCGTCGGCATCAGCGTGCGCCACTGGTAGAGCACGTCCATGTCCACGTCCAGCACGCTGCCCACCAGCCGGTGCGCCTTCACGCGGCGCAGGTGGATGTTGCGCACGTGTCCGCCGCGGCGCTCGTTGGTCTTCACGAACAGCAGGTTGAACAGCTGCACCTTGTGCGTGCTGGCGCGGTTGTCGACCTCGCAGTCCTCCACCAGCACCTCCGACACGCCACCCGCCAGCTCGCTGCCGATGGCCATCAGCTGGTGGCCGTTGAGCACCTTGCAGCGCCGCACTACGATGTGCCGCGACGGTGTGGCCAGCCGCCAGCCGTCGCGCTCGCGGCCGGACTTGACGGAGATGGCGTCGTCGCCTTGGTCGAACGTGCAGTCCTCGATGAGCACGCGCTGGCTCATCTCGGGGTCGATGCCGTCGTTGTTGTGGCCGTGGGCGCGGATGCTGATGCCGCGGATCAACACGTCCTCGCAGAGGAAGGGATGCACCGTCCAGAACGGACTGTTGACGATGCGCACGCCCTCCAGCCGCACGCGCTGGCAGCGGTTGAAGTGCAGGAAGGGCGGGCGCAGCCGCGCGCCGGGCATGAAGGCCTCGTCCGTCATGCGCCGCTCGGTGGCGGGCACGCCGTCGACGGACATGCGGTACAGCGCCACCAGCGCATCCATGTGCGATTTGGGCCGCGTGAACCACTGCGTCCACACGTCCATGCCGGCTTCCAGCGTGCCGGCGCCGCTGACGGCGATGTCCTCGGCGCCGAAGGCGTAGACCAGGGGCGAATGGATCATGCACTCCAGCCCTTCCCAGCTGGCCTGCACCGCGGGCAGGTAGTCGGCCGGGTCGGAAGAGAAGTGCAGCGTGGCGCCCGCCTTCAGGTGCAGCTCGACACGGCTTTTGAGGTGCACCGGCCCGGTGGGCCAGCGGCCGGGCGGCACGATGACGGTGCCGCCACCGGCGCCATGCGCGGCGGCAATGGCCGCAGCCAGCGCGGCCGACGTGGCGGCCTGGCTGTCGACGCGGGCGCCGAAGTCGGTGATCGTGAAGCGCGGCCGACCGGTGAAGACCGGCAGCGTCAGCGCCGGCATGTCGAAGGGCGTGGGCCCGACCGGCAGGCGCTCGGTGGCCAGCGGCCGGGCCGCCGGCACGGCGCAGCCCGTCAGCGTGCTGCTGGCGGCCGCTGCGGTGCCGGCGGCCAGCAGCGTGCGGCGGCTCAGCCTCACGGCAGCAGGCCGGCGGCGCGGGCGGCTTCGTCCAGCGAGTCGCCGATGAGCGCCAGGTTCTGGATGGCGGCCAGGCCCCATTGCGACGAGTCGTTGGTGCTGATGCTGGCCTGCTCTTGCAGCGGCCGCAGCACGGCCGGGCCGCTGATGCGCCGCACGGTGCCGCCGCCCTTGAGCGCGCGCGAAGCGAAGAACTCGCGCCAGGCGCGCAGCGCCAGCGCACGGTCGCGCTCGTGGAAGGCGGCGTAGGCGGTCATGCGCGAGCCGGTGTCGGCGAGGTTGCGGCCGCCGGGGTCGCGGCCCAGCAGCGCGGCGATCTCGGCCTTGGGGGCGTTGTAGTAGCGGCAGTACTCCAGCCAGGCGTGGCGGTAGGCCGGCACGTCCACCAGCGTCAGCAGCTCCGAGTTCATCTCGATGAGCCCGAACACGGCGTTCAGGTGCGAGATCTGCACCACGTCGCCCGGGCCGGCGAAGCGGCCGGTCTTGGCGTCATAGGGCGCGCCGCCGGCAAACCAGCGGCGCTGCATGCCGCCGATGCTCTGCATGCCGGCGACGATCTTGTCGCGCCAGCGCGTGTTGCCGGTGCGCTCCCACTCGGCCAGCCAGGCCGCGATCCACGAGCCCCAGCTGGTGCCGAAACCCACGCCGGGCAGGTCGGTCTGCGGCGGGGCGGCGCTGCGGGCGAGCTTGCGCGAGATGTCGACCTTGGCGATGTCGGCGTCGGAGTCCAGCAGCTCGCGCATCAGGTCGCCGACGCGCTCGTCGGCGGTGAGGAAGTAGTAGATGCGCCGGTAGGCCGCGTTGGAGACGCGCGGCTGCTTGGACGAGTCGGACCAGTGCTGCACGCCGTGCCGCGTGCCGAAACCCTTGAAGCGGCCGAGGTGATACACGTCCACCTCGCCGGTGTGGCGCGTCATGGCCTCGGCCAGCCGGAACACGTCGGCGCGGCCGTTGCGCAGGTAGCTCATCCACAGCCACAGGTCGGGCGACAGCTCGGAGTTGGCCCAGGCGTAGCCGCCGATGTCGTAGCGCCACATGTGGCGGTCGGCGTCGTAGCTGTGCATCACGTCGCCGTAGTGCCAGAAGCCGTACCAGCGGTGCTGCTCCACCTCGCGCAGGTACTGGTCCAGCTGCAGCGTGAGCCGGTCTTCCAGCAGCTTGCGGCCGGGCGTGCTGGCGTCCACCGGGTCCCAGTCGCCGAACACGCCGGCCGCGTGCAGGCGCTGCGGCGTCAGCACCGGGCGCGCCGGGCGGGCCACCTGCTCCGCCATGTCGGACAGCACCTGGTGCGACGGCGTGCCGCCCAGCACCCACAGCTGCAGCTCGGAGCTGCGGGCGATGCCGACCGACGAGTCCCAGCCGGCCTCGTAGTCCTCGTAGGTGATGTTGAGGCCTTCGATCTCCTTCTCGTGCGTGTCCATGCCGCCCACAGCGCGGTAGGAGCGCATGTCCATCGCCGGGGCGGAGGGCGAGTACAGCCAGGCCGTCACCGTGGCCAGCGGCGTGGCCGCGCCGCGCACGTCCAGCCGCACGGGCGCGCGTTGCCAGAAGTCCTTCAGCCCCAGCGCCACGCCGCCCGCGGCGCCGCCGGCGTACACGAGGCCCTGGCTGCGGGTGCCGCCGTTGGCGTCGATCCAGGCGTGGCCGGGCTGGGTGCGCTTGGTGATGGTGAAGCCGTCGGCGTTCGCCTGCGACAGCGAGAAATCACTCCATTCCGGAATCCACTTCAGCCCGTTGAAGACCGGGCGGGCCATGCCGTCCAGCGGCGGCAGCGCGCGGCCGGCGACCTGGGCGTCCTTGAAGGCCTGGCCGGGGTCGCGGCGCAGGCCGGTGACGGGGCGCACGGCCTCGCCCCACACGCCCACGCCCTCGCCCGAGAAGCGCACGTGGCGGTCGAAGGTGGCGTCCGACATGGGCACCTGCGCCGTCACGCCAAGGCCGGCGATGAAGTCACGGGCCGGGTCGCCGTCCCAGATGAAGCTGTGCACCAGTCGCACGCTCTCGGTGCCGGCGTAGAAGTACAGCCGCACCGAGAACGGCAGCCAGTCGCGGCTCTGGCCGTCGCCCGTCGCGCGGTGGGTGCCGTCGAGCTTGAGCACGGCGCGCACGGGGCCTTGCTGCTCGACGGTCACGGTGTGGACCTGGCTGCTGAAGGCCTGGCGGGCCGTCTTGCCGGCCAGCTCGGGCTCGGCGCCGTCCTGGCGCAGCGCGACGAGCTGCAGGTTCTGCATCGTCACGCGGCCGGCGCGCGTGGCCTGCTCGATGAGCACGGTGCCGCGCGTGGGCACCGTCCATTGCAAGTCACCGACGCTGATGACGATCTGCGTGGCGGACTGCGTCAGGCTCAGGCCGCCCGGCGCCGGCTTGCCGGTGCCCAGCGTCAGCGGGCCTGGCGGCGTGCCGCCGGCCAGCGCATGCGCCGTCCACTTCAGCGAGCCGTCGGGCCAGAAGGCCAGCGGCCAGGACTGCACCGGGTGGTTGCCCAGCTTGAAGTCGGGCTTGCCGCGCAGCTGGCCGCGCGGCCAGGGCACGCCGAAGGTGGCCCCTTCGAAGCGCGCAGGGGCGGCGCCGTCCAGCCAGCGCAGCGTCGTGTCGCTGACCGGTGTGGTGGTGGTCGGCACGTTGGCCGTGGCGGCCTGGCCCGGCTGGGGCAGGGTGCTGGCGAGCGAGGCGGCGGCGGTGGCTTGCAGGAAGCCGCGACGGGAAGGGAATGCGGGCATGTATGTCTCCGGCGCCGGCTCAGCGAGCCTGGCGTTGGTAGTGGTCGGCCATCACGTCGAAGGCCTGCTTGCGCTGGCCGGTCTCGGAGATCAGGCCCTTGCGGTTCCAGCCGTTCTGGAAGATGGGGTGCTCGCGGCGCGGGGACCGGAAGTCCTTCAGCACCCAGGGCGACAGGCCGCGCAGGTTGGGGATGCGGCTGAGCATCTGCAGCGTGGCGCGGTAGTAGGCGGCCTGGAACTCCTCGCTCCACTTCCTGGGTTGTTCGCCCAGGTCGTGATGGCCGGCCAGCGCGTCGGCGCCGAACTCGGAGATGACGAGCGGCTTGTCGGTTGGCAGCGCCCAGCGGATCTTGGCCAGGTCGGCCAGCGTGTCGTTGCCGTACCAGCCCGCATAGGTGTTGACGGCCATCACATCCAGGTGCGGCAGCAGCGGGTCGGCGATCTTCACCGTGTCGCCCTCGCGCTCCACCAGCAGCGCGGCGCTGATGAGGCGGCTGGGGTCCAGCGCGCGCACGGTGGCGGCGAGCGCGGCGTGGAAGCGCGTGCGGTTGTCAGCCACCGGCGTCTCGTTGCCCACGCTCCACAACGCGAGCGCGGCGCGGTTGCGGTCGCGGTAGAGGGTCTCGGCCTGCATGCGGCGGGCCTTCAGCAGCACGGCGGGGTTGTCCCAGTCCACGGTCCAGTAGACGGGGATCTCGCTCCAGACGATCAGGCCCAGCTCGTCGGCCACGCGCAGCATGGTTTCGTTGTGCGGGTAGTGGGACAGGCGCACGTAGTTGCCGTTCAGGCCGGTCTTCACCTCGGTCAGCAGCGCACGCGCGGCCGATTCGGTCAGGCGGCGGGCCGGATTGGCGCCCAGCTCTTCCTCGTGGATGGACACGCCGCGCAGCGTGATGGGCTTGCCGTTGAGCAGGATGTCAGCACCCTTGACGGCCAGTGTGCGAAAGCCCATGCGCTCGTTCACGGCGTCGGCACCGGCCGCGAAGCGCACCGCGTACAGCTGTGGCGACTCCGGCGACCAGCGCTTCAGCGTTGCCGGCGCGGGCAGGTCAAAGCGCGCCTCGCCGTCGGCGCCGGTGGTCGCCTGCGCCTTCAGGCCCAGTGCAGCGATCTGCAGGCTCACGGCCTGGCCGGCGGCCTGCGCGCCGTTGAGCTGCACGCTGCCCACCAGCCGGCCGGCGTCGGTGAGGCGCAGCGTCGCGTCGTCAATGAAGGTGGCGGGCACGCGGATCAGCGTCACGGGGCGTGTGATGCCGCCGTAGAGATCCCAGTCGGTGATCTCGCCGGGGATGCTCTGCGCGTCGTGCTTGGCGTCCACGCCGACCACGAGGCGGTTGCCGCTGGCGCGCAGCGCGTCGGTGACCTCCAGCACGAAGGGCGTGAAGCCGCCCTCGTGCCGGCCGACTTCCTTGCCGTTCAGGTAGACGTGGGCGCGGTAGTTGACGCCCTCGAAGCGCAGGAAGCTGCGCTCACCGGCCAGCGGCGGCTTCACGTCAAAGCGCCGCTGGAACCAGATCAGCCCGTCGTACCAGCGCAGCTCGGGCTCGGCGGCGTTCCAGGCACCGGGGATCTGCATGCCGGGCGCGCGGTCCAGGTCGAACTCGAAGAAGCCGGTGCCGGGCTTGGCCTCCTCGGCCGCGATGTCCACGTCACGGTGGCGCTGCATGCGGCTCTTGGCGACCCAGCCGTTGATGTCGGTGAGGCCGGTGCGGTAGTAGTCCTTGGAGTAGGTCCAGCGGCCGGAGAGGTCCTGCACGTCGGCGCGCTGGCCGGTCAGGAGCAGCGGCGGGCGCAGCGTGTCTGCCGCCAGCACCGGCGCGGCCACCAGCGCGACCAGCGCCACCAGGGCGAGCAGGCGCTTCATGGCTGCACGTCCAGCACCAGCACGGACTTGGCCGGCACCGTGAGCGCGAGTAGGCCGTTCTTCGCCTCGGCCTTGAAGGCTTGCGGCTTCACGCGGTCCGGCGTGTCGAACCAGTTCTGGGCGTCCATCGCAGCGGCGGTCAGCAACTGGCCGCTCACGGCGCGCACGGGCTTGCCGCCCACGGCGAGCTGCAGCGGCAGCGGCTGATGGGGGTGGGTGTTGGTCAGGCTCAGGACCAGCTTGCCGTCGGCCGCCTTGGCGGCGCTGGCGCTCAGGGCCGGGATGCTGTACTGGCCCAGTGTGTACCCGGGCACGCCGCTCAGTTGCACCGGCAGCGAGGTGGCGTCCATGAAGGGCAGGTGCATCGCGAACGCGTGGTAGGTCGGCGTCAGCACCATGCGTTCCTTGTCCGTGACGATCATGGCCTGCAGCACGTTGACCATCTGGGCCATGTTGGCCATCTTCACGCGCTCGGCATGGCGGTGGAACACATGGAAGTGCAGCGCCGCCAGCACCGCGTCGCGCAGCGTGTTGCGCTGGACGAGGAAGCCGGGGTCGGTGCCGGGCTCGGGGTCGTACCAGCTGCCCCACTCGTCGAAGTAGATGGCGAACTTCTTGGCCGGATCGTTGCGGTCCAGGATCTCGCGGTGCTTGGCGAGGTAGTTGTCGATGGTCTGGGGCACGGCCAGCGTGGAGATCCACTCGGCCTCGGGGAAGCCCACAGCCGCGCCCTTCTTCTTCCAGTCACGCGTGGGCAGCGAGTACTGATGGTGGGTGATGGCGCTCATCTGTTTGATCTCGGCGCTGAGCGTCTCGGTCCAGTGCAGCTCCAGCTCCTGGCCGCCGCTGGCGACGAGCTTGGGGCGGTTGCCGCGTGGCGCCTTGGCGAAGGTGGCCCAGTGCTTGTAGAGGTCGGCGTAGTAGCTGGGCTTCATGTTGCCGCCACAGCCCCAGCTCTCGTTGCCGATGCCCCAGTACTGCACGCGCCAGGGCTTGTCGCGGCCGTTCGCGCGGCGCTCGCGGGCCAGCGCGGTGTCGCCCTCGGCCGTCAGGTATTCCAGCCACTGCGCCATCTCCTGCACGGTGCCTGAGCCCAGGTTGGCGTTGATGTAGACCTCGGTGCCGAGCTGGTCGGCCAGGTCCATGAACTCGTGCGTGCCCACCGTGTTGGGCTCGATGACGCCACCCCAGCTGGTGTTCACGCGTGGCGGACGCTGGGCTTGGGGGCCGATGCCGTCGCGCCAGTGGTACTCGTCGGCGAAGCAGCCGCCGGGCCAGCGCAGCACCGGCACCTTGACGGCCTTCAGCGCGCCCACGACATCGCTGCGCCAGCCGCGCACGTTGGGGATCTTGCTGTCCGTGCCTACCCACAGGCCGCCATAAATGCCGCTGCCAAGGTGCTCGGCGAACTGACCGTAGATCTGCCGCGCGATGACGGGGCCAGGTTGATCGGCCTGGATGTCCAGCTTCACCGGCTCCACCGCCTGCGCAGCGATCGTGGTCAGGGAACTGAGCGCGAGGCTGAGGGCGGGGAGCATGTGTTTCATCATTGGCAGCGAAGGATTTGGAAATCTCTGATCTGCAAACGGCTGGCTGTTGTCCTCAGCGCGAAGTGGCCGTGCAGGCGTGGATTGGCGTCGGCGCGTGTAAAGAGTTCGTTGCTGTCGGCCCGCCAGCGCAGGTGAACGGGGTCGCTGGCCGTGGGTTGACGCGAAACAATCTCGATGCTGATTGGTTGGCCCGTTCGCAAGCGGGTCGCGCGCGTCATCGGCTGTTCGCCGGGCTCGACGCCTGCACCGTCGGCGAAGCCCGCCAGCAGCCGGCGCTCGCTGCCGGTGTAGTGGCGCAGCCGCGTGGTGGTGTTGGCGTTCGCGCCGAAGCCCACGTAGTAGGTGGGCAGCGTGTCGTAGCCAGCGAACTTGCCGGTGCGTGGATAGGGCTCGCTGCCGTCGGCTTCGAGCGCATTCCAGAACATGTTCAGGTCGGAGATGCGGCCTGCGTGCGGCCCGGCGCTGGCCGGTGCGGGCAGGGCTACGGCCGTGAAGCTCACGGCGTAGTCGCCAGACAGCGGCTCGCGCCACCACAAGCTCAAGCCTGCAGGTGTGGCGATGTCCAGCACACCGCCTGCGGCAGTGACGACGGCGCGCGTGTCTTCGGCCTCCAGCCGCCAGCGGGTGAGGCCGGCGTGGAAGTCGTCAGCGGCGACTTGCTCCAGCTTCTTGGGTGCCTCGCACCACGCCGCTGCAGCCAGCGGCGCGACGAGGATCAGCCCGCAAAGTGGAAGACAGACGGCAGGTCCCATTGGCGCGGCTTGTTGTCGGGTTCGACCTCCATCAGCGGGGCCATGTAGTCCCACCAGCGGCGCATGACGGGTTGCAAAGGCAGCTCGGCGATGGGGTAGCCAGGCTTGAGCTTGAGCACGGCGAACAGGCTCAGCGTGCTCTCGTCCAGGAAGATGGAGTAGTCGTGAATGCCGGCGCCGCGCAGCGCTTCGGCCAGGTCGGGCCACAGCTCGTCATGGCGCTTCTTGTACTCGGCGACCACGCCGGGCTTGAGCTGCATCTTGAAGGCGCGAATCTCGTCGCTCATGGGGGTTTGTCTCCTGTTTGCTCAGAGCACGTCCTGCTCGGCCATGCTCAGGGTGGACACGTCACGGCGCTGTAGCGCGGCGTCGGCCAGGGTGGTGTGGGGCGGCAGGCCGGCGAGCTCACAGCGGGTGCCGACGCGGATGGGGCTGGCCAGCTGCAGCCGGCAATCGCTGCCGAACTGCCAGCCGCGCACGTCCTGCACATGGCCGCCGCGGCGGGCCTGGATGTCGAGCGCGTTGAACTCGAAGTCGCGCAGCGGCACTTCGTCGGTGGCGTCCACCTCGAAGGCCACGTCCGCGCCCTGCGCGCTGAGTCGGGTGAGTCGCACGCCCTCGACACGGGTGCGGCCTTGTTCGGCCGAAACCGGTGCGGCCAGCGTGTGCCAGTGGGGCGGGGCGTGTGCTGCCTCGGCCTCGGGCAGCGTGGCGCGGCTGTAGGCGGGGTTCCAGTTCATCGTGGCGCGCAGGGCCACGGGCACGTTCAGCAGTTGCAGGTCGGTGATGCGCAGGTCCTGCACGAAGCCGCCGCGTGTGGGCGCGGACTTGAACAGCAGGCCGACAGGCACCGGGCCGTGCACGGTGATGCGCTCGGCGGTGATGCGGCGGATGCCGCCCGAGGTCTCGCTGCCGAAGGTCAGGCCGGCGGCGCCCTCGCGGACGACGCAGTCGCTGATGTGGATGTCCTCGCAGACGCGCGCGACACGCAGGCCGTCGGCATCGCGGCCAGCCTTCAGGCACAGCGCGTCGTCGTTGACGGCGATGTCGGCATGGCGGATGGTCACGCGGCGCGAGGAGTCGATGTCGATGCCGTCGGTGGACGGGCCGTGCGCGTCCTCGTTGTTACGGATGGTGACGCCGTCGACAGTGATGTCTTCCGAGTAGCAGAGGTGCAGCGTCCAGAAGCCCGAGCGGCGCAGCAGCAGCCCGCCGCCGATGTGAATGCGCGCGGACTCGAAGACCTGGATCAGCCGTGGGCGCTGGCAGTCGTAGTCCGAGGCCCAGCGCAGGCCGCGCGGCTCGTAGGTGGCGCGCAGCGCCCAGTAGCTGTCCCAAAAGACCTGGCCATCACCATCGATGCAGCCCTCGCCGGTCAGGGTGACGTCCTGCTCGCCATAGACGTTGACCAGTGCGGCCGGCCAGCGCATTTCGATGCCGGCCACGCGGGTGGGCAGCAGCGGGTAATCAGCCAGGTCGCGAGAGCCGAGCAGCGTGGCGCCATGCGCCAGGTGCAGCGTCATGCCGCTCTTCAGGAACAGCGCGCCTGTCAGGTAGACGCCGGGGCCTAGACGCAACTCCGCGCCCTGCAGAGCCGCCGCATCGATAGCGGCCTGCAGGGCGCGGGTGTTGAGGGTGCACCCGTCGCCGCGTGCACCGTAGGCCTGCGCTTGCACGCAAGCCCGCGTCATCAGACGATGCCGGAGCCGCTGGCGCCAGCCTTGGGCGGACGCTTGACGGCGACCTGCTCGCGATAGCCGGCAGCGCGGTAGGCCGCCACCGGGTCGATCGCGCCGCCCGAGCGCAGGCGGGCCATCGCGAGGATGGGGCTCACGTCGGTGCGGAAGGCCTTCTTCAGTGTCTGCGCTGCTTGCAGCACGTCGTTGGATTCCTGGAAGCCGGCAAGGGCAACGCGGTCCACCATCGACGCCTGCACGAAGGCGCGCTGCACTTCGACGGCGCTGCTCATCAGGCTCTCGATCGGATCGGTCACGTTGTGCGACTGGTCCAGCATGTACGACGGGTTGAAGCCGGCGCCGTCACGGGCTTGCGAGTCCGCCAGCTCGTTGAAGATCAGGAACAGCTGGAACGGGTCGATGGAACCCGAGTCCAGGTCGTCGTCGCCGTACTTGCTGTCGTTGAAGTGGAAGCCACCGAGCTTGCCGAACTGCGCCAGGCGCGCCACGATCATCTCGATGTTGGTGTTGGGCGCGTGGTGGCCCAGGTCCACCAGGCACTTCGCCTTGGGGCCCAAGGTCTGCGCGACGGCAAAGCTGGTGCCCCAGTCGGCGATGACGGAGCAGTAGAACGCCGGCTCGAACAGCTTGTGCTCGATGTACATCTGCCAGTCGTCCGGCAGGGCGGCGTAGATGCCGCGGGCAGAGTCGATGTAGCGCTCCAGCGCACCGCGCAGGTTGCTCTGGCCGGGGAAGTTGGCGCCGTCGCCCACCCACACCGTCAGGCCCTTGGAGCCCAGCGTCTTGCCCAGCTCGATGCAGTCGATGTTGTGCTGCACGGCCAGCTCGCGCGAGGCCTTGTTGGTGCTGGTCAGGCTACCGAACTTGTAGGTGGCGGGCTGGCCGGCCTGGTCCTGGAAGGTGTTGCTGTTGACAGCGTCAAAGCCCAGGCCGAGCTCGTCGGCCTGCTGGCGCAGGGCCTTGGGGTCAGCGGGCTTGTCCCACGGGAAGTGCAGCGACACGGCCGGTGTGGCGCGGGTCAGCTGGTGGATGACGGCGCAGTCTTCCAGCTTCTCGGTCACGTCACGCGGCTCGCCCTTGCCGGGGAAGCGCGCAAAGCGCGTGCCGCCGGTGCCTGCGCCCCAGCTGGGCACGGCCACGCCGAAGGTCTGGGCCTTGGCGGTGAGGGCCTCGATGTCCACGCCGCGGCGCGACAGCATGCCGCCCAGCGCGTCGTAGTCGGCCTGCAGCTCGGCCTTGAGCTTGGCGTTGTGCTGTTCGACCTGGGCCGCGTCGATGATGTGCTTGGTCATGTTCGTCTCCTGGCGGCTTTTTATCGCGTGAACGCGGCGGCGTTGCCGGCATCCACGTTCAGCACGTTACCCGTGCTCTTGCCGGACTTGTCGCTGGCCAGGAAGTACACGGCTTCCGCGATGTCCTCCGGCAGCACGCTGAGCTTGAGCATGCTGCGCTGGCGGTAGAACTCTTCGATGTTGTCGCTGTCGATCTTGTTCGACGCGGCACGCTCTTCCTTCCACTTGCCGTCCCAGATGCGCGAGCCGCGAATGACGGCGTCGGGGTTGACGACGTTGACGCGCACGCCGACGGCCGCGCCTTCCAGCGCGATGCAGCGGGCCAGGTGGATTTCAGCGGCCTTGGCCGTGCAGTAGGCCGAGGCGCCGGCAGAGGCAACCAGGCCGTTCTTGCTGGCCACGAACACCATGGAGCCACCGATCTTCTGCTGCTTCATCAGGCGGAAGGCACCGCGGCCGACCAGGAAGTAGCCGGTGACCAGGATGTCCTGGTTGCGCTGCCAGATTTCCAGCGTCGTGTCTTCCAGCGGGGCCGCGGAGGCGATGCCGGCGTTGGAGACGAGGATGTCCAGGCCGCCGAAGCGCAGCGCGGTGGCCGACAGCACGGCCTCCACTTCCTTCTCGGAGGTGATGTTGCCCTGCACGGTGGCGACGTTGTCCTTGCCCGCCACCTTGACCAGGTTGGCGTGGGCTTCGGCCAGCGCGCCGGCGTCGATGTCGGTCAGCATGACGCAGGCACCTTCCTGCAGCAGCTGGCGGGCGACGGCCTGGCCGATGCCACCGGCGCCGCCGGTGACCAGAGCCACGCGGCCGGCCAGGCTCTTGGGCTTGGGCATGCGCTGCAGCTTGGCTTCTTCGAGCAGCCAGTACTCGATGTCGAAGGCTTCCTGCTCGGGCAGGCCGACGTATTTGTCGACGCCGTTGGCGCCGCGCATCACGTTGATCGCGTTGATGTAGAACTCGCCGGCGATGCGGGCGGTGGCCTTGTCCTTGGCGAAGGACAGCATGCCGACGCCGGGGATCAGGTAGATGACGGGGTTGGCGTCACGCACGGCCGGGCTGTTGGCGCGCTTGCAGCGCTCGTAGTAGGCCGTGTAGTCGGCGCGGTAGTCTTCCAGCGCCTTGTCCAGGCCGGCCAGCAGCGCGTCGACGTCGGGCTTGGCGGGGTCGAAGTCCAGCACCAGCGGGCGGATCTTGGTGCGCAGGAAGTGGTCGGGGCAGGAGGTGCCCAGCGCGGCCAGCGCGGCCAGGTCGTTGCTGGCGACGAACTGCAGCACGGCGTCGCTGTCGTTGAAGTCGCCCAGCTTGCGCTCGCCGGCGCTGATGCGGCCGCGCAGTGCGGGCATCAGCTGTGCGGCGATGGCGGCGCGCTGCTCGGCGGGCAGCGTGATGGTCTTGACGCCGCCGAACACCGGCTGCTTGACGTTCTCGCCCAGCCACTGCTCGGCCAGGCGGATCATCTCCAGCGTGATCTCATAGCAGCTCTTGGCGGTGTCACCCCAGGTGAACAGGCCGTGGCCTTCCAGGATGATGCCCTTGAGCTGCGGCTGCGAGGTGGCCAGCGCTTCGAGCTTCAGGCCCAGGTCGTAGCCGGGGCGCTGCCAGGGCAGCCAGCCCAGCTGACCGCCGAAGATGACTTCGGTCAGACGCTTGCTGTCGGCGCAGGCGGCGATGGCGATGATGGCGTCCGGGTGCATGTGGTCCACATGCGCCTTCGGGATGTAGGCGTGCAGCGGGGTGTCGATGCTGGCGGCGCGCGGGTTCAGGTTGAACGTGCAGTGCGGCAGGTAATCCACCATCTCGTCTTCATGTTCCAGGCCGCGATAACGCTTCTTCAGCGCATTCAGCTTGTCCATGTAGAGCGTGGAGAAACCATCGAGCTTGATGGAACCCAGGTCGCCGCCCGAGCCCTTGACCCACAGCACCTGCACGTCTTCACCGGTCAGGTGGTCGCGCATCGTGACCTTGGCCGAGGTATTGCCGCCGCCGAAATTCGTCACGCGCAAATCAGAGCCGAGCAGATTCGAGCGATACAGCAGCAGTTCGGGTTCGCTCAAGGAGGCCGCCACGGCGTCATCCCACTTGGAGACGATGGGAGTTTGCGCAGAGGTTTGGGAATTTGCAGTCATCAGCTTGCCTGGTTTCAGTCGTATTCGTTGCCCGGGGCTTGTGCGGCGCGCCGGCACCTGTCAGCGACGGGTGATCCATGGTGGAAACGGGCCGCAGTGTGAGCCGAAACACTGCGCCCGGCGCGGCGCTCCCGCAGGAAATCAAAAGGATGATCGAAAGCGCGCACCGCCGCGGTGCCGCTCAAGAAACGCTCATGGCCGTGAGCGTTTCTTGATTGACGCTGTCATTCGACTGACGTAATCTGCTTTCGGAACCGTGTTTCACCTGCGATCTGAGCGTTCTTGATTGCACTGCAACATGGCGACGGCACCCGGCGGCCTGCTGCAGGGGTGTGACCCGAGGGGGCGCCAGCGAAGGCGCCGTCCGGCAAAGCGATGCCCACCCCAAGAGGTCGGGCAACTCCCGAGAGACAACGGTCGCCGCCGCTGCAGGAGGGCGCCCGAGAACAAGGTGACTCCATGATCAATCACAAACGGCACAAGCGTCTGCTCAAACTGCTGGACGAGCGTGAGCACGCCAGCGTTCAGCAATTGATGGAATGGTTGTCGGCATCGGCCGCAACCGTGCGCCGGGATATTTCCTGGCTGGCCGCGAAAAACCAGCTGACGCGCACGCGCGGTGGCGCTCAGCGCCTGGAGCAAAAGAAAAAGGCCTATACGCTGTCGAGCGAGACCTTTCAAAACAACGCGCAGCAACATACTGCGGCCAAACGTGCCATTGCCCGTTATGCCACCTCGATGTGCAATAACGGCGAAACCATCATCATCAACGGCGGTACCACCACGTTCATGATGGCGGAGTTTCTCGTCGAGAAACAGCTGAAGATTCTGACCAATTCGTTCCTGATGGCCGAGCGCCTGCTCGTCACCAGTGACAACGAGATCATCCTGCCCGGCGGCCGCGTCTACCGCGAGCAGAACGTCATCCTGAGCCCGTTCGAGAACGATGTGGCCCAGCACCACTACGCGGCCAAGATGTTCATGGGCGTCTACGGCCTGTCCATCCTGGGTCTGATGGAGGCCGACCCGCTGCTGATCCAGGCCGAGAAGCGCCTCATCGGCCAGGCGGAGGAGCTCGTCGTGCTGGTGGACAGCAGCAAGTTCCAGCGCAAGGCGGGCCTGGTGCTGTGCGGGCTGAACCGCGTGTCCACCGTCATCACCGACACCGGCGCCTCTGACAGCGCGGTGCAGCTGCTGGAGCACTACGGCGTGCGCGTGATCACCGTGGAGCCGGAACCCGTGGACCCTCGCGTGGTGGAGGCTTCGGCGATGAGTTCGCATGACTATGCGGCCGTGCTGGAGTCGGGCGCTTACCACCGTCACGCGGGGCTGAACTCTTGAGCGCTTTGTCTCCCGGAACCGTTGTTCTCGACATTGGCAAGACCAACGCGAAGCTGACCCTGATCGACGCCGACGGCCACACGCTGGCCGAGGTGCGCACGCCCAACACGGTGCGCAACCTGGGCCCCTACCCGCACCACGACACGGAGCGGCTGTGGGCCTGGATGCTGGGTCAGCTGCGTGAGCTGTCGCAGCGGGCGCACATCCGTGCCATCGTGCCGGTCACGCATGGCGCGACGGCGGCGCTGGTGGATGACGCCGGCCTGGTGTTGCCGGTGCTGGACTACGAGCATGTGCCCGGCGACGCCGCCGACGCGTCGCGTTATGCCGGGCTGCGGCCGGTGTTCGCCGACAGCGGATCGCCCGCGCTGCCGGCCGGCCTCAACCTTGGCCGCCAGCTGGACTGGCTGGCTGCGCGCTTCCCGGCCGAGTTCGCACGGGCCAAACATGTGCTGATGTACCCGCAGTACTGGGCCTGGCGCCTGTGCGGCGTGGCGGCCAGCGAGGTCACCTCGCTGGGTTGCCACACCGATCTGTGGCGGCCCGCCGTGGGGCGCTTCTCCAGCCTCGTCGAGCGGCTGGGCTGGGAGCCGCTGTTCCCGCCGCGCCGCGACGCCTGGGCGCGCTTGGGCGTGCTGCGGCCAGAACTGACGGCCGATACGGGCCTGCCCGCCGACTGCGAGGTCGTCTGCGGCATCCACGACAGCAATGCCTCGCTGCTGCGCCACCTGCTGACACTCAAACAGAGCGGCCCTTGCACGGTACTGTCCACGGGCACGTGGCTGATTGCCGCGGCGCTGGGCTCGGCCACCAAGCCGCTGGTCGAGGCGCAGGACATGCTCGCCAACTGCGATGTCTTCGGTGAGGCCGTGCCCTGCATGCGCTTCATGGGCGGCCGTGAGTTTGGTGCACTCGCAGGCGAGCGACCGGCGCCGTTCACGGCGGCGGATGTCGAGCGCCTGATCGGGCAGCAGACGATGGCGCTGCCGTGCTTTGCCGAAACCGGCGGGCCGTTCGCTGGTCAGGCTGGTCGTGTGGCCGGGCCCATGCCGCAGAGCGATGCCGAGCGCGCCGCGCTGGCCACGCTCTACGTCGTGCTGATGACCGATCACTGCCTGCAGGCGCTGGGTGCCAGCGGCCGCGTGGTCGTGGAAGGGGCGTTCACGGTCAACCCGTGGTTCGGCCCGTTGCTGGCCGGGTTGGCGGATGGGCGCGACGTGGCGGTGTCCGACGACGGCAGTGGCACGACCTGCGGTGCCTGGCTGCTGGCGGCCTGGGGCCGCGAGGCTGCGCCGGCGCCCGCGCCGGTGGCGGCGTGGTGCCCGCCGGGGTGGCTGGCCTACCGCGATCTGTGGCGCCAGCAGGCGGGCGCGCAGTGACGCGCTGACGCTTCGCCAGTGAAAAGGGCCGGCCTCGCAAGAGGCCGGCCCTTTGTTCATGGGCGCTTCCCGGTCAGCCGCGGCGGCGACGCACGCCCGCCAGGCCCAGGCCGGCCAGCGCGACCAGCGCCAGCGAGCCCGGCTCGGGCAGGGTGAAGGCCCGCACGCTGTCGATCTCGGCGCGGCTGTAGCCGCTGGTGTCGGTGGCGCTGTCGAACGCGTAGATGCGCACCTCGTCGAAGCCCGCCAGGTCGCTCAGGCCCAGCACGCCGCCGACGAGCTGGCTGCCCAGCCCGACGTTGCCGCTGCCGGTGACAGCGCCGTCCAGCAGCGTCACCCAGCGCGCGTAGATGTTGCTGAAGCCCGAGCTGACGGCCAGCTCGATGCCGTGCAGGTCAGCGCCCGCGCTGCGGATGGACACGTAGGCATTGGTGCCGGCCGTGCCGAAGAAGTTGCCGCTGAAGGCCTCGGTGTAGATGTCGGCCGGATCGACCAGGCAGTCCAGCCCGGCGAAGCCGCAGCCGCCGTTGTCGTTGCCGATGCCGGTGTGCGAGATGACCAGGCCGCCTTCCGCCCAGGGGCTGGCCAGCGTGACGTTGGCTTCAAAGTCGGCCACATAGGACAGGTGCGCAGCCTGGCCGGGCGTGGTGTTGCCGGCGCCGGTGGTCTGCACAACGGCGGCCATGGCGGGCGCGGCGAACAGCGCGGCCATCAGGGAGAGGAGTTTGGTTTTCATGGTGTGCTCAGGCATCAGTTGGCCGCAACGAGGTCGATGGCGTCGAAGGACAGGGACGGGCTCAGGAAGCCGGCGCCGGCCGTGCCGCTGACGGTCCAGATGGTCAGCACGTTGGTGCCCACGACGAGCTGGCTGGCCGGGATGTCGTAGGTGTAGGTGCGGTTGAAGCCGCGGTAGGTGCCCACGGTCATGTTGCGCGACACCTTGGGCGGGGCGGACGGGATGGCCGAGCTCCAGCTGTTCACCGTGACCTGCGGGCGGGCGCTGTTGAAGTCAGCGCTGATGCCCAGGCGCAGCCGCAGCGGCGCGGTGTTCTGGCCGCGCTTGAGCACGAAGCGCACCTGCAGGCCGTTGTTGTGGTCCTTCCACTGGTAGGCCGGCCAGTGCAGGGCCGGTGTGGACTGGCCCACCACGTAGGGCCCGACCTTCCACGAGGCCATGCGCACATCGCTGGGGTGCATGAAGGTCAGCTTGTCGCCATTGATGAACTCCTGCGGCGTGCCGTCCCAGCGGCCGATGCGCCACAGCGCCGGCGTGGCCTCGGGGTCGGCGGTGATGGCCACGGTGTTCAGCGCGTAGCTGGTGTTGGCGGTCACGGTGACAGGCGCCGTCTGCACCGCCAGCTCGCCCTTGTAGACCGTCATCGTGTAGGTGCCCGGCAGCATGCCTTGCATGCTGAAGTGGCCGTCGACCGGGTCGGCATCCACCCAGTACTGGGCCTGCGCATTGGCAAAGCCGACGGTGTAAGGCACGCCGGCCACGCGGCCGCTGAGGCCGGCGACGGTCACGCCACCGCGCCCCTGCGGCGGCACGTAGCCCACCATGCCCACCTGGCCGTACCAGCTGGTGTCAGGCCTGGCCGTCGGTGTGCTGCCGTCGTTGAAGATCATCGTGTAGGTGTTCAGCACGTTCAGGCGGAAGGGCTCCGTCTGCGCCTCGCCGTAATTGACCATGTAGGTCAGCTCGTTGTGCGTGCTGGTGATCTGCTGCAGCAGGCTGCGGTAGAACGGGCCGCTGGAGCCGCCCTCGTTGTTGTCACGCCAGAACCAGATGCCCACGCCGGGGCCGGTGCCGCCGAGGAACTCCCAGTCCTTCAGGCGACGGTTGGCGTAGTGCTTGGAGCGCGACTGGCCGTAGCGCGGGTCGGTGCTCGGGAAGCCGAACACGTCGCTGGCCTCGATGGCGCCGCTGGTGCCGCGCAGGTCCTCGGCCCAGTAGCTCTCGCCGTTGTAGGTCACCAGGCCGCCCGCGGCGTTGGCCGGGCCGCCGTTGGGCAGCTTGGCGATGGGCACGCGCGCGATGAAGCGCACCAGGCCGTGCACATCGGGCTGCTCGGTGAAGTGCGTGCCCATGTGGATGTTGGTCTCGCCGCGCTTGACGACGTAGTAGTGCGTGAACACGCCGCCCTTGGTGCTCGTGCTGGTGACGGTCACGCGGATGTAGTCGCTCGCGTTGACGACGCCGCCGTTCGTGGTGGCCGCGGGCGTCACGGTGCCGTTGGCGCTGAGCGCTTCGACCTTCAGGCCCACGGCACTGACGCCGTTGTAGAGCCAGTCGGCGCCCGAGTTCACCTGCGTGCCGCGTGCCGGGTCGGCGTACTCCACACCCTTGTAGACCATGCTCGAGATGTCGCCGATGGCCGTGGTGCTGCTGCTTTCGTAGCCACGGATCTTGAAGACCAGCCCGCCATCGGTGTCGATGATGTATTGCGGGCGCGCCGGGTTGTTGCTGTCGTGGACGGTGGTGATGCTGAAGGCGGCCATGGCCGCGGGCGCGGCCACGGCCAGCAGGCCTGTGGCCAGCCAGCGCAACCCGCGTGTGCGCAAACACGTCGTGTGCATGAAGTCTCCTGGTTTGTGTCGTTGTTCACGCGACAGGCTGTTCGCCTGTCCGTGGCGGCGGACTCTAGGGAGACATGGCAGCGCCGTGCGGTCAACCGCATGAGCGTTTCATGCAGGTACGGCGTTGGTGCGCTCTGCTATGCCGGCACGTGATACGGCCGTGCAAAAAGCTGATGGCTGCGGGCCCGAAATGCCTACTTGATCAGGGCCTGGTAGGTCAGGTTGCGCACGCGGTGGTTGAGCGTCGAGCCGCCGGCCGGGCGCAGCTGCGTCATGAACAGGATGATCAGGCGCTCCTGCGGGTCCACCGTGTACTGCGGGAAGTAGGCGCTGCCCCAGCCGTAGGCGCCTTCGCTGCCCAGCTCCTTGAAGCCGCCGGTCTTCACGTTGACCCAGAAGCCCAGGCCGAAGCCGTCGGCGTCGCCGCGCGCCTTGTCCCCCAGGTGGTTGGCCGTCATCAGCGCCACGGTCTTGGGCGACAGCAGCCGCACGCCGTCGAGCTCGCCCTGGTTCAGCAGCATCTGCAGAAAGCGCGTGTAGTCACCGGCGGTGGACAGCAGCCCGGCGCCGCCGGAGAACAGCTTGCGTGGGCCGTTGACGAAGTCGCTGCGGGCCGGCGTCTCCAGCAACTTGAGCTGGCCGCCCTCCAGGCCGTAGACGTTGGCCAGGCGGCCCACCTTCTCGGCCGGCAGGAAGAAGTGCGTGTCCGGCATGCGCAGCGGGCCGGTGATGCGCGTCTGGATGAAGCGCTCCAGCGACTGGCCCGACACCACCTCCACCAGGCGCCCCAGCACATCGGTCGCGTAGCCGTAGATGTATTGCTCGCCCGGCTGGCTTTGCAGCGGCAGCGCGGCCAGGCGGTCGGTCCAGGCGGCCAGCGTCTCGTCGTGGCCGACGAGGTACCAGTCCTTCATGCCCGCCGCGTCGTAGGCCGCCTTGGCCGGGCCGGCGCCGTAGCTCATGCCGGCCGTGTGGGTCAGCAGGTCGTGGATGGTCAGCGCGCGGCGTGCCTTCTCGGTGCCGCCGTCGGCTTTGGCCACCTGCAGGTTGGCGAAGGCCGGCAGGAACTTGGCCACCGGGTCCTTCAGCAGGAAGCGGCCTTCCTCGTACAGCATCATTACGGCCACCGAGGTCAGCGCCTTGGTCATGGACGCGATGCGGAAGATGGTGTCCGTGCGCATGGGCTGCGCGTTCTCGAGGTCGCGCTGGCCGTAGGCCTTGAAGACGACCGGCTTGCCGTCGCGCATCACCACCATCACGCCGCCGGCCAGCTGCTGACGCGCGATGTCCTCCGCGATGGCGGCATCCAGCCGCTGCAGGCGCTCGGCCGAGAAGCCGGCTGTCAGCGCTGGCTGGCGCGGCGCGGCGGTCGTGGCGGGTGCGTGGGTCAGCGCGGCGCAGGCCAGCGCCACGGCAAGGGCGATGTGCTTCATGGCAGGACTCAGTCGCCCAAGGGGCGGAGTTGGGTGTAGCCGGGGCTGATGGCGACGCGGAACTGCTCGGGCGCCTGCGGCTGGGCCGGCACGATGGCGCCCAGGTCGTCGCGCAGCTGCGCGGCCACCGGCACCCGGGCTTCCCGCAGGCCCAGCGCCACCAAACGGGCCAACTGCATGGCGCCGTAGTTGTTGTGGTGGGTGTTGTCCAGCTTGCCGTTGTTCAGCGGGTGGGCCGCCTGCGAACGCTCGGGGCCCAGCGCCTCGTAGAGCTGGATGCTCATGGCATTGAGGTCGATGTAGGCCAGCTTCATGTCCTGTGCGACGGCACGGGCGGCGTTTGCGTACTCGGTCAGGCTGGGGCGCAGCTTGCCCGTGGCCGGGTCGAAGTTGCGGCGCTCCATGGACGACACGATGACCGGCACGCCGCCACGCGCCAGGATGGCCTCGGCATGGGTGCGCATCTCGGCCTGGTAGGTCTGGGCGTTGCCGCTGCCGTCCTTTTGCTGCTTCTGGTCGTTGTGACCGAACTGCAGCAGCACGGTGTCGCCGGGCTGCAGCGTGGACAGGATCTTGTCGATGCGGCGGCGCGCCAGCGAATCACGGAAGGTCTCACCCGACTCGGCATGGTTGGACACGGCCACCGTCGGCTTGAACAGCACGGTCAGCATCTGGCCCCAGCTGGCGTAGGGCTCGCCGTGCTGGTCGGCCACCGTGGAGTCACCCAGCAGGTAGACGGTGGGCACGCTGACGGGCGCGATGGCGAGGCTGCGCAGCGCTGGCTGCGCGCCGTTGATCTCCAGCGTCAGTCGGCGGTCCCAGGCCCAGGCCTCGCTCTGGATCTCGCGCTCCTTGAGCTTGACGCGGCCGGCCGCAATGGGGGGCTCGCCGGGCACGGCGGCGATGTTGGCCGTGCGCACGTTGACGATGAAGCTGTGCGTCTCGGTGCGGCCGGCGGCCACGCGCACGCTGTCCAGCTGCAGGCGGCGCAACTCGGCCTTGATCGTCGTGTCGCTGGCGGCCGGGCCGCCCAGCGTGGCGGTGACGCGGTAGTTGCCGTCGGGCAGGTCCACCGAGAAGAAGTAGGGCAGGCCGGCGCCGTTGCGCGCCTCGCCCGCCTCGAAGCCGTGGCCGCGCTCCCGGCTGTAGGCCGTGTCAGCCGATACGGCGCGCTCGCCTGGGGCGGGCTGGCCGTCGAAGTTGAAGCGCAGCACCTCGGCGCCCCAGGCGGGCGCGGCGAGCAGGCAGGCGGCAAGGAGCAGGGTGGGCTTCATGGCGTGTCGGCCTGCGGTTCAGCTGCGCTGGGGCAGCGGGCTCAGCGTGGAGTCGGCGGCGTGGCCGCTGGCGCGGCCCCACAGCTGCTCATAGCGCCAGCCGGTCAGGTCCTCGACGATGCGGCGGTTCTCGTCGCTCTCGGCCTCGGTGGCGCCGTTGCGCAGACGCTCGACCTCGTGCACCAGCACCGCATGCGTGCTGGCGTTGAGGCGGAATTTCCACGACGCCAGTGCACCCAGCACCAGCATCAGCAGCGGGCCTCCCACCATCAGCAGCGTCACGGTCTGGATGGCCTCGGGCGTTTGCACGACCACCTCGCCGGGCTTGGTCTTGATGTAGCCGCCCAGGTCGATGATCCAGCCGCTGGCTATGATGGCGGCGCTCTGCGCGAGCTTGCGCACCAGCGTCATCACGCCGGCGAAGATGCCCTCGCGGCGCTGGCCGGTGACGGCTTCGTCCACGTCGGGCAGGTAGTTGTAGACCGACCAGGGCACGAAGTTCAGCGTGCCGCGGCCCAGGCCCGCCAGCACGATGGGCACGAACAGCCAGAACACCAGGCTCAGCGAGAAGTGCTCGCCCGCCGGGTTCAGGGCGCCGAACAGGTTGGTGCCCAGCGCGTTGAAGCTCGCGGCGAAGCCCTCGGGGCGCACCAGGTAGAAGGCCAGGTACAGCAGCAGCGCGGCGCCGAACAGCGAGCCCGCCAGCCGGTAGGCCAGCACGGGGCCGGTGCGGATGACGATCTGGATGGCCACCATCACCGAGATCAGCTGCGCCACGTACATCACTGTCATCAGCTGCGAGATGACGAGCGTGGCGCCCATCAGCACGGTGGCCACGAAGAACGCGAAGGCGCTGTTGAAGATGTCCTGCGACAGGTAGCCGCCCAGGTAGATGGACAGGTGCTGGCGGAAGGCGCGGATCTTCAGCGTGGAGAACAGGTCGCGGAACATCTTGACGGGGATGTTCAGCACCACCTTGAGGCTGACGCCGCCATAGGTCTGCGAGAGCACGGCCAGCTCACGCGGGCCGTAGGGGCGCTCCCAGCTCGTCAGCACGACGATGGTGACCACCAGCGAGAAGATGCCGCCGAAGATGGCTGCCATCCAGAAGAAGGTGTCTGGCGAGTCCTTGCCGCCGAACTGGTTGATCAGCAGCGTGGGCAGGTAGGAGGCCAGGATGGCCGAGCTCTGCGCCACGATCATGCGCGCGCCGGCGAACTTGGCCTTCTCCTTGTAGTCCTTGGTCATCTCGGCCGCCAGCGTCTCCCAGGGGATGAGAAACATCGTGTACAGCAGCTCGAAGAAGATGAAGACGAGCAGGTAGTAATAGAAGGTGTGGCCGGTGCGGAAGATCAGCGCGAAGCTGGGCAGCAGCGGGATGGTGATCAGCAGGAACAGCTTGCGCCGGCCGATCTTGCGGCCCACCCAGGTGTGGCGCAGGTTGTCCGACACGTAGCCGATCAGCGGGCAGGTGATGGCCTCGATCAACCGCGGCAGGCCCAGCACCAGGCCGGCCTCGGCCGCGCTCAGGCCGCAAAAGGTCGTGAAGAAATAGAACAGCCAGCCGGTGATGACGGCCTGCGCGCCGGCCCCGAGCATGTCGCCCGAGCCCCAGCCCCAGTAATTGACCCAGGTGGGTTGTCGGGCTGCTGGGTGAAGGTTCTTGGTGATCATGGTTGTCCGTGTCTGCGCGCCTGTCTCTGCCGCGCGTTTTTCTTCGATGCCGGGCGGGCCGTCGCCGGCCCGGCCGGGCTCAGATGAAGCGCACCAGCAGCTCGCCCATCGCCAGCAGCGCCATGGCCTGCCCGAACGGCATGGAGGTCAGCGGGATGTCCTTGTATTCCTGCAGCGTGTTGAACACCGGCGTGCCGAAGCTCACCTGCGTCAGCTCGCCGGCGTCGTTGATGTGCTTGCGCACCGCCAGCGCCGCCTTCACGCCGAAGGCCTCGTAGTCCTTGGAGATGTAGCCCTTGCGAACGGCCTTCAGGATGCCGTAGGCAAAGCCTGCGGAGGCCGCGGCCTCGTCGTAGGAAGTCGGGTCGTCCAGCAGCGTGGGCCACAGGCCCGACGGCGACTGAAACTGCGCCAACGCCTTGACCTGCGCCTCCAGCGTGGACACCAGGTGCTGGCGGAAGGCATCACCCTCCGGCAGGTTCAGCAGCTCCAGGAACTCGGGGATGACGATGGTGACCCACGAGTTGCCGCGCGCCCACAGCGCGTTGGCGAAGTTGTGGCGGCCGTCGAAGGTCCAGCCGTGGAACCACAGGCCCGTCTTGCGATCCGACAGGTACTTGATGTGGACGAGGAACTGGCGCTTGGCTTCCTCGACGTAGTGGGGGCGGTTCAGGAGCAGGCCGAACTTGGCCAGCGGCAGCACCGACATCATCAGCGTGTCGTCCCACAGCTGCTGGTGGTTCACGCTGTTGTAGACGATGTGCTGGAAGCCGCCTTCCTCGGTGCGCGGCAGCTCGTGGTAGACCCACTCGGCCCAGCGGTCGATGTAGGGCAGGTAGCGGCGGTCACCCGTGCGGTCGAACAGGTAGGCCAGCGTCAGGAAGGGCGCGACCGTGTTGATGTTGCGGCTGGGCATGCCTTCGGCAAAGCGCGCCTCAAACCAGCTGGTCATGATGTCCCAGGCCTTGGGGTCGCCCGTCAGCTCCCAGACCTTGTAGACGCCGTACAGGCCCACGCCATGGGTCCACTCGAAGCCGTTCCAGCCCTTGGTGTCCAGCACGCGGCCATCGTCCAGGCGCAGCAGGAACTTGCCGTCCTTGTCCTCGATGTTGATCAGGTTGTGGATCAGCCGGTCGATGGCGCCACGGATGTCGTCGCGGTCCGCGCCGAGGTGGGCCGTGTGGTGGGCCAGCAGCGGGTGGATCTTGGAGGAGTCGACGGGCTTGAGGATCTGGTTGGACATGGGTTGTCTCTCGGGTACTACTTGAGGGTCGGGGCGCAGCTCAGCGCTGCAGGGTACGCGGTTGCGGCACGGGTTCCAGCGGCACGCCGCCGCGCGCCACGGCCAGCGGCACCAGCTTGACAGGCTCCAGCGCGTTGGCGGCGTCGCCATCGGTCGTGACGGCCAGCGTCAGCGTGTTGTCGCCGTTGGGATTGAGGATGCCGGGCGGCAGCACGAAGGTGCGCTGCGGGCCGATGTGGGCGATGAACTGGCCCAGGTTCCAGCCGTTCACGAAGATCAGTGCGCGGTTTTCGCGTGCCGAGCGCGGCTTGGTGGTGTCACCAAAGGCCAGGCCCAGTTGCACGTCGTGACCGGCCGGCATGTCCAGCTTGAAGTTCGTACGCAGCCAGTAGGTGCCCGGGGCCGGCGGTGCTGCGCCCACGGTGGTGGCGGCCCAGTCCTTTTGCGGCTTGGCCGGGTCCACCGGCAGGTGCCAGCCCATGCGCTCGCCATGCAGGCCGCCGTTGTTCTTGGGTCCGCGCACCAGGTCGGCAATGTCCTCGCCGCCCTTGTTGCCCTGGATCTTCCAGGCGATGGGGGTGCCGAAGCGGGTGCCGCCCTTGGGCGTGAGCGAGGCGGAGATCAGGCCGCGGGCTTCCTTGTGCACGTCGTCGGCGAACAGGTCCCAGTTGTGCGAGTTGTTGCGCACGACGACGGCGATGACGTGCTCGCCGGGCGGCAGGTCTTTGAGCGTCGCGCGGAAGGTGTCGGTCGTCTCGGGGAAGGGGCGGCCGGTGTCGAGGTCCTGCTGGCCGATGAACTTGCCGTCCACCCAGACCTGGATCATGCCGGCGCCGCCGCCGCCGAAGAACAGCTCCAGCTGCTGCGCCTTGTTGTCGGTGGTGCTGAAGCGGCCGCGGTACCAGACATCGCCCGGGTGGAAGCCGTAGTCGCTCATGGCCAGCACGGGCTGGCCCTTGTCGGTGGCGGTGTAGACGTTGGCGGCGGAGACGGACGCGTCCGTCTTGCGCCAGGCGCTGTCGTCGAAGGCCGGGTCGGCCTCCAGCGAGTCGAAGCGGCGTGTCCAGGCCTGCTGCATCAGATCGGGCAGCTTGATGGCGTCGGGACCCGGCAGCGTGGCGCGGCCCACGAGGCTCTGGTCCTGTGCGCTGGCAGCGACCGTCTGGCCGTTGAAGCTCAGGCCGGTGATGCCGTCCGGCGTCCATGCCCGCAGCGTGCTGGTGGCGGTGGTGTCACCGGTGAGCGCCAGCGTCTTGCCGCTGATGGCGGCGCTGCGGATCAGGGCCGGGCTGCGCACCAGCACGCTGTGCTCGCCAGCTTTCAGACGCGAGAACTCCCAGCCGGTCTTCTCGTCGGCCAGCAGCAGCAGCAGCGGTGCGCGGCCGCCGCCGCTGATCAGCACCTCGATCAGGCCCTTGTGCGCGTAGTTCAGGCGCAGGTCGCCGGTCTTGGCGTCCCAGCTCACTTGGGCGTTGCCGCGCAGGAACTTCACCGTCGGCTTGGTCGAGTAGCGCAGCACGGTCTCGCCGTCGTCGCCGTCGCGGCCGTACAGCAGCGCCAGGTCCCGCTCACCCTGCTGCAGATGGGTCTGCAGCTCGGAGGTGGAATAGACCAGGTGCTGGCGCTCCAGCGCGTAGGACGCGAACAGCATCTTGGCGTCCTGGCCCGTCAGCGTCAGCTTGCCGGCCTGCGGGATGGCGTAGCTGCCGTCACGCGTCGTGAGCTTGATGCTGAAGGCCTCGGTGCCCGACAGGTGGTTGTGCTGGGCCAGCAGCACATGCGTGCCCAGCGCCTTGTTGATGTTGTGATACAGCCGCACCTTGGCGTTGCGCGGGTCGATGGGCTCGGCCTTGTCCTGCGCGGCCAGCACGGGCGTGGCGGCCTGCACCATGCTGCCCATCTGGCGCAGCACATAGGCCTTGTCGCGCAGCGCGCGGCTTTCGTTGATGGGCGAGCCGTAGTCGTAGCTGGTGTAGACCACCGGCCCGGCCAGCCAGCCCCAGCTGGTGCCGCCGAAGGCCATGTAGAGGGAGTGGATGGTCAGCGAGTTGATGAGGCTGCTGCCATAGAACACGCGCTGGTAGCCCGGGCCCTGGCGCTTGGCGGTGCACTCGTAGGTGCCGTTGCTGCCCCAGTAGTCGAACCAGCCGGCGCCGATCTCGGCGACGAAGCCCGGCGTGTTGGGCGAAGCCAGCGAGCCGACGCGGGGGAAGTTCTTGCCGTAGATGCCCCAGTCCGGCGCCGGGGCCGGCGTGCCAGGCTGGCCGAACACATCGCAGACGCCGCCGGGATAGCCGTCGAAGGCGTAAATGTCGGTCGGGCCGGGGTTGGCGAAGGGCGCGGTCGAGTTCTTGGGCGTCCAGTCGGGCAGGCGCGAGGCGGCGTTGTGGAACAGCGGCACGGTGATGCCGTCGGCGCGCGCCTTGTCCGCCAGATGCTGCATGTGGCGGATGTTCTTGGGGTTCACCGCGAACAGCTCGTTCTCCAGCTGGTACGCAATGATGTTGCCGCCGCCGTTGGTGATCTGGTGGCGCGCGAGGATGGCGTTGATCTGCGTCATCCACTCGTCGGTGGCGGCCTGGTAGTCGGCCGCATCGGTGCGGGCCTCGGCGCGCTGGCGCAACAGCCAGCCAGGGAAGCCGCCGGCACTCAGCTCGGCGTTCACGTACGGGCCCATGCGGGCGATGACGTACATGCCTTCTTCCTTGGCGATCTCCAGCGCACGTTCGACGTTGCGGATGCCCGTGAAGTCGTAGTGGCCCGGCTTGGCCGAGTGATAGCCCCACGCGAAGTAGAAGGCCACGGCATTCAGGCCCGAGGCCTTCATCTTCTGCAGCACGTCGCGCCACAGGCTGGGCGAGGGCAGGCGGAAGGGATGGAACTCGCCGCCGAAGATCATCTCGCGCTTGCCGTCGATGATCAGCGAGTGGCGGTCCCAGGCCACCGTCTTGGGTTTGGCCCTGGGCGCCGTCGCGCGCTCCAGCTGCGCCGTGTCTTCGGCGATGACGGTGAAGTGCCGCACCGTGCCCGACACGCCGCCCAGCTCCTTCTTCGGCGTCCAGGTCTTGAACCCGTCAAAGCTGTCGCTGTACCAGTAGCGCTTGGTCGTGTACTCGTCGAAGTAGATGCGCCAGCCGGGTTTGCCGTCCGCGCCCTTGATGGGCACCAGCGCCGGGCCTTCCGTCCAGTTGCCCCAGCCGGCCCAGTCGCCGGTCTTCTCCAGCGTCCACGGCCCGTTCAGCGACGGCGCGGTGGCCAACTCGATGTGCTTGGTGGTCTCGTTCTTCGTGAAGGCCACGTAGCGGCCCTCGTGCTGCACGACGAAGGTGTCGATGAAGTTGTTCTCCAGGCCGGCCATGGGCACGGGGTCGGAGAACTTGGTGAAGCCGGCGTCCAGCGCCTTCATGGTGTAGGCCGTGAACGGGCCCTTGGTGCCGCCCTTGGAGAGGCTCATCACCAGATGCAGGCTGCCGTCCGTGTCGCGGAACCATTCGGGCGCCCAGACGTTGGTGATGCCGGGCAGCTTGACCGTCACATCGCCGATGTGAGTCCAGCTCTTCAGGTCGGCGGACTTGGCGATGCCGAAGGTCGAGCCGTCCCAGTTGGTGGTGTAGGCGATGTAGTACAGGCCGTCGGCGGCGCGGATGATGGACGGGTCGCGCAGCAGGTCCTTGGGCGGCTGGTAAACCTCGGAACCCAGCGATGTGAAGTTCACGCCGTCGCTTGAGGAGAACAGGCTGAGCTTGTTCTGCGACGTGGCCATGAAGGCTGACATCAGGAAGGTCTTCTCGCCCTTGACCACCGGCTTGAGCGGCAGCGCCGGCGTGCTGACCGCGGTGGGCGGTTGCTGTCCGGGCAAGTCCTGGGCCAGCGCGCTGGTGCACAGCAGCAGGGCGGCGAGCGGGATGGACCGGAGGACGGAAGGCAGGGCAGCGTGCATGGCGGACCGGGAGTGCGGGGATCTTCAAGAAGTTTCACCCGGTTCCCCGGCGCCAAAAAATCAAGCGCATGCGAGAAAGCGGCCTCGGCAGCGCCGTCATGGCGACAGGCGAAAATGGCGGCCTATGTTCAGTTTCTTCAAGAAGAAGTCGGCCCCGGCGCCCGTGCCCGACGAAGCCCCGGCGCTGCTGCCCGAGGGCTGGGCCACCAGGCCCGCGGCTGCACCCGCACCTGTGGCTGCGCCCGCCGCCGCTCCCGTGCCAGAGGCGCTGCCGGTGGCCGTGGTGGTGCCGCCGCCAGCCCCGGTGCCAGCGCCCAGCCCGGCACCCGTCCCGGTGCCGCAGCAGCCGCCCGCCGTGGTGCAGGCCGCCGCGCCTGCGGTGCGGCCTGTGGCTGCGCCCGTCCCGGTGCCAGCCCCTGTGGTCAACGTCGTGCCGCCGCCGGCACCCGTGGCCGCCCCGGCGCCGCCGCCGCGTGCCAGCTGGATGGAGCGCCTGCGCGCCGGCCTGCGCAAGACGGGCGGCAGCATCGCCAGCGTCTTCACCGGCACCAAGATCGACGAGCAACTCTACGAGGAGCTGGAAGAGGCGCTGCTGCTGGCCGACGCCGGCGTCAAGGCCACGCAGTTCCTGCTGGATGACCTGAAGCGCCGCGTCAAGGACGCCAGGGCCACCGACCCGCAGGCCGTGCGCGCGCTGCTGGTCGATGCGCTGGCCGAGCTGCTCAAGCCGCTGGAGAAGGGCCTGGAGGTGGGGCGCTTCACGCCCACGGTGATGATGGTCGTCGGCGTCAACGGCGCCGGCAAGACCACCAGCATCGGCAAGCTGACCCGCCACCTGGCGGACTCCGACCAGAAGGTGCTGCTGGCGGCTGCCGACACCTTCCGCGCTGCCGCCCGCGAGCAGCTGGGCGTGTGGGCCGACCGCGCCCAGGTGGAGATCATCAGCCAGGAGGGGGGCGACCCGGCGGCCGTGTCCTTCGACGCTGTCAACGCCGGCCGCGCGCGCGGGGCTGATGTCGTCATCGCCGACACCGCCGGCCGCCTGCCCACGCAGATCCACCTGATGGAGGAGCTGAAGAAGATCAAGCGCGTCATCACCAAGGCGCAGGAGGGCGCGCCGCACGAGGTGCTGCTGGTGGTGGACGGCAACACCGGTCAGAACGCGCTGAACCAGGTCAAGGCCTTCGACGAGGCGCTGAACCTGACGGGCCTCATCGTCACCAAGCTGGACGGCACGGCCAAGGGCGGCGTGCTCGCGGCCATCGCGCGCGAGCGGCCCGTGCCGGTCTACTTCATCGGCGTGGGCGAGAAGCTGGAAGACCTCGAAACCTTCAGCGCGCGCGAGTTCGCCCGCGCGTTGCTCGAGTAAGGCTGTCGGGCCGCGCCCGCCTCAAAGGCGGCGCGCGTCAGGCACGTCAATGGGCGTGCGGCGTGTCGCTGTACTGGCCGCTGCTGGCCAGGCGCGGAAACAGCGTGGTGCGCAGGCGCTGAGCGTCATGCTCGGCCTGCCACTCCCGGTCCCACAGTGCGACGGGCAGGCCGGTGGCCTCCAGCACGCGCAGCAGCCGCTCGCGCTTGCGGCGCGGGCGCAGTTGGTCATCGGGCAGCGGCATCAGCACGATGGCGCGCACCACGCCGTGCTCGTCGCACAGCGCGAAGTCCACCGTCAACAGCCCGGTGCGCGACAGCCACTCGCGGTAGGAGTTCTGCTTGGGCACGCGCACCAGCTTGTGCAGCGGCACCTGCGCCAGCAGGAAGCCCTTGGGATGCTCCAGCGCCAGCGCCCGCGCAATGCACTTGTGGGCGTGGCGCTCACCGCTGGCCAGCACGCGCGCCGGTGTGGGCGGCCAGCGCATGACGGTGTCGCTAGCGTCGACGGGCAGCGGTGCGCCATCCTGGCCGGTCAGGCGGTTCAGCAGCGCGCCGACGGCGCGGGGGAGGTGGAGATTCATCATGGGCTGCACGCTAGCGGCCGTGTCGGGTCTTGACCACGCCGCCATGTCCCTCGAACTTGGGGGCAAATGTGAGCGCATGTGTCGCGCTCAGCGGCAACCCTTAAGGGATGACCGTCGGCCGCCCCCTGACGGACGGCATGGGGCGCCGGACTGCCTATGCTGCGAGTTTTTCATCTGATCGAGGCTCGCATGTCCCGTTCTCTGACCCTGCTTCCGCTGACCCTGGCGCTGGCCGCTGCGCTGCCGACGGCCGCGCTCGCTGCTGACGCCCGCAAGGCCACCATCACCGTGGGCGACACGCCGCTGATCTCGCGCGCGGCGCTGTTCGGCAACCCGGTGAAGTCCGGCGCCCAGCTCAGCCCCGACGGCCAGTGGCTGTCGTGGATGGCACCCGTCAACGGCGTGATGAACGTCTGGGTGGCGCCTGCCGCCAAGCCCGAGGCGGCCAAGGCCGTCACTGACTCCAAGGACCGCCCCATCCCCGGCCACTTCTGGTCGGGCAACAGCGAGCAGCTGCTGTTCGTGAAGGACAACGCCGGCGACGAGAACTTCCGCCTCTACGGCGTGGACGTGAAGACCGGCGCACAGCGCGACTACACGCCCTTCGACAAGGTGCGCGTGCGCATGATGGGCACGTCGCGCAAGCGCGTGGATGAGGTGCTGGTGGGCATCAACAACCGCGACCCGCGCTGGCATGACGTGCACCTGCTGAACCTGAAGACCGGCGAACTCAAGCTGGTCATGAAGGCCGACGGCTTCGCCGGCTTCCAGACCGACGAGGACCTGCAGGTGCGCATGGGCGCCCGCCCGAACGCAGCCGGCGGCATCGACTACTTCCAGGTCAAGGACGGCGCGGTGGCCGACAAGCCCTTCCTGAGCACCAACCTGGAAGACAACGCGACCAGCCCGCTGGGCTACACCGCCGACGGCAAGACGCTGTACTGGATGGACTCGCGCGACCGTGACACCACGGCCGTGTTCGCCGAAGACACCGCCACCGGCGCCCGCAAGCTCATCGCCCAGGATGCCCGCGCCGACCTCGGCGCCACGCTGCGCAACACCCTCACCGGCGAGGTGCAGGCCTATGCAGTGGACTACCTGACGACCGAGTGGCACTTCATCGACAAGTCCCTCAAGGCCGACTTCGACTGGCTGCAGCAGCAACTGGGCAAGGGCGAGGTCTTCGTGGCCAGCCGCACCCGCGCGGACGACAAGTGGATCGTCGGCATCGACCCGGTGTCCAAGGTGTCCGCGACCTACCTGTACGACCGCAAGGCCAAGAAGCTGTCGCCGCTGTATGTGGCCCGGCCCGAGCTGCAGAACGCACCGCTGGTGTCCATGCATGCGGTGGAGATCAAGTCCCGTGACGGCCTGACGCTGCCCAGCTACCTGACGCTGCCGCAGGGCGCCGACAAGAACGGCGACGGCAAGGCCGAGCAGGCCGTGCCCCTGGTGCTGCTGGTGCACGGCGGCCCCTGGGCGCGCGACGGCTACGGCTACAACGGCACGCACCAGTGGCTGGCCAACCGCGGCTATGCCGTGCTGTCGGTGAACTTCCGCGCCTCCACGGGCTTTGGCAAGAAGTTCCTGAATGCCGGCAACAAGCAGTGGGGCCTCGCCATGCACAACGACCTGATCGACGCCGTCGATTGGGCCGTCAAGCAAGGCGTCACGAGCGCCGACAAGGTCGCCATCATGGGCGGCAGCTACGGCGGCTACGCGGCGCTGGCCGGCCTGACCTTCACGCCCACGACCTTCGCCTGCGCGGTCGACATCGTCGGGCCGTCCAACCTGGAGACGCTGCTGGGCACCATCCCGCCGTACTGGGAGGCTGGCAAGAAGCAGATGTACAGCCGCATGGGCGACCCGACAACTGACGAGGGCAAGGCCATCCTGCGTGCCGCGTCGCCGTTGTACAAGGCCGACCAGATCGTGCGCCCGCTGCTGATCGGGCAGGGCGCCAACGACCCGCGCGTCAAGCAGGCCGAGAGCGACCAGATCGTCCAGGCCATGCAGGCCAAGAACATCCCGGTCACCTATGTGCTGTACCCGGACGAAGGCCACGGCTTCGCCAAGCCCAACAACCGCATCGGCTTCAACGCGATTGCCGAGAGCTTCCTGGGCAACTGCCTGGGCGGCCGTGTCGAGCCGCTGGGCGAGACGGTGCGTGCGTCCACCGCGCAGATCGTGCACGGCGCCGACTTCCTGCCGGGCCTGAAGGCCGCGGCCGAGAAGAAGTAAGCCGTCGCGAGCTGAAAAACGAAAAGGCCCCACGGGGCCTTTTCTCGTGGTGGCGCTGAGGTCAGCCGCCCATGCCGGGCAGGCCTTTCATGCCGCCCATCTTCTTCATCATCTTCATCAGGCCGCCGCCGCGCATCTTCTTCATCATGCCCTGCATCTGATCGAACTGGTTCAGCAGGCGGTTGACGTCCTGGATCTGCACGCCGGCACCGGCGGCGATGCGGCGCTTGCGGCTGGCCTTGCTCTTGCCGTCCATCAGCAGCGTGGGCTGGGCGCGCTCCTTGGCGGTCATGGCGCGCAGGATGCCTTCCATGCGCTTCATGTCGCGCTCGGCACGGTCCATGTCGGCTTGGCCGGGCTGCTTGTTGCCCATCATGTTCTGTGGCAGCTTGTCCATCAGGCCGCCGAGGCCGCCCATCTTCTTCATCTGCGCGATCTGCTGCAGGAAGTCGTTCAGGTCGAAGCCGCTGCCGCTCTTGAGCTTCTCCGCCATGGCCTGGGCCGAGGCCATGTCCACGCTGGCCGTGACCTGCTCCACCAGCGCGACGATGTCGCCCATGCCCAGCACGCGGCCGGCGTGGCGGTCGGCGTCGAAGACCTCCAGGCCGTCGATCTTCTCGGACACGCCAGCGAACTTGATCGGCGCGCCGGTGATCTGGCGCACCGACAGCGCCGCGCCACCGCGCGAGTCGCCGTCCAGCTTGGTCAGGATGACGCCAGTCAGCGGCAGGGCGTCCTTGAAGGCCTTGGCGGTGTTGACCGCGTCCTGGCCCTGCATCGCGTCGACGACGAACAGCGTCTCGACCGGGTTGACCGTCGCGTGCAGGTCCTTGATCTCGGCCATCAGCGCTTCGTCGATGGCCAGGCGGCCGGCCGTGTCGACCAGCAGCACGTCGAAGTAGTGGCGCTTGGCGTGGTCCAGCGCGGCCAGCGCGATGTCGCGCGGCTTCTGGTCGGGCGCAGACGGGAACCACTCGCCACCAGCCTGCTTCGTGACGGTCTTGAGCTGCTCGATGGCGGCCGGGCGGTAGACGTCGGCCGAGACTGTCAGCACCTTCTTCTTGCGCTTCTCGATCAGGTGCTTGGTGAGCTTGGCGGTCGTCGTCGTCTTGCCGGCGCCCTGCAGGCCAGCCATCAGGATGACGGCGGGCGGCTGGGTGGCGAGGTTGATGTCGGCCACGCCTTCGCCCATGGTCGCGGCGAGTTCCTTGTGGACGACCGACACCAGCACCTGGCCCGGGTTCAGCGAGCCGACGACCTCCTGGCCGAGCGCCTTCTCCTTCACGCGGGCGATGAAGTCGCGCACCACGGGCAGGGCCACGTCGGCCTCCAGCAGAGCCATGCGCACCTCGCGCAGCATGTCCTGCACATTGCTTTCGGTGATGCGGGCCTGCCCGCGCATCGTCTTGACGAGGCGACTCAGGCGGTCGGTGAGGGTGGATGCCATGGTGGGGGAGGGGCGTGATTGGCCAGAACGGCGACAGCCCAAAAGTACACTGCTGCCATGAGTTTATCGCCCGCCCTCCTTGCTGATGCCGCTGGTGCCGCCTCGGGTGCCGCCGTCGGGCCGGGCCTGGCGCTGGCCATTGCCAGCGCACTGGCCCTGGTGGGCTACATCTGGGTCGGCCTGCTGCGCCCGACGGCCGCGCCGGGCGAGGCGGTGGTGCGCCGCCCGCTGCGCTCCGTGCCGCCCATGGCGCTGGCCTGGACGGCACAGTTTGCGGCCCTGTTCATCGACATCAGCGGCTACGGGCTGGCCACGCCCGGTGCGCGCTTCGGCTTTGCGCCTGCGCTGTCGATGACGGCCTGGCTGGTGCTGACGGTGTATCTGATCGAAAGCCGTTTCCTGCCCCTGCACAGTGTGCGGCGCGTGCTGGCCTGGCTGGCAGCGGCCGCGGTGCTGCTGGCCTGGAGCTTTCCCGGCGAAAGCCGGCCGCAGGCGGCGTCGCCGTGGGCGCCGCTGCATTGGGTGCTGGGCTTGGCGTCCTATGGCCTGTTTGGCGTGGCGGTGTTGCACGCGGCGCTGATGAACCGCGCCGAGGCGCGGCTGCGCCACCAGCGCGCCACGCCCGGCGGGCTGCCCTTGCTGCGGCTGGAGCGCCTGACCTTTAATTTCGTGGCCGCCGGCGTGGGCGTGCTGTCGCTGGCCATCCTGCTGGGCTGGTGGTTCACACCGCAGTGGAAGTGGGATCACAAGAACCTGCTGGCCGTGCTGGGCTGGCTGGTGCTGACCGGCCTGCTGGTGGGCCGGCGCATCTACGGCTGGCGCGGCCGCCGTGCGACGCGCTGGCTGTACGCCGGGGCGGCGATGCTGCTGCTGTCCTACGTCGGCTCGCGCTTCGTGCTGGAGGTGTTGCTGCAGCGCGGTGTCCAGGGCGGTGGCGCATGAAGTACTTGTTGCTGCTGCTGGTGCTGGCCGTGTTGGCGCTGCTGTGGGGCGCGCGCCGGGCGCGCCCGCGCTCACCCGAAGCACGCACGCCGCCGCCGCCCGCCGGGCCGCAGGCCATGCTGCGCTGCGCGGAATGCGGCATGCACCTGCCGGTGGACGAGGCCCTGCCGGGCAAGGGCGGCGCCTTCTGCAGCGCAGCGCACCGGGCCAGCTTTGAAGCCCGCTGAGGCCGTGGCCATGGCCGGCACAGGCTGGTTCGTCGAGTCGCCGCCGGCCGAGCCGGCCGAGGGCAGTGCGTCGTTCGACCGCCTGTACCGCGCGTTCTTGAGTGCGCGAGCCGCGCTGGGCTTGGCGCTGGTGGCCGCGCAGCTGATCTCGTCGGCGCTGTCCACGCCGCCGCCGCGCACAACGCTGGTGCTGTGCATCACCTATGCCGCGGCCGCCATCGCGCTGTGGCTGCTGCCGCGCTTGCGCCTGGGCGCCAGCGCCCGCAGCCTGGCGCGCATCAGCAGCCTGCATTGGTGGGCGGCGATCGGGCTGGACCTGCTGCTGTTCGGGGCCCTGCACGCGCTGGACCCAGGCGGCGTCAACTACGGCGCGCTGTTCGTCATGCCTGTGCTGATGGCGGCCGTGCTGTGCCCGCGCCGGCTGGCGCTGGCCACGGCAGCGATGGCGGCACTCGGTCTGTTGGCCGCAGCGGGGTGGCCGATGCTGATGGACCTGGACGTGGGCGTGAAGACGACGCAGGCGGGCCTGGTGGGGGGCGGCCTGTTCGCCGTCAGCCTGCTGGCCGGTGAACTGAGTGCTCGGCTGGCGCGCGAGGAAAAGGCAGCGCGCGGCAGCCTGGCGCTGGCGCGGCAGCAGGAGTCGCTGAACCGGCTGGTCATCGACGAGATGCAGGAGGGCGTGCTGGTGGTGGACCGTCGCGGCCGCGTGCGCGCGATGAACCCGGCCGCCCGCACGCTGCTTGATGCCGATGGCGGCGAGCTGAGCTGGCAGCTGCGCGGCCGCCCCGACTGGCAGCCGTTGGCGCAGGCGCTGGAGCAGGCCCATGCGACCGGCCGGGGCAGCGAGCAGGACGTGGCGCTGCCGCTGGCCAGTGGCGTCATGCGCAGCCTGCGCCTGCGCCTGCGCTTCACGCGTCAGCGCGAGGGCAGCGAGGAGCTGTGCGTGCTGTTTGTGGAGGACAACCGCGAACTGCTCGCGCGCTCGCGCCAGGAGAAGCTGGCGGCGATGGGGCGGGTGTCGGCTGGCATTGCGCATGAGATCCGCAACCCGCTGGCAGCCATCGCCCAGGCCAATGCGCTGATTGCCGAGGACGTGGCCGGCCTGCGCGCCGAGCCGCTGACGCGCATGGTGGCGTCCAACGTGCAGCGGCTGAAGCGGCTGGTGGATGACGTGACGGAACTTGCGCCCGGCGTGCAGCCCGACACGCAGGCGCTGGACCTCAGCGAACTGGTGCACGAGACCTGTGTGGATTGGGTGGTCGTCAACGGCCTGGACGCCGGAGCGCAGAGCCGCTTCCGGCTGCAGATCGAGGCGCCCGCGCTGGTGGGGCGTTTTGATGCCGAGCACCTGCGCCGCGTGCTCGTCAACCTGCTGGACAACGCGCTGCGCCATGCTGACGACGGCCCGGGCACCATCCGCGTGCTGCTGAGCCGGGAGGACGACGGCCTGGCCCTGGTGGTGCGCAGCGCCGGCCCGCCGGTGGCGCCGGAGGTGGAGCGGCACTTGTTCGAGCCCTTCTTCTCCACGCGCAGCCGGGGCTCGGGCCTGGGCCTGTACATCTGTCGTGAGCTGTGCGAGCGCCACGGCGCCCGTATCGAATTCCGCCGCGCCAGCGGCGCTGATGCCAACGAGTTCTGTGTGCTTTTGCGCACGCACGCTGCCCCATGAGCACTGCCCAAGCTGCACGCCTGCTGGTCGTCGACGACGAGCCCGACCTCCGCACCCTGTACGAGCTCACGCTGCTGCGCGAGGGCTACGAAGTGGACAGTGCGGGCTCGGTCGGCGAGGCGCTGGCCCAGCTGCAGGCGGCCACCTACAGCGCCGTCATCACCGACATGAAGCTGCCGGACGGCTCGGGCCTGGCCGTGCTGCGTTGGCTGGAGCAGGCCGGTCGGCCGGAGAAGGCCGTGGTGATCACCGCGTTCGGTTCGGCCGAGAACGCGGTGGAGGCTCTGAAGGCGGGCGCGTTTGACTACCTGACCAAGCCGGTGGATCTGCGGCAGTTCCGCCTGGTGGTGGGGGCTGCGCTGGGGCGCCAGGCGGCAACAGCGCCGTCTGCTGCCGCTGCGCCGGCTGTTGAGTCGGTGGGGCCGGCCTCTGCGCTTCGCCTGGTGGGCGAGTCACCGGCCATCCGGGCGGTGCGGGCGCTGATCGACAAGGTGGGGCGCAGCATGGCGCCGGTGCTGGTGCATGGTGAGTCCGGCACCGGCAAGGAGCTGGTCGCGCGCGCCATCCACGACCACGGCGCCCGCGCCGGTCAGCGTTTCGTGGCCGTGAACTGCGGCGCCATTCCGGAGAACCTGCTGGAGGCCGAGTTCTTTGGCTACCGCAAGGGCGCGTTCACCGGCGCCAATGAGGACCGGGAGGGCTTCTTCCAGGCGGCCGACGGCGGCACGCTGTTCTTGGACGAGATCGGCGACCTGCCGCTGGCCATGCAGAGCAAGCTGTTGCGCGTCATCCAGGAGCGCTCGGTGCGGCCGGTGGGCGCCACGGCCGAGAGCCCGGTCAACGTGCGCATTCTCAGCGCCACGCACAAGGACTTGTCGGCCGAGGTGGCGGCCGGGCGCTTTCGGCAGGACTTGTTCTACCGGCTCAACGTCATCCAGATCCGCGTGCCGCCACTGCGCGAGCGGCTGGAGGACCTGGGCCTCATCAGCAACCGCGTGCTGGCACGCATCGCGCAGGACGCCGGTGTGTCGCCGACGCCGCGGCTGACGCCTGGCGCGCTGCAGACGTTGTCGCGCTATGCCTTCCCTGGCAATGTGCGCGAGCTGGAGAACCTGCTGCACCGTGCGCTGGCGTTGGCCGGCGGCGAGTGGATTGATGCCGAGGACCTGGGCCTGCCCGAGGCCGTGTTGGACGATGGCGGCAGCGTTTCGCAGTTCGCTGCATTGCAGACGCCCGTGCAGGCGGCGCCGCGTGTCGAGGGCCTGACGCTGCCCGAGCAGTTGCCCGCCGATCTGGCGGCCTACCTTGACGAGGTGGAGCGCGCCATCCTGCTGCGCGCGCTGGAGGTGCACCGCTTCAACCGCACGGCGGCGGCAGCCAGCTTGGGGCTCTCGCTGCGCCAGATCCGCTACCGCATGGCGCGGCTGGGTATTTCGGCTGGCGAGAGCTGAGCTCGGCCTCTCGCGCTCGCCTCCTGACGGCAGCCTCGGGATTTGCCCTTGTTGAAATTCCCGTGCGGTGCTCGCCGGGCGGGTGCCGTCCACCACGGGTCCAGCAATGGCGGGGCTTTGCGGGGTGTTTCGGCCCGCCAGCCCAATGCCGATGCGGGTCGTGCGCTGCGACCCCCGATCTGATGGGCCTGGAGGGCCGGAAGGGCCCGTTTGGGGGTGCTGAACCACGCCGGGTTTCACACTAGCGGTAGTGCTTGAGGGGGGTACTGGCCATAGATATAGTGTTCCTTCGTGGTATCCTGCTGACTCAGTCGACCCCCCATGAACATCTTCTCGGCATCGCTGTTTGCAGTGGCTAGTCCACGGCGGCAAAGCACCCGAGACACCAGCCGGAACGCCGGTTTGGTGATGGACCGGCAGGGCCGAAGAACTCCCACTGAAGCAACGCACGATGCGCTGATCCAGCCCTGGAATTTCCGGGCTCGGGCCGCGCATTTGCCCGTCATTTCTCGATAAAAGGATCTCTCCATGCTGAATGAAGCCGCCACCGGCCAGGCCGCTCCCGCCGCCTCGCTGTCCTCGGTAACTCCGGGCGCGTTTGGATCCGACGCGCAAGCCACCGGAGCTCCCATGCAGTCGAGCTACCAGGCCTACCAGATCATTCGCCGCAATGGCGCCGTGGTCTCGTTCGAGCCCAGCAAGATTGCCGTCGCGCTGATGAAGGCCTTCCTGGCCGTTCACGGCACCAGCGGCGCGGCCTCGGCCAGCGTGCGCGAAACGGTTGAGCAGCTGACGCAGAACGTGGTGCGCGCGCTGCTGCGCTCGCGGCCGAGCGGCGGCACCTTCCACATCGAAGACGTGCAGGACCAGGTGGAACTGGGCCTGATGCGCAGTGGCCAGCACGACGTGGCCCGCGCGTACGTGCTGTATCGCGAGCGCCGCGCCCAGGAGCGTGCCGCTCAAGGCGAGGCCGCGCGTGCTGCCGAGCCTCAGTTGATGGTGGTGGACGGCGGCGAGCGCCGTCCGCTGGACCTGGGTGCGCTGAGGTCGCTGGTCGCGTCGGCCTGCGAGAACCTGGGCGCCGACGTGCGTCCCGAGCCGGTGCTGGCCGAAACCCAGCGCAACCTGTACGACGGCGTGGCCATCGACGAGGTCTACAAGGCCGCCATCCTGGCCGCCCGCACGCTGATCGAGAAGGACCCCGGCTACAGCCGCGCCACCGCCCGCCTGCTGCTGCACACCATCCGCCGCGAGATCGTCGGTGGCGAGGTCACGCAGGCCGAGATGCAGGCCAAGTACGCCGACTATTTCCCCGGCTACATCAAGAAGGGCATTGCCGCTGAGTTGCTGGACGAGAAGCTGGGCCAGTACGACCTGGCCAAGCTGGGCGCTGCGCTGAAGGCCGACCGTGACCTGCAGTTCGACTACCTCGGCCTGCAAACGCTGTACGACCGCTACTTCCTGCACATCGAAGACACCCGCATCGAAATGCCGCAGGCGTTCTTCATGCGCGTGGCCATGGGCCTGGCGCTGAACGAGGTGGACCGCGAAGCCCGCGCCATCGAGTTCTACGAAGTGCTGTCCAGCTTCGACTTCATGAGCTCCACGCCCACGCTGTTCAACAGTGGCACGCGCCGCTCGCAGCTGTCCAGCTGCTACCTGACGACGGTGGCCGACGATCTGGACGGCATCTATGAGGCGCTGAAGGAGAACGCACTGCTCTCCAAGTTCGCCGGTGGCCTGGGCAACGACTGGACCCCGGTGCGCGCGCTGGGCTCGCATATCAAGGGCACCAACGGCAAGAGCCAGGGTGTCGTGCCCTTCCTGAAGGTGGTCAACGACACGGCCGTGGCCGTGAACCAGGGCGGCAAGCGCAAGGGCGCGGTCTGCGCCTACCTGGAATCGTGGCACCTGGACATCGAAGAGTTCCTGGACCTGCGCAAGAACACCGGCGACGACCGCCGCCGCACGCACGACATGAACACGGCGAACTGGATTCCCGACCTGTTCATGAAGCGCGTCATCGAGGGCGGTGACTGGACGCTGTTCAGCCCCTCCACCTGCCCGGACCTGCACGACCTGTTCGGCGCTGCCTTCGAGAAGGCCTACGTCGAGTACGAGCGCAAGACCGTGACCGGCGAGATCAAGCTGTTCAAGCGCATGCCGGCCAAGGACCTGTGGCGCAAGATGCTGTCGATGCTGTTCGAAACGGGCCACCCCTGGATCACGTTCAAGGACGCCTGCAACGTGCGCAGCCCGCAGCAGCATGTCGGTGTGGTGCACTCGTCCAACCTGTGCACGGAGATCACGCTGAACACCAACGACAGCGAGATCGCGGTCTGCAACCTCGGCTCCGTCAACCTGGCCCAGCACCTGAAGGACGGTGCCATCGACCAGGTCAAGCTGAAGAAGACGGTGCGCACGGCCATGCGCATGCTCGACAACGTCATCGACATCAACTACTACGCCGTCAAGAAGGCCCGCGACTCCAACCTGCGCCACCGCCCGGTGGGCCTGGGCATCATGGGCTTCCAGGACGCGCTGTACGCGCTGCGCACGCCGTATGCATCCGAAGCCGCCGTTGAGTTCGCCGACCGCTCGATGGAAGCCGTCTGCTATCACGCCTACTGGGCCTCGACCGAGCTGGCCGAGGAGCGTGGCCGCTACTCGTCCTACAAGGGCTCGCTGTGGGATCGCGGCATCCTGCCGATCGACTCGCTGGACCTGCTGGCCGAGGCCCGTGGCGGCTATGTCGACGTCGACCGTTCGGTGAGCATGGACTGGGACGCGCTGCGTGCCCGCATCGCCGCACACGGCATGCGCAACAGCAACTGCGTCGCCATCGCGCCGACGGCCACCATCTCCAACATCATCGGCGTGGACGCCTCCATCGAGCCTTGCTTCGGCAACCTGTCGGTCAAGTCCAACCTGTCGGGCGAGTTCACCGTCATCAACGAGTCCCTCGTGCGTGACCTGAAGGCGCTGGGCCTGTGGGACGACGTGATGGTCATGGACCTCAAGCACTTCGACGGTTCGCTGCGCCGCATCGACCGCGTGCCCGAGGACATCAAGGCGCTGTACGCGACGGCCTTCGAAGTCGACACCTCGTGGCTCATTGAAGCCGGCGCGCGCCGTCAGAAGTGGATCGACCAGGCGCAGAGCCTGAACATCTACATGGCCGGCGCGTCGGGCAAGAAGTTGGACGAGACCTACAAGCTCGCGTGGCAGCGCGGCCTGAAGACGACCTACTACCTGCGCACCATCAGCGCCACGCAGGCCGAGAAGAGCACGGTCACGCGCTCGGGTCAGCTCAACGCCGTGTCCGCCGGTGCGGCGCCGGTGATGGCGCAGCCGGTCGCACCGGTGGCGGCTGTCGAGCCCGAACTGCCGGCGACGGACATGAAGTTCTGCTCGATCGACAACCCCGATTGCGAGGCTTGCCAGTAATTGGCGAGACAACGCCAGCTTGTATAGACAAGTTGGCGTTGTAGTTTTCGATGCCCTTGCGCAACAAAGTTTGCGCGAATGGCGCAAATAGCAGTTGCTGGTTCTTGTTGAACCGCGCCAGCACTGCAGATAATTCGAAGTGATAGGAAGCACACCATGCTGGATTGGGACGAAGACCTGAAGTCCACTGATACCCACGCCGCGAAGCCCCTCGCGGCCATGCCGTCGGCGGCGCTGTCTGCGGCAGCCACGCACGCAGCAGCCAGCGTCTCGATGCCTTCGCCACAGCTGTCTGGTGAGGCCACGACGGCCCGCCGCGTGAAGGCGGCTGACAAGCGCATCATCAACGGCCAGACCGACGTCAACCAGCTGGTGCCCTTCAAGTACAAGTGGGCCTGGGAGAAGTACCTCGCCACCTGCGCCAACCACTGGATGCCGCAGGAAGTGAACATGAGCCGCGACATCGCGCTCTGGAAGGATCCCAACGGCCTGACCGAAGACGAGCGCCGCATCATCAAGCGCAACCTCGGCTTCTTCGTCACCGCCGACTCGCTGGCTGCCAACAACATCGTGCTGGGCACGTACCGCCACATCACGGCGCCCGAGTGCCGCCAGTTCCTGCTGCGCCAGGCCTTTGAAGAAGCCATCCACACGCACGCTTATCAATACATCGTTGAAAGCCTGGGTCTGGACGAGAGCGAGATCTTCAACGCGTACAACGAAGTCCAGTCCATCCGCGACAAGGACGAGTTCCTGATCCCCTTTATCGAGGCGATCATGAACCCCGACTTCAAGACCGGCACGCTGCAGAACGACCAGACGCTGCTGAAGTCGTTGATCGTCTTTGCTTGCCTGATGGAAGGCCTGTTCTTCTACGTCGGCTTCACGCAGATCCTGGCCATGGGCCGCCAGAACAAGATGACCGGTGCTGCCGAGCAGTACCAGTACATCCTGCGCGACGAGTCCATGCACTGCAATTTCGGCATCGACCTGATCAACCAGCTCAAGAACGAGAACCCGCAGTTGTGGACGGCCGAGTTCAAGGCCGAAATCAAGGCGCTGTTCCTGAAGGCCGTCGAGCTGGAATACCGCTACGCCGAGGACACCATGCCGCGCGGCGTGTTGGGCCTCAATGCATCGATGTTCAAGGGCTATCTGCGCTTCATCGCGAACCGTCGCGCGGTGCAGATCGGCCTGGACCCGCTGTTCCCGAACGAAGAAAACCCCTTCCCGTGGATGAGCGAGATGATCGACTTGAAGAAGGAACGCAACTTCTTCGAGACCCGCGTCATCGAGTACCAATCGGGCGGGGCCTTGAGCTGGGATTGACCCCCAGCCACCACCCGATCAAGACCTGGCCAATGCAGCCACCGAGCGAAACCCGCATCCACACCCTTGAGGTGGCGGGGCTGCATGGCGAACCCATTCACCGTACCGAGGCGTTCCTCCTGAGCGACTCTCGGACGGTGAATAGCCGTATCTGCGCGGACCGGTCCGCACAGGGCGGTGACTTTTCCACTTGATCAAGGAGAAAACCATGGCAACTGCAAAGAAGGCCGCTCCGGCCAAGAAGGCCGCCGCTCCGGCGAAGAAGGCCGCTGCTCCGGCAAAGAAGGCCGCTGCTCCGGCGAAGAAGGCCGCTGCTCCGGCGAAGAAGGCTGCTGCTCCGGCAAAGAAGGCTGCTGCTCCGGCGAAGAAGGCCGCTGCCCCGGCGAAGAAGGCTGCTGCTCCGGCGAAGAAGGCCGCTGCTCCGGCCAAGAAGGCTGCTGCTCCGGCGAAGAAGGCTGCTGCTCCGGCGAAGAAGGCCGCTGCCCCGGCAAAGAAGGCCGCCGCTCCGGCCAAGAAGGCCGCTGCTCCGGCGAAGAAGGCCGCTGCTCCGGCGAAGAAGGCCGCTGCCCCGGCGAAGAAGGCTGCTGCCCCGGCGAAGAAGGCTGCTGCCCCGGCGAAGAAGGCTGCTGCTCCTGCAAAGAAGGCTGCTGCCCCGGCGAAGAAGGCCGCTGCTCCGGCGAAGAAGGCTGCTGCCACGCCCGCCAAGAAGGCCGCCGCTGCCAAGCCGGCAGCCAAGCCTGCTCCCAAGAAGGCCGCTGCCAAGCCTGCCCCTGCCGCCAAGCCGGCTGCTGCTGCGCCCGCTCCCGCCGCCAAGACGGCACTGAGCCCGCAGGCTGCCTGGCCCTTCCCGACCGGCAACAAGCCCTGAGCGTTTGTTCTGACGGGCCCTTGGGCCCGTTCCAGACGCGCAAAACCCGGCACGCTCGCGCGACGCCGGGTTTTTTTATGCCTGCCTCTGCGAGGCGCTGGCGATGGTCGCTGTGAGCAGCGTCAGGCGTCAGGGATAGAACGCGACGACGCTGTAACCGCTGACGCGCTGGGTGCCGGTGCTGAAGCTGAAGGACAGGGCCTGCTCCGAGTCGGCATTCACGCGCTGCAACGACGGCAGCAAAGCCTCAGGGGCGATGACGCGGCGCGCGAGCGGCGCGCCTTGGGCGTCGGTGAGGCTCAACTCCAGCCAGGGAGGGGCCACATCGACCGCCGTCTTGTTTCGCAGCGTCAGATTGAGCTTGTACCCGCTGCTGCCCAGTGGGTTGAGCGATGTCGCATCGATGCTGAGGGCGTCGATGCGCTGCCAGGCTTGTACCTCGCAGCCCGCCACGCTGCACAGGGCTTGCAGCCCGGCGCGCAGCGGCGGGTGCAGTGCGGCCAGGGCATGGCGGAAGTGCAGGGCGATCTGCAGCAGCAACAGCAGCGTGAGCAGCACCGTGGCGGCAATCAGGGCGAGGCGAACACCGGGGCGCTGCCATCGCGCAGCCGTCTCGGCCCTGCGCATGAACTCTGGCACGGGGATTGGCGCGGCCGCCGGTGCGTCTGGCCTGGGCTCGGCAGCCAGCACGTCAGGTGCAGGCGCCGACGCTGGTGGGGCCGCCTCAGGGGCCAGGTCGTGGGTTTGCTCTTCCCAGCGAGGCTCCTGGCGCAGATCGTCGGCAGGCGGCCATCCCGTGGGCAGCGGGTCGATGCGCGGCTCGGGCTCGGGCGGCGGCATCCAACTGGGTTCGGGCGCCGGCGGTGGCTGCGGTGCGGGCGGCGGCGGCAGGGGCGCCTGCATCGCCGGGGCGGGCGGCGGCACGAAGGCGGCGGGCCAGGGCGGGGGCGTTTCCTGCTCGATGTCGAACAGCAGCTCACGCGCGTCGAAGATCTCGGCGCAGCGGCCGCAACGCACCCAGCCGTCGGAGACACGGAGTTGGTCTTCGACGATCCGGAAGATCGTGCCGCAAGCGGTGCAGCGCGTGGCCAGACTCATTGCTGAGCGGGCCTCTGGGCAGTCATCAGGATCCAGCCATCCTCTTCATCACTGACGTCCAGCGCCAGCCAGGGCGCGTAGGCGGTCTTCAGTTCATCCGCCTGGCGCGACAGGATGCCGGCCAGGATGAGGTGGCCCCCGGCTGCGACGTGGGCGCACAGCAGCGGCGCCAGCAGCTTCAGCGGCTGGGCCAGGATGTTGGCGATGACCAGCGGGTACTCGCCCGAGGCCAGTTCCGGCAGGCCCACATTGAGCATCACGCCATTGGCGCTGGCGTTGTCGCGCGACGAGGTGACAGCCGCCGGATCGATGTCCACGGCGTCAATCGACTGCGCGCCGTGCAGTGCGGCGCCGATGGCCAGGATGCCCGAGCCGCAGCCGTAGTCCAGCACACGGGGCCAGGCCTGTCCGCGCGTCGCGATCCAGCGCAGGCACATGCGCGTGGTGGGATGGGTGCCGGTGCCGAAGGCCAGGCCGGGATCCAGGCGCATGACGCGCTTGGCCTGCGGAGGGGCCTCGTGCCAGCTCGGCACGATCCAGAACTCGGACGTGATCTCGACGGGGGCGAACTGGCTTTGCGTCAGGCGCACCCAGTCTTGTTCGGGCACGGCCTGGATGGCCTGCACATGCACATCGGCAGCCCACTCTTGGGCCAGCAGCAAGGTGGCGGCCTCGGTGGCTTCGGGCTCGGTGGGGAAGAGGGCCTTCACCACCGAGCGTTCCCAACCCGCCTTGGGCGCGGGCATGCCGGGCTCGCCGAAGAGGGCGCGCTCGGCGTCGGTGTCGGCGTCCGCGTCCTCGACAGAGACCGCGAGGGCGTCGATCTCCATCAGCGCATCGCTGACGATCTCGACGTCGGCCTCGCGGCAGACCAGGGCTAGTTCAAACAGTTGGCTCATGCGGCGTATTGTCCCGCGACAAGGCGCCGGATCAGCGCTTGTGAGCCGCCATCCAGCCTTCGAGGTAATGGATGGATGTGCCGCCCTCGATGAACTTGGCGTCCGCCATCAGCTCGCGGTGCAGCGGGATGTTGGTCTGGATGCCTTCCACGACCGTCTCGCTGAGCGCGATGCGCATGCGGGCCAGGGCCTGCTCGCGGGTGTCGCCGTGGACGATGATCTTGCCGATCATGGAGTCGTAGTTGGGCGGCACGAAGTAGTTCGTGTACGCATGCGAGTCCACCCGCACGCCCGGGCCACCCGGGGCGTGCCACATCGTGATGCGGCCGGGCGAGGGCACGAACTTGACCGGGTCTTCCGCGTTGATGCGGCACTCGATGGCGTGGCCGCGCATCTCGATCTGCCGCTGCGTGAAGGGGAGCTTCTCGCCGGCCGCGATCTTGATCTGCTGCTGCACGATGTCGATGCCCGTGACCAGCTCCGTCACCGGATGCTCCACCTGCACGCGGGTGTTCATCTCGATGAAGTAGAACTCGCCGTTTTCATACAGGAACTCGAAGGTGCCGGCACCGCGGTAGCCCATCTTCTTGCAGGCTGCGGCACAGCGGTCGCCCACCTTCTCGATGAGGCGACGCGGGATGCCGGGAGCCGGCGCTTCCTCGATGATCTTCTGGTGGCGGCGCTGCATTGAGCAGTCGCGCTCACCCAGCCAGACCGCGTTCTTGTGCGTGTCGGCCAGCACCTGGATCTCCACATGGCGTGGGTTCTCCAGGAACTTCTCCATGTAGACCTCGGGGTTGCCGAAGGCCGCGCCGGCCTCGGCACGCGTGGTCTGCACGGCGTGCACCAGGGCAGCTTCGGTGTGGACGACGCGCATGCCGCGACCGCCGCCGCCGCCGGCCGCCTTGATGATGACCGGGTAGCCCACCGAGCGGGCGATGCGGATGATTTCTTTCGGGTCTTCAGGCAGCGCGCCTTCGGAGCCGGGCACGCAGGGCACGCCCGCGCGGATCATGGCCTGCTTGGCGGACACCTTGTCGCCCATCAGGCGGATGGAGTCGGCGGTCGGGCCGATGAAGGTGAAGCCGCTGCGCTCGACGCGTTCGGCGAAGTCAGCGTTCTCGCTCAGGAAGCCATAGCCCGGGTGGATGGCCTCGGCATCGGTGACTTCAGCGGTCGCGATGATGGCCGGCATGCTGAGGTAGCTCTGCGCCGAGGGCGCGGGGCCGATACAGACGGCCTCGTCGGCCAGGCGCACGTATTTGGCTTCGCGGTCGGCCTCGGAGTAGACGACGACGGACTTGATGCCGAGTTCACGGCAGGCACGCTGAATGCGCAGGGCGATTTCCCCGCGATTCGCGATCAGAACTTTTTTAAACATTGCAGTTGCCCAGCGCACGGGGCGCATCGAAGCAAAGGGCCCTATCCAGCGGCTGAGGTGGCACTGGCGTTGCCAGGCCACCGACAGTGCGCCCGAACTGCGGGCGGCAAGGCCGGTAGGGAGCGGGCTTCATTTATTCGATGATGAACAGCGGCTGGCCGAACTCGACAGCCTGGCCGTTCTCGCACAAGACCTTGGTGATCGTGCCGGTCTTGTCGGCCTCGATCTCGTTCATGATCTTCATGGCCTCGATGATGCAGATGGCCTCGCCTTCCTTGACGGCCTGGCCCACATCGGCGAACGGCTTCGCGTTCGGGCTGGACGCACGGTAGAAGGTGCCCACCATGGGCGACTTGACCACGTGGCCCGTCTCGACCGGCGCGGCAGCCGGCGCCGCAGCGGCGACGGCCGGTGCTGCAACCGGTGCGGCGGCCGTGACCACCGGCGCGGCAGGCGCGGCGGCATACACCGGCTGCACGGCCACAGCGGCGGCCGGGTCAGACTTGACGATGCGGACCTTGCCGTCGGCTTCGGTGATTTCCAGTTCGGAGATGTTCGATTCCGAGACCAGGTCGATCAGGGTTTTGAGCTTGCGCAGGTCCATCATGGCTCCAGGCGATGTTGTTGTTGTGGCGTGAGAAAAGGAGAACCGGTGCCGGAGATCAGGCGCCGGTGGCTCCCAACGATTGAAGAGCGTGGCGCACGGCCAGGCGGTAGCCGTTGGCGCCCAGGCCGCAGATGACGCCCACCGCCAGATCACTCAGATAGCTGTGATGACGGAAGGGCTCGCGGCGGTGGATGTTGGAGAGGTGAACCTCGATGAACGGCAGCGCCACCCCGGCCAGCGCATCGCGGATGGCGACGCTGGTGTGCGTGTAGGCGGCCGGGTTGATGACGATGAAGCGCGTGCCGTCGCTGCGCGCGGCCTGGATGCGATCCACCAGCGCACCTTCGTGGTTGCTCTGGAAGCTCGTCAGGCTGGCGCCGGCATCGGCGGCGATCGCGCTCAGTTCAGCGTCGATCTGGGCGAGGGTCTGCGAGCCGTAGACCTCGGGCTCGCGGGTGCCGAGCAGGTTGAGGTTGGGCCCATGCAGGACAAGAATTTGCATCAAACACGTGGCGCCGGACCGGACCCAAAGGTCTAGAGAGTCGCCACTAAATTGAGGAAGGGCGCACTTTACGCGTTTTGGCGCCGATTTCCGCGGGGGATAGGGGTTTTTCTCAAGTTGAGGCCAGCGCCCGCAGTTCCTGCAGGTGTGTGACCCCCAGGCGCCGCCAGCTGATCTCGCCCCTCTCGTCGAAGACCAGCGAGAAGGGCAGGCCGCCAGCCGGGTTGCCCAGTTCACGCACCAGCGACAGCCCCTGGGCGCCGGCCAGCGCGATGGAGAAGTCCAGCGGCGTCTTCTTCAGGAAGGCCTTGACCGGCTCCGCCTGGTCGATGGCCAGGCCCAGCACCTGCCAGCCCTTGCCCTTGGCTTCGCCGTAGAACTGATTGATCTCAGGCAGCTCCTTGATGCACGGCGGGCACCAGGTGGCCCAGAAGTTAACCAACAGCGGCTGGCCGCGCCAGCGGGCAACGTCCAGCTCCGCGCCGTCGACCCCGGGGAAGCGGCGCGCCCAGAAGGCCTCGGCGGCCGCCGACGGCGGTGGCTTGCTGCCCTGGCGCCATGCAAAGGTGGCGCCGAGCGCGGCTGCGCCCAGGCCGGCACTGGCCAGCAGGAGTCGGCGTGAGAGAGGCGTCATTCGTCAGCGGTGTCCAGCAAGGTTTGCAGGGCGGCCAGGTCGCCGCGCTCCGTCAGGCCGCGCGCGTCAGGCTTGAGGGCGCCCCGCAAATCGTCAAAGTCCAGGATGGTCAGGCAGATCGTGACACGCTCCTGCAGGGCGGGGCAGGGAGCGTCCAACACAAGCATGTCCACCGTGCGGCCTTTGCCGCCGCGCGTCTCGGCGACGTCGAAGTCCACACCGCGGTCCAGCAGCGCGATCTCAGCGGCCTTGCCGTCGTCGCAGTAAAGCTGCAGGTGGATGTTGGACAGCCGCGTCGCGGTGCCGCGCCAGACGGCGCCGGTGAGGTGCGGGCGGAAGTCGGCCAGCCGCGCCATCCACACGGCGGCCAGTTCGCGCAGCGCGCGCAGCTCGGCAGGTTGGGTGTCGGCGTGGAAGATGGCGATGTGCTCGCGCACGGCGTCCTCGACCTCGTCGTTGCCGGGCAGCGCGCCGCGCGGCATGCCCAGGTCGCGTGCCGCGCGCTGCTTGGCCGGGCCCCAGTCCATGCCCTCGTCGACGATGAGGCGGGCCGCGGCGGCGGCGATCTCTGCGGTGAGCTCGGTCATGGCGGTGTCAGGGGAGTTGGGCGCTGTTCATGCGGCCCATGATGAGCGCTGCGCGGCCCATCACATAGGGCGAGCCCGGCTGGCGCTCGAAGCGCTTGGGCGCCGGCAGCATGACCGCCAGCCGCGCGGCCTCGAAGGTGCCCAGGCGTGACACATCGGTGCGGAAGTAGTGTCGCGCCGCTGCCTGCGCACCGAACAGGCCTTCGCCCCATTCGACGTTGTTCAGGTAGATCTCCAGGATGCGCTGCTTGCTGAGCAGGGTTTCCAGCATCAGCGTCAGCACCAGCTCCTGGCCCTTGCGCAGCAGCGTGCGTTCGCCCGACAGCAGCAGGTTCTTGGCCAGCTGCTGCGTGATGGTGGAGCCGCCGATGACCTTGGCCACGCCGCGCCCGCGCGCCTCCACGCGCGCCTGCGCCTTCTCGTTCTTCTTCCAGGCGCCCTGCAGGGCCTCCCAGTCCACGCCGCCGTGCGTGGCGAAGCCGTCGTCCTCGCTGGCGATGACGGCGCGCTTGAGCGTGCGCGGCAGGCGCTCGTCATCCACCCAGGCCTGCGCCCAGGCCACCTGCTGCTTGTCCTTCAGCAGCCGCAGCGCCTCGCTGCGCTGGAAGCTGGTGGACTGCGGCGCGAACACATTCATCAGCGCGATGCGCCCGGCAAACCACAGCTGCAGGCACAGCACGGCCAGCGCCAGCACGGCCAGCAGCCGCAAGGCATGACGCTTCATAGCGTGGCCCGCAGCGCCTTCAGCACTGGCGCGGTGTCGGGGCGCACGCCGCGCCAGAAGAAGAAGGCCTCGGAAGCCTGCTCCACCAGCATGCCCAGGCCGTCGCGCGGCTCGGCGCCGTGGCTGGCGGCCCAGTCCAGGAAGGCCTGTGCCTTGGGGCCGTACATCATGTCCAGCGCCAGCGCACCGGGCTTGAGCACGTGGGCGCCGACCGGCGCGGCCGCGCCGGACAGGCTGGTGCTGGTGGCGTTGATGACGATGTCCTGCGCGGCGGGCGCCTCGGCCAGCGTGGCGGCGGTGAGCGGCACGCCGAGGTCGGCATGGCTGGCCACCAGCGCCTGCGCCTTGTCCAGCGTGCGGTTGACGACGGTGATGCGCGCCGGTCCGGCCGCGATCAGCGCGCCCAGGGCACCGGCGCTCGCGCCACCGGCGCCCACCAGCAACACCTGCAGGCCGGCCAGCGGGCGGCCGGTGTTCTTCTGGATGTCGTTGACGAGGCCGGCGCCGTCGGTGTTGTCGCCGGTCCAGCCGTCGGCGTCGAAGCGCAGCGTGTTGACGGCGCCGCCCAGCTGCGCGCGCTCGGTGCGGCGGCTGCACAGCTCGAAGGCGTCGAACTTGAACGGCACGGTGATGTTGCAGCCCTTGGCGCCAGCGGCCGCGAAGCCGCGCAGGCAGGCCTCGAAGCCGTCCAGCGGCGCCAGCAGGCGCTCGTAGCGCAGGGCCTGGCCGGTCTGTTCGGCGAACAGGGCGTGGATGGTCGGCGAGCGGCTGTGTTCCACCGGGTTGCCGACAACGGCGTATCGATCGGTCATGGCAGGCTTTCTTGGAGGCTGATCGGCCGTGCGCGCGCGGCCGCGAGCGGTTCAGGGGTCAGGACTGTCCGGCCAGCGAGGTTTCCAGCTCTTCATCTCGGGTGAACTTGAAGCGGGATGTGATCACCAGCACCTCGGCGCCCTTGAGCATCTCCTTGGTGAAGACGCCGAACGGCGATGCGGCCTGAACGATGGCGATGGCGCGCTTGTCCAGCGTCGCGTTGCCGCTGGGCGAGACGATCTCCGTCTCGATGACGCGGCCTTTGTGGTCCACGTGGATGTTCATGATGAGCTCGCCGTAGAGCTTCTTGCCGCGGTACTCGGGGAAGTCGCGCGTGCCACGCTCCTCGATGCGGCGGCGCAGCCCGTCGTAGTACTGCGCGTAGACCACCTCGCGTGCTGCCGGGCTCACATAGCGCTTGCGCGGCCGGGCGCTTTCCATGTTGACGCGCTTCTCGATCTCGGCGAGCAGGTCCACCAGCTGGCGGCGTTTCTCGGCCTGGGCGCGCTCGCGGGCGTCGGTCTTCTCGCGGCGCGGGTCGGGCGGCGGCAGCAGCGCCAGCTCGCGGCGCACCTGGGCCAGCAACTGTTGCTGCTGTTGCTGCAGCTGGGCGATCTGCGAGCTCTGGGCCTCGGCGGCGTCGCCCTCCTCGCTGTGCCGGGCGGGCGGCAGCGGCGAGGTGGCGCGGCCTTGCTCGGCATTGCCGCCGCCGGCCAGGTTGGCCTGGGCGAGCACGGCCGCCTTGGTGGGCAGCTCGTTGGAGCGGGTGTTGACCAGCACCACCTCCAGCGGCGTGTCCTTGAACACGCGGTTGAAGGACTCCGGCGACCCCATGCGCCAGCCCAGCAGAACGCCATGCACGCCCAGCGAGCAGGCAAGGGCGATTTGCAGGGTGCTGAGGCGGCGCATCGTCAGGCGGCGGGCGTGGCCTCGGTGTCGGCGTTGCCGTCGTTGAGGTCGATGGCCAGCGCGATCGGCGCCGCAGCGGCCGCCAGGTCGTCGTCGTCGCCTTCCGCCTCGTCTGCGGCGGCCTGCTCGTCCAGGCGCTCGACCAGCGTTGCATGCACGTCCAGCGTCATCTCGTCCAGGCCGGTGATGCGCACTTTCACATGGCTGCCACGCGGCAGCGGCTCGCAGCCCAGCGCCTTGAACACCAGCGGCAGCTCGTCGGCGCGCACCAGGCCTTCCTTCATGACGGTGGCGGTCAGCTCGGTGGTGCCGTTCTGCTGCAGCCAGCGCAGCGTCCAGAAGCGCTCGATGCCGTTCTGGAAGCCGTTGTAGGCGGCGTAGGCCGACTCGAAGCCCGAGATGATGGAGAACAGCTGCGCATCCTTGGGCTTGAACGGCGCGGCCAGCGCGGCCGTGCGGCCGTGCCGCGCGCAGGCAATGATCTGCCACTGGTTGACCAGGTCCACGTAGCGGCGCAGCGGCGATGTGGCCCAGGTGTACTGCGCCACGCCCATGCCGGCGTGCGGCAGCGCCTTCACGCCCATGCGCACCTTGATGCCGGGCGCGAGGCTCGCCTGGCTGCGGTAGATGCCCGGCAGCCCCAGCTCGGCCAGCCAGCCGCCCCAGGCGGAGTTGGCCAGGATCATGGCCTCGGCGACGATGAGGTCCAGCGAGCTGCCGCGGGCGCGCACGCTGATCTCCACCGACTCGCTGCCGTTGGGCGGCTCCATGCGCTCGCCGGCCAGGCGGAAGTTGTAGTCCGGCCGGTTGAAGTTCTCCGGCTTGCCGCGCACCAGCTCGCGCTGCGCCTTCAGGTGCTTCGCCAGGCGCCAGCAGAAGGCCAGCTCGGGCGCGAAGGCGTAGTCGGCCGGCGCCTCGCCCGACAGCGAGGCGTCGGTGACGATGCCGTCCAGCTTGTCGTGGCGCAGGTTGGACGCGATGTGCACGCGCTCCAGCTTGGTTTCCTTCGCCTTGATCTCGAACGTCGCCTCGTCCATCGTGAAGTAGATGGACACGGCCGGGCAGTCGCGGCCCTCGATCAGCGTGTAGGCCTGCACGACCTCGTCGGGCAGCATGGTGATCTTCCATCCCGGCATGTAGACCGTGGACAGGCGCTCGCGGGCGACCTTGTCGACGGCCGAGTCCGGCGTGATGGCCAGGCCGGGTGCGGCGATGTGCACGCCGAAGGTGATGGTGCCGGTGCCCAGGCCCTGCACGGAGAGGGCGTCGTCGATCTCGGTGGTCTGCGAGTCGTCGATGGAGAAGGCGCGCGCCGGGCTCAGCGCCAGCTCGTCCTTGATCTCCGGCGCGGTCAGGGCCGGGAAGCCCACGCCCTTGGGGAAGTTCTCGAACAGGAAGCGCTTCCAGTGGAACTGGTAGGCGCTGGTGATGGCGCCGGCGCCCTGCAGCAGATCCAGTGGCGCCTTGTGCGCGAGCTTGCTGGCCTCGACGACGGCCTTGTACTCGGGGCCGTTCTTGTCGGGCTTGAACAGGATCTTGTAGATCTGGTCCTGGATGGGTGCCGGGCAGGTGCCCGCCACCAGCTCCTGCGCCCAGGCCTCGATCTGCAGCGCCTGCTGGCGCTTGCGCTCGATGCCCAGCAGCGCGGCCTTCACTGTTTCCTCGGGCGCCTTCTTGAACTGGCCCTTGCCGGCGCGGCGGAAGTAGTGCGGCGCGTCGAACAGGCGGAACAGCGCGGCGGCCTGCTGCACGACGCCGGCCTTGGCGTCGAAGTAGTCCCGCGCCAGGTCGGCGAAGCCGAACTCGCCCTCGGGCGCGAACTCCCAGGCCAGGTCCAGGTCGATGTCGTCGGCCAAGGCGCGCGCCTCGGTCAGCAGCTCGGCGGGTGCCGGCTTCTCGAACTTCAGCATCACGTTGGCGGACTTGACCTTGACCCGTTTGCCGGAATCAAGCTCCACCTGGAGCGAAGCATCGGCCTCGCTCATCACCCGGCCGGCGAGGAATTTCCCGGCGTCATCAAACAGCGCAAACATAGGGGCCGGATTGTCCCTCAGCGGGTGAGGTGCGCCAGCAAGGGCGGCAGATGCGCCTCGAAGTCGCTCAGGCCGTGGTCGCTGCCGTCCACCACCTCGCCGTCGCAGCCGGCATAGCGGGCCAGCATCTCGCGCCAGTCCAGCAGCTCGTCGCCCTTGGCGATCAGCGCGTAGTAGCGCGACGGGGTGCTCAGGCGTGCTGGCGGCGTCAGCGCCGCCAGCTCGGCCACGTGCTGGGCCGTGAAGTCGAACTTCAGCGTCGGGTCATGCCAGGCGGTCAGCTCGCCGATGTGCTGGGCGAGGTCGCGCGCCGGGTTGACGGCCGGGTTCAGCACGGCCGCGCGCCAGCCGCGGTGGGCCGGTTGCTCGGCCAGCGAGGTGGCGTAGAAGCCGCCCAGCGAGCTGCCGATGACGGCTGCGCCCTCGGCCGGCCAGCCGGCCACCAGCGCGGCCACCAGGGCCATCGCGTCGCGCGGTGAGGGCGGCAGCTGCGGGCAGGCGAACACCAGGCCGGGCTGGGTGGCAGCCCACTGGGCCATGCGCACGGCCTTGGCCGAGGCGGGCGAGGACCGGAACCCATGCAAATAAAGCAGATGACTGAGCGCCATGACAGAAGTTTTCGCGTGAACTTTGGTGCTGCCGCGACGGGGGCGGCATCGGATTGACGCAAGTGTCGCCGCGCTTAAAGTCGCCCGCTTTTGGTTTCCTTCGGACACATCTCATGACCCCGATGTCGCGTTCCGTTCTGGCCACCGCCGCGCTACTCGCGCTGGCGGCCCTGGCCCAGGCCCAGGCCCCGGCTGCCGCACCGGCCACCGCCGCGGCGCCTGCTGCACCCGCCGCCGCCGCGGCCCGCCCGCCGGTGGACCCCACCGCGCCCAAGCCGTTTGCCGACGTCATCAAGGGGGCCAAGGAGCAGCCCGGCCTGTTCCCCATCTGGCGCAAGGACGACAAGGTCTGGCTGGAAATCCCCAAGGAAGCCTTCAACAAGCCCTTCCTGTTCACCGTCAACGTCGCGAACGCCGTGGGCGAGCGCGGCCTCTACGCCAGCCAGATGCTGGGCGACGAGATGGCCGAGTGGCGCCGCGTGGGCAACCAGATCCAGCTGATCGCGCTGAACATGAAGTTCCGCACCGATGACGCCGTCAACCGCCGTGCGCTGGAGCAGTCCTTCTCGCCCAGCCTGATCACGTCGGGCCCGGTGGCCAGTGCCGAGCACCCGGACCGCAAGTCGGTGCTGGTGGACGCCAGCGGCCTGCTGCTGGGCGACATCCCCGGCTACTCCACGCGCCTGGAGGCCGTCTACCGCCTGCCGTATGCGCCCGATCGCGCCAACTCGCACATCGAGTCCACCCGCGCCGAGGCCGGCCTGACCACGCTGACCTCGCGCGTGCACTTCGCCACCGCGCGCATCCCGGCGCCGCCGCTGACGCCGCCGCCCGTGGCCGTGCCCACGCCGCCGCAGGCCACGCCGGACCCGCGCTCGATGTTCTTCAGCTTCGTCTACAACTTCCGTGCGCTGCCCGAGCAGCCGGCGGCCATCCGTCGCATCGACCCGCGCCTGGGTCATTTCATGGAGACGTACACCAACCTTGGTGACGACCTGAAGGCCAACCCGCGCGTGCACCTGCTGACCCGCTGGCGCCTGGAGAAGAAGGACCCGGCCGCCGCGCTGTCCGAGCCGGTGCAGCCCATCGTCTACTGGATGGACAAGAACATCCCGGTCAAGTACCGCGAGGCCGTCAAGGCCGGCATCCTGGAGTGGAACAAGGCCTTCGAGAAGATCGGCTTCAAGGACGCGGTCCAAGCCAAGCAGCAGCCTGACGATGCCGACTGGGACAACATGGACGCCACGCACGCGTCCATCCGCTGGTTCACCGGCGCCGACGTCGGCTTTGCCATCGGCCCCAGCACCAAGGACCCGCGCACCGGCGAGATCCTGGACGCCGACATCGGCATGAGCGACGTCTTCGGACGCGGCAGCCGCCGCCTGGCCAGTGACGACGTGCTGGGCCAGCACGCCCATCACGGCCACAGCCATGACCACGGCCACAGCCATGCGCCGCTGGCCAGCTGGATGGGCGAGCGCAGCCGCGCGCTGGCCGAACAGCAGTGCACCTACATGGCCGACCAGGCCGGCGAGTTCGGCTTCGCGCTGGACCTGCTGGCGCTGCGCGACGGCCAGGACATGGACGGCCCCGAGGCCGAGGCGCTGGCCCAGGCTGTCATCAAGGACGTCGTCATGCACGAGGTGGGCCACACGCTGGGCCTGAAGCACAACTTCCGCTCGTCCACCACCATCACCCAGGCGCAGCTGAAGGACAAGGCCTTCACCGAGGCCAACGGCATCTCCAACTCGGTGATGGACTACAACGCCTACAACCTGCCGCTCAAGGGCGAGCCCAAGGCCAGCCTGACCAACACCACGCTGGGCGCCTACGACTACTGGGCCATCGAGTACGCCTACAAGCAGGTGCCCGCCGAGCAGGAAGCGGCCGAGCTGGCCCGCATCGCCGCGCGCTCCATCGAGCCGCAGCTGGCCTATGCCGACGACATGGACCAGGGCGTGGGCGGCGTATACGACGGCTTCGACCCGCGCAGCAACCAGCGCGACCTGGGCGACGACCCGCTGGCCTACGCCAAGAAGCGCCTCAAGCTCAGCCAGGAGCTGTGGGAGCGCGTGCAGACGCGCAAGCCCCAGGCCGGTGAAGACCCGCTGCGCGCGCGCCGCTCCATCCTGGACTCGTTCCGCCAACTGGGCATGACGGCGCACAACGTCAGCAAGTACGTCGGCGGCCTGCAGGCCGAGCGCGTGGTGCCGGGCGTCACGCCGGGGCCGGCCTTCAAGCCGGTGGACAACGCGCAGCAGCGCGAGGCGCTGCGCTTCATCGCCAGCGGCCTGCTGGCCAGCGACGCGTTCAAGTTCCGTCCCGAGTTCCTCGTCACCCAGACGGTGGACTACAACGAGTGGGAGCGCGGCCTGCCGCTGTCCATCCCCGACGCCGTGGCCGCCGTGCAGGCCCGCGTGCTGGACCGCCTGATGTCGGCCGCCACCGCGCGCCGCCTCATTGAGCAGGGCGCTTACCTGCCTGAGGCCCAGCGCAAGGGCGCGGTGTCGCTGAGCGAGGTCTACGGCACCCTGCAGGGCGCCATCTTCAGCGAGCTGAAGAGCGGCGCCGAGGTGGACCGCATGCGTCGCAGCCTGCAGCGCGAGTACGTCAAGCGCCTGCAGGCGCAGCTGAACCGCTCGACCAACGCGGCCGCCAGCTACGCCGACGCCTTCTCGCTGGCGCGCTGGCACGCCAACCAGCTGGCCGGCGAGCTGCGCACGGGCGCGGCCAAGCCGGGCCTGTCGGTGGAGACGCGGGCGCATTTCGCCGAGCTGCAGGACATGCTCAACAGCATGCTCAAGGCCACGCTGACGCGCAGCTGATCGCGCGGGCCGGCCGGCCCCGTGGACGCGGGAGACATCCCACGTTCTAGGGCCGGCCTGTGCTCGCCGCCCGGGCAGACTCGCGCCTCGTTTCGCGAGAAGGGTCTGCCCATGAATGTTTGCCGTCTGCTCATCGTCCCGCTTGCCGTGCTGTTGCTCGGCGGTTGTGGCAAGTCGTCCACCTCGCTCGGGGAGGGCGGCTCGGTGATCAGCGGCTCGGCCGGCCCGGCCGGCGCCAGCAATGCCAGCCGGCAGCTCGTCAAGTGCGACGCGCCGGTGGCCACGATGGCGCTGATCGAGAACCCCAACGGCTACAGCTACGCCGGCAGCTACCAGCTGCCCGCCAGCCCCGTGCCGCTGGTGCGCCTGCTGGCCCAGCAAAGCGGGTGCTTCCGCGTCGTGGACCGCTCCGCCGGCCTGAAGGCCACCGTGCGCGAGCAGGAGCTCAAGGATGCCGGCATCCTGCGCAAGGACGGCAACACCGTCGCCAAGGGCAAGGGCTACGAGGCGCAGTACAGCCTGACGCCCAGCCTCACTTTCAGCGAGCAGGACGCTGGCCGGCAGATCGGCGGCATCCTGCAGGCCATTCCCTACCTGAACAAGCTCGTCGGCGCGGCCGAGCAGGTCAAGCTCAAGCAGGCCCAGGCGGCGCTGCTGCTGACCGACAACGAGACCACCGAGCAGGTCGCGGCGGCCACCGGGTCGGTCGAGGTGGCAGACCTGGGCGTCGGCGGCGCGGTGGTGGGCAAGCTCGGCGGCGCCGCGGGCGCGGGCTGGAGCAATTCCAACGAGGGCAAGGTCATTGCCGCGGCCTTCATGGACGCGCACAACCAGCTTGTCGTGCAGGTGCGCGAGCTGCAGGCCAAGGCGCTGCCGCCACCGGTCGCGACGCGCCAGAACCGCGGCGGCTGAGCGGCCCAAGGGCCCGCACGCCGGCCGGGGATGCCGGCGTGGCTATGCTTGGCGCATGCAGTCGGCCAAGCCCTTCAAGATCCCCGAATCCGTTCTCGTCGTCATCCACACGCCTGACCTTCAGGTGCTGCTGATCGAGCGGGCCGACCACCCCGGTTACTGGCAGAGCGTCACCGGCTCCAAGGACGCGCTGGACGAGCCGGCCGCCGAGACCGCGCGCCGCGAGGTGCTGGAGGAGACCGGCTTCGACATCGCGGCGCTGGGCGCCCGCTTGACCGACTGGCAGCTGGCCAACGTCTACGAGATCTACCCGCAGTGGCGCCACCGCTATGCGCCCGGCGTCACGCGCAACACCGAGCACGTGTTCGGCCTGCAACTGCCCGCGCCGCTGACGCCCACGCTCGCACCGCGCGAGCACCTGGCCTGGCAATGGCTGCCCTGGCAGGAGGCGGCCGACCGTTGCTTCTCGCCCTCCAACGCCGAGGCCGTGTTGCAGCTGCCGCGCCTGCTGGCCCGGCCCGCCGCGTGATGCGCTCCGTCGCCCGCCCCACGCCCCACGCGCCCGGCGCGGTGCTGCGCGTGGCGACCTACAACATCCACAAGGGTGTGCGCGGCCTGGGGCCGGCCAAGCGGCTGGAGATCCACAACCTGCAGATGGGCGTGGCGGCGCTGGATGCCGACATCGTGTGCCTGCAGGAGGTGCGGCTGTTCCACCACCGCGAGGCGGCCTTCTTCGACCAGACCTGGTTCGGCTGGCCCGAGCAGGGGCAGGCCGAGTTCCTGGCGCCGGCCGGCTACGAGGTGGCCTACCGCACCAACGCCAAGACCCGCTTCGGCGAGCATGGAAACGCGTTGCTGTCGCGCTGGCCGCTGGGGGATGTCGGCCACCATGACGTGTCGGACCACGCCTTCGAGCAGCGCGGCCTGCTGCACGTGCCCGTGCATTGGCAGGGCACGGTGGTGCATGTGGTGGTGGCGCATTTCGGGCTCATTCATTCCAGCCGCATGCGCCAGGTGGACCGGCTGGCGGCCTTTCTGCGCGAGCATGTGCCGGCGGGCGCGCCGGCGCTGGTGGCGGGCGACTTCAATGACTGGGGCGAGCGGCTGGACCCGGCCATGCGCGCCCACGGCCTGCACCGTGCCGGCCTGCCGCAGGGGCGGGCGCGCCGCGCCACCTTCCCGTCGCGGCTGCCGGTGTTCGCGCTGGACCGCGTCTACACCGTGGGCCTGCGCTGCACCGGCCTGCAGGTGCCGCGCGGCCCGAGCTGGGCGCGCATGTCCGACCACCTTCCCCTGCTGGTGGAGCTGGTGCTGGAATGAGGCTGGAGCTGCTGCGCCGGCGCCGCGCGCGTGCGGCCGAGGTGGGCTTCACCGGTGGCAACGAGGTCGAGCTGCTGCGCGGTGGTGATGAGCTCTTCCCGCGCATGCATGACGCCATCCGTCAGGCGCACAGCGACATCTGGCTGGCGACCTACATCTTCCACAGCGACGCCACCGCGCTCGCGTTGGCCGACGCGTTGATCGCCGCTGACCGGCGCGGTGTGCGCGTGCGGCTGGTGATCGACGGCTTCGGCAGCAACGGCAGCCTGCGCGAGCTGCGCGAGCGCTTCGCGGGCAGCGGCGTGGCGCTGGCGGTGTTCCGGCCCATGGACCGCTGGTGGCGCTGGCTGCAGCCGGGCCAGCTGCGCCGGCTGCACCAGAAGCTGTGCGTGGTGGACGGGGCCGTGGCCTTCGTCGGCGGCATCAACGTCATCGACGACCGGCTGGACCTGCACCACGGCCCCAGCGAGCTGCCGCGGCTGGACTTCGCCGTCGCGCTGCGCGGCAGTCTGGTGGAGCTGGTGGGTCAGAGCGTGCGGGCCGTCTGGTCGCGCGCCTGGCTGGGGCGCGACTTCGACGACGCGCTGCTGGACTACGTGCCGCTGCGCCGCCGCCTGGGCCTGTGGTTCAGCCAGGTCTGGCGTGGCCCGCAGCGCCTGCCTGAGCCGGTGATGCCGATGTCGCCGGTCTGCGCAGCCTTTGTGCTGCGCGACAACCTGCGCCGCCGCCGCACCATCGAGCATGCCTACGCCGATGCGATCACGAACGCCCGCAGCAGCGTGGACATCATCTGCCCCTACTTCTATCCCGGCCAGCGCATCCGCCAGGCGCTGCGCCGTGCGGCCGACCGGGGCGTGCGTGTGCGCCTGCTGCTGCAGGGCAAGCTGGACTACCGGCTGGCCGGCTGGGCCGCCGAGGCGCTTTATGCCGAGCTGATCGGCCACGGCGTGGAGATCCACGAGTACACGCCGGCCTTCCTGCACGCCAAGGTGGCCGTGGTGGACGGCATCTGGGCCACGGTGGGCAGCTCCAACATCGACCCGCTGTCGCTGCTGCTCAACCTGGAGGCCAACGTCGTCGTGCACGACGCCGGCTTCGCCACGCAACTGGCCCGTGAGGTGGACGCGGCCGTCGCCGTGTCGCAGCGCGTTGGCGCGTCGGGCGGCAAGGGCCTGCGCGCCATGCTGCGCCGGGCCGTGGTGGCGTGGTTCGCCTACGTGTTCCTGAGGGTGGCGGGCGCGGCTGGGCGCTACTGAGCGCCGCCCGTCAGGGGCGGGGGCGCGGCGCCGACGGCCGCATCGAAGCGGCGCAGCCACTCGGGCGAGACCTTCATGCTGCAGGCCAGGTGGCGCCGCGGCGGTGCCGGCATACCGGGCAGCAGCACGGTTTCCAGCACCTGGGCATGGGGCTCGCCGCGGCGCTGCCATTCGCGCAGCTCGCCGGCCACCGAGATGGTGAAGTCCGCGTGGCTGCGGGCCAGCATCGTTGGCGGGTGGGCGCTGCTGGCGCTGGCGCGCAGTGGCGGCGGCCGGCGCTGCGCGATCCAGCCGTCCAGCGTCGCGCCGTAGGCCACGCCGTCGTACACCAGCAGCTTCAGCTGCGGTGACAGCACAGCCGCTCGCGCATCGGGCAGGGCCCGCAAGGCCGCCGCCGCATGGCGCGCGACCAGGAAGACCTGCTGCTCCTCCTGGTGGATGGGCCGCGAGAAGCGCGCGAAGCGCCGGCGCTCCGGCGTGTCAAACATGCCCAGCACGCACAACGGTTCGGTGTTGCGCTGCAGCGCCTGCAGGCTGCGCTTGAGCGGCACGGCCTCCCAGCGCAGTGCCAGCCCGGCGCGCTGGGCCCAGGTGGCGACGCGGCCGGCCATGGGCAGTGCGGGCGCGCCGTCCGGCCCGCTGCCGGGCAGGGGGATGTGGTGCACCACCATGACCGGCTCGGCGGCCGGCGCAGCGGCGGCCGCAGCGGTCAGCACGGCGAGGGTGGCGACGAGGGAGCGGCGCAGCATCGGGGTGGAGCCAGGTCTGCCCCGATTCTGCGCCCGGCCGGCGCGTGCGCGCCTCAGCCGGCGAAGCGGGGCGCGCCCGGCGCGGCCAGTGCGCCGGCCTGCACCAGCGCGGCGGCGCGCTCGATGTCGGGCGCGAGGTAGTGGTCGGCCGGCATGCTGGCGCAGTGCTGGCGCAGGTGGGCATGCAGCGCTTCCACGGCGGGCGAACTGGTCAGCGGGCGCAGGAAGTCGATGCCCTGCGCGGCGGCCAGCAGTTCGATGGCGACGATGTGGGCCGTGTTGTCCAGCATCGCGTGCAGCCGGCGCGCGCCGAAGGTGGCCATGGAGACATGGTCTTCCTGGTTGGCGCTGGTGGGCAGGCTGTCCACGCTGGCCGGGTGGGCCAGGCTCTTGTTCTCGCTGGCCAGCGCCGCCGCCGTCACGTGGGCGATCATGAAGCCGCTGTGCAGGCCGGCATCGGCCGTCAGGAAAGGCGGCAGGCGCGAGATGCCCGGGTCGATCAGCATCGCGATGCGGCGCTCGGCGATGGCGCCGACCTCGGCAATCGCCAGCGCGAGGTTGTCCGCCGCGAAGGCCACCGGCTCGGCGTGGAAGTTGCCGCCGCTGATCATCACGTCGTCGAACACCAGCGGGTTGTCGGTCACCGCATTGGCTTCGCGCACCAGCACCTGCGCCGCGTGGCGGGCCTGGTCCAGCGCCGCGCCCATGACTTGGGGCTGGCAGCGCAGGCAGTACGGGTCCTGCACACGCTCGTCGCCTTCGCGGTGGCTCGCGCGAATGGCGCTGCCGGCGGCCAGCGCGCGGTAGATGCCGGCCACCTCGATCTGGCCGGGCTGGCCGCGCACCGCGTGGATGCGGGCGTCGAAGGGGCCGTCGCTGCCGCGGGCGGCGTCCAGCGTCATCGCGCCGCTGGCCAGCGCAGTGGCGAACAGGCCCTCGAAGCGGATCAGCGCGTGCAGCGCCAGCGCGGTGCTGGCCTGCGTGCCGTTGATGAGAGCCAGGCCTTCCTTGGCCGCCAGCGTCAGCGGCGCCAGGCCCAGGCGCGCCAGCTCGGCGCAGGCCGGGACGCGCTGGCCGTCCACCAGCGCCTCGCCTTCGCCCATCAGTGCCAGCGTCAGGTGGGCCAGCGGGGCCAGGTCACCGCTGGCGCCCACCGAGCCTTGCGCGGGCACGTAGGGGATGAAGCCGGCGTTGAAGGCGTCGAGCAGCGACTGCACGACGACACGGCGCACGCCCGAGAAGCCGCGCGCCAGGCTGCCGGCCTTGGTGGCCAGCATCAGGCGCACGACGGGCGGGCTCATGGGCGCGCCCACGCCGACGGCGTGGCTGCGGATCAGGTTCAGCTGCAGCGCGGCGAGCTGGTCCTTGGCGATGCGGGTGCTGGCCAGCTTGCCGAAGCCGGTGTTGACGCCGTAGACCGGCGCGTCACCCGCAGCGGCGGCGGCCACCAGCGCGGCGCTGGCGTCGACGGCCGCCCAGTCGTACAGCTCAAGCGTGATGCCGCCAGCGGCGATGTCGGCCAACTGGGCCAGGGTCAGGTGTCCGGGGTCGAGGTTCATAGCGAGGGCAGCTTGAGTTCGTTCTGGCGGGCGCAGGCGATGGCCGTGTCGTAGCCTGCATCGGCATGGCGCATGACGCCGGTGGCCGGGTCGTTGAACAGCACGCGCGACAGCCGCTGGGCAGCGGCCTCAGTCCCGTCGGCGACGATGACGACGCCGCTGTGCTGCGAGAAGCCCATGCCGACGCCGCCGCCGTGGTGCAGGCTCACCCAGGTGGCGCCGCCGGCGGTGTTGAGCAGCGCGTTCAGCAGCGGCCAGTCGGAGACGGCATCGCTGCCGTCCTTCATGGCCTCGGTCTCGCGGTTGGGGCTGGCCACCGAGCCGCAGTCCAGGTGGTCGCGGCCGATGACGATGGGGGCCTTGAGCTCGCCGGTCCTCACCATCTCGTTGAACGCCAGGCCGGCCAGGTGGCGCTGGCCCAGGCCCAGCCAGCAGATGCGCGCCGGCAGGCCCTGGAAGGCGATGCGCTCGGCGGCCATGTCCAGCCAGCGGTGCACGCGGGTCTCGTCGGGGAAGAGTTGCTTGATCTTGGCGTCGGTCTTGCGGATGTCTTCCGGGTCGCCGGAGAGCGCCACCCAGCGGAAGGGCCCGCGGCCCTCGCAGAACTGCGGGCGCACATAGGCCGGCACGAAGCCGGGGAAGTCGAAGGCATTCGCCACGCCCTGGTCCTTGGCGACCTGGCGGATGTTGTTGCCGTAGTCCACCGTGGGCACGCCCAGGGCCTGGAAGTCCAGCATGGCCTGCACATGCACGGCGCAGCCCTGTGCGGCGGCGGCCTTCAGCGCGGCGTGCTGGGCCGGGTCGGCCGCGGCGGCCCGCCATTGCGCCACCGTCCAGCCGGCCGGCAGGTAGCCGTTGAGCAGGTCGTGAGCGGAGGTCTGGTCGGTGACGATGTGCGGGGCGGGCGCGGTGCCCGCTTTCACGCGCCGCACCAGCTCGGGCAGCACTTCGGCCGCATTGCCCAGCAGTGCGATGGAGATGGCCTTGCCCTCAGTGCCGTAGCGGCGCAGGCGCGCGATGGCGTCGTCCAGGTCGGTGGCCTGCTCATCCACGTAGCGGGTCTTGAGGCGGAAATCGATGCGGCTTTGCTGGCACTCGATGTTCAGCGAGCTGAAGCCCGCGAACGTGGCCGCCAGCGGCTGCGCGCCGCCCATGCCGCCCAGGCCCGCCGTCAGCACCCACTTGCCGCGGGCATCGCCGCCGTAGTGCTGGCGGGCGGCTTCGGCAAAGGTCTCGTAGGTGCCCTGCACGATGCCCTGGGTGCCGATGTAGATCCAGCTGCCGGCCGTCATCTGGCCGTACATCATCAGCCCGGCGCGGTCGAGCTCGTTGAAGTGCTCCCACGTGGCCCAGTGCGGCACGAGGTTGGAGTTGGCCAGCAGCACGCGCGGCGCATCGGCATGCGTCTTGAACACGCCCACCGGCTTACCGCTCTGCACCAGCAGCGTCTCGTCGTCGCCCAGCGTGCGCAGCGTGGCCAGGATGCGGTCGAAGGCCTCCCAGTTGCGCGCGGCCTTGCCGATGCCGCCGTACACCACCAGCGCATCCGGGTTCTCGGCCACCGCGGGGTCGAGGTTGTTCTGCAGCATGCGGTAGGCGGCCTCGGTCAGCCAGCTTTTGCAGTGCAGCTGGGTGCCGGTGGGCGCTTTGACGGGGCGGGGCAGGGCGGTCATGGGTACTCCTGTGGGGCGCGCTGGACTCTAGTTGTCTATACAAGTCAAGTCAACTAGCATCCGGGCATGCCCAGAATCGCCAGCCCCGAGCCCCAGTACCTGAAGGTCAAGAACCACCTGCGCGAAGGCATCGCCAGCGGCCACTGGGTGGCGGGCGACCTGCTGCCCAGCGAGGGCGCGCTGGTGGCGCAGTTCGAGGTCAGCCGCATGACGGTGAACCGCGCGCTGCGTGAGCTGGTGCAGGAGGGGCTGATCGAGCGGGTGCAGGGCGTGGGCAGCTTCGTGGCGCAGCTGCACCGCATCTCCTCCACGCTGAACGTGCGCGACGTGCACGAGGAAATCGTCGAGCGCGGCGGCCAGCACGAGGCGCGCGTGCATGCGCTGCTCAAGGGCAAGGCCACGCCGCAGCAGGCGGCCGAGCTGGGCCTGAAGCGCGGCGCGCCGGTGTTCCTCAGCCTCATCGTGCACCTGGAGAACGGCCAGGCCATCCAGTGCGAGGAGCGGGCCGTCAACCCGGCCTGTGCGCCTGACTACCTGGCGCAGGACTTCACCCGCATCACGCCCACGCATTACCTGCTCGACGTGGCGCCGTTGTCGGAAGCGCGCTACATGATCGAGGCGGCCCTGCCCGGCGAGGTGGAGGCCAAACTGCTGGGCATCGGCCGGCGCGATCCCTGCCTGGTGGTCAAGCGCATCACCTACAGCCGTGGCGTGGCCGTCACAACGGTCAAGCTGACCCACCCGGGCGCACGTTACCAATTGCAAGGGAGCTTCTCGGCGTGAGGAATGCCGGCCGGCGCTGCCGACAATCCGCGGCGAGCCATTGAAGCGGGAACGAGAACATGAGTTGGAGCAAGGTCAGCGCGGCAGACGTCCAGCCGCAGGCCTGGAAGAACGGTGGCGGCACGACGCGTGAGCTGCTGGCCTGGCCGCATGCGCACGATTGGGTGCTGCGCGTCAGCGTCGCGCGCGTGGACCGCGATGGGCCGTTCTCGGCCTTTCCCGGCGTGCACCGCCAACTGGCGGTCATCGGCGGCGCCGGGCTGCGCCTGTTCGACTGGCCGCAGAGCATGGGCGACGAGCCGCTGGGCTTCGACGGCGGGCTGGCCCCGGACGCCCAGCTCATCCGCGGCGCGACGGACGTGTTCAACGCCATGGAGCGCCACGGCAACCTGGAGGTTCTGCCGGCCAGCCGGGTGCTGCTGCCGCGCACGCCGTGGGTGGGCCTGTTCACCGTGGAAGGCGGGCTGCTGGAGCACGGCCACCGCGCCATGCCGCTGGCGCCGCTGACGCTGGCCTGGTGCGAGGCGCCGGCCGCGCAGAGCTGCGTCTTCATGGGCCCCGACGCCACCGCCAGCCATGCCTGGTGGCTGACCTGGAGCGCCGACACATGAAGCTGTGGCGGGGTGGGCGCCTGGCCACGTTGGCCGGTGAGCGCGGCTGGGGCCTGATCGACGACGGCGCGCTGCTGGTGGGCGACGACGGTCTGCTGCACTGGGTGGGCCCCAGCGCCGAGGCGCCGCCGGCCGACGAGGTGGTGGAGCTGCACGGCGCGCTGGTCACGCCGGGGCTGGTGGACTGCCACACCCACCTCGTCTATGGCGGCAACCGCGCACAGGAGTTCGAGCAGCGCCTGCACGGTGCCAGCTATGCCGACATCGCCCGGGCTGGCGGCGGCATCCGCTCGACGGTGGCGGCCACGCGCGCCGCCAGCGAGGCCGAGCTGCTGGCCTCGGCCACGCGCCGTGCCCAGGCGCTGATGCGCGAGGGCGTGACGACGCTGGAGGTCAAGTCCGGCTACGGGCTGGACGCCGGCACCGAGGCGCGCATGCTGCGCGTGGCCCGCCAGCTGCGTGGCGTGGACGTGCGCACCACCTACCTGGGCGCCCATGCGCTGCCGCCCGAATTCAGCGACGCCGATGCCTACATCGACGCCGTCTGTGCCTGGCTGCCGGCGCTGCATGCCGAGGGCCTGGTCGATGCGGTGGACGCCTTCTGCGAGAACATCGCGTTCAGCCCGGCCCAGGTGGCGCGGGTGTTCGAGGCGGCGGGCCGCCTGGGCCTGGCCGTCAAGCTGCATGCCGAGCAGCTGAGCGACCAGGGCGGCGCCGCACTCGCCGCCCGCCACGGTGCGCTGAGCTGCGATCACCTGGAGTTTCTGAGCTCGGCCGGCATCCAGGCCATGGCCCAGGCCGGCAGCGTGGCCGTGCTGCTGCCGGGTGCCTTCTACGCGCTGCGCGAGACCCGGCTGCCACCCGTGCAGGCGCTGCGCGATGCCGGCGTGCCCATCGCCATCGCGACCGATCACAACCCGGGCAGCTCGCCCACGCTGTCGCCGCTGCTGATGCTGAACATGGCCTGCGTGCTGTTCCGCTTGACGCCCGAGGAGGCCTGGCGCGGGATCACCGTCCACGGAGCGCGTGCGCTGGGCCTGCGCGACCGCGGCCAGCTCGTCGCCGGCCAGCGCGCCGACTTCTGTCTCTGGGATGGCGCCCATCCGCGCGAGCTGGCAGCATGCTTCGGACATAACCCGCTGATAGAACGGGTGTGCCAGGGAGGAACATGAGCGTCTATGAACTGCAGCGCGGCCGCGTGCCGCTGCTGATCAGCCTGCCCCACGTGGGCACCGACATCCCGCCGGCGCTGGCCGACCGCCTGGTGCCCCGTGCGCTGGCCAGCGAGGACACCGACTGGCACCTGGCGCGCCTGTACCGTCCGCTGGCCGAGGCCTTGGGCGCCAGCCTCATCGTGGCGCGCTACAGCCGCTACGTCGTCGACCTGAACCGCCCGCCGGATGACCAGCCGCTGTACCCCGGCGCGTCGGGCGGCACGGGCCTGGTGCCCACGCGCTTCTTCAGCAGCGAGCCGCTGTACCGCGACGGCGCCGAGCCCGACGCCGCGGCCATTGCCGAGCGCCGTGACGCCTACTGGCGGCCCTACCACGATGCGCTGGCCGCCGAACTGCAGCGCCTGCATGCCGAGCACGGCCGCGCACTGCTGTTCGACGGCCACAGCATCCGCTCCGAGCTGCCCTGGCTGTTCGACGGCCAGCTGCCGGCGCTGAACCTGGGCACGGCCGACGGCGCGTCCTGCGATCCTGCCATCACCCGCCGGCTGGGCGCGGTGCTGGCCGCGCAGACGGCCTACAGCCAGGTCGTCAACGGCCGCTTCAAGGGCGGCTACATCACGCGCCACTACGGCCAGCCCGGCCAGGGCGTGCATGCGGTGCAGCTGGAGATGTGCCAGCGCTGCTACATGGACGAGGCGCGCGACCCGCGCGAGGCCTATGACGAAGCCGCCGCCGCCCGCGTGGCGCCGCTCATCGAGCAGCTGCTGACGGAGTTGCTGGCATGCTGAAGCAACTCCATGCGCCCCTGGCCTGGGTCAACGGCGGCTGGCAGCGCGATGTGCTGCTGACCGTGGACGGCACCGGCCACTGGGCCGAGATCACCGTCAACCACCCGGCGCCGCCCGGCGCGGAGCTGCTGGCCGGGCCGGTCATCCCCAGCCTGGTCAACGCGCACAGCCACGCCTTCCAGCGCGCCTTCGTCGGCCTGGCCGAGCGGCGCGAGGCCGGGCAGGACGACTTCTGGAGCTGGCGCGACCGCATGTACGCGCTGGCGCTGCGCATCTCGCCGCAGCAACTGCGCGCCGTGGCCAGCCAGCTCTATGCCGAGCTGCTGCGGGGCGGCTACACCCAGGTCTGCGAGTTCCACTACCTGCACCACCCGGCCGCCGGCCAGGCGTTCGAGGACGAGCTGGACATGGCCTGGGCGCTGGCCGGCGCGGCCGAAGACACCGGCATCGGCTTGACGCTGCTGCCGGTGGTCTACACCCGCAGCGGCTTTGCCGCCGCCGGCTTGCGCCCCGACCAGCATCGCTTTGCAGCCGATGCCGACTGGGCCTGGCGGGCCTGCCAGCGCATCAACGCAGCCGGGCTGCCGCGCGTCAACGCGGGTGTCGCGCTGCATTCGCTGCGCGGCGCGTCGCCGGCCGACATCAAGCGGCTGCGCGAGGTGGTGGGCAGCCACGACCTGCCGCTGCACATCCACGTCGCCGAGCAGACGGCCGAGGTGGCCGATTGCCTGGCCGCCACCGGCCAGCGGCCGCTGCAATGGCTGGCCGAGGGCGGCCACCTGGACACGCGCTGGCAGCTGGTGCATGCCACGCATGCCGAGCCGGCCGAGATCGAGGCCGTGGCCGCCAGCGGCGCCGGCATCGTCATCTGCCCTGGCACCGAGGCCAACCTGGGTGACGGTTTCGCGGATCTGCCGCGCTGGCTGCAGGCCGGGGTGCCGCTGACGGTGGGTTCGGACAGCCAGGTCACGCGCGGCTGGGTGGAGGAGCTGCGCTGGCTGGAGTATGGCCAGCGCCTGCTGCACCGGCAGCGCAACATCGCCGCGCTGCCTGGCGTGCAGCCGTCCAGCGCGGCCCGGCTGTTCGAGGCGGCCGTGCATGGCGGCGCCCGTGCGGCCGGTTTCGCGGCCTGGGGCCTGACGCCCGGCGCCCGGGCCGATGCGCTGGTGCTGAACCGCGATGCCGATGGTCTGCGCGGGCTGCCTGACGACGCGCTGCTGGATGCCGTCGTGTTCGGCAGTAACGGCATGCCGTGGCAGTCGGTGTGGGTGGCGGGCCGGGCGCGGCCGTGGCGCGAGCCGCAGCGGATTCGTGATGCTTTCACGAACGCCATGCAAGCGCTGTGGGCGGCTGACAGCCCCTGATCAGTCCGACGCTTGGCGTTGTCGTGGGGAGCGGCTAGGCTCCCGCCACAACCTCGGAGGGTGTGGTGATGAAGCTGAGCGATTTCACGATCAAGGCGCGCCTGCTCGCCTTGGCTGCCCTGGCGGTGCTGGGCATGCTGGTTGTCGGCATTCAAGGGTTGCGCAGCCTGTCGCAGTCCAACGCCGAGTTCGCGCACTACGTGGCCAACGATGTGGACGCGCTGACGCAGTTGGCCGGCATACGCGCCGGTGTGGGCAATCTGCGGCGCTACGAGAAGGACTTGCTCATCAACCTGACGGATGCGAAGTCGGTCGAGCGCTACCGCAAGGACTGGATGGCGACGTTCGACAAGGTCGCCACCAGCCTGGACCGCATCGCCAAGCTGGACATGCCGGCTGACGTGCAGCGAATGCCGGCGGAGTTGCAGAAGTCCCTGCAGGACTACCGCAGCGGTTTCAGCGGCATCCTGGAGCGCCTGGCGCGCGGCGAGTTTGCCGACACGGCGGCTGCCAACCAGGCGATGGAGCCGGTCAAGGGCCCGGTGCGGGCCATGGACAAGACACTGAACGAGATGACGGAGCGCATCGACAAGCATTCCGCCGACCAGGTCGCGAAGCTGGCGGCGCATGAGGCCAGCATCCGGCGCAATCTGGTGTTGGTGGTGGCGGCGGCGGTGCTGCTGCTGCTGGCTTACACGGCGGTCAACATCCGTTCCATCCTGGCGCCGCTGGCGGTTGCCGTTCGCGCGGCAGAGCGTATTGCGGCGCACGACCTGAGCCAGGCCATCCGCGTCGTCGGGCGTGACGAAACCTCCGCGCTGATGCGGGGTGTGCGGGGCATGCAGGAGTCCCTGGCCCAGGTGGTGACGGGCGTGCGCCAGAGCACCGACAGCATCGCCACCGCCTCCCGCGAGGTGGCCATCGGCAGCCAGGACTTGAGCAACCGCACCGAGCAGGCGGCGTCCAACCTGCAGGAGACGGCCTCGGCCATGGAAGAGCTGACGGCCAGCGTCACGCACAACGCCGAGTCGGCCCGGCAGGCCCAGCAACTGGCCGGCGACGCGGCCGAGGTGGCTCGGCGTGGCGGTACGGTGGTGGACCAGGTGGTGCAGACCATGGGTCAGATCAGCGCTTCGTCCGCCAAGATCGCCGACATCATTGCCGTCATCGACGGCATTGCGTTCCAGACCAACATCCTGGCGCTGAATGCCGCCGTGGAGGCCGCGCGGGCCGGCGAGCAGGGGCGGGGCTTTGCGGTGGTGGCCGGCGAGGTGCGCACGCTGGCCCAGCGTTCGGCCGAAGCCGCCAAGGAGATCAAGACGCTGATCACCCACAGCGGCGAGAACGTGGACAACGGCGCCCAGCTCGTCACGCAGGCGGGCCGCACCATGCACGAGATCATCGAGGCGATCGCGCGCGTCAGCAGCATCGTGTCGGAGATCAGCCATGCCACCGGCGAGCAGAGCACCGGCATCGGCCAGATCGGCCAGGCCATCGCGGGCCTGGACCAGATGACGCAGCAGAACGCGGCGCTCGTGGAGGAGTCGGCCGCCGCAGCCGCCAGCCTGCGCCAGCAGGCCGATGAGCTGGCGCGCTCGGTGGCGGTGTTCAAGCTGGGGTGACTGCGGGCCGCCGCCCAGGTGGGGCGGCTGTCGATTCAGCGCGCGGCCTCGCCATCCGTCGCGGCGCGCTGGGGCCGGGCCAGGCGGCGACGCACCATGCGTGCATCGCAACCCGAACCGCAAGGAGCCGCCCCATGAACCACGACCTCAACACCACCGACCTGCACGCCCTGGCCCAGCGCCGTGTGGACATCAAGATGGGTTTCCTGATCCACCTGGGCGTGTTCCTGGCGGTGAACCTGGGCATCTCGCTGGCCCGCTACCTGGCTGGCGGCAGCTTCCAGCCCTTCTTCCCCGTGTGGGGCTGGGCCATCGGCCTGGTGGCCCACGGCGTGGGCACCGCCGCCAGCCTGATGGGCTGGAACCTGCGCGAGCGCCTGGTCAGCGCCGAGCTGGCCTCGCTGCAGCGCCGCTGAGCGAGGCCGGGCGCGGCCTCAGGCCGCGGCCGCCGTGCCGCGCTTGCGGCTGAACTTCTGGATCACGTCGTCCACGATCTCGTACAGCACCGGGATCACCAGCAGGCTCAGGAAGGTGCTGGTGATCAGGCCGCCGATGACGACGATGGCCATCGGGGCGCGGAAGCTCGGGTCCGTGCCGAAGCCCAGCGCGATGGGCATCATGCCTGCGCCCATGGCCAGCGTCGTCATGACGATGGGCCGCGCGCGCTTGTGGCAGGCGTCCAGCAGCGCATCCAGCCGGGACAGGCCGTGTTCGCGCTGCGCGACGATGGCGTACTCCACCAGCAGGATGGAGTTCTTCGTCGCGATGCCCATCAGCATGATCATGCCGATCATGGCCGGCATGGACAGGTCGGTGCCCGTCACGAACAGCGCCAGGATGGCGCCCGGGATGGACAGCACCAGCGCCCCGAGGATGGTGACCGGCTGCACCCACGCGTGGAACAGCAGCACCAGCACGATGTAGATGCACGCCACGCCCGTGCCCATGGCCAGCAGGAAGCCCTGGCCCAGCTCCGCGAAGGCCTCGGCGTCGCCGATCTCGGCCTTGGTGACGCCCGGCGGCAAGTTTTTCAGGCTGGGCAGCTTGTCGGCCGCGGCCTGCACGTCGGACAGCGACTGGCCGTTGAGCTCCAGCTCGAAGTTGACGTTGCGCAGCCGGTCGTAGCGGTCGATCTGCGCCGGGCCACTGGCCAGCTGCAGCTCGGCCACCTGGCGCAGCGGCACCGGGCCGCGTGCGCCCGGCACGGTCAGCTCGCCCAGCAGCGCGAGGTCGGCGCGGGCGGCGTCCGGCAGGCGCACGACGATGGGCACCTGGCGCTGGCTGAGGTTGAGCTTGGGCAGCAGCTGGTCGTAGTCACCGGCCGTTGCGATGCGCAGCGTGTCGGCAATCGCCGCCGTGCTCACACCCAGGTCCGCGGCGCGGGCGGCGTCGGGGCGCACGATGAGCTCGGGCCGCTGCAGGCTGGAGCTGCTGGTCACCTGGCCGATGCCGGGCAGGCCGCGCAGCTCGCTCTCCACCTTGGCGGCGTGCTGGGCCAGCGTCTCGCCGTCCTCGCCGGCGAGCACCAACTGGTACTTCTCGCTGGAGCCGCCGAAGCTGACCTTGATGCGCGCGCCGGCGATGCTGGCCAGTTGCGTGCGCAGCTCGCGCTCGATCTGCTGCTTGCTGATGCCGCTGCGTTCCTGGCGCGGCGTGAGGTTGAGCGTCAGCGTGGCCTTGCGGGCCTCGGCCGCACCGCTCATCGCGAACGGGTCGCCGCCGGCGCTGCCGCCGCCCACGGCCGTGTAGATCAGCTTGACGTGGCCGTGCTGGGCCGCCACGGCGCGGGCCTGCTCGGCAATGACACGGGTCTCTTCGTAGGTGCTGCCGGGCGGCAGCTCGATGCTGATCTGCGTCTGGCTGAGGTCGTCCGGCGGGATGAAGGCCTTGGAGATCTTGTCCATGAACAGCGGTGCGCAAGCGGCCATGCTGAACGCGACGGTCAGCGCCATCGTCTTGCCCTTGTGCGTGAACGCCCAGCGCGCCCAGCGCATGTAGGCAGGCATCCAGAACGGGTCCTTGTGCGCGTGCTTGGGGGCTTTCAGGATGTAGGCCGCCATCATCGGCGTCAGCATGCGGGCCACCACCAGCGAGAAGAACACGGCGATGGCCGCCGTCCAGCCGAACTGCACGAAGAACTTGCCCACCACGCCGCTCATGAAGGCCGTGGGCAGGAACACCGCGATCAGCGTGAAGGTCGTGGCGATGACGGCCAGGCCGATCTCGTCGGCCGCCTCGCGGGCGGCTTCCAGCGGTGTCTTGCCCTGCGTCAGGTGACGCATGATGTTCTCGATCTCGACGATGGCGTCGTCCACCAGCACGCCGATGACCAGCGACAGCGACAGCAGCGTCACGACGTTGAGCGTGAAGCCCATCAGGTACATCACATAAAAGGCCGGCAGTGCCGACAGCGGCAGCGCCACCGCGCTGACCAGCGTGGCCCGCCAGTCGCGCAGGAAGAACCACACCACGACGACGGCCAGGAAGGCGCCTTCCAGCAGCAGCTTCATGCTGCCGTCGTAGTTCTCGATGACGGGGTCGACGAAGTTGAAGGCCTCGGTGACGGTGATGTCCGGATGCGCCGCCTTCAGCTCCTCCAGCGCCGCGCGCACGCGCTCGGCCACGTCCACCTCGCCCGCGCCCTTGGCGCGCACGACCTCGAAGCCCACCACCGGCTTGCCGTTCAGGAAGGCACCGGCGCGCCGCTCCGCCAGCGTGTCGCTGACCGTGGCCACCTGATCCAGGCGCACGCGGCGGCCGTCGGCCAGCGGGATGTCCATCGCGGCCAGCTCCTCGGCGCTCTGCACGGTGGCGATGGTGCGCAGCGACTGCTCCGCGCCGCCCAGCTGGGCGCGGCCGCCCGGGGCTTCCTGCTGCACGTTCTTCAGCTGGCGCGACACCTCGGCGGCGGTCACGCCCAGCGCCAGCATGCGGGACGGGTCCAGCGCCACGCGCAGCTCGCGGCTGACGCCGCCGACGCGGGCCACCGAGCCCACGCCGCGCACGGCCAGCATGCGCTTGGTGACCTGGTTGTCGACGAACCAGGACAGCGCCTCGTCATCCATCGCGCTGGACGAGACCGTGTAGGTCAGGATGGGCATGCCCGACAGGTTCATCTTGGTGATGACCGGGTCGCGCAGGTCGGCGGGCAGGTCGGCGCGGATGCGGGCCACCGCGTCGCGCGTGTCGTCCAGCGCCTCCTGCAGCGGCTTCTCCAGCCGGTACTCGACCGTGATGCTGGCGCTGCCGTCCTGCACCTTGGTGTAGATGTGCTTGACGCCTTGGGCCGACGCGACCGAGTTCTCGATCTTGCGGGCCACCTCGGTTTCCATCTGCGCGGGCGCGGTGCCCGGCAGCGAGGCGGAGATGACGATGGTGGGCAGTTCGATGTCGGGGAACTGCTGGATCTTCATCTGCTTGAAGCCGTACAGGCCGGCGGCCGTCAGCATGATGAAGAACATGATGGCCGGCACCGGGTTGGCGATGGACCAGCGGGAGACGTTGAACATCGCAGCGGCTCCTTACTTGGGCGCGCGGGCGGCGTCGCCCGTCGCGGTGGCGACCAGCACCGTGTCGCCATCGGCCAGGAAGCCCACGCCCGACTCCACCACCACCGTGCCGGCCGCCAGGCCCGCGCGGATCTCGATGCGCGTGCCTTCGCGGCGGCCCACCTGCACCTTCTGCTGGCGCACCTTGTTGCCGTCGATGCGGAACACATAGCTGAAGCCGTCGCGCAGCAGCACGGCGCTCTGCGGCAGCGTCAGCGCGGCGCTCTCGCCCAGCACGAACTCGCCGCGTGCGAACAGGCCCGCGCGCAGCGCCTCGCCGCCGCCGCTGATGTCCACATAGACCAGGCCGTTGCGGGTCTGCGGGTCGATCTGCGGCGCGATGCGGCGCACGCGGCCGTCCACCGGTGGCGCGCCGCTGGGCTGCACGCGCACCTTCTGGCCGATCTTGAGCTGGCCCAGCTCGGCCCCGGGCACCTCGGCGCGCCACTCCAGGCGGCCGCTGCGTTGCAGACGGAACAGCTCCTGGCCCGGCTGCACCAGCGCGCCGGGCGTGGCGATGCGGGCGCTGATCACACCGTCGTCCGGCGCGGTGATCTGCGTGTAGGACAGGCGCAGCTGATCGGCCTGCACGCGGGCCCGCGCCGCGGCCACGCGGGCCTGGGCGGCGGCGTCGGCGGCCAGCGCCTGGTCGATGGCCTGGGCCGACAGTGCGTCGCTGCCCTGCAGCGTCTTCACGCGCGCTGCCGTCTGGCCAGCCTCGCGGGCAGCGGCCTCGGCCTCCAACAGCGCGGCCTTGCTGGCGGCGAGGTCGGCCTCCAGCGTGCCGGGGCTCAGCCGGGCCAGCAGCTGGCCTTTCTTGACGCGGTCGCCCACGTCGACATTGAGCGCGGCCAGGCGCTGGCCGCCGATCTCGGCGCCGATGACGACGTCCTGCCAGGCCGCGATGGAGCCGGTGCCGGCGAGCGTCTGCGGCCAGGTGGCCGACTGGGCCAGCACGCGCTTGACGGTCAGTGCCGGCTTGGGCGCCGCACTGGCGGCGGCCTGCTGGGCCTCGGCCGGGCCGGACAGCGCGATGACGAAGGCCGCGGCCAGCGCGAGCGTCAGGGTGGCGGTGAGGAGGGTGGGGATGCGGGTCTTCATGTCAGTTGTCCAGGGAAATTTGTGGGCTCACGTCGTGCGTTCTTGCGGGCCGAGCGCCGGGCCGCTCCCAAGTCGGCCCGCCTGAGGCGATGTGCATGCGGCTCCAGGCCGCATGCATCGCCGTCCCCTGGGGGGACCGACCGGGCCGGCCCGCGTTCAGCGCGGCCGGACAGGGCGAGGGGCTTCATTCCTTCCAGCCGCCGCCCAGGGCGCGGTACAGGCTGATCCAGGCCAGCGCCTGCTCGGCGCGCACGCCCAGCACGGCGTCGTAGGCGGCCAGCGCGTTGCGGTAGGTGGTGTTGCGCTGCACGCCGCTTTGCAGGCCGGCCTGGGCCTGGGCGCCGGTGCGCAGCGCGATCCCTTCCCATTCGCGCTTGACGGCGTCGATCTCGCGCTCGCGCTCGCTGCTGGCGGCCACGCGTTGCAGTTGCTCCTCCACCTCAGCCACGGCCTGCTGCCAGCGCGCCTGCAGCGCCGCGGCGGCTTCGTCGGCCGCGGCCTCGGCGCCTTGGGCGCGGGCCTGGCGCAGGCCGGCATCGAACAGCGGCAGGCTCAGCGAGGGGCCGAAGGCCCAGGTCGAGGCGTTGCTGGTGATGCCACCAGCGCGCAGCCGCGTCTCGCCGGCCAGCGCGGCCAGGCTGAGCTGCGGCCAGCGCTGCGCCTCCACACTGCGCTGCTGCTGCACGCTGGCGATCCAGCGTTGGTGCGCGGCGGCGAGATCGGGCCGCTGGGCGAGCAGCTGGGCGGGCAGGCCGGTCACGTCAAAGGCAGGCGCGCGGGGCTGGCTGCGGCGCAGTGCGATGCCTTCCGGCGCGACGGCCGGCGGTGCCAGCTCGGCGGCCAGCACCTCGGCGCGCTCGCCGCACAGCAGGGCCAGCGTCTGCAGCGCGATCTGCGCCTCCGCCCGCCACTGGCTGCGGTTGGCCGTGGCCACGGCGCGCTCGGTGTTCAGCAGCGCGGCGTCGCTGGCGCTGAGGAGGCCGGCCGCCTGCTGCTGGCGGCCCCAGGCGGCGGTCTGCTCGGCGAAGCGGGTGTCGAGCTCGGCGCTTTCCTCGCGGGCCTGGGCCAGGCGCAGCTGCACATAGGCCTGGGCCACGTCGGCGGCCAGGCTGACGCGGGCGGCATGCCAGTCGGCCGTGGCGGCCGAGGCCTCGGCGGCACCGGCCTCGGCGGCGGCGCGCTGGCCGCCGAAGAGGTCGATCTCCCAGCTGGCGTTGAGCGTGGCGCCGGCCTGCGTGCTGTTGCCGGGCACACCGTTGAGCGCACGGCCGCGCTGGGCCTGGGCGTTGGCGGTCAGCGCGGGCAGCAGCGCGGCGCGGGCCTGGGCAGCACCGGCCTCGGCCTGGCGGCGGCGTGCGGCGGCCTGGGCCAGCGTCGGGCTCTGGCCTTGCGCGCGCTCGATGAGGCGGGCCAGGGCCGGGTCGCTGAAGGCCTGCCACCAGGTGCCCAAGGCGGCCGTGCTGCCGCCATGGGGCAGTGGCGAGCGCCAGGCGGCGGGGATGGCGGTGGACGCCGGCGGCGCGGCAGGCGGGGCCGTGGTGCAGGCCGCGAGCAGCGCCAGCAGCGGGGCAGCGAGCAGGAGTCGTGTGGTCATGGGTTCAGGTGGCGTTGGCGTTCGTAGTCGACCAGCACGCAGCCCCAGTCGGCCAGGCGGTGGCAGGTCTGTTCCAGGTGCGGGTCGTCGGCGAGCAGCTCGGGGTGGAAGGCGTCGAGCACGGGGCGGCTCAGCGCGTAGTCGTGCGCCATGGCCTGCAGGCCCATGGCGAGCTGGTGCAGCGCGGCGTTGGGCGCGTCCATGCCGGCGTGGCGGGCCAGCAGCTGCGCGAAGCGGTCGAAGATGGGCCCGATCTCACCGGTGACCATCTCCATGAAGATGCGGCTGGGCGCCACCATCTCGCGCAGAAAGAGCTGGGTGCTGCAGCTGCCGTCGTCGAACAGGAAGGGCCGCACGAAGCGGCAGATGGCCTCGTGCAGGCTGATGGCCGGGTCGTCGAAGCCGGCCATGCTGAGCTGCAGGTCGCGCACCGGGCCGCGCAGCACCTCGGCGTACAGGCCGTCCTTGTCGCCGAAGTGGTAGTGGATGGCGCCGGGGTTCACGCCGGCGGCGCTGCAGATTTCGCGGGTGGTCACCGCGTCGAAGCCGCGCTCGCCGAACAGCCGCATGGCTTCGGCCAGCAGGCGCTCGCGGGCGGGGAGGGCGGGTGCAGGAGCGGCAGCAGGGTCGGGCGGCGGTCGGGCGGGCATGGCGGCCGCACTCTACCGCCAACCAAGCGCTTGCTTGGTCTCGTTTTGTATCGTTTTTTACGTCGGATTGAGGACGCCGCCGAGCGCGGCGGCCAGTGGCGCGGCCGGCTGCAGGCGTCCCACCTCGGTGCCGCGCCAGTTGCGCAGCGTCAGGTGGTGCAGGCCCGCCAGCAGGCGGTGCTGCGCGTCGTCCAGCCCGGGCAGCAGCGCGGCGGCCACGGCCGCCATGGCGGTTTCGGCGGCGCGCGCCGCGCCGTCGTCGATCTTCAGCGCCACGCCCAGGCCCAGCGCGGGCAGGGCGGCGCAGTACACGCCCTCGGCGCCGATCTTGCAGAACAGCTGCTCGCCCAGCGCCTGCATGACGACGGTGTCAAAGCGGTCCGTGCCGCCGACCATGAACGGCGCCGCGGTCACCGCGCGGCGCAGCCGGCGCGCCGCGTGGGCATGGGCGTCGGACAGGCCCTGGCCAGTGCCGGCGCGCGCGAAGGCCAGCGCCAGCGCGCGCAGTGGCAGCGCGAAGGTGGGGATGGAGCAGCCGTCGATGCCGCGCGGCGCGTGTTCGACGTCCACGCCCGTGGCGGCCGACAGCGCGGCCGACACCTCGCGCATGACGGGGTGTTCGGCGGCCACATAGCCGCGGGCGAACTCGGCCGGCTCCGCCCCGGCCTGGCGCGCCATCAGGCAGGCCACGCAGACGAAGCCGCTGTGCTTGCCCGAGCAGTTGTTGTGCAGCGGCGTGGCGACGTCACCGCGCGCCGCCATGGCGCGCAGCACCGGCTCGCGGCCGGGCCATTGGGTGCCGCATTCCAGCGCGCTCGCGTCGAGCCCCAGCTTGGCCAGCACACCGGCGGCGGTGGCCACATGCGCGGGTTCGCCGCTGTGCGAGGCGCAGGCCAGCGAGAGTTCCTCGTCGGTCAGCGAGAAGGCGTCGGCCGCGCCGCTGGCCACCAGCGGCAACGCCTGCAGCAGCTTGACGGCGGAGCGCGGGAACACGGGGCGGTCCACGTCGCCCTGCGCGGTGTGCACGCGGCCCGAGGCGTCGACGATGGCCAAGGCGCCGGTGTGGCGCGACTCGATGGTGTCGCCCCGCAGGACGTCGATGAGGGTGGGGTTCATGCGGCGAGTCTAGGAGGCTGCGCGGTGGCGCCAGGCATGGTCGTGGCGGCCGATGCGTTGCCGCGCGCCCACACCCCGCGCCACTTGCGCACACGCTTGCGCGGCGCGGTTCTTGCTGACTCGAGAATCGCGCACTTTTTGCCGTTTCTCCAACCCAACGAGGTGACCTCACTGTGAACACGACCCGCCGCCTGCCCCTGCTGCCACTGGCCGCAGCCCTGCTGACCTGCTTCTCCCCGGCCCTGTGGGCCCAGGCCACGAGCGGTGATGGTGCGGCGGGTGGCGAGGCGGCCGACAAGGCCTCGCTGGCCCGCGTCACGGTCACCGGCTCCAACATCCGCCGCGCCAGTGCCGAGACGCCCAGCCCGGTGCAGAAGCTCAGCGCCGCCGACATCGCCCGCAGTGGCTACAGCACGCTGGGTGAGGTGCTGCAGCACCTGTCGGCCAACAACATGGGCTCGCTGGGCCAGGCCACGCCGGGCGCTTTCGGCGCCGGCGGCAGCGGCATCTCGCTGCGCGGCCTGACGGTGGGCGCGACGCTGGTGCTGATCGACGGCCACCGCATGGCGTCCTACCCGCTGCCGGACGACGGCCAGCGTGATTTCGTCGACATCGCGTCCATCCCGGTCGAGGCCGTCGAGCGCGTGGAGGTGCTGAAGGACGGCGCGTCGGCCATCTACGGATCGGATGCGATGGCCGGCGTCGTCAACGTCATCCTCAAGCGCAGCCATGAGGGCACGACGCTGCAGGCCGAGGTGGGCAGCGCGTCCAAGGGCGATGGCCGCATGGTCAAGGTCTCGGGCATCCGCGGCTTTGGCGATCTCACGCGCGACGGGGTCGCGGGTTATCTGAGCGCGGGCTTTCGGCGCCAGAACGCGGTGTTGTTGAGTGAGCGGCCGGCGCTGGGCGGCTCGGACTGGACACGCTACGGCGGTGACGACCTCGGCCTGGTGGCCAACCCCGAGCTGCAGGTGGCGCCCGAGACGCGCACCTACAGCCTGCTCGGCAAGGTGACGGCGCTGCTGCCGCAGGACTGGACGCTGTCGGTCGCCGCTTCGGTGCTGGGCAGCCGGGCCACGCAGGTGGGCCTGCTGAACTGGGTGTCGCCGGACGGCGGCATCACCACCTTCAACTTCGGGCCCAACCACCCCAGCCCGCAGCCCACGCTGCTCAACGGCACCAACGTCATCGACCCGGCCACCGGCAGCCCGGTGGACTATGAATTCACCGACCTGCCGGCCCAGCGCTCGCAGACGTCCACGCAGTCGCAGCGCCTGGTGGCCGAGCTGTCGGGCGGCATCGCCGGCTGGGACCTGCAGGCCACGCTCGGCCTGACCCGGGTGGCGACCGACCTGACGCTGAAGAACATCGTCAGCCTGCCGGCGCTGCAAGCGGCGCTCAGCAGCGGCAAGTACGTCATCGGTGCCAACAACCCGGCCAGCGTGTTGGCCAGCCTCACGCCCGAAGGTCGCTCCACGTCCACCAACACGCTGAACTTCATCTCGCTGCGCGCCAGCCGCGACCTGATGAAGCTCGGCGGCGGCAACCTGGCGCTGGGCACCGGTGTGGAGTTCAGCAAGCGGTCGTTGAACGAGCGCTTCCCCGAGGGCTTCTCCAGCGGCGCCCAGGCCAGCAACATCTACGCCTTCGGTGTGGGCAAGCAGACCATCACGGCCGGCTATGTCGAGCTGGCGGCGCCGCTGACCCCGCAGCTGGAAGTGGACGCTGCGATGCGCGTGGACCATTACGACACCTATGGGTCGTCCGTCACGCCCAAGGCCGGCGTGAAGTACGTGCCGGTGAAGGAGCTCATCCTGCGCGGCACCTGGGCCGGGGGCTTCCGCGCGCCCAACCCGGTGGAGATCGGCACCAGCGGGTCGAGCGCTGGCTACCTGCCGCCGCTGGTGGACACCGCGCTGTGCAAGCTGGTGCAGCCGGGCCAGCCCTGCGACATCGGTGTGGGCGGCACGCAGCTGCAGCTGCCGGGCAAGGACCTCAAGCCGGAGAAGTCGCGCTCCATGACGCTGGGCTTCGTGTTCGAGCCCATCCCGACGATGAACGTGTCGGTCGACTACTACGACATCAAGATTCGCAACCAGATCGTGTCGGTGGGCCTGTTCGGCCAGGGCCAGATCGACACACCCGAGGCCTACGGCACCAAGCTCTACCGCGTGAACAGCCCCACCACGCCGAACGCCGCGCCCACGGGGGCCGACGACACCATCCTGTACGGCACCTATCCCTTCATCAACCTGGGCAGCGCGCGCACCAGCGGCGTGGATGTGGACTGGCGCATGAAGCTGGATGCCGGCGCCTGGGGCCAGTTCACGCCGCAGCTGCAGTGGTCGCACATGATCCGCTACACCATCGACCGCGGCCCCGGCCAGGTCTACGAGATGGCAGGCACGCACGGCCCGAGCTTTGTCTCCACCAACACCGGCACGCCCAAGGACCGCGCCTCGCTGGGCCTGGCCTGGGCGCGCGGGCCGGTGGAGCTGAGCGGCACGCTGAACTACGTGAGCGGCATGAAGGTGGAGGACAGCAGCTACAACCTGCCCGACTGCGCCTCGGCCCTGTCCACGATCTATCCCAACGGCCTGCCCGCAGGGGGCTCGCCGCTGTGCCGCGTGCCGTCCTTCACCACGGTTAACCTCAACGCCAGCTGGCAGCTCACGCCGGGCCTCAGCCTGCGCATGGCGGTCACCAACCTCTTCGACCGGGCCGCGCCCATCGACGCCTTCGCGTCCGGCTCCAGCGGCGGCGGCGTGTCCTCGGGCGGCGCGCACTACAACCCCTCGCTGCACCAGGAGGGCGCCGTGGGCCGCTACCTGAGCGTGGGCGCGACCTGGCGCTTCTGACGCGCGCGGGCGGCGCCCCGCGCGATGCGTGGGGCGCCAGCGGCGAGCCGGGCAGGTTCGCCGCCTGGCAGACGGGCCGCGCGACCGACGGGCCGCGCGACTTGCCCCGTTACTGGGCGTTCACCTTCAGCCAGTTCAGGTTCCACTCCTTGCCCACCGACTTGAGCCGCAGCGTGTGGTTGCCGGCCGTCAGCGGGAAGGCCGTGCTGGTCTGCGTGACCCAGGTCTGCCAGCCGCCGGTGTTGGGCACGGCCATCGCGTTCAGCACCTTGGTGCCGTCCACCCAGACCTCGAAGCCGGTGCTGCCGTTGGCGCTCGCCAGCCGGTAGTCGAGGGTGAAGTTGCCGGCGGTGGCGACGCTGATCTTGAACTCGATGTAGTCGTCGGGGTCGAAGTGGCCGACGTTCTGGCCGCCCCCGGTGTCGCTGCTGTTCTCCAGCTGCACGCCGCTCATGGCCGTGAAGCTCTCGGCCTGCAGCGTGGCGGGCACCGGCACATGCGCGATGGTGGTGCTGACCGCGGCGCTGTCGTAGCTCTCGTTCACCGCCGTCAGCGCCGTCACCACGTAGTAGTACGTGGCGCCGGGCGTGGCGCTGGTGTCGGTGTAGCTGGCGGTGCTGACCTTGTCGGCCAGCTTCGCGTAGTTGCCGGCCGCGCTGCTGGCACGGTAGACGCTGTAACCCGTGACCTTGGCGTCGGTGCTGGCCGTCCAGCTCAGCGCATTGCCGCCGGCACCCTCGGTGAGCTTGAGGCCGGCCGGGCGCTCGGGCAGCTGGAAGACCTCCGGCGCGGTGGCGCTGGTCATCCACTGCGCCAGGCCGCTGTGGACTTCATAGGCCTGCGTCGCATAGCCCTTGAACAAGGCCTCGATGTCGGCGACCGGGGCGGTGGCGAAGTCCACCTTGCCGGTCATGTCGACGATGTCCTTGCCGGCCACGGGCACCGTGTCCACAAGGTACATCTCGGCCCAGGTGTTGGCGCTGCCGTTGTCGCGGAACAGGCCGCTGAGCGTGTAGCTGCGCCCGCCCTGCAGCGTGATGGCCTGGTAGATGCCGCCGTTGACCTCGCCCGTGCTGCCGGCCGGCCGCGTCACGCGCAGCATGGCGCCGTCGCTGCCGGTGGGCGCCTGGCCGGCACCGGTGTGGTTGAAGTCCAGCTGCAATGCACCGCTGATGGTCAGCGTCGTCCAGCCGCTGGCGCTGCCGAAGCCGCCGTTGGCGATCAGCTCGGCGTTGCTGGTGGTGTCGACGAGGCTGATCTTGTCGAACGTGACGTCCGGGTTGCTGCCGCCCAGCGCGCCGGTCTTGATGACGAAGTAGTAGGTCTTGGGGCCGCTGCCACCGACCTTGATGGTGGGCGCCTTCACGGCGCAGGCATTGGCGAAGCTGCTGTTCCAGCCGGCGCAGTCCCAGGTGCTGGCCTTGGTGACCATGCCCACGCCGGTGTCGAAGTTGGTGTTGGGCGCATTGGTGACCATGCCCCAGGTGCCCTTGCCCGAGCCACCCGCCGGGCTGACGATCTTGTAGGCCCACGAGGTGGAGGCCCAGCCGTACTTGGCGTAGGTGTCGTAGGTGGCGCGGCCGATCTGGCCGCCCAGGTCCAGCCCGGCGCCTTGCCAGGGCTGGAACTCACCCACCAGCAGCGGCACTTTGAGCGCGCTGACCTGCTTGTCGTAGGCGCACACGCCGGTGGTGCCGGTGGGGCCGCAGCGCAGCCAGTCGCGGTGCACCTTGTAGTGCGAGTCGCCCGGGCGGTCGCCGAACAGGCCGGGGTAGGGGTGGATCTCGAACGCCACGTTGGTCATGCCCTTGGCCGTCGGGTCGCCGTAGGCGTCGATGCTGCCGTAGTGGCTGGGCAGCAGCACGATGTGCTTGGGGTCGATGGCGCGGATGGTCTTGTAGAGCTCCTCCACGCGGGTGACCATGGCCTCGGGCGTGGAGCCCCAGGGTTCGTTGAGCGGGTCATACGCCGCCACGACCGGCTCGTCCTTGTACTTGGCGGCGATCTGCTGCCACAGCCAGCGCGTGCGCTCCTGCGCGTCGGTGTCGGTCCAGTACTTGTTCTGGCCCGAGCAGCCGGTGTGGTCGTTGGGCGTCTGGCCGCCGTGCGCACCGTGCAGGTCCAGGATCACGTACATGCCGCGCTTCTTGGCCTCGGCAATGCTCCAGTCCAGGTACTTCCACGCGTCGGCGCGCAGCGTCTTGGGCTTCTTCTCGTCCTCGATGACGCTCCACAGAATGGGCAGGCGCACGACGTTGAAGCCGAAGGCCTTCATCTGGTCCCAGTCCCGCTCGGTGAGCCAGCTGTCGCGGAACAGCTTGATCAGCCGCTCCTTCTCGTCAAAGCCGAAGCGCTCGGTCAGCTTGGCCTCCAGCGTGCACTGGTCGGTCACGCCGTTGCCGCCCTGGCCCATCATCCAGAACTCCTGCACCAGCCAGTTGCCGAGGTTGGTGCCCTTGAGCAGCACCTGCTTGCCGTCGGCGTCCACCCACTGGGTGCCCTGGGTTTTGAGCAGGGTCAGCCCGGCGGGGGGCGGTGTCGGCGTAGGGGTGGGCAGGGCGGGCGTCGCTGCGTCGCTGCCGCCCGAGCCGCCACAGCCGGCCAGCAGGGCGGCGCTGAGCAGGCTGCTCAGTCCGGTCAGGTGGGCTCGCCGCGTGAGGCGGCGCGATGGCTGCGGGCAGCCGCTGTCCTTGGAAGTTCCTGGTTGCACTGGTTGTCTCCGTTGTTGAATATGGAACCGGTTCCAATTTAGTATCCAAGACCTTGCTTTGGCGTGTCAACACTGCGGAACCCGCAGGCCGGCTGGCGCCTGGCTGGGCAGTGCTGGTCATGGCTCTCCCCCTGTTCGCGCGGCCAGTCGGTGTCGGGCGAGGGATGGACTGTCGCGTTGGCGCGGCAACACTACGGCGCGCCGTCTGCTGCGTTGCCCGGCGGCGCAGCGGGCGTGATCCACCACGACCGAGGAGACCCCGATGAACCCATCTCGCCTGGCCGCCACCGCAGCGGCCACCGCTGCGTTGTGCTGCGCTGGCGCTGCCTACGCAGCCGACACCTGGAGCCTGGTCAGCGACTACGCGCCGGCCACCAACCCTAATGGCCCCTGGACCTATGGCCAGCTCATCGACGGCCGTCAGGACCAGTTCAGTGCGCTGGCCTGGCATGCCGCCACGGCCAGCTATGGCGTGGCCGCGTCAGGCCAGGTCTTCATCTACCGCAACAACGGTGCGGTGACCGACTTCGGCATCGCGCCCGGCCAGGTCTCGCTGGAAAGCGACTGGGGCCATGCCGCCGTGCTGTGGACGGCGCCCAAGGCGGGCGACTACCGCGTCGTCGTCGCCCTGGGCGGCACCCTCGTGGGTGGGCCGGGCGGCTATGGCAACAACTTCGCCCAGTATGGCGGCGTCGCGGTCGACGGGAGCAAGCAGGGCGAGATCTCGTTCATCAACAACGTCAAGCAGTGGGACTTCACCGTCAGCCTCGCTGCAGGCAGCAAGGTGCTGACCTACGTGCTGAACCCGGGCTTTGCCAATGGCGGCAACACGCAGACGCAAATCACGGTCAGCGCGGTGCCCGAGCCAGCGTCCGCGCTGATGCTGGCGGCGGGTTTGGGTGGGCTGGTGGCGTGGCGACGGCGCCGGGCCTGACGGGCCGCACGCGCCTGGGTGGACGCAAGAGCGAGGCCGCTCAGTCCACGTGCACGCGGTTGCGGCCGGCGCGCTTGGCCGCGTAGAGCGCCTGGTCGGCGCGCTCCAGCAGCGTGTCGGCCGACTGCGGCGGCACGCCGCCTGCCAGCCCGACACTGATCCGCACCGCCAGGCCCGGCGTGATGGCGGGCCAGTCGTGCTCCACGACGGCCAGGCGCAGCCGCTCGCAGATCTCGGCCGCCTGTTGCGGCGCGATGCCCACGAGCACGGCGAGGAACTCTTCGCCGCCCACGCGCGCCATCAGGTCGGCGCTGCGCAGGCGGTGGCGCAGCAACTGGGCCAGTTGCTGCAGCACGGCGTCACCCACGGCGTGACCATGGGTGTCGTTGATCTTCTTGAAGTGGTCCACATCCAGCATGGCCACGCTGATGACCTGGTTGGCGACGCGCGCGCCCGCCACCAGCAGCGGCAGGGCGAACTCGGCATGGCGGCGGTTGTGCAGGCCGGTCAGCACGTCCTCGTGGGCGGCGCGGTCCAGCGCCATGGCGTGCTCGCGCAGGCGCTGCTGCTCGTTCTCCAGATGCGCCGCGCGGGCGCGCTCGCGGCGGGCGTCCGCCGCGGCGCTGTCGGCGCGGGCCTGGGCCTGCTCGACCTGGTCGCGGATCAGGATGACCTCGGTTTGCAACACCAGGTTGTCACGGCTGATCTGGCGGTCCAGGCTCACCAGCTGTTCCAGCCAGGCCAGCGCCTCGCGGTGCTGGCCACTGGCCTTGTGCGTTTCGTACAGCGAGCGCACCAGCAGCCGGCGCAGCTTGGGCGGCGGCGTGCTGGCCGCGTTGAGCAGCGCCTCCAGCATGCGGGCCGCCTGCTCGGGCTCGCCCTTGAGGCTCAGGAAGGCCGCACGCTGGGCATCGGCCTCGATGGCCAGCATGCGGTAGCCGTGGTCATGGGCCAGGTGGCCGAACTCGTTGAGCAGCGGCAGCGCCTCGTCCAGCAGCCCGCCGGCGAGCAGCGCGTTGATGACGTTGGACACCGACACCGCCACCGCGTACGGGCTGCCCGAGACGCTGCGTGCGAGCTGTGCCGCCTGTTCCGCCGTTCGGCGTGCCTCGCTGGCCGCTTCGTCCAGGGCTGCGCGATCGCCCAGCACCTGGGCCTCCTCGACGCGGCGCAGCCAGAAGTAGGCCAGGTTGTTCAGGCAGGCGATGCGCACCTCGTTGGCCTGGGCGGCTTCGGCAATCTCCAGCGCCTGCTCGGCGGAGGCGCAGGCCTGTACCGGGTTGTCCAGGCTCGCGTAGGCAATGCCCACGCGGCACAGCGCCCAGGCTTCGCGCACGGTGTCGCCCGCGCGCCGCGCCGCCGCCAGGGCCTTCATGCCGGCCTCCAGTGCGTCGCGTCCCATCAGCAGCTGGGCATAGACATAGGCTTGCGCCGTCAGCGCGTCAGCCAGCAGTGCGTCGTCCATCAGGCGCTGCGCCAATGCCAGCGCCTCGGACGCGCAGCGTGCGCTGGCCGTCAGGCGCCCCAGTCGCGGGTATTGCTGTGCCAGCAGCACCAGCACCTCGCAGCGGCGGCGTGTTTCGCCGGCCGGGCAGCTGAGCAGCAGGCGGGCCAGGGCATCGCTGGCAGATTCGCAGGCGCCGGCCGCGGCCAACTGGCGCTGCATGGCCACGGCGGCATCGAACGCGTCGGCGTCGAACGCACGCGGGATGACGGGCTGGGCGGGAAAGTCGATCAGATCTGACATTGGCAGCGCGCATTCTGCCCACCCTGAGAATGCTCACCATGCAAGAGCGCATGTTTTTTGGAATCGACTTCACCAGCGCGCCACGCCGCGCCAAGCCCATCACGGTGGCCGCGGGCCGGCTGCACGGTGCCGTTGTGCGGCTGGACGGGCTGACAGCGTTGGACAGCCTGGAGGCCTTCTCGGCGTGGCTCGCGCAGCCCGGGCCCTGGCTGGGTGGCTTCGACCTGCCGTTCGGCCTGCCGCGCGAGCTGGTGGTGCAGCTCGGCTGGCCCACCGACTACGCGGCGCTGATGGCCCACTACGCCGCGCTGGACCGCGCCGACATCCGCGCGCGCTTCGCCGCCTTCTGCGATGCGCGGCCGGCGGGCGCCAAGTTCGCGCATCGGGCCTGTGACGGCCCGGCCGGCGCCAGCCCTAGCATGAAGTGGGTCAACCCGCCGGTGGCCTGGATGCTGCATGCCGGCCTGCCGCGCCTGATCGAGGCCGGTGTGCACCTGCCGGGCCTGCTGGCCGGCGACGAGGCGCGCATCGCGCTGGAGGCCTACCCCGGCCTGCTGGCGCGCGAACTCATCGGCCGGCGCTCCTACAAGAGCGACACCAAGGCCGCACAGACGCCCGAGCGGCTGATCGCCCGCAAGGACATGGTCGACGCGCTGGAGCAGGGCCGCTCGCGGCTGGGTCTGCGCCTGAAGCTCAGCCACGCGCAGCGCGATGAGTTGGTGGCCGATGCCAGCGGCGACCGCCTGGACGCCGTGCTCGCGCTGCTGCAGGCCGCCTGGGCGGCCGGGCAGCCGCGTTATGGCTGGCCTGAGGGCGTGGACCCGCTGGAGGGCTGGATCGCCAGCGCCTGAGCGGCCTCGGCGCTGGGCAGCCACGAGGCCAGGCGGCCGGCCTGCATGGTGCCCATGAAGTCCGCAAAGCGCGCGCCCTCGGCCGCGTTGTGCGTCACCAGCAGCGCGGTCTGCGCGGCGGCGCGCAGCATGTCGCTGACCTCCACCGTCAGCCGCTCGCGGGCGTCGCCGTCCAGGCTGGAGAAGGGTTCGTCCAGTAACAGCAGCGCCGGTTTGGTGGCCAGCGCGCGGGCCAGTGCGATGCGCTGCTGCTGGCCGCCGGAGAGTTCGTGCGGGTGGCGCCGGCCCAGGTCGGCCAGGCCCACCAGCGCCAGCATCTCCGCCACGCGCGTGTCGCGTTCGGCGGCCGGCCAGCGGCGCAGGCCGAAGCCCACGTTCTGCGCGGCGGTGAGGTGCGGGAAGAGGGCGTAGTCCTGGAACATCAGCCCGACGTGGCGGCGCTCGGGCGGCACATGCGCCTTGGGTGACGACATCAGTTCGCCGCCGATGCGGATCTCGCCGCGCCGCGCATGCTCGAAGCCGGCGATGGCGCGCAGCAGCGTGGACTTGCCGCAGCCCGAGGGGCCCAGCAGGCAACCGATGCGGCCAGCCTCCAGCGACAGCGACAACCCGTCCACGACGGGCTTGAAGCCCTCGCGGCCGTCGTAGCCCAGGGTCAGGTCGGCAATGTGCAGCGCGGCACTCATGGAGCAGTGTTCTTGGTCGAAGTCAGGGAGCTGCGCGACAGCAGGGCCACCGGCGCCAGGCCGGCCAGCACGATGGCGAAGGCCGCCAGCGCGCCTTCCTCGTAAGTGCCGCGTGCGGCCTCAGCGTACAGCAGCGTGGCCAGGGTCTCGAAGTTGGCCGGGCGCAGCAGCAGCGTGGCGGGCAGCTCCTTCATCGCGTCCACGAACACCAGCAGCGCGGCGCTCACCAGCGCCGGGCGCAGCAGCGGTAGGTGCACGCGGCGCAGCGTGCCCGTGACCGTCTCGCCCAGTGCGCGTGCGCTGTGCTCCAGCGACGGCGGGATGCGCGCGAGGCCGGCGTCGATGCCGCCCACCGGCATGGCCAGGAAGCGGATGGCGCAGGCCACGGCCAGCACGACGCCCAGGCTCATCAGCGGCAGGCTGCGCAGGCCCAGCAGGTCGGCCAGCGCGTGGTCGGCGGCGAGTGCGGGCGTCAGCAGGCCGATGGCCAGCACGGTGCCGGGCAGCGCATAGCCCACCGAGGCTAGGCGCGCCTGCCAGTGGTCGCGGTTGGCGACGCTGCCCTGGTTGCGCGCCGTCCAGGCCACCACCAGGCCGGCCGCCAGCGTGGCTGCCGTCACGCCAAGCGCCAGGCCCAGCGTGTTGCCCAGGCCCTGCAGCAAGCCCGCCGAGATGCCGCCGCCCTGCAGCAGCCGCTCGGCCGACTCCCACGCCAGGTAGGCGGCCGGCGCCGCAAAGCCCAGCAGCACCGGCAGGCTCAGCGCCAGCGTGGCACCCCAGGCCCGCGCGCCGCGCAGCCGGCGCGGGCGGATGCCGGCCATGCGGCGGGTGGAGCCGTAGCGCTGGTGGCGCCGGCCCTGGCGTTCCAGCCAGATCAGCCCGAACACCACCACCAGCGCCGCGCAGGCCAGCTGCGCCGCGCCCGCCAGGTCGGAGCGGGTGATCCAGGTGCTGTAGATGGCCACGGTCAGCGTCTGCACGCCGAGGAACTCCGACGCGCCGATGTCGTTCAGCGTCTCCAGCAGCGCCAGGCTCACGCCCACGGCCAGCGCCGGGCGCGTCAGCGGCAGTGCGACGCGGCGGAACGCGCCCCAGCGCGTCTCGCCCAGCGACTGCGCGGCCTCCAGCAGGTGGGCCGGCAGCGTGGCGAACAGCGCGCGGGCGGTCAGGTAGACGTAGGGGTACAGCACCAGGCCCAGCAGCACGATGGCGCCGCCCATGGAGCGCAGGTCGGGCAGGCGGAACTCGCGCGGGCTGTCAAAGCCCAGCAGCCAGCGGATGGCCCCCTGCACCGGCCCGATGGGGTGCAGCAGGTCCAGGTAGGCGAAGGCCACGATGTAGGTGGGCATGGCCAGCGGCAGCAGCAGGGCCCAGTGCAGCAGGCCGCGGCCGGGGAAGTCGTAGGCCGTGACGACCCAGGCGCAGCCGGTGCCGATGATGAGCACCAGCAGGCCCACGCCGGCCATCAGCTGCAGCGTGTTCCACGCGGCCGTGGGCAGCACATGGGCCAGCAGATGGCGCCAGTGCTCGAACTCGCCGCCCAGCGCCAGCCAGGCCAACTGCAGCACGGGCGCGACGACGCCCAGCGCGATGACGATGGACGTGGCTCGCCACAGCGGCCCGACGGACCGCTGCGCTGTCATGGGAAGCACCGGCGCGTGGCGCGCTCAGGCGGGGGCGGGCGGCTGGCGCGCCCGGCCGTGGGGGCGGGGTTCACGCGTCAGCGGTCGAAGCCCAGCTTGTCCACCAGCACGCTGGCCTGTTTGCGGTGCTTGGCCATCTCGGTCAGCGACAGGCTGTCGGCCTTGAGCGTGCCGACGGCGGCGGCGATCACCGGGTCCAGCGTCACGCCAGCGCGCACCGGGTACTCGTAGTTGGCCTGGGCGTAGAGCTCCTGGGCCGAGGCGGAGGTCAGGAACTCCAGCAGCTTCACCGCGTTGGCGCGTTGTGGCGCGTGGCGGGCCACCGAGGCGCCGCTGATGTTGACGTGCGTGCCGCCGGTCTTGGCGAAGGTGGGCTTGATGACCTTGATGGCGTCGCCCCACTTGCGGGCGTCGCTGCCTTCCTTGGCAGTCTTGAGCTGGCCCACGTAGTAGGAGTTGGCCAGGCCGATGTCGCAGATGCCTCCGAGGATGTCGCGGGCCACGTCACGGTCGCCGCCTGCCGCCTTGCGCGCGAGGTTGGCCTTGACGCCCTGCAGCCACTTCTCCGTGGCGGCCTCGCCGTTGTGGGCGATGTGGGCGGCGATCAGTGCGGTGTTGTACGGGTGCTGGCCGGCGCGGGTGCAGATCTTGCCCTTCCACTTCGGGTCGGCCAGGTCCTCGTAGCGCAGCGCGCTCAGCGGCAGGTTCTTCTCGGCGTACAGCACGCGGGCGCGCAGCGACAGCGCGAACCACTGGCCGTCGGCGGCCCGCAGGTGCGCGGGGATGGCGCTCTCCAGCTCGGCCGATTTGACCGGCTGCGTGACGCCGCCTTCCACCAGGTCCAGCAGGTTGCCCACGTCCACGGTCATCAGCACGTCGGCCGGCGAGCGGGTGCCTTCGGCTTTCACGCGCTCCAGCAGGCCGTCCTTCACGAATACCGTGTTGACCTGGATGCCGCTGCGCATGCTGAACGCGGTCAGCAGCGGCTTGATGAGGCCGGGCTCGCGGGTGGTGTAGATCGTCACTTCCTCGGCGGCTTGCGCGGGCAGCGCGGCGGCCAGGCACAGCGTGAGAGCAGCAAAGATCGCGCGGCGAACGGGGGCGCGGGGAGCGATGGACATGAATGAATTCCTGGTGACGTCATCCACCGCGCGAGGCGGTGAAATTGGATGAGAACCATTATCAATCAAGCCGACGCTCACAGATCCGTAATCACCTCGGCGTGTCCGGCCATTGCCAGGTGCGTGACCAGCGGCAGCCCGGGGCCCCAGGCGTGGATCAGCCAGCCGGCGGGCTCCAGCGCCAGTGCCAGCGGGGCACCGGGTGCCAGGTCCAGCGCCAACTGGTGCGCGGTGGACGGCGCCGTCACCGCCGGCGCGTGGGCGATGCGGCCCAGCGTCATGCGGTGCAGGTGGCCGCAGGCGACCAGCTGCACCTGCGGGTGGGCCGCGATCAGCGCCTCGAAGGCGGCCAGGCCCTGCTGCAGCGCCATCGTGTCCATCACCGCCAGGCCGCTGGCATGCGGCGGGTGGTGCAGGGCGACCAGCGTGGGCAGGTCCGGGCGTGCGGACAGCAGCGCGTCGGCTTGGGCCAGCCGGGCTTCATCCAGCCCGCCTTCGGGGCGGCCGCTCTGCAGGCTGTCCAGCACCACCAGGCGCAGCGGGCCAGGCAGGTCCAGCGCGTACTGGATGGCCGGTGCGTCGGCGTCGCCCAGGTGCACGCCGGTCGTGCCGGCGAACGCGGCCTGCAGCGCGCGGCGTTCGTCATGGTTGCCGGGCAGCAGCGCCAGCGGCAGGCCCGCGTCCAGCAGCGGCTGGAGCAGTTCGCGCAGCCGGGCGTACTCGGCGGGGTGGCCGGCGTCCACCAGGTCGCCGGTGGCCAGCACGGCGACGGGGCGAGGGCGGATGGCCAGCACGCGCTCGACCGCATGGCGCAGCGCGGCGGCGGTGTCGATGCGCCCGGAAATCAGCGTGCCGGGGCGGGTGATGTGCAGGTCGCTGAGCTGGACCAGCAGGTAGGGCGTGGCGTCCATGGGCGGCGACTCTAACGGCGAGTTGTTGCCGCCAGCCCCGGCTGCTCACTTGCGCATGAGGGTACTTTTCCCGAACAGCGATTCGATCAGGTCCACCGCCACCAGCGCGGTCTTGTTGCGCTCATCCAGCGCGGGGTTGAGCTCCATGACGTCCAGCGAGGCCATGCGGCCGGTGTCGTGGATCATCTCCATGCACAGGTGCGCCTCGCGGTAGGTCGGGCCGCCGCTGACGGTGGTGCCCACGCCCGGGGCCATCACCGGGTCGAGGAAGTCGACGTCGAAGCTCACGTGCAGGTGGGTGTTGTCGTCCAGCGTGGCCAGCGCGAGCTCCATCGTGTGGCGCATGCCCACCTCGTCGATGAAGCGCATGTCGAAGACCTCCAGGTCCTGCTCGTGCACGAAGCGGCGCTCGCCCTCGTCGACGCTGCGGATGCCGATCTGGCGCACCCACTTCGGGCTGATCGCGGGCGTGTGGCCGCCGATCTCGATGAGCTCCTGCGGGCCGAAGCCGCACAGGCAGGCCACCGGCATGCCGTGGATGTTGCCGCTGGGCGTCAGCGCGCTGGTGTTGAAGTCGGCGTGGGCGTCCAGCCACAGCACGCGCAGCTTCTTGCCGACGTCGCGGCAGTGGTGGGCTACGGCGGCGATGGAGCCCAGGCCCAGGCAGTGGTCGCCGCCCAGCAGGATGGGCATGCGTCCGGTCTTGAGCTCGTTGTAGACGGCGTCGTGCACCGTGCGGTTCCAGGCCACCACCTCGGGCAGGTGGCGGTAGCCGTCGGTGGGCGGCAGCCAGGGATTGGCCGGGCCGCTCAGGTTGCCGCGGTCCAGCACGTCCACGCCGCGCGCGCGCAGCGCCTCGGCCAGACCGGCCACGCGCATGGCTTCGGGGCCCATGCTGGCGCCACGGGCGCCAGCGCCGATGTCGGTGGGGGCGCCGATCAGGGAGACGTTGCGGAGTTTGGTCATGGCGTGGGTGGGCAGGACAGCTCGGGTTGGTTCTCGAGCAACGCCCAGGCTTCCTCGGCGGTCTCGACGTAGTGGAAGAGCTGCTCGTCGCCGGGGCTGATCATCCCGGTCTCCAGCAGCAGGTCGATGTTGAGCAGGCGCGTCCAGAAGTCGCGCCCGAACAGCAGGATGGGGCGGCGGCGGCTCTTGCCGGTCTGGATGAGCGTGAGCGACTCGAACAGCTCGTCCAGCGTGCCGTAGCCGCCGGGGAAGCACACCAGCGCGACCGAGCGCATCAGGAAGTGCATCTTGCGCAGGCCGAAGTAGTGGAAGCGAAAACACAGCTCCGGCGTGATGTACGGATTGGGGTACTGCTCGTGCGGCAGCACGATGTTCAGCCCCACGCTCTTGCCGCCGGCCTCGTAGGCGCCGCGGTTGCCGGCTTCCATGATGCCGGGGCCGCCGCCGGTGGCGACGACGACGGGGCAGCCGCGCTCGGCGCAGGCGGTCGTCACGAGCTGCGCGAAGCGGCGCGCCTCCTCGTAGTAGCGGCTCATGGCCAGCTTGCTGCGGGCAATGCGCAGCTGCGTCTCGTCGCCGCTCGCCTCGGCCGCAGTCAGCAGCGCCTGGGCGGCCTCGGCGCTCGGGATGCGGGCGCTGCCGAAGATGACGATGGTGGATTTCACGCCCTGCTCGTCCTGCAGCAGCTCGGGCTTCATCAGCTCCAGCTGCATGCGCACGGCGCGCATGTCCTGGCGCAGCAGGAAGCTCTCGTCCTTGAAGGCCAGCTCATAGGCGCTGCCCGGGCCGTCGTAGTCAGGGTGGGGCTGCAGCGTGCGGCATTCCTCCCGGGCGGTCGGGAAGTTGCGCGTGGGGACGTCGGTGGGCTTCATGGGCGGGGCAGATTCTGGGCGGGGTACCGCAGGATTTTGTGCCTCAAAACCGCCCCGGCGCCGGATTTCATCCAGCGTCTGTCCGGGGTTTCACGGTCCGACGAACTGGTTGCGCCCCAGCGCCTTGGCCCGGTAGAGCATCTCGTCCGCACGGGCCAGCAGTTCAGCGGCGACCAGGCCGTGGCCCGGGTCGCAGGTGATCAGCCCGCCGGACAAGGTGATGTGGCTGGCCACGTCCGACGCCGGGTGCGGCAGGGCCGCGCCTTTGAACACGCGGGTGATGGCCTGCGCCAGCATGCGGGCGCCGGAGCGCGGCGTGTCGGGCAGGATGATGGCGAACTCCTCGCCGCCGAAACGGGCGACGGAGTCCAGCGGGCGGCGCGCCACCTGGCGCAGCAGCGTGCCGACCTGGCGCAGGCACTCATCGCCGGCGCTGTGGCCCAAGGCGTCGTTGTAGCGCTTGAAGAAGTCCACGTCGCACAGCATCAGCGTGATCGGGCTGCGGGTGCGGGCGCACATGCGCAGCGCCTCGTCGAGGTGGTCATCCAGGCCGCGGCGGTTCAGCAGGCCGGTCAGCGCGTCGTGCGAGGCCTGGCGTTGCAGCTCACGGTTGACGCGGTGCAGCTCCTCGGTCACCGCCTGCAGCTGCGCGCGCATGGCGCGCAGGCGCTCCATGGCGTGCAGCTTGGCTTCGAGCACCACCGGGTGCACGGGCTTGATGAGGTAGTCGTCGCCGCCCGCGGCGATCCCTTCGGCCACCCGCGTGGCCTCGGAAATGCTGGACATGAAGATGACGGGCGTCCAGCGGTCGTGCACGCGTTCGCGCTCACGGAGTTGTTGCGCCAGCCAGTAGCCGTCTTCGCCGGGCATCGCGACATCGGACAGCACGAGGTGCGGCTGGTGTCGCTCAAAGAGTTCCAGCGCCCAGGCGGCGCCGGAGGCCTCGATCACCTGATGGCCCAGCTTGTCGAGCACATAGGCCACGCTGCCGCGCACGCTCTCGTCGTCGTCGACGACCAGGATGCGCAGGCCGGTCGAAGTTGTGAAGCTCATGGGGCGCGATGGGAACACAAAGCGCAGTCCGGGTCGCGCTGCAGGGCGATCTCGCTCCACTGCATGCGCCGGCCGTCCAGCATCAGCAGGCGCCCGGCCAGCGGCTCGCCGATGCCGGCCAGCAGCTTTAGCGCCTCGGCCGCCTGCAGGCTGCCGACGATGCCCACCAGCGGCGCAAACACGCCCATCGTCGAGCAGGCGGCGTCCTCAAAGCCGGATTCGGGCGGGAACAGGCAGGCGTAGCAGGGGTGGGTGCCCGAGCGGCTGTCGTAGACGCTGATCTGCCCATCGAAGCCGATCGCCGCGCCGGAGACCAGCGGCTTGCCGTGCCGCACGCAGGCCGCGTTGACGCGGTGGCGCGTGGCGAAGTTGTCGGTGCAGTCGATGACGACGTCGGCCAGCGGCGCGAGTTCGTCCAGCAGCGCCTCATCGGCCTTCTGCGCCAGCGCGCGCACCTGCACGCCCGGGTTCAGCGCCGCCATGCGGGCCGCGGCAGACTCGACCTTGAGCTGGCCCAGGCTGGCCATGTCGTGCGCGATCTGGCGCTGCAGGTTGGTCAGCGACACGGTGTCGTGATCCACCAGCGTGAGCCGGCCCACGCCGGCCGAGGCCAGGTACAGCGCCACCGGCGAGCCCAGGCCGCCCGCGCCGATCACCAGCGCGTGCGCGTCCAGCAGCCGCTGCTGGCCCTCGATGCCAATCTCGTCGAGCAGCAGGTGGCGGGAATAGCGCAGCAGGTCATCGTCGGTCATGCCGCCAAGCTTAAAGCGGCGCCGGCTTGCTTCAAGCGCCGGCCTGGCGGCGCCGCACCGGGGCGACCTGGGTGTTCACGGTCACCGCTGCGCCGCCGGCCGCCACGTCCAGCGTGATGGGTGCCGTGTCCAGCACCTGGTCGGGGTGCCAGATGCGCACGCGCGCCGGCCCGGCCGGCAGCGCCGTGAAGCGGGCCTGGCCGTCGGCCTCGCTGACCCGCGCCCAGGGTGTGTCCGCCACGTAGAGGTGGCCGCGCATGGAACCATGCAGGTGGCAGCCCAGCAGGTAGGCGCCGGTCTGCGTGACGCTGCGGGTCTCCCGCGCCAGCGTGTCGCCCACCTTGCCGGCTAGGCGCAGCTGCTGGTTCTGGCCCGGGTCCAGGTAGAAGCCACCTGGCCCGACCGGGCCGAGGATGACGTGGTGATCCCAGGCGTCCAGGTTGGTGAAGCTGACGCGGGCGCCCGCGTGCACCACGGTTACATAGGGCTTGAAGCGCATCTTCTGCTGCTGGATGGTGGCCTCTAGCATCGGCGTGACGGCGCCGGCCGGAAGAGTGGACTGCACCATCACCACCGCATCGGCCAGCGGCTGGCCGTGCTTGTCGAGCACGCGCACGGCAAGGTCGGCGGCGTGGGCAGGCAGGGCCAGCGCGGCGAGGGCGCCCATCAGGGCCAGGTGGGCAAGGTGCGCGGCGGCGCGCGAAAAGCGGACAGGCATGTGGGGCTCCGTGCAAGGCAGAACCCGCACTTACGCCAGCAGGCCGCGACTGGATGCACGGCGCCGACCTGCGCCTGCCGGCGCGTCGGCCAGGGTGTGTCAAATGGCGCCGACGGAGACGATGGGCCCGGTGGGCGCTCCGGTCGGCGAGCCGCCGGCCGGCTCCAGGCTGACCGCCAGCGCCTTGGCGCCGCGCAGTATTTCGCCACGCAGCACCGTCGTGGCATCACGCCCCGACACCAGGCCCAGCGAGCGAGGCGCCGCCTGATCGGGCACCACCCACAGCTCCAGCGCCCGGCCCTCGGCCACCTGGGCCAGGCCCAGCGGCTTGAGCACCAGCGCGCGGCCGTCGGCGCTGACGCTGGCGACGAAGCCGGCCGGCAGCAGCGAGTTGCCGTCCGGCGTTCGCTCCAGCACCACCACCAGCGGCGGCTGTGCCACCGGTGGCTGCAGCTGCAGCACGACCAGTGCCAGCGCGGCCGTCACGGCCAGCCCCGAGAGGCCGCGCCACAGCCCCAACCGTTGCCACCAGCGTGGCGGCGCACCGAACAGCCGCGCTTGCAGCTGCTGCCACACCTGCGGGCGGGGTTGCAGCTCGACGAGCGGCGTGGCGAGCGTGTGCACCCGAGCCTCCCAGGCCCACACGGCCGCAGCCAGCGTGGGGTGGGCGGGCAGCAGCTGCTGCAGGCGCCGCCGCGCACCGCCGCGCAGCGTGCCCAGGGCGTACTCGGCGGCCAGACGATCGGCCAATTCGCGATTGCTGTAGTCCATCTCAACGCGCTCCGGCCGAGGGTAGGGCCGCGCGGGCGGCACGGTCCAGGCAGTCGCGCAGGCTTTGCAGCCCGCGCCGTATCCAGCTCTTCACCGTGCCCAGCGGCTGGGCCATGCGGCCCGCCACCTCGGCGTGCGAGAGGCCGTCGTAGTAGGCCATTGCCAGGCTGGCTCGCTGGCGCTCCACCAGGCCTTCCAGGCAGTGCTCCAGCGTGTGCTGTTCCGACGCCTGCTCCAGCAGGGCCAGCGGCCCGGCGGCCGTGTCGGGCAGCTGGGCCAGCAGGTCGTCGTCGCCATCACCGTCGCCGTCGGACCGGGCGCTGTAGCGGCTGATGGTGTCCGGCTCGCGGCTGCGCCGGCGCAGGCCGTCGATGGCACGGTTGCGGGCGATGCTCATCAGCCAGGTCATGGGCCGCCCGAGGGCCGGGCTGTAGCTGCCGGCGGACCGCCAGACCGTCACATAGACCTCCTGCAGGATCTCCTCGGCATGGCCGCGGTCACCCACCAGCCGCACGATGACAGCCAGCAGCGTGCCACTGCTGGCCTTGTACAGCGCTTCAAACGCGGCACGGTCGCCCAGCGCCGTGCGGGCCATCCAGGTGTCCAGGGCGTCGGGCGCAGCGGCAGGGGAAGGGGTGTGGGTCATGGCTTGGCAGGTCGAGGCCGGGCAGGGGCAGGGACGTGGGCGATTGTTGACGCGCAGGCGCCGGCCAGGGGAGAGCCGGTCGGCACTGTGGGATCTACGTCACGCCGCGGCAATTGGATGCACAGGCCGTGCATCCGTTGGCGCACCGCGTGCGTAGGTGCCTGGGTCCATTGCAACTCCAAGGAGTGTTCCCATGACTCTGCGCATCTCCCGCGCCGCTGTCGCCGCGGCCCTGGCCGTGGCGGGCGCCGCCCAGGCCGGCGACGGCAAGCTGCTGCTGACCGGCGGCGTCAGCAGCATCGACGGCGCAGCCGGCGGCGGCCTGACGCCCTGGGCCGTGACCGGCAGCTACGCCACCACTGGCGAGTTCGGTGCCACGGCCTTCGCGACGGCCGTGAAGACGGGCGACTACGGCTTCAAGGTGATCGGCGCAGCCGTCAGCTGGGGCGACCGCGTCGAGCTGTCGCTGGCCCGCCAGGACCTGGACACCCGCGACAACCTCGCCCCGCTGGGCTTGGCCGGCCTGCACCTGAAGCAGGACATCCTTGGCCTGAAGCTGCGTGTGGCGGGCGACGCGGTGCTGGACAGCGACCGCTGGATGCCCCAGATCGCCGTGGGCCTGCAGCACAAGCGCACCGATGCCGGCGCGCTGGCGCCCACGCTGTTCGGCCCGCTGGGCGCGCGCCGCTCCGGCACGGATGTGTATGTCAGCGCCACCAAGCTGTTCCTGGCGCCCGGCATCGTCGTCAACGGCACGCTGCGCGCCACGCGGGCCAACCAGAACGGCCTGCTCGGCTTTGGCGGCGCCCAGGGGCGCGGCTACCAGCTCAAGCCCGAGATCTCGGTGGCCAAGCTGCTGTCTCCCCAGGTGGCGGTGGGGGCGGAGTTCCGCGCCAAGCCCGACAACCTGAACCGCTCGGTGCTGGGCGACGGCGCGCTGCGCGAGAACGCCTGGTTCGACGTCTTCGTGGCCTGGGCGCCCAGCAAGCAGGTGTCGCTCACGGCCGCCTATGTGGACCTGGGGCGCATCGCCCCGGCCGTCCAGCCGCGCCGCCAGACCGGCGCCTACCTGTCCGCCCAGCTGGCCTTCTGAGGCCGCGCTTCCTCTTTTGGAGACTTCCATGACCCACCCCCTCCGAACTCTGGCCGCGATGGCCGCCGCCGTGCTGCTATCTACCGCGCAGGCCCAGACGCCCGCGGCCGATGACAGCCTCTACCGCGCCTGGGGCGAGAAGGCCGGCATCCAGGCCGTCATGCAGGACTTCGTGGTCCGGCTGCAGGCCGATGCCCGCATGGCCCCGTTCTTCAAGGACACCAACCGCGACCACCTGGCCACTCAACTCACCGAGCAGCTGTGCCAGCAGGCCGGCGGCCCCTGCGTCTACAAGGGCGTGCCCATGAAGGAGGCGCACGAGGGCATGGCGATCGGTCGGCGCGACTTCAACGCGCTGGTCGAGGTGCTGCAGCAGAGCATGGCGGCCAAGGGCATCCCGTTTGCGGCACAGAACGCAATGCTGGCGCGCCTGGCGCCCATGCACCGCGACATCATCAACAAGCCGTGATCGGCGCGGCGCCCGGCCCCAGCCGGTCCACGGCGTCGCTGATGACGCCGTCCACGCCTTGCGCGATCAACCGTGCGGCCTCGGTGGCGTCGTTGACGGTGTAGACCAGCGCCCGCCAGCCGCGGGCATGCAGCCGCTCGATGAGGGCACGGTCCATCAGCCGCCAGTTGGTGATGACGGCCACCACGCCCAGCGCCTCGGCGGCCGCGGGCCAGCCGTCCCACAGCTCGTCCAGCAGCAACGCGCGGGGCAGGGTAGGCTCGGCATCACGGGCGGCGGCCAGTGCGTCGGGTTGAAAGCTGCTCAGTAGCGGCGGCAGCTCAGCGCCGGCCCACAGCCGCGCGGCCTCACGGGCCACGGCGGCGCCGGTGGCGGCCTCGGTGCCCGGGCAGGGCTTGATCTCGATGTTCAGCGCACAGCCGTTGGCGTGGCAGAAGGCGGCGATCTGGGCCAGCCGGGGCAGAGGCTCGGCGGCGTAGGCCGGGCTGTGCCAGGCGCCGGCATCCAGGCGGGCCAGATCGGTCCAGTGCTGCGTGGCCGGTGAGCCCTGGCCGCCGGTGGTGCGGTCCAGCGTGTCGTCGTGCAGCAAAAAGGCTTCGCCGTCGCCGCTGAGCTTGACGTCACATTCGAAGGCTCGCCAGCCGAATCCCGCGCCGAGGCGGAACGCCGCGAGCGTGTTCTCCGGGGCCAGCTTGCCCGCGCCGCGGTGCGCGAGCCACAAGGGATAGGGCCAGGGCGTCATTCGCCGGATTCTGAAGGGAAATACCCCGCTGCGATAATTCCGCTCCTCTATGAACGCACCGCATCCCCTGATGCCGGCCGCCGCTGATGTGGCCGACACCGTCGCCCACGACGCCCCGCGCCTGCGCGAGATTCCGTACAACTACACGTCGTTCTCCGACCGCGAGATCGTCATCCGGCTGCTGGGCTCGCGGGCCTGGACGCTGCTGGACCAGCTGCGCGGCGAGCGCCGCACGGGCCGGTCCGCGCGCATGCTGTACGAGGTGCTGGGCGACATCTGGGTGGTGCAGCGCAACCCCTACCTGCAGGACGACCTGCTGGACAACCCCAAGCGCCGGGCGCAGCTGATCGAGGCCCTGCATCACCGCCTGGGTGAGGTGCAAAAGCGCCGCGACCCGCTGAGCGACCCGCAGCGCGACGCCGCGGTGGGCGAGCTGCTGCAGGCCGCGCGCGGCGCGGTGGCCGAGTTCGACAAGTTCTTTGACAGCACGGCCGCGCTGCGAAAGCGTGCCGCCAAGACGCTGGCCCGCCACACGGCCAAGGACAACATCAAGTTCGACGGTCTGGCGCGCGTGTCCCACGTGACGGACGCGACCGACTGGCGCGTCGAGTACCCCTTCGTCGTGCTGACGCCCGACACCGAGGCCGAGATGGCGGGCCTGGTGGGCGCCTGCTTCGAGCTGGGCCTGACCGTCATCCCGCGCGGCGGCGGCACGGGCTACACGGGCGGCGCAGTGCCGCTGGTGTGGAACAGCGCCGTCATCAACACCGAGAAGCTGGAGGCGCTGCGCGGCGTCGAGATGCTGCGCCTGCCGGGGCTGGACCGGGAGGTGGCCACCATCTTCAGCGAGGCCGGCGTCGTCACGCAGCGCGTGGCCGACCTGGCCGAGCAGCACGGCTTCGTCTTCGCGGTGGACCCGACGTCCGCCGAGGCCAGCTGCATCGGCGGCAACGTGGCCATGAATGCCGGTGGCAAGAAGGCCGTGCTGTGGGGCACGGCGCTGGACAACCTCGCCAGCTGGCGCATGGTGACGCCCGAGGCCAAGTGGCTGGAGGTGATCCGCCTCAACCACAACCTCGGCAAGATCCACGATGTGGAGACGGCCAGCTTCGAGCTGCGCTACTTCGACGCGTCGGGCAAGACGCTGGAGAAGACCGAACGCCTGGACATCCCCGGCCGAGTGTTCCGCAAGGAAGGCTTGGGCAAGGACGTCACCGACAAGTTCCTCGCCGGCCTGCCCGGCATCCAGAAGGAAGGCTGCGACGGCCTCATCACCAGCGCGCGCTGGATCGTGCACCGCATGCCGGCGCACACGCGCACCGTCTGCCTGGAGTTCTTCGGCAACCCCAAGGACTGCGTGCCCAGCATCGTGGACATCAAGGACTACATGTTCTCGATTGCGTCCACCGGCGTGCTGCTGGCGGGCCTGGAGCATTTGGACGACCGCTACCTGAAGGCGGTGGGCTACGCGACCAAGAGCAAGCGCGGCGGCTTCCCGAAGATGGTGCTGATCGGCGACATCGTCGGCGACGACGCCGATGCCGTGGCTCGCGCCACCAGCGAGGTCGTGCGCCTGGCCAACGGCCGCTCGGGCGAGGGCTTCATCGCCGTCAGCGCCGATGCGCGCAAGAAGTTCTGGCTGGACCGCAAGCGCACCGCCGCGATCAGCAAGCACACGAACGCGTTCAAGGTGAACGAGGACGTCGTGATCCCGCTGCACCGCATGGGCGAGTACACGCTGGGCATCGAGCGCATCAACATCGAGCTGTCCCTGCGCAACAAGCTGGAGCTCGTCACGGCGCTGCAGGCGCTGTTCACGACGGGCAAGCTGCCGCTGGGCAAGAGCGACGACGCGGGCGAGATCCCCAGCGCCGAGCTGCTGGAAGACCGCGTGCAGCAGGCGCTGGCGCTGCTGCGCGAGGTGGGCGAGCTCTGGCAGGGCTGGCTCAATGGCCTGGATACCGGTTTCTTCGAGCAACTGCAGACGCATGAGCTGCGCGCGTCGTGGAAGACGCAGATCCTCAAGCCGCTGCAGACGCTGTTTGCCGGCGCCGCCTTCGAGCCGCTGCTGGCCGAGTGCCGCCGCATCCACAAGGACGTGCTGCGCGGCCGCGTGTGGGTGGCGCTGCACATGCATGCCGGCGACGGCAATGTGCACACCAACATCCCCGTCAACAGCGACAACTACCAGATGCTGCAGACGGCCCACGAGGCCGTGGCCCGCATCATGGTGCTGGCGCGCAGCCTGGACGGCGTGATCTCCGGCGAGCACGGCATCGGCATCACCAAGATCGAGTTCCTCAGCGACGACGAGCTGGCCAACTTCACGGCCTACAAGCAGCGCGTGGACCCCGAGGGCCGCTTCAACAAGGGCAAGCTGCTCAAGAGTGACGCGCTGCCGGCCGGCCTGCACTCCGATTTGAGAAATGCCTACACGCCGAGCTTCGGCCTGATGGGGCATGAGTCGCTGATCATGCAGCAGAGCGACATCGGCGCCATCGCCAACTCGGTGAAGGACTGCCTGCGCTGCGGCAAGTGCAAGCCGGTCTGCGCCACGCATGTGCCGCGCGCCAACCTGCTCTACAGCCCGCGCAACAAGATCCTGGCGACCTCGCTGCTGGTGGAGGCCTTCCTGTACGAGGAGCAGACGCGCCGCGGCGTGTCCATCAAGCACTGGCAGGAGTTCGAGGACGTGGCGGACCATTGCACGGTCTGCCACAAGTGCGCCTCGCCCTGCCCGGTGAAGATCGACTTCGGCGACGTGACGATGAACATGCGCAACCTGCTGCGCAAGATGGGCCAGAAAACCTGGCGCCCTGGCAATGCGGCGGCCATGTTCATGCTGAACGCCACCAACCCCGAGACCATCAAGCTGGCCCGCAGCGCGATGGTGGGCATCGGCTTCAAGGCCCAGCGCCTGGCGGTGGACCTGTTCAAGCCCGCGGGCCGTAAGCAGACGAGCGCGCCGCGCGCGACCGTCGGCTCGGCGCCCGTCAAGGAACAGGTCATCCACTTCATCAACAAGAAGCTGCCCGGCGGTCTTCCCAAGAAGACGGCGCGCGCGCTGCTGGATATCGAGGACAAGGACTACGTGCCCATCATCCGCCCGCCGGCCACGCCGAGCGAGACGGAGGCCGTGTTCTATTTCCCCGGTTGCGGCTCCGAGCGCCTGTTCAGCCAGGTCGGCCTGGCCACGCAGGCCATGCTCTGGCATGCCGGCGTGCAGACGGTGCTGCCGCCCGGCTATCTGTGCTGCGGCTACCCGCAGCGCGGCTCGGGCCAGTTCGACAAGGCCGAGAAGATGATCACCGACAACCGGGTGCTCTTCCACCGCGTCGCCAACACGCTGAACTACCTCGACATCAAGACGGTGGTGGTCAGCTGCGGCACCTGCTTCGACCAGCTGCAGGGCTACAAGTTCGAGGACATCTTCCCCGGCTGCCGCATCATCGACATCCACGAGTACCTGCTGGAGAAGGGCATCACCCTCGGCTCCAAGAGCAGCTACCTGTACCACGACCCCTGCCACTCGCCGATGAAGCAGCAGGAGCCGATGAAGACGGTCAAGGCACTGGTGGGCGAGAACGTCGTCAAGAACGAGCGTTGCTGCGGCGAAAGTGGCACGCTGGGCGTGACGCGGCCGGACATCTCCACGCAGATCCGCTTCCGCAAGGAAGAAGAGCTGCGCAAGACGGAAGCCACGCTGCGCGCCAGCGGCAAGGTCAGTGCGGACGAGAACCTCAAGATCCTCACGTCCTGCCCGAGCTGCCTGCAGGGCCTGTCCCGCTACGGCAACGACCTGCAGAACGGCCTGCTCGAGGCCGACTACATCGTCGTCGAGATGGCGCGCCAGATCCTGGGCGAGAACTGGATGCCGGACTACGTGGCCAAGGCCAACGCCGGCGGCATCGAGCGGGTGCTGGTGTGACCTTGTCTGGCTACCTGCGCGCCGCCTTTCGGTGGCAGCGCGGGCGCCAGGGCAGCGGCTACGACAAGATGCTGCTGCTCACCGGGCGCTGGCCGCTCCCGTTTGACAGCTACCTGATCCGCTACCCCGAGGGCAGCGCCATCCCGCCGCACACCGACCCCGTGCAGACGGGGCGTCACTACCGGCTCAATCTCGTGCTGAAGGCCTCGCCGCGTGGCGGTGAGTTCGTCTGCGCGACGCCGATCTGGCAGAGCCGGCGCATCAAGTTTTTCCGGCCCGATGCGTGTGAGCACAGCGTCACGCGCGTCGAGGGCGGCAGCCGCTATGTGCTGTCCGTGGGCTGGGTTCTGAAAGGCTGACACCATGACCTGCCCGCTTTGCGCCACCGACGGTGGCCTCGTTGTCGCGCGCACCAACCAGTTCCGCGTCATCCGCGTCGTCGATGGCGACGAGGCGCGGCGCTTCCCGGCCTTCTATCGGCTGATCTGGAACGCGCATGTCGCCGAGTTCGGCGATCTGGCGGATGCGGAGCGGCACGCTTGCATGGACGCCGTCACCGAGATCGAGCGGGTTCTGCGGGCGCAGCTGGCGCCAACCAAGATCAACCTCGCCGCGCTGGGCAATGTCGTGCCGCATCTGCACTGGCACGTCATCGCCCGCTTCGAGTGGGACAGCCATTTCCCGGCGCCGGTGTGGGCGGCACCGCAGCGCGACGAGGTGGCGGGTGGTGCCGCCGCACGGCTGGCGCAGCCGCTGGCGGCGGTGGACGCGGCGATCGCGCAGGCGCTCAACTGCCGCGGCTGATCCGCACGCTGCGTGCCGCTGTGCGCGTGCCGTCCGCGCTAATTTCTTGAGTCGCGTTCGGGTCGACGATGCCGACCGTGAACCGGTAGACCTGCGCGTCGGCCGTCTTCTGGGCGCTGCAATCCATCCTGTACATGGCCCGGCGAACGCTATGTGCCAGCGCGTGCGAGACGCCCTTGGCAGACACCGCGCCGATCTCGCCGTTCTCCAGCACGAACTGCACGTGCACGTCGCCGAAGCGCGTGGTGTCCGTCCAGGCGCGTGCCAGGGCCTGCGTGAGATCGTGGTCGATCGTCGGGCACGCCTTGTGCACGTCGTGGCGCGGCACGGTTTCGATCACACGGCCACCGTGGACCTCGACGCGCTCCATCGCGGTGGTCTGCGTTTGCGCCATCGCCGGGCCAGTAGCCAGCGTCAGCGTGGCGAGGGCGGCGAGCAGGCGGCGGGTGTTGCGCAGGGTGTGGGACATGGCGGACTCCTTGATCGGTTGACGTTGCGGGAGACGACGCTGAATTGCGTCGACCTGTGCTCAGGCTAGGTGCTCGGTCGAGCGCACCCAAGGCGCTTGGGATGAGCTGCGTCTGCCGTGCGACGACCTGTCGAAAACCGAGGTCGAACTGAGTTCGTGCCAGGACGCCTGCTCGGGGCGTGCCCATGTCATTCGTCACGTTCCAGCGCCATCCGGACTAGCACTATCGGGTGGGTTCCGTCCCTGCGTGGGGTGACAAGGTCGGCATGCGCCCGCTGACAGACTTCGCGCCGCTTCGGAATGCGCCGGCCGGCAGGGCAGGGGAGAGTGGGAGACCCAGCCGGTGAACCGCCAACAAGGCGGCGTCGCCCCAAGTGGAGATCCCACGGGCCCGAGCCGGCCTGCCGTCCGTCACGGTGACTTTTGTGGAACCCCCTCAATGAGATTCGTTGTTGCAAACAAGAAGTCCCTGATCGCGCTGGCCTGCGGGCTGCTGTCGATGGGCGCCGTGCAAGCTGGTGTGTCCAATGTGCAGGTCGATGTGGGTCTGGCCAGCGCCGTGCAGCGCGCCGCCCCGACCACGGACCGCCTGATCGTCGGCTACCGCGACGCTGCCGAGGCCGACACCGCCGACGCCCGCGTGCTGCGCGCCCGCAGCGTGGACGCGACCGCGCTGTCCAGCCGCCTGGGCTCGGTCAACGCCCGTCTGTCCCAGCGCGGCGCCCAGGCCCGTCTGCTGCGCCAGACCGGCACCGGCGCTCATGTGTTCAAGCTGGATCGTGCGCTGGCCACTGCCGACCTGGAGCGTCTGGCCGCCGAGCTGAAGGCAGCCGACCCCAACATCGCCTACGCGGAACCCGACCGCAAGATGTACCCGCTGCTGACGCCCAACGACACCAGCTACACCTCGCAGTGGGACCTGTTCGAGACCACCGGTGGCATCCGCGCCCCGGCGGCCTGGGACCTGGCCACCGGCACGGGCGTCGTGGTGGCCGTCATCGACACCGGCATCCGCCCGCACGCCGACCTGTCGGGCCAGATCGTCGCCGGCTACGACATGATCAACGACACGGCGGTCGCCAACGACGGCAATGGCCGCGATGCCGATGCCAGCGACCCGGGCGACTGGACCGCCACCAACGAGTGTGCCGCCGGTGACCCGGCCTCCGGCTCCAGCTGGCACGGCACGCACGTGGCCGGCACGATTGCCGCCAAGACCAACAACGCCTCGGGCATCGCCGGCATTGCCTTCAACGCCAAGATCCAGCCCATCCGCGTGCTCGGCAAGTGCGGCGGCTACACCTCGGATATCGCCGACGGCATGATCTGGGCCTCCGGCGGCACCGTGGCTGGCCTGCCGGCCAACGCGACGCCGGCCAAGGTGCTGAACCTGTCGCTGGGCGGTGGCGGCGCTTGCGACACCACGTCGCAGAACGCGATCAACAGCGCCCGCTCGCGCGGTGCGGTGGTGGTGGTGGCGGCTGGCAACGAGAACCAGAACGCCAGCAACTCCAGCCCGGCCAACTGCAGCGGCGTCATCACCGTGGCGGCCACCGACCGCAACGGCGCGCGGGCCTACTACTCCAACTACGGCACGGTTGTGACGCTGGCGGCCCCGGGTGGCGACGTGCGCTCGTCCAGCAGCAACGGCATCCTGAGCACGCTGAACGCCGGCACGCAGGCGCCGGGCGCCGACAACTACGCCTACTACCAGGGCACCTCCATGGCCGCACCGCACGTGGCCGGCGTGGCGGCGCTGATGTTGAGCGTCAAGCCCACGGCGACGCCTGACCAGATCAAGGCCGCGCTGCAGAGCAGTGCGCGTGCCTTCCCGGGCACCTGCTCGGGCTGCGGGTCGGGCATCCTGAACGCGCAGGCGGCGGTGCAGGCCATCACCGGCACCACCACGCCGCCGACGGGCACGGTCAACGAGACCGAGTCCAACAACACGCGCGCGACGGCCAACACCGTGTCTGCGCCGGCCACCGTGAACGGCAGCATCGGCTCCACCAGCGACACCGACTACTTCAAGGTGACGCTGCCGGCCGGCAAGTCGCTGTCGGCCGCGCTGACCATGGGCAGCACCAGTGCCGACTTCGACCTGTACGTGCGCAACAGCTCGGGCACCATCCTGGCCCGCAGCGAGAAGGGCGCCGGCCAGGTGGACAGCGTGACCTACGCCAACGGCGGCTCGTCGGCCGTGACGCTGTACGTGCACGTGCAGCGCTACAGCGGCACCGGCGCGTACACGCTGAAGCTGCAGTGGTGAGCGCTGCCTTGATCGGCTGACAGGCCGAGCACGCAAAAAGAACGGGGCCGCGGCCCCGTTTGTCATTTGTGCAGCCCGGCGCGAGCCCTCACCAGACCGTCAGCGGGTCCTTGGCCACCATGGCGCTGCCGGGCTTGCAGGAGAAGGCCTGCGAGAAGTAGGGCGTGTTGGCCATCGGCGTCAGCACGCGGTACTTGGCCGGTGAGTGCGAATCGGTGCGCAGCTGGTTGATCAGGAACTCCGTGCGCACCTTGCTGCGCCACACCAGCGCGTTGCTGATGAAGAAGCGTTGGGCCGGTGTGTAGCCCGCCGTCTTCTTGTCCAGCGGCGTGCCGCTGCGCTTGAGCGCGCGCAGCAGGCCCTCGTAGGCGATGGGCAGGCCCGACACGTCGGAGATGTTCTCGCCCAGCGTCAGCCGGCCGTTGATGGTGTAGCCCGGCAGCGGCGAGATGGCGCCGTAGCGCTCGGCCACCTTGTCGGCGCGCGCCTTGTAGCCGGCGGCGTCCTCGGCCGTCCACCAGTCGGTCAGCGAGCCGCCGGCGTCGAAGTTGCGGCCGCTGTCGTCGAAATGGTGCGTGATCTCGTGGCCGATCACCATGCCGATGCCGCCGTAGTTGGCCGCGTCGTCCGCCGTGGCGGAGAAGAAGGGCGGCTGCAGGATGCCGGCGGGGAAGATGATCTGGTTCAGCCCGCCCGCGAAGGCGTTGACGATGTGCGGGCTGATGCGCCAGCGGTCGCGCTCCACCGGCGCGTCCAGGTCCTTGATCTGGCGGTCGCTGTGCCACAGCGCGGCCTTCAGCCAGTTGCCGGCGTAGTCGGTGCTGCTGAGCTGCAGGCCCTCGAACTGCGGCCACTTGGCCGGCGCGCCGATGACGGGCTGCATCTTGGCCAGCTTGTCCAGCGCGCGGGCCTTGGTGGGGGCGGTCATCCAGTCCAGCTTCTCGATGCGCTCCTTCATGGCGGCGCGCACGTCCTCCACCAACTGCAGCGATCGCTTCTGCGCCTCGGGCGAGAACGCGCGGGCCACGAACAGCTCGCCCAGCGCCATGGCCACCGGCTCGGTGCCGGTGCGGCCGCCGATCTGCAGGATGACGTCCTCGTTGCGCGGGGCCGGGGCCTGCAGGCCGGTGATGGCCTTGCCGCGGTACTCGAACGAGGCATGGGCCAGCGCCTTGGGCAGGCGCGGTGCCAGCGTGTCCAGCACGCGCAGCGACAGGTAGCTGCGCCAGACGTCCAGCGGCGTCTCGGCCGCCAGTTGGCCCACGCGGGCGGCGAACTCGGGCTGGGCCACCAGCAGGCGCTGCGGCAGCTTGGCGCCGGCCGTCAGCACGGCCAGGTAGGCCGTCCAGTCCAGCCCCGGCGCGGCGGCGCTCAGCTCGGCGGGCGACATCGGGTTGTAGGCCGCGTTCGGGTCGCGCAGCTCGGCGCGCTCGCGCGAGGCCTCGGCCAGCCGGGTCTCGAAGGCGGCCAGCGCGTCCAGCTCGGCGTCGCCCGCGGCCAGGCCGGCGCCGGTCAGCAGCGCGCGGGTGTAGGCGCGGTAGGCAGCCTTGAGCGTGCGGGTGCGGGCGTCGTCGCGGAAGTAGTCGTCGCGGTCCGGCAGGCCCAGGCCCGACTGGCCCAGCCCCAGCACGTTCTTGCGGGTGTCCTTGCGGTCAGGCTGAACGCCGTAGCCGATGGGTGCGCTGATGCCGCTGCGGTTCAGCAGCGCCAGCAGCGTGGGCAGGTCCTCGCGGCGCTGCAGCGCGTTGATGCGGTTCAGCAGCGGCGTGACCGAGCTCAGCCCGCGCGCCTCGATGGCGGCCTCGTCCATGCCGCTGGCGTAGTAGGCGGCAATGAGCTTCAGGCCTGGCGTGGTCTGCAGCGACGGCTGGTCGGCCAGCTCCTTGAGCGCGCGGTTCAGCAGCTCGTCGTTGGCCTGGCGCAGCTGGTCGAAGCTGCCGATGCGGGCGCGGCTGGCGGGCAGCTCGGTGGCGGCCTCCCAGTTGGCGTTGACGAAGCCGTAGAAGTCGTCGCAGGGCGACACCTCCTTGGACAGGTCACGGAGGTCCAAGGCCGGGGCGTGGGCGGCCAAGCCCAGCAGGGTCGCTGCCAGGGCTAGGCGGGTGCGTTGAAGGCGGGGCATGAGGTGGATGCGCAAAGCCGTGAAAACGCCCGATTAGAGCGGCTGACCGAGCGGCCGGCCGGAAGCCACAGGGCATGATTACGGGTTTTCACCAGTCAATCTCACCGTTCATGAAGCTGTACCAGCGTCTGGCCTTGACGTTCGCGGCCGCCGTGCTCAGCACCCCCATCGCGCTCGCGCAGGCTGTGCAGGGGCAGGGGGCGTCTTTCCCGTCCAAGATCTACGAAGCCTGGGCGCGGGCCTTCGAGAAGGCCGGCGGCGCGCCGGTCGCTTACAAGCCCACGGGCTCGGGCGATGGCGTCAAGCAGATCACCGCGCGCAGGGTGGACTTCGGCGGCACCGACACGCCGCTGTCGACTGCCGAGCTCGCCAAGCACAAGCTGGTGCAGATCCCCATGCTGGTGGGCGGCGTGGTGCCGGTGGTCAACCTCCCCGGGGTGGGCGGGCCGGTGCAACTGAACGGTGAGCTGCTGGCCGACATCTTCCTGGGGCGCATCAAGGTCTGGAACGATGTCCGCATTGCCGCGCTCAATCCCAACCTTGCGTTGCCGGTGCTGCCGATCCGGCGCGTCGTGCGGGCGGACAAGTCCGGCACCAGCGACGGCTTCAGCCGCTACCTCGCCGGGGCATCGGCCAGCTTCAAGGCCGAGGTGGGCGCCAGCCAGGCGCCGCCGTGGCCGGGCGAGCCGCTCAAGGCCGACGGCAACGACGGCATGGTGCAAGCGCTGCGCAGCACGCCCGGCGCGATTGCCTACGTGTCCTATGACCGTGTGCTGCGCGACAGGCTCGCCGCCGTCAAGCTGCGCAACGCGGCCGGGCGCTTCGTCTTGCCCAGCGAAAGCGGCTTCCGCATGGCCATTGCCGAGAGCGACATGCACCGCCAGGGCGACGACCTCGCCACGCTGCTGGACCGCCCCGGCAACGACGCCTGGCCCATCACGCTGACCAGCTTCGTGCTGCTGGACGCCGAGCCCGCCACCGCCGCCAAGGCGCTGGGCGCCATGAAGTTCCTGTACTGGTGCTTCATGCATGGCGACGACCTGACGCGCGGCACCGGCTTTGCGCCGCTGCCCATCAGCGTGCAGTCCCGCCTGGCGGCGCGCTTTATTCAGGTTCGCCCCAAGGACGGGCAGTTGCCGGCCTACCAGAGCTTCTGACCCGGCTGGCCCGGCACCTGGGCGGCCAGATAACTGAGGGACACTTGCGGCATGCCGCAGCCCACCGACATCACCGTCCATCAGCAGTCCCGCGTGCTGGAAGTCGCCTTCGACGACGGCGCGCGCTTTCGCATCCCGTTCGAACTGATGCGCGTCTACAGCCCGTCTGCCGAGGTCATGGGCCACGGCCCGGGCCAGGAAGTGCTGCAGACCGGCAAGCGCGACGTCCTCATCACCGGGCTGGAGCCCGTGGGCCACTACGCCGTGCGCCCGGAGTTCTCTGACGGCCATGCCAGCGGCCTGTTCACCTGGGACTACCTCTACAAGCTCGGCAGCCAAGAGGCCGCCCTGTGGGCCGACTACGAAGCCCGCCTGGCCGCCGCCGGCAAGGGGCGCGACGATGCCATGCCGGCCAAGGCTGGCGGTTCCTGCCACTCGCATTGAATTCCATCCCATGAGTCAAACCCACTTCGGTTTCCAGCAGGTCGACGAGAAGGAGAAGGCCAGCAAGGTGCGCGGCGTCTTCGACTCCGTCGCGTCCAAGTACGACCTGATGAACGACCTGATGTCGGCCGGCCTGCACCGGGCCTGGAAGGCCTACACGCTGCAGGTTGCCAACCTCAAGCCCGGCGAGCGCGCGCTGGACATCGCCGGTGGCACGGGTGACCTGTCGCGCGCCTTCGCCCGCAAGGTGGGCGACACCGGCATGGTGGTGCACACCGACATCAACGAGGCCATGCTGCGCCAGGGGCGCGACCGCCTGCTCAACGAAGGCCTCATCCTGCCCACCAGCCTGGCCGACGCCGAGAAGCTGCCCTTCAAGAGCGAGAGCTTCGACCTCGTCAGCGTCGCCTTCGGCCTGCGCAACATGACGCACAAGGACGTGGCGCTCGCCGAGATGTGCCGCGTGCTCAAGCCCGGCGGCCGGCTGCTGGTGCTGGAGTTCTCCAAGATCGCCGAGCCGCTGAAGAAGCCCTACGACTGGTACTCCTTCAACATCCTGCCCAAGCTGGGCTCGCTGTTCGCGGGCGACGCCGAAAGCTACAAGTACCTCGCGGAATCCATCCGCATGCACCCCGACCAGGCCACGCTCAAGGCCATGATGAAGGCGGCCGGCTTCGGCCACGTGGACGTGCACAACCTCAGCGCCGGCATCGTCGCGCTGCACGCTGGCATCAAGTGCTGAGCCTGTAGGCCGGGCGCGGGCGCCGGCCTTCCCGCTGAATCTTCACCTCACCCCCGGGAATACGGGGGATGGGGGAACTCGCGCCTGGAAAACGCTCTAACCCCCGGTTCGGCCGCCTTTTTAACGGGACAAAGCCCCCACAGAAGCGACATATCCGGCCGCTACACTGATTTGCTAACCCTGGGTGAGACCCCTTCCCCTGCACAACAAGGACATCGACAAGATGGCAACGCGACTGATCAAGCCCCGTGTTTCCCTGCTCGCCGCCGTGGCGGCTGCCGTGCTGCTGGCGGCCTGCGGCGGGGACAAGGGCGAGAAAGCTTCCCAGACGGCCGCCAAGGTCAACAAGGAAGAGATCACCGTCCACCAGATCAACTTCGTGCTGCAGCGCCAGCAGGGCCTGAAGCCCGAGCAGGCCGAGGCCGCCAGCCGCCAGGTGCTGGAGCGCCTGATCGACCAGGAACTCGCCGTCCAGAAGGCCCAGGAGCAAAAGCTCGACCGCGACCCCCGCGTCGTGCAGCAGATCGAGGCCGCCAAGCGCGAAATCATCGCCCGCGCCTACGTGGAGCGCGTGGGTGAGAGCGTCGCCAAGCCCACCAACGAAGAGATCGCCAAGTACTACAACGACAAGCCGGCCCTCTTCAAGGACCGCCGCATCTACAGCCTGCAGGAACTGCAGATCGAGGCCAAGCCCGAGCAGTTCGACGCGCTGCGCGCCAAGCTCAGCGCCGCCAAGAGCCTGGGCGAGTTCGTCGAGTACCTCAAGGCCAACGACTTCCGCTTCAACGGCAACCAGGCCGTGCGCGCTGCCGAGCAGCTGCCCCTGGCCAGCCTGGACAGCATCTCCCGCCTGAAGGACGGCGACTCCATGATCAGCCCGGCGCCCAACGGCATCACCGTGCTGTTCCTGTCCGGCTCGCGCAGCCAGCCGGTGGACGAAGCCCGTGCCCGCCCCGCCATCGAAGCCTTCCTGCTGAACCAGCGCAAGGCCGAAGTGGTGCAAAAGGACATCAAGGCGCTGCGCGACAGCTCCAAGGTGGAGTACGTCGGCAAGTTCGCCGAAGCCGCCGCCAGCGCGCCGGCCGCCGCCACGCCGGCACCGGCGCCCACCGCGAGCGAGGCGCCCGCCCCGGCCGCCAGTGGCCTGGATCCTGCTTCCATCTCCAAGGGCATGGGCCTCAAGTAAATGATGAAGACGACGATGCGCGTTCACCAACTGCTGATTGCTGCGGCGCTCGGGCTGGGTGCCCTGGGCGCGCAAGCCCAGGCGGCCGCCGCGGCTGCTCCCACTGTGTCGGCCGAGTACCGGCTGGGTGCGGGCGACGTGATCCGCGTCGTCGTCTATCAAAACCCCGACCTCACGCTCGAGACCCGCGTCTCCGAGTCCGGCGTCATCAGCTTCCCGCTGCTGGGCCATGTGCGCGTGGGCGGCCGCAGCATCAGCTCGGCCGAGCGGCTCATTGCTGACGGCCTGATGAGCGGCAACTACGTCAAGCAGCCCCAGGTCACGCTGACGCTGCTGCAGGTCAAGGGCAACCAGGCCAGCGTGCTGGGCCAGGTCAACCGCCCCGGCCGTTACCCCATCGAGACGGCCGACATGCGCCTGACCGACCTGCTCGCCACCGCAGGCGGCGTGGCTGGCACGGGCGGCGACCTGCTGGTGCTCACCGGCACCCGCAACGGCAAGCCCTTCCGCCAGGAGATCGACCTGCCCGGCGTCTTCAGCGCCGAGCAGAACCGCGCCAACGATGTGCTGATCCAGAACGGCGACGTGCTGTGGGTCGAGCGTGCGCCGCTGGTCTACATCTACGGCGAAGTGCAGCGCCCCGGCCCCATGCGCCTGGAACGCGGCATGACGCTGATGCAAGTGCTCGCCGCCGGTGGTGGCCTGAATCAGCGCGGCACCGAACGGGGCATTCGCGTGCACCGCAAGGGTGCTGACGGCAAGGTCCAGGTCATCCAGCAGGCCATGGATGACGGCGTGAAGGACGGCGATGTCGTCTACGTCAAGGAAAGCCTGTTCTGACCCCCACTGGAAATAACTAGATGAACTTCGTTCAATTCCTGGCCATCCTGCGGGCGCGCTACAAGTTGGTGCTGGGTGTTTTCTTCGGTACGGTGCTGATCGCATTGGCGGTCAGTCTGCTCATGCCCAAGAGCTACACCGCAAGCGCCTCTGTCGTCGTGGATTCGACCAAGCCCGATCCGCTTTCGGCCGTGCTGTACCCGGGTGGCATCAACCCCAGCATCATCGCGACACAAGTGGACGTGATCCAGAGCGACCGAGTGGCATTCAAGGTCGTTCGCAGTCTCAAACTCACCGAGAACCCGCAGGTTCGCGAGCAGTGGCAGGAGGCCACCAAGGGCGAGGGCAGCATGGAGCAATGGCTTGGCGGCGTGCTCCAGAAGTCGTTGGACGTAAAACCCTCGCGCGAGTCCAACGTCATCACAGTCACGTACAAAGGCGCTGATCCGAAGTTCGCTGCCGCGATGGCGAACGCGTTCGTTCAGGCCTATCTCGAAACCAACATCGAAATGCGTGTTGACCCGGCGCGGCAGTATTCGTCGTTCTTTGATCAGCGCGCCAAAGAGTCGCGTGACTTGCTGGAGAAGGCGCAAGCGCGGTTGTCTGACTTCCAGAAAGAAAAGGGCATCGTTGCGACCGACGAGCGGCTTGACGTTGAGACGGCACGCCTGAATGAACTGTCCAGTCAGTACGTGGGTATTCAGTCGTTGGTGTCAGATTCGGGCAGCCGCCAGGCAGCCGCGCGCGGCAGCAGTGCTGACCGCATGCAGGAAGTGCTGGCCAACCCGCTGATTGCAGGTCTCAAGGCCGATCAGGCGCGGGCGGAGGCGCGGCTGCAGGAACTGACGTCCAGACTTGGCGATAAGAACCCGCAGGTGATCGAAGCGCGTGCCAACCTCGCCGAACTGAAGGCGCGTATCGATACCGAGACTGTCAAGGTCACCAGCTCGCTGGGCATCACCAACAACATCAACCAGCAGCGCGCTGGTGACATCAAGGCGCAGTTGGAGGCCCAGCGCGCCAAGGTGTTGGCGATGAAAGCGGCACGAGACGAGGGCGCTGTGCTGCTGCGTGATGTGGAGAACGCTCAGCGCACGTATGACCAAATCATGCAGCGCCTCAACCAGACGACGCTCGAGAGCATGGCCACCCAGAGCAACGTCACGGTGCTTTCGCAGGCCGTCGTGCCAACGGAGGCTGCATCGCCACGAATCGTCCTGAACATGGCTGCTGCGGTGTTTGCCGGCACGTTGCTTGCTGTCGCACTCGCACTGGCGCTGGAGATGCTGGATCGTCGCGTTCGCACGGCAGAAGACGTTGCGCAGGCTGTGGGCCTGCCCATCATCGGTGTGCTGCCAGCCGCTGACGCGCGCCGCTTTTTTGGCAAGACCACCAAGGCCAACCTGATGCACCAGCGATTGCTGGGGCAGGCTGCAGGCAAGAGCGCCTGACCCCGATGCAAGCCGCTACCCCCGGAGCTTCCGTGAACGCCCCAGCAGAAATCCACGATCGACCCATCGGCGACCTGATCCGCGATGCCCGCAACCTCAGTGCGGCTGAAGTTGAGAAGGTGCTGAGCTTCCAGCGCCAACATGGCGTGCGCTTCGGTGAAGCCGCGATTGCGCTGGGCTTGGCCAGCCCTGACGATGTGCTCAACGCGCTGGCGCAGCAGTTTCATTACCCGCTTGCTACGGCCGAACGCCGGCTGGCCAGCCCTGAGCTGGTCACGCTGCTGCAACCATTCTCGGTGCAGGCTGAAGCCGTGCGTGCCACTCGCAGCCAGCTCACCATGCGCTGGAACCGGCCGGACCAACCTCGCCAAGCATTGGCTGTGATCAGCCCCGGCTCCGGCGATGGCAAAACCTACTTTGCGGCCAATCTGGCGGTGTCGCTGGCTCAGTTGGGCGGGCGCACGCTGTTGGTGGATGCCGACCTGCGCAGCCCGCGCCAGCACGAAGTCTTCAAGGTAAGCAACTCGGCAGGGCTTTCATCGCTGCTGTCGGGGCGCACAGAGAGCCAGGTCATCCAGGCGATCGAAGGCGTTCCTGGCCTGTTTGTTCTGCCGTCAGGCCCGCTGCCGCCCAACCCGCTGGAGCTTATCGAGCGTCCAGCGTTCGGTCTCCTTGTGCGCGAGTTGGTGTCCAAGTTCGACCACGTCGTGCTGGATACCGCCGCCGCTGCGCACGGTGCAGATGCGAGCGTCGTAGCCGGCAAATGCGGTGCGGCCATCGTGCTCGCCCGCAAAGGCCAAAACCGTGTCGATGCGCTGCAAGACTTGGTTGCAGGCCTCGCCGGTAGCTCTGCCCAGCTGCTTGGTGCCATCGTCAACGAGTTCTGACGGACGTGTCATCTTTCCCGGCCATGGGCGCCATGCAAGCAAGCAGATCCACCCCTGAAGCCCGCCGATTGCCCCAGTGGGCAACAAGCCGCAGCGGCCAACCTGACTACATCGCGCTGGCCCTGCTTCTGTTCGCGTTGTGCGTGCTGTTCGGGCCGACCATGGTCGACGTAGCGCGCACCATTTGGACGCGCGATGAACAGGGGCATGGCCCCATCATCCTCGCCGTCACAGCCTGGCTGGTCTATCGCAAGCGCCACGAGCTGCTCGCTCTGGAGGCTCGCCCCAGCTTGCTGGCTGGCAGCGCGTGGCTGGCGCTTGCCTTGCTTATGTTCGTGCTTGGCCGCTCACAAGCTGTTCTGCTGCTGAGTGTCGGGGCGCTCATCCCGCTGCTCGTGGGCTTGCTGTTGCTGATCATTGGCCCGGCGGCGGTACGGCTACTGTGGTTCCCGCTGTTCTTCCTGCTCTTCATGGTGCCGTTGCCGGCGACTCTGGTGATTGCCGTGACCACGCCGCTCAAGTCGGCCGTCTCTGCCGTGGCCAGCAGCCTGCTCTACAACCTGGGCTACCCGGTGGGCCGCAGCGGTGTGGTACTCACCGTCGGCCCGTATCAGCTGCTCGTCGCAGATGCCTGCGCTGGCTTGAACTCCATGTTCACGCTGGAGGCGCTAGGTCTGCTCTACATGAACATCATGGCCTACACATCCAAGGCCAGAAACATCGCCATGGCCATCGCCATCGTGCCTATTTCGTTCGTCGCGAACATCGTGCGCGTCTGCATTCTCGTGCTGGTCACCTACCACTTTGGCGATGAAGCCGGCCAAGGCTTCGTGCATGGCTTCGCGGGCATGGTGCTCTTTATGGTGGCCCTGATCTTGATCCTCGCCTTCGACCATGGAATGACTGGGCTGGCGCGCCTCACCAGGAAGCTGGGCAAGGCATGAGCACGCGTCGCACAGCCATTTTTGGTGCAACGGCAATGCTCGCCTCAGCCGCTTTGGCGGAATGGGCGCGGCCCACGATCCGTGTTTCAGACCTGCACCCAGAGTTCAAGCTCGACCAACTCTTCCCCAAGCGATTCGCTGACTGGCGCGTCGACGAGAACATGCCCGTCGTCGTTCCCCCGCCTGATCAGCAGGCGATGCTCGACAAGATCTACAACCAGACCCTCGCGCGCACCTATGTCGACAGCAAGGGCCGCCGAGTCATGCTGTCCGTGGCGTACGGGGGAGATCAGTCTGACGGCCTCACTGTGCACATTCCGGACGTTTGCTACGTCAGCCAAGGCTTCAAGGTGGAGCAGGGGCGTGATGACCGCATGGAAGTGCAGCCGGGCTTTCACATCCCGGTTCGTCACGTCCTGGCCACCTTTGGCCCGCGCATCGAGCCCATCACCTACTGGGTGCTGATGGGGGACGAAGCCACCATCTCCAACACGCAACGTCGGCTCGTTTCCATTCGCTACGGCCTGCGTCGCCTCATTCCTGAGGGCATGTTGATCCGGGTTTCCTCCATCAACCCCGACATGCCCCAAGCCCTCGACCTGCATCGCAGCTTCATCCTCGACCTGGTGGCGCAAGTGCCGCCTGCCGAGCGCGAGCGTGTCGTCGGCAAAGTCAATTTCCACAGCAAGTCCTGAACATCATGAGCCAAAGAAAAGTTGCACTCATCACCGGTATCACTGGCCAAGACGGCGCCTACCTGGCCGAACTGCTCCTGTCCAAGGGCTATGAAGTTCACGGCATCAAGCGCCGCTCATCGCTGTTCAACACCGACCGTGTGGACCACCTGTACCAAGACCCGCACGTGGACAACCAGCGCTTCAAGCTGCACTACGGCGACCTGACCGACTCCACCAACCTGATCCGCATCGTCCAGGAAACCCAGCCTGACGAAATCTACAACCTGGGCGCCATGAGCCATGTGGCCGTGAGCTTCGACCAGCCCGAGTACGCCGCTGACGCCGACGGCATCGGCACCCTGCGCCTGCTGGAAGCCATCCGCATCCTGGGCCTGGAAAAGAAGACGCGCTTCTACCAGGCCTCCACCTCCGAGCTGTACGGCCTGGTGCAGGAAATCCCCCAGAAGGAAACCACCCCCTTCTACCCGCGCAGCCCCTACGCCGTGGCCAAGATGTACGCCTACTGGATCACGGTCAACTACCGTGAGGCCTACGGCATCTACGCCTGCAACGGCATCCTTTTCAACCACGAGAGCCCGCTGCGCGGCGAAACCTTCGTTACCCGCAAGATCACGCGCGCCATTGCCCGCATCGCGCTGGGCCTGCAGGACTGCCTGTACCTGGGCAACATGAGCGCGCTGCGCGACTGGGGCCACGCCAAGGATTACGTCGAGATGCAATGGCTGATGCTGCAGCAACAGCAAGCCGAAGACTTCGTCATCGCCACCGGCGTGCAATACAGCGTGCGCCAGTTCGTGGAGTTCGCAGCGGCCGAACTGGGCGTCACGCTCGCCTTTGAAGGCGAGGGCGAAAACGAAGTGGGCCGCGTCGTCAAGGTTGAAGGCGACAAGGCCAAGTGCAAGGTCGGCGACGTCATCGTGCGCGTGGACCCACGCTACTACCGCCCCACCGAAGTGGAAACCCTGCTGGGCGACCCCACCAAGGCCAAGGAAAAGCTCGGTTGGGTGCCCAAGACCACGCTGAAGGAACTCGTGGCCGAGATGGTCGAGGCCGACTACACCTCCGCCCGCCGCGACAGCCTCGTCAAGGCTGCGGGCTTCCAGGCCTACGACTACAACGAGTGAGCCCGGCCATGAGCACACTGCCCAAAGATGCACGCATCTACGTGGCTGGCCACCGTGGCCTGGTGGGGTCGGCCATCGTGCGCAATCTGCGCGCCAAGGGCTGCACCACCATCATTGAGCGCACCCATGCCGAACTGGACCTGACGGACCAAAAGGCAGTGGACGCGTTCTTTGCCGCCGAAAAGCCGGACTACGTGTTCTTGGCGGCTGCCAAGGTGGGGGGCATCCACGCCAACAACGCGTACCCGGCCGAATTCATCCGCGACAACCTGGCCATCCAGACCAACATCATTCACGCTGCACACATCCACAAGGTGCAGCGCCTGCTGTTTCTGGGCTCCAGTTGCATCTACCCCAAGCTGGCTCCCCAGCCCATGAAGGAAGAGCATCTGTTGACCGGCGCGCTGGAAGCCACGAACCGGCCCTACGCCCTGGCCAAGATCGCCGGCATTGAAATGTGCTGGGCGTACAACCGGCAGTACGGTACGCAGTTCCTGGCGGCCATGCCCACCAACCTGTACGGTCCCGGTGACAACTACCACCCGGACAACAGCCACGTCATCCCGGCGCTGATCCGCAAGTTCCACGAAGCCAAAGCCAGCGGTGCGCCGACGGTGACGGTCTGGGGCACGGGCACCCCGCGCCGCGAGTTCCTGTACAGCGACGACATGGCCGACGCCTGCGTGTACCTCATGTCGCTGGCCGAAGCGCCCTACACGGCCCTGCTTGGCCAGGACCGAAACGACGGCCTGGCGCCGCTGGTCAACATCGGCGTGGGGCATGACCTGAGCATTCGGGAACTGGCCGAGGCCGTGGCCAAGACCGTGGGCTTCACGGGCAGCCTGACCTTCGACACCACCAAGCCCGACGGCACCATGCGCAAACTGATGGACGTCAGCCGCATGACCGCCATCGGTTGGCAGGCAAGCACGTCTTTTGAAGATGGGCTGAAGTCCGCTTACGCCGACTTCCAGGCCAACGTCATCCAAAAGCCGTGAGCAGCAAAGGCAACCTCACGCAACGAACGCTCCATGCCGCCAAATGGGGTTACCTGGGCGCCGCAGGCAAGCTGCTGATCCAGCTCGGGTCGCAGATCCTGCTGGCCCGGATCCTCGGGCCGGCCGAGTACGGCATGTTCGCCGTCGGCGCGATCGTTGTGGGGGTTGCCAACTACTTTGCTGACGCGTCCATTGGCTCCGCCCTGGTCCAGCGCAAGCAGATCAGTGACGACATCGTCCGCTTCATCGCCACCTGGCAACTCGCCGCGGGCCTGGTGGTCACTGCCGTACTGCTGCTGTTTGCGCCGCACATTGCGGGCTTCCTGACGCACCCGGAGGCCACGCCGTTGCTACGTGCCTTGTCGTTCGTCTGCCTCATCTCGGCGCTCACCTCTGCGCCGGCCAACCTGCTGCGGCGCGAACTCAACTTCAAGGCCCTGCAATTGGGGCAGCTGGCTGGTTTTGCGGTGGGCTATCTGCTGGTTGGCATTCCCATGGCGCTGGCAGGTGCCGGCGTGTGGAGCCTGGTAGCAGCCTGGTTGGTGCAGGCCAGTTGCACCCTGGTGTTGGTGTGGAAGGCGGCACGGCCCCCCATCGGGCTTCGCTTCCGTGCTGATGACGGCGTGGACACCCTCAAGTTCGGCGGCCACGCCTTGCTCAGCAATCTCGCCACGTGGTCGGGCAGCAACCTGGACCGCATCATCGTCAGCCGCGCCTTTCCGGCGCACGAGCTGGGCGTGTACCACGTTGTTAACAACCTGGTTTCGACGGCGATCACCCAGATCCTGTCGACGTTGCAAGCGGTCACCTTTTCCAGTACCTCGCAGGTCAGTGCTGATGCGCAGCGCATCAGGGCCAGCTTCTTGACGGCCGCCGAGGCTGCCCCTGTCGTTGTGCTGCCTATCTTTGCCACTCTGGCTGTGACCGCCAAGATCGTGCTGATCGGCCTCTACGGTACGAAGTGGCAAGAAGGCGTTGAACTGCTCCAGCCTGTAGCGCTGACCGCAGCCATGTACGGCCTGTCCGGCACCATCACGCCACTGCTGTGGGCCTCCAATCACATCCGCCACGAAAGCCGTGTGCAGATCATCAGCAGCGTGCTGATCGGTGTTGCGTGTTACGCCGCTGCGCTCCAAGGCAGCATCGTCACCGTGGCCTGGGCCTTGTTTGGCGTGGCCTCAATGCGCTACGCCTACCTCCTGCGTTTTGCAGCCCGGTCCTACGGCGTGCCGCTGAAGCAACTGGGCCGACACCTGATGGCCGGTCTGCTGACCACCGCGCTTTGTTGTGTGGGTGCTTGGGGCATCAGCACCCTGCTGGAACCGGTGCTGCTGGCCGCTCCCGTGCTCACGTTGTTGGCCACCATCCTGACTTGCGGCCTGGTATTGGCCTTGTCCGTTGCGTGCGCGGTGCGTTTCGCCGCGTCTGACGCCTTCCGGGCACTGGTCAAGGGCTTCATTGCCAAACGGCGCAAGACTGCCGCTCCTGACAACTCGGCGTGAACACCATGTTTGAGCAACTCCACAGGATCTGGGCCAGCTTGACGTGGCTTGGCGTCGAGTATCGGCTGGGGGATGCCCCTGCCGCCATGGTTATACGGAGCGCATGGGGTTCAATTTCTCATCCGCAGTTGCAGTTCTTGATTCCCTTGATTGCATCACTGTTTGTAATTGTGATGAAAAAGGTTTTCTCTGGTGAAAATATGCGCCGTGGTAATGCGCGAAAAATCCAGCGGGAACCTTTCCCCGAGGGTCGCCAAAAATGATCACAATCATCTTGATTGGTGTGGTCTACCTTGCGCTGATGATGGGCGCCGTGGCGCTTATCTTTGGTGGTCTTCAAATTCACCGAATCGGGCGAGAAAAAAGTCAACGTGTCTGGGTTGCCTTGCTGGTGTTGGTATATCTGGTCCCGGCTCTGAGTATTTTGGTGTCTGGTAGAAACTTGCGCGCTGCCGTTTTGCTGGAGGATCTGGCTGTATCAGCGGGGGTTGTTTCAGGCCTGGTCGCCAAGGCGGGATACTACGGTCTGCTGGTGCTATGCGTGGTGCTGATATTGAGCCGGATCCTTGATGGAAAACGCTGGGCGGCAGTCCCTCGTCATGCCCAGTGGTTGATGGTGACTATGTTTGCCTATGTGGCTGGGGCCACACTGCTGTCCGGCACGTTTGGCACGCGTCCCACCTTCACGCCATCGTATGTTGGGGCTCCAATCCTGTTCTCTGCTGCACTGTTGCTCGCGCTGGACCCGACTGTTGACGCGCTCAAGTGCTTGCGCAACGTTCTGCTGGTACTGGTTGCCGCAAGTTTGGCGACAGCAGTTGTGCTACCTACTCTCGTGCTTGAGACCTATGCCGTCGGCTTGATTCCCGGCTTTCCCTTGCGGTTCTGGGGCCTGACTCCCCACGCAAACACAATGGGGCCGCTGGCTGCGTTTGCTCTGCTGTTATTCATCAGCATACCCCTATCTGCTCGCTGGAAGCAGGCGGCTGCATTGGCCATCTGCTTCGCGGCGCTAATTTTGGCGCAATCAAAAACCACCTGGGTTGCCGCGTTTGTTGCACTGGTTGTATATTTTTCCGCCCGAAATTTAGAGACTCCACAGGATGGCTTGTTGAGGTGGGCGAAGGTGGCGCTTGCGAGTGCTGCATTTTGTTTGGCCGCAATTGTGGTCGCTGGTGGAGGGCTTGAGATGTTGGCAAGCAATGCGCAGGGGCGAGCATTCGGTGGCGGAGAATTCTCAGGGCGATCAAATATCTGGGATGTTGCCATTGGCGAGTGGAAAAGGAATCCACTTTTTGGTTATGGCCCATCGATTTGGTCGCCTGAGTATCGGGCGCGAATTGGCATGAACTTCGCATTTCATGCGCACAATCAGTTTTACCAAACACTCTCTGAAGCAGGTGTCGTTGGTGTTGCCTTGCTTGCGACGTACTTGTTGACGATTCTCCTGACGGTTTGCCGCAGCACTCCGCTGCGCCCATTAGCTTTGGCAGCGCTTTGTTTTGTGCTGATCCGGTCGTTTTCAGAGCCCACCTTTCGTGTCACTTCCGCCTTGACGGGAGATGCAATGGTTCATTTCGCATTGCTGTGCGTTGTGGCGGCCGTGGCTCGCTACAAGCCTGCTCGTGAGTAGACGGGAAGTGCCCAAAGTGCCGCATGGCCCCTTCTTTCACGCGTACCTGAATCCTTGGATCGGCGAACCGTCGATTGACCGAGGTGCGTGCATGCGCTCTACGCACACTTCATTTGCAGCGACGGCCAGTGCAGTGGTTGTCCTCGCTGCCCTCGTTGCGTGCAACCGTGCTCAGGCAACAGGTGAGGTTCCTAAGACCCTCGCAGACGTCGGTAGGGCGAGTTCGGAGCGGGCGCAACGCTTGTCCAGCCCAACGAAGGACTGGCTTCGCCGTCGCGCTCAAATCACCAGCGACTGGATGGCCCGCCAGGTGGACCGTCCCAGCTGGGTGGTCGGCTGGTTGCATGACTATGTCAACGCCGATGGTTCGCCGCGCGTCTGGCGGCCCGACAACAGGCCCAGTGATGCCGATACCTCCGAAGCAGGGCGAAAGGTTCGCGAGGGCTGGACCTTCGCCTTCCGGTCGCGGCACATCGAGGCAGTGCGTGACGCGGCCTGGCTTTACCGCGCGATGGGTGAAGAGCACTACGCCCGCTGGGCCATCAGCCAGCTCACCTTCTACGCGACGCACTATGCGCAGTGGCCGCTGCAGCGGCGGCTGGGGCTGTCTCGGCTGATGGGGCAGAACCTGGATGAAGCCACGGTGATCATCCAACTCGCCCAGGCGGCGCGTGCAGTTCGTCCGTTGGTGTCGGCTCAGGAGTGGGCGCTTTGGCGCGACAGCCTGTTCGTCCCGGTGGCCGATACGTTGCGCAGCAGCGTGACTGGGCTGAGCAACATTTCCGTGTGGCAACGGTCAGCGTTGGGTGTGGTGGCGCTGCTGCTGGATGACACCGGCATGTGGCGAGATGCCGTTGACGGCCCGACGGGGTTCAAGGCACTGATTGAGCAGGGTTTGACGCGCGACGGCATCTGGTACGAGGGCTCGTTTGGTTATAACGCCTATTTGGTTCGTGCCGCACTGCCCGTGCTGCAGGCGGCGGCTGAGGCTGGTCGCGGTGCAGAGTTGGCCGCAGCGGCCCAGCGGCTGCGCCTGGCGCTGACGGTGCCGCTGGCGCTGCGCTTTGACGACAACAGCCTGCCCAACCCGGGAGACAGCACCAGCCGCATCAGGGTGCCTGACCTGCCGTTGCTGGCTGAGGCGCGCACGGTGCTACCCACGCCGTGGAGCGAGGCTGCTGCCCTGCGCCACCCCGGGTGGGCAGATGTGTGGTCGCCCCCCTCGGCAAACGACGGCACACTGCCTCCGCTGCCAGCCGTGCAAAGCATGGCATTGCCCGATATGAGCATGGCCGTGCTCAAGGGCAGCCCGCCCGGCTGGCAGGTGTTCGCCCACTGGGGCCAGCGCACACAGCACCACGCGCAGCGTGAGGCCTTGAACCTGGAGATGTATTGGCGTGGTCAGCCGGTGTCGCGCGACCCAGGCACTGTGTACTACGGATCACCCTTGCACAACGGCTACTTCACGCAGCCGGCAGCCCACAACGTGCCCTTCGTGAATGACAAGGGCCAGCAAGGCTGGGCGCCCGGAGAACTGCTGGACTTCGATGCCGCGACTTCGAGCCTGTCCGTACTGCAGCCCCGCTACAACGCCGATGCGGGCGTGGACCGGGTCACGTCACTGAGCGATGGCCGCTTGCGCGACAGTGTGAAGTTCCGAGTTCGTACGGGTGTCCGACCACCCAGTTCGATGGGCCTGGCCTGGCATTTCGATTGCCGAATGACGATCGACGACGGCTTGGCACCGCGACCGACCGGCACGCTTCCGCCAGGCGAGGGGTTCCAGCACTGGACGGACGTTCGTGCCTTTGCGGCCAACGCGTCTTTGACCATGACGCTGCATTGCCCTGGCGGAGCGCTGCGCCTGCGGGTTGCTGCGCCCGGTCCCCTTGAAGTGTTCAAGGCCCGAGCGCCAAGCTTGCCGGCCGGTACGTTTCGGGATGCCGTCTACCTGCGTGCTCCTTTTGCCACCAGCGGATTTGAGAGTGTGTTTGCGCCCCTTGTGGAGGCCGCTCCCTGATACAGGCCTGATTGCCGCAGGGTTGGCCCACATCTCGCTTCAGGCTCTTCCGTCCGTTCACCCGCTTCAGCCATGCTCAAATTTTCCATCGTCACCTGCACCTGGAACAGCGCAGACCTTCTCTGGCAGACCTTGAAGTCGGTCAAGGCGCAGACCTACACCCATTACGAAATGGTGTTTGTCGATGGCGGGTCGACCGACAAGACCTTGCAAATGATTGCGGACTTCCCCGGCGAGAAGGTCTTGCTGGAGAACGTGAAGGGTGGCATCGCGGCCGCCATGAATGCAGGCACGAAGGCAGCCACCGGCGACGTGGTCATGCATCTGCATTCCGACGACTACCTGCTGCACGACCAAGTGCTGGCGCGTGTGGCGGCCTACTTCGAACAGCATCAGTGTGAATGGCTGTTCGGGCGCATCCTGAATGACCGAGACGGTGGTCTGTTTCCGGAGACCTACATTCCTCCCGCCTACAGCTACCGGGCCCTGTTGCGATCCAACATCGTCCCCCACGCAGCCACTTTCGTGAAACGCAGCCTCTACGAGAAGGCAGGCGGTTTCAGCCCGGAATTGAAGTTGGCGATGGACTACGAGATGTGGTTGCGCATCGGTCGCCTGGCCACGCCTCACCAGTTGCGGGAAGCGCTCTCCGTTTTCAGGCGCCACGAGGGCAGCGCCACCCAGAAGAACCGGTTGGCCTCTTTCGAGGAAGACCACCGGGTGCGGATGAAGTACGCAGATACCGGTCTCGTGGATCGTGCAGCCCACCAGCTGCGCTACCTGGTGCGCAAGAACCGGTTGATGAAACAGTTGCGGGGTTGATGGCCGTGACCGCATCTGTCTTGGTGATCTCTCACGGTTTTCAGCCCAACTACGAGAAAGCCTTCGCCAATGGGCTGGCCGCGCACGATGTGCGACCGACGTTGATTGCGTCGGATCGGACGCTGGTGAAAGAGCTCTCGCCAGCGGTGGAGGTGCTGAACATTCGGGGCAGCCAGGACCCAAGGCGTTCGCGCCTGCAAAAGGCCACCAACCTGCTCCGCTACGGTGCGCGGCTGCTGGCATTGGTGGCAAGCCGTCGCCACGATGTCGTCCACCTCACCGGTACGTTCCTGACGAGCAGCGTGTTGGCCGGGCTGCTGGAGTGGTGTCTCTACTGGGCGCTGGCGCGTCGCTTTGTGATGACCGTTCACAACATACTGCCCCATGGCCGGCATGGCAAAGGGTTGCGGCTGCTGTACCGGTTGGTGTATCGGTTGCCCCAAGTCCTCGTGGTGCATACGCACAAGATGCGGTCTGACTTGGAGCACCAGTTCGGCATCGCACCTGGGCGCATCGTGGTGATGGCGCACGGTGTGGATGAGGTGCCTACTGATTGGGCTGCGCCTTTGCCCGCAGACCACCTGCGGGTTTTGATTTTTGGCGGTCTCAATCACTACAAGGGGGTTGATCAGTTTCTCCGGGCCGCGTCGCTGGTGGCGCGGCCGATGGTGATCACCATCGCTGGGGAGGCACGTGACGCCAGCCACGCCGAACTGGTGTCGACGCTCATCAGCACCGTGCCAGAGCGCCATCGCGTGGACTGGCGGCGCGGGTTCATTGCAGAAGACAAGGTTCAACAACTCTTCGAGGCGAACGACGTGGTGGTGCTCCCTTATCGGCACATTGACCAGAGTGGCGTTCTGTTCACCGCCTTCCGGTTTGGCGCACCGCTGATCGTGACGGACGTTGGCTCATTCAGGGAGAGCCTGCCGAGTTTTGCCGGCGTGGTGGCTCGTTCGGCCGACCCTGCCGACCTGGCCGACGGCGTGAACGACTTCATCGGACGCCAGCCGGCCTTTGACCGGCGCCGCATACGTGCCCACGCGCAGTCGCTCTGCTGGCCGAACACCGTTACCCCCTTGCTGGCCGTCTACGCAGGCACCGGCGCATGAAGCCGGATGCAACGTTGCCAGCCTTTCAACATTGGCCTGATCGCGCACGCCCATCTCATCACCGGTTATGAAAATTCTCGTGTCTGCCTTCGCCTTTGCACCCAACCAGGGCAGTGAGCCCGGCGTGGGGTGGCGCTGGGCTGTGGAGTTGGCAAAGCAGCACCAGGTGGTGGTGGTCACCGATGTGACGAGGCAGCACCTGGTCGAGGCAGCCGGTGTGGAGTTGCCCCCCAATCTGCAAGTGGTCTACTTCCGGCCAAAGTGGCTTGCGAATGTCCCGCTGAATTCGCGCACTGCGCAGCTGCTCTACACGCTGTGGCAGTTTGGACTGCTCGGTTTTGCGAAACGCCTTCACGCCCACCATCACTTCGATCTGGCCATGCATGTCACGTACAGCGTGTTTCGGCACCCGTCGTTTCTGGGTTACCTGGGCATTCCGTTCATCTTCGGCCCAGTGGGTGGAGGCGAGGACGCCCCCTGGAGATTGAAGCGGTCAATCAAGGGGCGAGAAAAGCTGAAGGAGATGCTGCGCACCATGATCAACGCGGTCGCAAGCATCGACCCCATGCTCTGGGTCGCCTACGCCAAGGCCACGCTCATCCTCGTGTCAACACAGGACACCAAGACAGCTCTGCCATTTCCGTTTCGGCAGCGAGCAATCGTCTATCCCAACCTCGGCATGGACGCGCCGCTGTCAAACGAGGTCAGGCGCCGCGAGACGAATGAGCCTTTGCGGGTGCTTTTCGTTGGCCGTCTGCTGGGCTGGAAAGGCGCGCACCTGGCCATCAGGGCTTTCGCCCGCGCGCGCGAAGAGGGGCTGGACGTTGAGTTCACCCTGGTAGGCCGTGGCCCGTTCGGCGCCACGCTTCATCTACTTGCTAACCAACTCGGTGTCGAAAAACAAGTCCATTGGATTGAAGACGTTCCACACAAGGACATGTCCACCTTGATGCAACAGCACCACTGCTTTTTGTTCCCGAGCTTGCACGACTCGGGAGGGACCGTCGTGCTCGAAGCGCAAGCCAACGGACTACCAGTCGTTTGTCTGGACTTGGGTGGTCCAGCCGCGCTCGTCACATCTGCCTCTGCCCTGGTTATCAAGACCGATGAGCTTACCGAAACGGAGGTCGTGGAGGCTCTCCGCGACGCACTTGTCACGCTTTGCAATGACGAACCTCGTCGCAGAGCTATGGGCATGTCCGCAGTACTGCACATCAAGCAAAACATGAGTTGGGAAAGCAGAGTGGCAGGGGCGCTCGGCTTTCTGAAGGAGTCGGCATATGTCCGTTAAGGCATCCCTGTTAGCCTGGGGGCGGCGCATGCAAACCCGGCTCATCCTGCGTCGAGCCGGTCGAAACCTGAGCTGTGGGATCGACCCCCACGTGGGCGCCCGCACACGTCTTTGGGCCCCTTCACACCTAGTGATTGGCGACCACGTCTACATCGGCAAAGACGTCCACATTGAGGCGAACTGCCGGATTGGCAACTTCTGCCTGATAGCCAACCGGGTCGCCATCGTTGGGCGGCACGACCATGACTTCTCCGCCGTGGGCTTCCCGGTGCGTTATGCCCCATGGGTGGCGAGTGAACGTTTTCCGAGCCCGCACAAGGAAGAGGAGGCCTGCATCGAAGACGACGTGTGGCTGGGCTACGGTTCTATCGTCTTGACGGGTGTCACGATCAGTCGGGGCTCCATCGTGGCGGCGGGCAGCGTGGTGACGAAGTCGGTTCCGCCTTACTCCATCGTCGGCGGCGTGCCGGCAAAAGTGATTGGCCAGCGTTTTGCTTCTGCCCAAGTCATAGAAGAACACGAGTCTGCCGTTCGTAGGGGGCGTTTCTCCTTGTCGGAAGAAGGCTATGACAAATGCGTCATCAGTCCCGCTCTAGAAGGCACAAGATCCAAGGAAAACAAGTGAAAAAGGTTGTGATTTGCCAGCATCGGTTGATGCACTATCGAACTGGCTTGTTTAACCAGCTAAGGCACGCCTGCAGCGAACGCCAGATCGAACTGCAACTGGTGCACGGCCAGGCCACGCGGCGAGAGCAGGTTAAACGGGATGAAGGTACGCTTTCTTGGGCGCACAGTGTCGTCAACAAGGTTTGGGAGGTTGGTGCGCGCGATTGGATTTGGCAACCGTTTCCAGCCGCACTCAAGGACGCGGATTTGGTGGTGGTGATGCAGGAGAACCGCATCCTGTCCAACTACCCTTTGTTGCTGGCCCGGTTGTGGTCGGGGCGCCGCATCGGCTATTGGGGGCACGGTGTCAATTTTCAGAGTGATGCACCCGCTGGCTGGCGCGAAAGATGGAAGCGCTTCCTGCTCAATCGTGTGGACTGGTGGTTTGCGTACACCGCCATGACGGTGGACATCCTCAAGCAGTCCGGTTACCCGGCGGATCGCATCACGCAATTGGACAACGCGATTGACAACCACGCGTTTGAACGCGATCTGGCGAGCGTCTCCGACGAGCAGTTGGCCGCATTGCGTATTGAGATTGATGCCCCGGGCGGCGCGCCTATCGGTTTGTTCTGCGGCTCGCTGTACCCGGACAAGCGGCTGGACTACATGATTGAGGCGGCGGACCGCATCCATGCCGAGTTGCCCGCGTTCCGGTTGGTGGTTGTTGGGGACGGCCCCAGTGCGGCCACCATTCGTCAGGCCATGGAATCCCGGCCATGGCTGAAGTGGCAGGGTGTGCGCAAGGGCGTGGAGAAAGCTGCTTGGTTCAAGCTCGCAGATGTGGTGATCAACCCTGGACTGGTGGGGCTTCACATCCTGGACTCGTTTTGCTCAGGCACGCCCATGGTCACCACCGCAGAATCGCGGCACAGCCCGGAAATTGCCTACCTCAAGGATGGTGTCAATGGGCTTGTGGTGCGGGGAGGTGCTGACCGCTACGCCGACGCCGTGGTCGCACTGTTCAAGGATCGGGCGCGGCTGGAAGCCATCAAGCAGGCGGCGTTGACCGATGCCCGCCACTACACGCTGGAGCATATGGTTGAACAGTTTGCGGACGGTATCGCGCGTTGCGTGGATTTGCCCAAGAAAGCTTGAAAGCGGGGCGCTCTCCCGCGCGAGTGTTCATTGGTGTAGAAGCCAGATCGCCCTCGGCGATGTGCGTTTCAGCGGCCGGCGCCACATGAGGTGCGACAGGCGCCACCGCATGCCACTGCTGGAGCGCAAGCGCGTATGGCGGCGCCGAGGCCTTCTGTTGGCTGGTCTTCCGGCGCCACTGACGGCGGCAGGGGGCGTTGCCAGCGCCGTCATCGGTGCCGATTACGATGGCGGCTCACTGTTTGGCGACCCGCTTCTGCCTCGCTTGCGCCAAGCTTCTGGAACTGGCTGTACACATGATTGAAATGCGTCGTCGAATCCCTGTTCTGGGCCAACCTTTTGATCCATTGACATGGCCTGAGGCGCTGAATCGCATCGAGGCCTGGGCGGGAGCGAGGGAAAGCCGCTACGTCTGTATCAGCAATGCTCACTCGGCGGTGACGGGCAGTCAGGATGCTGACTTCGCCGCCGTGCTGCAGGGGGCGGACATGGTGACGCCGGACGGAGCACCCGTGGCCTGGATGATGCGGCGCCTGGGGGTGCCCAATCAGCAGCGGATCAATGGGCCTGACCTGATGTGGCGCTACTGTGAGCGTGCCGCCTCGACGGGGCAGTCCATTTATCTGTACGGTGGTACGGACCGAACGCTGGAGTTGCTGCAGCAGCGGCTGCGGGCGACCTGGCCTGCGCTGAAGATTGCTGGGGCGGTGTCGCCGCCGTTTCGTGCATTGACTGCCGAGGAGCGTGCGGCGCACGTGGCGGCCATCAATGCGTCGGGCGCGGGCACCGTCTGGGTGAGCCTGGGGTGCCCCAAGCAGGAGCGCTGGATGGCCGAGCACCGCGGGCAGGTGCAGGCCGTGATGATTGGTGTGGGCGCTGCGTTTGACTATCACGCCGGCACCATTCAACGCGCCCCGCTGTGGATGCAGCGCTCGGGCCTGGAGTGGCTGCACCGCCTCGTGAGTGAGCCGCGCCGGCTGTGGCGGCGCTATCTGGTCACCAACAGCCTTTTCATCTGGGGCGCCGCGCGCCAGTTGCTGCGGCGCTGAAAGCGGCGGGCGGGCTCAGGCGTTCAGGAATGCCGGGCCACCCGAAAAGTTGGTGAGCGTTGGCAAGACCTGCAACTGCTCAGAAGCGGTGAGGCCCATCCAGGCGGCAAGTGAGCCTGCCATCTGGCTCACCGAGGTGGTGGGCAGCAGCCGGCCAGAGCCCACGTCGTTCGCACCACCGAGCGCTGTGCTTGGGAACTGCCCATACATGGCCCTGCCGCGCACCGCACCGCCCGCAACGAAGTGATGGCTGCCCCAGCCATGGTCGCTGCCGTCGCCGTTGCTCAGCAGCGTGCGGCCGAAGTCTGATGCGGTGAACAGCGTGACGTTGTTCTGAAGCCCCAAGGCGTTGAGTGCTGCCATGAAGTAGCTGATGGACTGCGCCACTTGGGCCATCTGCGCGGGTTGGTCGCGCATCTGGTTGTTGTGCGTGTCGAAGCCACCCATCTGCACCATGAACACTTGGCGGCGCATGCCCAGTGCCTGGTTGGCTGCCATGATCTGCAGCACCATGCGCAGTTGGCGGGCGAGGCCGAGCTTGTCCAGGGTTGTGTTGGCCGCATTCACCTGGGCGATGGCCGTACTGGGGATGGCGGGCACGTTCACGCCTGCCAATGCAGCTTGCAGCGTGGTGTTGGCGCTGAGGCCGCGTTGCATCACGCGGGCGTACTCCGATTGCAGGCGGTCGTTGGCGGTGGCGGCGTAACTGCGCTGCAGGGCGGTGCTGGCGCTCGTGGAGCCGAACAAGCGAGCTGACCCCATCGCGTTGGCGACGACAGGCCCTTCAGTGCCCACCTGGTATTGGCTGACGCTGCTTCCCGACAGAAACACGGCGTTGCCACTGGCTGATACCGCCGTGAACACGGGCTGGGCGTTGGCGGCCATGAGGATGTCGCCCATGCGGCCGCCCCAACCAGACGTTGCCCCCTCTGGGGCCAGGCTTTGCCAGGTGGAGGCTTGGTCGTTGTGCGAGTAAAGCTTGGCTGGCACGCCGAGGCCGGCCAGGTAGTCGGCTTTGGTGATGGGGCGTACCAGTGGGCCGACGTTGGCCACGATGGCCGCCTGGCCGGCTTCGTACAGCTCGCGTAGCGGCGCCAGCTCGGCGGGCATGCCGAAGGCACGGCCTGCGGCCTGGCCGGTGGTGGTGATGGCTTGCAGGCGGTCTGCGCGCCAGGCCAGCTCGCGCCGGGCGGCGGCGTACTCGGCGTAGCCCGTGGTGTCGATGGGTACCACCCAGTTGTGGCTGTCGCTGCCGCCGTTCATGAACAGGCACACCAGGGCCTTGTAGCCGGTGGTGGTGGCGGCCTGGCTGTTCTGGCTGGCCATTGCCGCCAGGCCGGCCAGGCTGGTGGCCAGCGGCAGGCCGTGGTGCGGAATGGCCGCGCTGGCGGCCAGGCCGCTCACAGCCCGCAGGAAACTGCGGCGTGACGCGCCGGTGGGGGAGGGGCTTGTCATCGTTGCACCATGTATTCGGGTGAGGCCAGCGCCAGGAAGACGGCGACACGGGCGCGGTTGATGTGAGCGTCGGCGCTGATGCCGCTGACGTTGAGCATGGCGTCCATCAAGTCCTGCCGCAGCGTGCTGCTCATGCTGCCGGCGTACAGCAGCAGGTCCAGGCGGCTCACCACTGCAGCCAGTTGCCCGGCAGCAATCAGGTCTGCCAGTTGCTGAAGTTGGGCAGTGACATCGGTGCCGGCAGCCGTCCACCCCAACCCGCCGCCGGCCATGCGCTCGGCCAGGTTGATCCATTGGGCCGTGGTGCTTTCGCTGACGATTTGCATCATGGGCACGGTGATGCGCTCGGCCGAGAACACCGTGTTGGGCGGCACATAGCCTGGCCGGAAGTAGCCGAACACCGAGTTGGCGTAGAGCGGGCGTTGCCCCAGCGGCTCCAGCTCACTGCCAATGGCGTATTGCCCGGTGGCAGACACGGCCTGCAGGCTGCGCATCCAGTGCGCCACGCGGGCCACCGGTTCGCGCAGCTTGCCGATGCTGCTGGCTGGCGGGTTTGTGGCTTCGCTGTCCAGCAAGATGGCACGGGCCACCGCTCCCAGGTCACCTCTCACACCCTTGCCATTGTTGTTGAAGATCGCGGCCACCCGTGCTACGTAGGCCGGGCTGGGGTGGCTACTGACGAGGTGCTGAATCAGCTGCCGGCTGATGAAAGGGCCGACGTTGGGATGGTTGAACAGCGCATCCAGCGCGAGCTTCAGGTCGGCCTGTGCGCTGTTACCCGCCGGCAGCGTAATGCTCTGTGCCTTGCCGCTGAACAGGCGCTTTTCGCTGGTGGAGTGCAGGCCGGGGTAGGCCTTCATCGGCAGGATGTCGATGCGCTGGTCTGCTGCTGCGCTGAGGTCGGGGCTGCGATAGCGGAAGGTTTGCTCTGTGAGTTGGTTATCGGGGAAAGCCCAGCTCCAACCGGTGAACACTTTCGCCAAGGCCAACACATCGTTGTTGTTGTAGGTCTCAATAGGCTGGCCATTGCCGTCAAGCCGTGCGCTGCCGTCGGTGTTCAGCTCATGCAGCCCGATGGTGAACAACTGCATCACTTCGCGTGCGAAGTTCTCGTCGGGCGTGCGGCCTGTAGCCACGTCTTCCGGACGATTGCGCATGTGCGAGAGGTAGAGGCCCATGGCCGGGCTGAGGGCGATCTGCTCCAACAAGTCGCGGTAGTTGCCCAGCGCATGACGGTTCAGCGTGTCAACGTATTGCGCGTAGGCACGGGCGTGGTGGTAGAGGTTGGAGTCAGCCTGCGACACGATGAAGATCTGGTGCAGCGCAAAGCCCATGCGGCGGCGCAATTGATCGGGGCTGGTGGCGGCAGATTCCCAGAAGCGCTGCCCCACCCAATTGGGGCTGTAGCTCGTGCCCCCTGGGCGGTAAGCGTCGCCCAGGTCATAGCGCAACTGCACGGCAGCCACCATCTCAGGTACGAACGGCATGGCGAGTTGTTGATCAATCCACGCCGCGTGACCGAGTTGCACAACTTTCTCTACATCGGCCAGCGTCGGGCCAAAGCTGGCTCGCTGCAGCAGGCGCGCGGCCGCATGCTGTGCCGCAGTGGGTGAGGGCGTGGTGCCTGGGACAGTGAAGCGCAATGCGCCGTTCGAATGTACGACGCTGTCACCTGCGGTGGTGCCAGCGCCGTCCACGGCAGCGTCGCCCACGCCAGCGTCGAAGACGACACCGTTCGCGAATGGTGCCAGCACACCACTGTTCACTTGGACGTAGTGCACGTACAGGTTGCGGTCTGCCCCGTTGATGACGGCGTCATTGGTGAACAGGACGTCGATGCGGCTGCCTGTCGTGATCTTGGGCACAGCGAAGCGGTAGTCGGCAAGTGTGCTGCTGGTGACCTCCACGCTGCCGACGATCACCCCGTCCACGCGCAGCTGCATGATGGCGCCTACACCGCCCGCAACGCTGGCGGAGGCGCGAACGGTCAGGGTATCGATAAGGTTGACCGAAGGCCAGGTGCCCGTGAGGACACCGGCGGTGTAGCTGGCGCCGGGGGAGGTTGGCGTGAGGAAGGTGGAGCCGGCGATGAGGTAGGCGACGTTGAGCTGGCGGGTGACGCCGTCCACGGTGCCGGGGTTGGCGAAGGTGACGGCCACCTGGCTACCCGGCTGCAAGGGCGGGGTGGGCATGAGGTAGTCGGCCGGGGTGGTGCTGTTGACCTGGGCAGCGCTGATGGCGACGCCATCCACCCACAGCGTCATCAGCGCACCCACGCCACCTGCAGGCACGGCGCTGGCGCGCACGGTGACGGTGCTGGTGATGTTGGGTGCAGGCCAGGTGGAGCGCAGCGCGCCGCCCCAGCCCATGTCGCCTCTGGGGGCGACCACATCGACACCGTCGAAGGCGGCAGCCGCCGAACCGCGGTCATACGTGGTGCCGGGTGTTGTGGGCCGCCAGACGGTGTTGGCCGTGGTGGCGTAGGCGACGTAGAGGTTGCGGTCGGCGCCGTCAATGAGTGCGTCGTTGGTGAAGGCGATATCGAGCTTGCGGCCAGGCGTCATGGGTGGCACGGCGAAGCGGAAGTCGGCGTGCTCGGTGGACTTGACCTCGACAGTGCCCACGACGATGCCGTCGACCAGCACCTGCATCACAGGTCCGACACCACCGGCCAGCGAGGCGCGAGCCCGGATGAGCAGGCTGTCGGTGAGATTGGGCTCAGGCCAGGCGGCGTCCAGCGTGTTGTTGGTTGCCAGCAGCACGGTCTTGCCGGCCATGGCGTAGGCCAGTTGCAGCTCACGGCCCACCGTGGGGTTGGTGTGGATGAGCTGCACGCGTTGGCCGGGCCTCAAGGGCAGCGAGGGGAGGGTGATGTCAGCCAGGGTGGTGGAGCGCAGCTCCACGGTGCCGATGACGACACCGTCCACCAGCACCTGCACGATGGGGCCGACGTTGCCCACCAGGCGTGCACTGGCGCGCAGCGTCAGCGAGTCGGTCATGTTGGTGGCGGGCCACTTGCCGCGCAGTGCACCGTTGGCGGTGAGCAGGGGCTGCGTGGTGGGGGCCGCGTTGACACCGTCATACGCCGCCAGGCCAAGGCCGGCATCCAGCGTCATGCCGGCGCTGGGCTGCAGCACGGTGTTGCCGGCCTTGAGGTAGTGCACGCGCAAACTGCGCGCCGTGCCGTCCACGGTGCCTGCATTGGCAAAGGCGACATCAACGCGGCTGTCCGCGGCCAGGGGCGGGGCGGCAAACACAAAGTCGGCAGGCTCAGTGGACGTGACCTCAGCGGAGCCGACGGCGATGCCGTCGACGCGCACGATCATTTGGGCACCAACGCCGCCGGCCGCAGTGGCGCTGGCGCGCACGGTGAGGCGGTCGGTGAGATTGGCGGCCGGCCAGGCCAGGCGCAGGGCGCCGGAGGAATGGACCAAGGTGCGGGCCGCCTCGACGTTCTGGCCGTCGAAGGCGGCCGCGCCATTGCCGATGTCGTAGCGGACGATGGCCTGGGTGGGCAGCACAGCGGTGTCGGCCGTGCTGATCTGCTGCACGTGCAGATTGCGATCCACACCGTTGATGACGGCGTCGTTGGTGAAGACCACATCGACCAGGCTGCCGGGCTTGAGGGCGGGGACGGCCAGGCGGTAGTCCGTGGGGTGAGTGGCGCGCACCTCGACGGTGTCGGTGAGCACACCGTCCACGCGCACGGACATCAGCGCGCCCACATCGCCGGCCAGGTTGGCGTGGGCGCGGACGGTGAGCGCCCCGTTCACATTGACCGAAGGCCAGGTGCCCGTGAGGACACCGGCGGTGTAGCTGGCGCCGGGGGAGGTTGGCGTGAGGAAGGTGGAGCCGGCGATGAGGTAGGCGATGTTGAGTTGGCGGGTGACGCCGTCCACGGTGCCGGGGTTGGCGAAGGTGACAGCCACCTGGCTACCCGGCTGCAAGGGCGGGGTGGGCATGAGGTAGTCGGCCGGGGTGGTGCTGTTGACCTGGGCAGCGCTGATGGCGACGCCATCCACCCACAGCGTCATCAGTGCACCCACGCCACCTGCAGGCACGGCGCTGGCGCGCACGGTGACGGTGCTGGTGATGTTGGGTGCAGGCCAGGTGGAGCGCAGCGCACCGCCCCAGCCCATGTCGCCTCTGGGGGCGACCACATCGACACCGTCGAAGGCGGCAGCCGCCGAACCGCGGTCATACGTGGTGCCGGGTGTTGTGGGCCGCCAGACGGTGTTGGCCGTGGTGGCGTAGGCGACGTAGAGGTTGCGGTCGGCGCCGTCAATGAGTGCGTCGTTGGTGAAGGCGATATCGAGCTTGCGGCCAGGCGTCATGGGTGGCACGGCGAAGCGGAAGTCGGCGTGCTCGGTGGACTTGACCTCGACAGTGCCCACGACGATGCCGTCGACCAGCACCTGCATCACAGGTCCGACACCACCGGCCAGCGAGGCGCGAGCCCGGATGAGCAGGCTGTCGGTGAGATTGGGCTCAGGCCAGGCGGCGTCCAGCGTGTTGTTGGTTGCCAGCAGCACGGTCTTGCCGGCCATGGCGTAGGCCAGTTGCAGCTCACGGCCCACCGTGGGGTTGGTGTGGATGAGCTGCACGCGTTGGCCGGGCCTCAAGGGCAGCGAGGGGAGGGTGATGTCAGCCAGGGTGGTGGAGCGCAGCTCCACGGTGCCGATGACGACACCGTCCACCAGCACCTGCACGATGGGGCCGACGTTGCCCACCAGGCGTGCACTGGCGCGCAGCGTCAGCGAGTCGGTCATGTTGGTGGCGGGCCACTTGCCGCGCAGTGCACCGTTGGCGGTGAGCAGGGGCTGCGTGGTGGGGGCCGCGTTGACACCGTCATACGCCGCCAGGCCAAGGCCGGCATCCAGCGTCATGCCGGCGCTGGGCTGCAGCACGGTGTTGCCGGCCTTGAGGTAGTGCACGCGCAAACTGCGCGCCGTGCCGTCCACGGTGCCTGCATTGGCAAAGGCGACATCAACGCGGCTGTCCGCGGCCAGGGGCGGGGCGGCAAACACAAAGTCGGCAGGCTCAGTGGACGTGACCTCAGCGGAGCCGACGGCGATGCCGTCGACGCGCACGATCATTTGGGCACCAACGCCGCCGGCCGCAGTGGCGCTGGCGCGCACGGTGAGGCGGTCGGTGAGATTGGCGGCCGGCCAGGCCAGGCGCAGGGCGCCGGAGGAATGGACCAAGGTGCGGGCCGCCTCGACGTTCTGGCCGTCGAAGGCGGCCGCGCCATTGCCGATGTCGTAGCGGACGATGGCCTGGGTGGGCAGCACAGCGGTGTCGGCCGTGCTGATCTGCTGCACGTGCAGATTGCGATCCACACCGTTGATGACGGCGTCGTTGGTGAAGACCACATCGACCAGGCTGCCGGGCTTGAGGGCGGGGACGGCCAGGCGGTAGTCGGTGGGGTGAGTGGCGCGCACCTCGACGGTGTCGGTGAGCACACCGTCCACGCGCACGGACATCAGCGCGCCCACATCGCCGGCCAGGTTGGCGTAGGCGCGGATGGTGAGCGATGGTGTGGCACTTTCCCCGGTGGTCGTGACTGCCTGCATGACCCGGCGCGCCGGCACTTCTGCCGATGCGGCGCGCGTGGGCTCAGTTGCTGGGCCTCCGCCGCCGCCACCACACGCCGTCAGCAGGGCGCTTGTGCAAACAATCAGCACTCGCTTGGTGCGTTGCGTGACGTGGAAGAGCTGGGTCAACATGGCGGTCGAACGAGGTGGCGTCGTTCAGCGGGTACAGCAGATGGGCCGGGATTCTGTCGGCATCGACGGACGCTTGGTATGTGCAGATGTCGCTTGCTGCTGAGGAGGTCCGTAATGCTTTGAAACCATCGAGAAGCAGTGCGCGTAAACAGCTTGCTAGGTGTGCGGTGGTGCTTGTGTGGTTGGCTTATCGCGAGGCGCGGCGGGCTCGCTGAGTGATCCCTGTATGCGCGGGGTAGGCTCGTTCGAACGCGAGTTGCAGCCATCAACACGGGCGAGAATGCATGCGGCCGCTGTGAATCGGCCGCTTCGCCGCGATTGTTTTGAGCCACTTGGGGAAATCAGTGAAGGTACTCGTCACCGGCGCCGCCGGCTTCATCGGCATGCATGTCAGCCAGATCCTGCTGGCGCGTGGGGATCAGGTGGTTGGCCTGGACAACCTGAACGACTACTACTCGCCGCAGCTCAAGCACGACCGGCTGGCGCGGTTGACCGGCAAGCCGGGCTTCAGTTTCGTGAAGATGGATGTGGCGGATCGCGAAGGCATGGCCAAGCTGTTTGCCGAGGAGCGGTTTGACCGTGTCGTGCACCTGGCTGCGCAGGCCGGGGTGCGTTACTCCATCGAGAACCCGCACGCGTACATCGACAGCAACATCGTCGGCTTCACCAACATCCTGGAGGGCTGCCGCCACAACGGCGTGCAGCACCTGGCCTACGCGTCCAGCTCCAGCGTGTACGGCGGCAACACGCTGATGCCGTTCTCCGAGCATCACAGCGTGGACCACCCCATCAGCCTGTACGCGGCCACCAAGAAGGCCAACGAGCTGATGGCGCACACGTACTCGCACCTGTTCGGGCTGCCGACGACGGGGCTGCGCTTCTTCACGGTGTACGGCCCCTGGGGCCGGCCGGACATGGCGCTGTTCCTGTTCACCAAGGCCACGCTGGAGGGCAAGCCCATCAACGTGTTCAACCACGGCAAGATGGTGCGCGACTTCACCTACATCGACGACATCGCCGAAGGCGTGGTGCGCGTGCTGGACCGCACGGCCACGGCCGACCCGGCTTACGACCCGGCCCAGGCCGACCCGGCGCGTTCCAGCGCGCCCTACCGCGTGTTCAACATCGGCAACCACGCGCCCATTCAGCTGATGAGCTTCATCGAGGCCATCGAGCAGGCGGTGGGCCGCGAGGCGGTGAAGAACTTCATGCCCATGCAGGACGGCGATGTGCCTGCCACGCATGCGGACGTGGAAGAGCTGGCGGCCTGGACGGACTTCCGCCCGGCGATGCCGGTACCAGAAGGCATTCAGCGTTTTGTCGCCTGGTATCGGGACTACTACAAGGTCTGAAGCCAGCTGGCATGTCATGTGCGTGGGTTACAAACGCCGGAATTGGTTTTCGTGAACAAGGGATAGAGAGATGAAAGTCACCGCCATCGGCACGGGCTACGTGGGCCTCGTCACTGGAGCTTGCCTGGCCGAGATGGGCAACCATGTGGTGTGCCTGGACGTGAACCCCGAGAAGATCCGCATCCTGAACGAGGGCGGCATTCCCATCCACGAACCGGGGCTGGACGCCGTGGTGCGGCGCAACGTGGCCGCCGGGCGCCTGCAGTTCACGACCGACGTGGACAAGGCGGTGCAGCACGGCACCATTTTGTTCATTGGCGTGGGCACGCCTCCCGATGAGGACGGTTCGGCCGACCTGCAGTACGTGGTGGCCGCGGCCCGCTCCATCGGCCAGCGCATGACGGACTACAAGGTCATCGTCGACAAGAGCACGGTGCCCGTGGGCACGGCTGACAAGGTGCGTGCCGCCGTCAAGGAAGAGCTGGAAAAGCGCGGCCTGGGCGGCATGGACTATTCGGTGGTGTCCAACCCCGAGTTCCTGAAAGAAGGCGCGGCGGTGGAGGACTTCATGAAGCCTGACCGCATCATCGTCGGCTCGGACGACGAGCAGGCCACGCTGATGATGCGCGCGCTGTATGCCCCCTTCAACCGCACGCAGGACCGCATGCTGGTGATGGATGTACGCAGCGCCGAGTTCACCAAGTACGCGGCCAATGCCATGCTGGCCACGCGCATCAGCTTCATGAACGAGCTGGCCCTGCTGGCCGAGCGCGTGGGCGCGGACATCGAGCTGGTGCGCCGCGGCATCGGCTCTGACCCGCGCATCGGTTACCAGTTCCTGTATGCGGGTGCCGGGTATGGCGGCTCCTGCTTCCCCAAGGACGTGAAGGCGCTGGTGAAGGCGGCCGCTGACACCGGCATTCCGCTGAAGGTGCTGACGGCCGTGGAAGAGGCCAACGAGCGCCAGAAGCGCGTGCTGGTGGACAAGGTGGTGGAGCGCTTCGGTGCCGACCTGACGGGCCGGCGGTTTGCGATCTGGGGTCTGGCCTTCAAGCCCAACACCGACGACATGCGTGAGGCGCCGTCGCTGGTGATCATCGACGAGCTGACCCGGCGTGGCGCAACCATTGCGGCCTACGACCCGGTGTCCATGCCCGAGACGGCGCGGGTGCTGGGCCCGCGCGATGACGTGGCGCTGGTGGAGCGCGCCGACGCGGCGCTGCAGGGCGCGGATGCGCTGTTGGTGGTGACGGAGTGGAAGGAGTTCCGCACGCCGGACTTCGACGCCATCAAGGCGGCACTGAAGCAGCCGGTGGTTTTGGACGGCCGCAACCTGTACGACCCGGCGCTGATGAAGACGCTGGGCTTTGAGTACCGCGGCATCGGTCGCGGGTTGCTGGCTTGAGTCAATGCGCTGGCCTGCGGCTTGCTTGCCGCAGCTGAAAAGACGCTTGAGAGGGAGATACCGATGACCAAGGCCATGATCCTGGCAGCCGGCCAAGGCACGCGCGTGCGGCCGTTGACCAAGCACACACCCAAGCCCATGGTGCCCATCCTGGGCAAGCCGGTGATGGAGTACCTGGTGGAGCACCTGGCCCGCCATGGCGTGAAGCAGATCATGGTGAACGTGGCCTTCATGCACTGGAAGATCGAGAACTACTTCGGTGCGGGGGCGCGCTGGGGTGTCGAGTTGGGCTACTCGTACGAAGGCGTGCGCGAGCAGGGCGAGGTGGTGTGCAAGCCGGTGGGCTCGGCCGGCGGCATGCGCAAGATCCAGGACTTCGGCGGCTTTTTCGACGAGACCTTCATCGTGATCTGCGGTGACGCCGTCATCGACCTGGACATCACCGCCGCCGTGGCCGAGCACAAGGCCAAGGGTGCGATTGCCAGCGTGGTGACGCTGGATGTGCCGCGCGAGCAGACCAAGAACTACGGCATCGTCGTCGCCGATGCGGACGGGCGCGTGACGTCCTTCCAGGAGAAGCCCAAGCCGGAAGAGGCCAAGAGCACGCTGGCGTCCACGGGCATCTACATCTTCGAGCCCGCCGTGCTGGACCTGATCCCGGCAGGTGTGGAGTTCGACATCGGCAGCCAGCTGTTCCCGCTGCTGGTGGAGAAGGGCCTGCCGTTCTTCGCGCAGAGCCGCCCGTTCAACTGGATCGATATCGGCCGGGTGACGGACTACTGGTCGGTCACGCAGCAGGTGATGGCCGGCGGCGTGGCGCAGATGGACATCCCGGGTCGCGAGGTGCGACCGCAGGTGTGGGTGGGGCTGAACACCTCGGTGGACTGGGACAAGGTGCAGATCGAAGGGCCGGTCTACATCGGCTCCAACGTGCGCATCGAACCCGGCGCCCGCGTGGTGGGCCCGACCTGGATTGGCCACGGCTCGCACCTGCGCAGCGGTGCGGTGGTGGAGCGTTCGGTGCTGATCGAGCACACGCGCATCGGTGAGGGCCAGGCGGTGCGCGAGATGATCATCTCGCCGCAGTACTGCGTGGATCGTTCGGGCCACACCACGTATGTGGGTGACGAGCTGACGCCGCTGCGCTGGGGCGACGCGCGCGCCTGACCCAGCGCGCGCCGTCGCCGCACTGGCCGATGTGCGCTTGAGGCGCCGCAGCCTGACTGGACTGCCCTCGTAGACAGACCGTCACGAGGGCCTTTTTGTCGGTAGGCGGTTGGCCTCCAGGTCTTCAGGCGCCTGAGCGCTTTGGCGGGCTGAACACGGGGGGTGGGTAAATCGCTATCGGCGATATCTTGGATTTATCGCCTATGGCGATATATTTGGGATATCGGTATCGGCGATGTACCGTCAACCCCAAGCCATGAACCAAATCCTCTCCATCCCTAGCCAGCTTGGTCTTGTCCTCCGAGCTGCGCGCAAAGGCGCCCAGCTCAGCCAGAAACAGCTGGCTGCGAAACTGGGCCTGAGCCAGAACCGTGTGTCCGAGTTGGAGACCGACCCGGGCGCCATGCGGGTTGAGCAGCTCTTTGCCGTCATGGCCGTGTTGGGGTTGGAACTGCAGGTGCAGGCGCGGGGCGGCGAGCCAGTTGCTGACAGCGCGGGCACTGTGGGCGCAGCGCCACCCATCGGCACGGTGGAGTGGTAGCTGTGGGGCGCCCAACACACGCCAGGGCGCTGTCGGTCTGGGCCAACGGCGAACGGGTCGGCAGGTGGACCATTCCCGCCCGGGGCGAGATGGCGTTTGACTACGACCCGGGCTGGATCGCCTCAGACGCCGGTCGACCGTTGTCGCTGTCCATGCCTTTCACCGGCGCGCAGGCCTTGCGCGGCAGCGTGGTCAACAACTACTTCGAGAACTTGCTGCCCGACAGCGAGCCCATCCGAAAACGCTTGGCCGCGCGGTTCAAGACCGACACGCTGGAGGCGTTTGACCTGCTTGAGGCCATCGGCCGTGATTGCGTCGGCGCCGTCCAACTGCTTGGCGCTGACGAGTCTCCGGTCAACGTCACAAGCATCGAGGGCACGCCGCTCAGCGAGGGTGATGTGGAAGCGCTGCTGCTGGCGGCGGTAGGGGCCGGCGAACGCGTGGGGGCCGATGACGACGACTTTCGAATCTCGCTGGCAGGCGCCCAGGAGAAGACGGCGCTCCTGCGGCATGACGGCCAGTGGAAGCGCCCCCAGGGGGCGACCCCGACCACGCACATCCTGAAGCTGCCCATCGGCCTGGTGGGCGCGCGCAAGGCGGACTTCGGCACGTCGGTGGAGAACGAGTGGCTCTGCTTGGAACTGATGCGAGAGCTTGGGCTGCCGACGGCCAAGACGGAGATGCTTCAGTTTGGAGGGCAGAAGGTGCTCTGCGTCGAGCGCTTTGACCGACAGATGCACTCCTCAGGCGCGTGGCTCCTGCGCCTGCCCCAGGAGGACTTCTGCCAAGTCAATGGCACGGCGCCCCACCGCAAGTACGAGGCCGATGGTGGGCCCGGCATCGCGAACATTGCCCGCGTTCTCGCAGGCTCCGTGAACGCACAGGCCGACCTCACGAACTTTCTCAAGGCGCAGCTGGTTTTCTGGATGCTGGCAGCCCCAGATGGCCACGCCAAGAATTTCAGCTTGCGCATCCTGGCGCGCGGGCGTTATGCGCTCACGCCGCTCTACGACGTGATGTCCATCTGGCCCGTTGAAGGAAACGGCGCGAGCCAGTTCTCCTGGCACAAGGCCAAGCTCGCGATGGCGTTGCAGAGCAAGCATCGGCACTACCACTTCAAGGACATCCAGCGTCGTCACTTCAACGCGACGGCTGCCAAGTTCTTTCAGCGCGACAGTGCGGAGGATGTGATCGAGTCGGTGCTGAATGACCTTGAGCGAGCAATCACCGTCGTGACGGCCAGACTGCCTGCCGGGTATCCGGAGGCAGTGGCGATGTCGATCTTTGCGGGCCTGCGACGCACCGCCAAGTTGCTGGCTGACGCGGCGCCCTGAGCGCGGCGGGCGGGTCGTGCGACCCGCTGGACCTCACTCGAAGGTCTTGGCGTCTGCCAGCAGTGGCGCCGCCACGTCCTTGGCTGACAGCTGCGGCGCGATGCCGTTCAGCGGCCATTGGATGCCGATGGCGGGGTCGTCCCAGCGCACCGTGCCTTCGCATTCGGGTGCGTAGCGGCCGCTGGTCTTGTAGAGGAAGTCGGCGGTCTCACTGGTGACGACGAAGCCGTGCGCGAAGCCCGGGGGAATCCACAGCTGGCGGTGGTTGTCGGCCGTCAGCTCGACGCCCACCCAGCGGCCGAAGTTGGGGCTGGAGCGGCGCACGTCGACGGCGACATCGAACACGGCGCCCGAGGTGCAGCGCACCAGCTTGCCCTGGGGGTGCGGGTCCAGCTGGTAGTGCAGGCCACGGAGCACACCGCGCGAGGAGCGGGAGTGGTTGTCCTGCACGAAGTGCACGTCGTGGCCGAGGGCTGCGTTGAAGCGCGCCTCATTCCAGCTTTCGGTGAAGAAGCCGCGGGCATCGCCGAAGACCTTGGGCTCGACGATGCAGACCTCGGGAAGTGCGGTGGGCGTGATCTGCAACAGGCTCATCAGAACGCCTTCTCCACCAGCAGCTTCTGCAGGTACTGGCCGTAGCCGTTCTTGGCCAGCGGCTTGGCCAAGGCTTCAAGCTGGGCAGCGTCGATCCAGCCTGAGCGGAACGCGATCTCTTCGGGGCAGGCGACCTTCAGGCCCTGGCGCTTTTCCAACGTGGCGATGAACTGGCCGGCTTCCATCAGGCTGTCATGTGTGCCCGTGTCTAGCCAGGCGTAGCCGCGGCCCATGATCTCGACGTTGAGCTGGCCACGCTTGAGGTACTCGGCGTTGACGTCGGTGATCTCCAGCTCACCGCGCGCGCTCGGCTTGATGGCGGCGGCGATGTCGCAGACCTGCTCGTCGTAGAAATACAGGCCGGTGACGGCGTAGTTGCTCTTGGGGGCCTTGGGCTTCTCTTCGATGGACAGCGCGCGCTTCTCAGCATCGAACTCGACGACGCCATAGCGTTCAGGGTCGTTCACGTGGTAAGCGAAGACACTGGCGCCAGTAGCCTGGCTGGTGGCGTCGTTCAGCAGGCCGGCGAAATCGTGGCCGTAGAAGATGTTGTCGCCCAACACCAGCGCGCTGGGCGCGCCGTCGACAAAGTCCCGGCCTAGGATGAAGGCCTGGGCCAGACCGTCCGGGCTGGGTTGCACGCAGTAGCTGATGTTCAGGCCCCAGCGGGCGCCGTCGCCCAGCAGCGCCTCGAAGCGCGGCGTGTCCTGCGGCGTGCTGATGATGAGGATGTCGCGCATGCCCGCCAGCATCAGCGTGCTGAGCGGGTAATAGATCATGGGCTTGTCGTAGACCGGCAGCAGCTGCTTGCTGATGGCCAGCGTGGCCGGATGCAGCCGGGTGCCGGAGCCCCCGGCGAGGATGATGCCTTTGCGGTTCTTCATGGATGCACTCCCTGCAGATCCAGATCAGAGGATTTCGGTCAGCATGCGCTGCACGCCCTGCTGCCAGCGCGGCAGCTGCAGGCCGAAGCGCTGCTGCAGCTTGGCGGTGGACAGGCGCGAATTCAGTGGGCGCGCAGCCGGCGTGGGGTAGTCGCTGGTGGGGATGGGCAGCACCTGGTCAGGGGCCACCTTGACCGGCTTGCCCTGCGTGCGGGCGAACTCGATGACGAAGCGGGCGTACTCATGCCAGCTGGTCTCGCCGCCAGCGACCGCGTGGTAGGTGCCGGTGAGCGCCGGATTCACGCGCGCGGCGCGCAGCATGTGCACGCTGAGGTCGGCCAGCAGGTCGGCGCCGGTGGGGGCGCCGATCTGGTCGGCGATGACCTTGAGCTGATCGCGCTCGGCGGCCAGGCGCAGCATGGTCTTGGCAAAGTTACCGCCACGCGCGGCGTAGACCCAGCTGGTGCGCAGGATGAGGTGCTGGCAGCCGCTGGCGCGGATGGCGTCCTCGCCCTCGGCCTTGGTGCGGCCGTAGACGCTCAGCGGCGCGATGGGCGCCTCTTCGTCGCGGGCGTGCTGGCCACTGCCGTCGAACACGTAGTCGGTGGAGTAGTGCAGCAGCAGCGCGCCCAGGCGCTTGGCCTCGATGGCCAGCAGGGCCGGCGTGGTGGCGTTGATCTGTCGGGCCAGTTCGGGCTCGCTTTCAGCCTTGTCGACCGCGGTGTGGGCCGCTGCATTGACGATGACCTGCGGTGCGATGGCCTGCACGCGGGCCAGCAGCGCCTCGGGTTGCGTGAAGTCGCCGCCGTCATCGTGATCCAGCGCCACCACCTCGCCGGCAACGGCCAGCGAACGTTGCAGCTCCCAGCCGACCTGGCCGCCTTTGCCCAACAACAGAATCTTCATGGTCAGGCGTACTCAGGCGTATTGCTTGGAGACCCAGTCCTTGTAGGCGCCGCTCTGCACGCGGGCAACCCACTCGGGGTGGTCGAGGTACCACTGCACCGTCTTGCGGATGCCGGTCTCGAAGGTCTCGGCCGGGCGCCAGCCCAGCTCGCGCTCGATCTTGCGCGCGTCGATCGCGTAGCGGCGGTCATGGCCCGGGCGGTCTTTCACGTAGGTGATGAGGCGGGCGTAAGGGCCTTCGGCCGAGGGGCGCAGTTCGTCCAGCAGCGCGCACACCGTCTTGACGATGTCGATGTTGGCCTTCTCGTTCCAGCCGCCGATGTTGTAGGTCTCGCCCAGCGTGCCGCCGGCCAGCACGGCGCGGATGCCGCTGCAGTGGTCAGTCACGTAGAGCCAGTCGCGGATCTGCTGGCCGTCGCCGTAGACCGGCAGCGGCTTGCCGGCGAGGGCGTTGACGATCATCAGCGGGATTAGCTTCTCAGGGAAGTGATAGGGGCCGTAGTTGTTGGAGCAGTTGGTCGTGACCACCGGCAGGCCGTAGGTGTGATGCCAGGCGCGCACGAGATGGTCGCTGGCCGCCTTGCTGGCGCTGTAGGGGCTGTTGGGCTCGTAGGGGTTGGTCTCGGCGAAGGGCGGGTCGCTGGGCTTGAGCGAGCCGTAGACCTCGTCCGTGGATACGTGGTGGAAGCGGAAGGCGGCCTTGGCCTCGCCCTCCAGCGCACCCCAGTAGGCGCGTGCCGCTTCCAGCAGCGTGAAGGTGCCGTCGACGTTGGTGCGCATGAAGGCGCCGGGGCCGCTGATGGAGCGATCCACGTGACTCTCGGCCGCGAAGTGAACGATGGCGCGGGGCTGATGTGTCGCCAGCAGGCTGTCGATGAGCGCGCGATCGCAGATGTCGCCCTTGACGAAGGTGTGGCGCGCGTCGCCGTCCAGGCTGCTGAGGTTCTCGAGGTTGCCGGCGTAGGTCAGCACATCGAGGTTGACGACAGGCTCGTCGGACTGGCGCAGCCAGTCCAGCACGAAGTTGCTGCCGATGAAGCCGGCACCGCCGGTGACGAGGATGGTCATGGTGTCTTGTCAGTTCTGGCCTGATCCCCAGTTTGGCCCAACTTAGTGCACCGAGGAAAAAAAACAGGCCCGTGTCACCGGGCCTGTTAGGGGCGTTTTTGCTGGTCAGGCGCGACCGTAGGTGTCCTCAAAACGGACGATATCGTCCTCGCCCAGGTAGGAGCCGGACTGGACTTCGATGATCTCCAGCGGCACCTTGCCGGGGTTGGCCAGGCGGTGGGTCTGGCCCAGCGGGATGTAGGTGGACTGGTTCTCGGTGAGCAGGATGGTCTTGTCGCCGTTGACGATCTCGGCGGTGCCGCTGACGACGATCCAGTGCTCGGCGCGGTGGTGGTGCATTTGCAGGCTCAACGAGGCGCCGGGCTTGACCATGATGCGCTTGACCTGGTGGCGGGGGCCGTTGTCGATGCTGTCGTACCAGCCCCAGGGGCGATGCACCTTGCGGTGCAGCGACTGCTCGCCGCGTTGCTCGGCGCCCAGGCGGTTGACGATCTGCTTGACCTCCTGGCTGCGCGCGCGGTCGCTGACCAGCACGGCGTCGGCCGTCTCGACGACGACGACGTCCTTCAGGCCCACCACGCCCACCAGTCGGCTGGTGGCGTGCACCAGCGTGTTCTGGCTGTCGGCGATCAGTGCATCGCCGACGAAGGCGTTGCCGGCCTCGTCCTTCTCCGCGACCTGCCAGACGGCCTCCCAGGCGCCGAGGTCGTTCCAGCCGGCGTCCAACGCCACCATGCGCAGCGGGATGTCGGTGCCCGGGCAGCGCTCCATGACGGCGTAGTCGACGGACTCGCTTGGCACGGCGGCGAACTCAGCCTTGCCCGGGCGCACGAACTTGCCGTCGGTCTTGCGCGCCGCCCAGGCCGCGCGGGTGGCCTCGGCGATGTCGGGGCGGAAACGCTCCAGGGCCTTCATCCAGACGCTGGCGCGCAGCACGAACATGCCGCTGTTCCAGTAGTAGCCGCCTTCCGCGAGGTATTTCCCTGCGGTGGCGAGGTCGGGCTTCTCGACGAACTGCGCCACGGCCAGGCCGCCGGCATCGGCGGTGGTGCGGATGTAGCCGTAGCCGGTCTCGGGCCGGTCGGGCGTGATGCCGAGGATGGTGATGCCACCTTCGGCGGCGATGCGCACGGCCTGCTGCAGCGCGGCGGTGAAGGCGGCGCCGTCGGTGACGGTCTGGTCAGCCGGCGTGACGACGAGCACCGGGTCCTCGCCGCCCTCGAGCGCCGCAAGTGCCGCGAGCGTCAGGGCCGGCGCGGTGTTGCGGCCCAGCGGCTCCAGCACCACGCTGCTGGGCTCCTGCCGGGTTTCGCGCAACTGATCCAGCACGAGGAAACGGTGCTCGTCATTGCCGACGATGCAGGGCGGGGCCAGTTCGAGGTCCGGCGCGGCGAGTGCCGCCAAGCGGCGCGCGGCGAGCTGGAACAGGCTCTCGTTGCCCGACAGCACGAGGAATTGCTTGGGGTAGCCGGCGCGCGACAACGGCCACAGCCGGGTGCCGGAGCCACCAGCCATGATGACGGGCAGGACGGGGGTCTTGGAGGTCGACATGTAGTTCTCAGTTCAGTTGAAGCCTTGGGGGTTGTCGTGCTGCCAGCGCCAGCTGTCGGCACACATACGAGCCAGGTCCAGCTTGGCCTCCCAGCCAAGCAACTCGCGAGCCAGTGCCGGGTCGGCCCAGCAGGCCGCCACGTCGCCGGGGCGACGCGCGACGATCTCGTACGGCACGGGGCGGCCGCTGGCAGCCTCGTACGCGCGCACCAGGTCCAGCACGCTGTAGCCCTGGCCGGTGCCGACGTTGACGGTCAGCGAGCCGGGCTGGTCCAGCAGCCGGCGCAGTGCGGCGACATGGCCTTCGGCCAGGTCCATCACGTGGATGTAGTCGCGCACGCCGGTGCCGTCTGGCGTCGGGTAGTCGTTGCCGAACACCGACAGCGCCGCGCGCCGGCCCACGGCCACCTGGGCCACGTAGGGCATCAGGTTGTTGGGCGTGCCGCGCGGGTCTTCGCCGATGCGGCCGCTTTCATGCGCGCCGACGGGGTTGAAGTAGCGCAGGCTGGCGGTCTGCCAGGCCGGTTCGGCTGCGCCCAGGTCCCGCAGGATCTGCTCGCCCATCAGCTTGGTGGCGCCGTAAGGGTTGGTCGCGGAGGTCGGGGCGTCCTCGCGCAGCGGCAGTTGATCCGGGGAGCCGTAGACGGTGGCGCTGGAGCTGAACACGATGCGCATGCAGCCGTGGCGCTTCATGACCTCACAGGTGTTGACCAGGCCGCCGATGTTGTTGCGGTAGTAAGCCAGCGGCTGGCTGACCGACTCACCCACGGCCTTGAAGGCCGCGAAGTGCACGACGGCGGCTGGGCGGTGGCGGGCGAAGACCGCGTCCATCTGCGCGGTGTCGCAGACGTCGGCCTGCTCGAACTCGATGGCGGCCGGCGCCAGCTCGGCCAGGCGCTCCAGCACGCGCGGCGAGCTGTTGGCGAAGTTGTCCACGCCAACGACACGGTAGCCCGCCGCCTGCAGGGCCAGCCAGGTGTGCGAGGCGATGTAGCCGGCGGCGCCGGTGAGCAGGACGGTCGTCATTGCGTGAGCTCAGTAAAAGATGGCCTGGCCGGTGCAGCCGACGCTGTTGGCGCTGAAGATGTACTGCGGCACGCTGCTGTCGCGCTCGACATGGTCCGCCTGGCAACTCAGGTTGAAGCTTCGCGAGAAGGCCCAGCGCAGGCCCAGGTTGTAGGACTTGGTGTCGTCCAGCGTGTCGGCGATGGCGGCGCCCGAATCGCTGCTGCGCCGCGCGTTGTTGCTGCTGGCCCGGGCGCTGAGGCTGAGCTTGGCGGTCAGCGCGTAGCTGCCGCCCAGCTGCCAGCTGGTGTAGACACGGTTCAGGTCGCCGGTGCGGACGGTGCTTTCCTGGCCCGTGTCGCGCGCGTACTGCAGGTTGAGCTGCAGTTTGGCCGTGGGCTGCCAGGCCAGGCCCACGGAGCCGGTGGTGCCGCTGAAGTCACGCAGCTGGTCCAGGCTGTTGCTGGTCTTGCTGCGGCTGATGCGGGTGTTCAGGCTGCTGCGGCCGCCCAGCGTCCAGCGGGTGGTGAAGTCGATGTCGTCGCGCGTGTAGTCGTTGCGAGCGGTGACAGCGACAGGCAGCAGTGTCGTGGGGTCCAGTGCGAACTGGCCGGTGGGGTAACGCGGGTTGTGGCCCTTGGTGCGCCGCCCGACCAGGCCCAGCCTCACGTTGCCGGCCGGTGTGGCGTACGCCCCCAGCGAGCCGGCGTTCTGGCGGTAGACGTAGCGGCTGTATTCCTCGGCGCTGAAGTCGCGCTGGCGCTGCGTGACGCCGGCTTCCAGCGAGTAGCGCGTGCCGACACCAAGCCGGGCCAGCGCCTGGTACTCGTCGTTGCTCTCGATGTTCTTCTTGAAGATCTGCGTCGTGCCGTCGCCGCGGTTGAAGTCGGCCATCGAACGGTCGTTCTTGGCGCTCAGGGTGCCCGACAGGTTGGCGATCGTTTCCCAGTTCAGCGCGCCACGCAGGCTGTGCGAGCGGTAGTTCAGCTCGCGGTTGTTGCTGTAGCGGTTGTTCTGCAGCGCACCGTCCAGCGTCAGGTGCTGGCGGCCCAGGCGCGTGTCGATGCCGCCCAGCAGGCCGGCGCTCGTCACCGTGTCGCTGTTGGGCGTGTTGGCCTGGCGGTAGACATTGGACAGGTGCGACACGCCCAGCGAGGCGCCCGCGTAGAACGGCACGGTGTCGTCGGTCTGGGCGTGAGCGCCAGGCAGCGCGGCCGCCAGGGCCGCCGCGAGTGCGAGGCGTGCCGGGCCAGCCCGGCGCGTGGCGCGAAGAAGTTCAGTAGGCATGTCGATCAAACACCACCAGCCGCACGGTGCGCAGGATGATCTGCAGATCCAGTGCCAGCGACCAGTTGCGCAGGTATTCCAGGTCGTATTCGACGCGGGCCACCATCTTGTCGATGGTGTCGGTCTCGCCCCGCAGGCCGTTCACCTGGGCCCAGCCGGTGATGCCGGGCTTGACCTTGTGGCGCACCATGTAGGCCTTGATGAGCTTGCGGTATTCCTCATTGTGGGCCACGGCATGCGGGCGCGGCCCCACGATGCTCATGCGGCCCTGCAGCACGTTGATGAACTGCGGCAGTTCGTCCAGCGAGGTCTTGCGGATGAAGGCGCCAAAGGGCGTGATGCGCGCATCGCCCTTGGTCGCCTGCTTGACGACGGCGCCGTTGTCCTGCGTGCGCATCGAACGGAACTTGTAGACGATGATTTCCTCGCCATCCAGGCCGTTGCGACGCTGCTTGAAGATGATGGGGCCCGGGGAGCTGAGCTTCACGCCGATGGCCAGTGCGAGCAGGATGGGTGAGATCAGCACCAGGATGACAGACGCCAGCACGATGTCGCTGATTCGCTTGACCAGTCGGTTGGTGCCAGTGAACGGGGTTTCGCAAATGCCGACAACCGGCACGCCGTTCATGTCCTGCAGGCGGCCCTGGATGATGCTGATGCCGAACACGTCCGGCACGAAGAACAACGATGCCGTCGTGCCTTGCACCTGCTCCAGCAACTCCACGATGCGCGGCTGCGAGCCGAGCGGCAGCGTGATGTAGACCTCGCGCACACCTTTCTCGCGCACGAACTCGCTGAGTCGGTTCAGCGGCCCCAGCAACTCGACGCCCGCATCCGGGTGCAAGCGCTCGCGGTTGCGGTCATCGAAATAGCCCAGGCAGATGACACCCTGTGAATCGCGCAGCGCCCGCGCCACCTTGTGGCCCAGAGCGCCCGCGCCCACGATGACGGCGGTACGGCGTGCGGCTGGGTCGCTGCCGCGCCAGCGTTGTACGCGCCTGCCGATCTCGATGGCGGTGATCTGCAGCACCGGCGTGAGGGCCGCCCACCACACCAGCACCTCGGTCTCAAAGTAGTGCAGGCTGCTGGTGGCATAGCCGCAGAGCAGCAGGATGCCCAGCAACACCACCCAGGAAGACAACACATCCACGATGGCGCTGGCCGGGTGGTCGTTGAACCGGTTGCGGCCCGGGAACGTCAGCGCGAACACCAGCAGGCACAGCGTCAGCGTGGGGCGCAGCACGGGTTCGTCGAAGTGACCGTTCACGAGCAGGAAGGTCAGCACGATGAGGCCCGGCTCCAAGAACGCAGCGACGAGCGACTCGACCGATTGCGGGGCGCTGTAGAAGGTTCTCTTGTAGCTTCGATCCTCGAACATCGTGTTCCGGTGCGGGTTTGACGTGACCAGGGGCTTGCAAAAAGCGATCCGGGATTCTCCCCTAACAATTTTGACAACCGTGCGGGGCTCGTCCCCTGTTCAGGGCCCACTGCCTACAATCTTGAGCATGCCCGTCTCCTGGCCCATGCCCTCCCTGTCGCCGCTGCTGATGCCGGCTCTCCAAGACCGCCTCGTGCTGTTGATCAACCATGTGGTGTCGCGCGAGCCCATTGCGGCGCAGCGGCTGCGGCCGCTGGCCGGGCGGGGCCTGGTGGTGACGCTGTCGGGCTGGCCGTCGGTGCTGCCGGCAGCACCTGACCTGGTGCTGGGTGTCACACCCGCCGGCCTGTTCGAGCGGCTCGACGCGCCGCCCGCAGGGCAGGGCGGCCTGCGCATCGAGATTGACGCTTCCAATCCGGCGAAGCTCGCCTTGGGCGCGCTCAGCGGCGAGGCGCCGCGCGTCAGCGTGCAGGGCGACGCGGCCTTTGCCGGCGAGATGCACTGGCTGATGGACAACCTGCGCTGGGACATCGAGGACGACCTGGCAGGCATCGTCGGCCCGCTGCCGGCCCGGCAACTGGGCCAGTTCGGCCGGGCGCTGCGGCGCACGCTGTCCGGCGTGGCCGGGCGCTTTGCTGCCAAGACGGCCGGTAGCGGCGCATGAGGTTTTTCTCCCGGCTGCTGGTCATCCTGTGGACGATCTGGCGCTTCGGCCTCGATGACCTGGCGCTGTCGGGCCTGCAGCGCCGCCGCTTCCAGCTGCTGAGACGCGCAACCCGCCTGGGCCGGCGCTGGCAGGAGCCGCGCGGTGTGCGGCTGCGCCTCGCCTTGGAGCGCCTGGGCCCCATTTTTGTGAAGTTCGGTCAGGTGCTGTCCACGCGGCGCGACCTGCTGCCGCCGGATGTGTCGCTGGAACTGGCCAAGCTGCAGGATCGCGTGCCGCCGTTCCCAGCCGCGCAGTCGCGGGCGTTGGTGGAGCGGGCCTTCGGCCGGCCGCTGGCCGAGCTGTTCGCCAGCTTCGACGCCGAGCCGGTGGCCAGCGCCAGCATCGCGCAGGTGCATTTCGCCACGCTCAAGGACGGCCGCGAGGTGGCCGTCAAGGTGTTGCGGCCGGGCATGCTGGACATCATCGACGACGACCTGGCGCTGATGCGCCGGCTGGCGGTGTGGATCGAGCGCTTCTCGGCCGACGGTCGCCGCCTCAAGCCGCGCGAGGTGGTCGCCGAGTTCGACATGTACCTGCATGACGAACTCGACCTGGTGCGCGAGGCGGCCAATGCGGCGCAGCTGCGCCGCAACATGGACGGCCTGGGGCTCGTCATGGTGCCGGAGATGCACTGGGATCTGTGCAGCCCCGAGGTCATCGTCATGGAGCGCATGAAGGGCGTGCCTATTTCGCACCGCCCCGCGCTGGATGCCGCCGGCATCGACATCAAGAAGCTGGCCCGCGATGGCGTGACCATCTTCTTCACGCAGGTCTTCCGCGACGGCTTCTTCCACGCCGACATGCACCCCGGCAACATCCAGGTGAGCCTGGCGCCCGAGACCTTCGGCCGCTACATCGCACTGGACTTCGGCATCATCGGCACGCTGACCGAGGTGGACAAAGACTACCTGGCGCAGAACTTCATCGCCTTCTTCCAGCGCGACTACAAGCGCGTGGCCGAGTTGCACATCGCGTCGGGCTGGGTGCCGTCCGAGACGCGCGTGGATGCACTGGAAAGCGCCGTGCGTGCCGTCTGTGAGCCGCACTTCGACCGTCCGCTGAAGGACATCTCGCTGGGCCAGGTGCTGATGCGGCTGTTCCAGACCTCGCGCCGCTTCAATGTCGAGATCCAGCCGCAACTGGTGCTGCTGCAGAAAACGCTGCTGAACGTCGAAGGCCTGGGCCGCGAGCTGGACCCCGAGCTGGACCTGTGGGCCACGGCCAAGCCCTTTCTGGAGCGCTGGATGAATGAGCAGGTCGGCTGGCCGGCGTTCCAGGCGCAGCTGATGAAGGAGGCGCCGCGCTTTGCGCAGCTGGTGCCGCAGATGCCGCGCCTGCTGCACGACGCACTGAAGCAGCAGGCCCGAGGGCAGGGCGATGCCGAGCTGAAGGCGCTGGTGCGCGAGCTGCGCAGCACCAACCGGCTGTTGTCGGGGCTGCTGTGGGGCGCGGTGGGCTTCTCGCTTGGCATCGGCCTTGCGTGGCTGGCGCTGCGCTTTCTGGACCTCGGCCTCTAGGCCTGCGAAGGCGCGCCGCCTTCATAATCCGCGCCACTTTTTTCCGGCCCGCCCTTTCTGACGCTCCCATGAACACCACGTTGATCGTTTTCGTCGTGCTCTACCTGCTCGGCACGCTGGCCATCGGCGTCTGGGCCGGCACACGGGTCAAGAACACCTCGGACTTCGCCGTGGCCGGCCGCAGCCTGCCGCTGGTGATGGTGATCACGACGACCTTCGCCACCTGGTTTGGTGCCGAGACGGTGATGGGCATCCCGGCCAAGTTCGTGCAGGGCGGCCTGGGCGCCATCGTGGAAGACCCGTTTGGCGCCGGCCTGTGCCTGGTGCTGGTGGGCACCTTCTTCGCAGCCAAGCTCTACCGCAGGAACCTGCTGACCATCGGCGACTTCTACCGCCAGCGCTACGGGCGCGGCGTCGAGATCTTCTGCTCGCTGGCCATCATCCTGAGCTACCTGGGCTGGGTGGCGGCGCAGGTCACGGCGCTGGGCCTGGTGTTCAGCATCCTGACCAACGGCGCGATGAGCCCGGAGATGGGCATGATCGTGGGCCTGCTGGCGGTGCTGGTGTACGTCGTCATCGGCGGCTTCCTGGCCGTGGCGTGGACGGACTTCATCCAGATGATCGTGCTGGTGCTGGGGCTGACCGCCATTGCCGTGTTCTCGGCCGACCTGGCCGGTGGCGCCGACAAGGTGTTGAACCTGGCTGCGCAGAAGGACCTGGGCAAGTTCCTGCCCGAGCCCGGCTTCACCGAGATCGCGATGTTCCTCGGCGCGGCGCTGACCATGATGCTGGGCTCCATCCCGCAGCAGGACGTGTTCCAGCGCGTCATGTCGGCCAAGGACGCCAAGACCGCCGAGCGCGGCGCCATCATCGGCGGCTTCAGCTACATCGCCTTCGCCTTCGTGCCCATGTTCATCGTGCTGGCGGCGGTCGTCGTCATGGGCGACCAGGCGCTGGAGCTGGCGCAGAACGACTATCAGCGCGTGCTGCCCAGCTTCATCATGGGCCACATGCCGCTGCTGATGCAGATCCTGTTCTTCGGCGCGCTGCTGTCGGCCATCAAGAGCACCTCTTCGGCCACGCTGCTGGCGCCCACGACCAGCTTCGTCGAGAACATCCTGAAGCAGATCCGCCCCGGCATGAGCGACAAGCAGGCGCTGGTGGCGATGCGCGTGACGCTGGTGATCTTCGCGTTCGCGGTGCTGGCCTATGCCATCGCGCTGCAGGGCACGCCCATCTACGACCTCGTCAGCGCGGCCTACCAGGTCACGCTGGTGGCGGCCTTCACGCCGCTGGTGTTCGGCCTGTACTGGCAGCGCGCGACGACGCAGGGCGCGATCTTCTCCATCTTTGCCGGTGTTGGTGTGTGGGTGGCGTTCTTCCCGCAGGTCACGACCTGGAGCGAGTACTTCCCCGGTCAGCTCGCTGGCCTGCTGGCTGCGATCGCCGGCATGGTGCTGGGCTCGCTGATGCCGCAACTCCTGACCAACCGCCACGAGCATGTCAGCCACCATCTGAAGCCGCACGGCTGAGCCTCGCCTAAAATCGCGGGCTTTGCGTCTTACCCTGCTCCCGCGAGCCTGACACCATGCCCATCTACGCCTACCGCTGCAGCGCCTGTGGCCACGCCAAGGACGTGCTGCAAAAGATGTCCGACGCGCCGCTGACCACCTGCCCGGCGTGCTCGGCGGAAGCCTTCAGCAAGCAGGTCACCGCCGCCGGCTTCCAGCTCAAGGGCTCCGGCTGGTACGTGACCGACTTCCGTGGCGGCAGTGGCGGCGCCGCGGCGACCGGCGCTGGCGCAGCGGCTGCATCGACGACGAGTGCCGAGCCTGCGGCACCGGCCGCCGACGCGCCCAAGGCCGAGGCCGCCAGCGCGTCGTCCACCCCCTGCGGCGGCTCCTGCGCCTGCCACTGATCGGAACTCCGTGGGCGCTTCTCTTCGCAAGTACCTGGTTGCCGGCCTGCTGGTCTGGCTGCCGCTCGCCATCACCGTCTGGGTGCTGACGGGGGCGCTGGACGTCGTCAACGGCGTCTTCGGTGCGCTGCTGTCCGCGCTCGCGCTCGTCATGCCCGGCGCCTGGCGCGACAGCATCCTGTCGCTGCAGCACGTGCCCGGCCTGGGCCTGGCCATCCTGGCCGGCGGCCTGCTGGCGACCGGCGTGTTCGTGGCCAACATCTTCGGCCAGTGGCTGCTGACGCAGTGGGACCGGCTGATGTCCAACATCCCCATCGTCAAGAGCATCTACAGCTCGGTCAAGCAGGTGTCGGACACGCTGTTCTCCAGCAGCGGCAACGCGTTCCGCGAGGCGGTGCTGGTGCAGTACCCGCGCGCCGGCAGCTGGACGATTGCCTTCGTCACCGGCGCGCCCAGCGGCGAGGTGGCCTGCCACCTGCCGGATGAGCATGTCAGCCTCTACGTGCCGACCACGCCCAACCCGACCTCGGGTTTCTTCCTCATCGTGCCGCGCGCCGACGTCAAGCCACTGCAGATGACGGTGGACGAGGCGCTGAAATACATCATCTCGATGGGCACCGTGGCGCCGTTGACGCAGGCGGGCCAGCCCTGCGAGCCGTCGGCCGACGCGCCCCACCAGCCGGGTCGAAATTAACTGGGTTGGGCGCCTCGGCAGGCGCCCAATCCTGAGGGCCATGAGCTCATTCGCGCCGCCTGCAAGACACACACACCCTGCAAAGAATCCGGAGTAATCCCATGCGTACCTGCTATGCCGGCCAAGTCAGCGAGAAGCTGCTCGACCAGACCGTGACCCTGATGGGCTGGGCCCACCGTCGCCGTGACCACGGCGGCGTCATCTTCATCGACCTGCGCGACCGCGAAGGCCTCGTCCAAGTCGTCTGCGACCCCGATCGCGCCGACATGTTCAAGATCGCCGAAGACGTGCGCAGCGAGTTCTGCCTGAAGATCGTCGGCAAGGTGCGCGCGCGCCCGGCCGGCACCGAAAACGCCAACCTCGTGTCGGGCAAGGTCGAGGTGCTGTGCCACGAGATCGAGGTGCTGAACGCGTCGGTGCCCATCCCCTTCCAGATCGACGAGGACAACCTGTCCGAGACGACCCGCCTCACGCACCGCGTGCTGGACCTGCGCCGCCCCTACATGCAGAACAACCTCATGCTGCGCTACAAGGTGGCGATGGAGGTGCGCAAGTTCCTGGACGAGCACGGCTTCGTCGACATCGAGACGCCCATGCTCACCAAGAGCACGCCGGAAGGCGCGCGCGACTACCTCGTGCCCAGCCGCGTGCACGACGGCCACTTCTTCGCGCTGCCGCAGTCGCCCCAGCTGTTCAAGCAGCTGCTGATGGTGGCGGGCTTCGACCGCTACTACCAGATCACCAAGTGCTTCCGCGATGAAGACCTGCGCGCTGACCGCCAGCCCGAGTTCACGCAGATCGATATCGAGACCTCCTTCCTGACCGAAGAAGAGATCCGCTCGATGTTCGAGGGCATGATCCGCCACGTCTTCCGCAAGGCGCTGAACGTGGAGCTGGGTGACTACCCGGTGATGAAGTACGCCGAGGCCATGCACCGCTTCGGCTCGGACAAGCCCGACCTGCGCGTGAAGCTCGAGTTCACCGAGCTGACCGACGCGATGACCACCGTCGACTTCAAGGTGTTCAGCGGCCCGGCCACGACGCCGGGTGGCCGTGTCGTCGCGCTGCGCGTGCCGGGCGGCGCGGCCATGAGCCGTGGCGAGATCGATGCCTACACCGAGTTCGTCAAGATCTACGGCGCCAAGGGTCTGGCCTGGATCAAGGTCAACGAAGTGGCCAAGGGCCGCGAGGGCCTGCAGTCGCCCATCGTCAAGAACCTGCACGACGAGGCCGTGGCCGAGGTGCTGAAGCGCACCGGCGCGCAGGACGGCGACCTGCTGTTCTTCGGCGCCGACAAGGCCAAGATCGTCAACGACGCCATCGGCGCGCTGCGCCTGAAGGTGGGCCACAGCGAGTTCGGCAAGGCCAACGGCCTGTTCGAGGACAAGTGGGCGCCGCTGTGGGTGGTCGACTTCCCGATGTTCGAGCACGACGAAGAGAACAACCGCTGGGCGGCCGTGCACCACCCGTTCACGGCCCCGAAGGATGGCCACGAGGACCTCATGGCCAGCGATCCGGGTGCTTGCATCGCCAAGGCCTACGACATGGTGCTCAACGGCTGGGAGCTGGGCGGTGGCTCGGTGCGTATCCACCGCGCCGACGTGCAGGCCAAGGTGTTTGCCGCGCTGAACATCAGCGAGGAAGACCAGCGCATCAAGTTCGGCTTCCTGCTGGATGCGCTGCAATATGGCGCGCCCCCGCACGGCGGCCTGGCCTTCGGTCTGGACCGCATCGTCACGATGATGACCAAGGCCGAGTCCATCCGCGACGTGATCGCCTTCCCCAAGACCCAGCGCGCCCAGTGCCTGCTGACCGGCGCGCCGTCGCTGGTTGACGAGAAGCAACTGCGCGAACTGCACATCCGCCTGCGCAACGCGCAAGCGGCGGCCTGATCGGCATTGTTCGTTCAAGCAAAAGCCCCGCGATGCGGGGCTTTTTGTTGTCCGGCGTGTGCTGCCGGTAGCTTGTCGTGAATGCCGCTCCTCCGACCGTCAGGTCCGGGCGGCCAAACTTTGCAATAGCTTGTCGTGAATGCTGCTCCTCGGACCGTCAGGTCCGGGCGGCCAAACTTTGCAATAGCTTGTCGTGAATGCCGCTCCTCGGACCTTCAGGTCCGGGCGGCCAAGCTTTGCAATAGCTTGTCGTGAATGCCGCCAAAACCGCCATTGCTCATGCACAGCAGGTGGTCGCCCGGCTTGGCGACCTTGACGACAGCGGCCACCAGCGCCTCCACATCGGCGCCCACGACGGCCTGCGCACCCATGGGCGCCAGCGCCTCCTTGGCGTCCCAGCCCAGGCCCTGCTGGTTGCAGAAGGCCAAATCCGCCTCCTCCAGCGCCCAGGGCAGCTGCGCCTTCATCGTGCCCAGCTTCATCGTGTTGGAGCGCGGCTCGAAGATGGCCAGGATGCGGTCGGCTGGTGCGATGCGGCGGCGCAGGCCGTTGATGGTGGTGCGCATGGCCGTCGGATGGTGGGCGAAGTCGTCATAGACTTTGATGCCGCCGGCCTCGCCGCGCAGCTCCATGCGGCGGCGCACGTTCTGGAACTCGGCCAGCGCTGCCGCCGACTGCTCCGGTGACACGCCCACATGCTCGGCCGCGGCGATGGCCGCCAGCGCGTTGAGCTGGTTGTGTTCGCCGATCAGGTTCCACTCGACGCGCGCCACCTTCAGGCTACCGCGCAGCACGTCGAAGGCTTGAGGCTCGCCGCGTGCACGCAGCATGCCGGCTTCTTCCTTCTTGGCGCCGAAGCGCTGCACCTCGCTCCAGCAGCCGCGCGCGATGACGCGCTGCAGCGCCTCCTCGCGGGCGTTCACGACCAGCCGGCCGCTGGCCGGCACGGTGCGCACGAGATGGTGGAACTGCGTCTCGATGGCGGCCAGGTCCGGGAAGATGTCGGCGTGGTCGTGCTCGAGGTTGTTCAGGATGGCCGTGCGCGGCCGGTAGTGGACGAACTTGCTGCGCTTGTCGAAGAAGGCGGTGTCGTACTCGTCGGCTTCGATGACGAAGGGACTTGAGGCCCCCACGCTTGGCCCTGCGGGCACGGCGCTGCCCCCCGAGGGGGCTCCCGCGCCTTGGGACGGCCCGGCGGCGCTCGGGCCCTCGCCCAGCCGCGCCGACACGCCGAAGTTCTGCGGCACGCCGCCGACCAGGAAGCCCGGCTTCTGGCCAGCGTGTTCGAGGATCCACGCCAGCATGGACGTCGTCGTCGTCTTGCCATGCGTGCCGGCCACGGCCAGCACGTGGCGGCCCTGCAGCACGTGCTCCGCCAGCCACTGTGGGCCCGACACATACGGCAGGCCGGCATCCAGGATGGCTTCCATCAGCGGGAAGCGCTCGCCGCGCGTGACGACGTTGCCGATGACGAAGACATCGGGCTTGAGCGCCAGCTGTTCGGCGCCGAAGCCTTCGATGAGCTCGATGCCCAGCGCCTCCAGCTGGGTGCTCATGGGCGGGTAGACGTTGGCGTCACAGCCGGTCACGCGATGGCCGGCCTCGCGGGCCAGCGCCGCGAGACCACCCATGAAGGTGCCGCAGATGCCGAGGATGTGGAGATGCATGTCGGGATCGCTCCCGCAGGAGCGCCTGGGTTCAGCGCAGGGCGGTGCGCGCGGCCGTCAGCGTCGCGTCGATGTCGGCCTGGCTGTGGGCCGCCGACACGAAGCCCGCTTCATACAAGGCCGGAGCAAGATAGATGCCGGCGTCCAGCATCGCGTGGAAGAAGCGGTTGAAGCGCTCCTTGTCGGTCGTCATCACGGTGGTGTAGTTCTGCGGCAGCTCCGGCAGCAGGAAGAAGCCGAACATGCCGCCCTCGCTGTCGGCGCTGAAGGGCACGCCGTTCTCGGCGGCCACCGCCTTCAGGCCGTCGACCAGTTGCCGCGTGCGGGCCGACAGCGCGTCGAAGAAGCCGGGCTTCTGGATCTCGCGCAGCGTCGCCAGGCCGCAGGCCGTGGCCACCGGGTTGCCCGACAGTGTGCCTGCCTGGTAGACGCCGCCCAGCGGGGCCAGGTGTTGCATGACCTCGCGCTTGGCGCCGAAGGCCGCCAGCGGCATGCCGCCGCCGATGACCTTGCCGAACACCGAGATGTCCGGCGCGAAGCCGGGGATGAGCTTGGCGTAATGCGACTGGGCCGAGCCCAGCGCGACGCGGAAGCCCGTCATGACCTCGTCCAGCACCAGCAGCGCGCCGTGCTGTGTGCACAGCTCGCGCATCGCCGTCATGAACGGCACGGACGCGCGCACGAAGTTCATGTTGCCGGCGATGGGTTCGACGATGACGCAGGCCAGTTGCGGCCCATGCTCGGCGAAGGCGGCTTTCAGCTGCTCGACGTTGTTGTATTCCAGGACGACGGTGTCGGCGGCGGCGCCGGGTGTCACACCGGCACTGGTCGGATGGCCGAAGGTGGCCAGGCCTGAGCCGGCCTTCACCAGCAGCGCGTCGGTGTGACCGTGATAGCAGCCCTCGAACTTGATGAACTTGGGCCGGCCGGTGGCGCCGCGTGCCAGGCGGATGGCGCTCATCGTCGCCTCGGTGCCCGAGCTGACCAGGCGCACCTGGTCCATGCTGGGGACGAGCTTGAGGATTTCCTCGGCCAGCTCGATCTCGCGCTCCGTGGGCGCGCCGAAGGAGAAGCCTTCTGTGGCAGCCTTCATGACGGCGTCCAGCACGGCCGGGTGGCCGTGGCCCAGGATCATCGGGCCCCAGGAGCCGATGTAGTCCACATAGCGCTTGCCTTCGGCGTCGAAGATGTAGGCACCCTCGCCACGGGCGATGAAGCGCGGCGTGCCGCCGACGGCGCGAAAGGCGCGCACGGGCGAGTTCACGCCGCCGGGAATGACGCGCGCGGCGCGTTCGAACAACAGGGAATTGGTAACCATCGGAAAGCGGTGTTGGGTTCAGTGCATGCGCCGGGGCGACTTCGGCGACGGCTCGGGCTCGATGTCCTCGAACGCCGGCTCCGCACCTTCCTCATCGGCAGGCGGCAGCGCCCAGAAAAAGCGGTCGGGCACGACATTGCCCATGCCGGGCCGGAAGCCCGCGTCCAGGGACTGGTCCAGGAAGGACAGCGCCTCGCTGACGGCCGAGTGCAGCTCGGCACCCACCGACAGCAGGGCGGCCAGTGCGGCCGCCAGCGTGTCGCCGGCACCAACGAAGGCTGTTTCGAAGCGCTCGAACTTCTCGCCCGTGATGGGGCCGGAGGCGTTGGCCAGCACGTTGTCCACATACTGGTTGGGCAACTGCATGCCAGTCACCAGCACATGCTGGGCGCCGGATTGCGCGGCAGCCACGGCCAGCTCGCGCGCGGACGGCGCACGCTCGCTGTCCCAGTCGGGCAGCAGAAAGTCGGTCATCGTCTTGTGGTTGCCCACCAGCACGACAGTCTGCGGCAGCACCAGTTCGCGCAGGGCGTCGAGGTACTGCTGCTGCTCGTCCTCGTCGATCCAGGCGACGGACGGCAGGTAGGTCACCAGCGGCACATCGGGGTAGTCGCTCAGCACCTCGGCCACGGCGCTCACCGCCTCGGCGTTGCCGAGGAAGCCCACCTTCCAGGCCGTGATGGGCACGTCCTCAAGGATGTGGCGCGCCTGCTCGGCGATGGTGTCGGGGTCGAGGTTGGCGTGCTCGAACGTTTCGGCCGTGTCGCGCAGCACGACGGCCGTGACGACGGGCAGACAGTGCGCACCCATGGCGGCGATGGTGGCCACATCACCGGCCAGGCCGCCTGCGCCGCTGGCGTCGCTGGCGTTGAAGCTCATCACGCAGGCCGGCGGCGGGCTTTCCTGCTCGTCCTGGGCGTTGGCCTCGGGGGCGGGGGGGAGGGGAGTTGGGCTCATGTGGAGTTCTTGGCGAATGCGGGCGCAAGAGCCGCCGCAAGCGTGGAGTCTGCCGCTAAATGGGCCGTCGGGAGGCTCTGGGCACAGGCGTTTGCCCTCAGCATTGCGCTCTCAGCCCCTGGCTAGAATGATTCGATTGTAGTGATCAAAGTCTGAGCAACGTGAGCGAACCCAGTACCTGGATGTGCCTGATCTGTGGATGGATCTACGACGAGGAAGCCGGTGATCCGGACCACGGCATTGCGCCGGGGACGAAGTGGGCCGATGTGGACATGAACTGGGTCTGCCCGGACTGCGGCGCGCGCAAGGAAGACTTCGAGATGGTGCGCATCTGACCCGGGCCAGCCCGAGTCGACGTTCCGAGGAGACCCGGTTTGAATGAGCGAGCTTCTGCTGCAGGGCCGACCCGGGTCCTGGTGATTGACGACAGCAACACCATCCGTCGCAGCGCCGAGATCTTCCTGAAGCAGGGCGGCCATGAGGTGGTGCTGGCGGAGGATGGATTCGACGCGCTGTCCAAGCTCGGCGACTTCCACCCCGACCTGGTGTTTTGCGACATCCTGATGCCGCGGCTGGACGGTTACCAGACCTGCGCCATCATCAAGCGCAACCCGCATTTCTCCAGCGTGCCGGTCATCATGCTGTCGTCCAAGGACGGCCTGTTCGACAAGGCGCGCGGGCGCATGGTGGGGTCGCAGGACTACCTCACCAAGCCGTTCACCAAGGACCAGCTGCTTCAGGCGGTGCTGCAGCACCGGCCCTGACCAGCGCTTAAAAAAAGAGACCAAGCCATGAGCATCCAAAACATCCTGCTGGTTGACGATTCCAAGACCGAGCTGCACGCGCTGTCGGAGATGCTGGTCAAGCGCGGGTACAGCGTGCGCACCGCCGAGAACGGCGAAGAGGCCATGAAGCGCCTGGCCGAGGCCAAGCCTGACCTGATCCTGATGGATGTCGTCATGCCGGGCCAAAACGGCTTCCAGCTCACCCGCGCCATCACGCGCGACGAGCGCTACGCTGGCGTGCCGGTCATCATGTGCACCAGCAAGGGCCAGGAGACCGACAAGGTCTGGGGCATGCGCCAAGGTGCAAGCGACTACGTCGTCAAGCCCGTCAAGGCGGAAGAGCTGCTCGCCAAGATCAAGGCCCTGGGCTGACCATGACGAACAAAACGGCGCTCCGTGAACTGCAGCAGCGCCTGGCCGAGCGCATGCAGGCCGCACGTGACACCACGCTCATTGCGAACTGGCTGGCCGTGGAGTGCGCAGGCGTGGGGCTGTTGTTCTCGCTGAAGCAGGCCAGCGAGATCTTTGCACCGGTGCCGATCAAGGCGGTGCCCTATGCCAAGCCCTGGCTGGCGGGCGTCGCCAACCTGCGGGGCGGCCTGTTCACGGTGGTGGACCTGGCCGTCTACCTCGGGCTGCGCGAGGCGTCAGCCGGGCGCCAGGTCTCGGCGCAGACGCGGCTGGTGTCGCTGAATGCCGAGCTGAATCTCAATTGCGCGCTGCTGGTCGACCGCCTGGCCGGCTTGCGCAGTGACGAGCAACTGCCGCTCGCGGCCGAGCAGCCGACCGGCCCGCTACCTCGCTTTGCCGGTGCGTTGCGCCGCGACGAGGCCGGCCGTCAATGGCAGGAAATTAATCTGGAAGCGTTGTCAAGGCAGGAGAACTTCCTGCACATCGTGGCGTGATGCGCGCTTCCTAGGTCCATGGCCCGCGCAGGAACGCGGGTCTACACATATCGAAGGACGAGGGTGAGATGAGTCTGTTGGACAAAATCAGGGGAAAGTCCGAGGCCGACGAGTCGTCGCAGGCTGCGCCGGCTGAGGCTGCCGATACGACGTTCGATTCGCGCGGGGCCGGCTTTGACGGCACCCGCCCTGCGGATTCCACGCTGGCCGGTGTTGAACTGCCGCGTCCCGAGTCCCTGGTGCGTGCGGAGCCAGCGTCCATCATCTCGCAGGCCGTCCCGACCGAGCCGGGCCCCAACAGCGAGTTTGCCGCCAGCACCATCAACTTCGCACCCACCACGCAGGCGGCCGACCCGACGTTGCTGGCCGCGCCGCCAGCGGCCCTGTCGGCATCGGCCAAGTTGGCCGACCTGTTCGGTCGCCACCGTCAGCGTGTGCTGACGGGCCTGGTGGCCCTGGGCCTGCTGGGCACGGCGGCCTCGGTGAGCCTGGTGCTTGTCAGCTCCAACCGCAGCGCGGCGCAGGTGCGTGCAACCGGTCAGGCGCTGATGCATTCGCAGCGCATGGCCAAGTCCGTGTCGGCCGCGCTGGTGGGCAACCAGGCCGCGTTTGCTGAACTGCGCGAGTCGGTCAGCACGTTGAGCAGCGTGGTGGGCAGCCTGCGCACCGGCGAAGGTGATCTGGCGGTCGCCCCGGCGGCGGTGCAGCCCACGCTGGAGCAGCTCAAGCCGCTGGTCGAGCGCGCCGAGAAGAACGGCAAGGTCGTGCAGGGCCAGGAAAAGATCCTGACCCAGGTGGGCTCGGCGCTGCGCGCCATCAACCGACAGTCCAGCGACTTGCTGGAAAGCGCGGAGGCTGTGTCGTCCCAGGCGCTGCAGATCGGCGCGTCGGCCGGTGAGGTGTCGGCGGTGGGTCAGCTGGTGATGCTGACGCAGCGTATCGGCAAGAGCGCCAACGAGTTCCTGACGCAGGAGGGTGTGAGCCCCGAGGCCGTGTTCCTGCTGGGCAAGGACTTGAACTCCTTCAAGCTGGTCACCGAGGCGCTGATCAACGGCAGCCCGGAGTTGCGCCTGAACGCCGCGCGCGACGCGCAGCTGAAGGAGCGCCTGCAAACCCTGCTCAAGCAGTACGAACAGACCCGCACGCAGGCTTCGGCGATTCTGAGCAACCTGCAAGGCCTGGTGGCAGCGCGTGAGGCGCAGACGGCCATCCTGGCTGACTCCGAACCGCTGCGCAAAGGCCTGGAGCAGGCCGCAGCCGAGCTGGAGAAGTCCGGCGGCGCCGGGTGGGGGCTGGGCCTGACGCTGATCGCCTCGCTGATCGCGCTGGTCGCCGGTGCGGTCGGTTTCCTGCGTCTGTACCTGGCCGACCAGGCCGGCCGCGCTGAGCTTGCCGAAGCGCAGCGCCGCGAAGCGGAAGCGCAGGAGCAGGAAGCCAAGCGCGTCAACGACGCCAACCAGGCCGCCATTCTGCGGTTGATGAACGAGCTGTCCTCCGTCGCTGAAGGTGACCTGACGCAACAGGCGACCGTGACGGAAGACATCACCGGCGCCATCGCCGACTCCGTGAACTACACGGTGGAAGAGCTGCGCAACCTGGTGGGCCAGGTGCAGGCCACGGCAGCCCGCGTGACGGACACCACCGGCGCGGTGGACCAGACCTCCACCGACCTGCTGGCCGCGTCCAAGGAGCAACTGCACGAGATCCGTGCGACCGGCGAGGCTGTGCTGGGCATGGCGAGCCGCATTACCGAGGTGTCCGCGCAGGCGCAGACCACTGCCGAGGTGGCCCGCAAGAGCCGGGAAGTGGCCGAGCAGGGCCTGTCGGCGATGCAGAACAACATCGCCGGTATGAACACCATCCGCGACTCCATCCAGGAGACCTCCAAGCGCATCAAGCGCCTGGGCGAGTCGTCGCAGGAGATCGGCGAGATCACCGAGCTGATCTCGGACATTACCGAGCAGACCAACGTGCTGGCGCTGAACGCGGCCATCCAGGCGGCGTCCGCTGGCGAGGCCGGTCGCGGCTTCTCGGTGGTGGCGGAAGAAGTGCAGCGCCTGGCCGAACGCTCCGGCGACGCGACGCGCCGCATTGCCGCGCTGGTCAAGACCATTCAGACCGACACCCACGATGCCGTGGCCGCCATGGAGCGCTCGACGCGTGGGGTGGTCGAAGGTACGCAACTGTCCGACGCGGCCGGTCGCGCGCTGGAAGACATCGACAAGGTGTCCCGCCAGCTGGATGAGCTGATCGTGCGCATCTCCTCGCAGGCGCAGCAGGAAGCCATGCACGCCAACGAGGTGGCGTCCAACATCCAGCACATCTTTGCCGTGACCGAGCAGACGTCCGAGGGCACGCGCTCTACCGCTCAGATGGTGCATGAGCTGTCGCGTTCTGCCGAAGCGCTGCGCGCCTCCGTGGCCCGATTCAAGGTCGCTTGACCCACTCCCGCATGCACAGCTCCCCGCGAGACTCCGAACTCCCGGCCGACCTGAGCCCGCTGGCCTGGGTGCAGGAGGAACTGCGCCGCTCGCTGGAGTCGGTGCACAAGACCTTGCGTCGCCTCGTGCGCGATGGTGGCGACAACCGCGCCGCAGCGCTGGGCGGCGACGCCCAACCCAGCCTGCCGCTGCAGCAGGCGGCGGCGCAGCTGCACCAGGTCAGCGGTGTGCTGGGCGTGGTGGGGCTGCACGCCGGTGCAGCGCTACTGCGCGCGGCCGAGGCCGCCGTCGCCCGATTCGCCGAGCGGCCGCTGGCGCTGGAGACGGCCAGCGTCGAGATCATCGAGCGCGCCAACTTCGCGCTGCTGTCCTTTGTGGCGCGGCAACTGGCCGGCAACAAGACGTCGCCGCTGTCGCTGTATCCCGGCTACCGGGCGCTGCAGCAGCTCAACGGGGCGGAGCGCATCCACCCGGCCGACCTGTGGGCCCATGACTGGGCCTGGCGTGCCATCCCGCTGGAGGAGGGCCTGACGCCGCGTCCGGCCGACAGCGTGCGGGCACCCTTCGAGGCGGCGCTGCTGCGTCACATGCGCGAGCCCAGCTCCGCGCACGCGGCCAACTTGTCCGGCCTGTGCGCCGGCTTGGCAGCCGCCTTGCCGGCGGGCCATGCCCGCACGCTGTGGCAACTGGCTGCAGCCGTTTTTGAAGGCCAGGCGTTGCGCCTGCTGGGCAGCGATGCCTACACCAAGCGACTGGGCTCCAAGCTGCTGCATGAGCTGCGCGTGCTGGGCCGTGCCGAGGCCTCGGAGCGCCTCGCGCAGGACCTGCTGTTCTTCTGCGCCCAATGCCGTGTCACCCAGGGCGCCGGCCCGCGCCTGGCCGCGGTGCACGAGGCTTACCGGCTGGGCGAGGCCGATGCTGGCGACTACGAGGACGACAGCCTCGGCCGCATCGATCCGGCTTGGGTGGTCCAGGCGCGCCGTCGCGTGTTGGCCGCCAAGGAAAGCTGGTCCAGCGCCGCCGAGGGCGACCAGCACCGCCTGGCCAGCCTGGACGAGCAGTTCGCCGGCCTGGCCGAATCGCTGACCCGGCTGTTCCCCAGTGGCGAGGTGCTGGCGCAAACGCTGCAGCGCGCGGTGGTTGCGACCTTGCGCTCGCGTGCCACGCCGGCCCCCGCGCTGGCCATGGAAGTGGCCACCAGCCTGCTGTATGTCGAGGCCGCGCTGGAAGACGCCGCCTTCGACCAGCCGGAGCAGGCCGACCGCGTGCGCCGCCTGGCGCGCCGCGTCGAGGCCGTCGCCCACGGTCAGCCGGCCGAGCCGCTGGAAGACTGGATGGAGGACCTGTACCGCCGAGTGTCCGACCGCCAGACGCTCGGCAGCGTGGTGCACGAGTTGCGCGCGAGCCTGTCCGAGATCGAGCGGCAGTGCGACGAGTACTTCCGCAGCCCCACGCAGCGCGAGCTGCTGATCCCCGTGCCCGGCCAGCTGCAGGCCATGCGGGGTGTGCTCAGCGTGCTGGGCCTGGATCAGGCCGCGCACGCCACCGTGCGCATGCGTGACGAGATCGACAGCCTCGCCAGCACCGAGATCGATTTCGACCGGCCCGGCGCGCGCGATGTCTTCGAACGCCTGGCCAACAACCTTGGCGCCCTGGGCTTCCTCATCGACATGCTGAGCGTGCAACCGGCCCTGGCCAAGCGCATGTTCCAGTTCGACGAGACGAGCGGCCGCCTGGACGCCGTGATGGGCCGCCGCGAAGGCGCCGTCGAGCTGCCCGACTTCGAGGCCAGCGGCTTCCATGTCGACCTCGACGCCGACCCCGACACCGGGCCCGATACCGTGCCCTCGATGGAGGCGACCCAGCCGCTGCGCATCGACCTGGCGACGCTGGATCTGCCCGACCTCAGCCTGCCTGATCTCGATATTTCCCAACTGGCACCCGCGCCCGCCCCGGCGCCCGCGCCCGTGGCGCCGCCTGTGCCCGCTGCGTCGGAGCCCAGCGTTGCTGACGACCCGGAGATGCGCGAGATCTTCCTGGAAGAGGCCGACGAGGTCATCGGCAACGCCCGGGCTGCGCTCGCCGTGTTGCGCGCTGCGCCGGCCGACCAGGGCCAGTTGACCATCGTTCGTCGCGCCTTCCACACGCTCAAGGGCAGCGCCCGCATGGTGGGCCTGGCTGACTTCGGTGAGGGTGCGTGGGCCTGCGAGCAGCTTTACAACACGCGCCTGGCTGAGCCGTCGCCGCAGGCCGATGCGGCGCTGCTGGGGTTCACCGGCGAGGCACTGGACTACTTCGCCCACTGGCGCGAGCAGATTGCCGGCCAGGTGCCGGGCCACAGCGATCCGGCGCCGCTGCGTCGCAGTGCGGACGCGCTGCGCCTGAGCGGCGAGCACCTGCCCTTGTCCGAGCCCGCGGCGGTCGATGTGGCGCTCGAGCCCGAGGTCATGGCGCTGGACGCGGCCATGCCCGCCCGGCCCGAAGCCGCGCCCATGCCCATCCCGGCCGCGGCGCATGCCGACGAGGCCGAGGTCGTCACGGCGCCCACCGACCTGCCGACGCAGGTGGCCCCGGACTTCCTGCTCGATTTCGCCGAGCCTGCGCCCGAGCCCGCGCCCGCTGCGGGCTTCGTCAGCGATGAGCCCACGCTGGACCTCGGCGAGGCGGCGCATGCCCCCACCGAGCCCATGCCGCTGCCAGTGGCCACGGCCGAGGAGGTGACGCTCGCCAACTTCCATCTTGAGCTTGCGCTGGATGAGCCGGTGGCCGACGCCGCCGAGGCGGTCGTGGGCGAGCTGCCGGTGCAGCCCGAGGAGCAGACGATCGCCCTGCCGGCCTTGAGTGCCGAGGAAGACCTGCCTATCGATCTGCCCATCGACCTGCCGGTCGAGGCCCCGGCGCCGCGCGCTGCGCCGCACCTCACGCTCGTGGAACCCGTGGCCGAGGAGCTGCAGGCGCCCGACCCGGATGAGGGCTACAAGCTCATCGGCCCGCTGCGCATCAGCATTGCGCTCTTCAACATCTTCCTGAACGAGGCGGACGAGCTGTCCCGCAAGCTGGCCGTTGGCCTGGCCGAATGGGCGGCCGACCCCGGCAGCGTCGTGCCCCAGAGCTGCGAGATCCAGGCCCATGCGCTGGCGGGTAACGCCGGCACGGTGGGCTATGACGCGCTGTCCAGCCTGGCCCGCGAGCTCGAGCACGCGCTCGGCCGGGCGCAGCGCGCCGTGGCCTACGGGGCCGAGGACGTCGAGCTGTTCCTGCGCGCTGCGGACGACGTGCGCGTGCTGTTGCACCAGTTCGCTGCCGGCTTCCTGAAGCCCAACGACCCCGATGTTGTTGCGCGTCTGCATGCCTACCAGCCGCAGGAGGAGCCCCTGACGGTGGCCGCGTCGCTGGATGAGGCCGAGCTGGCGGACGATGCCGAATTGACCGTGGTGGCCCCGCTGCTCGATGCCGAACCGGCCGTGGCCCCCGAACCTGCAGCTGAGCCCGAGCCTGAGCCTGAGCCCGCAGCGCCTGCCGTGGTGGAGGTCGTTGCCGCTGCGGCGCCAGCGGTCGCTGTCGAACCCGAGCCCGAGCCGGGCTTGCCTGACGCCATCGAGCCGGAGCTGTTCCCCATCTTTGCCGAGGAAGGCCGCGACCTGCTGCGCGATCTGCATGCGGCACTGCGCGACTGGCTGGCCGAACCGGCCGACCTGGCGCGGTCCGACGCCAGCATGCGGGCGCTGCACACCTTCAAGGGTGGCGCCCGCCTGGCTGGTGCGATGCGGCTGGGCGAACAGGCGCACCGCCTGGAGTCCGGCATCGAGGCCTTGCTGCATGCCGGCGCGGCCGATGCGGGCCAGGTGCAGGCCCTGCAGTTGGACGCCGATGCGCTGGAACAGGCCTTCGAGGCGCTGGGCCTGAGCCTGGCCGCCGCAGAGGCGCCGCCCGAGCCCGAACCGGTTGTCGAGGTTCGGCCCGAGCCGCGCCCCGAGCCGCTGGCGCGTTTCGCACAGCCAGCGCCGGTGGCGGAGGAAGTGTCGGCCGAGCCGGCGCGCGAGATCGACTGGAGCCGCTTCGCCGACGAGGCGGAGGTGACGCAGTCCGCCGACAACCTTGCCATCGGCCAGGCGCTGGTGCGCGTGCGCGGCAGCCTGCTGGAGCGCATGGCCACGCAGGCCGGCGAGGTCAGCATCCGCCGCGCACGCCTGGAGTCCGAACTCGCCCAGATGAAGGGCGCGCTGCTGGACCTGGACGACAACCTGGAGCGCCTGCGCACCCAGTTGCGCGAGCTGGAACTGCAGGCCGAGGCCCAGATGCACACCCAGCAGGAGCTGGCGCAGCAGGGCGGCCGTGAGTTCGACCCGCTGGAGTTCGACCGCTACACCCGCTTCCAGGAACTGACCCGGATGCTGGCCGAATCGGTCGGCGACGTGGCCACACTGCAGCGCACGCTCAGTCGCAACGTGCAGACCGGCGAAGACGAGCTGGCCGCGCAGTCGCGACTGACCCGCGAACTGCAGGACGACCTGCTGCGTACCCGCCTGGTGGATTTCGACAGCATCGGCGAGCGCATGCACCGCGTGGTGCGCCAAGCCGCACGCGATGCCGGCAAGCAAGTGAAGCTGGAGATTGCCGGCGGCCAGACCGAGCTGGACCGCTCGGTGCTGGAACGCACGGCGGGCGCCTTCGAACACCTGCTGCGCAACAGCGTGGCTCACGGTGTGGAAACGCCAGAGGTGCGCACGGCCCAGGGCAAGGACGCCACGGGCACGCTGCGCATCGAGGTTGGCCAGCAGGGCAATGAAGTGCTGCTGAACTTCAGCGATGACGGTGCCGGTCTGGACCTGGCCCGCATCCGCGAGCGCGGCCAGCAGCTGGGCCTGATCGCGCCGGGCGCCGAGCCCGACGAGGCCCAGCTGCGCCGGCTGATCTTCGCGCCCGGCTTCTCCACGGCCAGCCAGATCACCGAGCTCAGCGGGCGCGGGATCGGCATGGACGTGGTGCGGGCCGAGGTGGGCACGCTGGGTGGCAGCATCGAGACGCAGTCGACCACCGGCAAGGGCACCAGCTTCCTGCTGCGCCTGCCGCTGACGACGGCGCTCACCCAGATCGTGCTGCTCAAGAGCGGCGACCAGACCGTGGCCGTGCCTGCGGCCCTGATGGCCTCGGTGCAGCGTGTGCCGGTGGAGGCCGTCGAGTCGGCTTATGCCAGCGGCAAGCTGCAACTGGCCGGCGTCGAGATGCCGTTCTACTGGCTGGGCGGCCTGCTGGGCCAAACCGGCCGCGGGCTCACGCACGGCCGGCATGCGCCGGTGGTGCTGGTGCGCACCGCGCAGGCCTCGCTGGCCCTGCACGTGGACGAGGTGGTGGGCAACCAGGAAGTGGTGGTCAAGAACCTCGGCGCGCAGCTGAACCGTGTTCCGGGTCTGGCCGGCATCAGCCTGCTGGCGTCCGGCGATGTGGCGCTGATCTACAACGTCGTCGCGCTGGCCGATTGGTACGGCGCTGCGGCCCAGGCACGGCTGGCCGAGGCGCAGGCCGAGGTCGGCACGTCCATGCCGGCCGCGCCGGCTGCGGAGGAGGGCAGCCAAGCACCGTTGGTGATGGTGGTGGACGACTCGCTGACCGTGCGTCGCGTGACCCAGCGCCTGCTGGAGCGCGTGGGCCTGCGTGTGCTGCTGGCCAAGGATGGCCTGGATGCGATGGAGAAGCTGGCCGGCGACGAACTGCCGTCGGTGGTGCTGTCGGACATCGAGATGCCGCGCATGGACGGTTTCGACCTGGTGCGCAACATGCGCGCCGATTCGCGGCTGTCCGGCCTGCCGGTCATCATGATCACGTCGCGCATCGCGCAGAAGCACCGCGACTACGCGGCGCAGCTGGGCGTGGACCATTACCTCGGCAAGCCCTATGACGAGGAACAGCTGCTGGGGCTGATTCGCCAGTACACCCATGCGGCAGTGGTAGCCTGACGCCATGTCCCAGGTTGTTGACCATCTTGCCGAACTGACGGGCTTCCGTGACCGCGACGTCATGGACGTCACGCTGGTCATGGCCTTGCGTGATCTGCTGGAGCCCGAGTCGGTTGCCATCTACCGCACGGTGGGCGAACCCGGCCAGGAGCGCTGGCTGACCCGCGCCCACCTCCGGGCGGGTGATGCCGTGGCCTCGGCCGACCCGCTGTGGGCCAAGCCGGAGGCGCTGCCGCTGGTGGCCACCCATCCGCTGCGGCTGGAGGCGATGCGCACGCGCAGCGTCACGCAGGTGGTGCAGGGCGGGCAGTGGCTATACCTCTTCCCCATCGCCACCGACCGTGATGTGGTCGGGGTCATCGAGATCCTGTCCACGCGCCGCCTGGGCACAGGTTCGCAGCGCATGGTCAGCAGCGTGCTGCGGATCTATCACAACTTCCAGGGGCTGCTGGACTACTCCGAGCGTGACACGCTCACGGGCCTGCTCAACCGCAAGACCTTTGACGAGAGCTTCCTGAAGGTCCTGTCCGAGATTCCGGCCCGGCCGTCGGCCGAGCATGAAGCGGAGGACCGTCGCCACGATCCGGCGACGCCGCACTATGTGCTGGGTGTCATCGACATCGACCACTTCAAGTCTGTCAACGACCGCTTCGGCCACCTCATCGGTGATGAGGTGCTGCTGCTGCTGTCGCGGCTGATGCGCGGCTCGTTCCGCTTCCACGACCTGCTCTACCGCTTCGGCGGCGAGGAGTTCGTCGTGCTGATGCGCTGTGACGAGGAAATCCACGCGGGCGAGGCGTTCGAGCGCCTGCGTGTCAACACCGAGCGCTATGTGTTCCCGCAGGTCGGGCGCATTACGGTCAGCATCGGCTTCACGGAGGTGCGCGCGGGGGATGCCCCGGCCGCGGCCTTCGAGCGGGCCGACAAGGCGGTCTACCACGCCAAGGGCCACGGCCGTAACCAGGTGCACAACTACGCGGCACTGGTGGCCAGCGGCGTCATCGTCGAAGCCGCGCAGCAGAGCAGCGACGTCGAGCTGTTCTGAGCGGCCCGGTCGCACGCGGGAGCCCGCGGCGACGGGCGTCAGATCTTGCGGCTCTTCACCACGCTGTAGCGGGCCAGCGTGCGTTCGCGCGCTGCGGCGTGGTCCACCACCGGACGCGGGTAGTCCACGTCCTGCATGGCCAGCGGCGCGCGCTCCCAGGGCGCGTGGATGGCCTTGTTGTCCAGCCCGGCCAGCTCCGGGCAGTAGCGGCGGATGAAGCGGCCCTCGGCATCGAACCTCTCGCTCTGCGAGGTCGGGTTGAAGATGCGGAAGTAGGGCTGTGCGTCGCAGCCGCTGCTGCTGGCCCACTGCCAGCCGCCGTTGTTGGCGGCGAGGTCGAAGTCCAGCAGCTGCTGCGCAAACCAGGCCTCGCCGCGTCGCCAGTCCAGCCCCAGGTCCTTGGTCAGGAAGCTGGCCGTCACCATGCGCAGCCGGTTGTGCATGTAGCCGGTCTGGCGCAGCTGGCGCATCGCGGCGTCCACGATGGGGTAGCCGGTGCGGCCCTCGCACCAGGCCTGGAAGAGCGAGTCAGCCTCGGGGCCGGCGTCCCACGCGATCGCGTCGTATTCGGGGCGGAAGGCCGCGCGCATGGCGTGCGGGTGGTGGTGCATGACCTGGTGATAGAAGTCGCGCCAGATCAGCTCGGACAGCCAGACCTCGGCGCCCCGGTCACCGCCCTGCATGCGCTGGTGGGCGGTGCGTGCGAGCCGCCGGATGGACACCGTGCCGAAGCGCAGGTGCACGCTGAGGTAGCTGGGGCCCTTGACGGCGGGGAAGTCGCGCCGGTCGCCGTAATCGGTGATGCGGTCCAGGAAGTCGTCCAGCAGCGCCTCGGCGCCACGGCTGCCTTCGCCGACATGGGCGATCAGCCCGGCCGGCTGGAAGCCGATGTCCGCGAGCGCCGGCACGCCGGTGGCCAGCGGTGTTGGCGCCAGCGCGTGCGCATGCCGCTCGACCGGGTAGCTGCGCAGGTAGAACTCGTTGACCTTCTTCAGCCAGGCATTCTTGTAGGGCGTGAACACGCCGTAGGCGCCGCCCGTGGCCGTCAGCACCTCGCGGCGCTCGAAGATGACGTGGTCCTTGAAGGTGTGCAACGCCGTGCCGCCGGCCTGCAGCAGCTCGGCGACCTGAGCATCGCGCAGCAGGGCCTGGGGCTCGTCGTCGTGGTTGGTGAAGACAGCCTGCACGCCCAGTGCTGCCGCCAGCTGCGGAATCTCCTGCGCGGCCCAGCCGTGACGCACGATGAGCGCGCCGCCCAGCCGGCGCAGGTCCTCGTCCAGCACGCGCAGCGCGCCTAGGATGAACTCCACGCGCCGGTCCGCGCGGGGCAGGGCGTCGAGGATGTCCCGGTCCAGCACGAAGACGCCGTACACGCGGCGGGCCTGCGTCAGGGCTCGGTAGAGCGCGGCGTTGTCGTCGACGCGCAGGTCGCGCCGGAACCAGACCAGGGCGCTTTCAAGAGGGGCATGCATACCCGCAGAATAAAATGACTCCCATGCCTGCCGAACGGATCGTCCTGACCAACCAGTTCCTCATCGCCATGCCTGGCATGGCCGACGAGGCTTTTGCCGGCACGGTGATCTACCTGTGCGAGCACAACGACAACGGCGCGCTCGGCCTGGTGGTCAACAAGCCCACCGAGCTGACGCTGGGCTCGCTGTTCGAGAAGGTGGAGCTCAGCCCGCCCGCCGAGCCGCTGGCCGAGACGCCGGTCTACTACGGCGGCCCGGTGCAGACGGACCGTGGCTTCGTGCTGCACGAGCCGCTGGACGAGCAGGGCGGCCACTACAACGCCACGCTGGCCGTGCCCGGCGGCCTGGAGATGACCACCAGCCGCGATGTGCTGGAGGCGCTGTCCAACGGCGCCGGCCCCAAGAAGCTGCTCGTCACGCTGGGCTACAGCGGCTGGGCCGCCGGCCAGCTGGAGGAGGAGATCGGCCGCAACGGCTGGCTCACGGTGGACGCCGCGCCGGAGGTCATCTTCGACACGCCGGTGGAGCAGCGCTACGAGCGCGCGCTGGCACTGCTGGGCGTGGATCCGCGCATGCTCAGCGCGGACGCGGGCCACGCCTGATGAAGCGCGACGCTGCCGCGGCGACGCTTCAGTCCTTCCTGGCTTTTGATTTCGGCACCCGCCGCATCGGCGTGGCCAGTGGCACGCGCCTGCTTGGCGCGGCGGAGCCGCGTGGCACGCTCAAGAGCGGCGACTTCGACGCCATTGCCGCCCTCATCAAGAGCTGGCAGCCCGACGCCCTCGTCATCGGCGTGCCGCGCCACCCCGACGGAGCACCGCACGAGATGACGACCAAGGCGCAGAACTTCGGCCGCCGCCTGTCGGGGCGCTACCACCTGCCGGTCTTCGAGGTGGACGAGCGCTACACCAGCGTCGAGGCTGAAGCCGAAGGCGCACACGACGTGGACGCCGCCGCCGCCGCCCTGATCCTCGAACAATTTTTCAGAGAACATCCATGAGCGACCTCAAGCTGGATGCCGAGGCCCTGTACCTCGAGCTCAAGAAGGGTGTGCAGCGACTGCTGACCGCCGACACCGCCCTGGTGGGCATCTGGAGCGGCGGCGCCTGGCTGGCCGAACGGCTGGCGGCCGAGCTCGACGTGGCGGCCGGCACCATCTCCAGCGCCATGCACCGCGACGACTTCGGCTCGCGCGGCCTGGCCAAGGCCGACCACACCAAGCTGCCCTTCGACGTCAACGGCCGGCACATCGTGCTCATCGACGATGTGCTCTACACCGGTCGCACGACGCGCGCCGTCATCAACGAGCTGTTCGACTTCGGCCGCCCGGCGAATGTGCAGCTTGCGGTGCTGGTGGATCGTGGTGGCCGCGAGTTGCCCATCGAGCCAGCGTTCTCGGCCGCGCGCGTGACGCTTGACCGGGCGCAACAACTGCGCCTGGCCCGCGGCGAAGATGGCCGCTTCAGCTTCGAGGTGAAGTGATGGCCCCGATGTTCACTTCGTTCATTGCCCCCCAAGGGGGCGTCGGCCTCCAAGGTTCCCCAGGGAGCCTCTTCGAGTCCCTTGGCGGCCCTGCGGGAGTCCGGTGATGCTCAGCAAACGCAACCCTCAACTCAACAAGCACGGCGAGCTCATCCACCTGCTGTCCATCGAAGGCCTGCCGCGCGCGGTCGTCGAGCAGATCCTGGACACCGCCGGCAGCTTCCTGTCCGTCAACGACCGCGAGGTCAAGAAGGTGCCGCTGCTGCGCGGCAAGTCGGTGTTCAACCTGTTCTTCGAGAACAGCACGCGCACCCGCACCACCTTCGAGATCGCGGCCAAGCGCCTGTCCGCCGACGTGATCAACCTGGACATCGCGCGCAGCTCCACCGCCAAGGGCGAGACGCTGCTGGACACGGTGGCCAACCTCAGCGCGATGCACGCCGACATGTTCGTCGTGCGCCACAGCGAGAGCGGCGCGCCGCACCTGATCGCCCAGCACTGCGCGCCGCACGTGCACGTCGTGAATGCCGGCGACGGCCGCCATGCGCACCCGACGCAGGGCCTGCTGGACATGTACACGATCCGGCACTTCAAGAAGGACTTCCGCAACCTGACGGTGGCGATCGTCGGCGACATCGTGCACTCGCGCGTGGCTCGCTCCGACATCCATGCGCTGAACATCCTGGGCGTGCCCGAGATCCGCGCGGTGGGCCCCAAGACGCTGGTGCCGGGCGACCTGCGCGACATGGGCGTGCGCGTCTGCCACGACATGGCCGAGGGCGTGAAGGACGCCGACGTCATCATCATGCTGCGCCTGCAGAACGAGCGCATGAACGGCGGCATGCTGCCCAGCAGCGGCGAGTTCTTCAAGCACTTCGGCCTGACGCCGGACAAGCTGGCGCTGGCCAAGCCTGACGCCATCGTCATGCACCCGGGGCCCATCAACCGCGGCGTGGAAATCGCGTCCGAGGTGGCGGACGGCAAGAGCAGCGTCATCCTGCCGCAGGTCACCTTCGGCATCGCGGTGCGCATGGCCGTCATGGCCATCCTGGCTGGCAACGAGGCATGAGCATGAAGATCCTGATCAAGAACGGTCGCCTGGTCGATCCGGCCTCCAACCTCGACCGCATCGGCGACGTCGCCATCGCCAACGGCCGCATCGTCAAGCTGGGCGACGTGGGCGAGTTCGCTGCTGACCGGACCATCGACGCCACCGGCCTCATCGTGGCGCCTGGCCTCGTGGATCTGTGCGCCCGCCTGCGCGAGCCCGGTCACGAGCACGAGGGCCTGCTGGAAAGCGAACTGGCGGCGGCAGCGGCCGGCGGCGTGACCAGCCTGGTCTGCCCGCCCGACACCGACCCCGTGCTGGACGAGCCCGGCCTGGTGGAGATGCTGAAGTTCCGTGCCCGCAAGCTGAGCCGCTGCCGGCTGTTCCCGCTGGGCGCTCTGACGCGCGCGCTGGAGGGCAAGGCGCTCACCGAGATGGCCGAGCTGACCGAGGCCGGCTGCATCGGCTTCTCGCAGGCCGAGGTGCCCATCAAAGACACCGTCGTGCTCAGCCGTGCGCTGCAGTACGCGGCCACCTACGGCTACACCGTCTGGCTGCGTCCGCAGGACGCCTACCTCGGCGGCGGCGTGGCTGCCAGCGGCTCGGTGGCCACGCGGCTGGGCCTGTCCGGCGTGCCGGTCAGCGCCGAGACGATTGCGCTGCACACGATGTTCGAGCTGGTGCGCGCGACCGGTGCCCGCGTGCACATCTGCCGCCTCAGCAGCGCCGCCGGTGTTGAACTGGTGCGTGCCGCCAAGAAGGAAGGCCTGCCCGTCACGGCCGACGTGTCCATCAATTCGTTGCACCTCAGCGACGTGGACATCGGCTTTTTCGACTCCGCCATGCGCCTGACGCCGCCGCTGCGCCAGGGCCGCGACCGCGATGCGCTGCGCGCCGGCCTCGCCGACGGCACCATCGATGCGCTCGTGTCCGACCACATGCCCGTGACCACCGACGAGAAGGCCGTGCCCTTCGCCGAGGCCACGCCGGGCGCCACGGGTCTGGAGCTGCTGCTGAGCCTGGCGCTGCGCTGGGCTCGCGACGCCGACCTGCCACTGCAGCGTGCGCTGGCCGTCGTGACCGCCGAGCCGGTGCGTGTGATGGGTGGCGCCTTGGGCTCGCTGGCGGCCAGCGCCGGCCGTCTGGTGGAAGGCGGCGTGGCCGACGTCTGCGTGTTTGACGCCGCTGCCAGCTGGGCCGTCACGCCGGAGCAGCTCGCCAGCCAGGGCAAGCACACGCCGTTCGCGTTCGAGCGCACCGGTTTCGAGCTGCCGGCGCGCGTGCGTTGCACGCTGGTGGCCGGGCACGTGGCCTTCGAAGCCGCATGAGTTCGCTCGTCGCCGCCGCGCGCCTCGCGCGGTTGGTGCCGCATGTGCTGCATGGGCTGTGGCTGGTCAAGCGCCGCTTCGAGCTGCTGTCCGCCGTCGAGCGGCATCAGCTCATCCAGTGGTGGTCGCTGAAAACACTGCGCATCCTGGGCATCGCGCTGAAGGTCGAGGGTCAGGCCTTGCCGACGGGCCATCTGCTCGTGGCCAACCATGTGTCGTGGCTGGACATCGCCGCCGTGCATGCGGTGCTGCCACAGGCGCGTTTCGTGTCCAAGGCCGACGTGCGGCACTGGCCGCTGGTCGGCGCGCTGGTGGAGGGCGCGGGCACGCTGTTCATCGAGCGCGAGAGCAAGCGCGACGCGTTGCGGGTCGTGCACCAGGCCGCGGCGGCCTTGCAGGCGGGCGATTGCGTGGCCTTCTTCCCGGAAGGCACGACCGGCCCCGGCCCCGAGTTGCTGCCTTTCCATGCCAACCTGCTGCAGGCGGCGGTGTCGGCGCAGGCGCCGGTGCTGCCGGTGGTGCTGCGCTGGCATGCGCCGGGTGAGCGCTTTGCCGTGTCGGCGCGCTTCATCGGCGAAACGACGCTGGCGCAGAGCCTGTGGGCCATCGCCTCGGCGCGTGGCCTGGGCATCGAGGTGCAGATCCTGCCCAGCGTGGAAGTCGCCGGTCAGGATCGCCGCGCGCTGGCCGAGGCGCTGCGCGGCGTGATCAGCGAGCGGCTCTAAGCCAGCCCAGGCCGGCCGATGTGCTGGCACGTGGCCGGTATTCCAGTCCGACGGCGCCGGGCCAGCCGCGCGTCTCCAGCAACTCCAGATCGGCTGCGTACTCGCCGGCAGCCGGCTCGTGACGGCCGGCCACGCCGGCCACCTGCACATGGCCCAGCACGCCCAGGTCCAGCGCGCGGGCCAGGTGGCTTGCCGACTCGCCCTCAGCGATGCGGCAGTGGTAGAGGTCCAGCTGCAGTTGCACGCGCGGAGAGCCCAATTCGGCCAGCAGCGCCAGCGCCTGCGCCTGGCGGTGCAGGAAGTAGCCCGGCATGTCGCGCCGGTTGATGGGCTCTACGACCAGCGGCAGCGTCGACTGCTCCGCAGCCCAGCGCAGGTTGGCCAGCCAGGTGGCGCGCGTGTCGGCGCCGTCGTCGGCGAGGCCTGACAGCAGATGCAGGCGCGCGGCACCCAGCCGCGTGGCGAGGTCCAGCCCGCGCAGCGTCGTGTCGCGGAACGCGGCTTCGCGGCCGGGCAGGGCGGCAAACCCGCGGTCACCAGCGGCCCAGTCGCCGGCCGGCGCGTTGATGAGCACGACGTGCAGGCCTTCGAGTGCCGCCTTCAGCGCTGTGGTGTCGTGCAGGTGCGGCTGCTGCAGCTCGACGGTGCTGAAGCCGTCGGCGCGGGCGGCTGCGGGCCGGTCCAGGTAGGCATGCTCCGCGTACAGCCAGTCGAGGTTGGCCGCGAAACGCGGCGATATCACTTGCGCTCCGCCACCAGCGCCGGGTTCAGCCGCGGGTCGTTGTACATCTTGAATTGGCGGTAGACCTTGAAGTAGGCCCGGCCGGCGCGGGCGTCGGCCAGCAGCTCGTCGTAGCAGGCGCCCAGGTCGGCGCGCTGCTGGATGAGGCGCTGCAGACGCTCGCCGCAGGCCTGGCGGTGCGCGTCGTCGACGTCGCTGCGCTGCGTCTGCTCGCGCATCGCGGCGATCTTCAGGCCCAGGATGGAGATGCGGTCCAGCATGGAGCCGGCCGTCTCGCTGTTCAGCCGCGCGCCGGCCGCGACGGTGGACACCGGCAGCGCGCTGCCGATGGTGGCCGGGTCCACCAGGCCCAGCGCCGACAGCAGGAACTCGTCGATGCGCTCGATGGCGTCGTTGCGGGCCTGGTTGTGGCGGTCGATGGCGCGCTTGTTGGCGACGATCTCCGCATCGGCGGCCAGCGTGCGGCGGGCCAGGTCTTCCTGGGCCCACAGGCTGCGGTTGTGGAAATGGTTGACGGCGATCCAGCCGGTGACGTCGTTCGCCTCGGCGGACACAGGGGCCGAGGCCAGCGCCGCGTCGTGGGCGGCGATCACATCGGCAGAGGAAGGCAGGCTGTTCATGAGGATGCGCTGGCAGAATCCCGCGCCACTTTGCAAGAGCCCCGGATGATAGAAGCCAGCACCCCACCCAAGCCGCTGATCGTGCGCCTGCGCAACTTCGTGGGCGACACGGTGCTGAGCCTGCCGGCGCTGAGGCTGCTGGAGCAGCACGGCTACCGGCTGGAGCTGGTGGGCAAGGGTTGGGCGCGCGGGCTGCTGGAGGCCGAGGGTTGGGCGGTGCATGTGCGGCCCGCGAAGGTGGGCGACCGCATCGCGCAGCTGCGCGAGCTGCGCCAGCGTTTTCGAGCCGAGGATGGCGGGTTCGACCGCCGCTCCAACACGCTGCTGCTGCCCTATGCCTTTTCGGCCGCGCTGGATGCGCGGCTGGCCGGGCTCAAGGCCGAGGGCCATGCCGGCGACGGCCGCACGTGGCTGATGCAGCGCGGCCACCCGCGCCGCGACGGGCGGCACACACTGGTGGAGTACTGGGAGCTGGCCTGCGACTTCCTGGGCATCCAGGCGGAGCCGCCGGCCGACATCCACGTGAAGGTCACCGAGGCGCAGCGCGGGCAGGCGCTGGCCTTGCTGGCCGAGCAGGGCCTGGAGGCCGGGCGCTACGTGCTGATCTGCCCGTTCGCGAACGGCAAGGTCGAGTTCCTGGACCGCAGCTGGCCGGACTTCCCGGCGTTCGTGCGTCGTCTGCATGCCGACGGCCGCCGGATCGTCATCGTGCCGGGGCCGGCCGAGGTGCAGGGGGCGAAGGACTTGTATCCGGACGCCATCCGCCTGGATGGTGTGGCGCTGGGCGTCTACAACGCGCTGCTGCAGCTGGCCGGCGTGGTGGTCTCCAACGACACCGGGCCGGCCCACATGGCCGCCGGCGTCGGCGCACGGCTGCTCAGCGTGCTGGGGCCGACCGATCCGGCGCGCTGGGCGCCGTGGGGATCGAGCGTCACCGTCATGCGACGCTGGCCCGAGTGGGTCAGCGTCGATGAGGTGCTGTCAGCCGTGGATCAGGCCTTGCCCTGATTCGCGACGGCGGCGGCTGCCTTGGCGGCCGCTTCGGCGTCGCCCAGGTAGTAGCTCTTGATGGGTTTCAGGTTGGCGTCCAGCTCGTAGACCAGCGGGATGCCGTTGGGGATGTTCACGCCCACGATGGCGTCGTCGGCGATGCCGTCCAGGTACTTCACCAGTGCGCGGATGCTGTTGCCGTGCGCGGCGATCAGCACGCGCTGGCCACCCTGGATGGCGGGCGCGACGGTCTCGTTCCAGAACGGCAGCACGCGGGCGACCGTGTCCTTCAGGCATTCCGTCAGCGGGATGTCGCTCGGGTTGAGCTTGGCGTAGCGCACATCGCTGCGCTCGCTGCGCGGGTCGGTGGCTTCCAGGGCCGGCGGCGGCGTGTCGTAGCTGCGACGCCAGACAAGCACCTGCTCATCGCCGTACTGTTTGGCCATGTCGGCCTTGTTCAGGCCCTGCAGGCCGCCGTAGTGGCGCTCGTTCAGGCGCCAGGCGTGCTGCACCGGCAGCCAGGTGCGGTCCATCTGGTCCAGCGCGTGCCACAGCGTCCACACGGCGCGCTTGAGCACCGAGGTGTAGGCAATGTCGAAGTCGTAGCCGGCTTCCTTGAGCAGTCGGCCCGCGCTCTTGGCCTGTTCCACGCCCGTGGGTGTCAGGTCCACATCGGTCCAGCCGGTGAAGCGGTTTTCGAGATTCCAGGTCGATTCGCCGTGGCGGATGAGGACGAGCTTGTACATGGCCTTGAGTGTTGCGAAAACGGTTCGAAATTGTAGGGACGCACGGTGGGCGGGCACCCGAATTGGGTTCGACCGTGAATGAGTGCGCGTTCGCGTCTAGGGTAATCACCTAGCCAGGGGCTGGCGCTTCTAAGATTTTTGCATTGCCGCAATTTCTGCGGTTTCTGGTGAGTTACCAAGGAGATCTCATGAAGCTGACCCCCCGGCAACGCGTACTGCCCGCGCTGATCGCCTGCCTGCTGTGCACCGGCGCGGCCCATGCGGCGGATCCGACCGGCAGTTTCACGGTCTCGGGCTTTGCGACGTTGGGCCTGGTGAAGACGGACACCGATCTGGCGCAGTACGCCATCGCCGGCCAGACGCGCGGTGCCGACAAGGACATCAGCGCCGAGGTCGACAGCAAGCTGGGCCTGCAGTTCGGCGCCAAGCTCAACAACATGTTCTCCGGTACCGTGCAGCTGCTGGCCAAGAGCGGCGGCGACGGTAACGTCAAGCCGGGCGTGGAATGGGCCTTCGTCAAGGCGCAGCTGGCGCCGTCGGTGGCCGTGCGGCTGGGTCGCATGGGTGCACCGTTCTTCGCGATCTCAGACTTCCGCGCCGTGGGCTTCGCCAACACGACGCTGCGCCCGCCGCAGGACGTCTACGGCCAGGTGCCCGTCAGCCACTTTGATGGCGCCGATGCCAGCTACCAGGCCAACCTCGGCGTCGGCACGCTGACGCTGCAGGGGTTTGGCGGCAAGTCGTCGGAGAAGTTCGAGCGCGTCGATGTCGAGCTGGATCGTCTGTACGGCATCAACGCGACGCTGGAGACGGATGCCGGCCTGACGCTGCGCTTCGGCCACGCCAGCGGCAAGCTGACCGTGAAGTCGACCTCGCTGGCCGGCCTGGTGAGCACGCTGCGTGCGACGCCGTTTGCGAGCGTGGGCAACGAGCTGGACGCCAATGACAAGAAGGCCAGCTTCACCGGCGTGGGCCTGACCTGGGACGAGGGCCAGTGGCTGGTCAATGCGGAGTACACGCAGCGCCGCGTGGCCACCTACCTGCCCGACACCGCTGGCTGGTACGTGACGGTGGGCCGCCGCTTCGGCAGCTGGACGCCCTATGCCAGCGCCTCGCAGATCAAGTCGGTCAGCACCAACGTGAACAACACCGTGGTCGCCGCGACGCCGCAGCTCGCCCAGCTGCGCGGCATCGTCGACGCGACGCTGGCCAGCCAGCAGCTCAACCAGAAGACGCTGGCGATCGGCGCGCGCTGGGACTTCGCAAGCAACTTCGCGATGAAGGTCCAGCTGGACCATGTCCGCCCGCAGGGAGATGCGTTCTTCGTCCAGATCCAGCCGGGTTTCAACAGCCGCAAGGTCAACGTCCTCAGCATCGCTGTCGACACCGTGTTCTGAGCCCAGGGAGCAGTCGCAAATGAATTTTCGCCATACCGTCGTCGTCGCCGCTCTGCTGGCCACGGGCTTGTCTGCCCAGGCCCAGGTGGTCGTCGTCGTGAATCCCAAGAGCGCTCTGGCCACCATGACCGCCGATCAGGTGTCGGGCATCTTCCTGGGCAAGACCACCACGCTGCCCAGCGGCGCCACCGCTGCGCCGGTGGACCAGGCTGAATCTGCCGCCGTGCGTGAACAGTTCTACAGCAAGGTCACCGGCAAGCAGTCGGCGCAGGTGAAGGCTGCCTGGTCGCGCCTGGTGTTCTCGGGCAAGGGCACGCCGCCCAAGGAAGTGGGCAACTCGGCCGACGTGAAGAAGTTCGTAGCGGGCAATGCCGACGCGATCGGCTACATCGAGAAATCGGCCCTGGATGGCAGTGTCAAGGCGGTGTTGACCGTCGATTGAAGGCTGCCGAACGTCGGAAGATGGGCGCGGCCGCTTGGGGCGCGCCCTTGTTGCTTGATGCCCGAGGAGACTGCGAATGAATGTGAAGACCCGGATCTGGTTGCTGCCCGCGCTGGCGGCCGCCATCTTTGCCATCGGCATTGCCGTGGTGCTGCTGTTTTCGTCGCGCACATCTGACGCCATCAAGTCGGTCGGTGATGTCGACTACCCCTTTCTGGACGCGACCACGCAGTTCGCCGCGCAGCTCGAGGCGCTGGGCGCCACCATTCAGAGTGCAGTTGCCGAAGGCGAGAAGAAGCGGCTTGACGAGGCCAATGAGCGCGCCGCGGGCCTGCGCAAGCTGCTGGCAGCCATCGCCCGTATCGAGGGCAAGGCTGAAGTTGGCGGCCAGTTGACCAAGAGCTTCGAGGCCTATTTCTCGGCGTCGGTCGAGACGGCGGAGCTGTTCCTGGGCATCCGTCAAGGGGATCAGGCGGGAGCCATTCCCAAGATGCAGGCGGCCCTGAAAAAGCTGGAGGCTGAGCTCGCCAGCGCCCGGGTGCAGGCAAGTGAGGGCTTTGATGCGGGTCTGGAACGGGCGCAGGGGGGTGTGACCTCCAGCTTGTGGGCGGCGGTCATCAGCGGCGTCGTTGTTGTACTGTGCCTGGGTGGCGGGTCCTTCCTGATCATTGGCGGTGTCTGGCGGCAGCTGGGCGGAGAGCCCGAGTACGCCCGCGACGTGATGCGTCAGATGGCCGATGGCGATTTGTCGCAAGACATCGTCGTCGCGCCGGGCGCCGAGCAAAGCATGCTGGCTGCAGTGCGAGACATGTCGCGGGGCCTGGCGGCCATCGTCGCCAACGTTCGTACCGGCACCGATTCGATGACGGTGGCTTCGCGCGAGATTGCGGCTGGCAACCAGGACCTGTCTGAGCGGACCGAAAAGCAGGCGGGCTCGCTGGAGCAGACGGCCGGCAACATGCAGGCCTTGACCGACACGGTGCGCCAGAGCGCTGAAGCGGCTGCCCAGGCCAACCAGCTGGCTGGATCTGCCGCAGCGGTCGCCCAGCGGGGCGGCGAGGTGGTGAACCAGGTGGTCTCAACGATGGATGAGATCAACACCAGCTCAAAGCGAATTGCCGACATCATCGGCACGATCGACGGCATCGCGTTCCAGACCAACATCCTGGCCTTGAATGCGGCCGTGGAGGCGGCCCGCGCTGGCGAGCAAGGCCGTGGGTTCGCCGTGGTGGCGGGTGAGGTGCGTTTGCTGGCTCAGCGCAGTGCCGAGGCCGCGCGGGAGATCAAGGGCCTGATCGGCGCGAGCGTTGACAAGGTCGAGTCCGGCGCCCGCCTCGTGCAGGATGCTGGCAGCACGATGGAAGAGATCGTCGCCAGCGTCCAGCGGGTCTCGGACATCATCGGTGAGATCACGGCGGCGGCTTCCGAGCAGAGCCAGGGCATCGGCCAGGTCAACGCGTCGGTGGTGCAGTTGGACCAGATGACCCAGCAGAACGCTGCGCTGGTCGAGGAGGCCGCCGCGGCCGCCAGCAGCCTGGAGCAGCAGGCCGTCACGCTGCAGCAGGCCGTGGCGACGTTCAAGCTGTCCTGAGCCGCCGAGCCCGCACCCCGACGGGGCGTGGCGGGCTCGCCGATAATCGCGGGCTTTTCTCCAAGCCCTAGACGGTGATCGCTTGAACTTCCTGATCGAAAACTGGTTTCTGATCGTTGCTGCCCTGGTGTCCGGCGGCATGCTGGTGTGGCCCCTGATCGTGTCGGGCTCGCAAGGCGCGGCGCTCACCCCGGCGCAGGCCGTGCAACTCGTCAACCGCGAGAAGGGCGTGCTCATCGACGTCAGCGAGCCCGAGGAATATGCCAAGGGCCACGCGGTTGGCGCGCGCAACATCCCCTTCGGTCAGATCGAGGGGCACAAGCAGTTGCCGTCCAACAAGTCCCTGCCGCTGGTGTTGCTGTGCCCGACCGGCGCACGCGCCGGCCGCGCGGCAGGCATGCTGCGCAAGCTGGGCTACGAGAAGGCCCAGGTGCTGGGAGGCGGCCTGAAGGCATGGCGCGACGCCAACCTGCCTGTCGAGAAGAGCGCCTGAGGAGCCCGGCCATGGCCACCGTGAAGATGTACACCACCCAGGTCTGCCCGTTCTGCGTGCGCGCCAAGATGCTGCTCAAGCAGCGCGGCGTGGAGCAGATCGACGAAGTCCGCATTGACCTGAACCCCGAGGAGCGCCAGGTCATGATGGACAAGACCGGCCGCCGCACCGTGCCGCAGATCTTCATCGGCGACACCCATGTCGGGGGGTGTGATGACCTGATCGCGCTGGACCAGCGCGGCGGGCTGCTGCCATTGCTCCAGGCGGCCTGATTTCAAGCCCCGGGCAAGCCCGATCAGGCCTGTCACAAGGCCTCGCCCATAATCCAGCCACCGCCCGCAGCGCGCCGCCTGCGGGCTTTTGTTTGACGCTTCGCTAGAGAGAGTTTCATGGCCGACGAGATCCAAGCTGCCGCCGAAGGCACCCCCGTGTTCCAGATCCAGCGCATGTACCTGAAGGATCTGTCGCTGGAGCAGCCCAATGCGCCGCACATCCTGCTGGAGCAGCAGCAGCCCCAGGTCGACATCAACCTGACGCTGTCGGCCGAGAGCGTCACCGACGGCATCTTCGAAGTCTGCGTGACGGCCACCGTCAACACCAAGGTCGGCGACAAGACGCTGTTCCTGGTGGAGGCCAAGCAGGCCGGCATCTTCGAGATCCGCCATGTGCCGCAAGAGCAGCTCGAAGGCATCCTGGGCATCGTGTGCCCGCAGATGGTCTACCCCTACCTGCGCGCCATCGTGTCCGACGTCTGCACGCGCGCCGGCTTCCCGCCCGTGCTGCTGACCGAAGTGAACTTCCAGGCCATGTTCGAGGCCCAGCAGGCCCAGCGCGCCGCCCAGGGCGGCCAGGCGGTCAACTGATCATCCAGGCCCTGGCCTGTTGATGACGCCCCGCCCCGTGCGGGGCGTTTTGCTTGAGGGACACTTCCGCGCATGACGACGATGAAGATCAGCGTTCTCGGTGCCGGTGCCTGGGGCACGGCGCTGGCCATCCAGGCCGCACGGGCCGGCCATGACGTGCAACTGTGGGCGCGCGACGCCGAGGCCGTCGCGCAGATGCGCGCGACGCGCCGCAATGCGGCCTATCTGCCCGACAGCGAGCTGCCGGCGGCGCTGGGGTTGACGGCCGACCGTGCCGCCGCCGTGGCGCACGCTGCGGCCGGCCTGACCATCATCGCCACGCCCATGTCCGGTTTGCGCGAGACGCTGGCAGCGCTGCCCGCCAGGCAACGCGTGCTGTGGCTGTGCAAGGGCTTCGAGGCCGGCACCGGCAAGCTGGGCCACGAGATCGCGCGGGAGCTGCAGCCGGCCATGCGCGTGGGCGTGCTGTCCGGCCCCAGCTTTGCGCAGGAGGTGGCCGCCGGCCGGCCGACGGCGCTGGTGGCCGCCAGCGAGGACGCCGCGCTGGCCCAGGCGGCCGTCGACGCCTTCCATGGTGAGCGGCTGCGGGTCTACACGTCGGCCGACCCGGTGGGTGTGGAGGTGGGCGGTGCGGTCAAGAACGTGATGGCGATTGCCGTGGGCATTTGCGACGGCCTGTCGGGCGCCGCGCCGGACGCGCCGGGCCTGAATGCGCGCGCCGCGCTCATCACGCGCGGCCTGGCCGAGATGCTGCGCCTGGGCGTCGCACTGGGCGCCAAGGTCGAGACCTTCATGGGCCTGTCGGGCCTGGGCGACCTCGTGCTGACGGCGACCGGCGACCTGTCCCGCAACCGCCGCGTGGGCCTGCTGCTGGCCCAGGGGCTGGCGCTGCCGCAGATCCTGCAGCAGCTGGGCCACGTGGCGGAGGGCGTCTACAGCGCGCCGACCGTGCTGGCGCGTGCGCGCGCCGCCGGCGTCGAGATGCCCATCACCGAGGGCATGGTGGCGCTGCTGGACGGGCGGCTCAAGGTGGGTGAGGCCGTCGAACGGCTGATGAGCCGAGACGCCAAGGCCGAGTGAGTCACGCGCCCCCCGCGTAGCCGTTCTGCCGCCAGGCTTCGAACACGGCGACCGCCACGCTGTTGCTGAGGTTCAGGCTGCGCTGCTCGGGGCGCATGGGCAGCCTGACGCGCTGTTCAGGCGCAAAGCCGTCGCGCAGTGCGGGCGGCAGGCCCGCCGTCTCGCTGCCGAACACCAGCCAGTCGCCCGGCTGCCAGGCGACCTCGCCGAAAGGCCGGCTGCCGCGCGTCGTGAACGCAAACAGGCGCGTCGGGTCAGGTGACTCGGCGGCCAGGAAGGCGGCCCAGTCGGCATGGCGCTGCACGCGGGCGTACTCGTGATAGTCCAGCCCGGCGCGCTGCAGCAAGCGGTCTTCCATCGAGAAACCCAGCGGCTCGATGAGGTGCAGCGCGCAGCCGGTGTTGGCGGCGAGCCGGATCACGTTGCCCGTGTTGGGCGGGATCTCAGGGTTGACGAGGACGATTCGGAACATGGGCGGATTGTCCCGCCCCTAGCCGTCTCCGGGCTCGGGTGTGCGCGCGATGACCCAGGCCTGCACGCTCATGACGCCAGCCTGCAGCAGCACGCGGGCCAGTTCGTACAGCGTGGCACCGGTGGTCATCACGTCGTCCAGCAATGCGACGGTGGTGCCGCGCAGCTGGTCGGCTTTCAATGGGTCGACGGCGAAGATGCCGCGCACGTTTGCCGCACGCGCATCCAGCTTCAGGCTGGCCTGGGCTGCGTTGTGGCGCACGCGCAGCAGCAGGTCCGGCTCGCAGCGCAGGCCGCGCCGCCGGGCCAGCGCGCGGGCCAGTTCGTGCGATTGGTTGTAGCCGCGCTCGCGCAGTCGTTCGGCGGACAGCGGCACGGGCAGCAGCCAGTCGGGGGCATTGACCTCCGAGGCGTTGAGGGCACAGTTGAGCCGCTCCAGCAGGCTCTCGCGCAATTCCAGGGCCTGGTGGTACTTGAAGTGCTGCAGCAGGCCGTCCCAGGGAAAGCCGTACTCCAGTGCGGCCACCGTGCGGTCCAGCGGTGGCGCCTGCAGCAGGCAGCGTCCGCATTGAGGGCGCGGGTGGCCGGTCATGGCCGGGGGCAGCCGTGTCGCGCAAGTCCAGCAGCGCGGCTGCGGGCGGGCATACAGCGCTATGCAGGATGCGCAGATGGTCTGGTGGCTCCAGGCGCGGCAGACCGAGCACTGGCCTGCACAACGCAGCAGCACCCGCTCCATGGGTGCGGGCTTCTGGGTGGCCAGGAGGCGCGGCGGCATCGGGTCAATATACTGACCAGCCCATGAGTGAGCAGGCTGCGCCCCCTACTTCAAACAAGGGGCCGCGGCCCCAGGACCTCGATCCCGCCGCGCTGCGCCATCAGGCCCGGCGCCTGGCGCGCGCGCAGCAGCCGCCCTGGCTGCATGTCGAGGTGGCGGCGCGCATGGCGGAGCGCCTGCCCCTGATCAAGCTGAAGCCCGCGCGTGTGCTCGACGTGTCGCCGGCGCTCGGGGCGGGGGCGGCCGCGCTGCGGCAGGCCTACCCCGGCGCCGAGATGCTGTGGCACGAGGACGACCCGGTGCTGGCTGCGCGCGTGCCGCCAGCGAGCTGGTGGCGCCGGCTGCTGGGCACGGGCGGCGGGCGGCTCGACGCACTGCCGGCGCGCCCGGAGGTGGACATGCTGTGGTCCAACATGGCGCTGCACGCCGTGCCCGATCTGCCCGCGGTCTTGCAGCGCTGGCAGGCGAGTGTTGCCGTCGGCGGTTTTGTGATGTTCTCGTGCCTGGGGCCGGACAGTTTTGTCGAGCTGCGTCCGCTCTTTGCCCGCGCCGGCTGGGGGCGGCCGGCGCCCGACTGGTGGGACATGCATGACATCGGCGATTTGGTGCTGAAGGCGGGATTTGCCGATCCCGTCATGGACCAGGAGCGTGTGCGCCTGACCTGGGGCGACGCGGACAGCTTGTTGGCCGACCTGCGGGCGCTTGGCGGCAACCTGGCGCCCATGCGCTTTGCCGGTCTGCGCGGGCGCGCTTGGCGTCGTCAGTTGCAAGCCGAGCTGGAGCACTTGCGCGATGCCCAGGGGCGCTTGGCCCTGACGCTGGAGCTGGTCTTCGGCCACGCCTTCAAGGCCGCGCCGCGGCTCACGGTGGCGCCCGAGACCCACGTGACGGTCGACGCCTTGCGTGCCAATCTGCGCCAACACCGCGGCGGCAGCTGATTTGCTAGGTAGTTGCGAGGGGTCAAGCCCCCCAGGGTGACGGGGGTGCCTGGGCTAAAATTTCGCGCCGCCAAGTGGGTTTAGGGCAAAACCCGGCCCGTTCGTCTGCGGGTCTTGCGGCACCAGGTCCGGCTCGCCGGGCGGATGGCCAAGTCCCGCACTTCAAAGAACCAAGTGACAACCATGACGATGATGAACGCACGAGTGCAGAGCGCCTCACGCGGATGGGCCCTGCGGGCTGCCGCTGCGGCGATGACGGCCCTGGCGACGGGTTCCGCCCTCGCGGTGAACGATCTCAAGGGCGGCCCCGGCGTCAATCAGATCAACCTGCACGAGCCGGTCACCCGCATCGCGGCCGACCAGATGTGGTTGCACAACTTCATGCTGGTCATTTGCCTCGCCATCTTCGTGGCGGTGTTCGGCGTGATGTTCTATTCCATCTTCAAGCACCGCAAGTCGAAGGGCGCCGTGTCGGCCAACTTCCATGAGAGCGTGGCGGTCGAGATTGCCTGGACCGTGGTGCCGCTGCTGATCGTCATCGGCATGGCGCTGCCGGCCACCAAGGTGGTCGTCGCGATGAAGGACACGACCAACGCCGACCTGACCATCAAGGCCACCGGCTACCAATGGAAGTGGGGCTACGACTACCTGAAGGGCGAGGGCGAGGGCATCGGCTTCCTGGCCACGCTGGACACCGAGCAGCGCGAGGCGTCGAACTCGGGCAAGCCAGAGCCGGTCGACAACTACCTGCTGAAGGTGGACAACCCGCTGGTGGTGCCGGTGGACAAGAAGGTCCGCATCATCACGACGGCCAACGACGTCATCCACGCCTGGATGGTGCCGGCCTTCGGCGTCAAGCAGGACGCCATCCCCGGCTTCGTGCGCGACACCTGGTTCAAGGCCGAGAAGATCGGTGACTACTACGGTCAGTGCGCCGAACTGTGCGGCAAGGAGCACGCCTACATGCCCATCCACGTGAAGGTGGTGTCCGCCGAGGACTACACCAAGTGGGTGGAGGGCGAGAAGAAGAAGCTGGCAGCCAAGGCCGACGACCCGAGCAAGGTCTGGGAACTGGCAGCGCTGGTGGCCCGCGGCGAGAAGGTCTACGCCGCCAACTGCGCGGCCTGCCACAAGGCCGACGGCACGGGCGCTGGCCCCATCAAGGCGCTGGACAAGTCGGCCATCGTGCTGGACGCTGACAAGAGCAAGCAGATCAACATCCTGCTCAACGGCGTGATGGACAAGGGCATGCCGGCCTGGAAGCAGCTGAGCGACACCGACATCGCCGCCGTCATCTCGTACACCAAGAATGCCTGGTCCAACAAGACCGAGCAGATCGTGCAGCCGGCCGAGATCGTGGCCGCGCGCAAGTAACCGTCAGAACGCCGAATCAGAGGTAATCCCATGAGTGCAGTGCTCCCCCCCCACGGCGCGGTCGGTGGTCATGCCGGCCATGACGGTCACGCCCACGACGACCATCACGATCACCACGCACCCACCGGCTGGCGCCGCTGGGTGTTCGCCACCAACCACAAAGACATCGGCACGCTGTATCTGCTGTTCAGCTTCACGATGCTGATGATCGGCGGCATCCTGGCGCTGTGCATCCGCGCCGAGTTGTTCCAGCCCGGCCTGCAGTTCTTCAACCCTGAGCTGTTCAACCAGTTCACGACCATGCACGGTCTGATCATGGTGTTCGGGGCGATCATGCCGGCCTTCGTCGGCTTCGCGAACTGGATGCTGCCGCTGCAGATCGGCGCCAGCGACATGGCGTTCGCGCGCATGAACAACTTCAGCTTCTGGCTGATGATCCCGGCCGCCATCATGCTGGTCGCGAGCTTCTTCATGCCAGGCGGCGCGCCCGCCGCCGGCTGGACGCTCTACGCGCCGCTGACGCTGCAGATGGGCCCGTCCATGGATGCCGGCATCTTTGCGATGCACATCCTGGGCGCCTCGTCCATCATGGGCTCGATCAACATCATCGTGACCATCCTCAACATGCGCGCCCCGGGCATGACGCTGATGAAGATGCCGATGTTCGCGTGGACCTGGCTGATCACGGCCTATCTGCTGATCGCCGTCATGCCCGTGCTGGCCGGTGCGATCACGATGACGCTGACCGACCGCCATTTCGGCACCGCCTTCTTCAACCCGGCAGGCGGCGGCGACCCGGTCATGTACCAGCACATCTTCTGGTTCTTCGGTCACCCCGAGGTCTACATCATGATCTTGCCGGCCTTCGGCATCGTCAGCCAGATCGTGCCGGCCTTCGCCCGCAAGAAGCTGTTTGGCTACGCCTCCATGGTGTACGCCACGGCGTCGATTGCCATCCTGTCCTTCATCGTGTGGGCCCACCACATGTTCGCCACCGGCATGCCGGTGACGGGCCAGTTGTTCTTCATGTACGCGACCATGCTGATCGCCGTGCCTACCGGCGTGAAGATCTTCAACTGGCTGGCCACGATGTGGCGCGGCTCGATGACGTTCGAAGTGCCCATGCTGTGGGCTGTCGGCTTCATCTTCGTGTTCACGATGGGCGGCTTCACCGGCCTGATCTGCGCGATGGCGCCGATCGACATCCAGATCCAGGACACCTACTACGTCGTCGCCCACTTCCACTACGTGCTGGTGGCTGGCTCTCTGTACGCGCTGTTCGCCGGTGTCTACTACTGGGGCCCGAAGTGGTCGGGCGTGATGTATTCGGAGTTCCGCGGCAAGGTCCACTTCTGGGGCTCGCTGATCTTCTTCAACATCACCTTCTTCCCGATGCACTTCCTGGGGCTGGCCGGCATGCCGCGTCGCTATGCCGACTACCCGATGCAGTTCACCGACTTCAACATGATTGCTTCGGTGGGCGCATTCGGCTTCGGGCTGATGCAGGTCTATTTCTTCCTGTTTGTCGTCGTGCCCATGATGCGTGGCAAGGGTGCGAAGGCTCCGCAGAAGCCGTGGGAAGCCGCCGAAGGCCTGGAGTGGGAAGTGCCGTCGCCGGCGCCGTTCCACACCTTCGAGACGCCGCCCAAGCTGGACGCCTCGGCCACCAAGATCATCGGCTGATCGTGATGACGCCCGAACAGCGCAAGAGCAACCGCCGGCTGGGTTTGATCCTGCTGAGTGTGGCGCTCGCCTTCGGGGTGGGCTTCATGGCCAAGATGGCCCTGCTGTAAACCGACATGCGCCTGCTCGACACCCTGCATCGCGACAACCGCCAGCTGCTGCTGAAGCTGGTGGTGGTGGTCGTGCTGATGCTCGGGTTCGGGTACGCGCTGGTGCCGCTGTACAAGCACATCTGCGAGGCGCTGGGCATCAACGTGCTGTCGCTCTCCGAGCGTCAGGGTGTGACGGCCAAGAGCGATGCGAAGGGCAACGGCCAGATCGATTACAGCCGCACCATCACGGTGGAGTTCGACACCAACGCGCGCGGCCCCTGGGACTTCAAGCCCGAGGTGCGCCACATGACGGTGCACCCGGGTGAGTTGAAGCAGGTCATGTACGAGTTCCGCAACAAGCAAGACCGCACCATGGCCGCCCAGGCCATCCCGAGCTACGCGCCCATGCAGGCCAGCGCGCATTTCAACAAGCTGGAGTGCTTCTGCTTCAACGAGTACACGTTGCAGCCGGGCGAGACCAAGCAGTGGCCGGTCGTGTTCGTCATCGACCCCAAGCTGCCCAAGGATGTGAAGACCGTCACCCTGTCCTACACCTTCTTCGAGGTGGCGGGCAAGGGCGTCAAGGTGGGCCAGGCGGCCAAGGGGCCAGCGCTGTGAGTGCGCCCGGCCAGGATCTGAAGGACGCGGTGGGTCGCAAGGCGTCCATCGGCCAGACGATCTCGGCGGTGGCCTGGAGTTTTTTCGGCGTGCGCCGGGGGCGTGACCATGAGAACGACATGGCCAAGCTCAACCCGGTGCACGTGATCATTGCGGGCGTGCTCGGCGCAGCCCTGTTTGTGTTGGTGCTGGTGCTGGTGGTCCGCTGGGTCATCAGCAGCGGCGTGGCGGCGGCCTGAGGCCGGGCCCGCCAGGTTCAGAACAAGCGAGAACTAGGAGAACGACATGTCGGCAGCGACAACTTCGGGCAGCGCCCCGTACTACTTCGTTCCGGGCCCATCGCGGCACCCGGTGATGGCCGCGATCGGTCTGTTCTTCGTCATCCTCGGCGCAGGCCAGTGGATCAACGGCCACCAGTGGGGCGCCTACTCGCTGGCCTTCGGTCTGCTGTGGTGGGCCTTCGTGCTGAAGCAGTGGTTCGGCGATGCCATCCGCGAAAGCGAGGGCGGCCTCTACAGCGACCGCATCGACGTGTCCTTCCGCTGGAGCATGGGCTGGTTCATCTTCTCGGAGGTGATGTTCTTCGCCGCCTTCTTCGGTGCGCTGTATTGGGCTCGTGTGTTCTCGGTGCCTGCGCTCGGCAGCCTGGAGAACAGCCTGCTGTGGCCTGACTTCAAGGCGGTGTGGCCCAGCGTCGTGGCAGGCGCCACGGCATCGCCCGCTGGCACGGTGGAACCATTCACGACCATCGGTCCCTGGCCGCTGCCCACCATCAACACGGCACTGCTGCTGACGTCCGGCGTCACGCTGACCATCGCCCACCACGCGCTGATTGCCGGCAACCGCGCCAAGACCATCGCCTTCATGTGGGCCACGGTGTTGCTGGGCGTGGTGTTCCTGTTCGTGCAGGGCTTTGAGTACGCACATGCCTACAAGGATCTGAACCTCAAGCTCAGCTCCGGCATCTTCGGCTCGACCTTCTTCATGCTGACCGGCTTCCACGGCTTCCACGTGTTCGTGGGCATGCTGATGCTGCTGTTCATCACCATCCGCCTGCACAAGGGTCATTTCACGTCCGAGCGCCACTTCGGCTTCGAAGGCTCGGCCTGGTACTGGCACTTCGTCGACGTGGTCTGGCTGGGCCTGTACGTCGTCGTCTACTGGATGTAAGGCGAGCTCGCCACAAAAAACAAAGCGCCGCGGAAGCGGCGCTTTTTTTGCGGCGTTCGTCGGGCTCAGCGGCCCATGGGTACACCCTTGGGTTCTATCCAGCCCATGGCCCAGCACAGCAGAATGATCGCGAACAGCGCGACCGACACCGCGATGCGTACGGTCAACGCGCGCGCCATGTTGGCGCCGCGCTTGTCACCCTTCTGGCCGCTGCGCAGCATGAAGAAGCCGGCGGCGGCCAAGGCGCCGAGGATGGCGATGAAGGCAATGAGGAACACGACATTCATGGCGAGCGATTATCTGCCCGAGGTGGCGGCATGACGATGCGTCATGGGCTTGTGCTCATCGCAGCATTGCTGGCCGCCGCGCTGACGGCGCGCCTAGGCGTCTGGCAACTCGACCGCGCGGCGCAAAAGCTGGCATTGCAAGCGGCCGTGGACGCCGAGGGCGCGCGTCCCGCACTGCGCAACACCGATTTGGCGGATGCTGCGCTGCACCGTGGCGTCGTGCTGCGAGGCCACTGGGTGGCGGAGCGCACCGTGTGGCTGGACAACCGGCCGATGGATGGCCGTGCAGGCTTCTACGCCGTCACCCCGCTGCGGCTGACGGGCCGTGCCGATGCCGTGCTCGTGCAGCGCGGCTGGGCGCCCCGCGATCCGACCGACCGCAGCCGCGTGCCGCCGCTGGCAACGCCCGCGGATGAGGTCGAGATCACGGGCCGGCTGACCGCTGCGCCATCGCGGCTTTATGAGCTGGGTGAGGGCGGGGGCGGTGCGATCCGGCAAAATCTCGATCCAACGGCGTTTGCTGCCGAGTCGGGTTTGGCGCTGTTGCCGCTCACCGTTGTGCAGACCGCGCCCGCCGGCGCCGACGATGGCCTGCTGCGCCACTGGCCGGCACCCGACCTCGGTCTTCACAAGCACTACGGCTACGCCTTTCAATGGTTCGCGCTCTGCGCGCTGATCGTCGGTCTCTATGTCTGGTTCCAACTCCTCCGTCCCCGGTTCCGCAGGCAGCCCGCCTGAGCCAGTGAGCTTCGCGGTCCACAGCCTCCCGCGTCCGGGCGCGACGGCACAGCGCGCCGGGCGTCTGAAGATGCTGTCGCTGCTCGCGCTGTGCGCGGCGCCGGTCGTGGCGTCGTACTTCACGTTCTACGTGATCAAGCCCAGCGGCTCGGCCTACGGTGAATTGATCACGCCGACCGTCGACCTACCGGCCGATCTGCCGTTGACCGATCTGCAAGGGCGCGCCGTCGCCGCTGAATCGTTGAAGAACCAGTGGCTGCTGACGGTCGTGCAGCCCGCCGCCTGCCCGGAGGCGTGCGAACGCCAGCTCTATGTGCAGCGGCAGCTGCGCGAGATGCTGGGCAAGAACCGCGATCGCGTCGATAAGCTCTGGTTGATTCCCGACGACGGCGGCATGCCCCGGCCTGAGCTGCTGTCCGCGCTGAGCCAAAAGGGTGTCGAGGTCACCGTGCTGCGCGTGCCCGGCGCGCGCCTGCAGGCGTGGCTGAAGCCGGAAGCAGGCAAGGCGCTGACTGACCATTTCTTTCTCGTCGACCCGATGGGTCGCTGGATGATGCGCGCCCCGGCTGACCCGGAGCCCAAGAAACTCAAGGGCGACTTCGACAAGCTGCTCAAGGCCAGTGCGGGCTGGGACAACGCCGGGCGATGAGCGACATCCTGCTTCCCCTGGGCCAGGTGGCCGCCATCGGCGGCGCCGTCGCGTTGGGCCCGCTGCTGTGGTGGCGTCAGCGTTCGCGTTCACAGACGCCGGTTGGCCGACTGCGCGCGCTGACACTGCTGACGCTGTTCCTGACCTTCGACCTCATCCTCTTCGGTGCCTTCACGCGGCTGACCGACTCGGGGCTGGGCTGCCCGGACTGGCCCGGCTGCTACGCCTCGGCCACGCCGCTGGGCGCGCGCCACCACATCGAGGCGGCCGAGACGGCCATGCCCACAGGCCCGGTGACGCACACCAAGGCCTGGATCGAGATGCTGCACCGCTATCTGGCCAGCGGCGTGGGCCTGCTCATCCTGGTGCTGTGCGCGATGAGTTGGCGTCTGCGTCGTCAGGCGCGCCAGAGCGGTGAGCCAGCGCCATCGCCGTGGTGGCCCACGCTGTCGTTGGTGTGGGTCTGCGTTGTTGGCGCCTTCGGCGCATTGACGGTCACGATGAAGCTGTTCCCGGCCATCGTGACGGGCCATCTGTTGCTCGCGATGGGCCTGCTGATGCTGCTGGCCTGGCAGCGCGAGGCCTACGAGCCCCGGCCGTTGGCTGCACCGCGAGCCATGCGGCTGGCGGTGGGTTTCGTCCTGCTGCTGACGCTGTGCCAGGTGGCACTGGGTGGCTGGGTCAGCACCAACTACGCCGTGCTGGCGTGCGACCAGTTCCCGACCTGCCACAACGATGAATGGTGGCCCCGCATGGACTTTGCCCAGGGCTTTCAGCTCTGGCGCGAACTCGGCGAACGCGCCGACGGCAGCCTGCTGAGCTTCGACGCGTTGACGGCCATCCACATGGTTCACCGGCTTGGCGCGGCGGCCGTGTTCACCGCCATCCTGGCGTTGGCCTGGGCCTTGCGCCGTGGGGCGCCCGGCTGGTCGCGAGCGCTGCTGGCCGGGGCGGGTTGGCAGCTGGCCACCGGTCTGTCCAACGTCGTGCTCGACTGGCCCATCGTCGCGGCCCTGGCCCACACGGGCGGCGCCGCTGTGTTGCTGGGCCTGCTCACCACCTTGCTTGCGCGCCTGCGGGCGCGCCCCGTCTGAATCATGGCTCTCACGTCCACCGCCGGCTTGTCCGCGCGCACCCCGCGCTGGCGGCAGTTCTACCAGCTGACCAAACCGCGCGTTGTCCAGCTCATCGTCTTCTGCGCCGCCATCGGCATGGCGCTTGCCGTGCCGGGTCTGCCCGATCGCGCACAGGCCGTCACCATGCTCGCGGCGATCGCCGGCATCTGGCTGGTGGCCGGGGCGGCGGCCGCGTTCAACTGTCTGATCGAGGACGGCATCGACGCGCGCATGAAGCGCACCGCCTGGCGTGCCACGGCCAAGGGCGAGCTGAGCCGCCCGCAAACGCTGATGTTCTCGGCCCTGCTGTGCGCGGCCGGCATGGCGTTGTTGGGGCTGTACGTGAACGTGCTGACGATGTGGCTGACGTTTGCCACCTTCGTGGGCTATGCGGTGGTCTACACCGTCATCCTGAAGCCGATGACGCCGCAGAACATCGTCATCGGCGGCGCCTCGGGCGCCATGCCGCCGGTGCTGGGCTGGGCGGCCATGCGCGGCGAGGTGGGCTTCGAAGCCTGGTTGCTGTGCCTCATCATCTTCCTGTGGACGCCGCCGCACTTCTGGGCGCTGGCGCTGTACCGCGCTGAAGACTATGCCCGTGCCGGCTTGCCCATGCTGCCCGTCACGCATGGCAATGACTACACGCGGCTGCAGATCCTGCTCTACACCTGGGTCCTGTTCGCGGCCACGCTGCTGCCCTTCCTGACGGGCATGAGCGGCTGGTTCTACCTGCTCAGTGCCATCGCGCTGGGCCTGGGCTTTTGCGCCTATGGCTTCCGGCTGTGGCGTGGGTATTCGGAGCTGCTGGCACGGCGGACCTTCTGGTTCTCCATCTGGCACCTGTCGCTGCTGTTCGCGGCCTTGTTGATCGATCACTACCTGCCATGAACACCCGCCGTATCGTTCTCGCCGCGCTGAGCGCGCTGGCCCTTGCGGGCTGCCAGAAGTCCGAGCCGGCCAAGCCCGGCTTCAAGGGCATCGACCTCACGGGCGCCGAGTACGCCCGCCAGCTCAACCTGACCGACCAGGACGGCCGCGCCCGTTCGCTGGCGGACTTCAAAGGCAAGGTCGTCGTCGTGTTCTTTGGCTACACGCAATGCCCCGATGTCTGTCCGACGACGATGGCCGAGGTGGCCGAGGTCAAGCGCTCGCTGGGTGCGGACGGCGACAAGGTGCAGGGCGTCTTCGTCACCGTCGACCCGGACCGAGACACCACCCAACTGCTGAAGGCCTACATCACCGCCTTCGACCCCAGCTTCGTCGCGCTGCGTGGCAGCGAGGAGCAGACCAAGGCCGCCGTCAAGGAGTTCAAGGCCTTCTACGCCAAGGTGCCCGGCAAGACGCCGGAGAGCTACATGGTCGACCACACGGCCGCCAGCTTCGTCTTCGACACCGAAGGCCGCGTACGCGTCTACGTGCGCTACGGCGCCGGTGCCGAGCCGCTGGCGCATGACATCAAGCTGCTCCTGGCGGAGGCCGGGCAGAAATGACACGCCAGCCATGAAAAAAGGCCCCGTCAAGGGGCCTTTTGCTTGTCCGGGCGCGGGCGTCACGCCGCTTCGGTCAACGCCTTCTTCATCTTCTTCATCGCGGCCACCTCGATCTGGCGGATGCGTTCGGCCGACACGCCGTATTCGGCCGCCAGTTCGTGCAGCGTCATGCCGCCGGAAGTGTCGTCGTTCACCTTCAGCCAGCGCTCCTCGACGATGCGGCGGCTGCGCGGATCCAGCACCTCCAGCGCGCGCTGGATGCCGTCGCCGGCCAGGCTGTCGCGCGAACGGGCCTCGATGACGCGCGTGGGCTCCTGGCTGTCGTCGGCCAGGTAGGCGATGGGGGCGAAGCTCTCGCCGTCGTCGTCGGTCTGCGGCTCCAGCGCCACGTCGCCGCCGGACAGGCGGGTCTCCATCTCCAGCACTTCCTCTCGCTTGACGTTCAGCTCGCGGGCCACATGGGCGACCTCGGCCTCCGTCAGCGTGGCGCGGTGCGTGGCGTCGTCCGCCTGACCCGCCTTGAGCTGGTGCTTCATGGAGCGCAGGTTGAAGAACAGCTTGCGCTGGGCCTTGGTCGTCGCGACCTTGACCATGCGCCAGTTCTTCAGGATGTACTCATGGATCTCGGCCTTGATCCAGTGCATCGCGTAGCTCACCAGGCGCACGCCCTGGTCGGGGTCGAAGCGCTTGACGGCCTTCATCAGGCCCACGTTGCCTTCCTGGATCAGGTCGCCCTGGGGCAGGCCGTAACCCACGTACTGGCGGGAGATGGACACCACCAGGCGCAGGTGCGACAGCACCAGCCGGCCGGCAGCCTCCAGGTCGCCCTTGTCGCGCAGGCTGCGCGCGGCGGAGGACTCTTCCTCGGTCGTCAGCAGCGGCAGGCGGTTGACGGCAGAGATGTAGGCGTCGAGATTGCCCAGCGAGGGCACCAGGGCCCAGGGGTCGCGGACGGCAATGGCAGAAGCAGCAGACATCGTCTTGATTCCTGGCTAACCGCCGCGTGAACTGCAGCGGTGGAGGAATATTAGCACTCCATCGCCGCGAGTGCTAAGCTTGCTGCTGCCCTGGTTGGAATGCAGTGTTGGCGCCACTGAAACAGTGGGCGGGCACTGACTTGGATCAGTCGACCAGGCCGAAATCCGGGCTTTTGATCATGGCCTCGATGTCCAGCAGGATGAGCATGCGCTCGCCGATCTTGCCCAGGCCGGTGATGAAGCGCGCGTCCATGGCGGCGGGCACTTCGGGCCGTGGCTTGATCTCGTCGACGCCGAGTTCCAGCACGTCGGACACCGAGTCCACCACGATGCCCACCACGCGGCTGGCCACGTTCAGCACGACCACGACGGTGAAGGCGTTGTACTCGCTGGGCTGGCCCAGCCGGATGCGCAGATCCAGGATGGGCACGATGACGCCGCGCAGGTTGACGACGCCCTTGACGAAGGACGGTGCGTTGGCCACGCGTGTGGGCGCCTCATAGGAGCGGATCTCCTGCACGCGCAGGATGTCCAGGCCGTATTCCTCGCCGCCGATGCGGAAGGTCAGGAACTGGGCGGCGTCGGTGCGGGTCACGGTCTGCACGGCCTGGGCGCCGGTGGTGGCGGGAACGAGGTCGGTGGAGCTCATCGGAACAGGGCGGAGTGTGAATATTGACGCCTCATTCTGCCCGCTCCTGGCGGTCTGCCTGCTGCAACAAGGCATCAACCAGGGCCAGCAGTTCACGCACATCCAACGGCTTGGTGACGTAGTGACGCGCGCCGGCCTGCCGGGCGAGGGCGATCTGGTCCGGCTGCGCGTTCGCTGACACGACGATGGTCTCTGGGGCGGGCATGCCGGGTTGTTGCAGTCGCTTGAGCAGGCTCAAGCCGTCGCCGTCAGGCAACTGCCAGTCCAGCAGCAGCAGTGCGGGCGGCCGTTCGATCAGGGCCTGCCAGCCGGCCTCCAGCGTCGGGGCGACTTCGAGTTCCAGCCCGGGGCGCTGCGCCAGGATGCCGCGCATGACCTCGGCGTTCAGCGGGTTGTCCTCGACGTAGAGCACGCGTCGGTGCTTGGCGGCCGTGGGCAGGCTGGGCTCCTGGAGGCCTGTGTCAGCCGTGTCGGCCGACGTCGCGGTGGCCGCGGGCAGTCGCAGCACGAAGCAGGCGCCGGGTCCGTCGACGGCCTCGGCACGCAGGCTGCCGCCCATCATCTCGGCGAGCCGTTGGCTGATGACCAGGCCGATGCCGGTGCCGGGCAGGCCGCTGCCTTCGCGACCCAGCCGGTTGAACGGTTGGAAGAGCGCGGCGCGCTGTGCATCGGTCAGGCCCAGCCCGGTGTCGCGCACGGCGGCCTCTACCCAGCCCGGTTGCGGGCTGCTGACCTCGATGGCGATGCTGCCGCCCGGGCGGTTGTATTTGACGGCGTTGCTGAGCAGGTTGGTCAGCACCTGGGTGATGCGTGTCGGGTCCCCGACGGCGCGCAGATCACCCGCAGCCAGGTGCTGGTTGATGGACAGGCCCATCTCGGCCGCGTTCTGTTGCACCAGGGCCAGCGCGCGGGTGAGCAGCGCGGGCAGATCCACCGGCACCAGGTCCAGCCGCAGGGAACCCGTCTCGATGCGCGACAGGTCCAGCGTGTCGTTGATCATCTCCAACAGGTGCCAGCCGGCCTGCGCGATCTGCTGGGCGCGGGCACGCTGCCCCGGCGGCAAGGGTTCGCGCGCATCCATCTGCATCAACTGGGTGAAGCCCAGGATGGCGTTCATGGGCGTGCGCAGCTCATGGCTCATGCGCGACAGGAACTCGTTCTTGGCCAGATTGGCAGCCTCCGCAGCTTCGCGGGCGCGGCCCAGTTCCTCGATGCGCAACTGGTCGGTGATGTCCTCGACCACGCCCACCAACCGGTGTGGCCGGCCGTCGTCGCCGCGCAGCAGGCTGACGAGCACGCGGGCGTGCACCACGCTGCCGTCCGGCCTCAGGTAGCGCTTCAGTCGACGGTAGAAAGGCAGTTCGCCGCGCATCAGGCGGCGAGCCAGGCGAACATCCTCGCGGCGGTCATCGAGGTGGGTCACATCGATGCTGCGCTGCCCCACCAGTGCTTCTGCGGCATGCCCTACCAACTGGCAGAAGTGCGCGTTGACCTCCTGGAAGCCACCGTTGAGGTCGGTGAAGACGATACCCACCGGCGCCGTCTCGAAGATGCTGCGAAAGCGCTGCTCGCTCAGGCGCAGGGCCTGTTCGCCCTCGGCCCGGCTGGCGATCTCGCGCTGCAGTTCGGCCGTGCGCTCTTTGATGAGCGTCTCGACATGGCGGGTGCGTCCCGACATCAGCAGCAACAAGGCGCCGACCATGGCAGTCGTCAGCAGGCCGGCCAGTGCAAACGCCCAGCTGCGCCCGGGCGGCGACAGGTGGCCGGGGAGGTCGTAGAAGCGTGCCTCCCAGTGCCGCCCGCCAAACGAGATGGGCACGGTGACCAGCGGCAGCGGCGCGTCGTGCGCGCGCTGGATGGCTTCGCAGCCCAGCCGGCCCCCCAAGCGGCGGTGGGGCGCGTCCGCCGTCAGGTCCACGAGGCAGGCGCCCATGTGCGTGGGCCAGTCGGCAGACAAGCGGGAAAGCAGCAGGTCAGGCCGCAGCGTGGCGAAGGCATAGCCGCCCGGCAGGGGCTGGTAGACCACCACACCCACGCCGCCATCCCGGTCCTGCGACAGCTGGAAACCCGCCGACGCCACGGAACGCCCCAACTGATCAGCCTGCGCGATGGCTTCCCGTGCGCTCGGGATGCCACGGATGTTGACGCCCAGCGCACCGGCGTTGCGTGACAGCGGCTCGATCAGCCGGATGGCCACCACGTCCTCGTCCAGCGTCGTGCTGACGTCGCCAGCGCGGCTGCGGTCGCGCACCGCGTAGCCACCGGGGAAGCCGTCACCCGCCGCCGCTGCATTGAAAGCGGGCAGCTCCGCCCGCGGCACGCGCCGCGCCAGGCCCAGGGCGATCAGCGCACTGTCTTCGCCGAGCAGGCCGCTGGTGGCGTTCGCAAAGGCGTCCCGCGTCAGGTGCGGCTGCACTTTCAGCACCGCATGCAGGCCCTGCAGTGCCAGCAGCGGCTCGCGCAGTCGGCTGTCCAGCGTCTGCGCGGCGGCGTTGGCCTCGCGCGCGAACTCGGTGCGCTGGCTCTGCTCGTCCCAGGCCACCGTCGTCGCCACGCCGAGCCCGACGACCACCGTGGTCAGCAGCAGCGGCAGGCCCACGCTGAAGCGCCGTGCGCCCCAGGCCGCGTGCGGCCGGCCCAGCAGCGCCAGCGTGATGGGTGTTGCGATCAGCACGCCCATCAGGTCGCCCGTCCACCAGGTCGTCCACACCAGGCCCATCTGCGCCGAGGCGATCACCCCGGTGCTGCTCAGCAGCAGGGTGGCGCAACTGGGGCTGACGACGCCGGCTACGGCGGCGGCCGCCAGGTAGGCCACGATCTCGCGCGGCGATGCCAGCACCAGCGGGCGACCGCACCAGCGATGCATCAGCAGGGCGCCGAGCGCGGCCTGGGCCGCGGCGCCGCAGGCGATGCCGGCGGCCAGCGGCAGCACGGTCTCGCCCGCGCCGCCCATGGTCGTGGCCTGCACGACAAACGAGCCCAGCGCCACGGCTGGCAGATAGCGCAGCCCCAGCACCAGCAGCATGGCCAGGCCCCAGCCGGCGGCCGGGTACAGCGGCGCCACCTGGTAGGGCGGCAGCACCATCAGCAGGCCCAGCCGGCCCAGCAGGTAATAGACGAGCGTGATGCCCGCAGACAGGGCCACATACCGGCCGAGGCTGCGGACTGGCACGCTCATTCGGCCTGGGCCTCGCGCAGCGTTTGCACCACGGGGCGCTGCAGCACGCCGCGCAGGCTCCACCAACCCGCGCCCCACGCCAGCAGGGCACCGCTCGCCGCGCTGGCTGCGGGCACCCAGGCATTGATCTGCCACGGGAACTCGAACACGAAGTGCACCATCAGCCCCGTCAGCAGCAGCGCCACCGCGCCAGCCAGGAAGCCGGCCAGTGCGCCGACACCCAGCAGCTCGGCCCGCTGCACCTTGGCGAGCAGCGACGATGCAGCGCCCAGCGCCCGCATCAGCCCGAACTCGCGGGCGCGTGCCTCGCGCGTGCTGCTGACCGCGGCGATCAGCACCACCAGGCCCGAGGCCAGCGTGAAGCCGAACAGGAATTGCACGGCCTGGATCACTTGATCGAGCACGCGCTGCACCTGCTGGATCTGCGCCGACACGTCGATGACCGTCAGGTTGGGGAACTGTCGTGCCAGCTCGCGGTCTAGCTTGCCGGCGGCCGGCGTGCGGTAGGCGGCGATCTGCGTGGTGGGCAGGTCAGGCAGCGAGGCCTGCTCGAACAGCACGAAGAAGTTCACGCGCATCGACGACCAATCCACCTTGCGCAGGCTGGTGATGCGGCCCTGCACCGTCTGCCCGGCGATGTCGAAGCTCATCGTGTCGCCCAGCTTCACGCCCAGCGTGTCGGCCAGGCCGGCCTCCACGCTCAGGCCCATCTCGCCCGGGGCAGCGCTGCCCCAGCGGCCCTGCACCAGGGTGTTGTGCTCGGGCATGGCCGCCGCGTGGCTGAGGTTGAACTCGCGCTCGGCCAGGCGCTGTGCCCGGTCATCGCTGAAGCGCTTGGCCTGCACGGGCTCGCCTTTGAGCCCCGTGAGCCGGCCGCGGAACATCGGATACCAGTCGTAGCCGGTGACGCCTGCATTGGCCAGCGTGCGCTGGAAGGCCTCGGCCTGATCGGGCTGGATGTTGATGACGAAGCGGTCCGGCACCGAGGCCGGGGTTGCCGCACGCCAGCTGTCGATGAGTTCGGTGCGCAACAACACCAGCAGCGCCAGCGCGAGCAGGCCCACGGCCAGCGATGACACCTGCATCACCGCGAAGCCGGGCCGTGCGGCCACCTGGCGCGTGGCCAGCAGCAGCCAGCGCGGCACGGTGGCGTTGCTGACGTTGGCTGGCACGATGCGCCGCAGCATCTTGACCGCCAGCCAGGCCAGCGCCGCGAACACCAGCACCGCGCCGGCGAAGCCACCCGCCGCGATGGCGCCCAGCGCCAGGTCGCCCGCCAGCACGAGCAGGATGCCCGCCAGGCCAGCCACGCCAGCGCCCAGCACCAGCAGCGAGCCCGCCTTGGGCGCCCCCAGGTCACGCCGGATCACCCGCAGCGGTGGCACCGCCGCCAGCTGCAGCACGGGCGGCAGCCCGAAGCCCATCAGCAGCGACAACCCCAGCCCCAGCCCCAGCAGCGCCGGCCACAGGCTGGGCGCCGGCAGGGCCACGTCGATCAAGCCCGACAACAGCGACACGAACACCTGGTGCAAGGCCAGCCCGAGCAGCACGCCCACCGCGCTGGCGGCCAGGCCGGCCATCAGGAACTCCAGCCCGTAGGCCCAGGCAATGCGGCGCTGCGGCTGGCCCAGCACGCGCAGCATTGCGCAGGCGTCCAGGTGGCGCACCGCGAAGTCGCGTGCGGCCAGCGCCACGGCCACGGCGGCCAACAGCGCCGACAGCATGGCCACCAGCCGCAGGAAGCGCCCTGCGCGATCCAGCGTCTGGCGCATCTCGGGGCGCCCGGCTTCCATCGACTCCAGCCGCACGCCGCGCAGCTTCTGCTGCTCCAGCAATTGCTCGGCGTCGCGCGTGAAGCGCTTGATGGCATCCGCAGGCGCGCCGGGGCCGGGCACGACCGCGAGGCGGTAGGTCAGGCGGCTGGCCGGCTGCACCAGCTGCGTGGCCGCCAGGTCCACCTCGTTGAGCAGCACGCGCGGCGCGAAGTTGATGAAGCCGCCGCCCCGGTCCGGCTCGGTCTCGATCAGCGCGGCGAGTCGCAGCCGGCTCTCGCCCAGCAGCAGCATGTCGCCAAGCTTGAGATTGAGCGCATCGGCCAGCGCGGGGTCGACCCAGACCTCCCCCGCGGCAGGCGCGCCGCTGCGGCCGGGCAGAGCCTCGCGCAGTTGCAGCCGGCCGCGCAGCGGGTAGCCATCGCTGACCGCCTTGACCGACGCCAGCCGGCTCTCGCCGCCCTGGGCGTCCTCGGCGCGCGCCATGCTCGGGAAGACGGCGCTGCGCACGGCGGTCAGCTTCAGGGCCTGGGCCAGCTCGACGATGGCCGGCGGCGTGGGCTGGTCGCTGGCAACGACGGCATCGCCGCCGATCAGCTGGGCGGCATCGCGGCGCAGGCCCTGGTCCAGCCGATCTGACAGAAAGGCCACGGCACACAGCGCCGCGACGGCCAGCGTCACGGCCAGCATCAGCAGCCGCAGTTCGCCAGCCCGCCAGTCCCTCAGCAACTGTCGCCAGGCAAGCAGGACAACGGCGGGCGAACGCGGAGCAGAGGCGGCGGCAGACATCATGCGGCTGACTGTAGCGTTGCGACAGGCCCCTGCGTTTCGTCAGCGCGGCAGCCCCAAAGACGCGCCATAATCCGCGTCGCTGCGGGTGTAGTTCAATGGTAGAACGCTAGCTTCCCAAGCTCGATACGTGGGTTCGATTCCCATCACCCGCTCCACATGCAGACGCCCCCTGGCCGTGAGGTCAGGGGGCGTTGTCGTTTGGGGTGGCGCCGCGTGCACCGGTCTCAACCGCCCAGCCAGCTGACGCGCCCACGGCCGGCGGCCTTGGCGAGGTAGAGCGCCTTGTCGGCGTTGTCCAGCAGGTCGGCCGTCTTGGTGCCGGCCGCCACGCCGACGCTGACGGTCACGCAGCCCGCTTGGCCCGGGTGCGGCAGCGCCAGCCCGCGCACGGTGGCTTCCAGCAACTGCGCCACGCCGATGGCGCCGGGCAGGTCGGTATCGGGCAGCAGGCAGACGAACTCCTCGCCGCCGTAGCGGGCCAGCAGGTCGGTGGGGCGCCGAAGGCAGGCGCGCAGTGCGGTGGCGATGCGGCGCAGGCAGTCGTCGCCGGCCAGGTGGCCCAGCGCGTCGTTGTAGCGCTTGAAGTGGTCCACATCCACCAGCGCCACGGCCAGGGTTGCGCGCGCGCGCTGGGCGCGGCCGGCTTCGGCGGCAAAGCGCTCGTCGAAGTGACGCCGGTTGTGCATGCCGGTGAGGCCGTCGATGAAGGCCAGTTCGCGCAGCAGGTCGGCCTGGGCCTTGAGCGTGAGCTGCGTGCGCACCCGGGCGCGCACGACGGCGGGGTTGAAAGGCTTGGTGATGAAGTCGGCCGCACCGGCGTCCAGGCCGCGGGTTTCGTCGTCCGGGTGGTCCTGCGCCGTGACGAAGACGACCGGGATGGTGCGCAGCAGCGGATCGGCCTTGAGCTCGGCGCACAGCTGGTGGCCGTCCATGCCGGGCATCTGCACATCCAGCAGCACGAGGTCGGGCTGGCGCTCCCGGCAGAGCTTGAGCGCCTGGGCGCCACCCGTGGCCATGAGTACCTGACAGTCGGCGGCGAAGACGCGGTGCAGTGTCTGGATGTTGACAGGCTGGTCGTCAACGATGAGCAAGCGCGGGCGCCGCCCGGGCGTGGTCGGGCCCGCCGGCAGCGGGCTGAGCTGGGGCAGCGAGAGCTGCATCATGGGTGGGGCTCCGGCAGGGTCATGAGGTCGTGGCACAGCGCCAGGGCGGTGTTGAAGTCCAGGGCGGCCATCGCGGCGTCCAGGGCCGGGCGTGCCGACGATGGCAGGTCGGTGCGCAGGGCCTGGTGGGCGTCAAGAGCGGCCAGGTCGGAGCCGGCCAGCAGCTCGGCCAGGGCGGCCAGCCGCGGCGTCAGCGCGCTGGCATCGCCCGCTTGGGCGATGCTTGCGGGCTCAGGCGGCTGAAGCCGTGCAGCGAGGCGGTCCAGTGCGGCGATGTCGGTCTGGCGGCAGGCCTGGAAGCGGGCGTGCCAGTCCTTGCTCAGGGGCTGCGCGTGTTCGCCCTCGGCGGCGAGCGCGGCCAGCCGTTGGGCGCCGAGCATGGCGGCCAAGCCGCGGTAGCCGTGCAAGCTGCGCGTCGCCACGGTGCCGCCGGTGGCCAAGGCCGTGCTGAGCTGGCGATCCTGATCGTGCAGGGCGGCCAGCGTGCGCTCGAAAAGTTCGACACGGCCCGACATGCGCGCCAGCGCTTCCGCTAGCGCGATGCCCGATCGGGCGGCGTCGTCGAGCAGGTCCGGGGGCAGGGCGGGTGTCGCCGACGCGGGTGGTGAGGGCGCTGTCGGGGCCGAGGTGGGGGCCGGCGCGAGGTCGCCGCAGCGCCGGCGCAGCACGGCGACGACGGTGTCGGGGTCGAAGGGCTTGACGATGTGCTCGTCCATGCCGGCGTCCAGGCAGGCCTGGCGCTCGCTCGCCAGCGCGCTGGCGGTCATGGCGATCACGGGCAGCGCCAGGCCGAGCTGGCGGCGGATGAGCCGCGTGGCCGTGGTGCCGTCCATCACGGGCATCTGCACATCCATCAGCACGGCGTCGAACGCCGGCCGGCCGCGGCTGCGTGCCAGCAGCGTCAGTGCCTGCTGGCCGTCGCCAGCCAGCGTGACGTGGGCGCCTTCCAGGGTCAGCAGCTCGCGCGAGACCTGCTGGCCGGCAGGGTTGTCCTCCACCACCAGCAGCCGCAGGCCCGCAAGCCGCTGGGGCGCGGGCTCGGGGGGAGCGCCCGGTGCGCTGCGCGCCAGGCGGGCGGCGTCGACGGCCTGGCTCAGCATGGCCGCGGTGATGGGCTTGACGAGGAAGCCGTCCAGCAGCGCCTGCTCGGCCGCGCTGCGCCGGGCCAGGCGCTCGCGGTCATGGCTGGTGACCATCAGGATCAACGGCCCGCGCCCGAGCTGGTGGCGCAGCTGCATGGTGGCCTGCCAGCCGTCCATGCCCGGCATGACCCAGTCCAGCAGCACCACATCGGGCGCGGCCTGGGCGGCCAGCGCCAGCGCCTGTGCGCCGCTGTCGGCCAGCCTGACCTGCCAGCCCAGCGAGCGGGCCAGCGCGCCGATGGTGCGGCGCGCCTCGGCGTGGTCGTCGATGACCAGGGCCTGCAGCGGTGTGCCGGCCGCGGGCTGGGGCGCGTCGTCGGGCAGCGCGAAGGCCAGCGAGAAGCTGAACCGGCTGCCGATGCCCGGCTGGCTGTGCAGGTGGATGTCGCCGCCCATCAGCTGCACGAGGCGGCGGCTGATGGCCAGGCCCAGCCCGGTGCCGCCGAAGCGGCGCGCCGTGGAAGCCTCGGCCTGCGTGTAGCCGTCGAAGACGCGCTGCTGCTGCTCTGGGGCGATGCCGATGCCGGTGTCGCGCACGCTGAAGTGCAGCGTGGCGTGGCCAGTCTGCCGCTGCTCGCAGCGCACGGTCAGCACGACCTCGCCGGCCGTCGTGAACTTGATGGCGTTGCCCGCGAGGTTGACCAGCACCTGCTGCAGGCGCAGTGCGTCGGCATGGATCACTGGCGGCAGCGCGGGGTCGAGGTCGAACAGCACCTCGATGTCGCGCCGGTCCACATGGGCGGCCAGGATGACGGAGAGGTCGTGCAGCAGTTCGTCGAGCCGCGTGGGGTGCGGGTCCAGCGTCAGGTGGCCGGCCTCGATCTTGGAGAAGTCCAGCACGTCGTTGAGCAGGCCCAGCAGGCCGCGCGCTGCCCCTTCGCTCTTGACCGCATAGTCCCGCTGGCGGGCATCCAGTGGCGTCTTCTGCAGCAGCCGCAGCATGCCCAGCACGGCGCTGATGGGCGTGCGGATCTCGTGGCTCATGTGGGCCAGCACGCGCGTCTTGGCCTGCGAGGCCTGCTCCGCAGCCAAGCGGGCCTGTGCCTGTGCACTCAGGTCGGCGCAAGTCATCACCAGGCCGCCGTCCGGCAGTGGTGCGGTGCGGACCTCGACAAGGCGGGCGCCGGCGCAAGGGATCTCCAGACGGCCAGGCCCGGCCTCGCGGCCCAGCGCGCGCAGCGCGGCTGCGCAGCTGCGCGCAGGTTCGCCGTGGCCGAAATCGCCACGCGCGTGCAGCGTGTTGACGAGATCGTCCAGGTGGGGCGGCGGGGCGCCCGGCGCCAGCGGCGGCAGGCTGAACAGCTGCTGGAACGCGGCGTTGTGGGTCAGCAGGCGCGCTTGGCTGTCAAGCACCGCCAGCGCGCAGGGGAGATGAGCCAGGACGACATCCGGCGGCGGCGCGGCGTGCGCGGACGCTGGCGCGTGCCGGCGGCCGGCACCTGCGCGTGCTTGCATGTCCCATGCCGCCATCGCTCCCCCGAACCGCTGGCCCCGGCCAATGGTGCCGGTCGCCTGAGTCTAGGGGTGGCGGCCGCGGGTGTCTTGGCGGGCGTCGCTGCAAGAGGCGACGTGTTTCCCCTAGGCCACGCCGCGGCTTGGCGCTGCGGGCTTACTCGCGCACGATGCGCCCGGGTTCGATGCGGTCCACGGCCTGCGGCTGGCTGGACAGCAGGGCGACGAGTGCGTCGATGTCGGTGCCCAGCACGGCCCGGTCGCGGCCATGCCGGAAGCCGGCCTGTGCATCACCGCCTTCGGCCAGGAAGTTGTTGACGACGATGCGGTACTCGCGGGTGCGCTCCAGCGGTTGGCCGTCGATGAGGATGTCGCCCAGCTGCGCCACGCCGTCGGGGCCGGTGCGCCAGCGGTAGCGCAGCGTCCAGGACGGCTGCAGCAGGCGTGGGGCGGCGTCGCCCTTGGGAAGCTGGCGCTGCAGCACGTCCCACAGCTGTTGGCCGGTCATGGTCAGCACGACGATCTCGTTGCCAAAGGGCTGGATGGCCAGCAGGTCGCTCATGGTCGTGGGCTTGCCGGGCTCGACCACCAGGTCGGCGCGGATGCCGCCCGGGTTCATGAAGGCGATGTCGGCCGGGCCGTGCTTGCGGGCGAAGGCCAGCTGGCTGTCGGCGATGAGGTTGCCCAGCGGGGTGTCGCCATGCGGCGGCTTGCTGCTGCGCACGGCGCCACGCGACAGGGTCGCCACGGGCTTCATGCGAGCAGCCTCGGTGAGCGCTGCGGCGCGGGCGACGAGGTCGGCCAGGGCCGGGTTGGGTGCGTAGACGGACTGCAGCACCGGGTGGTTCACGGCGCTGGCGGCCAGCACGTGGCCGCTGGCGTCGAGCGTGAGCTTGCTTTCGGTGATCCAGCCACCGTAGCTGCCGGCCTGCACGACGAGCCGGCCGTTGATCTTGCAGGTGTAGGCCTGGTGGGTGTGGCCGCCGATGATGATGGCGTAGGCCGGGTCCAGGCGCTTGGCGATGTCGTGCACACGGCCGGTCAGCGTGGGGCAGGCGTAGGTCGGGTCGTTGGCTGCGCCATCGCGACCCTGCACGCCACCCTCATGCATCACGGCGACCAGCACCTGCGCCCCTTCGGCCTTGAGCTGGGGCACCAGCGCGTTCAGCGTGTCCGCCTCGTCGGCGAAGCGCAGACCCTGGATGGCCTTGGCGACGATGACCTGTGGCGTGTCCTTGGTGGCGACGCCGGCAATGGCGACCTTGAGCGTGCCGGCCTGGCGCATGACGTGGGTGGGCAGCAGCGGCTTGCCCGTGGCGGCGTCCAGCACGTTGGCGCCCAGGAAGGGGAAGCCCGGGCCCTTGTAGCCCGGCCACAGGCAGCCGGCGGGCGCGCACTCGCCGCGCGCCTGGCGCAGCAGCTCGGGCAGGCCGGCGTCCAGCTCGTGGTTGCCCAGGGCGCTGGCGCTGATGCCCAGCTGTCCCAGTGCGGCGAGCGTGGGCTCGTCGCGCAGCAGGTTGGAGATCTGCGGCGACGCGCCGATCAGGTCGCCGCCAGCGACGATGACCGCGTCGGGGTTCTTGGCCTTGAGTTGCGCCATCGCCGTGGCCAGGTGGGCCACACCGCCGGCCGGCTGGGCCTTGACCTCGCCCGTGGCGGGGTCGGGCAGCCGGGGCATCAGTGGCGTGGGCTTGGCGGGCTGGATGTTGCCGTGGAAGTCGTTGATGGACAGCAGCGTCAGCTCGGTCGTGCGTGCGGGCGGTTGGGCGGCGCAGCCGGCGAGCAGGAGGCCGGCGATGACGACGGCGCTGAGGCGGAGTTGCATGGGTGGGAGCCAGGTTCAGAGGAAGGCGGCGATCTTAGGAGTGCGACTGTTGCTGTTGTTTGTCGCGGTTTCACGACAGTTCGTGCGGCTGCTTGCGGGCGCTACCTTTGGGGGCTTGGGCGCCCAATGTGGTGCTCAGAAGCTGCAGCTTGGTGGCCGCTTCCCCGGGAAATCGGCGCGGAAGCAGCGTCGTTGCGGCGGCCCGCGCCGGCCGGCCGGCGCACTGGGCTGGTGCTCTTCAGCGGAGTGGGAGCTCTAAAAAGGCCCACTTCTGACTTACCCGTAAAGTTCTGTCACAGAAAGTCATGACAATTCTGAGTCTGGCGCAAGACGGTTGCATGGACCGGATCGCCCACCGAATCTGTAAAGCCCCGCGCGGCGTGCCGCGCACATCAGGAGTGATAGGAATGAAGAGCGGACTTTTCTGCAAGACGGCCACGGCGCTGGCCGTGTCCTTGCTGGCCACCGGCACCGTGTATGCGCAGGAAGCAGCGAAGGAAGAAGCTGCCCCGCGCGCCAAGGAAGACTCGGTTCGTCTGGGCACGATCACGGTGGTGGGCTCGAGCGCCAAGCTCGGCACCGGCATGATGCTGCAGGATGACTCCGTCAAGGGCCGCAGCACCGTCACGCAGGCCGCGATGGAAAAGGAACTGGGCACGGGCAACGTGCTGCAGAGCATTGCGCTGCTGCCTGGCGTGAGCACCTACAACTACGACGCCACCGGCCTGTTCGGCGGTGACGTGGCCATCCGCGGTTTCGCCTCCGACCAGATCGGCTTCACCGTGAACGGCGTGCCGGTCAACGATTCGGGCGGCTATGCCTTCTACGCCCAGGAAATGATCGACAAGGAGAACGTCTGCACCGCTTCGGTGGCCCAGGGTTCCCCGGAGCTGGAGTCGCCCAACAGCGGCGCCACCGGCGGCGCGGTCAGCATGATCACCTGCGACCCGACTGACAAGCGTCGCGCCCGCTTCACGCAGACCGTTGGCGGCCTGAACCTGAAGCGCACCTTCGTCCGTCTGGACTCGGGCCGCTTCCTGGACAACAAGGCCAAGGTGTTCCTGAGCTACTCCCACGCCGAGGTGGACAAGTGGAAGGGCCTGGGCTCCGCCCGCAAGGACCACATTGACGCCGGCTTCTCGCTGGACCTGAACGAGGACAACAAGATCCTGGGTTCCATCCTGTACAACCGGATGGTCAACAACAACATCTCGAACGTCAGCCTGGCGCAGCTCAACAACCCGGCCCAGGGCTACTTCTACGACTTCACGTCGCCCACCTTCACGCCGTTGAAGACGCCGGGCCCCGGCGCCCAGACGGATGTGGCGCAGTCGCCGATCTACTACGGCATGTCGCTGAATCCGTTCAAGAACGTCATCGCCTCGGTGTCTGGCTCCTTCAAGCTGGCCAACGACACGTATCTGAAGGTCCAGCCCTACATGTGGTACGGCTTCGGCAATGGCGGCTGGTCGCAGACGCTGCTGCAGGAAGGCACGATGCCGATCGGCGGCGCGGTGGACATCAATGGCGACGGCGACACGCTCGACCGCGTGGCCGTGGGCCGTGCCAGCGTCACCAAGACGATGCGTCCGGGCGTCACCGCCGAGGTCAACACGACGTATGGCAACCACTTCCTGAAGGTGGGCCTGTGGTACGAGCGCGCTGATCACCGCCAGACCCAGCCGGCCGTGAAGATCGGCGCCGATGGCGTGCCGACCGACATCTGGCTGCAGGAGAACTGCATCAAGCGTGCGACCGGCGACTGCTACTCGGCTCGCAACACCAAGACGATCAGCACGGTCTATCAGCTGTATGTGAATGACCAGATCAGCCTGTTTGATGACCGGGCGTTCATCAACTTCGGTCTGAAGCTGCCGACCGTCGTCCGCGACGTGACCAACCTCGCCAACGAGACGGGCTATCCCACGTACACCGGCTCGCCGGGCAGCTACGTCGCCGGTGCTCGCGTGTATGACAAGGACTTCAACATCAAGCGCACGTTCCGCGAAGTGCTGCCGCAACTGGGCGCGCGCTTCAAGGTCGGCAGCCGCGCACATGTCTTCGCCAACGTGTCGAAGAACTTCCGTGCGCCGCCGAACTACGCCTACATGGTGAGCTCCAGCGGCGTTTACGTCGCGTCCATCAACGGCGGCGCCGTTCAGCCGATCAAGGAAATCGACTCGGAAACGACGGTGATGCTCGACGCGGGCTACCGTTACCAGTCGCGTGACCTGTCGTTCACGGCGACGTTCTTCAACTCCGACTTCAAGGACCGTCAGGTTCAAGTGGTCGACGAGGAGTCCAAGCTCAGCACGTATCTGAACGCCGGTGGCGTGAAGAACCGCGGCATGGAACTGGAAGTGGGCAGCGGTGTGTACAGCGGCTTCTCGGCCTATGGCTCGGTGACGCTGCAAAAGAGCCGTATGAAGCAGAACCTGCAATTGACCGCGACGGGCGCGCTGCCGACCGCGGGCAAGCAGTTCGCGAAGACGCCGGAACTGATGGGCTCGATGTCGGTGCAGTATGAACAGGGCCCGGTTTACCTGCGCCTGAAGGGCAAGTACACCGCGTCTCAGTACGCCGACCTGATGAACCAGCAGGCGATGCCGGGCCACTCGGTGTTTGACCTCGACGCAGGCTACAAGTTCTCGAACTGGGGCATGCTGAAGAACCCGAAGCTGCGCCTGAACGTCTCCAACCTGGGCAACACGCAGGCCCGCGCTGGCGTGTCGTCCATCGTGTCCAACACCGTGGCGACGCCGCTGATCGGCACCGGCACTCAGTCGGCGAACACGGCGTTCTACTACCTGCTGGCTCCGCGCCTGACCTCGCTGACTTTCAGCGTCGACTTCGAGTAAGCCGTAAGCACCAAGGCTGCCGGGCGCACCCCGCCCGGTCAGTCGCGTCGGCAACCGCGCGTGCAGCCAAAAGCTTCCGCGCGGTTTTTTCTTGCCTGTGTGTCAGCGGTGCAGGTCACCCAGGCAGATGTACTTCACCTCGACATAGTCTTCCAGCCCCTGGCGCGCGCCCTCGCGGCCCAGGCCCGATTGCTTCACGCCGCCGAACGGCACCTCGGCCGTCGAGATCAGCCCGGTGTTCACGCCCACCATGCCGTACTCCAGCGCCTCGCTGACGCGGAAGATGCGGCCGATGTCGCGGCTGTAGAAGTAGCTGGCGAGGCCGAACTCGGTGGCGTTGGCCAGCGCGAGGGCGTCCGCCTCGGTCTGGAACTTGAACACCGGCGCGACCGGGCCGAAGGTCTCCTCGCGCGAGCACAGCATCTGCGGCGTCGCGTCGGCCAGCAGCGTGGGCTCGAAGAAGCTGCCACTTGCCGACTCGACCCGCTTGCCGCCGGCCAGCACCTTGGCACCCAGTGCGATGGCGTCGGCCACGTGCGTCTCGACCTTCTGCAGCGCGGCCTCGTCGATGAGCGGCCCGACATGGACGCCGGCTTCGAAGCCGTTGCCGGTCTTGAGCTGGGCCACGCGCGCGGCTAACTTCTCCAGGAAGCTGTCGTACACGCCGGCCTGCACATAGAGGCGGTTGGCGCAGACGCAGGTCTGGCCGGCATTGCGGTACTTGCTGGCGATGGCGCCTTCCACGGCCGAGTCGAGGTCGGCGTCGTCGAACACGATGAAGGGTGCGTTGCCGCCCAGCTCCAGGCTGAGCTTCTTGATGGTCGGCGCGCACTGCGCCATCAGGATGCGGCCCACCTCGGTGCTGCCGGTGAACGACAGGTGGCGCACCACGTCGCTCTCGCACAGCAGCTTGCCCACCTCAATGGACTGCTGCGCGTCCGCCGTCAGCACGTTCAGCACGCCGGCCGGCATGCCGGCGCGCTGCGCCAGCTCGGCGGCGGCCAGCGCAGTCAGCGGTGTGGCCTCGGCGGGCTTGATGATGACGGTGCAGCCCGCGGCCAGCGCCGGTGCGACCTTGCGCGTGATCATCGCCAGCGGGAAGTTCCACGGGGTGATGGCCGCGCAGACGCCCACGGCCTGCTTGATGACAAGGTAGCGCTTGGTGGGGTCGGTGGTCGGGATGGTCTCGCCGTAGACGCGCTTGGCTTCTTCGGCGAACCAATCCAGGAAGCTGGCGCCGTAGACCACCTCCCCACGCGCTTCGGCCAGCGGCTTGCCCTGCTCGGCCGTCATCAGCCGGGCCAGGTCGTCGGCGTGCTTGACCAGCAGCTGCTGCCAGCGCACCAGCACCGCGGCGCGCTCCCGGGCGGGCTTGGCGCGCCACGCGGCCAGCGCGTTGGCCGCGGCGGCAATGGCCGTCTCGACCTCGGCGCGGCCCAGGTTGGGCACCTGCGCCAGCTCGCGGCCGGTGGCCGGGTCGGTCACGGCAAAGGTGTCGGTAGCGCTTACCCATTCGCCATTGATCAAGGCTTGCGTGCGCAGCAGGCCAGGGTTCTCCAGTGCGTCCAGAGGGGAATTCGCGTCCATCGGGGCTTCTCCAGTCGATTTGGCGACCACTCTAACCGCGGCAGGCGAGGCCCCCTCTCTACAATCAGCCCTCTTTGTCACCGCCCATTTCCACAGGAAGCCGCTGAATGAAAGCCGCCGAGATCCGCCAGACCTTTCTGAAGTTCTTCGAGTCGAAAGGCCACCAGATCGTCGCCTCCAGCCCCGTGGTGCCTGGTGACGACCCGACGCTGCTGTTCACCAACGCGGGCATGAACCAGTTCAAGGACGTGTTCCTGGGCTTCGACAAGCGTGCCTACACGCGCGCCACCACCAGCCAGAAGTGCATTCGCGCTGGCGGCAAGCACAACGACCTGGACAACGTCGGCTACACCGCGCGCCATCACACCTTCTTCGAGATGCTGGGCAACTTCAGCTTCGGCGACTACTTCAAGCACGACGCCATCTCCTACGCCTGGGAGCTGTTGACCGTCCACTTCAAGCTGCCGGCGGAGAAGCTCTGGGTCACCGTCTACGAGGAAGACGACGAGGCCTACGAGATCTGGAACAAGACCGTGGGCGTGCCCGCCGAGCGCATCGTGCGCATCGGCGACAACAAGGGCGCGCGCTACATGTCCGACAACTTCTGGATGATGGGCGATACGGGCCCCTGCGGCCCCTGCACCGAGATCTTTTACGACCACGGCCCCGATGTGGCCGGCGGCCCCCCGGGGTCGGCCGAGCAGGACGGCGACCGCTACATCGAGATCTGGAACAACGTCTTCATGCAGTTCAACCGGACTGAAGACGGCGTGATGCACAAGCTGCCCAAGCCCAGCGTGGACACCGGCATGGGCCTGGAGCGTCTGGCGGCCGTGCTGCAACATGTGCACAGCAACTACGAGATCGACACCTTCGTGAACCTGCTGGCCGCGGCCAAGAAGGCCGTCGACGAAGCCGGCGGCGGTGACTGCGATGCCATCAGCCCGTCGCTGAAGGTCATTGCCGACCACATCCGTGCCTGCTCGTTCACGGTGGTGGACGGCGTCATTCCCGGCAACGCCGGCCGCGGCTACGTGCTGCGCCGCATTGCGCGCCGCGCCATCCGCCACGGCTACAAGCTCGGCGCGCGTACGCCCTTCTTCCACAAGCTGGTGCATGCGCTGGCCGCGGAGATGGGCGACGCCTACCCCGAGCTGCGCCAGGCCGAGAAGCGCGTGACCGACGTGCTGAAGCAGGAGGAGGAGCGCTTCTTCCAGACCATCGCCACCGGCATGGAAATCCTGGAAGGCGCGCTGGCCCAGGGCGGCAACGTGGACGGCGACACCGCCTTCAAGCTGCACGACACCTATGGCTTCCCGGTCGACCTGACCGCCGACGTCTGCCGCGAGCGCGGCGTGACGGTGGACGAGGCCCGCTTCCACGAACTGCTGGAAGAGCAGAAGAACCGCGCCCGCGCTGCCGGCAAGTTCAAGATGGCGCAAGGCCTGGCCTACAGCGGCGCAGCCACCACCTTCCACGGCTATGAGCACCTGGTCTGCGAGACGAGCAAGGTCACGGCCATCTACATCGATGGCGCCCAGGTGAACGAGGCCCAGGCCGGTGACGACGCCGTCATCGTGCTCGACCACACCCCGTTCTACGCCGAAAGCGGCGGCCAGGTGGGCGATGCGGGCGAACTGCGCAACGGCACGACCCGTGTGGTGGTGGCCGACACGCTGAAGATCCAGGCCGACGTGTTCGGCCACCACGGCCAGGTCGTCGAAGGCACGGTCAAGGTGGGCGACACCTTCACCGCCAAGGTCGACGCCGAGCGCCGCGCCAAGACCGTGCGCAACCACAGCGCCACCCATCTGATGCACAAGGCCCTGCGCGAGGTGCTGGGCGCGCACGTGCAGCAGAAGGGCTCGCTGGTCAACGCCGAGCGCACCCGCTTCGACTTCGCCCACAACGCGCCGATGACGGCCGAGGAGATCCGCGAGGTCGAGGCGCTGGTGAATGCCGAGATCCTGGCCAACGCCGGTGCCACCGCGCAGGTCATGGCGCTGGAGGACGCGCAGAAGTCGGGCGCGATGATGCTGTTCGGCGAGAAGTACGGCGAGACCGTGCGCGTGCTCTCCATCGGCTCGTCCAAGGAGCTCTGTGGCGGCACGCACGTGAAGGCGACCGGTGACATCGGCTTGTTCAAGATCGTGGCCGAGTCGGGCGTGGCCGCCGGCATTCGCCGCGTCGAGGCCGTCACCGGCGAGAACGCGCTGACCTATCTGCAGATGCTCGAGACCACGGTGCAGGGCGCCGCCATGACGCTCAAGACCACGCCGCACGAGCTGGGTTCGCGCCTGCATGCGGTGCTGGAGCAGGTGCGCCAGCTGGAGAAGGAGCTGACCGCCGCCAAGAGCAAGCTGGCCTCCGCCCAGGGCGACGAACTGCTGGCTCAGGCGGTGGACGTCAACGGCCTGAAGGTGCTGGCCGCCAAGCTCGAAGGCGCCGACGCCAAGACGCTGCGCGAGACCATGGACAAGCTCAAGGACAAGCTCAAGACGGCCGCCATCGTGCTGGCGGCGGTCGATGGCGACAAGGTGCAGATCGCAGCGGGCGTGACGGCTGACAGCATCGGCAAGGTCAAGGCCGGCGAGCTGGTCAACTTCGTCGCCCAGCAGGTGGGTGGCAAGGGCGGCGGCAAGCCCGATCTGGCCATGGCCGGTGGCACGCAACCGGCCGGCGTGCCGGCGGCGCTGCAGAGCGTGGCGGCCTGGGTGTCCGAGCGCGTCTGACGCGCAGCCCGCCCTCAGGCGGGCACTGCTGCAAAAAACAAGGCCCGCCCATGGCGGGCCTTGTCGTTGGTGGGATCAGAACGTTTCCCAGTCGCCGTTGTCGGCGGCGGGCGCTGTTGGCGCCGCTGGTGCTGGTGGCGCAGGCCGCGCTTGCGTCACAGCGGCGGGCCTTGCTGGCGCGGGGCGGGCGGCCGGTGACTTGGCGGCGCGGCTTGCTGCGGGCGAAGGGGCAGGGGGGCGCACGACCGGCGCGGGCGGGGCGCGCCGCGCGGTGATCGGCTGGGATTCATGCCCGCTCACGCGGAACACCGACACGGCCTCGATCAGGCGCTGGGCCTGCTCCTTGAGGCTTTCGGCGGCAGCAGCCGACTCTTCCACGAGCGCGGCGTTCTGTTGCGTCATCTGGTCCAGCTGCACGACGGAGGTGTTGACCGTGGCAATGCCATCGCTTTGCTCGGTGGCCGCGGAGCTGATTTCGCCAATGATGTCCTGCACCCGCTGCACGCTGGCGACGATTTCGCCCATGGTGCTGCCCGCAGCCTCGACCAACCGGCTGCCGTTCTCGACCCGCTCGACGCTGTTGCCGATCAGTGTCTTGATCTCCTTGGCCGCCTCGGCGCTGCGGCCGGCCAACAGGCGCACCTCACCGGCGACCACGGCGAATCCACGGCCTTGCTCGCCCGCGCGGGCCGCCTCGACCGCAGCATTCAGCGCGAGGATGTTGGTCTGGAAGGCGATGCCGTCGATGGTGCTGATGATGTCCGCGATGCGCTTGCTGGCCGTGTTGATCTCGTCCATGGTCGTCACGACCTGGCTCACCACGTCGCCGCCCCGTGTGGCGGCCGATGCGGCTGATTGCACCAACTGGTTGGCCGTGCGTGCGGACTCGGCCGTCTGGCGGACCGTGCCCGTGAGCTGGTTCATCGACGATGCAGCGTTCTGCAGGTTGCTTGCCGTTTGCTCGGTGCGCTGACTCAGGTCGAGGTTGCCACTGGCGATTTCGGTGCTGGCCGTGCCGATGCTGTCGACGGAATGACGCACGGTGCCGATGGTGTTGGCGAGTTGCTGGCGCATGCGCTCGGCGTCCTGGATCAGCACGCCGATTTCGTCGTTGCGTGTCGTGGAGACCGGTTGGCTCAGGTCGCCGTCAGCGATGGCGCCGACGGCCCGTTGCAACAACGCCAGCGGCTGCGCCACCCAGCGACGCATCAGCCACAACAGACCCAGCCCCAGACCGAAAGCGGTCAAGGCCAGTGCACCCCAGAAGAACCAGAGCGTGGCGCGTCCTGCCGCCCGGGCTTCGCTGCGTGCGACCTGGGAGACGACCCAATAGCCGGTCTTGTCACTCCTGCGCGCCACCGCGAAGTTGTCGCTGCGGCCGTTGCCCAGCACATCGGGAGCGTCGTCGAGGATGACCGCGCTTTCCTTCTGCTCTGCGAGCCTCTGCGCCAGACCCGGCGCAACCTCCGCCAGCAGCTTGCCCTTGGCGCTGGGGTGGCTGGCCAGCGTCGCCTTGGCGGGGTCCTTGGGCATGTTGACGATGTAGGTGCCGCCATGCTCGAAGAAGCGGGCGCTGAGCGCCATGCGGTCCATGGCCGCCTCGAACGCACCGAGGTCGTAGCCGATGAACAGGATGCCGACCAGCTTGCCGGCGTCGTTCTTGATGGGCTCGTAGTGCGTCATGTAGGCGCGCCCGAAGAGCACCGCGCGGCCCGTGTAGGGCTTGCCGGCCGTGATGGCCGCATAGGCCTTGCTCTGCCGGTCGAGCATCGTGCCCATCGCGCGCTCGCCCTTTTCGTTCTTCAGCGACGTGGTGATGCGCTCAAAGTCAGCGCCCTTGGCGGCGAATACCGTCGCCACGCCGCCGCTCGCCGCGGCGAACTTGTCGACCTGGGTGAAGTTGCCGTTGAGTTTCGGGCCCCAGTCGCGCAGGTCTCCGGTGGACTCGTCAAGCGTAAAGCTCGGGCCGAACTCCTGGCGGAACGACCCGAAGCTGCGCTGCGTCTGTTTGGCGGCCACGTCGTCCATGGCCTCCATGGCGTCGACCAGCGAGGCGGCTTTGTCGCCCACCCAGGTGTGTACCTGCTCGTCCGAGGCGCGGCGCAGCATGGCGCCCACGATCAGGCTGACGATGAGCAGCACGATAGCCACGGCGGTAGCGCCCGAGATGGACACCTGCCGGGCGACAGAGCGCACGGGTTGACTCATGAGCAACTCCTGGCCGACGTTGACATGAATTGCCTCCGCCGCTCATGCGTGCATGGCGGCGTTGTGACTGCGGGCGAGGCGAGCCCGGCGGGCGTCAGGCCGCGATGGCCGCGTCCATCAGGCCCATGTCGGCACTGCTCATCAGGCCTTCGATGTCCATCAGGATCAGCATGCGCTCGCCGACGGCGCCGATGCCGGTGATGAAGCTGGTGTCCACCGAGGCGGCGTTCAGCTCCGGCGCGGGGCGGATCGCGTCACGGTTCAGTTCCAGCACATCCGACACCGAGTCCACCACGGCACCGACGACGCGGTTCTTCACGTTCAGCACGATGACGACCGTGAAGCTGTTGTACTCGGCACTGGGGCAGCCGAGCTTCAGGCGCAGGTCAACGATGGGGACGATGACCCCGCGCAGGTTGACGACGCCCTTGATGAAATCCGGGGCGTTGGCGATGCGGGTGGGTTGCTCGTACGAACGGATCTCCTGCACCTTCAGGATGTCGATCCCGTACTCCTCCGACCCGAGGCGGAAGGTCAGGTACTCACCACTCTTGGGGCCAACGGACTTTGCGGTGACGGCGCCTTGCTGGCGCAGGGCGGGGACGTTGCTGACGGCTTCCATGTGGACCTCTCTTTGTGCTGGGGTTGTTATCAGTGGCGCGAGCGGCGCACCAGGCTGCCGACGTCCAAAATCAGGGCCACGCGGCCGTCACCCATGATGGTGGCGCCGGACACGTCGTTGACCTTGCGGTAGTTGGCTTCCAGGTTCTTCACGACCACCTGCTGCTGGCCGAGCAATTCGTCCACCAGGAGCGCGACGCGGCCGCCTTCGGCTTCCACGACGACCATGATGGAGCTGACATGCTCGAAGTCGAAGCGCGGCACATCGAAAACCTTCTCCAGTTCGATGACGGGCATGTACTCGTCACGCACCTCGACGACGCGGCCGGAGCCGGCGACGGTCTTGATGGTGTCGGACTGCACCTGGAAGGACTCGACCACGCTGCTCAGCGGCAGGATGTAGCACTCATCGCCCACGCCAACGCTCATGCCGTCCATGATGGCGAGTGTGAGCGGCAGGCGCACAGACACCTTCATGCCGTAGCCCTCGGCGGAGTCGATCTCGACCGTGCCGCCCAGCGACGTGATGTTCTTCTTGACCACGTCCATGCCCACGCCGCGGCCGGACACGTCGGTCACCTGTTCGGCCGTCGAGAAGCCCGGCGCGAAGATGAGGTTCCAGCATTCGGCGTCGGTCATGGTGTCCGGCGCGTCGATGCCCTTCTCGCGGGCCTTCTTGATGAGCTTCTCGCGGTTCAGGCCGCGGCCGTCGTCGCGCACCTCGATGACGATGCTGCCGCCCTGGTGAGAGGCCACGAGCGTGATCGTGCCCTGGTCGGGCTTGCCTTTGGCCAGGCGGTCGGCGGGCATCTCGATGCCGTGATCGCAGCTGTTGCGCACCAGGTGGGTCAGCGGGTCGGTGATTTTTTCGACCAGGCTCTTGTCCAGCTCGGTGGCTTCGCCCTGCGTGACCAGCTCGACCTTCTTGCCCAACTTGGCGGCCAGGTCGCGCAGCATGCGAGGGAAGCGGTTGAACACCGTCGACATCGGAATCATCCGGATCGACATGACCGATTCCTGCAGGTCGCGCGTGTTGCGCTCCAGGTCGGCAAGACCGGACGTCAGCTGTTGATACAGCGCGGGGTCGAGCTCGCGGCTGTTCTGGGCCAGCATGGCTTGCGTGATGACGAGCTCGCCCACCAGGTTGATGAGCTGGTCGACCTTCTCGATGGACACGCGCAGCGTGGTCTGGTCCATGCCGCCAGCGGCCGGCTTGGCCTCGGTCTTGGCAGGGGTTGCGGCCGGCCGTGCAGGCACGATGGCGGCCGTGGCCACGGGTGCGGCGGCGGGCGCCTCCGGTGCAGCGCCCGAGGGCACGCCGGGCGCGTCGTCGAAGAAGCCATAGCCGGGGTCCGTTGCCGGGGCCTCGGCCGGCGGTGCGCCGGGTGCGCCCTCGTAGAAGCCGAAGCCCGGGCCCAGCGGGGTCAGCTTGACCTGTTCGCGGGCGACATGGAAGGTGAACAGATCCAGCAGGTCGTTGTCGGTGGAACTGGTCAGCACCTTGAAGCGACGCATGCCGTCAGAGCTCTGGCCGGCGTCCAGCGGCTCAATGGTGCCGAGGTCAGTGATTTCCTTGAAGAGCTCGACGAGGTTGTCGGCGACGCTGGGGTCGGCCAGCGGCCCGACCTGCAGTTCCAGCAGGCGCGTTCCCGCCTGCGCAGCGACTGTCGGTGCCGGCGCGGCGGCTTGCACGGGAGCCGGTGCAGGAGCCGGCGCCGGTGCGGCCGCTTTGGGCGCAGCCGCTGCGGGCGCGGCGCCACCTTCGACAAAGGCCTTGATGTTGGCCAGCAGGTCGGTCGTGTCCACCGGATCGGCGCCGGAGCCCTGGTGGCGGCCCAACTGCGCGCGCAGCGCGTCGCCGGACTGCAGCAGCACGTCCACCATGGCAGCGTTGGGCTGCAGTTCGTGGCGGCGCAGCTTGTCCAGCAGCGTTTCCATCTGGTGCGTCAGTTCGGCCACATCGCTGAAGCCGAACGTCGCCGCGCCGCCCTTGATGGAGTGCGCGCAGCGGAAGATGGCGTTCAGCTCTTCATCGTCGGCGGCCTCGACATTCACGTTGAGCAGCAACTGCTCCATGTTGTCGAGGTTCTCACCGGCTTCCTCGAAGAAGACCTGGTAGAACTGGCTGAGATCGATGCCAGCGCTGATGCTGGCGCCTTCGGTGGTCATGTCACCCATGGCTGGTGCTCCCCTGGAACCGGAATCAGCGGATGACCTTGCCGATCACCTCGATCAGCTTGGCCGGGTCGAAGGGCTTGACCAGCCAGCCCGTGGCGCCCGCGGCACGACCAGCCTGCTTCATCGTGTCGCTGGACTCGGTGGTCAGGATCAGGATGGGGGTGGTCTTGAACTTCGGGTTCTCGCGCAGCTTCTTGGTCAGGCTGATGCCGTCCATGCGGGGCATGTTCTGGTCGGTCAACACGAGGTCGAAATCGCGCTGGCCGGACTTTTCCCAGGCATCCTGCCCGTCCACTGCTTCCACCACATTGAAGCCGGCGTTCTTGAGCGTGAAGGCCACCATCTGGCGCATCGAGGCCGAGTCGTCGACAGCGAGGATTGAGTGCATTTGAGTTTTCTCCGAGAGAACGTTTGCCTGGGGGTGGGGTTCAGAAAAGTTCGATGGAGCCAGCGTCCATCTCGTCTTGGGTGACCGGATTGGGCCGCAGCGGCGCGATCTCGACAACGGCGGCGCCGTCCTCGTCATCCATGCCGAAAGTGTCGCGGGCAAGCTGGTCAGCGCAGTTACGCAGACGCTGGCTGGTGTGGGCGATCAGCTGCGTGGCCATGTCCTGGAATTGAAGCGCGGTGACCGCGCCGGCGATGTCCTGCATGATCTGCTTCAGCCCCTCGGCGGCCGGGCCGCCATCGGTGTTGCTGAGCAGCGCCATCGTTTGATTGGACGCGCTGAAGAAGTGGGTGGACAAGGCCTCGCCCGCGTCGTCGAGCAGGCGCTGCAGCCGTTCCAGGTCGTTTGTCACCGTCATCAGGTGATCCTGCAGCTCTGCAGCGGCCAGCAGCGGCATGGCTGTCATGGCGTCGTCGAAGTTGGCTGCGGTGAAGTTGTCTGTCTGCATCGTTTCTCCGCGAGGGGATGCTGCTTCTTGTCAGATGACCCTGCGGATCAATCAGGGCGAATCAATCATTGCATGTTCACGCCATTTTCGGCAGGTGTCGACCGGCAGATGTCGTGAGAACGCGCGGTATTACCGGTCTGGCACGCGTAAAACGGACTCGCCTGACGCCCATCAACGTCACGGCATACTGCAGGCCATGACGACTTCTGGTGTGGGGCAGACGGGCCGGATTCTGCGGGTGTTGCATGTCGAGGACTCGGACCTCGACCACCAGCTGATCCTGACCCAGTTGATCCGTGCGGGCGTGCCTGTCGAGATGCAGCGCCTGGACGCACTGCCGGCCGTGCTCGCGGCGCTGGAGCAGCCCTGGGATGCCATCGTCTCCGACTACAACCTGCCGGGCTTCACGGGCCTGCAGGTGCTGGAGGCGGTGAAGGATCGCCAGCTGCTGACGCCGTTTCTGCTGGTGTCGGGTGAGATCGGTGAGGACGCCGCCGTGGGTGCGATGCGCAACGGTGCGTCCGACTATCTGCTGAAGAACAATCTGGCGCGGTTGGCGCCCGCGTTGCTGCATGCCGTGGATGCGGCTGACAGCGAGCTGGCGCGGCGGGCGTCGGAGGAAGAGCTGGTGCGCTCCAAGCAGCGACTGCACCAGTTGGCCGGCCACCTGCAGACCAGTGTGGAGCTCGAGCGTGCGGCGATCGCTCGCGAGATCCACGACGACGTGGGCGGCTCGCTGACCGCGATCAAGTTCGATCTGGCATGGATAGACCGACACGCGCAGTCACCCGAAGTGCGCGCCCGCGTGGCGGCAGCGCTGGAGACGGTCAGTGCGGCCATCGACGCCAGCCAGCGCATCATGCATAACCTGCGGCCCGCCATCCTGGAGCAGGGCCTGGTGGCTGCGCTGCAGTGGATGACGGCGCGCTTCGAGCGCCGCACCGGCATCGAGGCCGGTCTGCGCATCGGCGAGGAGCGCCTGGCCTTGCCGCCGGGCGTGCCGCTGGTGGCCTACCGCACGGCCCAGGAGGCGCTGACCAATGTCTCCAAGCATTCCGGTGCCACGCGTGTGGACCTGGAGTTGAGCCTGGACTCCGGCGTGCTGACGCTGGAAATCCGCGACAACGGCCGTGGCGTGGCCGAGGCTGATCTGGCCAAGGAGCGCTCTTTCGGCATCCGCGGCCTGCACGAGCGCGCGGCGACGGTGGGCGGTTGGGTGGACCTGTCCAGCACGCCGGGGCAGGGCACCAGCCTCATCCTGACCGTGCCGCTGGACCCCGAGGCCATCGACGCGCTGGATGACGCGACCGACTTCGGCGTCGAACCCGCCCACTCCATCTGGAGCCGGGCATGATCCGCGTCATCCTTTGCGACGACCACGGCCTCATCCGCCGCGGCATCCGCGATACGCTGGCCGATGCGGACGACATCCAGGTCGTCGGCGAGGCTGGCGACTACACCGAGCTGCGCGGCCTGCTGCACAAGCTGGGCAGCGAGGACAGCTGTGATGTGCTGGTGCTGGACATCAACATGCCCGGCCGCTCGGGCCTGGATGTGCTGCACGTGCTCAAGGACGAGGGCTCGCCGCTGCGCGCGCTGATCGTGTCCATGTACCCGGAGGACCAGTACGCCATCCGCGCGCTGAAGGCGGGCGCCTATGGCTACGTCAACAAGGGCGGCGACCCGGCGACGCTGGTGCAGGCCGTGCGCACCGTGGCTCAGGGCCGCAAGTACGTGACGCCTGAGATCGCCCAGATGCTGGTGGAGAGCCTGACGGCGCCTGTCACCGAGCAGGCGCACCAGAAGCTGTCCGATCGCGAGTTGCAGACGCTGGTGATGATCGCGTCAGGCAAGCGCCTGTCGGACATCGCGGAGGAGCTGATGCTCAGCCCCAAGACCGTCAGCGTCTACCGCGCCCGCGTGCTGGAGAAGCTGGGCTTGGGCAACAACTCTGAACTCACCGTCTACGCCATCCGCAATGGCCTGGTGGCCAGCTGACGCCATTCACCCCGCCTGGCGGCTGTTCAGCCGCGCCAGTCGCCGTTCGTCGAAAGCCCGCAGACGCTGACCACCCCGTCTGTGCAGAATCCGCCTCGTTCCAAACCGGGGCGGAAACTTTCGGGAGCGCGTCATCGACACCGGACTGCTGAAGGACCTGCGCATCGACAGCGCGCAGCGTGAGGACCACGGCGGCGGCATGCCGCGTTGGGTGTGGGGTGTGGCGGCGGGGGCTGCTGTGCTGTCGCTGGCGGGCGGCGGCGCCTGGTGGCTGCTGGCGACCCAGCGGCCCGTGGCGGTGGAGACCGTCGCCGTGCGGGCCAATGGTCAGGGCGCGCGCAGCGATGCGGTGTTGCAGGCCACCGGCTACGTGACGGCGCGGCGCATGGCCACCGTGTCTGCCCAGATGACCGGCACGCTGGTGGAGGTGCTCATCGACGAGGGCTTCAAGGTCAAGAAGGGCCAGGTGCTGGCTCGGCTGGATGACACGGGGCTCAAGGCCAGCATGGCGGCCGCGCAGGCGCAGGTGCGCACGGCCGAGGCCAACCTCGGCCAGTTGCAGGCGCAACTGGAGCAGGCGCAGGCAAATGAGCGTCGTCAGGTCGAACTGGCCGCCAGCGGCATGACGACGCATCAATCGCGCGAGCAGGCTGCAACCGCCGTCAAGTCGTATGCGGCGCAGTTGGAGGCGGCCCGTCGGCAGGTCGAGGCCGCGCAGGCGCAGGCGCGCCAGACGCAGGTCAACTTCGAGTACGCGACGGTGCGGGCACCGTTCGACGGTGTTGTCACGGCCCGTGCGGCGCAGGTGGGTGAAATCATCTCGCCGTTGTCTGCCGGGGGCGGCTTCACCCGAACCGGCGTGGGCACCATCGTTGACATGGACTCGCTGGAGGTGAATGTCGACGTCAACGAGTCCTACATCGCGCAGGTCAAGCCCGACATGCCTTGTGAGGCCGTGCTGGACGCCTACCCGGACTGGCGCATCCCGGCGCACGTGGTGGCCGTCATCCCGAGTGCGGACCGCGGCAAGGCGACCGTCAAGGTGCGCGTGGCGCTGGAGCAGAAGGACGAGCGCGTCGTGCCCGACATGGGCGTGCGCGTGAGCTTCCTCGCGGCCAAGCCCGCGCCGCAGGCCAAGCCGGTGCCGGGCGTGCTGCTGCCGCCTGGGGCCATTCGCGTGGAGGACGGCCTCGAGCCCGCCAAGGGCAATGCGGTGGTCTACGTGGCTGCCGATGGCAAGGCCCAGCGACGCGTGGTCAAGCTGGGCGACGAGGTCGGCAAATTCCGCTTGGCCACGGAGGGCGTGAAGTCGGGTGAGACGGTGATCGTCTCGCCACCGGCAGGGTTGAAAGACGGTTCCAACATCGTGAACAAGGAATGAGCATGAGCGCACTGATCCAAGTCCGGGACCTGTCCAAGGTCTACACGCGCGGCAAGCAGCAGGTGGAGGTGTTGCACAACATCGACCTCGATGTGCAGCAGGGCGACTTCCTTGCGCTGATGGGGCCGTCGGGTTCGGGCAAGACGACGCTGCTCAACCTGATGGGCGGGCTGGATGCGCCCAGCGGTGGCGCCATCAGCGTGGGCGGCGAGCGCATCGACCAGCTGGGCGGCAGCGCGCTGGCTAAGTGGCGAGCGTCCAAGGTGGGCTTCGTGTTCCAGTTCTACAACCTGATGCCCACGCTGTCGGCGCAGAAGAACGTGGAGCTGCCGCTGCTGCTGACCAAGCTCTCGGCGGGGGAGCGCAGGAAGCGCGCCGCCATCGCGCTGCAACTCGTTGGCCTGGCCGACCGGGCCTCGCACAAGCCCACCGAGCTGTCGGGCGGCCAGCAGCAGCGCGTGTCCATCGCGCGGGCAATCGTGTCCGACCCCACGCTGCTGGTCTGCGACGAACCCACCGGCGACCTGGACCGGCAGAGCGCCGAGGACGTGCTGACGCTGCTGCAGGCGCTCAACCGCGAGCATGGCAAGACCATCGTCATGGTCACGCACGACCCGCGCGCGGCCGCCCGCGCCAGCCGCACGCTGCACCTGGACAAGGGCACGCTGGTGTCGGCTGCCGAGGCCGCGGCCTGAGCGCCGGAGGTCACCATGAAATACCTCCACCTCATCTGGGCCGCGCTGTTCAGGCGCAAGGGCCGCACCTTGCTGACGCTGGTGTCCATCGTCACGGCGTTTCTGCTGTTCGGCCTGCTGGACGCGGTGCGCGTGGGTTTTGACCAGGCCGGTCGCAGCGCCAACGGCGCCCAGCGCCTGCAGACGGGCGCCAAGATCAGCTTCATCCAGCTGCTGCCCATGTCGCTGGGCGCGCGCATCGCGCAGATCGACGGCGTCAAGGATGTGGCCTACGCCAACTGGTTCGGCGGTGCCTACCAGAAGCCCGAGAACCAGGTCTTCAGCTTCGCCGTGTCGCCCAACTACATCGACATCTACCCGGAGATGAAGGTGTCGGCCGAGCACCGCAAGGCATTCGCCGACACCAAGGACGGCGCCATCGTCGGCGAGGGGCTGGCCAAGAAGTTCGGCTGGAAGGTGGGCGACCAGGTCCCCATGCAGTCCACCATCTTCCCGGACCGCAACGGCAGCCAGAACTGGCCGTTCAAGATCGTCGGCATCATCCAGGTGCCCGACAAGAAGTCGGGCGCGTTCTACGACCAGATGTTCCTGCTGAACTGGAAGTACTTTGACGACACCACGCCGTGGAACCAGGGCCAGGTGGGCTGGTACGTGACGCGCGTGAAGGACGTGAACCAGGCCGACCGCGTGCTCAAGGCCATCGACGAACTGTCCGCCAACTCTGACCACGAGACCCGCACGCTGACCGAGCAGGCCGCGATGTCGGCCTGGATGCGGCAGCTGGCCGACATCAACCTCATCGTCACCTCCATCATGGGCGCCGTGTTCTTCACGCTGCTGCTGCTGGCCGGCAACACCATGATGCAGGCCGTGCGCGAGCGCACCGGCGAGATCGCGGTGCTGAAGACGCTGGGCTTCTCGGGCGGCAGCGTGCTGAGCATGGTGCTGGCCGAGTCGGTGCTGCTGCTGCTGATCGGTGGTGTCGTGGGCCTGGCGCTGGCCAGCGTCATCGGCCCGGCTGTCAGCGCAGGCAGCGGCGGCGCGCTGAACCTGCCGGCCGCCGGCCTGACGAGCTGGGTGATCGGCGCGGGCCTGGCCCTGCTGTTCGGCCTGCTGGTGGGCGCGCTGCCCGCCTTGCGCGCAATGCGCGTCAACATCACCGATGCACTGGCGGGGAGGGCCTGACCATGAAGTTCCTGAAGAACCTGGGCCTGGTGTTGCTGACCGTGCTCATGCTGGTTGGCTGGGTGATGATGCCCTGGTGGGGTGTGCTGGCGCTGGCCGTGTTGCTGGTGCTGTGGATGGCCTTGTTCCGCACCGGCGCGCAGGCGCGCTCGGTGGCCTCGGTGGGCATCAGCACGCTGACGCAGCGGCTCGGCTCGTCGGCGGTCATCGTCGTGGGCATTGCCGGCGTCGTCGGTGTGCTCGTGGCGCTGCTGGCCATGGCCGAGGGCTACACGCGCACACAGCGCAACGCCGGCAGCCTGGATACCGCGATCGTGCTGCGCGGCGCGTCGGCCAACGAGGTGTCCTCGTCGCTGAGCCGCGACGACCTCGTGCAGATCGAGCAGGCGCCTGGCGTTGCGAAGAACGCCAAGGGCGAACCCATCGTGTCGGCCGAGACGGTGGTGGCCGCCAACCTGCCGATCCGCGGCAGCAAGACGCGCGATGAAGGCAGCGCCCAGGTGCGCGGCATCAGCGAGGCGGCGTTCGTCGTGCGGCCCAACGCCAAGATCGTCGAAGGCCGGACCTTCCAGCCCGGCCTGCGCGAACTCATCGTCGGCAAGGGCGCGGTGCGGCAGTTCGAGGGTCTGCAGGTCGGCGCGACGCTGAAGCTGGGCAACCAGCCGTGGACCATCGTCGGCATCTTCGCGTCGGGTGATGCGATGGAGTCCGAGCTGTGGGCCGACGCCAAGGTCGTCAACGACGCCTACAAGCGCGGCAGCGGCCGCAACTCGGCCACCGTGAAGCTGGAGCGGCCCGAGGCCATCCAGGCCTTCAGTGCCGCGCTGGAGGGCAACCCGCAGCTCAAGGTCAAGGCGATGACGACGCTGGCGTTCTTCTCCAAGCAGGGCGAGCAGATGGCCAAGGTGCTGCGCATCATCGGCATCACGGTCGGCGCCATCATGGCCGTGGGCGCGGTGTTCGGTGCGCTCAACACCATGTTTGCCGCCGTCGCCAGCCGTGCGCGCGAGATCGCAACGCTGCGCGCCATCGGCTTCCGCGGCCTGCCGGTCGTCGTGGCCGTGATGCTGGAAACCACGCTGCTGGCGCTGCTCGGCGGCCTCATCGGCGGCGGCGTGGCCTGGCTGCTGTTCAACGGCTTTGAGGCGTCCACGATGTCGGCTGGCTCGGTGGGCAAGCTGAGCTTCAACCTCGCCGTGTCGCCCGGCCTGCTGTGGGAGGGCATCAAGTGGGCGCTGGCCATCGGCTTTGTCGGCGGTCTGTTTCCGGCGGTGCGGGCGGCCAGCCTGCCGGTGACGACGGCCTTGCGGGAGGCCTGACGGCACCGTGCGGTGGGCGCGCTGCGGCTAGCTGAACACCGCCAGCAGCCGCTCCAACGCCACGGTGAAGGGCGTCTGCATCAGCGGCAGCGTGGCCACCATGCCGATCAGGCCTACGCTGACGGTCAGCGGGAAGCCGACCGAGAACACGCCGATCTGCGGCGCCACCCGCGAGATCACTCCCAGCACGAGGTTGACGAACATCAGCATCGTGATCAGCGGCAGCGCGATCCACAGCCCGATGCTGAAGATCTCGGCCCCCCAGCGCTGGGGCTGGGCTGCGCGCAGGAAGGCGAAGGGCTCGTCGCCCACGGGGAAGGCGTGGAAGCTTTGCACCAGCGCGTTGATGAGTAGCAGGTGGCCGTTGATGGCGATGAACAGGAAGGCCACCATGCTGCCGAAGAAGCGTGCGCTGGCCGTGCCCTGGGCGCCGGTGGAGGGGTCGAAGAAGCCCGCGAAGTTCAGGCCCATCTGCAGGCCGATCAGCTCACCGGCGAACTCCAGCGCCGCGAACACGATGCGGACCGCAAAGCCCATCGCCAGGCCGATCAGCAGTTGCTGTGCGATCAGCAGCGTGAGGCCGGGCAGGGAGTCCAGCGGCGTGACCGGCATGGCCGGCAGCGAGGGCTGAGCCGCCACCGAGATGAACAGCGCCAGGCCGATGCGCAAGCGCAGCGGCACGTTGCGCTGGCTGAACGTGGGCATGCCGGCGAACAGCGCCAGCGTGCGGATGAAGGGCCACAACAGCGGGTTCAGCCACGCCAGCAGCTGAGCTTCGGTGACGGTGAACATGGCGCCGTGCGCTTATCCCACGACGTTGGGAATCGTCATCAAGGTGCGCTGGATGTACTCCACCAGCGTCGTCATCATCCACGGCCCGGCGGCGGCCAGCGTCAGCACGGCAGCCACGACCTTGGGCACGAAGGACAGCGTGGACTCGTTGATCTGCGTGGCTGCCTGGATCACGCTGATCACGACGCCCACCAGCAGCACGACGATCAGCACCGGCGCGGCCACCAGCATCAGCATGTACAGGCCTTGCTGGCCGAAGGTGAAGACTTGTTGGGCGTCCATGGCGTGGGGTCTCCTGGCGGGAGTCAGGTGTTCAGGTGGCGAAGCTGGCGGCGAGGGACCCGAGCAACAGGTTCCAGCCGTCGGCCAGCACGAACAGCATCAGCTTGAAGGGCAGGGCGACGAGCACGGGCGACAGCATCATCATGCCCAGGCTCATCAGCACGCTCGCCACGATCATGTCGATGACGAGGAAGGGGATGAACACGAGGAAGGCGATCTGGAAGGCGCTCTTGAGCTCGCTGGTCACGAAGGCGGGCACCAGCACCTTGAAGGGCACGTCCTCGGGTTTGATGCTGCTGTCCAGCTTGGCCAGGCGCGAGAACAGCGCCACATCGGCCTGGCGCGTCTGCTTCAGCATGAAGCCGCGCATCGGCACCTCGGCCCGCTTGAGCGCCTCGTCGAACTGGATCTGCCCGGCGCTGTAGGGCTGCCAGGCATCGGCGTAGACCTTGTCCAGCGTCGGGCTCATGACGAAGAAGGTCAGGAACAGGCTCAGGCCCACGATGACCTGGTTGGGCGGCGCAGCCTGCGTGCCCAGCGCCTGGCGCATCAGGCTCAGCACGATGGCGATGCGGGTGAAGGCCGTCATCATCAGCAGCACGGCGGGCAGGAAGCCCAGCGCCGTGAAGAACAGCAGCGTCTGGATGGGTACCGAGTAGCTGCTGCCGCCACCGCCCTGGCCCACCAGCAGGGGCAGCGTGGCCGGTGGGGTCTGGCCTTGTTGAGCGAAGACCGTGCCGGCAGCCGCCAGCAGTGCGAGGCCGATCAGGGATTTACGCTGCATCGCCGCGTTCCTTCTTCAGCAGCTTGGCGAAGCTGGCGGGCTGGACCGGCTCCGCCTGCGGCGGCATGACATGCAGTGTCGTGATGCTCTGGGCCGTGGCGCCCAGCACCAGCCAGCGGCGGTCATCGCCCTGGCCGACTTCCACCACCATCAGCCGCTGGCTGGGTGACATCGGCAGCTGCGCGACCAGCCGCAGCACGCCGACCGCCGCCGCGCCGCCCATGGGCGTGCGCTTGAGCAGCCACAGCGCCACGGGGATCAGGGCAACGATGCCGAGGAACCACAGAAACGGAAGCAGGCCGGAAGCATTCATGCCTCGGCATTCTGCGGAGCGACTTGAGGGGGCGAAGCCGTCAAATAGACGGGCAATTGCCCCGTAGTCCAACGACCGCCGCCGCCGTCAGGTGCGGCGACATCCAGCGGCTGCAGCGGATCGGGCCTTGCCCGGCTGCCAGTGGCGCCCCTTTGAAGGGGCGGGCGAAGCCGGTAGGGGGTGGGCTTGCTATGCCGCCTTGCTGAGGCGGCGCATGCGCTCGGACGGTGTGACGATGTCCGTCAGACGGATGCCGAACTTGTCGTTCACGACGACCACCTCGCCCTGGGCGATCAGGTAGCCGTTGACCAGCACGTCCATGGGCTCGCCGGCTAGCGCGTCCAGCTCGACGACGGAGCCCTGCGCCAGTTGCAGGATGTTCTTGATCGGGATGCGCGTGCGGCCCAGTTCCACGGTCAGCTGGACGGGGATGTCCAGGATCATGTTGATGTCGCCCGCCGGGCCCGCCGCCGAGGTGGGGGCGAAGTTGGCGAAGCTGGGCGTGGACACCTGCTCCGGCGCCACCTCGGCCACCTGGGTGGCGGCCGGCGCCGCGGACGAGGCCTCGGCCAGCGCCGCCGCCCATTCGGCCGCCATCGCGTCCTGTTCTTCTTGGCTGGGGGAATCAGGGCTCATGTTTGGCTCCCAACCAACTCTCCTGCGAGCTGGTCAGCATCTTGTCGATCTTGAGGGCGTAGCGACCGTTGGAGGTGCCGTAGTGGCACTGGAAGATCGGCACGCCGTCCACCTTGGTCTGGATCACGGGCTCCAGGTCCAACTCGATGAAGTCGCCGGGCTTGAAGGCCAGCAACTGCTCCACCGTGGCCGGCGCCGTGCCCAGCTCGGCCACCAGCTCCACCTCGGCGGCCTGGATCTGGTTCTTCATCAGGTTGATCCAGCGGCGGTCGGGCTCGGCGGAGTCGCCGACCGTCGTCGAGTACAGCACGTCGCGGATGGGCTCCAGCGTGGAGTACGGGATGCAGAAGTAGATGGTGCCGCTGGTCTCGCCGATCTCCAGCGTGAACGAGGTCGACACGACGATCTCGCTGGGCGTGGCGATGTTGGCGAACTGGGGCTGCATCTCCGAGCGCTGGTATTCCAGCTCCAGCGGATAGATGCCCTTCCAGGCCTTGTGGTACTCGGCGAGGATGACCTCGACGATGCGCGTGATCACGCGCTGCTCGGTGGGCGAGAAGTCGCGGCCCTCGATGCGCGCGTGGAACTTGCCGATGCCGCCGAACAGGCTGTCGATGACGGCGAACACCAGCGTCGGGTCGCAGACGATCAGCCCGCTGCCGCGCAGCGGCTTCACCGACACGATGTTGAAGTTGGTCGGGACGACGATCTCGCGCAGGAAGGCGCTGTACTTCTGCACCTTGATGCCGCCGATGGCGACTTCCGGGCTCTTGCGGATGAAGTTGAACAGCCCGACGCGGATGTTGCGCGCGAACCGCTCGTTGATGATCTCCATCGTGGGCATGCGCCCACGGACGATGCGTTCCTGGCTGGCGAGGTTGTACTCGCGTATGCCGCCAACCTGCTCCTCCTCCTGCTCGAGCTTCTGGCTCTCGCCGGTGATGCCCTGCAGCAGGGCATCGACTTCGTCCTGGGAAAGGATCTGCTGGTTCATGACGGATCTCCCGCCACACCGTCACGCTGCGGCGCGTGGGCGCACACGCCCCCGGGCAGGGCGTGGTGGACGGTGGGTGCGGTGGCAGGCATCACTGCACGATGAAGTTGGAGAACAACACCTGGTTGATCGGGCTGACGACGGCGGCGCGGCGCTTCTTCTTTTTCTTCTTGGGCGCGTCGGCCTCTTCTTCCTCGTCCTCGTCGTCCAGCTCGATGCCCATCGGGCGCACGGACTCGCGCATGATGTCGCGCGCCAGCTTTTCCTTGCCCTCGCGCGTCAGCAGTTCGGTGGCGGTCTTGTGCGACAGCACCATCAGGATGTTGCTGCGGATGGCCGGCATGTAGGCCTTGAGCTGCTCAGCGAACTTGGGGTCGTCCACCTCCAGCGTCACGCCGATCTGCGCGAAGCGGTCCACGTCCTTGTCGGCCAGGTTGACGGTGAACGGGTCCAGCGGCACGAAGGTCGGCGGCTTGTCGCTCTTGGGCTTGGCCGCCACGGCCTTGGGCGCCGCGGGTTCGGCGTGCTCGGCGCCTTCCTCGCCCTCGGCGGCGGGCTTCTTCTTCAGCAGCATGAATGCCGCACCGCCCCCGACCAGCACGAGAACCAGCACTGCAGCCAGGATGATGATCAGCTTTTTGCTGCCGCCCCCTTTGGGCGCGGCCTCTTCGGCAGCCGGCGCATTCGCCATGAGAACTCCTTGGAACAGATGCTTGCCGCGAAGTTGCGGCCACTCTGCGTCGGATTATTGACGTCGCCCCCTGTGGCCAAGCATGGATTAGCTCAAGCGATGCGTTGTTATTCCGGGTTCCGAGGCACCGTTCACAGCCGCCTCGGCGCCGTGGGCTCAGGCGAAGGTGTCGAGCAGGCCGGTCGTGCGTCGGGCCGGCGCTGCGGCAGACGCCGGCTCGCCGGCCGCGCCGCCGGGGCCCGCGCCGCGCGTTTCGCCCATCGTGCCCGCTTCACCGCGCGCCTGGCCGGCTGACCCGTCGCCCGAGGACTGCTGGAACACGCCGCCGCCGGACAGCGTCAAGCCCTGACCCTGCAGCGCCGCCGCCAGCTCGGGCAGGCTCTGCTCCAGCACGGCCCGCGTTTCCGCCTGGGCTGCGTGGAAGGACACCAGCGCCTGGCTGCCGTCCACCGTGATCTGTACGGATACCGGGCCCATCTCCGCCGGGTTGAGCTGCAGTTCGGCGCGCTGCACGCCGTCAACCGCCAGCAGGCTGACCCGCGCGCCCAGCTCCGGCGCGAAGGCCGCGCCATGCAGCGGGGCTTGCACCCCAGCCTGCACGGGCGCTGCCGCCACCTCGGCCGCCAGCGCGGGGGAGGGCAGGGCCTGGGCCAGCATCGCGGCGAAGCCCGTGGTGGGGGTGCCCGCCGTCAGTGGCGTGGCTGCGGCCGTCTCGGTGCCCAGCGGGGCCGCGGTCATGCTGGCTGCGGGCAGCGCGGTATCGGTCGTGGTGTCGGGCCGCGCCTGAGCGGCACGCGGGTTGCTGCGCACATCGGCCGGCTCGGTACCCGCTGGGGTGCGTGCATCGCTGCCGATCGCGGCGCCCCGCGCCGTGCTGCGGCTGGCCGTGTCCTCATCTGCGCTGGCAGCGACGCGGCCGCGCGGCGTGGCGGGCCGGGGCAGGGCGTCGGCAGGCTGGGTGTTCAGGCCCAGCAGCTGGGTGAACTCCTTCAGCTCGGGCGTGTCCGGCAGGGAGTCTTCGTCCGTGGCCACGGTGTCCGTCGTCGAGGGCTCGGTGACGGCCTCGGTGCGGGCGTCGGCCTTGGCGGGTTCCGCGCTGCGGCTTGGCGTTGCCGGCCGGGCGGGCTGGGTCGGGCGGCGGGTTGCCGTGGCCTGGGCGCTTCGGTCCGTCTCGGGTGCTGACTCGGCCGATGACTCGGGCGCCGCGGTCGCGTCCGTCGTGGCCTCGGGCGGGGCGGCCTGCACGGTCAGGAACTGCGCAAAGCTGGGCACACCAGCCGTCGCGGGCTGGGCGGCGGGGGCCGGGGCGGCCGCAGGCGGTGCGGCGGGCTTGGGCGGCAGGGCTTGGGCGGTGGTGATCATGGCGTCACGCGTGGGCGTTGCGGCGCAGATGGGCGCGGGCGGCGAACTCGTCGCTGGCGCGCTGCTCGCGGCGCTGGGCCAGCTTGGCCGCTTCGGCCTGGCGCCGCGCGATGAGCTGGCGCAGCGCCGCGACGCGCAGTTCGGCCTGGCGCAGCGCCTCGCGGGCACGCACCTGGCGTTGGTCGGCGTGGGCGGCCACGTGGCCCTGCGTGTCCACCGCCTGGTTCAGGCGCTGGCCGAAGTTCTGGTAGCAGCCGACCAGGCTCATCGTGGTGCCTTGGGCGAAGGTCTGCGTCCAGCGTTGGCGGTACTCCTCGCGGTAGCCGGCCAGTTGGCCATGCTGGTCGCGCGCGGCCTGGGCCTGCAGCCCGGCGGCATGCAGGGCGCGGGCGGCGGCGTCGCGCTCGCCTTCGGCCTGCTCCAGCAGCAGGCTCAGCGTGTCGGTCGCGGTTGCACTCATCTAGGACTCCAGCCCGGCGCCCGGCCCGGACGGCCAGACGCTCAATCGTTATCGGCAGGCGCCGCCCCAAGGTTTAGGCGCCCTGGACCACGGCCTGCAACTGGCTGACGCTGGCGTGAAGAAGTGCCGGGCTGTGCATGTCCTGCTGCAGCAGCCGCGTCATGTCGGCATGCAGGCGCACGGCCAGGTCCAGCTCGGGGTCTGCGCCCGGGGCGTAGGCACCGAGCTGGATCAGGTCGCGGGCCTTGTTGTATTTCGCCAGAAGTTGGCGGAAGCGACGGGCGGAATCGACCTGGTTTTGGGGTGCAACACTGGTCATCACCCGCGAGATGGAGCGCTCGATGTCGATGGCGGGGTAGTGCCCGGCCTCGGCCAGCTCGCGGCTCAGCACGATGTGCCCGTCCAGGATGCCGCGTGCCGCGTCGGCAATCGGGTCTTGCGGGTCGTCGCCCTCGGTCAGCACGGTGTAGAAGGCCGTGATGGAGCCCTCGCCCGGAAGGCCGTTGCCGCTGCGCTCCACCAGCTGCGGCAGCTTGGCGAAGCAGCTCGGCGGGTAGCCCTTGGTGGCGGGGGGCTCGCCGATGGCCAGCGCAATCTCGCGCTGGGCCATCGCGTAGCGGGTCAGGCTGTCCATCAGCAGCAGCACGTGCTGGCCCTGGTCGCGGAAGTACTCGGCGATGGCCGTCGCGTAGTGCGCGCCCTGCATGCGCATCAGCGGCGGGGCGTCGGCCGGCGCGGCGACGACGACGCTGCGCTTGAGCCCCTGCTCGCCGAGGATGTCCTCGATGAACTCCTTCACCTCGCGGCCGCGCTCGCCGATCAGGCCGACGACGATGACGTCGGCCTGCGTGTAGCGGGCCATCATGCCCAGCAGCACCGATTTGCCCACGCCCGTGCCGGCGAACAGGCCCAGGCGCTGGCCGCGCCCGACGGTCAGCATCGCGTTGATGGCGCGCACGCCGGTGTCCAGCGGGCGGCGCACCGGGTCGCGATCCATCGCATTGATGGGGCGGCGGATCATGGGCTCGTTGTGGATGTCCGTCAGCTCGCCGCCGCGGTCCAGCGGGTGGCCATGCGGGTCCACCACGCGGCCCAGCAGGCCGGGGCCCATGGGCAGGTGCAGGCCGCGGTCCTCGCCGCGGCGCCACGGGTGCAGCGGCTGGCCCAGCTGGGGCGCCAGCGGCGGCAGGTGGCGCGGCACGACCGTGGCGCCGCTGGACAGGCCCTGCACCTCGTCGGTGGGCATCAGGTAGGCGCGGTCACCGGAGAAGCCGACGACCTCGGCGTTCACCGGCGCCAGGCCGCGGCGCGGCGTGTTGCCGCTGCTGGGCATCTGGATGCGGCACACCGAACCCAGCGGCACCTTGATGCCCGTGGCCTCCAGCACCAGGCCGGCCACACGCACCAGCTTGCCCTGGGACTCCAGCGGCGCGGCATTGCCGGCCAGGGTTTCGAGGTCGGCCAGGTAGCGCTGCCAGCGCTCGGTGCGCGCGGACGTCATTCGTGCTCCGCCCGGCGGTCTTCCCAGATGGACTGCTGGCCGATGGCGGAGACGGCCTGCTGCCACCGGGCGGCGATGGTGGCGTCGACGCTGGCGATGTCGGCGTCCACCTTGACGCCGCCGCGCGCCACATCGGCGTCAGGCACCAGCTGGGCCTCGCGGGCTTGCAGCTCCTGGCCGGCGCCGTCCTGCACCAGCGGGAAGTCGTCGGGGTGCACGCGCACGCGCACGTGGCGCGCACTCAGCTGCAAGGCCTCGACCGCGTCATGGGCGACGCGGGCGATCAGCTCGGGCCGCTGCGCCAGCTCGCTGCGCACCACCTGGCGGGCGAGCTCCACGGCAATGCGGGCGACGGACTGGGCCATGTCGCCCTCCAGCGCCTGCATCTCCGCGTCGAAGCCCTGCACCAGCGCGCCGAGCTGCTGGCTCATCTGCTTGGCAAAGCTTTGCTTGAAGGCCTCCAGCGCGGCCATGCCGTCGCGGTAGCCGTCCTGGTAGCCGCTCTGGCGGGCGGCATGCAGCTGCTCGTGCAGGCTGGGCTCGGGGGGCGGCGGCGGTTCCACGGGTGCTGCAGCGCTGGGGGCGGGCGGCTGTGCGGCGCCCGGGCGCATGGGCGCGAACGGCGAGGCCGGCGGGCTGCCCAGGTTGTCCAGGTTCCAGGCCTTGGCGCCCTGGATCTCCTCGCCGGGAATGAAGCGGGCGTAGCTGCCCCGGCGCTCGCCTTCGCGGCGGTCGGGCGGGGGCACTTGGCGGGGAGGTTGTCGCGTGGCCATGTCAATCGTTCTTGCGATGCAATTCGGGCCGAGCGCCGGGCCGCTCCCAAGCCGGCCCGCCATGGCGATGTGCGTGCGGCTCGATGCCGCGCGCATCGCCGTCCCCTCGGGGGACCGGCCAGGAACGCCCGCGTTCAGCGGCGCGAGACTGGACGAGGGGCTTCATGTTCAAACGAACTGGTCGTCGCCGCCGCCCGCCAGCACGATCTGGCCCTCGTCCACCAGCCGGCGCACGATCTTGAGCATTTCCTTCTGCTCGGCCTCCACCTCGGACAGCCGCACGGGGCCGCGGCTCTCCAGATCCTCGCGCAGCGTTTCGGCCGCGCGGCTGGACATGTTGCGGAAGATCTTCTCGCGCAGGTCGGCGCTGGCGCCCTTGAGGGCCACGACGAGGCTCTCGCTCTGCACTTCCTTGAGCATGGCCTGGATGCCCTTGTCGTCGATCTTGTTCACGTCGTCGAACGTGAACATGTTGTCCATGATCTTCTGGGCCAGGTCGGCGTCGGCTTCGCGGATGTAGTCCAGCACCGAGGCCTCCACGCTGGAGCCCATCATGTTGATGATCTCGGCCGCCGTCTTGGCGCCGCCCAGCGAGCTCTTCTTCATGCGCTCACCGCCGGCCAGGATCTGGCTCATGACCTCGTTGAGGTCCTTCAGCGCGGTGGGCTGGATGCCGTCCAGCGTGGCGATGCGGATCAGCACCTCGTTGCGGCCGCGCTCGGTGAACAGCTTGAGCACGGAGCTGGTCTGGTCGAAGTCCAGGTGGGCCAGGATGGCCGCGATGATCTGCGGGTGCTCGTTGCGCAGCAGCTCGGCCACGGAGGCCGCGTCCATCCACTTCAGGCTCTCGATGGAGGACACGTCGCTGCCTTGCAGGATGCGATCCAGCAGCAAGTTGGCCTTGTCCTCGCCCAACGCCTTGCGCAGCACGGCGCGCACGTACTCGTCGGTGTCGGTGACCAGCGTGCTGTGCTGATCGGCCACCGAGTCGAACTTGTCGAGCACCTCCTCGACCTGGGCGCGCTTGATGACCTTGAGCTTGGCGATGGTCTCGCCCAGCGCCTGCACCTCCTTGGGCGACAGGTGCTTGAAGACCTCGCTGGCTTCTTCCTCGCCCAGCGACATCAACAGGATTGCAGCGTTTTCCAGGCCTTTGTCGTCCATGATCAAACCTCAAACACGCCAAGCGCCATGGCGATGTGCGAGCGGGGCACGCCCCGCGCGCATCGCCGCCCCCTCGGGGGGCCGGCCAGGCTTGCCCGCGTTCAGCAGGGCAAGAGTGGACGAGGGGCTCATGCTCACGCTGCCTGCCCGTCCATCCAGTCGCGCATGATGTTCGCGACCGCCAGCGGATTGTCGCGCGCCAGCGCCCGGGCGCGGTCGAGTTTGTCGTTGTGCAGCGGTGCTTCCAGCTGAGGCATGCCCTCGACGCCGGGCAGCAGGCCCGGCTCGTCGACGACCTCGTCGACGGTTTCCGGCTTGGGCTCCTCGGGCACCGGGATGGGCGCGGCCGCCTTGATGGCCGGGCGGATCATGCCGAACACCGCGATCAGCGCGACGGCCACGACGGCCAGCGGCACGATGGCGCTGCGGGCGATGTCGAGCACCCACGGCTGCTGCCACAGCGGCACTTCCACCGGCTCGGTCTTGTCGACGATGAAGGGCGCGCTGATGACCTTGACCGAGTCGCCGCGGTCCGCGTTGAAGCCCATGGCCTCCTTGACGAGATCGGTCAGTCGCGTGATTTCCTCGGCCGGCACCGGCTGCGTGGTCGTCTTGCCTTTGGCGTCGGTCACCGAGCGGTGGTTGACGACGATGGCCGCGTTCAGCCGCTTCACGTTACCCACCGCGCCGCGCGTGACGCGCACGGTCTTGTCCAGCTCGTAGTTGGTGACCTGTTCCTTGCGGCTGCTGTTCAGCCCCCCGCCGCCCTGGGCCGCCTGCAGCGGTGCGCTGGCGCCGTTGACGGGCGCTGTGGCCGGCACCGGCGGCTGGTTGGTGGCCGCGCCCGGCACGCCCGTGGGCGGGGCGGCATTGGCGTTGGTGCTTTCGCTGTTCTGGTTGGAGCGCACGGCGGCCTGTGCATTGGGTCCCTGGTTGGGCCGGTACTCCTCGGCGGTGGCCTCGGTCTGCGAGAAGTCCACATCGGCGGTCACCGTGGCGCGCAGGTTGTCGCGGCCCACCACGGGCTCCAGCAGTTCGAAGATGCGCTTGTTGAAGCCGGCCTCGACCTGCTGCTTGTAGAGCAGTTGCTGCGTGTCCAGGCCCGAGGCGGGGTCAGCGCCGGTCTGCGAGATGAGCGCGCCGGTCTGGTCGAGCACGCTGACGGCCTTGGGGCTGAGCTCGGGCACGGCGCTGGACACCAGATGCACGATGCCGGCCACCTGGCTGCGATCCAGCGCGCGGCCGCCGCGCAGCGTCAGCACGACCGAGGCGCTGGGCTTTTGCTGCTCGCGGAAGAAGCCGTTCTGCTGCGGCATGGCCAGGTGCACGCGGGCATCGGCCACGTCGTTGGTGGTCTTGATGGAGTGGGCCAGCTCGCCCTCCAGGCCGCGCTGAAAGTTCAGCCGCTCGGCGAACTGGGTCTGGCCGATGGAGGACTTGTCCATCAGCTCGAAGCCCGGCGCGCTGCCACTGGCACCACCGGCCCCGCCCTTGGGCAGGCCTTGCGCGGCCAGCTTCATGCGCAGCTCATACACCTGGCCGGCCGGCACGAGGATGGTGCCGCCGGCCTCGTGCTTGTAGGGCACGTTCATGGCCGACAGCTGCGTGATGACGGCGCCGCCGTCCTTGTCGGTCAGCCCGGTGAACAGCGGGCGGTAGTCGCCTTGGGCCGACCACAGCGTGATGGCCAGCACCGCGCCCGCCAGGGCCACCAGGCCGGCGCCCATCGTCAGCTTGCTGCGCAGCGGCAGCCCGCCCAGCCGCTGCACGAAGCTGGGCGGCTCGACCGGCGCGATCAGGGCCGGGGCGGTGGCTGCGGGGGCGCTCAGGGCGTTGTCCATCGGAGGCAGGGCGGAAGAAGAGGGCAGGCCGGGAGGCCCGGCGATGGCGCAAATTATTTGAGGCCGCCCCCCTCAAGAAAGCGCCGAAGTAGCCGACCACGCCCGCGCATCTCCGCGCTTCGCACCGCCGGCTTGCTGCCACAGTGCCGCTCCATGGACATGAAGCTGCGCCCCTTTGACTTTGCCCAGGCCGCCGCCCGCGCGGGCCTGGCGGTCAACGGCACGCCGCTGGCGCCCAAGCCGGCCGCGACAACCGGCGCCAGCTTCGGCGACGCGATGACGCAGGCGCTGAAGAACGTCAGTGCCCAGCAGCGCGAGGCCAGCCGGCTGCAGCGCGAGGTGCAGCTGGACAACCCCACTGTCAGCCTCGAAGAGACCATGGTGGCCATGCAGAAGGCGCAGATCGGCTTCCAGGCCACGCTGCAGGTGCGCAACCGGCTCGTCTCGGCCTACTCCGAGATCATGAACATGCAGATCTGACCGCCGCGTCGCCGGGCTCAGGGCATGTAGATCACCCGCAGGCTGGCGTCCACCTGGCTCAGCGGCAGGAAGCCGATGCTGTTGGTGTGGCGCAGCAGGTGGCTTTTCAGGGATTCGGCGTCGCGCAGCTCCAGCGGCGGCGTGCGGCGACCGCCGAACTGCTGGCCGGCCCAGCTGCTGCGGTACTGACCGGCGCTGATCTGCAGCACGGCTTGCAGGAACTGCTGGCGCTGCGGGCCACCCGTCATCAGCGGCGCCGCCGGCTGGCCGGGCTCCAGTTGCACGCGTTGGCCGGTGTAGAGCTCGCTCAACTGCTGGCGCGTGATGCGCCGCAGGCTGCTTTGCGTGGACACCACGACGGCGAGCGGTGGCTGGGTGTGGGCGGTCAGCAATTGCTCGATGCGACCGCGCTGTTGCAGCTGCTCCAGCGCCTCCAGCACCAGCCGCGGGTCGAGGCGTGCGCGTGCGGAAACCGCGCAGCGGTAGGCGATGTTGCCCACCGCCAGCCGCCACGGGTCGACCGCGGCGAGTGCCTCGGCCTCGGCGTGCCAGCTCAGGGTTTGGCGGCTCAGCAGCCCGTAGGGGTGGCGGTTGAGGCTGAGCTTGCGCAGCAGTCGGTCCTCGCTGAGTGCGTCATCGCGGCGCAGGTGGCCTTCGCTGAACAGGGGGTCCAGCGGTGCATAGGTCTGGCCCTGCAGCGTGCCCACCACCGTGCCGGCAGGCAGCTGTGCCGCGGCATCCACCGGCGCAGCCTGGACATGGCCGACCAGCATCAGGTTGAGCTCGAACAGCGGCGCACTCCAGCGCAGGCTGCTTTCTGCACGGGGGCTGGGCTGCAGGTTGCAGGCGAGATCGGCCTCGCCGTGCTCCAGCGCGGCCTCGATGCGCGCGCGCGGCAGCGCCTGCAGCTCGACCCGTGTGCGCAACTGCTCAGCGAGCGCGCGCACGAGCGCCAGGTCCAGGCCCTCCACGGGCACGCCGTCGCGCCAGATGACAAAGGGCGCCGACAAGGACTGCGACACCACGACGCGCAGCGGCGGCGGGCTTGCGGGCTCGGCCGCACTCACGCCGCCGACCCAGGCCGCCAGCGTCAGCAGCGCAGCCAGTGAACGAGCGCCGGGCGAGCGGCGCAGCCAGGGAGCCAGGTGATGCGGTCTCATGGCGTTCAGAACACGAAGTCCAGACTGAGGCTGAGCATGCGCACCCGCCCGTCCCAGGCGAGGCCGGGGCCGAGTTCGATGTCACCGCCGCGCGGCGTGCTGCGGTCCCGCAGTGCCTGCCAGTGTTCGGCCTGGGCCTTCAGCGCCACGCCGTCAAACAGGTCCCAGCGCAGCCCCGCCAGCAGGATGCGGCGATCGAACGGCGATTGCAGGCTGCGGTCCAGCAGGTCCAGGCGAGGCTGCAGCGTGGCCGCCGCGCCGGCGGTGGCCTGCAGTTGCAGCGGCTTCTCGTGGAAGCGGGTTTCGCCGACGGCGGCATAGGGCGTCCAGTCGCCATGCCGCTTGGCGAGCTGCACATACCAGCCGGTGGCCTCGGGGGAGAACACCGAGTTGCCGCCGCGCCGCGTCAGTTCGGCGGTGACGTTGTAGGCCCCCGGTGTCCAGACCAGCGCCAGCGTCGCCAGCCCGCCGCGCACGCCGTGTGTGGCCGCGCGCGCGCCCAGGCGCTCCGCACAGTTGCTGCAGCCACTGTCGGGCTGCGTCAGCGCCGCGAAGTCGCGCGCGAGCGTGGCATCCTCGATGTTGAAGCGAAAGCTGGCGGCGCCGGCTCGCAGCGCCAGCGCGCCGCGCTGCCAGCGCAGCGCCGCCATGTAGGAGGCCCGCACATCAATGCGGCCGCGGCTGAGCGTGATGTGGTTGCGGCCGCTGGCCAGGTCCAGCAGCAGATTGCCGCCCCAGGCATGGCCGGCCCAGGTCAGCGTCAGCGCATCGGTCGGGTTGCTGGCGTTGAGGCTGTACACGGCGGGCATGGGGCGCAGCGCCGTGTGCGCATAGCCAACCTTGGTGTTCTCGGACGCGAGCAGCAGCGGCAAGGGCTGTCGGCCAACGCGCAGCCGCCAATCCGGGCTCAGCTGCCAGCCGACGTAGAGCCAGTGGGTGGCCGGGCGGAAGCGCCGGCCCAACTCGTCGCTGGCCTGCACCTGCCAGACGGCCTCGGTGCTGTCGCTGGCCGGCAGGCGCACCTGCAGGCCGAGCACGCTGTCGCCGTCGGCGCGCCAGTGGCCGTCCCGTGAATGGCGCGGGTTGCGCGTGCCCGGCGCCACCGCCGCCACCGGGTCGTCGCCCTGGTAGGCCGCCATGCTGCCGAAACCGGCCACCTCCACCGGAGGAAGTTCGACGGCGTGGGCTGATGCCAGCGCCGTGCTGAGTCCGACGGCCAGTCCAAGTCCCGACAAGAGATTCAAGCCGTGTCTCCGTCAACGCCCGTGGTGAAGTGACGCGCCAACTGATTCTAGGCAGCAGGCCGTCAGCAGCCGGCCTTGCGTGCGTCCGTACCGCAGATGGCTGGGCGGCCCAGCGGGTTCAGGTCGATGTGCAGCTGCTGGTTGCGGTCGTTGGAGATGCCGATGCGCGTCCAGTCCAAGGCGCGTCCCATCCCGGCCTGGAAGATGACGCTCTTGCCGGACTGCAGCAGGGTGGCCTTGTGATCGTGCCAGGACACGCCGCCCAGCTCGCAGCGCGGTGCGCCGGTGGCGCAGTCACAGGGCAGGTCGCGGCTGACGCCCCAGCACCACTGCGGGCCGCTCTGGAAGCTGACAACCAGGTTGCGGTTCTCGGTGACGCTGAGCTCGCGGGCACGGCGCAGGTCCATCTCCAGCAATTCGGCCACGTGGCGCAGCTTCTGCCGCGCCAGATGGGACGTGTAGCTCGGCACGGCGGCGGCCAGCAGGATGGCCAGCACCACCATCGTGGCGACCACCTCGAGGAGCGTGAAGCCGCGCGGCGTGGCACAGCGTTGGCGGCGGCGCGGGCTCATGCGTCGAGCTTCAGCAGCCGGCGGCGCTTTTGTGTCTGGTCGACGTAGACCTGCAGCGCGCGCGTCGCGGCGGCGTCAAGGTCGACGAAGGCGCAGCCCATCTGTTGAGTGCCGCTGGCGTCACCCGCGATGGCGCTGGCATGGTGGGGCACAACTGCCACGCGCAGCCCGGTGAGGCGATCCAACTCCAGCACCAGGCCGGTGGCGGTGTGGCCCAGCGGCAGCGGCGGCTCCCCCGGCGGCACGGCGAGAGCGAGGCCGCCGATGCTGAGGTCCAGCACCCGCAGCGCGCGGCCCGGCGCGTCGCCGCCGGGCAGCACGACGCGCGGGTAGACGCTGCCGGCCGGTTGCACGCGGAAGGCCTGTCGGCGCTGGAAACGGTAAAGGCGGGTGGGCAGTGCAGCGCGCAGCACGGCGCCGTGCGCGCCGCTGACGAGCACGGCCTCATCAAGTTCGAACTGGAGCTTGACTGCACCCAGGTACGCGACGGCGGTGATTTCTCCACCAGCCACCAGCGCCTGGCTGATGCCCTCGGGGTCGGCGCCGATCTCCAGAGCTAGCATGCCGACGGCGGCGTCCAGCGTCGTGATGCGGCTGGCCAGGCTCTGGCTCGGCGGGCCGCTCAGCAGCACGGTGGCGGTCTCGCGCTGCAATTGACTCAGGTAGGCCGTGATCTCGGCCGGCGCGGCGACGCGGAATTCTTCTGGGGCAGCTTCTGGGGCGCTCATGCGCGAGATGGTAGTGCCGCCGCCGCGCATGCGGGACGAGTGGCGGCGCGCGGGGCGGGCGGCTTGGCTTGTCCGAGCCTGGGCTCAGTGCACCATGCGGCTGTTGCCTTTGAGCACGTGATCCAGATCCTCGAGCCAGGGCTCGGCGAGGTGGCGGATCTCGGCGTCATTGAGCAGGATGCGCTGCATGATGCGCGTCTTGAGCTGGGACTCGCCGGCATTGAGCTGGTTGTGATGGGCCGCCGCCTTGAGCTGCGAGATCAGCAGCACGCAGGCGCCTTCCAGCTTGACGACCTCGTCCCAGTTGCCGGTGCGGGCCGCGGTGAGCATGTCGGCGCTGGCCTGCTCGATGGCCTCGTAGTAGTTCAGCAGTTCGGAGTTCATGGCAGGTACCGGAGGTTCTGTGGAGGAGACGCTCAGGCGGCGCGGGCCGTCGGGGCACCGGTGGCGGCGGGGCTCTGGCCGATGGCGGTCCAGGCTTCACGCACGGGGCTCAGCAGGCGCTGGCACTCCTCAATGGCGCTGATGTCGCTGCGCAGGTTGGCCTGGGTCAGCCGCGTGCAGACGTAGCCGTACAGGTCGCGCAGGTCGGTGGCGAGTTGGCCGGCCGACATGTCCAGCCCGGCACGCAAGCCCTCGTCGAGGATGCGCACGGCGCGCGACAGTGCGCGGCCCTTGAGCTCGACATTGCCCATCTGGATGGCTTGCGTGGCCTGGGCCATCGCGTCGAACACGCCGTCGAACAGCATGGCCACCAGGCGGTGCGGGCTCGCGGCCTGCACGTCGGTCTCCAGGCCCACCTTGGCATAGAGGGTGGCGCGCTGGTTGCGGGCCGAGAAGGGGGAGGACATGTTGCCGTACATGGTGTCGGGGGGAAGAGTCGTCGCGTTGACTGTTTTTCGGCCGCTGCCCGGCTGAACTTGAGCCGGCTTTCGTGCGAACTCCACCGGTCTGCGCGGTCAATTCCCGGGGCACCATGAAAAACGGCGACCCTTGGTCGCCGTTTTCATTCGCGAGCCCCGCTCACTCGCTGCTGCTGCTGAGGTTGGCCATCTGCTGCGTGACGTAGGCCGACAGGCTGTTGAGCTTGCTCATCTGCGTGTCCAGCAACGAGTAGCGCGCCCGCAGCCGGGCCTCGGTGGAGGCTACGCGGTCCTCGAGCTTGTCGATGCTCTTGTTGCTGTTGTCGATGAGTTTTTGCAGCCCCGCTTGGCGCGAGGTGACCCGGCCGTCGGCGCTCAAGGCGCCATCCACGTAGCTGCGGATGCGCTGCGCGAAGCCGTCGTTGCTGCTGTTGGTGCCGTCCAGGCCCATGAACAGCTTCTTGAGGCTGTCCAGGTCGCTCAGCGCGGTGTTGAGCTTGGCATCCGTGGTCTTGAGGTTGCCGTCGCTGCCCGCCTCCAGGCCGATTTGTGCCAGGCGGCCAATGCTGCCCGCCAGCGACGTGGTGCCGCCGATGATGTTGCGAAGCTGGTTCTGCAGGCCCACGGCAGTGGCGTCGCCCTGCAGCGGGCCGGAGGTTTTGCTGCTGGCGTCGTACTTCGTCTGCTCGCGCAGCAGCGCGTTGACTGCGTTGTAGGCGGCGGTGAAGTCGGTGATGAGCTTCTTGATGGAGTCCTTGTCCTGGCTCACCGCGACACTGGCGGGAATGGTGGACGTCTTGAGCAGCGTGATGTTGAGGCCGTCGATGGCTTCTCGCAGCGAGTTGGTCTCGGAGCTGATTTCGATGCCGTTGATCAGCGCGCGGGCGTTTTGGGCGGGCAGCGTCTGGATCAGCGAGGTGACGCCGACGCGCGGGTCGTAGCCCAGGTCGGTCAGGCCGCCCGTGGCCTCGATGCGGAAGGCGTTGGTTTCGCCACTGGTGCTGGAGCGCAGCGTCAGTCGCGCGCCACTGGCGTCGTTGACGATGGACGCGGTAACGCCTGCGCCGGCGGCATTGATGGCGTCGCGGATACCGGCGAGCGTGTCCTGGCCGGCGCCGACGTTGACGGTGATGGGCGTGGCACCGGCCTTGTCGGTGAAGCCGGTGTAGGTCGGAGGATCGCCACCGTCCGTCGTCCACTTGCCCAGCGTGATGGTCAGGCTGCCCTGGCCCACGGTGGTGGTGGCGCTGGCCACTGCATTGCTGCTGACCAAGGTCTGCGATTGCGCGAGCGCGTCGACCTTGACCGACACGGTGCCGATGGCCGCGCTGGAGCCAGCCGTGACCGACACCAGCGTCGGGTCGCTGGATGTGGCCAACGAGCCGGACCAACTGGCCGGCGTGGTGAGCCGCGAGGCTGCGTCGCGCAACGTCGACAGGGCGCTTTGCACCTTGCCGTAGGACGACAGCTCGGTTTTCAGGCCGTCGATCCGCGTGTTGAGCTGGGTGATGGGGGTGCGCTCGGCAGCGACGAGCTTGCTCACCAGCGACTCGATGTCGAGGCCGCTGCCGATGCCGGCGGAGCTGATGGTTGCCATGCTGCTAGATGTGAAAAGGCCGATATGCCAAAGGGCTATCGGCCGGATTTTCCGGAACTTTAGGCCCCGGGTGGAATTTTTTCAGTCGATCAGCGTTGCAGCAGCGACAGCACCTGCTGGGGCAACTGATTCGCCTGCGCCACCATGGCATTGCCGGCCTGTTGCAGGATCTGCGCGCGGCTCATGTTGGAGGTTTCCTGCGCGAAGTCAGCGTCCATGATGCGGGAGCGCGCCGAGGTCTGATTCTCCACGGCCACCTGCAGGTTGGAGATGACGGCGTCGAAGCGGTTCTGTGTCGCACCGAAGGTGGAGCGGGCCAGGTTGACCTGCGCCAGCGCGAAGTCGATGAACTGCACGGCGACGAGCGGGTCACCCTCGTCGCCGGCGGCGCCGGTCAGGGCCGGAGGGCCGCCCGCCGCAGCGAAGTCGACGGCAGCAGTAGGGGGCGCGCCGGCGGTGCCACTGCCCGCGGCGCCGAGGATGTTGATCTTGGCCGTGTTGACGGCGGATTCCAGCGCGCCGTTGTTGCCGGTGGGCGTGCCGGTGGTGCCGGCCGTCGTGTCGAGGATGTCGCTCTGCGTGATGACGATCTGGTCGTCGGCCGTCGCGTTGGCGCCGACCTGGAAGCTGAACGAGGCACTCGTGCCGCCGGTGAAGCCGCTCAGGATGGGCGAGCCGTTGAAGTTGGTGTTGCGCACCAGCCGGCCGATTTCCGTCTGCAGCTGCGTGAACTCGTTGTTCAGCGCCGCGCGGTCCTGGGTGTTGTTGGTGCCGTTGGCCGCCTGCACCGCCAGCTCACGCATGCGCTGCAGCATGTCGCCGACTTTGCCGAGCGAGCCTTCAGCCGTCTGCGCCAGCGAGATGCCGTCGTTGGCGTTGCGCACCGCGACGTTCATGCCGCGAACCTGGGTGTTCATGCGCTCGGCGATGGCCAGGCCGGCAGCATCGTCCTTGGCCGAATTGACGCGCAGGCCGGAAGACAGCCGCTGCATGGACGTCGACAGCGACGACTGCGAGGCGTTCAGGTTCCGCTGGGCGTTCAGCGAGACGATGTTGGTGTTGATGGTCTGGGGCATTGAAGCACTCCTCGGAATTCAATCCGGACCGAATGGAACGTCGATCCGATGGGCTGAATTCTGGAAGTGCATGCCGGTGGCAAAAGCCCGATCAACGGGTCAAACCACGGCCAATCAAGACCTCTGCCTGTCCGCGCGGGGACGGGGTGTCGGGGTGCGGGAGGGGGTGTCTGCCACCGCGCCGGGCGGCCCGGCGGCGGTGGCAGTCGCCTCGTCGAAAGGGCGTTGCCGCCCGGGATGCCTGCTTAGCCTCGCAGCAGGGCCAGCACCTGCTGCGGCAACTGGTTGGCCTGGGCCACCATGGTGTTGCCGGCCTGCTGCAGGATCTGTGCGCGGCTCAGGTTGGCCGTTTCCTGCGCGAAGTCGGCATCCATGATGCGGCTGCGCGACGCGCTCTGGTTCTCCACGGCCACCTGCAGGTTGGAGATCACCGCATCGAACCGGTTCTGCGACGCGCCCAGCGTGGCGCGCTCGCCGTTGACCTTGTCCAGCGCCAGGTCGATGTTGGTGATGACGGTGTCGATGGAGGCTTCCGTGCCGGCGGCTGCCGTGATCACGGCGCGACCCTGGCCGGTGTTGTCGGTGCCGGCCACAACGGTGATTACCGCGTCCGTCGTCATGTCGGTCGTGACGATGTCGATGCGGTCATTGGCCGTCACGTTCGCGCCGACCTGGAAGGTCTGCGTGCCCGCATCGGCGGTGGCCAGCACGGCCTTGCCGTTGAAGGTGGTGCCGCCCAGCACGCGCTGGATTTCCTTGGCCAGCTCGCCGAATTCCTTGTCCAGCGATTCGCGGTCGGCGCTGGTGTTGGTGGCGTTGCGGGCCTGCACGGCGAGTTCACGCATGCGCTGCAGCGAGTCGCCGACCTTGGACAGCGCGCCTTCGGCCGTCTGCGCCAGCGAGATGCCGTCGTTGGCATTGCGGATGGCAACCTGCGAGCCGCGCACCTGCGCATTCATGCGCTCGGCGATGGCCAGGCCGGCCGCATCGTCCTTGGCCGAATTGACACGCATGCCCGAAGACAGGCGCTGCATGGACACGGCCAGGGACGACTGCGACATGGCCGTGTTGCGCTGTGCATTCAGCGAGGCCAGGTTGGTATTGATGACTTGGGGCATGTTCAATCCTTTCGTTGACGAGGCGTCTGCTACGTAGTCCTCGACTGAATCGCGAACCCGTTGAGATGCTTATCGTCTTGACGATGGATTGACTTGAATCCTTTTTGCACGCGGCCCTAAAAGCGCCGCCCGCTGTGGGGCGGAGCGGCGTTCAAGGAGCTTGTGCTGGTGGCGTGAGGACTTCCGTCTTCAGCGTGGACGTTTCACTCAGGGCCAGCGGAGCTGGCCCGGCGTCATCGAAGCAAGGACAGGACTTGCGATGGAATCTGATTCGCCTGGGCGATCATCGCGTTGCCCGCCTGCTGCAGGATGTTGGCTCGAGAGAGGTTGGCGGTTTCCTGCGCGAAGTCAGCATCGGTGATGCGGCTCTTCGCAGCGCTCTGGTTCTCCACCGAGATCTGCAGGTTGGAGATGACCTGGTCCAGCCGGTTCTGCGAAGCACCCAGCGTGGCGCGCTCGCCGTTGACCTTGTCGATGGCCGTGTCGATGTTGGTGATCACGGTGTCGATGGCCGACTCCGAGCCTGCGGCGGCGGTGATGACAGCACGGCTGGCGCCGGTGTTGTCCGTGCCGGCCACGGCGGTGAGCGTGGACTCGGTGGTCATGTTGGTCGTGGCCACATCGATGCGGTCGTTGCTGGTCACGTTGGCGCCGACCTGGAAGGTCTGCGTGCCCGAGTCGCCCGCCAGCACGGCGCGGCCGTTGAAGGTCGTGCCGCCCAGCACGCGCTGGATTTCCTTGGCCAGTTCGCCGAATTCCTTGTCCAGCGATTCGCGGTCAGCGCTGGTGTTGGTGGCGTTGCGGGACTGCACCGCCAGTTCACGCATGCGCTGCAGCGAGTCGCCCACCTTGGCCAGCGCGCCTTCGGCCGTCTGCGCCAGCGAGATGCCGTCGTTGGCGTTGCGGATGGCGACGTTGGAGCCGCGCACCTGCGCGTTCAGACGTTCAGAGATGGCCAGACCGGCGGCGTCGTCCTTGGCGGAGTTGACGCGCAGGCCGGAGGACAGGCGCTGCAGAGACGTCGACAGCGAAGACTGTGACGTATTCAGATTGCGCTGCGCATTGAGCGACAGCAGATTGGTATTGATGACCGAGGCCATGATGCGCTTCCTTTTCGGTGACAGAGAACCCGGCAACAGCGCCGGACGAAGACCCAGGTGCCCGGGTGCGGCACCCGTGCTGTCCGCCTGAGACGACCTTGCGGCCGCCCCTGACGGCGACGCCCGACGCTGTTGGCCAGGAGGACGCGTCGCCCCCCGAGAGAGACCCCGCTTCCTCCGGCGTTCCAGCCGGACCACGGAACTGTTTTCAGCGCCGTTGCTTTGGCTATCGGTGCGGGGTGGATGTTTCTTTAGGTCGATTTGTCAAGAGCGTGATCTTTTGAATAAAAGGGCGTGCAACGGCTTGTTCTTCGGATGGGCGGTCGGCGCGGGAAGCGCGCCCCAAAAGCACGGCTTTTCATGAGATCGGCGCGCCGTTCGGTTCCTAAAGTGCGGCTCAACCCGGCCGAACCCCTGCGCCGGCCTGGAGTCCCGCCATGCGAGCCCCCTCTGCCTCCACCCGCAAGAGCAAGAACGTCCACCGCCCGGTCGCGGCGCCCAGCAACGACCCCAAGCTGCTGCTGGCCCGCGCGCGCAACGCCGCGTTCGCCGAGGCAGCCAAGGGCAACCTGGGCGGCGGTCTGGGCCTGCTCTACAACGCGCTGCAGGACGAGCCCATGAGCCACGACCTGCTGGCCGACATGGCGGCGCTGCTTCTCGCGGCCGGCAAGCTGGAGCACGCGGCGGCCTACGCCGAGCGCGCGCTGCAAGCCTGCCCGCTGCACGGCCCCAGCCTCTACACGCTGGCGTTCTCGCTGTCGGGCCGGGGCGAGGTGGATCGCGCGATCGGCGTGCTGACCGAACTGCAGCACGGCGCTGGCCGGGACAGCCTGCAGGCCGAGGCGCCGGAGCTGGTGCCGGTGGCCATGATCGAGCTGGAGCGCCTGCGCCGGGCGCGCTGACATTCCCTCTCACGCGCGCGATTCACCTGACACCGCGCCACACACCGCCGAGGCCCCGCAGCGAAAGCTGCGGGGCCTCGGTGTTTTCAGGCCCGACGCGCGTGTAGGAATTTGCCTGACAAGCACTTCCTGCCAGGGTGACGCGGGGCACCGACTACGCCTGATATCAGTGGAAAAGAGGCTTCAACACAATCCGTTTCACTGATCCGCAACGCCCACCCAACTCTGAAACGGAGCCCCGCCATGAACGCTGACCAAATGCTCGCTGAGATCCGTGAAGCCAACCTGTCCTACCTGATGCTGGCCCAGAGCCTTATCCGTGCAGACCGTGAGCAGGCGCTCTACCGCCTGGGCATCAGCGAGGAGACGGCGACCCTCATCAGCACGCTCAGCCCCGCACAGATCATGAAGATCGCCGCCGGCAACACGCTGCTGTGCGCCTTCCGCATGAGCGACGACCTGGTGTGGGGTCTGCTGACCAACCACAGCAAGCCGGGCGCCAACGAAAGCGTCAGCCGCCTGCATGCGTCCATCCTGATGGCGGGTCGCCACGAACACGCCTGACCTGTTGATCGCCGGCAGGCGCCGCGCTTGCCCGCAAGACCGAATACCGAACTCATCCCGATTCCAGGAGCCCACCATGCGCGTCAAGAGCATCCTCACCGAAGCCAAGCAGATCGAACGTGCCGTTCAGCTGATCCACCTCGGTGCGCGCCTGCAGGTGCTGGAGTCCGAGACCGACCTGTCCTACGAGCGCCTGCTGCGTCTCTATAAGGAAGTGAGCGGCAAGTCGCCGTCCAAGGGCCAGCTGCCGTTTTCGACCGACTGGTTCATGACCTGGCAGCCCAACATCCACGCCAGCCTGTTTCTCAACATCCACGAGTACCTGAACAAGGCGGCTGAGATGGACGAGATCGACACCGTCATCAAGGCCTACCAGCTCTACCAGGAGCAGACGCAGGCGCAGGGTCTGGAGGCCATGCTGTCCGTGACCCGTGCGTGGCGCCTGGTGAAGTTCGTCGACAACGGCATGTTGACGCTGACCAAGTGCTCCAAGTGCAACGGCCAGTTCGTCACCCACCCGCACGAGGTGGCGCGCCACTTCATCTGCGGCCTGTGCAACCCGCCCGCCCGCGCCGGCAAGGGCCGTGCGCAGGGCTCCATCCAGATGCACTGATCAGGCTGCGGGCAGGGCCTGCGGCGGCAGCCCCGCCAGCGCACGCGCCCACATGCGCTCGTAGAGCGCCTCCAGGTCGCGCGCGAAGCGCGTCGTGTCGTACAGCGCTGCAGGACGCGACCGGATCTGTTCACGCAAAGCCTGGCGCGCTGCGGCATCCCGCCCCAGCGCGTCGATGCGCTGCACGTAGTCAGCGGCGCTTTGCGTGATGCAGTTCTCCAACCCGGCGGCGGTCAGGATGCTGGCCGCCACGCGGCCGGGGAAGCTGTCGTTCATCAGCGTCACCACCGGCACGCCGGCCGCCAGCGCATCGCTGGTGGTCGTGTGGCCGTTGCAGGGCCAGCTGTCCAGCGCCAGGTCGGCGACCTGCAGGCGCGCCAGGTGCTTGTCCATGCCCACCGGCGGCGCAAACACCAGGCGGCCGGCCAGGTCGCCCGCCGCCTCGCGCAGCCGCGCGTCGGCCTGCTCGCCGCCGCTGAGCTGCCAGAGCTGGGCCTCGGGCAGGCGGCGCAGTACGTCCATCCACGCCGCCCACAGCGGCGGCGTGACCTTGTAGGGCGCATTCGCCGCCAGCAGCACCAGCGCGTCGTCCCGCAGCCCCAGGGCGGCGCGCGTCGGTGCCGGGCCGGGCGTGCGCTGGCGGTCCTGCGGCTGGTAGCAGTGCGGCAGCTGGGCGATGCACTCGCGGTAGTCGGCGGCGTGGGCCAGCGGCGTGACGACCGGGTCGCCGATCACATAGTCGATGAAGCTGGCGCCGCTGGTGCCGGGAAAGCCCAGCCAGCTCACCTGCACGGGCGCCGGCCGGCAGGCGAGGGCGGCCATGCGGCTGCCGGCGGTGTGGCCCTTCAGGTCCACGAGGATGTCGATCTCGTCGGCACGGATGCGTCGGGCCAGCGCCGCCAGATCCAGGTCGCCCACCTCGACCAGGGCCCCGCTGGCTGCGATGCGCTGCCGCAGCGCCGAGCCGTCGTCAGGCCCGTGCGAGTACAGCCGGATGTCGAAGCGCTCGCGGTCGTGGCTTTCCAGCAGGTCCACGATCAGCGCGGCCGTGGCATGGGCTTGGAAGTCGGCCGACAGGTAGCCCACGCGCAGGCGCTCACGCGGCGTGGGCGTGCGGGCGGGCAGCGGCTGCAGGCCGCGCGCCAGGTGGCGGCTCGCCAGCGCGGCGGACTTCAGCAGCTCGGCGCGCGCGTGTGCCAGGCCCACCAGCGCGAACGGCATGCCGAACTCATCGTCGGCCGTGTCGGGCTTGGCAGCGAGTGCGGCGCGCAGCGCGGCGAGGTCGGCGTCCAGTTGGGACCAGTCGGCCGCCTTCTGTGTGGCGTGCACCAGATAGCCCTGGGCCATCACGCTGCCGGGCTCCAGCAGCGCGGGCGTGCGAAAGGCCTCGGCCGCCTGGTCATGCAGGCCCAGGGCCTGCAAGGCAAAGCCCAGCTGCAGGTAGGTGGCGGTGTCGGTGGGCGCCAGCGCCAGGGCCTGCATCAGCAGGTCGATGGCGTCGACGGCGCGGCCGGCATGGCGCAGCGCCTCGGCCTCGGTGCGCAGGGTGGCCGGCGTCACTCGGCAGCCGCGGGTGCTGCCGTGCGGCTGGCCACGGCCAGCAGCGACATGCCGTTGAAGAAGAACATGCCGTCCAGCTGCCAGGGCGTGTACTTGCGGATCACGTTGGCCAGTGTGTACGGCGTGTACCAGCAGTTGTGGTCCGGGTGCACGACCTCGACGAAGGTCTGCGCGCCACTGTTGTAGTCGAAGTGCCGGCGAAAGCAGGAGTAGGCATCGGGCACGGTGATGATGTATTGCTCGGCGCCCACGGCATCCAGCTGCTTCAGGAAGCCGCCCACGTCGGGCACATGCTCCAGCACCTCGGGCACCAGCACGGTGTCGTAGCGGTCGGTCACGTCGGCCCAGTCGCTGAAGAGCCGGCCCTTCAGGTGGGGCTGCATCACCGGGAAGACCTCGCCGTGGATGTCGAAGCCGTCGAGCTGGCAGTGTGCGTCCAGCTGCAGGTGCAGCGAGCGTTGCAGGTCGGTGATGGGCCAGTCCACGCAGCCGACGTGCAGCACGCGCTTGTCCGCGCACAGCGCGACGAAGGCGTCCAGCCGCGGCACGCCGACGAAGTCCTCGCCGACCTTGACCTTCTGCACGAAGTACTTCTGATGCGCGTATTCCAGCGGGGAGACGGGCAACTCATCCATGGTCTTGCGCTCCGTGGCGAGGACGGCGCTCATGCGACTTTCCTCTTGTGCAGTTCGTCGTACTTGCCCAGCGTGCTGCCCCATTCCTGCGCGGCAAACACCGGGCCGCCGCCGGTGTACTCCAGGCCGGTGAAGTGACGCGGGATGAAGAAGTGGCTGGGCCAGATGGTCAGGTTGGCATAGCGCTGCATGCGCACCTGCTCGGTCAGCAGCAGCGGCCCGACGCTCTGCCAGGCCATGCGGTCGACCACGGTGATTTCCTTCTGCAGGTCCAGGATGATCTGGCCGAAGAAGGGGTTCTCGGGCACGGAGGCCACATAGCCGGCGGCGATCAGGCCGGGGCGGATGAGCTCGTTCTCCCAGCAGGCGCAGGCCTCGCCCTCGAACAGCCAGGGCTCCAGCGGGCGCTTGCAGATGCTGTCGGCATCCACGACGAAGCCGCCCTCGTGATACAGGATCTCCCAGCGCATCAGGTCGGCCACGCCGTTGAGCTCGCGCTTGGCCATCTCGCGCATGTGGCCGGCGTTGATCCAGCCGTAGTTCGCCAGCTCGTCGTTGCCCCAGACGCGCACCGTCCAGTCGGGGTTGTGCTGGCGCCAGGTGTCTATGCAGTTGTCGGGGCGCTTGGATTCGTCGCCCACCCAGATCACGTGCAGGGTGCGGGGGATCATGAGAGAGCCTCGCGGACGGTGGAAATGGCGTGACTCTAGGCCGCCTGCCGCCGGCGCGGTACGCGGTGAAGAGGGGGAAATCCGCCCTTGAAGTCGCCGAGCGGGGCCTTGCGCGTGACCACAATGCCGGCATGACCGTTGTTGTGCGCTGCCGCCTGGCCCTCGTCGTGATCGCCCGCGACGAGGCCGCGCGCATCGGCCGGCTGCTGGATAGCGTGCGGCCGTGGGTGGACGAGATGCTGGTGCTGGACACCGGCTCGCGTGACGACACGGTGCAGGTCGCCCGCTCGCACGGCGCGCGCGTGGCCCGCTTTGCGTGGTGCGACGACTTCTCGGCTGCCCGCAACGAGGCGCTGGCGCTGGCCGGCGCGGACTGGCATCTGGTGCTGGATGCCGACGAGTGGCTGATCGAGGGCGGCGAGGCGCTGCAGGCGCTGCGCGACACACCGCCGTCGTTCGTTGGTGCGTTGCAGCTGCGGGACCGCTTCGACCTCGCGCCCGAGCGCCAGGCCGAGGCTGTCGCCTGGCTGAGCCGTGTGCTGCCCGGCCCGGTGCGCTACGCCGGCCGGGTGCACGAGCAGCCTCAGCACGCGCTGCCGGTGTGCCGGCTACCGCTGGTGGTGGGGCATGACGGCTACGTGGCCGAGCGGCTGGCCCACAAGCGCGGCCGCAACCGGCAGCTGCTGCAGCAGGCGCTTGCCGAGGCGCCGGACGACGCCTACCTCTGGTATCAGCTCGGCAAGGATTGCGCGGTCTACGACGAGCACGACGATGCCGAAGCGGCCTTCGCCCGCGCCTGCGCGCTGCCCGCCGTGGGCGCTGCCCCCTGGTGGCCCGACCTGCTGCCGCGCCGTCTGTTTGCGCTGAAATGCCTGGGGCGCCATGCCGATGCGATGGACTTCGCGAACACGCAGCTGGATGCCGCGGCCGACTCGCCCGATTTCTTCTTCGCCATTGGCGATGTGCTGCTGGACCTGGCAGCCGAGCAGCCGGCGCAGGCGGGCGAGCTGCTGCCCATGATCGAGGCGGCCTGGCAGCGCTGCCTGGCGCTGGGCGAGCGCCCGGAGCAGCCCGGCGCGGTGGCCGGCCGCGGCAGCTTCCTCGCGGCGCACAACCTGGCGCTGGTGCTGGAAGGTACGGGTCGCGCGGCCGAGGCTGCGGAACTGCGCGCGGCGCACCCGTGGCCATGACCACCGTGAGCGCCGGCCTGCGTCGGCTGGTCACGGTCTGGCCCTTGTCGGCCCTGCTGGTGTGGCTGGCTGCCTGGCTCGCCCAGGCGCTGCTGCTGCGGCTGGGCCTGGGGCCGGAGGTCGCGCTCATCGCGGGCGCCGGGCTCGGCGGTGCGCTGGCGCTGCTCTACGCGGCACGCTGGCGGCGCCTGATCGCGGCCCTGGGTTTCCCGCTGTCGACGCTGATGCTGGGCTGGCAGGGTGGGGCGCCCGCGCTCCTGTGGCTGCTGCCGCTGGCGCTGCTGTGGTGGCTGTACCCGCGGCGCAGCTGGAGCGAGGCGCCGCTGTTTCCGACGCCGCGTGGCGCGCTGGCCGGCCTGGCCGAGGCGGCGCCGCTGGCGCCCGGCGCGCGGGTACTGGACGCCGGCTGCGGCACGGGCGACGGCCTGCGCGAGCTGCGGGCGGCCTATCCGCAGGCGGATGTCGAAGGCGTGGAGTGGAGCCGGCCGCTCGCCTGGCTGGCCCGCTGGCGGGCGCGCAGCGCGCGTGTGCGGCGGGGCGACCTGTGGGCCGACGACTGGGCGCCGTTTGCGCTGGTCTATGTGTTCCAGCGGCCCGAGTCCATGCCGCGGGTCTGGGCCAAGGCCTGCGCCGAGATGGCGCCTGGCGCCTGGCTGGTCAGCCTGGACTTCGCGGTGCCCGAGGTGGCGCCCGCCGCGGAGTGGCAGTTGCCGAACGGCCAGTTCGTCCGGGTCTACCGGGTGGCGCGTAATGTTGCGTCAAAGCCCGCCAAATGATGCGTTCAGGGCTGCGCCCGGCGCGGCATACTTTGTGAACCTCCCGGCAGCGGGCCGTTGAGGGTTGACCACCTCCACCTCGACCAAGCATGTTCGTCATCATCGGCTGGCTCCTCGCCCTGGCCTGCATCTTCGGCGTCTACATCGTGCACGGCGGGAACATGGGCGTGATCCTGAAGGCGCTGCCTTTCGAGATGACGACCATCTTCGGCGCGGCCATCGGCGCCTTCCTGGCCAACAACCAGATGAAGGTCGTCAAGGCCACCATCGCGGGCCTGGGTCTGTGCTTCAAGGGCAGCAAGTACAGCAAGGCGCGCTACATGGAGCTGCTGGCGCTGATGTATGACATCCTGCAGAAGGCGCGCAAGGAGGGCCTGATGTCCATTGAAAAGGACGTCGAGGACCCGCACAGCTCGCCGCTGTTCCAGAAATATCCGGTGGTGGGCAATGATCACCACGTCACCGAGTTCATCACCGACTACCTGCGCATGATGGTGTCGGGCAACCTGAACGCGCACGAGATCGAGTCGCTGATGGACAGCGAGATCGAGACCCACCACCAGGAAGAGCATGCGGCCGTGGCCGCGCTTGGCCGCTTGGCCGGCGGCCTGCCGGCCTTCGGCATCGTGGCCGCCGTGCTGGGCGTGGTGAACACCATGGGTTCGGTGGGCCAGCCGCCTGCCGTGCTGGGCGGCATGATCGGTTCGGCACTGGTGGGTACCTTCCTGGGCATTCTGCTGGCCTACGGCTTCGTGGAGCCGCTGGGCGGCCTGCTTGAGCAGAAGGTGGAAGACGCTGGCAAGGAGTTCCAGTGCATCAAGACCACGCTGCTGGCCAGCATGCAGGGCTACGCGCCGCAGGTGGCCATCGAGTTCGGCCGCAAGGTGCTGTTCTCGGGCGATCGGCCGTCCTTCAGCGAGCTGGAAGCTCACGTCAAGAAGAAATGACAGCCATCGCCTTGAACCGCTGGTCGCTGTCGAACCGGCCTCGTCAGGTGAATGGCGGGGCCGCAAGCGCTTCGCGGGAGAGCTAAATGGCGGGAGACGCCAAGAAGCTGCAGCCCATCATCATCAAGAAGGTGAAGAAGGGCGGTCACGCGGCGCATGGCGGCGCGTGGAAGATTGCGTACGCCGACTTCGTGACGGCCATGATGGCCTTCTTCCTGCTGATGTGGCTGCTGGGCTCCACCACCGAGGGCGACAAGAAGGGCATCGCCGAGTACTTCCAGTCGCCATTGCGCGTGGCCATGTTGGGTGGCTCGGGCTCGGGCGATTCGTCCAGCGTCGTGCGTGGTGGCGGCAAGGACCTGTCACGCGAGACGGGGCAGGTCAAGGAAGGCCAGAGCGACGCCAAGAAGTCCAGCTACACGCTGCGTGCGCTCAAGGAAGAGCAGCGCAAGGCCGAGCGCGCGCGCTTGGAGCAGCTCAAAACCAAGGTCGAAGAGGTGTTGGCCGAGAACCCCAAGTTGGCCGCTCTCGGCGGTCAGATCCGGCTCGACATGACCAAGGAAGGCTTGCGCATCCAGATCGTCGATGAGGGCAACCGGCCCATGTTCGACAGCGGCAGTGCCGTCGTGAAGCCCTACATGCGCGAGCTGCTGCAGGAGTTGGGCAGCGTGCTGACCGAAGTGCCCAACCGCCTGACGGTGGAAGGGCACACGGACGCCCAGCCCTTCTCCGCAGGCGACAAGGGCTACAGCAACTGGGAGTTATCGGCTGACCGGGCGAACGCGTCTCGCCGCGAGCTGGTGGCGGGCGGGCTGCAGGAGGCGCGCATGCTGCGCGTGCAGGGACTGGCCGCCAGCAAGCTGCTGGACGCCAAGGATCCCAACGGTGCACTGAATCGCCGCATCAGCATCATCGTCATGAACCGTGATGCGGAGGATGCCGTGCTGAAGAACCTGCCGGACGAACCGGAAGCCGATGCGGCGCCTGCGCCGCAGGAGGCCACGCAAGTGCCGGCTATCGGCAAAATGCCGCAAACTCAGCCGCCGGGGTCGGGCCGCTAGAAACTAGACTGAGGCCTGACACTGACATACCTCCCGCCCCAGATAGAGGACCGCCATGAGCGCTGACATGAAATTCCTGGTCGTTGACGACTTCTCCACCATGCGCCGCATCGTTCGCGGCCTGCTCAAGGAGATTGGCTACAACAACTGCGAAGAAGCGGAAGACGGCGTTGAGGCACTCAACATGCTCAAGGGCGCCAAGTTCGACTTCGTCGTCAGCGACATCAACATGCCCAACATGACGGGCTTCGAGCTGCTGAAGGCCATCAAGGAAGATCCCAACCTCAAGCACCTGCCGGTGCTGATGGTGACGGCCGAGGCCCGCAAGGAAGACATCGTGCTGGCGGCGCAGTCCGGCGCGGCCGGCTACATCGTCAAGCCCTTCACCAAGGCGACGCTGGAAGAAAAAGTCCTCAAGATCATGCAGAAGCTGGCTGCAGCAGCCTGAGCATCACAACACGAGAGGGGACAGCCATGTCGATCGATCAGTTGGATCAGCTGGGCAAGGCGCAGGAGCCGTTGCTGGTATCGCCCGAGGTCTTCCAGCAACTCGGCACCATCACGCGCACGTTGCATGACACCATGCAGCGCCTGGGCGTGATGCCCAAGCTGCAGGTGGCGACCGATGGCCTGCCCGATGCGCGCAGCCGCCTGAGCTACATCGCCACCAAGACGGCTGCCGCCGCCGAGAAGGTGCTGAACTCGGTCGACCAGGCCAAGGCCGAGCACGCCGGCATCAGCCAAGCCACCAAGGAACTGGCCGCTGCCATCGTGGCCGACCCGGTGCGGGCGGTGGCCAGCGGCGCGGTCATGAACTTCGTCAAGGACGTCGAGAGCCGCACGCAGAACATCGACAACCACCTGACCGACATCATGCTGGCGCAGGACTTCCACGACCTGACCGGCCAGGTGGTGGCCAAGGTCGTGAACCTGGCCAACGACCTGGAAGACAGCCTCGTTAAGCTGCTGGTGCAGGTGGTGCCGCCTGAGCAGCGCGAGAAGGTCGACCCGACCATCCTGCAGGGGCCCGTGGTCAATGCCGAGGGCCGCACGGACGTCGTCACCAACCAGGGCGAGGTCGACGACCTGCTGGCGAGCCTGGGCTTCTGAGCCGCATCGCCTCCTGCTGACAAAGGCCGGCCATCGCCGGCCTTTTGCTTTTCTGCTGCCCTGTGGCGCCTGCGCTCGAAACAGGGTGGTTTGTGCGGCGCTATTTCTGCCCAAGCGGGCAGGGCAGGCTCGGAACAATCCGGCCAGCGCTGACCCACCGCCATGGCCGACCAAGACGCACAAGACCGCAACCTACCCGCCTCGCCCAAGAAGATCCAGAAATCTCGGGCCGAGGGGCAGTTGCCGCGGTCGCGCGACCTGCCGCACTTCGCGATGATGGCTGCGGGCGGTGCTGCGTTGATGGCGGGTGGGCCGCTCATCATCGATGAGCTGCGCAGCATGCTGCGCACCGGCCTGCACTTCGACGCCAGCCTGCTGGCGCGGCCTGGTTTCATGGCCGAGCGACTGGTCGAGATGTCGTTGGCCTTCGCGCTCGTCGCGCTGCCGCTGGGGCTGCTGCTGATGCTGGCGGCCATCGCCAGCAACTTGGCCAGCGGGGGCTGGAACTGGACGATGAAGCCGCTGGCGCCCAAGTTCAGCCACCTGGACCCGATCGCCGGCCTCAAGCGGCTGTTCACCGGCCAGGGCCTGGGTACGGCGCTGAAGGCCGTGCTGCTGGCGCTGGTGCTGGGCATTGTGGGGGCGCTGGTGCTGAAGGATCGCCTCGCGGCCTACGTGAGCATCATGTCCGTGCCGCTGCCGTCGGCGCTGGCCTACGCGGGCCAGCAGCTCATGGGTGGGCTGGCGCTGCTGGCCGTGGCGCTGGCGGTGTTCGCGGCCATCGACGTGCCGCTGCAGCGCCAGCTGTGGCTGCGGCGCCTGCGCATGAGCCGCGAGGAGGCCAAGCAGGAACTCAAGGAGTTGGAAGGCAACATGGAGGTCAAGGCCCGCATCCGCACCAAGATGCGCGAGATGGCCAAGCGCCGCATGCTGGCCGCCGTGCCGCAGGCCGACCTCGTGGTCATGAACCCGACCCACTATGCCGTGGCCCTCAAGTACGAGGAAGGCAAGATGGCCGCGCCCAAGGTGATTGCCAAGGGCGCGGACCTGCTGGCGCTGAAGATCCGCGACTTGGCCAAGGAGAGCAAGGTGCCCGTGTTGCAGCAGCCGGTGCTGGCGCGTGCGCTGTATGCCCACGCCAAGCTGGATCAGGAAATCCCCGCCGCGCTGTTCGGCGCCGTGGCGCAGGTGCTGGCCTACGTCTACCAGCTGCGCGCTGCATTGGCCTCGCGTCATGTGGCCCGGCCCGACATGCCCAAGCCGCATGTGCCGCCCGAGCTGGACCCGCACAACCAGCCAGGCTGGGTGCCTGACGAGGACCTCGCCGACTAGGCGCCGCGGCGGGCCGCGGAACAGCGCGGTTTTCCCGCCGCTTCTCCGGCTCAAGTTTGGCGGGCTGCCGCGAAAAATGCGGGTGAGACCTCTGTCGCCCCATGAACCAGCTCACCGCCAAACTCCAAGCCCTGTTCGGCCCGCGTGCCGGCGTCATCGCCGCTTTGGGCGCGCCGGTGGCCGTGCTGCTGGTGCTGGCGATGATGGTGCTGCCGCTGCCGCCCTTCGCGCTGGACCTGCTGTTCACCTTCAACATCGCGATGGCGGTGATGGTGACCATGGTGGCGGCCAACATGATCCGCCCGCTGGACTTCGCGGCCTTTCCGACCGTGCTGCTGCTGACGACGCTGATGCGCCTGTCGCTGAACGTCGCGTCCACGCGCGTGGTGCTGCTGGAGGGCCACACCGGCACGGGCGCGGCCGGCAAGGTCATCGAGGCCTTCGGGCACTTCCTGATCGGCGGCAACTTCGCGGTCGGCCTGATCGTGTTCGCCATCCTCGTGGTCATCAACTTCATCGTGGTGACCAAGGGTGCGGAGCGCATCGCCGAGGTCGGCGCGCGCTTCACGTTGGATGCGATGCCCGGCAAGCAGATGGCGGTGGATGCCGACCTGAACGCCGGCCTCATCAACGAGGCCGAGGCCAAGCGCCGCCGCGCCGAGTTGTCGGACGAAGCGGACTTCTTCGGCTCCATGGACGGTGCCAGCAAGTTCGTGCGCGGCGATGCCATCGCGGGCATGCTGATCCTGGCGATCAACATCGTCGGCGGCTTCATCATCGGCGTGGCGCAGCACGGCCTGTCGGCCGGCCAGGCCGCCAACACCTACGTGCTGCTAGCCGTGGGTGACGCGCTCGTCGCGCAGATCCCGGCGCTGCTGATTTCGGTGGCGGCCGCGATGGTGGTGTCGCGCGTGGGCACGGACAAGGCCATCGGCAGCCAGATCGGCAAGCAGGTGTTCGGCTCGGCCAAGAGCATCGCCATCACGGCCGGGGTCATTGGCGCGCTGGGGCTGATCCCGGGCATGCCGCATGTCGTGTTCCTGCTGATCGCCTCGGGGCTGGGCTACCTGGCCTGGTGGCTGCGCAGCAAGGAGCAGGCGGCCGAGGTGGCCAAGGCCATCAAGCCGGTCGCGCCCCCGACTGAAAGCAACGGCGAGGCCAGCTGGGAGGACCTGGTGCCCGTGGACACGCTGGGCCTGGAGGTGGGCTATCGCCTGATCACGCTGGTCGACAAGACCCGCGAGGGCGACCTGCTGAGTCGCATCAAGGGCGTGCGCCGCAAGTTCGCGCAGGAGGTCGGCTTCCTGCCGCCGCCGGTGCACATCCGCGACAACCTGGAGCTGCGCCCCAGCCAGTACCGCATCTCGCTGCGTGGCGCCGTCGTTGGCGAGGCCGAGGCCTTCCCCGGCATGTGGCTGGCCATCAACCCGGGCCATGCGACGCAGAAGCTCATCGGCACCCAGACCACCGACCCCGCCTTCGGCCTGCCGGCCGTGTGGATCGAGGAGCGGCAAAAGGAGATGGCCCAAATGAGCGGGTTTACGGTGGTTGATTGCTCGACTGTCGTGGCCACCCACCTTTCACACTTGATGCAAGTGCATGCGGCCAAGCTGCTGGGCCGCGTGGAGACCCAGGCCCTGGTGGAGCACCTCACCAAGCAGGCGCCGCAATTGATCGAAGACGTGATTCCCAAGATGGTCAGCATCGCCACCCTGCAACGCGTTCTCCAGCTGCTGCTGGAAGAGGGCGTGCACGTGCGTGACATGCGCTCCATCGTCGAATGCCTGGCCGAAACCTCGGCCACCGTGACGGACCCGCAGGAGCTGGCCCGCCGCATCCGCACCCACATCGCGCCGGCCATCGTGCAGCAGATCTACGGCAGCGTGAAGGAGCTCGACGTCATCGCGCTGGAGCCCGAGCTGGAGCGTCTCGTCACGCAGGCCCTGAACTCGCCGCACGGCGCCGCGCTGGACCCCGGCGTGGCCGACACGCTGGCCCGCAGTGCCGCCGAGACGGCCCAGAAGCAGGAAGACCGCGGCGTGCCCGCCACGCTGCTGGTGCCCGACCTGATTCGCGCGCCCATGGCCCGCCTGCTCAAGCGCGCCGCGCCGCGCCTCAAGGTGCTGGGCCACAGCGAGATTCCTGAGACCCACACCATCCGCATCGGCTCCATCATCGGAGGTGCTGCTTGATGTGCCCCCACGCTCATATTCATTCGCTGCCCCCCGAGGGGGCGCTCGCCTCCTTTGAGGCGGCTCGGCAGGAGGCTCCATGAACGTCCGCAAATTCACCGCGAGGACTTCCCGCGAAGCCCTCGCCCTCGTCAAGCAGGCCTTCGGCCCCGACGCGGTCGTGCTGTCCAACAAGAACGTGCCGGAAGGCGTGGAAGTGCTGGCCATGGCGCCCGAGGGCATGGGGCAGATCGAGCAGATCGCCCAGACTGCACCGCGCACCGTGGCGCGCCCGGCGGCGCAGCCGGTGGCCGCCCAGCCTCCGCAGCGCGCCAGCTTCGCCGAGCGTGCCCGCCAGGAGCCGAGCTTTGGCGCACCCGAGGTGCGCCAGGATGTCGAGCAGCTGGCCATGAGCACGCTGAGCTTCCAGGACTACGTGCGTGAGCGCGTGCTGCGCCGCCGCCAGGCCGAACTGGCCGGCCAGCCCGACCCGGTCATGGCAGCGCCGGCGCCGCAGCAGCCGCCGGCGGTGTCGCTGGACGCCGTGCGTGCCCAGCGCGAACGCCGTGCCGCCGAGGCCATGGCCGCGCTGGCACCGCGCCGCGCCGCCGCGCCCGCGCCGCGCAACATGCCGCCGGTGCTGCGCGACGAGATCCGCATCCCGCCGGCCGCGCCCGCGCGCCCGGTGCCGCTGCTCAGCGACATCGCGACGGCCGAGCCCCAGCCGCTGCCCGGTCAGCCCACGGCCACGCAACGCAGCCAGATGGACATGGCCGCCGAGCTGCGGCAGATGCGCGGCTTGATCGAGGAGCGCTTCTCGTCGCTGGCCTTCATGGAGAAGCTGCAGCGCCAGCCCGTGCAGGCGCGCCTGACGCAGAAGCTGCTGGAGCTGGGCTTCTCGCCCGCCCTGGTGCGCAAGCTGGCCGAGAGCTGCCCGTCCGAGTTCAAGGCCGGTGCCGCGCACGACGCCGCCGACGAGACCGCCTGGGCCGCCCATGTGCTGTCGCGCAACCTGCAGACCGACGAGGCCGCGCCGGCCATCGAGGACCGCGGCGGCGTGTTCGCGCTGATCGGCTCCACCGGTGTCGGCAAGACCACGACGACCGCGAAGCTGGCCGCCCATTTCGCCACCAAGTACGGCGCCGGCCAGCTGGGCCTGATCACGCTGGACGCCTACCGCGTCGGCGCCCACGAGCAGCTGCGCGCCTACGGCCGCATCCTCGGCGTGCCGGTGCACACCGCCCACGACCGCGCATCGCTGGACGACCTGCTGGACCTGCTCGCCAGCAAGAAGCTGGTGCTCATCGACACCGCCGGCATGGCCCAGCGCGACAGCCGCACGCAGGAGCTGCTGGAGATGCTGGCCCACCCCAGCATCAAGAAGCTGCTGGTCATCAATGCCGCGCAGCAGGGCGAGACGATCGAAGATGTCGTCAACGCCTGGAAGGCGGCGGCCTGCGAAGGCGTCGTGCTCAGCAAGATCGACGAGGCCGTCAAGCTGGCCCCGGCGCTGGACACGCTGATCCGCCACAAGCTCAAGGTGCTGGGCGTGGCCAACGGCCAGCGCGTGCCGGAGGACTGGCACCGCCTGCCCAGCGTGGCCCTGGTGCAGAAGGCGCTCAAGAGCCCTGCCGCCGGTGCTTGGCGCATGGACAACACCGATGTGAACCTCATCTTCGCCGGCGCGCCGCTGAGCGATCTCGGCCCGCAGGCCCTGCACTGATGTCCCGAGGCCCGAGCATGCTCCAGGATCAAGCCCACGGTCTGCGCCGGCTGTTCGCCGCCAGCAAGACGCGCTTCGTGCCCGTCGTCAGCAACCCCGCCGTCGTCGGCGCCGGTGTGCTGCTGGAAGGCTTGTGCGCCGCCTTTGCCGAGTTGAACCTGCAGACGCTGGTGGTGGATGCGGGCGAGTCGTCGCCCGCGCCGTCCGAGCTCGCGCAGGTCGAGTTGTCCAACTGCATCGAGCGCCTGTCGCCCCGCGTCTCCTACCTAGCCGCGCGCGGCCTGCCGATGCGCTACATCAACGCTCAGGGCTCGGCAGCATCCTTCCTGGAGGCACTGGCCGCAGCGGCGCCCGAGGCCGACGTCATCCTGCTGCACGCACCGGCGGCCGAGCTGGCCCGTGTGGTCGCGCTGCGCGAAGTGCGCCCGCTGCTGCTGGCCGATACCGACCCGCGCAGCGTCACCGAAGCCTATGCGGGCATGAAATGGCTCACGCAGCGCGCCGGGCTCATGGTCTACAGTCTGTTGATGGCCTGCCACCCCCAATTGCGCGTGGCCACCCGCATCGCGCAACAACTGCATTCCTGCGCCGACGGCTTCCTCGGCGCGGTGCTGCGGGACTGGGCTTGCCTGGACCCGCGCGCCTCGCAGCACGCACCGCTGTCGCCCGAACTGCGCCACCTCGCCCGCGAACTGCTGCTGGCCGCGCCACCGGGTGCCGCCATCGGTGCCTCGTCTGATGCGACCCCGCTGCGCCCGCTGCGCAGCCCCGCCCACGCCCCGCTCGCCGCGCACTGACCCCCACGTCGGAGCTGACATGAAGGTGCCCCCACGTTCACTGCGTTCTCTGCCCCCCGAGGGGGCGCCTCAGCGCCTTCGGGCGGCCGTGCGGAGCTGACATGTACACGCCCAAAGGCCGTCTCGACAACAGCACGCTGATCAAGCAGTACAGCCCGCTGGTGCGACGCTTGGCGCATCAGATGATTGCCAAGCTGCCGGCCAACGTGGAGGTGGACGATCTGATCCAGGTGGGCCTCATCGGCCTGACCGACGCACTGTCGCGCTTTGACGCCGAGCAGGGCGTGCAGTTCGAGACCTTTGCGACCCAGCGCATCCGTGGCGCCATGCTCGACGAGCTGCGCGGCGGCGACTGGATGAGCCGCGGCACGCGCCGCCAGCAGCGCGAGATCGAGGCGGCCGTGCACAAGGTCGAACAGCGCCTGGGCCGCGCGCCCAACGAGTCCGAGATCGCCGCCGAGATGGGACTGGCGTTGCAGGAGTACCAGGACTTGCTGTCCAAGGTGCGCGGCACGCAGCTGATCTACCTGGAGGACATGTCTGGCGACGATGGCGACGAGGACTACCTCGATCGCCACGTTGCCGACGAGGCCGGCAATCCCATGCTGCAGTTGCAGGACCACCGCATGCGCGAGGCGCTGGTGGCCGCCATCAAGAACCTGCCCGAGCGCGAGCAGTTTGTGATGAGCATGTACTACGAGCACGACATGAATCTCAAGGAGATTGCGGCCGTGCTCAAGGTCACCGAGTCCCGCGTGTGCCAGCTGCACAGCCAGTCCATCGCCAGGTTGCGCGTTAAGCTGCGCGACTGGTAGTACACGGGGCGGCCACCGGTGGCGACCCCGAAAAAATAACTTCGGGGACAAGCGCATGTTCGGATGGAAGAAGACCGGCGGGTCGACGGTTGACGCGCCTCGCCCGGAGGCAGTTCGCAGCGACGACAGCGCCGCGCTCGATGTGGTGCGCAGCTTGGCGCGCTCCATCTCCACCGTGGGCAAGGATGCCGCCGAGGTGCGCGGCGCGCTGGAGGACACCCAGCGCGTCATGCAGGCTCAGGGCCAGGCGATGCAGGCCCTGGCCCAGCAGCTTCAACAGATCGGCCAGGCCCAGGTGGCCATCACCACCGCCACCGCGCAAAGCGCGCAGGCGGTGCAGCGTGCGCGCGGCGCGCTTGGCGTGGTTGGCAGCGAGGTGGTGGACATGGCCGGCACGCTTGCTCAGGTGTCCAACGCGGCGGCCGAGATCACCAAGGTGTCGCTGCAGACCCGGCTGGTGGCCTTCAACGCGGCGGTGGAGGCCAAGCATGCGGGTGAGGCAGGGCGGGGCTTTGCCGTCGTTGCCGAGGCGGTGAAGGCGCTGGCCGGCCAGGTCGAGTCCTCCTCCAAGGCCATCGTCTCCGCGATTGCGACGCTGCAGGACCGCATCGACCGCTTCAGCGCCGAGCTCAGCGAGAACGCCGCGCGGCCCAGCCAGATCCACGCAGCGTTCCAGGCCGTGGATGAGGACGTGCAGCGCATCGCAGCATCGGCCGCCGAGAGTGGCCAGCAGATGGGCGTGCTCAACGAGCGGGCTCGGGCGCTGGAGCGCGAGGTGTCGGAGGCCTCTCACAACCTCAAGGTGGCCTTCGATGGCAGCGACCGTTTCCTGCGCATGTCGGAGGAACTGGTGGACCGCATGGCCAGCAGCGGTGTCGAGGTCGACGACATGCCCTTCATCCGGGCCGCGCAAGCCGCTGCGGCCGAGATCAGCGCCCTGCTGGAGGGCGCGCTGCGTGACGGCCGCATCAGCCAGGCCGACCTGTTCGACGAGCACTACAGCCCGCTGGCCGATACCAATCCGCAGCAGCACACGGCGCGCTTCTGCCGGCTGACCGACGAGCTGCTGCCAGCGGTGCAGGAGCGCACCCTGGGCTGCAGCGACAAGGTCGTGTTCTGCATCGCGGCCGACCGCAACGGCTACATCGCAACGCACAACCGCAAGTACTGCCAGCCGCAACGGCCGGGCGACCCGGTCTGGAATGCGGCCAACAGCCGCTATCGCCGCATCTTCAACGACCGCACCGGGCTCGCCTCGGCGCGCAACACGCGGCCCTTCCTGCTGCAGACCTATCGCCGCGACATGGGCGGTGGCCGCTTTGTGGTGCTGAAGGAAGTGGCCGCGCCCATCACCGTCAATGGCCGCCATTGGGGCGGCCTGCGGCTGGCGTTCAACTTCTGACGCGGTGCTGCTTGCCGCTCACACGCGGCGGCAGCTCACTCCGCAATGCACGCGCGGTTCTTGCCCGTGTGCTTGGCCTCGTAGAGCGCGACGTCGGCACGGTCCAGCGCAGCTTCCAGCGTCTCGCCGGCCCGGTACAGCGTGACGCCGGCCGAGAAGGTGACGAACACATCCTTGCCCTCGTGGTTGAACAGCGCCGAGGACAGCGAGCGCTGCAGGCGCACCAGCACGGCTTGCGCCTCGTCCAGCGGCGTGTCGGGCAGCATCAGCACGAACTCCTCGCCACCGTAGCGCGCCACCATGTCGCCCGGCCGCAGCGAGGCCTGGGCGCGTTCGGCCAGGGACTTCAGCGCGATGTCGCCCGCATGGTGGCCCAGCGTGTCGTTGAGCTTCTTGAAGTTGTCGATGTCCAGCAGCGCCAGCGCCACCCGCGTCTGCTCGCGCTCGGCGCGCGCCTGTTCGATGCCGAAGGCCTGGATCAGGCCGCGGCGGTTGGCCACCTGCGTCAGCTGGTCGGTGTGCACCTCGTTGGAGAGGCGGCGCAGCTCGCCTTCCAGTTCTTCCACGCGCTGGGTCAGCGCGCTCGCGCGGTCGTGTTCCAGCGTCAGCCGTGCCTGTGTCTGGGCCACCAGGCCCTGCACGCTGCGGCTTTCCTCCACCATCTCGCGCACCGTGCCCGCCAGGCTTTCCAGCGAGTCGGCCTGCTCGATGGCATCGGCGTAGCGGCCCACGCTGTTCTGGAAGCGGTCGGTGTGCTGGCCCAGTTCGCCCAGCTCGGCCAGCATGCGCTGGATCAGGCCCTTCAGCGCGTCGCGCGCCTTGGAGCGCTCGTCGCGCAGTGCGCGCTGACGCTCGCGGGTGCCGCTCAGCAGTTCGGACACCACGCGCACGCCGCGGCCGGACAGGCCCTGCGCGAGCGTGTTGTTCATGGCCTCCGCCTGGCCTCGGGCCCAGGAATCGTCCTCGGCCAGGTCCACCAGGCTGCCGCTGAGTTCGCGGCACAGGCCGCCCAGCTCGTCGAACAGGTGGCGCCGGTGGTCCAGCAGGTGGCGGGCGCGCAGACACAGCGCCGCCATCTGGGCCGCACGCTCCGGCGTCGCGCCACCGGCCTGCAGCTCGGCCAGGGCGGCATCCAGTTCCAGCATCAGCGCTTCGGCCGGTGTGGCCTCGGTCTGCGGTGAGCGCAGCGCGTGAGTGACCGTGCCGCCGAGCTCGCGGCTCACGTCGCGCCACGGCGCGAGGTCCACGGCGGGCGTCGGCAGGTCCAGGCGCAGCGGCTCGTCCAGGCCGCCGCTGTCGCGGAATTCGGAGGCGGCAAAGTCACTGTCGGCGAACAGCTGGCTGGGGGTGCCGCCCGAATCGTCAAGTCCGGCGTCGGTCTCGACCTCGCTGCCGTCGCCGTCCTTGTCCCAGCTGGCCACCAACTGCAGCAGGCGCTTGACCAGCTTGCCGCTGTCGGTGCGGCCCAGTTCCAGCGCGCGCTGGATGCCTTCCTTCTTGCGCGCCAGCGTCCATTGCCGGCCGCCGCGCTCCAGCCCGCGCACCAGGCGCTCGATGGCCTGGGCCAGCGCCTCCGCCTGCGCTGCAGGGCCGGCCACATCCAGCAGCTTGTCCACCTGGCGTTGCAACTCGTCCAGCCGCTGCTCGCGCAACGAGGTCTGCAACTCCTGGCGCGTGGTGCCGGAGGGCAGGGCCAGGCTGATAAGGCGCGACAGCAGCTGCTGCACGCGCTCAGTGACGGCGCCGCCGCCGGTGGCGGCGGTCTCCCCGCCGGACTCGATCGCGTAGGCGCGCGCGTAGTTCTCGGGCGTGGGTTCCAGTCTTGCCTGGGCCAGGCGCTGCAAAGCAGCCTTGGCGAGTTGGGCCGGCGGAAGGGTCGATCGCATCTCAGTGGTCCGTGCCGTGTTGGCGGCATTCTGCAGGCCGCACCCGAGCGTGCGGCGGCTTCATCGTTGCCCGCGGGCCAGATCGGTGCTGCCGTCGGCCTGCGTGATCCAGGGAGCCTTGCGCGGCAGCACGGTCTGGGCAATCCAGCGCTCGAGTTCGTCTGGCGGCAGCGGTTTGCTGAACAGGAAGCCCTGCATCAGCGAGCAGCCCAGGCGGTGCAGCACCTCCATCTGGCGCAGTGTCTCCACGCCCTCGGCGATGACGCGCAGGCCCAGGGCGCGCGCCAGCGCGATGATGGCCGTGACGACGGCCGAGCTCTGCGGCGTGATGCCCAGGTCGCGCACGAAGGTGCGGTCGATCTTGACCTCGGAGATGGGCAGCGTGGTCAGGTAGGCGAGGGACGAGTAGCCGGTGCCGAAGTCGTCGATGGAGATCTCGACGCCCACTTCGTTGAGCCGGTGCAGAGACGGGATGACGTTCTGCAAGTCCTTCATCAGGTTGTTCTCGGTGATCTCGAGCTGGATGGACCGGTGCGGCACGCCGTAAGCGCTGACGCATTGGTGGATGTGCTCAACGAGATCGGTGCGTTCGAACAGCCGGCTGGGCAGGTTGACGGCGATGGAGTCGGAGAAGCCGAACTGCAGCTGCCACAGCTTGGCCTGGCGGGCGGCTTCCTTCAGCGCCCATTCGGACAGCGGCACGATGAGGCCGGTTTCTTCGGCCAGCGGGATGAAGTCGGCCGGCGGCACGAGCACGTTGCCGCGCTGCCAGCGCATCAGCGCCTCGGCGCCCACCATGCGGGCAGCGCGGACGTCGATCTTGGGCTGGTAGTGCAGCACGATCTCGTTGCGCTCCAGCGCCTTGTGCAGCGCACTCTCCAGTTCCAGCTTCTGCTTGCCGTGGCCGGCGAGCTGCGGCGAGTACACGGCCGACGCATTGCGGCCCTGGCTCTTGACCGCGTACATGGCGACGTCGGAGTTGCGCAGCAGGTCGGCCATGGTCTGGCCGTCGCGCGGGTAGATGGCGATGCCGACGCTGGCCGTGACGAAACACTCCTGGCCGCCGACGAAGATGGGCTCGCGCAGCGCGTCCAGCACGCGCTGCGCGACGCGCTCGGCGTCGCGCTCGTCCGTGACCTCGGGCAGCAGCGCGACGAATTCGTCGCCACCCAGCCGCCCGACGGCCTCCAGGCCACGGTGGCTACGGCCGCCCAGGCCTTCGAGCACGCCTTCCATGATCTGGTCGGAGTGGCGCACGCAGCCGCGCAGGCGCCGGCCGACCTCGACGAGCAGTTCGTCGCCGGCCGCATGGCCCAGCGTGTCGTTGATGACCTTGAAGCGGTCCAGGTCGATCAGCAGCAGGCCTACCTCATGGCCGCCGCGGCGTGCGCTCTCGATGGCGCGCTCCACGCGCCAGATCAGCTGGCGGCGATTGGGCAGGCCGGTGAGGGCGTCGAAGTGCGCCAACTGGCGGATGCGGTCCTCGGCCTGGCGGCGGTCGGTCACGTCCTGCAGGATGCCCGTGTAGCCGCTGGCGCTGCCCTGGTCGCTGAACTCGGGCTCGGCTTCGATGTGCACGACGCGCTGGCGGCCGTCGGGCAGCGTGAGGGGCAGGTCGGTGATGAGGACGGAGGTGTGGGCGATGACGTCGCGCAGCAGCCGCAGGAACATGTGGCGGTCGTCCGCCGGCACCATGCGCAGCACGCTGAGGAAGTCCAGCCGGTCCTGCGGGCCGCGGCCGAAGACGCGCAGGCCTTCGGCCGAGATCGTGAAGCTGCCCGGCACGTCGCGGCGCCACTCGAAGCTGCCCATGCGCGCCAGATCCTGGGCGCGGGCCAACTTGGCCTTGCTGCGCTCCAGCTCCATGCGGGTGCGGGAGCTGCGCAGCAGGTAGCGCAGTCGCCCGTCCAGCAGGCTCCATTGCGGCGACTTGACGAAGAAGTCTGTCGCGCCGGCCTGGTAAGCGCGGTTGATGGACGCCTCGTCGTCCAAGCCGGTCAGCATCAGCACGGGCAGGGATTCGAAACCCGGCGTGGCCCGCAGCAACGAGCAGGTCTCGAAGCCGTCCAGCTCGGGCATCAGCGCATCGAGCACGACGACATCGGGCGGCCGGATGGACAGCTGCGCCAACGCCGCACTGCCGCTGGATGCCTCGGTCACCTCGAAGCCGCGCTCGCGCAGCGCTGCTGCCGTGAGGATCAGGTTGACCTCGTCGTCGTCAACCAGCAGCACACGCGGACGCGGCGGCAGATCGTCGAGGTCTTGACCGATGGGCTGCATGGAGGGCTTACAGCAGCGCGGCCAAGGCCGCGCGCACCTGTTGGATGTCCTGCAGCATAGCGTCCAGTTGTTCAGGCAGGCCGTCGGCGCGCTCGTCGCGTGCCATGGATTCAATGTCGGCACAGCGCGCAGACAGCGCGATGGCGCCCAAGCTGGCCGACGACGACTTCAGCGTGTGGCTGACGTGGCGGATGGCGGTGAAGTCCAGCTTGCCGTCCTGGCGGGCGCGCGCCAGCTCGGGCAGCAGGCGGTCCAGAGAGGTGGAAAACGCGCCCACCACGCGCTCCAGCAGCTTGTTGCCACCGCTGGGGTCGAGCTCGCGCAGGCGTTGAACGGCCTGGGGGTCAAGCAGGGTTGCGGGCGGGGGGGTGGACATGGCGTGCGGGAGGGCGCGGGTACTGCAGAAATGTAGCCTGGGCCGCAGGGGGGGGCGCCGCGAAGAAATGCACAGTTTCCGCAGGCCCGGCAGGCAGGTGCATCTGCACCTGGGCGGTGCCTGGCGCTGCCTACAATCCCGCGCATGAACAGTCTCAGCGACGACAGCGCGCCATCGCGCCGCCCGCAACGGCGCCTGCCGATGCGGCTGGTGATGGCGGGCGTGGCGGTCGCGGGGCTGCTGATTCTGGCGCTGGGAACCCTGGTGGTGCTGGCGCTGGTGCGCGCGTGGGGCAACGAGGTCGGGCTGGTGCACGTGGCGCTGGTGCTGACGGCATTCTTCACCGGCGTCCTGGTGCTGGCGGCGGCAGCGCTGGGCTGGCATGCCGGCGTGCGGCTGACTCGCCAGCGCCTGGCCGAGCCGCTGCGCGAGGCGCGCCAGCAACTGCTGATGCAGGCCCAGTTGCAACGTGACTGGCAGTGGGCGACCGACGCCAGTCACCACCTGGTGCGCTGGCAGGCGCCGCAGGGCGGGCCGGCGTCCAGCTGGGCCGGCGCGGGCCTCCGCACCCAGCTGTTGTGGGAACGCTTTGCGGCGTCAGACGCCGGCAGCGAACTGCGCGAACGGGTGCAGGCCCACCAGGCGTTCGGCGATCTCGTCATGGCTGCGCCAGACGGCGCCGCGCGCTGGCGGCTGCGCGGGCTGCCCTGCATCGATGCCCAGGGGCACTTCGCCGGCTACGTGGGCACGGCGCGGCCGGAGGACGCGGTGGCCCCGGTCGCCGCTCAGGCGCCCGCGCCAGCCGCACAGCCCGATCCGGCGGCGGAGCAGGAGTCCTTCAGCTACACGGTGTCGCACGACCTGCGTGCGCCCTTGCGCGTGGTGGAGGGCTTTGCACGCATCCTGAAGGAGGACTACGGCAGCCGGCTGGACCGCGTGGGCAACGACCACCTGGACCGCGTCATGAGCGCCGCGGCGCGCATGAACAGCATGATCGACGCGCTGCTGTCGCTGAGCCAGCTGTCCACGCGCCCGCTGGCCTGCCAGCCGGTCAACCTGTCGCAGCTGGCCGGCTATGTGGTGGAGGAATTGCGCCGCGCTGCGCCGCAGCGCGAACTGGCGCTGGCCATCGAGCCTGACCTGACCGTGCAGGGCGACCCGACGCTGCTGCGCATGGTGCTGGAGAACCTGCTGGGCAATGCCTGGAAGTACAGCGCCAAGGTCGATCGGGCCGAGATCGGTTTCGGCAGCGCGATGCAGGACGGGCGGCGTGTCTTTGTCGTGTCCGACAACGGCGCGGGCTTCGACATGCGCTTTGCCGAACGGCTGTTCGGTGTGTTCCAGCGCCTGCACAGCGCCAGCGATTTCCAGGGCACCGGCGTGGGGCTGGCGCTGGTGCGCCGCATCGTGCGCCGCCACGGCGGCGACATCTGGGCCGAGTCCGCCGTGGGCGAGGGCGCCCGGTTCTACTTCACCTTGAACTGACTCAGAGCTTCTGCCCGGGGCGGGCCAGCAGTTCCACCGCGTCGACGATGCGCCGCGCCTGCTCGGGCAGGCTGTGGTCGTCGGCGGCGGCCAGGCTCATCAGCCGGGCCAGGGCCTCGTCACGCGGCAGCGAGTAGCGGTGCATCAGCACGCCCACGGCCAGCGCCGTGGGGTCCAGCGTCAGCGGCAGCTCGGACGGTGGCTGCCGCAGTGGGGCGGCCGGCAGCGTGGGTGCCGCTGCGGCCGGGGCCGCGCTGGTGCGGGCGAACGCGGCCTCCACGGCCGGCACGATCTGCGAGATGTCCAGCGGCTTGATGAGGTAGGCCACCGCGCCCAGCTCCTTGACCTTGGCGACGGTGGCGTCGTCGGCAAAGGCGGACAGGAACATGAACGGCGTCTGCAGGTATTCGCGAAGATAGGCCGCCACGTCGAAGCCCGTGAGCCCCTCCATGCGGATGTCCAGCAGCGCCAGCTCGGGCCGGTGTTCGCGGGCGAGCAGGATGGCGTCGTCGCCGTTGTCGGCGTCGATGACCTCGAAGCCCGCCTGTGTCAGCCCGTAGCTCAACGTCGCCAACACCAGTCGGTCGTCATCGACGACCAGGATCTTGCCCTTGCTCACCGCGCCCCTCTACCCAGAACTTGGTTTTGTGGCCGGATTGTGAACCACGCTGGGCGGGATCAGCTCCAGGCGGCAGACGACGTCGCCGCCTTGCTGTTCCAAGCTCAGGATGGCGCTGCGCCGCGGCAGCAGCGCGCGCACCAGGCCCAGGCCCGACACGCCGCTGCGCACGTTCTGCAGCAGGAAGCCGTCCGGCAGCTGGCCCGGGTTGGCGATCTCGACGGTCACGCCGCAGGCGTCGCAGATGAGCTGGCAGCGCACCTGGGCGCCGTCGCTGTGGCGCAGCGCGTTGCCCAGCAGCTCGTTGAGGCTGAGCGCGATGGGAATGGCTTCGGCCTCCGGCAGACACCAGTCGTCCAGCAGCGCGCCGCCCTCGGCCGCGGTCGTGATGATGCGGCCCTGCGTGCGCTGCACCGAGCCGACGATGGCGTCGAACACGCGCTTGAGCAGCAGCGGCCCGCTGGCGCCCACCTGCAGCCCGTAGACCTGCGCGATGGCCTGCACCTGGCCCACGGCCTCCTTCAGCACGGGTGCCACTTCCGGGCGGCGCTGGGCGATCTGTTGCAGCAGGCCGGCGACGCCCTGCAGGTTGTTCTTGATGCGGTGGTGCACCTCGCGCACCAGCAGCTCGCGCTGGGCGATCGCGGCCTGCAGCCGGGCCTGTTCGGCGGCGCGTTGTTCGGTCACGTCGCTGGCGACGAGCAGCAGCAGCTCGGGCGTGTCCTCGCTGCCGGCCAGGTGCAGCAACCGCGTGTCCCAGACGCGGCTGAGCGCGCCCTGCGTGACGGCGTACTCACGCTGCACGACGGCCTGCGAGGCCAGCGCCTCGCGCATGTCGGCGGCCACGCGAGCGCCCAGTTCGTCGCCGAACAGCTGAGCCGGTGTGCCGCCGAGCAGGCCAGCTTCCGGGCGCCCGGCCAGCGTGGCCGCGGCCTGGTTGAGCTTGACGATCCGCAGGCTCTGCGCCTCGTGCAGCGTGATGGCCAACGGCGCGCCCTCGATGATGCGGGCCAGCGAGGCCTGGGCCAGCCGGCTCTGCGCCTCGGCCTGGCGGCGCCGGTCGATATCCAGCAGCGCGTAGGTCAGGCGCATTCCGCCGTCCTCGCGCGGTGTCTGCACGGCGTTGCCGATGACCCAGAACTCGCGCCCGTCGCGGCCGCGCAGGCGGCACTCGAAGACCTCGCTGCCCGGCTCGCCATGGAACACGTGGCCCTCGTCGTCCGGCGCCAGCACGCCCATGGGCTGGCCCAGCACGTCCTCCAGCTCGCAACTGAACATGCGCCGCGCGGACCGGTTCATCCACTCGATGCCGTCGTGTCCCACGGTGACGATGCCCACCAGCACGGAGTCCAGCACCGTGCGCTCGCTTTCGGCACGCAGCAGCAGTGCGTTCTCGGCTTGGGCCTGGGCCGTGACGTCCAGCGTGACGACCGATGTGGAGCGCCGCCCGCCGGCCAGCACGCCTGGCGCGACGCGCGTCAGCAGCCAGCGCCTGCCCAGCTCGGGGTGGCGCACGGCGTAGCGCACTTCAATGGCGTCGCCCTTCTTGAGCGCCCGCTGCAGGCGCTCGAACTCGGGCAGCGAGGCCGGCTCGACCAGCTCGCGGCTGATGCCCTGCAGCGAGGCCGCCGGCTGTTTGGCGCCAGCCTTGAACGGCGAGCCCTTGCGGTGGGCCTTGAGCCAGCCGGCCTCAGGCTGGAACGTGGCTAGGCCGACGGCAGCGGTGTCCATCAGCGCGTCCAGCTGCTGGTGGGCGAGATCGCGTTCGTGCTGGACGCTGTGGTCCTCCAGCAGCGCCAGCAGCAGCGTGCGGCCGGGCTGGCGCCACAGGCGCAGCCGGGCCTGCAGCCAGCGGTGCCGGCCTTGCGCGTCGACGAACTCGGCCTCGGTCAGCAGCGGCGGGTCCTGCGGCCGTTGCGCGGCCAGCGCGGGCAGCACGGCGTCCTGGCTCCAGCCGAGCAGGGCTTGCAGCAGGTCGGGCAGCTCGTTGAGGTGGCGGGGTGCGCCGGGGCACAGCACGTCGAAGGCGCCGCTGCGGCGCAGCAGCGCGCCGTTGCCGGCGTCGGCCAGCGCGGCGGGTTGGGGTGACAGCGCCAGCCACTCGGCCAGCGGCGGCTCGTCACCGTCAGCCGCGCTGAGGCGGGCGTGCAGCAGCCAGTTGGGCCGGTCGCGCAGCAGGTGCAGCACGGCGCGCTGGCCTCCGGCGAGCTTCAGGGGCGGCGCAGGGGGCGGCGTGCGGCCGGCGTCGATGGCGCGGGTGGCCTCGCGCAGCCAGGTTTCCAGGCGGCTGCCCGCGGCCTGGCGCAGCAATCGCCAGCCCTCGCTTGCGTCGCCACCCAGCCAGTCGCGCGCCGCAGGGTTGGCGCGCAGCGTGGACAGGTCGGCGCGCAGCGTCAGCACCGGGTCGCTGAGGAGTTCCAGCAATGCCGCGGAAGGGGCTTGGCCGAGCATGGGTCAGCCGCGGTGGCGGGCCGCGCGGCGCGCAGGCGAGCCGGTCATTCGAGCTGGGCGGCCTTGTGCAGCGCGCGCAGCACGCAGGCGTTGACCTCGCCGGCGCCGATCATCAGCGCGTCGATGCGCTCGCGGTAGTCGAACACGCTTTCCGCCTCGATGGCCCGCACCAGCTCCAGGTAGGGCATGAAGGGGCCGGTCTCGTCCACCAGCGCCTGGCGCACGCGCTCGGGCACCGGGATGCTCTGCAGCAGCTTGTCGAACGGCGCCTTGAGCATGTGGTCCAGCAGCGAGAACAGCCCGCAGATGAACATCTCGTCGCGCTGCTCGCGGTCGTCCATGCCGGCGGCCAGCTCTTCCATGATGAGGCCGCGGCGCACGGCGCCATACATGATGGGCCGCATGCTGTGATCCTTGCTGGCCGTCGTCAGCAGCAGGGCCAGCCAGCGCTTCAGGCGGGCATAGCCCAGCAGCATGATGGCGTGGCGGAAGCTGGACACCTCCACCGGCAGGCCGAAGGCGGCCGAGTTCATGTAGCGCAGCAGCTTGAAGGCCAGGCTCGGGTCGCGCTTGAGGGTTTGCTCCAGGCGCTCGACGTCCTCGCCCTCGTCCACGCGCGACATCAGCTCGACGATGACCTGCAGGTCGGCGGCCACCTCGGTCTTGGCGCCGGGCTCGGCCTCGTAGTTGCCGTCCATCGGCCAGCCGATGACATGCTGCGCGCCGGCCTCGAAGGCTGCGTCCACGGCCAGTGCACCGCGCACACCGGCGCACACCAACGACGTGCCGGCCGGCGCCGCCTGGCCGGGTTCGAGCACGATGCCCTTGAACGCGGCGGCCACCGGCGCGGGCAGGGCTGCGCTGGGCAGGCCCTTGAGCAGGCCGCTGTGGCCGGCGCCCTTGAGGGCCGCGATGGCCGGCGCGTGGGCCTCATCGGCGGCGATGAAAGCGGGCACCTCGATCTGTGCGGGCTGGGTCGGGGGCTGTTGCAGCAGCGCGCCCAGCAGTGCCTCGCCCTGCGGGCTGATCACAAGGCCGCCGGCTGGAAACGCGGCCGCCAGGGCCGCCAGCAGCTCTGCGTGGTCCACCTTCGCATCGGGCCGCAGCGGCACCAGCGTCAGCCGCGTGCCGGCGATGGCGCGCTGGCGGTCGATGACCGGTGAGTAACCCAGTGCGACGCCCGGCAGGAGGGCGTGGTCAAGAGCGGCGGGGGTGTTGTCGGGCATGGTGGCGCGGGGACTGCGGGGATGCGGCAGTCTGCCACGCCATGCCGCCCCGCATGGCGGCCGCGTGTGACGGCTTCACGATCCGCGCCGCTGGCGGCTGGGCGCAGCGCTGGCGCTGGGCGCCTTCTGTGCGCCTGGGTGTCAGGTCAGGTATTGGAACAGCGACATGCGCTGCACCATCGCGTAGGTCTTGAGCGCCGTGTCGTAGCCGGTCTGCTGGTTCTGGAACTCGGAGATGCCCTGCACCATGTCCAGGTCTTCGGCGGCGCTGCGCTCCTCGCTGCTGTATTGCTTCAGCGCGGCGAGCCGGCCTTCGGTGCCGTCCAGGTTGTTCAACCGCTCGCCGACCTGGCTGCGCACGCTCTGCAGGTTGGCCATCACCGCGTCAACGTCGCGCAGGGCGGCGGCATTGGCCTGGGTGATCTGCACGGGGGTGCGGAGGGTGGTCTTGAGGTCGATGATGGCCTTGTCGATGGCGTCGAACAGCTTCAGCCCGTTGCGTGAGCCGGCGACGGCGAAGGCGTCGCCATCGACCGGCGTACCGGTGATGGTCAGCGCCATGCCGTCCGCGACGATGGCCTGGCCGGGCTTGAAGGCGCCACTGGCGACGACGCTGCCCAGGTCCTGGTCGACCAGCGTGTAGGTCTGGCTGGGCGAGTTGCCGGCGATGTCGACGCGGTAGTTGTGGCCGGTCAGCAGGGACGGGTCGACAACGCGGCCGATGTCGATCCAGCCCGACGCCGCCGCGCCGGTGATGCCGTTGACCAACGGCACGGGCACGCCGCCATTGGCTGCAGTGGCGCCGGGGTCGATGAGCTGCACACGCGCGGCGCCGGTGGCGGGGTCGGTGACGATGGCGCGGGGCGCGGTCTCGAAGCTGCCGTTGCCGCTGGCGGCCTGCTCCCAGGCGCCGCGGCCGTCGACGCTGAGCTGGAAGTTGTCGATGTTGCCGGTCTGCACGGTGCCGGCCACGCCCACGTAGGACACGCCGCCGGGCTGGTCCAGGAAGGGTGGGCTGGCCGAGCCCTGGCCCGAGAAGATGTAGCCGCCGCTGCCGTCGCCACGGTTGGCGATGGTGAGCAGCTGGTCGCGCAGGCCCTGCAGTTTGTTGGCCAGGCCTTCGCGCTCGGCGTCGGAGTAGCTGGCGTTGCCGGCTGCAACCAGGGTCTCGCGCGCCTGCTGCAGCAGTTCGTTGGCGTCGCCCATGGCGGACTCGGCCAGTGTCATGCTGTTGCGGCTGGCCTCCAGCGCGCGCTGGTTGGCTTCCACGCGGCCGATGGAGGCCAAGGCCCGTTCGGCGCGGGCGGCGCCGGTGGGGTCGTCGCTGGCCAGCGCGATGCGCTTGCCGGAGGTGAGCTGCTGTTGCTGGTCCTGCAGCGCGTTCTGGCGGCGCTGCAGGTTGGCGATGGAGCCATCAAAGAAGTTGGCAGTGGCGATTCTCATGACGGGCTCCTAGTCATCGTTGGGCGACGCGCATCAGCTCGTCAAACAGCGCCTGGGCCGTCTGCAGCACCTTGGCGGCGGCCTGGTAGCCCTGTTGGAACTGCATCAGCCGCGCGGCCTCCTCGTCGAGGTTGACGCCGGCCTGGCCGGCGCGCGTGGTCTCGGCGTCCGTGGCCACGCTGGTGGACACACCTGACAGGTAGGTGGCGCTCTGCACACGGGCGCCGACCTCGCTCATCGCGGCGGCGTAGGCGTCGTTGATGGTGCTGCCGGCGGTGATGCTGCCGTCGGGCAGCAGCTGGCGCCCGATGTAGGCCTCGGACTGGATGTTCAGGAAGGCCTTGGCGTTGCCGTTGTTGGTGGACGTGTAGACCGTGGGCGCGATGCTGAGCGTGTCGAACTCGCGGGGGACGCCGTTGGTGCGCAGCTCGAAGCCGAGGTCGGCGGGCAGGCTGGGCGGCGTGCCGATGGGTTGGCCGGACTTCCAGCTGCCGTTGAGCACGCTGCCGTCGGCCAGCGTGAGCGTGTAGGTGACGGCGCTCGCGTCCGCCGGGTCGGCACCGCCGAAGACCACCGTCATGGGGGCGCGGCTGGCGTCGAAGTTGCCGTTGACGGCGTAGATGCTGTCCACGGTCAGCGTGCCCTTGTTGTTGACGGAGGTCGACGCGGTCAGCGGCGAGGCGGCCGCAATGCCGTTGGGGCTGTCCAGCACGCGGCGCATCTCGACAGCGGCCTCGCCGACCGGCTCGATCAGGAAGCTCTCGCCGGGCGAGGGCGCGCCGGGCGTGAAGGTCAGCTGGAAGCCGTCGATGGTGTCGCCATCGTTGACGGTGCGCTTCAGGCCGTCGGACAGCCGCGTCAGCTCGTACACACCCGGCGTGCTGGACGTGAGCTTGTAGCTGCTGGCCTGCAGCTGCCCGGCATTGACGATGCTGGCCTGCACGCCGCTGAAGAAGGCGCCGTTCGCGTCGCGCGCGTTGGAGGCGGCGGGCAGCACGCGCGGGTCGGCGACCTTGAAGATCGCGGCACCGGCGCCCGGCGGGTTGGACAGGTCCAGCCCGAGCGCGTTCTGTGCATTGATGCGCGTGCCTATCGTGGCCGCCAGCTGGCCCAGCAGGTTGCGCGCGTCCTGCAGGTCGCGGTTCTGGAAGGCCAGCAGCGCCGTCATGGAGCCGCCAGTCAGCACGCTCTCGTCCAGCGGGCGGGCGATGTTGCCTTCCTTCAGCGAGATCTGCGCGCGGGACGTGTCGTAGCTGTCGCCGGTGATCTGCAGCGTCGCCGCCTGGCTGCCCAGCACCAGCCGCTGGCCACCGCCGATGAAGACGCCCAGCGTGCCGTCATCGGCGGGCAGCGTGCTGACGGCCATGTACTCGCTGATCTGCGACACCAGCTGGTCGCGCTTGTCCAGCAGGTCGTTGGGCTCGTGGCCCACGCCCTTGAGCTTGGCGATCTGGTCGTTGACCGCCGCGATTTGCTGCGCCAGGCCGTTGACCACCGTGACCGAGGCGCGCAGGTCGCTGACGACACCGGCCTGCAGGTCCGTCAGCTGCTGGCCGGCGTTGGAGAAGCGCGTGGCCAGCTCGCTGGCCCGTCCCAGCGCGACCTGGCGGGCCGAGGGGTCGCTGGGGCGGCTGGCCACGTCCACCATGGCGTTGAGGAACTGGCTGGCCGCGTAGCCCAGGCCTTCGGTGCCGGGGGGGAACACCTTCTCCATGCGCGACAGCTGCTCGGCACGGGTCGCGTCGGCAGAGGCGGTGGCTTTGGCGCTGGCGGCCTCGCGGGTCAGGAACTGGTTGTGGGCGCGCTCGACGGTGTCGATGTCCACGCCGCGGCCGAAGAAGCCGGCGCCGGTGTACTGGCCTTCCGATGTCGTCAACACCACCGACTGGCGCGAGTAGCCCGCCGTGTTCGCGTTGGCGATGTTCTGGCCGACCGTCTGCAATGCCGCCTGGTTGGCGAACATCGCGCGGGCGCCGAGGGTGAGCAGGCCTGCCATGTCGTGCTAGTCCTTAGGCGAGGGTGCTCTGCACGCGTTGGGTGGTCTGGATGGTGCGGGCGATCTTCTCGGCGTAAGCCGGGTCGGTCGCGTAGCCGGCCTGCTGCAGGCCGCGGGCAAAGCCGGCGGCATTGCCGTTCTGTGCCTGCGCCACCACCTTGGCGTAGCGGTCGTTGCTGCTGAGCAGGCGGGCGTAGTCCTTGAAGGCCTCGTCGTAGCTGCCGTAGGCGCGGAACTTGGCCGTCACCTTGACGGCCTGGCCGTTGATGACCTCGGTGGTCTTCACGTCCACGGTCTTGCCCGTCCAGCCTGGCGTTGCCTTGATGCCGAAGATGTTGTGGCTCTTGCTGCCGTCGGCGCCGGTGATCTCGCGCCGGCCCCAGCCGCTCTCGTGGGCCGCCTGCGCCACCATGAAGCTGGCCGGGATGCCCGTGGCGGCCGAGGCGGCGCGGGCCGAGGCGTCGTGCTGCTGGATGAAGCTCTGCACGTGATTGGGAATGCCCTTGGTGGCCAGCGCAGGCAGCGCCTGGGCCAGCGTCGTCTGGCTGGCGCGGCGCACGGCCTCGGGGCTGAGGTCTTGCACGCCCATCTGGCGCTGCAGCTGGCGGGTGATGGCGTCGGACAGCCCGCCCGGCAGGCCGCTCATCTTGCCGGCGAACTGCGTGTCCAGCATCTCGGTGCCCAGCTGCGTGGCGCTGTTGTCCAGCATGCCGCTGGCCAGCGTGGAGGCACGCATGCTTTTCATCACCTCCTGCATGAACAGCGACTCGAACTGCCGCGCGGTCTCGCGGATGCTGGCCTTGGGGTCGCGCGAGGCCTGGGCCTTCAGGCTGTTGAGGCCGTCCAGACCCTGGCCGGCGATGGACTGGAACGACGGAGAAGCCATCAGATCACCTCGAGCTCCGCATTGAGGGCGCCTGCGCTCTTCATGGCCTGCAGGATGGCGACCAGATCCTGCGGGGTCGCGCCCAGCGCGCTCAGTGCTTTGACGACGTCCGACAGCCGCGCACTGGCGGGCAGCTGGATCAGGCTGCCGGGTTCCTGGCGGATGGCGATGTCGGCCTTCTCGGCCACCACGGTCTGCCCGCCCGACAAGGCGTTGGGTTGGCTGATGACGGGTGTGGAGCTGATGGTGACCGACAGGCTGCCGTGCGCAACGGCGCAAGCTGACAGCGTGACGGCCTGGTTCATGACGATGGAGCCGGTGCGGGCGTTGATCACCACGCGAGCGGCGGCCGGCGCCGTGTCCACCGGCAGGTTCTCCACATCGGCCAGAAAGGCCACGCGCTCGTCCGGCGCGGTGGGCGCCTTCACGCGCACGACGCGGCCGTCCAGCGCCTGCGCCACGCCGGCGCCCTTGAGCTTGTTGATGGCCTGGGCCACGGCACGGGCGGTGGCGAAGTCGCTGCTGTTGAGGTCGAACTGGATGTAGTCGCCCTGGGACAGCGGCGAGGGCACCGAGCGCTCCACCAGCGCACCGCCCGGGATGCGGCCGGCGCTGAGGTGGTTGATCTGCACCTTGGAGCCGCCCGCCGATGCACCCGCGCCGCCCACCACCAGGTTGCCCTGGGCAATGGCGTAGACCTGACCGTCCGCACCGCGCAGTGGCGTGGCGATCAGCGTGCCGCCGCGCAGGCTCTTGGCGTTGCCGATGGAGGAGACATTGATGTCCAGCGGCTGGCCTGGCTGTGCGAACGCCGGCAGCGACGTGGTCACCAGCACGGCGGCGATGTTGCGCGGCTGCATGGTCACGCCCTGGGGCAGCAGCACACCGAACTGCTGCAGCATGGCCGTCAGGCTCTGGCCCGTGAACGGCGCCTGCGTGGTCTGGTCGCCCGTGCCGTCCAGCCCCACCACCAGCCCATAGCCCGTCAACGGGTTGGAGCGCACCCCGGCCACCGACGCCACCTCCTTGATGCGCGCGGCATGCGAGAAGGGCGTCAGCACGAGGCTGAGGCAGACGAGGAGGATGTTCAGGGTCTTCACTCGGCGAATTCTGAGCAGGCTTGAGCCCGCGAAGCCGTTGAATAAGGCTGCTGACGCCCGCCAATTTCGCGCCGGCCAGCGCGGCCCGGGTGTCTTGTGTTGTGTATTGTTTAAGTAATACACTAATACGCATGCCGGACGCCCCGTTCAGTTTCGACATCCAGCCCCAGCTGGCCACGCCCATCTATCGCCAGGTGGTGGAGCAGGTGCAGCGGCTGGTGGCGGGCGGCCAGCTCAAGCCGGGCGATGACCTGCCCAGCGTGCGCGCCGTGGCTGAGCGCCATGCCATCAACCCGATGACCGTCAGCAAGGCCTACAGCCTGCTGGAGGCCGAGGGCCTGCTGGCGCGGCGCCGCGGCGTGGGCATGGTGGTGGCCGAGGGGGTGCGGCCTGCGGGTGACGACCGCATGGCCCTGTTGCAGCCTGCCCTGCTGGCGCTGGCGCGGCAGGCCCGGCAACTGGGCATCACGCCCGACCAGGCGCTGGACGCGCTGGCGCAGGCTTTCCACTCCAACGACCAGGACAACGCATGACTTTCTCAATCGACGCGCGGCAACTCGGCGTGCGCGCAAAGGACGACGGCTGGAGCGCGGCACGCCCGCGGCTGCTCGGTCCGCTGGACCTGTCGGTGCCCGAAGGCGCGGTGGTTGGCGTGGTGGGGCGCAACGGCGCTGGCAAGAGCACATTGATGCGTTGCCTGCTGGGCTTGCAGACACCCGATGAAGGCGAGTCCCGCTTGCTGGGGGAGCCCAGCCTGGCGCTGACCGACGCGGTGCGCGAGCGCCTGGGCTACGCCGCCCAGACGCCCGACCTGTTCCCGCGCCTGACGGGCCACGAGCACCTGGCGGAGATGGCCGCTGTCTACCCCGGCGTGCACCTGCCCGACGCGCTGGCGCTGGCGGTGCGGCTGGACCTGCCGCTGGGCCGGCGGGCCGATGCGCTGTCGCTGGGCGACCAGCAGAAGCTGGCCGTCGTGCTGGCGCTGGCGCATGACCCGGACCTGCTGTTCCTGGATGAGCCGGTGGCCAGCCTGGACCCGATCTCGCGCCGTGATTTCATGCGCGCGCTGTTCGCGCTGCGCCGCAAGCCTGCGCCGCGCACGGTGCTGGTGTCCAGCCATCTGCTGAGCGACCTGGAGCGGGTCGTCAGCCATGTGCTGTTTCTGCGCGAAGGGCGGGTGCAGCTGTTCATCGAGTGGGACGAGGCCGTCGAGCATCTGCGCTGCATCCCGGCGCGCGAGCCCGACTCCGCCGGCCTGCACTGGAGCGCGGCGCAGGGCGGGCAGTTGCTGGTGGATGTGCGGCAGCATCCGCAGGCTGCGGGGCTGGCCGGCCTGGGCATGGAAGATCTGTTGGAGGTGTTGAACACATGATCGCCCTTGCCACCACCACGCCAGGCGGCGAACCGCAGGCCTTCGGGCTGCCGCTGCTGACCCGCCTGCTGCCCGGCCTAGTCAGTGCCGTGGCGTTGCTGCCGGCCTCGCTGGCGCTGCAATTCCACGGCGCCGCGAGCATGCTGCTGCCGCTACTGATCGTGCAGGGCACGCTGCTGGCCCTGGGTGCGGGCCTGCTGGCCGTGGCGGCGCACGATTGCCTGTCCCACTGGGAGAGCCGGGCTGCACCGCTGGCGGCGCGCGACCGTGTGCGCGTCGGCCTGCTGGGCGATGTCTGGCGCATGGGCGCCATCGCGGCAGCCGGGCCGTTGGCCCTGGCCCTCGTGCTGGCCTGGCGGGGCGACGGCTGGGCGGCGGTGTTCAGCGCGTTGACGGTGCTCGTCGCATGTCTGTTCATCGGCCTGGCCGTCGCGCTGAGCTGGCATGGTCGTGCGCCGCGCGTGCTGCTGGCGCCGGCGGGGTTGTTGCTGCTCGGGCTGTTGGGGGCGTTGCCGCATGAAGGCGCGCTCGGCAGCGGCTGGGAGCTGGCCCCTGTGGCTGCTACTGCTGCGCTGCTGTGGCGCTGGTTGAGTTCGCCTCGGGCGCTTGCCGCGCTGGCGCCGCAGCTGCCATGGCCCCGGCCCATCGCCTGGCTGCGCCGAACCACGGCCTACCAGGGCTGGCGCATGAGCATCGGCCCGGAGTCGATAGCGCCGGTGCGTCAGGGCAGCCACGGATATCGCTTCTGGATGATGTTGCTGCCGCTGCTGTGGCTGCCGCAGCTGATGGGTCAGGCCGAGCGCCTGCGCTGGTTCAGCTGGGGTCATGCATTTGACGGCGCTTACGGTGGCGCCATCTACGGCGGGTGCATGCTGCTGATCACCACTGCCGCAGCCAGTTGCTACGTGGCGCCGCCGCTGCACTGGCGCCTGCGGCTGGCGCCGGGCGGCATGAGCCCGCAGCGCTGGGCACGGCGCATGGTGCTGGGCTCCATGGCAGCCACGCTGGTGCTGTTCACGGTGGCGCTGGCATTGGTCGTGCTGTTCCGTGCCAGCGGCAGTGCGCACTTGAGTGCCGGCACCTGGCTGTCGCTGATGGGCGACGCGCTGCTTGGCAGCAGCTTTCTGCGCTGGCAGCTGGGCCGGCGCTCCACGGTGTGGGCGCGCAGCCTCGCAGTGCTGGCGGTGCCGGTGCTGCCGGCGCTGCTGCTGTATGGCCTGCTCTGGCTGGGCGTCACGCCGCAGCGCGGCGCCCTGTGGCTGGCGCTGCAACTTGCGCTGACCGTGCCGATGACACTGGCGGCCGTGCGCGCATGGGGCCGGCGCGATCTCAACCAGGTGGCCTGAACCTATGGTGCCGTCCCTGACCCTGAGACGCGGCCTGTTCTTCGAGGACGGCCCCACCGCCATCGGCCTGCTCGGGCCGGGCCTCATCAGCCTGCTGGCCCTGGGCACGGCCTTGATGGCTTCCGGTGTTCATCAGACGGTGTTGAGCGCCTTCGTCGGGCTGCAGGCCACGCTGCTGGCGCTGGCTGCCGCCATGTTGACGTCCGCGGCGACGATGTGGACCGCGAACTGGCAGGGCCGCGTGGCGCCAACGCGCGCAGTGGTGCATGTGCGGCAACGGCTGTGGCGGCAGTTGGCCGTCAGCGCTGGCCTCGGCGTGTGCGGTCCGCTGGCACTGGCCTTCCATGCCGAGGTGTCCACGTCGTATTCGCTCGCCCGCATGCCGCAGATGCTGCTGGCCGTGCTGGCCTTGCTGCTGGCGGCGCAGGCGCTGGGCGGCTGGTGCGGGCTGGCCTGGCGTGGCAGGGCGGGCCGCTGGGTGCTGCTCGGCTGGGTCGCGCTGGTGCTGGCCTTGAGCGCGCAGCGGGCTTTGCGGGAGTGGCTGCTGGCCTGGCCGGCGTTGTCGATGCTGACCTTGCTGCTGCTGTCGCTGGGCTGGTGGGTGCTGAGGCAGCGGCTGGTGCAGCACCGCCAGCGCTGGGCCGGTGTGCCGGCGACCGGTGCGGCCAAGGCCGCATTCCAGCCGGCGCAGGTCTGGCAGCCCTTGCCTTTCGATGGCGAGGAGGCGCAGGGCCAGGGCGGGCGTTTTTCCGAGATGCCTGCTTGGCGCCGGTTGGTCCTGTTTCTACTTTGGGTTTTGGCTGTGACGGCGTGGCGGCACCAGGCTTGGGAGAGCCAGGTGCAGGGTGTCGGCCTGGCGACCTACGCCGGCTGGATGGCCATGCTGACGGGGCTGGCTGGTTGCGCGCTGGTCCATCCGGCCGCGCACTGGCGGCGCCGGCTGGCGCCCGGTGGGCTCACGCCGCTGCAGTGGGCCCGGCGCATGGTGCTGCGCAGCCTGGCCGGCGGCCTGTTGGCGCTGGCGGTGTTGGTGGGCGTGGCGGCGTTCAGTACGTCCGTCCAGGGGCGCTGGGCCGTGCTGGGCACCGGGGCCACGGTGTTGGGCGACCTGTGCCTGGCCTTCACGCTGGTGGCCTGGGTGCGCGCGCGGCGCAACGACTTTGTCGGCTTGTTGCTCGCCGTTGTCCTGATGTTCGGCGCTGTGTTCATGCTCACGACGGCTGCAGCCGCCATCGGCCTGCCGCTGGTGCGCGGGGCCGGCTGGCTCGCCGTGGAACTGGCACTCGCCGCCGTGCTGGGCGCGGCGTCAGTGCGGCGGTGGGCCGCTCGCAACGGGCTCTGAGGCCATACTGCCCTCATCCGCCTCGGAGGCTCGCAGATGTCCCTGACCACCGCCATCGATGCCGCCGCTGCGGCCCTGCAAGACCAGGTGATCGCCTGGCGCCGTGACTTGCACCAGCACCCCGAGCTGGGCAACCGCGAGTTCCGCACGGCGGCGCTGGTGGCCGAGCACCTGCGCAGCCTGGGCTTTGACGAGGTGCGTACGGGCGTGGCGCACACGGGCGTGGTCGGGCTGCTCAAGGGCGGCCTGCCCGGCGGGGTGGTGGCACTGCGGGCCGACATGGACGGCCTGCCCGTCACCGAGGCGGTGGACCTGCCATTCGCGTCCAAGGCGCGTGCGGTGTGGAACGGCGAGGAGGTGGGCGTCATGCATGCCTGCGGGCATGACTGCCACGTGGCCATCCTGATGGGCGTGGCCAGCATCCTGGCGGGGCTGCGCGAGCAGATCGCCGGCAGCGTGAAGTTCATCTTCCAGCCCGCCGAGGAGATGCCGCCGGAGGGCGAGGAGGGCGGGGCGGCGCTGATGATCCAGGAGGGCGCGCTGGAGAAGCCCACGCCGAGCGCCATCTTCGGCCTGCACGTGACGTCCCGGCAGCCGGCCGGCGTCATTGGTTACCGGCCAGGGCCCACGATGGCCAGCTCCGACAAGCTCAAGATCACCGTGCAGGGCAAGCAGACGCACGGGGCGGCGCCCTGGCTGGGGGTGGACCCCATCGTCACGTCGGCGCAGATTGTGCTGGGCCTGCAGACCGTCGTCAGCCGCACGCTGGACCTCAACCGCGAGCCGGCGGTGGTGACCATCGGCGCCATCAATGGCGGTGTGCGCGAGAACATCATCCCGGAGACGGTGGAGATGCGCGGCACCATCCGCAGCTTCGACGAGGGCATGCGGGACGATATCCACGCGCGCGTCACGGAGCTGGCCGAGGGCATCGCGGCGGCGTCGCGGGCGAGTTGTCAGGTGTGCATCACCAAGAACTACCCCGTCACGCGCAACGACCCGGCGCTGACCGAGGCCATGCTGCCCACGCTCACGCGCGTGGCCCACAGCGGCCCGCGGCCCATGGGTATCGAGCTGGTGCCCAAGGTGACGGGGGCGGAGGACTTCTCCTTCTTCCAGCGGCTGATCCCGGGGCTGTTCTTCTTCGTCGGCGTCACGCCCCCGGAGATCGACCCGCGCCAGGCGCACGCCAACCACTCGCCGCGCTTCATCGTCGATGAGCGCGGGCTGGAGGTGGGCGTGCGGGCGCTGGCGCACCTGGCGGTGGATTACTTGGCGCAGCGCGCAGGCTGAGCGGGCACCCCCGGTGAGTCACCGGCTGCGCCTGCGCGCGGCGCGGGAGCGTTGACGCGCCTTTTGGCGCTCGCGCGGGGATGCAAGGCGGCGGCCTGAGCTGAAAGAGCCACGGTGCGGCGGGATGCCGCCTTCAGCCAGTCACGCCGCGCCGCGACGATGGCAGCGCCTCTCCGGACTTGCGTCAGGGCCACCCGGCCCTTCGAAGTCCGCGCCCCATTGCCTCTCCGACGGAGCACGCCCCCATGACCACGATGGCCTTGAAATTGACCGCCCTGGCTGCTGCCAGCCTGCTCTCGCTGGGAGCGTCAGCGGCTTGCGTGCCTGGCGGCGGCAGCGGCACGGTCACGCTCGGCAACACCGCCACCACCGTGCCTGACCGCGTGCTGGCCGATTGCAGCACGGTGGATGGTCGCATCGCCGATGAGCAGGCCTGGGGCAGCCAGGCAGCCTTCCTGGCCCATGTGTCCAGCGTGACGCTGGCGCTGCAGCAGCAGGGCGCGTTGAGCGCGGCCGAACGAGTGCGCCTGCTCACCGCGGCGCGCAGCAGCAATATCGGGGCGCAGCTGACCGTCAAGCTGATCGCCATCAACGACTTCCACGGCAACATCAAGCCCTTCGAGGGCAGCAGCAGCAACCCCGGCGTGGCGCGCCTGGCCACGCGCATCAAGGCGCTGAAGGCGGCCAACCCACTGCACGCGGTGGTCTCCGCCGGTGACCTGATCGGTGCCAGCCCGCTGACCTCGGCGCTGTTCAAGGACGAGCCCACCATCGAGGCGATGAACCGCATCGGCATCGATTTCAATGCGGTCGGCAACCACGAGTTCGATGAGGGGCGCGCCGAGCTGCTGCGCATGAAGCACGGCGGCAATCACCCCAGCGATCCGTACTCTGGCCTGGGCCTGCCGGTGGACAAGCGCGCCGATGGTCAGTTTGCGGGCGCCAAGTTCGACTTTCTCGCCGCCAATGTGACCGATGCCGCCACGGGCCGGACGCTGTTCCCGGCGTACGGCGTGAAGGACTTTCTCGGCACCAAGGTGGCGTTCGTCGGCATGACGCTGGAGGGCACGCCCAGCATCGTGTCCCCTGCCGGTGTGGCCGGCCTGAGCTTTGCGGACGAGGCGGACACCGTCAACGCGCTGATCCCGCAGCTGGAGGCCGAGGGCATCAAGAGCGTCGTGGTGCTGATCCACGAGGGCGGATCGGCCGTCAACGGCACCGGTGGCTGCCCCAGCATCTCGGGGGCCATCGTCGGCATCGTCAACCGCCTGGACCCGCGGGTTGATCTGGTCATCTCCGGCCACACGCACCAGGCCTACAACTGCATGGTCGCCAAGCGCGACGGCAGCCTCGTTCGGGTGACGTCCTCGGGCCAGTACGCGCGCAACCTGGGTGACATCGATCTCACCCTCAACACCAGCACCAAGGACGTGGTGAGCACCAGCGCCACCATCCTGAACACGGGCACCACCAGCACCGCCGAGGATCCCGCGTTGACCGACCTGGTGGCCCACTACAGCAACCTGTCGGTGGGCCCGGCGTCTCGCGTGATCGGCAAGATCACGGCGGCCATCAGCCGCAGCAGCAACGCGGCCGGCGAATCGGCCCTCGGTGATGTCATTGCCGATGCCCAGCTGGCTGCAACGCGCTCGGCCAGCACCGGCCAGGCCGTGGTGGCGTTCATGAACCCGGGCGGCATCCGCGCCGACCTGCCGTTCAACGCGGGCGGGCTGGTGACCTACGGCAACGCCTTCACCGTCCAGCCCTTCGGCAACAGTCTGGTGACCATGACGGTCTCAGGCGCTCAGATCAAGACGCTGCTGGAGAGCCAGTTCGCCAACTGCCTCGGCCAGACTGGCTTCGACCGCATCCTGCAGGTCTCGGCCGGCTTCAGCTACAGCTGGAGCGCCAGTGCCGCCTGTGGCGCCAAGGTCAGCAACATTGCGATCAACGGCATGCCGGTCGACCCGCTGGCCAGCTACCGCATCACCGTCAACAGCTTCCTGGCCGATGGCGGGGACGCCTTCGCCGTGTTGACCCAAGGCAGCCAGCGCCTGGGCGGCGAGGTGGACACGGACGCCTTCGAGAAGTACCTGCAGGCCAACCCCAGCGGCGTCGCCCCGGGCCCGATGAACCGCATCACCCGCACCAACTGACCCCCCGCGTTTCTCTCAATTCCGGAGCTCTTCCATGCACATCCTCAAGCCTCTGCTGGGCGCTGCCCTGCTGGCTCTGTCCGCCGCCGGCGCGCAGGCCGCGAACCTGCAACTGCTCAGCGCGTCGACCTCAGGCAGCAACCAGACCGTGGTGAGCACCCAGGCCGGCGAGAGCATCGTCTTCACCGGCAACGCGGACGACTTGTCGGGGCTGACCGAGGTGCTGGCCTTTGGTGCCGGCAACTTTGCCGGGTCGCCCGCCCCGGTCAACGGTGCGGGCATCAGCAACGAATGGTTCCGCATGGCCACACTGGACGCGAGCGGCGCGGTCACGCGTTTCCAGGCCACGGGCAGCTCGGCGCTGAACGTCTACGGCCCGCTGGACCTGGGCGGCCTCACCGAATCCGCTGACATCGGCCTGAGCGCCGACCTGCTGGTGGCGTCCGACGGCGAGGCCGTCGGCACCGCCGTCACGGTGCGGCTGCAACTGAGCGCCGAGTCGCTGTTCTCTGCGACGGTGGCGGGGTCGACCGACACGCCCACCTTCAACCTGCTCGTGCTGGATGCCGCGAACACGCCGCTGGCCAGCTACAACGGCCTGACGCTGAACGGCCGTGACACGCTGGACCTCAGCTTCAGCAGCGCGGTCGGGCAGACGCTGTCGTTTTCGCTGAGCTACGCGAATGTGCTGGACGTGGCGCCAGGTGTTCTTGGCCTGCCCAACAGCGCTGAGTCCAGCGCGCTGCTGCAGGGCTCCCTGACGGTCACCGCCGTGCCGGAGCCGCACAGCCTGGCCCTGCTGCTGGCTGGCCTGGGCGTGGTGGGCGCTGTGGCGCGCCGCCGTCGCTGACCACGGCTCGCCCTCTGTCAACCAACCAAGGAGTGCAGACCATGCTGAAACCCCAAGCCCTGCGCGCGGCCCTGGCCGTTGCCCTGCTGGCGCTGAGCGCCCACAGCCCCGCCCAAGCCCCTGCGGCAGCCCCGTACTTCCGCGCCGGCGTGTCCTTTGCGCTGCTGGGTGATGTGCCTTATGGCGTGAGCGAAGAGCCGAAGTTCGACCGCGTCATCGCCGACATCAACGCCTCCCGCAATGTGCGCTTCGTGCTGCACACCGGCGATGTGAAGCAGGGGAGTGAGCGTTGTGACGATGCCGTTTTCATCAAGCGCTTCAACCAGTACCAGAAGTTCGACGACGCCTTCATCGTGACGCCCGGCGACAACGACTGGACCGACTGTCATCGCACGAACAATGGCGGCTACCTGCCCACCGAGCGGCTGGCCAAGTTCCGCGAGATCTTCTACCCCGCCATCGGCCGCAGCACAGGCAAGCAGCCGATCAGCCTGCTGTCGCAGGCGGCGGCCCCGGGTCATGCGGCCCACAGCCCCTACGTCGAGAACACCCTGTGGCAGTTCGCCGGCGCCACCATGGCTACCGTGCATGTGGTGGGCAGCGCCAACAACCTGGCGCCCTGGAACCAGTTGCCCGGCGGCGACCGCCCGGGCGAGCGCCAGGCAGAATTCAACGCCCGCTTGGCGGCCAGCCTGGCCTGGATCGACGAGGTGTTCAACCGGGCGTCGGCGTCGCAGAGTGCTGGTGTGATGATCGCCATGCAGGCCAACCCGGCACTCGAGGCGGCGGCGGGCAGCAGCGCGCGGCTGGGCTTCGATGAGGTGATCGCCAAGATCACGGCGCGCAGCATCGCCTTCGGCAAGCCGGTGCTGCTGGCTCATGGCGACAGCCACTACTTCCGGGTCGACAAGCCGCTGGTGAACGCCGGTGTGTCGCTGGAGAACCTCACGCGGGTGGAAAACTTCGGCTCGCCCAACGTCCACTGGGTGGAGGTGTTTGTCGACGCGCGCGACCCCAACGTGTTCAGCGTCGTGCCACGCATCGTGCCCGGCAACGTCGTGCCACGCTGACCCGGTGCGCCGAGCGCAGGCCAGGCTTGCCGCGCGGGCTGTCAGCTCGGCGCAATGTTCAGGAAGAAGCGCGACAGCCAGCCGATGGCATGGGCGTCGGCCGTCGCGCCGCGGCCGCGCTGCTCGATGCGCACGTTGGCCACGGCCGTGGACGACACGGCGTTCCCCTGTCCGATGGAGCGCGGGTCCACCTGGCCGGAGAAGCGCAGCACGTCCACATTGCGGTTGACGCCGATCTGCTTCTCGCCGCTGATCATCAGGTGGCCGTTGGGCAGCACGCCGGTCACGATGGCCGTGATGGCACCGGTGAATTCATTGGTGTTCTGGTTGCTGCCCTTGCCCTTGTTGTCGTTGGCCGAGGTGGCCTCGGCCGAGGCGCGGCCGAAGGAGTTGCCGGCCACCAGCGGCAGCGCGGTGACGCCGGCCGCCAACGTGCCGCTCTTGCTGAGCTCGCTGGTGCTGGTCTGCGAGGCCGACACGCGCTCGGTGATGTTGATGGTCAGCGTGTCGCCCACCAGCCGCGCGCGGTGGTCCTCGAACAGTGGCCGGTAGGCGGCGGCCTGGTAGATGGCGCCGTTGGCGGCGGCCGGCTGCGGCAGGTGCGGCAGGTTGACGACCGGCGTGTGGCTGAGCTCCACCTGCGGCGTGGGGTAGGGCGTGGCGCAGCCGGTGAGCAGGGCGGCGGCGAGGAGCAGCGGGGTGACGGCGTGCTTCATGGCGATGGCCTCAAATCTGCGCAAGCTTCTGCAGCATCTGGTCCGAGGTCTGCACGGCCTTGGAGTTCAGCTCATAGGCGCGTTGCGTCTGGATCATCTGCACCAGCTCCTCGACGACGTTGACGTTGGACGTCTCGACGAAACCCTGCTGCAGCGCGCCCAGGCCGTTGTTGTTGGGGGCGCCGGTGTTGGGCGTGCCACTGGAGGCGGTCTCGGTGAACAGGTTCTGCCCCTTGGGGTCCAGGCCGGCGGGGTTCACGAAGTTGGCCAACTGCAGCTGTCCCACCGTCTGCGGCGCGGCCTGGCCGGGCAGCGTGACGCTGACGGTGCCGTCGTTGCCGATGGTGAGCGTCTGTGCGTTCTGCGGGATCGTGATGCCGGGCAACACGGTGTAGCCGTTGCTGGTGACCATCTGGCCGTTGGCATTGAGCTGGAAGGCGCCGTCGCGCGTGTAGGCGGTGGTGCCGTCGGGCATCTGGATCTGGAAGAAGCCATCGCCCTTGATGGCCAGATCCAGGTTGTTGCTGGTCTGCTGCAGGTTGCCCTGCGTGTAGATGCGGGCGGTGGCCACGGGGCGCACGCCCAGGCCCACCTGCAGGCCGGTGGGCAGCGTGGTCTGCTCGGTGCTGTTGGCGCCGGCCTGGCGCATGTTCTGGTAGATCAGGTCCTCGAACACCGCGTGCGAGCGCTTGTAGCCGTTGGTGGCGACGTTGGCGAGGTTGTGGGAGATGTTGTCCAGCTGGGTCTGCTGGGCCTCCATGCCGGTCTTGGCAATCCAGAGCGAGCGCATCATGGTCAGGTACTCCCCAAAAGTTTGGCCGACTGCTGGCCCTGGGTCTGGGCGATCTGCATCAGCTTCATCTGCTGCTCGAACTGGCGGCCGGCGGCGATCATCGCCACCATGGTTTCGACGGCGCTGACGTTGGAGCCTTCCAGTGCACCGTCCTGCAGCCGCGCGGCGGGGTCGGCGGGCAGGTCGCCATCGGCGGCGCGGAACAGGCCGTCGTCGCCGCGCGTGAGTTGGGCCGTGGTCTCAGGCGTGACCAGCTTGAGCCGGCCCACGGTCGTGGGCCGCTGGCCGGGCTGCTTGGCGCTGATGGTGCCGTCGCTGCCGATGGACACCTCGCTGTTCTGCGGCACGTTGATGGGGCCGCCATCGCCCAGCACCTGCAGGCCGTTGCGCATCACCAGCAGGCCTTCGGCGTTGACGTCCAGTGAGCCGGCGCGGGTGTAGGCCTCGGTGCCGTCCAGCCCCTGCACGGCCAGCCAGGCGCGGCCCTGCATGGCCACGTCGAGATTGCGGCCGGTGGGCGTCAGCGCGCCGGGGGCGTCGTTGTAGCCGATGGTGGTTTCCAGTGCGAAGGCGCGCGTGGACGCGCCATCGCCACGCACCGGCACGGCGCGAAACGCCTGTAGCTCGGCGCGAAAGCCGTTCGTCGTGACGTTGGCGAGGTTGTGCGACAGCACGTCCTGCCGCTGCATGGCGGCTTTGGCGCCGGCCATCGACAGGTAAATCATCCGATCCATGCTTCAGCCTCGCCCGCGCTCAGCGGAGATTGACGATGGTCTGCAGAACCTGGTCCTGCGTCTTGATGGTCTGCGCGCTGGCCTGGTAGGCGCGCTGCGCCGTGACCATGTTGACCAGCTCGGCCGTGATGTCCACGTTGCTCTCCTCCAGCGCGCCGGACTGCAGCGAGCCCATGTTGCCGTCGCCCGGCACGCCCACCACGGCGTCGCCGGAGTCCACGGTGCGGATCCACACGTTGCCGCCCATGGTCTGCAGGCCTTGTGGGTTGCGGAAGGAGGCCAGCTCCACCTGGCCGGCCGGCTTGCTCTGGCCGTTGGAATAGCGCGCCAGCACGACACCGTTGTTGGCGACCGTGATGCCGGTCAGCTGGCCCGGCGCGTAGCCGTCCTGCGTCAGGTTGGTCACGGCGAAGCTGCTGCCGTTCTCGGTGGCGCCGGTCAGGTCGAGCTGGATGCCGTCGATGGCCAGCGTCGCGTTGCCGCGGGCGCTGAAGCCGGCCGGCACGTTCATCGTGATGGGCGCCGCCGGGCTGGTGGGCGAGCCGCCGGTGGGCGGGAAGGTGATGGTGGTGAACGGCGCCGTCAGCAGATTCGGGTTGTTCGCATCAGGGGCAGTTTCGGCGAAGGGTGTGCCGTTGGCCGTTGCGTAGACGTTCCAGGTGTCGCTGCCGTCGGCGGCGGTGGACGCCTTCTGGAAGTAGAACGTGATGGCGACGTCCTGGCCCTTGGCGTCGTACACCGTCATCGACGTCGCGTTGTTGTAGGTGGTGCTGTCGGTCAGGTCCATGCCTGCGCCGCTGGCCGGGGCGGTGATGGCCAGCCGGGAATCCAGGTTGAACTCCATGTCGACCTCGGAGGTCACCGCCGGCGGGATGCCGCCGGTGGGCAGCTGCAGCGGCGTGGCCGTGCCCGGCTGGATGACGCCGGCGCCATTGGCGGGATAGCCCATCAGCTTGAGGCCATCGTTGTTGACGATGTAGCCGTCCTTGCTGACCTTGAACTGCCCGTTGCGGGTGTAGCGCGTCGGGTTCACCTCATCAGTCACCTGGAAGAAGCCGCCGCCGTTGATGGCCAGGTCCATCGGGTTCTCGGTGGTCGAGATGTTGCCCTGCGTGAACTGCTGGGCGACCGTGGACAGCGTGGTGCCGATGCCGATCTGGTTCTGGCCCGCGCCGTTCAGCGCGGCGGCATACACATCGGCGAACTCCGCGCGAGAACCCTTGGAGCCATAGGTGCCGGAGTTGGCGATGTTGTTGCCGATGACGTCCAGGTTCTTGGAGGCGGCGTTGAGCCCGGAGAGGCCTTGCTGGAAGCTCATGGGGGAGTCCTTGCTGTCGTGCGGTGGGCGTGAAGGGGGCGGTCAGTTCACGGCCGAGACGGACGCGTAGTCCACCGGGCCGAGGCGATCGAGGTTGAGCTTGAGGCTGCCGCCCTCGCTGTAGACGGCATTGACCTTGTCGTAGGCGTAGGTGGTGGCGGTCACGGCGGCCGTGCCGTTGGTGGCGGTGATGCGGTACTTCACCTCGCTGCCTTCGGCCACCTTGGTGCCGGCGGCCCACGAGAAGGTCTGGCGGCCCGAGCCCTGCGCGCCCAGCTGCACCGTGTCGATGACGGCGCCGGCCCCGTTGAGGATCTCCAGCTTCACGTTCTTGGCCGCGCCATCCAGCTCGTAGCTGCCCTCGGCCGCGCCGCTGACCACCTGGATCTTGTCGCTGGGCACGCTGACCTCGCGGCCCACCAGCGAGATGGACTGCAGCGCCTGCATCTGGCCCAGCTGCGAGCCCAGGCTCTTGATGCTGGTGTCCAGCGTGGACAGGCTGGTGACCTGCTGGATCTGTGCCATCTGGCTCGTCACCTGCGCGTTGTCCATCGGGTTCAGCGGGTCCTGGTTGTTCATCTGCGCGACCAGCAGCTTCAGGAAGCGGTCCTGCGTGTCGGCAGCGTTCTTGGCCGAGGTCGACGTGGTCTGCGTGCCGCTGCCGTTGAGGGCGGTGATGTCCATGGCGATTCCTCAGTGCTCAGGACTGGCCGAGCTGCAGCGTCTTGAGCAGCAGGCTCTTGGCCGTGCTCATGACTTCGATGTTGTTCTGGTACGAGCGCGACGCCGAGATCATGTTGACCATCTCTTCCACCGGGTTCACGTTGGAGTAGGTCACGTAGCCCTCGGCGTCGGCCTGTGGGTGCTTGGGGTCCAGCACGCGGCGGCCCGGCGTCTGGTCCTCGGTGATGTTGGTCACGCGCACACCGGCGCTGCCGCTGTCGTTGCCAGCGCCCATCAGCGCCGTCTGGAACACCACCTGGCGCGCCTTGTAGGCCTGGCCGTCCGGGCCCGCCACGGTGTCGGCGTTGGCCAGGTTGCTGGCCACGACGTTGAGCCGCTGGCTTTGCGCGCTGACCGCGCTGCCGGAGACGTTGAAGATCTGGAACATCGACATGGCGGCCTACTCCTCGGTCAACCTTGGGTGTGGGACTTCATCGAGTCCAGCGTCGTGCGCACCGAGCCGTTGATGAAGCGCAGCGTCGCCTCGTACTTCACGGCGTTGTCGGCAAAGCTGGCACGCTCGCGGTCCATGTCCACGCCGTTGCTGTCTAGGCTGGTTTGCGACTGCAGCGCGTACTCCTTGCCGCTCTCGCCCCGGGCGCCGGCCAGCGGCGCGATGTGGCCGCGCTGCGTCGTGGCCAGTGCGCCCGCCGTGGCGATCTCCCCAGTGGCTTCGCGCAAAGCCTTGGCGAAGTCGATCTCTCGAGCCTGGTAGCCCGGCGTGTCGGCGTTGGCGATGTTGCTGGCGAGCAGGCGCTGCCGCTCCGCCCGCAGCGTGAGCGCCTGGGTCTGGAAATTCAGCGTGTCGGTCAGTCGGTTCAACATCGGGAGCCTCGTCCGAGGGCGGGCCGGCATGGCCCTTGGCGCAAATTGTCTGAACCGGCCCCGAAAACATGAGCGGGATTAACGGGGGCAAAGCCGCTCAATTCCGGCCTCGTGGCGGCGGCTGCGCTGCCTAGAGTGGCGGCCATGCTGCGTCTCATGGCGTCCCTGTCGTGCCTCTTGCTGGCCGGGCTGAATGCCCAGGCCCAGGCCGTGCTCGACCCGGCCCTGGTCGAGCGGGTGCGCCATCTGGCCGAGACGGCCGCCCGCGCCACGGCGCCGCCCGGCACCCGCGTGGTGGTGGAAACCGGCCAGCTGGATGCCCGGCTGCGCCTGGCGCCCTGCCGGCAGGTGCAGCCCTACCTGCCGGCCGGCGTGGCCGCCTGGGGGCGCAGCCGCATCGGCCTGCGCTGCACCGACGGCACGGCCCGCTGGAACGTGACGCTGCCGGTTCGCGTGGCCGTCTATGGGCGCGCCGTCGTGGCCGGCGCCGCGCTGCCGGCAGGTGTCGTGCTGACTCAAGAACATCTGGCGCTGGCCGATATCGACGTCGCAGCCGAGCCTGGCGCCGTGTTCACCGACCCGGCGCAGCTGCTTGGGCGCACGCTGGCCCGTCCGCTGGCTGCGGCCGAGGCGGTGCGCGCCCCGACGCTCAAGGCCCGTCAGTGGTTTGCGGCGGGCGAGACCGTCAAGGTGCTGGCGCTGGGGCCAGGCTTTGCCGTGGCCAGCGAGGCGCAGGCGCTGTCGGCCGGCATCGAAGGGCAGGACGTGCGGGTGCGCTTTGAGAGCGGCCGGGTGGCCAGCGGGCGCGCGGTGGGCGACCGCCAGGTGGAGTTGCCGCTGTGAGCATTGCGCCACGAACGGCCCGAAAAGGCCCTAAAAACCTGACAGTTCCCGCTCAAGTCGCAGCGCGAAGTGCCGATACAGGTGGAAACTCACTCGTATTGCCCCGCGGCGAGGCCCGCCTCGCGACCTGGAGAAGCCCATGAAGATCGGTAACAGCCCCGAAGGCAGTGTTGCTCCGGCCAAGGCCGAGCAGCGGTCTGCTGCGCGCAAGCCGGAGGCCACCGGGACGACGGAAGGCGCTCGCCCGGCCGCCAGCGCACCGGCGCCCAGCACACAGGTCGCCATCTCCAGCGCGGCCAAGTTGGCCGCCAGTGCCAGCACCAGCACCGAGGACGGCAGTTTCGACGCCGCCAAGGTGCAGCGCATCGCCCAGGCCATTACCGAGGGCAAGTTCACGATCAATGCCCAGGCCATCGCGGACAAACTAGTCTCGAATGCGCAAGAATTGCTGGACAGCCGCGCCAACAAGCACTGAACCCATGACCGCCATCGCCTCGCCCACCCCCCTCAGCGCCGAGCTGGAAGCGCCGCTGCTGGCCGTCGAGTCCGCGCTGAACCAGCTGGGCGACGCGCTGGCCCGCCGCGATGCGGCTGCCATCGAGCAGCATGCGGCCGAGTTGCACCAGCACCTGGCCCGTGCCGTGCAGAGCTTCAGCGAAGCCGCACGCAGCGGCGGTGTGCCGGCGGCGCTGCGCAACCGGCTGGTGCGCGCCGGCGGCTTGCTGGCCGCGCAGCGCGAGAGCCTGGCGCGCGGCAACGCGTCGCTCGACCGTGCGCTGGACGTGCTGATTCCCAGCGAGCCCACGGGCCTGTATGGCGCGGGCGGCAAGGCGGAGCGCCGCAGCCTGGGTGGCAGCTACACCGCCTGACGCCTTCCGCGCCCGCTGCAAAGCCACCTTCGGGTGGCTTTGTCGTTCCTAGCGCGTCGCAGCCTGCCGCACCTTGTCCAGGTAGGCGTGGCCGTCCGGGGGCAGGCCGCTGCGCTGCGAGGCCCAGATCATCTCGCCCAGTGCGTCCATCGCCACGTGGTGCGCCTCATGGCGCGAGTTGCGCTTGGCGCTCAGCAGGTCGATGGCCTGGCGGATGCCGGAGGGCTGGTCGATGGCGTGCTGCTCCGTGATGGTCAGGTGCATGGACAGGTGCAGGAAGGGGTTGGTACGGCCTTCCTCCACCGTGTAGACCTTCTCCAGCGCGGCGGCTTCGTCCGCGAGCTCGTCGTGGTACTCGGGGTGCTCGGCGATCCAGTCGGCCGCCAGCGCTTCCATCGGGATCAGCGGCAGGCTATCGCGCCACTTGCGGTAGGTGGCGCAGAAGAATCGGCGGACTTCGAGCTGGGACGGGGCAAACATGCAGCGATTGTCGCCGCCGCCTCAATCCAGCCGCCGCGCCAGGGCTTGCAGGGCCTGCAGTGCGCCGCCGGCCAGGCCCACGCCAAAGGCCGGCGCCACTGCCGGCTCGCGCAGGTTGATGCGCACGATCTGCCCGCCATGCGCGGCGACCAGCAACTGGCTGAAGTGCCGCACCGACGGCACTGCCGTGCCGGCGCCGATCTCGACGATGACCGGGCGGTTCACGCGACCCAGCCAGTCCGACAGCCGCCGGGCCTGGGCCTCGTGCCGGTCCGGCAGCCAGCCGTCGTCGCCGAACATCAGCACGTTGGGTCGCGCCAGTGCGCCGCAGCCGGGGCAGGTGGGCAGGTCGCCGCGCCAGCGGCAGGCGTCTTCGTCGATGTCGGGCGCCAGCGCGTCCGCCGGCCAGGGCGACTGGCCGCAGCCATGCAGGCACTGCAGCCAGTGCAGCGAGCCGTGGCATTCGTGCAGCAGCTGGTCGCTGAAGCCGGCGCGCTGGAACTGGCCGTCGACATTGCTGGTGAACACGGCGCCGCCAAGCAGCGTCTGCGCGGCCCAGCGCTGCAGCAGCCCGAAGCCGGCGTGCGGCACCGTGCGCCGGTACAGCGCCAGGCGGTGCCCGTAGAAGCCCCAGGCCAGGTGCGGGTCGCGCATGAAGCTGCGCGGCGAGGCCATGCTCATGAAGTCCAGCCCCGCGCGGCCCAGCGCGGGGTAGGCTCGCCAGAAGCCCTCGTTGCCGCGGAAGTCCGGCAAGCCGGAGTCCACACCCATGCCGGCGCCGGCGGCCACGACGAGGGCGTCGGCCTGCGCGATCAGGTCAGCGGCGTGGTCCAGGTCGGCGTCGTTCATGGGGGCGTGCCGGCGTCCCAGCCGCCGCGCTGCGCCTGGCGGTGGGCTTCGTCGGCCTCGCGTTCGGCGGCCATCTGCTGCTCGAACTGCTGGCGGCCCAGCTTGGCGGCAGCGATCAGCGCGTTCTCGTCTCCCTGCAGCGGCAGCATGCGGTGCAGCACCTCGATGTTGTGGCGGCGAAAGCGCATCGCCTGGCGCCGTGCGGCGTGTGGCTCCATGCCCGTCAGCTCCAGCACGCTGCGGGCGCTCATCAGTGCGGCATCGAAGGTCTCGCGCTCGATGTGGCCCACGCCAGCGGCCTGCAGCTGGTGGTAGTGCTGCACATTGCGGGCGCGCGCCACCACGGTCAGTTGCGGGAAATGCTCGCGCGCCAGCTCGGCGATGGCGACGCTCTGGGCGATGTCGTCGATGGCGATGACGAGGATGCGCGCGCTCGCCGCACCCGCCGTGCGCAGCATGTCCAGGCGCGTCGCGTCACCGTAGTACACCGTCCAGCCGAAGCGGCGCAGGCTCTCGATGGCCTCGGAGTCGTGGTCCAGTACCGTGGCCTCCAGGCCGCTGGCGCGCAACATGCGGGCCACGACCTGACCGTAGCGGCCACTGCCGGCAATGATGATGGGCGAGGGCGGTGGTGGCGTTTCGGCGCGGGCGCCTTTCAGGCCGCGGCGCGCGAGCTTCTGGGACATCAGCCGGTCGCCGCCCGTCAGCAGCAGCGGCGTCAACGCCAGCGACAGCGCCACGGCCGCCACCAGCGCGGAGTTCTGGGCCGCGTCGATCATGCCTTCGCCGCGCGCGAGCTGGAACACGACGAAGCCGAACTCCCCGCCCTGGGCCAGCAGGATGACGAAGGCCGGGCGCTCCACCAGCGGGATCTTCATGGCCTTGGCCATCAGCGCGAGCACGACGATCTTGCAGGCCAGCAGGGCGGCCACCAGCGCCGCGACGACGCCCGGCTGGGCCGCGACGGCCTTCAGGTCCAGCCCCATGCCGACGGCGATGAAGAACAGGCCCAGCAGCAGGCCCTTGAAGGGCTCCAGGTCGGTCTCCAGCTCGCGGCGGTATTCGCTTTCTGCCAGCAGCACGCCGGCCAGGAAGGCGCCCAGCGCCATCGACAGCCCGACCGCCAGCATCAGCGCGGCCGTGCCCATGACCAGCAGCAGCGCGGCGGCCGTGAAGATCTCGGGCGTCTTGCTGTGCGCGATCCAGCGCAGCGCCGGGCGCAGCAACAGCCGGCCGCCGAAGATGATGACGACGATGGCGCCCACAGCCTTGGCGGCGGCGAGCCAGGTCTGACCGTCGCCATCGTCCGCAGCGCCGCCCACGGCCAGGATGGGCACCAGCGCCAGCACGGGAATCGCAGCAATGTCCTGCAGCAGCGCGACGGACAGGATGCTCTCGCCCGCCGTCGTGCGGCCCAGGTTGCGCTCGGCCAGCACCGCCAGCGCCACGGCCGTGGACGACATGGCCAGCCCCAGGCTGACCACCACGGTCAGTCGCCACGGGTAACCCAGCGCCAGGCCCACGGCGGTCAGCGCTGCCGCGCAGCCCAGCAGCTGTACGCTGCCCCAGCCAAAGATGGGCCGCCGCATGGCCCACAGCCGCTTGGGTTCCAGCTCCAGACCGACGAGGAACAGCATCAGCACCACGCCCAGTTCGGCTACTTCGGGGATGGCGCTGGCGTTGGGCACCAGGCCCAGCACCTGCGGGCCGATCAGCAGGCCCGCGACCAAGTAGCCCAGGATGGACCCGAGCCGTAGCCAGCGCGCCAGCGGCACGGCCAGAACGGCGGCGGCCAGAAAGACCAGCGGCAGTTGCAGCCAGGCGCCGTGGTGGTTCATGCCGTGCCTCCGTCCAGGGATGAGAACAGCGGCGGGCGTTCGTCCAGTGCAACGGCCTCCTCGTCGCCCGCGCCCGGATCGGTCACGCGCTCGCACCAGTCCGGGAATCGCTGCAGCCGCTGCACGAACAGGTCGGCATGGGCCTGGACCTGCGCCGGCGTCGCACGGTGCGCGGCATGCAGGACCTGCGGGGGCAGCCAGGTCATGCCGCAGGTGTGGACCGACTGGCGATAGGGCAGCAGGAAGTCTTCGATGGGGTGATGGTTGTGGCCGCCGGGCGCGTAGGCTTCGGCGCCGCCGCCGGTGGAGGTCACCAGCCAGAAGTCCTTGCCGTGCAGCGCGGTGCCGCCAGGGCCATAGGCCCAGCCCAGGCGCGGCACCTCGTCCAGCCATAGCTTCTGCAGCGCCGGCATGCTGTACCAGTAGATCGGGTGCAGCATCACCACCAGCCGCGCGGCCTGCAGGGACTGCTGCTCGGCGGGGACGTCGATGTGGAAGTCCGGGTAGAGGCGGTAGAGGTCGCGCAGCTCGACGCGGTCAGCCGCGGGCGACGCGCGCAGCGCCTGCAGCAGCGTGCGCGTGACGTGGGAGCGCGCCAGGTCGGGGTGGGCGGCGAGGACGAGGATGTCGCGTAAGGGTCGGTCGGCCATGGCCGGCTAGGGTAACTTCTCCGGCACGACAGCCTCTTCACTCCCATGCGCATCTTCGACACCCTGGCCGACCTGCAGGCCCTCATCGGCCAGCCCCTGGGCCACAGCGACTGGATCAGCGTCGACCAGCCGCGCGTCAACGGCTTCGCCGAGGCCACCGAGGACCGGCAGTGGATCCACGTCGACCCCGAGCGCGCCAAGGCCGGCCCGTTCGGCGGTCCGATCGCGCATGGCTTTCTGACGTTGTCGCTGATCCCGTACTTCTTCGAGACCGGCTTCGCCGTGCGCGAGACGCGCATGGTCGTCAACTACGGGCTGAACAAGGTGCGCTTCACGGCGCCCGTGCCCGTGGGCAGCCGGCTGCGCGCAGCCTTCCGGCTGCTGGCCATGGACGAGGTGGCGGGCGGCGCGATGCAGCTGACCGTGGAAGTGGCCATCGAGGCCGAGGGCGTGGCCAAGCCGGTCTGCATCGCAGAAAGCCTGGCAAGACACTACCGCTGAGTTCGTGCTGAGCGGATAGCATCGCGGCCGTTTCCACGACCGCACTGCTTCCGCCATGGCCTCCAGCCTGTTCGTACTGCTCGACGACATCGCCACCATCCTCGACGACGTGGCGGTCATGACCAAGGTGGCCGCCAAGAAGACGGCCGGCGTGCTGGGCGACGATCTTGCACTGAACGCGCAGCAGGTCACCGGCGTCAACGCCGACCGCGAGCTGCCGGTGGTGTGGGCCGTCGCGCTGGGGTCGCTGCTCAACAAGGCCATCCTGGTGCCGGCCGCGTTGGCCATCGCCACGTTTGCGCCCTGGGCCATCACGCCGCTGCTGATGCTGGGCGGCGCCTTCCTGTGCTTCGAGGGCTTTGAGAAGCTGGCCCACAAGTTCCTGCACAGCGCGGCCGAGGATGACGCGCATCACGCGGCATTGCAGCAGGCCGTGGCCAACCCGCAGGTGGACATGGTCCAGTTCGAGAAGGACAAGATCAAGGGCGCGGTGCGCACCGACTTCATCCTGTCGGCCGAGATCATCGTCATCTCGCTGGGCACGGTGGCCGACAAGCCCTTCATGTCGCAGTTGGCCGTGCTCGTGGCCATCTCGTTGGCGATGACGGTGGGGGTCTACGGCCTGGTGGCCGGCATCGTGAAGCTGGACGATGCCGGGCTGTGGCTGTCGCGCCAGGCCGGCGCCGCAGCGCGTGCACTCGGCCGGGGCCTGCTGGTGGCGGCGCCTTGGCTGATGAAGACCTTGTCGGTGGTGGGTACGGCGGCGATGTTCCTCGTCGGCGGCGGCATCCTGGTGCATGGCATCCCGGCGCTGCACCACGTCGTGGAGCACTGGGTCGCCGGCCAGTCCTGGGGCGTGGCGGCGCTGATCGAGAACGGCAGCAACGGCCTGACCGGCATCGTCGCCGGCGCGGTGGTGCTGGGCGTCGTGATGGCCGTGCAGAAGCTGCGCGGCAAGTGAGGCGCGCCCGTCAGGCGGGCGTGTAGGCCAGCCTGACGTAGATGGGCGCGAACGCCTCGGCCTGCGTGATCTCCAGCAGGCGCTCGCGCGCCAGCTCCAGCATCGCGATGAAGGTGACGACGAGCACAGCCTGGCCGCGTGAGACGTCGAACAGGTGCTCGAACTCGACGAAGCGCTGGCCCTGCAGCCGGCGCAGCACGATGCTCATGTGTTCACGCACCGACAGCTGCTCGCGGCTGATCTTGTGGTGCTGGTTGAGCTTGGCGCGCTTGAGGATGTCCAGCCACGCTTCGCGCAGGTCGTCGGCATTCACGTCCGGGAACACCGGCGTCAGCGATTGCTCGATATGAACCTGCGCGCGCAGGAAATCGCGCCCCAGTTGAGGCAGGCGATCCAGCCGGGCGGCGGCCAGTTTCATCTGCTCGTACTCCAGCAGTCGGCGCACCAGCTCGGCGCGCGGGTCTTCCACTTCCTTGCCGTCCTCGCTCTTCTTGGGCGGCAGCAGCATGCGCGACTTGATCTCGATGAGCATCGCGGCCATCAGCAGGTATTCGCTGGCCAGCTCGAGGTTGTGCACGCGGATCTGCTCGACATAGCTCAGGTACTGGCGCGTCACGTCGGCCAGCGGGATGTCGAGGATGTTGAAGTTCTGCTTGCGGATCAGGTACAGCAGCAGGTCCAGCGGGCCCTGGAATGCCTCCAGGAAGACCTCCAGTGCATCCGGCGGGATGTAGAGGTCCAGTGGCATCTGGAACAGCGGCTCGCCGTACAGGCGCGCGACGGCCACGGTATCTACGGCTTCCGGTAGATCCGATGAAATCTCGGGGGTGTCGTCCGTGGTGACCGTGGTCATCGGCGGGCCGTTTCAGCGCCCCAAGGGTGGGGCGTGAGGGACCTTATGCCTTGGTCTGGTAGACGTAGGGCTGCTGCGGCACGCGGGCTTCGTTGAAGTCGGCCTGGGCGGCGCGATCCTGCGCCTTGTCCCACAGCAGGGCGCGGCCGGCGCGCTGTTCGGCTTCCAGCGTGGGGCGCTGGGCCTTCAGCTGCTCGATGAAGGACGTGACGTCGGACTTGTAGGGTTTCCAGAACAGCGGCATGGCGGAGCTTTCAAACGAATCACGGCATTTTATCGGCCGCGCGCGCGGGTCAGGTCGTCCAGCGCCGGCACGGCGCCCAGGAAGGCCAGCGCGCCCGCCAGCGGCAGTGTGGCCGCGTAGCCGATGGCCTTGAAGGCCCAGGCGCCCACCACGCCGCCCACCGCAAAGGCCAGCAGCAGGCCGCCCAGCAGCCGCAGCCGGGCGGTGTTGGCGGGCATGGGCGTGCCGCCCATGCCGTAGAGCGCACGGCCCAGCTCGATGCCCAGGTCGGTGACGATGCCGGTGACATGCGTGGTGCGGATTTCAGCGCGCGAGACCTTGGTGATCAGCGCGTTCTGCAGCCCCATCGTGAAGCACAGCATGGACACCGTGGCCGGCACCAGCAGGCCTTGCAGGCTGGCCAGCCAGGCGCCCATGAGGCCGAAGGCCAGCAGGCAGGCAGCCTCCAGCAGCAAGGGCAGTGCGTAGATGCTGTGGGCCAGCCGCTGTCGGCCGAAGTTGACGAGCACGGCCGTCGTCGCGGCGCCGGCCAGGAAGAACAGCAGCGCGCCGACCGCCGTGACCCACACCTGGTGCTGCCCCAGCACCAGCGCATCGGCCGCGGCCGACACCAAACCGGTCATGTGTGACGTGTAGTGGTGCACGGCCAGGAAACCGCCTGCATTGGTGGCGCCGGCCACAAAGGCCAGCAGCCAGCCCAGGTGGGCGTTGCCCTCGGCCGTGCGCTCCACGGCGAGCAGGCGGCGGGCGTAGGCAACGTGCATGGCGAGCGGGTTGCCAGGACCCCGCGGGCGGTCAGCGGACCCGCATGCCGGGCTGGGCGCCGTCGTGGGGTTCGAGGACGAAGATGCCGGGTGTGGATTTCTCATCGGCATGGCTGGCAGCAAGGACCATGCCCTCGCTGATGCCGAACTTCATCTTGCGCGGCGCCAGGTTGGCCACCAGCACGGTGAGCTTGCCTTCGAGGTCTTCCGGCTTGTAGGCGCTGCGGATGCCGCTGAAGACGTTGCGTGTGCGACCCTCCCCAGCGTCCAGCGTCAGGCGCAGCAGCTTGTCGGAGCCTTCCACCAGTTCGGCCTTCACGATCTTGGCGATGCGCAGGTCGACCTTGGCGAAGTCGTCGATCTTGATCTCGGGGGCGATGTCCTCGCCGCCGGGCACAACCTTGGGCGCCGCGGGCGCTTCGAACAGCTGTTCGACCTTGGCCACGTCCACGCGCTGCATCAGGTGCTGATAGGCGCCGATCTGGTGGGCGCCGAGCGCGCGGGCGCTGTCGCTCCACTGCAGCGGCTCGACCTTCAGGAAGGCTTCCACCTGTGCGGCCAGGGCCGGCAGCACGGGCTTGAGGTAGATCGTCAGCAGCCGGAAGGCCTCGATGCAGACGCTGCAGACGTCGTGCAGTGCGGCGTCCATGCCCTCTTGCTTGGCCAGCTCCCAGGGCTTGTGGGCGTCGACGAACTCGTTGACCTTGTCGGCCAGCGCCATGGTCTCGCGCAGCGCCTTGCCGAACTCGCGCGTCTCGTAGAGCTCGGCGATCGCGCCTCTCTGTGCGCGCAGCGCGTCCAGCAGCGCGCGGCCTTCCACGCCAAGGTCGGCGCTCAGCCGGCCGTCAAAGCGCTTGGTCAGGAAGCCAGCGGCGCGCGATGCGATGTTGATGTACTTGCCGACCAGGTCGCTGTTGATGCGGGCGGCAAAGTCCTCGGGGTTGAAGTCGATGTCCTCGACGCGGGCATTGAGCTTGGCCGCGATGTAGTAGCGCAGCCACTCGGCGTTCAGGCCCAGGCTCAGGTATTTCAGCGGGTCCAGCCCGGTGCCGCGGCTCTTGCTCATCTTCTCGCCGCCGTTGACGGTCATGAAGCCGTGCACGAAGACGTGGTTGGGCGTCTTCCGGCCGCTGAAGTGCAGCATCGCCGGCCAGAACAGCGTGTGGAAGTACGTGATGTCCTTGCCGATGAAGTGGATCTGCTCGGTGGCGGGATCGTTCACGAAGGCGTCGAAGTCGCGGTCGGTCTTGGCGAAGTAGTTCTTCAGCGAGGCGAGGTAGCCGATGGGCGCATCCAGCCAGACGTAGAAGTACTTGCCCGGCGCGTCCGGGATCTCGATGCCGAAGTAGGGCGCGTCGCGGCTGATGTCCCAGTCCGACAGCTTGTTGTTGCCGTCCTCGTCGGTCTCGAACCACTCGCGGATCTTGTTCAGCACCTCGGGCTGCAGGCGGCCAGGCGTCTGCGTCCATTCGGTCAGGAAGTCCACGCAGCGCGGGTCGCTGAGCTTGAAAAAGTAGTGCTCGCTGCTCTTGAGCACCGGCGTGGCACCCGACAGCACCGAGTAGGGGTTCTTCAACTCGGTCGGTGCATAGACGGCGCCGCAGACCTCGCAGGAGTCGCCGTACTGGTCCTTCGCGCCGCACTTGGGGCACTCGCCCTTGATGAAGCGGTCCGGCAGGAACATGGACTTCGCCGGGTCGAAGAACTGCTCGATGGTCTTGGTCGAGATCAGCTCGTTGTGGCGCAGCGAGAGGTAGACGGCCTTGGACAGCTCGTGGTTCTCCGGCCCGTCGGTCGAGTGCCAGTTGTCGAAGCTGATGTGAAAGCCGTCCAGGTACTGCTTGCGGCCGGCGGCGATGCCAGCGACGAACTCCTGCGGCGTCTTCCCGGCCTTCTCTGCCGAGATCATGATGGGCGCGCCGTGGGCGTCGTCCGCGCAGACGAAGTGCACCTCGTGGCCCGCCATGCGCTGGAAGCGCACCCAGGTGTCGGCCTGGGTGTACTCCATGATGTGGCCGATGTGGAAACCGGCGTTGGCGTAGGGCAGGGCGGTGGTGACGAAGAGCTGGCGGGGCATGGGCGCGGGGGCGGCTGGGCGGAACGAAGAAAACCGGCGATTTTAGGTTTGTGGCTCGGCGGGATCGGCAGGTGTGGCGGCGAGCTCGCCATCGGCCTGTGGCTCATCGGCGCTGCCAGACTCCTCGGGCTTGCCGTTGAGCTTGCGCTGGCGCTTCTCCTCGGCCTTGCGCTTCTTGGCCAGCTCACGCTGGCGCTTCTCGTAGCTGTAGTTCGGTGTGGCCAACGGGCTCTCCTTCGGGGTGTGGCCGCCCCAATGTAGCTTGCGTGGGCGCGGACCGTGGTTCCAAGTTGCAGTCGAAACCTCCAAGCAGCCTCAAGGATCATCGTTAAGTCACTGATTCGTAATGTTTCTTCTGGCTATCCACCGAGTCTGTGGAAAACTTTGTGGAAAACCGCCTTTCGCGGCCGGAAATCCCTTGTGTGATGCGGGTTCGCTTAGGTTGCTCATTTTTTGAGCAGGCGCGGTCGCTCTATATGAATCAATCACTTAGCGTCGATATTGGGGTGTGGCGTCCAGACGGCGTGACGTGGCGTCAAAAAGCTTGACGATTGCCGGAAGTGGGGATAAGTCGGCGTCCGGTGGGCGGAGTTCACGAGTTGTGCGGGCGTTTGCGCGGCTTTTGTCCCCGCCTTCTGTGGACAAGTCTGTGGGTGGGCTGACGACAGCGACGCTAAGTGCTTGATCGGCCACACGCCGGCCTGGGCTGCCCGTTTTTGAGGCGCTGTCATCCGCAGTCCTGGGGTGAGTCCCCAAACGGTCGGCCTGGTGGTGGCGGCTAAACTCGCGGCCTTTTGAACGGGCGGCAGCGGGGCATGGCGGAGATCACGAGGGAGAGCGGCGGGCGCGGCAAGAGCGCCGCACGCGCCGGGAGTTTCGAGCTGAAGTCGCGCCGCCTGAGCCTGCTGGGCCTGGTGCTGCACAGCGCCGACATGGCCGAGCTCGCTGCCGACTGGGCCGAGCGTGCCGGCCAGGGCGGCTTCGAGCATGAGCCCGTGGTCATCGACCTCAGCACGCTTGAACGGCCGGCGGCGGCAAGCGAGGGCCAGGCTGCGCTGGCGCTGGACGGTCCGGCGCCGGTGGACCTGCGGGCCATCGTCGACTTGCTGCGTGCCAGCCAGCTGCAACCGGTGGCCGTCGCCGGTGCGACGCCGCAGGAGCTGGCGCTGGCGCATGAGCTGGGCCTGGCTGATGCGGCGGACGAGCCGGTGGCTGCCATTGCGCCGGCTGAGGTGCGCGAAGTCGTGCGCGAGGTGGTGCGCGAGATCACCGTCGAGAAGATCGTCGAAAAGCCCGCCGCCCCCGCTCCCACGATGGTGGTCGACAAGCCGCTGCGCTCCGGCCAGCGCGTGTACGCCAAGGGCGGTGACCTCGTCGTGCTGGCGCTCGTGAATCACGGCGCCGAAGTGATTGCTGATGGCAGCGTGCATGTGTACGCACCGCTGCGCGGCAAGGCCATCGCCGGTGCGCGCGGCGACTCGGCTGCGCGCATCTACGCCCACAGCCTGGAGGCGGAGCTGCTGTCCATCGCCGGCATCTATCGCACCGCGGAGAACCCCTTGCCGGCCGACGTGGCGGGCAAGCCGGCGCAGGTCTTGCTCGATGGCGAGAAGCTGCTGATGCAGCCGCTGACCTTCTGAACCGAATCCAACTGAACCAACAGGAAAGCCCCAGATGACCACCAAGATCGTCGTCGTCACCTCCGGCAAGGGCGGGGTCGGCAAGACCACCACCAGCGCGAGCTTTGCCACCGGCCTCGCCATGCGCGGCTTCAAGACCTGCGTCATCGACTTCGACGTGGGCCTGCGCAACCTCGACCTCATCATGGGCGTCGAGCGCCGCGTCGTGTACGACCTCATCAACGTGGTCAACGACGAGATCAAGCTGACCCAGGCGCTCATCAAGGACAAGCAGCTGGACAAGCTCTACATCCTGGCGGCCTCGCAGACGCGCGACAAGGACGCGCTGAAGCAGGAAGGCGTGGAGCGCGTGCTGGAAGAGCTGAAGGCGATGGAGTTCGACTACATCGTCTGCGACTCGCCAGCCGGCATCGAAACCGGAGCGCTGATGGCCATGCACTACGCCGATGAGGCGCTGGTGGTGACCAACCCCGAGGTTTCGTCGGTGCGCGACAGCGACCGCATCCTGGGCATGCTGAGCAGCAAGACCAAGCGTGCCATCGAGGGCGGCGAGCCCGTGAAGGAGCACCTGCTCATCACGCGCTACAACCCCAACCGCGTCGAAGGCGGCCAGATGCTGAGCCTGGACGACATCCACGAGATCCTGCGCACGCCGCTGATCGGCGTGATCCCGGAGAGCGAAAGCGTGCTGCAGGCGTCCAACCAGGGCACGCCGGCCATCCACCTGCAGGGCACCGACGTGGCCGAGGCCTACAAGGACGTCGTCGCGCGCTTCCTGGGTGAAGAGAAACCCATGCGCTTCACCGAGGCCGTGAAGCAGAGCTGGTTCAAGCGCGTCTTCGGCGGCAAGTAAGGAGGCCTGACATGGGATTCCTGAACTTCTTTCTCGGCGAGAAAAAGAGCTCGGCCAGCGTCGCCAAGGAGCGGCTGCAGCTCATCCTCGCGCACGAGCGCAATGGCCGCAGCGCCAGCCCCGACTACCTGCCGCAGCTGCAGCGCGAGCTCGTGGCCGTCATCAGCAAGTACGTGTCCATCAATCCGGGCGACATCAAGGTTCACATGGAGCGTCAGGGCGACCTGGAAGTGCTCGAGGTGAAGATCGAACTGCCTGAGGCGAAGTAGGTCCCTCGCCCAGCCTTGCCTGGCGAAACGCCGGCAAGTCTGGTCGCTCTTGCAGACCGCGCCGCGGCAGACGCATGTCGCTCACCTGGTGCCATGTGTCTGGCCTCAGCCCCCGAGGGCGGCGGCGATGCTCATGGCATCAATCTGTTCGCACATCGCCCAACGGGCCGGCTTGGGGCGGCCCGGCGCTCGGCCCCAAATGCTCAGCGCGCAGCGCGGGCCTGCTCGCGCAGCATGAAGAGATAAAGGCTCTCCACCTTCGCGCGCGCCCAGGGTGTCTTGCGTAGGAACTTGAGGCTGGACGCGACGCTGGGATCGATGCGAAAGCACTTGATCTCGATGCGCTGGCCCAGTTCGGCCCAGCCGAAATGCTCGACCAGCGCCGTCACGATGGCTTCCAGCGTCATGCCGTGCAGTGGGTCCTTGGACCTCGGGGGCGTGGTGTTCATTCGTGGGTGAACTGGTCGGAGTTCTTGCCCTTGAACTGGGCGTAATACTGCTTGATGGCTGCCATGTCGGCTTCCACGTCGCCCGTGGGCGTGAACAGCGGTCCCAGCCCCACCAGCTTGCGCGAGTAGTCCATGTGCGCCATGACGATGGGCAGCTTGGCCGTGACGGCGATCCAGTAGAACCCCGTCTTCCAGTACACCGTCTTGCTGCGCGTGCCCTCGGGCGGCACGATCAGTTGCACCGGGCCGTCGGCGGCCACCAGTGCCTCGGCCGAGGCGGCCACGAGGTTGTTGGACTTGCTGCGGTCCACCGGGATGCCGCCCAGCCAGCGCATCAGCCCGCCGAACGGGAACTTGAAGATGGAGGCCTTGCCCATCCAGTACGGCGTCAGGCGCAACGCGAACGACGCGAACAGCGTGTAGGGCAGGTCCCAGTTGCTGGTGTGCGGCGCCGCGATGAAGACGCTCTTGCGCGCCTCGGGCGGCAGTTGGCCCTGGACAGTCCAGCCGGCCAGCCGGAGCCAGGCGACAGAGAGCCCGCGCAGCACGGTGCTGACGACGGGCGTGGTGAAGATGGTGCGATGCATGGCGCGATTGTCCCGTGTCACGCCACTGCCTCAAACTGAGGCAGCACAAGAAAACCCGTGTGCTGCCAAGCACTTGGCGCCTCCGCCCGCAGGGTGTGCACGGGGTTGTCCACAGGCGCTGTGGATGGGGCGGCGGCGCGTGTCACGCAACTGCCTCAATTCGAGGCAGAGCAGCAAAACCACAGTGCCATCAATCACTTGGCGCGTTCGCCCGCAGGGTGTACACGGGTTTGTCCACAGGCGCTGTGGATTGCCGATGCGGCTGCTGTGCGTGTACCGCTGCCTGCCTCAGGCTCCGACCTGCAGCGTCACATCGCTGCGGGGCTCGGCCACGCAGGGCAGCACCCAGCCTTCGGCCTTTTCCTCGGCCGACAGGCCCGGCCACGGGATGCGGTGCTCGACGCGACCCGCCGTGAGCAGCGAGATGCAGCTGCGGCAGGTGCCGTTGCGGCAGGACCAGGGCAGGGTGACACCGGCGGCCAGCGCGGCCAGCAGCACGGGCTGATCTGGCGCACAGTCGAAAATGAGGTCTTGCGGCGCTATCCGCACGCTGAATTTCTCCGATGACATCGCCCCATCTTGCCAGCCCCGCTACCCGTTACCTGGCGGGCTACCCGCCCGAGCTGATCGCCCAGGCCGAGGCCCTGCGTACCGAGGGCCGCCTGGCGGACTACCTGCAGCGGCGCTTTCCGGAGCGCCACGAGGTGCGCAGCGACGGCGCCTTGTATGCCTACGTGAACGAGCTGAAGGCCCGCCACCTGCGCAATGCCGAGCCGCTGAACTTCGTTGGCTATGACGCCAAGCTGCGTGTGCTGCAGCACGCGTTGGGCACGCACACGCGCCGCACGCAGGTGCAGGGCGCCAAGCTGAAGATGCGCCGCGAGATCCGCGTGGCCACGCTGTTCAAGGACGCGCCGGCCGCGCTGCTGCGCATGATCGTCGTGCACGAGCTGGCCCACCTGCGCGAGCTGGATCACAACAAGGCCTTCTACCAGCTGTGCCGGCACATGGAGCCGGATTACTTCCAGCTCGAGTTCGACCTGCGGCTGTACCTCATGAACCTGGAGAATCTGTCTTGATCCTGTTGGCGCCCATGGAGGGGCTGCTCGACCACATCCTGCGCGACGTGCTGACGCGTGTCGGTGGCGTGGACCGCTGCGTGTCCGAGTTCATCCGCGTGACCGACCAGCTGCTGCCTGCCCGCGTGTTCACGCGCATCGTGCCGGAGCTGAAGCGCGGCGGGCGCACGGCGGCCGGCGTGCCGGTGCATCCGCAGCTGCTGGGCTCCGACGTGCACTGCCTGGCCGAGAACGCCGCGCGCCTGGCCGAGCTCAAGCCCGACGGCATCGACCTCAACTTCGGCTGCCCGGCCAAGTGCGTGAACCGCCACCGGGGCGGCGCCGTGCTGCTGGACGAACCCGAGCTCATCCACGACATCGTCGCGGCCGTGCGCCGTGCGGTGCCGGCCGACATCATGGTGTCGGCCAAGATGCGCCTGGGCTATATGGACGACAGCCGCACGCTGGACGTGGCCCGTGCCATCCATGCCGCCGGTGGCAGCGAGATCGTCGTGCATGCCCGTACCAAGGCCGATGGCTACAAACCGCCCGCCTACTGGGAGCGCATCGCCGCCGTGCGCGAGGCCGTGCCGCTCACCGTCATCGCCAACGGCGAGATCTGGACCGTGGAGCACGCCGAACTGGCGCGCGAGCGCAGCGGCTGCGAGCACCTGATGCTGGGCCGCGGCATGGTGGCCGACCCCGGGTTGGCGCTGCGCGTCAGCGGCGCGCGGCACGCCGCGGTGCCCTGGGCCGAGCTGCTGCCGCTGATGCAGGACTTCTTCGCGCAGGTGCGTGCCACCGTCGCCCCGCGCCACCAGGGCGGGCGCCTCAAGCAGTGGCTGCATTACCTGCGGCGCGCCTACCCGGAGGCCGAGGCGGCCTATGCCGAATTGCGCACCGTCAACGCGGCCGACGAACTGGCGCTGCGGCTGTTCGGTGCGGCCGCCGCGCCCCTCCAGCCCGCTTAGCATGCGGGCCATGAAGATCCTCATGTCCTTGCTGGCCGCGGCCTGCGCCACGAGCGCCGCCCTGGCCCAGACCCCCGCCCTCACTCTCGAACGTCTCACTGCCGACCCACCGCTGGCCGGCCGCCTGCCGCGTCAGGCGGAGATCTCGCCCGGTGGCCAGTGGGTCAGCTTTCTGCGCCCGTCGCAGGCCGACAGCGAGGTGCTGGAGCTGTGGGCGCAGCCGGCTGCTGGCGGTGAGCCCCGCAAGCTGGTGGCCGCCGCAGACCTGTTGGGCGGCGCCGAGCAGAAGCTCTCCGAGGCCGAGAAGATGGCGCTGGAGCGCAAGCGCATCACGCAGCGCGGCATCACCGGCTACCAGTGGTGCGGTGGTGACGACAGCGCGCTGCTGTTTCCGCTGTCGGGTGACCTTTACCTGGTGCGTCTCACAGCGGGCGGCCCGCAGGCCCACAAGCTCGCGCTGCCGGCCGGTGCGCCCAAGCAGGATGCCCGCTGCGCGGCCGACGGCCAGCGCCTGGCCTATGTGCAGGGCGGCAACCTGTTCACCGTGTCGCTGGCTGCCGGCAGCGCGCCGCGCCAGCTGACGCGCGACGGCAGCGCCACGCTCTCCTGGGGCCTGGCCGACTTCATCGCGGCCGAGGAGCTGTCACGCCAGCGCGGTTATTGGTGGAGCAAGGACGGCAAGTCGCTGCTGGCGCTGCGCGTGGACGAAGCCGGCGTGGCGCTCAAGACGCGGGCACAGATCTTTGCCGACCGCACTGCCATGACCGAGCAGCGCTACCCGGCGGCCGGTGCGGCCAATGCCCAGGTCCGCGCCTTCGTCATCGACGCGGCCACCGGCCGGCAGCGTGCGCTGCCGCTGCCTGCGCAGGCCGAGTACATCGCGCGCGCCGGCTGGTTTGCCGACGGCACGCCCTGGCTGCAATGGTTCACGCGCGACCAGACCCGCCTCACGCTGACCGAGTTCAAGCCGGCAGCCGGTGGTGCAATGGCCCCACGCGACATCACCGCCGAGATCGACCCCGCCTGGGTCGAGGTGCACGACGACCTCATCGAGACGCCGCGCGGGCTGTTGTGGTCCAGCGAGGCTTCGGGCCGGCGCCAGCTACTGCTGCTCGACCGCGCCAGTGGCGCACGCACGCCGCTCACGCAGATGACCGAGCCGGTGGACCATGCCGTGTGTGCCAGCGCCGACACGGTGGTGTTTGCGGCTGCTGGCGACCGCGGCCGCGCGCAGGAGCTCTACAGCCTGCCGCTGGCCGGCGGCCGCCCGCAGCCGCTGGCCGGCGCCGGCAACCGCCAGTGGCGCGATGCCAAGGCCGATGCCGCGTGCAAACAGCTGCTGGTGATGCGCTCGGCCTGGGGCGAGCCGCCCCGGCTGGAGCTGCGCACGCTGGGCAGCGCCGATGCCATCGCGCTGCGGGGCGATGCGCCGTCGCCGCAGCTGCGCGACTACACCAACCTGCCGCTGGCGCTGGACCTCACCGCTGCCGACGGCCGCACGCCGCTGAACGCCTTCTTCTTCCCGGCGCAGGATGGTCGGCCCGGCAAGCACCCCGTCATCGTGATGGCTTACGGCGGCCCCGGTGCCGCCACGGTGAACTGGGGCTGGGGCCGCGACATGCCGCTGATCGCCTACTGGCAGCAGCGCGGCTACGGCGTCATGACGCTGGACACCCGCGGCATGCAGCACCGTGACCGCGACTTCACCCGCGCCCATCACCGTGCCTTCGGCAAGACCGAGCTGGCCGACCTGTTCGCGGCCGTGCGCCAGCTGCCGGGCCGCGTGCCGGGCGTGGACGCCGAGCGCATCGGCTTCTTCGGCTGGAGCTACGGCGGCTTCCTGGGCGCACGGGCCATGCTGGATGCGGACACGCCGTTCGCCGCCGCCGTGGCCGTGGCGCCGGTGACCGACTGGACGCTCTACGACACCGCCTACACCGAGCGTTATCTCGGCATGCCGGACGGTGGCAAGGCCGAGCCCTATGCCAGCGCCCACCTGCCGTCGCGCGCCGCGCTGCTGGCCAAGCCCTTGCTGCTGGTGCATGGCACGGCTGACGACAACGTGCTGTTCGACCACACGCTGCAACTCGTCGAGGCGCTGCAGAACGCCGGCAAGACCTTCGACCTGCAGATCTACCCCGGCAAGGCGCACGGCATCGCCGGGCGAGCGGCTCGCCTGCACCTCTATCGCACGATGGACGCCTTCTTCCAGCGCCACCTGGCGCCTGCGCGGTGAGCCTGGTCTATTCGACCGACTTCGGCCGGGCCTGCCCCGGCTGCGGCCAGCCCGTGGCGCAGTGCGCTTGCAAGGCCAAGGCACGGCCGGCGGGCGATGGCATCGTGCGCGTGCGCCGCGAGACGGCCGGCCGCAAGGGCAAGGGCGTGACTGCCGTGCTGGGGCTGCCGCTGGACGACGCGGCGCTGACGGCGCTGGCCAAGCAGCTCAAGGCGCTGTGCGGCAGCGGCGGCACGGCCAAGGATGGCGTCATCGAGATCCAGGGCGATCACCTGGAGAAGGTCGTCGCCTGGCTGCAGGCCCGGCCCGAGGGCTGGACCGTCAAGCGCGCGGGCGGCTGAAGTCGCTGCTCAGCGCGGCTGCTGCCTGGCGCGTTCGCGGGCGAGGAAGTTGGCCTGGTCGCGGTCGCGCTCGCGCTGCACGCGGGCGTCGCGCGTCTCCCACTCGCCACAGGCGAAGTAGGAGCCGCCGAACAGCCAGCTCAGCAGGCTGCTGTCGTCCAGCGCCCGGCCTTCGCCGCCCGTGCACAGCAGGGCCGCCTTGGAGTTGCTCTGGGCCGCCAGCGCGTCCTGCACCAGCATGGACCGCGACAACAGCACGGTGGCCGGCATGGCGATGGCCAGCAGCAGCCCGCCGATGACCACCCCCTTGGCCCAGCCGGGCAGGCCGTCCTGCGCGGTCGGCGCCCCTTGAGCGCGCGGTCCCGAGGCCGGCCGGGGGCGCGCCGCCGCGATGGGCACACCCGCCTTGGGCGCCGGGCTGGCGGACGCGGGAGTACCGGTCAGCGTGCCGCCCTCCAGCACGCGGGCGCGGGCCGAGGTGGGGGGATCGATGGCTTGGGTGGGCGGGAAGGACTGCGTGACGGTGGGCATGCTCGGAGCCAGATGGTGCGCCGCAACAAATGCTAGGCAGGCGGTTTTTCGGCAGCAGTGACCAATTGCAAGCGTCCTGAACGCGCGGGCCTCCTGTGCGGAAGAAGTCACAGCCTCGACAATCCGGCGATGAACGACATTGCCTTCTCCACATTGCCGCTGAGCCCTGCCATGCTGGCCAACCTCGACCAGCTGGGCTACGCGCAGATGACGCCCATCCAGGCCGCCAGCCTGCCGCTGGCCCTCGCGGGACGCGACGTCATCGGCGAGGCGCAGACCGGCTCCGGCAAGACGGCGGCCTTCGCGCTCGCGCTGCTGCACCGCCTGAAGGCCGACCTGCCGCGCGTGCAGGCGCTGGTGCTGGCACCCACGCGCGAGCTGGCCGACCAGGTCACGCAGGAGATCCGCCGTCTGGCGCGCGCGGCCGACAACATCAAGGTGCTGAGCCTGTGCGGCGGCAGCCCCATGAAGCCGCAGATCGAGAGCCTGTCCTTCGGCGCCCACATTGCCGTTGGCACGCCCGGCCGCCTCATCGACCACCTGGAGCGCGGCACGCTGGACCTGTCGGCGCTGAACACGCTGGTGCTGGACGAGGCCGACCGCATGCTGGACATGGGGTTCCTGGACGACATCAAGGCCATCGCCAAGCGCGCACCGGCCAACCGCCAGACGCTGCTGTTCTCGGCCACCTTCCCCGACGGCGTGAAGGACATCGCGCAGAAGTTCATGCGCGATCCGCAGACGGTGCAGGTGGCCGGCGCCACCAGCGCCGCCGCGTCCACCATCCGCCAGATCGCCTACGAGGTGACCGAGGCCCAGCGCCTGGACGCCGTGCCGCGCCTGCTGCGCGCCTTCCGGCCCGAGTCGACGATTGCCTTCTGCAACACCAAGCAGCAGTGCCGCGACCTGGAGCAGGTGCTGGCCGCGCAGGGCTTCATCGCGCTGGCGCTGCATGGCGACCTGGAGCAGCGCGACCGCGACCAGGTGCTGATCCAGTTCGCCAACCGCAGCGCCTCCGTGCTCGTGGCTACCGACGTGGCCGCCCGGGGCCTGGACATCGCCAACCTGGCCTGCGTCATCAACGTGGACATCAGCGCCGATGTGGAGCAGCACGTGCACCGCATCGGCCGCACCGGCCGCGTAGGCGCTGAGGGGCTGGCGCTGAGCCTGGCCAGCCTGGACGAGATGGGCCGGGTCGGCCGCATCGAGCAGCTGCAGGGCGCCGAGTTCAAATGGCAGCCGCTGGACGGCGTGCAGGACGCACCCGGCGCCCCGCTGCTGCCGGCCATGGACACGCTGCAGATTCTCGGCGGCCGCAAGGAGAAGATCCGCCCCGGCGACATCCTGGGGGCGCTGACCGGTGAGGCGGGCTTCACGGCGGCGCAGATCGGCAAGATCAACGTCACCGACTTCCACAGTTACGTGGCCGTGCAGCGCAGCATCGCCGCTGAAGCGGTGCGCCGCCTGTCCGCCGGCAAGCTCAAGGGCCGCAAGGTCAAGGTGCGGCGCCTGGCCGACCTGCAGGACTGACGGCCTGTTCGAGCGGCCGGCGCGCAAGACAGCACCCCCGTGGCGGGCTACAGTGGCTGCCAAGCGAGGCTGAACCATGCCGCATCGACGCTGTTGGCTGCTGGGACTGGGTGGGCTGCTGCTCGGGGCGGCCGTGCCGGCTCGCGCGCAGGCATTGACCATCACGCTGCGCGCGCCCGACAGCCCCACCGACCTGCGCAACGCCTACGTCCGCGACGCGGTGCAGCTGGCGCTGGACAAGACGCTGGCCACCGACGGGCCGTACCGGCTGCAGCTGTCCCGGCAGATGAACAAGCGGCGTGCGCTGCTGGAGGCGGCGCAGCAGGCGGCGCCGAATTTCCTCATCGCCACGGGCCCGGAGGCGGGCCGCGCGGCCGGCCTGGTGCCGGTGCTGTTCCCCATCCACCTGGGCGTGAACCGTTACCGCGTCTGCTTCGTGCACGCGGCGCGCCAGGCCCGGGTGCGCGAGGCCGACACGCTGGCCGAGGTGGCGCGGCTGCGCCATGTGCAGGGCCGGGGCTGGGCGGACGTGGACATCCTGCGCGCCAATGGCTTCACGGTCGAAGAGGTCAACACCTACGAGGCCCTGTTCCAGATGGTGGCGTTGGGCCGTGCGGACCTGTTCTGCCGCAGCGTGCTGGAGGTGGGCCAGGAGTGGCAGGCCCGCGCCGGGCTGCGCGGGCTGGCGTTGGATGACGGGCTGATGCTGGTCTACGACCTGCCGCAGTACCTCTACACCCACCCGGGCAATCAGGCGGTCATCGAGCGGCTTTCGCGTGGCCTGCGGCTGGCCCATGCCGATGGGTCGCTGCAAGCCCTGCTGCGCCAGCACCTGCAGCCGTCACTGGCCCTGCTGAACCTCGGGCAGCGGCGGCAGCTGGCGCTGACGCTGCCGTCGCCGTCCGTGGCGGAGATGGACGATCGGCCCTTTCAGCTCGACCTGTTGCGCCCGGTCTCGCGCTGATCCGTGACATCCGGCGCGCGCCCCGCCAGACGCGGGGGTGAGGGCGGCGGCCTGCGACCTTTGCACGCGCAAGTCGCGATGAGCGCACCTAGTCTGGAGGCAAGACGAGGTGCCCCATGAACTCACGCCCCATGCCGTTGATGCTCGAGCACTACGAGCTGCGCTTTGAATCGCTGTTCCAGGCCGGGCGCGCGCTGGCCTTTCCGTGCGATGCGCAGGGCGGCGTGCTGCTGGATGCGCTCAGCGAGCAGGCGCGCCAGAACTACCTGTTCGCCCGGGCCGTGGTGGGGCGGGACTACGCCACGCCCATCGTGCTGCGCCGGCGTTGAGCCGGCGCCGACTCACTTCGCGAAGCTGTCCTTCAAGCCGGTGATCTTGTTGAACACCGGCTTGTCGGCACGGTGGTCCACGCGGTCAGTCACGAAGTAGCCGTGGCGTTCGAATTGCCAGCGCTGGTCGGCGGCGGCGCCAGCCAGCGAGGGCTCGACAAAGCCCTGCACCACGCGCAGCGAGTGCGGGTTCACGAAGGCCAGGAAGTCGCGGCCACCGGCGTCGGGCTGCGGCTCGGTGAACAGGCGCTCGTACAGCCGCACCTCGGCCGCCACGGCCTCATGCGCGCCCACCCAGCCGATGACGCCCTTGACCTTGACCGAATCCGCCCCGGGCGTGCCGCTCTTGGTGTCGGGAATCACCGTGGCGAGCACGGCAGTGACCTGGCCGTCGGCGTCCTTCTCGGCGCCGGTGCACTCGATGACATAGCCGGCCTTCAGGCGCACCTTGTTGCCGGGGAACAGCCGGAAGTAGCCCTTCACCGGCGTTTCCATGAAGTCCTCGGCCTCGATCCACAGCTCGGGGCCCAGCGAGAACTTGCGCAGGCCCAGCTCCGGCTTGTGCGGATGGGCGGCCACCTCGCAGGGCTCGCGGTGCTCGGCGCTGCCGAACACCTCGGCGTAGTTCGTCAGCTTGAGCTTGAGCGGCTGCAGCACGGCGAAGGCGCGGGGCGCCTGCGGCTCCAGGTCAGCACGCAGGGCCTGGTCGAGCACGGTGTCGTCGATCCAGGCGTTCTGCTTGCTGGCGCCGGTTGCTTCCACCATCGCGCGGATGCTCGCGGGCGTGAAGCCGCGGCGGCGCAGGCCGACGAGCGTGGGCATGCGCGGGTCGTCCCAGCCGCTGACGTGCTTGTCCTCGACCAGTTGGCGCAGCTTGCGCTTGCTGGTGACGACGTAGTTCAGGTTCAGGCGGCCGAACTCGATCTGCTGCGGCAACGGCCGGGCCAGCAGGCCCAGGTCGGCGAGCTGGTTCAGCAGCCAGTCGTAGAAGGGGCGCTGGTCCTCGAACTCCAGCGTGCAGATGCTGTGCGTGATGCGCTCCAGCGCATCCTCGATGGGGTGCGCGAAGGTGTACATCGGGTAGATGCACCAGGTGTTGCCGGTCGCGTGGTGCTCGGCGTGCTTGATGCGGTACAGCGTCGGGTCGCGCAGGTTGATGTTGGGCGAGGCCATGTCGATCTTGGCCCGCAGCACCATGGCGCCGTCCGCGTGCTGGCCGTCGCGCATCTCGCGCAGGCGGGCCAGGTTCTCTGCCGGCGTGCGGTTGCGGAAGGGGCTGTCCACGCCCGGGCGGCTGAAGTCACCGCGGTTGGCGCGCATGTCCTCGGCGCTCTGCTCGTCCACATAGGCCAGGCCGGCATTCACCAGCGCCTCGGCGGCGGCGTACATGAAGTCGAAGTAGCTGCTGGCCTCGAAGAGGTGGTCGCCCCAGCTCCAGCCCAGCCACTGCACCATCTCCTTGATGGCGTTGACGTACTCCAGCTCCTCCTTCTCGGGGTTGGTGTCGTCGAAGCGCAGGTGGCAGGCGCCGCCGTAGTCGCGCGCGAGGCCGAAGTTCAGGCAGATGCTCTTGGCGTGGCCGATGTGCAGGTAGCCGTTGGGCTCGGGCGGGAAGCGGGTGCGGATGCGCGCCGCATCCAGCGGCGCGGCCGCGTGGTGGGCCGCATCGCCCGGCGTGCCGCTGAAGCGGCGGCCATCGAAGGCGCCGGTCTCGAGATCGCTCTCGATGCGCTGGCGCAGGAAGTTGGTGGCGGGTGCGGCAGGGGTCTGGCTCATCGGCGGGCTCTGGAAACGGACGCGGGCCGCGTGGCGGCCCGCAATGATGGCGGCGATTTTAAGGAGTGCCGGCTACTGCGGCTTGAAACGGCTCGCGTGCACGCGGCTGACCGTCAGCGTCTCCGGCCGGTTGCGCAGCGTCAGCAGCACCGTGCCGTTGTCCTGGCGCTGGGCGCGGGCCACGGCGTCGATGTGGACCACGGTGGAGCGGTGGACCTGCCAGAAGCGCCCGGCGTCCAGCTGCGGCAGCAGCTCGCGCAGCGACAGGCGCACCCAGTAGTCGCGCTGCGCGGTCACGGCGCGCACGTACTTGTCGGCGGCCTCCAGGTAGACGATGTCCTCCACCGGCACCAGCTCAACCGCGTCGCCCACGGCGGCCTGCAGGTGGCGCATGCGCGGCGCGGGGGCGACGGCCTGGCTGAGCAGCTGGTGCAGCGAGGCCAGCGTCGCAGCACCGTGCTCGGGCTCGGCCAGCCGTGCCTGCAGGCGCTCGGCACAACGGGCGAGACGCTCGGGCGTGACGGGCTTGAGCAGGTAGTCCGCCGCTGCCGCGTCAAAGGCCTGCAGCGCGTACTGGTCGTAGGCCGTCACGAACACGAACAAGGGCAGGGCGCCACCGTCTGCCGGCCAGTCCTCGGTGATGGCCTGTGCGGCCTCGAGGCCGGTCATGCCGGGCATGCGGATGTCCAGGAAGCACACGCGCGGTCGGTGCTGCAGCGCCAGCTCGACGGCTGCCGTGCCGCTGCCGGCCTGGGCGATGACGCGCAGCGCCGGCCAGGCGCTGGCGAGCTCGGCGCGCAGGTTGTCGGCCAGCAGCGGCTCGTCTTCGGCGATCAGGGCGGTTGTGATGGTGTCGGTCATGCAGGCAGCTCGATGCGGGCCAGGCTGCCGCCGCCGGCCTGCGGGGTCAGCTCGAAGCGGGCGGCGTCGCCGTAGCGCTGGGCCAGGCGCTCGCGCACCTGCGTGAGGCCGAAACCCGTGCCGGTGCCGGCCACCGGTGCTTGCGTGGCCAGCCCGGCGCCGTTGTCGGCCACCTCCAGTGTCAGCCGCCGGCCCCGCAGCGCGGCGGACACGCGCAGCTCGCCACCGTCCACATGCGGCTCCAGGCCGTGCTGGATGGCGTTCTCCACCAGCGGCTGCAGCAGCAGCGGCGGCACGCCCAGGCCGGCCAGCGCGGCCGGCAGGTCCAGCCTCACGCGCAGCCGCGCGCCCATGCGCAGCTGCATCAGCGCGAGGTAGTCCGACAGGCGCTCGAACTCCTCGGCCAGCGTGTGCTCGGTGCTGCGGCTGGCCAGCAGCGTGGCGCGCAGGTAGTCGATCAGGCGGTCCAGCATCTGCTGGGCCTCGTCGGGCCGCAGCTTGATGAGCACGCGCAGATGGGCCAGCGTGTTGAACAGCATGTGCGGCTCCAGCTGGCTTTGCAGCAGCGTCAGCTGTGCCTCGGCCGCCTGGCGCTCGGCCTGGGCCTGCTGCAGCCGGGCGGCGTTGAGCTTGTAGACGGCGAAGAAGAACATCGACGACAGCAGCGACACCAGCAGCGTGAACGCCAGCGACAACGCGAAGCGCCGGTCCGTCAGGTCCCAGGGCAGGGTCGAGCGATTGCCGCTCAGCGTGTCGGCCAGCCACTGGCCGCCGGTGAAGCCCATCACCGAGCCCAGCAGCACGCAGGGCATCATCCAGACCCAGCCCACCCACACCTTGCGCGGCGCGGTCGGCGCGCCGTGCCAGCGTTGCAGCAGCCACTCCACGCCCTGCAGCAGCAGCGCGATGCAGGCCGAGATCTGCACGCCGATCGAGAACGAGTACAGCATGCTCATGGCGAACTGGCCGCCACGGATCAGGTAGTTCAGCAGGCCGACGATGACGCAGATGGCCACCGTGCCGCCGATGTGGATGGCCCAGTCGTGGCGCTGGGGTGAGGGCGTCGTGCTCATGCCCTCAGCATCGCGCAAGCGCGTGGCAGGCGCCGCAGGCCTGCGACGGCCGGGCGCCCCGCGCCGCGAACGGGCTGCACTCAGCGCCGGCGGCCACCGCCGCCCAGGATGCTGCCCAGCACGCCACGGATGATCTCGCGCCCCACCGCCGTGCCGATGCTGCGCATGGCGGACTGCGCCGCCGCCTCGGCCAGCCCCGGGCGCCGTCCACCGCGCGGGCCGGTGCTGCCGAACAGCACATCCTTGAGTCCACCCATCAGGCCGCCGCCGTCGGCCTCAGCTGGCGCCGGGGGCTGGGCGTTGCCGTGGCTGCCGGTGCCGGTGCCCTTGAAGACGGCACCAGCTTCCGCCGCCATGCCGCCGCCGGCCGGCGCCGCGGCCTTGCCGGTGAGCTTCTCGTAGGCCGACTCGCGGTCCAGCGGCTTCTCGTAGACCCCGGCCACCAGAGAGTTGGCGATCAGGGCCTGCCGTTGTTGCGGCGTGATGGGGCCGATCTGGCTGCCCGGCGGCAGCACGTACACGCGCTCGGTGACGCTCGGGCGGCCCTTGTCGTCCAGCAGGCTTACGAGCGCCTCGCCCACGCCCAGCTCGGTGATGGCGGCTGCGATGTCCAGCCCCGGCTTGGCGCGCATGGTCTCGGCCGCGCTCTTGACGGCCTTCTGGTCGCGCGGCGTGAAGGCGCGCAGCGCGTGCTGCACGCGGTTGCCCAACTGGCCCAGCACGGCGTCGGGGATGTCCAGCGGGTTCTGCGTCACGAAGTACACGCCCACGCCCTTGGAGCGCACCAGCCGCACCACCAGCTCGATGCGCTCCACCAGCGCATCCGGCGCGTCCTTGAACAGCAGGTGGGCCTCGTCGAAGAAGAACACCAGCTTCGGCTTGTCCAGGTCGCCCACCTCGGGCAGCGTCTCGAACAGCTCGGACAGCATCCACAGCAGGAAGGTCGCGTACAGCCGCGGCGCATTCATCAGCTTGTCGGCGGCCAGCACGTTGATGACGCCCAGGCCCGACTCGGTTTGCATGAAGTCGGCGATGTTGAGCATGGGCTCGCCGAAGAACTTGTCCCCGCCCTGGGCCTCGATCTGCAGCAGGCCGCGCTGGATGGCGCCCACGCTGGCGGCCGACACGTTGCCGTACTGCGTCGTGAACTGGCTGGCGTTGTCGCCCACGTGCTGCAGCATGGCGCGCAGGTCCTTCAGGTCCAGCAGCAGCAGGCCGTGGTCGTCGGCGATCTTGAACACCATCTGCAGCACGCCGGCCTGGGTCTCGTTCAGCGCCAGCATGCGGCTCAAGAGCAGTGGGCCCATGTCCGACACCGTGGCCCGCACCGGGTGCCCCTGTTCGCCGAACACGTCCCACAGCGTCGTGGGGCAGGCGATCTTGTCGGGCGGCGCAATGCCGCGCTCCTTCAGCACGGCGAGCAGCTTCTCGCTGGGGTTGCCGGCCTGACTGATGCCGGTGAGGTCACCCTTCACGTCGGCCATGAAGACGGGCACGCCGATCCTGGAAAAGTTCTCGGCCAGGGTCTGCAGGCTGATGGTCTTGCCGGTGCCCGTGGCGCCGGTGATGAGGCCGTGGCGATTGGCCAGCGCGGGCAGCAGCAGGCACTCGATGTCGCCATGGCGGGCCAGCAGGATCGGGTCGGTCATGGACGCTCCTCTAAAATCACGTTTCTGCTAACGATAAATCAGGCCGCTGCACTGTCAGACGGCCGGGAGCCGAACTTATGGCTGGTCATTCCAAATGGGCCAACATCCAACACCGCAAAGGCCGCCAGGACGAGAAGCGCGGCAAGATCTGGACGCGCATCATCCGTGAGATCACGGTGGCGGCGCGCCAGGGCGGCCCCGACATCAAGGACAACCCTCGCCTGCGGCTCGCTGTCGACAAGGCGAAGGCGGCCAACATGCCGGCCGACCGCATCAAATACAACATCGACAAGGCCAGCGGCAACATCGATGGCCTGACGTACGAGGAAATCCGCTACGAGGGCTATGGCATCGCCGGCGCGGCCATCATGATCGACACGATGACGGACAACCGCGTCCGCACCGTGGCCGAGGTGCGCCATGCCTTCAGCAAGTACGGCGGCAACATGGGCACGGACGGCTCGGTGGCCTTCCAGTTCAAGCATGTCGGCCAGCTGCTGTTCGCGCCCGGCACGTCGGAAGACAAGGTCATGGAAGTGGCGCTGGATGCCGGCGCCGAGGACGTGATCACCGGTGACGATGGCGCCATCGAGGTGCTGACCTCGCCCGCCGAATACGAAGTCGTCAAGGCCGCGCTGGAAGCGGCGGGCCTGACGCCCGAGCTGGCTGAAGTGACGATGCGCCCAGAGAACACGATTGCGCTGACCGGCGAAGACGCCGAGCGCATGCAAAAACTGCTGGACGTCATCGAGGATCTCGACGACACCCAGGCGGTCTATCACAACGCGGAACTCGGCTGATGAAAGTCCTTGTCATCGGCAACGGCGGCCGTGAGCACGCCCTGGCCTGGAAGCTGTTGCAGGGCGAGCGCGTCAGCCAGGTGTTCGTGGCGCCGGGCAATGGCGGCACGGCTCGCGACGCGCGCTTGCACAACGTGGCCATTGCGCCCACCGACGTCAAGGCGCTGGCCGACTTCGCCGTGGAGCAGAAGATCGCGCTGACCGTCGTCGGCCCCGAGGCCGCGCTGGCGGTGGGTGTCGTCGACGAGTTCCGGGCGCGCGGCCTGCGCATCTTCGGCCCCACGCAGGCGGCCGCGCAGCTGGAGAGCTCCAAGGCCTTCGCCAAGGACTTCATGAAGCGTCACGGCATCCCGACGGCGGCCTACGAGACCTTCTCGGATGCCGCCGCCGCGCACGCCTACGTCGACGGCCGCGGCGCGCCCATCGTCATCAAGGCCGACGGCCTGGCGGCGGGCAAGGGCGTCGTCGTCGCGATGACGCTGGCCGAGGCGCACGAGGCCATCAGCTGGATCCTGGAAGACAACAAGCTCGGCGTCACGCACAACGCCGGTGGCGCGCGCGTCGTCATCGAGGACTTCCTGGCCGGCGAGGAGGCCAGCTTCATCGTCGTCTGCGACGGCAAGCATGTGGTGTCGCTGGCCACCAGCCAGGATCACAAGCGCCTGCTGGACGGCGACGCCGGCCCCAATACCGGCGGCATGGGCGCCTACTCGCCCGCGCCGGTCGTCACGCCCAACGTGCATGCCAAGGTCATGCACGAGATCATCCAGCCGACCATCGCCGGCATGGCCAAGGACGGGCATCCGTTCACCGGCTTCTTGTATGCCGGCCTGATGATCGACGAGCACGGCCAGCCGCGCACGGTGGAGTTCAACACCCGCATGGGCGACCCCGAGACGCAGCCCATCATGATGCGGCTCAAGAGCGACCTGTTCGAGCTGCTGATGCACGCCACCGACGGCACGCTGGACCAGGTCGAGCTGCAATGGGACCGCCGCGTGGCGCTGGGCGTGGTGCTCGCGGCCCAGGGCTATCCGCTGGACCCGCGCAAGGGCGATGCCATCACCGGCCTGCCGGCCGATCAGGCGGAGGCCATGGTCTTCCATGCCGGCACGGCGGAGCAGGACGGCAAGCTGGTGACCAGCGGTGGCCGCGTGCTGTGCGTGACGGCGCTGGGTGAATCGGCCCGCACGGCGGCGCAGGCAGCCTACGAGGTGGCGGCTGGCATCCAGTTCGCGGGCCGGCAGTACCGTTCCGACATCGGCCACCGCGCCATCAAGCGTTGACGCGTCATCCCGCCGTCCTTGCCGGGCCGTGGCTGCCGACCGGCTGCCACAGCCGGCTGGCGCGTGCGGTGCTGGGGCTGTTCGGCTGGACGGTGGACGTGCCCGGCCTGCCGGGCGAGCAGGGCGTGATCCTGGTCTATCCGCACACGTCCAATTGGGACTTCGTCATCGGTGTGCTCGCCAAATGGGCGCTGGGCCTGCAGCTGCGCTTCTGGGGCAAGGACAGCCTGTTCAAGGTGCCGCTGCTGGGCCAGTGGGCGCGCTGGATCGGCGGCGTGGCGGTGGACCGCAGCAGCCCGCATGGGCTGGTTGGCGACACCGTGCGCCAGATGCGCGAGGCGGCCGGACGCGGTGAGCGCTTCTGGCTGGCGGCCGCGCCGGAGGGCACGCGCTCGCTGGCCACCGGCTGGCGCACGGGCGCTTACCAGGTCGCCGTGCAGGCTGGCGTGCCGGTGGGCCTGTGCTATTTCGATTTCCAGCAGCGGGTCGTGTGCCTGACCCGCTTTGTCACGCTGACGGGCGATGTCGACGCCGACTTCGCCGCCTTTGCCGAGTACCTTGGCCCACGTGTCGGCAAGCGCCCCGCGCTGGCCAGCCCCATCCGCCCCAGAACATGAACTCACAAGCCGTTCGCGACTACCTGCTGGGCCTGCAGCAACGCATCGTCGACACGCTCGAGGGCGTTGACGGCAACGCCTTCCTGAGCGATGGCTGGACGCGCGAGCCTGGCGGCCGGTTGGAGGGTGACGGTCTGTCGCGCCTCATCGAAGGTGGTGCGGTGTTCGAACGCGGCGGCGTCAACTTCTCGCATGTGAAGGGTCGGGTCTTGCCGCCCTCGGCCACGCAGCACCGGCCCGAGCTGGCCGGGGCGCCGTTCGAGGCCATGGGCGTGTCGCTGGTGCTGCACCCGCACAACCCCTTCGTGCCGACGGTGCACATGAATGTGCGCATGTTCGCGGCACTGCCGGCGAACGGGCCGGCCGTCACCTGGTTCGGCGGTGGCATGGACCTGACGCCCTACTACGGCTACGAGCGCGACGCGCAGCACTTCCACCGCGTCTGCCGCGATGCGCTCAGCGCCCACGGCGAGGGCCTGCACCCGAAGTTCAAGGCCTGGTGCGACGAGTACTTTTTCCTGAAGCACCGCAACGAACCGCGCGGCGTGGGCGGCATCTTCTTTGATGACTTCGCCGACGGTGGCTTCGATCAAGGCTTTGCGCTGATCCGCTCGGTGGGCGACGCCTTCCTGGCGGCCTATGTGCCCATCGTCGAGCGTCGCCAGGGCTATGCCTATGGCGAGCGCGAGCGCGACTTCCAGGCCTACCGGCGCGGTCGCTACGTCGAGTTCAACCTCGTGTGGGACCGCGGGACGCTGTTCGGCCTGCAGTCCGGCGGGCGCACCGAGTCCATCCTGATGTCCATGCCGCCGCAGGTGAGCTGGCGCTATGACTGGGCGCCCGAGCCGGGCACGCCCGAGGCGCGGCTGTACACGGACTTTCTGCGTCCCCGTGACTGGGCGGACGAGACGCCCACGGCGCTGTGGCTATGAGGCTCGCGCTGTTCGGCGGCAGTTTCGACCCGCCTCACCTGGGCCACCTGGCCTTTGCTCGCTTCGCGCTGGAAGCCCTGGCGCCGCAGCGGTTGCTGTGGCTGCCTGCTGGCCGGCAGTGGCAGAAGCCCGACCAGGTCATGGCCGCTGGCGCGCACCGCGTGCAGATGCTGCGGCTGCTGATGGCGGGCGAGCCTCGCTTTGTCGTTGACGACCGCGAGCTGCACCGGCGCGGCCCGAGCTTCACGGCCGACACGCTGGGCGAGTTCAAGGCGGAGGCACCGGACGCCGAGCTGATGTTCCTCATCGGCCAGGACCAGTACGCCCGCCTGCCCACCTGGTACCGTGCCGAGGCGGTGGCGCAACTCGCCACGCTGGTCGTCGTGCCGCGGGCGGGCGAGGCCGTCGTGACGCCGCCCGGCATGCCGCCGCATCGTCTGCAGGTGCTGTACCTGCCCGACACCCCAATTTCATCCACCGCCGTGCGCGACGCGATCGTGCGTGGCGACGACATCTGCCCCTTGGTGGGCGCCGACGTGGCGAGCTATATTGACTCGCACCGTCTCTACGGGAAGAAGCCCTGAATGGACATCCGCAAGCTGCAACGGGCCATCGTCGATGGTCTCGAAGACGTCAAGGCTCAGAACATCGTCGTGTTCAACACTGAGCACCTCTCGCCGCTGTTCGAGCGCGTCATCATTGCCTCCGGCACCAGCAACCGCCAGACCAAGGCGCTCGCCTCCAGCGTGCGTGAAGCGGTCAAGGGCGGTGGCATGCAGGTCATGCGCACCGAGGGCGAGGACAACGGTGAATGGATCATCGTGGACTGCGGCGCCGCCGTCGTGCACGTGATGCAACCGGCCATCCGCGACTACTACCGCCTGGAGGAAATCTGGGGCGGCAAGCCGGTCAAGCTCAAGGTCGCCAGCGGCGAGACCAAGCTCGTGAAGGCCTCAGAGGAGGTCGCACCGGCTGCCAAGACTGCTGCAAAAAAGGCGCCCGCCAAGAAGGCAGCCGCTCCGGCCAAGAAGGCCGCACCGGCCGCCAAGACCGTTGCCAAGAAGGCGCCCGCGAAGAAGACGCCGGCCCGCGTTGTCGACGCCAAGACGCCGGCCGCCAAGACCATCAAGGTCGGTGCCGCCAAGCCTGCCGCCAAGAAAACCGTCGCCAAGAAGGCCGCGGTGAAGACGACTGTGGGCGTGAAGAAGGCCGCGCCGGCCAAGACGGCAGCCAAGGCGGCCGTCAAGACCACCGCCAAGGCCGCGCCGGCCAAGAAGGTGGCCGCCAAGAAGGCGCCGGCCAAGAAGGGCTGATGCGGCTCTTTCTTGTCGCCGTGGGCCAGCGCCAGCCGGCCTGGGCAGACAGCGCCTACGAGGACTTCGCCAAGCGCTTCCCGCCCGAGCTCCGGCTGGAGCTCAAGGCCGTCAAGGCCGAGACGCGCGGCAGCAAAACGGCCGAGCAGCTGATGGCGGCCGAGGCGGCGCGCATCGAGGCCGCGTTGCCCAAAGGTGTGCGCCGCATCATCCTGGACGAGCGCGGCGAGCGCCGCACCTCCGTCCAACTGGCTGAGCGTTTGAAGCTGTGGATGGGCGAGGGCCGTGACGCTGCCCTCATCATCGGCGGCCCGGACGGCCTGCATCCCGACTTGAAGGCCACGGCTGACGAGACGCTGCGCCTGTCCGATCTGACGCTGCCGCATGCGTTCGCCCGCGTGCTGCTGGCCGAGGGCCTGTACCGAGCCTGGACCGTGACGACCGGCCATCCCTACCACCGCGAATGACCGCACCGCTGCTCTACCTCGCCTCGCAAAGCCCGCGCCGCCGCCAGCTGCTGGATCAGCTGGGCGTGCGGCATGAACTGCTGCTGCCCGGTGCCGACGAGGACGCCGAGGCGTTGGAAGCGGTGCAGCCCGGCGAGCAGCCCGAGGCCTACTGCGCCCGCGTGACCGGGGCGAAGCTGGACGCCGCGCTGGCGCGCCGCGTCGCGCGCGGACTGCCGCCGGCGCCCATCTTGTGCGCCGACACGACGGTGGCCGTCGACGGCCTCATCCTCGGCAAGCCCGAGGACGAGGCCGACGCGTGCCGCATGCTGGCGCTGCTGTCCGGCCGGGGGCACCGCGTCATCACGGCGGTTGCCGTGGCGGATGGCACGCAGCGTGCGGCGATGCTGAACGTGTCGCGCGTCGAGTTCGCGCCGCTGACCGCTGCGCAGATCGCCCGCTACGTCGCCAGCCGCGAACCCTTCGGCAAGGCCGGCGCCTATGCCATCCAGAGCCAGGCGGCGGCCTGGATCGTGAACATTGCCGGCAGCTACTCAGGCATCATGGGGTTGCCCCTCTTTGAGACCGCTTCCCTCTTGGAGAAATTCGGTTTCGAGTTCTGACGCCTGCGCGCATGCCCGCGCGCAACCGTCAGCATTCAAGGATGAGAGATGGAAGACATCCTGATCAACTGGTCCCCGCAGGAAACGCGGGTGGCGGTGGTCGAGAACGGCGCGGTGCAGGAGCTGCACATCGAGCGCACGTTGGAGCGGGGCCTGGTCGGCAACGTCTATCTCGGCAAGGTCGTGCGCGTGCTGCCGGGCATGCAGAGCGCCTTCATCGACATCGGACTGGAGCGTGCGGCCTTCCTGCACGTGGCCGACCTGCACAGCGCCTCGCAGTTCGGCCACGGCCGGCACCAGAACGCCGACGCGCCACCGACGCCCATCGAGCGCCTCGTGTTCGAGGGCCAGCCACTGACCGTGCAGGTCATCAAGGACCCGATCGGCACCAAAGGTGCGCGCCTGTCGAGCCAGATCAGCATCGCCGGTCGCATGCTGGTGTTCCTGCCGCAGGACGAGCACATCGGCATCAGTCAGAAGATCGGCTCGCCGGAAGCCCGCGAAGCCCTGCGCGCCCGCATGCTGGCGCTGGTCGGTAGCAAGGAGGCGGGCGGTGGGGGCGGCTTCATCCTGCGCACCAACGCGGAAGATGCGTCTGACGAGGAACTGGCCGCCGACATCGCCTACTTGCGCAAGACCTGGCAGCAGATCCGCGAGAAGGCACTCAACACTGCGCCGGCCAACCTGTTGCACCAGGACCTCAGCCTCGTCGAGCGCGTGCTGCGCGACCTGACCACCGAGCGCACCGGGCACATCCGCATCGACTCGCGCATGCAGTACGAGGTGCTGCGTGCCTTCGGTGAGACCTTCATGCCCGCGGCGACGGCCAAGCTGGAGCATTACCGCGGCGAGCGGCCCATCTTCGACCTGTGCAATGTCGACGCCGAGATTGCCCGGGCACTGGCGCGCAAGGTGGAGCTCAAGTCCGGCGGCTCGCTGGTGTTCGACCAGACCGAGGCGATGACGACCATCGACGTCAACACCGGGGGCTTCGTCGGCGCCAAGAACTTCGACGACACCATCTTCAAGACCAACCTCGAGGCGGCCGGTGCCATCGCCCGCCAGCTGCGCCTGCGCAACCTGGGCGGCATCATCATCGTCGACTTCATCGACATGGCACGCGAGGAGCACCGCACGGCCGTGCTGGCCGAGTTCAGGAAACAGCTGGGCCGGGACCGCACCAAGGTCACGGTCGGCGGCTTCACGCAGCTGGGACTGGTGGAGATGACGCGCAAGCGCACGCGCGAGTCGCTGGCGCGCATGCTGTGCGAACCCTGCCCGACCTGCGAAGGCCGTGGCCAGGTGAAGACGGCGCGCTCGGTCTGCTACGACATCCTGCGCGAGATCCTGCGCGAGGCGCGGCAGTTCTCGCCGCGCGAGTTCCGTGTTGTCGCAGCGGCCAACGTCGTCGAGATGATGCTGGACGAAGAAAGTGCCCACCTGGCCGGCCTGTCCGACTTCATCGGCAAGCCCATTTCGCTGACCGCCGAGCCCACCAACCAGACCGAGCACTACGACATCGTGCTGCTGTGAAAACCAGGCCGCGCCTGCGGCCTTGTCTGACGGTGTGGGCGCTGGCGTCTGCGGCAAAATCCGGCGCCATGCTCGCAACAGTTTCCCGTCGCCGCGGTCTCGCGGCCCTCGCCGCGCTGGCCGCCAGCCCGGTGCTCGCCCAAGTCCGCATCGACATCGCCGGCGTCGGCGGCACGCGCATCCCGGTCGCCATCGCTGACTTCCGCGATGAGTCCCGCTCGCCGCAGCCCATCGCGGCCATCATCCGTGCCGATCTGGAGCGCAGCGGCCTGTTCCGCAGCGTCGACGCGCCCGGGGCGTTGAGCGAGACCAGCGTGCCCGCCTATGCCGAATGGAAGGCCCGCCAGGCCGACGCGCTGGTCGCCGGCTCCGTCACCCGCCTCGCCGATGGCCGGCTGGACATCCGCTTCAAGCTCTGGGATGTGGTCAAGGGCGCCGAGATCATCGGCCAGGCCCAGGCGGTGCTGCCCGACGATGCGCGCCTGGCGGCGCACCGCATTGCCGATGTCGTGTACGAGAAGCTGACGGGCGAAAAGGGTGTGTTCGCCACGCGCATGGCCTATGTCACGAAGGCCGGGCGCCGCTACAGCCTGGTCATTGCCGACGCCGACGGTGAGGGCGCCAAGGCTGCGCTGAGCAGCCCCGAGGCCATCATCTCGCCCACCTGGGCGCCCAATGGCCGCGAGCTCGCCTATGTGTCGTTCGAAAGCGGCAAGGCCACGGTACGCATCCAGGACGTGCAAACCGGTACCCGCCGTGTGCTGGCCGACTTCAAGGGCACGAACAGTGCGCCGGCCTGGTCGCCGGACGGCAACCAGCTGGTGCTGAGCCTGTCGCGCGAGGGCGGCACGCAGCTGTTCGTCATCAACCGTGACGGCTCGGGCCTGCGCCGCATCGCCCAGAGCAGCGCCATCGACACCGAGGCCTGCTTTGCGCCCGACGGCAGCAAGATCTACTTCGTCAGCGACCGCGGCGGCGGCCCGCAGATCTACCGCATGCCGGCGGGCGGCGGCGCCGCGGAGCGCGTCACCTTCAACGGCAACTACAACATCAGCCCGGCCATCAGCCCCGATGGCCGCACGATGGCCTACATCACGCGTGCCGGCGGTGCGTTCCGCCTCTGCGTGATGGACCTGGCCACCGGCCAGTCGCAGCAGATCAGCGATGCGAATGACGATGAAAGCCCGTCCTTCGCTCCCAACAGCAAGCTCATCGTCTACGCCAGCCGCGCCGGCGGCAAGGAGGTGCTGATGACAACGACGCTGGACGGCAAGATCAAGACGCCGCTGCTGGTGTCGCTGGCGGAGGTGCGTGAGCCCAGCTGGGGCTCTTTTGCGGCCCAGTAGCCGGACCACCCGCACCTTTGTTGGACAATATCGCGCCGGCAACGTTGTCGGCTTTGCTGTTTCACCCTGCCCCCTGTCTGTTGTGGAGACCACTCGAATGAAGCTGACCCGTTACGCGCTCACCCTGATTGCCGCTGCTGCCCTTGCTGGCTGCCAATCGACCGTCAAGCTGGATGAGCCGGCGCCGGTCAAGGACGTTGCGCCGACGCCTGCCCCCACGCCTGCCCCGCAAGGCAATGTCGCCCCGGTGCCCCAGTCCCAGGTCAAGACCCTGACGCTGGACGAGCAGCTGACGCAGCAAGTTCAGGGCAAGCGCGTCGTCTACTTCGACTTCGACAGCGACGTCGTCAAGGAAGAGTACCGCCCGCTGGTCGACCTGCACGCCAAGCGCCTGAACAACAACAAGAAGCTGGCGCTGACGCTGGAAGGCCACACCGACGAGCGCGGCGGCCGTGAGTACAACCTGGCTCTGGGTCAGCGCCGTGCTGAAGCCGTTGCCAAGTCGCTGACGCTGCTGGGCGTGGGTGGCACCCAGGTCGAGGCGGTCAGCTTCGGCAAGGAGCGCCCGGCCGTGCAAGGCAGCGGTGAAGAAGCCTGGGGCAAGAACCGTCGCGTCGAGCTCAAGGACAAGTGATGCGTCTTTCGCGCCTGTTGCGCCCGACGCTTCTCGCTCTGGCCGCGGGCGCGGCCTTCATGCAGCCGGCCCAGGCCGGCTTGTTCGAGGATGACGAAGCCCGCAAGGCCATCCTCGAACTGCGCACCAAGATCCAGGCCAACGAGGACGCCGCCAAGCAGCGTGCCGAGCAGCTGAATGCGCTGGTGCAGGAGCAACTGCAGCCGCTGCGCCGCAGCATGCTGGACCTGAACAGCCAACTCGACGCGCTGCGCGCCGAGGTGGCCACACTGCGTGGTGCCAATGAGCGCCTGGCCCGCGACTTGGCGGACACCCAGCGCAAGCTGACCGATCAGTCACAGGCCGTCGATGCGCGCCTGAAGCCGCTGGAGCCGCAGAAGGTCAACCTCGACGGCCGCGAGTTCCAGGTCAGTCCCGAGGAGCGTGGCCAGTACGACGCCGCCATCGGTCTTGTGCGACGTGGTGACTTCGCCGAGGCCGTGTCGGCGCTGAGTTCATTCCTCAAGCGCTACACCGCCAGCGGTTACACGGATTCCGTGCGCTTCTGGCTCGGCAATGCGCAGTACGGCAAGCGCGATTACAAGGACGCAATCGCGACCTTCCGCGCCTTCATCGCTGGCAACGCCGACCACCCGCGTGCGGCCGAGGCGCTGCTTGCTCTGGCCAACTGCCAGATCGAGCTGAAAGAGGTCAAGGCGGCACGCCGCAGCCTGGAGGACCTCATCAAGGCCTATCCGGGCACCGAGGCCGCGCAGGCGGGCAAGGAACGCCTGGCGACGCTGAAGTGAACGCGCAGGATCGGGCGGTCGTCGCCGCTGACGACGCCGATCTGGAGCGTCGCTTCGGCGGCCTGCGCCGCCTTCACGGTGATGCCGCCTACGGCAGCCTGCGTACGGCAAGGTTCGCCGTCGTCGGGCTGGGCGGCGTCGGGTCCTGGGCCGTGGAGGCGCTGGCCCGCAGCGGTGTCGCCGAGCTGATCCTGATTGATCTGGATCAGGTCTCCGAATCCAACATCAACCGCCAGATCCAGGCCTTGGGGTCGACGGTCGGTATGGCCAAGGCCGAGGCGCTGCGTTTGCGTATCGCGGATATCCACCCAGGCTGTTCCGTGCACGTGATCGAGGAGTTCGTCGATGCGGACAACTGGCCGACGCTGCTGGGAGGCGCTGCGGTCGACGGCCTCATTGATTGCTGCGACCAAGTGCGCGCCAAGGCTGTGTTGGCGGACTGGGCGCGACAGCAGGAACTGCCCTTCGTGACCGTCGGCGCGGCGGGTGGCAAGCGCGAGCCGCACCGCGTGCAGCTGGATGATCTCAGCGCCACCACCCACGACCCGCTGCTGGCCTCGTTGCGTCAACGCCTGCGCAAGCAGCATGGCGCGCCGCGCCTGGGCACCATGGGCGTCGCTTGCGTGTACTCAAAGGAATCAGTGCATTTGCCGCAGCGGGCGGAAGGTGAGGCCTGCGAGGTGGACGGCAGCTTGAATTGCCACGGCTACGGTTCAAGCGTGACGGTCACGGCGACGTTTGGCTTGTGCGCTGCTGCCGAACTGCAGCGGCTTCACATCGCACGTGCGAGTCAGCCGAGGGCCTGAGCAAAAAAGTTTCTGAAACGGCTTGCAAACCAGGCAGAAAGCTGGCTAGAATGCTAGGCTCTGCTTGACACGGGATGTTAGCTCAGTCGGTAGAGCAGCGGACTTTTAATCCGTTGGTCGCAGGTTCGAATCCTGCACATCCCACCAAAATTTAGTTGGCGTGACAAAAATCATGCTACAATAGCAGGCTCAGCAAAACACTAGTTAGGCTGATTCAGGGCTCTTAGCTCAGTTGGTAGAGCAGCGGACTCTTAATCCGTTGGTCGTAGGTTCGAATCCTACAGGGCCCACCAAATTTGCTTGTCGCTCAGCGACAAGCCCAAAACCCCTAGAGAACAAGCGCTCTAGGGGTTTTTTTATTGCGCTCGCGCCGGCGAGGGGGGGCATTGTCTGAGCTTTGCCCAGCCGCTCATCCCAAGTCGAGCGAGCGCCTGCCCGCGCCGCAAGATCCGGCATGGGCGTCGTCGCGGCGGGCTCTGCGGCTCGCTAGACGGCCGTCGCCACTGCACCCAAACCCAGCGTTGCGCTGAACGTACCGAGCAGGACAACGTCGCGCCGCTCGTTCCCGAGCCGCCAGGCTTGCAGCGTAACCACGGCGAGCGTGGCTGCGAGGACGATGAGCATCAGCGTGGAGGGCATGGTGGTGGCGATCCGATACGTTTAGTCAGGCTGCCGCCACGGCGAGGCAGGCGTGCTGCACAAAGCTGCAGGTGCGTGCCCGCCATTGAGGCAATGGCATCCGCCGTGACAACGCAGCGGACTATGTCCGTGTATGCGGTACGGGCCAATCAACGTTTGGTTGAGCGACGCCTCTCATTTGCTGTGAACCGGGCGCCTGAGTTGCGAGCAAAGCAGACTTGACGGTGTGCTCGATAGAAGTGGCACCGCAGGCGACGCTTCGCCGGTCGAGCTCGAACGACGCCGTTCCCAACGGCTCACGGGTGTCTAAGAAACCCGGGGCGATTCAGAGCTGGCAGCGACCGAAGGGTATGCGTAGCACGACCTACAGGCGAATCATCGGTGCCATCTTGGACTGCGAAGAAGCGCGGGAGGTGGCGCTAAGTTCCTACATGCACCGACATGCCATGGCGCTGGGGCTGAAGCTTTGATGTGCGGTTCTAGGCAGCAGAATTCTGTTGCCAGCAACAGCAAGTCGAGCCGGAAAGGAAAAACGGGTTAGCGGCCTGAGCTGCTAACCCGTTGATCTACTTCAATAAAAATGGTCGGGACGGCGGGATTCGAACTCGCGACCCCTTGCACCCCATGCAAGTGCGCTACCAGGCTGCGCTACGCCCCGACTGAGCCAATAAGTATAACGTAAATTTCGCCGTCAGATCAACAATGCCGTGCGAATCGCCAAAAGCTCTGCCCGAACTTGCTCCAGCGAAGTCAGGGGAGCGACCGGCTCAATGGGTAGCGTCAGTGTGGCCTCAGCTGCTTTCAGCGGACGGGTGGCGGGCGCCAATGGTCGAGCAGCGGCCGCTGCGATCAGCGCGGCGCCTGCATCGTCAGCATCGAGCTCATCGAGCATCTCGTCGTCGTGCTGTCGAGCGGCCTCAGCTTCTTCACGGAAGCTCTGCACCGTGGCCGCTGGCAGACCTTCGCTGAGCTGGTTGCGTGCGCCACTGATCGTGAACCCTTGGTCGTAGAGCAGGTCACGGATGCGGCGGATCAGCAGCACTTCGTGGTGCTGGTAATAGCGCCGATTACCGCGTCGCTTCATGGGTTTGAGTTGGTTGAACTCCTGCTCCCAATAGCGAAGCACGTAGGGCTTCACGCCGCACAGCTCGCTCACCTCACCGATGGTGAAGTAGCGTTTGGCGGGGATGGCGGGAAGCGCCTTTTCCATTGCAAATCAATAAGTTCGCGAAAGGGAAGCAGACTCTACTCGAAGTCTTCCGAGCCGGGCGCGTCGCCTTGCACCTGGCCCTTGAGTTTGTGGCTGGCGTGAAAGGTCACCACGTTGCGCGCCTTGATCGGGATGGACTCGCCGGTGCGCGGGTTACGGCCTGGGCGGGGCGCCTTGCGACGGATGTTGAAGTTGCCAAAGCCAGAGAGCTTCACGTCCTGGCCCTTGACGAGGCTGTCGTGCAGGATGTCGAAGAAGGCCTCGACCATGTCCTTGGACTCGCGCTTGTTCAGGCCCAACTTGTCGAAGAGCAACTCGGCAAGCTCCGCCTTGGTCAGCGTGGGCGTCTCAAGGCTGCCAATGACAACGGCAACCGGGTCCTTTTTGTCGTGGTGAGCGTCCATGAATCCTCCGATCAGCCGCGCAGGCGCGCGCCAAGCTGCTGGGTCGTGGCAGCGACGATGGCCGCGACGGCTGCATCGATGCGCTCGTCGGTGAGCGTGGCGTCGTCGTCCAGCAGTTCCAGGCGCACGGCCAGGCTGCGCTCGTCGGCCTGCAGGTCGGTGGTGGCACCGGCCGCGGGTTTGAAGACATCGAACAGTCGGGCCGAGCGCAGCAGGGCGCCGCCGGCAGACTGGATAGTGGCCATCAGCGCGTCGTGCGGGGTGCTGTCCTTGACCACCAGGGCCAGGTCGCGTTGCACGGCTTGCTGGCGCGGCAGCGGCTGGCCTTGCGGCAGCGTGCGGGTCAGCGCGGCGTCCAGATCCAGCTCGAACACCACCGGCGCACTGCCGCTGATGTCGTAGCCCTGCCGCCAGCGCGGGTGCAGTTCACCGACGAAGCCGACGGCCTGGCCGTTCAGGCTCACGAGGGCGCTGCGGCCTGGGTGCAGGGCTGGGTGCTCGGCGGCTTCGAAGGTCAGCGCCTGCGGCGCGAACAGGGATTCCAGATCGCCCTTCACGTCGAAGAAGTCGACGGCGCGGTCCTTCTGGCTCCACTGCTGCTGATCGGCCGGGCCCCAGGCCAGACCACCCAGACGCAGCGGCTGCTCGATGCCGGCGACGGCCAGCGGGCCGTTGGCCACCGCAGCGTCGCGCTTGAAGACGCGGCCCAGTTCGAACACGCGCACGCGCGTCGCACGGCGGGCCTGATTGTGGCGCAGCACCTGCACCAGGCTGCCGATCAGGCTGGTGCGCATCACCGACAGCGGGGCGGCGATGGGGTTGAGCAGCTGGATCGGGTCGGTGACGCCGGCCAGCTCGCGCTCCCAGCGTTCTTCGACGAAGCTGAAGTTGATGGTCTCGAAGTAGTCGCGTGCGGCTACGGCGCGGCGCAGCGCGTGCTTGGCTTGGCGCGACTCCGAGCCGGTGCGGCCCACGATGGGCGCCAGCGGGGCCGTGGAGGGCAGCGTGGGGTAGCCCATCACGCGGATGACTTCCTCGATGAGGTCTTCCTCGATGAGGAGGTCAAAGCGCCAGCTCGGCGGGGTCACGGTGATCACGCCGTCCGCCGCGGTGAACGGCAGGCCCAGGCGCGTGAACACCTGTTCGCAGTCGGCTTGCGTGACCGGCATGCCGATGACCTTGGCGGCGCGTGCAACGCGCAGCGCCACGGGTTGGCGCACTGGCACGTTGGGCGACTGGTCGTCCATCGGGCCGACTTGCGTGTCGGGGGTGCCGCAGATGTCGAGGATGAGCTGCGTGATGCGCTCAATGTGCTCGACGGTGTGGGACGGGTCCACGCCGCGCTCGAAGCGGTGGCCGGCGTCGGTCGAGAAGTTGTAGCGGCGGCCGCGGCCCATGACGGCCTCGGGCCACCAGAAGGCGGCTTCGACGTAGACGTTCTTGGTGTCGTCGGACACGGCCGTGTGGTCGCCGCCCATGATGCCGGCGAGGGACTCGACCTCGCGCGCGTCGGCAATGACGCCGACCTTTTCGTCCACGGTGATGGTGTTGCCGTTCAGCAGCTTGAGTTGTTCGCCGGCCTGGCCCCAGCGCACGATGAGCTCACCGCTGATCTTGTCCAGGTCGAAGATGTGCGACGGGCGGCCGTACTCGAACATGACGTAGTTCGAGATGTCGACCAGCGCCGTGACCGAGCGCTGGCCGCAGCGCTCCAGGCGCTGGACCATCCAGGCGGGCGTCTTCGCGGTCGTGTTGATGCCCTTGACGATGCGACCGGAGAAACGGCCGCAGAGGTCGGTGGCTTCGATGCGCACGGGCAGCTTGGCATCCAGCGTCGGCGGGACGGCCGGGAACTCGGCCTTCAGCAGCGGCGAACCGGTGAGCGCGGCCACTTCGCGTGCCACACCGAACACGCTCAGGCCGTGGCCCAGGTTGGGCGTGAGCTTGAGGGTGAACAGCGTGTCGTCGAGAGCCAGATGCTTGCGGATGTCTTCGCCGACAGTGGCGTCAGCGGCCAGCTCCAGCAGGCCGCCGTGGTCTTCGCTGAGCTTGAGCTCGCGCGCCGAGCACAGCATGCCGAAGCTCTCCACGCCGCGCAGCTTGCCCACGCCGATCTTGAACGGCTTGCCGTCCGCACCCGGCGGCAGCTCGGCGCCGACCGTGGCCAGCGGCACCTTGATGCCCACGCGGGCGTTGGGCGCGCCGCAGACGATCTGCAGCGGCTCGCCGTTGTTGAACGCAGCGCCGGCGTTGACCTTGCAAACGCGCAGCTTGTCGGCGTTGGGGTGCTGCTCGGCCTCCAGGATTTCGGCCACGACGATGCCGTGGAAGGGCGGGGCGACGGGGCGCAGCTCTTCCACTTCCATGCCGGACATGGTCAGCAGTTCGGCCAGTTGGGCGGTGGACAGCGGCGGATTGCAGAACTCGCGCAGCCAGGACTCGGGGAATTGCATGGTCTTGTTCTTGTCGAATTACTTGAACTGGGCGAGGAAACGCAGGTCGCCGTCGAAGAAGGCGCGCAGGTCGTTGACGCCGTAGCGCAGCATGGCCAGGCGGTCGATGCCGGAACCGAACGCGAAGCCGATGTAGCGCTCGGGGTCCAGGCCCATGTTGCGGATGACTTGCGGGTGCACCTGACCCGAGCCAGACACTTCCAGCCAGCGGCCCTTCAGCGGGCCGCTCTCGAACATGATGTCGATCTCGGCGCTGGGCTCGGTGAACGGGAAGTAGCTGGGGCGGAAGCGCAGCTGCAGCTGATCGGTCTCGAAGAAGGCAGTGATGAAGTTCAGGTAGACCGCCTTCAGGTCCTTGAACGAGATGTTCTCGCCCACCCACAGGCCTTCGACCTGGTGGAACATGGGCGAGTGCGTGGCGTCGCTGTCCACGCGGTAGGTGCGGCCCGGCGCGATGACGCGGATCTCGGGCATGGTGTCCTGGCCGGCGTAGCGCTTGGCATGGGCCTGCGCGTAGCGGATCTGCATCGGGCTGGTGTGCGGGCGCAGGTTGAGCCAGCTGCCGTTCTCGTCTTTCATGTCGACGTAGAACGTGTCCTGCATCGAGCGGGCTGGGTGGTTCTCGGGGTTGTTGAGCGCCGAGAAGCTGTACCAGTCGGTCTCGATCTCGGGGCCGTCGGCCACGTCGAAACCCATCGACGAGAAGATGGCTTCGATGCGCTCCATGGCGCGGGTGATGGGGTGCAGGCCGCCGGTGCCGCGCTGGCGGCCGGGCAGGGTGACGTCCAGGGCTTCGGCCTTGAGTTGCTTCTCCAACTCGGCAGCGGCCAGCGCGTCACGACGGGCGGTGAGGGCGGCCTCGATGGCGACCTTGGTCTGGTTGATCTCGGCGCCGCGGGTCTTCTTTTCCTCGATGCTCAGGGCGCCCAGGCCCTTCATCAGTTCGGTCACACGGCCGGACTTGCCCAGGTAGCGCGCCTTGGCGTTCTCCAGTTCGGCGGGCGTGGGGGCGGCGGCAAAGTCGGCCTGTGCCGCTTGCAGCAAAGCGTCGAGATCAGACATTCGGGAATTCGGAATGAGAAAGGGCCGACCCTGGTGGGCCGGCCCTCAAAAGTTGCGGGCTCCAGCTCGCGCCGGAGCAGTTCGCAATCAGGCGAGCGCGGCCTTCACCTTGGCGAAGATGCTGGCGAAACCAGCCGGGTCGTTGACGGCCAGATCGGCGAGGACCTTGCGGTCGATCTCGATCTGGGCCTTCTTCAGACCCGCCACGAACTTGCTGTAGGACAGGCCCAGGCCACGCGAGGCGGCGTTGATACGGGCGATCCACAGCTGACGGAAGACGCGCTTCTTGGTGCGGCGGTCACGGTAGGCGTATTGGCCCGCCTTCATCACCGCCTGCTTGGCGATGCGGAAAACGTTCTTACGACGACCGCGGAAGCCCTTGGCCAGGGCCAGGACCTTCTTGTGACGGGCGCGAGCGGTAACACCACGTTTGACGCGAGGCATATGTTTCTCCTTCTAGTCTTGGTGGATTACAGGCCGGCGAAAGGCAACATTTGAGCCATGTGGCCCATGTTGGTTTCGTGCACGTTCACAGCGCCGCGCAGCTGACGCTTGTTCTTCGTGGTCTTCTTGGTCAGGATGTGGCGCTTGAACGCCTGACCGCGCTTGACGGTGCCACCCGGACGAACGCGAAAACGCTTCTTCGCGCTGCTCTTGGTCTTCATCTTGGGCATGTGAATGCTCCTTTTAAGTGTGTCCCTGGGGCGATGCCGGTGAACCCGACATGCTTGTTGGCCTCAGGAGACTTGTGAACCGGCAGGCGACCAAACCTGCCGGTTGAACTCTGTCGATCTCAGCGCTTCTTGGGCGCCAGGACCATGATCATCTGCCGACCTTCGAGCTTCGGCATGTTCTCGACCACCGCCACATCAGCCAGCTCGTCGCGAATCCGCTCCAGCAGGCGCATGCCGATGTCCTGGTGCGTGATTTCGCGGCCCCGGTAGCGCAGCGTGACCTTGCCCTTGTCACCGTCTTCAGCGATGAAGCGGCGCAAGTTGCGCATCTTGATCTGGTAGTCACCTTCGTCCGTGCCCGGGCGGAACTTGACTTCCTTGATCTCGATGATCTTTTGCTTGGCCTTGGCTTCAGCGGCGCGCTTTTGTTCCTGGTACTTGAACTTGCCGTAGTCCATCAGCCGGCAGACCGGCGGATTGGCGGTGGCAGAGATCTCGACCAGGTCCACGTCCAGGTCGCCCGCCATGCGCAGGGCTTCCTGGATGCTGACGATCCCGATGGGTTCATTCTCGGGGCCGTTCAGACGGACTTCGGGAGCCATGATTTCGCGGTTCAGGCGGTGCTTGCGCTCCGGAATCGCGCGACGGTCGGCAAACGTAGCGATGGTGTGGACCTTTCAACAAGGCCCCAAGGCGAGGGGCCTCAAACAAAACAAAGCGCGCCCGGACGGCTCTTTCAGACCTTGTTGGTGATGTCTGCGGAGATCCTGTCGAGGAAGTCCTGCAGGGGCATCACGCCGAGATCCTGGTTGCCACGGGCGCGTACCGCAACGCTGCCATTCGCCTTTTCCTTGTCACCCACGACGAGGATGTACGGCAGCTTTTGCATGGAATGCTGGCGGATTTTATAGGTGATCTTCTCGTTGCGCAAATCGGCTGAGGCCCTAAGCCCTTGTTTTTGCAGCGATTTCACAATTTCCGCGACGTAATCGGCCTGCGCATCCGTAATGTTGGCGACGACAACCTGCGTCGGCGCCAGCCACGTGGGCAGTGCGCCGGCGTGTTGTTCGATCAGGATGCCGATGAATCGCTCCAGGCTGCCGACGATGGCGCGGTGCAGCATCACGGGGTTCTTGTGCTGGCCGTCTTCATCCACGAACTCGGCGCCGAGGCGGCCGGGCATGGAGAAGTCGACCTGCATCGTGCCGCACTGCCACTGGCGGCCCAGCGCGTCTTTCAGCGTGTACTCGATCTTGGGGCCGTAGAAGGCGCCGTCGCCCGGGGCGATGACGAAGTCCACGCCCGAGGCGCGCAGGCTTTCCATCAGCGCGTGCTCGGCCTTGTCCCAGATCTCGTCGGAGCCGATGCGGGCATCCGGCCGCGTGGCGACCTTGTAGATGATGTCCGTGAAGCCGAAGTCTTGGTAGACCTTCTGCAGCAGCGCCGTGTAGGCCACGCACTCGGGCAGGATCTGATCTTCCGTGCAGAAGATGTGGCCGTCGTCTTGCGTGAAGCCGCGCACGCGCATGATGCCGTGCAGGCCGCCGGTGGGCTCGTTGCGGTGGCACTGGCCGAACTCGCCGAAGCGCAGCGGCAGGTCGCGGTAGCTCTTCACGCCGTGCTTGAAGATCAGGATGTGACCGGGGCAGTTCATCGGCTTGAGCGCGTAGTCGCGCTTTTCCGACTCGGTCGTGAACATGTTGTCGCGGTACTTGTCCCAGTGGCCCGTGGCTTCCCACAGCGTCTTGTCGAGCAGCTGCGGGCCCTTGACCTCCTGGTAGCCGTTGTCGCGGTAGACGCGGCGCATGTACTGCTCGACCTCCTGCCACACCGTCCAGCCCTTGGGGTGCCAGAACACGACGCCGGGGGCGTGCTCGTCGATGTGGAAGAGGTCCAGCTCCTTGCCGAGCTTGCGGTGGTCGCGCTTCTCGGCTTCCTCCAGCATCGTCAGGTACTTCTGCAGGTCGTCCTTCGTCGCCCAGGCTGTGCCGTAGACGCGCTGCAGCATCTCGTTGCGGTGGTCGCCGCGCCAGTAGGCACCGGCGACCTTCATCAGCTTGAAGTGCTTGAGCTTGCCCGTGCTGGGCACGTGCGGGCCGCGGCAGAGGTCTTCGAACTTGCCTTCGGCGTACAGCGACACATCCTGGTCGGCCGGGATGCTGCCGATGATCTCGGCCTTGTAGTTCTCGCCCAGGGCCTTGAAGTGGGCCACGGCTTCGTCGCGCGGCAGCACGCGGCGCACGACCTTCTCGTCCTTCTTGGCCAGTTCGGTCATCTTGGACTCGATGGCGGCCAGGTCGTCCGGCGTGAAGGGGCGTTTGTACGAGAAGTCGTAGTAAAAGCCGTGCTCGATGACCGGGCCGATGGTGACCTGGGCGTCGGGGTAGAGCTCCTTGACGGCGTAGGCCAGTAGGTGGGCTGTGGAGTGGCGGATGAGTTCCAGGCCGTCTTCGTCCTTGTCGGTGACGATGGACAGCTGAACGTCGCGGTCGATGACGTGGCTCAGGTCAACGACCTTGCCGTCGACCTTGCCGCCTAGCGCGGCCTTGGCCAGGCCGGCGCCGATGCTGGCGGCCACATCGCCCACCGTCAGCGCGGCGGGGTACTCACGGCGAGAGCCGTCGGGGAGTTGAATCGAGATCATGGGGTGCTCCGTTCGTGGGGCAGAAATGAAAAAGCGCGGCCACTTGCCGCGCTTGGTTTCTTGCCCGAAGGCAGGCGTGACGAGCCGCGGCCGACTAGGTACCGGTGAAGGTGGTCGTAGTTCGCGGTGTCATAACCAGGGTGCCTTTCTCGCTCTTGTGAGGGGAGGGAATCCAAATTCTAAAGGCTCATGGCCTGGACGTTGCCTTGGCGCGTGAGCGCGGCGAATTCTTCGGCCAGGCGGTGGCTGGACGCCACGGCCTCGCGCCAGCGCCGGCGGCGTTCGTCGGCGTCCAGGTGGATGAAGTCGTTGCGGTCCGGCAGCTTGCCGCCGGGCAGGCTGGCGATCCACTCGGGCGACGGGCACAGCAGCACGACGTTGTCCAGGAAGGCGGTGGCGCGATGGCGGTGCTTGAGTGCCTTGTCCAGCCAGCCGGGCACCACCTGGCGCTGGAAGTGCGGGTAGAGCACCAGGGGCGCGCCGCTGGACTGCAGGGCGCGGTAGTCGAGGTGCAGGTGGTAGTCGGTGATGCCGCCGTCCCAGTAGGCGCCGCGCGGTGCGCCGGGCAGGTCGTGCTGGGCCTGCAGCCAGAACGGGATGGAGCAGCTCGCCAGCAGCGCGCCACGCAGGTTGGTGCGCGACAGGTGCACCTCGCGCGTCGTGAAGTCGTTGAGCTTCAGCGGCAGGCGGTCGCGGGCGTCGGAGAAGATGACGCGCTCCAGGAAGCGCCCCAGCAGCGGACGTGACACCGCATTGGCCGCAAATGCGCCCAGGTAGCCCAGCGGCGTGCGCACTCGACCTTCTCGCGCCAGCAGGCCCAGGCCCTTGTTCTGGCCGCGCGACGTGACGATGTGCAGCCGATAGCGTGGATGGGCCAGCACCTCGGCCTCGCGGCCTTCGAAGATGTCGGCCAGGATCTCGCCGAAGCGCCGGCTGACACCCTCGGGGCGCGGTCGCTTCTCCCCCGGCAGTACGTCGTACTGCTGCGTCACGTAGGCCTCGGCCATCGTGTTGAACGCATCGGCCACGTCGCGGTGGGCGAGGGCTGCGGTGGCCATGCGCCAAGCGCCGATGCTGGCGCCGACCAGGTGCACGGGCTGGCGGCTTTGCGGCAGCCAGTCGCCGAAGATGAAGCGATCCAGGCCGTTGAGGATCAGACCCTTGGGGCCACCGGCGGCAGCCGGGATCAGGCCGATGTCGTCAGGACGCAGGCCACGCTCGGCCAGCCGCGTGCGGGCGGTGCGACCGGCAAATACTTGGAGGGCAGGAACAGTCATCGCCCGACAAGATAGCCGACACCGGCCGCGCGGCGTGACGCGGCCGGGACGGCGAGTTGCGTCAGAACTTGTGTTCCCAGTTCACCGACCACCAAGGCACCGGCTCGCGCTGGTTCAGGTTGTAGTCCGGCGTGCCGACGATGACGACGCGCGTGCCCTGCTTGGGCTGGAACAGGCCGTTGACGCTGACGCGCACGCTGTCCTGCTTGCTGACCTGCATGGCGGCGAAGGCGTCCAGCGAGCGCGAGGCCAGCGAGGTCTGGCTTTGCAGCACGCTCTGGCGCACGTCAAACTCGGGTGCGATCTGGGCGCTGAAGCCCATGTTGATCGGCAGGCTCTTGAGCCGGTAGTCGGCGCCGAAGTTGAACTGCCAGGGCTGCTGGCCCTCCAGGCGGTTGTCGGGGCCGGGGATGTCGCCGACGGAGGATCGGTACAGGTTCAGCGAGGCGCGCAGGTTCAGCGCGGTGCTGGGCTCGAACAGGCTCGGGAACAGCTCGGCGGCGCGGCCCTTGACCTCCAGCTCCAGGCCTTGCGTCGTGGCCTTGCTGAGGTTGATCTGCGTGATGACGTAGCGCTGCGTGTCGGCATAGGGCACCGTCATCAGGCGGGGCTTGTCGGTGCGGATCAGATTGGTGATGCGGCGGTGGAACACGCCCACCGACACCAGGCCGCCTGCCGGCAGGTATTTCTCAAAGGCCACGTCCAGGCCGGTGGCCAGCTCCGGCTTCAGCAGCGGATTGCCCATGCGGTCCGGGGCGAGCTCGGTGTTGATGCGCGCATTCGGGCCGCGCACTTCATAGTCGGTGTTGATGGTTGGGCGGGCAATCAGCTGCTGGATGTCCGCCGCCTTGTAGCTGCGGGTCAGGCTGGCGCGCACGAGGTCGCGGCCCTTGGGGTCGGGCTTGAAGTTCAGGTGCAGCAGCGGTGTCGTGACCTTGCTGGTGCTGGTGAACTGGCTGCCATCCCCCTCGCTGGCCATCTTGATCTGCTCGTGGCGCACGCCGGCGTAGGCGGACCACTGCTTGTTGATCTCCCACTCGTCCTGCAGGTAGAAGGCCGAGCGGGTGATGGTCGCGTTGAAGGGCTGGCCTTCGACGCCCGTCAGCAGGTCTTCCAACTGCGGGTTGGTCTTGCGGTAGTCGATCTGCTGCGTGCGGCGGCGTTCGTCGCGGGTGCGGCGCTCCAACTCGGCGCCGGTCGTGATGGTGTGGGCGTCACCTGCGTACTGGCTGTACTTGCCGGACAGGCTGGTGTTGCGGTTGCTGTTGTCGCCCGACGTGAAGCGGTCGATGGCTTGCGAGCCGTCCTTGTTGCGGCCGAAGAAGTCGAAGTCGAAGTTCGCGCCGCCGCTGCCGGTGCCGGCGCGCAGTTCGATGCGACGGTCCTCACCGAAACGGTTGTTGTATTGCAGGTTGACGCGGTTGGCCGAGAAGGTGCCGCGGTTGCGCGTGGTGTCCACCAGGCTCTGCGGCAGCACGCTGCTGGCGCCCGAGAACAGCACGGTGGTGGTGTTCTCGCCCTCGTTGCGGAAGCGGTTCTGCACGAAGAAGCCTTGCAGCGTCAGCGTCTCGTCGTCGTCGAGCTTCCAGTTCAGGCGCGGCGAGATGTTGAAGCCGCGACCGAAGGCGCGGTCGCGCCCGACATTGCTCATGCCGGTCACGCCCTTGTCGCGCACGCGGTCGCCTTCGGTCTCGTTGACGAAGTTCCACTGGTAGACCGAGATCGGCAGCACGAAGCCCACGCCGCCGACGACGCGATCGCCGTAGGTGAAGCCGGCATTGATGACCGGCTTCTCGCTCGCGTAGGCCAGGCCCAGGCGCAGATCCTTCTGCACGACGCGCGGCGCGTCCTTCAGGATGATGTTCAGCGTGCCGGCGATGGCCTGGGCGCTCTGGTCCGCCGTGGGCGCCTTGGTGACTTCCAGGCGCTCGACCTGCGCCGGGTTCAGGTTGTCCAGGCTGAAGCCCGGAGGCGCCGGCTCGCCGTTGACAAGGATCTGCGTGTAGGCGCCGCCCAGGCCGCGCATGCGCAGCTGGCCGCCGGAGACGTTGATGCCCGGCAGGCGCTTGAGCACATCGGAAAGCTGCGTGTCGCCGTACTTGTCCAGCTCCTCGCGGCCGTACAGCTGCTTGGCCACGGGCTCGCGGCGGCGCAGGTCGGTGTCGGTCTGCGTGCGCGAGACAGACACGCGCTCCAGTTGCTGGTTGCCGGGTGTCGGCGACGTGTTGTTCGCGCGGTCGACTTCCTGCTGAGCCAGAACCAGGGCGGGACTGAGCAGGAGCAGCAGGGCGAGGGCAGGGGTTTTCAAGCAGGACTCCGTGGATTCGGGAAGGTGCGCACCATAGCGGGCCCGCCAGCCGGCTGCAGCCGCGCTGCGACCGATTGCCGATTGGCGGGTGTCAGTCGACGACCCGTGGCGCGGGCCGCATCTTGACAGCCCTTCGTGTCCGTGCCGAAGGTCAGCGTTTGAGCTTGGCGAAAGCGGCCGCCATCGCGTTGCCGCCGGCCGGCTGCGCGTCGCGTGCGCCGCCGCCGGCACGCTCGTGGCGCGCAGCCGGCCGGAAGGCGTTGTCCGTCTTGGGCCCGCGCGGCGCCTGCGCATCCAGCTTCATCGTCAGCGAGATGCGCTGGCGGGCCAGGTCCACCTCCAGCACCTTGACCTTGACGATGTCGCCGGTCTTGACCACCTCGCGGGCATCGTTTACGAACTTGTTGCTCAGCTGGCTGACGTGGATCAGGCCGTCCTGGTGCACGCCCAGGTCCACGAATGCGCCGAACTGCGCGACGTTGCTGACCGTGCCTTCGAGCAGCATGCCGGGCTGCAGGTCCTTCACGTCCTCGACGCCGTCGTTGAAGCGGGCGACCTTGAAGTCGGGGCGCGGGTCGCGGCCGGGCTTTTCCAGCTCGGCGAGCACGTCCTTGACGGTGATGAGGCCGAACTTCTCGTTGGCCAGCAGTTCGGGCTTGAGCGTGCGCAGCACCTCGCTGCGGCCGACGATCTCATCGGCGGAGCGCTTCAACAGCGCCATGGCTTTCTCGACCAGCGGGTAGGTCTCGGGGTGGACGCCGGAGACGTCCAGCGGGTTGTCGCCGCCGCGGATGCGCAAAAAGCCGGCTGCCTGCTCGAAGGTCTTGGGGCCCAGCCCCGTCACATCCAGCAGCTGCTGGCGGTTGCGGAAGGCACCGTTCGCATCGCGCCAGCGCACGATGCTGCTGGCCACCGAGGCCGACAGGCCCGACACGCGGGCCAGCAGCGCCTGCGAGGCGGTGTTCAGGTCCACGCCCACCTTGTTGACACAGTCCTCGACCACGGCGTCCAGCGCGCGCGCCATTTCGCTCTGGTTGACATCGTGCTGGTACTGGCCGACGCCGATGCTCTTGGGGTCGATCTTGACCAGCTCGGCCAGCGGGTCCTGCAGGCGCCGGGCGATGGAGACGGCGCCGCGCAGCGACACGTCGAGGTCGGGCAGCTCCTTGGACGCGAACTCGCTGGCCGAGTAGACCGAGGCGCCGGCTTCGCTGACGACGACCCGCTCGATCTTGACGTTGGCATCCAGCGCCTGCAGCTTCTTGATCAGCTCGCCGGCGAGCTTGTCGGTCTCGCGGCTGGCGGTGCCGTTGCCGATGGCGATCAGGTTGACGCCATGCGTCGCGCACAGCTTGGCCAGCGTGTGCAGGCTGCCGTCCCAGTCGCGGCGCGGCTCGTGCGGGTAGACGGTGGCGGTGTCCAGCACGCGGCCGGTGTCCGACACGATGGCCACCTTCACGCCGGTGCGGATGCCCGGGTCCAGCCCCATGACGACGCGCTTGCCGGCGGGCGCGGCCAGCAGCAGGTCGCGCAGGTTCTCGGCGAAGACCTTGATGGCGGTCGCCTCGGCGGCCTCACGCAGCCGGGCGAACAGGTCGCGCTCCAGGCTCAGGGACAGCTTGACCTTCCAGGTCCACGCGATGGTCTTGCGGATCAGCGCGTCGCTGGGGCGGTTGGCGTGGCGCCAGCCCAGGTGGGAGGCGATGCGGCCTTCGGCCAGGCCGGGTTGTCCAGCGACGGGCTCTTCGTCCAGCACCAGCTTGGCGTCCAGCAACTCCTGCGTGCGGCCGCGGAACACGGCCAGCGCGCGGTGCGAAGGCACGGTCTTGATGGGTTCGGCGTAGTCGAAGTAGTCGCGGAACTTGGCGTTGTCGGGCAGTTCGCCGTTCTTGCCGTCCATCAGCTTGCTCTGGAACAGGCCTTCCTCCCACAGCCACTCGCGCAGCTTGCCCACCAGCACGGCGTCCTCGGCCCAGCGCTCGCTGAGCAGGTCGCGCACGCCGTCCAGCACGGCGAAGCTGTCGGCAAAGCCGGCGTCGGCGTTCAGGAACTTGGCGGCCTCGGCCTGCGGGTCGAGCGTGGGGTCAGCGAACAGCGCGTCGGCCAGCGGCTCCAGGCCGGCCTCGCGGGCGATCAGGCCCTTGGTGCGGCGCTTGACCTTGTAGGGCAGGTAGAGGTCTTCCAGCTCCTGCTTGGTGGGCGCGGCCTTGATTGCCGCTTCCAGCTCGGGCGTCAGCTTGCCCTGCTCGGCAATGCTCTTCAGCACGGCCTCGCGGCGGTCGGCCAGCTCGCGCAGATAGGCCAGGCGGGCGTCCAGCTCGCGCAGTTGGGTGTCGTCCAGGCCGTCGGTGGCTTCCTTGCGGTAACGGGCGATGAAGGGCACGGTGGCCCCGCCGTCCAGCAGCTCCACGGCGGCTTGCACCTGGGCGGGGCGAACCTTCAGTTCGGCGGCAATCTGGGCAACGATCAAATGGTCCACGAGGCTCTCGGAAGCGCGAAAAAAGCCGGCGATTTTGCCATGTGGCCCCGCGGGCGACCGGGCTTGTCCGGCCCGCTGCCGGCATGGACACTGGCTCGCTCAACCCCGACGGAGAGGCGCATGTTCGACAAACCCCGCGTGCTGGCGTTGTCCAAGCGATTGATGGATGGCGTCGTCGATGCCGACGAGTTCTACAACGAGCTGACCCTGCTGCTGGCCGAGCAGATGGGCAGCAGCCGCGCGAGTCTGTGGGTCTATCCCGACCCCGTGGCACGCGACCGCATCCAGTGCCTGCGGCTGTACGACCGCGACCAGGACAGCTGGAGCCAGGGCGCCGAACTGCGCGAGGCGGACTTCGGCCCATATTTCGCTGCGATGCGGCGCGACAACCTCATCGTCGCCAGCGAGGCGCGCAGCCACCCGACGACGGACTGCTTCACCAGCGCCTACTTCGAACCGCTGGGCATCTATTCGCTGCTGGATGTCGGCATCAACATCGGCGGCCAGCCCTGGGGCCTGTTCTGCTGCGAGAACACGCATGACGTGCTGACCTGGAGCGACCAGCACGTCGAGTACCTGCGCCAGGTCGGCGCCTTGCTGGGCTTTGCGCTGAAGAAGGCTCAGGGCTGAGCCAGCCAGCCCAGCAGGCCGGTGGCCGCCGTGCGGCCGCTGGCCATGCTGGCGGTCAGCAGGTAGCCGCCCGTCGGGGCTTCCCAGTCCAGCATCTCGCCGGCGACGAACACGCCGGGCACGGCCTGCAGCATCAGCCCGCTGGTCAGCGCCTCGAAGCGCACGCCGCCCGCGGTGCTGATGGCCTCGGCCACGGGACGGGGCGCGTGCAGTGTCAGTGGCAGGGTCTTCAGTGCGGCGGCCAGCGTCGCGGGGTCCAGCATCTGTTCGCGCGTCAACAGCTCATGCAGCAGGCCCAGCTTCAGCGGGCTCAGGTTCAGCCGGCTCTTCAGGTGCGACGACAGCGAGCGGCTGCCGCGCGGGTGGCGCACCTCGGCCAGCACGCGTTCGGGCGTCAGTTGCGGCAGCAGGTCCAGTGTCAGCGTGGCGCGGCCGTCGCGGGCGATCTGCTCGCGCAGCGCGGCGCTGGCGGCGTAGACCAGCGAGCCCTCGATGCCGGTGGCCGTGATGACGAACTCGCCCGGTCGGCTGTCGAAGCCTGCGGTGGCCAGCGCCACCGGCTTGACTGGCTGGCCGGCGAACTCGGTCGCGAAGCGCTCGCTCCAGCCGGGGGCGCCGGCGTGGGCGGCGGTGGGGCCGACGTCGAAGCCACAGTTGGCCGGCTGCAGCGGTGCGACGTCCACGCCGCGTGCGGCCAGCCAGGGCGCCCAGGCGCCGTCGGAGCCGAGCTGCGGCCAGGAGGCGCCGCCCAGCGCCAGCAGCGTGGCGCGTGGTGCGACGAGGCGTTCGCCGTCGGGGGTGTCGAAGCGCAGCGAGCCGTCGTCGGCCCAGCCCGTCCAGCGGTGGCGCATCGCGAACTTCACGCCGGCGGCACGCAGCCGCTGCAGCCAGGCGCGCAGCAGCGGCGCGGCCTTGAGGTCGGTGGGGAACACGCGGCCCGAGGTGCCCACGAAGGTTTGCACGCCCAGCTCTGCGGCCCAGGTGCGCAGTGCGTCGGCATCGAATTCACGCAGCAGCGGCTCGATGTGTGCAGCGCGCGCGCCGAAGCGGCCGAGGAAGGGCGCGAACGGCTCGGCGTGCGTGAGGTTGAGGCCGCCCTTGCCGGCCAGCAGGAACTTGCGGCCGACGCTGGGCTTGGCGTCAAAGACGGTGACGGCGTGGCCGGCGGTGGCCAGCACCTCGGCGGCCATCAGGCCGGCGGGGCCGCCGCCGATGATGGCGATGGAATCGGGGGAGCTCATGCCCCCGATTGTCCCTGCCTCACTCGGCGCGCAGCTTGGCCCGCAGCGCCGCGCCGATCTCGGGCTTGTCGGCGAAGGCGTCGGTGGGGTTGCGCAGCTGCATCACGTCTTCCAGCCGCGTCTGCACGCCGGCCAGCGCCTGGGGGTGACTGAAGATGTAGAACTTGCCGTGGTCGATGGCGTCGAACACCAGCGCCGCCACATCTGCCGCGGTCAGCTTGCCCGAGGACACGGCCTTGTCGGTCTGCGCCTGCGAGATGAGCTGGCTCTTGGTGGGCTTGGCCATCGGCAGGTCGGCAGGCCGGTTGCGGTGGCTCTGGCTGATGCCGGTGGGCACGAAGAAGGGGCACAGCACCGACGCATGGACCTGGTCGGTCACGAGGGACAGGTCTTGATAGAGCGTCTCGGACAGCGACACCACCGCGTGCTTGGACACGTTGTACACGCCCATGTTGGGCGGGTTCAGCATGCCGGCCATGGAGGCGGTGTTGACGATGTGGCCGCGGTACGCGGGATCGGCCTTCGCCGCGGCCAGCATCATGGGCGTGAACAGCCGCACGCCGTGCACCACGCCCATCAGGTTCACGCCCAGCACCCATTCCCAGTCGCTGAGCGCGTTCTCCCAGATCAGGCCGCCGGAGCCGACGCCGGCGTTGTTGAAGACGAAGTGCGGCGCGCCGAAGCGCGCTTCGACCGCCTTGGCCAGCGCTTCCATCTGGTCGGCCTTGGCCACGTCGACGACGCGGGCCAGCACCTCGACGCCTGCGAACTCGGCCACGGCCTTGTCCAGCGCGTCGGCCTGCACATCCACGAGCACGAGGTTCATGCCGCGCTGGGCGGCGAGGCGGGCGGTTTCCAGGCCGAAGCCGGAGCCGGCGCCGGTGATGACTGCGGTTTGCTTGCTCATGGCAGGGGCTTTCTCATTTCGATGTGGGGGATGCCGTCTTCGACATAGGGCTCGCCCGAGGGCGCGAAGCCGAAGCTGGCATAGAAGCGTTCCAGGTGGGCCTGGGCGTGCAGCGTGATGGCGTGGCCGGGCCACAGGGCTTCGCAGCGCGCGACGGACTCGGCCATCAGCGCACGGCCGCTGCCACCGCCGCGCGCGGCGGGCGACGTGACGACGCGGCCGATGAGCGCGTCGGGCGCCTTCACGCCGGGCGGGATCAGCCGTGTGTAGGCCAGCAGCTGGCCGTCATCGCCCACGCCGAGCAGATGCCAGGTGAGCGGGTCCAGGCCGTCGATCTCCAGGAACACGCAGTGCTGCTCGACGACGAAGACCTCGGCGCGCAGCCGGAGCACGTCGTGCAGCTGCTGCACCGTCAGCTCGGCAAACGGGACGCAGGTCCAGTTCATCAGACCAGCTTGACGAGCTGCTTGCCGAAGTTCTTGCCCTTGAGTAGGCCCATGAAGGCCTCGGGCGCGTTCTCTAGGCCTTGGGCCACGGACTCGCGGTACTTGAGCTTGCCGGTGGCGACCAGGCCGCCCAGCTCCTTCAGCGCCTCGGGCCACACCTCCATGTGCTCGGACACGATGAAGCCCTCGACCTTCATGCGGTTCACGAGGATGAGCTGCGGCGCGGCCATGGGGATGGGCTGGCCGTCGTAGCCGGAAATCATGCCGCACATGGCCACGCGGCTGAACGCGTTGGCGCGCAGCAGCACGGCGTCCAGGATGTAGCCGCCGACGTTCTCGAAGTAGCCGTCGATGCCGTTCGGGCACTCGGCCTTCAGCGCGGCGGACAGCGAGCGCACGTCGCCATGCTGCTTGTAGTCGATGCAGGCATCAAAACCCAGTTCCTCGACCACGTAGCGGCACTTGTCAGCGCCGCCGGCAATGCCGACCGCGCGGGCGCCGCGCGCCTTGGCGAGCTGGCCGACAGCCGAGCCGACAGCGCCGCTGGCGGCGCTCACCACCACCGTCTCGCCGGCCTTTGGGTTGATGATCTTCACGAGGCCGTACCAGGCGGTCACGCCGGGCATGCCGACGGCGCCGAGGTAGGCGGACAGCGGGATGTGCGTCGTGTCCACCTTCTGCAGCACGCCGCGCTGCGTGGCGTCGACGGTCTGGAACTCCTGCCAGCCGCCCATGCCGACGACCTTGTCGCCCACGCCGAAGTGGCTGTTCTTGGACTCGACGACCTCGCCGACCGTGCCGCCGATCATGACCTCGTCGATCGCCTGCGACGCCGCATAGCTCTTGCTGTCGTTCATGCGGCCGCGCATGTACGGGTCCAGGCTCAGGAAGTGGTTGCGCACGCGCACCTGGCCGTCGGCCAGCGGGGCGAGGGCGGCCTCGACGAGGCGGAAGTTGTCGGGCGTGACCTCACCCTTGGGGCGGGAGGCGAGGACGATCTGGCGGTTGGTGGTGCTCATGCGGGTCTCCAGGGCCGAGGGCGTCCCGGCCAGCGGAGGGCATTGAAGCATGGGCCGAGGGACGCGGCGCGTCCCATCGGCGACAGAAAAGCACGGTCGTGCTTTTCTGGGGGCTCAGTCGGCCGACTTGAGCGGGAAGTTGGTGCAGCCCAGCTTCTCGGAGATGTCGCGGCTGGCCTTCTGCAGCATCTTCACGACCTCGGGCGCGCGCGCCTCGTCGAAGCGGAAGGTGGGGAAGGACACGCTCATGCCGGCGATGGGTTGGCCCAGGCGGTCGAAGATGGGCACGCCCAGGCAGCGGATGTGGTCGTCGAATTCCTCGCGGTCTTCGCCGAAGCCCTGGGCCTTGACCTGGGCGAGCTCGGCCAGGAAGGCTGGGCGCTCGGTGATGGTCTTGTCACGGAAGCGCTTGAACTCGGCGCCGTCCAGGATGGCATCGCGGCGCTCGGGGTGCTCCCAGGCCATCAGCACCTTGCCGATGGCCGTGCAGTGGATGGGCGCGCGGCGGCCGACGCGCGAGTACATGCCCAGCATGTGGCGCGAGTCCACCTTGTGGATGTAGATGATCTCGCTGTCAATGAGGCTGCCCAGGTGGACGGTCTCGCCGGTGGCATCGGCCAGCATCTGCATGGGGTGCTTGGCCAGGTCCACGAGGTCGGGCGAGGGCAGGGCCTTGGCGCCGATCTCGAACATGCGCATGGCCAGGCCGTAGCGCTCGCTGTCGGCCTCCTGGCGCACATAGCCCAGGCTCTTCATGGTCTGCAGGAAACGGTAGACCGTGGCCTTGGGCATGGCCAGGCGAACGGACAGGTCGGTGATGCCGATGTCGCTGCGTTCGCCCAAGGCGTTCAGGATGGCGAACACCTTCAGTACGGCGGCAACCGATTCCGGCTGTTTCGAATCACCAATGTCCTCGTCCATGTTTTGGTTCTTTCGGGCGCTTGTTCCAGGAACTGAGGGGCGGATTCTGACTCAGGCCCGGCGTGGGCCGGCACCGGCGCGGATTTGCTCAACAAGACGATCGAGCGCCGGGAAGGCCAAGGCGCTGGTGTCGTAGGCATCCGCAGGGCGCCAGCCGACGTCGGTGGACAGCCCGGCTGCGCCCAGCGTCACCGCCCGTCCATTGAGGCGGTTGCCGCCGCCGTCGGCCAGCGCGCTGCCCTTGAGGCGGCGAATCAGCCGGTCGGCGCCGATGCCGTCGGGCAGCAGCCAGCTGTTGGCCTCGGCCACGATGCGGGACTGGTGGCCGATGCCCAGCGAGTAGCCGAAGTCCTCGGCGCGGTCGGCCGTGAACAGGTTGCCCGCCACATGCACGCGGCCGAAGCGCACACGCGGCGTGCGCTCCTTACAGCCGTGGAAGTGGTTGTGGTGCAGCGTGACGCGCAGCTTGCCGTCGTCGCTGCTGTGCTTGTCGTCGCCGCCGATGAGCATGGTCTTGTCATGGCTCTGGAAGCGGCACCACGAGACGGTGACGAGGTCGCTGCCCAGCGTGATGTCCAGCAGGCCGTCGTGGTGCTGCACCGGGCGGCCCAGGCGCGTGGCGGCCAGGTGGTCGGGCCGGTCGCCGTCGTCGAGGTGGCAGTGGTGCACCCATACGCGCTCGGCGCCGGTCAGGCTGACGGGGTCGTAGGCAGAGTTCCACTCGCCATGGCCGTTGTCGCGCGGCTCCCACTCGGGGAAGTGGTCGTAGGCGTCATGCAGGCGCAGGTCGCGCAGCACGATGTTGCTGACCTTGTCCAGCAGCAGCGTGCCGTGCCGGAAGCCGGCGCCGGGCGCGGCGCCCATCACCGTGGTGTTGGACGGCAGGCGCACGACGATGGCCTTGGCCTGGCGCTTGGCCGAGCGCGCGCGGGCGTCTTCCAGCGGGCCGGCGGGGTCACCGCGGCCCCAGGTGGCGGGGTCGAACGCACGGTCGAAGGCGGCGGCGTCGAAGGCCGGGTCGCGCCACTGCTCGGCGTCGCCGGGGCCCAGGTCGATCATCGTGTGGATGCGCAGGATCTTGGGCGTGTCGCCCAGGCGCAGTGCGGCGTCCAGGCCGGCGCGGTCGCGGATGTCCAGGATGTGCTCGGGCCGGGCGCCCGCGCCGCCGGTGGTGTGGCCCACCGCGGCCCAGCCCAGCGGGCGTTCGTCGGCTGTCGGCAGCGCGGCGCAGCCGGGCAGGGCGGCCAGTGCCAGCAGTTCGCGGCGGGTCAGGCGGGTCATCGGTTGTTGTACTCGTACAGGCGGTTGGTGGCCGCGTCGAAAGGCCGGCGCGAGGTGCTGGCCTGCCACGGGCCCACATGGGCGCCGATCTCGCTGTCGCGCACGACGGCCAGGCCGTTGGGGCTGACGCCGGCCACCCAGGTGCCGTGCTTGACGCCGGCATCCCAGGCGCGGCCGAGGGCGCTGGCGCCGGGGGCGATGCCGGGTTCGCCGATGAGGCGGCTGTGGGTGATGAGGAAGCCCTGCGTCACGTCTGGGGCGGTGCTGGGCGCCAGGATGATGCCGCCGTGGCCGGGCGTGCGCCGGTTGGCGCGGGTCAGGACGGTGCTGTGCTCGATGACCAGCGTGGCATTGCCGAAGATGAAGTCCACGTCGCCCGCGATCAGGCTGTGGCGGATCAGCTGACGGGCCGGCGCCTGCGGCGTGCGGCGCTTCACGTAGAGCGTGTCCTGATGGCCGAGCAGGCGCACGTTGCCGAGCTGCAGGCGGTCGCCCATCAGCGTCAGCGCGACGGCCTGCGCGCCGCCGCTCTCGCCCACGCCGGGCGGGTAGGCCTCGCCACGGCGCACGCCGTCCATGGCGTCGTTGGCGATGGTCAGGTGCAGCAGCTGCACGTCATCGCTTTGCACCAGCACACTGGTGCTGCCGCTGGTGCCGATGGTGGTTTTGCCGAGCTCGGGCCAGCAGGGGTGGGCGGGCTCGGTCTCGCCCTTCGGCTTGCCGGAGAAGCGGTTGTCCACCAGCACGACGGCGGCCGCGTCGATCGCGCTGCCGACCAGCGCGAGCGGGGCCTTGTCCTTGATGCAGAGCGGGCCGCGGTAGGTGCCGGGCTGGATGTGGATGACCCAGCGCTTGCCGGTGCCCTGGCCGGCTGCGGGTACTTTGTCGATGGCGGCCTGCACGGACTCGCCCGGCCGGACCGTGAGGTCGGGCGCGGCGGCGCCGAGGTCGGCCAGCGGCGCGGGCGTCCAGTCGCCGAGGTAGGCGGCCACCGTGTGCTGGGCGGCCTGCTCGGCGCTCAGCTGCGGGCGTGTCTGCGCCTGGCTGGCGCCGGCCAGCACGACGAAGGCCAGGGCGGGCAGCAGCCTCACAGGTCCACCAGGTAGAGCGCCGGCTCCACGCCGTTCTCGCGCTCCTTGTCGCAGCTGAACAGCACCTGCTTCTCGTCGGGTGTGAAGCTGGGGTGGGGGTGCGTGACCTGGCGGTCGTCCTTGTAGACGCCCCAGCCGCTGTCGTGGCGGGCGAGCTTGCGCGTGGTGCCGGCCTTGAGGTCGAAGACGTGCAGGTAGGGGTCGCCGGTCAGCATCTCGTTGCTGGCCGTGCTGTCGTTGCTGACCTTGCCGCAGCCGTCCCCGACGATGAGCGTGCCGTCGTGGTTGCTCATCAGGTGAGAGCACTGAGGCATGGCGGTGAGCACCTTGTTCTCCAGCGTGACCGGGTCCAGGCTGCAGATCCAGCGCTCGGGCGAGCTGTGGTTGTATGACACATAGATCATGGCGCTGCCGTCCGGCACCCAGAACTCGTGGGTGCAGCTCTCGCCGTCGAGGTGCTCCTTGCCGCAGCGGCGCTTGGTGCCGTCCTCGTTGATGAACCACATGCGCGCGTCGATGAGGTCGTGCGGGCCTTCGTGGCAGTAGGCAACGGTGTTGTCGTCGAACGGGCGGTACTGCGGATGGCCCAGCCAGCCGCGCTGCTCCAGGATGACGGTGCGCTGGCCGGTGGCCAGGTCCACACTGAACAGCCGGCACAGCGGCTGCTTGTGGAACATCTCGTTGAACTTCTGCCAGGTGCTCAGCGGGAACCAGTCGCTGGCGGCGATCTCGATGCCGACGATCTTGGTGCAGGCGCTGTTGGGGACCCAGGTGCCGTAGCCCACCCAGCCGTCCGGCACGACGTAGAGGACTTCCTCCTTCAGCGTGGCCAGGTCCAGGCGGATGAACTGGCGCGTGGCGCGCACGAAGTACAGGGACTTGTCATCGGGGCTCAGGAAGCCGCCGAAGGTGTTCTCGCCGGCGCCATCGGTCAGCTGGATGCAGCGCTGCGTGTCCAGGTCCAGCAGGTGGTAGTTCCAGTTGGGGCTGGGGTTGGGGCCGAACTCGCCGCCGAACACCAGCTTGCGGCCGTCGCTCGTGAAGCACTTCTGATAGAAGTAATTGCGATGGCAGGTGACCTCGGGCGGCGTCAGCCGCGTGACGCGGGCGCCGGTGTCGGGGTCCACACGGGTGAGGAATTCAAACTTGCGTTCGGTGGCTTTCATGTCGTGAGCCTCGGTGATGCGTTAGGGCCCGCGGGCCGAGCGCCGGGCCGCTGCCAAGCCGGCCCGTCTGGCGATGTGCGAGCGGCTCAAGGCCGCAAGCATCGCCGTCCCCTCGGGGGATCGCCTGGGCTCGCCCGCGTCCAGCGGCGCGAGACCAGGCGAGGGGCGTTTTACCGTGCGAGCCAACCACCGTCCACGGCGATGGTGTAGCCGTTGACGTAGTCCGACGCGGGCGACGACAGGAACACGACCGGGCCGGCCAGGTCCTCGGGCTTGCCCCAGCGGCCGGCGGGGATGCGCTCCAGGATGGCGGCGTTGCGGTTCTCGTCGGCGCGCAGCTGGGCCGTGTTGTTGGTGGCCATGTAGCCCGGGGCGATGGCGTTCACGTTGATGCCGTGTGCGGCCCATTCGTTGGCCATCAGGCGCGTGATGCCCATGACGCCGCTCTTGCTGGCGGTGTAGGACGGCACGCGGATGCCACCCTGGAAGCTCAGCATCGACGCGATGTTGATGATCTTGCCGCCCTTGCCCTGGGCGATGAAGACCTTGGCCACGGCCTGAGACAGGAAGAAGACCGACTTCAGGTTCAGGTCCATCACGTCATCCCAGTCAGCCTCGGAGAACTTGATGGCGTCCTCGCGGCGGATGATGCCGGCGTTGTTGACAAGGATGTGCACCTCGCCGTTCAGTGCCTTGGCCTGGGCCACCAGGTCGGGGATGCAGCTGATGTCGCCCAGGTTGGCGCGCAGGTCCAGGAACTTGCGGCCCAGGGCCTCGACGGCGGCCTTGGTTTCGTCAGGCTCGGACACGTTGACGCCCACGACATCGGCGCCCGCCTGCGCGAGCGCGACGGCCATGCCCTGGCCCAGGCCCGTGTTGCAGCCGGTGACGATGGCCGTCTTGCCGGCCAGGTTGAAGTGTTGAAGAACCATTGTTGTTGTCCGAGGCGCGCGGGGCACCAGTTGCGTCGATGAAGGGTGGCGGGCCGGGGCATGCCTTGCGGCGTGGTGGGCGGGCCACCTGTCCGGCGAGTGCCGTGAAGGAGATTTGGAATTGAAACGCAGTTCCAGATCTTTTGCCGTTCGAAGCTTAGACCGTCGGAGCAGCGCCACGGAATCATGGTTTCTATTTAGTGAACCACTGTTCCGATTTTGACATCTTCACCCTATCATCGTCCACAAGCCAGCGATCAAGCCGGCCTGTTTGCGTCGCTGCGGCCCCTGGGGCTGCGGCAAAACCGGTGCCCGCACTGCTGCGGAGCCGGCGATCAGAACCGACGGGTGCCCTGCGTGCGCCCGGGCCCGCGCCCCCATTCAAGACCCCGAGCCGCCAGCGCCTGTCGCGCTAGGAGGCCATGCACCAGGAGACCCTCATGCCCGCATTCCGTCCGTCCCGCCGTCTGGCCCTCAGCCCTGTGGCGCTGGCCGCCGCCTTCGTCGTCGCGCCCGCCTGGGCGCAGCAGGCGGCCGCGCCCGCCGCGCAGCTGGAAACCGTCACCGTCACCGGCATCCGCGCCTCGCTGGAGAGCGCGCTGAACGCCAAGCGGCAGGAGAAGGGCATCGTCGATGTCGTCAAGGCCGAGGACATGGGCAAGTTCCCCGACACCAACCTGGCCGAGTCGCTGCAGCGCATCCCCGGCGTGGTGATCGACCGCGATGCCGGTGAGGGCCGCAACATCACGGTGCGCGGCCTGGGCGGTGACTTCACCCGCACCCGCATCAACGGCATCGAGGCGCTGGCCACGACCGGCGGCACCGACAGCTCGGGCGGTGCCAACCGCACCCGCGCCTTCGACTTCAACGTCTTCGCGGCCGACCTGTTCAGCTCGCTGACCGTGCGCAAGAGCAGCTCGGCCGATGTGGACGAGGGCTCGCTGGGCGCTACGGTGGACCTGCAGACGGCGCGCCCCTTCGACATGAAGGGTTTCGTGGCGGCCGTGTCCGTGAAGGGCACCTACAACGAGCTGCGCGGCAAGACCACGCCCAAGACTTCGTTCCTGATCTCCAACACCTTTGCCGACAAGAAGATCGGCGTGCTGTTCTCGGGCGCCTACTCCAAGCGTGAGGTCTACGAAGAGGGCTTCAGCACGGTGCGCTGGGACAACGGCCCGTCCAGCGGCGGCTGGTGCTCGCCGGTGGGCGTGACGCCGGCCAGCCCGGTGAACCCGACCACGCCGGCCACGCCTGCCAATCAATGCGGCGCGTCCACCACGGCCACCCGCCTGCCCAACACGCCCGAGAACGTCGCTGCCTACAACGCCGCCTCGCTGGCCACCAACTTCCACCCGCGCCTGCCGCGCTACGGCCGCCTGACGCATGACCAGTCCCGCCTGGGCTTGACCGGCTCGGTGCAGGTGCGCCTGTCGGACACCACGCTGGTGACGGCCGACATGATGTATTCCAAGCTGGATGCGACGCGCCAGGAAGACTTCCTGCAGGCCATCTCCTTCAGCCGCAACCTGTCCGCGGGTGGCAAGCAGCAGACCAGCGTGCTGGCCGCCGAATACAACGCCGCCGGCCAGATGGTCTACGGCAAGTTCAATGGCGTGGACATCCGCTCCGAATCGCGCTTTGACAAGCTCAGCACCGAGTTCACCCAGCCCACGCTGACGGTGGAGCAGGACATCGGCGACACGCTCAAGGCCACCGTGCGCCTGGGCACGGCCCAGTCGCGCTTCAACAACCCCATCCAGACCACGACGACGCTGGATGCGCCCAACGTGGACGGCTATGTGTTCGACGCCCGCGGCAACGACCGCGCGCCGCTGATCACCTACGGCAACCTGAACCCCAACGACGCGAGCGGCGCACTGCAGATCCGCGGCGTGCCGGTGGGCTCCAGCAGCATCACCAACTTCACGCCCAGTGAAGTGCGCATCCGCCCCAACGGCGTGACCAACAAGCAGGACGTCGCCACCTTCGACCTGGCCTGGGATGCGATGGATGGCCTGACGCTCAAGGGCGGCGTCAGCTACAAGCGCTTCAGCTTCACCAGCTACGACTTCCGGCGCACGGTGGAAACCATGAACACGCTGCCCGCCAACGCGCTGCCCAACGCGCTGGTGACGCGCGTGGAAGGCTTCGGCAAGGGCCAGAACCTGCCGGCCGGCTCGGTCACCTCCTGGGTCATTCCGAACCTGGACGCCATCGCCGCGCTGTACGACATCTACTGCAACTGCCTGAAGACCGGCGCGGCCGGCGGACCCGGCGACTACCGCCTGACCTCCATCACCAACGGCAATGCCCGCGGCGGCAACCGGGCCATCACCGAGACCGACACCGGCGCCTGGTTCATGGCCGATTTCGAGACCCGCCTGGCCGGCATGCCCGTGCGCGGCAACGCCGGCGTGCGCCACGTCAAGACGGCCATCGTTGCCAACGGCTACCTCGCCACGGGCGGCGGCAGCCTCGTGACGGCCGAGCGCCAGTACAACGACTGGCTGCCCTCGGCCAACGTGTCGGTCAACCTGGCGAAGGACCTGGTGGCCCGCGCGGCCGTGGCCAAGGTCATGTCGCGCCCGCCGCTGCAGAGCCTGAACCCCGGCGGCACGCTGTCCACCACCGGCACGCTGACCTACACCGGCGGCAACCCCGCGCTGGACCCGTTCCGCGCCACCACCGTGGACGCCAGCCTCGAGTGGTACCACGCCAAGAACGCCTTCATCGGCCTGGGTCTGTTCCAGAAGGACATCAAGAGCTACGTGCTGACCAAGGGCTACGACGCGCCCTACAAGGACAGCGGCCTGCCCATGTCGCTGCTGCCCAGCAACTTCACGGGTGACGAGGTCTTCCGCTTCAGCGCGCCCGTCAACACCCCGGGCGGGAAGCTCAGCGGCTTCGAGATCAACGTGCAGCAGCCCTTCAGCTTCCTGCCGGGCTGGGGCAAGAACTTCGGCGTGCTGGCCAACTACACGCAGGTCAAGTCCAAGATGGCCTATGTGCTGTCGACCACCGCGGTGGGCGCCTCCACCGTCACGGAAGACCTGGTCAACCTGTCGCCGCGCTCCTGGAACGCGTCGATCTACTACGACGACGGCACCTTCAGCGGCCGCGTGTCCACCTCGGCACGTGCGGCTTTCCTGACGGCCGTGCCGGCCGGCAACAACCAGGACGTCGCGGGCAAGAACAAGACGTTCAACGTCGACCTGTCGATGGGCTACAAGATCAACAAGCAGCTGGAGGTCACGTTCGAGGCCACCAACCTGACCAACCAGCCCAACGACCAGTTCATCTCGCGCGCGATGGACAACGTGGTGGTGAACAACTACACCGGTCGCGAGTTCATCATCGGCGGTCGCTACAAGTTCTGAGAGGGCTGCCATGAAGCGCCTTTCACTGCTTGCGGCAGCCGGGCTGCTGATGGCGTCGGCGGCGTCTGCCGCCGTGCTGGTGCCGGGCACGCCCGTCACCGGCACGCTGGACGGTGCCGCCGCCGGCCTGCTGGGCGCCGATCTCGGCTACCAGCCCGAGGCCGGCAGCAACACCACGGCGGTGCTCGATCTCGTCGACGGCCTGGACAGCATGGAGTTCATCGCTGCGGATGCCAGCCTCGCGCTGGACATCAACAGCGACGGGCGGCTGCGCCTGTGGGACAACACCGGCACCGGCCTGCTGGGCACCCACACCGTCGAGCTCAGCTTCGCCGACGCCACGCTGCGCCTGGCGCTGCCCACCCTCAGCGCGCTCACGCCGCTGCTGTCGGGCAGTCTGCAGTTCGAGCTGCTGAGCCCGCAGTCCGTCCGCCTGACGCTGACGGATGCCCGCATCGACACGAACTTCGCCTACGTCGATGCCCAGCTGGCCCTGGCGCCCGTGCCCGAGCCTGCACCCGCGGCCCTGCTGGCCCTGGGCCTGCTCGGCCTCGCGCTGCGCCGCCGGTCGCACCGGTAAGCACCCCCGTCTTCTCCCTCCTTTTTCAGGAGACCGTATGAAGCTGCACCTTGCGGCGCTGAGCGCGCTGCTGGCCCTGCCTTTGCCTGCGTTTTCCCAGGTTGACCCGGCGCGCGAGGTCGCGCCGGCCGATGGCTTTGCCGCCCTGGGCGGCGGCACCACCGGCGGTTCGACCGCCAGCCTGAGCCAGATCTACACCGTCACCAACCGCCAGCAACTGCTGACCGCGCTGGCCAACGGCGGCACGCTGCCCAAGATCGTCAAGGTCGTGGGCCGCATCGACATGAGCGAAGGCCAGCCCTTTGCCAGCCGCGCCGACCAGGACCAGCGCGCCGGTGTGCGCCTGCCATCCAACACAACGCTGATCGGCGCCGGCCCGGGTGCGGGCCTGGCCAACGGCCGCATCGAAATCATCGGCGTGGCCAACGTCATCGTGCGCAACCTGGCCATCATGGCACCTTGCGACGTGGCGCCCGTGTGGGACCCGACCGACGGCAGCACCGGCAGCTGGAACGCAGCCTACGACGCCATCTCGGTGCAGGGTGCCGAGCGCGTCTGGATCGACCGCAACACCATCACCGACGCGCCGATCACCGACGACCAGTTGCCCATTGAGAACGGCAAGCCGCGCCAGTGCCACGACGGTGCGATCGATATCACGCGTGGTGCCAACTACGTGACGGTCAGCCACAACGTCATCGACCGGCACGACAAAACCATGCTGATCGGCCACTCCGATAGCTACACGGCGGACATCGGCCGCCTCAAGGTCACCATCGCCAACAACGTGTTCACCAACGTCGCGCAGCGCGCGCCGCGCGTGCGCTACGGCCAGGTGCACCTGCTGAACAACTACCACGTGGGCAGCAAGACCGCCCCGGTCTATGCGCACAGCTACAGCGTGGGCATCGGCACCGGTGCGCGCGTGATCTCGCATGCCAACGTGCACGCCATCACCGGCGCGGCGCCGGGCTGCGCCGCGGTCGTGCAGACGCTCAACCCCGACGCCGCCAGCAGTTTTGCCGACGCCGGCTCCACGCTCAACGGTGCGCCCCTGGGCGCCTGCGCCGTGTCGGCCAACGTGGGCTGGAGCGTGCCCTATGCCTTCACTGCGCGGCCGGCGGCGCTGGTCAAGGCCAATGCGCTGGCGCGTGCTGGTGCCGGCAAGATCAGCACCCAGATCAGCGGCACCGGCGGCGTGGGCGTGGTGCCCGGTAGCGTTGAGCCGGCGCGCAACGCGACCGGTGTGCACATCGACACGCCGCTGGCCATCGCCTTCGATGCCGCACCCGTGCTGACCGGCAACGGCGCCATCACCGTGCGCCGCGCGAGCGACGGCGTGGTGGTGGACCGGCTGGACCTGTCCACCGCACCGTCGTCCACCGACACCCAGACCGTCATCCCCCGCACCAACCTCGAGATCGACGCGCTGGCGCTGGGCGCCATGCCCGAGAACGCGGCGCGGGCGCGCTTCGTCTGGTACCGGCCGGTCAGCGTGCTTGGCAATCAGGCCGTCATCCGGCTGCGCAGCAACCGCCTGGCTTTTGACACCGCCTACACGGTCAGCGTGGATGCGGCTGCCTTCAGCGGCAGCATCAACAACTCGCCGTTCGCGGGCCTGAGCTGGAGCTTCACCACGCGCAGCGCGCCGGCCAGCAAGACCAGCGTCACCGTGGATGACGACGGCACGACGGCCGACTTCCGCAGCGTGCAGGGCGCGCTGAACTGGATCATGGCCTGGTGCTCCACCGGCAGCCCAGCCAGCAGCTGCAACACGGTGGCCACGCCCAAGACCATCAGCATCCGCAACGGCCTCTACCCCGAGCTGCTGATGCTGCGCAACGTCGCCAACCTCAGCCTCGTGGGCGAGAGCCGCGACGGCGTGCAGGTGGGGCGGTTGAACTTCGAGTCGCTGAACAGCGGCAGCGGCGCCAGCACCGCTGCGGCCGGCACGGCGCTGAGCACCGGCCGCGTCGCGGGTCACCGCGTGCTCGGCGGCGGGCGCTCGGTGCTGCTGGTCGAGAACGCCGACCTGTTCACGCTGCGCAACTTCACGCTCGTCAACCCGCATGCCCGCGCGTCCCTCTACGACAACCAGGCCGAGGCGATCTACTTCAACACCAGCACCACGGCGGCTGCGCACCGCATGGTGGCGCGCGAGATGAACTTCATCTCCGAGCAGGACACGCTGCAGCTCAAGGGCTATGTGTGGGTCTACAACTCGCTGGTGGCCGGCAACGTGGACTTCATCTGGGGCAACGTGATGGCCGCGCTGTTCGAGGACTGCGAGATCCGCAGCGTGCTGGACGCGTCCAGCAGCTCGCCCGGCTACATCCTGCAGGCGCGCGCCACGGCCGGTGACACGGGCTTCGTGTTCCTGAACAGCCAGCTCACGGCCGGCCCGGGTGTCACCGCGGCCTACCTGGCACGCAGCGGCGGCACCAGCAGCACCGCCTACGTCGACAACATCGCCTTCATCAACAGCCGCATCGGCCCGCACATCCTGCCCATCGGCTGGTGCAGCGGCACCGGCACGAGCAAGACCGGCACGGGGCAGGGCGCCTGCAGCTCCAACCCGCCGCCCTGGGCCGGTACCGCCAACGGCGGCGCCACCGACGCCGCCGGCTGGCGCGAGTCGGGCAGCCGCGATCTGGATGGCAACCCGCTGAACACCAGCGCCCGCCTGGGCCTGGCCACGGTCACCGTGGGCGGCGTGCCCGCCACCGTGCAGCTGGCCAAGACGCTGGACAGCACGGCCGGCCTGACCAGCCGGGCCGACATCTTCCGCAAATCCACCATCGCCACCGGCTCGCCCGGCGGCTGGGTGCCGGCGCCCTGAACGGGGCCCCACAACAACACGACACCAGGAGAACCGAACCATGACCCACGCCCGCCTTCCCAGCCGGCTCACGCTGTGCGCTGCGGCCGCCCTTGCGCTGACCGGCGCCGCCCAGGCGCAGGAGACTGCCGCCCCCGTCACCATGGAGCGCATCCAGGTGACCGGCTCGTCCATCAAGCGGCTGGCCGGTGAGACGGCGCTGCCGGTGTCGGTCAACAAGCCCGAGGAGCTGGAGGCACGCGGCCACACCGAGCTCAAGGACCTGCTGCTGGAGCTGCCGCAGTCGCAGTCGCTGGGCTTCAACTCCGGCGCGGCCGGCCCGGTGCTGAACCTGCGCGGCCTGGGCCCGATGCGCACGCTGACGCTGCTCAACGGCCGCCGCCTGGCCAACGAGCCGCTGCAGGACCAGTACGTCTCGGTCAACGTCATCCCGCGCATGGCGCTGGATCGCGCCGAGACGCTGCGCGACGGCGCCTCGTCCATCTACGGCTCCGACGCCATCGGCGGCGTGCAGAACTTCGTCATGAAGGACACGTTCAAGGGCGCCAAGCTGAAGCTGGACTTCAACGCCCCCGAGCGCAACAGCCCGGGCCAGACCAAGTCTGTGGCGGCGATTGCCGGCTTTGGCGACCTGGCCGCCGACGGCTGGAACGTCTACGGCTCGCTGGATCACCAGACCAAGTCGGCCCTGATGCAGGGCGACCGCCCCGAGCTGTACGACGGCTCGGCGCTGAACCAGCTGGGCCTGCTCGTGGCGCCCAGCAACAAGAACCAGAGCCCGATCGCGAACTACGGCTTCAGCGCCACCGCGAACAGCAACTACAACTCCAGCTTCGCCACCGGCTGCGTGGCGCCGTACTCGCTGCCCACGCTGGGCGCCGGCAGCGTCGCCACGCCGGCCACCTATGGCAACGCCGGCTGCTACCGCGACCCCAACTTCTTCACCGCCATCAGCGACGGCAGCAAGATCACCAACCTGTTCGGCAAGGCCAGCCTGAACGTGGGCCAGGGCCACCGTGTCAGCCTGGAGCTGCTGCACTCGGCGTTCACGGTCGAGAAGTACCGCGGCATGCAGGCCAACAGCTCGTCCAACGAGCCGTTCACGTACTACACCATCCCGTCCACCAGCAAGTTCTATCCCGGCAAGGGCATCACGCCGCTGGTCAACGTGGTGGGCAGCAACACCGGCAGCAACTCGCCGGCCATGTTCATCGATGCGACCAAGACGCCCGGTACCGTCAGCCCGCTGAACATGAACAACCGGCTGGTCTACTTCCAGTGGGGCCCGGGCGAGCTGGGCCCGGCCTACCGCAATGACGAGCAGATCAACGACCGCCTGGTGCTCAGCGCCGAAGGCTCGGTGTGGAACTGGGACTACCGCGTGGGCCTGAACTACGGCCACTCGCAGCGCAACACCGCCACGGGCGGCGGCTACATCCTGTACAGCAAGGCGCAGGAGGGCTTCACCAACGGCACGCTGAACCCCTTCGGCCCGCAGGACGCCGCCGGCCTGGAGTACCTCAAGAGCATCGAGCTGCGCGACTACGTCTACCGCAAGAACGAGGCCTACAACAAGGCCGTCGATGCGACGTTCACGCGCGAGCTGATGCAGCTCCAGGGTGGCCCGCTGGTGCTGGCCGTGACGGGCGAGCTGCGCCGCGACGAGGCCAAGGTGCACGCCGCGCCGCTGGACTACGTGGGCAAGCTGGCCAACGGCAACTACAACATCAGCAGTGCTGGCGTCGTCGTCAAGGACGACATCGTCGGTGAGAACCCGACCGGCGTGGCCGCCAAGCTGCACCGCGACATCAAGTCCGCCGTCATCGAGCTGGACGCACCGCTGACCAAGCAGTGGAGCGTCAACGGCGCCGTGCGCTCCGACACCTACAGTGACCTCAAGACCACCACGGTCAACCCCAAGCTGTCGGTGCGCTACCAGCCGACGACCGAGCTGATGCTGCGTGCATCGGCGAACACGGGCTTCCGGGCGCCGTCCATCATGGACATTCAGAACCCGACGCCCGAAGTGCGCCAGGTGCGCATGGACGATCCGACGCTGTGCCCCAGCGCCACGCCGCTGATCTCGGCCTCCGGCACGCCGGTGTCGGGCTTCACCTACGCCCAGGTCTGCGACGTGATGACCGACTACTGGACCAAGTCGCCCGACAACAGCCACCTCAAGCCCGAGAAGTCCAAGGGCTGGGCCATCGGCGGCGCGTTCGAGCCGGTGCGCGGCCTGCTGGTGACGGTGGACTACTGGAGCATCAAGCTCAGCGATGTGCTGGGCGCGCTGACCTTGTCCGAGGTGCAGCAGCAGCCGGCCAAGTACGCCGCCAACATCATTCGCAAGGCCGACGGCACCATCAACTACATCCTGACCAGCCAGGCCAACCGCGGTGACATGAACATGCGCGGCCTGGACATCGCCGCCACCTACCAGCTGCGCACCAACGGCTGGGGCACGTTCAACTTCAAGCTCGACGGCACCTACTACGACAAGTACGCGCTGTCGGTGGAGAAGGGCGGCGTGATGCTGGACAACGTCGGCATCCTGACCGGCGACGCCCGCTACGTGGGCCCCAACGCCGGCCTGGCGACCACACAGCAGATCGTCTACCGCTGGAAGCACACCGGCGCGGTGGCCTGGCGCCTGGGCCACTGGTCCACGCAGCTTTCGCAGCGCTACAGCAGCGGCCTGACCGACCTGACCCCGCGCGGCACGTCCACCTACACCGATGTGAAGGCCTACAAGCAGTACAACCTCAGCGCCAGCTACTCGGGCATCAAGAACCTGAAGCTGAGCGTGGGCGTCAACAACGTCACCAACGTGAACCCCGTGCTGACGGCCAACACCGGCTACAACGGCTACCTGACCAGCAATGCCGACGTGCTGGGCCGTGCCTACCGCGTCACGGCCGAGTACACGTTCTTCTGAGGATCGCGATGACGTTCAAGATGCTGGCCCTGGCCGGGCTCGTGCTGGCGCTGTCGGCCCCGATGGCGCCGCCCGTTCACGCGGCCGGCATTGCCCACAAGGGCTGGACGCAGACCGAGGGCGGCCGAGGCGGCCGCATCATCAAGGTGACGACGCTAGCCGCCGACGGCCCGGGCAGCCTGAAGGCCGCCATCGAGGCCAGCGGCCCGCGCATCGTCGTGTTCGAGGTGGGCGGCGTGATCGACATGGGCGGCCAGCCCCTGAAGATCACGCAGCCCTACCTGACGCTGGCCGGCCAGACCGCGCCCGACCCGGGCATCCACATCATCAAGGCCGAGACGACCATCGCGACGCACGATGTCGTCATCCAGCACCTGAGCTTCCGCCCGGGCGAGTTCGGCCGGCCCAAGAAGGGCGGCGGCGACCAGGACGGCATCTCCGCGCTGGGCGGCGCACGCGACGTCATCGTCGACCACTGCAGCTTCTCCTGGGCCACGGACGAGAACCTCTCCGCCAGCGGTCCGCGCTTCGAGGGCGCCACGCCCGAGGACTGGCGCCGTGCCACCTCGCATCGCATCACCTACAGCCACAACCTGCTGTACGAGGGCCTGGGCCATTCGGTGCACGAGAAGGGTGAGCACAGCAAGGGCAGCCTCATCCACGACAACACCAGCGGCGTGCTGCTGTACGGCAACGTCTACGCGTCCAACCGCCAGCGCAATGCGCTGTTCAAGGGCGGTGCGCAGGGCGCGATGGTCAACAACCTCATCTTCAACCCGGGCGACCGCGCAGTGCACTACAACCTGCTGGCGCATGAGTGGACCGGCCAGCCCTGGCAGGTCGGCCGCCTGACGCTGGTGGGCAACGCGCTGCGCCACGGCCCCAGCACCGTGCCCGGCACGGCCTTCTTCACGATGCTGGGCCAGGGCGACCTGGCGCTGCACATGACCGACAACCTTGCGCACGACACCCAGGGCCGGCCCGTGCCGCTGCTGGGCAACAACGCGCAGACGACGGGCAAGCTCATCGTGCTGCCGCAGCCCGAGCTGCCCGCTGGCCTGGCCATCCGCCCGGCGGCCGACCTGGCGCGCGAGCTGCCGCCCCTGGTCGGCGCACGCCCCTGGGCCCGCGACCCGCTGGATGCCAAGCTGCTGGCCGATCTGGCCCAGGGCCGCGGCAAGCTGATCGACTCGGAAGTCGAGAACGCGCTGGGCTACCCGCGCCACGCGCCGACCCGGCGTGCGTTCAAGCCCGACGACTGGAACCTCGACGACATGAGCCCCAAGGCCGGCTGGCCCGGTCTCGCCCAACGCTGACCCCCGCGATGAAACTCCTGCTCCCCTCCCTGCTCGCGCTGCTGACGGCTGCCGCCTCAGCCCAGCCTGCGCCCGCCACCTCGGCGCCCAAGGCGGCCGAAACCACCGCCAACGTCGCCACCGGCCCGCGCGTCATCCTGGTCGGCGACTCCACGATGGCGCCGCGCAGTGGCTACGGCAACGCGCTCTGCGCACGGCTGCAGCAGGTGGCCTGCATCAACCTGGCGCGGGGCGGGCGATCCAGCATGAGCTTCCGCGCCGAGGGGCTGTGGAACACCGTGATGGCCCTGCTGAACGAAGGCCAGGCTGCTGGTGCAGCGCGGCAGAAGACCTTGGTGCTGATCCAGTTCGGCCACAACGACCAGCCCGGCAAGCCCGGCCGCTCGACCGACCTGGCCACCGAGTTCGGCCCCAACATGGCCGGCTATGTGAAGGACGTGAAGGCTGCCGGCGGCGATGTGGTGCTGCTGACGCCGTTGACCCGCCGCACCTTCAAGGCCGGCGAGCTGCCCAACGACCTGCGCCCCTGGGCCGAGGCCATCCTGAAGGTGGGTGCCGAGCATGGCGTGCCGGTGCTGGATCTGAACGCCATCAGCCACGCCGCCGTGGCCGCGATGGGCCAGGCCGCGGCCGATACCTTGGCCGAGGCACCGCCGCGGTTCGACCGCACCCACCTCGGCCCCAAGGGCGCCACGCTGTTCTCCGGACAGGTGCTGGACGGCCTGCTGCCGCTGCGGCCCGAGCTGGCCACCGCCCGCACACTGCAGCCCTGAGCGACTCGGCCCGCGTGCGGAATTTCGCACGCTGCCGGCGACTGCGCGGCTTATCCCCGCGTCAGCTTGGCCGTCATTTGTCGGGATACGATGGTGCATGCACTCGGGCGACGGATTGCAAACGACACCAGCCGGCGATGAGCCGGAGATCGAGTTCATGCCGGAGTCGGATGCTGGCGAAAGCCGGGCCGTCTCGCCGTGGACGGTGCTCATCGTTGACGACGACCCCGAGGTTCACGAGAGCACCACGTTCGCACTGCGCGACGTCGAGATCCTCGGCCGCCCGCTGCGACTGCTGCATGCGTATTCGGCGGCGGAGTCGCTGGCCGTGCTGCAGCGTGAAACCCAGGTGGCGGTCATCCTGCTCGACGTGGTCATGGAGACCGTGTCCGCCGGGCTGGATGTCATCGAGGAGATCCGTGGCCGTCTGGGGCTGCAGGACACACGCATCATCCTGCGCACCGGACAACCCGGCTTCGCGCCCGACGAGCGCACGGTCGCGGCCTACGACATCAACGACTACCGCACCAAGAGCGAGCTGACGCGTGCCAAGCTCTTCGTCGCGCTGTTCACCGCCATCCGCGCCTACGACCAGCTGCACCAGGGCCTGACGCAGCGCCACTTCCTGCAGGGCACGCTGGACCTGACGAGCCGGCTGTCCAGCCTGCCCGATCTGGTGCACTTCGCGCGCGGCCTGGTGGCCGGGCTGGAGCAGCCGCTGGGCGTGCCGGTGCTGGCCCATGTGTTCGAGGTGCCGCCGGGCGAGCTGCCGGCGGATCTGCGCCTGTTGGCCGGCCCGCCCGAGGCAGCCGCAGCGGCCACGTTGGCAACGCTGGGCGACGCCTGGTGCGCCGCGCGGGTGTGGCAGTGCGCGGCCAGCCGTGGCATCTGCATGGAAACCAATTCGCTGGCCGCCTGGATCGGACTGCCGGGCGACCGCGGGCTGGTGGTGGTGGCGCGGGCGCAGAAACCGGTGGCCAATGTGTCGCTGCAGCTGATGGAGGTGCTGTGCCGCAACCTCGATCTCAGCGCGTCCACCGTCGTGCTCAGCGAGCACCTGCGGCTGCTGGCCTATTTCGACCCGCTGCTGGGCCTGCCCAACCGCACCGCGCTGCTGGAGGAACTGGCCCGGCGCCTGCCTGACAGAGCGGCTGTGCTGGCGCTGCTCGATATTGATGGCTTCGCCGGCATCAACGACATGTTCGGCGACGATTGTGGCGACCAACTGCTGCAGGCCTTCGCGGCGCGCGTGCGCGCGCTGGTGGGTGAGCAGGCCTTCCTGGCGCGCACAGGCCCCGACCAGCTGGCGCTGCTGACGGACGGCCTGCCGGCCGATGGGCCGGATCTGGGCGAGCTGTGCCGCGAGTCCTTCCAGGTCGGGCAGGAGCCGCTGCGCATCACGGCCGGCATCGGTCTGGTGCAGCTCTTTGGCGCGGCGACGCTGCCGGCCCAGGCGCTGCAGCAGGCGTCGCTCGCGCTCAAGCGCGCCAAAGACCAGGGCCGGGGCGGCATGGCCTGGTTTGATGCCGATTACGAAGCCAATGCGCGCGCCCGCATGCAGCTGCTGCAGGCCTTTGCCGACGCGCCCACGCGCGAGCAGCTGTCGCTGGCCTTCCAGCCGCAATGGGACATCGCCAGCGGCCGCATCTGCGGTGTGGAAGCACTGCTGCGCTGGCGCGACGCCAGCGGCACCATGGTGCCGCCGGATCGCTTCATCCCGGTCATCGAGAGCGCCGGCCTCATCGTCGAGACCGGCGAGTGGGTGTTGCGTACGGCGCTGCAGGCGCTGCTGACGCTGCGCGAGGCCGGCTGGGGCGAGTTGCGCATGGGCGTCAACGTGTCGGTGCTGCAACTTCAGGCCGGTGATTTCGTCGGCACGGTGCGCCAGGCGCTGGCCGACAGCGGCCTGCCGGCACAGGTGCTGGAGCTGGAGATCACCGAGTCGCTCGCCGTCACGGGCGAGGCGCAACTGCTCGACACCCTGCATGCGCTCAAGGCTCTGGGCGTGTCGCTGGCCATCGATGACTTCGGCACGGGCTACTCGTCGCTGAGCTACCTGGATCGCATGCCGGTGGACCGGGTCAAGATCGACCGCTCGTTCACGCGCGGCCTGCGTGGCGATGGCCGCAGCAACCGCATCGCGGAGCTGATGGTCTCCATCGGCCATCACCTGAACATGCGCGTGCTGGCCGAGGGCATAGAGACGCCCGAGCAGGCCCAGGCACTGGCCCTGCTGGGCTGCGACGAGGGCCAGGGCTACCTGCGGGCCCGGCCCATGCCGCTCGCCGAGCTGCAGGCCTGGCTGCAAGCCCAGCCCGGCGGACCGGCCGCATGAGGCGCCGCGACGCCGTGCTCGCGGCGTTGCCGTGGCTGGCGGCTTGCAGCCCGCCGCCACCGTGGCCGCTCGGTTTGCTGGCCGGCATCACCGGCCGCACGGCCGACCTGGGCGCGGCGGCCTACCACGGCGCCCGGCTCGCGGTGGACGACATCAACGCCGCTGGCGGCGTGGCCGGGCGGCCGCTGGCGCTGCATGTGGCCGACGACGTGCAGGACGCCGATACCGCACGCCAAGCCGTACGGCGGCTGGTGGGGGAGGGTGTGGTTGCGCTGGTCGGGCCTGCCACCAGCGGTATGGCCGAGGCCATCCTGGCCGACGTCAACGCGGCATCGCTGGTCACTGTCAGCCCGTCGGCCACGACAACGCTGCTCAGCGGCAAGGACGACTTCTTCCTGCGCGTGTGCCCGAGCATCGGCGACTTTGTGGCCGTGCAGGTGCGCGACGACCACCGCCGTGGCGCGCGGCGTGTGGCCGTCGTGCTGGACCTGAGCAACCAGGCCTACTCCGCAGACTGGGCGCGCCGCTATGCGGACGTGGCTGGCCGCCTGGGCATGACGGTGGTGCTCCAGGCGACGATGCGCGCTGGCGATGACGCGAGCTACCTGCAGGCCGCGTCGGCGGTGTTGGCGGCCCGGCCGGACCATGTGCTCCTGGTCTGCAGCGCCGTGGACACCGCGCGCCTGGTCCAAGCCCTGCGCAACGGCGGGCTGAGCGGGGTGCGCTGGAGCACTTCCAGCTGGGGCGGCACCGAGTCACTGATCCAACTCGGCGGCGCGAGCGTCGAAGGCGTGCGCACGCCGCAGTATTTCGACCGCGACGATCGCTCCCCGGCCTACCTGGCTTTCGCGTCGCGCTACCGCGAGCGCTTTTCCGAGTCTCCCGGCTATGCATCGGTGAGCGCGTACGACGCGGTGCAGGCCGTCGCCCAGGCGTTGGCCCGTGCCGGCGCCGGTGCGGCCGCCTTGAAGCGGGCCTTGCTGGAAGGCGGGCCTTATGTGGGCTTGCAGGAGTCCTGGCGCTTTGACGCCTACGGTGACTCCCGGCGCAAGCTGCGTGTTGCTGAAGTGATCCATGGCCGGTTTCAAGTCGTCGCTTGAGGCGCTGGCCGCGCGCGGCCTGGGCGTGCGGGCGTGGCTGGCAGGCACGCTGGTGCTCACCGTCACGGTCATCTTCGTGCTGGTGGGCGGCACCATCCTCGCGTACCGGCTGCCGCAGATCGAACGCAACACGCGCGCTGAGCTGCAGACGCGCGCGCAGGCGGCGTCGTTGCAGTTGGGCCATTTCCTGACGGCCGTCGAACTGGCGCCACGCCACCTTGTGGGCGCCGCCGCAACGGCGCAGGCGGCGGAGCTGCCCGCGCTGGCCAACCGCTTCGCCCGCGAGGGCGACTTGTTCGACGCGGTGTACCTGCTGGCCGCCAACGACCGCGTGGAGGCCTTGGGACTGCCTTCAGGCAACGAAGCGCTGGCCTCGTCGCTGGTGGGCCTGGATCTGGGCCGCAGCGCCTTTGTGCGCGCGTTGCGGGCGCGCGCCGCAGGCGACGCTGCCGCGCAGGCCGTGGTGTGGACGGACGAGTACCTCTCCGTGCTCAGTGGCACCCGTGCCGTCGCCATGGGCCTGCGCTTCGGCGACCGCATCGCCATCTTCGAGCTGTCACCGCAGCGCCTGCTGCGCATCCTGCTGGGCGATGGCGCAGAGGCCGATCTCGGCCTGCTGGTGGTCGACGGTGCGGGGCATTTCCTGGGCGCCAGCCAGCGCGACGGCTTTGGCTGGGCCTTCGATGATTTCCGCACGTCAGCGGTGTTCAAGGCGGTGCTGCAGCGGCAGCCGCTGCCGGAATCGATCGCGGCCGAAGACGGGCGGCGCTTGCTGGTGGGCGCGGTGCAGGTGCCGCGGCTGGGCTGGGTCATCCAGACCATTGCCGACGGCGGCATGGCCCATGAGTCCTACCGGGCCACGGTGTGGATGGTGTTCGCGGGCTTTTGCGTGGCGCTGGCCGTGGCCCTGCTGGTCGCGCCGTTCTCGGCGGCGCGCATGGCCAGGCCGCTGGCCGAGGCGGCGGCCACGGCGCATGAGCTGGCGCAGGGCAACTTCGGCGTACGCCGGCCGCGGCGGCGTCAGGTGCGCGAGATCAGCGCGCTGCTGTCCGACCTGGACCGCATGGCGCTCAGCCTGGAGCAGCGCCAGGTGCAGCTGCAGCACACGGCGGATCGCTTGAATGCCGTCATCGAGCTGGTGCCGTCGGTGGCCATCCAGTGGTACTCGGTGGATGGACGCGTCGTCTACTGGAACGCGGCGTCCGAGGCCATCTATGGCTTCAGCCGCGAGGAGGCCATGGGCACCTGCGTGCTGGAGCGCTCGCTGATGTTTGCGGACAAGGGGCAGGCGGGCGTGTTCCTGGATGTGCTGGCTGAGGTGGACCGCACCGGCCAACCGTTCGGGCCGGCAGACTTCTCGCTGCGCCACAAGAGCGGCCGTGAGGTGGTGGCCAATTGCGTGGTGTTTGCCATCCCGGCCGACGACGGCGGCAAGATCTTCGCCTGCATCGACATCGACGTGACCGAGCGCATCGAGGCCGAGACGGCGCTGCGCGAGAGCGAGCGCAAGCTGGAGGCCATCTTCGAGTCGTCACCGGCGGCGCTGTCGGTGTCGGACATGAACGACAACTTCGCGCTGCTGGCCGTCAATCGCGCCTGGGAGGTCATCATGCGGCGCGACCGCGCGCAGGCGCTGGGCAAGAACGGCCGGGAGGTGGGGCTGTGGAAGGACCTGGCGGTGCGTGACCGCTTCGTCGCCATGCTGAACAGTCCGGAGCGGCGTGCCGACCTGGAGGCGGAGCTGCTGGACGGCGATGGCCGCACGCGGCTGATCCACATCGTGGCGCAGGTGCTGGAAATCGGCGAGCAGCGCCTGGCGTTGATCTCGGCCGAGGACATCACGGATGCGCGGCGGTCGGCGGACGAGATCCGCATGCTCAACGCGGAGCTGGACGCCCGCGTCGCCAAGCGCACCGCCGAGCTGGGCCGCGTGAACGACGAGCTGGAGCGTCGCCTCGCCGAGCTGCAGCTGACCCAGCAGCAGCTGGTGCAGGCGGAGAAGCTGTCGGCGCTGGGCCGCCTGGTGGCGGGCGTGGCCCATGAGCTGAACACGCCCATCGGCAACGGCCTGATGGCGGTGTCCACGCTGCAGGACCAGGTGGTGCGTTTCCGCGCCGGCATGGCGGCCGGCTTGCGGCGCTCCACGCTGGAGGAGTTCCTGACCCAGGTGGCACACGGCTCGGCCATCGGCATCCGCAACCTGGGGCGCGCGGCCGAGCTGATCACCAGCTTCAAGCAGGTGGCCGTGGACCAGACCACCTCACAGCGCCGCACCTTCATGGTCCGCGAGCTGGTGGACGAGATCGTGCTGACGCTGACCCCGTCGCTGCGCCGCATGCCCTACCGCATCGAGGTCGAGCTGGGCGACCCCGAGGCCTGGATGGAGAGCTACCCCGGCCCGCTGGGCCAGGTGTTGACCAACCTGATCAACAACGCGTTGCTGCATGCCTTCGAGGGGCGCGACGAGGGGCGCATCGTCGTAGGCTGCGAGCGCCTGGGGCCGGAGCAGCTGCGCATGTGGGTGCAGGACGATGGCGTGGGCATCGAGGCCGACGCGCTGGGCCGCATCTTCGACCCCTTCTTCACCACGCGCATGGGCCGCGGTGGCACCGGCCTGGGCCTGCACATCGTCCACGGCCTGGTGGTGGGGCAGCTGGGCGGGCAGATCGACGTGGACAGTGTGCCCGGCCGCGGCACGCGCTTCACGCTGACGCTGCCGGTCATGGCGCCGCTGCCGGCGCCGCCCAGCACCCGGCCTCAGCCGCTCTGAGTGCCGGCAGCGCGCAGCCAGCGGGCGCTGTGCTGCTGCAAGTCCACGCCGAAGTGATGGCCGCCGGGGCTCACGTGCGTGCTGAACGCCGCGCTGCCGCGCCAGGCGCGGCCCAGGCGCTCCCAGGCGGCCTGCGTGGCATCCCACGGGAACAGCTTGTCCTGCGGTGAGCCGAACAGCAGCAGCGGGCGTGGCGCGATGAGCGCGGCCACGTCCGGGTGGTCCAGCTCGGCGGCCAGGCCCGGGTGGGCCATGCTGAAGGACGACTGCCCCACCAGCGTGTGCTCGCCCGGCCGCAGCAGGCCCTCACGGGTGCACATCCAGTGCGCGGCGACGCAGGCGGACACCTCGTCGCAGACGGCAGCCAGCTGCCAGGCCCGGAAAGCGCCCATCGAGAAGCCCAGCACGGCCACGCGCTGTGCGTCCACCTCGGGCTGCTCGCGCAGCCAGCGGTGGGCGCGCAGGTCGTCGCTGGCGATGACGCCGGCCCAGTGCTGGCCCAGCTGCAGCAGGTGGTTGGCCAGCGCCTGCTGGTCGTCGCGTTTGAAGCCCGGGCGGCTGCGCTCGCCCCAGCCCAGCGCGTCGATGGCCAGCACGGCGAAGCCGGCCTGCACCAGCGTGTCGCCGATGAACTGGCTGCCGAAGTAGCGCTCGGCCCACTGCATGGCCGCGCGGCTGTCGCCGAGCGGGCGGATCAGCTTTTCCTTGCCGATGTCGAAGCGCGCGCCGTGGTCGTGCAGCAGCAGCACGGCCGGGTGCGGGCCGGGGCCGGCCGGGCGCAGGTACAGCGCCGGCACGCGGTCGCCGAGCGCGCCGCGCAGCGTCAGCTGGCGGGCGGTGTGGCCGTCGCGGGCCTGTTCGGCCAGCACCTCGGTGGCGAAGCCACTGCCGTCGTCGCCGGGCCGCAGCATGAGGCGGCGTGCCGTGGCCAGCGCCGGGGCCCGCCAGCCCGACTCGGGCCGCCACACCTGGCGCGGCTGCCAGCGCCGCTGCAGTGCGGCGAGCGTGTCGTCCAGGCCGTCGGCCAGCGCCAGCGCCGGCGTCAGGCCGGCTGCCAGCAGCGCGCGACGTCTCAGCCCGCCACCCATGCCGGCAGCGCCAGCGACAGCGCCGGGATGTAGGTGGCCGCCAGCAGCGTGACCAGCAGCGCGCCGTAGAACGGGGCGATGGAGCGCATCACCTCGCCCACGCTGACGCCGCCGATCGCGCAGCCGACGAACTGCGTGCTGCCCACGGGCGGCGTGTTCAGGCCCAGCGCGCAGTTCAGCAGCATGACGACGCCAAACTGCGTCGGGTCCATGCCGGCCTTCATGCAGATGGGCAGGAAGATGGGCGTGCAGATCAGGATGGTGGCCGCCATGTCCAGGAAGGTGCCCAGCAGGAACAGCAGCACGTTGACCCACAGGAAGATCAGCCAGGCCTGGTTGCCGCTCATCTGCTCCAGCCACTCGCCGGTCTTCTGCGGCACCTCGTACAGCGCCAGGAAGTAGCCGAACGCGGCCGAGATGCCGATCAGCAGCAGCACCACGCCGGTGGTCTTGCAGGCCTTGGCGCAGGCGGCCAGGAAGCCCTGCCAGCTGAGCGTGCGGTAGACCAGGCCGGTGACGATCAGCGCCCAGCACACGGCCGTGGCGGCCGACTCGGTGGCGGTGAACACGCCGCTCAGGATGCCGCCCAGGATGATGACGATGACCATCAGCCCCGGCAGCGCCGCGACGAAGGCCGAGAACACCAGCGCCCAGCCAGGGAAGGCGCCATGCGTCGGGTAGCCGCGCTTGACGGCCACGGTGTAGGCGGCCACGAGGTTGGCGATGGTGAGCAGCAGCGCCGGCAGCAGCGCGGCCAGGATGAGGTTGAACACGCTCACTGCCGCGATGCCGGCCGTGGCCAGCACGTAGATGATGAGGTTGTGCGAGGTCGGCATCAGCGCGCCGACCAGGGCCGAGTGCGTGGTCACGTTGACCGCGTAGTCGGCGCCGTAGCCCTCGCGCTTCATCAGCGGAATCATCACCGAGCCCATCGCCGAGACGTCGGCCAGCGGCGAGCCGGCGACGCCGCCGAACAGCGTGCAGCCCACCACATTGCTCATCCCCAGGCCGCCGCGCACATGGCCCACCAGCCGGTTGGCGAAGGTGACGATGCGCTCGGCGATGCCGCCATGCAGCATGAGCTCGCCCGCGAAGATGAAGAACGGGATCGCGAGGAACGAGAAGATCTGCATGCCGCCCACCATCTTCTGGAAGACGATGGCCATGGGCAGATCGGCGGCCAGCACCGTGGCGACGGAGGCCAGCCCGATAGAGAAGGCGACGGGCACGCCCAACAGCAGCAGCAGCACGAAGCTGCCACACATGACCCAGAGTTCTAGGTTGTCCATCTCAGTTGTCCATTTCGCTTTCACAGTGCCCGCGACTCGTGCGGGCCGAGCGCCGGGCCGCTCCCAAGCCGGCCCGCCTGGCGATGTGCTTGCCGGTCAATCCGGCAAGCATCGCCGTCCCCCAGGGGGACCGGCCGGGCTTGCCGGCGTTCAGCCGGCGCAAGACCGGGCGAGGGGCTGGGTTCATCTCAGACCCCCGCCTCTTTCACTTCTTCGTTGCGCCACAGCGCGATCAGGTGTTCGATGCAGAACAGCACGATGAGCCCGCCGGCAATGACCAGCGGCAGGTAGTCCAGCCCCTCGGGCACGCCCAGCAGCGGCTTGGGCTCGGCCCATTTCAGCGTCATCCATTCCCAGCCGGCTGAGGCCATCAGCACGGCGAAGGTGATGACGCACAGGTGGATCAGTGCCTCGGCCACGCGCTGCGCGCCGCGCGGCAGCAGCGCCACCAGCGACTCCATGCCCAGGTGGCCCGCATCGCGCACGCCCACGGCCACCGCGAGCGAGGTGATGTAGAGCACCAGCAGCAGCGCCACCGGCTCGGTCCACGTGGGTGAATCGTTCATCACGTAGCGGCCCAGCACCTGCCACTGGACGCAGGCCACCAGCAGCACCAGGCCCAGCACGGCCGTGCGCAGCGACCAGCGCGACAGCGCCGCGCAGAGCGTCGTGTACGCCGTCATCACTTGATGTCTTGAATCGCCTTGACGAGCTTCTGCAGGTCTGGCGTGTTGACGAACTTGGCGATGACGGGCTGCACGGCCTGGCGCAGCGGCTCGCGCTCGGCGTCGACGATCTGCGCGCCGCCAGCCTTCACGGCGGCCAGCGCCTTGGCTTCCTGTGCATCCCACTTCTCGCGCTGCACCTGCACCGAGGCCTTGGCGGCGGCGCGCAGCTGGGCCTGCTGTTCGGGCTTGAGCTTGTCCCACACGCGCTTGCTGATGAACAGCGCGTCGGGCGTCATGGAGTGCTCGGTGCGGCTGTAGAACTTGGCCGCCTCGAAGTGACGGAAGCCCTCGTAGCTGGGGATGTTGTTCTCGGCCGCGTCGATGAGGTTGGTCTTGAGGCCGGTGTAGACCTCGCCGATGGGCATGGGCGACGGGTTGGCGCCCAGGGCCTGCATGGCGGCCACCCACAGGTCGGTCTGCTGCACGCGGATCTTCAGGCCCTTCATGTCGGCCAGCGTCTTGATGGGCTTGCGCGCATAGACCGAGCGGGCGCCCGAGTCGTACAGCGCCAGGCCCACCAGGCCCTGGTGCTCGCAGGCTTTGAGGATCTCTTCGCCGGGCGCGCCGTCGTAGGCCTTGCGCATGTGGGCCGTGTCGCGGAACAGGAAGGGCAGGGCCGGCACCAGCGTCTTGGGGCACATGGCCGACAGCGGGCCCAGGTTCACGCGCGTCATCGCCAGCGCGCCGAGCTTGACCTGATCGATGGTCTCCTTCTCGCTGCCGAGCGCGCCCTTGTTGAAGACCTTCACGGTCAGCGCGCCGCCGCTGCTCTTGGCCAGCACCTGGCCCAGGTGCTTGACGGCGGCCACGGTGGGGTAGTCGTCGCTGTTGTGCACGTCGGCGGATTTCAGTTCCAGCGCGCTGGCGCTGGAAGCGAGCAGCGCCGCCGACAGCAGGGTGAGGGTCTTGGTCATGGTTGTCTCCTTAGCCGAGTGCGCGGTAGCGCAGATTCGAAAAACGGGCGGTGCCCTGGCCGGCGGCATAGAGCGCCGGGCGCAGGCTGGCAAAACCGCCGGCCACGTTGTGGTGATAGCCGCTCACGTCCATTTGCACCGGGAACTTGGCCCAGGGCTGGCTCGCATCGAGACGGCTGTAGAGGGTGAGCACATGGCGCACGCACTTCAGCTTCAGCTGCAGGCGGCGCTCGATGCCGGCGGGCCGGGCGGCGGCGCGCAGGTCCTGGCCGTAGCGCAGCAGCCGGTAGCCCTTGGCGTGGGCGCCCATGCCGGCATACAGGCGCGGGCCGTAGAACATCATCAGGCCGATCTGCACGCCCTCGTCGAAGTCCGCGTCGAGCTCGACTTCGAAGGCCGGATCGCCCTGGATGAAGCCCAGCGGCGGGCTGTCGCCGGGGTCCTTGCCGGTGGCGCGCAGGTGCAGCTGGCCGTCGGCCACGCGCACGCGCGCCATCTGGCCCGCGCCGCCGCTCAGGAACTGCCAATGGGTCTTGAGCGTGCTGCCGGCAAAGTCGTCCGACAGCGGCATGCCGTGCGGCACGGCGCGGCCGCCACGCGGCTTGGCCAGCGGCCGCCCGTCGTCCGCGTCGACATGGAACCAGCCGTCGGCGCTGAAGCGCGCGGGCGCCAGCAGCGTTTGCCGGCCCAGTGTGTGGAAGCTGTTCTCGTAGCCGTGATACAGCATCCACCAGTCGCCCTGCGGGCCCTGGACGAGGCTGCCGTGGCCGCGCGACCACCAGCGCTCGCGCGACGAACGCGTGCGCATCAGCGGGTTGTGCGGCGCCTGTTCCCAGGGGCCGTCCAGGCTGCGGCTGCGCGCGGCGATGACCATGTGCCCGGTGGGCGGCCCGGCCGTGCCGCCGACAGCCAGCACCATGTGCCACCAGCCGCCGTGGAACAGCATCTTGGGGCCCTCGGGCGAGAAGGCCTCGACGTCCCAGTCCTCGGGGTAGCGCCAGGGGTCGTAGACATGCTCGACGGCGCCCGCCACGCGCAGGCCGTCGGCGCTGAGCTTGACGCGGTCACCGCCGCTCAGGAACAGCCAGCGCTGGCCGTCCTCGCCCACCACATGTGTGGGATCGATGTGCTTGTGCAGGCCCAGCGGCTGCGGCCTGGACCACGGGCCCTCGATGCGGTCCGCCCAGGTGACGAGGATGTCGTTGGGCTGCGCCTTGACGGGCAGGTAGAGGTAGTAGCGGCCGTTGTGTTTGCACAGGTCGGGCGCCCACACGCTGCCCACGGGCTCCAGCAGCGCATTCGCGAGGGGGCGCCAGTTGACGAGGTCGCGCGAGTGCCAGATCAGCAGCCCGGGCAGGGCCTCGAAGCTGGAGTGGGTGAGGTAGTAGTCGTCGCCATCCTTCAGCACCGACGGGTCGGGCCGGTCGCCGGCCAGCACCGGGTTCAGGTAGCGGCCGTCACCCAGGTCGGCCTTGCGTTGACCCTCCAGACCTTGCGGCCAGGGTTGGCAGGGCGGCAGGTAGGGCAGGCCCGGCGCGTCGCTGCAGTCCGCAGCGGCCAGGCCCGGTGAAGCCGCCAGCAGCGCCAGCAAGTCACGGCGCTGCAGCGTCATCGCGCCCCCGGCTTGAACAGCGAGGCCCAGCCGGCCTTGGGCGACATGTCGGCGAGCTGCCAGTCGGCCTCGACGAAGGCGCGCTGCGTGGCGCGGCGCTTGGGCAGACCGTCGGGGTTGTTCTGGGTTTCGTCGTCGATCAGCGTGCCGCGGTCCTCGGCGATGTCGGACAGCTGCTTGAAGTCCAGCGGGTCGCGCGCCCACGGCCGCGAGCCGGCGTACAGCGGCAGCAGCCGCTCCAGCTCGCGTGGCGACACCCAGCTCAGGCCGGCAGGCAGATAGGGCTCGCGCACCGCGATGATCTGCGCGCTGCTGGCGGTGTAGCGGCCGGTCAGCGGCAGGGGCTGGCCCTGGCGGTCCAGCGCCAGGTTGTCCTGCTCGTACAGCTGCACATCGCCCACGCCGCCCAGCGTGAACAGCGGCAGCCGCTCGGCCGTGCCGGGGCCGGCGCGGTAGACGTTGCCTACCAGCGTGAGCTGGCCGGTCTGGTAGGGCTGATCCAGCCACTCGTGCGCGATGAGGTTGTAGTGCACCGCGCGCGAGCCGGGGTTGTAGATCAGGTTGTTGACCATCGCGCCCCAGGCGCCGCCCTTGAACAGCGCGTTGCGCTCGCGGTTGGATGCGTAGATGTTGCCCAGCAGCAGGATGCGGTTGGCGTTGTCGTGGATCAGCGTGCCCTTGCTGTGCTCGCCCTTGCCGTGCACCGACTCGCCCAGGCCCTCGTAGATGAGGTTGTGGCTGTAGGTAATGGCGTGCGAGGTGGTGTCTCGCCAGGCGTCGGGCGTGGCGCCCTTGAAGCGCGGGCCGCCGACGGAGAGGTTCTCGTCGGTCGCCCATGAGAAGCTGCAGTGGTCCACGATGATGCGGCGTGCGCCTTCGGACGTGGTGATGCCGTCGTGGTCGCGGCCACTGCGCTTGGGCCGGCCATAGGCGCCGGGGCGGATGCTCAGGTGCTGCAGGATGACGTCGGCGGCCGCGAGGTTCAGCTCGCCGCGCACCAGCGTGATGCCGGGGTCGGGCGCTGTCTGGCCGGCGATGGTGACGCGGCCTTCGCGCAGCGTGTAGCTGGCGCCGCCCATGTCGATGACGCCGCCCACCTCGAACACGACGATGCGCGGGCCCGGCGTGTCCAGCGCGGCCTTCAGGCTGCCGGGGCCGTCGGCGGCCAGCGTGGTCACGCGCAGGATCTTGCCGCCCTGGCCGCCGGTGGTCTGCGCCCAGCCGGTGTGCACGAAGCTGGCCGGGTGCAGGGCGGCCGTGCCCTGCGCCTGGGCCTGGGCCTGGCACAGGCCAGTGGACAAGGCCAGCGCCAGCAGCAGCGTCAGCGTCCGGGCGGCGCGCATCAGCCGGCCATCAGGTCTTGCATCACGTCGCGCGGGATCAGCGCGCCCGGATGCTGGATCACCCGCGCGGCCAGCCGGTTGCCGAAGGCGGCAGCCTCTGCCTGCGTGGCGCCGGCCAAGCGGCGGCTCAGGTAGCCGGCGGCGAAGGAGTCGCCGGCCGCCGTGGTGTCGACCACGCGCGGCACCGTCTCGGTCGCGACTTCCTGCCACTGCCCGTCGCCGCCCACGATGGCCGGCAGGCCGCCGCGTTTGATGGCGATCTCCGGCACCGGCAAGGCCTGCGCGGCGCTGACGGCGGCGGCCAGGTCGGGCAGGCCGTGCAGGGCCTGGTGGTCGTCGGCGGTGATGAGGGCGACGGATGCTGTCGCGAACGCGCGGCCATACCAGTAGCGTGCATCGGCCACCGAGTCCCACAGTCGCGGGCGGTAGTTGTTGTCGAAGGCCACCAGCTTGCCGGCCGCACGCATGTGGGCCATCAGCGCGAGCACGCGCTCGCGGCCGGCCTGCGGCAGGATGGCCAGGCTGATGCCCGACAGGTAGAGCGCGTCCAGCGCATCGGCCTGCTCTTCCAGCGCGGTGGTGGCGGCGTCAAAGAAGGAGCGCGCGGCGGCCTGGCCGCGCCAGTAGTGAAAGCGGCGCTCGCCGCCCTCGTCCAGCTCGATCAGGTACAGCCCCGGCACGCGGCCCGGCAGCCGCTGCACCAGGCCGGTCAGCACACCCTCGGCCTGCCAGCGCTGCAGCATGCCAGCGCTCAGCGAGTCGTCACCCAGCGCCGTGGCGTAGTGCACCCGCAGGTTGGCGCCGCCGCAGCGCGCCAGGTAGACGGCGGTGTTCAGCGTGTCGCCGCCAAAGGTTTGCCGCAGGTTGCCGAAGGCGGGGCCCTGCAGCTCCAGCATGCATTCGCCCAGCGCGGCCAGAGAGACGGGCCGCGTCGAGGTCGAGGGAAAGAGATTCACGATTCGGAAAATGAAACAGCGGTTCAATAAGATAGCGTAACCGGTTCATTCCCTGCCCTCTGGTTTACCCCGGCGGCGGGTAACGCTCAAGGAGACGAGCGGCATGCCCCCTCGGCCAGCCAGGCCTGCAGCTGCGGCAGCCAGTCGTCCACAGCCTGGGCGAGCGCCCGTGCGCCGCCCGGGGCATCGGGGGCTGCCGGGCGGGCCAGCTGCCAGCGCTGCTGCAATGGCGTGCCGCTGCCCTCGGGCCACAGCGTGGCCTGCACCTGCAGCAGCACCTCGCTGTGCATCGGGCTGGTGAAGCGCTGCTCGAACTCGTCCAGGTGCACGCTCAACAGCGCCGCGGGGCGGCCGGCGCAGCGCGGCACGGGCGCCAGCTGCTGGCGCAGGCGCTGCGCCAGCAGGGCGGGCGGTGGCGCGCGCCAATGGCTGTCTCGGTAGTGGGCCGGCTGCTGGGCCTGCAGGTAGTTCAGCCGGTAGACCATGGCGTCGCTGGCCAGCCAGGGCGGTGCGGTGACGTCCGCGATGCGCCAGGCCAGCGGCCCGCCGCCGGCCGAGGCAGCAGCGGGTGCCGGGCCCAGGTCGAAGGCCACGCGCGGCGGGGCCGATGGCGTGAAGGCGCAGCCGGCGGCGGTCAGCGCAAAGAGCAGGGCCGGCAGCAGCGGCCGGGCAGGGCGTTTCATCGGGCCTCCGCGGTCTGGGGCTTGGGGGCGAACCCGGGCTCGCCCGGCCCAGGCGGCGGCGTGCCGCGCCCGAACAGCAGGCTCTGCGGCTGGTCGCCTAACTGCTGCGCGGTGCGCGCCACGCTGCGGCCGGCCGCGGCGAGGTCGTTCACCAGGGGCTGGTCGCGCACCGGCGTGTCGCCCACCAGCGCCAGCTCCAGGTGGCGGCTGGTGGCCTGCACCTGCCGGGCGGCCGCATCCAGCCGGTCCAGCGTGGCGACGCGGGCCTGCAGGTCTTGCGCGAGTGCGCGGCTGCTGGCGGCCAGGTGCTCGATCTCCTGCAGCGCGGCGCTGGCGCGCGCGGCCGTGGTGTCGGCGTTGCGCAGCAGCCCCGGCAGCTCGCGTGCGGCGGGCTGCAGCGTGCTCATCAGCCGGCTCGTGTCGCCCGCGGCCTGGGCCAGTTGCGCCAGCGAGCGGTGCAGCTGGGCCTGGTTGTCGTCGCTGAGCAGCTGGTTGAGCCGTGCGGCCGTCTCGGCAAAGCCGGCCAGCAGCACCGGGCCGTTCTCGGCCAGCCGGTCCAGCAGCGTGGGCTGCAGCGCGATGCGCGCGCCGGGCGCGGCGCGTCGCAGCGGTGCCTGCACGTCGGCCTCGTCCAGGCTGATGAAGGACAGGCCCGTCACGCCCTGCAGCCCCAGTTGCGCGTGTGTCGTGGCGGACACCGGCGCGGCCGCGTCCACTGCAATGTCGACGAGGATCTGACGCGGGTCCCGCGGGTCGAAAGCGATGCGCTCCACCCAGCCCACCTCCACGCCGCGCAGCTTGACGGGCGCCTTCAGGTTCAGGCCCGGCACGCCGCTGCGCGACACGACGGTGTAGTGCGTACGCTCGGTGCGGTCGCCCTGGAACCAGGCGACGCTGGCGGCCAGGGCCAGGCCCAGCAGCAGCAGGAACAGGCCGGCGGCCAGGGCGTGGGCTTTGTTTTCCATGGTGTGTTGCAGTCAGCCGTTCATGGACTCGGGCCGAGCGCCGGGCCGCTCCCAAGCCGGCCCGTCTGGCGCTGCGGGCTGGTTGATCCGGCCAGCAGCGTCGTCCCCCCGGGGGACCGGCCAGGAGGGCCCGCGTTCAGCGGGGCCAGCCTGGGCGAGGGGCTGGCCATCCGTGCCGCCATCGTCGCTGGTGTCGTCCAGGCTGAGGCGGAAGCGCTTGACGTCTTCCTCGGCGCAGCGCTCGGCATGGCCCAGGAAGAAATTGCGCACGAAAGGGTGGGGCAGACGCGCGACCTCGGCCAGTGGCCCGCAGGCCAGGATGCGCTGCTCGGCCAGCACGGCCACGCGGTCGGCCACGGCGAACAGCGTGTCCACGTCGTGCGTCACCATGACGACGGTCAGCCCCAGCTCCTGGCGCAGCCGGCGCAGCAGCTTGACGAACTGCTTGGCGCTGTCCGGATCCAGCCCGGCGGTGGGCTCGTCCAGGAACAGCAGCTGCGGGTCCAGGATCAGCGCCCGGGCCAGCGACGCGCGCTTGACCATGCCGCCCGACAGCTCGGACGGCGCCTTGTGCGCGTCCTGCGGCCGCAGGCCCACCTGCGCCAGCTTGAGCATCACCAGTGGTCGCACCATGTCGGCCGGCACGCTCTTGAGCTCGCGCAGCGGCAGCGCGATGTTGTCGAACACGCTGAGCGCCGAGAACAGCGCGCCATGCTGGAACAGCACGCCCCAGCGGTGGCGCACGCGCTCCAGGTCCTGCACGGCGCAGCGGCCCAGCGGGTGGCCGAAGATGCGGATGCTGCCCGCCTGCGGCACCTCCAGCCCCAGCAGCAGGCGCAGCAGCGTGGTCTTGCCGGAGCCCGAGCCACCGATCAGCGCCAGCACCTCGCCGCGGTGCACCGTGAGGTTGAGGTGGCGGTGGATGACGTGGCCGGCAAAGGCCGTCGTCAGGTTGTCGACCTCGATGACGGTGTCGGCACTCACAGGCCCACGTCCGAGAAGAGCACCGCGAAGATCGCGTCCACGACGATGACCATCGTGATCGCCGTCACCACCGACTGCGTGACGCTCTGCCCCAGGCTCTCGGTGTTGGGCTTCACGCGCAGGCCGAAGTGGCAGGCCAGCAGCGCGATCAGCCCGCCGAACAGCACCGACTTGACCCAGCCCAGCCACAGGTTCACGGGCTCCACCACGCCGGGCAGCGTGTGCAGGAATTGCGCCGGGTCCAGCCGCAACTGCGCACTCGCTGCCGCCATGCCGCCCAGCAGCATCAGCGCGCTCGTCCACAGCGCCACCAGCGGCAGCGACACCGCCAGCGCCACCACCTTGGGCGCCACCAGCCGCACCGTGTGCGAGATGCCCATCACCGACAGCGCATCCAGCTCCTGCGTGACACGCATGACCCCGATCTGCGCCGTCATCGCCGAGCCCGAGCGGCCCGCCACGATGATGGCCGCCAGCAGCGGCCCCAGCTCGCGCAGCACGGCCAGGCCGAGGATGTTGACGACGAAGATGTCGGCGCCATAGGTCTTGAGCTGGCGCGAGATCAGGTAGGACAGCGTGAGGCCGACGAGGAAGCCCACCAGCGCCGTGATGGGCAGGGCCTGCGCGCCGGTGCGGTAGACGTTGGCCGAGATCTCCCGCCAGCCGATGCGCAAGGGATGGCGCAGCAGCTGGCCCGCATCCAGCAGCAGCCGCCCCACCAGCGCGAGCAGGTCGACGGCGTGGGCCGAGAGCGCCCGCAGCCCCGGCAGCGCGTTGCGCAGGCCCGGGCGCTGGCGCCGCGGCGGCGCGGCGAGCGCCTCGGGCTGCATGAACTGCGCGAACAGCGTCACATGCTCGGGCTGCCACAGCAGCCGGGCCGGCGGCTTGCCGCCCCAACCCTGCCACAGCGTCAGCGCGCCGGCCGTGTCGAGCCGGCGCAGCGCACGCAAGTCCCACAGCACGGGGCCGTCGCTGTCTCTTGCCGCGTGGGCGATGCGTTGGCGGAACTCCTCATGCCGGCCGCGCAGCGCCATCAGCGTCCAGTCACCGCGCACCTGCCATTCGCGGGTGCCGCCGGGCAGCAGCTGCGGCTCGGCATCCATGGCCCCCGCCGGCCCGTCGACGGACGGGTCGGGTCGTTCCAGCGGAGCGACATCGTGCATGGCTGCAACGATAGCGCGTCGCGCGCTCAGTGCGGCGGTGGGGTCAGGTGTTGCAGCGCCTGGGCCACCGCGGCTGCAGCGGGCCGCTGGTCGACGTCAGCGGCGAGGCAGTCGGCCGCCCAGGCCGCCAGCGTGTCGCGCACGGCGCCGTGCTCGCCGCAGCAGGCCGCCAGTTCCTCCAGCAGGCAGCCCAGGGCGCGCACGTCCAGCGCCTTCAGCCGCTGCGCCTGGGCGGGCGGCACGCTGGCCAGGAAGGACGCCGCGCCGAAGTCGCCCAGCCGGCCCTCGCCCATGCCGTCATGCAGCATGTTGTGGGCGTAGAAGTCGCCATGCGTCAGGCCGCGGGCATGCAGGTGCGCCAGCGCGTCGGCCATGCCGGCGGCCAGCCGCAGTGCGGCCGCCGGTGTGAAACGCAGCGCGGTGTCGTAGACATCCCGCGTGCAGGAGGCCAGGCTCGGCGGCGCGGCCAGCGTGCGGAAGACCGGCGGGATGAGCGGCATCAGCAGGCCGTCTGCGCCTTGCGGGTGTTCGCTCAGACGGGCCAGCGCCGGGATGAGCTGCGGGTGCGCGCCGGCCTGCAGGCAGGCCGCCAGTTCGGTGGCGGGCAGGCCGTCGCTGGTGACCGCGCCCTTGAACACCTTGAGCGCCACGGCCTGGCCGTCTGGTTGTAGTGCGCGGTGAATGTGGCCCGATGCCCCCTCGCCCAGCAGGGCCTGCAGCTGCAGCGCTGGCCAGCGCACCCGGGGCAGGGCCGCGTCATCGCGGGCCTGCTGCTCGGCGGCGGCGCTGAAGGGGTTGCCGCCATGTGCCAGCCAGGCCAGGCGAGGCAGCGTGAGCAGCGCGTCGGGCAGGGACTCCAGCCGGTTGGCGGAGATGCGCAGCAACGCCAGCTGCGCGCAGGCCGCGAGGCTGGCGGGCAGGTGCGTCAGCCGGTTGCCGGCCAGCATCAGCTTCTGCAGCCGCGGCCGCTGGCCCAGCGCCTCGGGCAGCGCGGCGATGCGGTTGTCGGTCAGCGTCAGCCAGCGCAGGCGCGCGGGCAGTGCGGCGGCTGGCACCTCGGTGATCTGGTTGGCCTTGAAGCCCACCATCTCCAGCTGCTCGCAGCGGCCCAGCGCTTCGGGCAGCCGCGTGAAGCGGTTGTCAGAGCAGAACAGCACGCGCAGCCGGTGCAGGCGGTGCAGGTCGTCTGGCAGGTCTTGCAGCGCATTGCCGGAGAGGTCCAACACCTCCAGCGAGTCGGCCAGCGAGAAGACCTCGCGGGGCAGTTCGCGCAGGCCGGCGCGCAGGGTCAGCCGTTGTGCGCCGTTCAGGGCGCCGGCGCGCAGCTGGTCGAGGGAGTCCATGGCACGGCGGCGCGGATGTGGCCCGCGCCCGTCAAAAAGTCGTGCACTCTAGCCGTTGCGGTGCCCGCGGTGCGGCTGCGCTGCAAGAAGCCCATTAGCATGCGTGCATAGCTAGGAGGTGCACCGTGCAACTGAACGAACTTCTTGCGACCGATGCCTGGATTCCGTCCTTGCCCGAAGCGGTGCAGCAGATCCTCGCTGAACTGCAGCGCGACGAGCCGGATCTGCGGCGCGTCAACGAGCTGATGTCCTGCGAGGTCGGGCTGACCGTGCGCATCCTGCGGCTGGTGAACTCGGCGCGGTACAGCGCGGGTGGCGGGGTGGCTACCGTGGAGGCTGCCACTGCGCTGCTGGGCCTGCGCGCCACGCGCCAGCTGGTGCAGGCGGCGGCGGTGGGCGGCGCGTTCAAGGGCGTGCCCGGCGTGGACCTGGCCGAGTTCTGGCGACACAGCCTGGACGTCGCCAAGATCGCGCAGTCCCTGGCAGCCGAGTTCAAGCTCGACACCGGTGCCGCGTTCACGGCAGGCTTGTTGCACGGCGTGGGCGACCTCATCCTCAAGATGGCGATGCCCGAGCGCCCCTGCCTGCAACCGGCGTTTCCGAGCGACGACAGGCGCTACGAGGCCGAGTTGGCAGATCTGGGTTACGCCTATCCGGAGGTGGGCTCGGCGTTTGCGTCCCGCTGGCACTTCCCGGCCGAGATCGTCGAAGCGCTGCGCTATCAATGCGATCCCACCGGGGGCAAGGACGTCGGCTTCTCCAGCCTGCTCTACCTGTCGAGCTGGAGCGCGCGTGCGCATGAACTGGACATCGACGGCGATGCGATGCTGGACACCTTCCCGCATGAGGCTGCCCAGGCCGTGGGCCTGACCGATCCGCAGCGCCTGTGCGACGGCCAGATCATTGCCTGGACGCCGATTGACGAGGCGCGCGACTTCTCCTGACGGGGCCGGCGTCAGGCCTTCTTCACGAACTCCGACTTCAGGCCCATGGCGCCGACGCCGTCGATCTTGCAGTCGATGTCGTGATCGCCGTCGGTCAGGCGGATGTTCTTGACCTTGGTGCCGACCTTCACCACCAGCGACGAGCCCTTGACCTTCAGGTCCTTGATGACGGTGACGGTGTCGCCGTCCCGCAGCACGTTGCCGACGGCGTCCTTGATGACGCGCACTTCCTCGGCCACGGGCGCGGCGGCCTGCGCCGACCACTCATGCCCGCAGGACGGGCACACCAGCATCGCGCCGTCCTCGTAGGTGTAGTCGGCTTGGCACTGGGGGCAGACGGGCAGGGTGCTCATGGCGGCTTTCAGACGTGCGGCTAAAGAAAAAGCCCCACAGGCTTTCGCATGTGAGGCTTTGATTTGGCTCCCCGACCTGGGCTCGAACCAGGGACCTACGGATTAACAGTCCGGCGCTCTACCGACTGAGCTATCGAGGAAAAGTTCTATGTAGGCATGACAAGCGGTTGCGTCATGCGTCTTGTCGTCTTTCGACGGATTTCTGTGGCTCCCCGACCTGGGCTCGAACCAGGGACCTACGGATTAACAGTCCGGCGCTCTACCGACTGAGCTATCGAGGAACAGAGCCCATGACTATAGCAGGAATTTTTTCAGTTTCAGAGCTTGATCTCCAAACTTGCTCGGAAAGTTCGTGGCGCGAGCGGGTAGAGGTAGCTGTGGTCGAACTGCCACGGGGCTTCGCGCCAGGCGCGGCGGTTGGTCAGGTTGTCGACGGCGGCGCGCCAGATCCAGGTCTGATTGCCCTGCAGCTGCGTGTAGCGCAGGCCGGCATCGGCGACCGTCCAGGCCGGCACGGTGATGCCGTTGGCGGGCGTCGCGAAGCGCTGGCCTTCGTGCTGCAGTCCCAGGTGCGCCTGCAGGCCGGGCAGCAGGTCCTGGCGCAGCTGGGCCTTGAGCGTGGTTTGCGGCACGTTGGGCGGCACCAGGCCGTTGAGGCTGGCCTCGAGGCTGTGCTCGCGGCGCGCGCGCAGGCGGGTGGCGCTGGCGAACACGCCGCCGCCTTGCCACTTCAGGTCGGCGCTGGCTTCGACGCCGCGGTGCCGCGCGGCGCCGTCGGAGCGGCGCTCGCAGCTCAGTGCGACGTCGCAGCTGCCGATGTCGCGCCACAGCGGGCGGCGGATGTCGAACACGGTCAGTGCGCCCTCGACGCGCTGCGTGCCGGTCTTCAGGCCCAGCTCGGTCTGGCGGCTCTTGAGCGCGGGCAGGGCCTGGCCGGGCTTGACGTAGCGGCTGCGGTTGGGGACGACCTCGCTCTCCACGCCCTCGCCCCAGCTGGCATAGACCAGCCAGTCGGCCGCGATGGCGTGGCTGAGCGCGACCCACGGCGTCGTGACGCTCTGCGCGTAGTCGGTCGCGCGTGAGCCGTCGGTGCGCACGCTCTCGCGCTGCAGCCGTGTGTGGCGCAGGCCCAGCCAGGCCGTGGTGTCGGCCGTCAGTGCCACGCGGTCTCGCACGTAGAACTCGGTGCTGCGCTCGTCGCGGTTGGTGTTTTCGCTGGTCAGCTCGGGCTTGGGTGCGGTCACCACGGCGCCGCCGATGTTGCCCACGCCGGTGAAGTTGTAGGCCTGACGCTGGAAGCGGCTCTTGAACTGGCTGGTCAGCCCGCCCAGGGTCAGGTCATGCCGCAGGCCGGCCAGCTGCAGCGGGCCGCTGGCGGAGATGTCCAGCGCGCTCGTGTCGCGCCGCTCGTTCTCGCTGCGGTAGTCGTAGAGGTCGAAGCGGCCGTCGGGGCCGAAGCGGTCACAGTAGAAGGCGCCGGCAAAGTCGCTGGTTTCATTGCAGTCCAGGCCGAACGCGAAGGCATTGCGGTCGTCGCTGCGCAGACGCTGCAGGCCGGCGTGCACGCGCGCCTGCCAGCCCTGGCCGAGCTTGTGTTGCACGCGCAGCGACGCGTGCGTGTTGCTGAAGACAACCGGCAGTGTCCACGGCTGGTTGTTGAGGTTGAGCTCGGGGTCGATGCGGCCGGCGTCGGGCAGCGTGTTGCCCAGCAGGCTGAAGCCATCCTGGCTGGGCTGGCTTTGGCGGTTGAGCTCGATCTCGGCTTCCACCAGCGTGTCGGCGCTGACGCGCCAGTCGGTGGCCAGCGCCGCGGTGTGCGAGCGTCCCTGGCCGTTGCGCAGTTGCGGGTCCAGGCGTGCGGCGGCGAGGTTCAGTCGCAGGCCGAACTCGCGGCTGGCACCGGCGCGTTGCGAGTGGTCCAGGCTGGCTTCCACGGTGCCGCCCTGGATCGCGCCGAGCATCAGCACGGTGGCGTCCTCCGCCAGCGGGCGCTTGACTGCCAGGTTGACCAGGCCGGCCGGCGAGCTGGTGCCGGCCTGCATGCCCGAGCTGCCCTTGAGCACCTCGACGGCGGCCTTGTTGGCCAGCGACAGCGCGGTCTCGCCGTTGATGGGCAGGCCGTCGCGGCGCAGGTTGAAGCGGTTGTCCAGGTCGAAACCGCGCACCTTGAGCTGCGACCAGTAGCCCACGGCGTTGTAGGCGTCGGACACCGAGGCGTCGAGCTTGGTGATGCCGGCCAGCTGGCGGATGCCCAGGTCTTCCAGGCGTTCGGCCGACAGGCTCAGCGCCTGCATGGGCAGCCGCGCCGGCGGCGTGTCGAAGCCGGCGAGCGTGGGGGCGGCTTCGGTGGCGCGGCCGCTGACGCTGACTGTGGGCAGCGTCTGGGCCAGGGCAAGTTGCGAGCTCAGCAGCGCGGCAGCGGCGGCGAGACGGGAGAATGTTGGTTGTGCCATCGGGATGCAAAAAGCGATGGCAGGTCGGCAAACCCGGTAGACGGCCGCGCCTCCTGGAGACGGAGAACGGAGGAGGACCGTAGTTCGGCTGCTTCCCTGCGCGAGGATTACCTCGAGCCCCCGTTTCCGGAGGGCCCTGAAGCGCGTTGCCGCGCTTCCAGTCAGGTTCAAAGGGACTGTCTCAGTCGGCCGAAGCCAACACCCCTAGCGAGAGCCGCGCCTGGGGTTTCCTCCAGCCGCAGCGGGCCACAGTTTAAACGGCCCGCCACTACGATGCCTCGCAATGACAAGAGACAGGGAGGGGAGCGTGGCGTCGGCTCCCGGTCTACAAGACATCGACGCCTGGCTGGACCGCGGCATGGCGCTGCAGGTGAACCCCTGGCTGGACACGCTGCGCGACAGCGCCGACGTGTCGGCACAGCTGGTCGCGGCGCGTGCGCTGCGCCACCTGGGGGACGACCGCGGCGGTGATGCGCTGGCGCTGCGCATCGGGCGTCGCCACCCGACCCATGCGGCAGCCCAGACCGGGCTGCTGCGCGTCGTGCTTGGCAACCGTGGTGCCTACGCGTACTGGCGCGCGGCCGAGGCCGGGCCGGTGCCGGCAGCGGCCACGCCCGCCGTGCGTGCCGAGCGCCTGTCGCTGCACGGGCTGTGGCTGGCTGACCTGCGCGACAGCAGCGCGGCGCTGGCGGCACATCGCGAGGCCTTGGCGCTGGACGCGGGTGACCCCTGGCTCTGGGTGGAGCACAGCTACATGCTGGCGCGGCTGGACCGACCGGAGGCCGCGCTGGACGCCGGCCGCGAGGCGCTGCGCCTGCGCCCCGGCTACCGCACGGCGCTGCAGCAGGTGGCGCAGCTGCTGTGGCAGATGCAGCGGCGCGACGAGGCCTTTGCACTGCTGCAGACCGCGCTGGCCGAGACCGGCAACGGCAGCGTGGCCTGGCAGTTGCACGGCATGGCGGCCGACGAGCAGCGACACGCCGAGGCGCTGGCGCTGCTGGACGCCGTGGCACGCGGCATGCCGCGTGCCGGGTCGCGCTGGGCCGGGCTGATCGCCGCGCGCCGCGCCGATGCGCTGCTGCACCTCGGGCGCCTGCCCGAGGCGCGCGAGCAGGCCCTGCAGGTGCCGGGCACTGGCTTCTACCCGCAGCTGGCGCAGCGCCTGGCCGCGCCCGACGCGCAGCCGCACCGGGTGCTGCTGCAGGTGCCCATGGTGAGGCAGCACTGGATGACCTGCGCGCCCGCCACGCTGACCGCGCTGGCCAACTTCTGGGGCCGAGAGGCCAACCATCTCGAGGTGGCCCAGGCCATCTGCTACGACGGCACGCCGGCCGCGTCGGAGCGGGCCTGGGCCGTCGAGCAGGGCTTCATCGCGCGCGAGTTCAAGCTGAACTGGGACAGCGCCTGCGCCCTGCTGGACGCCGGCTTGCCGTTCTCGCTGGCCACCCAGTCGGTGGGCAGCGGCCACCTGCAGGCGGTCGTGGGCTATGACCGCCTGCGCCGCACGCTGCTGATCCGCGATCCCAGCCTGCCGATGCATGCCGAGTACGAGGCCGAGCAGCTGCTCGATGCCCAGCAGGCCAGCGGCCCGCGGGCCATGTTGCTGCTGCCGCCCGAAGCCCTGCCGCGCCTGGCCGGCATCGCGCTGGCCGAAGCCGAAGCCTGGGACGAGGCCCATGCGGTGCAGGCCGCGCTGCAGGTGCATGACCGCGAGGCGGCGCTGCAGGCACTGGCCCGCCTGCAAACCGTTGATGCCGTCGGCGACTGCCTGCTGCGCGCGCAGCGCTCTCTGGCGATCTACGACGGCGACGAGCCGCGCATCCTGCAGGCCACCGAGGCCTTGCTGGCGCGCTATCCGGACGATGCAGGACTGCAGCTGAGCCGGCTGACCAGCTTGTCCGAGGTGCGGGGCCAGGCCGCTGCGCAGGCGCATCTGCAGGCTCTGGTGGCGCAGGGGCGGCCCGACACGCTGACGCTGTGCCGCTGGGCGGCGCAGCTGGCGCAGGATTCGCGCTGCCTGCCGCAAGCGCTGGCGGTGGTGCGCCAAGCGCTGCGCCGCGACGGCTGCAGCGCGCGGGCCTGGAGCGAGCTGGCCGACCGGCTCTGGCAGCAGGACGGCGCGGGGGCGGCCCTGCAGCCGCTGCGCTGGGCCAGCACGCTGCAGCCAACGCAGGAATGGGCCGCCAGCGCCTACGCCCGCGGCTGCCGCGTCGCTGGCGATGCCGCGCAGGGCCTGGCCTGGCTGCGAGAGCGTGTGGCCGTGTGGGGCGAGCGCGCCAGCGGCCCGGCCATCACGCTCGCCGAGGAGCTCGACACGCTGCAGGCCGGCCACGAAGCCGACGCGGTGCTGGACGCCGCGCTGCGGCAGCGCCCCGACGACACCGCGCTGCGCCTGCACCTGGCCGAGCGGCGCCTGCGCCAGCACCGGCTCGACGAGGTGGCCACCCTGCTCGACGGCTGCGTGCAGGCCCATGCGCCGGCCTTGCTGCGTGTGCGCGCGCTGCTGCTGGAGGCGCGCGGCGAATTCGAGGCGGCGCTGTCGGCCGTGCGCGAGGCCGTCGCGCTGGAGCCGCTGCAGCTGGCCCACCACCGGCTGCTGCTGCGGCTGCTGCGGCGGCTGCGCGGCCACGAGCAGGCCCTGGCCGAATGGCGCCCGCTGACGGACGCCCACCCGGCGCACGTGGGCCTGCAGCGCCTGCTCTACGACGCCTTGCCCGACCAGCCCGACGCCATCAACGCGCAGCTGGCGCGCATGCATGCCCATCACCCGGGCCTGGCCTGGCTGCAGCGGGAGCGCGCCGTGCAGGCCTCGCGCCAGCAGCGGCTGGACGAGGCGGTGGCCCTGGCCGAGGCGGCCGCCGCGCTGGCGCCGGAGCTGGCGGTCAGCCACAGCGTGCTGGCCTATTGCCACCTGCGGCGCGACGGCTATGCCGCGGCCTTGCCGCACCTGCACGCCTGCCTGCGCCGGGATGTGGAGTTCGACATCGCCATGGAGCGGCTGCTGGCCGCGCCCGCCCCGCAGCAGGCCCGCGAGGCGGCGGATTTCCTCGCGGCCGAGTTGCGCCGCCAGCCCCTGCTGGGCGACGGCCTGCTGAGCTTCCAGCGCGAGGCCGGCGTGGGCTGGTCAGCCGAGGAGATGCTTGCGCTGCTGGAGGCGCTGTCGGCCCAATGGCCGGGCCTGTGGCAGGCGCCCGTCGCGGTGGCGCGGCAACTGCAGCAGCTGCAGCGCACCGATGCCGCGCTGGTGCTGCTGGGGCAGGCCTGCGAGCGCTTCCCACAGCTGCCGCGTGTGCACCTGGAGCATGCGCTCGCGTTGCAGCAGGCGCATCGCCCCGCAGAGGCCAAGGCCGCCTGTGCGGCGGCGCTGGCGCTGTCGCCCGGCTGGAACCAGGCCGTGCGTCTGCAGGTGGACCTGCTGGGCGACCATGGCCGTGACTGGGCCGCCGCGTGCACGGTGCTGGAGCAGGCCCTGAGCGACGCCTCGGGCTGGGACGACGCCGACCTGATCGCGCTGCTGGGCTGGGTGCGCGAGCAGATGGGCCAGGACGACGAGGCACTGGCGCTGGCGCGTCGATCGCTGCTGCAGAGCCCGCGTGTCAGCTGGGTGTGGGCGCTGGCCCGCCGCGTCTGCGAGCGGCGCGAGCGGCTCGCCGACTTCGACGCGCTGATCGCCGAGGTCGTGCGCAGCCGGCCGGGCGATGCCGATGCCTGGGCGGTGCAGGCCACGCGGGGACGCGACGACGAGGAGGCCCTGCAGGCCGCCGCGCGGGCGCTGGCGCTGGAGCCGCGTGCCGAGGCAGTCTGGGAGGCCCGTTTCGAGCGCCTGCTGCGGCTGGGGCGGCTGGATGACATCGAGGCCGCGCTGGGCGAGCTGCCGTGGCCGGCACCTGCGCCGCTGTCGCTGCGCCTGTGGGAGGCGCGCCTGCCCTGGGAGCGCGGTGACCACGCCCAGGCGCTGACCCGGATTGCCGCCCTGCGCGAGGAGGCGCCGCGCGACGAGGACCTGTGCGTGCAGCAGGCTGACTGGCTGGACAGCCGTGACGACCATGCCGGCTACCTGCGCGCCGCGCAGGAGCTGCTGGTGATCGCGCCGCTGTCGGCACGCTCGCATGCCTATGTCGGCCATGCGCTCGTCAAGAGCGAGCGCTGGCAGGAGGCGCTCGCGCCGCTGCAGCAGGCGCTGAGCCTGTCGCCCGGCTATGCCTTCGCGGCGCGCCAGCTGGTGCAGGCGGCGCGGGAGGCGGGCGCGCCGGCACAGGCCGAGCCGGCGCTGCAGACGCTGTGGCCTCACCGCCCGACGGTGGCCACGGCGTGCGACGGCATCGAGCTGGCCGCACGTGCCGGCAACCTGGCCCATGCGCGCGTCTGGCTGGAGCGCCTGTTCGCGCAGCAGGAGTTCGAGATCGAACGCTGCGGCGAAGCGCTGGCGGCCTGCCACGAGGCCGGTTGGGGTGCCGAGCTGCGCGCGCTGCAACGGCCTCATGTGGCTGGTGGCGGCGGGCCGGTCGGCGTGGCGCTGGACTGGCTGGTGCGGCAGGAGCAGCGCAGCTTCTGGTGGGCCTTGCAGCAAGGGTGGCGCTGGCAAGCGCGTGCGCAGGGGCCGCACCTGCTGCGGGCGCTGCTGCGCTGGCTGAAGGACACGGACTCGCGCTTTTGCGTGCGTGCGCTGATCTGGCGCTTCGAGCCCGCGCTGCGGGCCGACGACGATGCCTGGGGCGAGGCCAGCTATGTGCTGGCGTCGATGGAGGCGCATGGGGCGGTGGCGCACTGGCTGCGCGACTGGCGTCAGCGCGAGCGGCCGCCGCTGTACGCCATCGGCAACCTGGCGGGGTCGCTGGGCGTGCTGCGGCGCTGGGACGCGCTGGCCGAGGTGGTGGCCGCCGGCCTGGCGCGCTCGCCGTACAACGAGGACCTGCGCCTGTGGGAGCTGGTGCTGCTGGCGCGCGAGCCGGCGCCGGAAGGCCTGGCCGCCGCGTTGAAGCGCTGCCATGAGTGGCAACCCGACAGCTGGATGGCGGCGCCGCTGGCGACGTTGCGCGCCTACCTCGCGCTGGCCCAGGGCCGCGACAGCATGGCCGCGTTGCGCCAGGCGGCCCGGGCCGGTGGCCCCAGCCAGGCCGAGGCCGTGCACCGGGAGCTGAAGCGGCTGGCGCTGGTGCGCCATGCGTCGGGCCTGCCGCGCTGGGTCGGCACCCTGTTGGCCTGAGTGAGCCTGAAGCTCGCCCGCCCGCCCGTCAGTCGACGGCGGGCGTGACGCCCAGCCGCTCGTGCAGCTTGGGGCTGGTGGTGGTGTATTGCAGGTGGATGGGCTGCCCCGGGAACACGCGCTCGGCCGCCGCGAAGGCGGCCAGCGTGGCCTCGTGGAAGCCGCACAGCAGCAGTTTGCGCTTGCCGGGGTAGGTGTTGATGTCGCCCACCGCATGGATGCCGGGCTCGGAAGTCTCGAAGCGCGCGGTGTCCACGGTCAGCAGCTTGCGTTCCATGGCCAGCCCCCAGTCGGCGATGGGCCCCAGGCGCGGGCTCAGGCCCAGCCGGGCCAGCAACTGCGTCGCGGGCAGGGCCTGGGTGTGGCCGTCGGCGTCGAGCACGTCCAGGCCGGCGAGCCGGTCGCCCTGCAGGTGCAGTGCCAACGGCTGGCCGGCGATGACGCGCACGCGGCCCTGCTCGCGCAGCGCCGCCAGCCGCGCCAGCAGCGCGGCCGGTGCCTTAAAGGCGTCACGGCGATGCAGCAGCGTGACGGGGCGTGCTTCGGCCATGTCAACGGCAGCCTGCACGGCCGGCTCCTCGCCGCCCAGGATGAGCAGCGGCTCGCCGGGCGCGTCGGGCAGGGTGTCGGTGCTGTAGTGCAGCTGCCGCCCCTCCAGCGCGTCAGCGCCTTCCAGCCGAAGCCTGCGCGGCTGAAAGGCCCCCACGCCGGCGGCGATGAACACCGTCTTGGCCAGGAACACCTGGCCGGCCGAGGTCTCGGCGCGCAGCCGGCCATCGGGCTCGCGGCGCAGCGCACACACCTCCTGGCCCAGGTGCAGGCCGGGCGCGAAGGGGCGGATCTGCTGTTGCAGCCGCTCCACCAGCTCGCGCCCGCTGCACACCGGCAGGCCGGGCACGTCGTAGATGGGCTTGTCGGCGTACAGCTCGGCGCACTGACCGCCGACATGCGGCAGCGCGTCCACCACCTGGGCCGAGATGCCCAGCAGCCCCAGCTCGAACACCTGGAACAGCCCCACCGGGCCGGCGCCGATGATGAGGGCGTCGGTGTCGGTCACGGGGCGGGTGTCGTCGGCGGCGGCCATGCCGGGGCGTGGACGCCGGGCGTCAGCGGATCAGTTCGGCCAGCTTGCCCGTCTTGTCCTTCCACTCGTCGGCATCGGGCAGGGCGGGCTTGCGCTTGGTGATGCTGGGCCAGTTCTTGGCCAGGTCGGCGTTGAGCTTGATCATGTGGACCTGATCTCCCGGCACATCCTCCTCCGGCATGATCGCGTTGACCGGGCACTCGGGGATGCAGACGGCGCAGTCGATGCATTCGTCCGGGTCGATGGTCAGGAAGTTCGGGCCTTCGCGGAAGCAGTCGACCGGGCAGACGTCGACGCAGTCGGTGTATTTGCAGCGGATGCAGGCTTCGGTGACGACGTGGGTCATGAGCGGCTCAGAGGGGTAAGTGTTTCGGGCGAAACGTCGATTTTATTGGACGCCGGCAGGGCGCCGGTGCCGACGATGAGAACGGCGGGGCGGCCGCCGTGCAGGGCGGCTGCGTCGGCGAGGTCGCGCAGCCGGTGTTCGCTGCTCAAGGCGTCGGCGCAGCCGGCCCGGCTGACCACCAGCGCAGGCGTGTCGGCCGGCCAGCCGGCGGCCTGCAGCTTGGGGCCCAACGTGTCGAGCTGGCGGCCCGCCATGTAGAAGACCTCGGTGTCAGCCGACAGCGCCGCGCGCAGCTCGCCCTCGGCCGTCATGGCGGTGGTGAGGCTGACATTGCGGCCGCGGCCGCGGCGGGTCAGCGGGCGCTGCGTCAGCGCGGCTGCGGCCGAGGCGGCGGTGACGCCGGGGATGACTTCGCTGGCGATGCCGGCCGTGGCCAGCGCCTGCAGTTCTTCTTCCAGGCGGCCGAAGACGCTGGCGTCGCCGCCCTTGAGGCGCACGACGACAGCGTGCTCGCGGGCGGCCTGCACCAGCACCGCATTGATCTCGGCCTGCTTGGCCGAGTGCTCGAAGCCGCGCTTGCCGACATCGATCCAGCTCGCGTGGGGGGCGAGATCCTGCAGTGCCGGATCGGCCAGTGCGTCAGCCAGCACGATGTCGGCAGTGGCCAGCGCACGAGCGCCGCGCACCGTGATGAGGTCCGCCGCGCCGGGGCCGGCACTGACGAAGATCACCCGGCCCGTCGCGGCGCTCACGGCCGTCACCAGTCTTCTTCGGCGGCCGCCGCCGGCTGCACGTCCACGAGCAGCGCGCCGCTGGTTCGGTGGCTGGCCGGGTCGACGACGATCAGCGCGCCGCCGACGCGGTTGTCCACGAAGGGCTCGACGGGCAGCTCGTGCTGCACTTCCATCTGCACGCGGCCGATGGTGTTGACGGGCAGCTCGTGCGCGTCCTGCGGCGTCAACGTGTGGATGTCCAGCACGGAGTCGATCGCCGAGATGCGCGCCTGCACCCAGCGGTTGCCGTGGCGCACCCAGTACTTGCGGCCGGGCTTTGCGGCTTCGGTGTCCAGCCAGGCCAGCGTGGCCGGGAAGGTCTTGGTCTGCGTGGCCGAGCCGGGCGTGACGATCCAGTCGCCGCGGCTCACGTCCAGTTGGCGGTCCAGCACCAGGCCGGCGGAGTCACCGGCTTCGGCGCTGGCGACGGTCTCGCCGGCCAGCCGCACTTCGGCGACGACGGCGGTCTGCTTGGACGGCAGCACCTCGATGGTGTCGCCCGCCTTCACGGCGCCGTGGGCGATACGGCCCCACAGCACGCGCGGCTGAACGCCGGTGCCATTGGACTGGTAGGCGTCCTTCTGCACGTACTGCACGGGCAGGGACAGCGGCGCGTCGGCGCGCTCGCTCAGCGTGGGCAGGCGCTCCAGCACCTGCAGCAGGCTCTCGCCGTTCCACCAGGGCGCGTCCAGCGGCTGGGTCACGTTGTCGCCGCGCAGCGCGCTGACGGGCACCGTGGCCGCCACGTTCAGGCCGGCGGCGGCAGCGAATTTGTCCAGCGCGGCCTTGACCTTGGCGAAGCCGGCGCCCGGGTCGTCCAATGCATCGATCTTGTTGACGGCGAACACGATGCTGGGCACGCGCAGCAGCTGGGCCAGCAGCGAGTGGCGGCGCGTCTGCGGCAGCAGCGGCACGTCGTCCTGCGTCAGGTCGAGCTTGGTGATGTCTACCAGCACGACGGCGGCGTCGCTGCCGGCCGCGGCCGTGACCATGTTGCGCGTGTACTGCTCATGGCCGGGCGCGTCGGCAATGATGAACTTGCGCGTCTTGGTGGCGAAGTAGCGGTAGGCCACGTCGATGGTGATGCCTTGCTCGCGCTCGGCTTCCAGGCCGTCGGTCAGCAGGCTCAGGTCGATGGGCCGGCCGGCGGCGCGGCGCTCGAGTGTGTCGAGCTGGTCGGCCAGGATGGCCTGGCCGTCGAACAGCAGGCGGCCGATCAGTGTGGACTTGCCGTCGTCGACGGAGCCCGCGGTGAGGAATCGCAAGGCCTTCATCAGAAATACCCTTCCTTCTTGCGCTTCTCCATGGAAGCTTCACTCGTGCGGTCGTCCATGCGCGTGGCGCCGCGTTCGCTGACGGTGACGGTCAGCGTCTCGGCCACGACCTCGCTCGCATTTGCGGCGGGGCTCTCGACCGGGCAGGTGCAGGTCATGTCGCCCACGGTGCGGAAGCGCACCTGGACGGTCTCGACGGTCTCGCCGGCCTCGGGCGGCGTCACGTCGGTCAGCGGCACCAGCAGGCCCTTGCGGCGGATGACCTGGCGTTCGTGCGCGTAGTACATCGGCGGCAGCGGGATGTTCTCGCGGGCGATGTAGAGCCACACGTCCAGCTCGGTCCAGTTGCTGATGGGGAAGCAGCGGAAGTGCTCGCCCGGGCGGATGCGCGTGTTGAACAGCGTCCACAGCTCGGGGCGCTGCTCCTTGGGCTGCCATTGGCCGAAGCTGTCGCGGTGGCTGAAGATGCGCTCCTTGGCGCGCGCCTTCTCCTCGTCGCGGCGGGCGCCGCCGATGAGCGCGTCGAACTTGTGCTCCTCGATGGTCTCCAGCAGCGTCACCGTCTGGTGGCCGTTGCGGCTTTCCAGCGGGTGGGCGAGGCGGATGGTGCCCTTGGCCATGCTGTCTTCGAGGTGGCCGACGATCAGGCGCTCACCCATGTCGGCGACGCGCTGGTCACGGAAGGTGATGACCTCGGGGAAGTTGTGCCCCGTGTCGATGTGCACCATCGGGAAGGGCAGCTGGCCCGAGTAGCCGCTCGGATGCGCGGCGTTCTTCATCTTGAAGGCCTTCTCGGCCAGGCGCAGAACGACGCAGCTGTCCTTGCCGCCGGAGAACAGCAGGGCGGGGCGCTCGAAGCTCGCAGCCACCTCGCGCAGGATGAAGATGGCCTCTTCTTCCAGCGCATCCAGGTGCGCGTGGTCGACGTCGGCAATGAGTTGTTCGGGTTTCACAGCAGCATTCATGATTTGGCGTGCAGGCCGCATTCCTTGGATGAGTCTTCCCACCACCAGCGGCCGGCGCGGAAGTCCTCGCCGACGGCGATGGCGCGCGTGCAGGGCGCGCAGCCGATGCTGGGCATGAACTGGTCATGCAGCGGGTTGTAGGGGACGGCGTACTTCTCGACGTAGGCCCAGACCTCGGCCCAGGTCCAGTCGGCGATGGGGCTGATCTTGCGGCGGTTGTTGCCGTCGTCTTCATCGAAGGCGACATCGCCGCGTGCGCCCGACTGCTCACGGCGCAGCCCGGTGATCCAGGCCGTGCGGCCCTTCAGCATGCGTCCCAGCGGCTCCATCTTGCGCACGCCGCAGCAGGCCTTGCGCAGCTCGATGCTCTTGTACATCGCGTCGTCGCCCTCGCGGGTGACGAACTGGATGACGGCCTCGGCGACAGGCGTGAACACTTCGACGTCGAAGCCGTACCGGCTCTTGATCTGCGGTAGCAGGCCCAGCGTCTCGGCATGCAGCTTGCCGGTGTCCAGCGTGGAGATGTGCACGCTGAGGCCGGCGCGGGCGATCAGGTCGGTGATGACCATGTCTTCCACGCCCAGGCTGCTGCTCTGCACGAGGCCGTCGCCATGCGTGGCGCAGGCGTCGCGCAGGTGCTTCTGCGCAGCTTCGATCTTGGCGTCGAGTGCTGGCGTCCACTTGGCGTAGAGGCCTATGGCGTTGCCCGCCGCGGGCGCGGCGGCCCAGGGCAGGGTGCTGACGTCGCTCACGCCGCGCTCCGCTGGAACCACGGGCGCGTCTCGGCCACGTCGCCCTGGTAGAAGCCGACCGGCGCGAACAGGTCCAGCGCCTTCTGCGCCGCGGCCTGCGATTGGTCGCCACGCATGATGACTTCGTCAAAGCCGGTGCGGGCCAGCAGCTGCATCATGTCCACCAGCACTTCGCCGCGGGCGCGGATGGCGCCTTGGAACTTGAAGCGGCTGCGCAGGATGCGGGCCTGGCTGTAGGCGCGGCCGTCGGTCCACTTCGGGAACTCCAGCACCACCAGCGCGATGCGGCCGAGGTCGGGCTGCAGCTGCGTGATGTCGGCATCGTTCGGGAACTCGATGGCGACCGGCACGTCGTGCGGCCAGTGGGCGCGCACGGCATGCCATTGCTCCAGGCTCAGCAGTCGGTGGGGCGCCGGATCGGGATCGGGCTTGGGGCCGTCTTCGCCGACGGCGTGCTGCCAGGGGCAGGTGGAGGCGTTGATGAACTTCATGCTTTTGCAGTCGAAACACGCACGGCGTTGGCCGCAGTCTTGAACGGGTCGAGCCCCAGGCGCTTCACCGCGTCGATGAAGTGTTCACCGGCCAAACGTTCGCGCTTGAAGGTCTCGATGACGGCGTCGATGGCATCGGCAATCTCGTCGGCCGCGAAGCTCGGGCCGATGACCTTGCCGGCCACCGTCCCGCCGGCCAGCGTCGAGCCGTCGCCGCCGCCCAGCGTCAGCTGGTACCACTCGGTGCCGTCCTTGTCGACGCCGAGGATGCCGATGTGGCCGCTGTGGTGGTGGCCGCAGCTGTTGATGCAGCCGCTGATGTGCAGGTCGATCTCGCCGAGGTCTTCGAGCTCGTCGATGTCCTGGTAACGCTCGGCGATCTCGGCGGCCAGCGGCAGCGAGCGGGCGTTGGCCAGCGCGCAGAAGTCGCCGCCGGGGCAGGCGATCTGGTCGGTCAGCAGGCGGGCGTTGGGCGTCGCGAAGCCGGCGGCGCGGGCGGCCTGGAACAGCGCGGGCAGGTCGCTGGCCTTGACCCAGGGCAGCACCAGGTTCTGGCGGTGCGACACGCGCAGCTCGCCGTGGCTGAACTGCTCGGCCAGCGCGGCCGCCGTGTCCATCACGTCGGCGCTGGTGTCGCCCGGGGCGATGCCCACGCGCTTGAGGCTCAGCGTGACGGCGCGGTAGCCGGCCACGCGGTGGCCCTGCACGTTGCGGTCCAGCCAGCGCTTGAAGGCCGGGTCGCTGGTGTCCAGTGTCGGCTCGGCGGTGGCGACGACGCCGGCCGGGTCGACGAAGCAGGCGGCCACGCGGTCCAGCTCGGCCTGCGGAATGATGTGCTCGTGGCCGCCGCTGTCGTCGGCCAGGATGCGCGCGTACTCGGCGTTCACCGCGTCGAAGAACTTCTGCCCCTCGGCCTTGACGAGGATCTTGATGCGGGCCTTGTAGAGGTTGTCGCGGCGGCCGGCCAGGTTGTAGCAGCGCACGATGGCCTCGATGTAGACGAGGATGTGCTGCCACGGCACGAAGGCGTTGATCTCCACGCCCGGGATGGGCGTGCGGCCCATGCCGCCGCCGACGAAGACCTGGAAGCCGACCTCGCCGGCCGCGTTCTTCTTCAGCTGCAGGCCGATGTCATGCCAGCCGATGGCGGCGCGGTCTTCGGCAGCGCCCGAGACGGCGATCTTGAACTTGCGCGGCAGGTGCGCGAACTCGGGGTGCAGCGTGCTCCACTGGCGCAGCACTTCGGCATAGGGGCGGGCATCAACGATTTCGTCCTGGGCGATGCCCACCAGCGCATCGCTGGTGATGTTGCGGATGCAGTTGCCGCTGGTCTGGATGCCGTGCATGTCGACCTCGGCCAGCAGGTCCATCACGTCGGCGCTCTTGTCCAGCGGAATCCAGTTGTATTGCAGGTTCTGGCGCGTCGTGAAGTGGCCGTAGCCGCCCTGGCCGGCAAACGGGCCGTCGGGCTGGCGGTCGTACTCGCGGGCGATGCGCGCCAGCTGGCGCAGCTGGCGGCTGCTCAGCTCGCCGTAGGGCACGGCCACGCGCAGCATGGGCGCATGGCGCTGGATGTACCAGCCGTTTTGCAGGCGCAGCGCGCGGAAATCGTCGCCGCTGAGTTGGCCGGCGAAGTGGCGCTCCAGCTGGTCGCGGTATTGCGCGGCGCGGGCGCGGACGAAGCGGCGGTCGAAGTCGGTGTACTGATACATGGAGTCAGAGATTCACGCCAGGGAACGGTAGATGTTGAAGGCGCTGACCAACACGATGGTGCTGCCCACCAGCGCCAGCAGCGCTTTGGTGTGCAGGCGCTTGGTCAGCAGCGCGGCAATCGGGGCGGCGAACAGGCCGCCCAGCACCAGGCCGGCCACGGTCACCCAGGGATTTTCGTCGCCAATCAGCAGCGCGAACACGCCGGCGCTGATGAAGGTCAGGAAGAACTCGGCGAGGTTGACGGAGCCGATGGTGGTGCGCGGGTCATGGCCCGTGCCCACCAGCGTGGTGGTGACCACCGGGCCCCAGCCGCCGCCGCCCACGGCGTCCACGAAGCCGCCGAACAGGCCCAGTTTGGCCACGTGGCGCGGCTCGCCGCCGCGCGGGCGGATCTTGCGAAAGATCTTGCTGATCACGTACAGCCCCATCAGCAGCAGGTAGGCCGACACGAAGGGCTTGATGACCGAGCCATCGATGCTGGACAGTACCCATGCCCCCGATGCCGCGCCCAGCATGCCCGGCACCAGCAGGCGCAGGAACAGGTTGCGGTTGACGTTGCCCAGCTTCAGGTGCGCCAGGCCGGACACGCCGGTGGTGAACACCTCGGCGATGTGCACCGAGGCGCTGGCCACCGCCGGGCTGCTGCCGGTGGCCAGCAGGAAGGAGGTGCTGGTGATGCCGTAGGCCATGCCCAGCGCGCCGTCCACGGTCTGGGCCAGCAGGCCCACGGCGACGGCGGCCCAGAACTCGGTGCTGGACAGCGCGTTGGCCACCAGTTGCAGGCCGCCCACGCTGCCGGCCGGCTGCGTGAACAGCCGCGAGGCCAGCGCGATGGACAGCGCCATCAGCAGGCCGACGACCGACCACATCGCCACCCGCAGCACCGGGTGGCCCGGGTCGTTGGCATGGGTGACGGCGTTCTCCAGCGGCGGCAGGCCCAGTTCGGCATGCTCGGCGTTGATGGGGTTGTTGCTGAGGTCGAGGTCGCGGACTTTCATCGAGGCCGCGACTCTAGGCAAGCTTGCTCAGCAGGCGAACGACATTCTTCTTGGGGCTATATGCCCAGGCTGAATAAGCAAGCTCAGTTCGTGGCCAGCAGCTTCAGTGCGGCGACCTGCTCGGCGATGCGCGGCGGCACCGGCTCGGTGCCCGTGAGCATCGCGCGGATCAGCGCGGCGTTGGTGGCGGGCGCGCAGGCGGCCGACAGCGGCCAGTCGAGGTCGGTCGTGTCGGCCGGGTGCAGCGGCGCGCTGGCGCCGTCCTGGAAGCCGATCAGGTGCGCCTTGCGGCGCAGGTGGGCGTAGGCCTCGCCCTCGCTGGCGCGCATCAGCAGCGCGCGGCCGCCATCGGCAGTCAGCGCGGGCAGCGTGGCGGCCATGCTGTCCAGGTACTCGGGGTGCGTGACGGCGGCCACCCGCACGCCGCGGCCGGTGGGGAAGGGGTCCAGCAGCTTGGCCAGGCTGTGCGCGCTGTTGCGCAGGCCCAGGCGCGGGCGCAAGGCCATCAAATTGTTCAAGCCAGGGTTGAGCAGCTGCAAAGGCAGCACGGCCAGTCGCTCGGCGGCCAGGCGGGCTTCGGCATGGCCGAGCGAGGGGCTGGGGGGCAGGTCCAGCGCGTCCAGCAGTTCGAAGGGGCTGACGCGGCTGTCGAAATCATGCCGGCCGAAGATCAACACCGGCACGCCCTCGCGCGCCAGCAGCAGCGCCACCAGCGGCATCAGGTTGGCCTGCTTGCGTGCGCCGTTGAAGCTGGGTAGCAGCACGGTGCGCGGGCCCGGGGGTGCTGTCATCGCAGCGGTGCGGGCCTGCTGCGCCGCCAGGAAGCCCGCCAGCTCGTCGGCGCTCTCGCCTTTCACGCGCATCGCGATGAGGATGGCGCCCAGTTCCAGCTCGGGCACGCGGCCGTCCAGCATCGCGCCGAACAGCTGCTCGGCCTGGTCTCGGGTCAGGTCGCGTGCGCCGCGCGAGCCGCGGCCGATTTCCTTGATCAACGGGGCGTAGTCCATGGCCTGGAGTGTAGGAAGGCCCCAGGGCCGGGGTTATGCGTGCCGGCGCGTCGCTGCCGTGCGACAAGCGCTCCCGTGGCGTTTGCGCCGCATCAAGTGCGCACGCCGTTCATTCGACGCGCTAGCACGGCCGCCGATACTCGCGGCCCATGAAGCCGATGAAGCCCAAGACGCTCTACATCACGCTCAGCACGCTGATGGTGGGCCTGGTGGTGTTGGTTTATGGCGTGCTGATGCTGTACGAGGCCTCGCGCAGCGATGCGTTGATGCTGCAGCAGGCCGGCGCGGCAGCGCGACGCATCGCGCGCGAGGCGGCGGGCGTGGTGGAGGCCGAGCTGCGCCCGGCGCGGGTCAGCGTGGCGCTGCTGGCGGCCGGGCCGCTGGGCCGCGCGGGCGCCGAGGCGGACCTGCCGCAGGTGTTGCCCGAGCTGGCGGCAGCGCTGCGCGGCAATGCGGCTGTCTCGGCCGTCTATGCCGGCACGGTGCAGGGCAGCTTCCTGCTGTTGCGCCGGTTGGGTGACGCGGCCACGCGCCGGCGCATGGATGCGCCGTCCGAGGCCGAGTTCGCGCTGCAGACGGTGCTGCGTGAGGCCTCCGGCGTGCGTGGCCACTACCGGTTCTATGACGGCCAGCTGCGTGAACTGCAGGCGGTGCAACGGCTGGAGTACGACTTCGACCCGCGCACGCGGCCGTGGTTTGCGCTGGCACGTCAGGCCCCGGCGGGCCAGGTCGTGCAGTCAGCGCCCTACCTGTTCTTCACGACCGGCGAGCCCGGGGTCACGCTGGCGCAGGCGCAGGGGGACACGGTCATCGGCGCGGACGTCAGCTTGCAGGCCTTGGCCGAGATGCTGGAAAAGCCGCAGATCAGCCCGTCGGCCGAGCTGCTCATCGCGACGCCAGGCGGCGAGGTGCTGGCGCAGGCACGGCACCGGCCGGGCCTGGCTGAGAGCCGGCGCCTGCCGCAGGTGAAGGAGGCCGGCTCGCCGCTGATGCGTGCGCTGTGGGAGCGGCGTGACGCCCAGGGGCGGCTGGCGGCGGTGGAGACGGTGGACGGCCGCGAGTGGGTCAGCCATGCGCTGCCCTTGGCCAGCAGCTCGGCGGCGGGCGCGCCGCTGGTGCTGCTGATGGCCGCGCCGCGCGATGAGCTGCAGGCCCACCAGATCGAGAGCCGCCGCCATGGCTTCTACATCTCGCTGGCGCTGATGCTGTTGTTGCTGCCGGTGGTGCACCTGCTGGCGGATCGCGTGTCGCGGCCGCTGCGGCTGCTGGCGCGGCAGGCGGAGGCCATCGAGCACTTTGATTTCGACGGCCCCGACCCGGCGCGCAGCCGCATCCGCGAGGTGGACCGGCTGGCCGTGGCGATGACGGCGATGAAGCATTCGCTGCGGCGCTTTCTCGACATCAGCGGTGCGCTGAGCGCGGAGCGCGACTTCGACCGGCTGCTGGACCTCATCCTGCGCGAGACCATCGCCGTGACGGGTGCCAGCGGCGGCGCCGTTCACCTGCTCAGCGAGGATGGCGCCGAACTGGAGCCGGCGGCGGTGTGGCTGCGCGGTGAGCCGCGCCCGGGCGCCGGCCGCAGCTGGGCGCTGAATGCGGCCGACAGCCCGGGTGCGCCGGTGCAGGCGGTGCGCGCCGACGACGCCGTCGAGGTGGACCTGGGCTGGGACGACCCCGCCCACCTGGCGGCCTACGGCGACCTGTTCGCCAGCCTGGGCGTGTCGCGCCTGCGGCTGCTGTCGCTGCCATTGAAGAACCGCAGCCACGAGACCATCGGCACGCTGACGCTGAGCTTCGCCCCGCCCGCCGACGGGCCGCTGCAGCCGCTGGGCGCCGCGCGCGTGGCGTTTGTGCGGGCGCTTTCGGGCACCGCAGCCGTGGCGCTGGACAACCAGCAGCTGCTGCGCTCGCGCAAGGTGCTGCTGCAAAGCTTCATCGAACTGGTGGCTGGCGCCATCGACGCCAAGAGCCCCTACACCGGCGCCCATTGCCAGCGCGTGCCCGAGCTGACCAAGATGCTGGCCCGCGCCGCCTGCGACGCGACCGACGGGCCGTTTGCGGGCTTCGCGATGGATGAGGGGCAGTGGGAGGCGCTGCACATCGCGTCCTGGCTGCACGACTGCGGCAAGGTCACGACGCCGGAGTACGTGGTCGACAAGGCCACCAAGCTGGAGACCATCTACAACCGCATCCACGAGGTGCGCATGCGCTTCGAGGTGCTCAAGCGTGATGCGCTGATCGAGCGGCTGCAGGCGGAACTGGGCGAAGCCGGCAGCGCACGGGCGCAGGCGGCTGCGGCACCGGCCCAGGCAGCGCTGGATGACGACTACGCCTTTGTTGCCGCCTGCAATCAGGGCGGCGAAGGCCTGGCGCCCGAGGCGTTGGCGCGGCTGCGCGAGATCGCCGCACGGCGTTGGCAGCGCACGCTGGACGATGGCCTGGGCCTGTCCATCGCTGAGGCAGCACGGCTGCCGCGCGCGCGGCCGACGCTGCCGGTGTCTGAGCGGCTGCTGCAGGACCGGCCCGAACACCTTGTGCCGCGTCCGGCGGCCGAGCGGCTGGACAGCGGCAACCGCTGGGGTTTCACGCTGGCCCAGCCGGAGCAGCTGTACAACCGCGGCGAGCTGCACAACCTGTCGGTGTCGCGCGGCACGCTCAGCGACGAGGAGCGCTACAAGATCAACGAGCACATCATGCAGACCATCCGCATGCTGGAGTCGCTGCCCTTCACCGGCCCATTGAAAGCCGTGCCGGAGATCGCCGGTGCCCACCACGAGCGCATGGACGGCCGTGGCTACCCGCGCGGCCTGACCGGCGCGGCGATGAGCCCGCAGGCGCGCATGATGGCCATCGCCGATGTTTTTGAGGCGCTGACCGCCGATGACCGCCCCTACAAGCCCGGCAAGCGCCTGTCCGAGGCGCTGGGCCTGATGCGTGCGATGGTGGCCGAGGGCCACCTGGACGGCGAGCTGTTCGCGCTGTTCCTGCGCTCGGGCGTGTGCCTGGCGTTTGCCGCGCGATTCATGCCTGCCGAGCTGGTGGACCTGGACGACGTCAGCGCCTACCTGCCCTGAGGCGCGGGCGCAGGCGCTCAGGCCGCCTGGCGCTGGCCGTGCAGCTGTAACTCGCCGAACAGGTTCTTGGGGTCGGCCATCTGCGGGATCAGGTCCAGCGGCGCGCCCAGCCCCAGCTGGGTGCTGACGTCGCGCAGCAGGCGCAGCGCCGAGAAGTCCTCCAGCGCGAAGCCCACCGAGTCGAACACGGTGACCTGCTCGGGCGCCTCGCGGCCCGGTGCGTCGCCGGCCAGCACGCGCCAGAACTCGGTGACGGGGAAGTCGGCCGGCATCTGCTGCATGTCGCCCTCGATGCGGCTCTGCGGCTCGAACTCGCAGATCACCCGCGCCATCTCCAGCACGCCGCGGTGCAGTTCGGTCTTGCCGGGGCAGTCGCCACCCACGCCGTTGATGTGCATGCCGGGCTCGATCATGTCCGGCGTCAGGATGGTCGCGTTGGTTTTGTCGGCGGTCACGGTGGTGACGATGTCGGCGCCGCGCACGGCCTCGGCGGTGGAGGCGCAGACCGTCAGCGTCAGGCCCGGCGTGCCTTGCAGGTGGCGCACCAGGCGCGCGGTGGCGGCGGTGTCGATGTCGAACAGGCGCAGCTCGCGGATGCCCAGCAGGTGGTGGAAGGCCAGCGCCTGGAACTCGCTCTGCGCGCCGTTGCCGATCAGCGCCATCACGCGGCTGTCGGGCCGGGCCAGGCGCTTGGCCACCATGACGGAGGTGGCCGCGGTGCGCATCGCCGTCGTCAGCGTCAGCTCGGACAGCAGCACCGGCGCGCCGGTGGCCACGTCAGCGAGCACGCCGAAAGCCATCACCGTCGGCAGGCCGACGCGGTGGTTTTTGGGGTGACCGTTGACGTACTTGAAGGTGTACAGGCTGGCATCGGCGATGGGCATCAGCTCGATGACGCCGTCGGCCGAATGGGCAGCGACGCGGGGCGTCTTGTCGAACTCGGCCCAGCGCAGGTAGTCGGCCTCCAGGTAGCCGACGAGGCGGCGCAGTAAATCGGGCAGGCCGACGCGCTGCACGATGCGGGCGATGTCCTGGGTGGTCAGCAGTGTGGTCATGGAGGTCTCCTGAAGTGGTTGATGGCGATTCTTCCGACGCACCTCGCCAAACAGAAGCGCAATTCCTGACAAGGAATGCATTGGTTATTGGCAAAATGGCAGTAGAAATTGCCGATTTGCACAAAATGGATGCCCTGGATCAGCAACTGCTGGCGCTGCTGCGCGCCGATGCCCGTGCCAGCGTCGCGACGCTGGCGGCCAAGCTCAAGGTGTCGCGCGGCACGGTCACCAACCGCATCGCGCGGCTGGAGGACAGTGGCGTCATCACCGGCTACACGGTGCGGCTGCGGCCCGACTCGGTGCCCGACCAGATCACCGCGTGGATGAGCATCACCGTCGAGGGCAACCGCACGCGCGAGGTGGTCGCGATGCTGCTGGGCGAGCCCGGCATCACCGGCCTGTTCGACACCAATGGCCGCTGGGATTTGCTGGCCGAGATCCGCAGCGCCAGCCTGCAGGAGCTGGCCGACGTGCTGGAGCGCGTGCGCCTCATCAAGGGCATTGCCGGCACCGAAACCTCCATCCATCTGCAGAGCTACAAGCTCGGCTGAGCTGGAAACCCAGCTCGGTTATCGTGCCGCCGCTCTCTGCTGTCCTGACCATGATCCCTGTCCTGATCCGCCGCGCCAGCCTCGCGGCCCTGCTCGCGGCGCTTGCCGCCTGTTCCGTGCCCGTGCTGACACCGCAGCAGCCGGTCGTCGTGCCACCCCCCGTGGAGCCTCCACCCGTCATCAAGCCCGCGCCCAAGCCGCCCCGCCTGGGCCTGGCGCTGGGCGGCGGTGCGGCGCGCGGCTTCGCGCACATCGGTGTCATCCAGGTGCTCGAGGAGGCCGGCATCAAGGTCGACTTGGTGGCCGGCACGTCGGCCGGCAGCCTGGTCGCGGCGCTCTATGCGTCCGGCAAGACCGGCAGGGAGATGCAGACGCTGGCCGAGGGCATGGACGAGGGCGCCATCACCGACTGGTCCTTCCCGCTGCGCGGCCTGATCCGTGGCGAAGCGCTGGCACGCTTCATCCGTGACAAGACCGGCGGCAAGGGCATCGAGCAGATGGCGCTGCCGCTGGGCATCGTCGCGACCGACCTGGGCGACGGCTCGGCCGTGCTGTTTCGCAGCGGCGACACGGGCACCGCGGTGCGCGCGTCCAGTGCCGTGCCCGCGGTGTTCCAGCCGGTCAAGATCGGCCAGCGTGAGTACGTGGACGGGGGCCTGGTGTCGCCGGTGCCGGTGCGCTTTGCGCGTGAGATGGGCGCGCAACTCATCATTGCGGTGGATATCTCGTCACCGCCTGAGAAGGACCCGCCCGGCGATGCCTTCCGCATGCTGATGCAGACCTTCGCCATCATGGGGCGCAGCATCAACAGCTTCGAGTTGCGCGATGCCGATGTGCTGGTGCGTCCGCGGCTGGATGGCATTTCCAGCGCCGACTTCACCGCGCGCCGCCGTGCCATCCAAGCCGGCCGTGAGGCGGCGCAGGCCCTGCTGCCGCTGATCAGGCAGCGCATTGCCGAGAAGACGAGATGAATCTCGACATCGAGACGCCGCTGTTCCCGCTGCGCTCGGTGCTGTTTCCCGGCGGCTACCTGCCGCTGCGCATCTTCGAACCGCGCTACCTGGACATGGTGCAGCGCTGCCACGCGCAGGGCCAAGCCTTTGGTGTCGTCGCGCTGACCGAGGGCCAGGAGGTGCGGCAGCGCGACGGGGCTGGCTTCCAGCGCGAGGCGTTCCACGCGGTTGGCACGCTGGCACGCATCGACCACTTCGTGCATGAACAGCCGGGTCTGATCCAGCTGCGCACGCGCGGCACGCAGCGCTTTCGGCTGCGCAGTGCACGCTGCCTGAGCCACGGGCTGTGGGTGGGCACGCTGACGCTGCTGCCGCCGGACGTCGCCGTGCCGGTGCCGGACGACCTGCGCTCCGCCGCACGCCAGTTGCAAGACCTGTTGGAAGGCTGGCGCGAGCGTGCCGGCGCCGAGGAACTGCCGCTGCAACCGCCCTACGACTGGGACGATGCCGGCTGGCTGGCCAACCGGTGGGCCGAACTGCTGCCCATGCCGGCGGATGAGCGCCAGCGCCTGATGGCACTGGACAACCCGCTGTTGCGGCTGGAGCTGGTGGTGGACCGGCTGGACGCGCTCAGCGGTTGAGCCAGTCGGTCAGCACGCGCAGCACATCGTCTCGCTCGGGCTCGTTGAAGAGTTCATGGAACAGGCCCGGCCAGGGCCGTGTCGCGACGACATGGGCCGGCGCCGCTGCCGCAAACGCTTCGCTGCCGCGCGGCGCGACGCAGCGGTCCGCGCCGGCCCACATCAGCAGCGTGCGCAGCTGCCAGCGCGGCGCCGTGGCCAGTACCAGTTCGCCGGCATCGATGATGAAGCGGGTCAGCCGCGCGGTGATACGGTCGTGCACCAGCGGGTCGGCGGTGTAGGCGGCTACCACGGTGGCGTCGCGGCAGATCCAACCAGGCTTCAGCCCGTTGCCCACCGCCAGGCCGGGCGCAAGGTTCTCGGCCAGCGCCAGCGCCAGCTTCTGGCCGCTGGACAGGCCGGCGTCCAGCGCCGGCGATGACAGCACCAGCCCGTCCAGCGGCCGGCTCCAGGCCGCGGGCTGAGTGGCCAGTGCTTCGGCCGCGAAGCGCGCGGCGATCAGGCCGCCCAGGCTGTGGCCCAGCAGCACGAAGGGCAGGGTGGGGCGGCGCGCAGCGTCGATGACGCGCGCGGTGTCGCGCAGCAGTGCGTCGGCGTCGGGGATATCACCCCGGCGCCCCTCGCTGCGGCCATGGCCACGGTGGTCCCAACCATGCACATCCCAGCCGGCAGCGTTCAGCGCGGCGGCCACATGGGCGTAGCGTTCGATGTGCTCACCCAGGCCGTGAACGATGAGGATCTGGCCGCGCGCGGGAGCGCTGGCGGGCCAATGCCGGGTGTGGAGCGTCAGGGCGTCGTCGGTGGTCAGCGTCATCGCGCGAGTGTCACTCAGCGCGCGCAGGCCGGGCGCGGCGCGCAAGTGCAAGGTGTGGACCTGCTGGTTCGCCGCCGAGCCGCGCGCACCGCAACGCAGCCGGCTGGCGTCAGCGCATCAACGCGCTCTGTCGACGAATCGGCACCAGCCGCTCGGCCCGACCGGCGCGCGTCGCGCTGAGGCAACTCTTGCAGCGCCGTGGCGCCACGCTGCGGGCTGTGTTCAGCGCGTGCGCCGCCGCTGCCAGATCGCCAGCATCAGCAGACTGCCCAGCAGCCACTGGGCCCATTGCGCGGGCTCGGGCACCGTGGCCACGGCAAAGCGGAGCGTGTCGCTGCCGCCCACGATGCGGTAGCCCACCATCACATCGGCGCCGCCCGCACCGATGGGCGCGGTCAGTGCCGTGACTTCGGAGAATGGGGCTGCGGCACTGAACGGGTGATCGGCCTCGATCGCCAGCGTCAACATGTTGCCGGCTGGCAGGTCGATGGACATCCCGCTGAGCTGCGTGAAGGTCAGCACCGCGGTGAACCCCAGCCCCACCGGGCTGTTCGTCGGTGCCATGGCGCTGAAGAAGCCGGAGCCCAGTGCGACCGGGGTGGCCCCGGCCTCCACAGCCACCGTCGCGGCGCCAGTCGCGGTGTCGAAACCAAAGCTGGCCTCGCCCTGCACCGCGTACAGCGTTGCCGTGCTGGGCCCGGTCGTGTTCACTTCGAAACGCGCATACAGCGAATGATGGGTTGGCAGGGCCGTGCCACCGGCCACCAGGTAGGCACCGATGTCGATGTAGCCGCGCTCGACGAAATTGCCCGAGTAGTCGGTGAACTGCACCACCGACCATTCCGACCCCGTGAAGCCGGTGGCCTGCACGGGGGCGGTTGCGCCGGCTGCACGGGCGTCGATCGTGACCGTGGTCGCGGCCGCCGCCAAGCCCGGGCTCGCGATCGCAGCGGCCATCAAGGCGCCGGTGGCGGCCCAACGCCGCGCGAACTTCAAGCAGTTGGCCACTGCACGTTGCTCGTTGCGGCCTACCGACGACGACCCAAGCGTGGGCGAGGATCCATGGCAATTCAACATCATCACTCCCTGTGTGTTGGCGCCCGTCTTCACCGGCAGGCTGTGCATGTGATGTGCCAGTTAACAGTAACTGCTGGCGATCAGGCCTGGGGAGGCTAACACCTTCATGACTTGACCCGTACAGGCCGCCACGCTGCGGCCCCGCAAGTCAGGGGATGGCTGTCCCATCACGGCTGCTCTCGCACGGTGTGCGGCGCGTGAGGGGTGTTCCTCCAGCGCCGCCGCCTGATTGCGCGCGCCCATGAAAAAAGCCCGGCGCATGCACCGGGCTTGTCTTGCGTGGACGCTGGCCGGCTTCAGGCGGCAGCGCGCTTGGCGGTGCGGGCCGCCGTCTGCGTGGCTTTGACGGCTTGCGTGGTGGCGGCTTGGAAGTTGGCTTCTGCGACTTCGACGGCCTGCTTGGTGGCCTTGTGCACCGACTCGAAGGCGTTGTTCGCAGCGGCGACGGCAGACTTCACCAGCGCGACGGCGTTCTCGGTGCCGGCCGGGGCGTTCTTGGCGGCCGTGTCCACCATCGTCGAGAAGGTCTTCTGCGCATCGGCGAACTGGCTCTCAGCCACCTTGGCGACTTCGGCGCCGGTGCTGGAGGCGATGTCGTAGATGTGGCGGCTGTAGGAGGCAGCCTTCTCGGCGGTGGGTTGCAGCAGCGCGGCCTGCAGCGACAGCAGTTCCTGCGCGTCCTTCACCGACATGGCAGCGTTGGTGGTGTCGGCGGCCTCGCTCAGCGCGGTCTTGGCGACCTGCAGGTTCAGCTCGACGAGCTTCTCGACGCCTTCGAATGCCTTGTTCGTCAGGCCGAAGAGGGTTTCGACGTTGGCCTTGTGAGCGGCGAGGATCTGTTCAGCGGTCAGCATGGTGGAACTCCGATTTCGAGTGGTTGAACCGATTGCTGTGCTTGATTGCTGCACTGCAACATGACTCGAATCATAGGGGTGTGCCGCCGGATTGCAAGTCTTTTTTGTGCGCTGCAACAAATTAGGGGTGTCTCCCGCTTTGATGCGGCGCTGCTACCGTGGCGGCCATGCTGGCTTTCCATTCCGATGCCCACAGCCTGGCGCTGCCGCCGGGCCACCGCTTCCCGCAGTCCAAGTACCGCCTGCTGCGTGAGCACTTCGAGCGCGAGCCCGGCCTCTTGCGCATGCAGCCGGCGCCAGCGGCGGATGAGGGCGAACTGCTGCTGGCCCACACGCCGGACTACGTCGACGCCGTGCTGGGCGGCACGCTGAGCGCGGCACAGCAGCGTGAGATTGGCTTCCCGTGGAGCCCGTCAATGGCGGAGCGCTCGCGCCGTTCGGTCGGCGCCAGCATCGCTGCCGCGCGTGCCGCGCTGGCTGAGGGGGTGGCGGCCAACATGGCCGGCGGCACGCACCATGCCTATGCGGACAAGGGCTCGGGCTATTGCGTGTTCAACGATGTCGCCGTGGCGGCCCGGTTGATGCAGGTGGAGTGGGCGCGGGCGCATCGTCATCTGCTGGGTGTGCTGGTGATCGATCTGGACGTTCACCAGGGCAATGGCACGGCGGCCATCTTTCGCGATGACGACTCGGTGTTCACCTTCTCCATGCACGGCGAGAAGAACTTTCCGTTCCGCAAGGAGCCGAGTGACCTGGATGTGGGGCTGCCGGACGGCTGCGGCGATGCGGACTACCTGGCTGCGCTGGACGAGGCGCTGGCCACCGTCTGGCGCCGCTGCCAGCCCGGCCTGGCTTTCTACCTGGCCGGCGCCGACCCGCACGAGGGCGACCGCCTGGGGCGGCTCAAGCTCACCCACGCCGGCCTGGCCGAGCGCGACCGGCGCGTGTTGACGGCGCTGCGCGAGCGCGGCATCCCGGTCGCGCTGAGCATGGCCGGCGGTTACGGGCATGACCTGGCGACCACCGTGGCCGCGCAGGTGACGACGCTGAACCTCGCGGCCGAGGCCTGGGCGGCTAGCGCACGCGGAACTGGCTGACCACCTGCGCCAGCCGCTGCGCCTGTTCGCGCAGCGACTCGGCTGCTGCGGCGCTTTCCTCGACGAGGGCGGCGTTCTGCTGCGTCATGTCGTCCACCTGGTTGACCGCCTGCGTCACATCGGCGATGCCCTGGCTCTGGGCGGACGCGCTGGCGCTGATCTCACCCATGATGTCGGTCACGCGCTGGACGGCGCCGACGATCTCTCCCATCGTCGCGCCGGCTTCCTGCACGTGGCGGGCGCCGGACTCGACGCGTTCCACGCTGGCGCTGATCAGCGTCTTGATTTCCTTGGCGGCCGTGGCGCTGCGGCCCGCAAGGCTGCGCACCTCGCCCGCCACCACGGCGAAGCCCCGGCCCTGCTCGCCGGCCCGCGCGGCCTCCACAGCAGCGTTCAGCGCGAGGATGTTGGTCTGGAACGCGATCTCGTCGATGACGCCGATGATGTCGGCGATGCGCTTGCTGGAGGCAGCGATGTCGTTCATCGTGTCCACCACCTGCTGCACGACGCTGCCACCGCGGTGCGCCACGTCGGCCGCCGAAGTCGCGAGCTGATTGGCCGTCTGTGCATGCGCGGAGCTTAGCTGCACGGTGCCGGTCAGTTGGGCCATGGATGAGCTTGTCACCTCCAGGCTGGACGCTGTCTGCTCGGTGCGTACATTGAGCTCCTGGTTGCCGGAGGCGATCTCGGCGGACGCGGTGCGGATGTAGTCCGCCACCTGCATCACATCGCCCACGGTGCTGCCCAGCTGTTCGCACATCTGGTTCAGCGCCTGCATCAGGCCGGCCAATTCATCCTTGCCCAGCGGCGTGGCACGCTGCGTGAGGTCGCCCGCTGCCACGGCCTGGGCCAGCGACAGGGAGGCGTTCACGTCGGCGGCGATCTTGCGCTGGTTGATCAGCAGCAGCCCCATGCCGGCGCCAGCGGCCAGCAGTGACACCAGTGCAAACAGCCAGGCGCCGCGGCGGGCGTGGTCCTGCTGGCTGCTGGCCGTGGCCTGTTGTTCTTCGCTCAGGCTGTGCACCACCTTGCCGATCAGTGTCGCCACGTCCTTGTAGCGTGCCTGGGCCTCCTGCATGGCGGCCACGCCGGTGTTGGGATCCACCGAGGCGAGGTCGACGGCGCCATCGGCCTTGCCCAGATAGGCCTGCAGTAGCGCCGGGCATTGCTTGATGAGCGCATCCGCATCGGGAGGCACGCCGTCCATGCTGGCGAGCGTGTTCAGCGTGCGCGTGACACCCTCCACCTGAGCCTTCAACTCGGCGCGCGCCGCCTTGACCTGGCCGTCGTCCATGGAGCCGATCAGCGCGAGGGTGCGGAACACGCCGCCGTGCATTTCGCCTACCTGCGTCTGCACGGCCACCATGGTCATGAAGAGCTCATTGCGTTGCTGGCTGGCGGCATTGCTGCTCACGACCTCGCGCAGGGAATACCAGTTATTGCCCAGCCCAATGGCCAGCACGATGGCCAGCGCCGCCATCGGGGGCAGCAGCATCTTGGCGGCGAGTTTCATCGTCTACCCCCGGGGAGTGCGTCGGGCCTGTTTACTTGTAGACGCCGCCGCAGACGATGGTCTCGTCCAGCCGCTCGCAGTACATCTGCTTGGGTTCGATCTTCTTGTTCGTCGGGTTGGTGAACTTGTAGTCCTGCCAGAAGCCGTTGGGTTTGGAGCGCCCCAGCTCCGTGCGCTCCCGCACGAAGGCCTTGCCGTCGATGTCCTTGAGGTCGATCAGGTCGCGGCCCACCTGCTTGGGATTGGCGCCATGTGCCAGGCACTTGCCGTCCAGGCCGTAGACGACGAGGTAGAGGTCGTGCTTGATGAACTGCGCGTCCTTGCCGGTGATGTCGGCATAGGCCTTGTCCTTGCCGAGGGCCTTGATGTGGGCAATGCCCTTCTTGACCATGGCCACCGCGTCGTCCTTGGTGGCGTTCTGCGCCAGGGCGGTGGGGCTGCCGATCAAGGCGGCGCAGGCGAGGGCAAGCGAGGCGAGATTGCGGTGCATGCGGATGCTCCTTCCGAGCGTTGTGAAGCCGTTGCCAGCCGACGCCTCCGCGTGAGGCGTCCGCCGGTGCCCGACCTGGGCGATGCAGTGTCTACCGGTCAAATTGCGCCGGGCAAGTGCAAAAGTCGCAATCCATTGCCGGGCCATGCGCCGATGGCCGCATGGAAGAATGCGCCGCATGACGCGACCACAGCCCGATGACCGCCAGGCCTACCCGCAGTTCGTGCCGCTCACGACGAGGTGGATGGACAACGATGTGTATGGCCACCTGAACAACGTCGTGTACTACAGCCTGTTCGACACGGCGGTGAACCGCCTGCTCATCGATGCCGGCGCGCTGGACCTGCATGCCGGCACGGTCATCGGCTTGGTGGTGGAGACGCACTGCAATTTCTTCGAGTCGCTGGCCTTCCCGCAGCGCATCGAGGCCGGTGTGCGCGTGGCGCACCAGGGCCGCTCCAGCGTGCGCTACGAGATCGGCCTGTTTGCCGAAGGCGCCGAGCGCTGCGCGGCGCGCGGTCACTTCGTGCATGTGTACGTGGACCGCGACACGCGCCGCCCGGTGGCCGAGTTGCCCCCGGCTTATCTGCAAGCCCTGCAAGCACTGACCCCGTGAGCGGGGACGAGGAGCTGACATGCGCAAGAAGATCCTGATCGCCCGCCGGGCGCCCGCTGATGTCGTCGAGCGCCTGGCTGCGCACTTCGAGGTTGACGCCGTCGAGGGCGACGGCGTGCTGGCGCCCGACGACCTGCGCGCCCGGCTGCAGGGCAAAGCCGGCGCCTACATCACCGGCACCGAGCGCATCAGCGCCGAGCTGCTGGCCGCCTGCCCCGAGCTGCGCGCCGTCTGCACGATGAGCGTGGGCTACAACCACATCGACCTGGCCGCCTGCACGGCGCGTGGCGTGCTGGTCACCAACACGCCCGATGTGCTGACCGAGACCACGGCCGACCTCGGCTTCGCGCTCCTGATGGCCACCGCCCGCCGCATGAGCGAGGGCGAGCGCCTGCTGCGCGACGGGCAGTGGAAGAGCTGGTCCTGGGACTTCCTGGCCGGCGCCGAGGTGCATGGCACGACGCTGGGCATCCTCGGCATGGGCCGCATCGGCCAGGCGCTGGCGCGGCGCGGGCGTTTCGGCTTCGGCATGGACATCGCGTACCACAACCGTTCCCGGCTGCCCGCCGACACCGAGCACGAGCTGGGCGCGCGCTACCTCAGCAAGGACGAGCTGCTGCGCCAGGCTGATCACCTGGTGCTGGTGTTGCCGTACTCTGCCGCATCTCACCACTGCATCGCCGCCGCCGAGCTGGCGCTGATGAAGCGCACGGCCACGCTGGTCAACATCGCCCGGGGCGGCATCGTCGACGAGGACGCGCTGGCGGCCGCGCTGCGCGAGCGCCGCATCGCTGCTGCGGGCCTGGACGTCTTCGAGGGCGAGCCGCGGGTCAACCCCGCGCTGCTGACGCTGCCCAACATCGTGCTCATTCCCCACATCGGCAGTGCCACGCTGCCCACCCGCCTGGCCATGGCCCGCCTGGCGGCCGACAACCTCGTGGCCGCGCTGACCGGCGCAACGCCTCCCACCCCCCTGAATCCCGAAGTGCTGCCCCTGTGATGAAACGCCGTCTGCTGTACGTACTGGCGCTGCTGCCCGCGCTGGCCCTGGCCCAGAAGAAGCCTGCCCCCCCGCCGCCCGCGCCGGCGCCTGAGGCCGCCGTTGAGGACAAGACGCCGCGCGATCCCAACAAGTTCGCCGCGCTGTCCCTGCTGGGTGACAGCGTGCAACTGCTGAACCTGACGCCTGCGCGCGGCGACACGGTGCAGGCTGGTGAATGGACTGCACGCCCTGCCAGCAGCCTGGACAACGCGGTGCTGCAGGCGCTGAACACGGCCGTCAAGGCTGGCGATGACAAGCGCGAGGTGAAGCTCTACACGTCCACCACGCGCAGCCTGTTCGGCGACCCCGCCAAGCTCTTCGTCGACGGCAAGCTCAGCCTGCCCGGCAACCTGGCCGCGGCGGTGCGCTCGGCCGGGGCGGGCAAGCTGCTGCTGGTCACCCGCAGTCAGCAGGAGCCGGGCCTGATCGCGGCGCTGCCGGCGCGCATCTACACCCCGCTGGAAGGCCCGGGCTTTGTGCTGGATCAGCGGCCCAGTGCCCAGATCGGTTTCGACGGTCAGGCCGGGTTGCCGGTGTTCGCGTCCTATGTGTCCATCCGTGTGGCGCTCATCGACCTGGGCGACATGCGGCTGCGCCGCGAGCAGTCGCTGGCGGTCGGCACGCGCCTGCCGGTGAGCCGCGAGGCCAGCGCCAACCCCTGGGCTGCCACCACGCCGGAGCAGCGCATGCAGGCGCTGGAGGCGCTGATCGAGGCGGAACTGCCCAAGGCGGTGAAGGGCTTGGTCGCGCCTTGAGGGGGGAGGTCGAGGCACGGTCTGCGTGAGGCGTCGTAGCCCTGCGGCGACAATCGCCGCATGACCGTGATCGATGTGCTCTTGCTGGGCTTGCTGGCCCTGGTTCTCTTCCTGGTGGTGCTGATTTGGGCACGTCAGAAGGCGCCGCAGGGCGTGCCGCCCGAGCTGCTGCAGAGCAATGAACGGCTGGAGCGCGAACTGCGCGATGAGCTGGGCCGCAGCGCCAGCGGCACGCGCCAGGAGCTGCTGCAGGGCCTGGCCCAGTTCCAGCAGGTGCTGACGCAAGGACTGCAGGGCAGCAACCAGTCGCTGGCGCAGCAGGCGCTGGCCGCGCGCGAGGCGCAGGACAGCGCCGCGCTGCGCAGCGCTCAGGCGCAGGCAGAGTCCATGCAAAAGCTGGGCGATGCGATGCGGGAGCAACTGCAGGCTCTGTCCAAGACCAATGACCAGCGCCTGGCTGAGCTGCGCCTGACCGTGGAGCAGCGCCTGACCGCCATCCAGCAGGACAACGAGAAGAAGCTGGAGCAGATGCGTGCCACCGTGGACGAGAAACTGCACGCCACGCTGGAGCAGCGCCTGGGTGAAAGCTTCAAGCAGGTGGCCGAGCGGCTGGAGCAGGTGCACAAGGGCCTGGGCGAAATGCAGAACCTGGCGCGCGACGTCGGCTCGCTGAACCGCGTGCTGACCAATGTGAAGACCCGCGGCGTGTTCGGCGAGGTGCAGCTGGCCGGCCTGCTGGACCAGGTGTTCACGCCCGAGCAGTACGCGGCCAATGTGGCCACGCTGCCGGGCTCGTCGGAGCGGGTGGAGTTCGCGATCTCGCTGCCCGGGCAGCGCGACGATGGCCAGCCGCTGTGGCTGCCCATCGACGCCAAGTTCCCGCGCGAGGACTACGAGCGCCTGCTGGATGCGCAGGAGCGCGCCGATGCCGCCGCCGCCGAGGCCTCGGCCAAGGCCATCGAGACGCGGCTGCGGCTGGAGGCCAAGACCATCCGCGACAAGTACATCGGCCCGCCGCACACCACCGACTTCGCCATCCTCTTCGTGCCCACCGAGGGCCTGTATGCCGAGGCGCTGCGCCGCCCCGGCCTGCTGGAGAGCCTGCAGCGCGAGCACAAGGTGATGCTGTGCGGCCCGACTACGCTGCTCGCCACGCTGACCAGCCTGCAGATGGGCTTCCGCACGCTGGCGCTGGAGAAGCGCTCGGCCGAGGTCTGGGAGGTGCTGGGCGCCGTGAAGACCGAGTTCGGCAAGTTCGGCGATGTGCTGGCCAGGGCCAAGAAGAAGCTGGAGGAAGCCGGCAACACGCTGGAGGCTGCTGAGGTGCGCACGCGGGCGATGACGCGCAAGCTCAAGGGCGTGGAGGCGCTGCCCGATGACGCGACGCAGCAGCTGCTGAAGCTGGCGCAGGCCGAGGACGCCGAGTGAGCGAGCCGGCCGGCCCGGCCCCCGCGCAGCGCATGCGCGACGCCTTCTGGTGGCTGATCGCCACCATGATCTGCGTGCACGCCTGCATGGCGACGACGCGGGTGACGGCGAGCCTGTGGGTGCTCAAGCAGGGCTATGGCGAGGCGTCGGTGGGCATGCTGCTGAGCCTGTTCGCCGTGGCGCCCATCGTGCTGTCGCTGTGGGCTGGTCGGCTGGCCGACCGCCACGGGCTGCACCGGCCGGTGGGCGTGGGCGTGCTGCTGGCCTTTGTCGGCGCCGTGCTGGCGCTGGCCATCCCGCAGCTGTGGGCGATTGCGACCGGCTGCCTGCTGTGCGGCGGCGCGGTGGCGATGGCGGGCGTGGCCATGCAGCGCGAGGCCGGGCTGATGGCCCAGGAGCCGGGCGAGCTGAAGAAGATCTTCAGCTGGATGGCGTTGGGGCCGGCGCTGTCCAACGCGCTGTCGCCCGTCATTGCCGGCCTGCTGATCGACCATGTCGGCATGAGCGCCGGCTTCGCCTTCGCGGCGCTGCTGCCGCTGCTGGCCTGGGCGCTGGCCCGCAAGGTGCCGCGCAACCCGCCCAAGGTGTACACGAAGAGCTTCCGAGAGCGCGCGGCCTGGGATCTGTTCCGCCTGCCGGCCTACCGGCGCCTGCTCATCGTCAACCTGGCGCTGTCGGCAGGGTGGGATGCGCACAGCTTCGTGGTGCCCGTCGTGGGCCATGCGCGCGGGCTGTCGGCGGCCAGCATCGGCCTGGTGCTGGGCAGCTTCGCGGTGGCGGCGACGCTGGTGCGGCTGGCCATCGTGCGCTTCGCCGACGACATCGACGAGGCCAAGGCCCTGCGCGCCGCGATGGCGCTGGCCATGCTGACCTTCATGGCCTATGCGTGGCTGCCCGGCACGCTGGGGCTGGTGGCGGGCTCGGCGCTGCTGGGTGTGGCGCTGGGCTCGGTGCAGCCGATGGTGCTGGCGATGCTGCACCGCGCCACGCCGCATGAGCGCCACGGCCAGGCGCTGGGCCTGCGCATGCTGACGCTGAACGGCGCAACCGTGGGCATGCCCGTGGGCTTTGGCATGCTGGCCGCCACCACGGCGCTGGCCGCGCCCATGTGGCTGATGGCCGGCATCCTGTTGCTCGCACAGTTGCCCGCGCGGCGGCTGTAGCAGGCCCCTATACGGCCGACACGCAAGACCTGGCTTGCGCGATCGCAAGCCCAAGGGCTGAGGTGCGTTGCCACAGCGCGCCACTAACCCTTTCCCTTTTGGGACGGCCTGCGCGATCATGAAGTGGGAGGCAGTGCGGCTGCGCTGGCCTGAACGTGCCCATCAATGCGAACAGCTGGAGGTGATATGCGCGTCAATCAGCCCGTGACTCAGCGGGAGTTCGAGTTCCCAGCGGATGCGACCCTGATGTCGACCACCGATCCGCAGAGCCACGTGAAGTACGCCAACGACGCCTTTGTGTCGGTCAGCGGCTTCACGCGCGAAGAAATCATTGGCCAGCCGCATAACTTTGTGCGCCACCCCGACATGCCGGAGGCCGCCTTCGCCGACATGTGGGCCACGCTCAAGGGCGGCGAACCCTGGACCGGCCTGGTCAAGAACCGCCGCAAGGATGGCGATCACTACTGGGTGCATGCCAACGCGATCCCCATCGTGCGCGGCGGCCGCACGCAGGGCTATATGTCGGTGCGCACGCGGGCGACGCGTGAGGAGTCTGCGTCCGCAGAGAAGCTGTACGCCGAGATGCGCGCCGGCCGCGCGGGCGTGCGCATGCACAAGGGCTTGCTGCTGGGCAATTCGGCCGTGGCGGCCTTGTTCAACTGGCGCAAGACGCTGGGCGCGCGCGGGCGCATCCGGCTCACGCTGTCACTGGTGTGGCTGGCCATGCTGCTGGTGGGCATCCCGCTCGCGTCCGACATGACGGCGCTGGCCCGCCTGGCGGTGGTGGTGGGTGTGGGCATGATCATCACGGCCATCGTCTTCGAGCAGATGTTTGCGCGGCCGCTGGAGGAGCTGAAGCGGCAGGCGCTGGCGGTGGCAACGGGCGCGCATCAGGACGTGTCCAGCATGGACCGCGTCGACGAAATCGGCATGAGCATGCGCTGTGTCAGCCAGTTGGGGCTGATGTTCCGCTGGCTGGTGAACGACGTCAGCCAGCAGGTGGTGAACCTGCAGACGGCTGTCAACGAGATCGCCAAGGGCAACGAGGACCTGAGCTCGCGCACCGAGCAGGCCGCCTCCAGCCTGGAGCAGACCGCCGCGTCCATGGAACAGATGAACGCCACCGTCAAGAACAATGCCGACACGGCGCAGCAGGCCAACGAGCTGTCGGGCCAAGCCAGCACGGCGGCAGCGCAGGGCGGCGAAGCGATGGCGCAGGTGGTGGCGCGCATGGGCGACATCAGCAGCAGTTCGCGGCGCATCGCGGACATCATCGGCGTCATCGACGGCATTGCCTTCCAGACCAACATCCTGGCGCTCAATGCGGCCGTCGAAGCCGCACGGGCCGGCGAGCAGGGGCGCGGCTTTGCGGTGGTGGCAGGCGAGGTGCGCAACCTGGCCCAGCGCAGCGCCGAGGCAGCCAAGGAGATCAAGTCGCTGATCGGCGCCAGCGTGGAGCAGGTCGAGGCGGGCTCGCGCTTGGTGGACGGCGCGGGGCAGGCGATGGAAGAGATCATGGGCAAGGTGCAGCGCGTGTCGGACCTGATCAGCGAGATCAGCGGCTCGGTGCGCGAGCAGAGCACTGGCATCGCGCAGGTGGGCCAGGCGGTCAGTCACCTGGACCAGGTCACGCAGCAGAACGCGGCGCTGGTGGAGGAGAGCACCGCCGCGTCCTACAGCTTGCAGCAGCAGGCGGCCAGCCTGGTGGCGGCGGTCGGCGTGTTCCGGTGATGCACAGCGGCTGTGGCCGGCGGGTGACCGGCCAAGCCGCCGTTGGGCACTGACGAACGGCCCGGCCGCCAAAACCGCGCAGAATCCGCCGCGGCCGAAGCCTCGGCTGCCTGGAGAGAGACAGATGCGGATCGCGATGGATGGATGGGTGGCGCGTGGCCTGGGCGCGGCCCTGCTGAGCCTGGTGCTGACGCAGGCGCACGCGCAGAACGTGGCCCGCGTCAAGCCTGGTGGCACGCGCGCCGTCGCGGCGGTGGCCGTGCAGCCGCAGGCCGTGCGCGAGCTGGGCGGCATCGAGGAATACCGCCTGCCCAACGGCCTGCAGATCCTGCTGTTCCCCGACGCCACGCAGACGACGACCACCGTCAACATCACCTACCGCGTCGGCAGCCGCCATGAGGCGCCGGGCGAGTACGGCATGGCCCACCTGCTGGAGCACATGGTGTTCAAGGGCACTGAGCGACAGCGCGACATTCCCGGCGCCATGGCACAGCGCGGCGTGCGCTTCAACGGCACGACGACGACCGACCGCACGAACTACTTCGCCAGCTTCAACGCCAACGCCGACACGCTGGCCTTCCTGCTGGATCTGGAAGCCGACCGCATGGTGAACAGCCGGGTGGCCAAGGCCGACCTGGACACCGAGATGACGGTGGTGCGCAACGAGTTCGAGCGCGGCGAGAACCAGCCATTCGGCGTGCTGGCGCAGCGCGTCAACGCGGCGGCCTTCGCCTGGCACCCTTACGGCCACGCCACCATCGGGCCCAAGAGCGACATCGAGAACGTGCCCATCGAGAAGCTGCAGGGCTTCTACAAGCGCTACTACCGGCCCGACAACGCAACGCTGCTGATCGCCGGCAGCTTCGACAAGGCGGCCACGCTGGCGCTGATCGGCCGGCACTTCGGCCCGCTGGCCCGGCCCACCACGCCCATCCCGCAGCCGTACACGGTGGAGCCGCCGCAGGACGGCGAGCGCAGCGTGGTCGTGCGCCGCGTCGGCGGCCAGCCGATGCTGCTGGCGGCCTACCACGTGCCCGCCATCACGCACCCGGATACACCGGCGCTCATCGTCTACGGCCTGCTGATGAGCCTGCAGCCCAGCGGTCAGCTGTACAAGCAGCTGGTGGAGACCAAGCTGGCCGTGGCCGCCGGGCTGGGCGGTGCCGGCGGCGTGGACCCCGGCGTGGCCAACGCGTTCGCGGCGCTGGCGCCCGGGGCGGACGTCGACAAGGTCGAGAAGCTGCTGCTGGACCTCGCCGAAGGCCGCGATGCCAAGCCGTTCGACGAGAGCGAGCTGGCGCGCGTGCGCGACATCGCCGTCAACAGCTACCGCCAGCAGATGAAGAACCCCGAGGCGCTGATCCAGCAGATCTCCGGCCTCATTGCGGCCGGCGACTGGCGGCTGCTGTTCCAGCTGATGGAAGACATCCCCAAGGTCACGCTGGCCGACGTGGCGCGCGTGCGCGCGGCCTACTTCAGGCCGGCCAACCGCACGCTGGGCCGCTACCTGCCGGCGGCGGCTGTCGAGCGGGTCGCGATCCCGCCTGCGCCGCCGCTGGCGCAGCGCCTGGCCGCGCTGCAGGGCCCGCCCAAGGTCGAGGCTGGCGAGCAGCTGGCGCCAGTGCCGGCGGTGCTGGAGTCGCGCACGACGCGCACCACGCTGCCCAGCGGCATGGCGCTGCACACGCTGCAGAAGCAGACGCGCGGCAACAGCGTCGTGCTGCAGATGCAGCTGCGCTGGGGTGAGCGCGATGCCACCTACGCGCGCCGCGGCACTGAGTTCGTCGGCCAGCTGATGGACGAGGGCAGCCAGGGCTACACGCGCCAGCAGCTTCAGGACGCGCTGATCAAGCTGCGCGCCAGCCTCAACATCGTCAGCCACGACCAGGGCGCCAGCATCTACCTGAGCGCCGAGCGCGACACGCTGCTGCCCGCGCTGCGCGTGGCCGCCGATGCGCTGCGCCGGCCGCTGCTGCCGCAGGATGCCTTCGACCGCGACCTCAAGGCTGCGGTGGCCAGCATCGAGGCCTCGCGCCAGGAGCCCGGCGTGCTGCGCCAGGAGGCCACCCGCGGCCACTACAACCGGGCGCGTGGCGTCAGCCTCGGCCACCCCGACTACGTGATGGGCGTGGACGAGCGCCTGGCCGAGCTGCGCGGCACGACGCTGGACGACGTGCGGCGCTTCTACGCCGACTACTGGAGCGCCAACGAGGCCCAGGTCAGCGTCGTTGGTGCCTTGCCCGACGGGCTGGCTGCCGAGCTTGAGCAGTTGTTCGGCGACTGGAAGCAGCCCGCCGCGCCCAAGTTCGTGCGCCATGTGCCGCGCCATGTGGATGTGCCGCCGGCACGCTTCGACGCCATCGCCCGCGACAAGGACAACGCCATCGTGCGCCTGCACCAGACGCTGCCGCTGAACGCCGAGGACGCCGACCACGACGCGCTGGAGCTGGCCGTGCATGTCTTCGGCGGTGGCGGTCTGGAGAGCCGGCTGTCCGAGCGCGTGCGCCAGAAGGAAGGCCTGACCTACGGCATTGGCGCCTCGCTGGGTGCTGGCCACTGGGGCAACGCGGGCAGCTTCGCCATCCAGGCCAGCTTTGCGCCCGACAAGCGCGAGCGCGTCATCGCCGTTGTGCAGGAAGAGGTGGCCCGCATGGCGCGTGACGGCCTCACGGCGGCCGAGCTGGCGCGGGCCAAGCACGACATCCTCGAAGGCCGCAAGCAGAGCCGGGCCGACACCGGGGCGCTGGCCGGCAGCCTGGCCGGCATGGCCGAGCGCGGCGAGACCTGGGCGCGCGCGCAGCAGCGCGACGAGCGGCTGGCGGCCATCACCGTCGAGCAGGCCAACGCCGCTTGGCGCAAGCACATCCGCGCAGACGCCTTCATCATTTCCACGGCGGGCGACTTCAAGGCCCCTTGAGGTCGCGACAGTTCCTGTCCAGCCACGCACCGGAGCACACCATGAAAGTCGAGCCCTACCTGTTCTTCAATGGCCAGTGCGAGGAGGCCATCGCGTTCTACCAGCGGGCGCTGGGCGCCACCGTCGAATTCATGATGCGCTACGGCGAGAGCCCGGAGCCGCCGCCCGAGGGCACGCTGCCGCCGGGCTCGGCGCACAAGATCATGCATGCGTCGCTGTGCATCGGCGAGGCGCGGTTCATGGTGGCTGACGACGTCTACAGCGGCGAGGGCGGCTTCAAGGGCTTCTCGCTGTCGCTGGACTTTGCCGATGAAGCCGCTGCGCGGGCGGTGTTCGCGGCGCTGGCCGACGGCGGCCAGGTGAGCATGCCGCTGGGCAAGACCTTCTGGTCGCCGCTGTTCGGCATGGTGAGCGACCGCTTCGGCGTGGGCTGGATGGTGAGCGTCGCGGGCGGCGCGGCGTGATCGCGCTGGCGCCCCATCTGCGGGCCGATTGCTCGGCCTGCGTGGCGCTGTGCTGCGTCATCCCGCCGTTTGACGCCGTGCAGGGCTTCGGCTTCGACAAGCCGGCCGAGACGCCATGCCGCCACCTGTGCGATGACCACCGCTGCGGCATCCATGCCGAGCTGATCCCGCAGGGCTTCAGCGGCTGCGTTGCCTTCGATTGCCTGGGCGCGGGCCAGCGCCTCACGGCCCTGGCACGAGAGCGCTTTGGCGATGCCGACTGGCGTGCCCGGCCGGAGGTGGCGCGCTGGCTGTACGCGGCCTATCCGCGGGTGCGCCAGGCGCAGGAGTGGCTGGCCCAGCTGAGCCTGGCCGCGGCGGTGTCCGGGGAGGCTGCGCTCGCCAGCTTGGCTGCGGCCCTGGACGGCGAGGCCGGGCGCTGGCCTGACTGGACGTTGCAAGAGCAGGCGGCCTGGCGCGACCGTGTGCGCGCGGCACTGGCGCCGCTGGCGGAAAATCGCCGCCCAAGGAGTTGAAGTGATGGATGCACACCAGGGTGACGGCAACAGCGAAATGACGGGAGCGACGCATGGCGCTGCTGTCTGAGTTCGTCGAGCCCAAATGGCAGCGCCGCCGTGGGCTGCGCAAGATCCACCTCGTGGCCGTGCTGGCCGCGATCGCGGCGGCCGGGCTGGTGCTGCACATGTTCAGCGAGTTCGGTGTGCTGGACCTGGGTGACGACGGCGGCGAGCGCCAGCTGGTGGCCACGGTCGACCTGCGGCTGGGCACACCGGCGCTGTCGCGCGAGCGGGGCGAGGCCTGGGCGCGCAATGACGTGAAGGCCGGCGCGCTGAAGCTGCTGCGCGTGGGCCCGGCACCGGGCAAGGCCGAGACGGCCCGCGCCGAGCGCATGAAGCAGCGCTACGGTGTGGACTGGCTCACCCACAGCGAGCAGGTCACGCCGCTGACCACGGCCTATGCCGAGGGCTACAACAGCGTGATGCGCACCGAGATTGAGCGCCGCCACGGCAAGGACGTGGCCGACGGGCTGCTGGGCTTCGAGGCGGCTTCGTCGCCGCGCTGAGTGCCCCGCAGCGTCATGTTGGCGCCTGCGCCAGCGCGCGCAGCTTCTGCACCGTGGCCCAGTTGCGGGTGGTGCCGGCGTCGCCCAGTTGCTTGAGCAACTGCACCGCCGCTTTGCTTTGCAGAATGCCGTTGCCGCACCACAGGTAGGCAGCGTGCGGTGTCACGACGAACTGCTCGCCGTCGGCCGCGACGACGGCGGCAGCGGCCTGCAGCGCGGCATCACTCGCGGTGATGGCCACCAGCAGCCGGCTGGGATCGTCTGCGCCGGCCAGCGGCGGCACCGTCGCGATGGCGGCCCACTCGGCGGCCGTCTTCAGGATGACGGCCGCATCCACGCCGAGTTGCTCGCGCACGGCGCTGCGGATGCGGTCGGCGCTCATGCGGCCGGGCATGTCGAACACCGCATTGCCGCTGTTCAGCAGCGTGCTCACCCGCGTGGCGCCCAGCGAGGCGAGCAGGGTTTTGAGGTCCGCCATGGCCAGGCGCTTGGCCTTGCCGACGTTGATGCCGCGCCAGAGGGCGATGGTGCGCATGGGTCAGTTGTCGAAGTTGCTGCAGGGCCAGTCGCGGCCCGCGGGCGAGCCCGCGCGCCCGATCTGGCAGCGTTCAGGCCATGCCCTGGTGGCGCAGCAGCGCGTCGATCTGCGGCTCGCGGCCGCGGAACGCCTTGAAGTTGTCGATCGCGTCGCGCGCGCCGCCCTGCGCCAGCACCTCGGTCAGGAAGCGCTGGCCCGTGGCTGCGTTGAACACGCCTTCCTCCTCGAAGGCGCTCCAGGCATCGGCGCTCAGCAGCTCGGCCCACTTGTAGCTGTAGTAGCCGGCCGCGTAGCCGCCCGCAAAGATGTGGCTGAAGCTGTGCTGGAAGCGGTTGAATGCCGGCGGCACAAGCACGGCCACCTCGGCCCGCACCTCGTCCAGCACGCGCTGCACGTCGGCCTCGGCGCCCGGCTCGCCGTGCAGCCGCATGTCGAACAGCGAGAACTCGATCTGGCGCAGCGTCTGCAGGCCGCTCTGGAAGTTCTTGGCCGCGATCATCTTGTCGAACAGCTCGCGCGGCAGCGGCTCAGCGCTGTCCACATGGCCGCTCAGCTGCTGCAGCACGTCCCATTCCCAGCAGAAGTTCTCCATGAACTGGCTGGGCAGCTCGACGGCGTCCCATTCCACGCCGGAGATGCCGGACACGCCCAGGTCGTTCACCTGCGTCAGCATGTGGTGCAGGCCGTGGCCGAACTCGTGGAACAGCGTGATGACGTCGTCGTGCGTCAGCAGCGCCGGCTTGTCGCCGACGGGGCTGGCGAAGTTGCACACCAGGTGTGCCACCGGCAGCTGCTGCTCGCCGGTGGGCTTGAGCCAGCGGCTGCGCACGCCGTCCATCCAGGCGCCGGGCCGCTTGCCCGGGCGGGCGTAGAGGTCCAGGTAGAAGCCAGCCACGGGCTGACCGGCGCAGCTGAGCTGGAAGTAGCGCACCGTGTCGTGCCAGACGGGCGCGGCGGCTTCTGTGATCTGCACCGAGAACAGCCGCTCGATGATGCTGAACAGGCCGGCCACGACCTTGGGCGCCGTGAAGTACTGCTTGACCGTCTGGTCGCTGAAGGCGTAGCGGGCCTCCTTGAGCTTCTCGCTCCAGTAAGACACATCCCAGCTTTCCAGCGGCTGGCCCTTGGAAAAGTCACGCAACTCGGCCAGGTCCTTTTCGGCGAAGGGGCGCGCGCGCCGGGCGAGGTCGCGCAGGAAGCTCGTGACTTCGGCAGGCGACGAGGCCATCTTGGGCGCCAGCGACACCTCGGCAAAGTTGGCGTAGCCCAGCAGCCGGGCCTCTTCCTGGCGGAGGGCCACGATCTCGCGCATGGCGCCGGTGTTGTCCCACTCGGGCTTGCCGGCCTCGCTGGCGCGCGTCACGTAGGCGCGGTAAAGCGTCTCGCGTAGCGCGCGGTTCTCGGCGTACTGCATCACCGGCAGGTAGACCGGGAAGTGCAGCGTCAGCTTGTGGCCGCCGTCGTCCAGGCGGGTGGCGTCCAGCACGTCCTGCGGCACGCCGGCCAGTTCCTCGGCCGACGCGATGTGGTGCCAGCCGTCGGTGGCGTCCATCACATGCTCGCTGAACTGCTGCTGCAGTTCGGCGCTGCGTTCCTGGATGGCGGCATAGCGTGTGCGGGCCTCGCCTTGCAGCTCGGCGCCGGACAGCACGAAGTCGCGCACTGCGTGCTTCAGCGCCTGTCGGCGCGGCGCGCTCAGGTGTTTGCCCTGGGCGGCCAGCACGGCCTTGTACTTGGCGAACAGCGCCTCGTTGGCGCCCATGGCCGTGTAGAACTCGGTGACGGCCGGCAGCATGGCGTTGTAGGCCTCGCGCAGTGCCGGCGTGTCGGCCACGGCGTTGATATGGCCCACGGCGCCCCAGGCGGTACCCAGGCGCTCGGTGGCTGTGTCGAGGATGCCGGACAGCGTGTCGTAATCAGCCGGCGTGTCGGGCTTGACGGCTTCATCCAGCGCCGCCTGGGCGGCAGCCAGCAGTTCCTGGATGGCCGGCTGCACATGCTCCGGGCGGATGGCCGCGAAGTCGGGCAGGGCGGCGGTGGAGAGCAGGGGATTGGTCATTTCAGCCATGTGTTGAGTCTCGCGCAGATTTCAAGCCGGCCGCGTTGCGGGCCGGCCATCGCGCGGCCGCCGGGGAACCGGCTTTGCCGGGCCTCTGGCGGCGCCTGCTTGAGGGGACTGAGGCCGGACACGAAGAGTCCTGAGGACTCTTTGTGCCTGCCGAAGGACAAAGCCTCTGGCTTCGGCACGGCGAAGCCGGTAGGGAGGGGCCTAGTCTGCGGCGCGTTCTGCGGATTCAAGCGTGTTGACCAGCAGCATGGCGATGGTCATCGGGCCGACCCCACCCGGCACCGGGGTGATCCAGCCGGCCACTTGCCGAACGCCGTCGAAGTCCACATCGCCGCAGAGCTTGCCCTCGTCGTTGCGGTTCATGCCCACATCGATGACGACCGCGCCGGGCTTGACCATGTCGGCCGTCAGCACGTTGCGCTTGCCCACCGCAGCGACGATGACGTCGGCCTGGCGCGTCATGGCGCCCAGGTCAGCGGTGCCGCTGTGGCAGACGGTGACGGTGGCGTTGGCGGCCAGCAGCATCATGGCCATGGGCTTGCCGACGATGTTGCTGCGGCCGATGACGACTGCGTGCTTGCCCTTGAGGTTGCCCATGCCAATGCTCTCCAGCATCTTCATGCAGCCATAGGGTGTGCAGGCCTTGAAGCCTTGCTCGCCCACCATCAGCGCACCGGCGCTGGCGACGTGGAAGCCGTCTACGTCCTTGGCGGGCGAGATGGCCTCGATGACCTTGTGATCGTCGATGTGCTTGGGCAGCGGCAGCTGCACGAGGATGCCGTGAATCGTCGGGTCGTTGTTCAGCGCGTCCACGCGGGCCAGCAGCTCGGCTTCGGTCATCGTCGCGTCGTACTTTTCCAGCACCGAGTGGATGCCGGCTTCCTCGCAAGCCTTGACCTTGTTGCGCACGTAGACCTGGCTGGCTGGGTTGTCGCCCACCAGCACGACGGCCAGACCCGGGCGCTTGCCCTGGGCGGTGAGGGCGGCGGCGCGGGCGGCGACGTCGGCGCGGGTCTGCTTGGCGAGGGCGAGGCCGTCGATCAGTTGGGCGGTCATGGTCAAACTCCTAAATGCAAAGAGGCCGCATGCTGCGGCCTCTGTGTGTGAGTGGATGGGTCAGGCCTTCGCCGTGGCACCCAGCGCGATCTTGAGCAGGTCGGCCACGGTGTTGGCGTTGAGCTTCTCCATGATGTTGGCGCGGTGCGCCTCCACGGTCTTGATGCTGATGCCGAGGTCGTCGGCGATCTGCTTGTTCAGGCGGCCGGCGACGATGCGCTCCAGCACCTGGGCTTCGCGGGTGGTGAGGCGGGCCAGCAGCGCGTCGCGGCTGGCAGCTTCCTGGTGGCTGGAGAAAGCGTCGCGGGCCTGGTCGAGCATGCGCTCCACCAGCGCCAGCAGCTCTTCTTCCTTGAAGGGTTTCTCGATGAAGTCCATCGCGCCCTTCTTCATGGTCTGCACGGCCATGGGCACGTCGCCGTGGCCGGTGATGAAGACGATGGGCAGCGGGCTCTTGCGCTCGATGAGGCGGTCCTGCAGCTCCAGGCCGGTCATGCCGTCCATGCGGATGTCGGCGATCAGGCAGGCCACCTCGCGGGGGTCGTAGCGGGTCAGGAAGGACTCGGCGGAGTCAAAGCACTTGACCCGGTAGTCCTTGCCCTCGAGCAGCCATTGCAGGGAGTCGCGGACCGCTTCGTCGTCATCGACAACGTAGACGTTGCCCTTCTTGGGGATCAGGCTCATGGTGTGGTGGGTTCTGTTCTCTGAGCGCCGCCGGCGTTGGCCGCCGAGGTGTCCGCACGCAGGTGTTCTGAGGTGATGGTGACCGGGATCGTGAAGGCGAATCGGCACCCAACGACAAGGCCTCCATTGTAGAGGTTCTCTGCTTTTATCCGGCCCTGGTGGGACTCGACGATAGACCGGCATAACCCTAATCCGATGCCCAGGCCGTCAGCCTTGGTGGAGAAGAAGGCCTCGTACATGCGGGCCAGCACTTCATCCGGCAAGCCGGGGCCCATGTCGGTCACCGAGAACTCGATGTGGCCGCCCAGCTCGGCGCTGTGCTTGGGCACGACGCGCAGCTCGATGTGGCGCCGCGAGGTGGGTAGCGACGCGTTGTCGATGGCCTCGGCGGCGTTCTTCAGCAGGTTCATCAGCACCTGCTCGATGAGGATGGGGTCCACCATCATCTGCGGCAGGCGCTGGGCCACGTAGGTGTGGATGGCCACGTTGCGGCGGCGCAGCTCGATGCCGGCCAGCTCCACCGCGTCCTCGACGATGTCGGTCGCGTGCGAGGGCTGGCGCTGCGGCTCGCTGCGCTTCACGAAGTTGCGGATGCGGTGAATGATCTGGCCGGCGCGCTGGGCCTGCTTGGCGGTCTTCTCCAGCGCGGCGAGCAGGTCGTCCTTCTGGATGGCGTCGTTGCGCACGCGGCTGACCATGCCGTTGCAGTAGTTGGTGATGGCGGTCAGCGGCTGGTTCAGTTCGTGCGCGACGCTGGAGGCCATTTCGCCCATGGTCATCAGCCGGCTCGTCACCTGGGCCTTTTCGGCCTGCAGCGCGGCCTGCGCCTCGGCGTGGCGGCGCATGGTGATGTCGGTGGCGATCAGCATCTGCGCCAGGCGCCCGTCGGTCCACTGCAGGTAGCGGGCGCGCACGTCAAACCACATGGCCAGCGACTCGACGTAGACCTCGCGCGGGTCCGAGCCCAGGTCGGTCAGCGCCTCGGCGGGCAGGCCGGAGTAGTCATCCACCTCGTCATCGGCGCCATCGTCCAGGCCGCGCCGGCTGGTGGTGCCGGCCAGCTGGCCACCCGCCAGCAGCGCGTGGCCGGCGGGGTCGGCGCCGAACCAGAGGCGATAGCTGCGGTTGGCGAACAGCAGTTCCGGCGGCTGCACGGACAGCACCGACACCGCGGCGTCCAGCCCTTCCAGCACGGTGGTGAAGCGCTCGTGCGACGCGGACAGCTGGTCGCGCACGCGCTTGGCCTCGGTGATGTTGGTCATCGAGGTCATCCAGCCGGTCTGCTTGCCCTTGGCGTCCACCAGCGGCGACACGTAGACGCGGGCATCGAACTGGCTGCCGTCCTTGCGTTGGATCTTGACCTCCACGCCGCCCGAGGGGCTGCGGCCCTGCAGCTCCTGCTGCAGCAGGCGGGCGTTTTCCTCGCGGCGGTCATTGGGCCAGAAGGGGTAGGGCGGCGTGCGGCCGACGAGGTCGGCCTCCGAGAACCCGGTCATCGCGCAGAAGGCCGGGTTCACGTAGGTGATGCGCGTGTCCATGTCCATGGCGCGCATGCCGGTCAGCATGGAGTTCTCCATGGCGCGGCGGAAATTGGTCTCCAGCGTCAGCGCGTTCTGGATCTGCGTGCGGCGGCGCATGTGGCGCCAGGTGCCCAGCAGCATCCAGACCGTCATGCCGGCCAGCGCCAGCACCAGCCAGAACAGCGCGTTGTTGATGAGGCCGATGGAGGTGCGCCAGCCCTGGCCGCGCAGCACCAGCCCGTTCAGCGCCGGGGCCAGCGGCACGTCGTGCAGCAGCGACGCGCGGCGCAAGACCTGCCCCGGCATCGGCGTGACGGTGCTGGCGACGACCTGGTCGGCCGCGTCCAGCACGGCAATGCTGTGTCGCGTGGCGACCTCGCTGGGCACGTAATAGCGCAGCAGTGCTTCCACCGTGTACTCGGCAATCAGCACGCCGGCGAAGCCGCCGCGGTCGATCAGCGGGATGTGGATCTGGAAGACCGTGATGCCATTGGCGTCGGTGAACGGCGGCGAGTAGACGGGCTGGCGGCGGTCCTTGGCGGCCTCGAAGGCGATGGCGGCTGCGTTGGACTGGTTGGGCACCGGCATGGACGGGTCGTTGCCGTCGGTGGACATCAGGCCGTCGGCCTGGAAGCCGGCCGCGCCGACGCTGCTGCGGCGTTCGCGCTTGGCGCTGAGCCAGGTCACATGCGTCAGCTCGGGGCGCTCGCGCGCGAACGCCTGCGCCTGCGCGGAGAACTCATGGGCGTCGATCTGCCGCGTGACCACCTCGCGGGCGATGCGCACCAGTTGCTCCTGGTTCTCGATCAGGCGCAGGCGGATCTGCTGCTGGGCGATCTCGGTGTCGCGCTTGACGGACTCGGTCTCGCGCTCGATCTCTTCGTTGCGCAGGTACCAGAAGGCCGAAATGATGGCCGCCAGAAACAGCAGCACCGAAATCAGCGGGCCCAGCGTGGCCAGGCGGTCCTGGCGTGACGGCGACTGCCGGAACCACCAGCTGGTGACCAGCCGGCGCAGCGGGGCGAGCAGGCGCTGGCTGCGGGCGCGGAGCTTGGGCGCGGGGGAGGCGTTGGGCATGCCGAATTATCCGGGCGCGTATTTAGGCTTAAAATTTCACGATAAGAAACGACCTCGCACAATTTGAGAAAATGCCGGGGGCTGTGCGACACTCCGCCCGCTCGCGGCGCCTGGCGTCCGCGCACGCCACTGCCAAGCCCCCCGTTTCACAGAACGTACCTGCCGCCCGTCAGAGGCGGCTCATGTAGGAGACCGGCCATGTCTGCCCAGCCGCAAGAGTTTCTCGGCGCCGCCGCGAACGACAACGATCCTCAGGAAACCAAGGAGTGGCTGGACGCCCTCTCCGCCGTCATCGATCGCGAAGGTGCCGAGCGCGCGCACTTCCTGATCGAGGAGATGCTGGAGCACGCCCGCCACCACAACATCGACCTGCCGTTCTCGGCCACCACCGGCTACGTCAACACCATTGCGCCGGACCAGGAAGCCCGCTGCCCCGGCAACATCCAGATCGAGAAGCGCCTGCGCGCCTACATGCGCTGGAACGCGATGGCCATGGTGGTGCGCGCCAACCGCCTGAACCCGGCGGACGGCGGTGACCTGGGCGGCCACATCGGCTCCTTCGCGTCGCTGGCGTCCATGCTGGGTGCCGGCTTCAACCACTTCTGGCACGCCGAGAGCGAGAACCACGGCGGTGACTGCCTCTACATCCAGGGCCACAGCGCGCCGGGCGTGTACGCCCGCGCCTTCCTGGAAGGCCGCCTGACCGAGGAGCAGCTGGACAACTTCCGCCAGGAAGTCGATGGCCAGGGCCTGTCCAGCTACCCGCACCCGAAGTTGATGCCCAACTTCTGGCAGTTCCCGACGGTGTCCATGGGCCTGGGCCCCTTGATGGCCATCTACCAGGCGCGTTTCCTGAAGTACCTGCACGCCCGCGGCATCGCCAACACCGAGAACCGCAAGGTTTGGGCCTTCATGGGCGACGGTGAAATGGACGAGCCGGAAAGCCTGGGCGCCATCGCCCTGGCCGCGCGCGAAGGCCTCGACAACCTCGTCTTCGTCGTCAACTGCAACCTGCAGCGCCTGGACGGCCCGGTGCGCGGCAACGGCAAGATCATCCAGGAGCTGGAAGGCGAGTTCCGCGGCAGCGGCTGGAACGTCATCAAGCTGATCTGGGGCAAGGGCTGGGACGAGCTGCTGGCGCGCGACAAGAGCGGCAAGCTCAAGCAGCTGATGATGGAAACGCTGGACGGCGACTACCAGGCCATGAAGGCCAACGACGGCGCCTTCATCCGCAAGAACTTCTTCGGCAAGTACCCCGAGACCGCCAAGCTCGTGGAGCACATGAGCGACGCCGAGATCTTTGAACTGCGCCGCGGCGGCCATGAGCCCGAGAAGGTGTACGCCGCCTTCGAGCGTGCCCACAACAACAAGACGGGCCAGCCCACCGTGCTGCTGGTCAAGACCGTCAAGGGCTACGGCATGGGCAAGGCCGGTGAAGGCAAGAACACCGTCCACCAGACCAAGAAGCTGACGGACGACGACATCAAGTACATCCGCGACCGCTTCAACATCCCGGTGCCGGACAGCGAGCTGCCCAAGATCCCGTACTACAAGCCGGCCGACGACACGCCGGAAATGCGCTACCTGCACGAGCGCCGCCAGGCCCTGGGCGGCTACCTGCCCAGCCGCCGCGCCAAGGCCGAAGAGCAGTTCACCGTGCCCGACCTGGCCACGTTCCAGGCCGTGCTGGACCCGACCGCCGAAGGCCGCGAGATCTCGACGACCCAGGCCTATGTGCGCTTCCTGACGCAGCTGCTGCGCGACAAGGCGCTGGGCCCGCGCGTCGTGCCCATCCTGGTGGACGAGGCCCGTACCTTCGGCATGGAAGGCCTGTTCCGCCAGATCGGCATCTACAACCCCAAGGGCCAGCTGTACACCCCGGTCGACAAGGACCAGGTGATGTACTACCGCGAAGACAAGGCCGGCCAGATCCTGCAGGAAGGCATCAACGAAGCCGGCGGCATGGCCAGCTGGATCGCTGCGGCGACGTCGTACTCGACGAACAACCGCGTGATGATCCCGTTCTACGTGTACTACTCGATGTTCGGCTTCCAGCGCATCGGTGACCTGGCCTGGGCGGCGGGCGACATGCAGGCGCGCGGCTTCCTGCTGGGCGGCACGTCGGGCCGCACGACGCTGAACGGCGAAGGCCTGCAGCACGAGGACGGCCACAGCCACATCCTGGCCGGCACGATTCCGAACTGCATCTCCTACGACCCGACCTTCGCGCACGAAGTGGCGGTCATCATGCAGCGCGGCCTCAAGCGCATGGTGGAAGACCAGGAAAACGTTTTCTACTACATCACGCTGCTGAACGAGAACTACCCGATGCCGGGCCTGAAGGCCGGCACCGAGGAGCAGATCCTCAAGGGCATGTACCTGCTGGAAGAGGCGGACGCGAGCAAGGCCGTCAGCGTCAACCTGCTGGGCTCGGGCACCATCCTGCGCGAAAGCCAGGCCGCCAAGATCCTGCTGGAAGAAGACTGGGGCATCAGCGCCAACGTGTGGAGCTGCCCGAGCTTCAACGAGCTGACCCGCGACGGCCAGAACGCCGAGCGCTGGAACATGCTGCACCCGACCGAGCTGGCCTGCGTGCCGTTCGTGACGCAGCAGCTGGGCCGCACGACCGGCCCGGTCATCGCCTCCACCGACTACATGAAGAACTACGCGGAGCAGATCCGCGCCTTCATCCCCAAGGGCCGTTCGTACAAGGTGCTGGGCACCGACGGCTTCGGCCGCTCGGACTTCCGCTCCAAGCTGCGCGCCCACTTCGAGGTGAACCGCCATTACATCGTCGTGGCCGCGCTGAAGTCGCTGGCCGACGAGGGCACCCTCCCGATGGCCAAGGTGGCCGAGGCGATCGCCAAGTACGGCATCGACGTCAACAAGATCAATCCTCTGTACGCGTAAAGCCGAGGGAGACAAGACATGGCATTGGTTGAAGTCCAAGTTCCCGACATCGGCGATTTCGACGAGGTCGGCGTCATCGAGGTGCTGGTCAAGGTTGGCGACACCGTCAAGGTCGAGCAGAGCCTGATCACCGTGGAGAGCGACAAGGCCTCGATGGAGATCCCGTCGTCGCAGGCCGGTGTGGTCAAGGAGATCAAGGTCGCCGTGGGCGACAAGGTCAAGCAGGGCAGCGTCGTTGTGGTGGTGGAGGCCGAAGGTGCCGCCGCTGCAGCGCCTGCGCCGGCTGCTGCGGCCCCGGCCCCGGCCCCTGGGGCTGCGGCGCCCGCCCCGGTGGCCGCGCCTGCCGCCGCGCCGGCTGCCGCCGGTGGCAGCGTCACCGTCGTCGTGCCGGACATCGGCGACTTCGACGAAGTGGCCGTCATCGAGGTACTGGTGAAGGTGGGCGACACCGTCAAGGTGGAGCAGAGCCTCATCACCGTCGAGAGCGACAAGGCGTCGATGGAGATCCCGTCCTCCACGGCCGGTGTCGTCGAGGAGCTGTTGGTCAAGCTGGGCGACAAGGTCGCCAAGGGCACGGCCCTGGCCCGCGTGAAGACGGTGGGCGGTGCGGCTGCCCCCGCCCCGGCGCTTGCTGCCGCTGCGCCTGCTGCTGCCGCGCCGGCGCCGGCCGCTGCCGCCCCCGTGCAGGCCGCCGTATCGGCCGCACCGGCCGTCGCGCTGCCGGCCCACCAGCCGACCGCGCCCACCGGCCAGCTGCCGCATGCGTCCCCCAGCATCCGCAAGCTCGCCCGCGAACTGGGTGTGCCGCTGGCTGAGGTCAAGGGCAGCGGCGCCAAGGGCCGCATCGTCGAGGCCGACATCCAGGGCTTCGTGAAGGCCGTCATGGCCGGCGCCGTGCAGACCGCTGCGCAGAAGGCCGTCGCGCCTGCCGCCGCGGCCGGCGGTGGTTCCGGCCTGAACGTGCTGGCCTGGCCCAAGGTGGACTTTGACAAGTTCGGCCCCACCGAGCGCAAGGAACTGTCCCGCATCAAGAAGATCTCGGGCGCCAACCTGCATCGCAACTGGGTGGTCATCCCGCACGTCACCAACCATGACGACGCGGACATCACCGAGCTGGAAGCCTTCCGCGTTCAGCTGAACAAGGAGAACGAGAAGGCCGGCATCAAGGTCACGATGCTCGCCTTCATGATCAAGGCAGCCGTCGCGGCGCTGAAGAAGTTCCCCGAGTTCAACAGCTCGCTCGATGGCGACACGCTCGTCCTGAAGAACTACTTCCACATCGGCTTCGCGGCCGACACGCCCAACGGCCTGGTCGTGCCGGTCATCAAGGACGCGGACAAGAAGGGCATCTTCCAGATCAGCGCCGAGATGTCGGAGCTGGCCAAGAAGGCTCGCGACGGCAAGCTGGGCCCGGCCGACATGAGCGGCGGCTGCTTCTCGATCTCGTCGCTCGGCGGCATCGGCGGCAAGTACTTCACGCCCATCATCAACGCGCCGGAAGTGGCCATCATGGGTGTGTGCAAGAGCTCGATCGAGCCCGTGTGGGACGGCAAGGCCTTCCAGCCGCGCCTGATCCTGCCGCTGTCGCTGAGCTGGGACCACCGCGTCATCGACGGCGCCGCGGCCGCACGGTTCAACGTCTACTTCGCGTCGCTGCTGGCGGACTTCCGCCGCATCGCCCTCTGATCGGGAGCAGGACCAATGGCACTCATTGAAGTTCAAGTTCCCGACATCGGCGACTTCGACGAAGTCGGCGTCATCGAGGTGCTGGTCAAGGCCGGCGACACCGTCAAGGTCGAGCAGAGCCTGATCACCGTCGAGAGCGACAAGGCCTCGATGGAGATTCCCTCCAGCGCCGCGGGCGTTGTGAAGGAGATCAAGGTCAAGCTGGGCGACAAGGTCAGCAAGGGCTCGGTCATCGTGTCGCTGGAAGCCGACGGTGCTGCGGCGCCCGCACCAGCGCCGGTCGCTGCGGCTCCTGCATCCGCTCCAGCACCGGCCGCTGCGCCGGTGCAGGCCCCCGCGGCCGCCACCTACAGCGGCAGCGCGGACCAGGCCTTTGATGTGGTCGTGCTGGGCGGCGGCCCCGGCGGCTACTCGGCCGCCTTCCGTGCGGCCGACCTGGGCCTGAAGGTCGCCCTCGTCGAGCGTTACGCGACGCTCGGCGGCGTGTGCCTGAACGTGGGTTGCATCCCGTCCAAGGCGCTGCTGCACGTCGCAGCCGTCATGGACGAGGCCTCGCACATGGCCGACCTGGGCGTCGTCTTCGGCGAGCCCACGGTGGACATCGACAAACTGCGCGCCCACAAGAACAAGGTCACCGGCAAGCTGACCGGCGGCCTCGCGGCGATGGCCAAGATGCGCAAGGTGACGGTGCTGCGCGGCGTCGGCTCGCTGCTGGATGCCCAGCACCTGAAGGTGGAAGCCACCGAAGGCGCCGTGGGCCAGGCCAAGACCGGCGCGGTGCAGACCGTGGCGTTCAAGCGCCTCATCATCGCGGCCGGTTCGCAGGCCGTGCGCCTGCCCTTCCTGCCCAACGACCCGCGCATCGTCGACTCGACCGGCGCGCTGGAAATGCAGGTCAAGCCCGAGAAGATGCTCATCGTCGGCGGCGGCATCATCGGCCTGGAAATGGGCACGGTGTACTCCACGCTGGGCGCGCGCCTGGACGTGGTCGAGATGCTGCCCACGCTGATGACGGGCGCCGACCGCGACCTCGTCAAGGTCTGGCAGAAGTTCAACCAGCACCGCTTCGACAACATCATGTTGAACACGAAGACGGTGGCGGCCGAAGCCAAGCCCGACGGCATTTACGTGACCTTCGAAGGCGAAGGCGCGCCCAAGGAGCCGCAGCGTTACGACCTGGTGCTGCAGGCCGTGGGCCGCACGCCCAACGGCAAGAAGATCGGCGCCGAGAACGCCGGCGTCATCGTGGGTGACCGCGGCTTCATCCCGGTGGATGTGCAGATGCGCACCAACGTGCCCAGCGTGTTCGCCATCGGCGACATCGTCGGCCAGCCCATGCTGGCCCACAAGGCGGTGCACGAGGGCCACGTGGCGGCGGAAGTCTGCGCCGGCGAGATCCTGGGCGACGACAAGCTCAAGAAGAGCCAGTTCGACGCCCGCGTGATTCCGAGCGTGGCCTACACCGACCCCGAGGTGGCCTGGGTGGGCATGACCGAGGACGAGGCCAAGGCCAAAGGCATCAAGTTCACCAAGGGCCTGTTCCCCTGGACGGCCTCCGGCCGGGCGATTGCCAACGGCCGCGACGAAGGCTTCACCAAGCTGATCTTCGACGAGGAAAGCCACCGCATCATCGGCGGCGGCATCGTCGGCACGCATGCCGGCGACATGATCGGCGAGATCGCGCTGGCCATCGAGATGGGCGCTGATGCGGTGGACATCGGCAAGACCATCCACCCGCACCCGACGCTGGGCGAGAGCCTGGGCATGGCGGCGGAAGTGGCGCACGGCTCCTGCACGGACGTGCCGCCGGTGCGTAAGAAGTAAGCCGCACGGCTCAGCGCAAACAGCAAGGCCCGGCACCGCAAGGTGGCCGGGCCTTGTTTCATGCGGCGGGCGCCAGTGCCCGCCGCGTGTGCGGCGTCAGGGCGCGACGCTGAGCTGCAGCGCCTTCAGCGCCTCGTCGATGGGGATGAAGAAGTTGAAGCCCTTGCCCGACTCCACGCCGCCGCGCGTGATGGCGATGACGCGGCCGTCGCCGTCCAGCAGCGGGCCGCCGCTGCTGCCGAAGGTGACGGCGGCATCGCTCTGCAGCACGCGCCGGCCCTGCAGCACGCGGTCGGCGCTGAGCACGCCGCGCGTCATCGAGTTGTTCAGCACGCCCAGCGGCGAACCGATCGCGTAGACGTCCGAGCCCACATCCGGCGCCGGGCCGGCACGCAGCGCCAGCGCGTCGCCATCGGTCAGCGTGGTGCGCAGCAGCGCAACATCGGTCTGCTCGTTGACCTTGACGACCTCGGCCACCGCCTTGTCGCCGTTCTGCAGCTTGATGCGAGCGTACTTGGCGCCCTTCACGACATGGGCGTTGGTCAGCAGGTGGCCCGCCTTGTCGATGAAGAAGCCACTGCCCGAGCCGGACGCGGTTTCCAGCGTGACGACCGCATTGCGCAGTTGGGCCTGGTTCTTCAGCGCGCCGCCGCCCGGCAGCGCCACGCTCTTGAGCGTCAGCGTGCCGGCGCTGGCTGCCGCGGTGTCAGGCGAGCCCGGCGCCGCGGGCGCGCCAGCCACCGCGGGCGTGGCGGCGTCGTTGGCCTTGAGTGCTTCCAGGATGTCCGGCGCGGCCAGGAAGTTGGCCAGCGAGGACAGGATGGCCTTCTTGGGCATGTCCGCCGCCTTCTCCTTGCTCGTGGCCAGGCCCTCGGCGGTGGACTGGTAGACGACCTTCTGCTTCTTCTCGGAGAACAGTGCCCAGTCGATCTTGTAATAGACCCAGCCCTCGGCCTTGTTGTCCAGCCAGCAGAGCTCGTGCTTGGCTTCGGTCAGGATGCCGCCGATGCGGAAGTCGGGCGCCGCGGCCACGTCCACGTCAAAGGCATTGGACTGGCCCTTGCCGGACAGCGGGTAGCCCAGGCGCTTGAGTTCCTGCGTGACGATGGTGGCCACGTAGCCGCCATAGTTCTTCAGGTAGTTCTCGGTGATGACGGCCGGCTGGCGATTGGCGCAGAACCAGCCGTAGGAGTTGTGGCCGAGTTCGTCGCCCTGCAGCATGGAGATCTTGAGCTTGTCCACGGCCAGCGTCACCTTGAGGTCGCTGCCCTGGGCGCTGACGGCCTGCTTCTGCTGCACTGTGGGCGCTGGCGGGCCATCCGCAGCCTGCGCGGCGGGCAGGGCGAGTGCCCAGCTCAGACCCAGCACGGCGGCCGGGCGCAATCCGAAAATCATGGTTCCTCCTGGGATGTCGGTCCGGGCATGACAAGGCCCGTCCAATGCGGGCGATGGTAGCGGCGCCGAGCGGCCTGGGCTCACAGATCTGACGCGTACATCGCCGGGCAGTTGGCGGTGCCGAAGCGGTCGACCGGCACGCGAAAGCGCATGCCCTCGCGCAGTTGCTGCCAGCGCGCCGCGTCCACGCGGCAGATCCAGGCGTGGTCCTGGCGGTCGCGCAGCTCGATCTCGTAGAAAGCCTCGCGCCGTCCCAGGCGCTCGCTGCCCGGCTCGCCCGGCGGCGCCATGCGCAGCGGCGGGGTGGGCCACGTGGGTCGCTCGGCCGGGCCACCTTCCTGCTTGGCGATCCAGCTGCGCCGCCACACCAGTTGGCTGAAGCGGCAGTGCTCGGCCGAGGCGCCGCGCTGGCCGGTGGTGTCGGCCACCACGCGGCGGCTGATGTCGCGGGCGTCTGCCGGGAGCTCGTCGCACCAGGCGGAGTCGGTCTCCAGCCGCAGCCTTTCGACGAGGATTTCCATGCGCCAGCTGCGCCGCGTCAGCTCCACGGCCACGCCCGGCGGGCCGAAGGCCCACCAGCCCAGCGTCGCCAGCGTCGCGATGACCATGGCGACAAGCACCAGGGTGCGCAGGCGTGGCAGGCGCATGCGGCTCACGCCGCGTCGAACTGCGCGATGACGGCTTCTTCCCAGTGCGCCAACTCGTCCCAGCCGATGTGCAGCCAGGCCATCGCAGCGGCATGGTGCTGCGCCCAGTCGGCGTCTTCCGGCAGGCCTTCGTGGCGGCGCATCAGGTACTCGGCGATCAGGCCCGCGGCGATCAGCGTGTGAACGTCGGCATCGATGTCCGCATGGCCGAGCGCGCTGTAGTCGTGATGCAGCCGGATGGCGGTCATCAGCGTCGGCGGCAGGTTCCAGACCCGGGCCACCAGCGCGCCGACCACGGCGTGGTCGGTCCGGTGGTTGGCGTTCTCGGTGGCGATGTAGGGGCGGTCGATGCGGGCGGCGGCCTCCACCATCGTGGCGGCGTAGCCGCGCACGCTTTGCATCAGCACCGGAATGCCGACATGCAGGAACAGGCCGAAGCTGTGGGCCAGGTCCAGGGACAGGCCAGGCAGCTCGCGTGCGATGGTGGTCATCGCGACGGCGCGCTTGGCACTGCGCTCCCAGAAGCGCGCCAATTGGGGCACGTTGACCGGGATGGCGTGCTGCACCAGAAAGCCGGTCATCACGGCCACGCTTTCATTCAGGCCGATGCGCGTCATCGCCTGACCGACCGTGCTGCACGGCAGGCCCACGGGTTTGAACAGCGGCCCGTTGGCGATGCGCAGCAGCGACGCCGCCATGGCGACATCGCTGCCGGCGATGCGGGCCACGGCGTTCAGGTCGGGCTCGTCGCCGCGCATGGCTTCTTGCAGCTGCACCAGCAACGCTGGGCATGGGGGGATCTTGATCTGTTGGAGGCTGCCGCGGCGGCGTGATTCGTCGATGTCGTCGCGGATCTGCTGCGCGCGCGTGCTGAGTGCGGGGGACGCGTGGGAAGGTGCCGGGTTCTGCATAGACAAAAATCTTAGAGCGCCAGGGTGGGCGTCAGCCCGGGTACAGTGAATTCAATCGCTGACCGACGTCAATCTTGCCGACTTCTCCCACCAGTTTCGCTGTTGCCAGCCGGGCCTGCCGCTGGGGGCTGGCCCTGTTGCTGGTGCTGCCCTGGCTGGCGGCGATGGCTTATGACGCAACCCGCGTGATGGAAGCCGCCGCGCAGCGCGGCCCGCGCGTGGCCGAGCAGGCGCTGGCGCTGCTGCAGCAGATCGAGCGCAGCAGCAGCCACGAGGATGAACTGCAGCGGCTGAAGGACATCAACGACTTCTTCAACCGCCGCGTGGACTTTCGCGACGATGCGGCGACCTGGGGCGTGCCCGACTACTGGGCCTCGCCACTGGAGACGCTGGAGCGGCGCGCGGGCGACTGCGAGGACTACGCGATCGCCAAGTACTTCAGCCTTGCAGCGGCCGGCGTGCCCACGGCCCGGCTGCGCATGGTCTACGTGCGGGCGCGCATGCAGGGGCAGTCGCTGGCGCACATGGTGCTGGCCTACCATGCCCAGCCGGGCGCGGAGCCGCTCATCCTGGACAACCTGCGCCCCGAGGTGCTGCCCGCCTCGCAGCGCACCGACCTGACGCCGGTGTTCAGCTTCAACACCGAGGGCCTGTGGCAGGGCGTGGGGCAGGTCACGGCGGGCGACCCGCTGGCGCGCCTGTCGCTGTGGCGTGACCTGGTGGCCAAGGTGCGCAAGGAAGGATTCATCTGATGGAGAACGAGCCATGTCGTTGATGCGGCAGATCGCCTGGCTGGTGCTGGGCGTGGTGCTGGCGGCGCTGGTGGGCGCCGTGGGCCTGTCCACGCTGTCCACGCGCGCGCTGATGCAGACCCAGCTGGGTCTGAAGAATGCCGACAACGCGCAGTCGCTGGCGCTGGCGTTGTCGCAGCAGCAGGGCGATGTCGAGCTCATCAAGCTGCTGGTGTCGGCGCAGTTCGACACCGGCGCGTACGAGTACGTGCGCTGGCGCGATGCGCAGGGCCGCCTGGTGTTCGAGCGGGCCGGCGCGCCGCAGGAGGGGCGCTCGCCGGCCTGGTTCCGCGCGGCTGTGCCCATCCAGGCGGCGGCGGGTGTGGCCCAGGTGTCCAGCGGCTGGACGGCCATCGGCAGCGTTGAGCTGAAGAGCCACTCAAGCTACGCGCATGACGCGCTGTGGCTGGCGTCGCGCCAGCTGCTGGCCTGGCTGCTGATGGTGGGCATCGTGGCGGCCGTGCTGGCCTCGCTGGGCCTGCGCCGCATCCGCCGCCCGCTGGACGCGGCGGTGGCCCAGGCCGAGGGTGTGCTGGCTGGCAGCTACGGCCAGGTGACCGAGCCGCGTGTGCCGGAACTGCAGCGCCTGACGCGGGCAATGAACGCCATGGTCAAGCGCGTGCGCGAGCTGTTCGAGGCGCAGGCGGGCCAGCTGCTGGTGCTGCGCGAACAGGTGCACCACGACGCGCTGACAGGCGTGTCCACGCGCCGGCACTTCCTGGCCGAGCTGGATGCGGCGCTGCAGCGCGATGACGGCCCGGCCGTCGCAGGCCTGGTGCTGGTGCGCCTGCGCGATCTGCCGGGGCTGAACGCCCGCCTCGGGCGCGCGGCGGCAGACGATGTGCTGCAGACCGTGGCGACGGCCCTGCAGACCTACCCGGCCTCGGTGCCGGGCTGCCGCGTCGGGCGGCTCAATGGTGGCGACTTCGCGCTGTGGCTGCCGGCCGCGGGTGTGGCGGCCGAGACGGCGCATGCGCTGGCCGATGCGCTGCGTGCCAGCCTGCCGGCCTTCGGTGCCGGTGTGCAGGTGGCACTCGGCGCGGTGGAGCTGCCGCGCGAGCGGCCCAGCCCGGTGTGGCTGGGCGAGGCCGACGCGGCGCTGGCGCGTGCCGAGCACCTGGGCGAGTCGCGCGGTGGTTTCGTCGTGGAGGTGGTGGCCCAGGCCGGCGTGGGCCGGGAGCAGGGCGAGGGCGTCTGGCGCGCGCAGCTGCAGGATGCCGTGGCGCGGCAGCAAGGGCAGCTGGTGACGTTCCCGGTGCGGGACCGCAGCGGCCGCGTGCTGCACCTGGAATGCCCGCTGCAACTGCAGCTGGAGGGCCAGTGGGTGCCGGCGGCGGGCTGGCTGCCGCTGGCGGCGCGGGCGCGCGTGACGGCATCGGTGGATCTGTTCGCCGTGGGGCTCGCGCTGCAGGCCATCGCGTCTGACGGTCAGGCGCGCTGCATCAACCTGGCGCCGGCCTCGCTGGCAGACGCTGCCTTCCTGCCGCAGCTGCGCGACCTGCTGGGCCATGCGCCGCAGGCCGCACGCCTGCTGCTGCTGGAGCTGTCCGAGACCGCCGCCACGGAGCATTTCGACCGCCTGCTGGAGCTGGGCCGGCAGTTGCGCCCCATGGGTGTGAAGCTGGGTCTGGAGCACGCCGGAGCCGGGCTGGCGCAGGTGGAGCGGCTCTACCAGGCCGGGCTGGATTACGTGAAGCTGGACGCGTCGGTGCTGTTGGGCGTGGCTGGCGAGGCCGGGCGCGCGGCCTTCGTGCGCGGCATGGTGATCATGCTGCGCAGCCTGGCGCTGAAGGTCTACGGCGAGGGCGTCGTCGACGAGATGGACGCGCAGGCGCTGTGGGACTGCGAGCTGGACGGCCTGACCGGCCCGTGGGTGACGGCGACGCGGTGACGATTCACCCCGGGGCGGCCCGGGGTGGCACGCAGCGGCGCCGTTAGAGTCGCCCGGCTCTTTCCGCTTTTGTCAGGACTCCCGATGCGACTGCTGCTGGCCACCGTTGTTTCCTTCGCCTTTCTGCTGGCCGCCGCGCAGGCCAGTCAGGCGAGCTGCCCGCCTGTGGCGCAGGCCCCGACGCCCGAGCAGCTGCAGGCGGCCCAGGCCGCGGCCAAGGACCGCGGCGCGCTGTGGCGGCTGCGCAAGGACGGGCGCGTGTCCTATCTGTACGGCACCGTGCACGTTGGCAAGCTGGATTGGGTGTTCCCCGGGCCGCAGTTGCAGGCGGCCCTGCGGGCGACGGAGGTGCTGGCCGTGGAGGTGAACCCGATGGACCCGGCGTTCGCGGCCGAGGTTCAGGCCGCGCAGACCCAGGCGGCCCAGCTGACCCTGACCCGCGCCGAGCAGGCCCGGCTTGACGCCGAGGCCGACGCCGCTTGCCTGCCGCGAACGGCACTGGCGGCGCTGCACCCGGTGATGCAGGCGGTGACCTATGTGTCGCTGGCTGGCCGCCACGATGGCCTGGACCCGGCCTACGCGCAGGAACTCGTGCTGCTGGGCGCCGCGCAGGCGACCCAGCGCCCGGTCGTGGCGCTGGAGTCGGTGGCCAGCCAGATGGCCGTGCTGCTGCCCGTGGATGCGGCCGAGGCGCGCGCGCTGCTGAACCACACGCTGGACAGCCTGCAGCGCCAGGAGAGCCGCACCTCGCTGCGGCGCGTGAGCCAGGCCTGGGAGCGCGGCGACCTGGACGCGATGGACTCGCCGGCCAAGCTCTGCGACTGCGTGCCGACAGCGCAGGAGCTGCAGTTCCTGCGCCGGCTCAACGACGACCGCAACCCGGGGCTGGCCGACCGCATCGCCCAGGAACATGGCAAGGGCAAGGCGGTGTTCGCGGCCGTCGGCGCGCTGCACATGACGGGCGCCCAGGCCTTGCCGGGCTTGCTCAAGGCGAGGGGCTTCGAGGTCGAGCGCGTGCCGTTCTGACGACGGCGAACGTCGTCAGAGCTTCATTTCCCAGCGCAGCTGCCACTGCGTGTAGCTGGGCCCGCCGCTGCGGGTGGTAATGACGCGCGTGTCGCTGGCGATGACGCTGCCGGTGTAGTAGTCCAGCGGCGACAGGTTGCTGGCCGACAGGCGCAGCGACTGGTCCGGCGTGACGCTCCACATCACGAAGGCGTCGCTGACCAGCTTGCGGTCTGTGGACACCTCGGTCAGCACCGACTGCTGGATGGTGGCCGTGGGCGTCCAGTTCAGCGACGCGCCCAGCGACACCGGCACCGAGCGCAGCCGGTAGTCGACGCCCAGATTGGCCGTCGCCTTGGGCTGGCTGTCCAGCCGGTTGTTCGGCCCGGGGATGCCGTCGACCTTGGATGTGAAGACGCTGAGGTTGCTGCGCACGTTCAGCGGCAGGGCGTCGTCGAAGTATTCGTCCAGCCGGAACTTGGCCTCCAGTTCCAGCCCCATGGTCGTGGCCTTGCCGAGGTTGCGTGGGCGCGAGACGTAGCGCGGCGTGGCGCTCCAGCTCACGGTCTCCAGCGCCGTGAAAGTGCGCATTACGTTGGTGATGCGGCGGGCGAAGAAGTTGGCGCCCAGCATGCCGCCTTTGCTCAGGTACTTCTCGTAGCCGATCTCCAGGCCGGTGGCGAGTTCGGGCTTCAGGGCGGGGTTGCCGGCGCGGTCGGGCGTGGCTTCGTCGTGGCGCGATTCGGTGTTGATGGACGGGCGCGCCACCAGGTCCTGCAGCTGCGGGCTGCGGTAGCTGCGCGTCAGGCTCATGCGGATGGCTTCCTTGCCGCCGGCATCCAGCTTGTAGCGCGCATGGGCCAGCGGCGTGAACACGCTGGACGTGTTGCTCACCGCGTAGTTGGCCGCGCTGCTTTCGGTCTTGATGCCTTCCCAGCGCAGGCCGGCGTAGAAGTCCCACTGCTTGCCAACGTTCCACTCGTCCTGCGCGTAGGCTGCCAGGCGCGTCGTCGAGGCGTCCATGTCGTCGCCGAAATCGCCCAGGCCCTGCTGCGGCGCGCCGTTGATCAGCGTGGTGCGGGTGGAGCGCCGGTTGTTGCCTTCGCCCTCCAGGCCGAGCACCAGGCTGTGGTCGTTCTGCAGGCTGCGCGAGAACTTGCCCACCAGGTTCCAGTTGCGGTCGCGGCTGTCGGTGCTGTCCTGCTGCAGCCGCGTGCCCAGGCCGGCCAGGGATTCCTGGCGCGTGCTGCTGTTCTCGCCGCTGGCGCCGCCCACGCCGCCGCGCAGGTCGATGCGCGTGTCGGCGTCGGGGCGCATCTGCCACTGCGCATTCAGGCGCGCCATCGTGAAGCGAGTCGTGCCGACCGTTTCGATGCGGTCATAGAAGTCGACCGGCGGTGGCACGGGGGCGGGCGTTGTCGTGCGGGTGATGTCTGAGTGGCTGTCCGACTTGTTGAAGACGACGAAGGGCTGGATGGACAGCGTGTCCTGCCCGCCCAGCTTGAACTGCACGCGGCCGTTCAGGTTCACGCCCTCGCGCGAGTTCTCGCTGCGGCCGCGTGTGGACTGCAGTTCCTCGGCGCCGGTGGCCAGCGTGCGCGTCAGCCGGTCGCTGAACACGTCGTCCTCGCGTTCGCCGCGCATGGCGTTCAGGCCGAAGCTGTAGGTGTGGCCCGCGCCGAAGCTGTCGTTGCGCGTCCAGCTGACGTTGGGGCTGGCCTTGTCGCGCTCGATGCCGACACCGGCGCGGAACTCGTTGAGCTTCTTCTTCAGCGGCTCGCGCAGCACCACGTTGATGGTGCCGGCAATCGCGCGCGTGCCGTACTCGGCCGTGGGCGCGCGCAGCACCTCGATGCGCTCTACCTGCTCGGGCGGCAGCTCGCTGAGCGAGAAACCCGGCGGCATGCGCTCGCCGTCCACGAGGATCTGCGTGAAGCCGCCGCCCATGCCGCGCATGCGCACGTCGCCGCCGCGCCCCGGCGCGCCGCCGGTGGTCACGCCCGGCAGGCGCTTGAGCACCTCGCCGACGGTGGCGTCGCCGAACTTCTCGATCTCTTCGCGGGTGATGACGATCTTGCTGGCCGTGGAGGCCTTGCGGATGGTCTCTTCGCTGGCGGTGCCGGAGACCTCCACCCGCTGCAGCTGCTCGGCGCTGCGTGGCGTGGGGGTGGCCGGGCGGGCCGGGGCGGAGGCTGCTGCGGCGGCTGGCGCGGGTGCCGCGGTTTGTGCCCAGGCGCTGCCGGACAGACTGCCGCAGGCCAACAGGGCGGCGGCGGAGAGAGCGTGGAGTCGAGGAGTTTGCATGCCGTCAGCTTGCCATGCGGGGCGGCGCGGCTTGTGGCCGCTCGGTTAACGAAAGAATTCTTTACAGACGGGCGGCCCCGCGGCCCGTCACGCCGGGGATGGCCGGTGCTCGGGTGGGGGCTCGCCGGCCCGCCCGGCCCGGGGCGCCGCGCAGGGCTAGACTGCCGGCCCCATTCCTGCGAACCGCTGCCCGCCATGACCGCCATCTCCGAAGCATCGCTGCAACCCCTGCTGCAGGCCGTGATCGATCCCGGCAGCGGCCGCACGCTGGGCGAATCGCGCGCCGTGCGATCGGTGCAGGTCAGCGGCGCGGATGTCGCCGTGGACGTCGAACTGGGCTACCCGGCGGCCAGCCAGCATGCTGCGCTGCGCGCCGCCGTCATCGCGGCCGCCCGCGCACTGCCGGGCGTGGGCAATGTCAGCGTCGCCATCTCGACGCGGGTCGTCGCCCATGCGGTGCAGCGCGGCGTGCAGCTGCTGCCGGGCGTGAAGAACATCATCGCGGTGGCGTCCGGCAAGGGCGGCGTCGGCAAGAGCACCACGGCCGCCAACCTGGCGCTGGCGCTGGCCGCCGAGGGCGCCAAGGTCGGCGTGCTGGATGCCGACATCTACGGCCCCAGCCAGCCCACCATGCTAGGCGCCAGCGGCCGCCCCGAGACGCTGGATGGCCAGACCATGGAGCCGCACATCGCCCACGGCCTGCAGGTCAACTCCATCGGCTTTCTTGTGGACGACGACCAGGCCATGATCTGGCGCGGCCCCATGGCCACGCAGGCGCTGGAGCAGCTGTTGCGCCAGACCCGCTGGCAGGAGCTGGACTACCTCGTCATCGACATGCCGCCGGGCACCGGCGACATCCAGCTGACGCTGTCGCAGCGCGTGCCGGTGACCGGCGCCGTCATCGTCACCACGCCCCAGGACATTGCCCTCATCGACGCCAAGAAGGGCCTGAAGATGTTCGAGAAGGTGGGCGTGCCCATCCTGGGCATCGTCGAGAACATGGCGGTGCACATCTGCTCGAACTGCGGCCATGCCGAACACATCTTCGGCGCCGAGGGCGGGCGGCAGATGGCGGCGCAGTACGGCACGGAGCTGCTGGGCTCGCTGCCGCTGGCCATGAGCATCCGCGTGCAGGCGGATGCCGGCGCGCCCACGGTGGTGGCCGATCCGGCCGGCGAGGTGGCGGCGCTGTACAAGGCGCTGGCCCGCAAGATTGCCGTGAAGATCGCAGCGCAAGGCAAGGACTACTCGTCCAAGTTCCCGACCATCGCCATCTCCAAGGGCACCTGATTCGCGCACCCGGAAGCTGACGCCTCCCTGACTTCCGGCTTTGCCTGACGCTATCGCTGAGTCGGCCAAACACCTATTGGACAAGTCCCGTCGGTTGTGAAGAAATCCGGACGCTGCCGCGTGCCGGCGTCAATCTTCAATCTGTTGGACGGTGGGGTCCACGAGGCCCCTGGAGACGATTCCATGGACATGAACCGGAGGCATTTCTTCCGGGTGAGTGGCGCGGGGCTGGCAGCATCCAGTCTGGTCGCGCTGGGGTTCTCGCCGACGGCCGCATTGGCCGAGGCGCGCAACTTCAAACTCTCCCGGGCCACAGAGACCCGCAACACCTGCCCCTACTGCTCGGTGGGCTGCGGCGTTATCATGTACTCGCTGGGCGACAAGGCGAAAAACGTCACCTCGTCCATCATCCACATCGAAGGTGACCCGGACCACCCGGTCAACCGCGGCACGCTGTGCCCCAAGGGCGCCGGCCTGCTGGACTTCGTGCACAGCCCCAACCGGCTGAAGTTCCCCGAGATCCGCGAGCCTGGCAGCAAGGAATGGAAGCGCGTCAGCTGGGACGAGGCCATGGGCCGCCTCGTCAAGCTGATGAAGGCCGACCGCGACGCCAACTTCCAGGCCACCAACGCTGACGGCAAGACCGTCAACCGCTGGCTGACCACCGGCATGCTCTGCGCGAGCGCATCGTCCAACGAGGCGGGCTACATCACCCACAAGGCGATGCGCTCGTTGGGGATGCTGGTCTTCGACAACCAGGCGCGCGTTTGACACGCCCCGACGGTGGCCAGTCTGGCCCCGACGTTTGGGCGCGGTGCGATGACCAACCATTGGGTGGACATCAAGAACGCCGACCTCGTGCTGATCATGGGCGGCAATGCCGCCGAGGCCCACCCCTGCGGGTTCAAGTGGGTCATTGAGGCCAAGCACCACAACAAGGCCAAGCTGATCGTTGTCGATCCGCGCTTCACGCGCTCGGCCGCGATGAGCGACTACTACGCGCCCATCCGGGCGGGGGCTGACATCGCGTTCCTGGCGGGCGTGATCAACTACCTGCTGGCCGGCGACAAGATCCAGCACGAGTACGTCAAGCACTACACCAACGCCAGCTTCATCGTCGGCGAGGACTACAAGTTCGACGATGGCCTGTTCAGCGGCTACGACGAGGCCAAGCGCCGCTACGACAACAAGAGCTGGGGCTACGAGCTCGACGAGAAGGGCTTCGCCAAGGTCGACCCGACGCTGCAGCATCCGCGCTGCGTGCTCAACGTGATGAAGGCGCATTACGCGCGCTACACGCCCGAGATGGTCAGCAAGGTCACCGGCACGCCGCAGGACAAGTTCCTGAAGGTCTGCCAGATGATCTCGGAGACCGCCAAGCCCGATCGCGCCATGACCATCATGTACGCGCTGGGCTGGACGCAGCACAGCCAGGGCTCGCAGATGATCCGCACCGCGGCCATCATGCAGCTGCTGCTGGGAAACATCGGCGTGGCCGGCGGCGGCATGAATGCGCTGCGCGGGCACTCCAACATCCAGGGCCTCACCGACCTGGGCCTGCTGTCGACCTCGCTGACGGGCTACATGAGCCTGCCGCGCGAAAGCGAGCAGGATTTGGAGACCTACTACAAGCCGCGCGCCGTCAAGCCGCTGCGCCCGGGGCAGATGAGCTTCTGGCAGAACTACCCCAAGTTCTTCGTCAGCCAGCAAAAGGCCTGGTGGGGCAAGGCGGCCACGGCCGAGAACGAGTGGGCCTTCCACTACCTGCCGAAGTGGGACAAGGTCTACGACGTGCTGCAGGCCTTCGAGCTGATGAACCAGGGCAAGCTCAACGGCTACATCTGCCAGGGCTTCAACCCGGTCGGCTCCTTCCCCAACAAGAAGAAGATCGTCGGTGGCCTGTCCAAGCTCAAGTACCTGGTCATCATCGATCCGCTCAACACCGAGACCGCCGAGTTCTGGAAGAACCACGGCGAGCACCACGACGTGAAGAGCGAGGAGATCCAGACCACGGTGTTCCGCTTCCCCAGCACCTGCTTTGCCGAGGAGGACGGCTCGCTGACCAACTCCGGCCGCTGGCTGCAGTGGCACTGGAAGGGCGCCGAGCCCCCGGGCGAGGCCAAGGGCGACCCGGAGATCATTGCCCAGTTGTTCACGCGCCTGAGGGCGGCCTACGCGAAGGAGGGCGGCGCCTTCCCCGACCCCATCCTCAATCTCGCCTGGCCCTATCTGCAGCCCACCAACCCCTCGGCCGAGGAACTGGCCAAGGAGTACAACGGCAAGGCGCTGGCCGACGTGCTGGACCCCAAGGACCCGACCAAGGTGCTGGTCAAGGCCGGCGACCAGGTCAGCGGCTTCGGCCAGCTGCGCGACGACGGGTCCACGTCCTGCGGCTGCTGGATCTATGCCGGTAGCTGGACGCAGGCCGGCAACCAGATGGCGCGCCGCGACAACAGCGACCCCTACGGCATCGGCCAGACGCTGAACTGGGCCTGGGCCTGGCCAGCGAACCGCCGCGTGCTCTACAACGCGGCGTCCTGCTCGCCCGAGGGCAAGCCGTGGAACGCCAAGCGCCGTCTGGTGGCCTGGAACGGCGAGAAGTGGGGCGGCTCCGACGTGCCCGACATCCGGCCCGACGCCAACCCGACGGACGCCGAGGCTGTGCGGCCCTTCATCATGACGGCCGAGGGCGTGGCGCGTCTATTCGCGCCCACGGGCCTGGTGGACGGCCCATTGCCGGAGCACTACGAGCCCTTCGAGACACCGCTGGCCGCCAACCCCATGCACCCCAACAACGCCAAGGCCAAGAGCAATCCGGCCGCGCGCGTGTTCAAGGGCGACATGGAGGCCTTCGGTACGCCCAAGGACTTCCCATACGTGGCGACGTCCTACCGGCTGACCGAGCACTTCCACTACTGGACCAAGAACGTGCGCTCGTCCGCCGTGACGCAGCCGCAGCAATTCGTCGAGATCGGTGAGGAATTGGCCAAGGAGAAGGGCGTGGCCAATGGCGACTGGGTCAAGGTGAGCAGCAACCGCGGCTTCATCAAGGCCGTGGCCGTGGTGAGCAAGCGCATCGCGTCGCTGGACGTGGACGGCAAACGGGTGCACACCGTGGGCCTGCCCAATCACTGGGGCTTCGTCGGCGTCGCCAAGCCCGGGTATCTCGTCAACACGCTGACCCCCTTCGTGGGCGATGCGAACACGCAGACGCCCGAGTTCAAGAGCTTCACCGTGAACCTTGAAAAGGCTTGACCATGTCTTCACTCCAATCTCTCGACATCGCCAAGCGCTCGGCCACGACCACCAACCCGCCGCAGGCGCGCAAGACCATCGAGGTCGCCAAGCTCATCGACGTCTCCTCCTGCATCGGCTGCAAGGCCTGCCAGGTGGCCTGCATGCAGTGGAACGACCTGCGTGACGACGTGGGCGAGGCGCACGGCACCTACGACAACCCGCGCGACCTGACGCCGCAGAGCTGGACGGTCATGCGCTACTCCGAGGTGGAGGTCGAAAAAGACCGGCTCGAGTGGCTGATCCGCAAGGACGGCTGCATGCACTGCGAGGATCCGGGCTGCCTCAAGAGCTGCCCGGCGCCCGGTGCCATCGTGAAGTACACGAATGGCATCGTGGACTTCATCTCCGAGCACTGCGTGGGCTGCGGCAACTGCGTCACTGGCTGCCCCTTCGACGTGCCGCGCCTGTCCAAGGTCGACAGCAAGGCCTACAAGTGCTCGCTGTGCTCCGACCGGGTCGGCGTCGGGCTGGAGCCGGCGTGCGCCAAGGCCTGCCCGACCGGCGCCATCCGCTTCGGCACCAAGGAGGACATGCTGGACTACGGTGCCGAGCGCGTGACCGACCTCAAGGACCGCGGCTATGCCAACGCGGGCGTCTATGACCCGCAGGGCGTTGGCGGCACCCACGTCGTCTATGTGCTGCAGCACGCCGACAAGCCCGAGCTCTACCACGGCCTGCCCGCCGATCCCAAGATCAGCCCGCTGGTGTCGCTGTGGAAGGGGGCGGCCAAGCCGCTGGCGGTGGCGGCGATGGTGGGGGCGGTCGTGGCCGGCTTCTTCCACTACATGAAGGTCGGTCCGGTGGAGTCCAAGGACGACGCCGACAACAAGGCGGACGCCTGAAGGAGCACGACATGGCAATTCGAACCCTGCGTCGCTACGAAGACCGCGACCGCATGAACCACTGGCTCATCGCGCTGCTGTTCGTGCTGGCCGGGCTGTCCGGCCTGGCCTTCTTCCACCCGAGTCTGTACTTCTTCAGCGCGCTGTTCGGCGGCGGCGTCTGGACACGCATCCTGCATCCGTTCTTCGGTGTCGCCATGGTGCTGGCCTTCGCGGTGATGTTCTTCCGCCTGTGGCGCGACAACGTGTTCACGCCGTCGGATCGGGACTGGGTGGCGCACAGCGGCGACATGCTGCGCGGCAACAAGGCGGCCATGCCGCCGGTGGGCAAGTACAACGCCGGCCAGAAGGGTGTGTTCTGGCTGATGAGCCTGTGCCTCGTGGTGCTGCTGGTGACCGGTGTGATGTTCTGGCAGCCCTGGTTCGCCAGCAGCTTCCCCATCCTGCTGCGCCGCATCGCCGTCGTGCTGCATGCGGCCAGCGCGGTCGTGCTGATCCTGGGCGTCATCATGCATGTGTACGCCGCGATCTGGGTCAAGGGCACGGTGCGCGCGATGACGCGTGGCACGGTGACCGAGGGCTGGGCGCGTCAGAATCACCCGCTGTGGCACCGTGAGATGACAGGCAAGCAGTGACCCCGACGACCAGCACCTCCCAGAAACTCCTCAGCCCCGAAGAGATCGCCGTCCGTGCGGGCGAGCAGCTGACCTTTGTGCACCTGCCCGATGCCGGCGTGTTCGCCGCGCGGGCACTGCGCTTGCGCGAGCTGGCCGCCGGCCATGCGATGCGCGACTTCCTGCTATTCGTCGCCGAACTGGCCGACGCCCAGCACCGGGCGCTCAAGGCCGGCGTCAGCGTGCCGGTGCCCTCGGCCGAGCAGGTGGGCGCCGCCGCGCGCGACGGCGTGCCGCTGCTGCCAGCCGAGGCCTGGGTTCGCGAGCCGGTCTGGCGCGACAGCCTGCGTGCACTGCTGCGCGATCTCGCCGCGCATCTGCCGGAAGGCCCGGCGCGTGCCGCCGCAGCCCACCTGGCTGACGCGACGGATGAGCACCTGGACACGCAAGCCGGCCGCCTGCTGACCGGCGTGATGCTGGGGCTGGACCTGGCCGCCGCGCCGCTGATCGCCGCCGGCCTACAGCTCCATTGGGTGCGCCTGGTGCAGCAGACCGCCGTCGCCCACGGCGGCGGTGCGGTCGCGCCCTTCGGCCGCATCGACGACCCGACCGTCTGCCCCTGTTGCGGATCGCGCCCCGTGGCGTCACTGGAGCGCCTGGGCGCCGAGGGCGCGCGTTACCTGGCCTGCGGTCTGTGTGCCACGCAGTGGCATTACGTGCGCATCAAGTGCACGCACTGCCAGAGCACCAAGGGCATCTCGCTGCAGAACCTCGTCGCAGCCGACGCCAGCGCGCCCGAGGCGCAGCCGGCCGTGCAGGCCGAGTGCTGCAGCGAGTGCGGTCACTACCTCAAGCTGATGCACCCGGCGCGTGACAACGGCCTCGAACCCGTGGCTGATGACCTGGCCACGCTGACGCTCGATCTGCTCGTCAGCGAGGACGGCCAGCAGCGCCACGGCCTGAACCTGCTGCTGCTCTTCGGCGAGCCCGACGAGGCCCCACCGCCCGGCGGAGGACATTGATCGTGGCGCCCGACGAATCCGTGGTTCACGGTTCCAAGGCCCCCGACAAAGCGGCCCCCAAGGACCTCCCGGCCCTCGACAAGCTGCTGCGCGAATGTGCGGCGCTGGTGGCCGAGCACGGCCACACGCTGGTCGCCCGCGAGGCGCGGGGGCTGCTCGACGCCCTGCGCACGCGCGCGGTGGCGGGCGAGTTGCCCCGCGCCGAGCTGGCCGGGCTGCCGCAGGCGCTGGCCGCGCGTGTTGCCGCGCGCATGAGGCCCAAGATGCGTGCGGTGCTCAACCTCAGCGGCACCGTCATCCACACCAACCTCGGCCGCGCGCTGCTGGCCGACGCCGCGCTGCAGCAGGTGCTGGCACTGACCGGCGCGCCCAACAACCTCGAGTTCGACCTGGACACCGGTGGCCGCGGTGACCGTGACGACCTCATCGAGAACTTGCTGTGCGAACTCACCGGCGCCGAAGCGGCCACGGTGGTGAACAACAACGCGGCTGCGGTGCTGCTGGGCATCGCGGCGTTGGCGCGGGGCAAGGAGGCCATCGTGTCGCGCGGCGAGCTGGTCGAGATCGGCGGCGCCTTCCGCATGCCCGACGTGATGTCCGCGGCCGGCGCCACGCTGGTGGAGGTGGGCACCACCAACCGCACCCACCCGCGCGACTACGAGGGCGCCATCAACCCGCGCACCGGCCTCATCGTCAAGGTGCACACCAGCAACTACGCCGTGCAGGGCTTCACCGCCTCGGTGGATGAGGCGACGCTGGCCCCGATCGCGCGAGCGGGCGGTGTGCCGCTGATGACCGATTTGGGCAGCGGTGCGCTCGTGGACCTCACCCAATGGGGCCTGCCGGCCGAGCCGCTGCCCCAGGCCATGCTGGCCGCGGGCTGCGACGTGGTCACCTTCAGCGGCGACAAGCTGCTGGGCGGCCCGCAGGCCGGGCTCATCGTTGGCAGCAAGGCCGCGGTGGGGCGCATTCGCAAGTTCCCGATGAAGCGGGCGCTGCGCCTGTCCAAGCTGCCGTTTGCTGCACTGGAGGCCACGTTGCGCCTGTACCTGCGGCCCGAGCGGCTGGTGCAGGACCTGCCCACGCTGCGCCTGCTGACCAGACCGCAGGCCCAGATCGCCGCGCTGGCGCAGGCCCTGCTGCCGGTGCTGGAAGCCGCTGTGGCGCCACGCTTTGCGGTGTCGGTCGTCGCGCTGCAGAGCCAGATCGGCTCCGGCTCGCTGCCGGTGGAGCGGCTGCCGTCGGCCGGCCTGGCTCTGGCCGCGCTCGACGGCCGTGGCCGCACGCTCGAAGCGCTCGTGACGGCCCTGCGCGGGCTGCCGCGCCCGGTGATCGGCCGTGTCCACGACGACCGCCTGCTGCTGGACCTGCGCTGCCTGGAAGACCCGGCACTGCTGACCGGCCAGCTGGGCGTGCTGAAGGAGGCGTTGGCGTGATCGTCGGCACCGCCGGGCACATCGACCACGGCAAGACCACGCTGGTGCGGGCGCTCACCGGCGTGGACACCGACCGCCTGCCCGAGGAGAAGGCGCGTGGCATCAGCATTGAGCTGGGCTACGCCTACCTGGACGTGCCCGAGCCCGGCCCGGTGCCACAGCGCCTGGGCTTCATCGATGTGCCGGGCCACGAGAAGCTGGTGCACACCATGCTGGCCGGGGCCAGCGGCATCGATTTCGGCCTGCTGGTGGTGGCGGTGGATGACGGCGTGATGCCGCAAACGCGTGAGCACCTCGCGGTGCTGAGCCTGCTGGGGCTCACGCGTGGTGCGGTGGTGCTGACCAAGGCCGACCGCGCCGAGCCGGGCCGCATCGAGGCGCTGGGTGCCGAGCTGCGTGCGCTGCTGGCCGGCACGGGCCTGGATGCCGCGCCCGTTCTTGCCGTTTCGGCGCAGACGGGGCAGGGCGTGCCCGCGCTGCGCGAGCTGTTGTTCGAGGCCGCACGCGAGTTGCCGCCCCGGCCGTCGCACGGCCTGGCGCCGCGCCTCGCCGTGGACCGCGCGTTCACGCTGGACGGCGTGGGCACCGTGGTGACCGGCACGCTGCATGCCGGCGAGATCGCCGTGGGCGACGAGCTGGTGTTGGCCGGCCGCGGCACGCGCGTGCGCAGCCTGCATGCGCAGAACCGTGTCGTCGAGCGCGCCCAGGCCGGGCAGCGCTGTGCGGTGGCACTGGCCGGCGTGGCCAAGGACGAGGCGCCGCGGGGCGCCTGGCTCACCGCGCCGCATGTGGCGTTGGCCACGGCGCGGCTGGACGCCCAGCTGCGCCTGTGGCCCGGCGAGGCCAAGCCGCTGCGTTCCGGCACCCGGGTGCACCTGCACCTCGGCGCGCAGGGCGTGACGGCCAGCGTGGCCGTGCTGGACGGCGAGCAGATCGAGCCCGGCGCCTCGGGGCGCGTGCAGCTGGTGTGTCACGCGCCGGTGGGCGCGTGGCGGGGCGACCGCCTGGTGCTGCGCGATGCCGGTGCCTCGCGCACGCTGGCCGGCGGCACGGTGCTGGACCCGTTCGCCCCCGCCCGCTACCGCCGCACGCCGGAGCGGCTGGCGGAGCTGGGCGCGTGCGCGCTGCCCACCGCGGCACGGCGCCGCGAGCGCCTGCTGACGCTGCTGTCCCACGGGCTGGACCTGGCCGCCTTTGCCCGCGCCGAGGGCTTGGCCGAGCCGCTGCAGGGCTGGGCGCTGGGGGATGCGGCCAGCGCCACGCTGACCGAGCGGCTGCTGGCCACGCTGGCTGACTATCACGCCCGCCAGCCCGACGAGCTGGGCCCGGACGCGGCCCGGTTGCGCCGTCTCGTCGCACCCCGCCTGGCCGAGGCCCTGTGGCGCCAGGTGCTGGCTGACCTGCGCGCCACCGGCCACCTCGCCGTGCGGGGCGCCTTCGTGCACCTGCCGGCGCATGGCGTGCAGCTGTCGGCGGCCGAGCAGCGCATCGCGCAGAAGGTGGCGCCACGCTTGCGCGAGGCCGGTGCCGAGGGCGCCTGGGCGCGCGACCTGGCGCGCGACTGCGCCGAGCCCGAGCCGCTGATGCGCGCCACGCTGGCCCGCCTTGCCCAGCAGGGCGAGCTGCACCAGGTGGTGAAAGATCTGTACCTGGACACCCCCACGGCCACCGCGCTCGCGGCTACAGTGCGCCGCCTGGCCGCGGAACAAGGCCAGGTCGCGGCGGCCGCGTTCCGCGATGCCACGGGGCTGGGGCGCAAGCGCGCGATCCAGATCCTGGAGCATTTCGATCGCGTGGGCCTGCTGCGCCGTGTGGGCGACGCGCACCGGCTGCGGGCCGACTGCGCGCTGTTTGTGCAGGAGCCCGCATGAGGACTTCGGAGGGGCAACGACACCGGTGTGTCGGCCGGGCTTCAAACCCGGTGGGTGGCGCCATGCGCTGCTGGGTGGGTTCGACCCCCACGCCCCTCCGCCATTTGGCATTCATTCGGCGGCTGCGCGGCCCGATCCTGCGCCTGCGATGCTCGCCGTACGCCAGTACGGCTGCGCTGCTCGACGCAGCCTCGGGCCGCTCGCGGTGCCGACTGAACGCCAAATGCCGAGGAGGGCGTCCATGCTGATCGCCGGTACAGAGCTGCCGGACGACCTCTGGTACTGGGTCGAAGACCAGACCTGGGTGCGGCTGCTGCCTGGGGGCGGGGTGCGGGTGGGCATCACGGCGCTGGGCTTGAAGGCGTCGGGCGAGATCTACATGTGCCGGCCGAAGTCGGTGGGCAGCGAGGTGGTGCAGGGGCGCTCCGTCGGTGTGGTGGAGCTGTCCAAGTCGGTCGTGTCGGTGCGCTCGCCGCTGTCGGGCACGGTGACGCGGGTCAATGAGGCGCTGGAGACGCAGCCTGAGTTGGTGCACCGCTCGCCCTACGGAGAGGGCTGGCTGGTGGAGCTGGCGCCGTCCCAGCTGCCGCAGGAGCAGGCCGGGCTGGCCATCGGCGCGGCCGCCGTGCGCGAAGCCATGCAGGCCTGGGCGCGGCTCAACCGGCTGGAGGCGGACTGATGTCGCGCACCGGCCTGGCCATCCTGCTGTGGGCCGCCGACCCCGACGAGCCCGCGCGCCTGGCCACGCCCTTCGCCCATGCGGCCGCGGCAGCGGCGATGGACCTGCAGGTGGAGGTGTATTTCTCGGCGCGCTCGGTGCTGCTGCTGCGCCCCGGTGTGGCAGAGTCGCTGCGCGCATCGGCGCGTTTCGACAAGACGGTGGCGGCCTGGATGCAGGACGCGCTGTCGCACGGCGCGCGCTTTCTGGCCTGCTCCGATGCGCTGGCCGCGCAAGGCCTGACCCCGGCCGACATCCTGCCCGCCGCGCGCCAGCATGGCGGTGCGGTCCAATTCACTGCCCGTGCCGCTGACCCGGCCTGGGCCACCCTGGTGTTCTGATCGGGCACCGAACTTTTCCCTGGAGATCTGCAATGAATCTGACTCGAGTCGTCGCCAGTCTGGCGCGCGGTGTGGTGATGTCCCTGGCCCTGGTGGGTGCCGCCGCCCAGGCGCAGCAGGTGCTGCGCGTCACCGCCATCCCCGACGAGTCCCCCACCGAGCTCGCGCGCAAGTTCGCGCCGCTGGGCCAGTACCTGGAAAGCAAGCTGGGCATGAAGGTCGAGTGGACGCCGGTCACCGACTACGCGGCCGCCGTCGAGACACTGGTGAACCGCAAGGTCGACCTGGCCTGGTTCGGCGGCTTCACCTTTGTGCAGGCGCACGTGCGCTCGGGTGGCAAGGTCAACCCGCTCGTGCAGCGCGAGGAGGACGAGAAGTTCCGCTCCGTGTTTATCACCGACAAGGCCAGCGGCATCGCCAAGCTGGACGACCTCAAGGGCAGGACGCTGTCCTTCGGCTCGCAGAGCTCCACCTCGGGCCACCTGATGCCGCGCAGCTTCCTGCTGGCCGCCAAGCTCAACCCCGACACCGACCTCAAGCGCGTGGCTTTCAGCGGTGCGCATGACGCCACCATCGCCGCCGTGGCCAGTGGCAAGGTGGATGCCGGTGCGCTGAACATCTCGGTGTGGGAGAAGTTCGTCGCCGAGAAGAAGGTGGACCCATCCCAGGTCAAGGTCTTCTACACGACGCCCCCCTACTACGACTACAACTGGTCCGTGCACGCCGACATGCCGCAGGCGCTGCAGGACAAGATCCGCGCCGCCTTCCTCGCGCTGGACCCGGCCACGCCGCAGGGCAAGGAGATCCTTGGCCTGCAGCGCGCGACCAAGTTCATCCCCAGCAAGCCCGAGAACTACAACGGCATCAAGGCCGCCGCCGAGAACGCCGGACTGCTGAAGTGATCCGCCTCGACGGTGTCGACGCCGCCGCGCAGGGCGGTGCGGTGCCGGTGCTGCGCGGCATCGACCTCGCCGTGGCGGCGGGCGAGCAGATCGCCGTCATCGGCGCGTCGGGCGCCGGCAAGACCACGCTGCTGCACCTGCTGGCGCTGATGCACGGCCCGCTGGCCGGCCGCTACACGCTGGCGGGCCGCGACCCCTGGACGCTGCCGCGCCGCGAGCGCCAGCGCCTGCGGGCCGGCATGGCGCTGGCGCCGCAGCAGCCGCCTCTGCCGCCTCGCCAGCGCGTGGCCGTGGCGGTGCTCGCCGCGCGGCTGCCGCGCATGTCGCTGTGGCGCAGCCTGCGCACGCTGTGGAGCCCGCCCGACGCGGCGCTGGCCCAGGCCGCGCTGGCGCAGCTGGGCGTTGCCGACAAGCTGTGGCTGCGCGTGGACCGGCTCTCCGGTGGCGAGCGCCAGCGCGTGGGCCTGGCGCGACTGCTGGTGGCTGAAGCCAGCCTGTGGCTGGCCGACGAGCCGCTGGCCGCGCTGGACCCGACCCGTGCGGCGCTGGTGTTGGACGTGCTGCGTGCCCAGGCGGCCGAGCGCGGGGCCGCGCTGGTGTGCAGCCTGCACCAGGTAGACCTGGCGCTGGCCCGCTTCCCGCGCGTGATCGCGCTGCGCGCCGGCCGCATTGTCTATGACGGCCCGCCGGCTGCCATTGGCGGCGAGCTGCTGCAGGAGCTCTACCGCGCGCAGGACGAGGCGCCGCCCGAACTCGCGCCGCTGCCGCAGCCGGTGCCGCTGCCGCAGGCCATGTGCCGATGAGCAGCTCGACCCCGATCGGCATGGCCGCTCCGGCCACGGCGGCGCCGCGTGACCCGGCGCTGCGGCCGCGCATGCTGGCCTGGTTGTGCGCCCTGGTGCTTGCCTGGCCGCTGCTGGTGCTGGCCGAGTTCAAGCCCTGGATGCTGCTGGACGAGCGCAGCCTGCGCGCCACCGGGCGCTTCCTGGCGGAGTTCTTCCCGCCGCGCGCGGATGCCGAGTTCCTGGCGCTGCTGGCGCGCGAGACCTGGCGCACGGTGGCCATCGCCACCGCCGGGCTGTCGCTGGCGCTGGTGATCGCCGTGCCCATGTCGCTGCTGGCAACCGCGCGGCTGTCGCCCAGTGCGCTGGAGGGCCGGCCCGGCCTGGCGCGCTGGGGGCGGCGCGCGGCGCGGGCGCTGCTGGTGGTGCTGCGCTCCATCCCGGAGCTGGTGTGGGCGCTGGTGTTTGTGCGCGTCGTCGGCCTGGGGCCCACGGCCGGCGTGCTGGCGATTGCCATCGCCTACGGCGGCATGCTGGGCAAGGTCTACGCCGAGATCCTGGAAAGCGCCGACCCCGCGCCCACGCAGGCGCTGCTGCGCGGCGGCGCCGGCCGGCTGCAGGCGCTGCTGTTCGGCGCGCTGCCCAGCTGCGCGCCGGAGCTGCTGAGCTACACCGTCTACCGCTGGGAGTGTGCGGTGCGCTCGTCCGTGGTGCTGGGCTTCGTCGGCGCGGGCGGCCTGGGGCAGTTGCTGGACAGCGCGTCCAAGATGTTCGCGGGCGCGGAGGTCAGCGCCATCCTGCTGGTGTTCATCGCGCTGGTCACGGCCAGCGATGCCTTCAGCCGCTGGCTGCGGGGGCGTCTCGCATGACGCCGCGCTGGTCCACCGTCGGCGTGCTGCTGGCGCTGATGGCGCTGGTCGTCGCCAGTTTCTGGTCGCTGGACCTGCAGTGGGCCGCCTTCCTCGGCGCCGATGCGATGGCCAGCATGGGCCGCTTCGCGCTGGGGTTCTTGCCGCCCGAGGCGGCGCCAGCCTTCCTCGCCAAGACGGGCTGGGCGCTGCTGGAGACGCTGGCCATGTCGGCCGTGGGCACGGCGCTGGCCGTCGTGGGCGGGCTGCTGCTGGCGCTGCCGGCCGCCGGCTCCGGCCTCATGCGCGGCGCTGCCCGGCTGGTGCTGAACATGCTGCGCAGCGTGCCCGAGCTGGTGTGGGCCGTGCTGCTGCTCACCCTGGCCGGTCTGGGCCCGCTGCCGGGCACGCTGGCGCTGGCGTTGCACACCAGCGGCGTGCTGGGGCGGCTGTTTGCCGAGAGCTTCGAGAACGCGCCGGCAGACGTGGCCCTGTCGCTGCGCCAGCGCGGCGTGGGCGGGCTGCGCGTGTGGCTGTTCGCCACGCTGCCGCAGACGCTGCCGCAGCTGGCCAGCTACACGCTGTACCGCTGGGAGAACAACATCCGCGCGGCCAGCGTGCTGGGCGTCGTCGGTGCCGGCGGCCTGGGGCAGATGCTGAGCTATCACCTGGGCCTGTTCCAGATGCGCGAGACCTGCACGGTGCTGCTGGCCATGATGGCCCTGGTGGCGCTGGCGGATGCGCTGTCCTGGCGCTTGAGGCAACACCTGACCCGATGACCATGACTCCTCTTGACGCGCTGCTGACCCGCTACTCGGTCGGCCCCAAGCACCTCGTCGAGCCCGGGCCGAGCGATGCCCAGCTGGCGCTGATGGCGCAGGCGGCGCTGCGCGCGCCCGATCACGCCGAACTGGTGCCCTATCGCTTCAAGCTGGTGCGCGGCGCCGCAAAGCAGGGCATGGCCGACCTGTTTGCGCACGCGGCCCGCGCCGCCGGCAAGGATGAGGCCGGTGCCGCGCTCGATGCCGAGCGGGCGCTGCGCCCGCCGCTGACGGTGGCTGTCGTCGCCCGCATCGACCTGGGCCACCCGCAGGTGCCGGCGCACGAGCAATGGGCGGCGGTCGGCGGCGCGATTGCGAACTTCCTGTCTGCGGCCCATGCGCTGGGCTTTGCCGGCAAGATGCTCAGCGGCGCCAAGGTGCGCCAGCCCGCCATTGCGGCCGCCTTCTGCGCGCCCGGCGAGACGCTGGTGGGCTGGATTGCGCTGGGTACACCGGCCCGCCAGCCGGCCGGCCCGGCCCGCAAACCCGAGGCCGGGCAGGTGCTGATCGACTGGCACCCGCCTTGCAACACCTAGGCAAGACACGCCGACACACGGGCCCCGAGAGACGGCACTCACCCCCCCCTGGGTTCGGCCGGCCTGTGCGGCCGCACGTGCTAACTGAATTGAATCGAGCAAAGCGAGATGGAACTGACACCCCGTGAGAAGGACAAGCTTCTCCTCTTCACCGCCGCCTTGCTGGCCGAGCGCCGCAAGGCCCGCGGCCTGAAGCTCAACTACCCCGAGGCCGTGGCGTTGATCAGCGCCGCGATCCTCGAAGGCGCCCGTGACGGCAAGACCGTGGCCGAGCTGATGAGCGACGGCCGCACCGTGCTGACCCGCGACGACGTCATGGACGGCATCGCCGAAATGATCCCCGAGATCCAGGTCGAGGCCACCTTTCCGGACGGCACCAAGCTCGTCACCGTTCACCAACCGATCCCCTGATGCCCATGCGCGCTCTTACCCTGCTTCTGCTCACCGCCCCCGCGCTCGCCCATGAGGGCCATGGCCCGCAAGGTCCGCACCTGCATGGCTGGGACGGCCTGGGAACGCTGGCCCTGGTGGCCGCGGCCGGCGTGGCGATCTGGTGGTTCACCAAGGGTCGCAAGTGATGATTCCCGGCGAACTGATCACCGCCGAGGGCGAGCATGAGCTCAACCCTGGCCGCCGCACGCTGACCGTCAAGGTCGCCAACGTCGGCACGCGGCCCATCCAGGTGGGCTCGCACTACCACTTCGCCGAAACCAACGCGGCGCTGTCCTTCGACCGCGACGCCGCGCGCGGCATGCGCCTCAACATCTGCAGCGGCACGGCCGTGCGCTTCGAGCCCGGGCAGACGCGCACCGTCGAGCTCGTTGATCTGGCCGGTGACCGCATGGTCTACGGCTTCCGCGGCCTCGTCCAAGGCAAGCTATGAAAATCAGCCGTCGTGCCTATGCCGAGATGCTCGGCCCCACCGTCGGCGACAAGCTGCGCCTGGCCGACACCGCCCTCATCATCGAGATCGAGCAAGACCTGACGCTGCGCGCGGGCGGCTACGGTGAAGAGGTGAAGTTCGGCGGTGGCAAGACCGTGCGCGACGGCATGGGCCAGTCCCAGCGCCCGAACGGCCCCGACGCCGGTGACGCGGTCGACACCGTCATCACCAACGCCGTCATCCTGGACCACTGGGGCATCGTCAAGGCCGACATCGGCCTGCGCGGCTGCCGCATCGCGGCCATCGGCAAGGCCGGCAACCCGGATGTGCAGCCCGGGGTGGACATCGTCATCGGCCCGGGCACCGAGATCATCGCGGGCGAGGGCTTCATCGTGACGCCCGGCGCCATCGACACCCACATCCACTTCATCTGCCCGCAGCAGATCGAAGAGGCCTTGATGAGCGGCGTGACCACCATGATCGGCGGCGGCACCGGCCCCGCCACCGGCACGCTGGCCACCACCTGCACGCCCGGGCCGCACCACATTGGCACCATGCTGAAGGCGGCCGACGCCTTCCCGATGAACCTGGGCTTCCTCGGCAAGGGCAACGCCAGCCGGCCCGCGGCGCTGATGCAGCAGATCGACGCCGGTGCCATCGGCCTGAAGTTGCACGAGGACTGGGGCACCACGCCCGCGGCCATCGACAACTGCCTGAGCGTGGCCGAGTTGACCGACACGCAGGTCGCCATCCACACCGACACGCTCAACGAGAGCGGCTTCGTGGAAGACACCATCGCCGCCTTCAAGGGCCGGACCATCCACAGTTTCCACACCGAGGGCGCGGGCGGCGGCCATGCGCCGGACATCATGAAGGTGGTGGGCTTGCCCGAAGTGCTGCCCAGCTCCACCAACCCGACGCGGCCGTTCACCGTCAACACGCTGGACGAGCACCTCGACATGCTGATGGTGTGCCACCACCTGGACGCGGGCATCGCCGAGGACCTGGCCTTCGCCGAGAGCCGCATCCGCCGCGAGACGATCGCGGCCGAAGACATCCTGCACGACCTCGGCGCCATCAGCATGTTCTCGTCCGACTCGCAGGCCATGGGCCGCGTGGGCGAGGTGTCGCTGCGCTGCTGGCAGACCGCGCACAAGATGAAGGTGCAGCGCGGCTCACTGCCGGGTGACGGTGCCGGCAACGACAACGCGCGCGTGAAGCGCTACCTGGCCAAGCTCGCCATCAACCCCGCGCTGGCCCACGGCATCAGCCACGAAGTCGGCTCCATCGAAGTCGGCAAGTGGGCCGACCTCGTGCTGTGGAAGCCTGCCTTCTTCGGCGTGAAGCCCGCGCTGATCCTGAAAGGCGGCTTCATCGCCGCCGCCGCGATGGGCGACCCGAATGCCAGCATCCCCACGCCACAGCCGGTGCACTACCGGCCGATGTTCGGCGCGTTCGGCGGCGCGCTGGCGCAAGGCTCGCTGACCTTCGTCAGCCAGTCGGGTCAGGCGCACGCTGGGAAGCTGGGGTTGTCCAAGACCCTCGTGCCGGTGCATGGCTGCCGCTCGGTCAAGAAGTCCGACATGGTGCTGAACAACTACCTGCCGACGATGGAGATCGACGCCCAGACCTACGAGGTGCGGGCGGACGGCGTGCTGCTGACCTGCGAGCCGGCGAATGAGTTGCCGATGGCGCAGCGGTACTTCCTGTTCTGACCCTCGGTGGGTACGCGCGGCGCGTCGCCTATTCGGGGCGGCACCGCCGGCTGGCTGAGGTGAAGGGCAAGACCGTGCACGCGTTGTGCGCGACCATGCCCAATGCAGGCATGGCTGGGTCCCGCAGGCGGCCTGCGGGCTGCCTGTCAGCGGTCGTCGGTTCGAGTGCTTGAGGGCGTCGTCGACGCCTCGTGGATAGGCGGTCGAGGTGCCGGTGCGGATGTGGGCGCATGAAGCGTGCGGTTCGTTGCGCCTGTCCCGAGGCACGCCTGCAGACCGATTGGGGCAACAATGCCGTCTTCAACGGATGACATCGAAGGTGAGCATGCCCCTGCTGAACGCACATGAGGCGCGTCCGCGCGTCCCTGCACCTCAGCGTCGACAACGCGGGCTGCTGCCTGGCCTCGCCTTTCGCTCGCGTGTGCCGGTGCTTTGGCAACTCGCCCAGGGGGCGACAGCCAGTGTGGCTAGGGGGCGGCGGCAGGCGAGGTGGGGCATCGTCGCCGTGTTCGCGCTCCAGGCCTGGGGTTGGGCTCATGCGGCGGAGGTGCCGTTGACCCCTGACCCCGTGGAGGCGCGCGCGCAGGCTGCGTTCAAGCGGTGTGCCGCGGCTTACAACCGCAATCCAACGCATGGGGCCGACAGGGCGTTCATGCGCTGTCACGATGCTCAGCGCGGCGTGTATGACGCAGCGCAAGAGCAGGTGTGGCAAGGCCTGGCGACGAAGACGCCGGAAGCATGCCACGCTGCGGTGCAGGCGCTGCGGCAGTCCATGGCCGGGATGGCGGCCGCGCAGCAGGTGTTCGCGGACGCGATGACGACGCCGCGGCCAGGGCAGGGCGAGGCAGATGCCGCACTGCTGAAATCGGTCGCGGCCGCTGCCAGCTACCGTCTTGCAAAAGCCTTGACTGACGCCATCGAGCGCAGGTTGGACAACCCGCCCAGCTGCACGCCTGCACTGCCCTGAGGCTGTGCGTCTGCAGGATGGCGGGCATGCGGCGCTCTGTTCGCCCAAGCTCACATCCGTAAGGCTTTGTTGACCCCGGTTAATGGGGAGCGCATTGCTCACAGCTCGGTACGTTTAGGCCTGTGGGTCTGCCTAGAGTGGGCGCGTTCCAACTCCACGAGCATGACCCATGTCGAGACTCTCCTCCCTGATCGCCGCCGGCAGCGCCCTGATGCTGAGCGCCTGCGCCACCCAGGATTTCGTCAAGCAGAGCGTGGCGCCGGTGCAGACCAGCGTCGACGGCCTGGGCGCGCGCGTGCAGGCGCAGGACGAGGGCCTCAAGGCGCTGGGCGGGCGGGTGCAGGGCAGCGAGGCCCGCATCCAGGCGCTGGAGAAGGATGCGGCTGCCCGCGCCCAGGCCTTGGCCAACCTGCCCAAGCCGCCCACGCTGCTGATGAGCACCGTGCTGACCGATGACAAGATCAAGTTCAGCTCGGGCCGCGCCCAGCTCACCGACGCCGCCGGCCGGGAGCTCGACCAGTTGGTGGCCAAGCTCAAGGCCGACAACCAGCCGGTGTTCGTCGAGATCCAGGGTCACACCGACGCGACCGGCAGCGATGCCGGCAACCAGCAACTGGGCCTGCAGCGCGCCGAGGCCGTGCGCCTGCACCTGGCCCGCGCCGGCCTGCCGCTGGCGCGCATGGCGACGATCAGCTACGGTGAGTCCGCGCCGCTGGCCGACAACAGCAGCCGCGAGGGCCGCAGCATCAACCGGCGTGTGCAGTTGATCGTGATGCGCTGAGCGGCACCCTCAGCCCATCGAATGCAGGCCGAGCTTGTTGCCCTCGGTGTCGAGGAAGTGCGCGAAGAAGCCGAAGTCGTTGCCGATCTCGGTCTTGGGCACGAGCACGCGGCCGCCGGCCGCTTCGACGCGGGCCAGCAGCGGGGCGAGGTCGTCGCCCCCGTTCAGGTAGACCAGCGTGCCGGTGGCCGACGGCGTGCTGCCGTCGCCGTGCACCAGCGCACCACCCACCGCCTGCGGGTCGGTGGACAGCATGCCCATCGTCACCGGGCCCATCGGCAGGGTCGTGATGGTGATGCCGAGCACCTGTTCGTAGAAGCCCTTGGCGCGGGCGAAGTCGGTGACGGGAATCTCGAACCAGTTCAGCGCGTGCGTCATGCATGTCTCCCCGAGCGGTGGGCCCGCAGGCTAGCACCGGTTGCCGCGCTGGCGTGGGCTGCAGAGTAGGGGGCGGCGGTTCAGCGGCCGGTGTCGGGTGCGGGCAGGCGGCCCAGAACCTGGGAGCCGCTGCTGCTCCAGCGCAGCGCCACGCCTTCACCCGAGGCGGGGAAGACGCCCGTCAGGCCGGTGATGTTGACCTGGTGCGTCACGACGACCAGCACGCCGGGGCCGCGCCACGCCGCCAGCTGCTGGCGAGCCTGGGCCAGCGCCGCCGCCTCACGTTCAGGGGCCTGGAAGAACGAAGCGAAGGCTTCTTGCGGCTGCACCGCGGCGCCGGGAAAGGCCAGCCGTGCGGTGTCCAGCGTCCGGCACCAGGGCGAGGCCCACACGGCCGTGACGGCCACCGTGCCCAGCCGCTGGCGCAGCGCCGCGCCAATCAGGCGGGCCTGGGCGCGGCCCTCGTCGCTGAGGTTGCGCTGGGTGCTGCAGTCCTCCACACGGAAACCCGGTGGGTCGCCACCGCCGGGCGCGAGCGCGTGGCGGTAGAGCACCACGTCGCCATCACGGAGCGGTGGCAGCGCCAGCGCAGGGACCGGCCAGGTCAGCAGGGCCGGGAGGGCCAGCAGGGCGATCAGCAGGCGTTGCATGGCTGCGCATTCTGCGAGCCTGCGCCCGGGGCTGCGCGGCCGGCGCGCCATGCCCCCAAGCCAGCGCCGGCTTCGCCAGCGGCCAAGCCTGCACGCGCCAGTTCCGGAAGGAGTACACCTGCGCGCGCCGCACACTGGCGGGCATGACGGACGCAGCCATTCCTTCCACCCCTGCGGCGCTGGCCGGCCTCAAGGTCGTCGAGCTGGGCCAGCTGATCGCCGGGCCGTTCGCGGCCAAGACGCTGGCCGACTTCGGCGCCGAGGTCATCAAGATCGAGCCGCCGAATCGTGGTGATCCGCTGCGCCAGTGGCGCCTGATGCTGGACGGCACCTCGGTGTGGTGGCAGGTGCAGTCGCGCAACAAGCGCTCGCTGGCGCTGGATCTGCGCACGCCCGAGGGGCAGGACGTGGTGCGTCGGCTGGCGGCTGAGGCCGACGTGCTGATCGAGAACTTCCGTCCTGGCGCGATGGAGGCCTGGGGCCTGGACCCCGAGCAACTGCGCGCGGCCAACCCGCGGCTCATCGTGCTGCGCGTCAGCGGCTATGGGCAGACTGGCCCCTACCGAGACCGGCCCGGCTTTGCCGCCGTCGCCGAGGCCATGGCCGGGCTGCGCCACCTGACGGCCGAGCCCGGCCGCGTGCCGGTGCGCACGGGCGTCAGCATTGGCGACACGATTGCCGCGCTGCACGGCGTGATCGGCATCCTGCTGGCCCTGCAGCACCGCCATGCCACCGGCCAGGGCCAGGTCATCGACGTGGCGCTGTACGAGGCCGTCTTCAACTGCATGGAGAGCCTGCTGCCGGAGTACAGCGCCTTCGGCGTGGTGCGCGAGCCGGCCGGCAGCGCGATGCCCGGCATTGCGCCGAGCAACGCCTACCGCTGTGCCGATGGGGGCTACGCGCTGATCGCCGGCAACGGCGACAGCATCTTCCGCCGGCTGATGTCGCTCATCCAGCGCGACGACCTCGGGCAAGACCCGGCCCTGGCCAGCAACGCCGGCCGCGTGGCCCGTGTGGCCGAGATCGACGCGGCCATCGGGCACTGGGCTGCGCAGCAGCCGGTGGACGCCGTGCTGCAGGCGCTGGCCGGCGCCGACGTGCCGGCCGGGCGCATCTACACCGTGGCCGACATCGCGGCCGACCCGCATTACCGCGCGCGCGGCATGCTGCAACAGGTGGCGCTGGCGGATGGCCGGGCCCTCGACGTGCCCGGCATCTGCCCCAAGCTGTCCGCCACGCCGGGCGGCCACCGCCGCAATGCGCCGGCCTTGGGTCAGGACTCCGACGCCGTGCTGGCCGAGCTGGGCCTGACGGCCGAGCAGATCGCGCAGCTGCGCGAGCGGGGCATCGTGCGCTGACGGGCGGCGCCGGCTCAGTAGCCGCGTTCGCGGTCTACCGCAGGCGGGATGCGTCCGTGCTGCCGGTAGGCCGCGATGTTGTCGGCCACGATGCGCGCGGCCGTCTGCCGGTGGGTGGGCGCGGAGATGTGCGGCAGCACGGTCACGCCGGGGTGCGTCCAGTGCCAGCGGTCGGCGGGCAGCGGCTCGGCGTCGAACACGTCCAGCACCGCATGGCTCAGGCGGCCGCTGTCCAGCGCGCGCCGCAGCGCAGCGTCGTCCACGATGGCGCCGCGCGCGAAGTTGATCAGGCCGGCGCCCGGCTTGAGCTGCTGAAAGGCAGCGTCGCCCAGCAGCCCGCGGGTCTGCGGCGTCAGCGGCAGCAGGCACACCAGCAGGTCCGACGTGGCCAGCACCTGCGCCAGCCCTTCGTCGCCGGACCACCCATGCACACCGGGCACGGCGCGTGGCGTGCGGCTCCAGCCCTGCACCTGGAAGCCGGCCGCCACCAGGCGCGCCGCCGCCGCGCTGCCCAGCGCGCCCAGGCCCAGCAGGCCCACGCAGCGCTCCTGCGCGCGCACTGCGTCCAGCGGCTGCCAGCGTCGCTCGCGCTGCAGTTGCGCATAGCGCGGCATGTCGCGGTGCAGGTAGAGCGTCCAGGCCAGCACGGCTTCGGCCATGGTGTCGGCCAGCTGCGGGTCCTGCAGGCGGACGATGGGCAGGTCCAGGTCGCCGAGGTCGGCCAGCAGCCGCTCCACGCCGGCCCACACGCTGTGGACCCAGCGCAGCCGGGGCAGGCGGCGCAGGTCCTCGGGCCGCGGGTTGGCCACCACGGCCACCTCGCAGGCCAGGCGCGCCGCATCGTCCAGCGCGGCCAGCGGCACGACGGTTTCATGCGGCATGGCGGCCTGCAGCGCGGCGATCCAGTCAGCCTGCCGTGGGTCGTCGGGTGGGGCGATGAAGGGCAGCATGGCGGAGATGGTGTGTGGCGTCAGACCGGCTGGCGGTAGCGCTGGGACTTGAAGCGCAGCACCAGCTCGCGCGGGCCGATCTGCTCCAGCACGAGGTCGGGCGCCAGCCGCGCGCCCTCGCGCTGCACCTCGCCGTTGATGATGACGAAGCGGCTGGCCGGGTCGTCCGAGTACACCGACCCGCTGATGGCCAGCCGGGGTATCTCGCGGCGCAGGGCCTCGGGCAGCTCGGCGGCGCGAGGCAGCGGGGCGGGCGCTGCGGTCACCGGCGGAGGCGCAGGGGCAAGGGCAGGCGCCATGAGGGGCGCGGGCGCGGGCGCAGGCGCAGGCGCAGGCGCAGGCGCAGGCGTTGGCGGCAGGTAGTTGGCAACCGGCGCACTGGGTGTTGCCGCGGGCGGCGTGGCCACCTGCGTGGGGACGGGTCTTGCCTCCGGTTGGGCGGGCGCAGTGGCGGCTGTCACCGGCGGCGCTGCGGGCGCGGGGGCGGGCGGGGCGCTGCCGCGCCACCAGGCACCGGCCGCCAGCCCGGCGAGCAGCAGTCCCGCCGCAGCCCAGGGCCAGCTGCGTGGGCGTGGGGTGGTGGGGGCGAGGTCGGCGGCGGCCGGCCCCGGCGTGTGCAGGCCCGGCAACTGGCCGCGCTCGCGTTCGCGGTCGGCTTCGGCACGGCGCAGGGCGTCGAGGATGTAGGACATGGGAAAGCCTCTGTGTGCGCTCAGCGGGCGGCGTCCAGGCGCGGCTCGGGCACGCCGCTGGCGCGGTTGAGCAGCATCAGCGTGACCGGGCCGATGCGGCCATCGGGCTGCAGGCCGCGGCCGGCCTGGAAGGCCTGCACCTGGCGGCTGAGCGCGGCCCAGCCGGGCGGCGGTGCGCTGGCCGCCGGCATGGCAGGCGACAGGCCGGCCAGCTGCGCGGCCAGCCAGTCGCGCAGCACGCGGGGTTGTTCGGCGCGCTGGGCGTAGCCTGGGGGCGGGCGCCAGAAGGTGTTGAACTCCCCGCGCCAGGCGGTGGCGAGTTCGGCCAGTGGCAGGCGGCGCGGCGTGCCGTCCAGCAGCAGCGTGGCGTGCTGCTCATCCAGGGCCACCAGCGCGGCCAGGGCCGGCGGCTGGCCGGGGCGGCGCAGCGTCAGCAGCACAGGGCGGTCGATGAGGCGGATTAGCGACAGGCTGCCACTGCTGCTGCGGTAGCACTGCAGGCCGCGCTGCGCGGCGGTGTCGCAGGCATCGGCCCCGGCGGGCAGTGGCAGGCCCCAGCGGCTGGCCAGCGCCTGCCAGGCGTCGTGGTCGTCGCTGGGGGGCCAGTCGGCCAGGCGCAGCAGTTCGGGCGCGGGTGGCGAGGCGGCCTGGCTGGCGGGCAGCGCCAGTGATGCGGCCGCAGCGGTGGAAGCCGCCGGCGCAGGTGTCGACGCGGCCGAGCTTGCACTTGCGGGCGCTGGCCCGAGGGGCGCCGCCTGTTGCTGCCAGGCCAGCCCTGCGGCCACGGCAGCCGCCGCGAGCAGGCCGCTGCCCAGTGCGATGCGGGCCGTCAGGCGGCGGGGCGTCGTCGGGCCGTCGAACACCTCGGCCGCCGCGCGGCGCACGATGTCGGGCGTGACCTGGGCCCGCCCGCTGGCATAGCCGCCCAGCAGCGCGCGGTCGCACAGCAGGTTGATGCGCCGGGGCACGCCGCGCGTGAGCTGATGAATGAGGCGCAGCGCGCGGGCGTCGAAGGGCAGGGCGCCGGTGAGGCCGGCGACGGTCAGGCGGTGGCGCACATAGTGCGCCGTTTCGGCCTCGGACAGCGCGCCGAGGTGAAAGCGCGCGATGACGCGCTGCGCCAGTTGCTCCAGCTCGGGCCGCGCCAGCAGCTCGCGCAGCTCGGGCTGGCCGATCAGCACCACCTGCAGCAGCTTGCGCTCGGCGGTCTCGAGGTTGGTCAGCAGGCGCAGCTGTTCCAGCACGTCGGCCGAGAGGTTCTGCGCCTCGTCGATGATGAGGACGTTGTTGCGCCCAGCGGCGTGCTGGGCCAGCAGGAAGGTGTTGAGCGGGTCGACGAAGTCCTTCACCGTCTGCGCCCCGGCCGGCACCGGCACATGGAACTCGTCGCAAACGGCGCGCAGCAGCTCCGTCACCGTGAGCTTGGGGTTGAAGATGTAGGCGACGTTGCAGTGCGCCGGGATCTGGCCCAGGAAGCAGCGGCACACGGTGGTCTTGCCGGCGCCGATCTCGCCGGTCAGCAGCACGAAGCCGCCGCCGCCGTCCAGCCCGTACAGCAGGTGGGCGAGCGCGTCGCGGTGGCGCTCGCTCATGTAGAGGTAATGCGGGTCCGGTGCGATGGAAAACGGCGCGTGCCTGAGGCCGAAGAAGGGCGCGTACATGGGGCGGCAGGATAACCACCCCGCCCGGGTGCGACGGCTATGCTGCCGGCCCTGATGCGCACCGACCCCGCCCCCGATGCCACGGCCCCGCGGCCGCCCTCGCGCGCCGAGGCGCTGCGCTTCTGGCTGTGGCTGGGCTGTGTCAGCTTCGGCGGGCCGGCCGGGCAGATCGCGATCATGCACACCGAGCTGGTGGAGCGGCGGCGCTGGCTGTCGGAGCGGCGCTTCCTGCATGCGCTGAACTACTGCATGGTGCTGCCCGGCCCGGAGGCGCAGCAACTGGCCACCTACATCGGCTGGCTGATGCACCGCACCTGGGGCGGGCTGGTGGCGGGCGGCTTGTTTGTGCTGCCGTCGCTGCTGCTGCTGATCGGGCTGTCCTGGGGCTACATGGCCTGGGGGGACCTGCCACCGGTGGCGGCGGTGTTCGCGGGCATCAAGCCGGCGGTGACGGCGCTGGTGCTGCATGCGGCCTGGCGGGTGGGCGGCCGGGTGTTGCGCCATGGCTGGCTGTGGGCGATCGCGGCGGCGGCATTCCTCGCGATCTTTGCGCTGGGGATGCCGTTCCCGGTCATCGTGTTGCTGGCCGGTGTGGCGGGCTGGGTGGGCGGGCGCTGGCGGCCCGGCCAGTTCCGCATGGGCACGGCGCACGGCGACGAGACGGCCGCCGGCCATGCGCCGGCCGTCATCGATGACGACACGCCCACGCCGGCCCATGCGCGCTTCAGCGCGGCGCGCTGCCGGGCTGTGCTGGCGGTCGGCCTGGGGCTGTGGGCGGCGGTGCTGGGCGCCCTGGTGGCGTGGCAGGGCTGGCAGGGCGCGGCGGCGCAGATGGGCTGGTTCTTCACGAAGGCAGCGCTGCTGACCTTCGGCGGCGCCTACGCCGTGCTGCCCTATGTGCACCAGGGCGCGGTCGAGCACTACCAGTGGCTGACGGCGGCGCAAATGATGGACGGGCTGGCGCTGGGCGAGACGACGCCCGGGCCGCTGATCATGGTGGTGGCCTTCGTGGGCTTCGTCGGTGGCTGGGGGCAGGCCTGGTTCGGGCCGGACTCGCTGTTCCTGGCCGGTGCGGCGGCGGCGGTGGTGGTGAGCTTCTTCACCTTCCTGCCGTCCTTCGTGTTCATCCTGCTGGGCGGGCCCTTCATCGAGTCCACGCACGGCCGGCTGCAGTTCACGGCGCCGCTGACCGGCATCACGGCCGCCGTAGTAGGCGTGATGCTGAACCTCGCGCTGTTCTTCGCGGCCCATGTGCTGTGGCCGCGCGGGTGGGCGGGTGGCGTCGACTGGGGCGCCGCCGCCATCGGCCTGGGCGCCGCGCTGGCGCTGTTCCGTTTTCAGGCCGGTGTGATCCCGGTGGTGCTGGGCAGCGGCCTGGCCGGGCTGGTGCTGGGCTTGTTCTAGTCCCGGAAGCTGGGCGTGCCCTTGCCGGCCATCATGGCCTTCTGCAGGTCTTCGCTCATCAGCATCGCGGCGTTCCAGGTGGCGATGTGGTTGAGGCCGTCGGCCACCGAGTGGTCGCGTGCGTAGTTGAGCTGCTCCTTGCTGCCGCGGATGGACAGCGGCGACTTGGCCGCAATCGTGGCCGCGATCTCGCGCACGCCGGTCTGCAGTGCCTCGCGGCTGTCGAACACGCGGTTCACAAGGCCGATCTCGCGCGCCTCGGCGGCCTCCACGCGCCGGCCCGTGTAGGCCAGTTCGCGCACCAGGCCCTGGCTGCCGATGAGCTTGGGCAGGCGCTGCAGCGTGCCCACGTCGGCGACCATGCCGATGTCGATTTCCTTGATGGAGAAGTAGGCGTCGGCGCTGCAGTAGCGCATGTCGGCGGCGCAGATGAGGTCGATGCCGCCGCCCACGCAGGCGCCGTGGATGGCCGCGAGCACGGGCTTGCGGCAGCGCTCCAGGCTGGTCAGGGTGTCCTGCATGTCCAGGATGAGGCGGCGCAGCGCTTCGCGCATGCGGCCGTCGCAGGGGTCCTGGATCTGCGGGGCGATGCCCATCATCATGGCCAGGTCGATGCCGGCGGTGAAGTGTTTTCCTTCGCCCTCCAGCACCGCCACGCGCGCCTCGGGCTGCGCGTCGATCCAGTCGAAGGCGCGGCGGAAGTCCTGCCACATCGTGGCGTTCATCGCGTTGGCCTTGTCCGGGCGGTTCAGGCGGACGGTGGCGATGTGGTCTTGGATGGAGACGATGAGGGTTTCGAGATGCATGGGCGGGCGGGGGTGCTCGACGAAGTCCACATGATGCCCCGCCACGCCCTGGGGCCACTGTCGCCATCGAGCCAGCGCCGATACTTGCGCCCATGATTCACGCCACCAAACGCATTGCCGGCGGCGCCGGCCTCGCCTCCGTGCTAGTCAAGCGCGCTGCCACGCTGGAGCTGGACTGGGACACGCGCAGCAAGAGCCGCTTCTCGGCCACCGACTCCACTGGCCGCGAGATCGGCGTCGTGCTGCCACGCGGCACCACGCTGCGCGGCGGCGATGTGCTGGTCGCCGAGGACGGCTCCATGCTGCGCGTCATCGCCGCGGCGCAGCCCGTGCTGCAGGTGCGTTTTTGCAGCGAGCACGGCCAGCCGTTCGACCTGCTGCGCGCCGCCTACCACCTGGGCAACCGCCATGTGCCGCTGGAGCTGCAGCCGGAGCTGCTGCAGTTCGAGCCCGACCCTGTGCTGGCCGACATGCTGCGCCGCCAGCATCTCATCGTCACCGAGGCGCAGGCGGCCTTCGAGCCCGAGGGCGGTGCCTACGGCGAGGGTGCCGGGCATGGCCATCACCATGGCCACGAGCATCATGAGCACGCGCATGAGCACGGCCCAGGCTGCAACCATGACCACCGGCATGCTGCCGCGCCCGCGCCGGTGCGCAAGCCGCTGGCCATCCCCGTGAAGGCCCACGACCAAGGGCATGACCACGGCCATGTCCACGGCCCCGGATGCAATCACGGACATGACCACGACCACTGACGCCGCGCTGCTGCACCTGCTGTGGCTGGCCTCGCCGGCGCTGCCGGTGGGCGGTTTCAGCTACTCCGAGGGGCTGGAAGCGGCGGTCGATGCCGGCATCGTGCACGACGAGGCCAGCGCCGGTGACTGGCTGCTGAACCAGCTGGAGCTCGTGCAGGCGCGTGCCGAGCTGCCGGTGGCTGCTGCCGCCCATGCCGCCGCGCTGGCGCTCGATGGCGCGACGCTGGCCGGGCTCAACGCCTGGGTGCTGCAGACCCGCGAGACCAGCGAGAGTCTGCAGCAGGCCCAGCAGATGGGCCGCAGCCTGCTGGTGTGGATGCAGGGGCTGGTGCCCGACGCGCCGGTGCTGCCGCTGCTGCAGGCGCTCAAGCCCGCACCCACCTGGCCCGTCGTCATGGGCGCGGCGGCCGCGTCGCGCGGCGCGGCGCTGGCGCCGGCGCTGCAGGCCATCGCCTTCGGCTGGGCCGAGAACCTGATGCAGGCCGCCGTGCGTTGCGTGCCGCTGGGCCAGACGTCTGGCCAGCGCCTGCTGGCACGCCTCGTGCAAGCCATTCCGGGCGCCGTGTCCACGGCATTGGCTGCGCCGGAGCCCGTCGCGTTTGCGCCCTTGCTCGGCGTGCTCGGCGCCCGCCACGAACACCAGTACTCACGTCTTTTCAGATCATGACCGCACCGCTGCACGCCATTCCCCACCGCACCAAAAAACTCCCGCCGCTGCGCGTCGGCGTCGGCGGCCCGGTGGGGTCGGGCAAGACCACCCTCGTCGAGATGCTGTGCAAGACGATGCGCGAGAAATGGGACCTCGTTGTCGTCACCAACGACATCTACACGAAGGAAGACCAGCGTCTGCTGACCGTGGCCGGCGCACTGGCGCCCGAGCGCATCATGGGCGTGGAAACGGGCGGCTGCCCGCACACCGCCATCCGTGAGGACTGCTCCATCAACCTGGAGGCCGTGGACCGCATGCTGGAGAAGTTTCCCGACGCGGACATCGTCTTTGTCGAGAGCGGCGGTGACAACCTGGCCGCCACCTTCAGCCCCGAGCTGAGCGACCTGACCATCTACGTCATCGACGTGGCCGCCGGCGAGAAGATCCCGCGCAAGGGCGGCCCCGGCATCACGAAGAGCGACCTGTTCGTCATCAACAAGACCGACCTGGCCCCGCACGTGGGCGCTGACTTGGACATCATGCGCAGCGACACCGCCCGCATGCGGCCCGTGAAGCCCTGGGTCATGACCAACCTCAAAACCCGCGAGGGGCTGGCCGAGGTGGTGAGCTTCATCGAGAAGAAGGGCCTGCTCGTTGCCTGACGCTGTTCGCTGGCCGGCGCGGCTCGCGCTGAGCGCGGCGCGCGATGGCAGCGGCGCCACGCGCGTGCATGCGCGGCACCACGGCCCGCTGCGCCTGCTGAAGACGCTCTACCCCGAAGGCCCCGGTGTCGCCCATGCGGTGTTGGTGCACCCACCCGGCGGCCTGGTGGGCGGCGACCTGCTGGACATCGAACTGGACGTGCAGCCCGGCGCGCACCTGCTGGTCACGACACCGGCCGCCACACGGTTTTACCGCTGCACCACCGGCGCCGCGCCTCCCCAAGCGGGCGGGCTCCCCTCGGGGGAAGGGCTGGGCGTCGCCCAGCTCCAGCCGTCTCGATCGCTTGGCGAGGCGGTGCAGGTCGTGCGCGCGACGGTGGGCGAGGGTGCGCGGCTGGAATGGTTGCCGCAAGAGACGCTGGCCTATCCCGACTGCTTCGCCCGCAACGAAGTGAAGCTGACGCTCGCCCCGGGCGCCAGCCTGTTCGCCACCGAGGTGCTGGGCCTGGGCCTGGCGGGTGCCGGCCAACCGTTTGACCGTGGGCGGCTGCTGCAGCACCTGGAGGTGACCGGGCTGTGGCTGGACCGTGGCTGGCTGGATGCGGCTGATGCGGCGCTGTTGAACGGCCCCTGCGGCCTGCGTGGCCACCGTGTGCTGGGCACGCTGGTCTATGCGCAGACGGTGGCCTTGGCGGACGGCGAGTCCTTGCTGGCCGACAGCCGCGCGCTGCTGACCGAGGTGCCGTTGAGCGGCGTCACACAACTGCGCAGCCCGGGCGGCAGCGTGTTGCTGATGCGCGTGGTGGGGGACGAGGTGGAGGCGGTCACGGCCGCGCTGCGCAGCGTGCGCGCGCTGTGGCGCCAGCGGCTGTGGGGGCTGCCCGGCCACGCGCCGCGCATCTGGGCGACCTGAGCAGCCCACAAAAAAAGCCCACGCGGACGTGGGCTTGTCGTGAGGCTCAGAGGCCGGCGCGCTGGCCGGCCGCTGTGGCGCGTCAGTCGTCGCCGCCGGGGATCTGCTGGCGCAGATGCACCTTGGTGTCGGCGTTCTTGCGCATCTTGATGTTGATCATCTCCACGCCCAGCGAGAAGGCCATCGCGAAGTAGATGTAGCCCTTGGGCACATGGTGACCGAAGCCCTCGGCCACCAGCACGACGCCGACGACCACGAGGAAGGACAGTGCCAGCATCTTGATGGTGGGGTGGTTGGACACGAAGCGGCCGATGGGGCTGGCGAACAGCATCATCAGGCCCACCGAGGCGACCACCGCGGCCACCATGATGCGCACGTCGCTGACCATGCCGACGGCGGTGATGATGGAGTCCAGCGAGAACACCAGGTCGATCAGCATGATCTGCACGATGGCAGCACTGAAGGCGGCTTTGGCGGCCTTGCCCGTGCTGACCTGATGGGCCTCGTCCTCACCTTCCAGCGAGCCGTGGATCTCGACCGTGCTCTTCCAGATCAGGAACAGGCCGCCGCCGATCAGGATGAGGTCACGCCCCGAGAAGCCGTAGCCGAACAGGTGGAAGAGCGGCTCCACCATGCCCACGATCCAGGCCAGCGTCATCAGCAGGCCGATGCGCATGAACATCGCCATGAACAGGCCCAGGCGGCGCGCGGTTTCCTGCTGCGCCTTGGGCAGCTTGTCCACCAGGATGCTGATGAAGATGATGTTGTCGATGCCCAGCACCAGCTCCAGCGCGGTCAGCGTGGCGAGGGCGATCCAGGTCTGCGGGTCGGAGAGCAGTTCAAGCATGGTAGGTGCAGGGGTTCAGCGGCCGTAAAAAAACCCAGCATTGTCGCAAGGCGTCGGCCAGCCTGTCGTTGAACGAAGCTTCGGTTTTAGTTGTGCTTTTGCGCCAGGGCGGCGCGGCGCATCACGGGTGCGCCAGGTCGCGCAGGTGCGTGGGCCCAACGCGTTTTTCGATTTCGGCCAGCAGTGCGCGGCCCCAGCCCAGCATGAACAGGGCCTCGCCGACAACGAACATCGGGCCGACCAGCAGGCCGACCAGGTCGTCCACGAAGGCCGGCTTGCGGCCCTCGTAGTAATGGCCAACGAACTGGAACACCCAGCCCACCACGAAGCTGCCGACACCAACCGCCAGCCACATCGTCATCGACGCCTGGGCGAAGGGCATGGCCAGTGCCGTCAGCAGGCCGTTGACGACGGCGGTGGCGCCGCCCAGTGCGAGGTTGCCGCGCGTGAGATACCACAGCGTGGACAGCGCCCACAGCAGGATGGCAGCGTTCATGGGGGCGCTGCCGATGTTGAACTCGATGCGCGACAGCAGCGCGCTGATCGCGAAGACGATCAGCGGAATGCCGATGAAGTGGGTGGTGATATTGCGGCGGTCGCGGTGATAGGCGGCGTATTGCGCCATCAGGTCGAGCGCGGGGCGGAACAGGCTGGCCATGGCAGGCTCCCGTGAAGAGAGGGTGACTATGCTAGTCCAGCCCGCCGCGCGAACGGCGCGCGACAGTCCCCAAAAAGCCTGCAGATTCCCCACTTGAGCACCGTGACGACAACCCGCCGACAGCTGCTTGTCATGCTGGCCACCCTGGCCGGCTGCAGCAGCCCGCCGCGCCTGCCAGCCACCGGCCCCCATCCCGACACCGCCCCTGCGGCGGCCGACAACGAACTGCGGGTGCTGGTGTTCCGTGCCGGCGCGGCGGCGCGCATGGGCCACAACCACGTGCTGCGCGCGGCAGACCTGCGCGTGGACTGGCCGGCGGCCGGCCCGGTGCTGCGCTTCCGGCTGGCGGCGCTGGCCGTTGACCCACCGGAGCTGCGGGCCCGGCTCGGTGCTGCCTTCGCGAGCCCGGTAGACGACGAGGCTCGCGCGGGCACACGCGCCAACCTGCTGAAGGCGCTGGATGCGGCGGCGCATCCGGAGGTCGTGGTGCGCACGCTGCAGCAGGTGGGCGAGGGCCCGCGGCGCGCTGTGGAGGCCGAGATCACGCTGCACGGCGTGTCGCGGCGGCAGTGGTTCGTTGTGGCGGTGGACGGGCGGCGGGCGCGGGGCGAGGTGGTTGTTCGCCAGAGCGACTTCGACGTCCAGCCCTTCGCGGTGCTGGGTGGGCTGCTGGCCGTGCAGGACGCGCTGGTGGTGCAGTTCGAGCTGCTTCAGCCCTGAATTCAGTCCTGAAGCCGCAGCAGCATCAGGTCCTTGTCGAGCCGGCGGCCGTCAGGCAGGCGTATCGCATCGGGCAGGCTGCCGTAGCGGCTGAAGCCGGCGCTTTCGTACAGCCCGGTCGCCGCACGGTTGCCGGCCGTCACGCTGAGTGTCACCTGGGCCAGCGCGGGCACGGTGCGCAGCCGCTCCAGCGCGGCCTGCAGCAGCGCGCGGCCGATGCCGCGGCCGCGGTGGGTGTCGGCCACCATCATGCCCACCAGATGCGCGATGTGCTGCACCTTGCGGCGTGGCTCGCGCTCGCAGGTCAGCGCGCCGACGACGCGGCCCGCGTCCAGCGCCACCAGTGTGAAGAGCGTGGGCCCGTTGCCCGCGAGGCGGCTGCGGTAGCTGGCGATGTCGCGCAGGCGCTCGGTGTCGGCGTCTGATGTAAAGGCCTCGGGGTGGCAGGTCAGCATGGCGTCGCGCAGCGCCTTGTAGCCCAGCAGGTCGGGCTCCGACAGCGGGCGGATGTGGATGTCAGCCATGCAGGTCGGCCAGGTGGTTGAAGTTGGCGAACGCGGCCTCGTCATCGAAGCGCGCGACGCCGTGCGGCAGCGAGCGCATCCAGCGCAGCACGGCCCGGCCGCCGCCTTGCAGATAGGCGGCCAGCGGTTCGCGCAGGCGGGCATGCAGCAGGGCATGGGTGGGGTGCTCGCGCGTGGCTTGTGCGAAGGCCAGTCCATGGGCTTGCGCGGCCGCATGCAGGCGCTCGGCGAGGTTCGTCGGCAGACCTGGGCAATCACAGGGCGCGGTCAGCAGCCAGGCGTCGTCGGGCAGGGCCTGCAGCCCGGCCAGCATGCCGGCCAGCGGGCCGGCGAAGGCCAGGCCCGGCGGGTCGGCCAGCACGGGGTGGCCGAGCGCGGCGTAGACATCGGCATGGCGGTTGGCGCTGATGAGCAGCCGGTCGGCCTGCGGGGCGAGTCGCTCGATGACGTGTGCCACCAGCGGCCGGCCGTGCAGCAACTGCAGGCCCTTGTCGACGCCGCCCATGCGGCTGCCCCGGCCACCTGCCAGCACGAGCGCGTGCAGCGGCTCAGCCACCGATGTAGTGCATCTCGACACGCGGCTCGGCCGTGGCAGCGGCGGTGCCGCGCAGCTGCGAGTAGCGGTCGTCGCGGTGCGTCCAGACCCCGGCAATCGCCCCGGCCAGCTGCTCATCGCTGAGCGGCGCGGCGCCGCGCAGCAGCGCTCGCAGGTCGTGGCCGCGGCTGGCGAACAGGCAGGTGTAGAGCCGCCCCTCGGTGGACAGCCGGGCACGGTTGCAGTCGCCGCAGAAAGCCTGCGTCACGCTCGAGATGAAGCCCACCTCGCCGCCGCCGTCAGCGTAGGCCCAGCGCTCGGCCGTCTCGCCGGGCGCACTGGCCGACAGCGGCGTCAGCGGCCATTCGGCGGCGATACGGCGCTGAACCTCACGGCTGGGCAGTACCTGGTCCATGCGCCAGCCGTTGCTGCTGCCCACGTCCATGTATTCGATGAAGCGCAGCACGATGCCGCTGTGCCGGAAGTGGCGCGCCATCGGGAGGATCTGGTTTTCGTTGACGCCGCGCTGCACGACCATGTTGACCTTGATCGGCCCCAGGCCTGCAGCCTGCGCGGCGCGGATGCCGGCCAGCACGTCCGCGACGGGGAAGCCGACATCGTTCATGCGCTGAAAGACCGCGTCGTCCAGCCCGTCCAGGCTGACGGTCAGGCGGTTCAGCCCGGCGGCGCGCAGGCCGGCGGCCTTTTTCACGAGCGTGGAGCCATTGGTGGTCAGTGTCAGGTCCAGCGGCCGGCCGTCGGGCGTGCGCACGGCCGCCAGCATGGCGATCAGCGATTCCAGCCCGCGCCGCAGCGTCGGCTCGCCGCCGGTCAGGCGCAGCTTCTCCACGCCCAGGCTGGCGAACGCGCGCGCCAGCCGGGTGATCTCTTCAAAGCCCAGCAGCTCGGCATGCGGCAGGAATTGGTGGTGTTTGTCGAACACCTGCTTGGGCATGCAGTAGCCGCAGCGAAAGTTGCAGCGGTCGGTCACCGAGATGCGCAGGTCGCGCAGCGGCCGCCCCAGCACATCGGTCGGCGGCTGCGCGCCCACCCCCGCTGCTGGCGGGGCCAGGGGCAGTGTCCGAGCGTCCTGCAAGGGGATGACACGTGTGGGCATGACGTGAATTGTGGCAGTGGCGAGTAAGCCTTCCGGCACTTGCGGCCAAGCGGGGGGCACGTTCGAATGCAAGACGATGGCTCAGATCCTGCACCCCGACCTGCCGCAGTTCATCGCGTTCGGCGAAGCGGCAACCGAGTTGTTGCGCACCGGCCCCGACCGCTGGCGCAGCGCCTGTGGCGGGTCGCCTTGGCGTGTGGCGATGGCGATGTCGACCCTGGGCCAATTGAGCGCCTTTGCCGGCGCAGTCAGCAGCGACCCCTTCGGCGCCGACATCTGGCAGAACAGTCAGGACGCCCACCTCGACATGCGCTTCCTCCAGCAACTGCCGCGGCCGCCCTTGCTGCTGGTGTCGCACGAGCCGGGCCAGGCGGCTTGCAGCGTGTTGGGCCAGGACAGCGCCGACCTGTACTTTCGCCCCGAGGGCCTGCCCGCCGGCTGGACGCGTGCGCTGCGCTGGGCGCATTTCGGCGGCCTGGGGCTGGTGCGTCAGCCGCTGGCCGGCCGCCTGCTGGCGCTGGCACAGGCGCTCAAGGGCGAGGGCCGCCTGATCAGCTATGCCCCGGGCTTTGTCGCGCCCCTCATGGATTCCAGCTACGACGACACGTTGGAGCAGATGTGCCGGTTGGCGGATGTGATCCATGTGTCCGACGTCGCGCTGCGCGGCCTGTTCCGGGCGTCGGACCACCACACCGGCTTGGCCCAGATCGTGGCGTGGAACCCCGGTGTGCGCCTGCTGCTCAGCGGCGGTGCGGCGGGCTCGACGCTGTTCCATGGCGTGCAGGAGTGCAGCGCGCTGCCACCGCCAGTGGAGGCGGTGGATGAGATCGGCGCGGACGATGTGGCCACCGCCGGCCTGCTGGACAGCCTGATGCGGGACGCCAGTGCTCCTGTGGAGCAGCACCTGCGCTGGGTGCTGGCTGCGCGCGCGGCGGCCTGCACGGCACCCGGTTTTGCGCCGCCGCGCCCGGGGCTGGTGGCGGCGTTCACCGACGCGGTCGAGCTCGCGCCTGCCTAGGTCGGCTTCAGGGTTTTCCAGGCCGGGCCTTGATCTGGCGGCAGGGCATCTCTACGATTAACCGACCGGTCGGTAGAGAAATGAAATGTCCGAATCCCTGATCCAGATCGAACAGCATGGCGGCGTGCGGCTGCTGCGTCTGAACCGCCCGGAGGCGCTGAACGCCTTCACGGCCGCGATGCTCGTCCAACTGCGCCACGCGCTGGCGGCCGCGGCCGAAGACGGCGCGACGCGCTGCGTGCTGATCACCGGGGCCGGCCGCGCCTTCAGTGCCGGCCAGGATCTGGCGGATCCGCTGGTGGCGCCCAGCCGCGAGCCGGGCGTGGCGCCCAAGAACCTCGGCCATATGCTGGATCACTACTACATCCCGCTGGCGCTGCAGTTGCGGGACATGCCCGTGCCGGTGGTGGCGGCCGTCAATGGTGTGGCGGCCGGGGCGGGCGCCAATGTCGCGCTGGGGTGTGACCTGGTGCTGGCCGGCGAAAGTGCCAGCTTCATCCAGGCTTTCTCCAAGATCGGGCTGGTGCCGGATTGCGGCGGCACCTGGCTGCTGCCGCGTCTGGTGGGCCGCGCCAAGGCGTTGGAGCTGGCGCTGCTGGGCGAGCGCGTGAAGGCCGTCGAGGCTGAACGTCTGGGCCTGATCAGCCGCGTGGTGCCGGACGCCGAACTGCCGGAGGCCGCCATGGCCGTGGCGCAGAAGCTGGCCGGCCTGCCCACGCGGGCGCTGGTGCAGACGCGGCGCGCGATGGACGAGGCGCTGCACCTGGAGTTCGAGCCCGCGCTGCGCCGCGAGGCCGTGCTGCAGAGCCAGTTGGGCTTTGCGCACGACTACCTGGAGGGCACGGCGGCCTTCATGGACAAGCGCCTGCCGGTGTTCAAGGACCGCTGATGGACGCGCAAGCTGTTGCCAATCAGGTTCGCGACGTGATGTTCGCGGACGACGCGGCCAGCCGCATGTTGGGCTTGCAGATCACCGAGATCTCCCCTGGCCGCGCGGTGGCCACCATGACCGTGCGGGCCGACATGCTCAACGGTTTCTCCATTTGCCACGGGGGGCTGATCGCCACCCTGGCGGACTCGGCCTTCGCGTTCGCGTGCAACAGCCGCAACGCGCTGACCGTGGCTTCGGGCTTCGGCATCGACATCCTCAAGAGCGCCAAGCTGGGCGACGTGCTCACGGCCACCGCCGCAGAGACTTCGCTGGCCGGCCGCACCGGCCTGTACGACATCACCGTCACCAACCAGCATGGCGACTTGATCGCCGTGTTTCGTGGTCGCTCGCACCGCCTGGGCGAGCGCCGGGTCTTCGACGAAGGAACCGCATGAGCGCCAAAGCCCCGATCCGCATCCCGAAACCGGGCGAGCTGGACCCGATCGAAACTGCCAGCCGCGACGAGCTGCAGGCCCTGCAGCTGGAGCGCCTGCGCTGGAGCCTGCAGCACGCCTACGACCACGTGCCGCACTACAAGGCCGCGTTCGACGCGAAAGGCGTGCACCCGTCGGACCTGAAGACGCTGGCCGACCTGGCCAAGTTCCCGTTCACCACCAAGCACGACCTGCGCGCGAACTACCCGTTCGGCCTCTTCGCCGTGCCCCGCGAGAAGATGGCGCGCATCCATGCGTCGTCGGGCACCACCGGCAAGCCGACGGTGGTGGGCTACACGCTCCAGGACATCGACAACTGGGCGAATCTCGTGGCGCGTTCCATCCGCGCCTCGGGCGGCCGGGCGGGTGATTTGGTGCACGTGGCCTACGGCTATGGTTTGTTCACCGGCGGCCTGGGTGCGCACTACGGCGCCGAGCGCCTGGGCTGCACGGTCATCCCGATGAGCGGCGGCCAGACCGAGAAGCAGGTGCAGCTGATCACCGACTTCAAGCCCGACATCATCATGGTCACGCCGAGCTACATGCAGGTGCTGATCGAGGAATTCCGTCGCCAGGGGCTGGATGCGCGCGAGTCGTCGCTGAAGATCGGCATCTTCGGCGCCGAGCCCTGGACGGAGGCCATGCGCCGCGACATCGAGCAGGGCGCGGGCATCGACGCAGTGGACATCTACGGCCTGTCCGAAGTGATGGGCCCGGGCGTGGCCAACGAGTGCATCGAGAGCAAGGACGGCCCGGTCATCTGGGAAGACCACTTCTACCCCGAGATCATCGACCCCGAGACCGGCGAGGTGCTGCCCGACGGCAGCGAGGGCGAGCTGGTGTTCACCTCGCTCACCAAGGAAGCGATGCCCGTCATCCGCTATCGCACGCGCGACCTCACGCGCTTGCTGCCGCCCACGTCGCGCAGCATGCGCCGCATCGGCAAGATCGTCGGTCGCAGCGACGACATGCTGATCATCCGCGGCGTCAACCTCTTCCCCACGCAGGTGGAGGAGCTGGTGCTGCAGGAGCCGGGCCTGGGTGGCCAGTACCAGCTCGTCGTGACGCGCGATGGCCACCTGGACGAGCTGGTCATCCGCTGCGAGCTGGCGCTGGGTGCCACCGACGACGGCATCGGCCGCCGCCTGGCCGAGCGCATCAAGAACCTGATCGGTGTGAGTGCCAAGGTCAGCGTCGAGCACCCCGAATCCATCGAACGCACGCTGGTCGGCAAAGCCCGCCGCGTGGTGGACCAACGCAAGAAGTAAGGAGCCTGCATGTACACCCAAGCCATGGATCTGATGGCGCGGGAAGCCCGCCCCAAGGTCGTCAAGAGCGCCGAGGAGCTGGCCCGCGAGGAGGCCTTTGAAGCCCGCATAGCTGCGGGGGACTTCATCGAGGCCAAAGACTGGATGCCCGATCACTACCGCAAGACGCTGGTCCGCCAGATCAGCCAGCATGCGCACAGCGAGATCGTCGGCATGCTGCCCGAGGGCAACTGGATCACCCGCGCGCCCACGCTCAAGCGCAAGGCGATTCTTCTGGCCAAGGTGCAGGACGAAGGCGGCCATGGCCTGTACCTCTACGCCGCCGCCGAGACCCTGGGCACCAGCCGCGACGAGATGACCGAGGCGCTGCTGTCGGGCAAGGCCAAGTACAGCTCGATCTTCAACTACCCTACGCTGACCTGGGCCGACATCGGCGTCATCGGCTGGCTGGTGGACGGCGCGGCCATCATGAACCAGGTGCCGCTGTGCCGCTGCTCGTACGCGCCGTATGCGCGGGCCATGATCCGCGTCTGCCGCGAGGAGAGCTTCCACCAGCGCCAGGGCTACGAGAGCCTGCTGGTGATGATGCAAAAGGGCACGGCCGCGCAGAAGGCCATGGTGCAGGACGCGGTGAACCGCTGGTGGTGGCCGGCGCTGATGATGTTCGGCCCGGCGGACAAAGACTCGCCCAACTCCGAGCAGAGCATGCGCTGGGGCATCAAGCGCGTGTCGAACGACACCCTGCGCCAGAAGTTCGTCGACGCGACCATCCCGCAGGCCGAGATCCTGGGCGTGACCGTGCCCGACCCCGACCTGAAGTGGAACGCCGAGCGCGAGGCCTACGACTTCGGCGCCATCGACTGGAGCGAGTTCTGGCGCGTGGTGGGCGGCGAAGGCCCCTGCAACCGCGAGCGCCTGGCGGCCCGCAACAAGGCCTGGGACGACGGCGCCTGGGTGCGCGAGGCTGCCATGGCCCATTCCAAGAAGCAGGCCACGAAGGCGCAGGCCGCCTGAGGACACACGACATGAGCAACACGAAGCATGAATGGCCGCTGTGGGAAGTCTTCGTCCGCAGCAAGGCGGGCCTGGACCACAAGCACTGCGGCAGCCTGCACGCGGCCGACTCGGCCATGGCCATCCAGATGGCCCGCGATGTCTACACCCGCCGACAGGAAGGCACGAGCATCTGGGTCGTGCGCTCCGAGCAGATCGTCGCCAGCGACCCGGTCGAGAAGGGCAGCCTCTTCGAGCCGGCCGATGACAAGGTCTACCGCCATCCGACGTTCTATGAACTGCCGGAACAACTGAACCACATGTGATGGACGCCAAGCTCACCTACGTCCTGCAACTGGCGGACACCTGCCTCATCCATGCCCAGCGACTGGGCGAGTGGTGCGGCCACGCCCCGGTGCTGGAGGAAGACCTGGCCCTGTCCAACATGGCGCTGGACCTGCTCGGCCAGGCGCGCGGGCTGCTGACCTATGCCGGCCAGCTCGAAGGCGCCGGCCGGGATGAAGACCAGCTCGCCTTCCTGCGCGAAGAGCGCGACTACCGCAACCTCGTGCTGGTGGAGTTGCCCAACGCGGTCGCCAGCCCGAGCGACGGCAGCGGCGGGCGCGACTTCGCGTTCACCACGCTGCGCAACGCCGCCGTGTCGGTCTGGCTGGAGCTGCTGTACGAGCGTCTGCAGACGAGTGCCGATAGCGAACTGGCCGGCATCGCCGCCAAGTCGCTGAAGGAAGTGCGTTACCACCGCCAGCACAGCAGCGACTGGGTCGTCCGCCTGGGCGATGGCACCGACGAGTCCAAGGCCCGCATGCAGGCCGCACTCGCCGTGCTGACGCCGTACTTCAACGAACTGTTCGCCGCCGAAGGCGTGGAGGGTGTGGCCCCGGCATGGCGCGAGGTGGAAACCGAATGGCGCGCCCGCTGGGCGACGCTGGTGGCCGAGGCCACGCTCACGCTGCCGCGTGACAGCGCGCTGCAGCCGCAAGGCCACCGCGGCGTGCACAGCGAGCACATGGGCCACCTGCTGGGCACCATGCAGTACTTGCAGCGCGCCTACCCCGGCGGCGTCTGGTGATGAGCCTGGACCGCGCGCGCGCCAAGCTCGCCGCCGTGCCCGACCCGGAGATCCCGGCGGTGAGCCTGGTGGAGCTGGGCATCGTGCGCGACCTGCGTGAAACGCCCGCGGGGTTGGAGGTGGTGCTCACGCCCACCTACAGCGGCTGCCCGGCCACCGAACTGATTGCCGACGATGTGCGCGCAGCGCTGGCCGAGTTCGGCCCCGTGACTGTCACGCTGCAGCGCGCACCCGCCTGGACGACCGACTGGATCACGCCCGAAGGCCGCGAAAAGCTGCAGCAGTACGGCATCGTGCCGCCGCAGTGCAGCGCGGAACAGGCCATCCGCGTCGTGCCGCGCTTGCGCTGCCCGCGCTGCAGCGGTGCGCAGACCGAGCAGCTGTCCCGCTTTGGCTCCACACCGTGCAAATCCACCTGGCGTTGCATCGAGTGCGGCGAGCCCTTTGAGTATTTCAAACCGATCTGAACCGATGGCACTCCACTTCCATCCCCTGTGCGTGACCTCCGTCGAGCGCGACACCGACGACGCGATGGTCGTGGGCTTTGAGGCCCCGGCCGAGGGCTTCGGCTTCGAGCCGGGCCAGTACCTCACGCTGCGCACGACGCTTGGCGGGCAGGAAGTGCGCCGCAGCTATTCCATCTGCTCGCACCGTGCGCTGCAGGTGGGCATCCGCCGGGTGGAAGGCGGCCAGTTCTCCACCTGGGTGCACGAGCAGCTGCGCGTCGGCGATGTGATCGAGGCCTACCCGCCGCAAGGGCGCTTTGTTTTGCCAGCTGCATCGGCTGCATTGGCCGAGTCGCCGGAACAAGCCGCTGGGCGCCATGTGCTGTTCATCGCCGGCGGTTCCGGCATCACGCCCATGATGGGCCTGATGGCCGCGTTGCTGGAGCGCGAGCCCCAGGCCCGCGCCACGCTCATCTACGCGAACCGCCGCACCGCGTCGACGATGTTCAAGGAAGAGCTCGAAGACCTGAAGAACCGCTTCATGACCCGCCTGTCGCTGCACCTGGTGTTCAGCCGCGAGGCGGTGGATTCGCCCTTGTACGCCGGGCGCCTGGATGCGGGCAAGCTCAGTGCGTTCCTGGCCGGGCCCGTGCCGGCGGCGCAGGTGGATCAGGTGTTCGTGTGCGGCCCGTTCGAGATGAACGACCAGGCCGAGGCCGCGCTGCGTGGCGCGGGCATTCCGGCCGAGCGTATCCACATCGAGCGCTTCGGCACGCCGCAAGCGGCCGGCGGTGCGGCTGCGCACCAGCCGCGCCCGGGTGATGCCGCCGAGGCGCGCATCACGGTCATTCGCGACGGCATGGCCCGCGAGATCGCCTTCCACGCCACCGACCCCAGCCTGCTCGATGCGGCGGCCCGCGAGGGCATGGACGTGCCGTTCTCCTGCAAGAGCGGCGTGTGCTCCACCTGCCGCTGCAAGGTGCTGGAAGGGCGCGTGCGCATGGACAAGAACTTCGCGCTCGACAAAGACGAGATCGCGGCCGGCTTCATCCTGAGTTGCCAGGCCCACCCGCTCACCGAGCAGGTGGTGATTTCGTTCGACGAGCGCTGAAAGAATGCAGCTTCTTGTCCAAGGATTCCCTTGGCCGGTCCCCCGAGGGGACGGCGATGCTGGCGGCATGGAGCTGCAAGCACATCGCCAGCGCGGTCCGGCTCGGGAGCGGCCCGGCGCTCGGCCCGCAATGAACGACTGAGATGCCGAGAAAAAGAGCCCCCACCTTCGAAGCCCAGCGCGACGACATCCTCGCCGCCGCGGCTCGGCTGTTCGCCGAGCAGGGCTTCAGCGCCACATCCATGAACCAGGTCGCCGAGGCCTGCGGCGTGGCCAAGCCGACGCTGTATCACTACTTCCAGGACAAGCAGGCGCTGCTGGCGCAGATCTGCGACAGCCATGTGCACCTGCTGCTGACCCTGGTGCAGGAGGTCAAGGCGCAGCAGCTGCCGCCGGCGGAGCAGCTGCGCCTGCTGATCGAGCGCTTCACGCGCGTGTATGCCGGCGCGCAGGCCCAGCATCGCGTGCTGACCAGCGAGATCCGCTTCCTGGCCGAGGCCGAGCGCGAGCGCCTGCTGGATGTGGAGCGCTGCGTCGTCGCCGAGTTCGCGGCGGCGCTGTGCCAGGTGCGGCCCGAGCTGCGCGGCGCGCGGCTGGACAAGCCCCTGACCATGCTGCTGTTTGGCATGATCAACTGGACCTTCACCTGGCTGCGGCCCGACGGCGACTTGTCGCACGAGGCGCTGGCAGCGATGGTCGGTGACCTGTTCTTTGGCGGGCTGGGCGCGGTGCAGTTGCACCCGCCCGCCGTGACCCCATAACCCCGAGGAGACGAGACCCATGAAGCGCTTCAAGCAACTTGCCCTGGCCCTGGCCGCGACGCTCAGCCTGGCCGCCCACGCGGACATCAACATCGGCGTCACCGTGTCTGCCACCGGCCCGGCCGCGTCGCTGGGCATCCCCGAGAAGAACACCATCGCGCTGATGCCCACGACGCTGGGCGGCCAGAAGGTGAACTACATCGTGCTGGACGACGCGTCCGACACGACGACCGCTGTCGCCAACACGCGCAAGCTCATCACCGACAACAAGGTGGACCTCATCATCGGCTCCACGGTCACGCCCAACTCGCTGGCCATGATCGACGCGGTGGCCGAGAGCGGCACGCCCATGATCTCCATGGCCGCCTCCGCCCGCATCGTGGAGCCCATCGACGCCAAGAAGCGCTGGGTGTTCAAGACGCCGCAGAACGACATCATGATGGCGCTGGCCATCGTGACCCACATGGTGGACAACGGCATCAAGACGGCCGGCTTCATCGGCTTTGCTGACGCCTACGGTGAAGGCTGGTGGGGCGAGTTCAACAAGATTGCTGCCGCCAAGAAGCTCAACATCGTCGCGAGCGAACGCTACAACCGCACGGACACCTCCGTCACCGGCCAGGTGCTCAAGCTCGTGGCGGCCAAGCCCGAGGCCATCCTGATTGCGGGCTCCGGCACGCCGGCCGCGCTGCCGCAGAAGGCGCTCAAGGAGCGTGGCTACGCCGGCAAGATCTACCAGACGCACGGTGTTGCCAACAACGACTTCCTGCGCGTGGGCGGCAAGGACGTGGAGGGCACGCTGCTGCCGGCCGGCCCGGTGCTGGTGGCAGCGCAACTGCCGGCCGATCACCCGGTGAAGAAGAGCGCCGAGGCCTACATCGCCAAGTACGAAGGCGTGCACGGCAAGGGCTCGGTGTCGACCTTCGGCGGTCACGCCTGGGATGCCGGCCTGCTGCTGGCCGCTGCCGCGCCCGAGGCGCTGAAGAAGGCCCAGCCCGGCACGCCCGCGTTCCGCGCGGCGCTGCGCGATGCGCTGGAGAACGTGAAGAACGTGGCCGGCGCGCACGGCGTGTTCAACATGTCGGCCAACGACCACCTCGGCCTGGATCAGCGCGCCCGCGTGATGGTGCAGATCGACAAGGGCACCTGGAAGCTCATCAAGTAAGCCGCGACCGCGGCGCATGCGCAGGACGGCCTTGCGGGGCCGTCTTTTTTCGACCGGGCCGCCGACCCGCGCGGCCTTGAGGACCAAGAGATGGCAGTTCCCACCCTCCAGAGTTACATCGCCGGCCGCTGGGTTGGCGAGCGTGCGGCCAAGGCGCTCACCAGCGCGATCAATGGCCGCACGGTGGCCCACACCCACGAGGAAGGGCTCGATTTCGCTGAAAGCCTGGCCTACGCCCGCGGCACCGCCTTGCCCGGCCTGCTGCGCACGCACTTCCAGGACCGCGCCCGCGTGCTGAAGGCGCTGGCAACCTACCTGATGGAGCGCAAGGAGCAGCTCTACGCCATCAGCGCCCACACCGGCGCCACGCGCAGCGACTCGTGGATCGACATCGAAGGCGGCATCGGCACGCTGTTCGCGTACGCCTCCATCGGTGGCAAGGACCTGCCCAGCAGCAACGTGCTGCACGAAGGCCCGCCCATGCGGTTGGGCCCCAATAACCATTTCATCGGCAGCCACGTGCTCGTGCCCAAGCGCGGCGTGGCGCTGCACATCAACGCCTTCAACTTCCCGATGTGGGGCATGTTGGAGAAGTTTGCGCCCAGCTTCCTGGCCGGCATGCCCTGCCTGGTGAAGCCCGCCACAGCGACCAGTTATGTGGCCGAGGCCTGCGTGCGGCTCATCGTCGAATCTGGCCTGGTGCCGGCCGGGGCGCTGCAGCTCATCATCGGCGGCACGGGTGACCTGTTCGAGCGCCTGGACGAGGCCGACGTGGTCACCTTCACCGGCAGCGCCGACACCGCGCTCATGCTGCGCGCGCATCCGAACCTGCTGAAGAAGAGCATCCCGTTCAACGCCGAGGCCGACAGCCTGAACTGCGCCATCCTCGCGCCCGACGTGACGCCGGACGACCCCGAGTTCGACCTCTTCATCAAGGAAGTCGCCCGCGAGATGACGGCCAAGGCCGGCCAGAAGTGCACGGCCATCCGCCGCACGCTGGTGCCGCGCCCGCTGGTGGACGCGGTGGCCACGGCGCTGAAGGCGCGGCTCGCCAAGACGGTCGTCGGCGACCCGGCCGTGGACGGCGTGCGCATGGGGGCACTGGCCAGCAAGGCCCAGCAAGCCGACGTGGCCGAGCGCGTGGCGCAGCTGGCGCAGAACTGCGAACTGCTGCTGAGCGAGCGCGATGGCTTCGCGCCCAAGGGCGAGGGCGTGGCCGACGGGGCCTTCTTCGCGCCCACGCTGCTGCTGGCGCGGGATTCGGCCGCCAGCGATGCGCACCACCTGGAAGCCTTCGGCCCGGTGACGACGCTGCTGCCCTACGGCGATTTTGGCGAGGCCCTGCACCTGGCCACGCTGGGCCGCGGCAGCCTGGTGGGCACGGTGTGCACCAAGACGCCGGCCCTGGCCGCCCAGGCGGTGCCGACCTTTGCCGCCTGGCACGGCCGCATGCTGGTGCTGGACCGCGAGGCCGCGCTGGAGAACACCGGCCACGGCTCGCCGCTGCCCAAGCTCAAGCACGGCGGCCCGGGCCGCGCGGGTGGGGGCGAGGAACTGGGCGGCCTGCGCGCGGTGAAGCACTACCTGCAGCGCTGCGCGGTGCAGGGCTCGCCCACCATGATCTCGGCCATGACGGGCGAGTACCAGCGCGGAGGCGCCGTCACCGAGAGCGAGGTGCACCCGTTCCGCCGCTACTTCGAAGATGTGGAAGTGGGCATGAGCCTGCTGACCCACCGCCGCACCGTCGGCGAGGCCGACATCGTGGCGTTCGGTGGCCTGTCGGGCGACTACTTCTACATGCACTTCGACGAGGTGGCCGCCAAGGCCTCGCCGTTCGGTCAGCGCATTGCACACGGCTACTTCGTGCTGTCGGCCGCGGCGGGCCTGTTCGTGAGCCCCGCGCCCGGCCCGGTGCTGGCCAACTACGGGCTGGAGAACCTGCGCTTCGTCACGCCGGTGGCGATCGGCGACACCATCCAGGCGCGGCTCACCGCCAAGCGCAAGATCGACCGCCCGCCGCGCGACGACCAACCCGCGCAAGGCGTGATCGGCTGGGACGTGGCCGTGACCAACCAGCGTGGCGAGCTGTGTGCGAGCTACGAGATCCTGACGCTGGTCGCGAAGAAGCACGCGGGCTGAGGCCCGCGCCGCGCGTCAGCGCGCGGCTGGGCTCTCGGCCGCGGCCTTCAGGTCGGCGCGGCGCGCGCCGGTGAAGCGCTTGGCCCAGTAGGAGTCGCGCATGTCCTCCACGCGCACGGCGCTGCCGGTGCGCGGGGCGTGGATGAACTTGCCTTCGCCGACATAGATGCCCACGTGGCTGAAGGTGGCGCGCATGGTGTTGAAGAACACCAGATCGCCCGGCTTCAGCTCGTCCTTGCGGATGGGGGAGAGGCTGCCCATCTTGGCCTGCTCGTCGGCGCGGCGCGGCAGCACCAGGCCCACGCTCATCTCGAAGATGTGGCGCGTGAAACCGCTGCAGTCGAAGCCGTTTTCCACCGAGTTCCCGCCGCGCGTGTAGCGCACGCCGAGGAAGTTCATGGCCGACAGCACCAGGTCCGAGGCCGTGTCGCGCACGCTGTCCAGCAGCCGTGCCGGTGCATTGGGCTCGCCGGTTGCGGTGCTCAGCAGGCCGCGCTCGCTGAGGAAGCGGCTGACGGCGTCACCCGGCGTGGCGGCGGGGGCAGGTTTTGCGGCGGCGGCCTTGTCCACCGCGGCCTGCTGTTGTTGCAGGCTCTGGCCGTAGGCACCGGTCATCGTGCCCGGCGGCGGCGCTGGCGGCAGGGCCGAGGCCTGAGCCACGCCCTGCGCATGCGCGGCGCAGCCCCAGGCCAGCAGGCCAGCGGCAGCAACACGGTTCAGCAAAGCACGGGAAACCAGGCGCATGCAGGACGGGAGAACGGGACGGGCCGCGAGGGCCAGGTAGCAGTGGTGTGAAGGCGGCGCGCAGGGTAGGCCGGGGCAGCTGCCAGCGTCAACCGACGCGGACGTAAAGCGCCGGATTTTCAGGGCAAACCCCGGCTTCGCCAGCGGCGACGTCGGTGGAAACCCTGTATTTTGTCACGGGCGCCACGGGGTCAGATTGACGTCAGTGGTGCAAGCCCACACTGATCGGCATGAAGACCTACGCCGACTTCCACCGCCACTCCCTGAACGACCGTGATGCCTTCTGGGCCGAGCAGGCCAAGCGCATCGACTGGCACACGCCGCCGCAGCAGGTCTGCGACACGAGCCGGCCGCCGTTCGCGCGCTGGTTCGTCGGCGGCACCACCAACCTCTGCCACAACGCGGTGGACCGCCATGCGGCGGCCAGGCCGGATGACGCGGCGCTGATCTGGGTATCCACCGAGGTGGGCCGGGAGATCGTCTACAGCTTTGCGCAGCTGCACGAAGAGGTGCAGACCATGGCCGCCATGCTGCAGGCGCAGGGCGTGGGCGAGGGCGACCGCGTGCTGATCTACATGCCCATGATCCCCGAGGCCGCGTTCGCGATGCTGGCCTGTGCGCGCATCGGCGCCATCCACTCGGTGGTGTTCGGCGGTTTCGCGTCGGTCAGCCTGGCCAGCCGCATCGACGACGCGGCACCTAAGCTCATCGTCAGCGCGGACGCTGGCAGCCGTGGCGGCAAGGTTGTGCCCTACAAGCCCTTGCTGGACGAGGCCATCACGCTGGCCGCGCACAAGCCCGAGCGCGTGTTGATGGTGGACCGCGGCCTGGCTCCGTTCACGCCCGTCGCGGGCCGCGACCTGGACTACGCCGCGTTGCGCGCCCAGCATGCCGGCGCCCAGGTGCCGGTGGTCTGGCTGGAGTCCAACCGCATCAGCTACACGCTCTACACCAGCGGTACGACCGGCAAACCGAAGGGCGTGCAACGCGACGTCGGCGGCTACGCCGTGGCGCTGGCCACCAGCATGGACTACGTCTTCGGCGGCAAGGCTGGCGAGACCTACTTCTCCACCAGCGACATCGGCTGGGTGGTGGGCCACAGCTACATCGTCTACGGCCCGCTGATCGCCGGCATGGCCACGCTGATGTACGAAGGCCTGCCCATCAACCCGGACGCTGCCATCTGGTGGAGCCTGGTCGAGAAGTACAAGGTCACGGTCATGTTCAGCGCGCCGACGGCCGTGCGCGTGCTCAAGAAGCACGACCCGGCGCTGCTCAAGCGCCATGACCTGTCGTCCTTGCGCGCGCTGTTCCTGGCCGGCGAGCCGCTGGACGAGCCGACCGGCCGCTGGATCGCCGAGGCGCTGGGCGTGCCCATCATCGACAACTACTGGCAGACCGAGACCGGCTGGCCGTTGCTGACCGTGGCCCACCACATCCCGGGCGTGGCGCCAGTGCCTACGCGCTTCGGCTCGCCCGGCGTGCCCATGTATGGCTACGACGTGCAGTTGCTGGACGAGCAGACCGGCGAGCCGCTGACCGAGGCGAACCAGAAGGGCGTGCTGACCATCGCGCACCCGCTGCCGCCGGGCTGCCTGCAGACCGTGTGGGGCGACGACGAGCGTTTCGTGCGCACCTACTGGAGCAGCGTGCCGGGCAAGCAGGTGTACTCCACCTTCGACTGGGGCCTGCGCGACGAGGACGGCTACACCTTCATCCTGGGCCGCACCGACGACGTCATCAACGTGGCCGGCCACCGCCTGGGCACGCGAGAGATCGAGGAGTGCATCTCCAGCCATAGCGCCATCGCCGAGGTGGCGGTGGTGGGCGTGGCCGACCAGCTCAAGGGCCAGGTGGCGCTGGCCTTCGTCGTGCTGCGGGACCCGGCCCAGGCCAGCCCGGCGCTGGAGGCCGAGGTGCTCAAGCATGTGGACGGCCAGCTGGGCGCCGTGGCGCGGCCGGCGCGGGTGCACTTCGTGAGCCTGCTGCCCAAGACGCGCTCTGGCAAGCTGCTGCGCCGCGCGCTGCAGGCCGTGGCCGAGGGGCGTGATCCGGGCGACCTGACGACGCTGGACGACCCCACGGCGCTCGCGCAGGTGAAAACCCTGTTGGGCCACCGCAGCGCCTGAGCCCGGCCGGCCCGGGCGGCCGGGCCAGAATCGCGGCCTTCCCACAAGGAGCGCCCATGAAACCCCTGCCCATCACGCTGGCGGCCTTCGCCCTCGGCAGCCTGAGCGGCCTGCTGGCCGCACAGCCCGCGCCGGCCCTGCCGGGCCCCAACTTCCCCACCTACGCCAGCGTGGCGGACGTGCAGACCCGCTGTGACGCGGGCCTCAAAGGTGCGCGCCAGCGCGTCGTTCAACTGGAGAAGCGTGCGGTGGATGCCGGCTGGCTGGCCGCGCTGGATGACCTGACGGTCTACTTCGAGGACCACCAGTACCCCAACGACTTCATCCTCAACGTCCACCCCGACAAGGCCATCCGCGATGCGGCCCAGGCCTGCTCGCTGCGCTGGGCCGACTTCAGCTCCAGCCTGGGCCAGAACGAGAAGCTCTACCGCGCGCTGCGCAAGGCGCCGCAGGCCGATGCTGTCGATGCCGAGTTCGCACGCCTGTCGCTGGGCCAGTTCGAGGACAGCGGCGTGGCGCTGCCGGCGCCCAAGCGAGCGCGGGCCAAGCAGATCCTGGACAAGCTGATCGAGCTGGACCAACAGTTCAACAAGAACATCCGCGACGCCGGCACCCGCGTGGCCTTCACCGAGGCCGAGCTCAAGGGCGTGCCCGAGGGCGTGTGGGCCGGCGCCAAGCGCGACGCCCAGGGCCGCGTCGTGCTCGGCGTGGACTACCCGAGTTACGTGCCGGTGATGCGCAGCGCCGAGAGCGAAGCCGCCCGCGAGCGCATGTGGCGCGCCAAGACCAACGAAGGCGGCGCGGCCAACCTGGCGCTGCTGGCGCAGATCGTCACGCTGCGCGGCGAGTACGCGAAGCTGTTCGGCTTCAGCAACTATGTGGACTTCAACCTGCGCCGCCGCATGGCCCGGGACGGCGCGACGGCCACCAAGTTCCTCGACTCGGTGACCGGTGCCGTCAACGAGCGCGAGCGTGCCGAATTGCTGGAGTTGCGCGAGGCCAAGGCCCGCCATGTCGGCACCGCGCCCGAGCGCACCACGGTGCAGCGCTGGGACGCCACCTTCTACAGCGAGCGCGTGAAGCGCGAGAAGTTCAGCGTCGACCAGAACGCCTTCCGCCCGTACTTCCCGCCGCAGGCGAGCCTCGAGTTCTCGATGCGCATCGTCGAGCGGCTCATGGGTGTGAAGTACCAGCGCGTGGCCAACAAGCTCTGGCACGACGAGGTGCAGACCTATGTGGTCAGCGATGCCGCCAGCGGTCAGCCCATCGCGCAGATGTACGTAGATCTGTACCCGCGCGAGGGCAAGTACAACCACGCCGCCGTGTGGCCGCTGCGCGGCAGCGCCACGCGCGCCGGCCGCACGCCGGCGGCGGCGCTGGTGGTCAATTTCGACCGCGAGGGCCTGACGCTGGATGAGGTGGAGACGCTGCTGCACGAGCTGGGCCACGCGGTGCACGTGAACCTGTCCAAGACGCGCTACGCCGCAACGGCCGGCACGGCCGTCATGCACGACTTCGTCGAGGCGCCGTCCCAGATGCTGGAGGACTGGGTCTACGACAAGGACGTGCTCAAGCTCATGCAGGACGTCTGCCCGAGCTGCAAGCCCGTGCCCGATGCGTTGGTGGCCCAGGCCCAGGCCGCCAAGCACCACGGCAAGGGCGGGCAGTTCGGCCGCCAGCACCTGTACGCCAGCTACGACCTGACGCTGCACCAGGCGGCCAAGCCGGAGCCGCTGCCGCTGTGGGCCAAGATGGAAGGTGCGACGCCGCTGGGCTATGTGTCGGGCACGCAGTTCCCGGCCGGCTTTGCCCACATTGCCGGTGGCTATGGCGCGGGCTACTACGGCTACCTCTGGAGCCTGGTGGTGGCGATGGACCTGCGCACCGCGTTCGCGGCCGACAAGCTGGGCGCGGACGTGGGCCGTCGCTACCGCGACGAGGTGTTGGGGCAGGGCGCGCAGAAGCCGGCGCCCGAGCTGGTCAAGGCCTTCCTGGGCCGCGAGAGCAACTCGCAGGCGTTCTTCGAGTACCTGAAGAAATGAACAAGGGCCGCGTGAGCGGCCCTTTCTTCGTGCGCACGCGCGGGCGTCAGTGCCCGCAGCTGCTGCTGCCGCAGCCCGAGGCGCCGGCCTCGGCCGTGACGGCTTCACGGCACTCGCCGGTGGCCGGGTCGAAGCCCCGCTGCTCCATCGTGAACACCAGCGCCGCATCCATCATCTCGGCATGCTGCGGGAACCAGCCCGCCAGCTCCGTGCGCAGGATGGACAGCGGCTCACGGTCGTTCAGCTCGTTCGCGTAGCGCAGCGCCTCGCGCATCACGTTCAGCACCATCGCGTGCTGGCTGCTGTGGCAGTTCTGCGGCTCGAAGCCGCAGCGCGCCATCCAGTCCTCTTCCATCGCGAAGTGGGCCTCGGTGTGAGCCAGCAGCGCGTGGTAGGCGGGCAGGGCGTCCTCGCCCGCATCCAGCGCGGCGCCGAAGGCGTTCAGCAGCTCGATGAACTCCTGGTGGGTGGTGTCCAGCTGGGGCTGGTTCAGGACGAGGTTGTCGGTCCAGGCAAGGGTGGTCATGTCAGCAGTTCCGTGTGATTTCTGGCCGAGCGCCGGGCCGCTCCCAAGCCGGCCCGTCGTGGCGATGTGCGAGCGGCTTGATGCCGCAAGCATCGCCGTCCCTTCGGGGGACCGACCAGGCTCGCGCGCGTCCAGCGGCGCGAGCCTGGGCGAGGGGCATGTTCATGCCAGGCGGGAGCGATGGCGGGCCACCTGCGCGCGCACCTGCGCCGGCGCCGTGCCGCCCAGCACGTTGCGGGCGTTCAGCGAGCCTTCCAACGACAGCACATCAAACACATCGGCCTCGATGCGCGCGTCGAAGGCCTTCAGCGCGTCCAGCGACAGCGCGGCCAGGTCCACACCCTGGGCGGTGGCCGTCTTCACGGCGTGGGCGACGACCTCGTGCGCGTCGCGGAAGGCCACGCCCTTCTTGACGAGGTAGTCGGCCAGGTCGGTGGCCGTGGCGTGGCCCTTCAGCGCCGCGGCGCGCATCGCCTCGGGCTTGGCTGTCAGGCCGGCCAGCATGTCGGCAAAGATGCGCAGCGTGTCCTTGAGCGTGTCGACGGTGTCGAACAGCGGCTCCTTGTCTTCCTGGTTGTCCTTGTTGTAGGCCAGCGGCTGGCCCTTCATCAGCGTGACGAGGCCGATGAGGTGCCCCACCACCCGGCCGGTCTTGCCGCGGGCCAGCTCGGGTACGTCGGGGTTCTTCTTCTGCGGCATGATCGACGAGCCGGTGCAGAACGCATCGGGCAGCGCGATGAAGCCGAAGTTCTGGCTCATCCACAGGATCAGCTCCTCGGACAGCCGCGAGATGTGGATCATCACCAGCGAAGCGGCGGCCGAGAACTCGATCGCGAAGTCGCGGTCGCTGACCGCATCCAGGCTGTTCTGGCACACGCCCTCCATGCCCAGAGTGCGGGCCACGCGCTCGCGGTCCAGCGGGTAGCTGGTGCCGGCCAGCGCGGCGGCGCCCAGCGGCAGGCGGTTCACGCGGCGGCGGGCGTCGAGCATGCGCTCGGCGTCGCGGGCGAACATCTCCACGTAGGCCAGCAGGTGGTGGCCGAAGGCGACCGGCTGGGCCACCTGCAGGTGCGTGAAGCCGGGCAGGATGGTGTCGGCGTACTGCTCGGCCTTGTCCACCAGCACGCGCTGCAACTGCGTCAGCAGACCCGTGATGTCATCGATCTCGCCGCGCAGCCACAGCCGCACGTCGGTGGCGACCTGGTCGTTGCGGCTGCGGCCGGTGTGCAGCCGCTTGCCGGCGATGCCGACTCGCTCCGTCAGGCGGGCCTCGATGTTGAGGTGCACGTCCTCCAGGTCGAGCTTCCAGTCGAACTGGCCGGCCTCGATCTCGGCGGCGATCTCACCCAGGCCGCGTTGGATGGCGGCGTGGTCCTCGGCGCTCAGGATGCCCTGGGCCGCCAGCATCTCCGCGTGCGCCAGGCTGCCGGCGATGTCGGCGCGCCACAGGCGCTTGTCGAAGTCGACGCTCGCCGTGTAGCGCTTCACCAGGTCGCTCATGGGTTCGGAAAACAGGGCGGACCAGGCTTGGGACTTGTTGGCGAGTTGGTTGTCAGACATGGGGCGAACAGCGTTGGGGCTGCGCGCACAATCGCGCGCAGCCCGGCATTATCGAACGCCGCCTCCGCCATGCTTTCGTCTCTCTTCAAGCGTCGTCGCGAGCCGCCCGCCAGCGTCTGGCACGACTCCCTGCAGGTCAGCCAGTGGCTGGGCTTTGCCGCGACCGAGCTGCCCGAGTTGCCCCAGCTGTCCCGTGCGCCGCTGCTGGACCCGACGCGTGCCTTTGACGTCTGCCACGTGGGCCTGGTGCTGCGCGCCGTGCTGGGCGTGCAGCTGCTGCTCGCGCTGGGCATGGCGCTGGTTGCGCGTGATGCCAGCCAGTGGCTGTCGATGACGGCGGGTGGCACCGTGGTGACCATGTTCGCGGTGCTGTTCTGGCTGTTGACCGTGTGCGCCGCCCGGCGGCTGTGGCCGCGCCTGCCCGAACCGGCGCAGTGGCTGGCCTTGATGGCGCTGGGCGCCGTGGGCGCGGCCATGGGCTTTGCGCTCTACAACCTGGCCAGCGAGGAGCCGGCATCGGCCTGGCGCTGGGGCAGCATCGCCGCGTCGGGCGCCAGTGGTGCGGCCGTGCTGCTGGCCTGGCTCAAGCTGCGCGAACACAGCCAGCGCCCGGCCGATGCGCTGGCCCAGCTGGTGGAGCTGCAGTCGCGCATCCGGCCGCATTTTCTGTTCAACACGCTGAACAGCGCCATCGCGCTGGTGCAGGTGGACCCGGCCCGCGCCGAGGGCGTGCTGGAAGACCTGGCCGAGCTGTTCCGCGTCGCGCTGGCGGATTCCAGCGCCTCGGTCACGCTGGCCGAGGAGGTGGAGCTGGCGCAGCGCTACCTGGCCATCGAGCAGATCCGCTTCGGATCACGGCTGCGCGTGACCTGGCAGCTGGACCCGGCCGCCGGCAGCGCGCGGCTGCCGCCCCTGCTGCTGCAGCCGCTGGTGGAGAACGCGGTGCGCCACGGCGTGGAGCCCAACGACGAAGGCGGCGAGCTGACGGTGACCACCAAACGCCGTGGCAGCGAGGTGGAGATCTGCATCGTCAACAGCGTTGGCGCGCCCGCGCGCACCGCGGGCCACGGCCTGGCCCTGCGCAATGTGCGCCAGCGGCTGCGGCTGATGCATGACGTGGCGGCCACCTTCGACCTCGAATCCACCGACACTCGCTTCTCCTTGCGCATCGTTCTGCCGTTATGACCGCACTGCGAGTCCTCATCGTTGACGACGAACCCCTGGCGCGGCTGCGGCTGCGTGGTCTCGTGGAGGCCATCACCGAACCCCGCTGCGAAGTGGTGGCGGAGGCCGCGACCGCGTCCCAGGCCACCGCCTGGCTGCGCGAGCATGGCTGCGACCTGTTGCTGCTGGACGTGCAGATGCCCGGCGCGGACGGGCTGCAGTTCGCCGACACCCTGGCCGCGCGCGCGGCCGCCGGCCAGCCGGTGCCGATGATCGTGTTCGTCACTGCGCACGCGATGCACGCGCTGCGTGCCTTCGAGCTGGATGCGGTGGACTACCTCACCAAGCCCGTGCGTCGCGAACGGCTGCAGGCCGCTCTGGCCCGCGTGTGGCAGCGCATGACCGAGCGTGCCGCCGTGCAGGCGCGCCAGCCGGCCGATGCGCCGGCTGCGCCCGATGCGGACTTCATCACCATCACCGACCGCGGCCGGCTCAAGCGCGTGCCGCTGTCGGAGGTGCTGTACTTCAAGGCCGAACTGAAGTACCTGACGCTGCGCACCGCCAGCGAGAGCCATGTGATGGACGGCGCGCTGTCTGACCTGGAGCAGCGCCACGGCGATCGCTTTCTGCGCGTGCACCGCAATGCGCTGGTGGCCCGCTGGGCCGTGCGCGAACTGGAGCGGCATGCGCCCACCAACTTCGGCGAGCTGGACGGCGGTGACGCTGCCGACGGCGCCGACAGCTGGGCGGTGCGCATCGTCCATGTGGACGAATGGCTGGCCGTGTCGCGCCGGCAGGTGGCGGCGGTGCGGGAGGCGCTGGCGGGGCAGGGGCGCTGATGCGGCGCGCGTGGCTTGCGGCGGTGGCGCTGCTGGCCAGTGCGGCCCCGCCAAGCCATGCCCACTGGGCGGCGTGGTGCGCGCATGCAGCGCCGGTCACGCCCGCGCCTGCGGAGCTGGCTGCGCTTCGCCGCAGCGCGCAGGCCTTGCGGGCGCAGCGCGAGCCGCGGGCCGAGGCGCTGAGTGACTACCTGATGGCCCAGGCTGGCGGTGATGAAGGCGAACACGCGCGTCAGCGCCTGCAAGGCCGCGCGAGGATCTCCACGGACCCCTTGGTCACGGTGCTGGCGCTGCACATGCCTTGCCTGCAGCCGGGGTGCCGCAATGTCGACGCCGCGCAGTGGTCCCGTCTGGAGCCGGCGAATGCGCTGGCCTGGTTGGCGCTCGGCGGCGCCGGCAACGAGGCGCATGTGCTGCATCAGGTGGCCGAGCGGGCGCGCTACCTGCGCGGCTACCAGACCGAGGTGGCCGGACTGCTGCGGAGCGTGGCGTCGACGGGGCCTGCATTGCGCTCCCCCTGGGCGCTGGCCAGCTTGCACGCCTTGGCCGGCCCCTGCCGCCAGGGGCCGGGTGACACCGGCCGGACCGAGCGCTGCGACAAGGTGGCCGAGTTGCTGTGGCAGGACGGGGGCGCGACGGAGCGCCTGGCAGCCCTGCTGTTGGTGCACCGCCAGGCCCTGCTGCCGCCGGTGCGGCGCGACGTTTGGGCGGCCCGCCTGCGGGAGTTGCAGGCCGTGACACGGTGGTTGAGCGCGGCGCGCATCGACCGCGAATCACCAGCCACGCGCCGCGAGGTCTGTGCCGCGTTCAGCCCGCCGCTTGGCGCGCCATCGTCCACCTGGGGTGAGTGGGAGCGCGCCGTGCTGGTGTTGCAGGCCAACGGCATGAACTGGCGGGGGCTGAGGGCGCGTGGCGGTGTGCTGCCCTGGCCGGAGTCGCCATGAGGCAGCGCCATCGCCTTTGGCTGGGCCTGCTGTTGCTGACGGTGGTCGCAGCGCTGGGGCTGGGCTTGGCGGGCGCCGGCTGGCGGGAAGCAGCCGTGACGCCGCCGCTGGCGGGCGCATCGGCGGCCCGGGATTCGCGGGCCGTCGCAGCGCCGGTGTCCGCGAGCGGGGCGCATGCTGCCGTGATGCCGTTGGCTGTGGCAGACGCGGACGCGGCCACGCTGGCGCTGATGCAGCGCATCAGCGCGGACTGGTGCGGCTTTGGTGCTGCCGAGCGCGACCGCGCGACGGAGGCGGCGCGCGATGCAGCAGAGGCCTCGCCCGGGGCTGGCGCCGACGCGATGGCGCGCTTGGCGGACTCGCCCGCGTCCCGCGTGCTGGCGCAGGCGTCGGAGCAGGTGCGCCAGCGGTGGGTGGCGCTGCTCTCGCAGCAGGCCGACCCGCGCGCGCAGGCGCTGGCCGACCTGCTGGTCACGCGGGGAGACGATGCCGAGGCTGACGCTGCCGCCCGGGCCCGGCTGCAAGCCCGCGCGCGCAGCAGCGCCGATCCGATGTTGACGGCGCTGGCGCTGCAGCGACCTTGCCGGGACGGCGCCTGTGCGAACGTCGAGGCCGCGCAGTGGGCACGGCTGGAGCCCGCCAATCTGCAGGCCTGGCTGGCGCTGTGGGGCTCGCCCGGCGATGAGTCATCGCGCAACGCCTACGTGCTCGACCGGCTGGCGACCGAGGCGCGCTACTCGCGCAGCTATGCCCGGGAGGCGCACCAGCTGCTGGCGTCGCTGCCGCAGGCCACCGCGCTCGGCTTGCAGTCAGAGGCTGAGTTGAACCTGCAAGGCAGTGTGGTGTTCGGGTGGCCGTTGCAGCGCATGTCGCCGCTCGTGCAAGCCTGCCGGGCGCCCTCCGTGCAGGCGGGCACCGCGGGCCGGTGCGAGGCCGCGGCGCGACTGCTTTTCGAGCAGGAGGACCTGCTGCACCGCGCGATGGCCATGGCCATCGCACGTTCGCTGGTCGCGGTGCAGCCCTCGCTGCGACCGCGCTGGGAGGCGCCGGCCCGAGCGCTGGAGGCCGCGCAGGTATGGAGTGCCACGGAGGCCGAGCGCATGGCTGAGGCGGCGTCAGCGGCTGGCGCGACGTCCGCGTGTGCCTGGCAGACAGGCCACCGCGATGTGATGGCCAGCCAGCTGCAGCTGGGCGAATGGGGCCGTTTGCAGTCCGCGATGCGCGAGGCCGGCGTGGACGAGGCGGCGTTGTCGGCCCGCTTTCGCCAGGAGCACAGGCGCAGCGTGCTGGACGCGCCGCCAGCGCCGGCTTCGGCAGCCGGGCGTTGATCGCTTGCGATGGCTCAGCCGGCGGGCTGAACCATCGCGCGCAGGTGGGCGAAGATCAGCGGGTTCACCCGCTCCGGCTCGCTGAGCGGCGCGAGGTGCGCGCCGCCGTCCAGCCAGGAGAGCTGCGCCCGGGGCAGGCGGCGGGCCAGCGTCTGCGCCACGGCACGGGCGCTGTCGCGCGTGGCGCCGCCGCAGATCAGCTGCACGGGCATCTGCAGGCGGGCGAGTTCGTCGTTGCGCCAGCGCGCGCCGTACAGGCCTTCGAAGTGGCGGCGGATGGTGGGCATGGGCTCGGCGAGGCGGGCGCGCTGGGCGGCGTCCAGCTCAGGCCAGATGTCGCGGCCCTGCCAGTAGCCGACGAAGCCGCGGGCGGCGGCGTCCAGGTCGCCGCGGTCCAGGTCGGCCTCCACGGTCTGCGCCACCTGCCGGGCTTCGTGCAGGCCCGGTTCGCCCTCGTCCAGCACGCCGAACGCGACCGGCTCGTACAGCGTCAGCGAGCGCACGCGCTGCGGCAACAGCAGGGCCAGCTGCAACGCAGTGGCGCCGCCGTAGCTGTGGCCGACGAGGTGCAAGGGCTGCTCGGGCGGCAGGTCCAGCGCGGCCAGCACGGCCTGGGCTTCGGTGCGCAGGTCGCCGGGCGCGCCGTCGGGCCAGCCTGCTTGCCCGCCGTGCCCCATGAAGTCGGGCGCATGCCAGGGGCCGCTCAGGCCCTGGGCGGTGGCGTCGGCGATGAGCCGGCGCCATTGCCGGCCGCTGGCGCCGCTGGAGTGCAGGCAGACGATGGGCGAATGGGGCGCGATGTCGGTCATGGCGTGTTCAAGGTGCACAGCCAGCCATCGTACGGGCGCGTTGCAGGCGCCCGCTCAGCCGGGGTTGAATTGTGAATTTCTTCACTATTATTCCGTGCGTTTGTATCAAACAAATCAAATGAAGCGAAGAAAAAGGTAAATTTGAGGCCTGCAACAACATGACGGGCCGAGCGCTTGCGACCCTTTGATGCCTGCGACGGCGTATGTCGCGGTGGTTGTGGGTGTGCAGCGCAGGGCCGGGCTGCCGACGGGAACCTCAACGTGAACCAATTGATGACCATCGATGCTGTCGTGCGCCTGATCCGCGGCGGCAAGGCGCTTGCAATCACCGGCGTGGAAGAGGCGCTGGACCAGCTGCCGATCGGCAACTGGATTGGCGGTACCGCGCCGCATCTGAGGGACGCGAGTTTGTGCGCGAGCACGGACCGGCAGGTTTTCGTGAGCGAGTTGCCGGCCCTGGGGCTGACGTCGGTGCAGCACTACGATGGGGAGCGCATGGCAGCGATTGGCGCCCATGCACCGCCGCAGGGATACAGCCTGGTGATCGTGCCGGACGGCGCCTCAGCACATCGGCGCTTGGCATCGGGGTTCGGTGATGGGGCAGGCGGTGCGCCGCGCCCGACGGTCGGCTGGGTTGCCACGGTCGACCCCGCCCGGCGTGGGCTGCGCCAGCCGCTGGTGTACTTTGGCAAGACCGGGCAGAAGCTGGCGGATGGCGCCGTCGTCGCCCATGCGCGCGTGCCGGCTGGCACGTCGCTGGGTGACGGTGTGGCGCGCCTGATGGCGCCGCGCGGGCTGGATGTGCTGTGCTTTGCGCACAGCGGCGCGGCCACCGCGCCCGCCCGTGCCGAGAGCGAAGCTGCGTTGATGGACTGACCGGGGGGGGGGCGGCAGCCGGTGCTGCCGTGGCGCCCGTCAGCCGGTGTTGCGCAGGCCGGCGGCGATGCCGTTGATGGACAGGTGGATGCCGCGCTGCACGCGCTCCATCGCGGGGTCGTCCTTGGCGATGTGGCGGTAGCGGCGCATCAGCTCGACCTGCAGGTGGTTCAGCGGGTCGATGTACGGGAAGCGGTGCTCGATGGAGCGGGCCAACGATGGGTTGGCCGCCAGGCGCTTGGCATCACCGGTGATGAGGTTGAGCGCCGTTTGCGTGCGCTCGAACTCTTCCTTGATGGCCGCGAAGATGCGCTTGCCCAGCTTCTTGTCTTCCACCAGCTCCACGTAGCGCTCGGCCAGCGCGAGGTCGGCCTTGGCGAGCACCATGTCCAGGTTGGACAGCAGCGCGCGGAAGAACGGCCAGCCCTTGAGCATGCGCTTGAGCAGCGCCAGGTTCTTGGTGCGCTGGGCCGGCTCCTCGCCGAGGAAGGCCTCCACGCCCGAGCCGAAGCCGCACCAGCCCGGCAGCGCCACGCGGGCCTGGCCCCATGAGAAGCCCCAGGGGATGGCGCGCAGGTCCTCGATGGCCCGCGTGGCCTTGCGCGACGCAGGGCGCGAGCCGATGTTCAGCTCGGCGATCTCGCGGATGGGGGTGGACGCGAAGAAGTAGTCGGCAAAGCCTGGCGTGCCGTAGACCAGCTTGCGGTAGGCCGCGAAGCTCGCATCCGATAGCGCCTGCGCCGCCTGCAGGAAGCTCTTGGGCGCGCTCTGCGTGGGATGCAGCAGCGTGGCCTCCAGCGTGGCGGCGACCAGCGTCTCCAGGTTGCGCCGGCCGATCTCGGGATGGGCGTACTTGGAGGCGATGACTTCGCCCTGTTCGGTCAGGCGGATCTGGCCGTTCACGGTGCCCGGGGGCTGGGCCAGGATGGCCTGGTAGCTCGGGCCGCCGCCGCGGCCCACCGTGCCGCCGCGGCCGTGGAACAGGCGCAGCGTGATGGGGCCGACGCGCTTGAGTTCGTCGAACAGCTCGACCAGTGCGATCTCGGCGCGGTACAGCTCCCACGACGACGTGAACATGCCGCCGTCCTTGTTGCTGTCGGAGTAGCCCAGCATGATGTCCTGCTCGCCGCCCGAGCGGTCCACCAGGCCGCGCACGCCGGGCAGCGCGTAGAACTCGCGCATGATCTCCGGCGCGATGCGCAGGTCGCCGATGGTCTCGAACAGCGGCACGATGATGAGGTCGCTGGTCGCGTACTCGGACAGCACGCCGCGCAGCAGGCCGGTTTCCTTCAGCAGCAGGGCCACTTCCAGCAGGTCGCTCACCGATTCGGTGTGGCTGATGATGTAGTGGCGCAGCGCTTCGCGGCCGAAGCGGGCCAGCGCCTCGCGGGCGGCTTCGAAGGTGGCGAGCTCGAACTGGGTCTTGTCGGTGTAGCTGGCGCCGATGACGCGCAGCGGGCGGGCGTCGTTCAGCAGCTTCAGCAGCAGCGCGCGCTTGGCGGCTTCATCCAGCGCCGAATAGTCGCTCTCGATGCGCGCGACGGTCAGCAGCTCGGCCAGCACCAGCTCGTGCTGGTCGCTGCTCTGGCGCAGGTCCAGCGTGGCGAGGTGAAAGCCGAACACCTGCACGGCGCGCATCAGCGGCGCCAGGCGCGGTGCGATCAGCGCCTCGGCGTGGTGGCTCTTCAGCGAGGCCTCGATGGTTCGCAGGTCGGCCAGCAGCTCGTCGGGCGTGCGGTAGGGGTCCTGCGGCGCGACGGCGTGGCGCAGCGCCTCGGTACCGGTCAATTCGTGCAGCGTGGCGGCCAGGCGGGCGTACATGCCGGTCAGCGCGCGGCGGTAGGGCTCGTCCAGGCGGTGGGCGTTCTGGTCGGGGCTGCGCTCGGCCAGCGCCTGCATGTCGGCCGACACGCCGGTCAGGCGCAGCGAGATGGACAGCTCGGCGCCCAGCTCGTGCAGCTCGGTCAGGTAGTGGCGCAGCGCGACCTCGCTTTGGCGCTGCATCGCACGCTTCAGCGTGGCGGCACCGACGTTGGGGTTGCCGTCGCGGTCGCCACCGATCCAGTTGCCCATGCGCAGGAAGCTGGGCAGGTGGGTGCCGGGCAGGTGCTCCTCCAGCTCGGCGTAGAGCTTGGGAATCTGACGCAGGAAGGTCGAGTGGTAGTAGGACAGCGCGTTCTCGATCTCGTCGGCCACGGTCAGCTTGGAGTAGCGCAGCATGCGCGTCTGCCACAGCTGCGTGATGCGGGCGCGCAGCAGGCTCTCGGTCTCGCGCTGCTCGCGTTCGGTGCCGTCGCGGTCGCGCTGCTCCAGCAGGCCGGCGACGGCGCGCTCGGCGTCCAGAATGCTCTTGCGCTGCACTTCAGTCGGGTGGGCGGTCAGCACCGGCGAGATGAAGCCGCGCTGCAGCACCTCGGCGATCTCGGTCGGGCGGATGCCCGCCTCGTGCAGATGCTCCAGGCAGTAGGCCAGGGAGCCGGGCTGCAGGCTGCCGGCGCGCTCGTGCACGTCGCGACGGCGGATGTGGTGGCGGTCCTCGGCGATGTTGGCCAGGTGCGAGAAATAGCTGAACGCGCGGATGACGCTGACGGCCTGATCGCCCGACAGGCTCTTCAGCAACTTGTCGAAGCGCTTGCCGGCTTCCTTGTCGTGCTTGTGGCGATAGGCCACGGACAACTGGCGCACACGCTCGATCAACTCGAAGGCTTCGCGGCCTTCCTGCTCCCGGATGACGTCGCCGAGCAAACGGCCCAGCAAGCGGATATCTGCGACCAACGGCTCGTTTTTGTCCGTCTTCTTGTCGGCTTCGGGGCGGGAAGAGGCGGCTCGTGAGGGCATGGCGGGTCGTCCGGTCGGAAGGTGGAAATCAAAAAGGTAACGAAGTTACCAAAATGTCACTCTAGCAGTTTCCTGTTGGCCAAGGCGCTGTCTCGCGCGCTGTGTTGCAGGTGCGACGCGGAGCTTGCCAAGCCCTGTTTGTGCCCGTTTGGCCGCAGCCGCCCAGCAGCGCGGGCGTGTCATGGCTGCGAGCCGGGAGTGGAGCTTCGGCCGCGGCGAAGCGCGCATTGCAAAAGCGCGTCAGGACGTGTGGGCTGCTGAGCGCAAGGGGGGGGGGGGGCGAGTCTGTTGGTCGGGGTAAGCGCCGGGTGCGGGCGGAGCCGGAGCCGCGCAACGTCCTGTTTTGCGGCGACACCGAGGGGGGCTGTGGCCGCCGGGCCTTGCAAACCCGATTGCGCCGTAAAACGGAATCGACTACCGTTGACAACGTTGTCTATTTCGAGCGCGGCGGCTGGTTCGTGTCGATCCATGAGACGGTTGGGATCGCTATCAGTCTGTGTGGGAATGTGTCGGTTTTCTTGCGCTGGCGGCCGTGATCGGTGTGATCGGATCTGCGTGCCCGCGCACCCGGGGCGCCTGTCTGTGGCAGGGTCGCTACGCAGGTAAACCCCAGCAGGATGGCGGTATCCACAAAAATACAGTCCGCATGTGGCTTGAGATGGCAGCCTCTTTCAACCATTGTTGGTATCGCTAACAATTGTTGACATCAACAGGCCGTGAACCCGCCTTCCAGGGCGTGACCGCGGTCAACACAAGCAAGGAGACAAATGAAGCATCCCCAAACTTCCAAGAACCGGCGGTTGGCGGCGCGCACGCGCCTGCACCCGGTGGCCGTGGCGTCCACGCTGGCGCTGTTGGCTGGCGCTGGTGCCGCCCAAGCGCAGCAGGCGGCGCCGGCCGCTGGCGCCCAGTCGCTGGAGACCGTGGTCATCACCGGCATCCGCAAGTCGCTGGACAGCGCCGTGTCGCTCAAGCGCGAGGCGCGCGGTCTGGTGGACGGCATCGTTGCCGAGGACATCGGCAAGTTCCCGGATACCAACCTCGCCGAGTCGATGCAGCGCATCGCTGGCGTGTCCATCGACCGCAACGCCAGCGGCGAAGGCTCGAAGGTCACGGTGCGCGGGGTGGGGCCGCAGTTCAACATGGTGCTGCTGAACGGCCGGCAAATGCCGACGTCTGATGGCGCCGGGCGTGCCTTCGACTTCGCCAACCTGTCGTCCGACTCCATTTCAGCGCTCGAGGTGTACAAGACGGCCCGCGCCTCGTCGCCGACCGGCGGCATTGGCGCCACCATCAACGTCAAGACGGCCCGCCCGCTCGATGTGCGCGAGCGCATTGCCAGCATCGGCGTCAAGGCCAATTTCGACCAGTCAGTTTCGCGCCTGCCCAACGAGATTCAGGGCGACAAGGTGACGCCGGAGATCTCAGGCCTTTACAGCGACGTCTTCGGCAACCGCACGCTGGGCATTGCCATCAGCGGCAGTTACTCCAAGCGCAGCTCGGGCTCCAACAACGCGTTCACTGGCAACGGCTGGGAAACCCGTCGCGTCACGACCGGGACCAACGGCACCGCCTATGCGGGCGCGCCGGCCTCCAACCTGGTCAACTTCCCGACCAGCGGCTTCATCTCGCACACCAACGACGTGCGTTACCGCACGAGCGGCCTGGAGCGGGAGCGCATCAACGGCCAGGCCGTGTTGCAGTTCTCCCCGACGAAGGAGCTGAAGTTCACGGTGGACCACACCCTGGCCATCAACGCGACGACGAACCGCGCCATCGAGAACTCATCCTGGTTCGGTCCGTCGTTCTCCGGCCCGCTGAACGGCCGGCCGCCCACGACGTTTGTCCGCGCGGGCGATGTCTCCGACCCGGTCATCCAGACGGCCACCTGGGACGGCACGCACGACTACGCGATGTACGCGGCCCTGTTCGCGAACAAGACCAAGCTGAACTCCACCGGTTTCAACACGGCCTGGAAGGTCAGCGAGAACCTGAGCGTCGACCTGGATGTCCACTCGTCCAAGTCCAGGACCCGTCCTGACAGCCCCTACGGCTCCAACAACGTCATTGACCTGGCACTGTTCAACCAGGGCAACACGACGATGTACTACGACCAGAAGTTCCCTGTCATGGAGTCCAAGGGCCTGGCGTATGACTCGAACAAGACGACCGTCACCGGTTCGCAGTTCGAGAACAACATTTCCGACCAGGACGTCGACCAAGTCCAGTTGAGCGGCACCTACCAACTGAGCACGGACGACAAGCTGCACGTCGGCCTGGGGTTCACCAAGCTGAAGAACCGCGCGGCCGGCTCCAACAACTTCCACGGCGACTGGGGCGGTATCGGTCCTCAGGGTTCGTTCAAGAACCAGAACGTGGCGCAGTACAGCCTGCCCAGCTTCTTCAGCCGCATCCCCGGCAGCGGCGACCCGCGCCAGTTCCAGACGTTCTTCGTGCCCAACTTCGAGGCGCTGCGTGCGCAGGCGATCAAGAACGCACAGTCGTACCGTCCGACCTCGCTTGAGCCCGGCGCGCCGCTGTCTGCCGCCGAGGCCGAGGCGTACTTCTCGCCGTACCCTGACTTCACCAAGGGCAACGACTGGCGCACGACCGAGAAGTCCACCGCGGTCTACGGCCAGTGGGATCACTCCTTCGACACTGCCATTCCGATGAACCTGTCGGTCGGTATGCGGTACGAGGAAACCAAGATCACGTCGTCATCGCAAGTGACCAGCTTCTCCGGCGCGGTCTGGTACGCGGAGAACGAGGTGCGCCTGACCGGCGACACCCGCACCTTCGGTACCAAGACGGGCAAATACAGCTACTGGCTGCCGAGCATCGACTGGGATGCCGACCTGACGTCCAACCTCAAGGTGCGCGCCAGCTACGGTGAAAACATCGGTCGCCCGAACTTCGGTGACATGCTGGGCGGCATCGCGCTGAACAAGGACTCCGGGCGCTACAACGTCAATGGGGCCGGTTCGACGGGTGACCCGGCCCTGCGGCCGCTGAAGTCCAAGAACCTGGACCTGTCTGCCGAGTACTACTTCGCCAAGTCGTCGTACGTGGCGGCCGGCATCTTCCACAAGAAGGTGACCGACTTCTTCACGACGAAGGTGGTGCAGCAGACCTTCCCGGGCTTGAATCAGCCGGCCAGCGGCACGTACTTCAACGCTGCGCGCGCCGCCGGCATTCCTGCCGATGCGCCGAAGCTGCTGCGCAACTACATTTTCCAGAACTACAACGGACAGCCGGGAGTCACCGTCACCGACGCCACGGATCCGACCTTCCTGAAGGGCAACATTGACGGCACCGTCCCAGGCGCTCAGCCGCTGGTGTTCAACATCTCGACGCCGTCCAACGGCGGCGGCGACACGATCAAGGGCTTGGAGTTCAACTTCCAGCACATGTTCGGCAGCAGCGGTTTTGGCGTCTCCGGCAACTACACCTTGGTGCGCAGCGGCTTGAAGTACATCAACAACGCCGCGACCACCGATGTGCAGGCGCCGCTGGTGGGTGTCAGCGATTCCGCCAACCTGGTGGGCTTCTTCGAGAACGATGTGTGGTCGATCCGCGGCGCCTACAACTGGCGTGATGCCTTCCTCGCAGCGACGAATGACAACGGCAACAACCCGCGTTACGTCGATGCGTACGGTCAGGTGGACGTGTCCATCGGCTACAAGTTCGGCAAGAACCTCACGCTGCAGGCCGACATGCTGAACCTGAACGATGGCTACATCCGCAGCTACGGCCGCACCAAGACGCAGCACATCTCCGCCATCCAGACGGGCCGGCGTTACCTGATCGGTGCTCGCTACCGCTTCTGAGCGATGAGCACCGCCGTCCGGCGACCGCCCTTCGGGGCCGCGCTGGACGGGCCTGATTGGCCGAGGTAGGCGCCCAGCGCCCGCCTCGGCCTCGTTTGTTTTTCAGCGTTGCTGAGCCCATGCGGCGTGACTGGCAGCCGCGCGGCTCAGCTTTCCATGACGAGTTCCGAGGTGACGACAGCTGTTCGACGTATCGTGGTGCTGGGAGGCGGTTCAGCCGGTTGGCTGACCGCTGCGACCCTGGCCGCAGAGCTCGGCGGTGAAGGCCCCGATGCGCTGCAGATCACGCTCATCGAGTCTCCCGATGTGCCCACCATCGGGGTGGGCGAAGGCACCTGGCCGACGATGCGCGCCACGCTGCAGCGCATCGGCCTCAGCGAGGTCGATCTCGTTCGCGCCTGCGATGCGGCCTTCAAGCAGGGCTCGCGCTTTGACGGCTGGGTGCATGGCGGCGCGGGTGACCGCTACTACCACCCGTTCACGTTGCCGCACGGCTGGGGTGATGTCGACCTCACCGCAGCCTGGCTGCAGGGCCGTGGCGCGCAGCCGTTTGCCGACAGCGTGGGGGCGCAGCCGCAGGTGTGCGACGCCCACCTCGCGCCCAAGCAGACGACGACGCCGGAGTTCGCGGGCGTCATGAACTACGGCTATCACGTGGACGCCGTCAAGCTGGGCCAACTGCTGCAGCGACACGCGACGGCACGGCTCGGTGTGCGCCATGTCGTCGACCACGTCAGCGCCGTGCGCTCCCACGAGAACGGCGACATCGCTGCGCTGACGACCCGCGTCCACGGCGACATCGAGGGCGAGCTCTTCATCGACTGCTCGGGCCTGGCCAGCTTGCTGCTGGGCCAGCACTACGGGGTCGCGCTGCACTCGGTGCAGGGCGTGCTGTTCAACGACAGCGCGCTGGCCGTGCAGGTGCCCCATGTCGACGCACAGGCGCCGCTGGCCTCCGCCACGGTGTCCACCGCGCATGCCGAGGGCTGGACCTGGGACATCGCGCTGCCCACGCGCCGCGGCATCGGCCTGGTGTTCTCCAGCAGCCACACCGACGACGCCGCCGCCGAGCGCGCGCTGTGCGCTCACCTGCAGCGCAACGGGCTGTCGCTGGGCGAGGCGTCGCCGCGCCGGCTGCGCTTCAACCCCGGCTACCGTGAGCAGTTCTGGCACCGCAACTGCGTCGCTGTCGGCCTGGCGGCCGGGTTCATCGAGCCGCTGGAGGCGTCGGCACTGGCCTTGGTCGAGTTGTCCGCCGCGTTCATCCGTGACGAGATGCCTGCCAACCGCAGCGACATGGCGCTGGTGGCGCGCCGCTTCAACGAGACCTTTCGCTACCGCTGGTCACGCATCATCGACTTCCTGAAGCTGCACTACGTGCTGAACCGCCGCGACGCTGTCGACGGCGGCGATGGCGCCGGCTACTGGCGCGAGCACCGCATGCCGCTCACGCAGCCCGACTCCTTGCGTGAGCTGCTGCAACTGTGGCGGCACCGTGCCCCGTCGCGCCACGATGTCGACCGCGCGGAGGAGGTCTTCCCCGCGGCCAGCTACCAGTACATCCTCTACGGCATGCAGGCCGTGCCCGCCCTGCGGGCGCGGCCTGCCGACCGACTGGCCGCTGCGCAGGCCGGCCTGCGCGACGTGACGACAATCACCCGGCGCCTGTTGGGCGGGCTGCCCCGCCACCGCGATCTCCTCCAACACATCCGCGCGCACGGCATGCCGCCGTCCGCCTGAACCCACCGACGAGACCCCATGCTGCAAATCCTCAACAACATCCAGCACAAGGACCTGCGCGTCTTCACCCAGCGTGGCGCGCAATGGGGCGACGACATCATGTCGGCGCCCGCCACGGTGGACGAGTTCCGCAAGCTGCAGGCGCATTACCCCATCGTGTTCCAGCCGGACGGGCAGGGCGGTTTTGCGCCGGCCGTGCTGTTCGGGCTGCAGCACGGCGAGAACCTGTTCCTGAACGAGCAGGGCTGGGACGCCGACTACCTGCCGTTGTCCGTGCAGCGCCTGCCGTTCGCCATCGGCGTGGCCGACGATGAGCTGCGCATGATGGTGGACATGGACAGCAAGCGCATCGCCCACGGCGCCGAGGGCGAAGCCGTCTTCCTGCCGCAGGGCGGCACCAGCGACCTCACCGAGCACGCGAACTCGGTGCTGCGCACGCTGCACGAGGGCCTGCAGGCCACGGCCGACTTCGTGCAGACGCTGAGGCAGCATGACTTGCTCGAGCCCTTCGTGCTGGACGTCGAGCGCCCGGACGGCTCGCACGGCCAGCTGACGGGCTTCTATTTCATCCACGAGGAGCGCCTCGCCGCGCTGGACACCGCCACCGTGGCCATGCTGCACCAGGCGGACTACCTACAGCCCATCTACATGGTCATCGCGTCGCTGTCCAACTTCCCGGTGCTGATCAAGCGCCACCTTGCCCGCGAGGTCTAGCCCATGCTGGCCGAGGTCCTGCGGGGCGTGAGCACTGACGTGCTGCAGTCCACCCAGCCCGTGCTGCTGCGCGGACTGGTGCGGCACTGGCCGCTGGTGCAGGCGGCGCAGCAGTCGGATGCGGCGTTTTGCGGCTACCTGCGTGGCTTTGGCGCCGACACCCGCCTGAGCCTGTGGCGCGGCGCGCCGGAGATCGACGGGCGTTTCTTCTACAACGCCGACTTCAGCGGTTTCAACTTCAGGCACGAGACGCTGGCGTTTGGCGCGCTGCTGGACGAGCTGCTGGCCGACACAGCCGATACGCTCTATCTCGGCTCCACCGAGATCGACCGCTGCTTTCCCGGCCTGCGCGCGCCCAACGACCTGCCCGAGCTGGCCGGCTTTCGCCCGCATGTGAGCTTGTGGCTGGGCAACCGCATGCGCGTCGCCACGCATTTCGATCAGCCCGACAACATCGCCTGCGTCGTGGCTGGGCGGCGCCGCTTCACGCTGTTCCCGCCGGATCAGGTGGCCAACCTCTACATCGGCCCGCTGGACCTGACGCCCGCCGGGCAGCCCATCAGCCTCGTGGACCATGCGCACCCCGATCTCGACCGCTTCCCGCGCTACGCCGAGGCACTGCGGCAGGCGCAGAGCTTCGAGCTGCTGCCGGGCGATGCGCTCTTCATTCCCAGCCAGTGGTGGCATGGCGTCGAATCGCTGGACGGCGTCAACGGCCTGGTCAACTTCTGGTGGCGCCAGTCGCCGGAGTTCATGGACCCGGCGCTGAGCACGCTGCTGATGGCCCTGCTGTCGCTGCGCGACCTGCCGCCCGCCCAGCGCGAGGCCTGGCGCGCGCTGTTCAACCACTACGTCTTTGACGCCGACGAACAGACGGCCGCCCACATCCCGCCCGCCGCGCGGGGCTTGCTGGCGCCGCTGGACGAGTTCGGCGCCCGCCAGCTGCGCACGCTGCTGCGCAACCGACTGAACCGCTAGCTTTGCCATGAACCCAGCCACCCCTGCCCAACCCGTTCGTCGCGTCGTCATCGCCGGTGGCGGCACCGCCGGTTGGATGGTCGCTGCCGGCCTGTCCAAGTGCCTGGGCCGCCAGGTCGACATCCGGCTCGTCGAGTCCGAGGAAATCGGCACCGTGGGCGTGGGCGAGGCCACCATCCCCACGCTGCACATCCTTCATCAGATCCTGGACCTGGACGAGCGGGAGTTCATCCAGGCCACGCAGGCCACGTTCAAGCTGGGCATCAGCTTCGAGAACTGGCGCAACGTCGGCGAGGACTATTTCCACTCCTTCGGCAGGACGGGCCAGGGCCATTGGACCGCAGGCTTCCACCACTTCTGGCTGGAAGGCCGTCGGCGCGGCCTGGCCAGCAGCTACGGCGACTACTGCCTGGAACTGCGCGCGGCGATGGAGAACCGCTTCGCGCTGCTGCCCGACAACGGCATCAACTACGCCTACCACCTCGACGCCACGCTGTACGGCCAGTACCTGCGCCGCTTCTCCGAGGCGCTGGGCGTGCAGCGCATCGAGGGCAAGATCGCGCAGGTCCGCCAGCATGCCGACACCGGCTTCCTCACCGGCCTGCAGCTGGCCGACGGCCGGCTGATCGAAGGTGACTTCTTCATCGACTGCACCGGCATGCGCTCGCTGCTGCTGGGCGAGACGTTGGGCGTGCCCTACGAGAGCTGGTCGCACTGGTTGCCCTGCGACAGCGCGCTGGCCGTGCAGACCACGCGCGCCGGCGAGCCCGTGCCCTACACCCGCTCCATCGCCCATCCCTGGGGCTGGCAGTGGCGCATCCCGCTGCAGCACCGCGTCGGCAACGGCATCGTCTACAGCAGCAAGCATGTCAGCGACGACGAGGCCAAGGCCGCGCTGCTGGCCAATGTCGAGGGCGAGGTGCTGCGCGAGCCGCGCGTCATCCGCTTCACGCCGGGCCAGCGCGAGCGGGTCTGGGAGAAGAACTGCGTCGCCATCGGCCTGTCCAGCGGCTTCCTGGAGCCGCTGGAGTCGACCAGCATCCACCTGATCCAGAAGGGCCTGACGCGGCTCGTCGAGCTCTTCCCCACCGATGGCGTGCGCCAGAGCGACATCGACGAGTACAACCTGCAGACCCGCGACGCCATCGAGGTCGTGCGCGACTTCATCATCCTGCACTACCACGTGACGAACCGCGACGACTCCGCCTTCTGGCGCGGCTGCCGCGACATGGCCGTGCCGTCGCTGCTGGCGCATCGCATCCAGCACTTCCGCGACACCGCCCGCATCATGCTGCGCCAGGGCGAGCTGTTCGCCGAGAACTCCTGGGTGCAGGTCATGATGGGGCAGGGCATCCTGCCCGCCAGCCATCACCCCATCACGCGCAACATGGACGACCGCGCGCTGGGCGACTTTCTGTCCGGCATCCGCAAAGACGTGGCCCGCACGCTGATGAAGCTGCCCAAGCATCAGCAGTTCATCGACGGCTTCTGCCCCGCGCCCCAGGCTGCCGTGCCAGCCAGTGCGGCACGGCTGCACATCAACCCGGACGCCCGCGTCGAGGTGATGACGCTGGCCGACGGCGCACGCGTCTTCATCGTCGATGACTTCGCGCAGGACCCGGACGCGCTGGTCGCGCTGCTGCAGGCTGATCAGCAGCGCTTCCAGGCGGTGCCGGGCCATCCTTACCCCGGCCCGCAGCTGGCCCTGCCTGACGGCATGCTGGCCGAGCTGGACGCCTTCTTCCGCCAGCGTCTGGGTGGCGCGCTGCAACTCGGCGCGCCGCTGGGCGCGATGGCGCGCTTCTCGCGCGTCGTGCAAGACCCCGCCACGCTCGACGCCCGCCAGCGCCTGTGCCACCGCGACGACTCCGGCCTGGCCGCCGACGAAACGGTGGCCGCTGCCGTGCACTACCTGTTCAAGGACGAGCAGCTGGGCGGCACAGTGTTCTTCCGCCCGCTGATGTCCGAGACCGACACCGCCCGCCTGCGGCATGACGCCGATGTGCTGGATGCCAGCGCGTTTGGCGACAAATACGGCATCGCGCCCGGCTACATGACGGACAGCAACCGCCACTTCGAGGTCATCGGCCGCGTGCCGGCCCGGTGGAACCGCGCGATCTTTTATGACGGCGCGATCTTCCATTCCGGTGACATCCGCTGGGCCGCTGCGAAAGCGGGCTACCTGGCCGACCCCGGCCGCCTGACCATCAACGCGTTCTTCAAGAGCCGCAAGCGCTGAGGTCGCGTGTCACGGCCTCGATAATCGACGGCCTATGACCGCTTCCACCTCCATCACCATCGCCACGCGCGAGAGCCGCCTGGCGCTGTGGCAGGCCGAACATGTGCAGGCCCGCCTGGGCCGCGAACTCGGCATCACCGCCACGCTGCTGGGCATGACCACCCGTGGCGACCAGATCCTCGACCGCACGCTGTCCAAGGTCGGCGGCAAGGGCCTGTTCGTGAAGGAGCTGGAAACCGCGCTGGCCGAGGGCCGCGCGCAGCTGGCCGTGCACTCGCTGAAGGACGTGCCCATGGAGCTGCCGGAGGGCTTCACGCTCGCGGCAGTGCTGGAGCGGGAAGACCCGCGGGACGCCTTCGTGTCCAACGACTACGCCTCGCTGGCCGACCTGCCCGAGGGCGCTGTCGTCGGCAGCTCCAGCCTGCGCCGCGTGACGCAACTGCTTAGCCTGCGGCCCGACCTGCGCGTGGAGCCGCTGCGCGGCAATCTCGACACCCGGCTGCGCAAGCTCGACGAGGGCGGCTACCACGCCATCGTGCTGGCCGCCGCCGGCCTGAAGCGCCTGGACCTGGCTCACCGCGTGCGTGCGGTGTTCGAGGTCGAGCAGATGCTGCCCTGCGCCGGTCAGGGTGCGCTGGGCCTGGAGATCCGCACCGACGACGGCGCACTGGCCGAGGCGTTGGCCCGGCTGGCGCACATGCCCACGCAGCTGGCCTGCGAGGCCGAGCGGGCTGTGTCCCGCGCGCTGGGCGGCAGCTGCAGCCTGCCGCTGGCGGCCCATGCGCGCTGGCAAGGCGCCACGCTGTGCCTGGACGCGGCGCTGGGCCATGCCGAACTGCACACCTCACCGCTGCTGCGGGCGCCGGCGGCCGCTGACGTGACCGATGTGGCCAGCGCCCGCGCGCTGGGCCAGCAGGCTGCCGCGCAGCTGCGCGAGCAGGGCGCCGGCGCTTACCTGCCTGGATGACCACCCTCATCGTCACCCGGCCCCGCCCGCAGTGCGAGGCCTGGCTGGCGCGGCTGGCAGCGCTGGGCGTGCAGGCGAGGGCGTTGCCGCTGATCGAGATCCTGCCGGCCCGCGATGTGGCGCCCGTGCAGGCCGCCTGGGCCGCGCTGGCCACCGCGGATGTGGCCGTGTTCGTCAGCCCCAATGCGGTCGAGCAGTTCTTCGCGCGGGCCGGCGGCGCTGCGTGGCCGGCGCACACGCTGGCCGCCTGCGTGGGCCCGGGCAGCGCGCAGGCGCTCGCCGCGCACGGCGTGCCGGCGGCCCTCATCGTTCAGCCTGCGGCCGATGCGGCCAGTCTGGACTCCGAACACCTGTGGCAACAACTGGCCCCGCGGCGCGACTGGGCCGGCGCGCGCGCGCTGCTGCTGCGCGGCGACGGCGGCCGCGAATGGCTGGCCGAGCGGCTGTCCGAGGCCGGCGCGCGGGTGGGGGCCGTGACCGTCTATCACCGCAGCGGCCCGCATTTCGACGCTGCCGAGCGGGCGCTGCTGGCGGACGTGCTGGGTCGGCCCGCTGCCCATGCCTGGCTGTTCAGCAGCGCCGAGGCCGTGGGTCATCTGCAGGGCCTGCCGCTGGCCGGCCAACGTGCCATTGCCACCCACCCGCGCATCGCCGAGGCCGCCCGCGCCGCCGGGTTCCATCCTGTCGTTTTGGCGCGACCCGACCCCGAAGCGGTGACGCAGGCCCTGAAGGCCCTCTGACAGAATCCGTCGCACTGTGACCGAGCCGATTTCCGCTGTTGTTCCCGCGGCCGAGCCCCTGGCTCCGCCGCCGCCATCCACTCCCTCGCTGCCTGCCTGGCTGCCCTGGCTGCTTGCGCTGCTGGGCGCGGCCGTGCTGGTGTGTGTGGCGCTGGCCTGGCAAAGCCTGTCGCGCCAGCAGTCGCTGGAGCAGGAGCTGGTGCGCCGCCAGGAGGCCAGCCAGGCCCAGGCCACCGAGGCGCGGCTGGCCGCCAAGCAGTCCGCCGACCTCGTGCGCGACACGGCCGCCAAGGTCTCGCTGCTGGAGGCCCGCCTGGCCGAGGTCGCGCTGCAACGCGGCCAGCTGGAGGAGTTGATCCAGTCCATGTCCCGCTCGCGTGACGAGAACGTCGTCGGCGACATCGAGGCCGCCATCAGGGTGGCGCTGCAGCAGACGCAGATCACCGGCAGCGCCGAGCCGCTGGTGGCCACGCTGAAGCAGGCCGACGAGCGCTTGCTGCGCTATAAGCAGCCGCGCCTGGAGGGCGTGCGCCGCGCCGTCGCGCGCGACCTGGATCGCGTGAAGGCCGTCGCCACCGTCGACGTGTCCACGCTGACCATCAAGCTCGACGAAGTCGTGCGCATGGCCGACGAGCTGCCGCTGCTGACGGGCGGCGATGTGGTCAGCAGCCCGCGTGATGAGCGCCGCGCCGATGCGGCCGCCAAGGCGCGCGAGCAGGCGCTGCGGCTGCAGCGGGAGCAGGCCGCGGCAGCGGCCGAAGGTCAGCTGTCGCTGTGGTGGTGGCAGGCGACCCAGCAGCTGTCCAGCTGGACGAACATCGCCTGGGGCGAGGCCAAGACCCTGCTGCGCGTGACCCGCATCGACCACCCCGAGGCGGCGCTGATCGCGCCCGACCAAAGTTTCTTCCTGCGCGAGAACCTCAAACTGCGTTTGCTCAACGCCCGCCTGGCGCTGCTGAGCCGGCAGTTCGACACCACGCAGGCCGACCTGCGCGACAGCCAGGAGATGCTGAACCGCTACTTCGACACGCGCTCGCGCAAGGTCGCCAGCGTGGCCGAACTGCTGCGCCAGGTGGCCGGCCAGGCGCGTCAGGTCAGCGTGCCGCGCCCGGACGACACGCTCGCCGCGCTGACGGCTGCGGCGGCCGGCCGCTGACGCAGGAAGGCATCCGATGCGTCTCGTCATCTGGCTGGTTCTGCTGTTCGTCGTCGCGGTGGTTGCGGCGCTCACGCTGGGGTCCAACGACGGCCTGGCCAGCTTCTATTGGGGCGGCTGGCGGCTCGACATCTCGCTCAACCTCTTCCTGTTGCTGCTGGTGGCCGGCTGCTTCGCCATCGTGACGGCCATCCAAGCCTTCGAGGCCCTGACGACGCTGCCCAAGCGCGCCCGTGAATGGCGTCTGGCGCAGCGTGAGCGCAGCGCTCAGCTCGCCTTGCGCGAGGCGCTGGTGGAGTACTTCGGCGCGCGCTTCAGCCGCTCGCAGAAGGCCGCCCAGAAGGCGCTGAACATCCAGTCCGCCACGCCCGAGCTGTCGGCCGACCAGGCCTTCATGTCGTTGGCTCACCTGCTGGCGGCGGCGAGCGCGCACCGGCTTCAGGACCGCCGCCATCGCGATGAGCAACTCGGCCAGGCGCTGGAAGCCGCCCGCCTCGCTGGCGGCGCGCGTGGCCAGGAAGACGGCGCCCGGCTGCTGGCGGCCGAGTGGGCCTTGGACGACCGCGACGCGACACGCGCATTGCGTCTGCTGGGTGAACTGCCGCCGGGCGTCGCCCGCCGCACCCAGGCACTGCGCCTGCGGCTGCAAGCGTCCCGCCTGGCCAACCAGTCGCTGGACGCCTTGCGCACCGCACGCCTGCTCGCCAAGCACCAGGCCTTCTCCAAGGTGGCTGCCCAAGGCTTGCTGCGTACCTTGGCCTTCGAGGCGTTGGACGCAGCCCGTGATGTGGACCAGCTCCGCACCGCCTGGCAACAACTGGACCCCGCCGATCGCCGCGATCCGCTGGTGGCCGCGCGTGCGGCGCATTGCGCCGCACAGCTGGGTGCTCCGGACGATGGCCGGGGCTGGCTGCGCCCGTTCTTTGATGACGTGGCCGAATTGTCTGCAGACGATCGGCACGCGCTGACGCTGGCCCTGGTGCCGGTGCTGGCGGGGTGTGGGCCGGACTGGTTGCAGCGCCTGGAGGCAGCGCAGTCGCGCTTCCCGCGTGAGCGCGCGCTGGCCTATGCGCTGGGCCACGCGTTGGCCGAGCGCCAACTGTGGGGCAAGGCGCGGCTGATGCTGGATGCCGTCGCGGAGGATGTGTCGATGCCCAGCGCTGCCCGCAGGCGCAGCTGGCTGGCGCTTGCCGCGCTGGCGGAGCAGGAGGGAGATGACGCTCGCCGCGCACGCTGCTTCGAGGCGGCTGCCCGCCTTCCTTGAGCACTGTCGAAGCGATCGACATTAAAAAATCAGCAATCTATTGCTGAGCGCATGAAAATCTGGTTATACTGTGAGGCTTGCAGCGGCTGTAGCTCAGTTGGATAGAGTACTTGGCTACGAACCAAGGGGTCGTGGGTTCGAATCCTGCCAGCCGCGCCAAAAATTAGAAAAATCAACAGGTTGCTGTACCGCAAGGCAAGCTTCCAAATACATCGTCAGTTTTCAGCGGCTGTAGCTCAGTTGGATAGAGTACTTGGCTACGAACCAAGGGGTCGTGGGTTCGAATCCTGCCAGCCGCGCCAATAACTAGAAGTGATTCAGCGGGCCAGTGTCGAAAGACGCTGGCCCGTTTTGTTTTGCTGGGGCCGATGTGCATGGCGCGTCGGCACGCGTCATCGTTGGGGCACCCCAGGCATTCAAAATGCTGTATATATTTACAGCATGTCGTCTTCGTCCCGTCGCATTGCCGCCGCCCAGCCTGCCCTGGTTCCCGTTGCCTCCATCAAGGGACGCGGCACGGCCACGGCCATGCCGCATCGCTTCGAGCGGTATGAGCGCGAGCAGGTCGACGACGGCTGGGGCTCGCTGGATCAGGACGCTGCCCAGGAGCACCTGCCGCCGGCCACGCAGGTCATCGAAGAGCTCGCGAAGAAGATCGTGACGAGCAACCAGTCGCCGGACATCTCGTTCGACTACTCGATCAACCCCTACCGTGGCTGCGAGCATGGCTGCGTGTACTGCTTCGCGCGGCCCACGCACAGCTACCTGAACCTGTCGCCGGGGCTGGACTTCGAGACGCGCATCGTCGCCAAGGTCAATGCCGCCGAGCGGCTGCGTGAGACGCTGGCCTCGCCGCGCTACGAGCCACGCTCGCTGGTGCTGGGCACGGCCACCGATGCCTACCAGCCGGTGGAGCGCCGGCTGGGCATCACGCGGCGCGTGATCGAGGTGCTGGCCGAGGCGGGCCACCCGTTCTCCGTCGTCACGAAGAGCAGCGGCATCGAGCGCGACCTGGACCTCATCGCGCCGATGGCGGCTCGGGGTTTGGTGTCGGCCTATGTGTCCATCACGACGTTGGACAACGAGCTCGCCCGCATCCTGGAGCCGCGCGCCGCAGCCCCGGCGCGTCGGCTGCGCACGCTGCGGCTGCTGGCAGACGCCGGTGTGCCGGTGGGCGTCAGCGTGTCGCCCATCATCCCGTTCATCAACGAGCCGGAGCTGGAGCGCATCCTCGAAGCCGCCGCCGAGGCCGGCGCCAGCAGCGCCTTCAGCATCCCGGTGCGTCTGCCATGGGAGGTGAACCCGCTGTTCCAGGACTGGTTGCTGCGCCATTTCCCCGAGCGCGCCGAGCGCGTGATGGCGCGCATCCGCGACATGCGCGGCGGCAAGGACAACGATGCCCGCTTCGGCACCCGCTTCACCGGCGAGGGCGTCTGGGCCGATCTGCTGCGCGCGCGGCTGCGGCGGGCGGCGGCCCAGCTGGGGCTGCGCACCGAGCGCCGGCCGGTGCAACTGGCGCTGTTCCAGCGGCCGGCCCGGCCGTTGGCCCCCGCGTCTGCGCAGGGCAACCTGTTCTAGCGCCGGCAGTTGGCCAGCAGGTCCCAGTCGGGCCGGTAGACATCGGCCCGCGCGCCCACCCAGCCCATGGCGGTGTGGAAAAGGTGGTCGTGCGACGCCGGTTTGTCGCGCAGTGAGGCCAGGCAGCCGGGCTTCAGCGATCCGGCCAGCGCGCCGCCCTCTGGCACCCACAGGATCATGGGCACATGGGTCTGCTCACGGGGCGCGAACGCGTAGGGCATGCCGTGCAGGTACAGGCCGTTCTCGCCCAGGGACTCGCCGTGGTCCGACACGTACAGCAGGCCGGTGTCGAAGCGCGGCTGCTGCAGCTGCAGCCAGGCGATGGCGCTGGCCAGCAGGTGGTCGGTGCTCACGAGGGTGTTGTCGTAGGCGTTGACGACGTGCTCGCGCGGACATTGCTGCAGCGCGTTGCTGCGGCATTCCGGTTGGAAGACCTTCAGCGCGGGCGGCGAGCGCTTGTAGTAGGCCGGGCCGTGGCTGCCCATCTGGTGCAGCACCAGCACCAGGCCGCGCTGCAGGCGCTGCGGGTCCAGCGCGGCCACGCGCTCGGTCAGGCCGTGCAGCAGCGCCGCGTCGAAGCATTCCTTGCCGTCGCACAGCCCGGGCGGCAGCGGCGGCGCACCTGGCGGCAGCTCGTTCGTGAAGCTGTGGGGCACGCGGTCGCACAGGCCCTTGCAGCCGCTCTGGTTGTCCAGCCACAGCACAGCCAGGCCGGCCCGGTGCAGTACGTCCAGCAGGTTCTCCTGCCGGCCCTTGAGGCTGGTGAAGGCGTCTCGGCCCAGCGGCGAGAACATGCAGGGCAGGGATGCCGCCGTGGCCGTGCCGCAGGAGGTGACGTCACGCAGGCTCACGAGGCTGCTGGCCGGCAGCTTGGCCAGTTGCGGGTTGGTGGGGCGTGCATAGCCGTTGAGGCTGAAGTTCATCGAGCGCGCGGTCTCGCCCACCACAAGCAGCAGCAGCGGTGGCTTGGCGTCAGGCGCGCGGGGCAGCAGGCGGGCGTCGGCGCCGATGACGGCCGGCGGCCCGGCGGGCGCCTGCCGGCTGCGCACGGCGGCCGCGCTCAGCGAGTAGACGGCGTTCAACGGCGTCACCATGTAGCGCAGCGCCTTGTGGTTGCGCATCGTGGACGACAGCTCGGCAAACACGGCCAGCGCCAGCAGCACCATGGCCAGCAGGCCCAGCGCGAAGCCGGCGAGGCTGCCGCCCAGCCGGGCGCCCAGGGGCTGCGGCGGTGCGGCGGGCCGGCGCAGCAGCCACCACACGGGCAGGGCGCCCAGCAGGGCGAGGCTCAGCAGCAGCCGTCCGTTTAGCAGATCGCGCGTTTCGTGCACGTCGGTCTGCATCATGTTGGTGACCATCGTCGGGTCGAACACGATGCCGTAGCTGCCGATGAAGTGCGCCAGCGCGGCGGCGCTGAGCAGCAGCACGGTCAGCGCCACCTTGATGAGGCGCGGCCACGCCAGCAGGCTGAGCAGGGCGCCCGTGGCCGCCGTGACCATGCCCACGAAGGCCGCCATGAACAGTGGGCTGGGCTCCGCCATCTGGTGCAACTGCCGCCACAGCGGCCAGTTGGCCAGCAGGCTCATCCACAGCGCGGCCAGCCAGGCCTGTGTCAGCGGCCGTGTGGCGTCGAGGCGCAGCCAGGCCAGCAGTCGGCGTGGCAGCGGGACTCGGCGATCGTGGGGCGGCTGGAGATGCTTGTCAGCGCGCGCAGCCATTTACGCGGGTGCGGCCGCTTTGCCGCTGCCGGAACGCAGCGCGACGCCACCGGTCGCGCGGACCTTGGAGCCGCTGCCGCCCATGGGCTTCACGTAGCGGTTGTGCAGTTCGTCGATGCGCTCAGCGAGGTCTTGTGCGCTATCGATCTTCTCGGCGTGGCGACGCAGCACGAGGCCGGCCATGTCGATGAGCTTGGCGCTGCGCGTCAGCTCACCTTGCTGGATCAGCAGCTCCACGGCCACCTTGGCCGTGCCGCGTAGCGAGTGGCGCATGGCGGTTTCGGCGACGTTGAAGATCTGCTGGTGGCACTCACGGAATTGCTCGGCCGCGCCCTCATGCGTCTCGGCCATGGCCACGAGGATTTCGGTGGCGGCCTTGGAGGTGCAGTAGCGCAGGCCCAGCGACTTCAGCACCGGCATCATCTCCTCCAGCTCCACCTCCTGGCTGGACAGGCGCAGCCACAGCGCGGCCAACAGCGAGGCGGCCTCGAGGTCGAAGCTGCCGGCATCGGCATGCTCGGTGAACTCGCGGGCGATCAGCAACGCCTGGCCCACGCGCCGCTCCAGCAGGTAGGACAGGCCGCGGAACACGAGGTCGAAGCGCTGCAGCCGTATCGAGCCGGGCGAGCGCTCCAGCGCGCTGATCAGCGCGTCATGGGCGTACTTGAAGCCCTTGTAGTCCTTGTTGTCGAAGCGGATCAGCCCGACGAGGACGACGCTGAGCATGTCGAACAGCTTGGAGCGCAGGCCCAGCGACATTGCGCGCTCGAGCATGCGCAACGCCTCGACACGGTGGCCGGAATAGAAGCCTAGCGAGCCGCAGCGCTGCAGGCGCAGCAGGCAGCCTGGCGTGAGGGTCACGGCCGTCTGGTAGGTCTTCAGGGCCTCACCCAGATCGCCTTGCTCCATCTGCACATGGCCCATGAGGTCGTGCGAGTCGGCGTAGTCAGGCAACTCGCCGATGAGGTTCTCCAGCGTGCGGCGAGCCTTCTGCAGGTTGCCGGTGGCCACCTCGGTGCGGGCAACGCCCAGGCGTGCCCAGGGCACGGTCTTGGCGGCAATGATGGCCTCGTACAGCACCTTGGCGTCGTCGAAGCGCTTGAGCCGCAGCAGCAGTTCGGCGCCGATTCGCGCGGCGTACAGCCAGTACTTGGCTTTGGCCTCGAAGCGCGCGAGGCACAGGTCGGCCGCGGTCTCGAAGTCTTCGTTCTCGATGGCTTCGAAGATGTCCTTCAGCGTCCGCTTGCGCTGGCGGGCGCTGGCCAGGCGCTCGGCGAGGTTGGCGCTGGTGTAGGGCTTGATCAGGTAGGCATCCAACGCTGCCTCGGCAGCCTCGGCCACCTTGGCGTAGGTGGCTTCGCTCGTCACCATGCAGAACACGGTGGAGTAGGGCAGCAGGCCTTCGCGGCGGAGCTCGTCCAGCAGGTCCTGGCCCGAGGTGTCGCTGCTGTCGAAGTGGTAGTCGCACAGCACGATGTCGAAGGTGTGATGCTCCAGCATCACGCGCGCGTCCTTCACGCGCGGTGTCTGGCGCACCGTGCCCACGCCCAGATCGCGCAGCTGCGCGCACATCAGGCTGCGCGAGTTGGCGTTGCTGTCGATGATCAGCGCCGACGCGGCCTGGATGGTCTCGTCCATCAGAAACATGCGACCTCCTGCCCGGGCAGGGGGCCGCAGGCCGGTGATGCAGGCAGCAGCGAAGGAATCACTTATGACGGGGTGTATTGAGGTTGTCACACTTTAGGCGCGACAACTTCGCACCGTGAGATGGTTTACGCGGGGCGGGCCCGCGATTTCGTGACTTCGGACGCGCGAAGCGCAGCGCTGGCCGCAGCACGCGCGGCAATGAAAAAGCCGCAGTCCCCGCGAAGGGGCTGCGGCCGGTCATGCCGTCACGCGCGCGCGGCGCGCTTTACTTGAACAGGTCTTTGACGCGATCGGTCCAGCTCTTGGCGTTGGGCGAGTGCTTCTCACCGCCCTTCTTGAGCGACTCGTCCAGCTCCTTGAGCAGCTTCTTCTGGTGCTCGGTGAGCTTGACCGGCGTCTCGACTGCGATGTGGCAGTACAGGTCGCCGGGGTAGCTGGAGCGCACGCCCTTGATGCCCTTGCCACGCAGGCGGAAGGTCTTGCCGTGCTGCGTGCCCTCGGGCAGCTCGATCTCGGCCTTGCCGCCCAGCGTCGGCACCTCGATGCCGCCGCCCAGCGTGGCCGTGATCAGCGACACGGGCATCGTGCAGTGCAGGTCGTCACCGTCGCGCTCGAAGATGTCGTGCTGCTTGATGCGGATCTCGATGTAGAGATCGCCCGCCGGGCCGCCGTTCACGCCGGGCTCGCCATTGCCCGCGGAGCGGATGCGCATGCCCTCGTTGATGCCGGCCGGGATCTTCACTTCCAGCGTCTTCTGCTTCTTCACCTTGCCCTGGCCGTTGCAGGCCGTGCAGGGGTCGGGAATGATCTTGCCGCTGCCGTGGCAATGCGGGCAGGTCTGCTGGATGCTGAAGAAGCCCTGACGCATGTGCACCGTGCCGGAACCACCGCAGGAGCCGCAGTTCTTGGCGCTGGTGCCGGGTTTCGCGCCGGTGCCGGAGCAGGTCTCGCAGCTCTCCCAGCTCGGAATGCGGATCTGCGTTTCCTTGCCGCGGGCCGCCTCTTCCAGCGTGATTTCCATCGCATAGCTGAGGTCGCTGCCGCGATAGACCTGCTGGCCGCCGCCGCGACGCCCGCCGCCCTGGCCGCCGAAGATGTCGCCGAAGATGTCGCCAAACGCCTCGGCGAAGCCGCCGAAGCCTTCGGCGCCCGCGCCGCCGCGGCCACCCATGTTGGGGTCCACGCCCGCATGGCCGTACTGGTCGTAGGCGGCCTTCTTCTGCGGGTCGGAGAGCATCTCGTAGGCCTCTTTGGCCTCCTTGAACTGCTCTTCGGCCGCCTTGGCCCCGTCACCCTGGTTGCGGTCAGGGTGGTATTTCATGGCCAGCTTGCGGTAGGCCTTCTTGATGTCGTCTTCGGTCGCGTTCTTGGCGACGCCGAGGACTTCGTAGTAATCGCGCTTGGAAGCCATGCTCGTCTCTTAAAGCAGCAAAGGCCCGGAGGCGTGGAGACGCTTCCGGGCCGCGGTCATCGAAGGATTACTTGCCGTCCTTGACTTCCTTGAACTCGGCATCCACGACGTTGTCGTCGGCCGGGCGCTTGGGTGCTTCGCCTTGCGGCGCGGCCTGGGGCTGCTCGGCAGCACCGGCGGCGGCACCTGCAGCGGCTTGCGCGGCCTGCTGGTCGGCGTAGATCTTCTCGCCCAGCTTCTGGCTGGCCGTCATCAGCGCTTCGGTCTTGGACTCGATGGCCGCCTGGTCGTCGCCCTTGATGGCTTCTTCCAGATCCTTGGCAGCAGCCTCGATGGCATCCTTCTCGGCTGCTTCAAGCTTGTCGCCGTGCTCGGCCACGGACTTGCGCACGCTGTGCACCAGGCCGTCAGCCTGGTTGCGGGCCTGCACCAGCTCGACCTTCTTCTTGTCCTCGGCCGCGTTGGCTTCGGCGTCCTTCACCATCTTCTCGATCTCGGCTTCCGACAGGCCCGAGTTCGCCTTGATGGTGATCTTGTTTTCCTTGCCGGTGCCCTTGTCTTTGGCGCCGACGTGCAGGATGCCGTTGGCGTCGATGTCGAAGCTCACCTCGATCTGCGGCACGCCGCGCGGCGCCGGCGGGATGCCTTCCAGGTTGAACTCGCCCAGCGACTTGTTGGCCTGGGCCAGCTCGCGCTCGCCCTGGTAGACCTTGATCGTCACGGCCGGCTGGTTGTCGTCAGCCGTGGAGAACGTCTGCGAGAACTTGGTCGGGATGGTCGTGTTCTTCTTGATCATCTTGGTCATCACGCCGCCCAGGGTCTCGATGCCCAGGGACAGCGGGGTGACGTCCAGCAGCAGCACGTCCTTGCGCTCGCCGCCCAGGACCTGGCCCTGGATGGCGGCACCGACGGCCACGGCCTCGTCGGGGTTGACGTCCTTGCGCGGCTCCTTGCCGAAGAACTCCTTGACCTTCTCCTGCACCTTGGGCATGCGGGTCATGCCGCCGACCAGGATGACGTCATCGATGTCCGACACCGACACGCCGGCATCCTTGATGGCGATGCGGCAGGGGGCGATGGTGCGCTCGATGAGCTCGTCCACCAGCGACTCCAGCTTGGCGCGGGTCAGCTTGACGTTCAGGTGCTTGGGGCCCGAGGCGTCGGCCGTGATGTAGGGCAGGTTGACGTCGGTCTGCGACGAGTTCGACAGCTCGATCTTGGCCTTCTCGGCGGCTTCCTTCAGGCGCTGCAGGGCCAGCACGTCCTTGGTCAGGTCGACGCCTTGTTCCTTCTTGAACTCGGTGACGATGTAGTCGATGACGCGCTGGTCGAAGTCCTCGCCGCCCAGGAAGGTGTCGCCGTTGGTCGACAGCACTTCGAACTGCTTCTCGCCGTCCACGTCGGCGATCTCGATGATGGACACGTCGAACGTGCCGCCGCCGAGGTCATACACGGCGATCTTGCGGTCGCCCTTGCCATGCTTGTCCAGGCCGAAGGCCAGGGCGGCGGCGGTGGGCTCGTTGATGATGCGCTTGACGTCCAGGCCGGCGATGCGGCCGGCGTCCTTGGTGGCCTGACGCTGGGCGTCGTTGAAGTAGGCCGGCACCGTGATGACGGCCTCGGTCACTTCCTCGCCGAGGTAGTCCTCGGCGGTCTTCTTCATCTTGCGCAGCACTTCGGCGCTGACCTGCGGGGGCGCGAACTTCTTGCCGCGCACTTCCACCCAGGCGTCGCCGTTGTCGGCGGCGGCGATGGTGTAGGGCATCAGGTCGATGTCCTTCTGCACTTCCTTCTCGGTGAACTTGCGGCCGATTAGGCGCTTCACCGCGTACAGCGTGTTCTTCGGGTTGGTCACCGACTGGCGCTTGGCCGAGGCGCCGACGAGGATCTCGCCATCTTCCTGGTAGGCAATGATGGACGGCGTGGTGCGGGCGCCTTCGGCGTTCTCGATCACGCGCGTCGTGTTGCCTTCCATGACCGCCACGCACGAGTTGGTGGTGCCGAGGTCAATGCCGATGATCTTTCCCATGAGGTGCTCCTGAGGATTTGGTGATGTGTTCGATTTGTGGATAACTCGGCCGCCTTCAAGGGGGCGCGAGTTGTGAATTACTTGGGCGCGGCGACCGTGACGAGAGCCGGGCGCAGCACGCGGTCGGCGATCAGGAAGCCTTTCTGCAGCACGGTGACCACCGTGTTGGCGTCCTGCGTGGGGGCCGGCACCACCGAGATGGCCTGGTGCTGGTGCGGGTCGAACTTACTGCCCTGGCCCGGGTTGATCTCCACGACCTTGTTGCGCTCCAGCGCGCTGGACAACTGGCGGCGCGTGGCGTGCACGCCCTCCAGTACCGTCTCGACGCTGGCGTTGGGCGTGGCGATGGCGCCTTCCAGGCTGTCCATCACCGGCAGCATGGCTTCGGCAAAGGCCTCGACGGCGAACTTGCGGGCCTTGGCGATGTCCTCGTCGGCGCGGCGACGCACGTTCTCGACCTCAGCCTTGGCGCGCAGGTAGGCGTCGCTCATCTCGGCCAGCCGACCTTCGAGCTCGGCGATCTTGATCTCGGGGTTCAGTTCGGCGGCCGTAGGCTCGGCGGCGCCGGCGGCGTCTTCGGGCAGGGGATGTTCGGTAGTCATGGCAGAAAAGGAAGCAACCGCGTCCACTTGGGGCGCGATGTCCTGGTTTCAAGAGGGGAGATTGGCGCGGGATTATCCGGGTCAACCCGGATCTTCGTCGTCCACGGAGGCGGACCAGCGGTCCCAGTCCGCCAGGCGGCGCCGGTCCTGCTTGGTGGGGCGGCCCTGCACGATGGTGGCCGCCGGCTCGGGCGCCAGCCGGCGCGCTTCGGCCGCGGCCTCGCGGGCGGCGATGCTGGCCGGGGTCTCGGCGTACAGCGCCTGGGCTTGCGGCGCCGGCCCGCGCTGGTGGGACAGGCCCTTGACCTCGACCTCGCGCGCCACGGCTCCGATGCGGATGCTCAACACATCGCCCACCCGCACGTCGCGCGCCGGCTTGACCGGCTGGCCGCCCACACGCACACGGCCCAGGTTGATCTCATCGACAGCCAGAGCGCGGGTTTTGTAGAAGCGTGCGGCCCACAGCCACTTGTCCAGCCGCATGGCGGCGGGCGTCTCGCTCATTCGCGAGCGCCGGCGGCCAAGGCCCGGGCGCGTTGTGCGGCCAGCGTGTCCGCATGGGCGGGGTCGGTGGGCCAGCCCTGCAGGTGGCGCTCGGCCAGCTGTGCCAGCGCCCGCATGCCGTCCGGGTGGTCGTTGAGGCAGGGGATGTAGCCGAAGCGCTGCCCACCCGCATGCAGGAAGGCCTCGCGGGCCTCCTGGTTGATTTCCTCCAGCGTCTCGAGGCAGTCCGCCGAGAAGCCGGGGCAGATGACGTCCACGCTCTTCACGCCGCCCTGTGCCAGCTTCACGAGGCTGGGTTCGGTGTAGGGCTGCAGCCATTTGGCCCTGCCGAAGCGGCTCTGGAAGGTGACCAGCCATTCGCCATCCCGCAGACCCAGGGCCTCGGCCAGCAGCCGGCCGGTCTTCAGGCATTCGCAGTGGTAGGGGTCGCCGAGGTGCAACGTGCGCTCGGGCATGCCGTGGAAGCTCATCACCAGCTTCTCGGCGCGGCCATCGCGCTGCCAGTGTTCGCGCACGGTCTTCGCGAGTGCGGCGATGTAGGCCGGGTCGTCGTGGTAGCGGTTGATGAAGCGCAGCTCAGGCACGTGGCGGGTCTTGAGCGCCCAGCGCGCCACGTCGTCGATGACGCTGGCCGTCGTGGCGCCCGAGTACTGCGGGTAGGCGGGCAGCACCAGCACACGGCGCACGCCTTCGCGCTTGAGCGCGTCCAGCGTCGCCGCGATGGCGGGCTGGCCATAGCGCATGGCATAGGCCACGCGCACGCGCAGTCCGCGTTCGCCCAGCTGGCCTTGCAGCAGTTTGGCCTGCTTCTCGGTCCAGACCTTGAGCGGTGAACCTTCGGCGGTCCAGACGGTCGCGTACTTGGCCGCCGATTTCGCCGGCCGCACGCGCAAGATGATGCCGTGCAGGATCAGCGCCCAGACGAGCTTGGGGATCTCGACGACGCGTGGGTCGGCAAGGAATTGAGCCAGGTAGCGCCGCAGCGCCGAGGCGGTCGGTGCTTCGGGCGTGCCGAGGTTGCACAGCAGCACGGTCACGTCGGTGGCCAGGGGGCCGCCGGGTGCCGCACCGTGACGATGCGTGGGTTCGGGGGAGAAGGGCATGGAGGGGCTCAGCGCCGCGAACGCGGGCCGCCGAAGGCTTGGGGTTCGGTGTCGGCGAAGTGCAGCACCTCAAAGCGCACGATGGGTGACTGCTCGTCATGCGGCGGGCCACCGAGGCCGATGACGCCGCAGCCGTGCAGCGTGCAACTGCCGCGTTTGAGGCTCAGCAACTCGCCGGATTCGCCAAAGCGCACATAGGTGCCGTTGTAGGAGAGGTCGGTCAGCTCGAAGCTGCTGCCCTGCCAGTCGATGCGGGCATGCGAGCGAGACACGCGGGCGTCGGTGATGCAGTAGGTGGCCTGCACGCTGCGGCCCAGCACGATGGGCATGGCGTCGAGGTCGAAGACGCGGTCCAGGTCGTGCCAGATCAGGCGCATGCCGTCGGGCTCGACGGAGCGCATGGGCTCGCCGAACTGCGTGGCGGTGTCGTCCGCGCTGACCAGCGGCGTGGCGTCCATGCGGTAGACGTGCACAGGCTCGACACGGCCGCGCACCGAGATGCGATCCAGGCTGCGGAAGCGCCCCTTGGAGGCATGGTGCAGGCCCGCCAGCACCTCGGCGGTGATGAGGATCTCGCCGTCGCCTGCGTGGTCGATCAGGCGGGCTGCTACGTTCACCGCGTCGCCGAAGCAGTCGCCATTGAGTTCCACCACCTCGCCGCGTGCCAGCGCCACCTGCAGCCGCAGCGACAGCATGGCGGGGTTGTTCATGCGCCGGGCGCGCTGCACGGTGCGCTCCAGCATTTCCTGCATGCGTTGGGCCGCCCGCACACCTTCACGCGGTGTCTCGAACGCGGCCATCAGGCCGTCGCCCAGCGTCTTGATGAGGTGGCCGCCGCTTTCCAGCACCGCCTCGCTGACCTGGCTGACCGTCTGCGTGACCAAGCCGCTGGCCTCGGCATTGCCGAGGGACTCGTACAGCCCGGTGCTGCCACGCAGGTCGGCGAAGAGAACGGTGCGCTCGCGGATCGCGGTCATGGGGAAAGTTTATAGGCGCAAAAAAGGCCGGGAAACCGGCCTTCGTTGCGCCCCCGATCAGAGGTTGTCGAGGTAGGTGCGCAGCTTGTCCGAGCGACTCGGGTGCTTGAGCTTGCGGATGGCCTTGGCTTCGATCTGACGGATGCGCTCACGCGTGACGTCGAACTGCTTGCCGACTTCTTCCAGCGTGTGGTCGCTCTGCATCTCGATGCCGAAGCGCATGCGCAGCACCTTGGCTTCGCGCGGGGTCAGGCTGTCGAGGATGTCCTTCACCACGTCGCGCAGACCGGCCTGCATGGCGGCCTCGATCGGCGCGGTGTTGTTGGTGTCCTCGATGAAGTCGCCCAGGTGGCTGTCGTCGTCGTCACCGATCGGCGTTTCCATGGAGATCGGCTCCTTGGCGATCTTCATGATCTTGCGGATCTTGTCTTCCGGGATCTCCATCTTCTCGGCCAGCGTCGGCGCATCCGGCTCGTAGCCGAACTCCTGCAGGTGCTGGCGCGAGATGCGGTTCATCTTGTTGATCGTCTCGATCATGTGAACCGGGATGCGGATGGTGCGGGCCTGGTCGGCGATGGAGCGCGTGATGGCCTGGCGAATCCACCACGTGGCGTAGGTCGAGAACTTGTAGCCGCGGCGGTATTCGAACTTGTCCACCGCCTTCATCAGGCCGATGTTGCCTTCCTGGATCAGGTCCAGGAACTGCAGGCCGCGGTTGGTGTACTTCTTGGCGATGGAGATCACGAGGCGCAGGTTGGCCTCGATCATTTCCTTCTTCGCGTCACGAGAGGCCTTCTCGCCCTCGTTCATCTTCTTGTTGATGTCCTTCAGGTCGTCCAGCGGCACGACGGCCTTGGCCTGGATGTCCGACAGCTTCTGCTGCAGTTCCTGCACTGGCGGCAGATTGCGGCTCAGGATGGCGCTGTAGGGCTTGCCGGCCGCGACTTCCTTCTCGGCCCACTTCAGGTTCAAGGCGTTCGGCGGGAAGGTCTTGATGAAGTGTTCCTGCGGCATGCCGCACTTGTCGACCACGATCTTGCGCAACTCGCGCTCATAGCGGCGCACGTCGTCGACCTGGCTGCGCAGGATGTCGCACAGCTTCTCGATGGTCTTGACCGTGAAGCGGATGGTCATCAGCTCGGCGCTGATGGCCTGCTGGGCCTTGTTGTAGGACGGCGACTTGTAGCCGTCCTTCTCGAAGGCCTTGCGCATCTTGTCGAAGCTGTCGGACATCGCGTCCAGCTTCACCAGCGCCGCCGTCTTCAGTTCTTCCAGCTTCTTGGTCAGTGCCTTGGAGCCGCCATTGCCGTCGTCGTCATCTTCCTCGTCGAATTCGTCGAAGTCTTCCTCGGCCACGTAGTCGTCGGCCTCGTCGGCGGCGACGAAGCCGTCCACCACTTCGGAGATCTGCATCTCGCCGGCGCGGATCTTGGTGGCGTACTCGAGGATGTGGGCGATGGTCGTCGGCGAGGCCGAGATCGCCAGCATCATGGCCTGCAGGCCGCCTTCGATGCGCTTGGCGATCTCGATTTCGCCTTCCCGCGTCAGCAGTTCCACCGTGCCCATCTCGCGCATGTACATGCGCACCGGGTCGGTCGTGCGGCCGAACTCGGAGTCCACCGTCGACAGCGCGGCTTCAGCGGCTTCTTCGGCCTCTTCCTCGGTCGACGTGGCGGTCGTGTTGCCCTGGATCAGCAGCGTGGCGGCGTCGGGCGCCTGCTCGTACACCGCGATGCCCATGTCGTTGAGCATGGACACGATGGCCTCGAGGATTTCCTCGCTGACCAGCTTCTCGGGCAGGTGGTCGTTGATTTCCTGGTGCGTCAGGAAACCACGCGTCTTGCCCATCTTGATGAGGGTCTTGAGCTCGCTACGGCGCTTGAGGGCTTCTTCTTCGGTCAGCGCGGTCTCTTCCAGGCCGAACTCGCGCATCAGCGCGCGTTCCTTGGCGCGGCTGACCTTCATGCGCAGCGGCTTGGCCTTGACCGTCTCTTCCGCGACGGCGGTGGTTTCTTCGGCTTCGACCTCTTCGGTTTCGCCTTCAACGTCCGCGTCGATGTCAGAGAAGTCCTCTTCCTCGTCAGCGTCCTTCTTGCTGGCCTTCTTGGACGTGGTTTCCGCCTTGGGCTTGCGGCCGCGCTTGGGCTTGTCCTCGTCGGTCGCGGCTGCCTTCGCCGGCTTGGCTGCAGCCTTGGCCGCGGGCTTCTTCTTGGGTTCTTCGGCGGGGGCGGTGCTTGCCTTGGGCGCGGTCTTCTTGGCGGTCATGCAGGTCCTTCGAGGGGTTGCGCGGGTCAATTCAGAAATGCAGCAGCCACCGCAGCCGGCCCGGGCTCGGCTTCAAACCGGCGGGGCTGAGTGCGGTGGCTTTCATCGCCAGGGTGTCAGTGAGGGACCCCGTCGTGGCGCGAACAAGCTGGCGTGATCGTTTGGAGTGCAGAGGTGGCGGGGAATATGGCCATCAAAACCCTCAGTGGGTTGCCCAGTGTCGCTGGGTGGCCGGGTCCGGCATCTCTCTGCCGTCACTCTTGTTGACGCGCGCGGAAAACGCGAGATTATCAGCGACAAACCGCTGAATTGCAAAATCGTGACCGTGCAAACCCTAGGACTGCACGCCGTGCCGCTCGCGCAACCGGGCCAGCGCCTCCAGGGCCCGGCGGCGTTCGTCATCGGTGGCGCCACTGCCGCCAGGCAACACAGCGGGCGCGCGCGCGTGCAACTCGGCAATCGCGTTCGCCAGGTCTCCGGCGGGATCGGATTCCTCGATGCCCAGTTCCTGCGATGGGCGCACGAGGCGCTGCGCCTGCTCGCCCAGGCCATCGGCGTGCAGCCCGGCCTGCACGACAGCCCAGGGGCTGGCGCCGTGGTGCGTCAGGTGACGCTCCAGCCAGTGGACGAGCTGACCGTGCATGCCGGGCAGGTCGTGCAGCAGCGCGCGATCCTCGTCAGGCAGCGGCTCCCACAGTTCGCTGTGTTGCAGCAGCAGGCGTACCGCGTTGTCGGTCGGCGTGGGCGGCGCGGCGCGCGGGCCGGCAGGACGTTCCTCCTCGCCACGGCGCTTGCCTTTCCAGTCGCCCTTGGGCTTCCACTCCCCCTTGGGCTTCCATTCGCCCTTGGGTTGCCAGCGCGGCTTCTCGGCCGGGGGCTCGCCCGGTGCGCTCTCGGCGGCTGTGGCGGCGGGCGCAGCCTGGCCCAGCCACAGCGCCTGCAATTCGGCCTCCGGCATCTGGCCCTGGCGGGCCAGTTCGCCCAGCAACTGGCGGCGCAGCAGGCCCTCGGGCAGGAGGTTCCACAGCGGGTGGGCCTGTTTGAGCATGCGGGCGCGGCCTTCCGGCGTGCCGAGGTCGCAGCCGTCGGCGGCCACGGCGCCGAGCTGGCGCGACAGCGGCACCGCGCCCTCGACGCAGCGCTCGAACGCGTCGGCGCCGAGGTCGCGCACGTAAGAGTCGGGGTCGTGTTCGGTCGGCAGGAACAGGAACTTGACGGTGCGCGTCTCGGTCGCGTGGGGCAGGGCGGCCTCCAGTGCGCGCACGGCGGCGCGGCGGCCGGCGGCGTCGCCGTCGAAGCTGAACACCACGGTGTCTGTGTGGCGGAAGAGCTTGTGGACGTGGTCCGCCGTGCAGGCCGTGCCCAGCGTGGCGACGGCATTGCCGATGCCGTACTGGGCCAGCGCCACGACGTCCATGTAGCCCTCGACGACCAGCGCATAGCCGCGCTGGCGCATGGCCTGACGGCCTTCGTAGAGGCCGTACAGCTCACGGCCTTTGTGGAAGACCGGCGTCTCGGGCGAGTTCAGGTACTTGGGCTCGCCTTTGTCCAGCACGCGGCCGCCGAAACCGATGACCTCACCCTGCACATTGCGGATGGGGAACATGATGCGGTCGCGGAAGCGGTCGTAGCGCTTGGCATCCTGGCCGGGCTCCACGTCCGGCGTGATGACCAGCCCCGACTCCACCAACTGCGGGTCGTCGTAGGACGGAAAGCCACTGGCCAGTGAGCGCCAGCCCTCGGGCGAATAGCCCAGGCCGAAGCGCGCGGCGATCTGGCCGGTCAGGCCGCGACCTTTCAGATAGCTCACCGCGCGCTCCGACTTGCGCAGCTGCGCTTTGTAGAAGTCGGCTGCGCGGGCCAGCACGTCGGTGAGGCTTTGTTGCTTCTGCTTCTCGGCCTTGGCCTTCTCGCGCTGCTCGGGCGAGCGCTCGTCCTGTGGCACCACCATGCCCACCTGCTGGGCCAGGTCCTCCACGGCCTCGACGAAGGTGGCGGCCGTGTGCTCCATCAGGAAGCCGATGGCGTTGCCGTGCACGCCGCAGCCGAAGCAGTGGTAGGTCTGGCGGCTGGGGCTGACGATGAAGCTGGGGGACTTTTCGCCGTGGAAGGGACACAAGCCCTTGTGGTTGATGCCGGCCTTCTTGAGGTCAACATGGCGGCCGACCACATCGACGATGTCGACGCGGGAGAGCAAGTCGTGGATGAAGGCCGGTGGTATCACCCCGGCAGTTTAAAGACGTGCCTGCGTGGGCGGCTTCTGAGCGGGTGGTTTCACCGGGTTGGCCCAGCCGTCGTGCGTGAAGCGGGCGATCCAGCCGGGCAGGCTTTGCGGCGCCATGGCGGCGGCGATGCCGTGGCCCTGGCCCAGGCGGCAGCCCAAACGCAGCAACTCCCGTGCGTGGGCGCGACTTTCCACGCCCTTGGCCAGGACCGTGCAGCCAATGTTGCGGCCCAGGCCGATGACGCTCTCCACCAGGGACAGGTCCTGGGCGTCGCCCAGCATGCCCTGGACGTAGCTGCGGTGCAGCTTGAGCGTGTCGACCGACAGCTGCTTCAGCGAGGACAGCCGCGAATAGCCGGCACCGAAGTCATCCAGCGCGATGCCGACGCCCAGCACCAGGCAGCGCTGGATCAGCGCCTGCGTGGCGGCGGTTTCCTGCAGCGCGTCGGCTTCAAGGATGTCCAGGTGCAGCAGCGCGGCCAGGCCGGCGGGCTGGCGCTGGACGAGCTCCTGCAGGCGTTGCGGGAAGTCCGCGCGGCGGAGCTGACGGGCGCCGACGTTGACGCTGACCGGCAGGCCGCGGCCGCCGTTGATGCCGGCCTGGGCCCAGGCCGCCGCTTGCGCGAGTGCCTTCTCGATGACCCAGTCGCCGATCTGCACGGCCAGGCCGGTGGTCTCGGCCAGCGGCAGGAAGTGCGCGGGCGTCAGCAGCCCGCGGTCGGGGTGATGCCAGCGCAGCAGCGCCTCCACGCCCATGACCTGGCCAGTGCGCAGGTCGATCTGGGGCTGGTAGTACAGCTCCAGCTCATCGGCGTCCAACGCGCGTTGCAGCCGCGCCAGCGCGATGAGGCTGGCCTCGTCTCGCTGGTCCAGCGCCGGGTCATGGAACTGGGCCACGCCGCGGCCGGCGTGTTTGGCGCGGTACAGCGCGTGGCCGGCGTGACGCAGCAGCGTTTCAGGGTCGGCGTCATCCAGCGGGTAGATCGTGGCGCCCATGCTGGCGCCGATCTCCAGCGCCAGGCCGTCGCCGATGCGGCTCTCGCGCACCGCGACAGGCGTGGACAGCAGGCCCATCAGGCGCTCGACCGCCCGGTGCCCCTCCTCGGGCGACTGCACGCGCAACAGCACGGCGAACTCATCGCCGTGCAGGCGCGCGAGCTGGTCGGCCGTGTCGGGCCAGGCGCCGCGCGCGCCGCGCAGCGTGGCCTGCAGCCGACGGCTCAGCTGCAGCAGTACAGCATCGGCGACGAGCTGGCCGTGCTCGACGTTGACGCGGGCGAAGTCATCCAGGTCGATGACGGCGATGACGAGCTTGAAGTCGTCGCGGTTGGCCGCGCCCATGGCCTGGTGCAGCAGGCGCATGAACTCGTCGCGGTTGGGCAGTCCTGTGGCGATGTCATAGCGCAGGCTGCGCCGCAGCTGCTCCTGCTGGCGCAGGCTTTCGCCCAGATCGGTCAGGCTGAGCAGGCGCCAGCGCGGGGTGGTGCCATCGGGCTCCGGTACCGGGCTCAGCCGGGCGGCAAACACATGTCGGCCGCCGTCTTCCAGCTCGGCCTGCAGCTGGCCGCTCCAGCTGTCGCCAGCGCGCAGCCGGGTGGCGATCTCGGCGGGATCGTGGGCGCTGCGCTGCAGGTTGGGCGTGCTCAGCGGTGCCGCCACGCGGCCGATCAGCGTTTCGCGGGCTGCATGCAGGATGTCGCAGTACGCGGGGTTCACCTCCACGATGCGCCATTGCGCGTCCAGCACGGCCAGCCCTTCGCTGGCTTGCTGGAACAGCGTGGCGGACATCCGCTCGCGCTCCTCGGCGGTGCGGCGCCAGCTGATGTCGGCCAGCGTCATGATGAGGTGGCGCGCGCGGCCGTCGCGCTCGCGTTGCGGCACATGGGCGTGCAGTTCGTGCCAGCGCCAGTCGCCGCCGTCAGCGGCCAGGCGCAGCGAGAGGGCAAGCCGGTCCTCGCCGGGCAGGGCCATCAGGTCGCGCAGCGCGCGACGCGCCGGCTCGCGGTCGCGGGGGTGGGCTTGCCGCACCCAGTCCAGCGGCGCGTTGCCGGGCGCGGCGGCGGCGTCGGGCGGTGTGGTCAATGCCAGCCAGCGCGCCGAAGCATGGCGGCGGCCGTCCGGCAGCCGCCACTCCGCCAGCGCCAAGCCTTGCGCATCCAGCGCGCTGCGCCAGCTGTCACGGTCGCGCAGTTGATGTTGGGTCAGCGCGATGACGGCCAGCGGCAGGGCGGCCAGCAGGGCGCCTGCGGCATAGGCCGTGGGCGTCGCGGCCGCGCCCAGCGCCCACAGCGCGAGCAGCGCCAGCCCCAGCCGTGCGTTGCTGCGTGGTGACGCCTGCAGGGCGTGCAGGCACAGCAGCAGGTGGGGGAGCAGAAGTGTGGCCAGGCCGGTGTTGGGCAGCCAAGGCTGAGCGGCTTGTGTGGCGAGGGCCGTCAGTGCAATCAGCGCGCCCGTCCAACGGCCGCTGCGGCGGGGCTTGAGCGTGCTGGCCTGCAGCGCGGTGCCGCTGCTCACCAGGGCCATCGCCCAGGCGGACGTCAAGGCGGTGGCTGCGATGGCTGCGCTGGCCACCGGCTGCCCGGCGATCAGCATCGCGCCGAAGGCCAGCAGACCGGCCGGCAGTGGAGCGGCCATCCCAGCCAGCAACGCAAAGCTGCCCACTTCGTGCAGCGAGGCGAGGCGGCCTGTGAGTCCGACGCGGCGCAGCAGCGTGCGGTTGAGTACCGCCGCAACCACGGCCAATGCCAGTGCGGTCAGCGGGGCGGGTGTGTTCAGCTGGCCCAAGAGGTTGTCGTGCGGGTTCAGCAGCAGCGGCAGGCCACAGCCCAGCAGCAGCCCGGCGATGACCAGCGGCATTGCCCAGGCGCTCAGCCGCCAGAGTGCCACCAAGCCCAGCGTGGCCAGCAGCACCGGTACCAACAAGCGATCGGCCGGTTGGGCCGATGGGGGTGTGGGCAGGCGCAGCGGCGTCGGCAGCTCAGGCGCGAGCAGCGCCCAGGCGGCTAACGCGCCGCCAGCCAGGCCAGTCAGGGTCGCCAGCCCGGCGCGGCGCAGGCGGCGCCAGCCGCGGCGTTGGTCGTGGATGCGGCGGGGGCCGGGCGGCAAGGTCGACGGTGGCGCCCCCGTCGTCGTGTGGCCGGGGCCTTCCGTTGGATCGCCAAGGCTGGAAAGCTGCACCATGACTCAGTGCAGGGCCTGCCAGCTTCCGCCGCGCAGACGCGACGCTGCCTGCAGACGTCGTCCGCAGCCCGACCGTGTTGATGTCGTGGCGATGCCCATGCGCGCGAGTTTAGGGTGCGCGCCTCGCCAAATGAAAAGGGCCGCTTCATGTGCGGCCCTTGATTCATGGGGGCGCCTGACGTTCAGGCGCTTGGGGGATGCAAGCTCAGACGGCGAAATCAGTCAGTTGCGCACCACCGGAAATGGCGGCCTTCAGCCATTTCGGTTGCAGGCCGCGGCCGCTCCAGGTTTCGCCGGTGGCTTGATTTCGATACTTGGCGGCGACCTTGGAAGTCTTGACCGGCTTGGGGGCGCGCACGCTCAGATCCGCGACCGTCAGGCCATATTCGCTCATCAGGCTGCGAACCTTGGCGATGGCTTCATTGCGCTCGCGGTCCTTGGTTTCGTTGATCTGTTCATCCAGCGCGGCGCGTTGGGCAAGGAGTTCCTTGAGACTGGACATGTTGCTATTCCTCTTGCGAATTGACCGATGAGACTCGCGACCTTGGGGTTCGCGGCCTCGGAGCGTGCGGAGCGGGCCGCTCGAATATCTCCGTGCCCGAATTAAATCGCGACGAGGTGGGTTTGTGCAAGAGTTTTCGTTGGCCGATCGCTACGGGTTTTCATTCGGAGATGATTAATTCAAGAATAAGGCCGACCCGCTGGGGTTGTGCGCTACGCCGCTGGCGCCTGATTGCATGCGGGGCGCTTGGCGCAGATACAGCAAGGGCCGGCGACTGACGTTCCGGCCCTTGAGTATCTCGGTGACTCGGGCTTCAGGCGGAGGGCGGCACGTAGCCGGCGACAGCCTCGGCGCCGGCGCCGAAGAAAAACTGGTCGGCCTGGCGCATGAGGTATTGCCGGGCGCGCAGGTCGGCGAGGTTCAGCCGGTTTTCATTGACGAGCATGGTCTGGTGCTTCATCCAGGCTGCCCAGGCTTCCTTGCTGACGGATTCCCACACTTTCTTGCCGAGTTCCGTGTGCACGGGGTAGGGCGGGAAGTCCAGCCCTTCGGCTTCCTTCTTCAGATAGGCGCATTGGACGACGCGGGGCATGGCGGAACTCCTGGATATCTAAACAAAACGGGTGGCACTTTAGCGTGCCGGACGTATCGGCGCCGGATGGGGGCTTAGTTGAAACGTTTGACCAGCACCAGCGAGCGGCGGTCCCAGTTGTATTTGCGCTTGCGCTCCTCGGGCAGCCATTCGGGATCGACTTGGCTGAAACCCCGCTTGATGAACCAGTGCATGGTGCGGGTGGTGAGCACAAAGATGCTGTCCAGCCCCATGGCCTTGGCGCGCTGCTCTATTCTCTTCAGCAGTCGGTCGCCATCGCCCTGGCCCTGAACTTCGGCCGAGACAGTCAGCGCCGCCATCTCGGCCGTGCGCGCTTCGACATAGGGGTAGAGCGCGGCGCAGCCGAAGATGACGCCGTCGTGCTCGATGACGGTGTAGAGCTCCGCGTCGCGCTCGATCTCGGTGCGGCTGCGCTTGACCAGCGTGCCATCGCGCTCAAAGGGCTCGATGAGCTGGATGATGCCGGCCACGTCGTCGGCGCTGGCTTCGCGCAGGCTCTCCAGCTTCTCGTCCACCACCATGGTGCCGATGCCGTCGTGCGTGTAGACCTCCTGCAGCAGCGCGCCGTCCACGGCGAACGGGATGATGTGCGAGCGCTCCACGCCGGCGCGGCAGGCCTCCGCGCAGTGGCGCAGGTAGAAGGCCACGTCGGTCGGCTCGGGGGCCGGGCCGGCCTGGGCCACCATGCGTTCGGCATCGGCCAGCGCCAGCTCGGTGTCGATGGCGCTGTCCGGGTCGGAGGCGTCTTCGGGTACGCCGGGCACTTCGCAGACGAACAGCAGCTTGTCCGCCTGCAGCGCGATGGCCGTGGCGGTGGCGACGTCTTCCATGCTCAGGTTGAAGGCCTCGCCGGTGGGCGAGAAGCCGAACGGCGACAGCAGCACGATGGCGCCGATGTCGATGGCGCGCTGGATGGCGCCGCCGTCCACCTTGCGGACGAGCCCGGAGTGCTGGAAGTCCACGCCGTCGACGATGCCGACCGGGCGGGCGGTCAGGAAGTTGCCGGAAACAACGCGCACGGTGGCGTTGGCCATGGGCGTGTTGGGCAGGCCTTGACTGAAGGCGGCTTCGATCTCAAAGCGCAGCTGGCCGGCGGCCTCCTGGGCGCAGTCCAGCGCGACGGCGTCGGTGATGCGGCGGCCGTGGCTGTAGCGCGGCGTCTGGCCCTTGGCGGCCAACTGTTCGTTCACCTGCGGCCGAAAGCCGTGCACCAGCACGATCTTGATGCCCATGGCGTGCAGGATGGCCAGGTCCTGCACGAAGTTGTTCAGCTTGCCGGCGGCCACCAGCTCGCCCGGCATGCCGACGACGAAGGTCTCGCCCCGGTAGGCGTGGATGTAGGGCGCCACCGACCGGAACCAGGGCACGAAGGTGTGGGGAAAGACGAGACCGCTCATGGCGCGCGATTCTCGGGCCTGCGGGACAATGGCGCGGCAATGAGTTCCCAAAACATCGAGAGCCGGTCTCCAGCGCCGGCTCTCTCTATTTCCTTCCCCGAATCGCTGCCCGTCTCGTCGCGTCGCGACGAGATCATGCAGGCGCTGGCCGAGCACCAGGTCGTCATCGTCTGCGGCGAGACCGGCTCCGGCAAGACCACCCAGCTGCCCAAGATCGCACTGGCCATGGGCCGTGGGCGCCTGAACGGCGGCGGGCTGATCGGCCACACCCAGCCGCGGCGGATTGCCGCCAGCAGCGTGGCCAAGCGTATTGCGGAGGAATTGAAGACGCCGCTGGGCGAGGTGGTGGGCTACAAGGTCCGCTTCCAGGACCGGCTGTCCAAGGGCGCGTCGGTCAAGCTGATGACCGATGGCATCCTGCTGGCCGAGACGCAGAGCGACCCGCTGCTGAAGGCCTACGACACGCTGATCATCGACGAGGCCCACGAGCGCAGCCTGAACATCGACTTCCTGCTGGGCTACCTGCGCGAACTGCTGCCGCGCCGGCCGGATCTGAAGATCATCGTCACCTCGGCCACCATCGACGCAGACCGGTTCGCGAAGCACTTCGAGTCGGCCAAGGGGCCGGCACCAGTGCTGATGGTCAGCGGCCGGCTGTTCCCCGTCGAGCAGCGCTACCGCCCCTTCGAGGAAAGCCGCGAGTACGACCTCAACAGCGCCATCTGCGACGCGGTGGACGAGCTGTGGCGCGAGGGCGGCGGCGACGTGCTCGTCTTCCTGCCCGGCGAGCGCGAGATCCGCGAAGCGGCCGAGGCGCTGCGCAAGCACCACCCGCCGGGCGTGGACATCCTGCCGCTGTTCTCGCGCCTGTCCGAGGCGGAGCAGAACAAGGTCTTCGAGCCGCACGCCGCGCGCCGCATCGTGCTGGCCACCAACGTGGCCGAGACGTCGCTCACGGTGCCGGGCATCCGCTACGTCATCGACCCCGGCCTGGCGCGCGTCAAGCGCTACAGCTACCGCAACAAGGTCGAGCAGCTGCTGATCGAAAACATCAGCCAGGCGGCGGCCAACCAGCGCGCCGGCCGCTGCGGCCGGGTGAGCAACGGCATCTGCGTGCGGCTGTACAGCGAGAAGGAGTTCAACGAGCGGCCGAAGTTCACCGACCCGGAAATCCTGCGCTCCAGCCTGGCCGGCGTCATCCTGCGCATGAAGTCGCTGCACCTGGGCGATGTGGAGCGCTTCCCTTTCCTGGAGGCGCCACGCCCCAAGGCGATTGCCGACGGCTACCAGCTGCTCAACGAACTGGGCGCCACGGACGACGCGAACGAGCTGACGCCGCTGGGCAAGGAGCTCTCGCGCCTGCCGCTGGACCCGCGCGTGGGGCGGATGATCCTGGAAGCCCGCACGCGCGACGCGCTGACCGAGGTGCTGGTCATCGCGTCGGCGCTCAGCGGTCAGGATGTGCGCGACCGCCCGCAGGAAGCCGCCCAGGCCGCCGACGAGAAGCACAAGAAGTTCGACGACGAAAAGTCGGAGTTCATGGGCTACCTGAAGCTGTGGAAATGGCTGGGCGACAGCAAGGGAGGGGAGGGCGAGCACAAGCTGTCCCACCGCAAGCACGAGGCGCTGCTGCGCGAGAACTTCGTCAGCCCGCGCCGCGTGCGTGAGTGGCGCGACGTGCATTCGCAGCTGCACACCGTCGTCACCGAGCATGGCTGGCGGCTGAATCAGAGCCCGGCCACCTACGAGCAGGTGCACCTGTCCATGCTGGCCGGCCTGCTGGGCAACATCGGCCAGAAGAGCGACGACGAGGACTGGTACCTCGGCGCGCGCGGCATCAAGTTCTACCGCCATCCCGGCGCGCATCTCTCCAAGAAGCCGGGCCGCTGGATCGTCGCGGCGGAACTCGTCGACACCTCGCGGCTCTACGGCCGGGGTCTGGCGAACATCGAGCCGCAATGGCTGCCGCCGATTGCCGGCCACCTGATCAAGACGCAACTGCTGGAGCCGCACTGGGAGAAGAAGGCAGCCGAAGTGGTGGCGCTGGAGCGGGCCACGCTCTACGGCATCGTGCTGTACAGCGGCAAGCGGGTGAACTTCGGCCGCGTGGACGCCAAGACGGCGCGCGAGATCTTCATCCGCGAGGGCCTGGTCAACGACGAGCTGCCGGACGACCTCGTCAAGCAACTGCCCTTCATCGGCCACAACCGCCGGCAGATCGCCAAGGTGGAGGCGCTGGAGCACAAGTCGCGCCGCCAGGACGTGCTGGTGGACGACGAGCTGATCTACGCCTTCTACGACGACAAGCTGCCGGCCCACGTGTTCAGCGGCGCCACGCTGTTGAAGTGGTGGCGCGAGGCCAGCAAGGGCAACGACAAGCTGCTGCAGCTGAGCCAGGACGAGCTGATGCGCCACGAGGCGTCGGGCGTCACCAGCGAGGCCTTCCCCAAGGTCATTCGCCTGGGCGGCGTGGATTGCGTGGCGACCTATTTGCACCAGCCCGGCGATGCGCGCGACGGCCTGACGGTGACCGTGCCCATCTTTGCGCTCAACCAGGTCAGCGAGGAGCGCGCCGAATGGCTGGTGCCCGGCATGCTGGCGGCCAAGGTGACGGCGCTGCTCAAGAGCCTGCACCAGAAACCGCGCGCGCGGCTCACGCCGCTGCCGGACTTCGTGGCCGAGTTCATCGCGCTGCAGCCGTTCTGCCAGGGCGGCCTGGTGGACACGCTGCTGCGCGCCGTCAAGGACCGCACGCAGCTGGCCGTGCAGCGCAACGACTTCAAGCTGGAGCAGTTGCCGCAGCATCTGTTCATGAACTTTCGCGTGGTGGACGAGCATGGCCGCCAGTTGGGCCAGGGCCGCCAGCTGGCGGCGCTGAAGGCGGAGCTGGGCGGGCAGGCGCGCTCGGCCTTCCAGGCGCTGGCCGCGCTCAAGCTCCCCGCAGCCGAGGCGCCCAAGCCAGCCCCCGCACCCGTGGCAGGGAAGGGCATCCGCGCCGAGATCGTCGCGAAGAAGCCGGAGCCGGCGCGCGACGCCAGTCAGGCGTACACCGACTGGACCTTCGGCGAACTCCCTGAGCTGCTGGAAGTGCAGAAACCTGGCTCTGGCGGCCAGACGCTGATCGGCTTCCCGGCCTTGATCGACAAGGGCAACCATGTCGAGATCGAAGTCTTCGACGAGCCCGAGGTCGCCGCCGCCAAGCACCGCGCCGGCCTGCGCCGGCTGATCGCGCTGCAGCTTAAGGAGCCGCTTCGTTATCTCGAAAAGAACATCCCCGATCTGCAGCGCATGTCGGTGCTGTTCATGGGCCTGGGCACGGCCGAGGAGTTGCGCGACCAGGTCATCGGTGTCGCGTTGGACCGCGCCTTCCTGGCTGACCCGCTGCCGACCGATCCGATCAGCTTCAAGAAGCGCATCGACGAAGGCCGCAGCCGGCTCAACCTGATCGCGCAGGAGGTGGCCCGCGCCGTGCACGCCGTGCTGCAGGAACTCGCCAATGCCAGCCGCAAGCTCAAGGACGCGCGGCCGCCAAAGGACGTGTCTGACGACATCGCTGCGCAGCTGCAGCGGCTGGTGCCCAAGCGTTTTGCCATCGACACGCCCTGGTCGCAGCTGCAGCACCTGCCGCGCTATCTGAAGGCCGTCACCGCGCGGCTGGACAAGCTGCGTGCCGACCCGGCGCGCGATGCCAAGCTCATCGGCGAAATCCGGCCGCTGGAGCAGCGCTACACCCGCCGTCTGGCGGAGCTCAAGGGCGTGCGAGACGCGCGCTTGGATGATTTCCGCTGGCAGTTGGAGGAATTGCGTGTCAGTCTGTTTGCGCAGGAGCTGCGCACGCCACAGCCGGTCAGCGTCAAGCGGCTGGAGAAGGTGTGGGGTCAGCTCGCGGGCTGACCGCCTGTTCGTGAGTTGCAGCACGAAAGGCGGTGACTGCGGGATGACCCTGGGGAAATCCGTCGCATTTCGACGCTTCTTTCAGGTTTGGGCCGGCTTGCGTGGAGTCCAATGCGTGGATAACAAGTGTTACTTTTGCGGTCACCTCTGTCGTGTCTGAGACCACCCCTGCTGCTGCGCCTTCCCCGCTGAGAAGCTTCGGTCGCTTCGAACTGCGCGCCTTGCTGTCCAAGAGCGTGCGCAGCCTGATCTGGCGCGTCTTTGATGCCCGCCATGGCCAGGAGCTGATGCTGTGCATGCCGCGCGAGAAGCCCAACAGCATCGCAGCCCTGGAGCACTGGTTGCGCATGGCCCAGGGCGCCGAGCGTGTGCAGCATCCCAACCTCGCGCAGCCCTTCGAGATCGGCCAAGTCGAGAACTGGCCCTACGTGGCCTACGACCGGGCGCTCGGTGAAACGCTGGATGAGCGCCTGGCGCGCCAGCCGGCGCCGCTGCCACTGGATGCCGCTCAGTGGATCGGGCAGGTGCTGGAGGGGCTGGCCTTTGCGCACGAGGCCGGCCATGCGCACCGCGACCTGCAAACGGCCAGCCTGCTCATCGACGGCAGCGACAAGGTGCGCCTGATGGGTTTGGAGGTGGCGCAGGAGGTGTTCCCCGCCACGGTGGACTTCAATGCCGTGACGCGCCGCGCCGTGCGCGAGTCGGCCGAAGAAGATGTGCTGTGCGTGGGCCTGATGCTCAACCGCATCCTCAGCGGCAAGCCGGTGCTGGAGGAGAACGACCTGCAGCATGTGGTGCAGCAGATGCAGCCGCTGGGCCGCGAGATCGTGCGCCTGGGCTGGGAGACGCCGCACCCCATCCCCGACCCGCTGCGCGCCATCTGCAACCGCGCGACCGACCGCCAGTTGCGCCAGCGCTACCACCTGGCCCGCAGCTTCTGGCGCGCGCTCGATGGCTGGCGCCAGGCCGCGGCGCAGGACAACGGCGGCCCCATCGTGCTGCTGCTGGACAAGCTGCAGCGCCTGGGTCACCTGCCGACGACGACCACCGGCATCCACCGCTTCACCGCCGGTTCGGGCCTGGAGGCGCAGCACGCCAGCGCGCTGTCCGACCTCGTGCTCAAGGACATGGCGCTCAGCCTGGAGCTGCTGCGCCGCGTCAACAACGCGCTGCGCCAGAGCGGCCACCAGTCCGCCGACGGCGGCGAGACGGTGCTCAACATGCAGCGCGCCATCCAGATGCTGGGCCTGGATGGCGTGCAGCGCGCCGCCAACGCGCTCAAGCCCTGGCCTGGCCCCTTGACGCCGGTGGCGGCCGAGATGCTGCGCCAGGTGATGGCCCGCGTCATCAAGGCCGGTCAGGTCGCGCAGGCGCTGCGCCCGGCGGGCTACGACGCCGAGGTGGTCTACCTCATCACCGTGATGCAGAACCTGGGCCGGCTGCTGCTGCAGTACCACTTCCCGGATGACGCTCAGCAGATCCGCCAGCTCATGGTGCCGCCCGAGCCCACCGAGGAGATCCCGCACCCGCCGTCGCTGAGCGAGCAGGCGGCGGCCTATGCGGTGCTCGGCTGTGACCTGGATGCGCTGGGTGCAGCCGTGGCCCGCCACTGGGGCCTGGGCGATGAGCTGCTGCAGATGATCCGCCGCCAGCCGCTGGACGCGCCCGTCCACCCGCCGCGCACCGATGCCGACACGCTGCGCCTGACCTGCAGCCTGGCCAACGAACTGGTCGATGCGCTGACGCTGCCCGAGGCCAAGCGCCGCCCCGGCGTGGAAGCCGCCACGCGCCGCTATGCCAAGCCACTGGGCCTGGGGCTGCGTGAGGTCATGGACGCACTCAACCCCGGCACGCAGAAGCCCGCTCAGTCGGCGCCCGCTGCGGCCGCGCAAGCGCCCGCCGCGCGCGCGCCTCAAGCCAGCCCCCTGCGTGAACGCCTGGCCGGCCGCAGCTCCTGACCTCAGCCTCACCGATGACCGACGACACCCCTCCCGAGCTGGGCCGCTTCCGTCTGCTGCAACGCCTGGGCGAGGGGGCGCAGGCCACGGTCTGGCTGGCCCATGACCCGCTGCTGGACCGCGAAGTCGCCGTCAAGTTGCTCAAGACGCAGGCCGTGGACGCCTCGGCGCCGGGCACCGTCGATGAATGGCTGCACGAGGCTCGCGTCGTCAGCCGGCTCACGCACCCCAACATCGTGCCGGTGTTCGAGGCCGACACGCAGGGCGGCCGCTCGTATCTCGTGTTCGAGTACGTCAGCGGCGGCACGCTCAGCGAGCGCCTGCGCGCGGGCCCCCGGCTCAGCGCGGCCGAGGCCGTTACGCTGATGCTGGGCGTGCTGGACGGCCTGGCTGCGGCCCACGCCGCCGGTCTGGTGCACCGCGACCTCAAGCCCAGCAACGTGCTGATGGACGCGCGCGGCCGCCCCCGCGTGATGGACTTCGGCATCGCTGCCCGCGTGTCGTCGGCGTCCAACCAGCCCTCGCGCGTCGTCGGCACGCCGGGCTACATCTCGCCCGAGGCCGCAGCCGGCGCGGCCCCGCACCCGCAGATGGACGTGTTCGCGGCGGCCATCGTGCTGGCCGAGATGCTGTCCGGCCAGCGCCTGAACTACGACCCTGATCCCTGGCGTGCCGTGCAGCGCGCGCAGACGACCGATCTCGAGCTGCCCTCCGGCCTGGGGCGCGACGTGGACGATGCCCTGCGCGCCATCGTGCAGCGCGGCCTGGCGCGCGACCCCCAGGCCCGCTGGCCCAGCGCCACGCAGATGCGCGATGCGCTGGCTGCTTGGCTGCGGCCGGTGGCGGAGCCCGACGCCGACGCCCAGGACGCGCCGGTGCTGGATTTCCTGCTGCGGCGCATGCGCCACAAGAGCGACTTTCCCGCGCTGTCCGACGCCATCGCCAGCATCCAGCGGCTCACGCAGTCCGAGAACGAGAGCCTGGCCAGCCTGTCCAACGAGATCCTGCGGGACGTGGCGCTGACGCAGAAGCTGCTGCGCCTGGTCAACACGGCGGCCTACCGGCACACCGGTGGCGGCGGCATCAGCACCGTGTCGCGCGCGGTGGCGCTGATCGGCTTTGCCGGCATCCGCAATCTCGCGCTCAGCCTGGTGCTGCTGGAACGCATGGAGAACAAGGGCCACGCGCAGCGCCTGCGCGAGGACTTCCTGCGCTCCCTGATGGCGGCATCGCTGGCGCGCGAGCTGTGCCTGAACCCGCGTGAGGCCGAGGAGGCCTTCCTGGGCGCCATGCTGCACCACCTCGGGCGCACGCTCACCGAGTTCTACTTTCCCGAGGAGGCCGACGCGGTGCGCCGCCTGGTGAGCCCGACCGATGACGGCCTGGCCGTCAGCGAGGCAGCGGCCTCCGCCCAGGTGCTGGGCATGAGCTACGAGGCGCTGGGCCTGGGCGTGGCCAAGCAATGGGGTCTGCCCGAGAGCCTGCAGCGGTCGATGCGCCGCCCGCCCGGCGAGGCGCCGGCCAAGCATGTCGATGACGCGCCGGAACGACAGCGCTGGCTGGCGCGCGCCTCCAACGAGATGGCCGACCTCATCCTGCAGACGCCGCCCGATCAGGCCTATGCCAAGGTCAAGGCGCTGGCCCAGCGCTACTCGCGCGCACTGGGCATCCGGCCCGAGACCTTCGAGGAGGCCGCCGACACCGCACGCCAGCGCCTTACCCAGGTCACCGAGGCGCTGGAGTTGCGGCTGCCGCAGAACTCGCGCGCGCAGCGCCTGCTGGCGCCGCTGACACCGACCGCACAGGACTCGCTGACCGCCCACGAGCTCGCGCCCACCATGGTCATGGAGCGCACCCAGGCCGTGGCAGCGCCGCAGCCCCAGCCGCAACCGCAGGTGGCCGAGTTGCTGGCGGCCGGCGTGCAGGAGATCACCGACGCCATGGTCAACAGCTTCCAGCTCAATGGCGTGCTGCGCATGATCCTGGAGACCATCTACCGCGCGCTGGGGTTTCGGCGCGTCATCTTCTGCCTGCGCGACGGCCGGGGCCAGACGCTGACCGGCCGCCTGGGCGTGGGGCAGGACGTGGAGCGGCTGGCGCCGCTGCTGCGCGTGGAGCTGACCCAGCAACCGCCCGACCTGCTGGCCGCCGTTTGCATCAAGGGCGCCGACACGCTGATCCAGGACGCCCGTGCGCCCAACGTCGCCGCCCGTCTGCCGGCGTGGTTCAAGGGCGAGATGCAGGCGCAGAGCTTCCTGATGCTGCCGCTGGTGCTCAAGGGCGCGCCGCTGGGGCTCATCTATGCCGACCACGCCGAGGCGGGCGCGGTGCAACTGGGCGAGAAGGAGCTGTCACTGCTGCGCACATTGCGCAACCAGGCCGTGATGGCGTTCCGGCAGGCGAGCAGCTGAGGCTGCCTGCGCCCAGGGCCGGAGCGGCTGGGCTGAACGGTGAGGAGGGGAGGGTGACGAGCCTGACCCCGGCACTGGTCGCAACGCTTAGGGCTGCTTGGTTCCCCACCTGACCCGGTTGGGCGCGCTTCCATGCGGGAAGGCCCGTCGAGGCGCATTCTAACCGGCTACAGACCCCGGTTGATTGAAAGATCCATGGCCAGAGCCAGCAGCGCGAGTGCGGTCAGGTAGCCCAGCAGGTGCAGCCGGTCGCGGCTCATGGCCCAATGGCCGCAGCCCGCGTAGCCGATCAGTGCAATCAGCTTGATGCCCAGCCAGCCGTCGCGCAGTGGGTGGTAGCCCATGCTGCTCCACAGGCTCAGGCCCGACACCACCAGGCAGGCATTGATGCCGACCGACAGCACCACCAAGCGGGCATCCCGCGCCAGCTCCTGCACGCGCGGCGTGCCGAACTGGCACACCGCGCCGCGCAGGAAGAACAGCGCGATGCTGACCCAGGCCAGCAGCGCGTGCCACTGCACCAGTTCGTGAAAGTTCAGCGCCATCGGTGAGCCGGCTGCCCCCTCAGCGCAGGGCCAGGTCGTCCTCGCTGAAGCGGATGTCGAGCGGCTCGATCAGCAGCTGCTTCTCGCCCGCCTCCACCGTGCCCGCCACCCAGGCCTGGATGCCGCAGTCGCGCGCCACCTGAGCCGTGCGCTCGGCGTCCTCGGCCTTGACGAAGATCGCAAAGCCGGCGCCCATGTTCAGCGTGGAGTAGGCCTCACGGTCGTCCTGGCCGGCCTGCTGCTGGATGAACTCCAGCACGGCCGTCTTGGGCGGCACGGTGTGGATGCGGTAGGTCAGCGCCGACGGGTGGCGCAGCAGCTTGCGCCAGCCGTGGCCGGTGATGTTGGCGCAGTAGTGCGGCGCGATGCCGGCCTTCCACAGCGCCTCGGTCACGGGCGAGTACAGCGCGGTAGGCGCCAGCAGTGCTTCACCGTAGGTCAGGCCCGGCTCGATCTCGGTCAGGTAGCCCTGCGGCAGGCGCTCGGCCAGCTTGCGGGCGAGGCTCAGGCCGTTGGCATGGATGCCGCTGGAGGCCAGCAGCACGATGGCGTCACCGGCGCCGAGCTTGTCGCCGACCGACAGGCGCTCCTTGGGGTTGATCAGGCCGGTGCAGGACGCGGCCAGGTCGATGCGGCCGTCTTCGACGATGCCCGCCAGCGCCGGCGTCTCGCCGCCGCCCCAGGCCACCTGGCAGGTGTCGCAGGCGGCCTTCCAGCCGGCCACCAGCGCTTGCGCACGCTGAGCGTCGCCGAACCAGTCGCTGCCACCGGCGGCCCAGTAGGCCTGCACCACCAGCGGCGTGGCGCCGACGGTGATGAGGTCGTTGACCGCCATGGCGATGGTGTCTTGCGCGATGCCGGCGAAGAAGCTCTTGCCGGTCAGCTTCGCCATCTCGTCGGCCACAAGGGTCTTGGTGCCCAGGCACTCGACGATGGAGGCGACGTAGAACGGGCCCACGTCCACGACATAGGCCGACTCGCCGCGCGAGGCCTTGACCTCGCTGAAGCCGTGGCTGGTCAGGTGGGATGCGGTGGCGGCGGCGGCACGCTGGGCGGTGACCTTCAGCGGGTCAATCAGGTCGTAGTTGACGCCGGCTTGGTCGTAGGTGAGGGGGGCTTGCGAGGTCATGGGCCGGGATTATCCCCGGTGGCCCCACCCATAGAATCGCGGCCCATGAGTTATCTGGTCCTGGCCCGCAAATACCGCCCGCAGAGTTTCGAGCAGCTCGTCGGTCAGGAGCACGTCGTGCAGGCCCTGGCGAACGCGCTGACGCAGGGGCGCCTGCACCATGCCTACTTGTTCACCGGCACGCGTGGCGTCGGCAAGACGACGGTGTCGCGCATCCTCGCCAAGAGCCTGAACTGCACCGGTGCCGATGGCACGGGCGGCATCACGGCCCAGCCCTGCGGCGTGTGCAATGCCTGCCGCGACATCGACTCCGGCCGCTTCGTCGACTACGTGGAGCTGGACGCGGCGTCCAACCGCGGCGTCGAGGAGATCTCACAGCTGCTGGACCAGGCGGTCTACAAGCCCGTCGTCGGCCGCTTCAAGGTCTACATGATCGACGAAGTGCACATGCTGTCGAACACCGCGTTCAACGCGATGCTGAAGACGCTGGAGGAGCCGCCCGAGTACCTGAAGTTTGTGCTGGCCACGACCGACCCGCAGAAGGTGCCCGTCACGGTGCTGTCGCGCTGCCTTCAGTTCAACCTGCGGCCCATGGCGGCCGCCGATGTGCAGAGCCACCTGGGCAATGTGCTGGGGGCCGAGAACGTGCCGGCCGAGCCGGGCGCGCTGCGGCTGCTGTCGCGCGCGGCGCGCGGCTCCATGCGCGACGCACTGTCGCTGACCGACCAGGCCATCGCCTTCGGTGCTGGCAACCTGACCGAGGCCGGCGTGCGCCAGATGCTGGGCAGCGTGGACCGCGGCCACGTGGTGGCCATCGTCGACGCGCTGGCGGCGGCCAGCGGCGAGGCTGTCGTGGCGCAGGCCGATGCACTGCGTGGCGCGGGCCTGTCGGCTGCCGGCACGCTGGAGGACCTGGCCTCGCTGTTCCAGCAGATGGCGCTGGCGCAAGCCGCGCCGGCTGCACTGGACGATGCCGACGGCGAGACCGCCGAGATCCGCCGGCTGGCTGCGGCGCTGCCGGCCGATGAGATCCAGCTGATGTACAGCATGGCGCTGCACGGCCGCGCCGAGTTGCATCTGGCCCCTGACGAGTACGCCGGGCTGTTGATGGTGCTGCTGCGCATGTTGGCCTTTCGCCCGGCCGGCACGGTGCCCAAGCCCGTGAAGGCCGCGGCGCTGGTGCGCCCGCCGGCGGTCGCCAAGGCCGTGGTGGCCGTGCCGCTGCCCAAGGCAGTGCCGGCGGTGGCGGATGCCCCAGCGCCTGCTCCAGCGCTTGCGCCGGCCCCCGTGATCGCCGCGCCGGTCGTGGCGCCTGCGCCCGAGCCTGCACCCGTGCCCGCGCCCGTCGCAGCTGCCCCGGCGTCGGTGACGGCGCCCAAAGCGTCCGAGCCAGCCGCATCCTTCGGCGCGCGTTTGCGTCCGCGGCCCGTCGAGCAGTCGGCGGCGGACGATGAGCCCGACTTCGGTGATGGCCCGCCGCCCGACGATGCGCCGCCGCCGTGGATGGACGCTGACGACGCCCCAAGCACCGCTGCGCCCGACGCCCGCGAGCCGGACGCGCCGCGGCGCATTGAACTGCGCGAGACGCCCGAGGGTGCGCGCTGGGCTGAGCGCATTGCAGCGCTCAACATCCTTGGCATGACCGGCGAGCTGGCCCGCCAGGCCCAGGCGCTGGGCTGCGAAATGGTGGACGGCCGCGAGGTCTGGCGCCTGCGCGTGGAGCGCGAGTCGCTGCGCGCGCCGGCGCTGGTCGCCAAGCTCGAAGCCGCGCTGGACGCCAAGCTGCACATTGAGGCCGGCGTGGCCGAAGACTCCATCGCGCTGCGCACCGTCGCCCGCGCAGAAGCGCAGCAGCGCGCGGCCGAGGACCTGGCCGAGACGCACCCGATGACGCGCACGCTGCTTTCCCAATTCCCGTCGGCACGCATCCTGCCGGGCTCCGTGCAGCCCGTGCTGACACCTTCAACTTAAAGGACAAGACCATGATGAAAGGCCAACTCGCCGGCTTGATGAAGCAAGCCCAGGCGATGCAGGACAACCTGAAGAAGGCGCAGGAAGAGCTCGCCAACGTCGAGGTGGAGGGCCAGAGCGGCGCCGGCCTCGTGAAGGTGCTGATGACCTGCAAGAACGAGGTTCGCCGCGTGACCATCGACCCCAGCCTGCTGGCCGATGACAAGGACATGCTGGAAGACCTCGTCGCCGCCGCCTTCAACGACGCGGCCCGCCGCGCCGAGGCCACCAGCGCCGAGAAGATGGGCAAGCTGACCGCCGGCATGCCGCTGCCCCCGGGCATGAAATTCCCCTTTTGAACGCACTCGACACGTTGATCGAGGCGCTCAGGCGCCTGCCCGGGGTGGGCCAGAAGTCGGCCCAGCGCATGGCCTACCACCTGCTGCAGCATGACCGCACGGCCATGCCGCGGCTGGCCGACGCGCTGACGGCGGCGAGCGAGGGCATCCGCCACTGCGAGCGCTGCCACACCTTCAGCGAGGCGCCGATCTGCAGCGTCTGCGCCGATACCGAGCGCGATGGCCGGCTGCTGTGCGTCGTCGAGACGCCGGCCGACCAGGCGGCGCTGGAGCGCACTGGCTCCTACCGGGGCTACTACTTCGTGCTGCTGGGGCGGCTGTCGCCGCTGGACGGCGTGAGCACGCGCGAAATCGGCGCGGCCGAGCTGCTGGTGCGGGCCTCGGAGGCCGGTGTCGGCGAGGTCATCCTCGCCACCAGCTTCACCGCCGAGGGCGAGGCGACGGCGCATGTGCTGGCTGAGGCCTTGCGCGTGCGCGGCATCAAGTCCACGCGGCTGGCGCGCGGCGTGCCGGTGGGCAGCGAGCTGGAGTATGTGGACCTGGGCACCATCGCCCATGCATTGACGGATCGCCGTTGAAGGAGGCCACCGGATGACCATCGCCCAACTCTGCCTGCTGGTGGCCTGTGTGCTGCCCGTCCTTTGCGCCGGGCTGGCCAAGTCCAAGGGCTTTGGCAAGCGCCGCCGGGATGGCGGCTTCGACAACCACGCACCGCGCGAATGGCTGGCCCTGCTGCAGGGCTGGCAGGCCCGCGCCAACGCGGCGCAGGCCAACAGCTGGGAGGCGCTGCCCGTCTTCATCGCGGGGCTTTTCGTGGCGCATCAGCACCAGGCCGCCCAGGCCACGGTGGATGCGCTGGCTGCGGGCTTCATTGCCGCACGCCTGGCCTTCATCGGCCTGTACCTGGCCGACCAGGCCTGGCTGCGATCGGTGGTGTGGGTGGCCGGCCTGGCGGCCTGCGTGGCGCTGTTCTTCGTGCGCTGAGGCCGCCGGCCGCGTCGTTCAGCGCGCGGCCGACGCGACAGCGTTGCGGCCCTGGCCGCCGCGTTCCTTGGCCAGCGTGCGCGCTGCCGTGGCCTTGGCGGCCCGGGCGCTGGCCTTGGCCTTGGCGCTGCTGCGCGTGGACGCCGAGGCCTTGGCCACCGTGGTGGGCTTGAAGGCGGTGTAGACGACGACGGCCTGGCCCGGCTTGAAGCGGGCGCTGCGGCCAACGTTGTTCCACTGGGCCACCTGCTCGGCCTTGACCTTGTAGCGCGCGGCGATGCCGGCCACGGTGTCGCTCTTGCCGGCCTTGACGCTGATGCGGCGCAGCGGCGGCGCATCGGGGGCCAGGCTCAGGCTGGCGGTGTCGGCCAGGCGCTCGGAGACGTCGTCGCGCACATGCTCGGCGCGCGGCACCAGCAGCGTGGAGCCGGCCTTGACCAGCATCTTGGGCGGAATGCGGTTGAGCTCGCGCAGCGCCGCCTCGGCCATGCCGGTGCGTCGGGCCGCTTCGGCCGGGCTCATGGTCTTGGGCACGACCCAGGCCGTCCAGGTGGCCAGCGGGCCGGGGTGGCGGGCCAGCTTCTCGGCGAAGGCGCTGGCCTGCTCGTAGGGCAGCAGCACCTGCGGCGTGGCGGCCGCCAGGATGACGGGCTTGTTCATCTGCGGGTTGAACTGCTGGAAGGTCTCCAGCGACAACCCGGCCAGCTCGGCGGCCAGCGCCACGTCGAGGTCGCGCTCGATCTTGACGCTCAGGAAGTAGGGATGGTTGGCCACCGGCGGCAGGCTCAAAGCGAAGCGCTCCGGTGCCAGCACGATGTTCTTCACCGCCTGCAGCTTGGGCACGTAGTAGCGCGTTTCGTCGGGCAGCTTGAGGCTGGCGTAGTCGGTCGGCCGGCCCAGGCGCTGGTTGCGCGCGATGGCCTTCTGCACATTGCCCTGGCCCCAGTTGTAGGCGGCCAGTGCCAGGTGCCAGTCGCCGAACATCTTGTGCAGGCGGCCGAGGTAGTCGAGCGCTGCGCGCGTGGAGGCCAGCACATCGCGGCGGTCGTCGCGGAAGATGTTCTGCTTGAGGTCGAAGTCGCGGCCGGTGGCGGGCATGAACTGCCACATGCCGGTGGCCTTGGCGCTGGACACCGCGTGCGTGACGAAGGCGCTCTCGATGAAGGGCAGCAGCGCCAGCTCGGTGGGCATGCCGCGCTTCTCGACCTCGTCGACGATGTGGAACAGGTAGCGGCTGCCGCGCGTCGTCATGCGGTCCACGTAGTCGGGCCGGGCGCTGTACCAGGCCTCGGCCTTGCGCACCCAGTCGTCGTCCAGGTCCTGCAGCTGGAAGCCCTTGCGCACGCGGGCCCACAGGTCGGCGTTGGCGTCGGGGGCGTCGAGGTCGACCTTCTCGCCGGGGCGCAGGCTGTCTTCCAGCAGGTCGGCGCCCATGGCGCGCAGGGCAACCGGCGCCGCAGCCTCGGGGGCGGGCGCGGTGTCGACGGCGGGTGTGGGGGCGGGGAGGGCGGCCGGCTCCGCGGTGGGCGCGGGCGGCGGGGTGGTTGTGGCGCAGGCGGTGAGCAACACCGCGATGGCCAGGGGGGCGAGTCGATGGAGCAGCGTCATCGGAATCCGTTCTTCCATTCGCGCAGGGTGGCGAAGACGTCGACCGGGCTGGGCTCGGCCGGGAGTTGGAGGGGGGCGTGGCGCCATGCGGCGTCCTGCAGCGCCGGTTCGTGGCAGCGCAGGAAGGGGTTGATCTGGCGTTCGGTGGCGATGCGGCCCGGCAGCGTGGGCTGGCCGGCAGCGCGCTGGGCTTCGCACCAGCCTGCGTAGGCGGCCAGCGCGGGGTTGGCCGGGTCCACTTCGAGGGCGAAGCGCAGGTTGGACAGCGTGTACTCGTGGGCGCAGCACACGCGCGTCTGCGGCGGCAGCGCGGCGAGCGCCTGCAGCGACGCATGCAGCTGGGCCGGCGTGCCCTCGAACAGGCGGCCGCAGCCGGCGCTGAACAGCGTGTCGCCGCAGAACAGCAGCGGGTCAGCGTCCACGGGCTGGGCGAAGTAGGCGATGTGGCCGGCGGTGTGGCCGGGCACGTCCAGCACCGTCAGGCGCAGGCCCAGCAGCGTGACGTGGTCACCACCGCGCAGGCGTGTGACGGGTTCGGGCAGGCGCTCCCGGGCGGGGCCGTAGACGGGGCCTTGCAGCCGGCTGCGCAGCGCGTCCACGCCGCCGACGTGATCGCCGTGGTGGTGGGTCAATAGAATGCCCGCCAGCGTCAGGCCTCGTGCGTCGAGTGCCGCGATCACCGGTGCGGCGTCGCCGGGATCGACGACCAGGGCCTCGTGGCCGTTGTCCAGCAGCCAGAGGTAGTTGTCGTCGAAAGCAGAGAGAGGCGTGAGCGTCAACGTGAGCGTCACCAGTAAAGAGCCGATTATAGATTTGGCAGCCTGGCTGCAGACCCCGCCGGGCCGCTACCTGCTGGCCTGGGAGCAGGGCCAGGTGGACGCCGCGGTGGCCGACCTGTTCGGCTTCCATGCGTTGCAGCTGGGCCTGCCCGAGCTCGATGGCCTGCACGCCAACCGCATGCCGCACCGCTGGCTGGTGGGGCGCGACCTGCACTGCGAGTTCGAGGCCCTGCCGTTCGAGAGCGCCAGCCTGGACCTGGTGGTGCTGCCCCATGCGCTGGAGCTGGCCGATGACGCCCACGCGCTGCTGCGCGAGGTCGAGCGCGTGCTGCGGCCCGAGGGGCGGCTCATCGTGTTCGGCCTGAATCCGGCCAGCCTGTGGGGGCTGCGCCAGAACCTGGGCCGCCTCAAGCGGCGTAGCGAGCCCTATCTGCCCCGCGAGGGCGACTTCATCGGCTACTGGCGGCTGCGCGACTGGCTCAAGCTGCTGAGCTTTGAGGTCGAGGCGGCGCGCTTCGGCGTCTACCGCCCGCCGCTGCGTACCGAGGCCTGGCTGGCCCGCTGGCAGTGGGTGGAGGCCGTGGGCGCACGCTGGTGGCCGGTGCTGGGCGCCGTCTACTTCATCCAGGCCATCAAGCGCGTGAACGGCACGCGCATGGTCGGCCTGGCCCGCAATCAGCGCCGGGCCGCACAGAAGGCGCCCGCCGTTGCCCTGAATCATCATCAGAACAAGAAATGACCGATACCCCCAAGCCTGCGCCTGCCATCAAGAAGCCGCAGGTCACCATCTACACCGACGGCGCCTGCAAGGGCAATCCGGGCCCTGGCGGCTGGGGCGCCTGGCTGTCCAGCGGCGGGCATGACAAGGAGCTGTTCGGCGGCGAGCGCGAGACCACCAACAACCGCATGGAGCTGATGGCGCCCATCGAGGCGCTGGCCTCGCTCAAGCGCAGCTGCGAGGTGGTGGTCTATCTGGACAGCGAGTACGTGCGCAAGGGCATCACCGAGTGGATCCTCAATTGGCAGCGCCGCGGCTGGAAGACCGCCGACGGCAAGCCGGTCAAGAACGCCGACCTGTGGATGCGGCTGGACGCGCTGCGCAAGCTGCATGCGGTGGAGTGGCGCTGGGTGAAGGGCCATGCCGGCGACCCCGGCAACGAGCGCGCCGACATGCTGGCCAACAAGGGCGTGGCCTCGATCAGTAAAGTGCGCCCCACCTAAACCTCGCGGGGATTGCCCATGACCTTGTTGCCCAAGCGGCTGGCTCTGGCCTTGGCGCTGTGCGCCGCCGGTGCGGTTCAGGCCCAGACCTACACGGTCGTCTGCGTGAAGACGGCCTGCGGCCAGCTGCAGGCGCGCGAGAGCGAGGGCCGGCTGGAGGTGAGCTACAGCTACCGCAACAACGGCCGCGGTCCCAGCCAGCAGGAGACCCTGAGCTTCGCGCCGGACGGCGCCTGGATGGGCTATCGCAACGAGGGCACGGCCACCTACGGCGCGCGCATCGACGAGCGCTTCTCGCGCGACGGCGACGGCACCGTGCGCTGGCAGTCGCCGGTGGACCGCGGCGAGCGCGCCGGCGTGTCGCGGGACGCCGTCTACCTGCCCGTGGAGGCCAGCCCGGCCTGGGCGGCGCGGGTGGCGCGCACGCTGCTGGCCAGCAAGACGGGTCGTACCGAGGTGTTGCCCGTCGGCCGCCTGGCGATCGAGCGTGTGCAGCGGCTGACGCTGGCGGGCCTGGACGGCGAGGTCGGCCTGTACGCCATCACCGGCCTGGACCTGGAGCCGCGTTATCTGTGGCTGCGCGAGGACGGCCACGCGCTGTTCGCGCAGGTCTACCCGGGCTGGGGTGGCACGGTGCTGCAGGGTTTCGAGGCCGAGGTGGATCGGCTGGGCGAGGCGCAGCAGGCGGTCGAGCTGGCGCGGTTGCAGCGGCTGGCGCGCGAGCTGCCCAAGGCGTTGCCCGGGCTGACCGTCATCGAGGGCGTGCGCTGGTTCGACGCGCAGGCCGCACGGCTGCGTGGGCCGTCCGACGTCTACCTGCGCGACGGCCGCATCGCCTTCATCGCCAGCCCCGGCGCGCTGCGCCAGGTCGTGCCCGCGCAGCGCATCAGCGGCCAGGGCCGCACGTTGCTGCCCGGCTTCGTGGACATGCATGCGCATGTGTCGCCGGGCGATCTGCTGCTCAACCTGGCCGCCGGCGTGACCGCCGTGCGCGACGTGGGCAACAGCCATGCCGACATCGCCCAGCTGCGCGAGCGCATCGCCCGGGGCGAGCTGTTGGGCACGCGCATCGCGGCCAACGGCTTCATCGAGGGCAAGAGCCCGTTCTCGTCGCAGGCCGACTTCGTGCCCGACTCGCTGCCCGAGGCGCTGGCCGCCATCGACTGGTATGCCGCGCACGGCTACCGCCAGCTCAAGCTCTACAACTCCATCCGCCCCGAATGGGTGAAGCCCATGGTGGCGCATGCGCGGCGCCTGGGCCTGCGCACCGGCGGCCATGTGCCGGCCTTCATGACGGCGCGCGAGGCCGTGGAGGCGGGCTTCGACGAGCTGCATCACATCAACCAGGTCACGCTGAACTTCCTTGTCAGCCGCACGGACGACACGCGCACGCTGCTGCGTTTCAACCTCGTGGGGGACAAGGCGGCCGAGCTCAAGCTCAACGACCAGCGCACGCGTGACTTCCTGGCCCTGCTAATAAAGAAGGGCACGGTCGTGGACCCGACCATGGTGGCCTTCGAGGGCCAGTTCACGCAGCGCCAGGGCCAGCCCAACCCGAGCTATGCCGTCGTCGCGGCCCACCTGCCGGCGGTCGTGCAGCGCAGCTTCCTGTCGGCCGAGACGGAGATGGACGACGCGAAGGCCAAGCGCTGGGGCGCGAGCTGGAGGGTCATGACGGACCTGCTGCGCCGCATGCACGCGGCCGGCATTCCGCTGGTGGCTGGCACCGACGCGACGGCCGGCTTCGCCTTCCAGCGCGAGCTGGAGCTGTACGCGCAGGCCGGCATCCCGGCCGCGCAGGTGCTGAAGATCGCCACCTGGAACGGCGCGAAGTACAGCGACCGGCTGCACGAGATCGGCAGCATCGAGGTGGGCAAGCGGGCCGACCTGCTGCTGGTGGACGGCGACCCGGTGGCCGACATCCGCGCCATCCGCCGCGTGGCGCTGGTGATCCAGGGGCAGGGCGACGAGACCCGCGCGCTGTCGCCCGCCGCGCTCTACCAAGCCATGGGCATCCTGCCCTTCGTGCCGGCCGCCGAGGTGCGCCAGTGATCCGGCTGGCCGCACTGCTGCTCGCGCTGCCGCTGCTGGCGGGCGCCGACACCACGCTGCGCTTCTGCGCGGCCGGCAGCCCCACGACCTTCGACCCCGCCGTCACCGACAGCGGCATCGACCACATCTCGCACCTGCCCATCTTCGGCACGCTGGTGGAGACCAAGCGCGGCACCGACGAGCTGGTGCCCGGCCTGGCCACGCGCTGGCGCGTGAGCCCCGACGGCCTGGCCTACACCTTCGAGCTGCGTCGGGGCGTGCCCTGGCACAGCAGCCCCGACTTCCAGCCCACGCGGCCCTTCAACGCCGATGACGTGCTGTTCACCTTCGGCCGCCTGCTCAGCCGCGACAGCGCCTTCGCCAAGGCCCTGCCGGCGGTGGCGCCCTACGTGGTGTCCTTCGGCTGGGAGAAGCTGATCCGCCAGGTCGAGAAGCTGGGCGAGCACGAGGTGCGCATCACGCTCAGCGAGCGCGATGCCGGCTTCCTGGCCACGCTGACGCAGACCTTCACGGTCATGCAGTCGGCCGAGCTGGGCGCGCAGCTGCTCAAGGCCGGCACGCCGCAGCGCATCGCGCAGCTGCCCGTGGGCACCGGGCCCTTCCAGCTCAAGAGCTTCCGCAAGGACAGCGTCATCCGCTACAGCGCCCACCCGGGCTGGTGGCGGCGTGCGGAGGTGCCGCGCGCAGACCAGCTGGTGTTCGCCATCACGCCCGACGCCACCGTGCGCGCCCAGCGACTGCGCCGCAACGAGTGCGACATCGCCGCACCCGTGGGCCCGGCCGAGCTGGCCCAGCTGCGCCAGGACCCGGCCATCAAGCTGGCCACGGCGGCCGGCATGAACGTCGGCATCCTGGCCTACAACACCCGAAAGCCCGCGCTCGCCAAGCTGGCCGTGCGCCAGGCGCTGGACATGGCCATCGACAAGGCCGCCATCCTGCGCACCGTGTACGGCGACGCGGGCACGGCGGCGACCACGCTGATCCCGGCGTCCAACTGGTCGCACGACGCGACGCTCAAGCCCGCGCCGCACGACCCCGCCAAGGCCCGCGAGCTACTGAAGCAGGCCGGCGTGCTCCCGCTGAACCTCACGCTGTGGGCCATGCCCGTGGTGCGCTTCTACAACCCCAATGGCCAGCTGATGGCGCAGATGATCCAGGCCGACTGGGCCAAGGTGGGCGTGAATGCGCGCATCGTCACGTACGAGTGGGGCGAGTACCTGCGCCGCATCGATGCGGGCGAGCACGACGTGGCCATGTCCGGCTGGAACGGCGACCCCGAGCCCTCGGGCACGTTTGCGCAGCTGGCCTGCGGGTCGGCCAGTGGCAGCTTCTGGTGCAGCCCCGCCTACGAGCAGTTGCTGGCCCAGGGCCGCCAGGCCCAGCAACTGGACCAGCGCAAGGCCGTCTACAGCAAGGCCCAGCAACTGGTGCTGGAGCAGCTGCCGTGGACGCCGATGGCCTATGGCCGCGTGGCGGTGCCCCTGCGCGCCACGGTGAAGGGCTTCGTGCTGGAGCTGGACGGCAGCACCTACTTTGATGGCGCACTCCCGCGCTGACGCAAGGACAACAAAATGAGCATCAAGAGCGACAAGTGGATCCGCCGCATGGCCGAGCAGCACGGCATGATCGAGCCGTTCGAGCCCGGCCAGATCCGCGAGCAGAACGGCCGCAAGATCGTCAGCTACGGCACCAGCAGCTATGGCTACGACATCCGCTGCGCGCCGGAGTTCAAGGTCTTCACCAACATCCACTCCACGGTGGTGGACCCGAAGAACTTCGACGAGAACAGCTTCGTGGACGTCAACAAGGACGTCTGCATCATCCCGCCCAACAGCTTCGCGCTGGCGCGCACGGTGGAGTACTTCCGCATCCCGCGCAACGTGCTGACCGTGTGCCTGGGCAAGAGCACCTACGCGCGCTGCGGCATCATCGTCAACGTGACACCCTTCGAGCCCGAGTGGGAAGGCTATGTGACGCTGGAGTTCAGCAACACCACGCCGCTGCCGGCCAAAATCTACGCGGGCGAGGGCTGCGCGCAGGTGCTGTTCTTCGAGAGCGACGAGGTCTGCGAGACCAGCTACAAGGACCGTGGCGGCAAGTACCAGGGCCAGGTGGGCGTCACGCTGCCCAAGACTTGAGCGCGATGACCGGGTGAGTGCCCGGTCTTTTCGGGCTTTATCCGGGCTTTGCGGCGCCGAGGCGTCGGCACGATGGCGACACCCGCCAGACGACCGCCGAGGCCCACATGACCACCCCCACGCGCCCTCCGTTCGCGGCCCCTCAAGGCGTTGCGTCAGCTTTTCCGGCCGGCCGTGTGGGGCTGCCATGCTGATCCCGCTGCACCTCATTCCCGTGCCCGCCGACGAGCCGCGCGGCGCGGGCGACCCGGGCCACGCCTGGAGCGGGTTGAAGATCGCGCAGGGCGTCAACCTCGGGGACATCCGCGCGCTGGGCCTCACCGTGGCCGGCGCGGCCAGCGGGCCGGTTTCCACCGCCGAGCTGCTGCGCTTTGGTCAGCTGATGAGCGATGCCGGCCTGGCCATCAACCCCACGCGCATGCTGTACGACCGCCAGTACGCCTATGAGTGCCTGGCCGACGGCCACGGCAGCGAACATCCGGGCCTGCGTGAGCTGGCGCTGTCGCTGTACGAGGCCTACCAATCCGCCGGGGAGTGGATCGGCCTGGCGCACTGAAGCCCCTCGTCCTGCCTCGCCGTGCTGAACGCGGGCGAGGCTGTCCGGTCCCCCGAGGGGACGTCGGGCCGGCTTGGGAGCGGCCCGGCGCTCGGCTCGCGACACGACGTGCAGATGATGGCCTAGGGTTTCCCTGGCCCGAAGCCTGTCTTTCCTCACTCGGGGCGCGGGGGCTGGCGCGGGTACGCTCGCGCCTTTGCATCACCGCCGCTCCACCATGACCCGTTTCTCCCGTTCCCTGCTGGCCGCTGCCGCGCTGGCCGCCACTGCCGCCCATGCCGACGAAGGCATGTGGATGCCCAAGCAGCTGCCGCAGATCTCCAAGGCGCTGAAGGCCGGCGGCCTGGCGCTGGACCCGGCCAAGCTCAACGACCTGACCGCCTTCCCCATGGGCGCGGTCGTCTCGCTGGGTGGCTGCACGGCGAGCTTCGTGTCGCCGCAGGGCCTCACCGTCACCAACCACCACTGCGCCTACGGCAGCATCCAGTACAACTCCAAGCCCGAGCGTGACCTGCTGAAGAAGGGCTTCTACGCCGCCACGCTGGCCGATGAACTGCCCGCCGCGCCCGGCAGCCGCATCCTCGTGACCGTGGACATGAAGGACGTGTCGGCCGAGGTGCTGAACGCCCAGACGCTGGCACTCACCGGCAAGGCCCGCACCGATGCGATCGAGGCCACCGAGAAGAAGCTGGTTGCCGCCTGCGAGGCCGACAAGGGCCACCGCTGCAATGTCTACCCCTTCTTCGGCGGCCTGCAGTACCAGCTGATCAAGCAGATGGAGATCCGCGACGTGCGCCTGGTGCACGCCCCGGCCACCGGCGTGGGCCTGTTCGGCGGCGATGCCGACAACTGGATGTGGCCGCGTCACACCGGTGACTACAGCTTCTATCGCGCCTACGTGGGCCCGGACGGCAAGCCCGCCGACTACCACAAGGACAACAAGCCCTACGAGCCCAAGCATCACCTGAAGGTGGCCTCGCCCACGGCCAGCCCGCTGAACGAGGGTGACTTCGTCATGGTCACCGGCTACCCGGGCCGCACCAACCGCCATCGCCTGCCCACCGAGGTGGACTTCGCCTTCGGCTGGCAGCACCCCACGCAGATCAAGACCATGGGCCAGGCCATCGACCTGATCAAGGCCGAGACTGCCGGCCGCCGCGATGCCGAGATCAAGATGGCCAGCCGCATGCAGGGCCTGCAGAACTTCTACAAGAACCTGCAGGGTCAGCAGCAGAGCTATGACGGCAGCGACATCCTGGCGCGCAAGCAGGCGGCCTTCGACGAACTGCGCGCATGGGTGAACGGCTCGCCGCAGCGCCAGGCCCGCTATGGCGCCGACCTGGCCGCCACCGAGAGCCTGATCGCCGAGCGCCAGGCGCTGGCCCGCAACGAGCACTACATGAGCTTCATGTCGCCCACGCTGCTGGGCGCTGCCCGCCAGCTTTACCAGGCGGCGCAGGAGCGCGCCAAGCCGGACGCCGAGCGCAAGAGCGGCTACCAGGAGCGCGACATGCCGCGCCTGAAGGCCGGCCAGCAGGCCCTGGACCGCCGCTACGACGAGCAGACCGACAAGCGCGTGGCCACGCACTTCCTGGCCGCCTACCTGGCCCAACCCGCCAACACGCTGAACGCCGCATGGCTGAGCGCGCTGGGCCTGCAGGCCGGCCAGAATGAGGCGGCCATCCGCGCTCGCCTGGACGCCCTCTACGCTGCCAGCAAGCTGGGCGACACGGCCAGCCGCATGGCCTGGCTGGACAAGGACGTGGCCGCCTTCAAGGCCAGCGACGACGCCTTCATCAAGCTGGCCGTCGCGCTGTACGACGACGACCAGGCCCGCGAGAGCCGCGACAAGGAACTGGCCGGCAAGCTGCAGAAGGCCTATGCCGGCGTGCAGCAGGCCAAGATCGACTTCGCCGCCAGCCGCGGCCAGGCCGTGTACCCGGACGCCAATGGCACGCTGCGCATCAGCTTCGGCAAGGTGCAGGGCCGCGAGACCGGCCGTGACGGCGAAAGCTGGAAGGCCTTCACGACGCTGCGCGGCATCGTGGCCAAGCACAAGGGCCCGACCGAGGCCGGTGGCGAGTTCGATGCGCCGGCCGAGCAGCTGGCGGCCATCAAGGCACGCGACTTCGGTGCCTACGGCGTCAAGGCGCTGGACTCCGTGCCCGTGAACTTCCTGGCCACGCTGGACACCACCGGCGGCAACTCCGGCAGCCCGGTGCTGAACAAGAAGGGCGAGCTCGTGGGCCTGCTGTTCGACGGCACGCTGGACGCCGTGATCTCCGACTGGGACTTCAACCCCAAGATGGTCCGCAGCATCTGCGTGGATTCGCGCTACATGCTGTGGCAGATGAGCAAGGTCGACAAGACGACGCGTCTGCTCGATGAAATGGGCGTGAAGTAACGAGCCCCTCGGCCCGGGCTGGCGCGCTGGTTGCGGGCCGCCTGGGTGCTCTGTGCAGGCCGGCGCGCGGCCCGGTGTGCACCACGAGAAACGGCGGCCTGAGGCCGCCGTTGTGCTTTCGCCTGCGGCGTGACGCCTTGGCGAGAGCCGCCATCGTGAAGCACCCGCCCTTGCTGCCGTGGCAGCGAGGGCGCGCGTGCGCTAGCCAAGCGCTTGGATGCCTGACACTACGGCGATCCAGGCGCCCTGGTTTCGACGGGCGCCCTCATCCTCGCCATGCACCTTCGCCCACTGCTTGCCTTGCTGGCGCTTGCGCTCGCCGCCTGCGCACCGCTGACGCCCCAGCCCCCGCCCCCTGAGAAGCGCTACACCGCCGCCGAGCTGCGTGCACTGCAGCCGGCGGACTTCGCCTGGCCGGCCACATCGGAGGCCGGCGAGCGTGCGCTGCGCCGCCAGGTGCTGGCGGACATCCACAGCACGCTTGTGCTGCCGCCGGGCCCGGCGCGTGACGCCGCCTTGCCTGCGCTCTTTGACCGCGTCGCGCATCACAACGCCGAGATCGAGGCCGCCCGCCCGCTGCTGCTGGCGGTGCTGCCCACGCTGGGCCAGCGCGAGCCCGAGTTCCAGCGCGCCTTGCTGACGGCCGCGCACACGCTGTACGCCGCCGAGGCGGCGCCCCTGCTGTGGCCGCTGCTGCCGCAGCTCACGGCGAGCAAGCCCTTCGCCATTGCCGCCGCCACGCTGTTGCAGGCCGAGCCTGGCGCCGCGGCGCGGCTGGCTGACATCGTGCCGCGCCAGTTCCCCGCCTGGGCCGACGACGCGCGGCTGACTGCGCTGATGCAGCGGCTCGCGCCTGCGGCTGCCGACGCACCGCCGCTGAGCGAGCTGCTCGCCGCGCCGCTGCGGCCGGGCTTGCCGGTGATCTTCAGCCTGCAGCGCCCCGGCCGGCAGGCGATGGGCCTGGCGCTGGTGCGCGGCGCGGACGGCCGCTTCGTGCGCGATGCGGCGGGCCAACTGTTCACGTCGCCGCAGCTGGCGCTCGCGCGCAGCGGCCTGCCCGGCACGCTCACCAACGGCAACACGCCGCAGGGCCTGTTCACCATCGTCGGCGCCGGCACGGCCACCAATCCCAACATCGGCCCCACGCCCTACCTGCACAGCAAGCTGCCCGTCGAGGCCACCGTGGCGGAGTTCGAGCATGCGCCGGTGGCCGACGGGGCCGCGTGGAGCGAGGCCGCTTACGACAGCTTCCTGCCCGCGCGCTGGCGCCACTGGCCGCCCATCAAGGAGGCCTGGCTCGCTGGCCGCGCGGGGCGTGATGAGCTGCTGGTGCACGGCACGACCGTCAACCCGGCCTACTACGCCGGCAGCGCCTACTTCCCCGGCACGCCACAGCAGGGCTGCCTGATCTCCAGCGAGCGCTGGGACGCGGCCAGCGGCCGGCTCGTCGCGAGCCAGCACCTGTCGCTCGCGCAGGCCTACGCCACGGCCAGCGTGCGGGAGGACCTGGCGGGCTATCTGCTCGTCGTCGAGGTGCCGGGGCCAGGGCCGGTGACGGCGGCCGAGGCGCTCGCCCTCGTCACGGCCACCGGGCGCTGAGGGCTGCATGGCACTGCTCCAGACCTTTGCGCTCTTCGTGGCCACGGCGCTGGCCGAGATCGTCGGCTGCTACCTGCCGTGGCTGTGGCTGCGGCAGGGCGGCCCGGCCTGGCTGCTGTTGCCGGCCGCGGCCAGCCTGGCGCTGTTCGCGTGGCTGCTGACGCTGCACCCGACGGCGACCGGCCGCGTGTACGCGGCCTACGGCGGTGTCTACATCGGCGTGGCCATCGTGTGGCTGATGGTGGTGGACAAGGTGAAGCCCACGACGACGGACTGGATCGGCGTGGGCCTGTGCTTTGCCGGCATGGCGGTGATCATGTGCGGCCCAGCGCGCCCCGCCTCGCCGTGAGCACGGGCCGGCGCTCGGCCGCCGGGCTGCGCGTCAGTGCGCGGCGGGCTGGGCCTTGAAGACGGCAATCGCCTGCGCCAGTGCGCCGGCTTGTTGACGCAGGCTGGCCGCGGCGGCGGTTGCCTCTTCGACGAGGGCGGCGTTCTGCTGCGTCGTGTGGTCTAGCTGCTGCATCGCGCTGTCGATCTGCGCCACCCCGGCGCTCTGTTCCGAGGCCTCGAGCGCGATCTGCGCGATCAGGCCGCTGACGCCCTCGATCTGGCTCACCACCTCGCCGATGGTGCTGCCAACGTGGGTGATCAATGCCGAGCCGGCGTCGATGCGCTCGACCGACTCGGTGATCAGTTGCTTGATCTGGCGCGCGGCGTCCGCGCTGCGCTGGGCCAGCACGCGCACCTCACCGGCCACCACCGCAAAGCCGCGGCCCTGCTCGCCGGCCCGGGCGGCTTCGACGGCCGCGTTCAGCGCGAGGATGTTGGTCTGGAAGGCAATGCCATCGATGACGCCGATGATGTCGGCAATGCGCTGGCTGGCCGCCTGGATGCCGCTGAAGGTGTCGACGGCGTTGGACATGGCGTCGCCGGTGCGCTGCGCCACCTGCACCACGCCGCCCACCAGCTGTTGTGCACTGCGCGCATTGCCGGCGGTGCTTTGCAGCGTGCTGGTGAGTTGCTCCATCGAGGCAGCGGTCTGTTCCAGGCTGGAGGCCTGGGCTTCGGTGCGGGCGCTGAGATCCAGGTTGCCCTGCGCGATCTGGCCGCTGGCGGTGGACACGCTGTCCACGCCTTGCCGCACCACCTGCACCAACTGGTTGAGCGTCTGGCGCATGGCCTGCATGGCAGCCATGACGCTGCCCTCCTGCGGCGTGTGGCTGAGCGACTGCAGCGTCAGGTCGCCCGAGGCAATGCGTTGCGCCACGGCCACCAGCTCGTGCGGCTCGGCGCCCAACTGGCGCGTCAGGCGGCGTGTCACCAGCAGGGTGGCGGTTGCGGCCAGCAGGCTGCTGGCCGCGCCCAGCGCCAGCATCAGCGCCAGTTGGCGCCGGTTGTCCGCGGCGCCGTCCTCGTAGGTTTGGCGCGCCACGCGCACCTGCAGCGCCAGCAACGCATCCAGGCTGGTGCGCATGGCGGGTGCCAGTGTCGCCACCGGGCCGGCGAGCAGTTCCCGGGCCGCGTCGGGCTGCTGGCGGCGCAGGGCGTCGGCAGCCGGCGCCAGGCCCTGGGTGAGCAGCGCCCGCATCGCGTCGCGCTGCGTGTGCGCGAGCTGCGTCTCCTCGGGCGTCAGGTAGGTGGCCATGTAGGCGTCCCACTCGGCCTGCGAGCGGGCGCGGTTGCGGTCGAACTCGGCGAGCCGCGCGCTGATCGTCGCCGTGTCGGTGCTGGCGGCGGCGTCCGCCAACAGCAGCCGGTCGCGTTCCGCGAGGTAGCGGATCTCGCCCAGCTGCCCCATGGGCACGGTGCGGTCCTCGTAGAGGGTCTTCATCGCGGCGTCTGACTGGCTCAACGCCCGCCAGGCAAACAGCACGATCAGCAGCAGCAGGGCCAGCAACAAGCCAAACGCCAGGGCCAGCCGTTGCGCGACGGTCATCGGACGGTGCATTCTTCTCTCCCTGTTCACCATCGTGGGGCCTAAGGCCCCAAGTCGGTGCATAGTCTAGGAAGAAAGCAAGGCCGTGACATTTCAGCCCCTCACGGCCTGGGGTTGATCGTGATGGGTGTCACTGAGCGCCGCTTGCGGCGTCGGGCGGTGCCTGCAGTCAGGGCGTTGGGAATGTGCCGGGCCGCAGGATGTCGCGGCTGACCTGGCTGAGCTGCGTGTGGCCGCAAAAGGCCATGCTGACGTCCAGTTCCTTGTGCAGCATCTGCAGCATCTTGGTCACGCCGGCCTCGCCCATGGCGCCCAGGCCGTAGACCATCGCGCGGCCCACCATGGTGCCCTTGGCGCCCAGCGCCCAGGCCTTGAGCACGTCCTGGCCGGAGCGGATGCCGCCGTCCATCCAGACCTCGATCTGATGCCCCACCTCGGCCACGATGGCCGGCAGTGCATGGATGCTGCTGGGCGCGCCGTCCAGCTGGCGGCCGCCGTGGTTGCTGACGACGATGGCGTCGGCCCCGGCCTGCACGGCCAGCTTGGCGTCCTCCACCTCCATGATGCCCTTGAGGATGAGCTTGCCGCCCCAGCGCTCCTTGACCCAGGCGATGTCGGCCCAGGACAGGCGCGGGTCGAACTGCTCGTTGGTCCAGGCCGACAGCGAGCGCATGTCGCTCACGCCCTTCACATGGCCCACGAGGTTGCGGAAGGTGTGGCGCTTCGTGCCGGCCATGCCCAGCACCCAGCGCGGCTTGGTGGCGAGGTTGAGGATGTTCTTCAGCGTCGGCCGCGGCGGCGCGGTGAGGCCGTTCTTCAAATCCTTGTGGCGCTGGCCGATGACCTGCAGGTCCAGCGTCAGCACCAGGGCCGAGCAGTGCGCGGCCTTGCAGCGGTCGATCATGCGGGCCATGGCGTCGCGGTCACGCATCATGTAGAGCTGGAACCAGAACGGCGACGAGGTGTTCTCGGCGATGTCCTCGATGGAGCAGATGCTCATCGTCGACAGCGTGAACGGGATGCCGAACTTCTCGGCCGCGCGCGCGGCGTGGATCTCGCCGTCGGCGTGCTGCATGCCCGTCAGGCCCACGGGCGCGATGGCCACGGGCATCTTGGCGTCCTGGCCGATCATCTTCACCGCCGTGCTGCGGCCCTCCATGTTGACAGCCACGCGCTGGCGCAGCTTGATGGCCTGGAAGTCCGCCTCGTTGGCGCGGTAGGTGGTCTCGGTCCAGGAGCCGGAGTCGGCGTAGTCGTAGAACATGCGCGGCACGCGCTTCTCGGCGAGTTGGCGCAGGTCTTCGACGCAGGTGATGACGGGCATGGCAGCGGGGCAGGGCGGTTGGGTCAACCGTGGATTTTCCTGCCTGCGGGCCGGCGCCGGGGCGGCGCGCCCGAGTGCTCAGCGACTTGAGTTTTTCAGAACGTCAGCGTGGTCGGCCCGGCGTCGCGCGACTGCGGCCGCAGGTACTGGCCCAGCGTGCCGGCCATCGCGGCCACCACGCCCACGGCCAGCCGGCCGGCCTGGCGCAGCGGGCGCGGCTTGATGCCGCCAGATGCACCCGCCGCGGCGGCCTGGCGTGGCCTCGCCACGGCCTGCAGCAGGGCCAGCTCCTGCTGGCGCTCCTGGATCAGGAACACCAGCCGCCCGGGGTCGGCAAAGCGGGTGGCCAGCGTGCGCACGGCCTTCAGCTCGCGCCGCCGCACCATGACGCCCTGTGCGCGCAGCGGGCAGCCCAGCGTGCGGCTGCGCAGGTACAGCGCCTTGGCGGCCAGCCGGTCGGGCAGGCAGCCGACGCCGGAAAACAGGCAGGCGGCCAGGTTGAAGGTGGCCTCGGCGTGGCCCAGGGCTGCCGCGTTGACGTAGGCCGTCAGGCCGTCGCCCTCGTTCATCGGGCCGCCACGGCCCGTCATCAGCACGCGGCCGAGCTGGAACTGGCCGTTGGCGCTGCCCCGTGCGGCCGCACGCAGCAGCAGCCGACGGGCCTGCACCGCGTCTGCGGCCACGCCCAGTCCTTCCAGCTGGCACAGCGCCAGCATGGTCATGCCCTCGGCATCGCCCGCCGCGGCGGCGGTACGGAACCAGCCGGCTGCGCGCTCGTAGTCAGGTGTGGCGGCGTGGAACAGTGCCAGGCCCTGCTGCAGCGGGTTCACCACAGGGGTGATGGTTGCGGCGATCAGGGGCTTGGGGGCCGGGCGCGGGTGTCGGGTGTTCATGCAGCGGCTGAGGGTCGGGCAAGGGGCGCTCGTGGCGCCCGGGCGGCATTCTGCGCGACCCGCATCCTCAGTTGCATGTAGTGTGCCACCCGATGCAGGGGGGCGTTAGGGTAAGCGCCAGGGGCTGACCTGCTGGTATGCGACCACCGCGCCGCCGATCAGACCACGTCGCAGCCCGCATTGCGGATGCCGCACTCCACCGCGCTCTGGGCCAGCCGCTGGCGCAGCGAGGTGGCAGCGCCGGGGGCGGTCATGGCGTCCAGCCAGCGGTCGAGGTCCAGCACCGGCACGGTGTGGCGGCTCTGGCCGTCCAGGCTGCTGATCTCGATCAGCTCGCCCAGTTGCAGGCCGCTGCCGTCACCGTCGTCGCCGGCGCGGCGTGGCCAGTGGTGCCAGTGCGCGGTCTCGATGCCGGTCACGGACTGCACGGCCAGGCCCAGCATCTGGCCCGCGCGCTCGACGATGAGCACGCGCACGGCGTCGATGTCGGTCGGCGCCGCATGCCCGAGGATGCGCGACAGGCACAGCAGCGGCACCGCGCGGCCCTGGTGCATGTGCAGGCCGAGCAGTTCGCCGCGGCCGTCCAGCGCCACGAGGTCGCGCGGGTAGCGAATGATTTCGCTGACCAGACGCAAGCGGCAGGCGTAGGACCTGCCCGCGTTGAACACCAGGTAGCTGTCCTGCTGCGCGGCGGCGTGTGTGGCCGGCACGGGGGCGCCCGGTGCGCGTGCGGCACCCAGCGGCGCGCGGGCGGCGGCCGTGCTGGGGCGGGCGGTCTCGGCCAGGCCCCGTATCCATTCGTTGGTCAGCAGGCCGGTCGGGTTGATGATGAGGTGCTGCCCGCGCTGCGGGCAGTGGTAGACCCCGGCGAACAGGCCTTCGTCGAGCACGGCCATGGCCGGCATGGGGGCAATGACTTGGCGGGGGACGGCGGTGATGTCGCGCACGCGGTCCAGGCGCAGGGCCAGCATGCCGCCCTGAGGCGCGCGCAGCAGCAGCACGGAAACCCGGCTGGCCGCTTGCTGCTGGCCCAGGCCCAGCGCGCGCAGCGTGTCCAGCACCGGCACCTGGCGCCCCTGGTAGTCGATGACGCCGGCGCAGAGCGCGCTGGTCAGCGCATTCGGCTGCACCTCGGCCTCGGGCACCGTGGTGTGCACCTCGGTGGCCTCGATGGCCAGCGGGATGGGGTCGGCGTCGAACAGCAGCAGGGAGATGCGGCCTTCGCCCGCGCCGGCCAGGGCGTTGGTGGCGCGGTGGTCGCCGCGCTGGTCGGCCACCCAGGGCAGGCCGGGCTGGCTGGCGAGCGCGTTCAGGTCCAGCAGGCTGGCGCAGCGCCCGTCGGGCAGGCTGGCCAGTGCAGCGGTGATGCGCGGTGTGTGGTCATCCAACGGGCCGGCCAGCGCCTGCAGTTGGCCGGGGGTGGCCTGGGCCATGCCGCAGACCTCGTCCACCAGCAGGCCGATGCGGCGCTGCTGCCAGCTCAGGATCACCACCACCTTGTGTTTGCCCGCCTCTTGCGAGGGCAGGCCCAGGCGCGGGCCGAGATCCAGCACCGGCACGTGCACCTGCCGCAGGTTCAGCGCACCGGCGATGCCGTCGGCGCCGGCCGCCATGGGGTGCAGCCTGGCGGGGCAAGCCGCCACCTCGCGCAGCGCGTCGATGGGCAGCGCGAGCAGGGTGTCGCCCAGTCGCATCAGGCCCAGGGCCCCATCGGGCAGCGCGGGGGCCGTGGCTGGGGGCGTGGCCGGTGACTCAGCCCGTGCCGAGCGCAGGCTGTGCACGGGCCAGCGGCTGGGTGGGGGGCGACGATGGGCAAGCATGGGTCACTCCGTCGTGGCACTGCCGGCGCTGTTGCGCAGCAGGGCGGCGAGCTTGTCCACCACCGCCTCCTGGGACTTCATCGCCGCGACGATCTCGGCCATCGCGCCGTGGCTCTGGTTCACCATCACGCCGATGTTCTCCAGCGAGCCGTTGGCCTCCCTGGACTGGGCCTCGCTCTGCTCGTTGCGCACCCGCGCCTCGATGATGATCTTGCTGATCTCGCGCGTGGTGTGGGAACTGCGCTCGGCCAGCTTGCGCACCTCGCCCGCCACGACGGAGAAGCCCACGCCATGCTCGCCGGCCCGGGCGGCCTCGATGGCGGCGTTGAACGCGAGCAGGTTGGTCTGGCTGGAGATTTCCTCGATGTCGCGCAGCATCTCGGCAATCGCATCGGTGCTGGAGCGTGCGCCCTGGATGCTGTTCAGCGAGGCGCTCAGCGACTTGATGCCGGCGCTGGACGTGGTTTGCGTCAGCCCGATCTGCCGCTCGGTGCGGTCAGACGCGCGGCGCACCGACGACACCACCCCGGTGAGGCCTTCGATGGCGGCGCGCACATCGGCCATGACGCGCTGCAGCGCGCGCTCGGACTCGACCTGCTCGGTGATGTCGAAGGCGTACTTGACCACCCGCTGCGTCACGCCGTGGGCGTCCAGGATGGGGGCGTAGCTGGCCTGGATGTGGACGTCGCGGTTGAACTTGCCAACGCGGTGGAAGCGGCCGGTGCGGGTTTCCCCCTTGCTCAGGCGCAGCCAGAAGTCGCGGTACTCGTTGGAGCGCACGTAATCGGGCGCGCACAGCACGCTGTGGTGCTGCCCTTTGAGCTCGCGCAGCGTGTAGCCCATGGTGCGCAGGAAGTTGTCGTTGGCGGCGAGGATGTTGCCCTCGGTGTCGAACTCCACCACCGCCTGGCTCAGGTCTACCGCGCGCACGCGGCTCTCGAACTCGGCGTTGCGCTGCTTCTGGCGCGTGATGTCCATCGCGAACTTGACGACGCGCGACACCCGCCCGTTGAGGTCGTAGATGGGGTTGTAGGTGGCCTGGATCCAGACCTCCTTGTCATTGCGCCCGAGCCGGCGGTACTCGCCGGTCTCGAAGTCGCCGCGGCCCAGCTTCTCCCAGAAGTTCAGGTAGGCCTCGGATTGCGTGTAGGCCGGGTCGCAGAACATGCGGTGGTGCTTGCCCTTGACCTCAGCGAGCTCGTAGCCCATGAGCTTCAGGAAGTTCTCGTTGGCATCCAGCACCCGGCCGCTGACGTCGAACTCCACGACCGCCTGCGCGCGGCGCATCGCGTTGACGCGGCTTTCGAACTCAGCATTGCGCAGCTTGGCGGCCGTGATGTCCTGCGCGAACTTGACCACCTTGACCACCTGGCCGTCGAGGTCGAACACCGGGTTGTAGGTGGCCTGGATCCAGACCTCCTTGCTGTCGCGGCCGAAGCGCTTGTATTCCCCGCTTTCGTACTCGCCGCGGGCCAGGCGTTGCCAGAAGGCCGCGTAGTCGTCGCTGCTGGCGTGCTGGGCGTCCACGAACATGCGGTGGTGACGGCCGACCACGTCCTCGGCCCGGTAGCCCAGCAGTTGCAGGAACTGCTCGTTCGCCGCCAACACCTCGCCCTGGGGCGTGAACTCGATGACGGCCATGGAGCGGCGGATGGCGTCGAGCTTGCCTTCGTAGTCGGCCTGGCGCAGGCGCGAGGTGGTGACGTCGGTGGCGTACTCGATGACGCGCACCGGCCGGCCCAGCGCATCCAGCACCGGGTTGTACGAGGCCTTGACCCAGACCTTGCCGCCTTGCTTGGTCAGGCGCTTGTACTCGCCGGCCGTGTGCTCGCCGTCGGCGAGGGAGCGCCAGAACTTGTCGTAGCCGGCGCCGCGCGTGCTGTCGGGCTCGCACAGCACGCGGTGGTGCTTGCCGACGAGGTCGTCCGCGCTGTAGCCCATCAGCGCCAGGAAGTTGCTGTTGGCGCGCAGCACGCGACCGTCGAGGTCGTATTCGCAGATGTTGGTGATGCGGTCCAGCGCTTGCAGCCGCGCAGCGTCTTCGGCGGCGGCCTCGGTCACGTCGCTCACGTCGACCGAGTACTGCTGCACGCGCTGCAGGCGGCCGCCGTCGTCGGCGATGGGGGCGAACCCGGCGCGCAGCCAGAGGTCGTGGCCGCGCTTGTCGCGCCGGTGGATGCGGGTCTCGACGTACTGGCCGTTGCGCACCTGCTCCCACAGCAGCTGGTGCTCGGCGGAGCTGGCCACGCCGTCAGGCAGCAGCAGCGCTTCGGTCTGGCCGGCCAGCTCCGCGGCGGTGTAGCCGAAGCGCTTCAGCACATTGGCATTGGCGCGCAGGATGCGGCCGTCGGGCGCGAACTCGAGGATCTCCAGCGCCCGGTCCACACTCTGCAGCTGGCGCTCCATGTCGCGGAACTCGCGGCCCGGGCCGTCCATGCTCAGGCCCACCAGCAGCAGGCAGTCGCGGCCGCGGCGCTGGTCCGCCACCAGTTCGCCGGCCACGGCCATCTGCAGTTCGCTGCCCACGCGGATGCGCAGCCGCGCCTCGATGGACTCGCCCGCCAGCGCCTGCTCCCACTGCTGTTCGGCCGAGGCCTCCGGCGTGGGCTGCAGGCAGTGCGTGACCTGCAGCGCAGGCGGTGCATCGGCGTCCCAGCCGAGCTTGTCGGCGGCGGCGCTGCTCAGCGCCAGCAACTCGCCGCTGCTGCGGTCGAACCAGAAGCAGTGGCATCGCTTGCGCAACGAGTCCAGTGCGGTGTCGGGCAGCGGATGCGCAACGCTGGGGGCGTCCGTGGAGGCCGGGGGTGGTGCGGTGTTGGCCATGGCAGCGGGGCGTCAGTGGAGGGCGATGTGACTCTGCCTGCACAGCCCGCCGCTGTGTGCATGCACCCCACTGCGCTTAGTGCAATTTTCCCGCTTGTATCGAAATTATCAATTAATGAGCCTCAGCGGGCGGCGCCGAAGTTCTGTGTCCAGTACGTCCGGTATGTGTTGTTGGCCGTGCCGGCAAGGCAAGCGGCACCGATGTCGCGGTACGACGAATTCATCAAATTTGCACAGTGGCCGTCGCTCTTCATCCACGCGTCCACGACTGCGGCCACGTCCGGCTGGCCGGCCGCGATGTTTTCGCCCACGCTGCGCCAGAGGTAGCCGGCGGCGGTCGCGCGGTCGCCCACGCTGCTGCCGTTGCTGCCGGTGTGGCTGAAGAAGTTCTGCGCCACCATGTCCTCGCTGTGGCCGGCGGCGGCTTGGGCGAGGTTGGCGTTCCAGACCAGCTCGGCCACCGCCGGGAAGCTGCCCCGCGCGCCGCAGCTGGCGCCAGCGCGGCGGTGGGCGTTGACGGCGGCCAGCATGTCCGCCTGGAAGTTGCTCAGGTTGCAGCTCAGCCGCGTGCCGGCAACGGGGGCTGGTGTGCTCGGTGTGGTGGGTGTGGTGGGCGGGGTGGTGGCGACAGTGCTGGCACTGCCGTCGGCACCACCGCCACCGCCGCAGGCGGCCAGCAGGCCGGCCAGGGCCGCGGCGGTCAGGGTGTGGAAGGCGCGTTGCATGGGCCGCAGCGTCGCACGGCCGGCGCGTGGGCAGGTTACCGGGTGCAGCGGGCAGCTGGGCGCCGCAACATCCCCACACACCTGGCGTGCGCGGCGGGCGCTGGCCGTGGCAAAGGTCTCACAGTTGCCACCAGGCCGGCAGCAGCGCGCGCACATCGGGGCGACGGTAGCGCTGGTCCAGCAGCCAGACATAGCCCTTGTCGTCCACCGAGCGCAGCACGCGGCCGGCGGCCTGCACCACCTTCTGCAGGCCGGGCACGAGGTCGGCGTAGCCGTGGTCGGCGCCGAACATCGCGTCCAGCCGCTCGCGCACCTGCTCCTGCAGCGGCGACACCGGCGGCAGGCCCAGCGTGGCGATGAAGGCGCCAATGAGGCGCGTGCCGGGCAGGTCCACGCCCTCGGCGAACGCGCCGCCCAGCACGGCGAAGCCGACGCCCTGGCCGCCTTCGACGAAGCGGTCCAGGAAGCCGCGCCGCGCGGCCTCGCCCATCGCGCGGGCCTGGCTCCACTGCGGCACCTCGGGGTGGCGCAGCGCCAGCCGCTGCGACGCCTGCTCCAGGTAGTCGAAGCTGCTGAAGAAGGCGAGGTAGTTACCCGGCGCTTCAGCGAACTGGGTGGCGATGACGTCCACCAGCGGGTTCAGCGACGCCTGGCGGTGCTCGTAGCGCGTGGACAGCGGCGCCACGCGCACGGTCAGGTGCTCGGGCGGGAAGGGCGCGGGCACGTCGATCCACGCGGTGCTGTCGGGCAGGCCCAGCAGGTCGCGCGGGTAGTCGGGCGGGCCCAGCGTGGCCGAGAACAGCGTGACGCTGTGCAGCCCCTCGAAGCGCTCCTTCAGGAAGAAGCCGGGCACGATGTTGCGCACGGACAGCAGCACGTCGGTCGTGCCGTCGTCGTCGTCTTCCAGCAGCGACAGGTTGACGGGGGCGTCCAGCGGCGCGGCCTGGCGCGTGGCGGCGCTGCGCTGCAGGTCGCACAGCGAGTGCGTGTCCAGCCGGTCCAGCAGGCGCTGCAGCCCCAGCACGTCGAAATAGAACTCCAGCAGCGGGCCCACGTCGAGCGGGTGGTTCTGCACATGCTCGCCCAGCGCCGTGTTGACGCGCTGCAGCGCCTCGGCGAGGTCGTCGGGAATGGCTTTCAGCGGCTGGTAGTCGGCCGGCTGCGCGCGGGCCAGCGTGGCCAGCTCCTTGGCCAGCCGGCGCAGCGGCGGCTGCAGCACCTTGGGTGCATCGGCCACGGCGCTGCGGACGCGCTCGAGGCTGAGGCTGGCGCTGTACATGTCGCGCGCGCGGTCAACGAGGTTGTGCGCCTCGTCCACCAGCAGCGCGAGCTTCCAGCCCTGCGCCTGCGCGAGGCCGTAGAGCTGGCCGTGGGGGTCGAAGGCATGGTGCACGTCGCCGACGACGACGTCGACCCAGCGCAGCAGCTCCTGGCCCAGGTAGTAGGGGCAGACGCCATGCTTGAGCGCGATGCGGCGCTGCGCGGGCGCGTCCAGCCAGCCGGCCTGCAGGCCTTCAGCGCGGGCGGCGGGTAGCGCGTCGTAGAAGCCGTGGGCCAGCGGGCAGGCGTCGCCGTGGCAGGCCTTGGTGGGGTGCTCGCAGGCCTGCTCCTTGGCCACCAGCGTCAGCACGCGCAGGGCCTTGGTGGGCGCCGCCTCGCGCAGCGCGTGCAGCGCCTCCAGCGCCGTGATGCGGCCCGTGCCCTTGCAAGTCATGTAGCCGATCTTGTCGAGCCGCTGGCCGGGCATGGCGCGCAGCAGCGGGTACAGCGTGCCCAGCGTCTTGCCGATGCCGGTGGGCGCCTGCGCCAGCAGGTGGCGGCCGTTGGCGGCCACGCGGTAGACAGCCTCGGCCAGCAGGCGCTGGCCCGGGCGCAGCTCGCCGAGCGGGAAGGGCAGGGCGGCGAGGCTGGCGTCGCGCGCGCTGCGGTGCGCGGCCTCCTGCGCGGCCCAGGCCTCGAACTGCGCGCAGCGCGCCTCGAACGCCGCCTGCAGCGCGGCGGCGCTGAACTTGTCGCGCAGCACGGTCTCATGCTGTGTGTCGGCGTCCACGTAGACCAGGGCCAGCTCCAGCTCGGCCAGCCCGCGGTCCGCGGCGATGAGGGCGCCGTAGGTCTCCAGCTGCGCCCAGTGCAGCGCGCGGCGGTTCTCGGGGATGAGGTCCACCGGGCCGCGGATGGTCTTGATCTCCTCCAGCCGGTTCACGTCGGCTTCATACCCATCGGCGCGGCCGCGCACGCGCAGGTGGCCGTGCATGGCTTCCAGCGGCAGCTCGATCTCGTAGCCGGGCGAGCGCCGCGCCAGCACGGCAAGCTGCATGGCCTGGCCCTCCAGCGCCGTGGCGGACGGCGTGAAGCGCCGGTCCAGGCTGCCGCGCTTGGCGGTGAACTCGCACAGGCTGCGGACGGAGACGGTGTAGGTCCAGTCGCTCAAAACAGGCTCAGGTTGTCGGGCGCGCGCCGGGGGTCGGCGCGCGGCGCGGCTGGCGCAGCGTCCAGCACCTCGCTGGCATGCACCAGGTTGCCGACGCGCACGCCCATCAGCCGCAGCCGCTTGTCGAAGGTGACGCGCTTGAGGCACAGGCCCACCGCGTGGCGGATGTCGGCTGCGCTGGTCACGGGGATCTTGAGCGTCTGGTCGCGCGTGACGGTCACGAAGCCCTCGAAGCGCAGCTTGATGCCCACGGTCTTGCCCGCGTAGCGCTTGCGCGCGAGGTCGTCGGCCAGGCGCGCGCACAGCTCGTCCATGATCTGGCCCAGCAGTGCCTTGTCGTGGCGGGCGCTCAGGTCGCGCTCGAAGGTGGTCTCGCGGCTGATGGAGACGGGCTCGCTGTAGGTGACCACCGGCCGGTTGTCGCGGCCGTGCGCGGCGTTGTGCAGCCAGGCGCCGTAGCTGTCGCCGAACTGCTCGATGAGCCAGGCGGGCGGCGCCGCGGCGATGTCGCCCACGGTGTGCAGCCCCAGTTGGACGAGCTTGTCGCCCGCCTTCGGGCCGATGCCGTTGATCTTGCGCACGGCCAGCGGCCAGATGCGGGTCGGGATGTCATCCATCGTCAGCACGCTGATGCCGTCGGGCTTGTCCAGCTCGCTGGCGATCTTGCTGAGCAGCTTGTTGGGCGTGATGCCGATGGAGCAGGTCAGCCCGGTCGCGCGGCTCACCGAGTTCTTGATTTCGCGCGCCACGGCCTTCACGCCGCCCAGCGGGTCGTGGCCGACCGCATCGCGCACGCCGGGCACGTCGGTGAGGTCGATGTAGATCTCGTCGATGCCGCGGTCCTCGATCACCGGGGCCACCTCGGCCACGGCGGCCTTGAAGCGGCGCGAGTAGGTGCGGTAGCTGTCGAAGTCGGCCGGCAGCAGGATGGCGTCGGGCGCCCGCAGCGCGGCCTTCATCAGCCCCATGGCCGAGAACACGCCGAGGTCGCGCGCCGCGTAGGTGCTCGTGGTGACGACGCCGCGGCCCGTGTAGTCGCGCAGCTTCGCGTAGCGCCAGCTGCCGTCTTCCAGCTGCTGCGGCGCGTCCGCCCGGCGCCCGCCGATGACGACCGCCTGGCCTTTGAGCTGCGGATAGCGCAGCAGCTCGACGGACGCGTAGAAGGCGTCCATGTCGAGGTGGGCGATCCAGCGCTCGGGCAGCTGCATGTCAGCGTGGCGCAGGGGCGGGCGAGGGCGGCATGCGGCGGATTGTCACTGGGAATAAAGACAGGATCTGTCGGCATGGTCAGAATGCGCGCAGTTGTCGAGTGAGGCCCCATGCGTTTTGCGTTGCTGCTGTCCACCTGCCTGCTGCTGGCCGCCTGTGCCGGCAGCCCGTTGAACCCCCCACGCAACCAGCCGGCGGTGGTGCAGCCGGTGCTGCGCACCCCGCCCACCGAGACCCGCGACACGGTCGTGGCGCTGAGCTTCTCGGGCGGCGGCCTGCGGGCGGCGGCATTTGCCTATGGCGTGCTGGAGGGCTTGCGGGCGCTGCCTTCGGCAGGCGGGCAGAGCCTGCTGGACGACGTGGGCTTCATCACCAGCGTGTCGGGCGGCTCCATCACGGCGGCGTATTTCGGCCTGCACGGCGCGGAGGGCCTGCCGAGCTTTCGCGACAAGGTGCTGCTGCGCGACGGCGAGGCGGGCCTGCGCTTCAGCCTGCTCAACCCCACCAACCTGATGCGCCTGTTCGCCGGCGGCCTGAACGATCGCAGCAATCTGAACGATTGGCTGGATCGCGACGTGTTCAAGGGCGCCACCTTTGCCGACATGTTCAAGCGCGAGCGGCCGGTGGTGTGGATCAATGCCAGCAACGCGCAGTACCGGCTGGCCTTCCCGTTTCATGAGCGGGCGTTCGCGTCCATCTGCAGCGATCTGGCGAGCTTCCCGGTGTCCGAGGCGGTGGCGGCGTCGATGGCGGTGCCGCTGTTCTTCGCGCCGGTGGTGCTGGAGAAGTTCCCGGATGCCTGCCGAGAGCCACTGCCCACCAGCCTGGTGCGGCGCGGTGCCGAGCGCGACGACCAGTACCGCCTGCGGCTGGCGTTGCAGCGCGCCATGAAGGACTACCGCGACCCACGCGCCGGCCGCTACCTGAAGTTGGTGGACGGCGGCGTGACTGACAACCTGGGCCTGGTCAGCATCCTGCAGAGCCGCGTGCTGCTGGACACGCCTTACGGCCCCATCGGCGAGCACGAGGCGGTGACGCTGCGCCGACTGCTGTTCGTCGTCGTGGACGCCGGCCAGGGCCCCAGCGGCGACTGGGGACGTGAGCTGGCCGGGCCCTCGGGCGTGGACATCGCGACAGCGGCCGTGGACACCGCCATCGAGAGCACGATGCGCATGAGCTACGCCTACTTCGTACCCATGATGCGCAACTGGGAGCGCGACCTGGTGACCTACCGCTGCTCGCTGCCCGACGCGCGCAAGGACGCGCTGCGGGCGCTGGACCCGCACTGGCGCTGCGAGGACATCCGCTTCAGCGTCACGCAGATCAGCTTTGCCGACCTGCCCGAGGCGGACGAGGCGGCGCTGAATGCCATCCCGACGCGGCTCAAGCTGCCGGCCGAGCAGATCGACCGCCTGATCGCGGCCGGTCGTGACGCGGCGGCGCGGGATGCTGACGTGCGGCGTTTCTCGCGCATGGTGCAGCGCGGCGAGTGAACCGCCGTCCGCTCACCAGAGCGCGTGCACCTGTGGTGCGATGCGGCGCTGGTAGAGCTCGGCCAGCGCCTGCATCAGCGGCGCGGGCAGCGCGGCCAGGTCGGCGGCGCTGACGTTCTCGTCCACCTGGGCCGGTGTTCGGCCACCGGGGATGGCCGTGGTGACGGCCTCGGACATGAGGATCCAGCGCAGCGCCAGCCGCGCCATGCTGACGCCCTCGGGCAGCAGGCGGCGCAGTTCCTCGACGGCGGCCAGGCCCTGCTCGTAGTCCACGCCCGAGAAGGTCTCGCCCTTGTCGAAGGCCTCGCCCTGGCGGTTGAAGCCGCGATGGTCGTCGGCGGCGAACGTGCTGCTGCTCGTGAACTTGCCCGACAGCATGCCGCTGGACAGCGGCAGCCGCGCCAGCACACCGACCTGCGCGGCCTGAGCGGCGGGCAGGAAGGCCTCCAGCGGCCGCTGGCGGAACAGGTTGAAGATGATCTGCACCGACTGCACGCCCGGGAACTTCAGCGCCGCCATCGCCTCGTCGATGCGCTCGACGCTGACGCCGTAGTGGCGCAGCTTGCCCTCGCGTACGAGATCGTCCAGTGCGCCGAAGACCTCGGGCATCGTGTAGACCGCCGTGGGCGGGCAGTGCAGCTGCAGCAGCTCGATGGTGTCGGTGCCCAGGTTCTGCAGGCTGCGCTCGATGAAGGGGCGCAGGTTGCGGTAGCCCTCGGCCACATGCGGGTTCAGTCGCCGGCCCGCCTTGGTGGCGACATGGAACGGGTCGTTCGGCCGCTCCTGGCGCAGCCGGGCCAGCAGGCGCTCGCTGTGGCCGTCGCCATAGACGTCGGCCGTGTCGAAGAAGTTCACGCCGCGGTCCAGCGCGCGGTGCAGCGCGGCCATCGCGGCCGTGTCGTCGGTATCGCCCCAGGTGCCACCGATGGCCCAGGCGCCGAAGCCGATGGCGGAGACGTTCAGGCCGGTGCGGCCAAGGGGGCGGTAGATCATGGAGCGTCAGGTAATGAGCGATTTGGTAGCGCAATCATAGCGGCGCAGAAAAATGGCCCCGGCGTGGGGCCTTTCCGTGAAGGAGGCCGTGGTCAGAGCACTTCGGACGCGAAATCCGCCAGCCGCGAGCGCTCGCCGCGCGCCAGCGTGACGTGGCCGCTGTGGGCCCAGCCCTTGAAGCGGTCGACCGCGAAGGTCAGGCCCGAGCTGCCCTCGGTCAGGTAGGGCGTGTCGATCTGCGCCAGGTTGCCCAGGCAGACGATCTTGGTGCCGGGACCGGCGCGTGTGATCAGCGTCTTCATCTGCTTGGGCGTCAGGTTCTGGGCCTCGTCGATGATGACGAACTTGTTCAGGAAGGTGCGCCCGCGCATGAAGTTCAGGCTCTTGATCTTGATCTTGCTGCGCACGAGGTCGTTGGTGGCCGCGCGGCCCCATTCGCCGGCGGACGAGCCGCCCTTGGCCAGCACCTCCAGGTTGTCGTCCAGCGCGCCCATCCAAGGGCCCATCTTTTCTTCCTCGGTGCCGGGCAGGAAGCCGATGTCCTCGCCCACGGGCACGGTCACGCGGGTCACGATGATCTCGCTGTAGCGGCGGTCGTCGAACACCTGGGCCAGCGCGGCGGCCAGCGTCATCAGCGTCTTGCCGGTGCCGGCCGTGCCGGTCAGCGTGATGAAGTCGCAGTCCGGGTCCATCAGCAGGTTGAGCGCGAAGTTCTGTTCGCGGTTGCGCGAGGTGACGCCCCAGACGGCATGCTTCTGGTTGCCGTAGTCCTTCAGCGTGCGCAGCACGGCCGTCTTGCCGGTGATCTCGGTGACCTTGGCGTACAGCGGCGTGGCGCCCGGCGCCTCCAGGTAGACCAGCTCGTTGACCAACAGGGTGGGCACCAACGGGCCGGAGATCCGGTAGAAGGTGGTGTTGCCCTGCTGCCAGCTCTCCATGGTCTTGCCATGGCGCTCCCAGAAGTCCGCCGGCAGGGCCTGCACGCCGGTGTAGAGCAGGTCGGAGTCTTCCAGCGTCTTGTCGTTGCGGTAGTCCTCGGCGGGCAGGCCCAAGGCGCGGGCCTTGATGCGCATGTTGATGTCCTTGGACACCAGCACGACCTCGCGATCCGGGTGCAGGTTCTTCAGTGCCTGCACGACGCCCAGGATCTGGTTGTCCGCCTTGCCCTGCGGCAGACCTTGGGGCAGCGGCGTGTCGATCAGCTGGGTCTGGAAGAACAGCTTGCCTTCGGCCTCACGGTGGCCGGTGCCGGCCAGCGGCAGGCCCTTGGCCATTTCTTCGATGGAGCTGCTCTTCAGGCTGGCGGCGAGCTGGTCCAGCTCACGGCTGACCTGGCGCACATTGCGGGCGACCTCGGTCATGCCCTTCTTGTGCCCGTCCAGTTCCTCGAGCGTGATCATGGGCAGGTAGACGTCGTGCTCCTCGAAGCGGAACAGCGACATCGGGTCGTGCATCAGCACGTTGGTGTCCAGCACGAACAGCTTGGTGGCACCAGCCGGCTTGCGTGTGCGCTTGGGCGCAGCGGCCTTGGCCGGTGCCTTGCTGACCGACTTGGTCGGCAGCGCCGGCTTGGCCGCCGGGGCCGCGGCCGTCGGCAGGCGCAGCACCTCGGCTGGCGGCGCCACGACGGGCGCAGCCGGTGCGGCCACGGGCGCGGCGGGCGCACCGCGAGGCGCACCGCGGGATTTGCTGGGGGTCAGATTGGCCGAGTAAGCAGTGGCATCGAGGCGGCTGGCGCGTTGTGCGGGAGGCTTGGGCAGTGGCATGTACGGCGTGTCGGCGGAAGGTGAACCCCATGCGCAACCGGCTCCAGAAAGCAAAAAGCCGCACAGGATGAGTGCGGCTTTTCGGCAGGAGTCTGGAATGCGGCCCGGGGCATGAGCCGATTATGCACATCCAGCAGGGGCCCGCGAGAGGACGCCGGGCCGGGTGTCAGCGCCTCAGGCGGCTTCTTTCTTCTGGCCCTTGACGGCCTTCAGCACCTCGTCGACGTGGCCGGCAACCTTGATGCCGCGCCACTCGCCCACCAGGATGCCGTTCGGGGCGATCAGGAAGGTCGAGCGCTCGATGCCCTTGACCTTCTTGCCGTACATGATCTTGTTCTTGACCACGCCGAACATGTGGCAGAGCTTCTCTTCCGTGTCGGCGATGAGCTCAAAGGGCAGTTCCAGCGCCTGCTTGAACTTGTCGTGCGAGGCCATGTTGTCGCGCGACACGCCGAAGACGACCGCGCCGGCCTTCACGAAGTCCTTGTGGCGGTCGCGGAACTGCATCGCTTCGGTGGTACAACCCGGCGTGTTGTCCTTCGGGTAGAAGTACAGCACGACCGACTTGCCCAGGAAGGCGTTGGCGGTGAACTTCACGCCGCCGGTGGCTTGAGCCTCAATTTCCGGCAGGGGTTTGTTGAGCGCAGGCGTCATTGGGGGGTGCGGCAAGTTGAGCTCGCGGGGTCTCCGGGTCGTGAACGCCAACTGTGCAGCATGTCACGCGGGCGCCCGCAAGCAATAGCCTGTCATTATAAGGCCTCGGCCCCCGCCGGCTGCCGGAGGTCATCCCTCGATCAGCAGTGCCGCCAGCACGTTGCGGCCTTCGCTGGCCAGGACGTTGTAGGTGCGGCAGGCGGCGGCGATGTCCATCACTTCGAAGCCGATGCGGGCTTCCACCAGCCCGCGCCACAGCGCCGGACTCGGAAAACGCAGCTTAGCGCCGCTGCCGAAGACGACCAGCTCAGGCTTGAGTGCCAGGATTGCTTCGAAATGCGCGGGCTGAAGTTCCTCAAAGCGCGAAGGCGGCCAGGGCTGAACGGCGCCTTTCCAGGGCACCAGCACGCTGGCCGTGTGGGGCTTGCCATTGACCCAGACGCCCTGGGGATCGTGGCGCGAAATGCTGTTGCCGCCTTGCGGCTCATCGAGCTGGAACTTCATCGGAAAACGCGGGGCAGAAGGCCGGCCGCGAGTGTCGCCCAGAACGGCGTGGCCCGTGGCCCGGCCCTTAAACTTCGGGGTTCCCCTTGCATTGCAGCCCCAGGCTGCGTCGGAGCCCCCTTTTGAAGCCCATCGCCAAGTCCAGCAAGCTCGCCAGCGTCAGCTATGACATCCGCGGCCCCGTGCTCGACAAGGCCCGGCAGATGGAGGAAGAGGGCCAGAAGATCATCAAGCTGAACATCGGCAACACGGCCGTGTTCGGCCTGACACCGCCCGACGAGATCGTGCAGGACATGATCCGCAACCTCGGCGACGCTGGCGGCTATACCGACAGCAAGGGCCTGTTCGCGCCGCGCAAGGCGGTGGTGCACTACACGCAGCAGAAGGGCGTCAAGGGCGTCACGGTGGACGACGTCTATCTGGGCAATGGCGCGTCCGAGCTGATCCAGATGGCCATCAACGCGCTGGTCAACGATGGCGACGAGATCCTGATCCCCTCGCCGGACTTCCCGCTCTACACCGCGGTCGTCGGCCTGTCCGGCGGTCGCCCGGTGCATTACCGCTGTGACGAAGGCGCCGGCTGGCTGCCCGACCTGGCGGACATCGAGAGCAAGATCAGCCCGCGCACGCGCGGCATCATGGTCTGCAACCCGAACAACCCGACCGGCGCGCTGTACCCGAACGAGCTGCTGCTGGGCATCATCGAGCTGGCCCGCAAGCATCAGCTCGTCATCTTCGCCGACGAGATCTACGACAAGACGCTGTACGACGGCAACGTCCACACCAGCATGGCCGCACTGGCCGACGATGTGCTGTTCGTGACCTTCAACGGCCTGTCCAAGAACTACCGCAGCTGCGGCTACCGTGCCGGCTGGATGGTCGTCAGTGGCGAGAAGCGCCATGCCCGTGACTACATCGAGGGCCTGAACATGCTGGCCTCGCTGCGGCTGTGCTCCAACACGCCGGGCCAGCTGGCGATCCAGACGGCGCTGGGTGGCTACCAGAGCATCGACGACCTCGTCGCGCCCACCGGCCGGCTGTGCCGCCAGCGCGACCTGGCCTACGAGCTGCTGACGCAGATTCCGGGCGTCAGCGTCGTCAAGCCCAAGGCGGCGCTCTACATGTTCCCGCGCCTGGACCCCAAGATGTATCCCATCGCCGACGACCAGCAGTTCGCCTATGAGCTGCTGGCCGAAGAGAAGGTGCTCATCGTCCAGGGCACCGGCTTCAACTGGCCCGAGCACGACCACTTCCGCCTCGTCTTCCTGCCCAACGTGGACGACCTGCGCGAGGCCATCGGCCGCATCGATCGTTTCCTGGCCGGCTATCGCCGCCGCCACTCCGCCTGATTCCGATTTCCGTTGTCTGAAAGCCCTGCAATGAAAGCGATCCAAGTCGGCCTGATCGGCCTCGGCACCGTCGGTGCCGGCACCTTCAACGTTCTGCAGCGCAACCAGACCGAGATTCGTGGCCGCGCTGGCCGGGGCATCGAAGTGGCGATGGTCGCGGCCCGCAATCCCGAGCGCGCCAAGGCCTACCAGGCCATCGTCGGCGACGCCGTGCCCTGCACGGGCGACGCGCAGCAGCTGGTCAACAACCCGGCCATCGACATCGTCGTCGAGCTGATCGGCGGCATCGAGCCGGCGCGCACGCTGGTGCTGCAGGCGATTGCCAACGGCAAGCACGTCGTCACGGCCAACAAGGCGCTGCTGGCGCTGCATGGCACGGAGATCTTCGAAGCCGCGCGCGAGAAGGGCGTCGTTGTCGCGTTCGAAGCGGCCGTGGCTGGCGGCATCCCCATCATCAAGGCGCTGCGCGAAGGCCTGACCGCCAACCGCATCGAGTGGATCGCCGGCATCATCAACGGCACGACGAACTTCATCCTGTCGGAGATGCGCGGCAAGGGCCTGGACTTCGCCACCGTGCTGAAGGAGGCCCAGCGCCTGGGCTATGCCGAGAGCGACCCGACCTTCGACATCGAAGGCGTGGACGCCGCCCACAAGCTGACCATCATGAGCGCCATCGCGTTCGGCGTGCCGGTGCAGTTCGACAAGGCCCATGTGGAAGGCATCTCCAGCCTGCAGGCCACCGACATCAAGTACGCCGAACAACTCGGCTACCGCATCAAGCTCTTGGGCATCACGCGCCGGCGTGACAACGGCATCGAGCTGCGCGTGCATCCGACGCTGATTCCGGCTACCCGCCTCATCGCCAACGTCGAAGGCGCGATGAACGCCGTCGTCGTGCAGGCCGATGCCGTTGGCACCACGCTTTACTACGGCAAGGGCGCCGGCGCCGAGCCAACGGCCTCCGCCGTCGTCGCCGACCTGGTGGATGTGACCCGCCTGGCCACCGCCGACCCCGACCATCGCGTGCCTCACCTGGCCTTCCAGCCGGATGCGATGAGCAACACGCCCGTGCTGCCCATGGCCGATGTGCAGACGGCCTTCTACCTGCGCCTCGTCGTCGCCGACCAGGCCGGCGTGCTGTCGCGCATCACCACCATCCTGGCCGAGCACGACATCTCCATCGACGCCGTGCTGCAGCGCGAGTCGGCGGAAGGCGAGCGCCAGACCGACCTCATCATCCTGACGCACGACACGTCCGAAGGCCGCATGAACGAGGCGCTGGCCAAGATGCAGGGGCTGCCCACCGTGCTGGCCCCCATCGTCAAGCTGCGCAAGGAAGAACTCGCCTGACCATGAAGTACATCAGCACCCGCGGCGACCAGGCCGAGCGCGGCTTCTCCGACATCCTGCTCGAAGGCCTGGCGCCCGACGGCGGCCTCTACCTGCCCAAGACCTACCCCCAGGTCGACGCCGCCACGCTGGCCCGCTGGCGTGGCCTTGCCTATGCCGACCTCGCGTTCGAGATCCTGTCGCTCTACATCGACGACATCCCCGCCGACGACCTGCGCGCCATCACGCGCCGCGTCTACACGGCCGAGGTCTTCGGCACCGAGCAGATCACGCCGCTGACCTGGCTGGGCGACCACATCGCGCTGCAGGGTCTGTCCAACGGCCCGACGCTGGCCTTCAAGGACATGGCCATGCAGTTGCTGGGCGCGCTGTTCGAGTACGAACTGGGCCGCCGCGGCGAGACGCTGAACATCCTGGGCGCGACGTCCGGCGACACCGGAAGCGCGGCTGAATACGCGATGCGCGGCAAGAAGGGTGTCAAGGTCTTCATGCTCAGCCCCAACGGCCGCATGAGCCCGTTCCAGCAGGCGCAGATGTTCAGCCTGCAGGACGCCAACATCCACAACATCGCCATCGACGGCGTGTTCGACGACGCGCAGGACATCGTCAAGGCCGTGTCCAACGACCTCGTCTTCAAGCGCGAGCACCGCATCGGCACGGTCAACAGCATCAACTGGGCACGGCTGCTGGCGCAGGTCGTCTACTACTTCGCCGGCTACTTCCAGGCGACGAAGAGCAACGCCGAGAAGGTCAGCTTCACGGTGCCGTCGGGCAACTTCGGCAACGTCTGCGCCGGCCATGTGGCGCGCCAGATGGGCCTGCCCATCGCGAAGCTGGTGGTCGCGACCAACGAGAACGACGTGCTGGACGAGTTCTTCCGCACCGGCGCCTACCGCCCACGCGGCACGGCGGACACGCACGAGACGTCCAGCCCGTCGATGGACATCTCCAAGGCCAGCAACTTCGAGCGCTTCGTGTTCGACCTGCTGGGCCGCGACGGCGCGCGCGTGAAGCAGTGCTTCACCAGCCCGCAGTTCGCGTTGACGGGCGATGAGCATGACGCCATCGCCGGCTTCGGCTTCAGCTCCGGCCGCAGCACACACGCCGACCGCGTGGCCACGATCCGCCGCACCTACACCGAGCACGGCATCGTCATCGACCCGCACACGGCCGACGGCCTCAAGGTGGCGCTGGAGCAGCACGACCCGGCCGTGACCATGCTGGTGCTGGAGACGGCGCTGCCGGCCAAGTTCGCCGCCACCATCCACGAGGCGCTGGGCATCGAGCCGCCGCGGCCTGCGGGCCTGGAGGGCATCGAGGACCTGCCCAAACGCGTCAAGGTGATGCCGGTCGATGTGGAGCAGGTGAAGGCCTACATCCACGCCCATGTCTGAGCCCCGCAAGCCGCTGATCCCGCTGGACGACGCGCTCGCGTCGCTGCTGGCGCAGGTCACGCCGCTGGCTGGCACGCAGGCGGTCGCCACCGCCGAGGCCCGCGGCCGCGTGCTGGCGGCCGATCTCGTGTCGCCGGTTGATGTGCCGCCGGCCGACAACTCGGCGATGGACGGTTACGCCTTGCGTGCGGCCGATGCTGGCGCGCTGCTGCCGGTCACGCAGCGCATTCCCGCCGGCAGCGTGCCCGCGCCGCTGGCCGCCGGTGAGGCGGCGCGCATCTTCACCGGGGCGCAGGTGCCGGCCGGTGCGGATACCGTCGTCATGCAGGAGCACACCGAGCTGGTCGACGGCCATCTGCGCGTGACGCAGCTCGTCACCACCGGCGCCCATGTGCGTCGCCGCGGTGAGGATGTGCGCGCCGGCGCCGTCGTGCTGCCGGCCGGCACGCGGCTGGACGCCGTGTCGCTGGGCCTCGCGGCCACGGCCGGCGCAGCGCAGCTGACCGTCACACGCCGCCCGCGTGTGGCCGTGTTCTCGACGGGCGACGAACTCGTCATGCCCGGCGAGCCGCTGCCGCCCGGCGCCATCTACAACTCCAACCGCTTCACGCTGCGCGCGCTGCTGGAAGGCCTGGGCTGCGAGGTCGTTGACCTCGGCATCGTGCCCGACAAGCTCGACGCGACGCGTGCTGCGCTGCGCGAGGCGGCGGCCCGGGCCGACGTCATCCTGACCTCCGGTGGCGTGTCCGTCGGCGAGGAAGACCACCTGCGCCCGGCCGTGCAGGCCGAGGGCCGGCTGGACCTGTGGGCCATTGCGATCAAGCCCGGCAAGCCGTTTGCGTACGGCCGCGTCGGCGACGCCCATTTCATTGGCCTGCCAGGCAACCCGGTGTCCAGCCTCGTGACCTTCCTGGTGCTGGTGCGCCCCTTCCTGCTGAAGCTGCAGGGCGCCACGCGCCTGGCGCCGCGTGGCTATCGCATCCCCGCCGGCTTCGAATGGCCCAAGCCCGACAAGCGTCGCGAGTTCCTGCGCGTGCGGCTGGATGAAGCCAGCGGCCTGGCCCTGTTCGGCAACCAGAGCAGCGGCGTGCTGACCTCGGCCTTCTGGGCCGATGGCCTGGTGGACAACCCCGCCGGGCAGGCGTTCAAGGCGGGCGACGCCGTGCGCTTCATTCCGTTCTCGGAGTTGCTGGCATGACGATCACCGTGCGTCTGAAGTTCTTCGCGTCCTTGCGCGAGAAGCTGGGCGAAGGCGAGGCGCTGGCCCTGCCCGCCGGCAGCACGGTGGCTGATGCACGCGCGGCGTTGCGTGCGCGCGGCGGCGCGCATGCCGAAGCGCTGGCTGCGGGCCGCGCGGTGCGCTCGGCGCTGAACCAGAAGATGTGCGCGGAGTCCGCGGTGCTGGCGGATGGCGACGAGCTCGCGTTTTTTCCGCCCGTCACCGGCGGTTGATCGCTTGAACGGCCTGCACCTGACGGCCGACCTGCGCGGCGTCGACGCGGCGCTGCCGCTGATGCGCGACCCCGTGGCGCTGGCGTCGCTGTGCCGCGACGCCGTCACGGGCTCGGGCCTCAGTGGCGTCGCCGAACTGTTCCACCGCTTTGGTGCGGCTGACGAGCAGGGCGGCATCACCGGCGTCGTGCTGCTGGCCGAGTCTCACCTGGCCATCCACACCTGGCCCGAACTGGGCGGCGTGACGCTGGACGTCTACGTCTGCAACTACGGCGCCGACAACAGCGCCAAGGCCGAGGCGCTGATGGAGACGTTGCTGGCTGCGCTGGCACCCGAAGTGGCCAACGTGCAGCGCCTGCGAAGAGGCTGATGGCCGGCGAGCGAATGCACCGCGAGTCCGCGCAGGCCTCGTCGGCGGAAGAGATGGACGAACTGGTGTCTCGGGCGAGGGCGCAACGACGTCGCATTGACGCGGTCGACGGCCAGCTGCACATCGCCAATCACATCCCTCGTGGCGAGCGCATCGCCAACACGTTGATGTCGCTTGGGCTGCTCGCCTGCTCGCTGCATGCTGCACTCCACGACGATCTTCACATCAGTGGCCGGCGCGGGCCGGGCATCCATCTGCATGGCCCGCCGCTGTGGATGCTGTGTGCGGCGATGGCATGCGCTGCCGCCAACATGCTGTCGGTTGTCGTGGATCACTACGACACGCGCGCCAACGAGTTCCGCTACCGTCGTTTTGCGTTGGTCACGCAGGTGGCTGGCTGGTTACTGTTCTTTGCGGCGTTCGCGGCGGAGGCGTTCGTGTTCCAACTGGCAACACGGCACTGACGCCAGCGTTCAGAGCCTGACCCGCGCCGCCGCGCCGACGCCGGCCGTGTAGGCCTCCTCGAACACCGAGTACCCCGCCAGGTCGCTGTGCGCGAACACGACCCGGCCGCTCGCCTCGTTCAGTGCGGCCAGTGCCGCCGAGCCGCGCAGGCCCGGCGTCGGGATGCTCATTGCGTGGCCGAAGCGGCACAGGTCGATGCGCTCGACCTGGCCGGGCAGATCGGGGTGCGTCTGCGCCAGCTCGTCGATGACGACCTGGGCCCAGTGCTGCCATGGCTGGCTCAGCAGCTCGCCGCGTTGCGAGGCCGGCAGCGCGAGGTAGGCGGTCAGCAGCGGCGGCTGTGGCGTCGGGTCCAGCGACTGGTGGCGGGCGTTCACATAGCCCAGCGCTGTTGTGCCGTAGCGCACGCTGTCCCACGCAGATGGCAGGCCGGGGCGGATCAGCAAGGGCTCGCGCAGCAGCACATTGGCCGTCAGCCAGGGCGCGTAGCTGGGCTTCAGTGCACGCAGCGCGGCGGGTGGCGCGGCTAGCAGCCGGGCGCTGACGAACAGCGGCGTCGCCATGACGACGGCACGCGCGGCCCAGCGCTCGGGGGCGTGGGCGGCCTCGTTCCAGGCCAGTGCCTCGATGCCGTCGCGCGTCTCGGTCACGCGCAGCACGCTGCGGCCCAGGTGCAGGCGGTCGCGCAGCGGCTCGGCGATGCGCTGGCTGAGCCAGCCGTTGCCCTCGGGCCAGGTCAGCACGGGCTCGCGCTCGGCGCTGTCATCGCCTGGCGCATGGAAGCCGTGGCGGCTGGCGAAGTAGTGCAGGCCGGCCCAGGCCGACACGCCGTCGGCGCTGGCGCCGAAGTCGTCGCGGCAGCAATAGTCCAGGTACCAGCGCAGCCGTGTGTCGTGCAGGCCCTGGTGGTCCAGCCAGGCGGCGAAGGTCTGTGCGTCGAGCGCGGCGTGGGCGGGTGTCCAGCGCGCGCGGCGTGTCGGCATCGCAAAGCCGGCGTTGCGCTGCGCCTGCGCGACGAGCGCGGCGAAGCGCCGGTACTGCTCGCGCGTGGCCGCGTCGTCGGCCGGTGGCAACAGGCCCTCGTGCCAGGCGCCGTCGATGAACAGGCGCTCCTGCGGGCTGTGGCACAGGTGGCGCTCGTCCCAGTCGGTGCGGCCCAGGCGCTGGCGTGACAGGCCCAGCTCGGCCAGCAGCTGCGACACCTCGTGCGCGTCCGCGCCGGGCAGCGGCAGGTAGTGCGCGCCCAGCGGGCAGGGCGCGCCGCCCAGTGCGTGCGCGCGGCTGTTGCCGCCGGCCTGATCCTCCAGGTCCAGCAGCGCGATGTCGTCCACGCCGCGTTGGCTCAGCGCCCGCGCGCAGGCCAGGCCGGCGATGCCGGCGCCGACGATGAGCACGCCCGTCTGGCGCAGCGGGCCGTCGGCGCGCGGCAACTCGCCGCGCAGCCGATGCCCGCGCTCGGGATGCGTGCCGACCCAGCCGCCTCGCAGCGTGGGCGCGTCGGGCGTGCAGCCGGCGGCCGCCACGCCCGCGAGCAGCAGCGTGCGCCGCCTCAATGCACCGCTCCCCATTCCTCCTCAAAGGTCTGCACCAGCACCTGGTTGCTCAGGCGGTTGACCTCGCTGGGCACGCGGGCCATGTCGGGCGGGAAGTCCAGCAGCGTGGGCAGGGTCTGTGCGCTCATGAAGCGCAGCCCTGGTGGGAACTGCGTCGGCAGCCGGAAGGGGCGGCGCGACGCGAGGATGAAGCCCCATTCGCCAAAGGACGGCACATGAGCGTGGTAGGGCGTGGCCGTCAGCCCGACAGACTCCAGCGTGGCCACGACCGTCCAGAAGCTGCGCCGCGCGATGAGCGGCGACGTGGATTGCACGACCGCATAGCCGCCGGCGCTCAGGCGCTGGTCCACGAACTCGTAGAAGCTGGCCGTGTAGAGCTTGCCCAGTGCGAAGTTGGACGGGTCGGGGAAGTCGATGATGATGATGTCGAAGGTCTCGGTCTGCTGCTCCAGCCAGCCGAAGGCGTCGGTGTTGATGACGCGCAGCTTCGGTGACGACAGCGCCTGGCCGTTCAGCGCGGCGAGTTTGGCGTTGTCGCGGAACAGCGTCGTCATCAGCGGGTCCAGTTCCACCAGCGTGACCTGCTCGACGCTGGCGTACTTCAGCACCTCGCGCACGGCCATGCCGTCGCCGCCGCCCAGCACCAGCACACGCTTGGGCGCACCGTGCGCGGCCATGGCCGGCTGCACCAGGGCCTCGTGGTACCGGTACTCGTCGCGCGAGTGGAATTGCAGATTGCCGTTCAGGAACAGCCGGGTGCCGCCAGCGCCCTCGGTGACGACGATGCGCTGGTAGGCGCTGCTTTGCTTGAAGACGATGTCCTCGCCGTAGAAGCGGTCCTCGGCCCAGGTCGTCAGCCGCTCGGCACCCAGCAGCGCGGCCAGCAGCAGGCCGGCGGACAGCGCACAGGCCGCGCCCATCGCGCCACGCGCCCGCACATCGGCCCGGAACAGCCACAGCGCCCACACCGCGACGGCCACGTTCAGCAGCCCGAACACCACGCCCGTGCGCACCAGCCCCAGGTGCGGCACCAGCACCAGCGGGAAGGCCAGCGCCACGAGCAGCGCGCCGAGGTAGTCGAAGGTCAGCACCTGCGACACCAGGTCCTTGAGCCCGTAGCGCGCGCTGAAGTGGCGCTTGAGGATGCGCATGACCAGCGGAATCTCCAGCCCCACCAGCGTGCCCACCAGCAGCACCAGCGCATACAGCAGCACGCGGAACGGCGTGGCGGCGCCCGGCGGCAGCAGGCTGTGCACGGCGAACAGCGCCGCTGGCATCAGCCCGCCGATGACGCCCACCAGCAGCTCCACCTGCAGGAACACGCCCACCAGCTGCCGCTCCACGAAGCGGGACAGCCACGAGCCCAGCCCCATCGCGAACAGGTAGACGCCGATGATGGTGGAGAACTGCAGCACCGAGTCGCCGAGCAGGTAGCTCGCCAGCGCGCCGGCAGCCAGCTCGTAGACCAGGCCGCAGGCCGCGATGAAGAACACGCTGACGAGCAGCAGCACCTCGGCGGCCGAGACGCGCGCGGCGGCGGTGGGAGGGGCGGCGTCGCTCAAGGCTTGGGCGGCGTCAGCGTCACGGACACGGCCAGCCGCGTGCCGTCCGGGCTGGCCGCGATGTTGCGCACGGCGCCGCCCAGCGCGGGCAGGTCGGCGAAGGGCTGGAAGCCGCTGCCGGCCTTACCGTCCCAGCGCAGGAACAGGTGGCCGCGCGCCATCAGCAGCGAGCCGTCCGGCAGCCGGGCAAAGTACTGCGGCCGGTTGGCGGGCTTGTCACCCTCGGGCAGCGGCGGCGTCTCCACCAGCACCTGAGGTGTGGCCTCGTCGGGGCCTTGTGCGCTGATGCGCCAGCGCTGCGGGTCGGTCTGGTCCACGAACAGCGCGCGTCGGCCATCGGCCGTGCGGGCCAGCGCGCGGCCGGGCTTGTCGGTCAGCAGCGTCTGCCGGCCGCTGCGGCGGTCGATCAGCACGGCCCGGTGCTGGTTGCGCTGCGGCACGTCGTCGACGATGAAGGCGGCGATGAGTTCTGGCGTGATCCACGCGTGATAGCCGATGCGCTTGACCGGCACGACGGGCGCCACGGGCTGGCCATCCCAGCCGAAGTGCCACAGCGAGGGCTGGTGCATCTCGATGCCGTAGGCCGGGTCGGCCGTGACCACGCGGATGGCCGAGAAGCCGCTGCCGTCGGGCAGCGGGGTGGGCGAGTAGAGGTTCTCGGTCGTCCGGGTGACGGCGGTTGTGCTGCCGCTGGCGAGCTCGTGCCGGTAGACGTTGTAGCTGCCGGTGTGGCCAGCGCTGTAGACCACGGTCGCACCGTCGGGCGTGAAGGCGGGCTGGATGTGGCTGCCCTTGGTCAGCGTGATGTTGCGCAGCTCGGTGAGCGTGCCGGCCTTCAGGTCCAGCCGGGCGACGAAGACGGCGACATCGGGTGGCGCGTCCGCGGCCGCGGCGGGCAGCGCGACGGTCAGGAACAGCGTGAAGGCGTGGGCGAGGCGGCGGAGGGCGTGGTGCATGGCATGCCTGTGCAGAGCGACGGGCCGCGAGTGTCGGCTAGAAAGACACCCGCTCCGGCAGCGCCTTGCTCCAGTGGAAGATGTCCCAGCCGGCGCGCAGGCCACCGGTGGTGAAGGGGTCGGTGGCGATCAGCGCCTCGACCGCGGCCTTGTCCGGTGCGCGAACGACCCACAGCGCGCCCACTGGCGTCGCGTCGGGCGATGTGCGCAGCGAGCCTGCCACCCGCAGCATGCTGCGCTGGGCGGCGACCCATTCGAGGTGCGCTTGCAGCAGTTGCTGGCGCAGAGCGCCGGCGCCGGGCTTGTCGTGAAAACGGACGGCGAACAGCGTCCAGTCTTCATGGGCATTCGCCGTCAGCACGGCGAAGTCATGCTCACCCATGAATCGCCGCAGCGACGATGTTGCCGATGGAGATGCACATCGCCCCGACGACGATGGCCAGCGCCAGGTTCTTGTGTTCGACGATCTCTTCCCACAGCTTGTAGGGCGTGATCTTGTCGACCACGATGAAGCAGATCCAGAAGATGACGACGCCGATGAGGGCGTACATCGTCGTGCCGAGGACGACTTCGGGCTTGAGCCAGTCGAGGGTCATGGTGAGCGCTCCTTGTGCGTCTTATTTGTGGCTGCCGCCACCGCTGCTGTAGCCGCCGTAGCTGCCGCCACTGGGGATGTAGACGCCGCTGCCGCGCGTGTTGGCACGGCATTGGCGGTATTCGTTGCTGTTTTCGCCGAAGCTGGTCTTGTACTGCTGGCAGTCGTCGCTGGCGCAGGCGCGCAGCAGCGCGCCCAGCAGGAGCAGCACGAACAGCCCCAAGAACAGATAGACCAGCAGCTTGGCGCCACCGGCGTTGAAGGCTGCGGCGTCGCGCGTGAAGCTTGCGGCCGGCGCGGTGGCCAGGCCGAAGGCCTTTTGCACGGTTGCGGCGGGCAGCGTGCGGCCGGCGCTCCACGTGACCTCCGGGCCCTGCTGTTCCCGGCTCAGCAGGAACTGGCCGTCGGCGCTGGCGAAGTCGGTCACCTGCACGCGGTCGTCCAGCCGCACGGGCCAGTAGAACTCGCCCAGCACATGGGTCGTCTTGGCCTGGTAGGTCCAGCGCTGGTCGTAGTGCCGGCCCTTCCAGGTGGCGCCCTTGCGCGACGGGATGGGCGCGCCGGTCAGCGTCTGCACCAGGCTCCAGCCCTCCTGCGTGTCCACGAGGAAGGCAAAGCCCGCCAGCCGGTTGAACAGCAGGTACTCGCGCCAGAAGCTCTGCTCGTCCTCCGCATCCTCGGGGATGTCGCAGCGCTCCTGGTAGCCCACGACCTGCCAGGCTTGCGGCTTGCCGCCGGCGTCGGGCAGTGAACCGCTGCGGCCCAGCGGGATCAGCGGCGGCTGGCCTGGCGACTGCGCGGTGAAGCCCAGCGCCTTGGCGTCGCCCTCGGGCAGGTCGACAACGGCGTTGCACTGCGCGCAGACCATGCTCTTGGTCTGCGCGAGCTGGGGCTCCAGCGGCGCGCCGCAGCTGGGGCAGCCGATGGCGCGGCCCTTGAACCGGGCCTCGGCGATGGACTCGCCCTCGGCCGTCGTGCGCAGGCCCTGCAGCGCCAGCTCGGCCAGCTGCACCGGGCGGCCGACGGACCAGACGAAGGAGAGATCCTGCCGGTACTCCAGCGCGCCCACCTCGTCGCGCTCATTGCGCAGCTCGACGACGCCGCCGTCCTGCGGCACGCGCGGCAGCTCGCCCTCGGCGGCGCGCACAGTCGCCTCGATGACGGCGGCCACCTGCCAGCGCTGGCCCGCCAGCGTCAGTGGTTGGCCGACCTGGGGGGATGGCGGCGGCGCCTCGTCCAGCGGCGCCTCGAAGCTGAGGACGAACTGGCCGTTGTCCTCGCTGAGCCAGGCCACGCGGGGCGTGCCGTCGGCGTCGAACAGCAGATGCCATTCGTTCCAGTGGCCCAGCTCCGAGCCGCGCTGCACGCGGCCGACCACGGCGAAACCGGCGCCCATCCAGCGCCCGGTGGCACCCAGTTGCAGCGGCGAGTAGTCGTCAAAAATCTCGGCGCTCTGGCCGATGCGGCTCAGCGTGTCACCGTCGCGCAGCAGCGTGCTGCGGCAGAAGCCGCACACGGCGCTGGCCGACGCTGCGCTCGCGAACTCGACGGGCGCGCCGCAGTTGGGGCAGCTCGCGCGCCAGCGGCGCTGGGACTCAGCCAAGCTTCTTCAGGAGGTCCGCTTTTTTGGCGGCGAATTCCTCGTCGGTCAGGATGCCCTTGGCCTTGAGGTCGCCGAGCTTTTCCAGCAGCGAAACGATGTCGTCGGGCCGCGTGGGGGCGGGGGCGGGCGCAGCAGCGCCCACACCGGCCAGCCCCTGGCCCAGTGTTTGCGCCAGCGTCTGGCCCAGCGCCACGCCGGCGCCCAGGCCGATGGCTTCGCCTGCGATGCCGCTGCCGCCGCCGGCTGCGCCCTTGGCCATCTCGGGCAGGGCTTGCGCGGCCTGGTACTGCATGAACTGGCCCATGTTCTGGCCGATGATGCCCATGCCGATGCGCTGGTCGAGGATCTTCTGCAGCTCCTCCGGCAGCGACACGTTCTGCATCGTCACCGAGATCAGCTCCAGCCCCAGCGCTGCAAATGCGGGCGCGGTGGCGGCCTGGAGGGCGGCGGCGAACGCGGTCTGATTGGCGGCCAGGTCCAGGAAGGGCGTGCCGCTGCCGGCGACGGCGTCGCTGATGTGCTGCAGCATGAGGCCGCGCAGCTGGCCTTCCAGCTCCTGCACCGTGTAGCGCTCGCGGGTGCCAGAGATCTGGCTGTGGAAGGTCTTGGCGTCCTGGACGCGGTAGGCGTAATTGCCGAAGGCGCGCAGGCGCACGGCACCGAAGTCTTTGTCGCGGATGGCGATGGGCTGGCTGGTGCCCCAGCGCTGGTCGATCTGCTGGCGGGTGCTGAAGAAGTAGACGTCGCTCTTGAAGGGCGACTCGAACAGCTTGTCCCAGTTCTTCAGATAGGTCAGCACCGGCAGCGTCTGCGTCGTCAGCTTGTGGGTGCCCGGGCCAAAGACGTCGGCCACCTGGCCCTCGTTGACGAAGACGGCGACCTGCGACTCGCGCACGACGAGCTGGCCGCCGTTCTGGATTTCCATGCCGGCCATCGGAAAGCGCCACGACAGCGTGCCATCGCCGTCTTCCGTCCACTGGATGACGTCTATGAACTGTTTCTTGATGAAATCCATCAGGGCCATGTCGGTTCCTGCGAACGGTGAAATGAAAGTTGGCCGCGAGTATCGGCCGGCGCGTCGGGGCGCCCTGTCGCAAACACGTGAATCTCACCGACCGAGGAGGTGAGAATCTGTGCCATGCCCAGAGTATTCATCCAAGCCGAGGACTTCGACCTTGGTCATGAGACCTTGCAACTGCGCCAGCACAACGGCGGCGTGGGCGCCGTCGTCGCTTTTGTCGGCACCGTGCGGGAGCACAGCAGCGGCGCGGCCGTCTCGGCGATGGAGCTGGAGCACTACCCCGGCATGACCGAGGCGGCCATCGAGGCCATGGTGGACGAGGCGTTCGCCCGGTTTGACATCCTCGGCGCGCGTGTCATCCACCGCGTCGGGCGGCTGCTGGCGCGTGAGCAGATCGTGCTGGTGCTGGTGAGCAGCGCCCACCGCGGCCAGGCCTTCCAGGCCTGTGAGTTCCTGATGGACTACCTGAAGACGCAGGCGCCGTTCTGGAAGAAGGAGCACACGCCGGACGGTGCGCACTGGGTGGACGCTCGAGTGGCCGACGACGAGGCGCTGGCGCGCTGGGGCATCGCCGCCGGGAACGCGGCGTGAACGCCGCTGCAGTGGCGCTGGGTGCTGCGCTGGGGGCGCTGGTGCGTTGGCAGGCCGGCCTGATGTTCAACGCGCGCTGGGCCGGCTTTCCGCTCGGAACGCTGCTGGTGAACCTGGTGGGTGGCCTGCTTATCGGCATGGCGCTGGAATGGTTGGGCCGCCAGCCCCACGAGCTGTTGAAGCTGCTGCTGGTGACGGGCTTCCTGGGCGGGCTGACGACGTTCTCGGCGTTCTCGGGGGAGTCGCTGGCGCTGCTGCGCCATGGCGAGCTGGGCATGGCGCTGGCCCATGGCCTGGCCCATGTGCTGGGCTCGCTGCTGGCGGCTTGGGCGGGCATGAAGCTGATGCAAAGCTTGATCTGAATCAACTTGAAAAGCGCTGAAAGGCGCCCACTTGGCTTGGCAACAGGAGGTCCCATCCCATGCGAGCCGACAAGTTCACCACCCGTTTCCAGGAAGCCCTGGGCGAGGCCCAGAGCCTGGCCATCGCCCGTGACAACCCCTACATCGAGCCCGTCCACGTGCTGTCGGCGATGCTGGCGCAGGACGACGGGCCGCGTGCGCTGCTGGAGCGTGCGGGCGTGAAGTCGCCCGCGCTGAAGACAGCACTGGATGGCCTGCTGGCTGGGCTGCCGCAGGTCAGCGGCGCTGGGCAGACCGTGCAGGCCGGCCGCGATCTTGTGGCGCTTTTGCAGGCGGCCGAGAAGGAGGCCGGCAAGCGCAGTGATCAGTTCATTGCCAGCGAGATGTTCCTGCTGGCCTTGGCCGACGCCAAGACCGACCTGGCCGGCATCGTGCGCGGCCACGGCCTGACGCGCAAGGCACTGGAAGCCGCCATCGAGGCCGTGCGCGGCGGCGCCAAAGTGGACTCTGCCGAGGCCGAGGGCCAGCGTGAGGCGCTCAAGAAGTACACGCTGGACCTGACCGAGCGCGCCCGCCTGGGCAAGCTGGACCCGGTCATCGGCCGGGACGAAGAAATCCGCCGCGCCATCCAGGTGCTGCAGCGCCGCAGCAAGAACAACCCCGTGCTGATCGGCGAGCCGGGCGTCGGCAAGACGGCCATCGTCGAAGGCCTGGCGCAGCGCATCGTCAATGGCGAGGTGCCTGATTCGCTGAAGAACAAGCGTGTGCTGGTGCTGGACATGGCGCTGCTGCTGGCGGGTGCCAAGTACCGCGGCGACTTCGAGGAGCGCCTGAAGGGCGTGCTCAAGGAAGTGGCCCAGGACGAGGGCCAGACCATCCTGTTCATCGACGAGATCCACACCATGGTGGGCGCCGGCAAGGCCGAGGGCGCCATCGACGCCGGCAACATGCTCAAGCCCGCGCTGGCGCGCGGCGAGCTGCATTGCATCGGCGCCACCACGCTGGACGAGTACCGCAAGTACGTGGAGAAGGACGCTGCCCTGGAGCGCCGCTTCCAGAAGGTGCTGGTGGACGAGCCCAGCGTGGAGGCGACGATTGCCATTCTGCGCGGCCTGCAGGAGAAGTACGAGGTGCACCACGGCGTGGAGATCACCGACCCGGCCATCGTCGCCGCGGCGGAGCTGAGCCACCGCTACATCACCGACCGCTTCCTGCCCGACAAGGCCATCGACCTCATCGACGAGGCCGCCGCCAAGATCAAGATCGAGATCGACTCCAAGCCCGAGGCGATGGACCGGCTCGACCGCCGCATGATCCAGCTCAAGATCGAGCGCGAGGCCGTACGCAAGGAAAAGGACGAGGGCTCGCTGAAGCGCTTTGCCCTCATCGAAGAGGAACTGCTCAAGCTGCAGCGCGAGTACGACGACCTGGAAGAAATCTGGACCGCCGAGAAGGCCCAGGCGCAGGGCTCGGCGCACGTCAAGGAGGAGATCGACCGCATCAAGCAGCAGATCGAGGACCTGAAGCGCAAGGGTGACTTCAACAAGGTCGCCGAGTTGCAGTACGGCCGCCTGCCCGAGCTGGAGAAGCAGCTCAAGGAGGCCCAGGCCAAGGAGGCGGGCAAGGCTGGCAACCCCGACAAGCCGCAGCTGCTGCGCACGCTGGTGGGCGCTGAAGAAATCGCCGAGGTCGTGGCCCGTGCCACCGGCATTCCGGTGTCCAAGCTCATGCAGGGCGAGCGCGAGAAGCTGCTGCAGATGGAAGGCAAGCTGCACGAGCGCGTGGTGGGCCAGGACGAGGCCATCCAGGCCGTGTCCGATGCCATCCGCCGCTCACGCGCCGGCCTGTCCGACCCGAACCGGCCGCTGGGCAGCTTCCTGTTCCTCGGCCCCACGGGCGTCGGCAAGACCGAGCTCTGCAAGGCGCTCGCCGGCTTCCTGTTCGACAGCGAAGACCACATGGTGCGCATCGACATGAGCGAGTTCATGGAGAAGCACTCGGTGAGCCGCCTGATCGGCGCGCCGCCGGGCTATGTCGGCTACGAGGAAGGCGGCACGCTGACCGAAGCCGTGCGGCGCAAGCCTTACTCGGTGCTGCTGCTCGATGAAGTGGAGAAGGCTCACCCGGACGTGTTCAACGTGCTGCTGCAGGTGCTGGACGATGGGCGGCTCACCGACGGCCAGGGTCGCACGGTGGACTTCAAGAACACCGTCATCGTGATGACGTCCAACCTCGGCAGCCAGCACATCATGGCGCTGGCGGGGCAGGGCGAGGACGTCATCCGCGACGCGGTGTGGGGTGAGGTCAAGAGCCACTTCCGGCCCGAGTTCCTGAACCGCATCGACGAGACGGTCATCTTCCATGCGCTGGGTGCGGAGAACATCAAGGCGATTGCCAAGATCCAGCTGCGCCAGCTGGAGGCGCGCCTGGAGAAGCTGGAGATGAAGCTGGATGTGTCCGAGGCGGCGCTGGACGAGATCGCCAAGGTCGGCTTCGACCCAGTGTTCGGTGCCCGGCCGCTGAAGCGTGCCATCCAGCAGCGTGTGGAGAACCCGCTGTCCCGGCTCATCCTGGAAGGCAAGTTCGGCCCGAAGGACGTGATCCCGGTGGATGTGGACGGCGGCGAGTTCTCGTTCGGGCGCGTGGTGCATTGAGGGCCGTCACTGACGCCGGTTGGGTGCGTCGGCCGGCGCATCCGCCCCTCAAACCGCTTTGATCGCAAGACAAAGCGGTTTTTCTTGGTTTCATGCATATAATAAGAATTATTCGCATTTGTATTTGAGGGGTGGCGATGCCGCACAACGCACGCTCACGGGCTCTGCATCACGCGATGCCCGATGGCCGCCATGCGGGCTGGCTGTTGTGGCGCTGGCCGGTGGCTCTGGGCCTCGTGAGCGCCAGCGGCCTGGTTTCGGCGCTGGTGTCGGACACCTGGGGCGATGCCTGGTCCTGGCTGGCGCTGGGCCTGCCGGTACTCGTCATCGCTTGGTGCTCGCTGCGCCGCTGAACGCCTTTCCGTTTCCACTGTTACTGCCTTGCCTGCTCGATGACTCGTCCTGCCTTTCTGTTGACCGCCTGCGCACTGGCTGCCGCCGGCACTTGCGTCCAAGCCCAGATCGCCGCCACCGGCCCCGATGCGCCGCAGGCCGCCAACCTGGAAACCGTGGTGGTGACAGGCAAGCGTGCCAACCGCGTGTCCAAGGGCGCCACGGGCCTGCCGATGGACGTCAAGGAGACGCCGCAGACCATCAGCAGCATCGACCGCGAGGACATGGCCAACTTCGGCCTCACCGGCAGCAACGAGGCCCTGGGCCTGGCCACCGGCATCAACGTCGAGCAGTACGAGACCAACCGCGCCACCTTCAACGCCCGCGGCTTCGACATCCAGCTGACCCAGATCGATGGCCTGGGCATGACCAACTCCTGGGGCACCGTCGTCGGCCGGGAAGACACCTTCCTGTTCGACCGCATCGAACTGATCCGCGGGGCCAACGGCCTGCTGACCGGCGTGGGCAATGCGTCGGGCACCATCAACTACATCCGCAAGCGACCGCTGAACCAGGACAGCAGCGAGTTCAACGTCACCCTGGGTCAATGGGGCAAGAAGCGCGCGGCGCTGGACGTCAACCAGGTGCTCACCGCGGACGGCGCCTGGGCCGGCCGCCTGGTGGTGGCGCATGAGGACAAGGACTCGTACCTGCGCGATCTGCACAACCAGCGCAGCTCGGTCTATGGCGTGGTGGACGGCCAGATCGGCAGCCACGGCGTGCTGACGGTGGGCATCACGGCGGTCGACGCCAAGCAGGACTCGCCGATGTGGGGCTCGCTCACGCTGCTGCGCGCCGACGGCACGCAGGCCGACTTCCCCGTGGGCGCCTCCACCTCGCAGCGCTGGACCTACTGGAACACCCGTTCTTACAACGCCTTCATCGAGTACGCCCACCAACTCGCCGAGGGCTGGGAGGCCAAGCTGACCTACAACACGCGCCACGGCGACGAGTCGACGCGGCTGCTTTACGCCTACTCGCCCACCGGCGTGCTCAAGGCCGACAACACCGGCCTCGTCGGCTGGCCCTACCGCAGCGAGGGTGACACCGACCACCGGGTGCTGGACGCCAACCTGAGCGGCAACTTCACGGCCTTTGGCCGCCAGCACCGGCTGCTGCTGGGCCTGAGCCAGTCGCGGGAGAAGACGGCCGTCGACACCTTCGCGGTGCAGAGCCACATGGGCGACGCGCTGCCGGCCTTCCCCTATGGCGGCGACGTCTACACCGAGCCCACCTGGGGCACGCGCCAGCCCAGCACCCGTGGCGAGCAGAAGCTGACGCGCTTCTATGCCGCCTCGCAGATCGGCCTGACCGAGCAGCTCAAGGGCATTCTCGGCGTCAATGCCGTGCGCCTGGCGCGCAGTGGCGCCTCCATCTACGGCAACGCGGCGACCAACACCGTCTACCCCGACACCCGGGAGGTCAGCCCGTATGTCGGCCTGACCTACGCCTTCACGCCGGCCGTCACGGGCTATGTGTCCTACTCGGACATCTTCCAGAACCAGGATCAGACCGACAAGCAGGGCGAGTACCTCGCGCCGATGCAGGGCTTGAACGCCGAGGCGGGCGTGAAAGCCGAATGGCTGGACCGCGCGCTGCTGACCACCTTCGCCGTGTTCACGGCGAAACAGCAAGGCCTGGCGACCTACGGCGGCGTGATCGGTGGCACCGGCACCTCGCTCGATGGCCAGTCCTGGTACGAGGGCAAGGACGTGAAGTCGCGCGGCGTCGAGGCCGAGGCGACAGGCCGGCTGGGCAAGGACGCCAAGCTCACCCTGGGCTACACCCATCTCAAGCTCACCGGCCCCGACGGTCAGGACATCTACGAGTGGGTGCCCCGCAATACCGTCAACGTCCGTGTCGACAGCCGTGTCCCCGCACTGCCGGCCCTGCGCCTGGGCCTGGGCGGACGCTGGCAGTCCGACGTCCGCAAGGTGGGCAGCGCCAAGCAGGACGCCTACCTGGTGGCCAATGCCTTTGCTGCGTACGAGCTGTCTCCGGCCGCCACGCTACGCCTGAACGTCAACAACGTCTTCGACAAGAAGTACATCGGCGGTCTGGCCTACGGCGCCATCTACGGTGAGCCGCGCAATGTGTCGGTGACCCTGGACTACAAGCTCTGAGGTCGCCATGAGCCTCACCGCGCGCTCGCTCCGAATCTGGACTTGGCTGCACAAGTGGAGCAGCCTCGTTTGCACGCTCTTCATGCTGCTGCTGTGCCTCACGGGCCTGCCGCTGATCTTTCACCACGAGATCGGCCATTTGCTGGGCACGGAAATCGAGGCGCCGGAGCTGCCCGCCGCGCAGGACCGGCAGCTGGCCTCCGCCGACGACGTGATGGCCGCTGCGCGTGCGACGTACCCGAACCGCATCGTGCAGTTCATGGGCAAGTCCGACGATGACGAGCGGCTCTGGTGGGCGACGCTGACGCCCACGCCCGCACCGACCGATGACTACAAATCCGTGATGGTGGACGGACGCACGGCACAGGTCGTCGGTGAGTACAAGGTCGGCGAGGGTTTCATGGACCTGATGCTGCGCCTGCACGTGGACCTGTTTGCCGGCCTGCCGGGCAAGCTGTTCCTGGGCTTCATGGGCCTGCTGCTGCTGGTCGCCCTGGTGTCAGGCGTGGTGCTGTATGCGCCCTTCATGCGCAAGCTGGACTTCGGCACGGTGCGCCACGCGCGTGCCGCACGCACCCGTTGGCTGGACCTGCACAACCTGATCGGCATCGTCACGCTGGTGTGGTGCTTCGTCGTCGGCGCGACGGGCGTCATCAACACCTGGGCCGACCTGTTGATCAAGTACTGGCAGTACGAGCATGTCGGCGAGCTGGTGAAGCCCTACCAGGGCCAGCCGCTGGTGCCCGAAGCGGAGCGCGCGCCGCTGCAGCGCGCGCTGGAGGCCGCACAGACCGCGGCGCCGGGCAAGCAGCTGTTCTTCGTGGCCTTTCCCGGCACGTCGTTCTCCAGTCCGCACCACACCACGTTCTTCATGCGGGGCAATACGCCACTCACGTCCAAGCTGCTGCTGCCGGTGCTGGTCGACGCGCGCACCGCGCAGGTCACGGCCGCGCCGGAGCTGCCCTGGTACCTGGACGCGCTGCTGATCTCGCAGCCGCTGCACTTCGGCGACTACGGCGGCATGCCGATGAAGATCCTGTGGGCGCTGCTGGACATCGCCACCATCGTCGTGCTGGGCAGTGGCCTGTACCTGTGGCTGAAGAAGCGTGGCCCGGCCGTGTCACCAGCGCGAGGCGTGGTCCTCGGTCACGCCGAGCAGGCCGTTGATGCGCCGCGGTAGCGCCCGCGGGGCCGTGCGCACTTCCCCCGCGAAGGTGCCCACTGGCTGCACATAGCGGCTCGCGGCAAAGCCCAGGTTCTTGTTGGCGGCGCGAGCGCCTTCCGGCGTGAACATCAGGTCCAGCAGGCCGTCGTCGGTGCGCACGCGCCATGGCGCCAGCGGCCGGGTGGCGTCGAACTCGAATTGCGCCGCGCCCAGCGCGATCGGCGCGCCTGCCAGCCACAGCACGTTTTCCTGCTGACCCAAATAGCCCTGCTGCAGGTTGAAGCCCACGTCCGGCCCGTGTGCGCTGGCCCAGCGCCAGGCGGTGTCGCGCGCCAGCAGGCCGTTGGACGCGTCGACGGCGGCCCAGGCGCCGTCCAGCGCGAAGCGTTGCCCGGCTGCCTCGGCCCAGCCGCGCACGGGCAGGGCCGTGGTCTTCTGCGTTGCGTGGGCCAGGCCACCCGCGATGGGGGCGATGGCCAGCAGCGGCGGCGCCATGGCGGTGAGGTCCAGCTCGGCGTCGACATGCAGCGCGCGCGTGGCGACCTGCAGCCCCAGCCGCCCGCCGGCCTCGCGCAGTGACAGCCGCGCGCCGGGGCCGCGGAACCACGCGTCGGCACCGGTCAGCGGCGCGTCGCCCACGTGGGCCTGCAGGCCGGGCAGGCCGTCCTGGCTCCAGTCGGCCTGCAGCGTGCGGGTCTGGCGGTCGAACAGGTAGGCGAACGCACTGACGGCCCAGCCGACATCGACGATGGCGACGCCGATGAACACGGCCTCGTTGCCCAGGCCCACGTATTGCCAGCGCTTGTGGTGTAGCCGGCGCCACAGGCGGCCGGGCCGGGGCTGCAGGCCCGCCCAGTCGATGGCCGCGATGCGACCCGCGTAACGGCCGTGGGCAGGCGCGCCGTCGATGACGACGCTGGCAGGTGCCGGCGTCATCCCGCCTGCTGCCGGCGCCATTGCAGCGGTGCCTGGCCGGTCCATTGCCGGAAGGCGCGCGTGAAGGCGCTTTGTTCGGAATAGCCCAGCAGCAGCGCCACCTCGGCGAGCTCCACGCTGGTGTCGCGCAGATAGGCCTCGGCCAGCTGCTGGCGCGTCTGGCCCAGCAGGGCCTGGAAGCTGATGCCCTGCTCGGCGAGGCGCCGCTGCAGGCTGCGCGGGCTCATCTGCAGGCTGTCGGCCAGGTCGGCCAGCTGGGTGCGGCCGCTGCGGATCAGCCCCACCAGCGCCTGGCGCCACACGGCCAGCGGCCCGGTCACGGCCGCCACCTCCTGCAGCAGCCGTTCGGCCTGCGCGTCCAGCAGCGCCAGCAGCGCGGCATCGGCGCCGCGCAGCGGCAACGCGAGGTCGCTTGCCGCCAGCACGACGCGCGTGCTGGGCTGGCCGAAGCGCACCGGGCCGCCGAAGAAGTCTTCATAGGGGCGCACGTCGGCCGGCCGCGGGTTGACGAAGTCCACCGCCAGCGCGCGCACCGGCCGGCCGGTGAACTCGCGCGTCAGCTGCATCAGCGCGGCGATGGCGGTCTCGTCCACCAGCGCGCCGGGCCGGCCGCGCGCCACGCCCCATTCGATGCACAGCCCCTCGGCACAGGGGTGCACCTGGGCGAGGTTGACGTCGTAGATCGCGCGGTGGTGGCGCTCCAGCCGCTGCAGCGCCTCGGCCAGCGTGCTGCAGGCCAGCGCCGCGAAGCCGACGATGCCGAAGTGTCGCGGCGCAATGCCGCGCGCCAGCCGCAGCGTGAACGTGGCTTTGGGGCCGGCGTCCAGGTCACGGGCCTGCTGCAGCAGCGCCTGCCAGCGCTTGAGGGCGACGAAGCCCTGGGCAGGCGAGGGCGGCTCGCCCAGCGCGCCCGCACGGCCCTGCGCCGCCACGTGCTCAAAGAGCAACTGGACATAGCTGGCGGCGACGCGGGTGTCATCCATGGGGCTGGCATCATCCCGTGTGCCTGCCCGGCTGCCGCTGCGGGATCACCCCAGGCCTGGCGCGATCTGTCAAAAACCCGGGGTTTGCCGTCAAGAAGCCGGGCGCGTTTGGCGCCAATATCGCGGCATGGACTGGGTGCTCGATCTCTATCAACGCCACTTCGACTGGCGCGACCTGACGCTGCTGGTACTGTCGCCGCTGTTCATGATCGCCATTGCCTGCGAGGCCTGGCGCTTTCGCAGGACCGGCGTGTTCGAGCTGCGGGACAGCATCGACAGCCTGAACAGCGGCGGCAGCTACCTCGTGGCCGACCTGATCCTGCTGACGGTGCTTGTGCTGCCGGCCATGGGCTGGGTGTACGACCACCGGCTGTTCACCGTCGACGTGACGCCGCTGCGCTTCCTCGGCCTGTTCCTGTTCGTGGAGTTGCTGTACTACGGCTTTCACCGCGCGAGCCACCGCATCCGCTGGTTCTGGTGCGCGCATGTCGTGCACCACGGCTCCGAGAAGATGAACTTCGGCACCGCGCTGCGGCAAAGCTGGTTCTACCCGCTGGCCGGCAACTGGCTGTTCTACCTGCCGGCCGTGTGGCTGGGCTTCGAGCCGCGCTGGGTGCTCTTCGCGCTGTCGCTGAACCTGGGCTACCAGTTCTTCGTGCACACCACCTGGGTGGGCCGCATGCCGGCGTGGTTCGAGGCCGTCTTCAACACGCCGTCGCACCACCGCGCCCACCACGGCCGCAACCCGCAGTACATCGACAAGAACTTCGGCGGCACGCTGATCGTGTTCGACCGCCTGTTCGGCACCTTCGAGCCGGAGCGCGAGCCGGTGGACTATGGCCTGGAGCACCCGTTCCCGACGCACCACCTGTTCTGGCTGAATGCGCACGAGTGGCGGGCCATGTTGCGTGACATGGCCGCCGAGAAGACGTGGGGCCTGCGCTTGGCCCACCTGTGGAAGCCGCCCGAATGGCGGCGGCATTCCAACGGTTTCAGGGAGTGACGCCGCTCAGGGCTTGAGGTGGCGGGCCAGGAAGGCCTCCATGCGCGTCGCGAAGTCCACGCGGTTTTTCAGTATCGAGAAGCCATGGCCCTCGCCGGGGTAGGTCACCCATTCGGGCTCATGGCCAGCCTCTCGCAGCGCATCGCGCATGCGCTTGCCATGGGCCAGCGGCACGCGCAGGTCGTTCTCGCCGAAGGCCAGCAGCACCGGCGCCTGGATGCGCGCGGCCTGGCGCACGGGTGAGTTGGCGATGATCATCGCGGCGTCCTTCTCCAGGTCGCCGATGGTCTCCGGCAGGTGGTGGCGGCGGGCCTCGCCGCTGGTGTCGTCGTTGACCCACCACGAGCCCTTCAGCAGCAGCTCCAGGTCGGTGACGGCCACCCAGGCCACAGCGCAGCGGTAGAGCTCGGGGTGGCGCACCAGGCCCATCAGCGCGCTGTAGCCGCCGTAGCTGCCGCCGGCGATGCAGGCGCGGTCGCTCGCGAGGCCCTGCTGCCGGGCCCACAGCAGTGCGTCGGCCACGTCGTCCTGCATGGCCTGGCCCCACTGCTTGAAGCCGGCGCGGTAGTGCGCATGGCCATAGCCGGTGCTGCCGCGGAACTCCGGCTCGATGACGACGTAGCCGCGCGACGCCAGGAACTGCCCCCATGCATGCCAACCCCACACGTTGCCGCGCACCCAGGGCCCGCCATGCACCAGCACGACGGCGGGTAGCGGGCCCTGCGCCTGTGGGCTGCGGGTGACCCACACCGGCAGGTCGCGCCCGTCGCGGGCGCGGATGCGGTGGAAGTCCATCAGCGCCATCTCCGACGGCTTCACGTCGTTGCGCACTTTGCCCACCGCGCGCCAGGTGGCTTCACCGGCAGGCGGCTGGGCCTGGTAGAGCCAGATTTGGCCGGGGTCGCGATCGCTGAAGCTGCGCACCAGCGCACTCATGTCGGCCTCGCCGCAGCGCCGGCAGTCGATGCGGTTGATGCGGCCCGGCAGGCGCGCATCGGCCTGGGCCTGCAGCGTCTTCATCGCGTCGTGGAACCACACGGTCGTTTCGCCATCGATGATCAGCCGCACGCCGAGCGCCGGGCCGCCGGCGTCACTGAGCAGCCGACCGGTAAAGCTGAAGCCCGGGGCCTCGACCATCGCCTGCTGCTCCGGCGCGCCGCGCTCGAAGTCATAGCGGGCCAGCACCGACTCGCGCCCCTGGGCCGGGCTGCGCAGCACGTACAGCTGGCCGGCATCGTCCACCGAGTGCACGTTGAACGGCACCTCGAACAGGCCACTCTCGTACAGCCGGCGCCAGGCCTGCTGGCCGGGGCCGCGCCAGTAGGCGGCGCGCCGGCCGGCGTGCTGCGTCAGCGCCACGCGCAGCTCGCCGCGGCTGTCGGTCAGCCAGTCGACGACATGGGCCGGTGCCTGTGCATCGAGGCTGCGTGTGCGGCCGGTGCGCGTGTTCAGCCACAGCGGCGTGGCGGTGCGGTCGTCGCCGGTGCTGATGTGGGCGATGAGCACCTCATCGCCGGCCGCGGCGTCGTGGGTTGCGGGCACGCGCAGCAGCCGGTGGTTCCAGTCCAGCAGGCGCTCGTGGCGGCCGGAGCCGTCGCTGACGATGGGCCGGCCCATGCGGCGCACCAGCTGGCGCAGTTCGCTGCCGTCCACGTTGACGGCATACAGACCTGGCGCCCCGTTGGGGCGGCCGCTGCCCTCTGACAGATCCTGCACACCGAAGAGCAGGCGGCCGTCGTTCACCCAGCGGGCCTGCACGATATCGCCGTCAGCAAACTGGGCGGTGCGCATGATGCGGCCGCTGTTCAGGTCCACCACCGCCAGCCCCACGCGCGTCAGCCCGCGGGCGGTGGTGATGGCCAGCAGGCGGCCCGAGGGCGACAGGCTGGCCTCGGCAATGTCTGCGTCCTTGAAGTACACCTCGGCCGGCGGCTGCGCGGCCTGCACGGCCGCGCAGCAAAGCAGGCCGGCGATGGCGCCGGCCCAGCGTCTGACGATGGATGTCATGAGTCCTCCCGCTGCTCTGGCGGCAGCGCGCGCAGCTTAGGGCCGCCAGCGGGTGCGCCGCCGGCCCAGCCTGGCAATACTCACCGTGCTTGGGCGGAGCCGGCCGGTGCGAGGTGCTGTGCCAGGAAGGCCGCCATGCGCTCGGCGAAGTCCACCTCGTTCTTCAGCACGGCAAGGCCGTGGCCTTCGCCCGGGTAGGTCACCCACTGGGGCTCGTTGCCGGCCGCCTGCAGGGCCTCGCGCAGGCGCTTGCCGTGGGCCAGCGGCACGCGGCGGTCTTCCTCGCCGAAAGCCAGCAGCAGCGGCGCCTTGAGGCGGGCTGCCTGGAGCACGGGGGAGTTGGCCAGGATCATCCCCGCGTCGGCCTTGCCGTCGGCCACCAGTTCGGACATGCGGTAGCGCCGCATCAGGTGTGCGTCGTCGTCCACCCAGAAGGAGCCGTTCACCAGCAGCTCCAGGTCGGTCACGGCCAGCCAGGCCACGCCGCAGCGGTACAGCGCCGGGTCGCGCACCAGGCCCATCAAGGTGCTGTAGCCGCCGTAGCTCGCACCGGCAATGCAGGCCTTGTCGCTGGCCAGGCCCTGTTTCTGCGCCCAGCGCAGCGCGTCGGCCACGTCGTCCTGCATGGCCTGGCCCCACTGGCGGAAGCCGGCCTTCATGTGCGCCTCGCCGTAGCCGGTGCTGCCGCGGAACTCCGGCTCGATGACCACGTAACCGAGCGAGGCGAGGAACTGCGCCTGGGCATGCCAGCCCCAGATGTTGCCGCGCGACCACGGGCCGCCGTGCACCAGCACCACGGCCGGCAGCGGCCCCTTGGCGGCGGGGCTGCGGGTCACCCACACCGGCAGGTCGCGCCCATCGCGGGCGGTGATGCGCTGGAAGGCCATCGCCGCCATGTCCTCGGCCTTGACGGCCTCGCGCGCGCGGCCCACCTTGCGCCAGCCCTTGCCGCCGTCCAGCGGGCCGCGATGCACCCACCACTCGCCGGGCTCGCGGTCGCTGTAGGAGTGCACCAGCACCACCATCTCGGGGCGGTCGCACTGCCGGCAGGTGACGCGGTTGACGCGTCCGGGCAGCAGGCCGTCCACCTGCTCCTGCAGCGCTTTCATGGCGTCGGTCAGCCACACGGTGGTTTCGGCCTCGGTCACCACGCGCACGCCGCGCAGCTGGCCGTCGTTCAGCGTCATCAACTGGCCCGTGAAGTCGAAGCCCGGCGTGACGACCAGCGGCTGCTCCTCGGGCGCGCGGCGCGTGAAGTCATAGCGCGCCAGCACGCGCTGGCCGTCCTGGCCACGGGACTGCGTCACGTAGAGCGTGCCGGCACTGTCCACGCCGAACGGCGTGAAGGGGGCCTGGCCCAGCGCGGCCTCGAACAGCGGCTGCCAGTCCTCGCTGCCGGGCGCGCGCCAGGCGGCACTGATGCGGTCATCGCGCCGCGCGACGGCCACGCGCGCCTCGCCCCGCGGGTCGGTCAGCAGGTCGACGGTGCCGGCCGGCACCTTGAAGTCCGCGCTGCGCGTGCGGCCGGTCAGGGTGTTCAGCCACAGCGGCGTCAGCGTGCGCTCGTCGTTGACGGTCACACGGCCCACCAGCACCTCCTCGCTGCCGACGCCGTCGCGCGAGCGCAGCGTGCTGAGCAGGCGGTGGTTCCAGTCCAGCAGTCCGCCCGTGGCCGGGTCGCGGACGGTGCGGGTGTTCAGCCGGCGCACCAGCTGCAGGCGCTTGGTGCCGTCGGCATTGACGGCGAACAGGCCCCCGGCGCCGCGGCCGCGGCCGCTGCCCTGCGAGAAGTCCACCGCGCTGAACACCAGCCGCCCGTCGTTGACCCAGTGCACGTTGGTGACGTCACCGTCCTCGAACTGCACCACCCGCCGCGGCTGGCCGCCGTTGATGACGTCGAACACCACCAGGCCGGCCCGTTCGGCGCCCAGCGTGCCGGTGATGGCCAGCCAGCGCCCGCTGGGCGACAGGCGAGCGTCGACGATGTCGGGTTCGCGGAAGAACACCTCGGCGGGAGGCGGCGCGGCCTGGGCACCGGCAGCCAGCAGCACAACGGTCACACAGGCCGCCCAGCGGAACACTGTCTTCAATCGCTTCTCCTCGTCACAGCCTTGTGGGCGGAGCGGGAGCATACGGCCAGGTGTCAGCGAGCTGGGGCGGTCGTGCCCGGCGCCGGGCCGCTGTTTTGCGGGGGCGGGGCCAGGTGGCGGGCCAGGAAGGTCTCGACGCGGCGGGCAAAGTCCAGCCGGTGCGCGGGCTTGCTCCAACCATGGCCTTCGCCGGGGTAGCTGACCCACTCGGGCGGCCGGCCGGCGGCGATGAGGGCGTCGCGCATGCGCGTGCCATGGGCGAGCGGGACGCGCTGGTCCAGCTCGCCATAGGCCAGCAGCAGCGGCGCCTTCATGCGCTCGGCCAGCTTCACGGGAGAGTTCGCAGCGAGCATGGCGGCATCCTTGACAGGGTCGCCCACCAGCTCGGGCAGGGTCAGCCGGCGCGCGACGGCGCCGTCATCGGTCACCCACCACGAGCCGTTCGTCATCAGCGCCAGATCCGAAATCGCCAGCGAGGCAATGCCGCAGCGGTAGAGCTCAGGGTCTCTGGCCAGGCCCATCAGCGCGGCGTAGCCGCCATAGCTCGCGCCCACGATGCAGGCTCGATCGCTGGCCAGACCCTGCTGCTGCGCCCATTTGAGGGTGTCCGTCACGTCGTCCTGCATGGCCTGGCCCCACTGCTTGAAGCCGGCGCGGAAGTGGGCTTCGCCGTAGCCGTCGCTGCCACGGAACTCCGGTTCGATGACCACGTAGCCGCGCGAGGCGAGGAACTGCGCCCAGGCGTTCCACTGCCACACCACGCCGCGCACCCACGGGCCGCCGTGCACCAGCACGACCGCGGGCAGCGGCCCCGTGGCGCCCTCGGGGCGCGTGATCCACACGGGCAGCTCGCGGCCGTCGCGGGCCTGGATGGACTGCAGGTCCAGACTGGCCATCGTCGCCGGGTCGATGTCCTCGCGCAGGCGGCCGATGGCGCGCCAGCGGCTCTCGCCGTCGCCGGGCCGGGCCTGGTAGAGCCACAGCTTGCCGGGGTCGCGGTCGCTGTACGAGTGCACGAGCGCCACCATGTCCGGCTGGCCGCAGCGGCGGCAGTCGATGTGGTTGAGCTTGCCGGCGAGCAAGCGGTCCACCTGTGCCTGGAACTTCTTCATGCGCTCGTCCAGCCAGACGGTGGTGTGGCTGTCGACCAGCGTGCGCACGCCGAGCAGCACACCGCCCTCGCTGAGGAGGTGACCGCTGAAGTCGAAGCCTGGCGCGCGCACCAGGGGGGTGGTCGATGGCGCCCGCGTCTGCGGGTCGTAGCGTGCCAGCACGCGCTGCGCGGCGCCCGGCGGCACATGGCTGACGTACAGCGTGCCGTCATCGCCGACGCCCTCGATCGTGAAGGGCTGGTCGATCACGGTCGTGTCGTAGAGCTGTACCCAGCCGGTCTGGTTCGGTGGCAGCCAGTGGGCCTGCACCCGGTCGTTGCGTACCGTCAGCGTCGCCCAGGCTTTGCCCTGGCGGTTCACCACCCAGCGATAGCTGCTGGCGGGGGCGGTCGTGGCGTAGGCGTGCGTTGCACCGGTGTTGACGTTGAGCCAGACCGGGTTCTCCGCGTAGATGCCCCCGATGCCGCCGGTTTCGGCGAGCAGCACGCGGTCGTTGGCCTCGCCTGGCCGCAGTTCGGGCACCAGCAGCAGGCGGTGGTTCCAGCTCAGGCTGTCAGTGTGGCTGCTATCGGTGTTGATGAAGTTGTGCGTTTGGCGCACCAGCATGCGCATGCGCGAGCCGTCGACATTCACGGCGAACAAGCCCGGCGCGCGGTGGTGGCTGCCGCTGGCCTCGCCGAGGTCGGTCAGGCTGAACAGCAGGCGCTCCTCGTTGGCCCAGCGCACCTGCACCACATCCGAACTCTGCGAGCCCACGACGCGTTTCAGCGGGCCGCCAGGCGCCAGGTCCATCACGACCAGGCCGACGCGGGCTGCGCCCTTGGCTGATGTGATGGCGAGCCGCTTGCCCGAGGGCGACAACACGGCTTCGGCGATGTCGGGGTCATTGAAAAAGCTCGCGGCCGGTGGCGGAGCGGCCTGCGCGAAGGCACTCAGGGTCAGCAGCAGGGCGGTCGTCAGGGCCTGGTGGGAACGCCGAATCATGGTCTCCTCATGGTGCTGGATAGCGCTATCTTTTGGGGGAGCATAGTTCGGTTTGGCGCGTAGCCAGGCTGGTTGAGTTGGCAATCCTCACATCGCCGGACACGCAGCGCCGCTGCGGGACAATCCGCCGCCATGACTGCTGTTCCCCAGGACGACGCTCCCGTCGTCATCATCGGCGCCGGGCTGGCCGGTTTGACCGTGGCCCTGCACCTGGCCGACACCGTGCCCGTCGTCGTGCTCGCCAAGCGCGAACTGACCGAAGCCGCCACCGCCTGGGCGCAGGGCGGCATCGTCGGCGTGCTGGGCAGCGACGACTCCATCGACAGCCATGTGCGCGACACGCAGGATGCCGGTGCCGGCCTCGTCGACGAAGGCACGGCCCGCTTCATCGCCGAGCGCAGCGCGGCGGCCGTGGGCTGGCTGGTGGAGCAGGGCGTGCCGTTCACGCCCGACGACACCGGCCCCATGGGCCTGCACCTCACGCGCGAGGGCGGCCATGCGGTGCGCCGCATCGCCCACGCGGCCGACGCCACCGGCAAGGCCATCCACGACCAGTTGCTGGCCGTGGCGCGACGCCACCCCAACATCCGGCTGCTGGAGCGCTGGATGGCGGTGGACCTGATCACCTCGCGCCATGTGCAGCGCGACGAGCCGCCGCGCGTCTACGGCGTCTACGCGCTGGACATCGACACCCAGCGCGTCGAGACGCTGGCCGCACGCGCCGTCGTGCTGGCTACCGGCGGCGCTGGCAAGGTCTACCGCTACACGACCAACCCCGACACGTCGACGGGCGACGGCATCGCGATGGCCTGGCGCGCCGGCTGCCGCGTCGCGAACATGGAGTTCATCCAGTTCCACCCGACCTGCCTGTACCACCCGCAGGAACGCAGCTTCCTCATCACCGAGGCGCTGCGCGGCGAGGGCGGCCACCTGAAGTTGCCCGACGGCACGCGCTTCATGGCTGCGCATGACGAGCGCATGGAGCTGGCGCCGCGCGACATCGTCGCCCGTGCCATCGACTTCGAGATGAAGAAGCACGGCCTGGACCATGTGTGGCTGGACGCCACGCACCTGGGCGAGGCTTTCCTCATCGAGCACTTCCCCACCATCCATGCGCGCTGCCTGAAGCTGGGCATCGACATCGCGCGGCAACCCATCCCCGTCGTGCCGGCCGTGCACTTCACGTGCGGCGGCGCGGTGACTGACCTGAGCGGCCGCTGCGACCTGCCGGGGCTGTATGCCGTCGGTGAGACCGGCTACACGGGCCTGCATGGCGCCAACCGGCTGGCGAGCAACTCACTGCTGGAATGCGTGGTGCTGGGCCAGACCTGCGCCAGCGACATCCTCGGCCAACCGCCTCAGCCCGCCGCACCGCTGCCGGCCTGGGACGAGAGCCAGGTCGAGAATGCCGACGAGCAGGTCGTCATTGCCCACAACTGGGACGAGCTGCGCCTGCTGATGTGGAACTACGTCGGCATCGTGCGCACCACCAAGCGGCTGGAGCGCGCGCTGCACCGCATCGAGCTGCTGCGCGGCGAGATCGACGATTACTACGGGTCCTTCCGCGTCACGCGCGATCTGCTGGAGCTGCGAAACCTCGTCGACTGCGCCGAGCTCATCGTCAAGTCCGCGCTGATGCGCCACGAAAGCCGTGGCCTGCACTACAGCCGCGACTACCCGCAGACGCTGCCGGTGAGCTTCCCGACGGTGTTGATCAGCGAGCGCCGGCGCCGTTAGGCGTCGCCGGCTTCTGGGTCAGGCTCGGCTGCCGGCCGCCCGCGCTTGGGCGCCGGGCTGCTGGCCGGCTTGATGCCGCGCCGCGCCAGCGCGTCGCGCAGCAGGTACTCGATCTGCGCGTTGGCCGAGCGCAGCTCCTGTGCGGCCAGGCGCTCGATCTGGGCCCACAGCGCCGGGTCCAGCCGCAGCGCGAAGCTCTTCTTGTCAGGGCTGGCCATAGCGCATCCCGACAGCTTGCGGGCCGAGACGGGGCGAGAGGCTCATGAATACAGCGTGCCGGCGTTGACGATGGGCTGCGTGTCCTTGTCGGAGCACAGCACCACCAGCAGGTTGGACACCATGGCCGCCTTGCGCTCGTCGTCCAGCTCCACGATGTCGCGCTCCGACAGGCCGCGCAAGGCCTCTTCCACCATGCTCACCGCGCCCTGCACGATCTTCTTGCGGGCGCTGATGATGGCCTCGGCCTGCTGGCGGCGCAGCATGACCTGGGCGATCTCCTGCGCGTAGGCGAGGTGGGTGATCTTGGCGTCCAGCACGCGCACACCGGCCTCGGCGAAGCGGGCCTGCAGCTCGTGCACCAGCGCGGCCGCGACCTCGTCCTGCCCGGCACGCAACGTGGTCTCGCCGACGCTCAGGTCCTCGCCGTCGTCATAGGCGTACTGCGAGGCCAGGTGGCGCATGGCGGCTTCGGCCTGGATGCCCACATAGGCCTCGTAGTCGTCCACCTCGAACACCGCGCGGGCGCTGTCTTCCACGCGCCAGACGACGGCCACGCCGATCTCAATGGGATTGCCGCGCTTGTCGTTGACCTTGATGGTCGGCGCATTGAGGTTGCGTGCGCGCAGCGAGATGCGGCGCTTGACGGCGAAGGGGTTGGCCCAGCGCAGGCCCTCGGCGCGGTCGGTGCCGGTGTAGCGGCCGAACAGCGTCAGGATGCGGCCCTCGTTGGGCTGCTGCATGTACAGGCCCGCGAACATCAGCACGGCCGCCACGATCAGCAGCACACCGAGCAGCATCACCACCGGCTGGCCACGGCCGGCCCACAGCACCAGCGGGCCCAGCACCAGCAGCCCCAGGCCGCCCAGGATGGCGAGATAGCCACTGGTGGTGCTGGCCGCCGTCTCCTGGCGCTGCGCGTTCGTCTGAATCATCATGGCCTCCTGTAAAAGTGATATCACTTTAATTGCATTTCGAAGGCGATTGCAAGGGGCGGGCGAAAAAAAGCCCGCAGCTTGCGGGCGTGGTCGCAGAGGCTCAGCGCCAGGCGTCAGTTCAGGCGCGCGCTCGCAGCGCGGTGCGGGCCTGCACGAAGTTGAAGGCGTAGCTCACCGCATCGGCGATGGCGGTGTCGATCTCGTGGCGCTCGTGTTCGGTCAGGTAGAAGCTGAAGTCCACCTCGTGGCGGATGTAGCGCGGCGTCAGGCGGTTCAGCGCCACGCAGGCCACGTCGCACAGCAGGTCGTTGCTGGCGGCGATCTCGGGGTGGGCCTCGGCGGCGTCCATCACGGCGGCGAAGACCTCGCGCTCGTGGTGGTTGTACAGGGAGCTGAAATCGGCGGGCATGGGCGGCCTTTCTGGGTCAGGAACGATGCGCGGTTATAGCGCCGCGCGGTGGCGGCCTCCACTGTCCCAGATCAAGCCGCGCCGATGCCCGGGGTCATCCCGGAGGCCTGGGCCTTGCGGGCGGCCGTGAAGTCCAGCATGCGGTTGATGCAGCGCTGCGCCTTCACGCGGGTGGGCTCGTCCACGTGGATCTCTGGCGTGCCGCGCTCCAGGCACTGCACCAGGTTGAGCAGACCGTTCATGGCCATCCACGGGCAGTGCGCGCAGCTCTTGCAGGTGGCGCTGTTGCCGGCGGTGGGCGCCTCGATCAGCGTCTTGTGCGGCGCCAGCTGGCGCATGCGGTGCAGGATGCCGTTGTCGGTGGCCACGATGTATTCCTGCGCCGTGCCCTCGACGACGGCCTTGATGAGGGCCGACGTGGAGCCCACCACATGGGCCATGTCGACGACGCTCTTGGGAGACTCGGGGTGGACAAGAATCTGGGCGTTCGGGTGCTGCTCGCGCAGCAGCTCCAGCTCCAGCCCCTTGAACTCGTCGTGCACGATGCAGGCGCCGTTCCACATCAGCATGTCCGCGCCGGTCTGCTCCTGGATGTAGCGGCCCAGGTGCCGGTCGGGCGCCCACAGGATCTTCTGGCCCTTGGCGTGCAGGTCGGACACGATCTCCAGCGCGCAGGAGCTCGTCACCATCCAGTCGGCGCGCGCCTTCACGGCGGCGCTGGTGTTGGCGTAGACGACGACCTGCCGGTCGGGGTGCGCGTCGCAAAAACGCGCGAAGTCGTCGGCCGGGCAGCCCAGGTCCAGCGAGCAGGTGGCGTCCAGGTCGGGCATCAGCACGCGTTTCTCAGGGCTGAGGATCTTGGCCGTCTCGCCCATGAAGCGCACGCCGGCGACGACCAGCGTCTGCGCCGCGTGGTCGCGGCCGAAGCGGGCCATCTCCAGCGAGTCCGACACGATGCCGCCGGTGGCCAGCGCCAGGTCCTGCAGCGGGCCGTCCACGTAGTAGTGCGCCACCAGCACGGCGTTGTGCGCCTTCAGCAGTTCGGCAGCGCGTTCGGTGAGGGTCTGGCGCTCGGGCGCCGTCAGCGGGGCGGGCACCTTGGCCCAGGCGTGGGCGGTGGAGCAGGCGCCGGCGGCATCCTGCTTGGTGTAGTCGAACAGCTGTTGTTCCATAAGGGGCTTGGCAGGTGAGAGCAGCGCGCTGCGCCGAGCCCGCGGGGCTGGCTGCAGTCGGCGTGTGTCAGTGGGCATGATTGTCGACGCCCCGGCGATGACGGCATGGCGTCGACGTGGAATTCAGGCCTCGGCGAAGAAGCGGCTCGGCGGCATGCCCACGGTGCGCGTCACCATCGCCGTGAAGGCGCTGGCGCTGGCGTAGCCCAGCTCGGCGGCGATGTGGCTCATGGGCCGGCCGCGGGCGGCGAGCGTCAAGGCGTGGGCCAGCAGCAGTTGCGAGCGCCATTGCGCGAAGCTGGTGCCCAGTTGCTCGCGGAACAGCCGGCTCAGGGTGCGCGGGCTGTAGCCGGCGTCGGCCGCCCAGTCCTCCAGCCCGGCATGGCGACCGGGCTCGCGCAGCATGGCTTCGCACAGCGATCTCAGGCGTGCGTCCCGCGGCAGCGGCATGCCCAGCGAGAGTGCTCGGGCGCGCTGCAGCTCGTGCACCACCAGCGCCTGCAGGCCGCGGCGCCGGGCCGCGTCGTCCGCTGTCTCTGGCGGGCAGGGGTCGGCATCGATGGGCAGGGCCAGCGTCAGCTCGCGCAGCAGCGGCGACACCTCGAGAACTCGGCTTTGCAGCCACAGCGCACCGTCAAGCAGTTCGCAGCGCATGTAGAGCGTCAGCAGGTCGGCGCGCTCGATGGCCGTGACGGCATGCTCCAGGCGCGCAGGAATCCAGACCGCCCGTGACGGCGGCACGATGAAGGTGGATTGCTCGGTGTCCACCCGCACCGCGCCGCTGACCGAGAACACCAGCTGGCCCCAGTCGTGGTGGTGGGGCTGGATGTCGGTCAAGTGCGCCAGCACCCGGCGGTTCGCCCGCATCGGGCGCTCGTCACTCGGGTCGCGCCGCTCGGGTTGGTAGGAGAGTTCGCCGGCACGTGTTCGCAGCACCAGGGGCGCAGACGGGGCGCGCGGTCGGTGGAGCTCAGGCGTCATTGGCGGGAAATCGATAGAACTTGACGGGCTATCGTAACTGCGCCGCGGCGCCGCTCCCTACAGTGCCGGCCATGGATTCCTCTCTCGCGACCCCGTTGGACGCCGGTCTGCAGCGCCGCCGCGACATCGCCACCATCTCCACCATCGGCGTGGCGCATGGCAGCTCGCACTTCTTTCACATGCTGCTGCCGCCGCTGTTCCCGGCCTTCATCCAGGCCTTCGGCCTGAGCTATTCGGAGCTGGGCCTGCTGGTGACGACCTTCTTCGTCATCTCCGGCGCCGGCCAGGCGACCTCGGGCTTCATCGTCGACCGCATCGGTGCGCGGCCCGTGCTGTTCGTGGCCATGGGCTGCTTTGCGCTGGCCTCCGCGGCGGCCGGCCTGGCCCAGGGTTTTGGCGGGCTGCTGCTGGCGGCGGCGCTGGCCGGCCTGGGCAATGCGCCCTTCCACCCGGCGGACTTCACCATCCTGAACAAGCGCGTCTCCCAGCCCCGGCTGGGCCACGCGTTCTCGGTGCATGGCATCACCGGCAACCTGGGCTGGGCGCTGGCGCCGGTGTTCTCCATCGGCATCGCCCAGGCCAGCGGCAACTGGCGCTATGCCTACCTGGGCACGGCGCTGGTGGCGCTGGCCGTGCTGGCCCTGCTGTACTGGCAGCGCGACGCCATCGATGACCGCCAGGGGTCCTGGGGCCATGCCAAGGCGGCGCCCGGCACGGCGGCCGAGCACCCCATGGCCTTTCTGAAGCTGCCCTCGGTGTGGCTGTGCTTCTCGTTTTTCTTCTGGACGACGGCGGCGCTGTCCAGCATCCAGAGCTTTGCCAGCCCGGCGCTGCAGCAGATGTACGGCCTGCCGCTGGCGCTGACGGCCTATGTCGTCACCGGCTACATGCTGGCCGGCGCGGCCGGCATGGTGTGCGGCGGCTTCCTGGTGGCGCGGGCCGAGCGGCTGGAGCGCACTATCGCGCTGGCCATGGCGTTTGCCGCCGCGCTGCTGCTGCTGGTGGCGACCGGCCTGCTGCCGGGGCTGCTGGCGGCGGGCGTGGCGGCGCTTGCGGGCTTTGGCACCGGGCTGGCCGGGCCGTCGCGCGACATGCTCATCAAGCGCGCCGCGCCGCCCGGGGCCACGGGTCGCGTGTACGGCACGGTGTACTCGGGGCTGGACATCGGCTTCGCGCTGGCCGCGCCGGTGTTCGGCTGGGTGCTGGACCACGGCATGCCGCGTGGCGTGTTCGCCGGCGCAGCGGTGGCGCTGATGCTGGGTGTGGGCTCGGCCGGGCTGGTGGGGCTTGGCCTGGCGCGGCGCCGCGGGCTGGTGGTTGCCGGCAGCTGACGCCACCGCCGCACGGCGGCACGTACCATGCGCGCTCCCGCTCGATGGAGGCTGCTGCCCGCATGAAGTTCAAGCATTTCGTCACCTCGGCCACGTTCGAGAACAACGCCTTCCTGGCGCTGCTGATTGCGGTCAGCATCGCCTTCGTGTGGATCCTGCTGCCGTTCAGCGGCGCGGTCTTCTGGGGCGCGGTGATCGCCATCGTCTTCACGCCCCTGTATGCCGCCCTCGTGCGGCGCTGGCCGGGCCGGCAGACGCTGGCGGCACTGGCCACGCTGTCCGTCATCGTCGTCATGGTGCTGCTGCCCATGACGCTGCTGATGGGCACGCTGCTGAAGGAGGGCGCAGCGCTCTACCAGCGCTTGCAGTCGGGCGAGACCAACTTTGCGCGCTACTTTGAGCAGGTGCTGGCCGTCGCTCCGGCCTGGTTGCATGAGTTGCTGGAGCACTTCGGGCTGACCGACCTCGCGGCACTGCAGGAGCGCATCACCCAGGCCGTGGCGCGCGGCAGCCAGGCGATTGCGACGCAGGTCTACAGCATCGGCCAGAACGCGCTGGACCTCGTGGTGGGCTTCTTCGTCATGCTCTACCTCGCGTTCTTCCTGCTGCGCGACGGCGCGGCGCTGAGCCGGCGCATCCGCGCGGCCGTGCCGCTGGCGCCGGAGCACCGCCGCGAACTGGCGGCCAAGTTCATCACCGTCATCCGCGCCACCGTGAAGGGCAACGTCCTCGTCGCCGCCACGCAGGGCGCTTTGGGCGGGCTGGCCTTCTGGTTCCTGGGCATCAAGGGCGCGCTGCTGTGGGCGGTGCTGATGGGCTTTCTGTCGCTGCTGCCGGCCATTGGCGCGGGGCTGATCTGGCTGCCGGTGGCGATTTACTTTCTCGTCACCGGCGCCACCTGGCAGGGCGTGGCGCTGATCGCCTACGGCGTGCTTGTCATCGGCCTGGTGGATAACCTGCTGCGGCCGCTGCTGGTGGGCAAGGACACGCAGATGCCGGACTACCTGGTGCTGATCTCCACCATCGGCGGCATGGGCCTGTTTGGCATCAACGGCTTCGTCATCGGCCCGGTCATTGCGGCGATGTTCATGGTGGTCTGGGACCTGTTTGCCACGGCGCGCGAGGCCGCCGCGGCGGAAGGTGAGCGGGCGAGCGAGCGCTAGCGCCTCGGCCCAGCGCCCGGCGGGCCGCGCCGCTGGGTCGATGGCCGGCGGCGCGCGCGGGCTACAGTCTCGACATGACTAGACAAGAGACATCCCCCCGCCTGGCCGGCCACAAGCTGGTGGAGGCGCTGATCGCACAGGGCATCGACACCGTCTTCGGCGTTCCTGGTGAGAGTTACCTTGCTGTCCTCGACGGCTTCCACGAGCACCGCGACCGCATCCGCTTCGTGGCCTGCCGCCAGGAGGGTGGCGCGGCCTTCATGGCCGAGGCGCAGGGCAAGCTGACCGGCAAGCCCGGCATCTGCTTCGTCACGCGCGGCCCCGGCGCCACCAACGCCAGCATCGGCCTGCACACCGCCTTCCAGGACAGCACGCCGATGATCCTGTTCATCGGCCAGGTCGCCAGCGACCAGCGCGACCGCGAGGCCTTCCAGGAGGTCGACTACCGCCAGATGTTCGGCCCCGGCACGCTGGGCATGGCCAAGTGGGTGGGCGAATGCCACGAGGCTGAGCGCCTGCCCGAGTACGTCGCACGCGCCTTCCACACGGCCATGCAGGGCCGGCCCGGCCCCGTGGTGCTGGTGCTGCCCGAGGACATGCTGACCCGGCCGATCGCGGCGCCGGTAGTCGCCCCCGCGCGGCCCGCCGAAGCCGCCCCCACACCCGCCGCGCTGGCCGAGCTGCGCGAGCGCCTGGCGGCGGCAAAGCGGCCGCTGGTCATCGCCGGTGGCGGCGGCTGGACGCCCGCATCGACCGCGGCGCTGCAGTCGTTCGCCGAAGCCTGGCAACTGCCGGTGGGCTGCGCCTTCCGATTCCAGGACCTGTTCGACAACGCTCACCCCAACTACGCTGGCGACGTGGGCATCGGCATCAACCCGAAGCTCGCGGCGCGGGTGAAGGACGCCGACCTCATCCTCGCCATCGGCCCGCGCCTGGGCGAGATGACGACCGGCGGCTACACGCTGCTGCAGGCGCCGCGCCCGGCGCAGCAGCTCATCCACATCCATGCCGGCGCCGAGGAACTGGGCCGCGTCTACACGGCCGAGCTGCTGATCAACGCCAGCATGAGCCAGGCCGCGCCGGCGCTGGCCGCGCTGGCGCCGCCGGCCGACATCGCCTGGCGCGACTGGACGGCCGCCGCCAACGCCGACTACCGCGCCAACCTCGTGCCCACGCCGGTGGCGCCGCTGGACATGGCCGAGGTCATGCGCCTCATCGACGCCACGCTGCCCGAGGGCACGGTGTTCACCAACGGCGCCGGCAACTACAGCGGCTGGCTGCACCGCTTCCACCGCTACACGGCGCTGCACCGCTTCGGCAAGACGCAGCTGGCGCCGACCTCCGGCGCCATGGGCTACGGCGTGCCCGCTGCGGTGGCTGCCGCGCTGCTGCAGGACCAGCGCTGGGTGGTGAACATCGCTGGTGATGGCGACTTCCTGATGACCGGCCAGGAGCTGGCCACGGCCACCGGCTATGGCGCCCAGCGGCTGCTGGTCGTCGTCGTCGACAACGGCACCTACGGCACCATCCGCATGCATCAGGAGCGCGAGTATCCGGGCCGCGTGTCGGGCAGCGACCTGTACAACCCCGACTTCGCCGCGCTGGCGCAGGCCTTCGGCTGGCGGGCCGCACATATCACGCGCACCGAGGAGGTGGCCGGCGCGCTGGCCGAGGCGCTGGCCCATCCTGAGCAGCCCACGCTGCTGCACCTGAAGCTGGACGCTGACGTGTCCACCAGCCGCAGCACGCTCAGCGCCATCCGCGCGGCGGCCGAGCAGCGCCTGGCTGGCGCGTGAGCGGCGGCGCGGCGCGCGTCGGCCTCACGCTGTCGCTGCAGGACGGCAGCCGCCACGCCGTCGCCACGGCCCAGGACGTGGCCGATGCGCTGCAGGGCTGGGGGCGTGAGCCCGGCAGCCATGCCACGCTGGGCGGCGCCGGCCGCGTGCTGCAGGCCGCGGGCGACATGGGGCAGGGCTTTCAGCTGCGCCTGCTGGACGGCGCCGCCTCGCCGCTGCGCAGCGAGCGGGCCGCGCTGAGCCGGGCCGAGGTGGTGCGCCGCCTGCAGGCCTTTGTCGCGGCCCCCGACGACACCGGCTCGCGCGCCGCTTGGCGGCGCGGCCGGCGCTGGCGCAGCGAGGCCGACATCGCCGCCCGCGTGCCGCGCTCACCCTGGGCCTACTGGCGGCGCTGGCTGTTGCTGCTGCTGGCCTTGCAGCTTGTGCCGGGCGTGTTCACCGGCGTCGGGCTGTGGGAGCAGGGGCGCACCGATCGCTTCATGGACGGTGCCGTCCGCTACGAGGCCCGCGTGGTCAGCAACGAACCCGATTCCAGCCGGTCCAGCCAGCGTCGCGTGACGCTGCACCGGCTGGACGGGCAGGGCGCCTACGTGCACATCTCGCGCAAGTCGCGGCTGGCGCAGGCCCAGGTGGGCAACGCAGAAGCCATCTGGGTGGCGCGGGACGGCCGCTGGAAGACCGACTCGTCGCTGTGCCTGTACTGCGGCTATGGCATTGCTGGCATGGGCCTGTTGTTCCATGCGCTGACGCTGATGGGCCTCTTCCTCCAGGGCTGGCAGGACCGCTTCCGCCGGCCCGTGCCAGACCGCTTCGCCGCGTTGGACGCAGCCTCGCAGCGCTCAGGGACAATGCCCGCATGAGCGAATTGACCCTGGCACTGCGTGGTGACTACATCGAACTCGACAAGCTGCTGAAGGCCTGCGGCCTGGCCGACAGCGGCGGGCAGGCGCGTGCGCTGATCAGTGCCGGCGAGGTGCAGGTGGACGGCCAGGTGGAGTTGCGCAAGACCGCCAAGATGCGCGCCGGCCAGGTGGTGCGCTTCGCCGGCCAGACCGTGCGCGTCGTGCCGGCGCAGTGACGCGCTGGCAGCGGCCTCAGCGGTAGCGATCCAGGATCTGGTTCAGCCGGCCCTCGCTGCGCATCTGGCGCAGGGCCTGGTTGATGGCCTCCAGCGCCGCGGCTTCGCGGCTGGACACCGCGCAGCCCAGCTCGGTGCGGTCGAACTCCAGCACCTCGCGCAGGCCCGCGTCCGGGTGGCGCTTGATGAAGTGCTGCAGCGACAGCCGGTCCGTCAGCACATAGCGCACCCGGCCCACGGCCAGGCGGCGCAGGTTGGTGTCGGCGTCGACGACGTCCTGGCGCTTGAAGGTCTTGGGCAGCGCGGCTTCCACTTTGGGGTAGTGGTAGCCCAGCACGGTGCCGACGGGTTCACCTGCCAGGCCCGACAGGGCCGCCAGAGCCGGCGCGTCGCGTGAGGCCGCCACCACCTCGGCCGAGGTGATGAAGCGCTGCGTCCACAGCAATTGCCCCTCCAGCCATCCGGGCTGCACGTAGCAGTGCACGTCGGCCTCGCCCCGGTGCAGCGCCGAGGCCGCGCGCTTGGCCGGCAGCACTACGTACTGCAGCGGCCTGCCCAGGCCGGTGGCCAGGGTGTCGGCGATGTCCTTGAGCAGGCCGTCGACCGGCTGCGATCCCGCCATGGCCAGCAGCGGCATGGCCTGGTTGGTGGGCACCACGTAGCGCAGGGGCGCCGGTGTGCCCTGTGCCATGACGGCAGGTGCAGAGCCCGCCAACGCCAGCCCGGCCAGCCAGCGCAGGCTGGGGCGGAGCGGGGGCGGCGGCCGGTGCGTCATGCCGGCAGCAGCGTGAGCAGCCGGTCCAGGCCGCCCTCGTTGATGGCCACCATCGCGGCGGCGCGCACCTTGGGCTTGGCGTGGAAGGCCACGGACAGCCCGGCCTCGCCCATCATGGGCAGGTCGTTGCTGCCGTCGCCGATGGCCATGGCCTGGGCAGGCGTGCAGCCGATGGCGGCGCAGCACTGCAGCAGCATGCGGCGCTTCTCCTCGCCGTCGCAGATGTCGCCCCAGTCCTGCATGACGACGCGGCCGGTGAGGGCGCCGTCGGCAATCTCCAGCTCGTTGCTGCGCACGTAGTCCATGCCCAGCTCGGCCGCCACGAAGCGCGTGAAGAAGGTGAAGCCGCCCGAGACCAGCACCAGCGTCAGCCCGGCGGCCTTCAGCGCCGCGCACAGCTCGCGCGCGCCGGGGTTGAACGTCAGCCGCTCGGCCAGCACGCGCTCCAGCACGCTGGCCGGCACGCCCGCCAGCAGGGCCAGGCGGCGTTGCAGGCTGTCGCGGAAGTCGGTGATCTCGCCGCGCATCGCGGCCTCGGTGATGGCGGCGACAGCCTCGCCCTTGCCCGCGAGGGCTGCGATCTCGTCGATGCACTCGATGCTGATCAGCGTCGAGTCCATGTCGAAGGCGGCAAGCTTGAAGTGGCTGAGCGGGGGCAGGGCGAGGCCGGCTTGGACGACGAGGCCGGGGGCAGAGGCGGAGGTCACGGGAGGCGGAAGGCAGCAGGAGTTGGCTTGATTATCCCGACGCGCCCACCCCGCCACGGTTCGTGCCGCGCGAGGGGGCGCTTGCGCGGCAGCGGCTCAGTCGCGGCGCTGCTCGAAGGCCTCACGCACCGCATCGACCGCATCGAGCCGGCCCGCGGCCAACTGCTCGGGCAGCAGGGGGAAGGCCCGCTGGCGGGCGAGCAGCTCGCGCGCCGCTGGTGGGCCCTCGCGCAGCGTTGCCCAGATGAAGGGTGCCCAGTCCGGCGCGCGGCCGTCCGGTCCTCGCACCGCGCGCAGCACGTTGGGATTGCGGTCGGCCAACAGGGTCTCGAAGCGGGTTTGCGTCAGCACGAACTCGCGGCGCGACACACAGCGCTCCCGAACAACGAACGCGGGGTCGGTGAGGCAGCGGTCCAGCTGCGTGTCGCTGAGCGGCAGCCGGGCCTCGCGCAGCGCCAGCCAGCGCACGCTCTGGTCGCTGTCGCTGAGGGCCTGGGCCAGCTGAGCGGCATCAAAGCTGGCCGCGAGCTGGCTCGTCCAGCCGCGCCGCACGACGGGGTTGGGATGCGCCAGCCCTGCGGCCGCCTGGGCCGGGGTCGGGCGCGCTTCCGGCCGTCCGCGGTACCACGAAGCGAGGTTCTCGTCCTCGTGCAGCAGGCCGGCATTGATCTGCTCGGCCGGCAGCGCAATGTCGCGTCGGCGCAGCAGGCCGATGCGCACCAGCGGGGCCGGGTCGGTCAGCACGAGTGCGATCTGCTCGGCGTTGTAGCGGGGCAGCCACCAGGCCTCCATGGTCAGTCGTTCTCGCACGGCGACGGGCGCTTCGCGCAACAGGCGTGTGGCCGTCTCCGGCGGCAAGCCGCCTTCGGCTGTGCGCAACTGCGGCAGCAGGCGCAGCAGCAGCGCCTCGCGTCGCTGCGCCAGGGCCTGGTCGAGCAGGCCGGGGCTTGCCTGCTGGCGTGCGGCGGGCGCCATCAGCCGGAACGCGTGGTGCACCCGTTCGTCATCGCCTTGCGTCAGCACCTGCTGCAGGCGGGCCTCGGCATCGGGCTGCTGCAGGCGCTGAGCCAGCAACCAGCGGGTCAGCAGGTCAGCCCGGCGCTCCAGCACGGCCAGCTGCGCCGGCGTCAGCGGCAGAGCGGGCGGGGCGAGCAGCGCCCAGTCCAGCCGGTCGTCGGCAGCATCCAGCAGGCGGGACACGAGGGCGGGCGCCGGGGTGGCGAAGCGGCCGCGCAGTCCGTCGGCCAGCATCTGCCGAAGTTCTGGCTCAGGCGAGTGGGTCCACAGCGTCAGCCATTGCTCGGCGTCCAGCTGCGGGGCCGAGGCCACCAGGCGCCGCACGTCGGGCGAGGGATCCTTCAGCAGGTGCGGCAGCAGTTCGGGCGGCACCGTCCAGCGCTGCTCGAGCGCGAGCTGCAGCGCAGCGGTCCGCACGTCGGCATCGGCATGCCGCAGCGCTTGCGCCAGCTGCTGGGTGTCGCTTGGCGCCTGGGCAGCGGCCAGGCCGCTGGCGAGCAGGCCGGCCAGCAGCAGCTGGGCCGCCGTCATGCGGTCTTGACCGGCTGGCCCAGCAGCCGCAGTACCTCGCGCACGGCCTGGGCGCGGTCCTGCGGGCTGCTCAGCGCCTTCTCGATGCGCAGCTTCTCGTTGCCCACCAGCTTGATGTTGCGGTTCTTCTGCACCAGCTCGATCACGCGCATCGGGTCGATGGGCGGGTTGGGGCGGAAGTTGAGGTTGATCAGCCCCGGCGCGGCGTCGACCTTGATGACGCCATAGGGCTTGGCCAGCACGCGCAGGCGGTGCAGGTCGAACAGCGTCTGGCCCTGCGTGGGCAGCTTGCCGAAGCGGTCGGTGATCTCTTCCAGCATCGCGTCGATCTGCTCGGGCTTCTCGGCCGTGGCCAGGCGCTTGTACAGGCTCAGCCGCACCTGCACGTCGCCGCAGTAGGCGTCGGGCAGCAGGGCGGGGGCGTGCAGGTTGATCTCGGTGTTGGTGGAGAAGGCACCGGTGGGCGAGAGCAGGTCGGGCTCGCGGCCGCTCTTCAGCGCCCGCACGGCTTCGCTGAGCATGTCGTTGTAGAGCTGGAAGCCCACCTCCATCATGTTGCCGCTCTGGTTGTCGCCCAGCACCTCGCCGGCACCGCGAATCTCCAGGTCGTGCATGGCCAGGTAGAAGCCCGAGCCCAGTTCCTCCATGGCCTGGATGGCGTCCAGGCGCTGCGTGGCCTGCTTGGTGAGGCCCTGCAGGTCCGGCACCATCAGGTAGGCGTAGGCCTGGTGGTGGCTGCGGCCGACGCGGCCGCGCAGCTGGTGCAGCTGCGCCAGGCCGAACTTGTCGGCGCGGCTGATGACGATGGTGTTCGCGCTCGGCACGTCGATGCCGGTCTCGATGATGGTGGAGCACAGCAGCAGGTTGTGCTTGCCGGCCACGAACTCGCGCATCACCCGCTCCAGCTCGCGCTCGGGCATCTGGCCGTGGGCGACGACGATGCGCGCCTCCGGCAGCAGCTCCTCGAGCTTCTGCCGGCGGTTCTCGATAGTCTCGACCTCGTTGTGCAGGAAGTAGACCTGGCCACCGCGCTTCAATTCGCGCAGCACCGCCTCGCGGATGGTGCCGCTGCTCTCGGCGCGCACGAAGGTCTTGATGGCCAGGCGCCGCTGCGGCGCGGTGGCGATCACCGACAGGTCGCGCAGGCCTTCCAGCGCCATGCCGAGCGTGCGCGGGATGGGCGTGGCGGTCAGCGTCAGCACATCCACCTCGGCGCGCATGGCCTTCATCGCCTCCTTGTGGCGCACGCCGAAGCGGTGTTCCTCGTCGATGACCAGCAGCCCCAGCCGGTTGAACTTCACCTCGGCGGACAGCAGCTTGTGCGTGCCGACGACGATGTCGATGCTGCCGTCGGCGATGCCTTCCATCGCTGCCTTGATCTCCTTGGCCGAGCGGAAGCGGCTCATCTCCGCCACCTTCACCGGCCAGGCGCCGAAGCGGTCGGCGATGTTCTGGTAGTGCTGCTCGGCCAGCAGCGTCGTCGGCGCCAGGATGGCGACCTGCTTGCCGCCCATGACGGCCACAAACGCTGCGCGCAGGGCGACTTCGGTCTTGCCGAAGCCCACGTCGCCGCAGACCAGGCGGTCCATCGGCTTCGGGCTGATCATGTCCTGGATGACCGCGTGGATGGCGGCGCGCTGGTCGGGCGTTTCCTCGAAGCCGAAGCTCGCGGCGAAGGCTTCGTAGTCGTGGCCGGAGTAGCGGAAGGCGTGGCCTTCGCGGGCGGCACGGCGGGCGTAGAGGTTGAGCAGCTCGGCCGCGGTGTCGCGCACCTGTTCGGCGGCCTTGCGCTTGGCCTTTTCCCACTGGCCGGAGCCCAGCTTGTGCAGCGGCGCTTCCTCGGGGCTCACGCCGGTGTAGCGGCCGATCAGGTGCAGCTGCGCCACCGGCACGTACAGCGTTGCCTTGTCGGCGTACTCCAGGTGCAGAAACTCGCTCTTCTGCCCGTCGCCGAGGTCGATGTTGACCAGGCCCTGGTAGCGCCCGATGCCGTGGTTGATGTGCACGACGGGGTCGCCCACCTTGAGCTCGGACAGGTCCTTGATCAGCGCGTTGACGTCGCTGACCTGCTCCTGCTTGCGGCGCCGGCGCGTGGTGGGCGTCGTCGCGAACAGCTCGGTCTCGGTGATGAGCTGGACGGGCCGTTGTTCGTCAACCCAGAAGAAGCCCGACGCCAGCGGCGCCGCTGTGATGGCGTACTTCTCGTCGCTGGCAGCGAACTCGGCCAGGTCCTTCACCGAGGGCGGGTCGATCTTGTGGTCGCGCAGCTGCTCCAGCAGGCTTTCGCGGCGGCCTTCGCTTTCGGCCACCAGCAGCACGCGGTGCGGCGTGCTCTTCAGGTGCGCCTCCAGCCGCGCCATCGGCTCCTGCGTGCCGCGCTCCACGCTGACGTCGGGCAACGGGCGCGCGAAGTCGACGGGCTCGGCGCCGCGCACCGACAGCACCGCGTGCGGCTTGGTCAGGCCGAAGAAGTCCTCGGCCGTCAGGAAGATCTCGGCCGGCGCCAGGATGGGCCGTTCGGGGTCGTGCTGCAGGAAGCGGTGGCGCTCCCTGGTGTCGGTCCAGAAGCGCTGGATGGCCTCGTCCACCTCGCCGTGCAGCGCGAGGCCGGCTTCGGCCCCGAGGTAGTCGAACACGGAGGCCGTCTGTTCAAAAAAGATCGGCAGGTAGTACTCGATGCCGCCCGAGGCCACGCCCTCGCCGATGTCGCGATAGAGGCGCGACTTGGTCGGGTCGCCCTCCATCTTCTCGCGCCAGCGGTTGCGGAAGGCCTTGCGCGCCGCCTCGTCCATCGGGAACTCGCGGCCGGGCAGCAGGCGCACATCGGGCACCGGATAGAGGCTGCGCTGGCTGTCGGGGTCGAACACGCGGATGGAATCCACCTCGTCGCCGAACAGGTCCACCCGATACGGCACGGCCGAGCCCATCGGGAACAGGTCAATCAGGCCGCCGCGCACCGCGTACTCGCCCGGCTGCACGACCTGGCTGACGTTGGTGTAGCCGGCGAGCGTCAGCTGTGCGCGCAGCGAGGCCTCGTCGAGCCGCTGCTTCTGCTTGAAATTGAAGGTCGTCGCGGCCAGGAAGCTGGGCGGCGCCAGGCGCACCAGCGCGGTGGAGGCTGGCATCAGCACGACGTCGATGGACTTCGTTTTCTTCGCCTGCAGCAGCTCCCACAGCGTGGCCAGGCGCTCGGAGATCAGGTCCTGGTGGGGGCTGAAGCTGTCGTAGGGCAGGGTCTCCCAGTCCGGGAACACGGCCACCTTGAGCTCGGGCGCGAAGAACTTGAGCTCGTCCTCCAGCCGCTGCGTGTCGCCCGGCTCGGCCGTGAAGATGGCGGCCAGCCGGCCGGCGGCCTGTTGCTGCTGCACGAAGCGGGCGAGCAGCAGCGCGTCGGCCGAGCCCAGCGGGCGGGGATGGGTGAACTTCTTGCCGGGCTGAACAGCCGGCAGCGAGGGCAGAGTCATGCGGACCTACAAACGACAACAGCCCCGATGCGGGGCGTGACGGGATTCTACGGAGGGCATGTCTTTGGTCGGGGGTCTGGGGGCATGGCAGCATGCCGCCCGTTCCTACCGGAGATTTCATGCAACGTCGTCATGCCCTGAGCCTGCTGGCCACCAGCCTTGCCCTCAGCCTTCCCGCTCACGCCACCCCCACCGAGAGCCAGCGCTTCCACCAATGGCTGGACGCCCAGTGGGAGCAGACCCTCCAGCAGCAGCCCGTGCTCGCCACCTCGCTGGGCGACCCGCGCTACAACGACCAGCTGCCCGACACGACGACTGCCGCCTACCGCGCCCAGGCCCGGCGCGAGATGCAGCAGCAGCTCAAGGCGCTGGCCGGCTTTGACAAGGCCAAGCTGGCGCCCAAGGACCGCGTGTCCTACAGCATGCTCAAGCTGGACCTGCAACATGCCCTGGCGGGTGAGCGCTTCCCGGAGTGGATGCAGCCCATCAGCCAGATCGGCGGCCTGCCCAGCTTTCTGGCGCAGCTGGGCACGGGCCAGTCCATCCAGCCGTTCAAGACGGTCAAGGACTACGACGACTGGCTGAGCCGCTTGAGCAAGGCCGTGCCGCAGTTCGACGGCACCATCGCCAACATGCGTGCCGGCGTGAAGGCGGGCGTGACCCAGCCCCGCGCCGTGGTGGACAAGGTGCTGCCGCAGCTGCAGGCGCTCGCCGTCAGCGAGCCCGAGCAGAGCCTGTTCTGGGGCCCGGTCAAGGACTTCCCCGAGGCCGTGCCGGCTGCCGAGCGCGAGCGCATCACCGCCGCCCTGCGCCAGCTGCTGGCCACGCAGGTGCTGCCGGCCTATGGCCGCCTGCTGGCCTACGTGCGTGACGAGTACGCACCCAAGGCGCGCAAGAGCACGGCCTGGTCTGCCCTGCCGGACGGCAAGGCCTGGTACGCCCATCGCGTGCGCCAGTCCACCACCGTGGCACTGTCGCCCGACGAGATCCACGCCATCGGCCTGAAGGAAGTGGCGCGCATCCTGGGCGAGATGGACGCCGTGCGCCGGCAGGTGGGCTTCGCTGGCGATCTCAAGGCCTTCTTCAAGCACCTCAACGAAGACCCGAAGTACTACTTCACCAAGCCGGAAGACCTGCTCAACGGCTACCGCGACCTGCAGAAGAAGATCAACGCGCTGACGCCCAAGCTGTTCGACATCCAGCCCCGGGCGGACTACGAGGTGCGCGAGGTCGAGGCCTTCCGCGCCGAGAGCGCGGCCGGCGCGTCCTACCAGGACCCATCGGCCGACGGCTCGCGCCCGGGCGTGTTCTATGTGAACACCTTCAACCTGAAGGCCCAGCCCATCTTCGGCATGGAGACGCTGTCGCTGCACGAGGCGTCGCCGGGCCACCACTTCCAGATCGCCATCGCGCAGGAAGACCAGCAGCTGCCGGCCTTCCGCCGCTTCGGCAGCAACTACACCGCCTACGTGGAAGGCTGGGCGCTGTACGCCGAGAGCCTGGGCAAGGAGCTGGGCCTGTTCACCGACCCCTACCAGTGGTACGGCCGCCTCAGTGACGAGCAGCTGCGCGCGATGCGCCTGGTGGTGGACACCGGCCTGCACCACAAGGGCTGGTCGCGTGAAAAGGCCATCCAGTACATGCTGGACAACTCGTCCATGGCCGAGAGCGATGTCGTTTCCGAGGTCGAGCGCTACATCGTCTGGCCCGGCCAGGCGCTGGGCTACAAGATCGGCCAGCTGGAGATCACCAAGCTGCGCGCCGATGCCGAGAAGGCGCTGGGCGCGAAGTTCGACATCAAGGGCTTCCACCGCGTCGTGCTGACGGCCGGCCAGGTGCCGCTGCCGGTGCTGCGGGAACTGGTGATGGACTGGGTCAAGACGCGCCGTTGAGCGCTGCAGCGGCGGCCTGCGGGCCGCCGCCTGTCTTGCCGGGATGCAGCCTGTGCCTCTGGCGGTGCGCTGCATCGCGCGGGGCTCGCAGGCGCCGCCGGGGGCTCGGTAGGCTGTGCCCCATCACTGCGACGGAGACCCCATGAACCCCTACCTGCCACGCGCTGCCGCCTGCCTGCTGGCCGCCGGCCTGATGTCCGCCCCAGCGTGGGCAGCCGACGAGCCCAAGGGCTTTCGCATCGGCCTGGAGGGCCGCGAACAGGCCTCGCTGGCTGACGTGGGCCTGCCTGGCTACCCGGGCGCGCGGCCCTACAGCGAGAGCCAGGGCGACAAGTCGGCCGTCACGCTGGGCGCCTGGGCCGGCGCCTTCGGGCTGCGGCTGAACGTCATGAAGTTCCAGGTGGCCGACACGCCGGAGCGTGTTGCCGCCTTCTACGCCAAGGCCCTGGCCCAGCACGGCCAGGTGCTGGACTGCCGGGAGCCGGCAGCGCGCGTCAAGCCTCCCAAGGACTCGGACAAGCTCCACTGCGACGGCGGCCTGCCGCCGGCCGGCGAGTACGAGTACCGCGTCGGCACGGGCAAGCAGTTCCGCGTCGTGCACGTGAAGCCGCTGGGCGACGGCGCGCGCTTCGACATCGCGCGCATCGCCTTCGGCAACTAGCCGGCCCGCCGGTGCGCCCAGCGGTACAGCAGCGGCAGCACCAGCAGCGTCAGCGCGGTGGACGACAGGATGCCGCCGATGACGACGGTGGCCAGCGGCCGCTGCACCTCGGCGCCGGTGCCGGTGGCCAGTGCCATGGGCACGAAGCCCAGCGAGGCCACCAGCGCCGTCATCAGCACCGGCCGCAGCCGTGACACCGCACCCTCGCGCACAGCCTGGTCAAGCGGCGTGCCGCCGTCGCGCAGCGCGCGGATGAAGCTCAGCATCACCAGCCCGTTCAGCACCGCCACGCCCGACAGCGCGATGAAGCCCACGCCGGCCGAGATGGACAGCGGGATGCCGCGCAGCCACAGCGCGGCGATGCCGCCGGTCAGCGCGAACGGCACGCCGGTGAACACCAGCAAGCCGTCGCGCACATTGCCGAACATCGCGAACAGCAGCAGCGCCACCAGCCCCAGCGCCACCGGCACCACCAGCTGCAGCCGCGCGCTGGCGGACTGCAGCTGCTCGAAGCTGCCGCCCCACTGCGTCCAGTAGCCGGCCGGCACCTTGACGCGCTGCGCCAGCGCGGCCTGGGCGTCGGCCACGAAGGAGCCGACATCGCGCCCGCGCACATTGGCCGTCACGACGACGCGGCGCTTGCCGTTCTCGCGGCTGACCTGGTTGACGCCGGGCTGCAGCTCGAAGCTCGCCACCTCGCCCAGCGGCACATGGCCGCCCGACGGCAGGCGCAGCGGCAGGCGCTGCAGCGCGTCCAGGTCACTGCGCAGGCGCTCGGGCAGGCGCACCAGCAGGTCGGCGCGCCGGTCGCCCTGGAACACCGCGCCGGCCTCGCGGCCCGCGACGGCAATGGCCACCGTGTCCTGCACCTCGGCCAAGCTCAGGCCCAGCCGCGCGAGGCGGCTGCGGTCGATGCTCAGCGTCAGCACAGGCAGGCCACTGGTCTGCTCCACCTTCACGTCCGACGCGCCGGTCACGCCCTGCAGCACCTGGGCGATCTGCGCTGCCGTGGCCTCCATCACGGCCATGTCGTCACCGAACACCTTCACGGCGACGTCGGCCCGCACGCCCGAGATCAGCTCGTTGAAGCGCATCTGGATGGGCTGCGTGAACTCGTAGTTGTTGCCTGGCAGGCGTGCCGCCAGCGCCTGCAGGTCGGCCAGCACGGCCGCGCTGCTGCGGCCGGGGTCAGGCCACTCGCTGCGCGGCTTGAAGATGACGTAGGTATCGGCCACGTTGGGCGGCATGGGGTCGGTGGCCACCTCGGCGGTGCCGATCTTGGAGAACACCCGCGCCACCTCGGGCGCCTCGCCCAGCGTGCGCTCCAGCTCGCGCTGCATCTGCACCGCCTGGCCCAGCGCCGTGCCGGGGATGCGCATCGCATGCAGCGCCACGTCGCCCTCGTCCAGGCTGGGCACGAACTCGCTGCCCATGCGGGTGGCCATCAGCGCACTCAGACACACGGCGACAGCGGCGATGGCCAGCGCTACGGCGGGGTTGGCCAGCGTCCAGCCCAGCAGCGGCGTGTAGGCGCGTCGCGCCCAGGCCATCAGCCGGTTGTCGCGTTCTTCGACGCGGCCCGTCACCAGCATCGCCACGGCGGCCGGCACGAAGCTGATGGACAGCAACATGGCACCGGCCAGCGCGATGACCACCGTCAGCGCCATCGGGTGGAACATCTTGCCCTCCACCCCGCCGAGCGCGAAGAGGGGCAGGTAGACCACCATGATGATGAGCTGGCCGTACAGCAGCGGCCGGCGCGCCTCGCGGGCGGCGGCAAACACCTCGGCAAAGCGCTCGTCACGCGTCAGCAGCCGGCCGGCCGCAGCCTGCGCATGGCCCAGCCGGCGCAGGCAGTTCTCGACGATGACGACCGCGCCGTCGACGATGAGGCCGAAGTCCAGCGCCCCCAGGCTCATCAGGTTGGCGCTGAGCTTGCCGGCCACCATGCCGCTGAAGGTGAACAGCATGGACAGCGGGATCACCGCCGCCGTGATCAGCGCCGCGCGCAGGTTGCCCAGGAACACGAACAGCACCACGATGACCAGCAGTGCGCCCTCCAGCAGGTTGTTGCGCACGGTGCGGATGGCCTTGTCGATCAGCGTCGTGCGTTCGTACACCGGTTGCGCCACCACGCCCTCGGGCAGGCTGCGGTTGATCTCGGCCAGCCGCTGCGAGACGGCCAGCGACACCTCGCGGCTGTTCTCGCCCATCAGCATGAACACCGTGCCCAGCACCACCTCTTCGCCGTTCTCGGTGGCGGCGCCGGTGCGCAGTTCCTGGCCGGGGCCCACGTCGGCCACGTCGCGCACGCGCACCGGCACGCCCTGCACGGTGGCGATGACGATGTCGGCAATCTCGGCCTCGGTGCGCAGCTGGCCCGGCGCGCGGATCAGCACCTGCTCGCCGCGGCGCTCGATGTAGCCCGCGCCCACATTGGCGTTGTTGCGTTCCAGCGCCTGCACCATGTCGGCCAGCGTCAGGCCGCGCGCAGCCAGCCGGTCCGGCCAGGGCGCCACCTGCACCTCGCGCGTGAAACCGCCGATGGTGTTGATCTCGGTCACGCCCTTCACCGTGCGCAGCTGCGGCTTCACGACCCAGTCCTGGATCTCGCGCAGGTCGGTCGGCGTGTAGGGCGAGCCATCGGGCTTGAGCGCACCGGGCCGCGCCTCCACCGTCCACATCGTGATCTCGCCCAGGCCCGTGGAAATGGGCCCCAGCGTCGGCGTCAGGCCCGCCGGCAGGCTGGCGCGGGCCTGCTGCAGGCGCTCGCCCACCAGCTGGCGGGCGAAGTAGATGTCAGTGCCGTCCTCGAACACGACGGTCACCTGCGACAGCCCGTAGCGTGACAGCGAGCGCGTCTGCGCCAGCCGGGGCAGGCCAGCCATGGCCGTCTCGATGGCGTAGGTCACGCGCTGCTCGGCCTCCAGTGGCGAGTAGCCCGGCGCCTCGGTGTTGACCTGCACCTGCACGTTGGTGATGTCGGGTACCGCGTCGATGGGCAGGCGCTGGTAGGCGGCCAGGCCCGCCAGCGCCATGGCCAGCACGCCCAGCAGCACCAGCACGTGCTGCGTGATGGCGAATCGGATGAATCGTTCAAACATCGTGGGTGCTCCTCAGTGCTCGTGGCCGGCTTCGCCCTTGCCGAGCTCGGCCTTCACGACGAAGCTGTTCTTCGCGGCCACGCGCTCGCCGCCCGACAGGCCTTGCAGGATTTCCACCTGCCGGCCGTCGGCGCGGCCGGTCTGCACCGGCACGGCCTCGAACTGCTGGCCGCGTCGCACGAACACCACCGTGCGGCCGTCCAGCGTCTGCAGCGCGTCGGCCGGCACGGCCACCGCCACGGCGGCGGCGTCCTGGCTCAGCGCCACGCTGACGGGCAGGCCCGGTCGCCACAGTCCCTGCGGGTTGGGCAGCAGCACGCGCGCGGTCGCGCTGCGGCTTTGCTCGCCCACCAGCGCGCCCACGTGTGTGAGGCGGCCCTGGCCCTCGGCCTCGAAGGCGGTGGACGTCACGCGGGCCTGCGCGCCGGTCTGTAAGCGGGCCAGGTCCTGCGCGGGCACGGCCAACGTCACCCACACACTGCTCAGGTCGGCCAGCTGGAAGATGGCCGCGTCGTCCGGCAGTGCCTCGCCGGCGCTGATCTTCTTGTCCACGATCACGCCCGCGATCGGCGCGCGCACCTCCAGTCGGGCCAGGCCTTGCGTGCCGGCCGTGGCGGTGGCGCCCAGCGCGGCGAGCTTCTGCCGCAGGGCCTCGACGCCGATCTCGGCCTCCTGCAGCGCCTGGCGCGCGGCCAGGTAGTCCTGCTCGGCCGAGATCTTGTCCCGCCACAGCTGGTGTTCGCGCTCGTGCGTCTGGCGGGCCAGCGCGAGGCGCTTCTCAGCCGCCAGCAGCTCGGCGCGCTGCTCAGCCAGCGCCGGGCTGACGATGACGGCCAGCAGCTGGCCGCGCTGCACGCGGTCGCCCGCGTTGGCGTGCACGGCTTGCACGGCGCCGGCCAGCCGCGGCGTGACGACGACGCTGCGGTCCTGGTTCAGCGCCACCTCGCCCATCAGGCTCAGCGTGCCGGCGACGCGTGCAGGCCCGGCCGTGGCGAGCTGCACGCCGTTATGGCGCAGCTGTTCATCGGTGATGCGGGCCTGCGCATGCGCGCCGGCCTCGGCCGCGCTGGCGGCCGGCCCAGCGGCGCTGGCCGCGGCCTGGGGGGCCTTCGGTGCGGTGGGCGGGGTCTCGGCATGGCCGTGGTCGTCATGCGCGTCGTGGCTGTGGCCGTCGCCTTCGCGGTGCAGGATGGCGGTGCCGGCCAGCAGGCCCAGCGCCAGCACGGCGGCCAGGGCCAGTGCAGTCTTCTTGTTCATGGGGTCAGTCCTTGTCTTGGGTGTTGCGGCCGAGCAGACGGTCCAGCTCGGCGGCGGCGCGGTGGGCGTCGGCGACGTGCTGCAGCTGCTGGCGTTGCAGCTGGAACAGGCTGCGCTGGGCATCCAGCACGTCCAGGAAGGCGAACTTGCCGAGCTCGTAGCCCCGCAGCGCCGTGTCGTGCGCAGCCTGCGCGGCGGCCAGGGCCTCGCCGGCCAGCAGCAGCGCCTGCTCGCGGCTGGCGCGCAGGCGCTCCGCCGCGGCGGCCACGTCCACCTGCAGCTTCAGCGTCGCGGCGTGCACCGCCTCGCGCGCCTGGTCCTCGCGGCGCAGGGCTTCCAGCAGGCCACCCTGGTTGCGGTCGGCCAGCGGCAGCGGCAGCGTCAGGCCGATGACGGCCTGGGTGCGGCCGAGCTCGGCGTCGCGCTTGGCGCCCAGCGTCAGCGTCACATCGGGCACGCGCCGGGCGCGTTCGCCGGCGGTCAGCGCCTGGCGGCGGGCGATGTCCAGCTGCGCCAGGCGCAGCGCGGGCGCGTCGGCCTGCCAGGCCAGCAGCTGCCCGGCATCGGGCAGGGCGGGCAGCGTGGCGGCGTCACCCTCGGCGTGGGGCACGGCCTGCGGGCCCTGCGCCCACAGGGCCGCCAGCCGCGCGCGAGCCTGCAGCGTGGCGCTCTGCGCCTGGGCCAGCTCGGCACGCGCCTGGGCCTCGGCGACGCGGGCCTTGGCGGCCTCCAGCGGTGGCACCTTGCCGGCCTGCAGCCGCAGCGCCGCCGCCGCGCTGGCCTGGGCCGCCAGCGTGACGGCCGAGGCGGCGAGCCGCTGCTGGGCCTCGGCGCCCAGCAATTCAAAGAACGCGGCGGCCACGCCGGCGCGCAGCTCGGCCTGCTTGGCCAGCAGCGCCACGGCGGCCTGCTCGCGGGCCTGGGCGGCAACGGCCATGCGGGCGGCGCGCTTACCGCCCAGCTCCAGCGCCTGGCTGAGCTGCACGGTGCTGCTGCGTGTGGCGGCACGGGTGTCCTCCAGCAACAGGCCCAGCTCGGGGTTGGGGCGCGCGCCGGCCTGCAGTTCGGCACCTTGCAGCGCCTGCAGCTCCAGCCGCGCCTGGGCCAGTTCAGGGTTGTGGGTCAGGGCCAGGGCTTGCGCCTCGGCCAGCGTGAGGGCGTGGGACACGCCGGGGGCCAGCGCCAACAGCAGCGCCGGGAACAGGGATCGCATCGAACTCTCCGGTGGTGGAACAACGGCAGGCAGTTCGGCGCGTCGGGGCACCCGGCGGGTGCCTCGCTTCGTCAGGGAAGGGGGTGAAAGCGACGCGCCGACTCAGGCGCGCAGCCAGTCGGGGCGTTCGAGCCCGGCAGGGATGTGGGACTTGGGCCGCCTCAGCGCAGCCGGCTCGGGCGGTGCGGCCTGGCGCGCCGGGTGGGCGCGCTGTTCATCCAGCGGCGCGGCGCAGCCGGCGTGGTGGCAGTGGCAATGGCCGGTCTCGCAGACGGCGGGCGCCTCGCCGGGCGCGGCGTCATGGGCCGCCACCGACTGCTCGGTCGGCTGCGGCGCCAGTTCGGCCACGCAGCACAGCTGCGCGCCCGCCCAGCTCATCTGGGCGGCGACGAACAGGGCCATCAGGGCGAGGAACCAGCGACGCATGGGCGCGGATTCTAGGCAGAGATGGACAAGCCCCTACGCGGGAATGCGGTTGCGCAGCGGGCGGCCGGCTTCGAAGTCGCTCAGGCTCTCGACTGTCGTGGCCATGATCTGGCCGATGGCTTCGACGGTGAAGAAGGCTTGGTGGCCGGTGACGATGACGTTGGGGAAGGACACCAGGCGCTGGATCACATCGTCGGTGATGATGGTGGACGACAGGTCCTGGAAGAACAGGCTGGCCTCCTGCTCGTAGACGTCCAGGGCCAGGCCGCCCAGCTGGCCGGTCTTGAGCGCCTGCACGGCCGCCTCGGTGTCCACCAGGCCGCCCCGACTGGTGTTGACGAGGATGGCGCCGCGCTTCACGCCGGCCAGCGAGGCCGCGTTGACGATGTGGTGCGTGCTTTCGAACAGCGGGCAGTGCAGCGAGATGACGTCGGAACGCGCCATCAGCTCGTCCACCGGCACGTAACGCCCGCCCAGTGCCTCGAAGGCCGGGTTGGGGGTCAGGTCATGCCCCAGCAGCGTGCAGCCGAAGCCGTGCAGGATGCGCGCGAAGATGGCGCCGATCTTTCCCGTGCCGATCACGCCCACGGTCTTGCCGTGCAGGTCGAAGCCCATCAGCCCGTCGAGCTCGAAGTTGCCCTCGCGGGTGCGCAGGCTGGCGCGGGCGATCTTGCGGTTGACGGCCAGCAGCAGCCCGACGGCGAACTCGGCCACCGAGTGCGGCGAGTAGTCGGTCACGCGCACGACGGCGATGCCCAGCGCGGCCGCGGCGGCGGCGTCGATGTGGTTGTAGCCGGTGGAGCGTGTCGCGACGATGCGTGTGCCCTGCGCCGCCAGGCGGCCCAGCACGGCGGCGTCCACGTTGTCGTTGACGAACACGCACACGGCCGTGCAGCCTTCGGCCAGCCGCGCGGTGTCAGCGGTCAGGCGGTCCTGGATGAAGACCAGCTCATGGCCCGCCTGGGCGTTGGCCTGGCTGAGCAGCGACTGGTCATAGCGGCGGGCGCTGAAGACGGCGGTTTTCATGGGGCGCGGTAACTCCGAGTTGCGCGACTCTAGCGGGCCGAGCGCCGGGCCGCCCCAAGCCGGCCCGCATTGGGCGATGTGCGCGCGGCCCAATGCCGCGAGCATCGCCGTCCCCTCGGGGGACCGGCCAGCCTCGCCCGCGTCCAGCGTGGCGAGGCCGGGCGAGGGGCTTCAATCTCTGCCGCCGTCCAGCAGCGCGTCGCGCAGCTTGGCGTCGGCCGGCATGTCGCCAAACCAGATGCGCAGCACCAGCGAAAAGAACTCGTCGTCGCCGACCGGCTCGCCCTGGGCCTGGCCCTGGATGTAGAACTGCGTACCCTTGCCCGGGACGTAGTCCATCGCGAAGGTGTCGCCGGGCATCAGCTTGGGCTTGCCGGAGAAGATCTCGATCAGCCGCGTGGTGGACAGCGTGTGCCGGGTCAGCTGGGCGCTGGGTGCGTTGTCGCCCATGCCGCGCAGGAACAGGCGGCCCAGCTCGGTGCCCTGCAGTTCGCGCAGCGCCGTGAACTGCAGCCGCTTCGGCCCGGGCAGCGCAAGCAACTCGGCCGGCGTGCTGGCGCGGCGGGCGGTGTACAGACCCATGTCGTAGGCCTTGAACACCAGGCGCACGCGCGTGCCCTTGCCGTTGAGCAGCAGCGTGCTGCCGCCGAGCTGTGCTGTGGGCTCGAACTTGTGCACGGTGGTGGCGGCGCCGGCCTGCAGGCACAAGGCGGTGCCGGCGATCAGCGTGGCCAGGCGGGCGCGGCGGGCGAATGCGTGAAGTCGGGTCATCTTTCCTCCGGGGCTGTCTTCTCGCATCCCAGATGCGGCGGGCGCATTCTGTGGCGGCAGCCTCGGCGGGGAGCCACCGTTTCTGGTGGCTGTTGCCTGCGTCAGGTGTGAATCCTCACAACCCGCGCCGGGCGGCCCTTGGCCTCGCGGGCGCGCAGCTGGCCGCAGCCGCCCTCGACGTCCTGGCCGGCGGAGTCGCGCAGCTTGGTCAGCACGCCGCGCGCCGACAGCTCGGCTGCAATGGCGCGTGCGCGTTCCCAGCTGGGGCGCTGGAAGGGCAGGCCCTCGTTGCTGTTGAACGGGATCATGTTCAGCAACCCGTAGCGGCCCTTGAGCAGGCGCACGATGCCGTCCAGCTCCTCGGGCCCGTCGTTGACGCCGTCCAGCAGCGTCCACTGGTACTGGATGGGGTAGCCGCTGGCGCGGGCGTAGGCGTCGGCGGCCTCCACCAAGTCTTCCGGCGAGATGCGCGGTGCGCGCGGCAGCAGCTCGGCGCGCTTGTCGGCGTCGGTTGTGTGCAGGCTCAGTGCCAGCGCCGGCTTGACCGCCGCCTCGTTCAGTGCGGCAAAGGCACGCTCGTCGCCCACGGTGGAGAACACCAGCTGCTTGTGCGCGAAGCCGCCCTCGCGGCCCAGCAGTTGAACAGCGTCCAGCACGTTGGCCAGGTTGTGCGCTGGCTCGCCCATGCCCATGAAGACGACCTTCTTCAGCCTGGCGTTGCGGCGCCGCGCCAGCAGCACCTGGGCCACGATCTCGCCGCTGCCGACCTGGCGGATCAGCCCGTCCACGCCGGTCATGCAAAAGCGGCAGCCCACCGCGCAGCCCACCTGGCTGGACACGCAGACGCCGTCGCGCGGCAGCAGCACGGTCTCCACGGTCTGGCCATCTGCCAGGCCCAGCAGCAGGCGCGCCGAGATGCCGTCGCCGCCGGCATGCTCGCTCTTCACGGTCAGCAGCGCGTCCAGCTCGGCGAACAGGCCTGGCAGCGCGGCCATGACGGCCTTGGGCAGCCAGCCCTGCAGCGGCTGTTTGCCGGCGTCCAGCGGCAGGAGCTGCAGCCAGTGGCGCAGCACGCGGGACTCATGGGCAGGGTTGGCGCCCAGCGCGCGCAGGCGCTGGCGGAAGTCGGAGATCAGCATGACGGCGCAATTGTCCCGGACCTTGATCCAGCAGTTGACCGCTCGCGCCTCATCCGTCGCTGGCTTGCGTCAACAGCTGCATCAAGGTCGCCTGAAAATGCCGCTCATGACCGCTCCCCGTTTCTTCGCCCTCGTTCCCGCCGCCGGCATCGGCGAGCGTTCCGGCGCCGGCATGCCCAAGCAGTACGTCGAGATCGCCGGCCGCCCCATGCTGGCCCATACGCTGGCCGCGCTGGCGGCCGTGCCGCGCCTCGTGCAGACGCTGGTGGTGCTGTCGCCGGCCGATGACCGCTTCGAGGCCGCATTGCCGGGCTGTAGCGCATGGGTGGCACGTGTGGGTGGCGCGAGCCGGGCCGACAGCGTGCTGGGCGGCCTGGCCGAGCTGCGCCGCCGGGGCGCGACGGACGAGGACTGGGTGCTGGTGCATGACGCCGCCCGCTGCCTGCTGCAGCCGTCGTGGGTTGATGCGCTGATTGACGCGTGTGAGCACGACGCCGTCGGCGGCCTGCTCGCTCAGCCGATTGCCGACACGCTGAAGGCCGGCAGCGCCGACGGCCGCGTCACGGCCACCGTGGACCGGCGCGACAAGTGGGCGGCGCAAACGCCGCAGATGTTCCGCCTCGGCCTTGTCGAGCAGGCGTTGTCAGCGATGGGCGCTGCGGCGACCGACGAGGCCAGCGCCGTCGAGGCGCTGGGCCTGGCGCCGCAGCTGGTGCGCGCGTCGATGGCCAACTTCAAGGTGACGTGGCCGGAGGATTTCGCGCTGGCGGAGCGCTGGATGGCGTGCTGATTCAGAGGCCGCCGTTACGGACGGTTGGGCCCTTCATTCCGGGATCCTGCATGCAGTACCTGACGTCCTTCGATACCTGGCCGACTGCCTTGCGGCAGACGCGCTCTTTCAGGATGCGTTTCTTCGTGCAAGGCTTGAAGCGGTGTAGCGCTCGTTCGGCACGCGCTATGCAGGCTTCCACCTCAGGAGCCAGGCCGTCGTCCGTTCCTGAATCGAACATACAGGCGTCGTACATCCAGTGAGCGACTTCGCCCTGCACCTCGCAACGCGTTTGGGCGATGGCGGTCGACGTGGACAGCGCCAGCGATAGCAGGTGCATTGCTAGCCGGGAAAAGCGGCGCATCACCACGTCGGGCCCAGCAGCAGGTAAGCCGAGGTGTGCCCGCCGCGCGTGGCGCCCAGCGCGAGGAAGAACGGGCCGAAGCGCGTGTCCACGCTGAGGAAGCCGCTGGCGGCCTGCTGCCAGCCGTGGCGCGGCAGGTTGGACAGTTTCAGCCCGGCACCGTTGCCCACGGCACCGGTCTCCAGCGAGAAGCCCATGCGCACGGCGCCGCCCAGGCCCACCGGCATCTGGCCGATGCGGCGCGCCATCACGAGGCGGGCCAGCAGCATGTTCTCGCCCAGCAGCGCGCCGTCGGGCGTGCCCGACAGGCGCAGGTAGCCGCCGAGCGACCGTGCCTGGCCGCGCTCGGCATGGGCGTACTCGCCGTAGAGCTGGCCGGCCCATTCGCCGAGGCGGAAGGCCGTCAGCCCCAGCAGCGAGGCGTTGACAACGCCGCCTTCGCCGCGCGGCTGCAGCCATTCGATGCGCGCCGTCGTCCACTGGCCGCGGCTGGGGAAGGCCAGCGAGTCCAGCGTGTCGGTGTGCAGCTCCAGGTACTGCTGGCTGTAGGTGTTGGAGGCGCGGCTGCCGCTCAGCAGCGGCAGCACCACCTCGTTGCTGGCGCGCAGCCGGCCGATGCCCAGCCGCACGTCGCCCAGGCCGGCCACGCGGTGGCCCAGCTCCAGCTGCGCGCTGGTCAGGCTGCTGGACAGGCGCAGCGCGCGCTGGCCCTGGTTGAAGATGTCGCTGGCGCCGGCCTCGTAGCCCAGCTTGGCGGACGCGAACCAGCGCGAGCCCGGGCCCAACGGCTGGTGGAACTCGGTGTTCAGCCCGCGCGTGGTGCCGATGCGGGCCACGCTGCGCAGCTCGGCGCCCCAGGGGTTGAGCCAGTTGGCCACGTGCATGGCCACCAGCGAGTAGCTGCTGGCGTCGGCAAAGTCGCTGTACAGCTCCAGCCCCAGGCGCAGCCGGCTGGCGGCCCAGTCGGCCTCGGTCAGCCGGAACTCGACGTCGCGGCGGCCGTCGCGGTCATCGATCTCGGTCTCGATGCGCTCCAGGTCGCCCGTGCCGTCCAGCCGCTCGACGGCGCGGCTCAGCTCGGCGCGGCCGATCGCGTCGCCCGGGCGCAGCCCCAGCTCGGCGCGCAAGGCCTCGGGGTTGAGGCGGCGGGTGCCGGTGATGGTCAGCTCGCCCAGCGGCAGCGCCCCCAGCGCGGCCTCCGGTTGGCCCAGGCGCTGTGCCTGCAGCGCGGCCTGCGCGGCCGGGGCCGCCAGCGCGGCAAGGCGCTCGCCCGCCGCCAGCGCGGCACGCCGGCCGGTGCTCATGGCCTCGTCGGCACGCGAGAATTCCATGAAGCCCATGCCGCCGAGGTCGGGGTCGATGACGATGTCCTGCGGCCGCAGTTCGCGCAGCGAGCGCTGCACGTTCTGCTCGGTCAGGATCTGCAGCATCTGGTTGGCCACCATGACGGCGCTGGTGATCTCGCGATCCTCCAGCAGCGGCGTGCCGACGTTGACGGCGATGATGATGTCGGCCCCGAGCTGGCGGGCGATGTCGACGGGAAGGTTGCGCACCAGGCCACCGTCCACGCGCGGCCGGCCGTTGACGCGCAGCGGCGAGAACACGCCGGGCACGGCCATCGATGCCCGCAGCGCCTCGAACAGCGGCGTGTCGGCCTGGTCCAGCATGGCGCCGGAGAGCAGGTCGGTGGCCACGGCGCGGAAGGGGAGGGGCAGGCGGCGCAGCGGGTCGTCCAGGCGCTGCGTCGGCAGTAGGGCGGTCAGCGTGGCCTCCAGCTGGCCGTTGCCGGCGGCCCCGGCCGGCAGGCGGGCGCCGTGGCGCAGGTCGAAGCCGAATTCGATGCGCGAGGGCAGGCGCTCGTCGTCCTCACGGCGGCGGATGGACAGTCGCTCGCGCGCCGGGCGGTCGGCCAGGATGGCGTCCCAGTTGGCGCTCTTCACCAGCGCCTCCAGCTCGTCGACGCTGCGGCCCGACGCGTAGGCGCCGCCGACGACGGCGCCCATGCTGGTGCCGACGACGAGGTCCACCGGCACCTTCAGCTCCTCCAGCACCCGCAGCACGCCGATGTGGGCCAGCCCGCGCGCGCCGCCGCCGGACAGCACCAGGCCCACGCGCGGGCGCGCCGCGGTCTGCTGCGCAGGCGTGGGCGGTTGGGCGAAAGCGTGGGCGCTGGTCAGCAGCGCGAGCAGGAAGCAGAGGGCAGGGCGACGCATGGCGCGGCACCATAGCAGGCGCCGATGACCTCAGCGCAGCCCGAACTCCGCCAGCGCGCCGTTGCGGCGCATTTGCTGCAGGCCCTGGCGCATGGCGTCGATGTCGGCCGCGCGCACGGCCGGGTTGCAGGCCAGGTAGCCGTCGATGCGGGCGATGCTTAGCAGCGCCTGGATGGGTGTGCCACCGGTGGCGCGCGCGGCGGGCTCGGCCAGCAGCTGGTGCGTGTACCAGTAGTCCACGCGGCTGACCTGCAGCATGCGCAGGGCGCTGACGTTGCTGCTGACCTCCTGCGCCTCCACGCCCAGCTCGCGCAGTTGGGCCGCCATGGCCGTGTCCCGCACGACCACGACGCGCCGGCCGCGCAGGGCCGCCAGCGGCGGGTTGGTGTCGGGCAGCGGCCGCTCGCCGCGGCGGGCATAGACCGCCAGCTCGGCGCGCGACACCAGCCCCACCCACTGCAGCGTGGTCTCGCGTTCCGGCGTGCGCACCATGCCGACGATGCAGCTGGGCGGCGGCGACATCAGCGTGCTGAAGGCGCGCGGCACCGGCATGACCTCGGTGCTGGCCTGCAGCCGGCTGGCCGCGATCAGCCGGTTCATCAGCAGGCCGCCCGGGCCGGCGACGCTGCCGTCCTCGGCCAGGTCATACAGGCCGGGCACGGGAAAGGCCAGCAGCTTGAGCGCCGGTGCCGCCTGCAGCCCGGTGCCGATCGCCAGGCCCAGCGCCGCAATCAGCAGGCACCGCCAGGGCGGGGTGGATCGAGGGCTTGGCATGGGCGCAGCGTACTGCCTTTGGTGCGCGTGCCGCGATGGCGCCGTCGCCTTGCGCTGACAATCCGAAGCATGAGCATCGCTTCTTCCCTGCGCATCGGCGAGGGCTGGGACACCCACCAGCTCGTCACCGGCCGGCCGCTGATCCTGGGCGGCATCACCATCCCTCACAGCCACGGCCTGCTGGGCCACTCCGACGCCGACGCGCTGGCCCATGCCATCACCGACGCGCTGCTGGGCGCCGCCGCCTTGGGCGACATCGGCAAGCTCTTCCCCGACACGGCGGCCGAGTTCAAGGGCGCCGACTCCATGGTGCTGCTGGCCGAGGCCTACCGCCGCGTGCGCGAGGCGGGCTGGGCGCTGGTGAACCTGGACGCCACCATCATTGCGCAGGCGCCCAAGATGGCGCCGCACATCCCGGCCATGCGCGAGCGGCTGGCGGCGGTGCTGGCCGTCGACGTGGGCCAGATCAACGTCAAGGCCAAGACGGCCGAGAAGATGGGCCCGGTGGGCGAGGGCCGCGCGATGGAAGCGCGTGCCGTCTGCCTGTTGGCGGCCGGCTGAACGGCTCAGGCGGACTGCAGTTTCAGCACCGTCAGCAGGCCGCCTTCGGGTGAGTTGCTGATGGACAGCTGCCCGCCGAGGCGCTGCACCGACTTCTCGACGATGGCCAGCCCCAGGCCGGCGCCGCTGGCGGCCGTGCGTGCAGCGTCACCGCGGTAGAAGGGTGTGGTCAGCCGCGCCAGACGATCGGCGGGCACGCCGGGGCCATGGTCGCGCACGCGCAGCTCCACCCACGCGCCCTGGCGGCTGGCGCTGACCTCGACCCGTGCCGGTTCGCCCGGCTGGTGGCCGTAGCGGCGGGCGTTCTCGAACAGGTTGAGCAGCACCCGGCCCAGCTCGGTGTCGTCCACCTTCACCTTCAGTGCCGCGCCGACCTGCACGCGGAAGCGGATCTGCTCGGGGTCGCGGAAGCCCTGCACTTCGCGCTCGACGATGTCGGCCAGCCGCGCAGGGCGCAGCTGTGTTTCGTTCGGGCGCGCGTAGTCCATGAACTTGCTGATGATGGCGTCGAGCTGGTCGATGTCCTGCGCCATGAAGTGCCGCGCCTGCTCGTCGCTGACGCTCATCTCGGTCTCCAGCCGCAGCCGGGCCAGCGGCGTGCGCAGGTCGTGCGAGATGCCAGCGAGCATGACGGCGCGGTCCTCCTCCAGCTTGGCGAGCTCGCGGGCCATGCGGTTGAAGCCCATGTTGACCTCGCGGATCTCGCTGGTCATGGTGTTCTCGTCCAGGCGCGAGTCGTACTCGCCATCGCGGATGCGGCCGGCGGCCTCGGCCAGCTCACGCAGCGGCTGGTTGATGAGGCGGGCGATCAGCGCCGAGCCGACGACGGTGGCCAGCAGCGCGATCAGCACCCACCACCAGTTGCTGGCCAGGGAGATCGCCATCGGCGCGGGGCTGGTGCGCAGCCAGAAGGCGTCCTGGCCCACGGTGTAGCGCACCCACAGGCCTGGCGTGTCGTTGACGCTGCGCGCCACGACCGTGCCTTCGCCCAGCGTCTGGCGCAGCTCGGCGGCCAGGCGCTCGGAGAAGCTGCTGGTGTTGTAGGGCAGCCAGCGGTCGGACTGCTCGGCTACGCGCACCTGCACCGTGTCGCCGCGCGACAGCGACGTGATGACGGCGACGCGGTTGATCGGGTCGGTGTGCTCCAGCGCGATGCGGCTGAGCTTGACGAGGCCGGCCAGTTGCTCGGCCGACTCCAGCGCGCGCGGTTGCGCCTCCAGCAGCTTGAAGGTGTATTGCCAGGCCAGCACCGCACCGGCCAGCAGCAGGGCCAGCCAGGCGAAGGTGCGCCAGAAGAGATTGAGCGCCAGGTGAGGGCGGGGCATCACAAGCCCCTCGCCCAGTCATGCCGCGCTGCACGCGGGCAAGCCTTGTCGGTCTTGCAGACCGCGCAGCCGACAGTGCGGCTGCCCTTCGGCAGGCACGACAAGTCCACAGGACTTGCCGTGTCCGGCCTCAGCCCCCGAGGGGGCGGCGGTGTTTGCAGGATTGAGCGGCAAGCCCATCGCCCGGCGGGCCGGCTTGGGCCCGCCCGACGCTCGGCCCACATACGGCTCACGTGTTCTCGTCGGGGACGAAGACGTAGCCCACGCCCCAGACGGTCTGGATGTAGCGCGGCTGGGCCGGGTCGGCCTCCAGCATCTTGCGCAGGCGCGAGATCTGCACGTCCAGGCTGCGGTCGAAGGGCTCGAACTCGCGGCCGCGGGCCAGCTGGGCCAGCTTGTCGCGAGACAGCGGCTGGCGCGGGTGGCGCACCAGCGTCTTGAGCATGGAGAACTCGCCCGTGGTCAGCGGCAGCTGCTCGCCGTTCTTGGTCAGGCGGCGCAGCGCGAGGTCGAACTCGAAGGGGCCGAATGTGACGGTCATCGGCTCCTTGCTCGGCGCGCCGGGCGCTTCCGGCGGCGGGCGGCGGCGCAGCACGGCGTTGATGCGGGCCAGCAGTTCGCGCGGATTGAAGGGCTTGGCCAGGTAGTCGTCGGCGCCCACTTCCAGGCCGACGATGCGGTCCACGTCCTCGACCTTGGCGGTCAGCATGATGATGGGCGTGGTGTCGTTGGCGGCGCGCAGGCGGCGGCAGATGGTCAGGCCGTCCTCGCCGGGCAGCATCAGGTCCAGCACGATCAGGTCCACCGTCTCGCGGGTGAGCTGCTTGTTCAGCGCGCGGCTGTCCTCGGCCAGCAGCACGTCGAAGCCTTCCTGCGTCAGGTAGCGGCGCAGCAGGTCACGGATGCGGGCATCGTCGTCGACGACGAGGATGCGGTTCTGTCGGGGATTGGCGGCGTTGTTCATCGCGCTTCCTAAATTTGTAACAGCGGCATTGTGTGCAGGTTTGAAACCCCGGCCTGTAGGACGGCAGGCAACCGTTACAGCTGGTTGCCAAGTCGGGCGGCTAAGCTCGCGAGGCCTCGTTCAAAGGAGTTCCCATGCGTTCGCTGATCTTGTTGCCCGCCCTCGTGCTTGCCGGTGCTGCCCAGGCGGTGGAGCCGCCGCGCGAGCGACTTAGCCTGTCGGCCAGCGCGACCGCCGAGGTCACGCGTGATGTGCTGGGCGTGAGCTTCTCGACCTCGCGCGAGGGCGCCGACCCGACGGCCGTGCAGGCCGCACTGAAGCAGGCGCTGGACGCGGCGCTGGCCGAAGCGCGCAAGCTGGCCAAGCCCGGCCAGGTGGACGTGCAGACGGGCGGTTTCTCGCTGTACCCGCGCCACGATCCCAAGACCGGCAAGATCAATGGCTGGCAGGGCAGCGCCGAGCTGCAGGTGGAAGGCCGCGACACGGCCGCCATCGCGCAGCTGACCGGCCGCATCAGCACGCTGAGCATTGCCCGCGTCGGCTACAGCCTGTCGCGCGACGCGCGCGAGAAGGCCGAGGCCGACATCACCGCCCAGGCCATCGCCCGCTACCGCGCCAAGGCGGCGGACTACGCCCGGCAGTTCGGCTACGGCGGCTATGTGGTGGGCGAGGTCAGCATCGCTGGCGACGAGGGTCAGGTCATGCGGCCCATGATGGCCGAGATGCGCATGAAGGGCGCCATGGCCGACGCGGCCCTGCCCACCGAGGCGGGCAAAGCGAGCGTGACGGTGAACGTCAGCGGCAGCGTGCAGCTGACGCGCGAGTCGTCGCCGCGCTGACGCGCCCTTAGACGGCCGTCCACCCGCCGTCCATGGACCAGGCCTGGCCGCGCACGTTGGCGGCGGCGTCCGAGCACAGGAACACGGCCAGCGCGCCCAGCTCGTCCGGCGTCGTGAACTGCAGCGAGGGCTGCTTCTCGGCCAGCAGGCGGCGCTTGGCCTCGTCGTTGTCCACGCCGTCGCGGGCGGCAAGCGCGTCGACCTGCTTCTGCACCAGCGGCGTCAGCACCCAGCCTGGGCAGATGGCGTTGACGGTCACCGGCGTCGTGGCCGTTTCCAGCGCCACGCTCTTGGTGAAGCCCACCAGCCCGTGCTTGGCCGCCACGTAGGCCGACTTCTGCGCCGACGCAACCAGCCCGTGCACCGAGGCCAGGTTCAGGATGCGGCCCCAGCCCTTGGCCAGCATGCCGGGCAGCGCCAGCCGCGTGGTGTGGAAGGCCGAGCTCAGGTTGATGGCGATGATGGCGTCCCACTTCTCGACCGGAAACTCCTCCACCTTGGCCACGTGCTGGATGCCGGCGTTGTTGACGAGGATGTCGACGCCGCCGAACTCGGCCTGTGCATAGGCCAGCATGGCGGCGATCTCGTCGGGCTTGCTCATGTCCGCGCCGTGGTAGCCCACCTTGACGCCCAGCGCGGCGACCTCGGCGCGCGGCGTGTCGGCATCGCCGAAGCCATTCAGGATGACGTCGGCACCCTGGCGCGCCAGGGCCAGCGCAATGCCCAGGCCGATGCCGCTGGTGGAGCCCGTGACGAGGGCGGTCTTGCCTTTCAACATGGGAGGAGTCCTCTCGGGTTGCTACGATGACTTGAAAGGATTGCATCATGACCCAGCCCGCGTTGCGCTTTGTCGATTGCCTGGATGCCACTGGCCTGCACCGCATGGCCTATTGGGAATGGGCCGGCCCCAGCGCAGACGCGCCGGTGCTGGTCTGTGTGCACGGACTGTCGCGTCAGGGCCGGGACTTCGACACGCTGGCCCGAACGCTCAGCAAGCGCTGGCGCGTCATCTGCCCGGATGTGGCCGGCCGTGGCCGATCCGACTGGCTGCGCCAGCCGGGCGCGTACCAGATCCCGACCTATGTGTCCGACATGGTCACGCTGCTGGCGCGCCTGGATGTGGCCCAGGTGGACTGGGTCGGTACGTCCATGGGCGGGCTCATCGGGTTGGGCGTGGCGTCCCTGCGCGGCGGCGCCCACCCGGATGGCTTCATCCGCCGGCTGGTGCTCAACGACGTGGGCCCGGCCATCCGCTTCGAAGCGCTGGCGCGCATCGGCACTTACCTGGGCAAGGTGCTGCGCTTCACATCGCTGACGGAAGGTGCGGGCTATCTGCGCAGCATCTCCGAAGGCTTCGGCCCGCACACGGATGCCGAGTGGCTGGCGCTGTCCGAGCCGCTGTTCCGCCAAGAGGGCGAGGCCTGGGTCCTGCGCTACGACCCGGCCATCGCCGTGCCGTTCGCGGCCGTCACGCCCGAAGTCGCGGCGGCCGGCGAGGCGGCGCTGTGGGCCGTGTACGACCAACTGCGCTGCCCCACGCTGCTGATCCGCGGCGCCGACAGCGATCTGCTGGGCGCTGACACGGCGCACGCAATGACGCAGCGCGGGCCGCGCGCAAGACTGGTGGAACTGCCCGGCGTCGGGCATGCGCCCACGCTGATCCACGACGACCAGATCGCTCTCGTCACCGATTTCCTGAGTTCATGAAGACAGGCTTGATGCCGGAGGGCGCACATGCGGCCCCCATCGTCGCGCTGCTGGATGCCAGCACCGGACATTCCCAGGCCGAGGTGGCCCGCGCCCGCGCGTTTGCCGAGCCCTTGTTGGCAGCGGAGACGCTGGACACCGGCGAGAACGCACTGACCCATGCGGACGGCGTGGTCGCCATCCTGCAAGGCATCGGCGCCGCGCAGGAGTTGCAGGCGGCGGCCTACCTGGTCTACGCGGCGGACTTCCTCGCCAAGCCCGAGGAGATCGTTGCCAAAGCCTTCGGCGACAGTCATGCCAGCCTCGTCACGCACACGCGCAAGCTGGTGCAGATGCAGCGAGCGGCGCGCCGCGCTCAGGTCAGCACCGACCAGCGCGCCGAGCAGACCGAGCGCGTGCGCAAGATGCTGCTCGCGTTCTCGCGTGATCTGCGCGTCGTGCTGTTGCGGCTGGCCTCCCGGCTTCAGACGCTGCGCTGGCATGCGGCCAGCAAGCAGCCGTGCCCGGCGGAACTGGCGGCGGAGTCGCAGGCGGTGTTCGCGCCGCTGGCCAACCGGCTGGGCATCTGGCAGATCAAGTGGGAGCTGGAAGACCTGGCCTTCCGCTTCCGTGAGCCCGAGGCTTACAAGGCACTGGCCAAGGGGCTCCAGGAAAAGCGCGTCGAACGCGAGCAGCGCATCGAGGCCGCGCGCGCCGCGCTACAGAGCGATCTGCTGGCGCAGGGCATCGTGGCCGAGGTGCAGGGCCGGCCCAAGCATCTCTACAGCATCCACAAGAAGATGCAGGGCAAGCACCTGTCGCTGGACCGTGTGTTCGACCTGCGGGCGCTGCGCGTCATCGTCGCCAGCGTGGCTGACTGCTATGCGGTGCTTGCGCGGCTGCACGAGGTCTACACGCCGGTGCCGGGTGAGTTCGACGACTACATCGCCAAGCCCAAGCCCAATGGCTACCAGTCGCTGCATACCGTGGTGCTGGGTGCCGACGGCCGCGCGATGGAGGTGCAGATCCGCACGCGCGAGATGCATGACCATGCCGAGCATGGCGTAGCGGCACATTGGGCTTACAAGGAAGCCGGCGCGCGGGGCTACGCCGGGGTCAGTGCGGCCGGGGAGTTCGAGGAGCAGGTGGCGCGCGCGCGCAAGGCCGTGCTGAATCAGCTGCTGGCCTGGGAGCGCGACGCCGTGCAGGGCGAGGGCGGGGCGGTGTTCGATGACCGCATCTACGTCTTCACGCCGCAGGCCACCATCGTCGAGCTGACGGCTGGCGCGACGCCGGTGGACTTCGCCTATGCGGTGCACACCGACCTGGGCCACCGCTGCCGCGGCGCCCGCATCGACGGCCAGATGCTGCCGCTGAACACGGCGCTGCACAGCGGCCAGACAGTGGAAATCATCGCCATCAAGGAGGGCGGCCCGTCGCTGGACTGGCTCAACCCCGAGCTGGGCTACCTGCAGAGCCAGCGCTCGCGCGCCAAGGTGCGGGCGTGGTTCAACGCGCTGCAACAGGCGCAGACCATCGCCAAGGGCCGCGAGCTCGTCGAGAAGCTGCTGCAGCGCGAGGGCAAGACAGCGCTGAAGCTCGATGAGCTTGCCGCGCGGCTGGGCTTCAAGGGGGCGGACGCGCTGTTCGAGGTGGTCGGCAAGGACGAGTACTCGCTGCGCAATATCGAGCTGCTGCTGCGCCCGCCCGAGCCGGTGGCCGATGAGGACGAACTGCTGGCCCAGCGGCACACGCGCAGCGCCAGCAGCCCGGGCGGCGGGCGTGGTGGCGTGCTGGTGGTGGGCATCGACTCGCTGTTGACGACCTTGTCGCGTTGCTGCCGGCCCGCGCCGCCGGACGCGATCTCGGGTTTCGTCACGCGCGGCAAGGGCGTGGCCATCCATCGCAGCGATTGCAGCAACCTTGCGGAGATGCGGCGCCGGTCGCCGGAGCGCGTCATCGCCGTGGCCTGGGCCGGGGGCGATGCGGCGGGCAAGTCAGCGCCGGTCTATCCGGTCGATGTGCTCGTCGAGGCAGGTGACCGGCAAGGCCTGCTTCGCGATGTGCTGGAGGTGTTCGCCAAAGAGAAGATGAACGTGGTGGCCGTCAACACCCAGTCGCTGCAGGGTAGTGCGGCCGCCAAACCCCGCACGGGCGGTGGCGACACGGCGTGGATGAGCTTCACGCTGGAGCTGTCCGATGCGACGCGCCTGGCCAAGGTGCTGCGGGATCTGTGCGCTATCAGCGGCGTCCGTTCAGCACGTCGGAAATGAATTTTTGACGACACCGAAAAATCCATGCTATAGTGCGAAGCTCTTCAGGCGCGTAGCTCAGTTGGTTAGAGCACCACCTTGACATGGTGGGGGTCGTTGGTTCGAATCCAATCGCGCCTACCAAATTTGGTAGGTTGAAAAAGCACTTGGCGGAAACGCTAGGTGCTTTTTCTTTTCCAGCGTTGGTGTCGCTCGGCGGCACAGCCCGAGCGCTCGTTGCAACCGGCGTTGCTAGCGTCGTCACCGGTGAGTGAGTTGCGATCGCGTCGACTTGGTGTGTCCCTGCGGCGGGCTTGGCGGTCGCATCAGCACGCGCGCATCTCTGCCAGATGCCCAGCCGAAGATCGTCTGCAGCAGGTTCAGTCTGACACCATGACTTGCCGCAGAGCCTGCAATGGTGCCTCTTGCTGGCGCGAGGCCCTGGTCGTAGGCATCTGCACTTGGGGTCGGTTGATGCGAAGCCCGGCTTGCTCGGATGTAGTCGCTAACCGCGCTGAATGAATTGCGGCGACAACGAAACGCAAAAGCCCAAGAACGCTCACGCGCTTGGGCTTTTTGCTGTTCTTGAAACGGCGTGGCGCCGTTCGAATGATCAGGTGGTGGAGAGGAGGAGGAAGCGTCGACAACGCCCCTCCAGGCCGCATGGTTGCTGAGAATGCATCCGTCCTTGGTGTGCAGTTACTGCACCAGTTACTGCAAAAAACGTGGCGGAGAATTCCCCGGAGTTCGATCCTCTGCGGCGCCAGTTCGCAGTTGCTACGCAGCCTGTAGTCCGGTGTGACTGTCCGCTGGTGCTCGTCTTTAGGTCGATTGGCGGAAGGCTACTGAGATGCTCCGGCGGGCAATTCAACGTCCTTGCAACGTGCTCGGCAAGCCTGTGGTGCGATTGTTCAGCCAAGCGCTCCAGGTGATGCCAGCGCCCACCGCCAGTGCGACAGTCGCCAGTGATAGGGCCAGGTCGGTCGCTGTTGGCAATGCGAAATGCAGGAGTTGCCGCATGCCTGGTTCCCACATCGCTGTTGCCAGCGTGGCGCCAGCGATTCCCGCGACCGTCCAGTAGGCGCGTGCATGCGCTCCCACCAGCGCCTTCAGGCCGATGCCCAAGCAGACGTTGCCACCCACCAGCATCAGGTTGCCGAGCGTCAAGCCCACGACGGCCAGCGTTCGCGCCACATCGACGGCACGCCCGAGATCAAGCGCGACGAAGTAGATGGCCAGCGTGGCTGCCAGCAGCCAACCTCCTTGTGTCAGGCCCTGCCAGAGCATGGACCAGCCGACAAGGCCGTCATCGGTGCGACGCGGTGGTCGCTGCATCAACCCGGGTGCCTCGGCGGCACCCTCAAACGCAAGCGAGCACACGGGATCAATCACCATCTCGGTGAGCACGACGTGCACCGGCAGCATCAGCGGTGGCAGGCCGATCAGCAGAGGCAGCAGCGCGAGGCCCGCGAGGGGGACGTGTATCGCAGTGATGTAGGTCATGACCTTGCGCAGGTTGTCGAAGATGCGCCGTCCCATGCGGATGCCGCCGACGATGCGTCCGAAGTCCTCGTCAAGCAAGACCAGTCCCGCGGCCTCACGCGCCACATCCGTACCGCGAACGCCCATCGCGATGCCGACGTGGGCTGCTTTCAGCGCTGGCGCGTCGTTGACGCCATCGCCCGTCATGGCGACGGTCTCGCCGTTGCGGCGCAGCGCCAGCACCAGCTTGAGCTTCTGGGCGGGCATCACCCGCGCAAATACGCGAACGCGACGCACCGCCTCGGCGAGCGCGACCTCGCCCATGGCCTCGATGTCGGCTCCGGTCAGGACGCCGGCCTCGGTGTCGATGCCGGCCTCGCGCCCGATCGCGACGGCGGTCGCTGAATGGTCTCCCGTGATCATTGCGACGGCGATGCCGGCCTCGCGCGCCTGCGCCACTGCCGCCGGCACACTGGCGCGCAAGGGGTCATGGAAGGCTGCCAGGCCCAGCAACTCAAAGGCGAAGTCGCGCGGGCTCCCCACCTCTACGCCGTTCGGTGCCGCCCCTCGCGCCACAGCCAGCACGCGCAGCCCGCGGTCTGCCAACGCCTTGACGCGGCCGAGCAGGGTCTGCTTGCGGATGGGGTCGAGGTGGCACAACTCGGCGATGGCCTCGGGCGCACCTTTGGCTGCGATGTGCAGCTGCCCGGCGCCATCCGTCCATGCCAGCGACATCGCCAGCAGTTCCGCGCTGAGCGGGAACTCGCGGGTCAGGGTCCAGTCCGGATGCAGTGCGTCGCTACCAGTCAGCATCGTGCTGCCAAGGGACAGCACAGCCCGGTCCATCGGGTCGGCACTCTCCGGACGGGAGGCCAAGACTGCGAACTCCAGCAGCAGCAGTACCGACGGTGGCGGGTTGATGCCGGGGGCCATCTGGACCTCGGCGTCGTCCGTCACCAGCCAGGACAGCCGCATGCGGTTCTCGGTGAGCGTGCCTGTCTTGTCCACGCACAACACGGTGGCCGAACCCAGTGCCTCGATGACCGCCGGGCGCCGCGCCAACACCTGGATCTTTGCCAAGCGCCACGCGCCCAGCGACAGAAACACGGCCAAGGCCATTGGGAACTCTTCAGGCAGCATGGCCATGCCAATGGCAAGTGCCGACAGCAGCCCCTGCATCCAGTCACCGCGCAGCCATCCATACGTGACCACGATGACCGTGCAGACCATCGCCGCCAATACGCCAAAGACCCGCACGAGGCGGCGCAGATGGCGCTCCAGCGGCGTCGGCGCCGTCTCGATGGTGGCCAGCGAACGACCGATGCCACCCACCCGGGTGTCACTGCCAGTGGCAACCGCTTCCACCAGCGCGCGGCCAGCCACCACCAGGGTGCTGGCGTACACGCACTCGCTGTCATCGTCGCGGTCGCCCGGCGACCCGGACGGCGTCAACACTCGCTTGCCCACGGGGACCGATTCGCCGGTGAGCAGCGATTCATCCACCCGCAGTGCCACCGTGTCGCGCACCACGCCGTCGGCGGCGACACGCTCACCTTCCGCCACCCAGAAGATGTCGCCAGGCACCAGTTCGCGGGACGGAATGCGAACGACGCGGCCGCTGCGCACAACGCGTGCCTTGGGGGATGACAGCACGCGCAACGCGTCCAGCGCATGCTCGCTGCGGCGCTCCTGGAAGACGACCAGCGCCACGCTGACCACGGCGAAGAAGGCGAGCAACAAGCCCTCGCCCAGGTCCCCGAGTACCAGATAGATCCCGGCGGCCACCAGCAGCATCAGGAACATCGGCTCGGCCAGCACGCCGCGCAGCGTGCGCAGCAGGCTGCGCTGCTCGTGGTCCAGCACCTCGTTGGGGCCATGCACGTGCAGGCGTCTGGCGGCCTCCGCGTCGCTGAGCCCCTGCGTCAGCGATGTTGACGCTTGTGCGGCCGACAGTGGCTCAGCGGGCAAGGTAGCCACCGTCCACGGCGTGATAGCTGCCGGTGACGAAGGACGCCCGCGGGGACGCCAGCCACAGCACCAGCTCCGCCACCTCCTGCGGTTGACCCAGCCGCCCGAGCGGGTGCAGGGCCACCAGCTCGGACTGGGTCGCTGGATCCTGTTCCAGCCGCTCGATCATGGGCGTGTGGATGAAGCCCGGCCCCACCGCGTTGATGCGTATGCCGCTGGCGCCGTACTCCAGCGCGGCGGTGCGGGTCAGTCCCACCACGCCGTGCTTGGCCGCGGTGTACGCAGGCGCATTGGCAAACCCGACCTGGCCGAGGATGGACGTGATGTTGACGATGGCGCCCCCACCGTCTTGCCTTCGCATCTGGCCGATCTGGTGCTTCATGCCGTAGAAGACCCCCGACAGATTCACGGCCACCACGCGCTCCCAGGCCTCGTCCGGGTAGTCAGCTGTCGGCGCGAGTTCACCCCCAATGCCAGCGTTGTTGCAGGCGATGTCCAGCCGGCCGAAGGTCTGCACCGCATGGGCCACCAGTGTCCGGCAGTCCTCCGCGCGGCTGACGTCTGCCGCGCAGAAGCTGGCCACGCCTGCCTGACGCGCGATCAAGGCGACCGTTTCGCGGCCGCCCTCGGCGTCGACGTCCGACACCACCACTCGGGCCCCTTCGCGCGCCAGCGTCAGGGCCACTGCGCGTCCAATGCCGGATGCTGCACCCGTGATCAGGGCGACCTTGTCTTGAAGCATGGCTCTCTCCTTGTAAAAGCGTTCATCAGGCACCCATCGCGTGGCCCGCGTGTTGATCCTGCTCAAGTTCCACCAGATAGGCACCGGCCGCATCGGCGCCCAGCCACTCGCCGACCTTCAGTGGCTTCGCGCCGCTTGCCCGCGCGGCCTCGATGTCCCGGTGAGCACTGGCGCGGCACAGACTGATACACAGCACGCGGCCACCGAGGCGCAGCGTCAACTGCACGGCGGGCCAGTGGCTGGGCAGCGCCGGCACAAAGCGCAGCCGCGCCCCCTGCACCTGCAGGCCGCAGATCGAGCCCGTGGCCGCGCGATACAGGCCGGCGGCTGAACCGCTGTACCAGTTCCAGCCGCCGCGCCCCGCCCAGGGCGGCCGGCTGGCGATGTCAGCCGCCACCGCATAAGGCTCCAGACCGAAGCGCGGCCCCAGCACCGGGTCGGCGCTGCGATGCGCCGGGCTGCAGGCGACCCACGCCTGCCATGCGGCGTCACCCTGGCCGAGCTGCGCCCAGGCCATCACGGCCCAGACCGCGGCGTGGGTGTACTGGCCGCCGTTCTCGCGCACGCCGGGCGGGTAGGCCTGGATGTAGCCGGCCGAGGGGCTGTGCCGGGCCAGCGGCGGCTCCAGCAGGCACAGCAACCCCCACTCGGCCTCGCCCAGCCGCAGCCCGGCCGAGGCCATGGCCAGCTGACTGCGCTCGGGCGATGCCACGCCTGACAACACGCTCCAAGCCTGCGCGATCAAGTCGATGCGGCATTCACCGCCCGCTTTGCTTCCCAGCAGCGTGCCGTCGTCGAAGAAGGCGCGCACATACCAGGCGCCATCCCAGGCCGGGCCCGCCAGTGCCTGCCGCCATCCCCGGGCCGCTGCCTGCCAGCGTGCCACCCGCAGTCGCTCGCCGCGTTCCTCCGCCAGGGGGGCGAAATCCGCCACGACACGGCACAGCAGCCAAGCCAGCCACACCGACTCTCCCTGCCCGCCAGGGCCGACGCGGTTCATGCCGTCGTTCCAGTCGCCGGCACCGATCAACGGCAGCCCATGGGGGCCCACTTGCAGGCGCACATCGATCGCACGGGCGCAATGTTCGAACAGCGTCGCCGCCTCGGTGCTCACGCGCGGCACGGTGTAGGCATCCTCGGCCCCGTCGGCCAGCGCGTCGCCCTCGATGAAGGGCAGCACCTCGTCCAGCACGGCCAGGTCACCGGTGCCGCTGACATAGTGATGGGTGGCATGAGGCAGCCACAGCAGGTCGTCGCTGCAGCGGGTGCGCACGCCAGCACCGCTGTGCGGGTGCCACCAATGCTGGACATCCCCCTCGACGAACTGGCGCGCGGCGGCGCGCAGCAGGTGCTCGCGCAAGAGCTCGGGCGCGGTGAGCGTGAGCGCCATCGCGTCCTGCAGCTGGTCCCGGAAGCCGTAGGCGCCGCCTGCCTGGTAGAAGCCGGCGCGCGCCCAGAGCCGGCATGCGGTGGTCTGGTGCAGCAGCCAGTGGTTGACCAGCACATCGAACAGCGGGTCGGGCGTGCACACCTGCAGCGCGTCCAGCCGCGTGGGTGTCTGACCGGGTGGGCCGTCCAGCGCCCGTTGCGCCAGCGCAAGCGCCGTAGGCAGCGTGTCTGCGTGGCCGAGCAGGAACGTCAGTTGCCGCGTGGCACCCGCGCCCAGCCGCAGCACCCGCCCCATTGCTGCGCAAGGGTCGCCGCCGTGGCCGGCCTGCCGCGCGAAGCTGTGCGGCCAGACGCGACGGCCGCGTGCATCGAACAGCTCGCGGCGGTCACAGGTCCAGTCGGGCGTCACCGCATCATGGCCGTCGGCGCCGTCGGCCTGCAGCAGCCAGAACGCCGTCTGGCCGGCGGCGCCGTCATGCTGATCAAGCTGGGTTGCCAGCAAGGCGTCTACGGGCAAGCCGCCCGCGCCCATCAGCCCCGCGTGGCTGGTGCGCACCGACTGCCGGTCCACCAGCACCGCACCCAGCAACCACTCGATGGCGCCGAGTACGCGCAACCGCCGGCTGTGCTCAGCGCCATTGGTCAGCGTGAGCTGCACCCGGCGCACCGCGAGCTCGGCGTCCACCTGCCAGCTCAGCGTCACGCGCAGTTCGCCACGCTGATGACTGATGCGGCTGCCTGCCGGGCTGTGCTCCACTCGGTAGTCCACCGGCGCCGCACCCGGCCCGGGTGCCAGGTTCCAGACCTCCCCGGTGCGCAGGTCCTGCAACGCAAAGTGCTCGCGCGCCGTGTCCGCGAGCGGGTCGTTGCTCCAGGCGCAGAGCTGGTGCAGCCGGCTGTTGCCCGCCCAGCTCCAGCCTGCGCCACTCTCCGACACCAGCGTGCCGAAGCCCGGGTTGGCCAGCACATTGACCCAGGGCCGCGCGACCGGGCGCGCCAGCGAGACCGGGAAGGCGTAGCGGCCATCCGCTGCATCGAAGTGGCCCGGCGGCGCAGACACCGGCTGTCCTGGCGCCGCGACCATGGGCGTGAAGCGCTCGCAGGTCTCGCGCAGCGCGCGCGCGCCTTCGTGCCAGGCCTGGAGGTCAGCCACGTGGCGGGCCAGCGGCCTGCCGTCGGCGTTGAGCCGCACGCGTGCGAGCCGGCTCAGTGTCGTGCGCTCCACCGGCCCGACGTCGGCCGACTGCAGCAGCACGAGCGCGCCACGTGCTGCTGGATGGCCATGCTGTAGCTCGGGCAGGTAGCGCTCGCGCAGGCTTTGCAAGCCGTGGGCGAGCGGCATCAGGTAAGAGCGCGGCTCGGCATTGAGCAGCACCAGATCCACGCCCACACCGCCCTGGGCCCAGTACAGCAGGCCCTGGATCAGCGTCTGCACCAGCGCCAGCCCGGACATCGACGACACCGTCACCACCACCAGCGGCCGCTCCCCGGACAGACCGAAGCGCCACAGCAGGCGACGATCGCAGAGCGGGCCGGCAGGCGCCGGGTCGGGACGCGCATGCAGCAGAACCAGCAGGCTGGTCAGCGCCTGGATGGCGCCCAGGTCCTCCCCGCTCAGGCGCCGCTCGCGCTGGCGCAAGGCGTGCAGCGTGGCACTGAGTTGCGAGGCCCGCTCGACCGCCCCTGGGCGGCAGTAACTGTCCACCAGCGCGGCGAGCGTCGCGGCATTGGGCGCCGCGGCTGTGGCCCAGGTCAGCTGGGCGGTGCCATGTGGCGCCAGCGTCAGCGTCACGCACAGGGCGGCCACCGGGTCCAGCCCGGTGTCCAGCGGCCCGCTGGCCGTGGGGCTGGCGTCGAAATCCGCCAGCGGCTGCCAAGGCTCACGCAGGCGGCCGAGCCAGCGGGCCCGGTCGGCCAGTGCACGCGCTGCCAGCGGCGCACCGGTGTCAGACTGGGCGATGAAGTGCACGGCGCGCTGGCCGGCTTCGCCATCACGGCGTGGCTGCCGCGCCAGGAACAGCGCCTGGGCGTCGGCGTCCCACTCGGCACTGATGAAGAGGTTGGCGAAGGCCGGATGCATCTCGTCAGCGCGGGCCGGCGACAGGCTGACCTCGAAGGCCGACATCAGCTCCAGCGTGAGCGCCTGGCTGGAGGTGTTCCACAACTCCACCCGGCGCAGCTCCACATCGTCCTCGGGGCTGACCCAGACCGTGCAGCGCGTGTGCAACTCGGGCCAGTTCGCGTCGAAGCACACGCGGTCCGGCAGAAACCGGGTGCTGTACTGCGCCTGGGCATCGGGCGCGGGGTGCTGGGTCAGCGACACCGGCGTGGCGTTGCTCGTGCGACGCAGGTACAGGAAGTGCCCGTGGGCGTCGCGCAGCGCGTCGTCGCGCCAGCGGCCGATGTCCACCTCACCCAGGCGGCTCCAGCCGGCGCCATTGGCGCGCAGCGAGACGCTGTACGCCGGGCGTGCCGCGCTGCCGGCCGGGTCTGCTGCCTCGCGGTAGCCGGCGTTGCCCAGCAGCTGGGTGCGGGACAAGGCCTCCTCACCCGGCACCATGTCGCGCAGCGGCGTCTCGGCGCACACGCGCTCCTCGCGCTCCAGTGTGGGCGCCGTGTCGCTCTGGCGGCCCACCTCTCGCGGCACACGCTCCTGCAGCAGGGTGGCCACCGCTGCCAGCCGCGCGTCGGCCATGCCCCAACGGCGCGGCAGACCGTCGAGCAACACGTTGGCCAAGGCCACCAGGCTCATGCCCTGATGATGGGCCATGTAGGTCTGCACGCGGGTGCACAGCAGGTCGTCGTGCTGTCGTGTGGCGGTGAAGTCCAGCGCCTCGAAGAAGCCCCAGGGCGTGCGCATCTGCAGCATCTGCAGCCGTCGCAGGTTGCGCACCGCGGCCTGCGGCTCACACATCGCCGCCAGCACCGTGGCGTATGGCGCCACGACATGTTCGTCGGCCGCGGTGCGGCGCTGCGCGAGCGCCGGCACCCCTTGGGGCGCGTACTGGTAGGCCAGCAGTCGGTCGGTGGCCGCGTAGGCTGACTCGCTGACCCCCCAGGGCAGGCGCAGGGCACGGGCGTGGCGGCGCTGCTCGCGCACGGCCATGCGCGCCGCGCGCCCGAGTGCAGTGCCGTCCGGCTCGTCCAGCACCAGCTGGGGCATCAGGTACTCGAACATCGAGCCCGACCACGACTTCAACCCGACCTCGGCGCCTTGCGCCAGGAAAGGGCGCCCCAGCGCGGCCCAGTGCGCCACCGGGACATCGCCCTTGGCAATGGCCCAGAGGCTGGCCAGGCGCGACTCGCTGGCCAGCAGGTCGTAGAACCCCGGGTCCAGCTTCTGGTCGGCCACTTGCCAGCCGATGTGCAGCAGGCGGCGCTGCGCGTCGTAGAGGAAGGCGAAGTCAGCGGCTTCCGCCAGCTTGCGGCAGCGAGCTGCGATGCGGTCCAGCTGTTGCTGCAGCGCCGGGGCGGCGCCCACGGCCTCGCAGGCGCTCGCCACCGCCAGCAGGTGGCCGCAGAGGTTGCCGCTGTCCACTGTCGATACATAGGCCGGCAGCAGTGGCTGCAAGGTGTCGGTCGCAATCCAATTGAGCAGGTGGCCATGCTCGTGCGGCAGGTGCTCCAGCGTATGCAGAGTGGCATGCAGGCGTTCGAGCATCTCCATCGGCGTGACCCAGCCGAAGGCGCGTGCACTGGCCACGGCCAGCAGGTACAGGCCGATGTTGGTGGGCGACGTGCGCTGGGCAATCAGCAGCCGTGGCAGCGTCTGCACGTTGTCGGGCGGCAGATGGTGGGTATCCGGGCCGACATGGACCGCGAACCAGTCCCAGGTCTCGCGCGCCACGCTGCGCAGGTAGTCGCGCTCATCCCTGCCCAACGTCGGCCCACCATCCACTGCGGGCCGGCTGGCCCACGCCACCCAGCAAGGCGTGGCTGCCCACAGCAGGCACAGCGCGACGGCGAGCGCGGGGGCCGGCGTGCCCAGCGCCAGCAGTCCGGCGCCCAGGCTCACGGCCAACCCGACCAGCGGCGCCTTCTGCACCAGCTGCTGGCCCAGCCCTTGCACCGCTCGCCCTTCGGCAGCGGCGGCGGTGGTCCAGGCCAGCAGGCCGCGATGGCTCAACCCGCTGCGCCACAGTGCGCGCCCGATTGCGTCCAGCGTGAGCATCGCCTGGCGCAGCCACAGCGCCAGGTGCCAGGCCAAGCCGGCCAGCGCGCGGCCCAGCTCGGCCAGCGCGTCGCGTACGAAATGACCCAGCGCGATGTCGTCACGGCTGGGGGCCAGGCCGGCCACAGCGCCCAGCAGCGGCGCGGCGCCGAAGGCCGCGACACCCAGCGCCAGCGCCGCCCAGGCTGACCAGGGTGCGCCGGCCAGTGCCAGCAGCAACAGCGCCAATGCGGCGGGCGACACCAGGCTGCGGCGCAGGTTGTCCAGCAGCTTCCAGCGGTGCAGCGCGCTGAGGCCGTAACGGCGGGCCTGCAGCAGCAGCGGCAGCAACTGCCAGTCGCCGCGCGTCCAGCGGTGCAGCCTGGCGCTGGCAACGTCGGCATGCTGAGGCGCAGGCTCCAACAGGCTCACGTCGCCCACGCTGCCGCAACGCGCGATGCAGCCCTCCAGCAAGTCATGGCTCAAGACCTGGCCCTCGGGCAGGCGGCCGACCAGCACCGCGTGCACAGCCGCCACATCCAGCAGTCCCTTGCCGCTGAAGCTGCCCTCGTCCAGCAGATCCTGGTAGACCTCGGAGGCCACCGAGTGATAGGCGTCGTGGCCAGCCGTGGGCCCGGTGAACAGGCGATGGAACAGGCTGCCGGCACCGACTGGCGGCGCCATGGGCTGCAGGCGTGGCTGCAGGATGCCATGCCCGCTGACGACACGCGGCGCGGCGCCCGGCGGGCCGCCCAGCTGCGGCCGGTTCAGCGGATGCGCGGCCACAGCCACCAGGTCGCGCAGGGCGCCCGGCGGTAGCAGGGTGTCGCTGTCCAGCGTGACGACGTAGGGCGTGGCCGGTGCCGGCCGTGAGCGTGGACCGAAGTCGAGGAAGGCACTGGCGCCGCCGCTCAGCAGCACGATCAAGGCCTCCAGCTTGCCGCGCTTGCGCTCCCACCCCATCCAGCACGCCTCGCTGGCGCTCCAGCGCCGGGGGCGATGCAGCAGCAGGAAGCGCAGTTCCTGCCCAGGCGCGGCAGGATGGCGGCCATTCAGCGCATCGATCTGAACGAGCGTCTGCTGCAGCAGCGCCACATCCCCGTCCACCTCGGGCTGCGACGCGTCAGCGAAGTCGGCCAGCAGCGCGAACTGCGCGTGGGCTTCGCGGTTGGCCAGGTGATGGCGTTCCAGCCGCGCGACCAGGTCGCGCATCGTCTCCACGCTGTCCAGCAGCACGGGCATGACCACCAGCACCCGGTGGGCGGGCGGGATGCCCAGCGCCAGCGCCAGGCGCGGCAACTGGCGCGGCGGCAGCGCCTCGCTGACGAGGCGATTCAGCAGCGCCATGGCCACCTCGCTGGCCGGCAGCAAGGCCAGCAGGCCCAGCCCCCACCAGGCCCAACCGGCCAAGCCAGGTGCTGCCGCGACCTGCATGAAAAGCGCCGTGAGGCCCACGCTGAGCACGGCCAGCACCACCAGCAGCAACAGCAGCGCGCCGGGCCGCCTGTGGCCACGCGCCCGTGGCAGCCCGAGCTCGGCATGCAGCGCCGTCACACCACCGCCGAGCAGCCAATGACCCAGCGACAGCGTGGGCAGGTGCCCGTCGGGCTTGGATTCCCGCGCAGCCAGCGCCAGCAGCCGGTCAGCGACGGCGCGCTCGCTGCAGCGGCGCCGCCGTGCCAGGCGCTCGATCTCGTGCAGGCTGGCGTCCTGCGTGTCGGGGTGTTCAGCTGCAAAGGCGGGCCATGCCAGCAGGCGCTGCATCAGCTCGCTGCAGCGGGCGACCAGCCCGCGCCAATCGGCCCGTTCCATGCGGCTCAACGCCACGATGGCGCGGCCGACACTGAGGGTATCGGCCGCCGCCTCGGCCTGCTGTGCTTCCAGCGCGGCGGCCGGGTCCGGCAGGGCCTCGGCCAGCGCCACACGGATGGCCTCGCGGCCCGCGGCGCCCCGGGCGGTGCCGGTCTCGGAGTCGGCGTGCAGCCGCTGCATGACCTGCAGCGCAAAGGCGTCTGCCACGCCACGCCGGCCCAGCCGATCGAACCAGGGGCCCGGCGCCGGTGGTGGTGCGTCCTCAGTCGCCAGCGCGTCGCACAGCGCGTGCGCGGCCTCGCGCGCGGCCTCTTCGCTGGCCACCCGCTCGGCGAGGCGGCGCAGGTTCTCCACCAGCACCACGCGCAAGGTGGTCGGCAGTGCCCACAGCTCCGCCTGCGTCAGGCCGTGCACGCGCTGGTAGGCCTGGAGCAAGGACACCAGCAGTTCGGGATCAAAGGCGCTGTCGGTGTGCGCCAGGTAGTGCCAAGCAATCGCGTAGATGCGCGGCAGGCCGGCCAGCTCTGGCCCGGCCAACACGGGCAGACGGCGGTAGTAGTGGTGGGGTAGCGCGTCGCGCACGACGCGGGTCTGCGCGATGACGTCATGGATGTTGTCGTGCAGCCACTCTGCAGCCGGGCTCAGCGTTCGCCTGCGCTGTTGCTGGCGCAGGATGACCTGCTCCGACAAGCGCAGCACCGCGACGTTGTCACGCAGCCGCGGAAAGAATGCGATGGGCGGGCCGACCCGCTGCGGTGCACCGTGCTCGTGGGCCAGGGCCGCACCCAGCAAGGCAAAGCCCTCGGCACCCAGCAGCGGCGCGCGGATGGGCGGCTGCAGCGCGCCTCGCGCCACCGACAGCAAGCTCTCCTGACCCCGCCCGGTGCAGCTGCGCCAGCCCGCGCTCAGGCCCAGCACAGTGCGCCCGCCAGGAGGGCCAGCAGCACCAGCAGCGTGGAGACGAGACGCGGCCTCAGCCAGGCATGCCAGGACTGCAGTGCGCCGCTGAGGCCATGCCACCATCCACGCGCCCGCAGACAGTCCGCAAGGTGGGCACGCAGCGCGGCCGCTGCGGTGATCGGTTCCTGGGCAGGCATCGTTCAGCGCCCGCGCAACAGTCCGGCAGCCAGGGCCAGTACCGCCAGCACGATGAAGAGCATGGCGAGCAGATGCGCCAGACCGAGCGCTCCCGTGGCCAGGCCGCTAAAGCCGAGCAGGGCGGCCACCAGTGCCACCACGACGAAGATCAGTGCGTAATGCAGCATGAGGTGCTCGGGAGATGACGGGACGGCCATGCTGGCCCCGCGCGCCACCAGCGTCTGTGCGCCAACAGACACTGCCGCGCAGGGTGCTGCGTGCGGCAGCGAGCAGACAGGGGCGGCGCCCAACTACAGAGTCCGCAGCACAGCGTGCCGCGACGGGATCACCCCGTGTGGCAGCGCTGGCCCGCCGGGCCTGCCGGCGTTCTGCCGCCCAACGCGGCCTGACCCGAGGAACTGCCATGCACACGTCCCGCGCTTCCCTGCTCGCACACGCTTCCCGCCTCACCATGGCCTGCGCGGCTGCCGCAGTGCTGCTGCTGGCCGGCTGCGCGGCCACCCGCACCCAGGAGGGGGCGGGCGGCTACCTCGACGACACGGTCATCACAGCCAAGGTGAAGTCCGCCATCCTCGGCGACCCGGCACTGAAGGCCGCCGAAATCAACGTGGAAACTTTCAAGGGACGGGTGCAGCTCAGCGGCTTCGTCTCGTCACGCCCGCAGATGGACATGGCCGTCGACGTCACACGCAAGGTCAAGGGGGTCACCAGCGTGGCGAACGACATGCAGCTGAAGTGACGCGCCGGTCGCTGCGAAACACGCGATCCCAGAAGGTCGTGCTGACGCCGTAGTAGCCATGCAAGGCGGTTGCCGCCGAGCCGCTGCCAGGCAGCCGGCGGTGGTGCAAGCCATGCCACACCCGCCGCTGCAGCAGCCATCGCCGCCCGACGCGCAGGGCGCTGGGCCTCATGGGCCAGTGCATCGCGTGATGGATCAGGCCATAGCCGAGGTAGCCCCCCATCAGGCCGATGGCCAGCGCGGCGGCAGCACGTGCACCGATCAGCCAGACCGCCGGCAGCAAGAGGTTGGCGAACAGGGCCATCGACAGCAGCGTGGGCGCGGCGATCAGGGCCTTGGGCCGCCGGTGGTGCTCGGCATGCCAGCGCTTGAACGGCGGCAGGCCATGCAGTACGAAGCGATGCAGCAGGTATTCCAGCAGTGTCCAGCCCCATGCGCCTGCCAAGACCCAAGCGGCCAGCATCACATCCGGTGAAGTGGCCAGCAGCCCCGCGCAAAGCGTCAGCAACAGCGCCCCGTAGAGACAGAAGTCCACCCGGTAAGCCACAGGGCTGTGCTCGAAGGTCAGCCAGCGCATCGCAAGCGGCGCGGCGGCTGTCAGCGCGACGCCGGCATGGCGGCCTCAGCGGGCGCGGCCGCCCTGCAGCCATCACGCACGACGCCGTCCTGGACGGCGCACGCGCCGCCATGCGCCCCGGGCCTGGCCTCGGTCATGCGTCGGTGATGCTTCCACGCGGCAAGCGCCTCCATGCGATCGGTGTGGGCCTGCTTGGCGCAGACGAGCTGGGTCTCACTGGCCTGTCCTTTGCACTGCATGTTGGCCAACGCGTATGCGCTGTCCACGCGGGCGACTGCGAGCTGCTCTTGGGATGCTCGGCTGCCGGTGCGGGCGACCTGCAACTCTGCCTTGGCCACCCATGCCTTGCCGCGTGCGCGTTCATGACAGACATCGCGCGTCGTGCCGGTGAGCGCGGTGCAAGCCGACTGTTCGGCCACACGGGTGGCCTCGGCGCGAGCCGTTCCGGCTGCAAGTTCTTCCGCACTGATCAGCGTGCGGTCGGCCAGTGCAGGCATGCCCGGCAGCAACGTCAGCAAGCCGCTGACGGTGAGCCTGAGCGCGTGTGCGCGGCTGGAAACGGCGCGAGAGCTTGTCATGGCAATCCTCTGGGCAGATTGGCGAGCACCGGCGGCGCCTCACTGCCTGGCAGTCTGACGATGCCAGACGCCCGGGTCGGTGCGCCCGCGCACTCAGTGCGCCAGCACACCGTGGGTCGATCCCCGTCGATCCAGACTCGACAGCTCCTGCCGGCTAACCACGAGAACCGCAAGCGATGACGCCCCCACTGGATCACGACGACAAGCACGCTGCGGCGCTGCTGGGACGGCCCTTTGCAGAGCTGGATGCGCAGGCGCAGCGCGTGGCGCAGCACATCAGCCAACGACAGCCCATCGCTCGCCACCCGGAGGCCCCACCGGCGCGGCCGCCGACGCGGGGCCAGCGTGCTGCTGACGCTGTTACCGCTTTTGGCGGCTCATGGCGCTTCGTCGGTCTGTTTGCGGCCGTGATGGTGCTGTGGGTGGGCTTGAACGTGCTGCTGCTGAGCACCCGTGGCAACACGTTCGATCCCTATCCGTTCATCCTGCTCAACCTGTTCCTCTCCATGCTGGCGGCCGTTCAGGCGCCGATCATCCTGATGTCCCAGAACCGTCAGTCGGAGAAAGACAGGATCACGGCAACTCACGATTACGAGGTCAACCTCAAGGCCGAGCTCGAGATCATGCTGCTGCACGACAAGCTGGACGGTTTGCGCCAACAGCAATGGAGCGAGTTGCTCGCGCTGCAGACGGAGCAGATGCGACTGTTGTCCGCCCTGGTGGCGGCGCTGCCGCCCACGTGCGCCAGCGCACCGACGCTGCCGTGCCCGGAGCCGCACGATGGCGACGCCGCTGGTCCCTCGGATCAGGGTCAGGAGACCGACCCTGGTTCGCCCCGCAATCACTGCGGCCAGCGGCGCCACCACGCTACCAACGAGGACACGCCATGACCCGCACCGACCCGACACCGCTTTCGCCGACCCGCCCGACGCACGACGCCGAACTGCCGAACCACGCCGAGCCGCCAGACAACGGCGCCATGCGTCAGCTGGTCACCAAGGTCAGCGATCTGACCAGCCGCGCCGAACAATGGCGCGGTCAGACCGAGGCCTTGCGTGACGGCGCGGCTCAGCACATCCGCGCGCATCCCGTTCGTTCGGTGTTGATCGCTACCGGCACTGGTGTGGCGCTTGCCTGGCTGCTGCGCGCCCTGAGCCGTTGATTCACGCTACGTGGGTGTGGCTGCGCAGGACCGTCCCTTCACAACATCGAGAAAACCACCCATGTACGCCTCTCAGCTCCGCTCGCACGGTGTCGAGCCGTTGCTGCTCGCCTGCACCTGTGTGGACACGTTCAACGGCTCACAAGTGCTGACATCGGCGAGCGGCTTCTTCTTCCAGCGCGGCGCCCGCTTGTTCCTGATCACCAGTCGCCATGTGCTGTTCGACGGCGCGACCGACCACCGACCATTGCGCATCGAGTTCGGTGTGCATGCAGCTGGCTTGGACCTCACGCAGCATCACCGCATTTCCCTGCCGTTGTATGACCACGGTAAACCGCTGTGGCGTCAGGCTGGTGACAGCGGTGGTGACGTTGACGTGGCGGCGCTGGAGGTTCCGGGCATGGCCATACCCAGGGGCGCCCAGTTCAGCGCCTTCGGTGTTCGTCACATCCAGGTCCAAATGCATGCTGTTCCGCTGGGTCAGCCGCTGCTTCTGGTGGGATTTCCGTTGGGCTTTCACGACACGTTGCACCACCTTCCCGTGGCACGGGGCGCCGTGGTGGCGTCAGCCTTCGGGGTGCGGTTTCAGGGGCAAGGCTGCTTCGTAACCGATGCGCCCATGCACCGTGGCAGCAGCGGCGCGCCGGTGGTGCGCCATGACCCCACGGGCGATGCCAGCCTGCCTTGGCAACTGTTGGGCGTGCATGCCACGCGCATGGACATGGAATCGCGAGACACCCGGCAGGACGCTTCGCTGGGCCTGAACTTGGCTTGGTACTCCGATGTGCTGCTCGCGTTGACGCAGTAGGCGTGCGTACGTCTGGCGTCAATGTGCGCTACCGCACCAACCCAACGTGACCCACTGGATAGACTTCTCCGCACGTGATCACCACGGCTCGGGAGGGTCGGATGTCTGTACCGCCTGATGCGCTGAATCCGCATAGCAACGGTCTGCTTGCTGCGCTGCCCGACGAGGAATGGGCACGGTGGTCAGCTCAGCTGGAGTTCGTGCCGCTGCAGTTGGGGCAGGTGCTGTATGAATCGGGCCGGCCACAAAGCCATGTGTACTTTCCGACCACGGCCATCGTGTCGCTGCTCTACGTGATGGAGGACGGTGCGTCAGCCGAGATCGCCGTCGTGGGCTGCGAAGGTGTGGTGGGTGTGGCGCTCTTCATGGGCGGGGAAACCACCCCGAGCCGCGCGGTCGTGCAGAGCGCCGGAGGGTGCTTCCGGCTGCGAGCAGCCGTCATCAAGGCCGAGTTCAACCGCTACGGCGTGGGCATGCACCTGCTGCTGCGCTACACGCAGGCCCTGCTGACGCAGATGGCCCAGACCGCCGTCTGCAACAGACACCATCTGCTGGAACAGCAACTGTGCCGCTGGCTGCTGCTGAGCCTGGATCGCATCGCGGGTGACCAACTCGTGATGACGCAGGAGCTGATCGCCAACATGCTGGGCGTGCGCCGTGAGGGGGTCACGGAGGCCGCACTCAAGCTGCAGAAGCTCGGGCTGATCGACTATGCCCGCGGCCACATCACCGTGCTCGATCGGGCCGCGCTGGAGCAGCGTAGTTGCGAGTGCTACGCGGTGGTCAAGCGCGAGTACGACCGGCTGCTGAAAACACCGCTGGGAACGCACCGCTGATTCAGTGCGTTGGCGCACAGCCGCACCGGCGTGACCACGCGCAGACTGAGGCATGCCCACCAACCAGTTGCTCGACCACCTTCCCGCTGCCGAGTTGCGACGGCTGTGGGGGTTGGGGGCGGAGGTATCACTGCGGGGCAGTCAGTCGCTGCTGACCCAGGATCTGCCGGTACGCGAGTTGCTTTTCCCATTGAAGGGGTTTGTCTGCCTCGTCACGCCGCTGGAACAGCATCCCCCGCTTCAACTGGGTATGGTGGGCCACGAGGGGGTGCTGGGCGCTCAGTTGCTGTTGGGGCGCAGCCTCAGCGCTGTGGGCGTGGTGGTGCAGGAGGAAGGCCAGGCGTGGAGCTTGCCCGCCGCCGCGCTGCAGCGCGCGCTGCCACTCAACCCCGGACTGCGCCGTCTGCTCACGCGCTATCTGCTGGTGCAGCTACGCCACGCCGCCACGGCTGCGGCATGTCTGCATTTCCACCCCCTTCAGGCGCGACTCGCGCGCTGGTTGTTGATGGGGCAAGACCGCGCGCAGGGCGACGGTTTCGCCGTCACCCACAGCGGGCTCGCGCAGCTGCTGGGCGTGCGCCGCGTTGGTGTCACGGTCGCGGCGGGCGCTCTGCAGGAGGCCGGCTATATCCGTTATCACCGCGGCTGGATCAGCGTCTGCAACCGTACTGGTTTGCAGTCGCTCTCCTGCAGCTGCTACGAGCAAGACCTGACTGCGTACCACCGTGGCATGGACTTTCCGCCCATGCCAGCTTGGTTGGGCGGCAACGCCGCCTCTCCCTCGTTGTCAACAGCAAACCCTCCAAAGCCATGATGCATGCCTGCCCCGACAGCGCCACCGGCGGTGCCCCCGCCACCTGTCCCGTCATTGCCATGCGAGATGGCGAGTTGCAGCGGCAGCTGCACCACGCGCTGGAGAGCCTCGCGGCCTCGCGGTTGCGCTGCGGCCAGCTGGAAGCCCAACTTCAAGCCGGCCACCGACGGGAACATCAGCAGAGACACCTCGCCGAACACGACGATCTGACCGGCCTTTTCAATCGCGCGGCGTTCCGCACGCGCGTGCAGCAGGCGCTGGCCGAGGACAACCGCGTCGCCGTCTTGATGCTGGACCTGGACGGCTTCAAGCAGGTCAACGACAACCACGGCCATGCAGCGGGGGACGAGGTGCTGCGCATCATGGCGGCCCGCATTGGCCATGCGTTGCGCAGTGGTGACGTGGTGGGGCGCCTGGGCGGTGATGAGTTCGCCTGCCTGCTGCGCAACGTGGCCGGCAGCGAACAGCTGACGGTGCTGGCGCGCAAGCTCGCGCTGTCCATTGCGTCCCCCATGCATGTGGCGGAAGGTCGCGTGTCTCTCCTCGCGAGTTTGGGCATGGCCGTGAGCCCCACCGACGGGAACAGTGTGGACACCCTGCTGGCAACCGCTGACGCCGCGATGTACCGGGCGAAACGACTTCGAAAGCGACAAGGCGTCACCCCACCATGCGATGGGCATGAGCCTGTGTCCGAGCGTACAGACGCGGTGTTGGCGCGGCCGTGACCATGTGCTCCGACGTCAGCGACGCCTTCTTCGTTGCGGCTTACCAGGAGAACGATCATGAAGTTTGAGCAAGAACTGGCCTCCCTCAAGCAACGCATCGCACGCGCTGAGCGGGCCTGCGATCACTGGAGAACCGCAGGCGAGCAGGAGCAGTACATGCAAGCCTGTACGACAGTCAGTGCGCTTGATCTGCAGCTGGACAGGCTGTACGAGAGGCAGCACGTGGCGGAGGATCACCGCCGTTCGCAGTACACAGGCGACCGACATGACTGATTCATCCGCAGCCCGCGCACCGACGCGATGCGGCACGGCGGGCAAGGACGCGTGTCAATCGATTGCGGGCGAGAAGGGGCCGGACGCCGCACGGGACACCGGTGATGCGCTTCTAAATGACGGCCGTCGTATTGAGCAGTGTGACTCGACCGCTGCGTCGACCACCCGCCGGCCTGAACCGCAACGCGTCCGTGACCGGGACCTTGCCGAACGGGCCCGAGCCGCGCTGATCTGGAACCAGAGTCTGCCGCGCGAGGCTATCGCCGTCAGCGTGGAGAATGGCTGGATCACCCTGTCAGGCGTGGTGCCATGGCATTACCAACGGCAGGACGCCATCAACTGCGTCCGTGGCCTTGCTGGCGTCATTGGCATCCGGGACTGCATCACCTTGCGCGTGCACTCTCCGCGGCTGGATGGAGGACGGGAAGCGCCCGGGAAATAGCGTGACGAGCGTTCTGCATGCCGCATGTATTCGATGGAGGGCGCGTAGGTGCGGTGGCACCACCAATGTGGGACGTACTCGGGTGGTGGTGTGTTCGGATGCATGAACTTGGATGTTTGGCGGCGTGCCAGGTCCAAGTTGATCGAACAAAAGAAAAGGCCTTGAAGATCAAGGCCTTGGAAGCGTGTGGTGGAGAGGAGGAGGATCGAACTCCCGACCTCCGCATTGCGAACGCGGCGCTCTCCCAGCTGAGCTACCCCCCCACGCGAGTGGCGCAGTATAGCCCCGTGCGTGGCTGCTAATCTGCGCGGCCATGATGCCGCGAAAGCCCGCTGCCTACTTCGAGGCGCAGTACGACCATCGCTCTCACGTATCCGGCAGCGCCGACATGCTTGCCCGCTGGGCAGCGGCGTCGGCGCTGGTGCGACACAAGGGGCGTGGCCACGTGGGGCTGCGCTACGGGGCGGATCCCCGTCAGACGCTTGACGTCTTCGTGCCCGACACCGCATTTGCTGGCGGGTTCGCACCGGTGCTGGTGCTGCTTCCTGGTGGCGGCTGGCACGGCCTGCGCGGGGCCGACCCGGCGTTTCTGGCGGCCAGCTTCACGGACGAGGGCGCGCTGGTGATCGTGCCCGACCACGATCCCTGCACCGAGGTGCGTTTGGACCACATCGCGATGCAGTTGACCGGGGCCGTGGCCTGGGTCTGGCGGCATGCGGCCGACCATGGCGGCGACCCCAGCCGCATCGTGCTGGCCGGCCATGGCGGTGGCGGCCACCTCGCGGCGATGCTGAGCTGCTGCGACTGGAAGCGCGTGGGCCGTGATTTGCCGCGCCGGCTGGTGCAGGGGGCGATGTCCGTGTCGGGCCTGCATGACCTGGCACCACTGCGCCGCGTGCCGTCGCTGCAGGCCGAGTTGCAGCTGGACGCCGCGGCGGTGCGCCGGCTCAGCCCGGTGCACTTCCCGGCGCCGCCTGCGCCGCAGACGCTGTTCTCGCTGGTGGGCGGGCTGGAGAGCGAAGAGATGCAGCGGCAGGCGCGGTTGCTGCGCCAGGCCTGGGGGGCGCGCGCGGTGCCGGTTTGCGAGAGCCTGCCCGGCCACGACCACTTCAGTGTGCTGTACGACCTGGCCGACCCGCAGGGGCGCGCGCATCACCTGCTGCGCCAGCTGCTGGGCCTGCGCTGGTACAGCGGCCTGGTCTGAGCGGGTCGAGCGTTGCGGCGGCTAGCCGATGGCGCCCGACAGGAAGTACTTGATGACGCCCTTGGCGGCGAAGCCGACGAGGCCGAAGCCCAGGCCCAGCAGCAGCACGAAGGTGCCGAAGCGGCCTGCCTTGGACTCGCGCGCCAGCTGCAGGATGATGAACACCATGTACAGCATGAAGGCCGTGACCCCGAAGGTCAGGCCGAACTGCGCGATTTCTGCTTCGGTGTAGCCCCACATGGTGTTGCTGCTCAGTCAGGGCGCCGGCTGACGAGGTCGCGGTAGGCGTGCCAGCTGGCATGCCCCAGCCATGGGGCGACGATGACGAGGCCCAGCAACAGCGTCGCCATGCCGGCCAGCGTGAGCGCGAGGATCAACGCCGCCCAGAGCGCCAGCGGTGCCGGGTGCTCCAGCACCACCTTCCAGCTTGTGAAGACGGCGCCCAGCACGCCCAGCTTGCCGGGCGGCTGGTCGATGAGGGCGGGGATGGCGATGACGGTGGACGCGAACATGGGCGCGGCCAACAGGGCGCCCAGCGCCAGCCAGGTCGAGAACAGGTGGCTGTCGTCGTTCAGCACGACCTTGATGAGGAAGTCCCGCGGATGGTGGATGGGGTCGGCGGCGAAGCCGGTCACGAGCGCGGCTGAGCACAGCACCCAGCCCGTGCCGGCAAAGGCCAGCAGCACACCGAAGACGATGAGGCGCCCGTCGCGTGGCCGCCAGGCCTCGCGCACCGTGTGCCAGCCGGGGCGGCCACCGCGCTCCAGCTCGCGGCTGATGGCGTACAGGCCGGTGGCCAGGATGGGCGACACGATCAGGAAACCGGTGAAGGCGCCAGCCAGCAGCCAGAAGCGCTCGTGCGCGATGGCCAGCAGCAGCGCACCGAACAGCGCCATGGCCAGGCCGTGGGCCAGCGAGGCCAGCGGCGCGGCGCAGAGATCACGCCAGCCGCGCGCCAGCCAGCCGAGCGGGCGCAGCAGGGGGATGTGGCGGACGCCGAAGGCCCGCGATTCCCTCAGGGCCTGTTCGCTGTGGCGGTTGGGCATGGCGGCACGGAGTGTGACGTGCCCGTGCGCGTGCCGTGTTGACGCGGCGCAAGCCAGCGCCACGTCACACCGGTGGGGACGTTTTTCAGGCCGGCAGGGAGACCGCGTCCAGCAGCTCGCTTTCGATCTGCAGCTGCGCCTTGGTTTGCTGCAGCGCCGGGCCGTCGACCAGGAAGGTGTCTTCCACGCGCTCGCCCAGCGTGGAGATCTTGGCGAGCTGCAGGTTGATGCCGTGGCGGGCCAGCACGCGGGCGATGGCGTAGAGCAGGCCGGCGCGGTCGCTGGTGGAGATGGTCAGCAGCCAGGCGGTGGCGCGCTCGTCGGGTCGCAGCGAGATGCGCGGCGTGTAGGGGAAGCTCTTCACGCGCCGCGACAGCCGTCCGCGCCGCGGCTCGGGCAGCGGACCACCGGCCTGCAGCACCGCGGCGAGCTTCTGCTCCACCATGGGCACGAGGTCGCGGTGGTGCACGTCGGCCTCGGGGCGGATGGCCTGGAAGGTGTCGAGTGCGTAGCCTTTGCGCGTGGTGTGCACCTTGGCGTCGAGGATGCTGAAGCCGGCGGTGTCGAAGTAGCCGCAGATGCGGGCGAACAGGTCGGGCTGGTCGGGCGCGTACACGAGCACCTGCAGGCCTTCGCCGATGGGCGAGGGGCGGGCGCGCACGACCGGCACGGTGGTCTCGACGTGCCGCCACAGCGAGCGCGCATGCCAGGCCAGCTCGGCGCCGTCGTGGCGGGCGAAGTAGCTCAGGGCCAGCGTCTTCCACAGCGGCTCCTCGGTGCCGGGCAGCTGGGAGTGCAGGGCCAGGTCTTGCCGGGCGTCCTGCTTGCGGGCCTCGATCTCGGCGTCGAGGTTCAACCGCGCGCCGCCCAGCGCGCGCAGCGTGATGCGGAACAGGTCCTCCAGCAGCTTGCCCTTCCACGCGTTCCAGACCTTGGGGCTGGTGCCGCGGATGTCGGCCACCGTCAGCAGGTAGAGCGCGGTGAGGCGCCGCGTGTCGCCCACCTTGGCGGCGAAGGCGGCGATGACGTCGGGGTCGGACAGGTCTTCCTTCTGCGCCACGCGCGACATCGTCAGGTGGTGCTCGACGAGGAACACGCACAGCGCCGTGTCGTCGGCGTTCAGCCCGTGCTGGCGGCAGAAGCGGCGCACCTCGACGGCGCCCAGCTCGGAGTGGTCGCCGCCACGGCCCTTGGCCACGTCGTGGAAGAGGGCGGCGATGTAGAGCAGCTCCGGCGCGTCGAACTGCGTGGCGAGCTGTGAACAGAACGGGTACTCGTGCGCGTGCTCGGGGATGAGGAAGCGGCGCACGTTGCGCAGCACCATGAGGATGTGCTGGTCCACCGTGTAGACGTGGAACAGGTCGTGCTGCATCTGCCCCACGATGGCGCGGAACACCCACAGGTAGCGGCCCAGCACCGAGGTCTGGTTCATGAGCCGGAAGGCGTGCGTCTGGCCCTCGGGCGCGCGCAGCATGGCCATGAAGGTGGTGCGGTTCACCGGATCGCGGCGCCAGGCCGCGTCCATCAGGCCGCGCGCGTTGTACAGCGCACGCAGCGTGCGCGCCGACAGGCCCTTGATGCCCGGCGTCTGCTGGTAGACGAGGAAGGTGCGCAGGATGGCGTGCGGGTCGCGCTGGTAGAGGTCGTCGCTGACGATCTCCAGCATGCGGCCGCGGTCCATGAAGTCGGGTTGGCCTTCCAGCGGGCGCAGGTGGTCCTGCTGCAGGCCGCCGATCTGCTCCTCCAGGTTCAGCAACAGGATCTGGTGCAGCTGCGTGACGGCCTTGGCGGCCCAGTAGTAGCGCCGCATCAGCACCTCGGAGGCGCGCTGCGAGGTCGTGCTCTCGAAGCCAAAGCTTTGGGCCACGGCGTTCTGCAGGTCGAAGACGAGGCGGTCTTCGCGGCGGCCGGCCACGGCGTGCAGCCGCGCACGGATCAGGCGCAGCTGGTTCTCGTTGCGCTGCAACTGGCGGCCCTCGAAGGGGGTGATCAGGCCGCGGGCGCTGAGTTCCTTCCAGGTCTTGCCCAGGCCTGCCGCGCGCGCCACCCACATCAGCATCTGCAGGTCGCGCAGGCCGCCGGGGCTTTCCTTGCAGTTGGGCTCCAGCGCGTAGGGCGTGTCGTCGAACTTGGTATGGCGCTGCACGGCCTCCAGCGTCTTGGCGCGGAAGAAGGCCTTGGGGTCCATGGCCTGCATGAAGCGCTGGTGCATCTGCCGGAACAAGCGGGTCGCGCCGGTCAGCGGCCGGGCTTCGAGCAGCGCGGTCTGGATGGTCACGTCCCCGGCGGACTCCGTCAGGCATTCGTCAAGCGTGCGGACCGACGAGCCGATCTCCAGGCCCACGTCCCAGCAGGATGTGATGAAGCTCTCGATGGCCTGCTTGACCGGGCCGGGCTGGTAGGCCTCGGCTCCCTCGGGCAGCAGCACCAGCACGTCCACGTCGGAGTGCGGGAACAGCTCGCCGCGGCCGTAGCCGCCCACGGCCGCCAGGCAGGCACCGGCGGGCATGCCGGCGGCAGACCACAGGTGGCGCAGCGTGTCGTCGACATGACGGGCCAGGCGGCGCACCAGGCGTTCGGCGCCGGCCTGCGCGGGGCGCTCGGCGAGGAAGCCGTCGATCAGCGCCTGCTTGCCGGCCTTGAACTGCTGGCGGAGATCGGCGAGCGTCGCCACGTCAGGCGCTGGCCGCGGCCGTGATGAAGGCCGGCGGCGGCGGGCTGCCGGCGGACAGCGTCATGACCTCGTAGCCCGTGTCGGTGACGAGCACCGTGTGCTCCCACTGTGCGGACAGCGAGCGGTCCTTGGTGACGATGGTCCAGCCGTCGCCGGTTTCCTTGATCTCGCGGCGGCCGGCGTTGATCATGGGCTCGATGGTGAACACCATGCCCGGCACCAGCTCGTCCAGCGTGCCGGGGCGGCCGTAGTGCAGCACCTGCGGCTCCTCATGGAAAACCTGGCCGATACCGTGGCCGCAGAACTCGCGCACGATGGAAAAACCGGCGTTCTCGGCAAAGGTCTGGATGGCATGGCCGATGTCGCCCAGGCGCGCGCCGGGCCGCACCTTGGCGATGCCCTTCCACATGGCGTCGTAGGTGAAGGCGCACAGCCGCTTGGCGGCGATGGAGCCCTCGCCGACGACGAACATGCGGCTGGTGTCGCCGTGCCAGCCATCCTTGATGACGGTGACGTCGATGTTGACGATGTCGCCGTTCTTCAGCGGCTTGTCGTTGGGAATGCCGTGGCACACCTGCTGGTTCACCGACGTGCAGATGGACTTGGGGTAGGGCGTGTAGCCCGGCGGGCAGTAGTTCAGCGGCGCGGGAATCGCCTGCTGCACGTTGACGATGAAGTCGTGGGCCAGCTTGTCCAGCGCCTCGGTCGTGACGCCTGGCTGCACATGGGCGGTGAGCATGTCCAGGACTTCGGACGCCAGGCGCCCGGCAATGCGCATGCCCTCGACATCGGCAGCGGTCTTGATCGTGATGGCCATGGCGCGATTATCTCAATCGGCCCAGACGATGGTGCCCGTCTGCCACGTGGCCAGCACGACCAGGCCGAAGGCGATGCGGTACCAGGCAAAGATCTTGAAATCGTGGTTGGACACGTAGCGGATCAGCCAGCGGATGCACAGCAGCGCGCTGATGAAAGCGAACACCAGGCCCACGGCGAACATGGGCAGGTCGCCCCAGGCCAGCGCATCGCGTTGCTTCAGCACCGAGTAGGCGCCGGCGCCCATCAGCGTCGGGATGCCCAGGTAAAAGCTGAACTCCGCCGCCGCCTTGCGCGACATGCCCAGCACGACGCCGCCGATGATGGTCGCGCCCGAGCGGCTGGTGCCGGGGATCAGCGCCAGGCACTGCAGCAGGCCCACCTTCAGTGCGTCCAGCGGGCCCATGTCGTCCACGGTCTCGATGCGGGCGCGGCGCGTGCCCTGCATGTCCATGTCGCCGTACAGGCGCTTGTGGCGGGCCTCCACCCACAAGATGATGAAGCCGCCCACGATGAAGGCCAGCGCCACCGGCACGGGGTGGAACAGATGCGCCTTGACCAGCTTGCCGAACGCCAGGCCCAGCACGGCGGCCGGGATGAAGGCGACCAGCACATTCATCGCGAAGCGCTGCGCCGGCCGTTCGCCGGCAATGCCGCGCAGCGTGTTGGCCAGGCGCTCGCGGTACTCCCACACCACGGCGAACATCGCGCCGGTCTGGATGGCGATCTCGAAGACCTTGGCTTTCTCACCGACGAAGTTCAGCAGCGAGCCGGCGAGGATGAGGTGGCCGGTGGACGAGATCGGCAGGAACTCGGTCAGCCCCTCCACGATGCCCATGATGGCGGCTTTGATCAGCAGGATGACGTCCACGTTCAGCTCCGGGGAAACGCGAGTGAGATTGCGCGAGGTTGCAAAAGGCGGCGCAGTGTAGCCAGCGCCTGGGGAGCGGCCTTGCGGGTGCGACGCCCGCACGGCTACATTACTGACCGCCTGGTCATTAACAAGCCGCCCTTGACCGCCGTCACCCCCCGCCAACGCCGCAAGGACGCCCGCCCGCAGGAACTGCTGGACGCGGCGCTGGCGCTATTCGTTGAAAAAGGCTTTGCGGCCACGCGCAGCGAGGAGATCGCCGCGCGTGCCGGCGTTGCCAAGGGCACGCTGTACCGCTACTACCCGAGCAAGGACGAGCTGTTCAAGGCCATGGTGCGCGAGAACCTGTCCGTCCACATCGCCGAGTCCGCCGCGCAGGCGGCGCAGCACCGGGGCGCCGTCGCGCCGCTGCTGCAACAGATGATGCGGGCCTGGTGGGCCAAGGTCGGGGAGGGCCGGGCGGGCACGGTCTGCAAGATCATGATGGTGGAGGCGCGCAATTTTCCGGAACTGGCGCGCTTCTATGTCGACGAGGTCATCCGCCCGTCGCAGGCCTTCATTGGCGAGCTCATCACGCGCGGCATCCAGGCGGGTGAGTTCAGGGCCGTCCCACTGGAGGCGACGGTGCATCTGCTGATCGCGCCCATGCTGCACCTGATGCTGCACGAGCACTCGTTCGGCGAGCATGCCAGCTGCTGTGACAGCGCCAGCGCCGAGGCCTTGCTGGACGCGCAGATGGCCGTCCTGCTGCATGGTCTGCTGGCGGTGCCGCCGCGCACCTAGAATTTTGCTTTTGTCCCGCCGTACCGCGCCCTCGGAGAACCCAATGAACGTCGAACAAGCCCGCTTCAACATGATCGAGCAGCAGATCCGCCCCTGGGATGTGCTCGACCCCAGCGTGCTGGAGCTGCTGCAGGTCGTGCACCGGGAGGATTTCGTGCCTGCGGCGCACCGTCACCAGGCCTTCGTCGACACCGAGCTGCCGCTGACCGCCACCCGCCGCATGCTGGCGCCGCGCGTCGAGGCCCGCCTGCTGCAGGAGCTGAAGGTGCAGCGCCACGAGAAGGTGCTGGAGATCGGCGCCGCCACCGGCCATCTGGCCGCATTGCTGGCGCGGCAGGCGCAGCGGGTCGTCGCCGTGGAGGCCGATGCCGACCTGGCTGCCCAGGCCACCGCCAACCTCAAGCGCACCGGCGCGGCCAATGTCAGCGTGCTGAACCAGGATGGCGCTGCCGGTGTGGCCGGCGAGGAACCCTTTGACGTCATCCTGCTGTCGGGCTCGGTCGCCGTGGTGCCGCAGGCGCTGCTGAACCAGCTCAAGGTGGGCGGTCGCCTGGCGGCCATCGTCGGCGGCGAGCCGGTCATGCGCGCCGTGCTCGTCACCCGTGTGGCGGCCGGTGAGTTCCGCACGGTCGAGCTGTTTGACACCGTGGCCGGCCGCCTGCCGGGCTTCGCCGAGGCGCCGGCCTTCAGTTTCTGAAGCCGCAGCGCGTGCCGCCGATTGCCGCCCGTCGCCGCCTATTGCCGTTTGCCGCCGTCGGGGCGTAACTCGTCACATGGCTTCAGTCACCGGGTGCATTTGGCTCTATAACCCCGGCCGCTGCTTCATCCATCGCTCCAGCCAAGGAACCTCATGCCTCTCGTCACCGCTCAACGCCTGATCCTGCAACCGCTGGCCGTGGCTGCCGGCCTTCTGATCGCTGGCGCGGCCCAGGCGCAGAGCCTGCAGGAGCTGTATGACGCCGCGCGCGGCTATGACGCGACCTACCTGGCCAGCCGCGCCAACGCGGAGGCGGCCGGTGCCCGCGCGGCGCAGGCCGAGGCGCTGACGCGCCCGACGTTGGGCCTGTCGGCCGCCGCCACCGCAGCGCGTGCCGAGCCGCCGGCTGGCAGCAACATCACGTCGCGCACGCTGACGGCCGGCCTGCAGGGCAAGTACTCGGTCTACAACGCAGCCAGCCTGCCGACCATCGACAAGGCGCGCCGCGGGCAGGCCGTGGCCCAGGCTGATCTGGAGTCGGCCGAGCAGGACCTCATCGTGCGCCTGGCCACGGCCTACTTCGATGTGCTGGCCGCCAAGGACGCGCTGTCCACCACGCAGGCCAACAAGAAGGCCATCGCCGAGCAGCTGGCGTCGGCCAAGCGCAACTTCGAGGTCGGCACGGCCACCATCACCGACACCCGCGAAGCCCAGGCCAAGTACGACCTGGCCGTTGCGCAGGAGCTGGCCGCTGACAACGACCTGCGCGTCAAGCGCGTGACGCTCGACCAGTTCGTCGGCCGCGTGGGCGTGGAGCCCAAGGGCCTGATCCAGCCGGTGGCGCTGCCGGCGCTGCCCAGCACCGAGGTCGAGACCTGGGTGGCCACGGCCGATGACCAGCACCCGCTGGTGCGCAAGGCCCGTCTCGGCCTGGAGGTGGCGCAGCTGGACACGCAGATCGCCCGTGCCGGCGAGCGCCCCACGCTGGACGCCAGCGCCACGCTGGGCGCCCAGAACCTGCACAACAGCCTGAGCGGCCTGGCGGCGCAGTCCTCCGGTGTGGGCACGAGCAAGAACGCGTCGCTGGGCCTGACCCTGACCTACCCGCTCTACACCGGCGGCGCGACGCAGAACCGCATCAAGGAAACCCTGGTGCTGGAGGACAAGGCCCGCAACGACCTGGACTTCGCCCGCCGCAGCGTGGCCGAGGCCACGCGTCGCGCCTTCTTCGGCGTGCAGTCGCTGAAGGCCCAGGTGGCCGCCTACGAGGCCGCCGAGTCGTCCACCAAGCTGGCGCTGGAAGCCACGCAGCTGGGCTACAAGGTCGGCGTGCGGGTGAACCTGGACGTGCTGAACGCGCAGACCCAGCTCTACTCCACGCAGCGCGACCTGGCCAAGGCGCGCTACGACGTGGTCGTGACCGGTCTCAAGCTGCGCCAGGCCTCGGGCCAGCTGCGCGCCGAGGACCTGAGCGCCGTCAACTCGCTGCTGGTCAAGTAAGCCCCGGCAGCAGCGTCGACCGAACCCCGCCACGGCGGGGTTTTTTCATGGCTGGGCGCGGCCGATCACGTTGAGCGGGATCTTCAGGTAGCTGACGCCATCGTCCTCGGGCGGCGGCAACTGCCCGGCGCGGATGTTGACCTGGATGGACGGCAGGATCAGCGTGGGCACGTCCAGCGTCGCGTCGCGCGCCTGGCGCATCTGCACGAACTCGGCCTCGCCGATGCTGTCGCGGGCATGGATGTTGTGAGCGCGCTGCGCGGCCACGGTGGTCTCCCAGGCCGGGGCGCGGCCCGCGGGCGGGTAGTCGTGGCAGACGAACATGCGCGTCTCGGGCGGCAGGGCCAGGATGCGCCGCATGGATGCGTACAGCGCGTGCGCATCGCCGCCGGGGAAGTCGGCACGGGCCGAGCCGACATCGGGCATGAACAGCGTGTCGCCGACGAACACCGCGCCGTCGACGAGGTAGGCCATGTCGGCCGGCGTGTGGCCCGGCACCAGCAGTGCGCGTGCCTCGACGCCGCCGATGTGGAAGACCTCGTCGTCCTGGAAGAGGTGGTCGAACTGCGTGCCGTCGGGCAGGAAGCCGCGCTCCAGGTTGAACAGCTTCTTGAAGGTCTGCTGCACCTGCGTGATGCGCTCGCCGATGGCGATGCGCCCGCCCAGGTGCTGCTGCAGGTAGCGGGCGCTGGAGAGGTGGTCGGCGTGGGCGTGGGTCTCCAGGATCCACTGCACCGTCAGGCCGTGCTCGCGCACATGGGCGATGAGCTTGTCGGCCTGCAGCGTGTGGGTGCGGCCGGACTTGAAGTCGAAATCCAGCACCGGGTCAACGATGGCCGCGCTGCGCGTGGCCGTGTCCACGATGACGTAGGAGACGGTCCAGGTCTTGTCGTCGAAGAAGGCCTGGACGGTGGTGCGAGCGGTCATGCGTGCTCCTGCTTGGTTCAATATATTGACGGACATTATATTTGTTTGCATAATGAAGTCAACGCCACGGAGCCTGACATGTCCAACCCCGTCCTCATCGACCCCGCCACGCTGCGCCAGGCCGCCGGCCAGGCGGTCGCCGCCCTGAAGGTGCTGGCCAACGAAGACCGCCTGCTGCTGCTGTGCCAACTGTCGCAGGGCGAGATGGCCGTCGGCGAGTTGGAAGAGGTGCTGGGCATCCGCCAGCCGACGCTGTCGCAGCAACTGGGCGTGCTGCGTGCCGAGGGCGTGGTGGACACGCGGCGCGACGGCAAGCGCATCTTCTACCGCGTGGCCGATGAGCGGCTGCTGCAGGTGCTTGCTGTGCTCTACAGCCTCTATTGCCCCAAGGAGTAATCCATGAACATCGACTGGAACGCTTTCACGCCCGTGGCCTCGCTGGCTGGCGGTGCGCTCATCGGCCTCGCGGCGGCGCTGTTTGTGCTGCTGAACGGCCGCATCGCCGGCATCAGTGGCGTGCTGGGCGGGCTGCTGCGGCCGGCCCGCGGCGACGTGGCCTGGCGCGTGGCCTTTGTGCTGGGCCTGGTGGGCGCGCCGCTGGCCTATGCGCTGTTCACGGCCGTGCCGTTGCCGCGTATCGATGCGGGCTGGCCCGCGCTGGTGCTGGCCGGCCTGCTGGTCGGCGTGGGCACGCGCTACGGCGCGGGCTGTACCAGCGGGCATGGGGTCTGCGGCCTGTCCCGGCTGTCGCCGCGTTCGCTGGCGGCGACGCTGGCCTTCATGGGGGCAGGTTTTGCCACCGTGTTCCTGCTGCGTCACGTTGTGGGTTTCTGAGGAGCTGCCATGTCCATCTTCACATCGTTGCTGGCCGGCCTGGTGTTCGGCCTGGGCCTGATCCTGTCGGGCATGGCCAGCCCGGCCAAGGTGCTGGGCTTTCTGGACCTGGCCGGTGCCTGGGACCCGTCGCTCGCCCTGGTCATGGTGGGCGCCATCGCTGTGGGTCTGCTGGCCTTCACGGTGGCGCGGCGGCGCGAGGTCACGCTGCTGGGCCTGCCGCTGCGGCTGCCGACGGCCAGCGTCATCGACCGCCGCCTGCTGGTCGGCAGCCTGATGTTCGGTGCCGGCTGGGGGCTGGCCGGCTTTTGCCCGGGCCCGGCGCTGGTGGCGCTGGGCATGGGCGAGCTGAAGGCGCTGGTGTTCGTTGCCGCCATGCTGGCGGGCATGGGCGTGTTCGAGCTGCTCGAACGGCGCCGCCAGGGCTGAGCCATGGACGCCGCTTGGGCATGGGCCGGCGTCGCGCTGACGCTGGCGATCACGGGCCTGTACGAAGCCGTGCTGCTGCTGCCGCGCCAGCTGGCGCCCGCCCGGCATGCGGGGCTGCGCGAGGACTGGCTGCGTGCGGTGTCGGGCCAGCCAGGCTCGGAGCTGCTGGCGGTGCAGACGCTGCGCAACTCGCTGATGTCGGCGACGCTGCTGGCGTCCACCGCCGCGCTGGCTCTGATGGGGGCGGCCACGCTGGCCGCGCCCTCCCTGCACGCTGGCCTGGCCGGCACCGGCGGGCTGGGGCAGGGCGGGCCACGCCTGCTGATGGAACTGGTGCTGCTGGCGCTGCTGTCGGCCTCGCTGGTGGCCAGCCTGATGGCGGTGCGCTTCTACAACCACGCTGGTTTCATCGTCGGCATGCCCACGGCCTCGCCGGTGCGCGCGGGCTGGGCGGACGTCGGCGTGCGCTATGTGCGCCGCGCCGGCCTGCTGTACGGCGTGGGGCTGCGCCAGCTGGTGCTGGTGGTGCCGGTCGTGGCGGCCTTGCTGGTGCCGGCCGCGGGGCCGGTGGCGGCGCTGGTGGTGGTGGCCGTGCTGCTGGCGCTGGACCGTTTCGGCGGCGAGGCCGTGCCGGGCTGAGCGGGAGCCACCCCGAACAGGCGCCAAAATCCGCGCCATGCTGTTCCTGCTTTCGCCCGCCAAGTCGCTCGATTACGACACGCCGACGCCCCCCGTACTGGCCGACGCGCTGACCCGCCCGCAGTTCCTCGACGACACCGCCGCCCTCATCGACGTGCTGCGCACCAAGTCGGTGGACGAGGTGCGCACGCTGATGGATCTGTCCGAGCCGCTCGCTCAGCTCAACGTGGACCGCTACGCCGCCTGGCGCCCGCGCTTCACCGACAAGAACAGCAAGCCCGCCGTGCTGGCCTTCAACGGCGATGTCTACGACGGGCTGGACGCGAAGACGCTGTCCGCTGACGACATCGCCTGGGCGCAGCAGCATGTGCGCATGTTGTCGGGGCTGTACGGCATCCTGCGCCCGCTGGACCGCATGCAGCCCTACCGCCTGGAGATGGGCACGCGGCTGGCCACGCCGGCCGGTGCCAGTCTGTACGACTGGTGGGGTGACCGCCTGGCGCTCCACCTGAACAAGCTCGCGGCGGGCGAGAAGGCGCCCGTCATCGTGAACCTGGCGTCGCAGGAGTACTTCCGCGCGGCGGATCGCAAGGTGCTGAAACCGCGTGTCGTGGAGTGCCAGTTCGAGGACTGGAAGAACGGCGACTACAAGATCATCAGCTTCTTCGCCAAGCGCGCCCGGGGCCTGATGGCGCGCTTCGCCATCCAGCAGCGCCTTGAGACGCCGGACGGTCTTCAGGCCTTCAACCTGGACGGCTATCGTTTCACGCCTGACGTGTCTTCCCCGGATCGACTGGTTTTTCGCCGCAAGTCATGAGCCAACAAGTCATCACCCCCGAGCTGTGTGCATGGATTGCCGAGCAGAGCCGCGTCGGCCACGCGTCCGAGAGCATCCTGGCGGCCATGCTGGGCAGCGGCTGGGACGAGGCCATCGCCCGCCAGGCACTGGCGCGCACGCTGGGCCAGTCGGCCACGCTGACCACGGCCGACGGCAGCACGCCCGGCCTGCCCGAGCCCGACCTGAGCCGCTTCACGCCGCTGCTGGATGTGGGGGACCGGCAGGTCAAGGTCGTCATGGCGCTGCGCCAGCCGCGCGTGGTGGTGTTTGCCGACCTGCTGTCCGACGAGGAATGCGATGGCATCGTCGCGCTCGCGTCCAAGCGGCTGTCGCGCTCCGAGACGGTGGCCACCGGCAACGACGGCAGCGAGGTGAACGCGGCGCGCACCAGCGACGGCATGTTCTTCGAGCGCTGCGAGACGGAGCTGATCCGGCGCGTGGAGTCGCGCATCGCGACGCTGCTGCGCTGGCCGCTGGACCATGGCGAGGGCCTGCAGGTGCTGCGCTATCGGCCCGGCGCCGAGTACCAGCCGCACTACGACTACTTCGACCCCAGCCACGTCGGCACGCCCAACATCCTCAAGCGCGGCGGGCAGCGCGTGGGCACGCTGGTGATCTACCTGAACACGCCCGCGGCCGGCGGCTCCACCATCTTCCCGGACATCGGCCTGGACGTCGCGCCCGTGAAGGGCCATGCGGTGTTCTTCAGCTACGACCGGCCGCACCCGTCCACGCAGAGCCTGCATGGCGGCTCGCCCGTGCTGGAGGGCGAGAAGTGGGTGGCAACCAAGTGGCTGCGCCAGCGGGTGTTCAACTGAGCCGGTCAGGCGGTGGCGGCGATCAGCAGCGCGAACGCGGTGGCCACCATGGCCAGCAGCACGAAATACAGGCAGCTCAGCACCAGCCCGCGCCATAGCGCGCCCCACCAGCCCAGGCCGTAGACCCGCCGCAGGGCCACCAGCCCGTGGGCGAACACAGCCATCAGCAGGCTGCCCTCCAGCGACGCGGCAATGGCCAGCAGCAGCGCCAGGAACCACAGGCTGTGGCTGTGCAGCGAGAACACGAAATGCTCGGCATAGCGTCGGCCGCTGCCGGCAAACGTCAGCAGCAACAGCGCCGCGAACACCGGCTGCATCGCCAGCATCGCGTAGGGCGCCAGCGCGCGGGCCCGCGCCTTCCATTGCTCGAGCGTCATCTGGGCGGCCTTGTGCATGGCGCCGTCCACCCAGCGCTCGACCGCATTGCAGCTCTGCGGGCGTGCGGGGTCGCAGTCGCCGATCTGGGTGTTCCGGCGTGGCGCGCTGGCGCCGCTGGCGGGCGCCTCGTTCCTGTCCTTTGTCGTGGCCGGCACGACCGTTTCGGCCTGCGTTGACGGGCCGGCCTCGATGAACTGCGTGGGCCCTTGCGGCAGCAGCGCCCAGCCGACGAAGAAAACGAAGCTCGCGCTGAGGTAGACGCGCAGCGGCAGCACGTAGCGGCGGCGGGCGCCGTGGAAGTAGGCGTTCGTCAGCAGGCCGGGCAGGCAGATCAGCGCCCACAGCGTGCGCCACAGCGGCCCGTCCAGCGCGACGTAATGCCCCAGGTACTCGGTCAGCATCTCGCGCACCGACGGCGGATGCAGGTCGGTCTCCTGCCCGCAGTGGCCGCAGTACACAGGCCGCGGCACGGCCAGCGTGTAGTGGCAGTTGCGGCAGTAGGGCAGTTCGGGGGCGTGCGGCGCGGAATGGCTCATGCGGAAAGCAGCTTGTGGATCAGTTCGGGCGTGCTGCCCGCCTGGTACTTCTTCATCAACCGGCCGCGGTAGATGTCCACGGTCCGCGGGCTCACGCCGAGTTGGCGGCCGATCAGCTTGCTGGTGTGGCCCTGCACCAGCAGCGCGGCGATCTCGCGTTCGCGCGGCGTCAGGTCGGCCGTGATCTGGCGGCGCGCAGACAGGTCCTCAAAGCTCCAGATGCCGCGGGCATGCGGGTCGGTCGGGTCGAGTGCGCGGCCGGTCACGTGGCACCAGAAGGGCTCGCCCGTGGCCACGCGGCGCATCACGCGGTCGTCGGCGTAATGGCCCTGCGCGTCGAGGCTGGCAATGATGCGGGCGCCGGTGCGCTCGAACTCGGCGGCGCTGGGATAGAGCACCGCGAAGCTGCAGCCCAGCAACTGCTTGCGCGTCGCGCCGAAGATCTGCAGCACGCGCTCGTTGCAGTCCACGATCTGGCGCTGCACCGACAGCACCAGGCCGACGGGGGCCAGCTGGAAGGCGCTGCGGTAGTCGAGGGCGTCGTGCGGCACGGCGGGCGGGGAGGGCGGGTCGATGTGGAGAGCGGGCGCGATCCTACCCGCCGGGCCAGGCGGCTTAGTCAATCTTGCGTAATCGACGAGTCACCGGCACGACGCTACGCTGCGCCCTTCTTCCAGCAGGAGACGACATGAACAAGCTGTACCCGAGCGCGGCGGACGCGCTGCGCGGCGTGGTGAAGGACGGGCAGTTGCTCGCGGTGGGGGGCTTCGGCCTGTGCGGCATCCCCGAGGCGCTGATCGCCGCGCTGCGCGACAGCGGCGTCAAGGGCCTGACGGTGATCTCCAACAACGCCGGCGTCGATGGCTTCGGCCTGGGCCAGCTGCTGGAGACGCGCCAGATCAAGAAGATGATCTCCAGCTACGTCGGCGAGAACAAGGAGTTCGAGCGCCAGTACCTCGCGGGCGAGCTGGAGCTGGAGTTCACGCCCCAGGGCACGCTGGCCGAGAAGCTGCGCGCCGGCGGCGCCGGCATCCCGGCCTTCTTCACGAAGACGGGCGTGGGCACCGTCGTGGCCGAGGGCAAGGAGCTGCGCGAGTTCGACGGCGAGACCTACGTGATGGAGCGCGCCCTGGTGCCCGAGGTGTCGCTGGTCAAGGCCTGGAAGGCCGACAAGAGCGGCAACCTGGTGTTCCGCCGCACGGCGCGCAACTTCAACCCGGCGGCGGCCATGGCCGGCAAGCTGACGGTGGTGGAGGTGGAGGAGGTCGTCGAGACCGGCGCGCTGGACCCGGACGCGGTCCACCTGCCGGGCATCTACGTGCACCGCATCGTCGTGAACGCCAACCCCGAGAAACGCATCGAGAAGGTGACCTTGTCGCCCAAGAAGGAGAGCTGACATGGCCTGGACACAAGATCAGATGGCCGCGCGCGCGGCCCAGGAGCTGGAAGACGGCTTCTACGTGAACCTCGGCATCGGCATCCCGACGCTGGTGGCCAACCATGTGCCGGCGGACAAGGAAGTCTGGCTGCAGAGCGAGAACGGCATGCTGGGCATCGGCCCGTTCCCGACCGAGGATGAGGTCGATGCCGACCTCATCAACGCCGGCAAGCAGACGGTCACGACGCTGCCCGGCAGCAGCATCTTCGGCAGCCACGACAGCTTCGCGATGATCCGCGGCGGCAAGATCAACCTCAGCATCCTGGGCGCCATGCAGGTCAGCGCCAGCGGCGACCTGGCCAACTGGATGATCCCCGGCAAGATGGTCAAGGGCATGGGCGGCGCCATGGACCTGGTGGCGGGCGTCAAGCGCGTCATCGTGCTGATGGAGCATGTCGCCCGCAAGAAGGACGGCAGCGAGGACTTCAAGATCCTGCCCAGCTGCACGCTGCCGCTGACCGGTGTGGGCGTGGTGGACCGCATCATCACGGACCTCGGCGTGTTCGACGTCGTGCCCGGCGGCATCCGCATCGTGGAGCTGGCTGACGGGGTCACGCGCGAGCAGGCGCAGGCCAAGACCGGCGTGCCGCTGCTCTGACCTCGCACCGCAGCCCCGGCTTGCACCGGGGCCCCGCACGGGCCGGCCATCGCCGGCCCGTTGTCGTTGGGCGGGGCACCAGAGCGGTGCCCAGTTCGCCGGCCAGATGTTTCTCTACGTAAGGGTCGGGGCGTTGTTCACGGCGCACAACGGACGGGCGCGCCGCCCCGCGTCGGCGCTGCCATCATGCGCGCCGAACTCGCGAGGTGGCCATGCCCGAACTCCCCATCCCTGATCTGGACGCGCCCCCGGCGCTACGGCCGGCCGCCGCCGGTGAGCTGTCTGCCTCCGTCGCGCCGTCGGCTGCACTGGCCGCCGCAACGCTGCTGACCGCCTGTGGCGGCGGTGGTGGCGATTCGGCCAGCCCCGGCACCAGCGCATCCGTCGCCGCGCCCCCGCCCGCGCCGCCCACCGATGCCGAGGCTGCGCGCTTCCTGGCGCAGGCCGGCTTTGCCGCATCCACGGCCGACATCGCCACCGTCAAGGCCAACGGTTATGCCGCCTGGCTGGACGCCCAGTTCGCCCAGCCCGTCAATGCCAGCCATTTCGACTGGCTGCTGGAGCGCGGCTATGCGGTGGAGGCCAACCGCAACAGCACGGCCGGGCTGGACAACACCATCTGGCGCAAGCTGATGTCCGCCCCCGACACGCTGCGCCAGCGCGTGGTGCTGGCGCTGTCGGAGATCTTCGTCGTGTCGATGAACGGGCTGGAGGTGTCCTGGCGCAGCTTCATGGGCGCGGCCTACCTGGACCTGCTGGAGCAGCACGCCTTCGGCAACTACCGCGCGCTGCTGGAGGCCGTGACGCTGTCGCCCGCGATGGGCGTCTACCTCAACATGCGCGGCAACCAGAAGGAAGACACCCGCACCGGCCGCGTGCCCGACGAGAACTACGCCCGCGAGTGCATGCAGCTGTTCAGCATCGGCCTCGTGCAGCTCAACGCCGACGGCAGCCCCAAGCTGGGCAGCGACGGCAAGGCGCTGGAGACCTACACGCAGGCGCAGATCACCGAGCTGGCGCGCGTGTTCACCGGCTGGGACTACGACGGCGCCAGCACCACCGACCCGAGCTACGTGCGGCGGCCCATGCTCAACATCGCCACGCGCTTTGCCACCGGCGCCAAGCAGGTGCTGGGCGTGGCCATCCCAGCCACTGCCGACGGCGCCGCCGCGATGAAGACCGCCATGGACACGCTGGCCGCGCATCCCAACGTCGGGCCCTTCATCGGCCGCCAGCTCATCCAGCGCCTGGTGGCTTCGCATCCCAGCGCGGCCTACATCGCCCGCGTCAGCGCCGTGTGGAACGACAACGGTGCCGGTGTGCGCGGCGACCTCAAGGCCGTCGTCAAGGCCATCCTGCTGGACCCCGAGGCCCGCAAGGTGCCCACGGCCGCGTCGGGCGGCAAGCTGCGCGAGCCGGTGCTGCGCCTGGTGCAGTGGGCGCGCAGCTTCAACACGACGTCGCCCACCGGGGTGTGGAACATCGGCGACACCAGCAACCCCGGCACGCGACTGGGCCAGAGCCCGTTGCGCAGCCCGTCGGTGTTCAACTTCTTCCGCCCCGGCTATGTGCCGCCCAACTCCCAGCTGGGGAGCAACGCCATCACGGCGCCCGAATTCCAGCTCTGCAACGAGAGCACGGTGGCGGGCTACCTGAACTTCCTGCAGACGGCGATCGGCAGCGGCGTCGGCGAGGTCAAGGCCAGCTACACGGCCGAGCTGGCGCTGGTGGCCGACGTGCCCGCGCTGGTGGCCGACCTGGCGCTGCGCCTGGGCGGCGGCGGCATCTCGGCCGAGACGCAGGCCACCATCGCCACCGCGGTCGCCACGATCACCGCCACCACCGACGCCGGCAAGCTCAACCGCGTCTACGCCGCCATCCTGATGCTGATGGCCTGCCCCGAATACCTGGTCCAGAAGTGAGGCGGCCATGAAGCTCAACCAACTCCCCGAACTGCAGCGCCGCGAGTTCCTGCGCCGCGCGTCCGCGCTGGGCGTGGCCGGGGCGGCCGCGCCCTGGGCGCTGAACCTGGCCGTCATGGGCGAGGCGGCGGCGCAGTCCGCTGCCAGTGACTACAAGGCCCTGGTGTGCGTGTTCCTGAACGGCGGCAACGACTACGGCAACACGCTGATCCCGTTCGACGCCGCCAGCCACGCCGAGTACGCCACCATCCGCCAGACGCTGGCCACGCCGCGCGACGCATTGGCCGCCACCGCGCTGGCCGGCAGCATCGGCGGGCGCCAGATGGCGCTCGCGCCGCAGATGCCGCGCCTCAAGGCGCTGTGGGATGCCGGCCGGCTGGGCGTGCAGCTCAACGTCGGCACGTTGGTGCAGCCCACCACGCTGGCCCAGTACAAGGCCAAGAGCGTGCCGCTGCCGCCCAAACTGTTCTCGCACAACGACCAGCAGTCGCTGTGGCAGGCCAGCACGCCCGAGGGGGCCACCAGCGGCTGGGGCGGCCGCGTGGGCGATCTCTTCCTGAGCGGCAACAACCCGTCCACCTTCACGTGCATGAACGTCGCCGGCAATGCCGTGTTCATGTCCGGCAAGCAGGCCGTGCAATACCAGGTGTCCACGGCCGGCGCGGTGCCTATCAACGGCGTCACGCGGTCGCTGTTCGGCTCGGCCGCCTGCTCCACGGCGCTGCGCTCGCTGATCACCGCCGACCGCACGCACTGGATGGAGGCCGAGCTCAACCGCGTCGTCAAGCGTTCGGTCGATGCCCAAGCCGTGCTGGGCACGGCGCTGGCCAACCAGGCCGCGCTGGGCACCGTGTTCGACACCACGGCCAGCCTGTCCAACCAGCTGCTGATGGTGGCGCGGCTGATCGCCGCCCGCCAGGCGCTGGGCGCCAAGCGCCAGGTGTTCTTCGTCGCGCTGGGCGGCTTCGACCTGCATGACCTGCTGCTGTCCAAGCAGCCGCTGCTGCTCAAGCAGATCGACGACGCGATGGCCAGCTTCTACGCCGCGACGGTGGAGCTGGGCGTGGCCGACCAGGTCACCACCTTCACCGCCAGCGACTTCGGCCGCACGCTGACCAGCAACGGCGACGGCAGCGACCACGGCTGGGGCAGCCACCACTTCGTCATGGGCGGCGCCGTCAAGGGCGGGCGCTACTACGGCGCGCTGCCGTCGGTCAGCGTCAACGGGCCCGATGACGTGGGCCAGGGCCGGCTGCTGCCCACGACCTCGGTGGACCAACTGGCCGCGACGCTGGCAACGTGGATGGGCGTGTCCGCCACCGACCTGCCGCTGGTGCTGCCGCAGATTGGCAACTACACGCAGAAGGACCTGGGCTACTTTGCCGCCTGAGCGTCGCCCGGCGCCGGCCGCGCCGCGCGGCGGCTGCGTGCTGCAGGGGCTGCTGTTGCTGCCAGCGCTGCTGGCGGCGTTGTGGCTGGGCTGGCTGCTGCAGCAACGCCTGGGCTGGCTGCAGCATGGGTTGTGGCTGCAGGGCGAGGTGGTGGATCTCCATCGCAGCACGCGCGTGGGGCCGACCGGCAGCAGCCGCAGCGCGGTGCGGCTGGAAGTCGAGGTGGATGTGGTCGACCCGCGCCGCGAGGACAGGCCTGCCCGCGTCAGCTTGCTGGCGCCCACGCTGTATCCCCTGCTTCAGCCGGGTGACCGGCTCACGCTGCTGCACGACCCGCTGACGCAGCCCGCCAACGCGGCCTTTGTGCCGGCGCACCCCTTGTCGTTGGGCCTGGCGCCGGCGCTCGGGTTGCTGGTGGTGGGTGTGCTGTGGGCCTTCCCGTACACCGGGCTGCTCAAGCGCCATCCGCAGCCTGGCCCCGAGCGGCGGCGTGCCGCGCGGCGCTTGCAGGCGCTGCTGGTGGTGGCGGCCGCGCTGCCGGTGGTGGCCGGCCAGGCGCTGGCGCTGCGTGACCGGGCCGCCCGGCAGGCCGACCTGTCGCTGGAGGCCCGCTGGCCGTCCTGGCCCGAGCTCGATGCGGCTGCGCCGCGGCCCTGGTGGTGGGCGCGGCTGCCCTGGCGCGGGCTGGACCCTCTGCAGGCCGGCAGCGAAGCGCAACTGGCATGGCTGCGCGCCGGTGGGCTGGGCGAGGACGATCGCGCGCAGCGCCGCTACAAGCTGGTGCGGGCGCAGATGCTCGGCCTGCGTGAGCGGCCGGCCGAACTCGCGGCTCTGTTGTCCGCCGGGCACGATCCCCAATTCATCCCGCTGTACCGCTTCTACCTGCAGCACTACCTGCACGCCGAATGGCGGGAGCCGGGGTGCTCGCGTTGCAACGACGCCAGCCTGGTCACGGAAATGGCCGGCGACCTGATGACGATGCTGATCCACGACGGCCGGCTGGACGAGGCCGGCCACTGGGCGCCACTCATCGCCGCCCGCAAGCTGCCGGGGGCTGACGCCCGCGCACGGCTGTCCTTCCTGAGCGCCTACCGTGGCTGGCTGGAGGCCAGCCAAGGCGTGGAGGCGGCCCGCGCCCAGCTGCAGCCCCTGGTGGGCAACGCCATCGTCGCGGCGCACGAGGACGGCGAGACCTGGGCGCTGGCGCGCTGGGAGGCCTTTTGGCGCAGCCATGTGCCGCGCCCGCCCGGCCACTGAGCCTGCCTAAGATGGCCGTCATGTTGCGCACCGCCACCCTGTCGTCCCTGCTCGCCCTGCTGGCTCTGGCGGCCGCCAGCCAGCCCGCTGCCCCGCTGGAGCAGCCCGAAGCGGCCACCACGCGAACCGCCAAGACCGTCGGCCTCACGCAGCCCGCCCAGCGCTTCGCGATCACTGCGGCCAACCCGTTGGCCGCGCAGGCGGGACTGGAGATGCTGCGCGCCGGCGGCTCGGCCGTCGACGCGGCGGTTGCCGTGCAGGCCGTGCTGGGGCTGGTGGAGCCGCAGTCCAGCGGCATCGGTGGCGGCGCCTTCCTGCTGCACTGGGATGGCCGGCAGGTGCAGACCTTCGATGGCCGCGAGACCGCGCCGGCTGCCGCCACGCCCGCGCTGTTCCTGAAGCCCGACGGCAAGCCGATGGCCATGCGCGACGCGGTGTTGAGTGGCCTGTCCACCGGCGTGCCCGGCGTGGTGGCCATGCTGGCCGAGGCCCACAAGTCGCACGGCCGGCTGCCCTGGGCGCGGCTGTTCGAGCCCGCCATCATGCTGGCCGAGCAGGGCTTTGCCATCAGCCCGCGGCTGTTCGAGCTGGCGGCCGGCGAGACTGCGCTGCGCAGCGACGCACAGGCGGGGCCGTATTTCTTCGACGCAGCCGGGGTGCCCAAGCCCGTCGGCACCGTGCTGAAGAACCCGGCCTACGCGGCCGTGCTGCGCGCCATTGCGAAGCAGGGCGCTGCGGGCTTTTACACGGGCCCGGTGGCCGAGGACATCGTCCGTCGCGTGCAAGGCCATGCCCGGCCCGGCCGGCTGACCGTGGCCGACCTGGCCGGCTACCAGCCTGTGCAGCGCCCGCCGCTGTGCAACGACTGGCGCAGCTACCGCGTTTGCGGCTTCGGCCCGCCCACCTCGGGCCACCTGACGCTGATGCAGATCCTCGGCCTGCTCGACGGCCAGCCCGCTGCCGTGGCGGCCCAGGGCCTCACGGGCGACTGGCTGCATGCCTACACCGAGTCCGCCAAGCTGGCGTTTGCCGACCGCGCGCAGTTCATTGCCGACCCGGCCTTCGTCACCGCGCCTGGCGGTGACTGGCAACTGCTGCTGGCACCGGCCTACCTGAAGGCGCGCGCCGCGCTGATCGGCGAGCGTGCGATGCCGCCCGCCACGGCGGGGGACCCCGGTGCCCTGCGGCAAGCCCTGGCCCCGCAGGCGCCGCAACGGGAGTCCGGCACCAGCCATGTGAGCGTGGTCGATGCCGAGGGCCGGGCGGTGGCCATGACCACCAGCGTCGAATCCGCCTTTGGCAACCGCGTCATGAGCGATGGCGGCACGGGCCTGGCCGGTGGCTTCCTGCTGAACAACCAGCTGACCGACTTCTCGCTGCAGCCTACCGGCGCTGAGGGCAAGCCGGTGGCCAACCGCGTGGAGGCCGGCAAGCGCCCGCGCTCCAGCATGGCGCCCACGCTGGTGTTCGACCGCCGCGGGCAGCTCGTCATGGTGGCCGGCTCGCCAGGCGGGCCGGTCATCATCCATTACATGGCCAAGGTGCTGACCGGCGCGCTGGCCTGGGGCCTGCCGGTGCAGCAGGCGGTGGACCTGCCCAACTTTGGCCACTTCAATGGCGGCGCACTCATTGTGGAGCGCCACGCGTTGACGGCCGGGCAACTGGCGGCGCTGCGCGGGCGCGGGCATCAGGTCGTGGAGACCGACCTCACCAGCGGCCTGCAGGTGCTGCAGCGCGTGAAAGGCGGCTGGGTCGGCGGCGCCGACCCGCGCCGCGAGGGCGTGGTGCTGGGCGAGTGAGGCCTCAGCGCTTGCCGATGGCCATGGCGCTGAGCGCCGCGAAGCCGGCGAAGAGCAGGCCGCTCCAGACCTCATAGGGCAGGCCCAGCAGCCGGTAGGCCGCGGCCTCGGCGCAGTTGGCCGTGATCATGAACACCGCCGGCCACAGCTCCTCGAGCTTGAGCGCCATGACGATGCGGTCGGCCAGGCCCATGGCGCAGGTGGCCGTCTGCGAGGCCACCTCGTGCTGGAACACGGCCGCCGTCAGGCCGGCCGCGCACAGCGTCAGCACCAGCACCAGTGCGGCCTGCCGCAGCCCGCGCGTGCCGCGCACCAGCCAGCCCAGCAGCGCGAACGCGCCGATCAGCAGGAAGATGCCGCGCTGCAGCACGCACCAGGGGCAAGGCTTGACGCCGAACTGGTGCTGCGCCACGAGCGCCACGCCGACAGCCGCAAAGCTGGCCACCGCCACGCCCAGCAGCGCCAGGCCGGGCAGCCGGGAGGGGGAGCTGACGAACATCAGTCGCGCACCTCGGCGATCAGCTCGATCTCGACGCAGGCGCCCATCGGGATCTGCGCCACGCCGAAAGCGCTGCGCGCATGCTTGCCGGCGTCGCCCAGCACGGCGGCCAGCAGTTCGGAGCAGCCGTTGGTGACGAGGTGCTGCTCGGTGAAGTCGGGCGTGCTGTTCACCAGGCTCATCACCTTGACGATGCGCACCACCTTGCCCAGGTCGCCGGTGGCGGCCTGCAGCGTGCCCAGCAGGTCGACCGCGACCGCGCGGGCGGCGGCCTGGCCGGTGGCGGTGTCGACGTCCTTGCCCAGCTGGCCCACCCAGACCTTGCCGTCCTTCTTGGCGAGATGGCCGGACAGGAAGACGAGATTGCCCGTGCGGGTGAAGGGCAGGTAGGCGGCGGCCGGGATGGCCAGGGGCGGCAGGGTGATGCCCAGTTCGGCCAGCTTGGCCTGGATGGCGGTGGAGCTCATGGGTAGAAGCGCGATGGCGCGACGGAAAAACGGCGGCATGCTACACCCCGCCCCCCATGCAGCGGGGCGCGGGAGGGGTTTTGGCGCAGGCTCGCTGGCGCGTGCAGGAACTGACGGTGGCGGCACTGGCCTGGCTGGCCGGCCTGGCCGTGCTGCACCAGTGCGCCCGGCTGCCGGCGCCGGGCGAGGTCGCGCTGCTGGCCGGGCTGCTGGCGGTGGGCTTCGCGCTGCGGCGGCGCTGGTGGGGGCTGGCTGTTGGTATCGCCGCACTGGCCTTCGCGCAGGGCGCGCTGCGCGCGGAATGGCGGCTGGCGTCTGAGCTGCACCCGGCCTGGGAAGGGCGCGACCTGGTGCTGACCGGCCGCATCGACTCCCTGCCCGTGGCCATCACCGGCCAGGGCGGCGTGCCGGGCTGGCGCTTCGAGTTCGCGGTGGAATCCGTGGGCCCCACGGGGACGGCGCTGCCGCCCGAGGTGCCGCCGCGGCTGATGTTGCTGTCGTATGCCAGCCCAGGCATGGCCGACCGCCCACCGGGGGCCGGCGAGCGCTGGCGCCTCACCGCGCGACTCAAGCGCGCCCACGGGCTGGCCAACCCGGGCGGCTTCGATGCCGAGCTGTGGCTGTTCGAGCAGGGCCTGCGCGCCAGCGGCGTGGTGCGCAGCGGTGAGCGCCTGGCCGCCGCGCCGGCCGGGCACCTCGACGCCGCCCGCCAGCGCCTGCGCGCAGCCATACAGGCCGAGGTGGCCGACCCTGGCATGGCCGGCGTGCTGGCCGCGCTCAGCCTGGGCGACCAGAACGCCATCACCCACGCCGACTGGGCGCTGCTGCGCGACACCGGCGTGGCGCACGTGTTCAGCATCAGCGGGCTGCACGTCACGATGTTCGCGTGGCTGGCCAGCGCTGTGGCCGGGGCGCTGTGGCGGCGCAGCGGGCGCCTGTGCCTGGCGTGGCCGGCGCCCACGGCGGCGCGCTGGGCGGGCGTGCTGGCGGCGCTGGGCTATGCGCTGTTCTCGGGCTGGGGCGTGCCGGCGCAGCGCACGGTGCTGATGCTGGCCGGGGTGGCCGGCTTGCAGAGCCTGGGGCTGCGCTGGCCCTGGCCGCTGGTGCTGCTGGCGGCCGCCGTGGTGGTGACGGCGGTGGACCCCTGGGCGTTGGTGCAGCCGGGCTTCTGGCTGTCGTTCGGCGCGGTGGCGCTGCTGATGGCCGCGGGCGAGCGGCGCGCCGAGGGCTGGCGCGCGCGGCTGCAGGCGGCGCTGCGCACCCAGGCCGTGGCCACGGTGGGGCTGGCGCCGCTGAGCCTGGTGTGCTTCGCGCAGCTGTCGGCCGTGGGCCTGCTGGCCAACCTGGTGGCCATCCCGGTCATCAGCTTCCTGATCACGCCGCTGGCCTTGCTGGGCGGGTTGGCACCGCCGCTGTGGGCGCTGGCCGCGTGGATCACGCAGGGGCTGATGGCCTGGCTGCAGCTGCTGGTGGCGCTGCCCGGCGCGGTGTGGTGGCTGCCGGCGGCGCCGCCATGGGCGCAGGCGCTGGCCTTGCTGGGCGCGGGGCTGGTGGTGCTGCGGCTGCCCTGGCGGCTGCGGCTGGTGGGGCTGGCCCTGCTGGTGCCGCTGCTGTGGCCTGCCGTGCCGCGGCCGCCGCCGGGCGAGTTCGAGCTGCTGGCGGCCGATGTGGGGCAGGGCAATGCGGTGCTGGTGCGCACCGCCGGGCGCACGCTGCTGTTCGACACCGGCCCGGCTTACTCGCCCGGTGCCGATGCCGGCGAGCGCGTGCTGCTGCCGCTGTTGCGGCGCCTGGGCGTGCGGCAGCTGGATCTGCTGATGCTCAGCCACCGCGACACCGACCACGTCGGCGGCGCTGCGACGCTGATGCAGGCGCTGCCGGTGGCCGAGCTGCGCAGCTCGCTGGCGCCCGATCACCCGCTGCAGCGCCCGCCGGCCGCCGCGCGGCGCTGCGAGGCCGGCCAGGGCTGGGTGTGGGACGGCGTGCGCTTTGAGCTGCTGCACCCGCGCCCGCAGGACTTTGATGCCGGCCTCAAGCCCAACGACCTGTCCTGCGTGCTGCGCATCACCGCCGCTTCGGGCCGGCGCGCGCTGCTGCTGGGCGACCTGGAGGCGGGGCAGGAGCGGGCGCTGGTGCAGCGGGAGGCTGAGTTGCGCGCTGACGTCATGCTGGTGCCGCACCACGGCAGCAAGACGTCCTCCAGCGAGCCCCTGCTGGCCGCCGTGCAGCCCTCGGTGGCGCTGGTGCAGGCCGCGTACCGCAGCCGCTTCGGCCACCCGGCGCCCGCGGTGCTGGCCCGCTACCAGGCCGCCGGCATCGCCGTCGTGGAAAGCGCCACCTGCGGCGCCTGGCGCTGGCAGAGCGATGTGCCGCCAGCGGCGGGCCAGTGCGAGCGCGAGCGGCGCCCGCGCTACTGGCAGGACCGGCGCAGCACCAGCGCCGCCATGCCCATGGGCCCGGCGCCCGAGATCGCGACGCCCGACGCGGATGCCTGGCCGGCTTACTGAGCGGCTTGCTGAGGCGCTGCCTGCGCGGCCGTGCGCGCCCGTGCCACGGCCTGCCCCAGCTCGATGACACCCAGCGCGTAGTAGGCCGACCAGTTGTAGCGCGTCACCACCCAGAAGTTCTGCGTGCCCAGCAGCGGCGTGGTGGCCTGGCCGCCGTTCTGCAGCTCGATGACGGCCAGCGGGCCGGCGTGACTGCGGGCGGCCTCAGGCAGCGTGGCGCCAGCGGCCTGCAGCTCGGCGGCGCTGAAGCTGGGCTTGATGTCGGGGGCCAGCAGGCGGGCGCGCGCGGCAGGGTCCTCGGGCAGTGTGATGTCGTAGTGCGTGGGCTGGCCGGCCTGCCAGCCGAAGGCGGCCAGGTAGTGGGCCACGCTGCCGATGGCGTCCACCGGGCTGGCCATCAGGTTGATGTGGCCGTCGCCGTCGAAGTCCACCGCGTACTTGCGCCAGCTGCCGGGCATGAACTGCGGCCAGCCCAAGGCACCGGCATAGCTGCCGCGCACGTCCTCCGGGGCCAGGCCTTGCTCGCGCGTGAGCCGCAGGAACTCGGCCAGCTCGGCACGGAAGAAGGCCTGCCGCTCGGCCGCCCGCGGGTGGGCGGCAGGGAAGTCGAAGGCCAGCGTGGCCAGCGCGTCCAGCACCTTGAAGCCGCCGGTGATGCGGCCGTAGTAGGTCTCCACGCCGACGATGCCGACGACGACCTCGGCCGGCACGCCCCAGCGCGCCTGGGCGCGGGCCAGCGCGTCCTCGTGCTGGCGCCAGAAGGCCAGGCCGGCCTCGATGCGGGCGGGCTCGACGAAGCGGTCGCGGTAGGCGCCCCAGTTCTTGGCGCTGGGCGCGCTGGCGGGCAGGATGAGCTGGCGCACCTTGGGCAGGTGGCGGGCCGCCGCGAGCTGGCGGCGCAGCGCGGCGGCGTTCCAGCCCTCGGCGGCGGCCAGCTCGTTGGCAAAGGCCACCAACGCCGGCCGCGTGCCCAGCGGCTTCAGCGGCGGTTCGCGGCGGGGCTTGGCGTCGGCAAGGGCAGGGGCCGCCAGCAGCAGGGCGGCGGCGAGGCAGTGGGCGAGGCGGTTCACGCCGCCAGCATAAGGCGCCGCCGCAGGGCGCAGGCTAGCGGCTGGCGACCAGCCGCAGGCCCAGCCCGATGAACACCGTGCCGGCCAGCCGGTCCAGCACGCGGGCACTGCCGGGCACGCGCTGCAGCCAGGCGCCCACGTGGCCGGAGAACCAGCCCAGCAGCCCGAACAGCACGGCCGCCTGTGCCGTGAACAGCAGGCCCAGCAGGCCCAGCTGCGCGGCCACCGGCCCCTGCGTGGGCACGACGAACTGCGGCAGGAAGGCCAGGAAGAACAGCGCCACCTTGGGGTTGATCGCATTGGCCACCAGGCCTTGCGTGAACAGCCGGCGCAGGGGCGTGGCGTCATGTCCGGCGTCGCCCGCCGCCGCCCGGCCGGCATGGCGCCAGGCGCCCACGCCCAACCAGATCAGGTAGGCGCCGCCGGCCCAGGTCAGGGCCTGCAGCGCCCATGGCGACGCGGCCACCAGCGCCCCGATGCCGACCACGGCCAGCAGCGTGTGGCTCAGGCAGCCCAAGGCGCAGCCCAGCCCGAACACCATGCCGGCCCGCCGGCCGCGCGCCATGCCTAGGCTCAGCACCATGAGGTTGTCGGGGCCGGGCGAGGCGGTGAGCAGCAGGGCGGCGGCGAGGAAGGCGAGGGTCTGGGGCAGGTCCAGCATGGGTCGTGGCGTGTTCAGTCGAGGGCGTCGTGCATGGGGCTTTGAAGCGGAACTCCGGGTCGAACAGGTGCACGCCCGGGCCGCCGCGCCCGGACAGCGCCTGCGGCAGCGGAGTGTGCATCACGGCCTCGCGGCGCGGCCCACACCACGGCGCTGGCGTGCAGCGCCGCGCGTGTTCACGCCCTCAGCGTCGCGCCGGCAGCGCCGCCAGCGCCCGCCGGAAGTCGGCCCAGGCCGGCGCGGGCCGGCCGTCGCCGTAGCGCGCGGCATGCAGTTGCAGCAGCCAGTCGCAGGCGGCCTGGGCCGCCGGGCCGTGGCGTTGCTGCAGCCGCTGGGCCCAGCCGGCCGGGCTTTCGTGCGGCGGCGCTTCCACGCCCAAGGCGGCCAGCCGGGCGGCGATGCGCGCCCGCTGCCGGCTCCACGCATCGTGCGGGCGGCTGTTCCAGCGCAGCCAGGCCAGCCCGAGCAGCGCCGTCAGGAAGATGACGCCGGCCAGCGCCTGGCCCAGCGCGCTCCAGTCCGGGCGCTCGAAGCCGAGCTGCTTGAGCAGGTCGAACTGGTTCTGCCGCGAATAGTTCAGCACCAGCTGCTGCCAGCGGTTGTTGACCGTCTCCCAGCCGTTGCGCAGCGCGCGCCACAGTGTCGGGTTCAGCTGGCCCACCAGGCCGGGCTGCGGCTGCAGGGCCAGGCCTTGCGTGACGCGGTTGGGCGCCACGGCAGCGGTGGGGTCGCTGCGCAGCCAGCCCTTGCCCTGCACCCAGTACTCGGCCCAGGCGTGGGCATTGGCGTTGCGCACGACGAGGTAGCCGTCCTGCGGGTCGGCGTCCCAGCCCTGGAAGCCGGTGACGATGCGCGCCGGCACGCCCATGGCCCGCATGATGACGACGAAGGCCGACGCGAAGTGCTCGCAGAAGCCCAGCCGGCGGTCCAGCCAGAACTCGTCGATGACATGCGGCGTCTGCTCGCCATAGCGGCCAGGGGACAGTGTGTAGGTGAAGTCCTCGGTGCGCACATGGGCCAGCAGCGCGGCGGCCAGGGCCTCGGCGCGTTCGGCCGGCGGCAGCGCCGTGAAGCGCGGCTGCGTGGCCAGCGCCAGCGCCCAGGCCAGCGTGCGCGGGTTGGCGCCGGGCGGCAGCTCGGTCAGCGCCGCGTACTGCAGCCGGTTGAGCTGCTGGCCGGCGCGCCAGCCCAGGTGGGCGGTGGCGGTGAAGCGCAGCCGCTCGGTGATGGGGCGGGGCGCCAGCCATTGCAGCTCGGGCCCGCGCTGCACGGCCAGGTCGGGCAAGGCCAGCGCGGTGCCGGGGCTCATCTCCAGCAGCGGCAGCACGGGAATGCGCAGCGGCTCCAGCGTGGCCTCGTAGCGCAGCGCCGGGCCCTGGGTGAGCAGGTCGTCGTTGCCGCGCAGCCAGGCCTGGCTGGGGCGGGTGTCGGGGGCGCGCCAGGTCTTGCCGTCGAAGCGCGTCAGCACCGGGCCGCGGAAGTAGCGCTGGTCGGGCGGCGGCGTTGGGCCGTCGAACTTCAGGCGCATGGCGATGCTGTCGTCGTTGGCGATCTCGCTCATCGCGCCGAACTCCAGCTGGTTGCTCAGGCCCGTCTTGCCGATCTGCTCGGTGGGCACGCCCCACAGCGGCGCGATGCGCGGGAACAGCACGAACAGCAACACCATCACCGGCAGGCCCAGCGCCGTGGTGCTGGCGGCGCGGCGCGCGGCGATGGCGATGCTGGGTACGCCCGTGGGCATCTGCGCCAGCACCACCGCCGCCAGCAGCCCCCACAGCGACAGCAGCGCACCGGCCGCCGTCAGCAGCGACTGCGAGTACAGAAACTGCGTCAGCACCAGGAAGAAGCCGAGGAAGAACACGACGAAGGCGTCGCGCCGGGCGCGCAGTTCCAGCGTCTTTAGCGCCATCAGCACGGTCAGCAGCGTGATGCCGGCCTCGCGGCCGATCAGCGTGCGGAAGGTCAGCCAGGTCAGCACCGCGTACACCAGCGCGATGGCCAGCAAGGCCCAGCGGCTGGGCAGCGGCCGCTGGCGCCAGGCGATGTGGGCACGCCAGGCCAGCACCAGGCCGGTCAGGCCGGTGGCCCACAGCGGCAGGTGGCTGGCGTGCGGCGCCATGACGGCCGTGATGACGGCCAGCAGGAAGAAGCTGTCGCGCGCGTCGCGTGGCAGGCGGCTCCACCAGCGTTGCAGGCCGTTCATGCGCTGAACCCCGCGAGCAGTTGCAGGCAGGCCTGGCGGTGGGCGGCGCCCAGCGCGGGCGCCATCTCGCGGCCGCCCAAGCGCAGGCCGTAGGGCTGGCCCAGGCGCTCGGCGGCCAGCACCCAGGCCGTCAGGCGTGACAGCCGGGCTTCGATGTCGCGGCCGGGGGTGTCGCGCCAGTCCAGCCACAGGTCCCGTGCCAGCGGGGCCTCGGTCTCGCGCACCCACAGCGGCAGGCCCTGGTCCAGCGCCAGCGCGGACTTGCGCCACAGGATCTGCTTCAGCGAGTCGCCGCGGCGGTAGCTGCGCACGCCGGAAAAGTCGGTGCCCTGCGTGGACTGCCGCGTCGAGGCGGCTTCGCCGGCGCCGGCCTCGGCCTGGGCGGGGAAGGCGGGCGGCTGCGCCTCGGCGCGCGGGTAGACCCACACCTGCGCCGCCGGCCGCCAGTAGCTCCAGGCACGGAAGAAGCCCAGCGGGAAGCGCGTGGCGACCACCAGCCGGGGCAGCGCCCGCAGCCCGCGTTGCGCGGCCGGCAGGCGCAGCTGCAGCACGGCGTGGCCGCGCGCCGGCACGTCCACCCAGGCGGGTTCGCTGGCGCCGTCGTCCAGCTGGGCGCTGACGGCGATGCCGAAGCGCTCGCGCCCCGGGTTGTGCAGGCGCAGCTCCAGCGCGTAGTCGTCGCCGGCATGCACGCCCTCGGGCGCGCGCAGGTCCATCTGCAGGCCGCGCAGGTTGGCGTGCGTGGTGTGCATGGACGCGAGGCCCGCGCCGGTCAGCGCAAAGGTCAGCGCGTATCCCAGGCTGAGCTGTTCATTGATGCTGGCCAGCAGCAGCACGCCCAGCGTGGCGCAGAAAGCCAGGCCGGCCGGCGTGGGCAGGATGTAGGTGTTGCGCTGCGTGGTGAGGTGGGTATCGGCCACCGGCTGGCGGGCCTGCCACCAGGCCTGCCAGCGCTGGCGTGCCAACTGCATGGGGTTCATCTGCGGGATGTTGCCTGCTCGGGAGAGTCCGTGGCCGCGGTCCGTCAATGGCCGGGGGACTCATCATGCAACAGGCCACTGTCGCCAGCCCCGCTGACGCCTGTGCGACAAGACCTTTGGCACATCACGGTGGCGCACGTTTTGCGCTAGCCTGACTCACCAACCTTCACTTCGTGATTCACCAATGAAGCACCTTCCCTCCCTGCTCGCCATCGCCGTGGGCCTCGCCTTCAGCGCTGGCGCCTCGCCCGCGCTGGCTGCCGGCGCCAAGCCGCAGCTCGGCAGCTTCGGCGTCGAACTGGCCAACCGCGACACCTCGGTGAAGCCGGGCGACGACTTCGACCGTTACGCCAACGGCGCGTGGTCGGACAGCTATGCGCTCAAGGACTACGAGACCCGCTACGGCTCGTTCAACGCGCTGTCTGACCGGGCCGAGGAGCAGACCCGCGCCATCGTCGAGGAGCTGCTGGCGCGCAAGGACCTGAAGCCCGGCAGCAACGAGCAGAAGGTGCGCGATTACTACGCCAGCTACATGAACAAGGCGGCGCGCGACGCTGCCGGCATCAAGCCGCTGCTGCCCACGCTGCAGCGCATCGAGCGCATCGACTCGCTGGCCAAGCTGACCGCCGCCTTCGGCAGCGCCAGCATGGACGGCACGGCCACGCCGGTGGGCGCCGGCATCACGCTGGACCGCAAGGACCCGAACCGCTACCTCGTCTCGATCGGCGTGGGCGGCCTGGGCCTGCCCGACAAGGATTTCTACGTCAACCCGGCGCCGCGCTTCGTGCAGATCCGCGCCGCCTACCTGGAGCACGTGCAGAAGATGCTGGGCTTCGCCGGTGTGCAGGATGCCAAGGCGCGCGCCGAGGCCATCGTGGCGCTGGAGGCCGAGATCGCCAGCAAGCACTGGGACCGTGCCCAGCTGCGCGACCGCGACCGCACCTACAACCTGCGCACCTTCGCGCAGCTGCAGCAGGAGTTCCCGGGCTACGACTGGGCGGCCCATTTCGCCGCCAGCGGCATCACCAAGCCGCCCGCCGAGGTCAACGTCAGCACGCCCAGCGCGGTGCTGCCGCTGCTGGACGTGATCGCCAAGACGCCGCTGAACGTCTGGCGCGACTATCTGAGCTTCCACGCGGTGCGCAACCACGCCCCGCTGCTGAGCACCGGGATCGACGAAGCGGCCTTCGCCTTCAATGGCGGCGTGCTGCAGGGCCAGAAGGCGCAGCGTGAAGCCTGGAAGCGCGGCATTGCCCAGCTCAACGGCATCGGCGATGCGGTGGGCCAGGTCTACGTGGCCCGCCACTTCAAGCCCGAGGCCAAGGCGGCGATGGACACGCTGGTCGAGAACCTGCGCAAGGCGCTGCGTCTGAACATCCAGAAGCTCGACTGGATGGGCGAGGCGACCAAGGCCGAGGCCTATCGCAAGCTGGAGACCTTCAACCCCAAGATCGGCTACCCGAAGAAGTGGCGTGACTACGCCGGCGTCAACATCGTGGCCGACGACCTGATGGCCAACGTGCTGTCCGTGCGCCGCTATGCCATCAACGACCAGCTGCGCCGCCTGGGCACCAAGCCCGACCGCGACGAATGGTTCATGACGCCGCAGACGGTCAACGCCTACTACAACGCGTCCTTCAACGAGATCGTGTTCCCGGCCGGCATCCTGCAGCCGCCCTTCTTCGACCTCAATGCCGACCCGGCCGTGAACTACGGGGCCATCGGTGGCGTGATCGGCCACGAGATGGGTCATGGCTTCGACGACCAGGGCTCCAAGTCGGACTACGCCGGCATCCAGCGCAACTGGTGGACCGACGAAGACCGCGCGCGCTTCGAGGCCCGCACCAAGGCCCTGGTGGCGCAGTACAACAGCTACTGCCCGCTGCCCAATCAGTGCGTCAACGGCCAGTTGGCGCTGGGCGAAAACATCGGCGACCTTGGCGGCCTGTCCATGGCCTACACGGCTTACCGGCTGAGCCTGAACGGCAAGGAAGCACCGGTGATCGACGGTCTGACCGGCGACCAGCGCTTCTTCCTGGCCTGGGCACAGGTCTGGAAGTCCAAGTACCGCGACGAGGCCATGCTCAACCAGCTCAAGGTCGGCCCGCATTCGCCGCCGACCTTCCGCGTCAACGGCCCGCTGCGCAACCTCGACGAGTGGTACCGCGCCTTTGACGTGAAGCCGGGCGACAAGCTCTACCTGCCGCCGGAGCAGCGCGTGCGCATCTGGTAAGTGCGGCGCAATGGGGCGTCCCGCGGCGTCAAGGCAGCGGGATGGCCTCCACCATCGCCCGCACCTGCTCGCGCGCGCCGCGCCCCGCGCCGGCGCGCGGCTGCAGCCGGTGGGCGATGGTCTGCGGCAGGATGGCCTGGATGTCGTCGGGCGACACGTAGTCCCGCCCCAGCAGCTGCGCCCGCGCCCGCGCGGCGCGCAGCACGGCCAGGCCCGCGCGCGGCGACAGGCCTTCGACGAACCACTGGCCCGAGCGGGTCGCGGCGATCAGCGCCTGCAGGTAGTCCAGCAGCGGCGGGGCGGCGTGGATGGTCTTGACCAGGGCCTGCGCCTGAATCAATTCCGCTGGCGTCATCACCGGCTGCAGCGCCTTGAGCTGCTCGCGGCTGTCGCCGCCCATCAGCAGTTCGCGCTCGGCAGCGGCGTCGGGGTAGCCCAGCGAGATGCACATCAGGAAGCGGTCCAGCTGCGACTCTGGCAGCGGGAAGGTGCCCAGCTGCTCGCTGGGGTTCTGCGTCGCGATGACGAAGAAGGGCTGGGGCAGCGGGTGGCTCACGCCTTCCACGCTGACCTGGTATTCCTCCATCGCCTCCAGCAACGCGCTTTGCGTCTTGGGTCCGGCGCGGTTGATCTCGTCGGCCAGCAGCACCTGCGCGAACACCGGGCCCGGATGGAAGACGAAGCCATTCTTCTCACGCTCGTACACGCTGACGCCGAGCAGGTCGCTGGGCAGCAGGTCGGCCGTGAACTGCAGCCGCGAGAACTGCAGGCCCAGCGAAATCGCCAGCGCGTGGGCCAGCGTCGTCTTGCCGACGCCGGGCAGATCCTCGATGAGCAGGTGGCCGCCAGCCATGAGGCAGGCCAGGGCATCGGCGATCTGTGCGGGTTTGCCCTTGATGACCGTGCTAATCTGGTTTTGCAGCGCCTGCAGTTGCGTTGCCAAGGTTCGTGCTTGCGTCATGGGCCCAGACCATATCAAGAGACTCCGGCCCATGCCCACCGCGTATTTCAATCCCCCCGAATGCCGTCGCCACGACATGGGCGACGGCCACCCCGAATGCCCCGAGCGCTTGGCCGCCATCGATGACTGGCTGATCGCGTCCGGCGTGGCACCTGCACTGCTGCATGTGGACACCCGGCCGGTGGACCTGAAGGCCGTGGAGCGGGCGCACACGCACGGCTACGTGGCCGAGATTGGCGAGCTGCTGCGCGGCTGTGCCGAGCGCGGCGAGCGCTGCGCGGTGGACCCCGACACGTCGGCCAATGCCCACACCTGGGCGGCCGTGCAGATGGCGGCCGGCGCGGCCGTGCAGGCCACCGACCTCGTCATCGACGGCCAGGCCGACAACGCCTTCTGTGCCGTGCGCCCGCCCGGCCACCACGCCACGCGCGACCAGAGCATGGGCTTTTGCTTCTTCAATAACGTGGCCGTCGCGGCGCGCCACGCGCTCGACGACCGTGGCCTGCAGCGCGTGGCCATCGTGGACTTCGACGTGCACCACGGCAATGGCACCGAGGACATCGTCGCGGGCGATGAGCGCGTGCTGATGGTCAGCCTGTTCCAGCATCCGCTGTACCCGTACAACGGTGCGGTGCCGAAAGGCACCAACATGGTCAATGTGCCGGTGCCGGCCTACACGCGGGGTGCCGAGGTGCGCGAGATCATCGAGGCGATGTGGCTGCCGGCGCTTGAGCGCTTCAAACCGCAGATGATCTTCATCTCGGCCGGCTTCGACGCCCACCGCGAGGACGAGCTGGGGCAACTGGGGCTGGTGGAAGCTGACTACGAGTGGATCACGCTCAAGCTCAAGGACGTGGCCGCGCGCCATGCCAAGGGCCGCATCGTCTCGGTGCTGGAGGGCGGCTACCACCTCGGCGCGCTGGCGCGCAGCGTGGGCGTGCACCTGCGGGTGCTGGCCGATCTCTGAGCCCTCGTTTCCCGATCTTGTTTGACGACCTTCGCGGCCGCGCCGTGCGGCCCGCGCCTTGAAATGAATTCAATGCATCAACCGCTGAGCCTGAACGAACTGCAGGCCTTGCTGGGCCGCGTGTTCAGCGCCGACGCGCTGACCGAATGGGCACTGCTGCTGGCCTGCCTGGCGGTGGCCGGGCTGGTCAGCTGGGCGCTGTCGCGCGCGGCCACGCGCCGCGAGCACAGCGTGCTGTTCGGCGACCGCGTGATCGACGGCGCACTGTTCCCGCTGCTGGCGCTGGCGCTGGCCTTTGGCGCGCGCCGGCTGATGCCGCTGTGGGAGCTGTCGCCGGCGCTGTTCAAGCTGGCGCTGCCGGTGCTCGTGTCGCTGGCGGTCATCCGTGTCATCGCCCGCGTGCTGCATGCGGCCTGGCCCGACTCGGCGCCCATCCGCCTGGTCGAGCGCATCGGCTCCTGGCTGATGTGGCTGGGCGCGGTGCTGTGGATCACCGGCCTGCTGCCCATCATCCTGGACGAACTGGACGACATCGGCTGGAAGTTCGGCACCGTGCGGCTGACGCTGCGCAACCTCATCGAGGGCGGCCTCACGGCGGCGCTGGTGCTGGTGGTGGCGCTGTGGATCTCGGCGGCCATCGAGTCGCGGTTGCTGCAGCGCGAGTCCATGGACCTGTCCATGCGCAAGATCGCCGCCAGCGCCATCCGCGCGCTGCTGCTGTTCGTGGGCCTGCTGTTCGCGCTGTCGGCGGCGGGCATCGACCTGACCGCCCTGGGTGTGCTGGGCGGCGCCCTGGGTGTGGGCCTGGGCTTTGGCCTGCAGAAGCTGGCGGCCAACTACGTGAGCGGCTTCGTCATCCTGGCCGAGCGGAGCCTGCGCATCGGCGACATGGTCAAGGTGGACAACTTCGAGGGCCGGGTGACCGACATCAAGACGCGCTACACCGTGATCCGCTCGCTGGGCGGCAAGGAAGCCATCGTGCCCAACGAGATGCTGATCACGCAGCGGGTGGAGAACTCCTCGCTCGCCGACCCGCGGGTGCTGCTGTCCACCGTCGTGCAGGTGGACTACGGCTGTGACGTGGAGGCTGTCATTGCCGCGCTGGCGAAGGCCGTGGCCGCCGTGCCGCGCGTGTTGGCCGAGCCCGGGCCGGCGGTGCAGCTCAGCCGCTTCGCCGACAGCGGCCTGGAGCTGACGGCGTTCTTCTGGATCGCCGACCCCGAGAACGGCGCCGGCGGCGTGCGCTCCGACGTCAACCTCGCCATCCTGCGCACGCTGGGCGAGCTGGGCGTGGAGATTCCCTACCCGCAGCAGGTGCAGCGTCAGCTGAAGTCGGAGTCCAGCACCACGCGGTAGCGCGCACGGCCGCTGCGCAGGTGGTCGATCGCGTCATTGACGCGGCTCATCGGGAAACGCTCCACCTGCGGCAGCACCTGGTGCCGCGCGGCGAAGTCCAGCATCGTCGCCAGCACCGAGGGCGGCGGCGTGGGCGAGGCGGACAGGCCCTTCTGCCAGCTCAGCAAACCGCCGCTGCGCAGGCTCAACGCCTCGGTCACCACGCCCACCAGGTGCATGCGGCCCTTGGGCGCCAGCGTGCCGATCAGCGCGTCCCAGTTCAGCGCGGCGCCGACCGTGATGAGCAGGAAGTCCAGGCTGCCGGCGGCGGCCTTGAGCTCGGCCTTGTCGACGCTGGAGACCGTCTTGTGCGCGCCCAGCGCCAGCGCCTCGTCGCGCTTGCTGGCGGACGACGTGAACGCCGTGACTTCGCAGCCCCAGGCGCGCGCGAACTTGACGGCCAGGTGGCCCAGCCCGCCGATGCCGACGACGCCCACGCGGTCGGTCGGCTTCACGGCGTGCAGCACGAAGGGCAGGAAGACCGTGCCGCCACCGCACATCAGCGGGCCGACGGCGGCAGGATCGAGCGCGTCCGGGATGGGGATGGCCCAGGACCAGTGCGCGCGCAGCCGGTCGGCAAAGCCGCCGTGTCGGCCGATCAGGGTGGGTTGGCGCTGGCCGCACAGGTGCTGTTCGCCGCCAAGGCAGAAGTTGCAGTGCGTGCAGCTGCCGGTGTGCCAGCCCACGCCCACGCGCTGGCCCAGTTGCCGGCCCTTGGCGCGCGGGCCCAGCGCGGTGATGCGGCCGACGACCTCGTGGCCGGGCACGACGGGATAGCTGGCCGGGAACCACTCGCTGTCGATCATCGCGAGGTCGGAGTGGCAGATGCCGCAGTGCTCGACGGTGATCTCGACATCCTCGTCACCCAGCGGGCCGGGGTCGAAGTCGAACGGCTGCAGGGGGCCGCCAGCGGTGTGGGCGGCGTACGCGCGGAAATGGGCCATGACGGGCTCCTCGACGAGAAGCCCGCATTCTTCAGCAAGCCCGCGGCGCGCGGGTGCGCGTTGGCGACACCGCGGCGCAGAGAGGAGGCGGGGCCGGTGGCCCCGGCGCTCAGACGGCGTTGACCGGGATGGCCACGGGCTTGCCCGCCGCGATGCGCTGCTTCCACTCGGCCGGGCCGGTGATGTGGGCGCTGGTGCCGGTGGCGTCCACGGCCACGGTGACGGGCATGTCCACCACGTCGAACTCGTAGATGGCTTCCATGCCCAGGTCAGCGAAGCCCACGACCTTGGCGCCCTTGATCGCCTTGCTGACGAGGTAGGCGGAGCCGCCCACGGCCATCAGGTAGGCGCTCTTGTGGTTCTTGATGGACTCGATGGCGACCGGGCCGCGCTCGGCCTTGCCCACCATCGCGATCAGGCCGGTCTTGGCCAGCATCATGTCGGTGAACTTGTCCATGCGCGTGGCCGTCGTCGGGCCGGCCGGGCCCACCACCTCGTCGCGCACCGGGTCGACCGGGCCGACGTAGTAGATGACGCGGTTGGTGAAGTCCACGGGCAGTGGCTCACCCTTGGCCAGCATGTCCTGGATGCGCTTGTGGGCGGCGTCGCGGCCGGTCAGCATCTTGCCGTTCAGCAGCAGGGTCTGGCCGGGCGTCCAGCTGGCCACCTCGGCCGGCGTCAGCGCGTTCAGGTCGACGCGCTTGCTCTTGTTGTAGTCGGGCGCCCAGTTGACGTCGGGCCACAGGTCCAGGCTGGGCGGCTCGATGTAGCTGGGGCCGCTGCCGTCCAGCACGAAGTGCGCATGGCGGGTGGCCGCGCAGTTCGGGATCATCGCGATGGGCTTGCTGGCCGCGTGCGTCGGGAAGGTCTTGATCTTCACGTCGAGCACGGTGGTGAGGCCGCCCAGGCCCTGGGCGCCGATGCCCAGCGCGTTGACCTTCTCGTACAGCTCGATGCGCAGCTCTTCGAGCTTGTTCTGCGGGCCGCGCTGCAGCAGTTCGTACATGTCGATGTCTTCCATCAGCGCCTGCTTGGCGAGCAGGGCGGCCTTCTCGGCCGTGCCGCCGACGCCGATGCCCAGCATGCCCGGCGGGCACCAGCCAGCGCCCATGGTGGGCACGGTCTTCAGCACCCAGTCGACGATGTCGTCGCTGGGGTTGAGCATGTAGACCTTGCTCTTGTTCTCCGAGCCGCCGCCCTTGGCCGCGACGATGACGTCCACCGTGTTGCCGGGCACGACTTCCATCTGCACGACGGCGGGCGTGTTGTCCTTGGTGTTCTTGCGGGCAAAGATGGGATCGTCCAGCACGGACGCGCGCAGCTTGTTGTCGGGGTTGTTGTAGCCCTGGCGCACGCCTTCGTTGATGGCGTCCTCGATGCTGCCGCTGAAGCCTTCCCAGCGCACATCCATGCCGATCTTCAGGAACACGTTGACGATGCCGGTGTCCTGGCAGATCGGCCGCTTGCCTTCGGCGCACATGCGGCTGTTGGTCAGGATTTGCGCGATCGCGTCCTTGGCTGCCGGGCTCTGCTCGCTTTCGTAGGCGCGGGCGAGGTGGGCGATGTAGTCGGCCGGGTGGTAGTAGCTGATGTACTGCAACGCCGCGGCGATGCTGTCGATGAGGTCTTGCTGGCGGATCGTGGTCATGGCGAGCCTGGAGCGGTGTGAGGGTTGCGCGGAATTATCGGCGGCGCTGAAAAGCGGCGCTCACGGCGGGGCGCCCATGCTGCAGCCTGCGTCCGACATGACGCTGACAGGGCGCGGGCGCCAGCGCCTCGGGCTGGGAGGCTTGAATCAGTGTTTGCCGCTGTCGTTGTGGGCCAGCAGGCGGTCGGTGTAGGCGATGGCCATGGCCGACAGCAGGAAGGCGACGTGGATCAGCGTCTGCCACATCAGCGTCTGCTCGGTGTAGTTGCTGGCGTTGATGAAGGTCTTCAGCAGGTGGATGGAGCTGATGCCGATGATGGCGGTGGCCAGCTTGACCTTCAGCACCGACGCGTTCACGTGGCTCAGCCACTCGGGCTGGTCGGGGTGGCCGTCCAGGTCCATGCGCGACACGAAGGTCTCGTAGCCGCCCACGATGACCATGATCAGCAGGTTGCTGATCATCACCACGTCGATCAGGCCCAGCACCACCAGCATCAGGATGGTCTCGTTGAGCTTGCCGGGCAGGCCGTCGCCCTTGTAGCCGATGCTCTTGACCAGCATTTCCAGCGCCGCCTGGTTGCCGAAGGCGGCCTCGATCAGGTGCACCAGCTCGGTCCAGAACTGGAACACGTAGACCGCCTGGGCCAGGATGAGGCCCAGGTACAGCGGCAGCTGCAGCCAGCGGCTGGCGAAGATCAGGCGGGGCAGGGGGCGGAGCTGGGGAGCGTTGGGCATGGGGTGGGACCGAGCAGAATTGCCGGAAATTCTAGGTGGCGTGAATGACGTCACGCCGTCAGGGCATCGTCAGACGCCCGAAGCACAGTCCGCGCCAATCAACTCAAGGAGACAGAGCGATGAGCACGCTGAACACCTACGCGCCCAGCCCCGAGTGGGTGGCCAACGCGCATGTGAAGGGGGAGGCCGGCTACGCGGCGCTGGTGGCGGAGGCCGAGAAGGACTACGCCGGCTACTGGGCCCGCCTGGCCCGCGAGCTGCTGAGCTGGCAGACGCCGTTCACGAAGACGCTGAACGACAGCGACGCGCCGTTCTTCAAGTGGTTCGAGGACGGCAAGCTCAATGTCTCCTACAACTGCCTGGACCGCCATGTCGAGGCCGGCAAGGGCGACAAGACGGCGCTGATTTTTGAGGCGGACGATGGCGCCGTGACCCGCGTCACTTATGCCGAGCTGCTGGCCAAAGTCAGCCAGTTGGCCAACGCGCTGAAGGCGCGCGGCATCCAGAAGGGCGACCGTGTCGTCATCTATATGCCCATGTCGGTCGAAGGTGTCGTGGCCATGCAGGCCTGTGCGCGCATCGGCGCGACGCACTCGGTCGTGTTCGGCGGCTTCTCGGCGCAGAGCCTGCGCGACCGCGTGCAGGACGCCGGCGCCGTGGCGCTGATCTGCGCCGACGAGCAGCAGCGCGGCGGCAAGGCACTGCCGCTGAAGGCCATCGTCGACGAGGCGCTGGCCGACAACAGCTGCCCGACGCTGAAGGACGTCATCGTCTACCGGCGCACCGGCGGCAACATCGGCTGGGTGGAGGGGCGTGACCTGTGGCTGCACGAGCTGACGGCCGCGCAGCCGACGACCTGCGCGCCCGAGTGGGTCGAGTCCGAGCATCCGCTGTTCCTGCTCTACACGTCCGGCTCCACCGGCAAGCCCAAGGGCGTGCAGCACAGCACCGGCGGCTACCTGCTGCATGCGGCGCTGACGACCAAGTGGACCTTCGACCTGAAGGACGACGACATCTTCTGGTGCACCGCCGACATCGGCTGGGTCACGGGCCACACCTACATCACCTACGGCCCGCTGGCGCTGGGTGGCACCGAGATCGTCTTCGAGGGCGTGCCCACGTATCCGGATGCCGGCCGCTTCTGGCAGATGATCCAGAAGCACAAGGTCACGATCTTCTACACGGCGCCGACGGCCATCCGCTCGCTGATCAAGGCGGCCGAGAGCAACGAGGCAGTGCACCCGAAGAAGTACGACCTGAGCAGCCTGCGTCTGCTGGGCTCGGTGGGCGAGCCCATCAACCCGGCCGCCTGGGAGTGGTACCACCAGCATGTGGGCGGCAGCCGCTGCCCCATCGTCGACACCTTCTGGCAGACCGAGACCGGCGGCCACATGATCACGCCGCTGCCCGGCGTGACCACACTCGTGCCCGGCTCCTGCACGCTGCCCTTCCCGGGCATCACGACGGCCATCGTCGACGAGACCGGCAACGACGTGCCCAACGGGCAGGGCGGCATCCTCGTCGTCAAGAAGCCGTGGCCGTCGATGATCCGCACGATCTGGGGCGACCCCGAGCGCTTCAAGAAGAGCTACTACCCGGCCGAGCTCAAGGGCTACTACCTGGCCGGCGACGGCGCCATCCGCGACGCCGAGACGGGCTACTTCACGATCACCGGCCGCATCGACGACGTGCTGAACGTGTCGGGCCACCGCATGGGCACGATGGAGATCGAGTCGGCGCTGGTCAGCTGCACGGAGCTGGTGGCGGAGGCCGCCGTCGTCGGCCGCCCGGACGACACGACCGGCGAGGCCATCTGCGCCTTCGTTGTGCTGAAGCGTCCGCGCCCGAGTGGCGACGAGGCCAAGGCCATCGCCAAGCAGCTGCGCGACCACGTGGCCAAGGAGATCGGCCCCATCGCCAAGCCCAAGGACATCCGCTTCGGCGACAACCTGCCCAAGACGCGCTCCGGCAAGATCATGCGCCGCCTGCTGCGCTCGGTGGCCAAGGGCGAGTCGGTCACGCAGGACACGTCGACGCTGGAGAACCCGGCGATCCTCGAGCAACTGGGTCAGGCGTACTGATTCGTGCAGGACTGATCGACGCGTCTTTTGCGCAGGCCGCCGGGTGAGAGCCCGGCGGCCTCATGCTTTTGTGGGGTGCGTCCAGCCGGCGCGGCGACGCATTGCCAGAAACACAAACAGGCCCCGCAGGGCCTGTCGTGGCGTGCCGCGCGTCAGCGGCGGCATCGAGAGGTCACTTCGTCGCCAGCACCCACTTGGCCAGCGTCTCGGCTTCGGCGGGGGTGACGTTGTTCGCCGGCATGGGCATGGCACCCCAGACACCGGCGCCGCCCTTCTGGATCTTCTCGGCCAGCTTCTTGGCGGCGTCCTTGTCTTTCGCGTACTTGGCGGCCACGTCCTTGTACGAAGGCCCGACCAGCTTCTTGTCTACCGCATGGCAGGCCATGCAGTTCTTCTTCTGGGCCAGGTCCTGGCTGGCGAAGGCGGCGGGGGCGATCAGGACGAGGCCGAGCAACAGGGCTTTCATGGGAACCTTTCAGGGGGAGGCGTGAACTACAGTGGTCGTAAAGATACCTGAAGGAGATGCCGCATGGCGTTCGTATTGATCGGCGTGCTCTTGATCGTGCTCAAGGTCGGCGGTTTTGTGCAGTTTCACAAGGACGAGTTCTGGGCCTGGGCGCTGGTGCTGTCGCCGTTCCCGCTGGCGGTGCTGTGGTGGTGGTTCTCCGACAGCACGGGGCTGACGCAGAAAAAGGCCATGCAGGCGCTGGACGCCAAGAAGGCCGCGCGCCGGGAACAGCTGATGGAGGGGCTGGGGCAGGCCCGGCCCGGCAACAAGAAGCGCCGCTGAACGGGGCGCCTGGCCTGCTGGCTATGATGCCGGCCGCTTTTGATTCCTGCCGAGCTCATGCTGGTCCACCCCCAGTTCGACCCCATCGCCCTCCGTCTCGGCCCGCTGGCCGTGCACTGGTACGGCATCACCTACCTGATTGCGTTCGGCCTGTTCCTGTGGCTGGCCGGCAAGCGTGTGGGCATGTCCCAGCACGCTGCCGTGGGCTGGACGCGCCGTGACGTGGACGACGTGCTGTTCTACGGCGTGCTGGGCGTGGTGCTTGGCGGGCGGCTGGGCTACTGCTTCCTCTACAAGCCCGACTACTACCTGCACAACCTGGGTGAGGTGTTCGCGGTCTGGAAGGGCGGCATGGCCTTTCATGGCGGCTTGCTCGGCGTGCTGCTGGCGTTGTGGTGGTTCGGGCGGCGGCGCGGGCGTGGCTTCTTCGAGGTTGCGGACCTGATCGCGCCCTGTGTGCCCACCGGCATCATGGCCGTGCGCCTGGGCAACTTCATCAATGGCGAGCTCTGGGGCCGGCCGGCGCCGGCTGATCTGCCGTGGGCCATGTTGTTCCCGCAGGCGGCCGACGGCGGCATGGCGCGCCATCCCTCGCAGCTCTACCAGGCCCTGGGCGAGGGGCTGCTGCTGTTCGTGATCCTGTGGCTGTACGCCCGCAAGCCGCGCGCCACGGGACAGATCTCCGGCGTGTTCATGATGGGCTACGGCACGCTGCGTTTCGTGGCCGAGTACTTCCGCGAGCCGGACGATTTCCTGGGCTTGCGCGCGCTGAACTGGAGCCAGGGTCAGTGGCTCAGCCTGCCGATGATCCTGGCCGGCCTGGCCATCTTCCTCTGGGCCACCCGGCGCAACCAGCGCCCCGCCTGAGCCGATCATGAGACAGATCTTCTTCGACACCGAAACCACCGGCCTGGAAGCCGACAAGGGCGACCGCATCATCGAAATCGGTTGCGTGGAGATGGTGAACCGGCAACTGACCGGCAACAACCTGCACCTCTACATCAACCCGGAGCGCGCCAGCCATGAGGACGCGCTGCGCGTGCACGGGCTGACGGAGCAGTTCCTGTCCGACAAGCCCAAGTTCGCCGAGATCGTCGATCGGCTGCTGGACTTCCTGGCCGGTGCCGAGCTTGTCATCCACAACGCGCCGTTCGACATCGGCTTTGTCAACGCCGAGCTCAAGCGGCTCAAGCGCGGTGTGCTGACCGACCATGTGGCCGGCGTGCGCGACACGCTGCTGATGGCGCGCGACCAGTTTCCGGGCAAGGCCAACTCGCTGGATGCGCTGTGCCGACGCTTGGAGGTGGACAACACCAAGCGCGTGCTGCACGGGGCGCTGCTGGACGCGGAACTGCTGGCCGATGTCTACATCCGCCTGACGCGCGGGCAGGACGCGCTGCTGATGGACGACCACGGCGATGCGCCGGCCGGTGAGGCCGAAGCGGCCATCGAAGTGGTGGACCTCAGCCGTTTTGATCTGCCGGTGTTGCGTGCTGATGAGGCCGAACTGGCGGCACACACCAAGATGCTGGCCGACCTGGACAAGGCCGCCGGTGGAAATTGCAAATGGCGAGTTGTTGAGCCGCAAGAAACCGTGGCATAATCGTGGGCTTCCCGAAAGCCGATGCGTTTTCGAGGGCGGTTAGCTCAGCGGTAGAGCACTGCCTTCACACGGCAGGGGTCGCAGGTTCGAACCCTGCACCGCCCACCAGGTTTCCTGGTACCTTGAAAACGCAGCGCCAGATTTCGGGCGGTTAGCTCAGCGGTAGAGCACTGCCTTCACACGGCAGGGGTCGCAGGTTCGAACCCTGCACCGCCCACCAAGACCAACCCCCTCAGCCTTGTGGCGAGGGGGTTTTTCTTTGTCCGGTTTGTCGCCCGTTTGTCCAGTCTGTCCGAGGCAAGCGGGCTGCCCGCCCTAGCGACTGCGTCGGACGTAGTCGACGAAGTCAAAGCGCAAACCGGCGCTGCTGGTGCGCGTCTCGCGCGTGGCTTCGGTGAATCGGTCGCGCGGCCACGTGGGGAAATGCCGGTCGGCATCGGGGAAAGCGGCATCCACCTCGGTCAGTGCGAGTTTGTCCGCGAGCGGCAGCGCCAGCCCATAGATCTCGCCGCCGCCGATGACGCAGACCTCGGGCTCGGCGCAGGCGGCCAGCGCCGCGTCCAGGCTGGCGAAGACTTCGGCACCGGGCAGTTCGCTCGCGCTGCGGCTGACGACGAGATTGCGCCGGCCGGGCAGCGGGCGGAACTTCGCCGGCAGGGAGTCCCAGGTCTTGCGGCCCATGACGACGGGCTTGCCCAGCGTCAGCGCCTTGAAGCGCGCCAGGTCTTCGGGCAGGTGCCACAGCAGCGCGTTGTCGCGGCCGATGGCGCCGTCACGGGCCACGGCCGCAACCAGCGTGATCGTGCTCATACGGCGACCGGTGCCTTGATGGCTGGATGCGGGTCGTAGCCGCTGAGCTCGAAGTCCTCGAACTCGTAGTCGAAGATCGATGCCGGCCGACGCTTGATCGTCATGGTCGGGTAGGGCCGGGGCTCGCGGGCCAGCTGGGTCTGCACCTGCTCCACGTGGTTGTCGTAGATGTGGCAGTCGCCGCCGGTCCAGATGAAGTCGCCGAGCGCCAGATCGCACTGCTGCGCCAGCATCATGGTCAGCAGTGCGTAGCTGGCGATGTTGAACGGCACGCCGAGGAAGATGTCGGCCGAGCGCTGGTAGAGCTGGCAGCTCAAGCGGCCGTCCGCCACGTAGAACTGGAAGAACGCGTGGCAGGGCATCAGCGCCATCTTGGACAGGTCGGCCACGTTCCACGCGCTGACGATGATGCGGCGCGAGTCCGGGTTGGACTTCAGCGTCTTCACGACCTCGGCGATCTGGTCGATGTGGCCGCCGTCTGGCGTGGGCCAGTTGCGCCATTGCACGCCGTAGACGGGGCCCAGGTCGCCGTCCTCGCGCGCCCATTCATTCCAGATCGTCACGCCGCGCTCCTGCAGCCACTTGACGTTGCTGTCGCCGCGCAGGAACCACAGCAGCTCCAGGATGATGGACTTCAGGTGCACCTTCTTGGTCGTCACCAGCGGGAAGCCGGCAGCGAGGTCGAAGCGCATCTGGTGGCCGAACACGCTGCGCGTGCCGGTGCCGGTGCGGTCGCTCTTGTGCACGCCATGCTCGAACACATGGCGCATGAAATCTTCGTATTGCTGCGGAGGGCGGGGCAGGGTGCTCATGCCCGGCATTGTCTCTGCTACGGCGCGAGCAGCACCTGCAGCACGCGCCGCATCACGGGCGCCATGGCCGGCACGCGTTGCGACATCGCCGGGTCGCGCACGCTCAGCGCGGTCAGCCCGTTGAACAGTGCGCCCAGCATCAGCGCGCGGCCCTGGATCTCGCCGGCGGGCAGGCGGTCCGCATGCTCGCCCAGGCTTTGGCGGATCAGTTCCTGGGCCTTTGCGTTCACCAGCGCCTGGCTTTGCTGCACCACCGCCGCGAGCTTGGGGTTGCGGCTGGCCTCGGCCAGCACCTCCAGCTGCAGTGCGGCCTCGGCCACCTGGCTGTGCTCGTCGATGGCTGCTTCGGTACCCGCCAGCATCTGCTCCAGCAGGTCGCCGGCCTGCCGGAACTCGGCGATGCGGGCGAGGATGTCCTCGCAGTCCCGCTCGACGATGGCCGCGATGATGTCGTCCTTGTTCTCGAACAGGTTGTAGATGTGGCCGGGGCTCATGCCCGCCGTCTTGGCGATCTCGGCCATGCTGGCGGCGTGGAAGCCGCGGCGGCGAAAGCAGTCGGCCGCGGCGTCCAGTACCTGCTGGCGGCGCGCCAGCGTGCGGTCGGAGGGAGTGGTGGTGACAGTCACGAGCCGGATTGTGTGCCGGCCTGGCCGCCGGCCAGCACCTTGTACAGCGTCACGCGGTTGACCTGCTGGGCGAGCCGGCTGCTGATCAGGCCCTGCTCGGCGGCGTACAGCGAGCGCTGGGCGTCCAGCGTGGCGAGGCGATCGTCCAGACCTTGGCGGAAGCGCGCCTCTGCCAGCCGCAGCGCGTCCTGCGTCTGCGCCACGAGCCGCTGCTGCGACGCGATCTGCTGGCCCAGTGTGGCGCGTGCGGCGAGCGCATCGGCCACGTCGCGGAAGGCGGCCTGGATGGCCTTTTCGTACTGCGCCAGCGCGATGTCGCGGTCCACCTGGGCGATGCTCAGGTTGGCCTGGTTGCGGCCGGCGTCGAAGATGGGCAGCGACACCTGCGGCATGAAGGTCCACAGGCCCGAGCCCGAGCGGAACAGGCCGTCCAGCTCGCCGCTGGCGCTGCCGGCGCTGGCCGTGAGGCTGATGCGCGGGAAGAACGCCGCGCGCGCCGCGCCGATGTTGGCGTTGGCCGCCTGCAGCGTGCGCTCGGCCTGCTGCACGTCGGGGCGGGCCAGCAGCACCTCGCTGGGCAGGCCGGCGGCCAGCTCGGCGGTCTGCGTGACGGCCGTGGCGGTGCCGGCCACGGGCAGTTGCTCGGGCGTCAGCGGCTGGCCCACCAGCAGCGCCAGCGCATTGCGGTCCTGCGCGACCTGGGTGGTCAGCCCGGCGAGATCGGTCTGTGCCGTCTCTGCGGCGATCTCGGCCTGGCGCAGGTCCAGCGCAGAGGCCACGCCGGCCGCCTGCAGCCGCTGCGTGAGGCGCAGGCCGTCCTGGCGGGCCAGCAGCGTCTGCTCGGCCAGACGCAGCTTCTCCTGGTCGGCGGCCAGCGTCAGGTAGGCACCCGCCACTTCGGCGACGAGGCTGAGCTGCGCGCTGCGGCGCGCGTCGTCGGTGGCAAGGTACTGCTGCAGCGCCGCGTCGTTGAGGCTCTTCACGCGGCCGAACAGGTCCAGCTCCCAGGCACTGACGCCCAGCGTGGCGGTGTACTGGCGGCTGATGCTGCCGCCGGGCGAGCGCGTGGCCGATTGAGCAGCGGCGGCGTTGACGCTGGGCAGGCGGTCGGCCTGCTGCACGCCGTACTGCGCCTGGGCGCGCTGCACGTTCAGCACCGCCACGCGCAGGTCGCGGTTGTTGGCGAGCGCCTGTTCGATCAGGGCTTGCAGCCGTGCGTCGGTGAAGAACTCGCGCCAGCCGAGATCGGCGGCCTTGGCTTGCGTGGCGCTGCCCTGGGGCACCGGCCATTGCGCAGCCACCGGGGCGGCAGGGCGCTCATACGTGGGCGCCATGCTGGCGCAGCCGGCCAGCGCGAGGCTCGCGGCGAGGATGGTCAGGAACTTGGTCATGTCACACGCCCTCCAGGGCTTGGGGCGCCGCCTGCGGGGCGGGCGCCGGGGAAGTCTTCTTGGGGAACCAGGTCTGCACGGCGACGAAGAACACCGGCACGAAGAAGATGCCCAGCACCGTCGCGCTCAACATGCCGCCCAGCACGCCGGTGCCGATGGCGTTCTGGCTGCCCGAGCCGGCGCCGGTGGCAATCGCCAGTGGCAACACACCCAGCGCGAAGGCCAGCGACGTCATCAGGATGGGGCGCAGCCGCAGGCGCACGGCCTCCAGCGTGGCGGTGACGGCGTCGCGGCCGGCCTCCATCTGCTCCTTGGCGAACTCGACGATGAGGATGGCGTTCTTGGCCGACAGGCCGATGGTCGTCAGCAGGCCGACCTGGAAGTACACGTCGTTGGACAAGCCACGCAGCGTTGCTGCCAGCAGCGCGCCGATGACGCCCAGCGGCACCACCAGCATCACCGAGAACGGGATGCTCCAGCTCTCGTACAGCGCGGCCAGGCACAGGAACACCACCAGCAGCGAGATCGCGTACAGCATGGGTGCCTGGTCGCCGGTCAGGCGTTCCTGGTAGGACAGGCCCGTCCAGCTCACGGCGATGCCCGGGGGCAGCTGGGCGACGATGGCTTCCACCGACTTCATCGCCGCACCCGAGCTCTGGCCCGGCGCCGGCTGACCCAGCACTTCCAGTGCGGGCAGGCCGTTGTAGCGCTCCAGGCGGGGCGAGCCCAGCTCCCAGCTCGCGGTGCCGAAAGCCGAGAACGGCACCATCTGGCCCTGCGCGTTGCGCACGCGCCAGCTGTTCAGGTCGTCAGGCTGCATGCGGTAGGCCGCGTCGGCCTGCAGGTAGACCTTCTTCACGCGGCCGCGGTCGATGAAGTCGTTCACGTAGCTGCCGCCCCAGGCGGTGGACAGCAGGCTGTTGATGTCGGCGACCGACAGGCCCAGGGCGCCGGCCTTGGCCGTGTCCACGTCCAGGCGCAGCTGCGGCGCATCGGCCAGGCCGTTGGGGCGCACGGCCACCAGCGTCGGGTCCTTGGCGGCCAGGCCCAGGAACTGGTTGCGCGCGGCGACGAGCGCGTCGCGGCCCACGCCGCCCTGGTCCTGCAGGTAGATGTCGAAGCCGCTGGCATTGCCCAGCTCCAGCACGGCCGGTGGTGCGAACGCGAAGACGGAGGCGTCGCGGAACTGCATGAAGGCGCCCATCGCGCGGCCGGCGATGGCCTGTACCTGCTGGGCGGCGCTCTTGCGCTCGCCCCAGTCCTTGAGCTTCACGAAGCCAATGGCCATGTTCTCGCCACGGCCGGCGAAGCTGAAGCCGGTGACGGCGAACACGGACTCGACGTTGTCCTTCTCGTTCTGCAGGAAGTGGTTCTCCACGCGTTGAACGACGTCCATCGTGCGCGCCTGTGTGGCGCCGGCCGGGAGCTGGATCTGCGAGAACAGGATGCCCTGGTCTTCTTCGGGCAGGAAGGACGTGGGCAGCCGCATGAACAGCCAGGCCATGCCCAGCACCAGCGCGCCGTAGACCACCAGGTGGCGGCCCCAGCGGCGCAGCATGCGCGCGACGACGCCCTGGTAGCCGGTGGTGGCACTGTCAAAGCGCCGGTTGAAAGCACCGAAGAAGCCGCGCGTGGCCGGACCGTGGCCCGGCTTGAGCAGCGTGGCGCACAGCGCCGGCGTCAGCACCAGGGCGACGAACACCGACAGCACCATGGCCGACACGATGGTGATGGAGAACTGGCGGTAGATGACGCCGGTGGACCCGCCGAAGAAGGCCATCGGGACGAACACGGCCGACAGCACGAGGGCGATGCCCACCAGCGCGCCGGTGATCTGGCCCATGGACTTGCGCGTGGCCTCGACCGGGGACAGGCCTTCCTCCGTCATCACGCGCTCGACGTTCTCGACGACGACGATGGCGTCGTCCACCAGCAGGCCGATGGCCAGCACCAGGCCGAACATCGTCAGCGTGTTGATGGAAAAGCCCGCCGCGGCCATGACGCCGAAGGTGCCCAGCAGCACGACCGGCACCGCGATCGTCGGGATCAGCGTGGCGCGGAAGTTCTGCAGGAACAGATACATCACCAGGAACACGAGGATCACCGCCTCGATCAGCGTCTTCACCACCTCGTGGATGGAGACTTCGACGAAGGGCGTGCTGTCGTAGGGGATGACGGCCTTCACGCCGGCGGGCATGAAGCCCTCCATGCGCTTGAGTTCCGCCTCGACGGCCTTGGCCGTGGACAGCGCGTTGGCGCCGGTGGCCAGCTTCACGGCCACGCCTGCGGCGGGCTTGCCGTTGTAGCGCGACACGGTGGCGTAGCTCTCCGCGCCCAGCTCCACGCGGGCGACGTCACGCAGATGCACGGTGGCGCCATCGGCGGCCGTCTTCAGCACGATGTTGCGAAACTGCTCGGGCGTCTGCAGGCGGCTCTGCGCCGTGACGGTGGCGTTGAGCTGCTGGCCCACGTTGGCGGGCGCGGCGCCCAGTTGGCCGGCGGAGACCTGCGCGTTCTGCGCCTGGATGGCGGCGGACACGTCGGCCGGCGTCAGGCCGTGCTGGTTGAGCTGGTTGGGGTTCAGCCAGATGCGCATCGCGTACTGCGCGCCGAACAGCTGCACTTCGCCCACGCCTTCCACGCGGCTCAACGGGTCCAGCACGTTGGTGGACACGTAGTCCGACAGGTCGGTGCCGGAGAGCTTGCCATCCTCCGACACGAAGCCCACCACCATCAGGAAGTTGATCGTGGACTTCACCACCTGCACGCCCTGGCGTTGCACTTCCTGCGGCAGCAGCGGTGTGGCGGCGGCCAGCTTGTTCTGCACCTGCACCTGGGCGGTGTCGGGGTTGGTGCCGGCGGCGAAGGTCAGTGTGATGCTGGCGTTGCCCTGCGAGTCCGACGTGGAGGACATGTAGGTCAGGCCATCAATGCCCTTGAGCTTTTGCTCGATGACCTGGGTGACGGTGTCTTCCAGCGTCTTGGCCGAGGCGCCGGGGTAGGTGGCATTGATGGAGACCTGCGGCGGCGCAATGCTCGGGTATTGCGAGACCGGCAGCGTGCGGATGGACAGCGCGCCGGCCAGCATCACGACGATGGCCAGCACCCACGCGAAGATGGGGCGGTCGATGAAGAAACGTGACATGGGAGAGCCTTTCGATCAGCGGGCTTGCGCGGCGGCGACCGGGACGGTGGCGGCAGGCGCGGCGGCGGCGGGGGCCTGCACCGGCTGCACCGGTGCGCCCGGGCGCAGGCGCTGCAGGCCGTCGACGATGAGGTGCTCGCCCGCGGCCAGGCCCGAGGTCACCAGCCACTGGCCGTTCACCACGGCGCCGGTCTGCAGCACGCGGGCCTCGGCCTTGCCGTCCTTGTCGACCACCATGGCCGTGGCGTTGCCCTTGGCATCACGCTGCACGGCGGCCTGCGGCACCAGGATGCCCTCGGCCTGCACGCCACTCTGCACCTGGGCGCGCACATACATGCCGGGCAGCAGCTGGCGCTTGGGGTTGGGGAACTGGGCGCGCAGCGTCACGCTGCCGCTGGCCGGGTCCACCTGCAGCTCGCTGAACTGCAGCGTGCCGGGCAGCGGGTAGGTGCTGCCGTCTTCCAGCAGCAGCGTCACGCGGGCCTGGCCGGCAGCGTCGCGCTGCAGCGTGCCGTCGGCCAGCTGGCGCTGCAGGCGCAGCAGCTCGGCGCTGGTCTGCTGCACGTCGACATAGATGGTGTCCAGCTGCTGCAGCGTGGCCATGGCGGTGGTCTGGTTGGCGGTCACCAGCGCGCCGGGCGTCACGGCCGAGCGGCCGATGCGGCCGGCGATGGGCGCGGTCACGCGGGTGCGGTCCAGGTCGATCTGTGCGGTGCGCACCGCGGCGGTGGCGGCCGCCACGTCGGCCTGTGCCTGCTTCAGCGCGGCCTGCGCGTCGTCGCGCAGTTGCTTGGAGACGGCGTCGATGCCGGCCAGCTCGTCATAGCGGGCGGCCTTCAGGCGCGCGGTCGTCGCGGCGGCCTCGGCCTTGGCCAGCGTGGCGCGGGCGCTGTCCAGCGCGGCCTCGTAGCTGGCGGGGTCGATCTGGTAGAGCAGCTGGCCGGCCTTGACGTCGCTGCCCTCGGTGAAGGCGCGGGTCTTGACGATGCCGGTCACCTGCGGCCGCACCTCGGCAGTCTGCGTGGCCACGGTGCGGCCGGCCAGCTCGGTGGCCAGCGTGACGCGCTGCGGCTGCAGCGTGAGCACGCTCACCGGGGCCGCCTGCGCGGCGCCGCCCTGTGGCTGGGTTTTGGAATCGGCCTTGCCGCAGGCGGTCAGCGACAGCGCGGCCAGCACGGCGACCGCCAGCGTCAGCGCGGTGAACACCGGCATGCCGAGTGAGAGACGGGAAGGGGACTTGGACATCGTGAACCTCGGTGGCGGAGCCGCTGCCTGCGGCGCTTTGAAGACTGAATGATCGTTCATTCTATTTTTCTGCTGCGCTGCAGCAAGCGAAATCTGAATGACCATTCAGTCCCGTGGGGGCTTTGCCGGCGCTGTCGTGGCATCCCGCACGGGCTGTGCACACGCCGGCCGCCGGGCCGCGTGGCGGTGATCAGCCGCAGCGCTCGCAGGGTTTTGATGCGAATAATTCGCAAATGCGATTTGTTCGCATTTATGATGAAAGGCACTGCTGTCGCTCGGGCAGCGCCACCGTCATCCCTTGCCCTTCACCCCACACGCCATGTCCCCCTCCCGGCTCCGTCCGCTTGCCGCCTGCCTGGCCCCGCTGCTGCTCAGTGCCGCCGCCCAGGCCCATTCGCCCTACCTCAAGCCCAACGACTTCAACCCCTCGGCGCAGCGCAAGCATGTGACCGTGGAGGCCTCGTTCGCCGAGGGCGACTTGCGCCCCGACGTGGCGATGAAGTCAGACGCCTTCCACCTCGTCGGCCCCGATGGCAAGCAGCAGCCGCTGACGCCCGCCGCCGTGCTGAAGGACGCCAGCTACCTGGAAGTCCCGCTGGCCGCCGGCAACGGCACCTACCTGGTGTCCAGCGGCCTGCGCAAGGGGCGCCTCGCCAAGGGCGTGCTGCGCCAGGGCCAGGTGCATTTCGCCGAGCGCCAGGACGACGTGCAGCCCGGTGACCAGCCCATCGAGGTGCAAAGCCTCACGCGCGCCGACGTCTACGTGACGCGCGGCACGCCCACGGCCGCCGAGTTCGACACCGCCGGCGTGCAGATCCAGCCCGTCAGCAAGCCCTATGCGCTGTACGCCGGCGAGACCGTCACCGTGCGCGTGCGCGACGGCCGCCAGCCTCTGGCCGGCCAGGTGCTGACCGTCATTGCTGACGGCCAAAACTATGCCAACCACAAGCAGCCCGAGCAGGACTACACCAGCAACGCCGCCGGCGAGGTCAGCTTCAAGCCCAAGACCGCCGGCCTGTACCTGCTGCAGGTGCGCGTGCGCCGCGCCTCGCCCGACAACCCCGCGCTGTGGCTCAGCCACACCGCCACGCTCACCGTCGAAGTCCAGCCCCAGCCGTGAAACCCGCCATCGCCATGAAGCACACCCTCGCCGCCGCCCTGTTCGCCATCGCCGCATTGCCCGCCGCCGCCGCCTCGCATTCCTCCACCACCTTCATCACCGAGCAGGACATCAACGGCGACGGCCGCGTGCTGCTGGAGGAGTTCAAGCTGGGCCGCCAGGTCGAGTTCACGCGCATGGACTTCAACGCCGACGGCCAGCTCAGCGAGGCCGAGTACCTGGGCGAGTTCGAGGGCCGCCTGATGCAGCGCGTCGGCAAGATGGCCGACCCCGAGAAGCGCAAGGAAGAGCTGCAGCGCCAGATGCGCCAGGCCAAGGTGCGCTTCGGTGTGCTGGACGCCGACAGGAACGGCAGCATCAGCCTGGAGGAGTTCCAGGCCACCGGCCTGCGCATGTTCAAGCTGCACGACCGCAACCAGGACAACGGCGTCGACGAGGTCGACATCAAGCTCGCCGAAGAAGAGCGCAAGGCCGGCAAGACCGGCTTCGTGTCGCCCTGACCAGCCTCGCCACCCCGGCTGCCCCGCACGACGGGGCGTGCCCCGACGTTTCCAGATCTCCAGCCAGCCATCGCGAACCCTGCGAAGCCAGCCAACCGGCCATTCCCACCAGGTTTCGCATGAACAAGAAGACCCATTCGCGCGTTGTCGTTCGCGCTCCCCGCGCCTTGGCGCTCTCTCAAGCCGCACGCCAGGCGCTGATCGCGCTGGCCGTGACCGGCGCCACCGCACAGGCACAGACCTCCTCGCCCAAGAAGCCCGCCGACGACGCCGACGCGCTGCCCGTCGTGCGCGTCAAGGCCGCCGCCGAGCGCCCCGAGGCCGGCAGCCGCAGCGTCGTGACGGCGGCCGATGTCGAGCGCAGCGGCGGCACCGGCATCGCCGACGTCGTGCGCGAGCAGCCGCTGGTGGAGGCGCCCGGCACCACGCTGGGCTCCACCCGCGGCGCCAGCCGCTACGACCGTGGCGGCACGACCAACTACAACATCCGCGGCGTCGAGGGCAACCGCGTGGGCCTGGACGTGGACGGCATCGAGATGCCCGACGCCGTCAGCCGCGCGCCGCTGACCGCGCGGTCCGAGGACGGCACCTTCGGCATGGGCCGCGACTTCATCGACCCCGACCAGTACGCCGCCGTGGACATCCAGTCCGGCACCACCAACGCCCAGCGCTCGGCCGGCGGCATCGGCGGCGCGGTGAGCTTTCGCAGCAAGTCGCCGCAGGACTACGTCAGCGTCACCAAGCCGTTCTACGCTGGCGCCAAGCTGGGCTACAACGAGGCCAACCGCACCTGGACCCAAGGCGCCACGCTGGCCGCCCAGACCGGCGACCTGGGCCTGCTGCTCAGCTACACCCGCCGCGACGGCCAGCAGACCGAGAACCACAGCGCCACCGTCGCCGCCTACCCGGAGGACTGGCATTCCGACGCGTTGCTGCTCAAGGGCGTGCTGCGCGTGAACCCGGCGCACCAGCTCGAACTCGCAGCCGACCTCTACCGCAAGCAGAGCGACGCCGCCTTCGACAGCTGGAACACGGCGGCCACGGCCATCACCGGCCGCTCGGTGCAGGACGCCAGCACGCGCCGCGACACCGTCTCGCTGGCCCACCGCTGGACACCCGGCGCCGGCGGCCTGCTGGACCGGCTGGATACCCGCGTCTTCGCGCAGAACACCGACATGGACGACGCCACCCGCACCGTCACGCTCGCCACCAACGCGCAGACGCTGGAAACCTCGCGCAACAGCACCACGCAGGTCGGCGTCTCCACCGTGGGCGAGAAGCGCCTCGGTCGCCATGGCCTCAAGTTCGGGCTCAACCACTCGCGCACCGAGAACGAACACCCGTTCACGACCACCGACACCGGCCTGGGCGCCGTGGGCCAGCCCTTCCCGGACACGCTGACGCTGCGCACCGGCGCCTTCATCGAGGACAGCATCGACTTCACGCTGGCCGGCAAGCGCCTGGCCGTCGTGCCGGGCCTGCGCGTGGACCGCATCGACCCCAGCATCCGCAACACCGCGCGCTTCGGCAGCACGCGCATCACACAGGCGGAACTGGAGGCGATGTACGGCAACGCGCCCGCCACCACCATCGCCAGCCCCAGCCTGGCGCTGCTGTACGAACTGCAGCCCGGCCTGAGCGCCTATGCGCAATGGAAGCGCGGCGGCCGCGCGCCCACCAACAGCGAGATCTTTGGCTACTGGAACAGCGGCGGCGGCAGCTACGCGCTGCTGGGCGACCGCAACCTCAAGGCCGAAACCAGCAACGCCTTCGACATCGGCCTCAAGGGCTCGCCCACGCCGGGCGTCACGCTGGCCGGCTCGATGTTCTACACACAGTACGAGGACTTCATCTCCTACACCCGCTACACGCGCGCCAACAACCCGGAGAAGTTCGTCAACATCCAGCCCAGCCTGTCCATCCTCTACCAGGCCGCCAATCGCGACGAGGCCACCATCTACGGCGCCGAGCTCAAGCTGCGCCTGGAGCACGGCACCTGGACGCCCGCGCTGCGCGGCCTCTACAGCAGCTGGGCGCTGGGCTACAGCCAGGGCACGTCCAAGTCCAACTACGCGGGCGACAAGGACGTGGACCTCGACACCGTGCAGCCCGCCAAGGCCGTGCTGGGCCTGGGCTATGAGGCCGAGCGCAAGGTGTGGGGCGGCCAGCTCACCGGCACCTTCGTGCGCGCCAAGCAGGCCGTGGCCACCACGCGCCAGTCCTTCAGCAACAACCCCGGCGCCCAGCTGGCCGACTCGACCACGCAGCTCTACCGCGTGCCCGGCTTCGCCCGCTTCGACCTGGCCGGCTACTGGCGCCTGACCCCGCAGCTGCGCCTGAATGCCGCTGTGCTCAACGTCGGCGACAAGCGTTACTGGAGCTACGCCAGCACCCGCAGCCTGCAGCCCGCCAACGCGCGCGACCAGCAGCAGATCGAGCTGGCGACGGCGCCGGGGCGCACGTTCGCGCTGAGCGTCAGCGCGGAGTACTGAGCCTCATTCGGCTTCTGAGGCGCTGCGCCCGGGCGGGCGCCTCAGAATGCCGCATGAAACTCGCCATCACCGTTCACTTCGACGGCTCGCAGGCCCGCGCGGCGGCCGTCGCCTTCGACGCCTGGGACGCGCCCGAAGCCACCCGCAGCTTTGTCACCCACGTCGCCCAGGTCGAGAAGCCCGCGCGCGGCGAGCCCGATCTGCGCGAGCTGCATTGCGTGATGCAGCTACTGCGCGAGCATGCGCTGGCGCCCGAGCTCATCCTCCTCGACGGCTTCGTTCACCTCGACGCTGACGAAACGCCGGGCCCGGGCCAGCACCTGTTCCTCGCGCTGGGCTGCCGCGTGCCGGTCATCGGCGTGGCCAAGGCCAGCCGGCCGGGGCTCACGGCGCAGTTCGAGGTGATGCGGGAGGAAGAAGCCAAGCCGCTGACGGTCACCAGCGCGGGCCTGGACATCGGCGCCGCCAAGGTGCGCGTGCGCGGCATGCATGGCCGCAAGCGCGTGCCGACGTTGATGAAGCTGGTGGCGCGGCTGGCGAAGGGTGGCGAGTGAGCCGCCGCGCCAGGCCATGCGGCGCGAGCAGCGGGGCGCCCTCGCTCGCCGTGGCCGCAACGCCTGCTGCCCAGGCCAGCACCGGCACGGCGCCGGCCCCGAGGGTGGCGCTGGCGCTGAAGATGGGCAGTGCCAGCATGGCTGCTGTCAGCGACATCAGCGTGGCAGGCTGCGCGATTGCCGGTAGCCCACGGCCAGCAGCACGCGGAGGATGGTGACGGGCCAGACGGGCGAGCCGACCCTTGGGCGCAGCTAGCATCTGGCAGCCTGGGTTTGCCGGGCCTCCGATCCGCTTTGCATGGAAGACAACAAGGTGCCCGCTTTCATCGTTCGCCTGATGCGCAAGCGCGCCTTCTGGACGGCCCCGCTGCTCATCGCGTTGGGCTGGGCCCTCTGGTCCTGGTGGCGGCCGCCGGCCGCCTCGGTGCTGGAGCTGTCGGCTGGGCCCCTGCGCCAGAGCCTGCAGTTCAGTGCCCGGGTGGAGTCACCCCGGCGCGTGGAGCTGGGCAGCACCCTCACCGGGCGGGTGCAGAGCGTGAGCCTGCGTGAGGGTGAGCGTGTGAAGCAGGGCCAGGTCTTGCTGGCGCTGGACGACAGTGAATGGCGGGCCGCGGCCGAGCAGGCGCGGGCCCAGGCCCAGCAGGCGCGGGAGCGCCTGCGTGGGCAGCGTGAACAGGGCCTGGTGGCCGCCGAGGCGCAGCGCGCCCAGGCCGCAGCCCAGCAGGCGGCGGCGCGGCGCGACTATCAACGCAACGAGGAACTGGTGGCCGCCGGCTTTCTGAGCCCGGCGCGTCTAGATGATTCACGCCGCGCCCTGGACACGGCCGATGCCGCCCTGCGCGCAGCCGACGCGGCGCTGCAAGGCCAGGCCGGCGGCGGTGCCGAGGCCGCCGCGGCCCTGGCCCAGTGGCGCGCGGCGGAAGCCGCGGCCCAGGCGGCCGAGGCCAAGCTGGCCCAGGCCCGCCTGCTGGCCGTGGGTGACGGGGTCTTGCTGGCCCGCCATGCCGAGCCCGGCCAGATCGTGCAGCCGGGCAAGGCCTTGCTGGTGCAGAGTGTGGAGGGGCCGCTGGAACTGGTGGCGTCGGTGGATGAACGCTATCTCTCGCAGCTGCAGCCGGGCCAGCGCGCGCGCGTGCTGGCCGATGCCTATCCGCAGCAGCCCTTTGACGCCCGGCTGGAGCGCCTGGCCCCGTTGGTGGACGCCCAGCGCGGCGCGGTGCAGGTCTGGCTGCGGCCGCAGGGGCAGGTGCCCGCCTTTTTGCGTGAGGACATGACGCTGTCGGTGGAACTGCTCACGGCCGAGCGCGAGCGGGCGCTGGCCGTGCCGCTGTCCGCGCTGCGCCAGGACGGGGGAAGCCAAGGCCGTGTTGCGGTGCTGGAGGCGGGGCAGGTGGTTGAGCGGACGCTCCGTTTGGGCCTGCGCAGCCTGGACCGGGTGGAGGTGCAGCAAGGCTTGCAGGCCGGCGAGTTGCTGCTGTTGGACCCACGGCTGGACCTGGGCGCGCGGGTGCGCGGTGTGGCTGCCCCGGCCGCTGCAGAGTCGGCGCGTGCGGCGGGGGGCGGCAATCCCATGGCCCAGGCCGTGGGCGGCGGGGCTCGCTGAATGCCCGGATCGTCCTCAAGATCGGCCCATGTGGGCCTGGGCTTCGAGCGCCAGGTGGCGTGGCGCTTTTTGCTGGAGGGGCGCTTCCAGACCCTGCTCATCGTGGTGGGCGTGGCCGCCGGTGTGGCCGTGGTGGCCTACATCTCCGCGCTGGTCGGGGGCCTGCAGCGCAACACCCTGGAGAAGACCCTGGGTGCCCAGGCCCACGTGGTAATCACGCCGCCCGATGAGAAAGTGTTGCCGGCCTGGCCGGCGGCCTCGGGTACGCAGTCGCTCAGCGACACCCAGGCCCGCGCTCAGCGCCTGCGCAGCCTGGGCAACTGGCTGTCCTACGAAGGCTGGCTGGGCGAGCGGCCCGGCATCACGGCGGTGTCGCCCCTGGTCTCTGGCCCGGCGCTGGCCCAGCGCGGCGAGGCCAGCCGTTCGGCGGCTCTGATGGGGGTGGAGCTGGCGCGCTACGACACCATCGTGGGCCTGCGTCAGCGCCTGGTGGCAGGCGAATTCCGCCTGCTGCCGGGCGAGGCCTTGGTGGGCCAGCTGTTGGCGGCCGATCTGGGGCTGCGTGTGGGCGACCGCATGGTGCTCAACACCGGCAGCCGCAGCGATACGGTGCGCCTGGTGGGCCTGCTGGACTACGGTGTGCGCGATCTGAACCGGCGCATGGTGGTGCTGCCCCTGCGCTCGGCGCAGAGCCTGCTGGACCTGCCCGGCGGCGTGACCCAGATCGACCTGCGCGTGGCCGATGTCTGGAGCGCGAGCGAGCTGGCGGCCGGTCTGGCGCGCCAGCTGCCCTACAAGGTGGAGAGCTGGCAGGAGACCAATGCCCAGCTGGTCTCGGCCCTGAATGCGCAGAGCATCAGCACCACCCTGATACGCGCGGTGGTGATGGTGGTGGTGGTGCTGGGCATTGCCAGCGTGCTGGTGGTGTCGGTGGTGCAGAAGCGCCGTGAGATCGGCATCCTGCGCGCCATGGGTGTGACCCAGGGGCAGATCATGCGCGTCTTCCTGCTGCAAGGCGCCCTGGTGGGCGGCGTGGGGGCGGTGCTGGGCAATCTGCTGGCGGTTGCGCTGATCTGGGCCTTCACCAGCTTTGTGCGCGGCGCGGACGGCCTGCCGCTGTTCTCCATCAGCCTGCCGGCCAGCACGGCGGTGCAGGTCAGCCTGATGGCCCTGGCGGCCGGCGTGCTGGCGGCCTGGGCCCCGGCGCGGCGCGCCGCACGCATGGACCCAGCCCAGGCGATACGGCTATGAGCGAACGGCCCCTCATTCAGCTCCAGGGCCTGGGCAAGGTCTACGACCCGGGCCAGCCCTCCGAGGTGGCGGTGCTCAAGCAACTGGACCTCAGCCTGGCTCATGGCGAGTTTGCCGCCCTGATCGGGCCCTCGGGCTCGGGCAAGAGCACTCTGCTGAACGTGCTGGGTCTGCTGGAGCGCCCCAGCAGCGGCCAGTACCTGCTGGACGGCCGCGCCGTGCAGGACCTCGACGACAAGGCCCTGACCCAGGCCCGGCAGGCCACGCTGGGCTTCGTGTTCCAGTTCCACCATCTGCTGCCGGCCTTCACCGCGCTGGAGAACGTCTGCCTGCCGGGTCTGGCGCGGGACGGTCATGTGAGCCCCGCCCTGCGGGAGCGGGGGCGGGCCCTGCTGGCGGCCGTGGGCCTGGCCAGCGCGATGGACCGGCCCTCCAAGCAGCTCTCGGGCGGCATGCAGCAGCGCGTGGCCATTGCCCGCGCCCTGGTGCTGGAGCCCGCCCTGGTGCTGGCTGACGAGCCCACGGGCAATCTGGACACTGCCTCCTCCGACGAGGTGTTTGCCCTGCTGCGCCGCATGCACGCCGAGGTGGGGACGGCCTTTCTGGTCGTGACCCACGACCCCCGCCTGGCCGCGCGCTGCGACCGGGTGATCGAACTGGTGGACGGCTTGATTGCCAGCGACCGCCTCACGCCGGCTCTGCCGGGCTCGCGCGGCTGACCTCCCTCCATCAGCCGTTGCGCTTGCGCAGCGACTGCACCGAGGCCGCCACGCAGTCCAGCGCTGGGGTGCTGGTGATTGCGGGCGGCCGGGGCAACGTCGTCTCGGCATCGGGCATGCCGCCCAGCGCTTCAAACACCGCGCAGCTGGTCAGGGCGGGGGCCAGCGGAAGGAGCAGGGCGGCGATGTGCAGGCGCGTGGGGTGGAGATGCTGGGCTGGCGTGTGGGCCAGGAAACGTCGATCTGATCAGCCGGCGCAAGCCGGCTCTGGCGTTGGATGGAGGGGTTTAGATTAAAGACCTGACCCCGATCCACGCAGCATCTGGAAAGTGGCCCATGCTTTTTCCACCATTTTGCGAATCTCAATATCTACTGTCAAAGGATTGATATCCAAATCCTTTAGGGTGGCTTCATATAGCCCCTTGCCTCCATCTTCAGGCGCTCGTAATGCCTCGGCGAAATCGTCGCTGGCTGCGTCAACGTTTCCAAGCAAGTACTGAACATACGCGCGATTGCCGAGGATCAATCCGTTTGGCCGTGCACATCGGTGCGCCGCATCGTTCAGATTTTCCAACGCGATCTGCAATTGCAATTTCGCCTCTGGGTCCTCCTGCTGCATTAGACTTTTTGCTTGAATCAAGTGGTGAAAGCCGCGGCCGTTCAAAGCCAACGCGACCTGCTGGCGTATAGTTGGTTCGGCCGCCTCAGCGAATCGGCGCACTACCTCGTCAAAAGTGGCTATGTGGTTCCCACCCTGGTTGCCGCGGTCTTGAGCAATGCCCTTGTTGACCAATGCCCTTGCGACTTGTATTTGTATGCCAAGATCAGTGTCCTCACCAAAGCGGCGCAGCGTTTCGTCATAGGTTGCTATAGCAGCTTCGTATTGGTTTAGTTGCTCTTGAGCAATTCCCTTGTTGACCAACGATTTTGCAACCGCATCGCGCAAGTGAGGTTCTACAGCCTCGCCAAAGCGGTGTAATACCTCATCAAAGGTAATCATGGCCGCTTGTAGCTGATTTTGTCGACACTGAGCGACGCCTTTGTTGACTAGGGCCATGGCTACTTTCTTGAGTAGCCGAGGTTCGGTTGCTTCGACGCAGCGCTTTAGCAATTCGTCGTTGGTAACTATGGCGGCTTCGTTGTCGTTCAGTTTGGATTGGAGACTGCCTTTGTTAAGCAAAGCCCTTGCGACGTGCTCCCGCAGCGCAAGCTCAGGGGCTTCACCGAAGCGGCGGATGACTTCGTCATAGGTGGCGATAGCCGCTTCGCGTTGGTTCAGGTCTCCCTGGGTAATGGCGCGATTTATCAACACCTGCGCAACGTTCGCAGCACCTGCATTTGTGACACGTGCAGCCCTAAGCCAGAAGTAACCAGCGTCTTCCAACGCCCCGTTGGTGTAAGCGGCGTGCGCGCGAGTATTCCAGTCATCGAAGGAGTAGCTATCTTCGGTAGAGGCTCGCAACTCGCGGTCGCGCTGAGCAAGAACCTTTGTTGACTCTTCCAGACCTGAGGGGGCTTGTGTGCTTGTCTTGCCGATTGACTCTTGGGCTGTAATTAATGCTTTCGCGATGTCGGCGGCGTGTTCTTGAACGCCCTGGGCGTGCTGATCCATTTCAGCGTGAAGCAGAGCAGCTTTATTTTCCATCGCTTCAATCTTTTCTTTCAGCACCATTGCTTGCTTGTCAAACCACTCTTGCGCACTAGCCTTGGCAGCGTCGGATGCTGCTTCTTTGGCTTCGGATTTGGCATTGCGGTATCCGAGGAAGCCGCCCAAAACTAACAAAACTGTGATGCCGACGCCAAGTATGGTGATCAGAATTCCCAAGCGATCAACGCTCTGCCCTAATTGGGTCAATTGGTCATCTACGCGTTTGTCGACGGCGGTGATTTGCTGTCGGACGGCCTCAATATCTTTGACTTGAAGCTCTTTCTGTGATTCTAATTTGCTTTGCTGCAATTCCTTGAGCGCATCCAGCTGGTCCTTTAATGCAGCTGTGGATGTCTGAACGGCTTGTGCTGCCGCTGTGCCCCATAGCAAGACGAAAATGGTCAGCAGCCTCTTCATGAAATTGCTCCCTGGTTTTCTTTCATCAGATTGTCGTTTCAATTCTTGTTGTTGATTCTGGCAACTTGATAGATGGCCGTAACGGCCGCATTTTCCCGTGTTCTGCAAAGCAGCAGCGCAGGTCTTCTGAGATGTGCTGTAGATTAACCCGCAATGCCAGTACCAGTTTCCAACCCAAACTGCATCGCCGCCAACTTCGCATACAGCCCGCCGCGCGCCACCAACTCATCGTGCCGGCCGATGTCGACGATGCGGCCGGCTTCCAGCACGACGATGCGGTCGGCCTTCTGGATGGTGGCCAGCCGGTGCGCGATGACCAGCGTCGTGCGGTGCTGCATCGCCGCTTCCAGCGCGGCTTGGACGACGCGTTCGCTTTCGGCGTCTAGCGCGCTGGTCGCTTCGTCCAGCAGCAGCAGCGGCGGGTTCTTCAACATCGCGCGGGCGATGCTGATGCGCTGGCGCTGGCCGCCCGAGAGGCGCACGCCGCGCTCGCCCAAGAAACTGGCGTAGCCCTCCGGCAGCGCGCGGATGAAGTCGTCGGCGAAGGCGGCCTTGGCGGCGGCCATCACTTCCTCGTCGGTGGCGTCGGGCCGGCCGTAGCGGATGTTCTCCATCGCGGTGGTGGAGAAGATGACGCTGTCCTGCGGCACCAGGCCGATGGCGGCGCGCAGGTCGGCCAGGCGCAGCGTCTGCGTGGGCTGGCCGTTCAGGCGGATGACGCCGGCCTGCGGGTCGTAAAAGCGCAGCAGCAGCTGGAACAGCGTCGTCTTGCCGGCGCCGCTGGGGCCCACCAGCGCCACGGTTTCGCCGGGCTGGATGCTGAGCTGTATGCCGTCCAGCGCTGCGGTCTGCGGGCGGGACGGGTAGTGGAAGCGCACATCGCTGAACTCCACGCGCGAGCCGCCGGCCGGGGCGGGCAGCGGCTGCGGTGAGGCCGGCTCGGCCACGGGAGACTTGGCCTCCATCAGCTCCACCAGCCGCTCGGTGGCGCCGGCGGCGCGCAGCACATCGCCCCAGACCTCGGCCAGCACGGCCACGCTGCTGACGAGCAGCGTCACGTACACCACCGTCTGCCCCAGGTGGCCGGCGGTGATGCTGCCGGCGATGACGGCCTGCGTGCCCTGGTACAGCCCCCACAGCATGGCGCCGAACACCGTGGTGATGATGAAGGCGACGAGGAAGCTGCGCACCGTGGTGCGCTTGCGGGCGGTGTCGAACGCGGCCTCGCTGGCGTCGGCGAAGCGTTTGGCCTCCGCACCTTCCTGTGTGTAGCTCTGCACCACGGTGACGGCGTTCAGCACCTCGGCGGCGATGGCCGAGGTGTCGGCCACGCGGTCCTGGCTGGCGCGCGACAGCTTGCGCACGCGGCGCCCGAAGTACAGCGCCGGCGCCACGATGAGCACCAGGATGCCCAGCACCTGGCCCATCACGTAGGGGTTGGTGACGATGAGCATCACCAGCGCGCCTATGCCCATCACCGTGTTGCGCAGACCCATGGACAGGCTGGAGCCCACCACCGTTTGCACCACCGTCGTGTCCGTCGTGATGCGGGACAGCACCTCGCCGGTCTGCGTGGTCTCGAAGAATTCGGGGCTCTGGCGCAGCACGTGGGTGTAGACGGCGTTGCGCAGGTCGGCGGTGACGCGCTCGCCCAGCCAGGTCACCATGTAGAAGCGCGAGGCCGAGAAGATGCCTAAAGCCGCGCCCACCGCGAACATCGCCAGGAAGTGCTCGCGCAGCGCCATCAGCCGCTCGCCGGCATTGGCGGCGCCGAAGCCGGCGTCGATGAGGCCGCGCAGCGCGATGGGGAAGGCCAGCGTCGCCAGCGCGGCGAGCACCAGGGCCAGCAGCGCCAGCGCGATGCGGCCGCGGTAGGGCTTGAGGAAGGGGGCGAGTCCGGACAGCGAACGGGCCTGGCGCGCGGCCGGGCGTTGGGAGGTTTCGGGCATCGGGGCAGTGTAGGGACGGCTCGCGTCCCCGCCAGCTTACTCAGAGATTGGCGCCCAGCAGCCGGCGCAGCACCACGTCCTTCAGGCTGTGGGCCTCGTCCAGCCCCAGCCGCTGCAGGTAGGCGGCGGGCACGGCGCGCTGCGGGCCCAGGCTGGCCAGCGCCAGTTGCAGCAGCTCCAGCGGGTGATGGCTGGCGTGCTTGAGCTTTTTGAGCGCGCGCACGATGCGGAGTTCGTCCTCGTCCAGGTCGGTGCCGAACGGGAAGTCGGGCAGCGCGCCGGCCTCGCGGGCCGGGCGCAGCAGTTCTTTCAGCGATTCGGGCGTGTTGTGGCGCGCCGCCTCGGGCAGCTGCCAGTCGGGCGCGAGCTTGCCGTGGGCCTGGGCTTCGTGCATGAGGCCTTGCTGGAAGCGCGAGTCGGCGATGCACAGCAGCCGCTGCACGCATTCGGCGTCGGTCGCGCCGCGCAGGTCGGCCACGCCGTACTCGGTGACGACGAGGTCGCGCAGGTGGCGCGGAATGGTGCAGTTGGCGTGGCTCCAGACGATGTTGGACTGCAGGCCGGCCGCGTTGTCGTGCGTGGCACGCAGCGCCAGCACCGAGCGTGCGCCGGCCAGCGCCTGCGCCTGCGCGACGAAGTTGTACTGCCCGCCCACGCCGGAAACGACGCGGCCGTCGCCCAGCGCGTCGGACGACGCGGCGCCCAGCAGTGTCATCTTCATCGTGGTGTTGATGAAGCGCGCGTCGCGCCGCTGCGCACGCTTGAGTGCCTCGGGCGCGCCGGGGCTGTCGTACAGCTCGTTGACGAAGGCGATGCGGGTCATCGCGATGTCGGCCCGCTCGGCGTCGCTCATGTCCCGCAGCCGCTGGTAGAAGGCGCGCGGGCCGAGGAAGAAGCCGCCGTGCATCGCCACCGTGCCGCGCCAGGCGGCGCCCAGCATGCCGGCGGGCAGCAGGTTCACGTCGTTGGCGCAGCTGAGCTCGCCGCAGCGCAGGCGGTCGCCGTCCAGCTGCAGCGCGGGGTGCAGCAGGCCCAGCTGTTGCCAGTGCGCCAGCGTGGCGGGCGTGAGCTGCGTCGCCAGGGCGCCGTCGTCGGCCAGCGCCTGCACGGCGGCCGGGCTGGGCGCGGCGGGCAGGCGGCCGGCGTTGGCCAGGCGCTGCAGCGCGAGGTCGGGGTAGACGCGGCGGCGGATGAGGCCGGCGTCCAGCAGCTGCAGCAGGCTGTTGGAAAACATCTCGGAGCAGCCGTACAGGCCTTGCTCGAAGCGGCCCGTGTGCCGGCCGGACAGCGGCGCGGCGCGGTCCAGACTCTCGATGAGCGCGCAGAACTCGCCGTTGCAGCGTTCGCGCAGCAGCAGCGCCTGCGCGATGGCGTCGCCCAGCGAGCCGATGCCGATCTGCAGCGTGCCGCCGTCGGGCAGCAGGCTGGCGGCGTGCAGGCCGATGGCGTAGTCGGCCTTGGACACGGCCGGGTTGGGCGGCGCGAACAGCGCGTGGTGGCCCTGGGGCACGTCCACGATCAGGTCGAAGAAGTCCTCGCCCACCTCGGCCGGGCCGGGCATGAAGGGCAGCTGTTCGTTCAGCACCGCCACCACCAGCAGTGGCTGGCCCAGCGCGCGGCAGTGGTCGACGAAGTCGGCCGTGAGGTCGGGGTTGCTGGACAGCGAGTAGCGCCGCCGGCCATCGGCGTCGCGGCGCACCGCCACGGCCTGGGCCAGCACGTTGGCGCCCTGGGCCCGCATGTCGCGCACGGCCAGGCTGTAGTTGCTGCAGATGAAGCCCTGCTGCGCGGCGTCGTTGCCGAGGTAGTCGGCCGTCTTCAGGAAGAACTCGCGCACGGCGATGTGCGCCGGCAGCGCCTGCGCGCGGGCGGCCTTCACGTAGGCAAGGTCGGGGTAGTCGCCGAACACGCGGGCCACCAGCGGCGCGAGGAAGTGGCGCTCCAGGTCGCTGGCGCCCGCGGGCTTTTCCAGCGACAGCGCGGTCAGGATGGTCAGCGGCCGCGACGGGTCGGCGGCCATGCGCTCGTACAGCGCGTTGACCAGCGCATTGGGCTTGCCGATGCCCAGCGGCAGCGCCAGGTGGACGGGGCCGTCCACACGGGCCAGCAGGGTGGTGACGGCGGTGTCGAGATCGGTGAGCAGGGCGGGCATGGCCGCAGTCTCGGCCATCGCGCGGGGCCAGGGCTTGACTTGGCGCAGGCGCGCGGCGCGTGGCTCAGAGGTTGAGAGTTTTTCGGCCGTGCCAGAAAGGCGCGTCAAAGCGCCCTCGAACGAGGCGCAAAGCGCAGCCATAACTCGGGCTATGGCGAGCATTTGCAACGACGGGCGAGGGCGTTTTGGCGTGCAAGGCGGGCATGGGTGAAAGACTGTCAACCTCTCAGACCATGGGCGGCTTGCCGACGTAGCCGGTCAGCTCCAGGTAGCCCCAGCCGATCTCCTGGCCGGCGGCGTCCAGCAGGCGCGCGGCGCCTTCCCAGTAGACGAGGCCGCTGCTGCGCCGGGCGTCCACCTCCTGCGCGTCGAAGGCGGCCTCCAGCCGCATCTCGCCGGCCGGGCTCTGCAGCCGCCAGGCCACCGGCCAGCGGCCGCTGGTGACCGGGCTGGTCCAGTGGCGCAGCGGCGTCATCACCACCTCGTCGGGGCGGAAGCTGCGGTCGGCCTGGCCCGGCGTGCGCACGCTGCCGCCGGCCCAGTCGCGCTGGCCGTCCTCGCGGCGCAACTGGAAGAGCGTGAGCGCGCGGCCGTCGTGCAGGTTGATGCCCAGCCAGTCCCAGCCGGCGGTGTCGCCGAGGTAGTTGTCGCTCCACTCGTGGTCCAGCCACGCGCGGCCGGTCAGGCGCTGCGGGCGGCCGTCGAGCACGAGGTCGGCCGTCGTCGCGAGCTGCGGGCGGGAGTAGTAGTGGCTGAACTGGTCTTCGTCCGAGCCTTTGCGTGAGATGCCGGCCTCGCCCTGCAGCAGCGGCGGCGCGGTGGTGGCGAGCTGCAGCGCCAGCGTGAAGCCGGGGCCGTTGAACGCGGCGCGGTAGCCCTCGGGCGTACGCGTGAGCGTCCAGTCGCGCAGCTTCAGCGCGCAGTCACCCACGCGGGCCTCGGCCACGCCGGGCAGCGCGCGCAGCAGCCGCTGGGTGTGGCGTTGCTGGCGGGCGGCGAGGTCCGACAGCGCCACATGCCCCAGCAGCAGCTGCTTGGCGGCCAGCGGGCTGGGGTGGTCGCTCGGTGCCGGGCCGGGCACGCGGAAGAAGGTGAGCTGGTAGCCGTAGCGCGGCGGCTGGCCGGGCGTGCCCAGCAGGCCGGTGACGTACCACCACTCGATGCCCAGCGCCGGGTGGGCGCCGAAGTCGGCGGGGAAGCGCATCGCCGCACGCGCATTCAGCGGCAGGGCGGCGAGCAGCAGGGCGCGGCGCTTCATGCGTCCTCCCGCACGGCGCGCACCGCATGGTCACCCAGCGCGCGCCGGCCGGCCAGCAGCGACGCGCACACGGCCGCCGCGAACGCAAGGCCCACGAGCACGGCGAGGCGCGTGACGGGCAGGTGCATCTCCATGCTCCAGTGAAAACTCTGCGGGTTGACGACGAACACCAGCACCGCGCTCAGGCCCAAGCCCAGCCCCAGGCCGGCCAGCGCGCCCGCGCCGCCGGTGAGGCTGGCTTCCAGCAGCAGCAGCTTCATCAGCGCGCGGCGCGACAGGCCCAGGTGGCGCAGCAGCCCGAACTCGCGCTTGCGCGCCAGCGCCTGTGCCGACTGGCTGGCGATGACGCCGAACAGCCCCACCGCCAACGCCACGGCCTGCAGCCACACGGTGATGGCGAAGCTGCGGTCAAAGATCTGCAGCGACAGCGTGCGCAACTCGCCGGCGGCGGCGGTGTCGATGTCCTCGGCCTGCGCGGCGGCGGCGCGCACGGCCTGGCGGGCGGCGTCCAGCGGCTGGCCGGGCCGCAGCCACAGCGCGAGTTCGGTGATGCGCTCATCGCCGCTGGCGGCGCGGTAATCCGCCAGCGCCATCCACAGCGCGGCGCTCTGGCGCGAGTAGTCGCGCCACACGCCCATCACCTGCACGCTGACGCGGCCGCCGCCGTCCACCAGCTCCACGGTCAGCACCCGGCCGGGCTGCAGGCCGTTCTGGTCGCGCCCGGCCTCGTTGACCCACACCGCCAGTGCGCCCGGCGCCCGCTCGCCTTGCCAGCGCTGCAGCAGCGGCAGGCCGCCTTCGTCCATGGGCCGGGCGGTCAGCGACACGGGTTCGGCGCCCGGCGCCAGCCGCACGCGGGTGCTGCGTTGCGGCGCGCTGCGGGCGATGGCGGGCAGCTGGTCCACGGCCTGCAGGTAGGCCGGCGCCAGCGGGGCGGGCAGGCCGTCGGGCCCGCGCAGCGAGGAGCGCACGTAGAGGTCGGCCGGCAGCGCGTGGTCCAGCCACTGCATCAGGGACGCGCGGAAGCTGCCGATCATCACGGTCATCGCGACGGCCAGCGCCAGCGCCACCAGCACGCCGGCCAGCGAGCGGCGGGCTTCGGTGGCCTGATCGCGGCTGCGCTCGCGGGCCAGCAACAGCAGCGCGCCCGACGGCAGGCGTGCCAGCAGCGCCGCCAGCCCGCGCACCAGCGCCGGCACCAGCGCCATGCCGCCGATCAACAGCACGAACATCGACAGATAGGCTGCCACCGGCGTGCCGTCCAGTGGCGGCAGGGTGGCCAGCGCCGCGCCCAGCGCCAGCAGCGCCAGGCCCACCCAGGCGGGCAGCGTGCGCCCGGCCGGCAGCCCCAGGCCCTTGAGCACCAGGGCCGGTGCGATGCGGCGCACGGTGAGTGCCGGCGCCAGCGCGGCGGCCAGCGCCGCCACCAGGCCCAGCGCCCCGTAGGCAAGCCCTGGCCCCAGCAGTGGCTGGTTGAACAGCAGCCCGACCGACGAGCCGCCCTCGCCATGCAGGCCCAGGTCGCTGCCCAGCAGCTTCAGCGCGCCGGCCGCCAGGCCCACGCCCAGCGCCAGCCCCAGCGCCGTGCCGACGATGCCGATGGCCGCGCCTTCGATGAGGATGAGCCGCCAGCGCATGCGTGCCGACACGCCCAACACGCCCACCAGCGCCCATTGCGGCAGCCGCTGCGCGGTGGCCAGAGACAGCACGGCGTAGACGAGGAAGCTGCCGGTGAACAGCGCCATCAGCGCCAGCAGGCCGAGGTTGACGCGGTAGGCGCGCGTCATGTCCGACAGGCGCTCGCCTTCATCGGCCGGCGGCTCGGCGCGCCAGTGGGCGGGCTGGCGCGCGGCCCAGGCGCGGGCGTCCACGCCGTCGGCGAGCTGGACGTCGATGCGGTCCAGCGCGCCCAGGCGGCCCAGCAGCTGCTGGGCGTCGGCGATGTCCAGCAGCGCCAGCGGGGCGTTGCCGGCGGCGATGCGGCCGCCAACCGCGAACTCGACATCGCGCGGCGTGGGGTCGCCGGGCACGGCGATGCGCAGCGTCAGCGTGGTCTGGCCCTCGGCGAGGTGGCGGCGCGCGGCGGCGTTGAGGTGCAGCGTGCGCGCGCCCAGCAGCGCGCCGGGGCCGCCGCCATCGACCTGGGGCAGCAGGTCGGGCGCCAGCGGCCGGGCGCCGCCGGCCGAGGCCAGCAGGGCCAGCACGTCAGCGCCGGTGATGCGGATCAGCAGCGGCCGCTCATCGGCGCCGGTCTTGCCGCGCCAGACGGCCTGGCCCTGCAGCACGGGGTTGGCGGCGGCCACCTCGGGCTGCTGGAGCAGGGCGGTGAAGTCGGCATCGGTCAGCGGGCCGCTGCGGGCGCGCAGCACGAGGTCGGGCTGGCCATTGACGCTGCGCGCGGCCCGCGCGAACTCGGTAAGCGCGGCGCCGTTGAGCAGGTGCACGCCGAAAGCGAGGGCGACGCCCAGCATCACGGCGATGACGGCCAGCACCACACGGCCGGGCTGGTCGCGCCAGGCGGGCCAGGTGAGGTGGCGCCAGAGGGACGTCATGGCTTCGCGCGATCTGGCTTGCCGCCCAGGCCGATGCCGGGACGTCGCCCGCCGGGGCGAACTCCCGGCATGGGCGGTGGCGTCAAGCCAAAGTCACGAGGCATGCAACCCATCTGCATCCAGGCGCAACCGGCGATCCGCCGCCTGCGCCGCCACGTCCGAGTGCGTCACCAGCAGACAAGCCGCGCCAACGTCATGCGTGCAGCGCCGCAGCAGGTCGAGCACCTCCGCCGCATGCCGTGCATCCAGGTTGCCAGTGGGCTCGTCCGCCAGCACCAGCTTTGGCCGGTGCACCAAGGCGCGTGCGATGGCCACCCGCTGCAACTGCCCGCCCGACAACTGCCGCGGCATGCGCGCCGCCAGCGAGCCGAGGTTCACCGCGTCCAGCATCGCCGCCACCCGGCCGTCGTCCCGCTGCCCCAGCAGCCGCAAGGGCAGGGCGACGTTGTCCGCCACGCTCAGGTGTGGCAGCAGGTGGAAGGCCTGGAAGATGAAGCCCAGCGACTGCCGCCGCAGCGCCGAGCGCGCCTCGTCGTCCAGCGGCCGCAGGTCCTGCCCGGCCAGCGTGATCGAGCCGGCATCGGCCTCGTCCAGCCCGGCCAGGCAGTTCAGCAGCGTGGACTTGCCGCTGCCCGATTCGCCCAGCAGCGCAACGATCTCGCCCGCGGCCAGGTCCAGGTCAATGCCGGTGAACACCGGCGTGTCGGCGTAGCGCTTCGCGAGCCCGCGGGCAGAAAGCACCGTCATGCGTTCATCCACCTTTGCAATGCAGCCAGCAGCTCCGGGATGGGCTGCGCGCCATCGCAGGCGATGACGCGCCGCCTGGGCATGCTGCGCAGCCAGGTGACCTGGCGTTTGGCAAGCTGCCGCGTCGCGGCAATGCCGCGCTCGCGCAGGTCGCCCAAGGCAGCGCCGGGCCGCCCCAAGCTGCCTTGACCCCCTCGGGGGGCGGACTGGTCATTGCCCAGTCCTGGGGGCGCCATCTCTTCATCGGCGTCCAGCGCCTCCCACACCTGCCGGTAGCCCACGCAGCGCATGGACGGCAGCGCCAGTGACAGGTCGCCGCGCGCGCGCAGTGCCTTCACTTCGTCGATCAACCCATGCTCAAGCATCTGATCGAAGCGCTGCGCCAGCCGCTCGTGCAGCCAGGCGCGGTCGGTGGGCTCCAGCGAAAACAGCGGCCAGTCCACGCCGTCGTCGCGCGACGCGGCGTGCAGCGCGCTCAAGGGTTGGCCGGTCAGGCGGATGACCTCCAGCGCGCGCTGGATGCGCTGGCTGTCGTTGGGGGCCAGGCGCGCGCCGGTCTCGGGGTCCAGCGTGGCCAGCTCCGCATGCATGGCGGGCCAGCCGCGCTCGGCAGCCTCGGCGTCAATGGCCGCGCGCAGGTCGGCATCGGCCTGCGGCAGCGTCGACAGGCCGTCGAACAGCGCCTTGAAATACAGCATGGTGCCGCCCACTAGCAGCGGCAGCTTGCCGCGCGCGGCGATCTCGCCCGCGAGCCGCTTGGCGTCGCGAACGAAGTCGGCGGCGGAGTAGCTCTCCAGCGGGTCGAGGATGTCGATCAGGTGATGCGGCACCGCGGCCTGCTCGGCGGCCGTGGGCTTGGCGGTGCCGATGTCCATGCCGCGGTACACCAGCGCCGAGTCGACGCTGATGATCTCGACCGGCAGCACCTCGGCGATGGCCAAGGCCGCCGCCGTCTTGCCGCAGCCGGTGGGGCCGGCCAAACAGATCGGGGTCAGAAGCGCTCCCACGGTGCCAGGTAACGCCATTGCCCGACGGGCAGGTGGCCCAGCGGGATGCGGCCGATGCGCACACGCTTCAGGCCCACGACCTTGAGCCCGACCAGCTCGCACATGCGGCGGATCTGGCGCTTCTTGCCCTCGCGCAGCACGAAGCGCAGCTGCTGCTCGTTCTGCCAGCTGACCTTGGCGGGCTTGAGCGTCTCGCCGTCCAGCGCCAGGCCGTGGTTCAGCAGCGCGAGCTTGTTGTTGGACAGCGCCGAATTGGGCAGCGTGCCCTCGGGCACGGGTTCATCGCCGGGCAGGCCGACGTACTCCACGCGCACGAGGTACTCCTTCTCGATGTCGGAGTCGTCGCCGATCAGCGCCTTGGCGATGCGGCCGTCCTGCGTCAGCACCAGCAGGCCGGTGGAGTCGATGTCCAGCCGGCCGGCGGGCGCCAGGTGGCGGTGGTGGTTGGGGTGGGGCTTGATGCCGGACGGGTCGTCCTTCCAGCGGTTCTCCTGCTGGAACAGCACGACGGCGGGCTCGTAGCCATCCTCGGCCTGGCCCGACACATAGCCAATGGGCTTGTGCAGCAGCACGGTGACGAGTTGCGCCTGCGCCTGGCGGGCGGCAGGGTCGATGTCGATCTGTACATCGCCGACGACGCGCTGGCCCAGCACGGCGACCTTGCCGTCGACGCGCACCCAGCCGGCGGCGATCCACTCGTCGGCCTCGCGGCGCGACGCGAGCTTGAGCTCGCTCATGCGCTTGGACAGGCGGTCGCCGTCCTCGGCGTCCACCTCGCGGGCCGGGTTGCGGCGCGCCGTCGGCGGCACAAAGTCCGGGCCGCGGTGGGCCACGCGGCGCTGGTCCACGCGCGGCGGGCGGTCATCCCGCGGGCGGTCGCCGGGGCGTTCGTCGCGGTGTTCGCTGCGGCGCACCGGCTCGCCGCGTGGCGCGCGCTGCGGCGCGTCCGGGTTGAAGCCGCCACTGCGCGGGGCAGGGCGGCCGCCGCGGTGGTCACGGTCATCGCGGTCATCGCGGCGCAAGGGCTCGCCACGCTGGGGCGGCTGCTCGGGCCGGAAGCCGGTGGGCTTGGGCCGGGCCGGGCGCTCCTGGCGATCTTGGCGCTGTGCCGCGCCGCGTTCGCGCTCCTGCTTGGCCTGTTGGGCCTGCTGGTAGCGGGCTTCGCGCTCGGCGCGGTCGGCCTGGGCCCGGGCCAGCGTGGGGCGAGGCTTGGAGACGCCCTTGCCGCGCAGCGGCCCGCGTTTCTCGCCGTCGGCGGTGCGGGCGGTCTTGGCGGCGGGTTTCTTGTTCTTGAGGGTGAGCGTGGCCATGGTTCAGCGTCCGCGGAGGAAAAGGGCGTCCAGCTCTTTCATGTCGAGCTGGCGCCAGGTGGGGCGGCCGTGGTTGCACTGGTCGGCGCGTTCGGTGGTTTCCATGTCGCGCAGCAGCGCGTTCATCTCGTCCAGCGTCAGCTGCCGGTTGGCGCGCACGGCGCCGTGGCAGGCCATGGTGGCCAGGATCTCGTGCTGGGCGCGTTCCAGCACCGAGCTGGCGTCGAACTGCGCCATCTCGGCCAGCAGCTCGCGGGTCAGCGCAACGAGGTCGCTGGCCGCCAGCAGCGCCGGCCGCGAGCGCACGGCGAGTGTGCGCGTGGACAGCGGCGACACGTCCAGCCCGAGCTGGCTCAGCGTGTCGGCATGCTGCTCGGCGGCGGCGACCTCTTCGGCCGTGGCCGCGAAGCTGACCGGGATCAGCAGCGGCTGGCTTTCGATGGTCGTGGAGCCCAGCTTGGCCTTCAGCCGCTCGTAGACAACGCGCTCGTGCGCCGCGTGCATGTCCACGATGACCAGGCCCTGCTTGTTCTCGGCCAGGATGTAGACGCCCTGGATCTGCGCGATCGCGCGGCCCAGCGGCCAGTCCTGGTTCTTGGGCAGCGCGGGCAGGTCGACCAGCGGCGCGGGCCGGCTGTCGGGCAGCGCGGTGGGCACGACCGGCCGGGTGGGTTGCCACAGCGCCTCGGTCTGCACCAGCGACAGCCGCACCTGCTCGGCCGTGGGCGGCACGGGCGGCGTGAAGGCGGCCGGCGCCGCGTAGGCCGGGCGCGGCTCGGCCACGTAGAGCGTGGCGGCGGCCGTCGGCTCGAAGGCCAGCGGCGCCATCGCGGACTCGATGGCCTCGGCGCCGGCCACCTCGGCGCTGCGCGATTGCGCCAGCGCGTCGATGAAGGCGCGGCGCACGGCCTGGTGGATGGCGCGGCCGTCGCGGAAGCGCACCTCGATCTTGGTCGGGTGCACGTTCACGTCCACCAGCTCGGGCGCGATCTCGATGAACAGCACGTAGCTGGGCTGGCGCTGGCCGTGCAGCACGTCCTCGTAGGCGGAGCGGATGGCGTGGCTGATGAGCTTGTCGCGCACATAGCGGCCGTTGACCCAGACGTACTGCTGGTCGGCGCGCGAGCGTGAGGCCTCGGGCAGGCCGGCGCGGCCGGTCAGCGCCAGCGGGCCGGCGCTGTGCTCGAAGGCGCGGCTGTCGTGCACGAAGTCTTCGCCCAGCACGTCGCTGATGCGCTGCTCGACGGACGCGGCCCGCCACTGGTCGACGAGCTTGCCCTCGTGCCAGATCGCGAAGCCCACGTCCGGCCGCGCCAGCGCATGGCGGCGCACGGCCTCCACGCAGTGGGCCAGCTCGGTGGCGTCGGTCTTCAGGAACTTGCGGCGCGCAGGCGTGGCGAAGAACAGCTCGCGCACCTCCACGCTGGTGCCGCGCGAGCGGGCGGCTGCGGCCAGTTCGCCGCTGCGGGCGTCCAGCCGGTGGGCGTGGGGCGCGTCGGCCGTGCGGCTGGCCACCGACATCTCGGACACCGACGCGATGGCCGCCAGCGCCTCGCCTCGAAAGCCCATGGTGGCCACGGACTCCAGCTCGTGCAGCGACGCGATCTTGCTGGTGGCATGGCGCTTCAGCGCCAGCGGCAGCTGGGCCACGGGGATGCCGCAGCCGTCGTCCTCGACGACGATGGCGCGCACGCCGCCGGCCATCAGCTTGACCAGCACGTTCTTCGCCCCGGCGTCCAGCGCGTTGTCCACCAGCTCACGCACCACCGAGGCCGGCCGCTCCACCACCTCACCGGCGGCAATCTGGCTGATCAGCTCATCGGGCAGCTCGCGGATCACGCGCGGCGGGGCAAGTTCTGGCAGGGGCACATCCATCTGCGGGATTATCGACGGGGTGTCATGGTGGCGTCCGGATAATGCCGCGCCATGGACCTGCTGACCTTCCTGATCGACTTCATCCTGCATGTGGACAAGCACCTGGCCACCTTCGTGGCCACCTATGGCGTCTGGGTGTATGCGCTGCTGTTCCTCATCGTGTTTACCGAGACCGGCGTCGTGGTGATGCCCTTCCTGCCGGGTGATTCACTGCTGTTTGTCGTCGGTGCGCTGTGCGGCGCGGGCCTGATGAGCCTGCCGGTGGCCATCGCCGTGCTGCTGGCCGCCGCCATCCTGGGCGATCAGTGCAACTACATGATCGGCCGCTACATCGGCCCCAAGGTCTTCCAGTGGGAGCAGTCGCGCTTCTTCAACAAGAAGGCGTTCGACGCGGCCCATGCTTTCTACGAGAAGCACGGCGGCATCACCATCATCATTGCCCGCTTCATGCCCTTCGTGCGCACGTTCGTGCCCTTCGTGGCCGGCGTGGCCGAGATGAGCCGCGGCAAGTTCACGCTGTTCAACGTCGTGGGCGCCGTCATCTGGGTGGTGGGTCTGTGCGTGGCCGGCTACCTGTTCGGCAACCTGCCGTGGGTGCAGACGCACCTGAGCAAGATCATCTGGGCCATGATCGTCATCCCGGGCTTGATCGTCATCGCCGGCGGCCTGCGGGCGCGATTCAAGGGTCAGCCGGGCTGACTTTTCGAACGGACGGTGCCGCGGGACTAGAGTCGCGGGCTTTGCGACTCTAGTCGGAGATCCCGATGACCCTGTCCCCCCTCATGCGGGCGGCGCTGGCCCTGGCCTGGACGACCTCCGGCCTGGCGCAGGCCGCCACCGTGGCCGAGCCGACGCTGATGCTGCGTCAGCCGGCCGTGTCCAAGACGCACCTGGCCTTCGTTTACGGTGGCGACCTGTGGATTGCCGACCGCAACGGCGCTCAGCCGCGCCGGCTCACCAGCCACGCTGCAGCAGAGTTCGCGCCGCGCTTCTCGCCGGACGGGCGGCAGATCGCGTTCTCGGCCAGCTACGACGGCAACACCGACGTCTACGTCATCAGCGTGGACGGCGGCGATGCGAAGCGGCTGACCTGGCACCCGGCGCCCGACACCGTCAACGGCTGGAGCGCCGACGGCCAGCGCGTGCTGTTTGCGTCGCCGCGCGAGGTGCTGAACAACCGCAGCAATCAGCTGTTCGAGGTCAGCGTGAAGGGTGGCTTTGAGCAGCGGCTGATGGCGGCCGTGGCTTTCGAGGGCGCCTGGTCGCCCGACGGCCGCCAGCTGGCCTACCGGCCCTACAACGCGGCCTACAGCGGCCCCAGCGGCTGGCGCCAGAGCCGCGGCGGCTCGACGCCGCCGGTGTGGATCATGGACATGCAGGGCCCGCAGGCCGGACAGCGCTGGCAGCAGATCCCGCATGTCAATGCGACGGACTCGGCGCCCGTGTGGGCGGGCGGTGAGGTGGTGTTCATCTCCGACCGCGACGGCGATGCAACCGGCGTGGCCAACCTGTTTGTGTTCAACCCGTCCACGCGCGCGCTGCGCCAGCTGACCCGCGAGACCCGCTGGGACGTGCGCAGCGTGGACGCCGTGGGCAGCACGCTGGTGTACGAGAGCGGTGGCCGCATCAAGCAGATCGAGCTGGCCGGCGGCAGCCCGGTGACGCTGGACATTCGCGTGGCCGACAGCGGCGCGCTGGCCCGTCCGCAGTGGCGCGATGCGGCCAAGGCGCTGAGCTCGGCGCGCCTGTCCAGCACGGGCAAGCGCGTGCTGGTCAGTGCGCGCGGCGAGGTGTTTTCGCTGCCCGTGAAAGACGGCAGCGTGCGCAACCTGACCGAGAGCGCCGGTGTGCGCGAGAAGGACGCGCTGTGGAGCCCCGACGGGCAGCGCGTGGCCTATGTGTCGGACGCGCCGGGCATGCGGCACGAGCTGGTGCTGCAGGCGCAGAACGGCCTGGGCCCGCGCGAGCGCTTTGCGCTGGGCAAGGGCAGCTACTTCACGCTGCTGGACTGGTCGCCCGACGGCCAGACGCTGGTGCTGCACGACAACCACCTGAACCTCTACACGCTCGGCCTCGCGGCGGGCGCGCAGCGCGGCCAGCTGGTGAAGCTGGCGTCGGACGCGCGGCGCTTCGGTTCTGACGGCTTCTCGGTGTCGTTCTCGCCGGACAGCCGCTGGCTGGCCTACACGACCTCGGGCGAGAACTACTTTGGCCGCATCTGGCTGCACGAGCTGGGCAGCGGGCACCATCACGCCGTGACCGACGGCCTGTCGCACGCGGGCAACCCGGTGTTCTCGCCCAAGGGCGACGTGCTGTACTTCAGCGCGTCCATCAACTCCGGCCCCGGCCAGGTGGGGCTGGACCTGTCCACGCAGGAGCGGCCGCGCCGCGCCGGGCTGTACGCGCTGGTGCTGGCGGCCGATGGCAAGTCACCGCTGGCGCCGCGCCCGGGTGACGAGGAGGGCCGCAAGGACGACGACGAGGCCGCCAAGCCCGCCGCCAAGAAGCCTGACGACGCCAAGCCGGAGGCGAAGAAGCCGGCCGCGCCCAAGCCGATCCGCATCGACCTGGACGGCCTGCCGCAGCGGCTGGTGGCGCTGCCGCTGGCCGAGCGCAACTACGACAACCTGGCCGTGGGCGCGGACGGCGCACTGTTCTATCTGCAGCGCCCGCAGCCCGGCGCCAGCAACGAGGCGCCGCAGGCCGAGCGCCGCGCCACCGCCGAGCTGTGGCGCTACGACCCGCAGGAGCGCAAGGCCAAGCGGCTGAAGGAGGGCGTGGCCGAGTTCTCGCTGAGCGGCGACGCCAAGAAGCTGCTGCTGACGCTGGCCGGCAACGCGCTGGAAGTGGGCGACGCCAACGACAAGCTCGACGGCAAGCCGGTGGAGCAGTCGTTGCGCATGCGCGTGGACCTGCGCGCCGAATGGCGGCAGATCTTCGACGAGACCTGGTGGATGCAGAAGGAGTTCTTCTACGACGCCGCCCTGCACGGCCTGGATTGGCAGGCCGTCTACGACCGCTACCTGCCGCAGCTGGCCTTCGTGCAGCGCCGCGAGGACCTCAACGACCTGCTGGTGCAGCTGATCGCCGAGCTGCAGGTGGGCCACAACCGCGTGGGCGGCGGAGATGTGCTGCAGGAGCCCACGGTGCCCGTGGGCTTGCTGGGTGCGGACTTCGCGCTGGAGGGCGGGCGCCACCGCATCACGCGCATCTACGCCGGTGACCGCCTCAACCCGCACCTGCGCGCGCCGCTGGCCGCTCCCGGCCTGGGCGTGAAGGCGGGCGACTTCCTGCTCGCCATCAACGGCCGCGAGCTCGATGCCGCGACCAACGTGCATGCGCTGATGGAGAACACGCTGCGCAAGCAGGTCGTGCTGACCGTCGCACAGGACGCCGCCGGCACGGGCAGGCGCGACGTGACCGTGGAGCCCGTCGCCAGCGACGCGCTGCTGCGCCGCTGGGCGTGGATCGAGGGCAACCGCGAGAAGGTGCAGGCCAAGAGCGGCGGCAAGATCGCCTACGTCTACATGCCGGACACCGCGGGGCAGGGCTTCGAGCACTTCAACCGCATGTTCTTCGCGCAGATCGACAAGCCCGCCCTCATCGTGGACGACCGCCGCAACGGCGGCGGCCAGGCCGCGAACTACGTGATCGAGCTGCTGTCCCGCCCCTACCTGGGTGGCTGGAAGGACCGCGACGGCCTGGTGTTCGAGACACCCGGCGGCGCCATCTACGGCCCCAAGGCCATGCTCATCGACCAGGACGCCGGCTCCGGCGGCGACTTCATGCCCTACGCCTTCAAGCGCGTGGGCCTGGGGCCGCTGATCGGCAAGCGCACCTGGGGCGGGCTGATCGGCATCTCGGCCAACCCGCCGCTGATCGACGGCGGCTTCCTGACGGTGCCGTACTTCCGCTTCTACACGCCCGAGGGCGAGTGGCGCATCGAGAACGAGGGCGTGGCGCCGGACATGGACGTGGAGCTGGACCCCGCCGCCGTCAACCGCGGCGAGGACACGCAGCTGGACGCGGCCATCGCCGACGTCATGAAGCGGCTGGCCACGTGGCAGCCCGTGCAGCGCAAGACGGCGCCCGCGCCGGCCACCCTCGGCCGATGAGGGGCGGGGCGGGCTTGTCCCTGCGCGGCCGGCTGTTCCTGCTGGCCCTGCTGCCCTTGCTGGCGTCGCTGGCGCTGATCGCGTTCGCCGTGCGCCACCAGGAGCAGTCGCTCGCCGAGCGCGAGCAGGCGCTGGTGCGGGCCAGCTACCTGGACGCGCGCCGCACCGAGCTCAAGCACTACGTGGACCTGGCCGTCAGCACGGTGCGGCCGCTGCTGGGCCAGCCCGATGGCCAGCGCCGCGCGCTGGACATCCTGCAGTCGCTGGACTACGGCCGTGACGGCTACTTCTTCGTCTACGACCTGCAGGGCCGGGTGCTGATGCATTCGCGCCAGCCCGAGCTGACCGGTCAGAACCTCTGGGCGCTGCGCGACCCGCAGGGCCGGCTCACCATCCAGCAGCTGATTGCGCAGGCCAAGGCCGGTGGCGGCTATGTGGAGTACCAGTGGCGCAAGCCGTCCAGCAGCCTGCTGGCGCCCAAGCTGGGCTATGTGGTGGCCGTGCCCGAGTGGGGCTGGATGCTGGGCACGGGGCTGTACCTGGATGGCATCGAGGCCACGATGGCCGAGCTGGCGCGCGGCGCCCGCCACAACATCACCGTCACGCTGCTGTGGGTGGGCGCGGTGGCCGTCATCGGCGTGGCGCTGATCAGTGCCGGCGCGCTGGCGCTCAACCTCAGCGAGCACCGCAGCGCCGAGGCCAAGCTGCGCGCGCTGGCCCGCGAGGTGGTGCAGAGCCAGGAGGACGAGCGCGCCCGGCTTGCCCGCGAGCTGCACGACGGCGTCAGCCAGGCGCTTGTCGCGACCAAGCTGCTCATCGAGTCGGCCCAGCAGGCGCCGGCCGAGGCCGAGCGGCTGCAGGCGCTGGCGCTGAAGCGGCTCAACAGCACGCTGGCCGAGGTGCGCCACCTGTCGCATGCGCTGCGCCCGGCGCTGCTGGACACGCTGGGCCTGCCCGCCGCGCTGCAGCATCTGGCTGGCGAGTTCGACGCGGCCGGCGGCACGCGCTTCACCGCGCGGGTGCGCGGTGACGAGGTGGCGCTGCCCGAGGCGGTGAAGACCGCGCTGTTCCGCATCACGCAGGAGGCGCTCAGCAACGCGGCCCGCCACGCGCAGGCCACGGCCGTGACAGTGAGCCTGAGTTTCGATCCGCGCGACGGCGTGGCGCTGGAGGTGGCGGACGACGGCCGCGGCTTCGACGCCGATGCCGCCCAGGCGGTGGCCGACCGCGGCCTGGGCCTGCGCAGCATGCGCGAGCGGGCCGACGCGCTGGGCGCCGTGCTGAGCCTCGTGACCTCACCGGGCGTGGGCTGCCGGCTGCGCGTCACACTCTCGGCTGCCGACCTCGCCCGCATCGCCCCATGACTGCCGCCCCCATCCGCATCCTGCTCGTCGACGACCACCCCATGGTGCGCGAGGGCCTGGTGGCGCGCCTGGCCGGCGTGCCGCGCTTCGCGGTGGTGGGCGAGGCCGGCCACCGCGACGAGGCGCTGGCGCTGCTGGCGCAGGTGGCGCCCGACGTCGTGCTGATGGATGTCGGGCTGAAGGATGTCAACGGCATCACGCTGGGCGCCGAGATGCTGGCCGCGCGGCCGGCCATCAAGCTGCTGATGTTCAGCATGTACGACAACCCCGAGTACGTGCAGCGCGCCCTGCAGGCGGGCGCGCGCGGCTACGTGCTGAAGGACGCGCCGGCCACCGAGATCGTGTCAGCCATCGACGCGGTGGCGGCCGGCGGCACCTTCCTGAGCGCGGCCGTGTCGGGCCGGCTGTTCCGCAGCCAGGCGCCGAAGCCGGTGCTGACGCCGCGCGAGAGCGAGATCCTCGCCAAGCTGGGGCAGGGCGCGTCCAGCAAGCAGATCGCGCGTGATCTGGATCTGTCCGTGCGCACGGTGGAAGCCCACCGCCAGAGCATCAAGCGCAAGCTGGACCTGGAGGGCCAGGCCGAGCTGATCCGGTATGCGGTGGAGCATGCGCGGGACGCTGGGGTTGACCCTTAGGTAGTCCCGCGCGTCTGGCCCGCGTGGCTTGACCGATGCCCGGCCGGGGCGGTTTTTCGACACTGACCGGCCCGGCAGCGCCGCCCATCCCGACGTGCGCGCCGCTTTGGAGACAAGCCTCATGAACCTGCGCCGCCACCTCGCGTGGGCGGGCGTCGCGATCCTGGGCGCTGCGTCGCTTGCCACCGTGGCCTTGAGCCGTGGCGAGACGATCAGCGCGCTGTGGGTCGTGTCCGCCGCCCTGTGCGTCTACCTCATCGCCTACCGCTACTACAGCCTGTTCATCGCCGACAAGGTGCTGGAGCTGGACGCCAAGCGCCAGACCCCGGCCTGGAAGTACAACGACGGCCTGGACTACGTGCCCACCAACAAGCACGTGCTGTATGGCCACCACTTCGCGGCCATCGCCGGTGCCGGCCCGCTGGTGGGCCCGGTGCTCGCGGCGCAGATGGGCTATCTGCCCGGGCTGCTGTGGATCCTGGCCGGCGTGGTGTTTGCCGGCGCGGTGCAGGACTTCATCGTGCTGTTCATCTCCACGCGCCGTGATGGCCGGTCGCTGGGCGACCTCGTCAAGCAGGAGATGGGCACCGTGCCCGGCCTGATCGCGCTGTTCGGCGCGTTCATGATCATGATCATCATCCTCGCGGTGCTGGCGCTCATCGTCGTGAAGGCGCTGGCGGAGTCGCCGTGGGGCGCGTTCACTGTGGCGGCCACGATCCCCGTGGCGCTGTTCATGGGCGTGTACCTGCGCTTCATCCGCCCGGGCCGCATCGGCGAGGTGTCCGTCATCGGCTTCGCGCTGCTGATGGCCGCCATCTTCGGCGGCCAGTGGGTCAGCGAGCATCCGACGCTGTCGCACCTGTTTACCTTCACGCCGGTTCAGCTGGTGTGGGCGCTGATCGGCTACGGCTTCGTGGCCGCTTGCATTCCCGTGTGGCTGCTGCTGGCGCCGCGCGACTACCTGTCGACCTTCCTGAAGATCGGCACCATCGTCGCGCTGGCCATCGGCATCATCATCGTGGCGCCGCCGCTGAAGATGCCGGCGCTGACGCAGTTCGCCGCCGGCAACGGCCCGGTGTGGGCCGGCAACCTGTTCCCCTTCCTGTTCATCACCATCGCCTGTGGCGCGGTGTCGGGCTTCCACTCGCTGATCTCCTCGGGCACGTCCCCGAAGCTGCTGGAGAACGAGACCCACGCCCGCTACATCGGCTACGGCGGCATGCTGGCCGAGAGCTTCGTCGCCGTGATGGCGCTGGTGGCCGCCTCGTGCATCGAGCCGGGCGTGTACTTCGCGATGAACAGCCCCGCGGCCGTCGTCGGCAAGGACGCCGCCACGGTGGCCCAGACGCTGTCCACCTGGGGCTTTGTCGTGACGCCCGAGATGCTGACGCAGGCCGCAGCCGACGTCGGCGAGAAGACCATCCTGGCCCGTGCCGGCGGTGCGCCGACGCTGGCCGTGGGCATGGCCGAAATCCTGCACCAGGTGGTGGGCGGCAAGGCCATGATGGCCTTCTGGTACCACTTCGCCATCCTGTTCGAGGCCCTGTTCATCCTGACCGCCGTGGACGCCGGCACGCGCGCCGGCCGCTTCATGCTGCAGGACCTGCTGGGCAGCTTCGTGCCCTCGCTCAAGCGCACCGAGAGCTGGGTGGCCAACCTGCTGGCCACCGGCCTGTGCGTGGCGGCCTGGGGCTACTTCCTGTACCAGGGCGTGGTCGACCCGCTGGGCGGCATCAACACGCTGTGGCCGCTGTTCGGCATCGCCAACCAGATGCTGGCCGCCGTGGCGCTGCTGCTGGGCACGGTCGTGCTGTTCAAGATGAAGAAGGACCGCTACGCCTGGGTGACGGCGGTGCCGGCCGCCTGGCTGCTGGTCTGCACGATGACGGCCGGCTGGCTGAAGATCTTCTCTGCCGACCCGAGGCTGGGCTTCCTGGCCCATGCCGACAAGTACGCTGCCGCGATTGCCGAGGGCAAGGTGCTGGCACCGGCCAAGAGCCTGGACGCGATGTCGCGCGTGGTGTTCAACGACCGGCTGGACGCGGCGCTGTGCGCGCTGTTCATGGGCGTGGTGATCAGCGTGCTGATCTACAGCGTCAAGTCCATCCTGGCTGCGCGCCGCACCGGCAAGGTCACGGCGCAGGAAACGCCTTTCGTGGCGCTGCCGGCGGGCCAAGGTGCGTGAACTGGGCCGCGAGCTGGCCCAGGCCGGCCGCTACCTCACGCAGAGCCTGCGCTTGATGGTGGGCGTGCCGGACTACGGCAGCTACCTGGCCCACCACCAGGCCACGCACCCGGACCGGGCGCCGATGAGCTACGAGGAGTTCTTCAGGGAGAGGCAGGCCGCGCGCTACAGCGCGCGTGTCGGGAAGTGCTGCTGACCCCGCAGCGCGAACCCCACGCCTCTTCCTGAAGACCACCCGCAGGCGCTGCCTGCAGTGCGGTTTCAGCGAGCCGCTGGCGAGAAATGCTTTCTGTCCTGGTCGGACGCTGAAGACGAGACCGTGAAGCGTGCCGTCTCCGGCCTGAGTTCAAGCCTGCAGCTCTGTGAACAGAACTCGCCGTTGTGGCGGCCGTGCAGTTCATGGTGAACCACGTTGCCGGCGCGGACGAAGACCAGCAGGAAGCTGCCCTCATCGACGCCCTGCGGGTAGGCGTTCGCGCAGGACGTGAACGACGCTGGCAGGGCGCTGCAGATGTCGTCCGTCGAGGTGTAGGGGCTGAACACCAACGCGCGATCCCACGCAAACGGTGTGAGTGCTGCAAGGTCAATCGTCTCGGCCTTGGCCGCTTCGGCGCCGATGCGCGCGGATACCTGCGGGCTCGGTGAACAGGCAGTCAACGTGGCGGCGGTCATGAGACCCAGCAGCCCTCGAAGTGCGCGCATCGGGTGGTCCAGTGTTCGAGTCATGGCGTGCGGCAGTGTCTCTCCGTCAGCAGCGGTGCAGCGCGGCGGGGTGAGCGCATGCGTGGTTGACGGTGCTCGCTCAGCGCGGCAGCAGCAGGCCTTCGTGCCGGGCCACGTGTTCCAGCGCCGCTTCCAGGCTGTTGCGGCAGGCCGCCGTGACGCGGACGAGGTGGCCGTGCAGGGCCGCATCGGCCGCGTTGCGGTGTTCGCAGTCGGCGCTGTAGGCCTCAAAGTGCGACAGCTGCACCAGCAGCTCAGCCAGGTGGCGAGGGCATTCGCAGGCGATGGTGGACGACAGGCTGGCGAAGTCGGCCAGCGCGGCGTCGCTCCAGCGGCGCGGGGCCGGCGTGGGCAGCAGTGGCAGCGTGGGCGCGGTGCCCGCGTGAGGCGCGCTCAGGTCTTGCAGCCATTGCGCCAGCACGCTGTCGGGCTGCGGTTCGCGCAGCAGCCGCAGGCCGGCGTCCGCCAGCGCGTCGCTGACCGCATCGGCGGCGAAGCGGTACAGCACCGCCTTGGGCGTGGCGGCGAGCGCCGGCGCGGCGGTGTCAAAGGCGGCCAGCCAGTCCGGGTGCAGCTGCGGCTTTTGCACGAGCACGGCATCCACCGGCGTGTCGGCCAGCGCCGCCGCGGCCTGGGCTGCGTCCTCAAACGGTCCCAGCAGCACCAGCGCCGCGCCCAGCCGCTGCAGCAGCGTCGGGCGACGCAGCCGTTCGCCCAACGCGGCGCCGATGACGGCCAGGCGCAGCGGCGGCCGGGGCGCCAAAGCGGCCGCGCGGCCGCCGGCCGACTGCGTGGCGGCCAGCGTGTTCGCATGCGTGGCTGCCACCTGCTGCAGTTGCGCCATGTCCAGCGCCGCGAGCTGGCCGATGGCATGCCCCAGGTCATTGAGCTGCTTGATGAGGGTGAGCCGCCGCACATCGTCCGCCGAGTACAGGCGCTGGCCGCTCGGCGAGGTGGCCGGCTGCGTCAGCGCGTAGCGGCGCTCCCAGTTGCGCAGCGTGGCCACCGGCACGCCCAGCATGCGGGCGACGGCACCGCTGCGGTGATGGCTGGTGGTGCGTGAGGATCGGGTCATGGCTCTCCTGAATGAATCGGGTTTGAATCGCATTATGTGATTTGTGGCGGCGATTTCGGTGATGTGAATCCGAAATGAGTTCGTAATGCTTACGATGGCGCGATGTTGACGAGTCAAATCAGGCGCATGGCCATCATTGGTGCCGGCATGGCCGGGGCGAGCTGCGCGCAGGCGCTCGCACAGGCCGGGTTGGCGGTGCAGGTGTTCGACAAGGCCCGTGGGCCCGGCGGGCGCCTGGCCACACGACGCATGGCCTGGGTGGACGGCGCCGGCCAGCCCATCGAGACGCGGCTGGATCACGGCACGCCCGGTCTCAGCGTCCAGGGCGGCGCGTTTGATGCGTTCATCCGCCAGGGGCAACGGTTCGGCTGGCTTGCGCAGTGGCACCCGGTGCTGGCCGAGGGTAGCGAGCCGGCGCTGCAGGACGCGGTGCTCCACGTGCCCGTGCCCGACAACCCCGAGGTGTGTCGCCAACTGCTGAGCGGGGTCAGCACCACGTGGTCGTGCGCGATTGATCAGCTGCGCTGGACGCCCGCTGGCTGGCAGCTGGAGGCGGCTGGCGAGGCGCAGGGCGCGCCGGTTGATGCCGTGTTGCTGGCGCTGCCGCCGGCCCAGGCGGCGCCGCTGCTGGGCCCGCACCGCAACGATTGGTCGCGCCATGCGGCGCTGGCCCCCATGCAGCCCTGCTGGACGCTGATGGGCGTGGCCGCCGAGCAGGGCGCGCCCGACTGGACGCTGGCTCGGCCCGCCGCCGGCCCGCTGGCCTGGCTGATGCGCAACGACGCGCGGCCCGGCCGGCAGCGGGTGCCAGGGCAGGCGCATTGGGTGGCCCATGCCCGTGCGGGCTGGAGCCGTCAGCATCTGGAGCAGTCGCCCGAGTGGGTGCAGCAGCAACTGCAAGCCGCCATCGCCGAGTTGTTCGGCCATGCGGTGGCCTGGCAGCACGCCACCGTGCACCGCTGGCGCTACGCCACGCCACAGCGCCTCAGCGCGCCGGGCGCGTCCTTCTGGTGGGATGGCGCGCAAGGCCTGGGCGTGTGCGGCGACTTTCTGGGTGGGGCGGGCGCGGAGGGCGCCTGGTTGTCGGCGCAGTCGCTGGCAGAGGCGGTGCAACGCTGGGCGCGCGGCACGGCGGAGGCCGCGTGAGCGCGCGCGAACGCCAGGGCTTTCGCGGCAACAAGGCCGCGCTGCCCAGCAAGCCCTGTGTGGCCTGCGGCCTGCCCATGAGCTGGCGCCGCCGCTGGGCCAAGACCTGGGCCGAGGTGAAGTACTGCTCCGACGCCTGCCGCCGCCGTGGAGACGCGCGTGGCTGAGTTGCGCCACCTCGTCATCGTGCTGGGCGACCAGCTGGACCTGGACGCGTCGGGCTTCGACGGCTTCGACGCCGCGACCGACGCCGTCTGGATGGCCGAGGTGGCGGAGGAGTCCACCCACGTCTGGAGCAGCCAGCCGCGCACAGCGGTGTTCCTCGCCGCGATGCGCCATTTCGCACTGGCGCTGCAGGCGGCCGGCCGGCCGCTGCACTACACGCGGCTGGAGGATGCGGGCAATGCCGGCTCGCTGGCCGCGCAGCTGGCGGCCGACATCGCGCGGCTGCGGCCCGCCGGCCTCGTGATGAGCGCGCCGGGCGATTGGCGCGTGCTGCAGTCCATCAAGGCGGTGGCCGCGTCAGCGGGCCTGCCGCTGGACATCCGCGAGGACCGCCACTTCTTCGTCACCGTGCGCGAGTTCGCGGCCCATGCGAAGGGCCGCAAGTCGCTGCGCATGGAGTACTTCTACCGCGAGCAGCGCCAGCGGCACGGCGTGCTGATGCAGAACGGCCAGCCCGAGGGCGGCCAGTGGAACTTCGACGCCGACAACCGCGAGGCCTTTGGCTCGGCAGGCCCGGGCCTGCTGCCGCCGCGCGCGGGCTTCGAGCCCGATGCGGTCACGCGCGACGTCATCGAGTTGGTGCAGCGCCGCTTCGCCAGCCACCCCGGCCGCCTGGACAGCTTTGCCTGGCCGGTCACGCGCGAACAGGCGCTGCAGTCGCTGCAGGACTTCATCACTCACCGCCTGCCGCTGTTCGGTCGCTACCAGGACGCGATGTGGCCGGGCGACCCCTGGCTGTACCACTCGCACCTGTCCGCCGCGCTCAACCTCAAACTGTTGAACCCGCGCGAGGTGGTGGCCGCCGCCGAGGCCGCCTGGCGCGCCGGCCACGCGCCGCTGGCCAGCGTGGAAGGCTTCATCCGCCAGATCCTCGGCTGGCGCGAGTACGTGCGCGGCATTTACTGGACACGCATGCCGGCCTATGCCGACGGCAACGCGCTGGACGCGCACGAGGACCTGCCCGCCTGGTACTGGACCGGCGCCACCGACATGGCCTGCCTGCGCGATGCGCTGGCGCAGACGCTGGCGCACGGCTACGCCAACCACATCCAGCGCCTGATGGTGACGGGCCTGTTCGCGCTCATGCTCGGTGTCGAACCGCAGCAGGTGCATGCCTGGTATCTGGCCGTGTACGTGGACGCGGTCGAGTGGGTGGAGCTGCCCAACACGCTGGGCATGAGCCAGTACGCGGATGGAGGGCTGATGGGCAGCAAGCCGTATGTCGCCACCGGCAAGTACATCCAGCGCATGAGCCCGCACTGCCAGAGCTGCCGCTACGACCCCGCGCAGCGGGCCGGCGACCGCGCCTGCCCGTTCACGACGTTGTACTGGGACTTCCTGATGCGCCACGAGCAGGCACTGGCGCGCAATCCGCGCATGGCGCTGCAGGTGAAGAACGTGGCCCGGCTCAGCGATGCGGACCGGCAGGCGGTGCTGGCGCGTGCCGGCGCCATCCGCCGCGGCGAGGTGGGCCATGGCTGACGCGTTCGCCCCGACGCTGGACGCCGCCCGGGCGCGCATCGCCGCCGTGCGGCCGTCGGCCTATGCCCGCACGCGCAACGCGCTGGATGGCGCGGTGACCGGGCTGTCGCCGTACCTCACGCACGGCCTGGTGACGCTGCCCGAGGTGCTGGCCGGCGTGGTGGCGCGCCACCCGCTGGACGTGCAGCACAAGTTCGTCTACGAACTGGGCTGGCGGGCCTACTTCCGCCATGTGTGGGCGCATCGGGGGGAGGGCATCCTGCAATCGCTGCACGACGGCCCGCTGCCCGACCAGGCCTACGCCCGCGCGCTGCCCGACGACATTCGCCAGGCCTGCACCGGCGTGCCCGTGGTGGACGAGGCTGTGCGCACGCTCTACGCCACCGGCATGCTGCACAACCATGCGCGCATGTGGCTGGCCAGCTACGTGGTGCATGTGCGCCAGGTGCACTGGCGGGCCGGCGCCGACTGGCTCTACGCCCACCTGCTGGACGGCGACCTGGCCAGCAACCACCTCAGCTGGCAGTGGGTGGCCGGCACCGGCAGCCACAAGCCCTACCTGTTCAATGCCAACAACGTGGCCCGTTATGCGCCCGCGGCCTGGCACAGCCCGGGCAGCGTCATCGACACGAGCTACGAGGCGCTGGACCGCATGGCGCGCGAGCCGCGGCCGGACGCTTCGCAGGGCCGCCGTGTGGCGGACGTCATCGAGCCGGGCTTGAGCTGCGAGCCGCCGGCCGACTTGGGTGCCATCGCGCCCAACCCGGCCCGCGTGGCCGGCGCCGAGGTCTGGCTGGTCCACCCCTGGAACCTGGGCGAGTTGCCAGCCGCGCTGCCGGCTGGCACGCGCGTCATCGGCCTCTGCGTGGCCGACTTTCACCGCGCCTGGCCGTGGAGCGAGCGCCGCTGGCGCTTCGTCGGCCCGCGGCTGGCCGGGCTGGTGGACGAGGTCTGGCACGGCGACTCGGCGGCCATCGCCGCCGCGCTGCAAGGGGCGGCGAGCGTGCGCAGCGTGGCCGAGCCGCACCTGGCGCCGTGGCTTACCCGCTGGGCGGAGTGCCTGCCCGCACCGGCGCTGTTCCCGCCGGTGGAGCACCGCTGCGACTCCTTCTCGCAGTGGTGGACGCGCGCGACCCGCGGGCTGACGTCGGCGACCGACCTGCTGGCTGTCAACGAGGTGCCGGCCTGGTGAGGTACAAGCGCGGGCCATGCTGGTCCCGCGCGACGACGCCCTGCCCGAAGGCTTCCGCCTCCTCCCCGGCCTGCTGACGTCCAAGCGGCGCCAGGCGCTGGTCGCCGAACTGGCCGCGCTGCCGCCCGGTGCGGCAGGGCAGCGTGAACTGCTGGATCAGCCCTGGTGCCAGGCGCTGGCGTGGTGGCTGAAGGCGCTGCCGCATTTGCAGCCGTTCCTGCCGACCGACGGCGTGGCCGTGCAGTGCACGCTGTTCGAGAAGTCACCTGACCGCAACTGGCTGGTGGCACTGCACCAGGACCTGGCCGTGCCGGTCGCCGAGCGCGTCGACCACGCCGCGCTGAGCGGCTGGTCCGTCAAGGGCGGACGCCATTTCGTGCTGGCGCCCGCCGCGCTGCTGGCGCAGATGGTGGCACTGCGGTTGCACCTGGACGACGCGACCGAGGCCGATGGCGGCCTGCGCTTTGTGCCGGGTTCGCACCGGGCGGGCGTGCTCGACGACGCTGCCGTGGCGACCTGGCGCCGGCAGCGGGGCGAGGTGGCCGTCGATGCCCGGGCCGGTGACGCACTGCTGATGCGGCCGCTGGCGCTGCATGCGTCGTCCAAGGCGACCGCGCCGTCCGGGCGGCGGCGCGTGCTGCATGTGCTGTTCGGGCCGCGCGAGCTGCTACTGGGGCTGCGCTGGCATCAGGCCGTCTGACGCGTCACAGCGTCGTGCTGCGCTTCCTCGCCATCGGCGGGTTCTTCGCGAAGTACTTCGCGATGCCGGACGCCAGCGCGTCGACCAACTGATCCTGGTAGTCGGGATCGCGCAGCTTCTTCTCTTCCTCGGGGTTGGAGATGAAGGCCGTCTCGACCAGGATGCTGGGGATGTCTGGCGCCTTCAGCACGGCGAAGCCCGCTTGCTCGACGCGCGGCTTGTGCAGGCGGCCGATCTTGCCGATCTGGCCCAGCACCTCGCCGCCGAGCTTGAGGCTGTCCTTGATCTGCGCCGTGGTGCTCATGTCCAGCATGGCGCGCAGCACCTGGGCGTCCTTGGTGGCGGCGCCGACGTTGACGCCGCCCACCAGATCCGCCGCGTTCTCCTTGTTGGCCATCCAGCGCGCGGCAGCGCTGGTGGCGGCACCGTCCGACAGCACGAACACGGATGCGCCGCGCGCCTGCGGCGTGAAGAAGGCGTCCGCATGGATGGACACGAACAGGTCGGCCTGCACGCGCCGCGCCTTGCGCACGCGTTCCTGCAGCGGCACGAAGAAGTCGGCGTCGCGCGTCATCAGCACGCGGATGTTGGGGTTGGCCTGCAGGCGTTCGCGCAGCTTCAGGCCCACGGCCAGCACCACGTCCTTCTCGCGCAGGCCGGTCGGGCCGATGGCGCCGGGGTCCTCGCCGCCGTGGCCGGGGTCCAGCGCGATGACGATGAGGCTGTCCATGGACGCGGGCGCACCGGGCTTGGCCTCCGGCGCGTGCCGGGGCGCCGTGGCGACGGCAGGCGCGCTGGCGGGCGTGGGCGGCTTCGTGGCGGCCGTCGGTGGCAGCGCCGGCGGGGCAGGGCGCTCGATCTTCTGGATCAGCTCGCCCAGCGCGTCGTTGACGGCGCTGGCCGCGTCCTCGGCGCGGCGGGCCGCGGTGGCGGCTGGTGGCTGCGCTTGCGCGAGCGCGGCCAGCGGGTCGACCTCGGTGCTGGGGTGCAGATCCAGCACGAGGCGGTGCTTGTAGGCCGCCACCGGCGCCAGCGTGAAGACCTGGGGCGCCGCCGGCTGCTTGAGGTCCAGCACGATGCGCACGACGGTGGGCGTGTTCTGGCCCACGCGCACGCCGGCGATGTAGGGGTCGTCGGCCTTGACCTTGCCGATGAGCTCGCGCAGCCCCGGGCTCAGCGTCAGGCCGTCGACATCGATGACGAGGCGGTGCGGCGAGTCGACGAGGAAATGCTTGGCCGCGAGCGGCCGGTCAGACTCCAACGTGACGCGGGTGTAGTCCGCCGCTGGCCACACGCGCACGGCCAGGATGCGGGCCTCGCTGCTGGCAGCCAGCGTGTGCGGCGCCTGCAGCAGCAGGGCCAGCAGGCCCAGCGACTCGCGGCGCTTCACGACAAGGCCTCCACCAGCCGGCGTGCACCCACCGCGCGCACGCGGCGGCTGTCGTCGGGCAGCAGCTCGATGAACAGCTGCAGGTCCGGCGGCGGCAGCTGCCCGGCGGCCTTCTCGGGCCATTCGCACACCTTCAGGCCGGGCGCGGCGAAGACGTCGCGAAAGCCGGCGTCCTCCCACTCGCGCGGGTCGCCGAAGCGGTAGAAGTCGAAGTGGCTGGCCACGCCGCCGCCCGGCAGCTCGTAGCTTTCCATGACCGCGTAGCTGGGGCTCTTGATGCGCCCCGTGATGCCCAGTGCCCGCAGCAGCAGGCGCGTGAAAGTCGTCTTGCCGGCGCCCAGCGGGCCATGCAGCTCGATCACGGCGTCAGGGGTTGGGAGCAGTGCCGCCGCCAGTTGCTCGGCGGTGGCCTGGGCTGCGGCCTCGTCGGGCCACAACAGCCTCAGTTCGGTGGCTGTCTGCTCGCCACCGCTTGCAACAGGCTCACTCATCAATCAATGCGTCCCACGTCCAACATGCCGCTCGTTCCTTCAACGCTACGCACCCGATTGCGCCGCCCCGCCACGCCCCGGCGGCGTTGCGCCGCCTTGCGGGCACAAGCCCGCAGCGTTGTCGCGCCTTGCCGGACCGCGCCGGTACGGCCCACTCGGGCACGTCCGGCCACCGCACTGAGGCTGGCGCTTTCTAGAATCGCAGGCAAATGCAAGAGGTCCCGTCCACTGTCGATGCTGCCGCGCTGTTCAAGCGTTTGCGCGGCTGGGCGCGTGAGCTGGGATTCTCACAGATCGCCGTGGCCGATGTGGACTTGCGGCATGCCGAACCGGGCCTGCAGGCATGGCTGGACGCGGGCCACCACGGCAGCATGCACTACATGGCCGCTCATGGCATGAAACGGGCTCGTCCGGCCGAGCTGGTGCCGGGCACGCTGCGCGTCATCACCGCCCGCATGGACTACCTGCCGCCGGCCACCGAGCCCGGCTGGCAGGCCGTCGAATGGGCTGGCCTGGCGCGGCCGACGCAGGCGCAGATTTCGGTCTACGCACGGGGGCGGGACTATCACAAGGTGCTGCGCAACCGGCTGCAAAAGCTGGCCGAGAAACTGGCAGCCGAGGTCGGCCCGCTGGGCTTTCGCGTGTTCACCGATTCGGCGCCGGTGCTGGAGGTGGAGCTGGCCACGCGCTCGGGCCTGGGCTGGCGCGGCAAGCACACCTTGACGCTGCACCGCGAGGCCGGCTCGATGTTCTTCCTCGGCGAGATCTTCATCGACCTCGCGCTGCCCGTGACCGAGGCCACCAGCGCCCATTGCGGCGAGTGCCGCGCTTGCCTGGATGTGTGCCCCACGGCGGCCATCGTCGCGCCCTACCGCGTGGACGCGCGGCGCTGCATCTCCTACCTCACCATCGAGCACGACGGGCCGATTCCCGAGGAGTTGCGGCCACTGCTGGGCAACCGGGTGTATGGCTGTGACGACTGCCAGCTGGCCTGCCCCTGGAATAAATTTGCCAAGCCGGCGATGCTGGCGGACTTCGATGTGCGCCCGGGCATGGCGGGCACGTCCATCGCGGCGTTGCTGGGCTGGAGCGAGGCCGAGTTCCTGTGCCGCACCGAGGGCTCAGCCATCCGGCGCATCGGCTTTGTGCGCTGGCGCCGCAATCTGGCTGTGGCGGCCGGCAATGCGCTGCGCCAGCAGGAGGACGCCGAACTGCGCGTCGCGCTGCAGCGGGCGCTGGAGGGCGCCGATGCGCTGGTGGCGGAGCACATCGGCTGGGCCTTGTCGGCGATGGCGGCGGGCGCCGCGTTATCGTCACCGTCCATGGTTTGCCAGGGAGTTTCTGCATGAGTTTTTCCGTCCGCCTGCGCGCGGCCGCCGTCGCGCTGGCCGCCGCTGCCGCGCTGCCCGCGCAGGCCGTGCGCTACGAAGGCCAGGACTTCGCCGACACGCTGCCGCTTGGCGGCAGCACGCTGGTGCTCAACGGCGTGGGCAAGCGCCAGGTGGCGATCTATCCGATGTATTTGGCAGCGCTGTACCTGCCCGCCAAGGCCGGCACGCCGCAGGCCATCTATGGCCAGGTGGGCCCCAAGCGGCTGGAGCTGCGCATCGTGATCCCGCTGGTCAAGGACGTCTCCACGCAGGAGTTCGTCAAGGCCATCAACAAGGGCGTGAACCGCAACAGCACCGAGGCCGAGAAGGCTGCCGTGGCCGAGCGCGTGGCGCAGTTCAATGCGGCCATCGCCGAGGTGGGGCGCGTGAAGAAGGGCGACCTGCTGGTCATCGACTACCTGCCGGCCCAGGGCGGCACGGTGCTGACGGTGAACGGCAAGACCTGGGGCAGCCCCATCCCGGGGCAGGACTTCTACAGCGCCTTCCTGAAAGTGTTTTTGGGCGATCGCAACAGCGATGCCCACCTGCGCGCCGCGCTGCTGGGGCAGCCGGGCTAGCATCACCGCATCCAACACCGAGGAGACATTCGCATGCAACGCCGCTCACTTCTGCAGGCCGCCACGCTGGCCGGCCTGAGCCCTCTGTCGCAGCTGGCCCTGGCCCAGGCCTACCCGGCCAAGTCGGTGCGCCTCATCGTGCCCTTCGCACCGGGCGGCACGACGGACATCATTGCCCGCATCCTGTCCGAGCGCATGCCGGCACTGCTGGGCCAGACCATGGTGGTGGACAACAAGGCCGGCGGCGGCGGCACCATCGGCGCCACCGAAATTGCCCGCGCGACACCGGACGGCTACACGCTGGGCGTGGCCACCGTGTCGACGACGGCGGCCAACCCGGCCATCAACCCCAAGATCGCCTACAACCCGCTGACGGACTTCACGCCCATCATCAACGTCGCGGCCACGCCCAACGTCATCGCGGTGCACCCGAGCTTCCCGGCACGTGACTACAAGGGCTTCCTGGCCGAGCTCAAGAAGAACCCCGGCAAGCACAGCTTCGCGACCTCCGGCACGGGCGGCATCGGCCACCTGCAGATGGAGCTGTACAAGACGCTGGCCGGCGTGTTTGTGCTGCACATCCCCTACCGCGGCGCCGGCCCGGCGCTGAACGACACGGTGGCCGGCCAGGTGCCGATGATCTTCGACAACCTGCCGTCGGCGCTGCCCTTCATCAAGGACGGCCGGCTGATCCCCATCGTCGTGGCGGCCCCGAACCGTGTGGCTTCGCTGCCGCAGGTGCCGACCTTCAAGGAGGTCGGCCTGGAGGCCGTCAACCGCATGGCCTTCTACGGCATCCACGGCCCCAAGGGCCTGCCCAAGGAGGTCGTGGATCGCATCAGCGCGGCGGTGAAGAAGGCCGTCGAGATCCCCGAGGTGAAGAAGCGCATCGAGGACACGGGCTCGCTGATCGTGGCCAACTCGCCCGCCGAGTTTGCCGCGCAGATCGCGGCCGAGCTGGAGGTCTACAAGAAGGTCGTGGCGCAGCAGAAGCTGAAGCTTGACTGACCCAGGCATCGAGTCCTTCATCGAGGCGCTCTGGCTGGAAGACGGCCTGAGCGCCAACACGCAGGCGGCCTACCGTCGCGACCTGGCCGCGCTGGCCGCGTGGCTGCGGCCGGCGGCGCTGGACGCCTGCACCGAAGCGCAGCTGTTCGCCTACGCGGTGGAGCGGCCGGCGCTCAAGACCACCACGGCCAACCGGCGCCTGTCGGTGTTCAAGCGCTACTTCCGCTGGGCGCTGCGCGAGGGCCGCATCGCGGCCGACCCGACGCTCAAGCTCGCAGCGGCCAAGGCGCCGCTGCGCGTGCCCAAGCTGCTCAGCGAGGCGCAGGTCAGTGCGCTGCTGGCCGCGCCCGACGTGAACACGGCGCTGGGCCTGCGGGACCGCGCCATGCTGGAGCTGATGTATGCCAGCGGCCTGCGTGTCAGCGAGCTGGTGACGCTGAAGAGCGCGCATGTGGCGTTCAAGGACGCTGTGTTGCACATCACCGGCAAGGGCAGCAAGGCGCGGCTGGTGCCGTTCGGCGAGCATGCGCGCGACTGGATGGCGCGCTATGTGCGTGAGGCCCGCGCTGAGATCCTGGCCGGGCAGAGCAGTGACGACCTGTTCGTCACCGCGCGCGGCGCGGGCATGACGCGGCAGATGTTCTGGATGCTGATCAAGCGCTACGCGGTGCTTGCGTCTATCACGGCGCCGCTGTCTCCCCACACCTTGCGACATGCGTTCGCCACGCACCTGCTCAACCACGGCGCCGATTTGCGCGCCGTGCAGCTGCTTTTGGGGCACGCCGACCTGTCGACGACGCAGATCTACACCCATGTGGCGCGCGAACGCCTCAAGGTGTTGCACGCGGCGCACCATCCGCGCGGCTGAGCCCATGGCACCGGTGTTTTCCCGCGGGCCTGCCATCCCGTGCCTGCTGTCGGCAAGCCACAACACCCCGACACCGGGCCGGTGCGGCAAAGCGCAAACTCCGCGCCCATCATCAGTTCGCCCGGAGCTTCCCGCATGCACGCCATCCGCCTGTTGCCCACCGCGCTTGCAGCGCTGACCCTGCTGGGCAGTGCTCCCGTTCTGGCCCAAGAGGCCAGCAGCCTTGAGCGTGTCACCGTCGTGGGGTCGCGCAAGTCGCTGCCTGCGGCGTCCGCCACCGAGACGCTGGTGCCGGTGGACATCTACGCCATGGGCAAAGTGGCTGAAGGTGGCGGGCAGTTCGACCTGGCGCAGAGCCTGCAGTTCCTGTCGCCGTCGTTCAATTCGACGCGCCAGACCGGTGCGGATGGCGCCGACCTGATCGACTCCGCCGCGCTGCGCGGCCTGGGGTCGGACCAGACGCTGGTGCTCGTCAACGGCAAGCGCCGCCACACAGTGGCGCTGGTCAATCTGTTCGGCGCGCGCAACCGTGGCGCGACCGGCACGGACATGAACTCGCTGCCGCTGCTGGCCATCGACAACGTGCAGGTGCTGCGCGATGGCGCGGCGGCGCAGTACGGCTCGGACGCCATCGCCGGCGTGCTGAACATCCAGCTGAAGAAGCGGGCGGGCTGCGAGGCCGTGGCCGGCTACGGCCAGTATTCGGCCGGCGATGGCAAGAACTATCTCGCGTCGGCCTACTGCGGCGTGAAGCTGGGCGGTGGCACCTTGGGCATCACCGGCGAATGGCAGGATCGCGGGCGCTCCAACCGCAACGACCCGAACGACGAGAACGTGGGCCCGCGCACCATCGGTGACACCGCGGTCAAGAACAAGACCGTCTACCTGAACGGCGAGTTCCCGCTGGCGGGCGACAACAAGGTCTACTTGACGGCCGGCGCCCAAGACCGCGACGCGTCATCGGGCGCCTGGTCGCGCGGCGGCGTGGGCTCGGGCGACATCCCCAGCCGCAACTCGGCCGCGATGTACCCGAACGGTTTCGTTCCCTTCATCAACGGCGACGTGAAGGACCGCTACGTCATCGTCGGCTGGAAGTCGAGCGTCGCCGGCTGGGACACCGACCTGTCGCAGACCTATGGCGCCAACAAGATGCGCTACAACATCAGCAACACGCTGAACGCGTCCATCGCCAACAAGGACTTGGCTGGGGGCGGCAAGGGGATCAGCCCGACGAGTTTTGATGCCGGCGGCTTCGGCTTCAGCCAGGCGACGACCAACCTCGATGTCAGCCGCTACTTCCCCGATCTGCTGGGCGGCAGCAACATCGCCTTCGGCGCCGAGTACCGCCGCGAGAAGTACGACATCGTGGCCGGCGAGCCGGGCTCCTACGTCGATGCCGACGGCGTCGGCCAAGGCGGCAACGCCGGCAGCCAGGGCTTTCCAGGCTTCCAGCCGGGCGACGCCACCAACAAGCGCCGCAGCAGTCAGGCGCTGTACGCTGACTGGGAGGCCACGCTCACCCCTTCGCTGACCGTGGATGCGGCGCTGCGCGCGGAGCATTACAGCGACTTCGGCTCCACGACGACGGCCAAGCTGGCCGGCAGCTACAGCCTCAGCAAGGCACTGCTGCTGCGTGGAGCGGCCAGCACCGGCTTCCGCGCGCCCAGCCTGCAGCAACTCTATTTCTCGTCCACCTTCACCGACTTCATCAGCGGCCAACCGCTGGACGTCGTGCTCGCGCCCAACGGCAGCAAGATCAGCAATGCCGCCGGGGTGCCGGCGCTGAAGCAGGAGAAGTCCAAGAACCTGTCAGTGGGCTTCACGTTCAAGCCCGGCAGCGACACCGCCATCACGGCAGACCTGTACCAGATCAATATCCGGGATCGCATCGTGCTTTCGGGCCGCTTCGATGCCGACAACTACCCGGCCTTGGGCGCCATCCTGCAGGGGCTGGGCGTCGGCCAGGCGCAGTTCTTCGTCAATTCCGTCAACACGCGCACCCGCGGGCTGGATGTGACGGCGTCCACCCGCGCCAAGCTCGGCGACGGCCAGTTGAGCACCTTCCTGGCGCTCAATGTCAGCCGGACCACGGTGTCGGGCATCAACGCGCCGGCCTCGCTGAAGGGATTCGAGGACGTGCTGCTGTCGACGCGCGAGCGCCTGTTCATCGAGGAGGCCGGTCCGCGCGCCAAGGGTACGTTGGGCGTCGAGTACAGCCGCGGTGCCTGGACGGGCGAGGCCAAGCTCATCCACTTCGGCAAGCAGACCCAGGGTGGGTTCAGCGACGGCGTGCTGCTGAAGTACAAGCCCAAGACCTCGATGGACCTGGGCGCCACCTGGCAGGCCACACCCGCCCTGAAGCTCAGCGTGGGCGGCAACAACGTGTTCAACGTGAAGCCGACGCGCCAGGACCCGTTCGAGACCGACAACGGCTTCTACTACGACAGCGTGCAGTTCGGCCTGAATGGCGCCTCGTACTACGCACGGGCGCACTACCGCTTCTGACGCACTCAGGGACAATCCGGGCGAATGGACCACAGTTTTCTTTCCGCCCTGATCCTGCTGCTGCTCGTGCTTGACCCGCTGGGCAGCCTTCCCATCTTCATCCCCATCATGCGCGGCGTGCCCAAGGAGCGGCGCACGCGCGTGGCCGTGCGCGAGGTGGGCATCGCTTTCAGCGTGCTGTTCGCCTTCATGTTCCTCGGCGAAGGTTTTCTGCGGGTGATGCACCTGTCCGAGCGTTCGCTGGAAGTGGCAGGCGGGGTGATCCTGATGATCATCGCCATCCGCATGATCTTCGGTGGCTCGCCGGAGTCGGCCTATGGGTTGGAGGCGGGGAAGGAGCCGCTGATCTTTCCGCTGGCCGTGCCGTTGCTGGCCGGCCCGTCGGCGATGGCGACAGTGCTGCTGCTGGCCTCGCGCCAGCCGGACCGCATCTACGAGTGGATCGGCGCGCTGGCAGCGGCCATGCTGGTGTGCGGCATCGTGCTGGTGATGGCGGACCGCATCCGCAAGCTGCTGGGCGACTCCGTCGTGTCGGCCCTGGAGAAGCTGATGGGTCTGGTGCTGACGGCCATCGCGGTGGAAATGGTGCTTGCCGGCCTGAAGCGCTACTTCGTCGGCGGACTATGAAAGTGGGGTCGGAGTCGATTTTCTGGCAAATCGACTCCGACCCCACTTTACGAAGCCCGCACGGGCTTACTTGTTCTTCTTGGCTTCCTTGCCTTTGGGGATGACGCTGGTCATCGGCGCAACGGGGCGGTCGGAGCCAGCCGTCTTGCCCTGCGGGGCGTCCTTCTTGGGCTTTTTCGCCATCTTGTTGCTGCGCTGTTCGGTATTCGCCATACGTCCTCCGGGCAAAGAGTGAATCCAGGAAATCTGAACTATGCCTCAGCAAGGTAACGCGCCCGCGCGTCACTGTGCTGCCATTGCTCTGCCGTGATGTCGTAGCGCGCGCAATCCATGTCGTACCAGCGGCCCAGGCTGGTGAAGCTCATGCCCAGGCGTTGCATGACGGCGGCGGAGTCGTGGTTCTCCGGCTGGCACACCGCACAGACGCGCTCTGGCTCCAAGGTTGCGAACGCCCAGCCCACCATGTGGCGGGCGGCCTCGCTGGCGTAGCCCTGGCCCCAGGTGTCCTGGCGGAGGCGCCAGCCGGTCTCGAGCGGTCCGGCGGGGTCGCGGTTCAGATGCTGGATGCACCCGCTGCCAAGCAGCTGACCGCTGTCCCGTGACACGAAGGCCCACCAGGAGTACCCGAACTCCGTCCACCGCGCCTTCACGCGCTCGATCATCAGCCGCGTGTCGTCGAGGGTGTCCGGCCGGCCGGTGATGAAGCGCATCACCACGGGGTCACGGTTGAGTTCGTGCAGGCCATCAAGATGGCAGTCGTCCAGCGGCTCCAGCCGCAGCCTGGGGGTGAGCAGCACAGTCATCCCACCATTCTGACGCTGCGGTCTCACGATTCGGAAGTTGCATCCCATATCGTGAAAGCGACGATTGTTGCGGCGCCGCATAATTTCTCATTATGAGTAATGTGTTTTTGTGATTTGAAAAGTGCTGCGTAAGATGTTGATTTATATGGGATAAGAATTTTGTCTTGTACAAGACTTGGGGCTATGCAGCAGCCAGGGCGAGGACTAGGCTTGAGCCATCGGTTTTTGATGTTTAGCAAGGAGCCCTCCATGACCCGCCTGACCCGTGAACAACAGATTGCCGCCCTCGAAAAAGACTGGGCCGAGAACCCCCGCTGGAAGGGCATCACCCGCGGCTACACCGCCGCCGACGTCGTGCGCCTGCGCGGCTCGGTCGAGATCGAGCACACGCTGGCCAAGCGTGGCGCCGAAAAGCTGTGGGGCCTGGTGAACACCGAGCCCTTCGTGAACGCCCTCGGCGCGCTGACCGGCAACCAGGCCATGCAGCAGGTCAAGGCCGGCCTGAAGGCCATCTACCTGTCCGGCTGGCAAGTCGCTGGCGACGCCAACAGCAACGGCGAGATGTACCCCGACCAGTCGCTGTACTCGGTGGACTCGGTGCCCAAGGTCGTCAAGAAGATCAACGCCACGTTCAAGCGCGCTGACGAGATCCAGTGGAGCGAAGGCAAGGACGACATCGACTTCTTCGCCCCCATCGTGGCCGACGCGGAAGCTGGCTTTGGCGGCGTGCTGAACGCCTTCGAGCTGATGAAGGCCATGATCGAAGCCGGCGCTTCGGGCGTGCACTTCGAAGACCAGCTGGCCAGCGCCAAGAAGTGCGGCCACATGGGTGGCAAGGTGCTCGTTCCCACCCGTGAAGCCGTGGCCAAGCTGGTGGCGGCCCGCCTGGCGGCCGACACCATGGGCGTGCCCACGCTGCTGGTGGCCCGCACCGACGCCGAAGCCGGTGACCTCGTCACCAGCGACATCGACGACAACGACAAGCCCTTCTGCACCGGCGAGCGCACCGTGGAAGGCTTCTACCGCACGAAGAACGGTCTGGACCAGGCCATCAGCCGCGGTCTGGCCTACGCGCCCTATGCCGACCTGATCTGGTGCGAGACCGGCAAGCCGGACCTGGCCTTCGCCAAGGCCTTTGCCGATGCGATCCATGCCAAGTTCCCTGGCAAGCTGCTGGCCTACAACTGCTCGCCGTCGTTCAACTGGAAGAAGAACCTGGACGACGCCACCATCGCCAAGTTCCAGCGCGAGCTGGGCGCCATGGGCTACAAGTTCCAGTTCATCACGCTGGCCGGCTTCCACAGCCTGAACTACTCGATGTTCGAACTGGCCCACGGTTACGCCCGCAACCAGATGAGCGCCTTCGTTGAGCTGCAGGAGAAGGAGTTCGCCGCTGCCGCGAAGGGCTTCACCGCCGTCAAGCATCAGCGCGAAGTCGGCACAGGCTACTTCGACGCCGTCACCACCACCATCGAAGCCCAGGCCTCTACCGCGGCCCTGAAGGGCTCGACCGAAGACGAACAGTTCTTCGACGCCAAGCACGGTTGAGCACACCGAGACCGTTGTATCGATCAGGGAAAGTCAACTCCCCGAGCTTTGGGCCCGCTGATGCGGGCCCTTTTTTCGTCGCGCAGGACGCCGGCCCGCACGAAGGCGCGTCAGCGGCCCGCGACCTGGAAGGTGCCCACGGCGCTGTTCAGCGTCGTGGCCTGTTCGCGCAGGCTCTCGGCCGCGGCGGTGGACTGTTCCACCAACGCGGCGTTTTGCTGCGTGACCTGGTCCAGCTGGCCGATGGCGAGGTTGACCTGAGCGATGCCGTCGGACTGCTCGGCCGTGGCGGTGGTGATCTCGCCCATGATGTCCTTCACGCGCTGCACGGCGCCGACGAGTTCGTCCATCGTCCGGCCCGCTTCGGCCACCAGCCGTGAGCCGGCTTCCACGCGCTCCACGCTGCTGCCGATCAGGCTCTTGATCTCCTTGGCAGCGTCGGCCGAACGGCCGGCCAGCGAGCGCACCTCGCCCGCAACGACGGCGAAACCACGGCCCTGCTCCCCGGCGCGCGCCGCTTCCACCGCGGCGTTCAGCGCCAGGATGTTGGTCTGGAAGGCGATGCCGTCGATGACGCCGATGATGTCGGCGATCCTGCGCGAGCTGCCATTGATCTCATCCATGGTGTGCACCACCTGGGCCACCACCTCGCCGCCGCGTTGGGCGACGGTGGCCGCCGATTGCGCCAGCTGATTGGCCTGGCCGGCCGATGCGGCGGACTGCTGCACGGTGCCGGTCAGCTGCTCCATCGCGCTGGCGGTCTCTTCCAGGCTGGACGCGGCCTTCTCGGTGCGGGCGCTGAGGTCCTGATTGCCGGCTGCGATTTCCGACGACGCATTGCCGATGGACTCGGCGGTGTCGCGGATGCCGGCAATGGTGGTCGACAGCGACTCGCGCATGCGGCGCAGTGTCATCTGCAGCTGACCGATCTCGTCGGCCCGTGCCTTCATGCCCTTGCCCGAGCGCGTCAGGTCGCCATTGGCCACGCGGTCGGCCAGTTCGTTCGCAGCGGCCAGCGGCACCGTGATGCTGCGCGTGATGTGCCAGGCTGCCGCTGCGCCCAGGGCCAGCATCAGCAGCCCCAGCGCGATCAGCACGGCGCGGCTGCGCCCGGTCGCGTCATTGATGCCGAGGGCCGTCGCGTCGATGCTCTTGCGCTGGTGATCCAGGAACTCCTGCATGCGCTGCAGATACAGCTTGGAACCCGGCACGAACACCTCGGTCAACAGCTTGTCGGCGCCTTCAGCGTCGCCGTCCTTCTTCAGCTGCGTGATCTTGTCGCGCGACTCCAGGTAGACCTTGCGTGCTTCGTTGACGGCATCGAAGAGCTTCTGCTCCTCGGGTGAACTGATCATGCCCTTGAGCTTGTCCTGCAGCTCAGCCGAGGCGCGCGAGGTCTGCGCCGCATCGTCCTTGAAAAGCGCCAGCAGCGACGGATCGGCGCTCTTGGCGATGGCCATCGTGCGCCGCACGCCAGCGTTGATGTAGAGGCTCCAGTCCGAGATCAAGCGCTCCTTGGCAAGCGGCGCAGCCATCATCTGCCGGGTGGCCGTGGCGGTCGACGTCAGTTGCCAGGACGCCAGCGCGATCACGCAGCCGGCCAGCGCCAGCACCAGCGCAAAGCCTGCGGCCAAGCGTTGGCCGATGGATAGATTGATCATGGGATTCGCCTCTTGCCTTGTTGTTTTGACGCCCTGGCCCGGCTGGGTCGGGGGCAACCGGCAATGCTAGGGCGGCGGCGCGCGGGCACGCCGATTCAAAGCGGGACTTCGATCACGCTTGCCGCGGTGAAAACGATGTCGCGGCGGCGCGCTATGCCGGCAGATAGCGGCGCCACATCTCGTTGGAGAAGCGCCCCTGCGGGTCGACCTCGGCCTTGAGCCGGCGCAGGCTGGCAGCCTCCGGATAGGCGGCGTTGAACTGGCGCGGCTCGGCATGCAGCTGGTAGGGCAGGTAGTACCGGCCCTCGTGCTTCAGCGCCAGCTCGATGAGCGCGCGCGTCCACACGCCCACTGCAGCCTGCGCCTGTGCGCTGGTGCCCTGCCGGTAGTACAGGACGAAGCAGAACACCTCCTCGCGGGCCCAGGGCAGGGCGCTGACGCGGTCGGCCGGTGAATGGCGGATGGAGATGTTCAGCACCTGCGCGCCGGCCCGCTGCAGCTCAGCCGCCATGGCCCGCGCGAACCCCAGGAAGTGCCGCACCGGCACGAAGTACTCCTGCAGCACATAGGTCGACACGGCGCGGCTGTGCGGCTCCAGCTCGGCCACGTCGCGGCTGGCCTCGTGGTTCAGCCACTGCACGGCGGCAGGGCGGTTCAGCAGCGGATGCACGACCGAGCGCCGCAGCGCCGTGCCGCCGGGCGCCTCGGTCAGCAGCCGGATCATGTGGCGCTCCTTCGCGTACGACTGCCGGCGCGGCACGAGCCGGGCGGTCTCGGTCAGCGGCTTGTCGTCGCCGCAGCGCCGCCACGTGACGGCGTGCGGCCGGTCGAAGGCTGGCGGCAGCAGGTCGGCGTTGTGCAGCACGGCGGCGGGGTCGGCCAAAACGTGGTCGCGGAAGTGCTCGGCGTAGGCCGTCAGCGCCAGCGGCGTGTAGCGCCGCTCGATGCGCACGTTGTCGGCCAGGTCCAGCTCCACTTCGGTGATGACGCCGACTGCGCCGTAGCCTCCGATGGCGGCGGCGAACAGCGCCGGGTTCTGCGCGGCGCTGCACTCCGCGACGCGGCCATCGGCCAGCACCAGCTGCAGCGCGCGCACCGAATGCCCCACCGGGCCGTGGCCCACATAGCGCCCATGCGCGTTGACCGATACCGCGCCGCCGATGCTGAAGTTGGCGTAGCTCTGCATGGTCTTGACGGCCAGGCCCTGCGGGTCGAGGTGGTCCTGCAGGTCGCGCCAGCGCATGCCGGCCTGCACGCGGGCCTGGCGGCCCGGCACGTCCAGCCACAGCAGCTCGGCCATGCCCCGCATGTCCAGGTGCAGGCCGCCCACCAGGCCCACCTGGCCGCCCATGCTGAAGCGCCCGCCGCCGATGCACACCTGGCCCGGCCAGGCGGCCAGCGCCTGCACGACGTCATCGGTCGTCCGGGGCGTGGCGACGCGGGCGACCTCGACCGTGTACAGCCCCGTGACGTTGCGAACCGCCACGCTGGGTGCGCCGAGCGCACGTAGCGGCAGCGTGCCCAGCAGGCCCGCCAGCGCCAGCGCGCGCGCCAGCAACTCGCGCCGACGCCAGGCCATCAGCGCGAGGCGGCGAGCAGTGCGCGGTAGTCGTCGGCGCTGGCGAGGCGCGGGTTGGTCTTGTGGCAGTGATCCAGCAGTGCGCGGTCGATGATGGCGTCGTCCAGCTCGGGCGCCACGCCCATGGCCGCCAGGCCGGCGGGCAGGCCCAACCGGGCGTTCAAGGCGGTGATGGCGTCGGCCACGGCGTCGGCCGTGCCGACCGCCAGGCCCATGGCCTGTGCCAGCCGCGCGATGCGGCCGTCGCGCTGCACGCTGGCGGCCTCGGCGTTGAAGCGGATGACGGCCGGCAGGAACACCGCGTTCAGCGTGCCGTGGTGCAGCCGAGGTGCCAGGCCACCCAGTGCATGGCTCAGCGAATGCACGGCGCCCAGGCCTTTCTGGAAGGCCAGCGCGCCGTGCACGCTGGCGCACATCATGTCCAGCCGCGCGTCGCGGTCCTGGCCGTCGCGCGTGGCGCGCTCGATGCTCTGCCAGCCGCGCCGCAGCCCCTCCAGCGCAATGCCATCGGCCGGCGGGTTGAAGGCCGGTGCGAGGAAGGTCTCGATGCAGTGGGCGATGGCGTCCATGCCGGTGGCGGCCGTCAAGTGCGGCGGCAGCGCCAGCGTCAGCTCGGGGTCGCAGATGGCGGCCTTGGGGCACAGCTCCCAGTTGTGGAAACCCAGCTTGCGGCCGTCGTCGACGATGAGGATGGCGCCGCGCGCCACCTCGCTACCGGTGCCAGCCGTCGTTGGCACGGCGATGACGGGCAGCACCTTGGACGTGATGTTGACCGCGCCGCCCTCGATCGTGGCCCAGCGCTTGAGCGGCCCCTCGTGCGTGGCGGCAAGGGCCACGCCCTTGGCCAAGTCGATGCTGGAACCGCCGCCGACGGCAATCAGCCCGTCGCAGCCCGCCTCGCGCAGCTGCTCGACAGCCAGGCGCACGGCGGCCTCGGTGGGGTTGGGCGGCGTGCGGTCGAACACCGCGGGCGGTGTGGCGAAGGCGGCCAGCGCCTGGTCCAGCACGCCGGCAGCGCGCACGCCCGCGTCGGTCACCACCAGCGGGCGGTGCATGCCCACTCGCTCGCATTCCGCGGGCAGCAGCCGGCGGGCGCCGAACTCGAGTTCGATACGGGTCAGGTACAGGATCTGGGCCATGCGTGGTCTCCGCCGTGTTGACGTCATCCTAGTGCGGGTGCGCTGACGTGCGCGTCGTGCGGGCGACTCGCGCGGCGCTGCCGGCAGCCGGACAATCCGGCCTCCATGACCCACCCGCTGTCTCCCCGCATGGCCGAGCTGCTGGCGCGCATCCAGCGTGCCAAGCGCCCGGCTTTTCACACCCTCACGCCGCGTGAGGCGCGCATCGCCTACCGCATGGGCGCCGAGATCCTGGACCTGCCGCGTGCGCCGCTGCCCCGCGTGCAGGACCTCACCGCCGCCGGCCGGCCGGCGCGGCTGTACGCGCCCAGTGACGCGCGGCTGCCGGTGCTGCTCTACCTGCATGGCGGCGGCTTCACCATCGGTGACCTGGAGACCCATGACAGCCTGTGCCGCCAGCTCAGCCTGCGCAGCGGCGCGGCCGTGCTGTCGCTGGACTACCGGCTGGCGCCCGAGCACCGCTTCCCGGCGGCGGTGGACGACAGCTGGGCTGCGCTGGCCTGGCTGCACGAGCACGCCGATGCGCTGGGGCTGGACGGCAGCCGGCTCGCCGTGGGCGGCGACAGCGCCGGTGGCACGCTGGCGGCCGGCTGTGCCTTCTTCGCCCGCGATCGTGGCCTGCCGCTGAAGGGGCAGCTGCTCATCACGCCCGGCACCGACGCCCACATGGGCCACGACTCCCACCGCCGCTTCGCCGAGGGCTTTCTGCTGGACGCCAAAGGCATCGAGTGGTTCTTCAGCCACTACATCGACCCCGGTGAGCGCACCGACTGGCGCTTCGCGCCGCTGCTGGCCGAGGATCACGCCGGCCTGGCGCCCGCCGCCGTGCTGCTGGCCGAGGCCGACCCGCTGGTGGACGAGGGCCTGGCCTACGCCGACACGCTGCGCGCAGCCGGCGTGCCGGTGCAGCTGGAACTGACGCGCGGCGTCACGCACGACTTCATCAAAATGGGCCGCAGCCTGCCCGAAGCGCTCGCCGCGCTGGACTTCTGCGCGGCGGCAATTGCCGACCATCTCAGGGAGACGACATGAAGAAGACCGAGTTCCGTCACCACGAGCCCCTGCGCGTGCGCTGGGCCGAGATCGATGCCCAGGGCATCGTCTTCAACGGCCACTACCTCACCTACATGGACACCGCCGTCAGCGGCTACTGGCGCGCACTGGCCATGCCCTATGCCGAGACCATGAAGGGCCTGGGCGGCGACCTCTACGTGCGCCGCGCCATGCTGGACTACCGCGGCTCGGCGCGCTACGACGACCGGCTGGACATCGGCATCCGCGTGCGCGAGTTCGGCAACAGCTCCATGAAGGTGGACGGCGCCGTCTTCCACGGTGAGCAACTGTTGGTGCAGGCGGAGATGGTCTACGTGTTCGCCGATCCGGCCACGCAGTCACCGCTGCCGGTGCCCGACGCGCTGCGCGGCCTGATCCACGACTTCGAGGCCGGCCGCCCGGTGGTGGACGTGAGCCTGGGCAGCTGGGCCGAGCACGGCGCGGCCGCCACGGCGATCCGCCGCGAGGTGTTCGTCCAGGAGCAGCACATTCCGGCCGACCTGGAATGGGACAGCGCCGACGCCACCTGCCTGCATGCACTGGCGCGCAACCGCTTCGGCCTGCCGCTGGCCACCGGCCGCTTGCTGGAACACGTGCCGGGTGTGGCCAAGATCGGCCGCATGGCCGTGCGGCGCTCCATGCGCGGCGCGCAGATCGGCCGCCTGGTGCTGGATGCGCTGATGGCCGAGGCCAGGCAGCAGGGCTACCGGGAGGTGCTGCTGCACGCGCAGCTGTCGGCCGAGAACTTCTACCTGCGCGCCGGCTTTCAGCGCCGGGGCGAGCCGTTCGAGGAAGCCGGCATCGGCCACGTCGAGATGGTGCGCGCGCTCTAACCGAGCATCTCGAAGCGCTCGACGCGCCGCTCCGTCGCGACCCACGGCGCCATCGCGGCCGCCACCTGCGGCTCGCGGTGCGTCCAGCCCTCGGGGTAGATCTCCATCCAGGTCCAGCGGCCTTCGGCGTCGGGCTCGGGGCGCTGCAGCAGCTCGATGGGCGCCTCGACGCGCGCCTTGCGGAAGACGGTGAGGGCGCTGTCGACGTTGTCAGCGGCGACGCGGTAGTACACGTAGAGCTGCACGACTCAATCCTGCGGCGGAATCTCGTAGGGCAGGGCGCGCGGCATCAGCGCCGCGCCGCCGGCGTGGCCCAGGTGCAGGCTGCCGCCGTCCAGCGCGGCGAGCTTGATCTCGGCGGCGATGACGGTGCGGCCGTCGCGCGAGCCGCAGCCGGCCACGACCCCGGCCGGCTGCTCGGGGTCGGCGCTGTGGAAGATCTCCTGGCCCACGCTGGCGGCGGCATCGGTCTCGAACACCTGCAGCCGGCGCTTCAGCGTGCCGCGGTACTGGCTGCGCGCCACGATCTCCTGGCCGGGGTAGCAGCCCTTCTTGAAGCTCACGCCGCCCAGCACCTCGAAGTTGATCATCTGCGGCACGAAGGCCTCGACGGTGGCGCCGCGCACCCAGGCCATGCCGGCCTCGGCCTCGGCAGCCGCCCAGGCTTCAGCGGCGATCTCGGTGCCGGCCGGCGCGGGCGCGGCCTGCGGCTGCACGCGCAGCGCACGGGTGGCGCCGGGCAGTGCGATCTGCACGGCGTCGCCGTCGCGCGCCAGCGTCCAGGCCTCGGCGGCCGGCGTGCCCAGCAGGCCGTAGATGGCGAACTCGGCGCTCGCATCGCTGAGCTTGCACTTGGCGCGCAGCACGAACATGGACAGCCGCTTCAGTGTGGCAGCCAGCGTCTCGGCCGGCAGTGCGAGCAGGATCTCGTCATCCGCCGGCTTCCAGCCCACCAGCGTGGCCAGCAGCCGGCCCTTGGCCGTGCAGAAGCCGGCCAGGCGCGCGTGGTCGCGGCCGAGCAGCGCGAAGTCCTGCGTCAGCTGGCCGTGCAGGAAGCTGGCGGCGTCGGCGCCGGCAGCGCGGATCACGCCCCAGTCATGGAGGCGGAGTTGGGAGGCGGGGGAGGCTTCAGACATGCGCGCAATTATCATCAGCGCCCTTTTCACCGGGCCGTCTCTCTGGGTTTACAGCGCATGAAGTGGTTGTTGCGGGCGCTGCTCGCGTTGTTGTTGATCGTGGCGCTGGCAGCCGGTGCGGCCTGGCAGTGGTTGCGCAGCCCGCTGGGCCTGGCCGCGCCGTCGGTGGAACTGTCCATCGAGCCGGGCAGCAACCCGACCGAGGTGGCGCGCGCCTGGGTGGCGGCCGGTGTGCAGACGGACGCGCGGCTGCTCTACCAGTGGTTCAAGTGGTCGGGCCAGGCGCGGCAGATCCGCGCCGGCAGCTACGAGGTGCATGCCGGCGTCACCCCACGCGCGCTGCTGGACAAGATGGTGCGCGGTGACCAGGTGCTGGAGCAGCTGCGCCTCATCGAGGGCTGGAACTGGCGGCAGGTGAGGGCGGCGCTCGCCGCCGCGCCGCACCTGCAGCCCAGGACGGCCGGCATGAGCGATGCGGACGTGATGGCCGCGCTGGGCGCGCCCGGCGTGGCGCCCGAGGGCCGCTTCTTCCCCGACACCTATGCCTACAGCCGTGGCGTCAGCGACCTGACCGTGCTGCGCCGTGCGCACGAGGCGATGAACAAGCGCCTGGCCGCCGCCTGGGCGCAGCGCCAGCCGGGCCTGCCGCTGAAGTCGGCCGATGACGCGCTGATCCTGGCCTCCATCGTCGAGAAGGAAACCGGCGCCCCGGCCGACCGCAGCCGCGTGGCGGCGGTGTTCGTGAACCGGCTGCGCATCGGCATGCCGCTGCAGACCGACCCCACCGTCATCTACGGCCTGGGTGAGGCCTTTGACGGCAACCTGCGCAAGCGCGACCTGCAGACCGACACACCGTTCAACACCTACACCCGCGGCGGCCTGCCGCCCACGCCCATCGCGATGCCCGGCGCGGCCGCGCTGCAAGCCACGCTGAACCCGGCGCCGGTGCGGGCGCTGTACTTCGTGGCACGGGGCGACGGCAGCAGCCAGTTCAGCGACGACCTCGCCGCGCACAATCGCGCGGTCAACCAATACCAGCGCGGCGGCAAGTGACGGGGCGATTCATTTCATTCGAGGGCATCGACGGTGCCGGCAAGTCCACGCAGATCGCGTCCATCGCGGCATGGTTCCGCGCGCGCGGCGACGAGGTCGTGCTGACCCGCGAGCCCGGCGGCACCGCGCTGGCCGAGCAGCTGCGCGCACTGGTGCTGAACCAGCCCATGGATGCGCTGACCGAGCTGCTGCTGATGTTTGCCGGCCGCCGCGATCATCTGCAGGCGCTGATCCAGCCCGCGCTGGCCGCCGGCCGGACGGTGCTGTGCGACCGCTTCACCGACTCCAGCTTCGCCTACCAGGGCGGCGGCCGCGGCCTGCCGTTGAGCATGCTGGAGCCGCTGGCGGACTGGGTGCAGGCGGGCACTGAACCTGAGCTGACGTTCTGGTTCGACCTGCCGCCCGCCGTGGCCGCCGCGCGCCGTGCCGGCGCCCGTGAGGCCGACCGCATCGAGGCCCAGCAGCTGGACTTCTTCGAGCGCGCCCGCGCCGGCTTTGCCGCGCGCGCCGCGCAGGCGCCGCAGCGCGTCGTGCGCATCGACGCCAGCCTGAGCCCGGACGCCGTCTGGCAGCAGGTCGAGGCCGTGCTCGCGCAGCGGTATCCGGCATGCTGAACGCCGACCTGCCCTGGCTGCAGGCGCCGCTGGCCGAGGCGCTGGCGCGGGCCCGTTCGCATGCGCTGCTGGTGCAGGGGCCGGCCGGCGTCGGGCAGCTGGAGCTGGCCGTCAAGCTGGCGCAGAGCTGGCTGTGCGAGGCGGCTGCGCCGGGCGAGCCGGCGTGTAACCACTGCGCCAGCTGCAAGCTGTTCGCGAGCGGTACGCACCCGGATTTCCAGCTGCTGCTGCCCGAGGCGCTGGACGCATCCGCACGCGAGTCGCTGGGCCTGCCATTCGAGGAGATCGAGGTCAAGGCCGGCAAGGCCAAGCCCAGCCGCGAGATCAAGGTCGAGGCCGTGCGCGGCCTGCTGTCCTTTGCGCAGGCGACGTCGGCGCGCGGCCGGGCCAAGGTGGTCGTCATCTTCCCGGCCGAGGCGCTGAACGGCGTCGCCGCCAATGCGCTGCTGAAGACGCTGGAGGAGCCCTCGGGCCTGCTGCGCTTCGTGCTGGCCAGCTTCGACCCCGCCAGCCTGCTGCCCACCATCCGCAGCCGCTGCCAGCCGCTGCCGCTGGCGCTGCCCGAGCGCGGCGCGGCGCTGGCCTGGCTGGCGTCCAAGGGCGTGGAGGGCGCCGAAGGGCTGCTGGCCGCCACGGGCGGCAGGCCACAACAGGCGCTGGAGTGGGCCCACGCCGGCCTCAGTGACGCCGCCTGGCAGGCCCTGCCCAAGCGCGTGGCGCGGGGCGAGGTGCAGGCCTTGTCGGAGCTTGCGCCGCCGCGCGCCATCGACGCGCTACAGCGCCTGTGCCACGACCTCGTGCGCCGCAGCCACGGCCAGCCGGGGCAGTTCTTCGCGCCGGCCTCGCTGCCTAGCCCCAAGCGCGCCGGCCCGCTGCTGGCCTGGGAGGCCGAGCTGCGTCGCGCCGCGCGGCATGCTGACCATCCGCTGAACGCTAGCCTGTGGATCGAGTCGCTGGTGGCGCAGGCCCAGGCCGCCATCGTGGCAGCCGTTCGCTGAATACACTCGGGCCATGAGCGACGCCACTTCCAAGCAGGGTCCGGCCTCCCTGCAATTCCAGCCCAGCCAGCTCGGCGGGGCGCTGCCGTTGCCCGTCGTGGGCGGTGTTGGCGCGAGTTCCGGCGCGCGGCCCAGCGTCATCCAGCTGGTGTTCCGCGAGAAGTCGGCGCTGTATGCGGCCTACATCCCGGCGTTCACCGAGGGCGGCCTGTTCGTGCCGACGACGCGCGACTACCGGCTGGGCGAGGACATCTACCTGCTGCTGGCACTGCCGGACGACAACCAGCGCTACCCCGTGGCCGGCAAGGTGGCCTGGCTGACCCCGGCCAATGCCTCCGGCGGCCGCACGCAGGGCGTGGGCGTGCGCTTCCCGGGCGACGAGAAGACCCGCCTGATCCGCGTGCGCATCGAGGAAGTGCTGGGCACGGCTGTGTCCTCCAGCAAGCCCACGCAGACGCTCTGACCTGATTCGCCCGCGCCACGCGGGCGCCGTGACCGATGTTCATCGATTCCCATTGCCACCTGAGCTTTCCCGAGCTGCGCCAGCGCCTGCCCGACATCCTGGCCGACATGCGCCATGCACAGGTCGAGCAGGCCATCTGCATCTGCACGCAGATGGAGGAGTTCGAGGACGTGCATGCGCTGGCCATGGCGCATGACGCGCTGTGGTCCACCGTCGGCGTGCACCCCGACACCGAGGACATGCGCGAGCCCGACGTGGCCGAGCTGGTTCAGCTCGCGTCGCGCCCCAGGGTGGTCGCCATCGGCGAGACGGGGCTGGACTACTACCGCCTGAACGGCCGCAGCATCGCCGACATGGAGTGGCAGCGCGAGCGTTTCCGCACGCACATCCGCGCGGCCAAGCAGGCGCGCAAGCCGCTGGTCATCCACACCCGGTCGAGCGCCGCCGACACGCTGCGCGTGCTGGACGAGGAGGGCGGCGAGCAGGCGGGCGGCGTGTTCCACTGCTTCACCGAGACGGCCGAGGTGGCGCTGGCGGCGGTGGAGCGCGGCTACTACATCTCGTTCTCGGGCATTGTCAGCTTCAAGAACGCGCAGGACCTGCGTGACCTGCTGAAGCTGCTGCCGCTGGACCGCGTGCTGATCGAGACCGACAGCCCCTATCTGGCGCCCGTGCCCTTCCGCGGCAAGACCAACACGCCGGCCTACGTGCCCCACGTGGCCCAGGCGGTGGCGGACGCCGTGGGCCTGCCGGTGGCCGAACTGGCGGCGCGCACGTCGTCCAACACGCGGCGCCTGTTCCGGCTGCCGGAGGCCGCATGAAGCGCGCGCTGACCGCCCTGGCCCTGGCCGGCGCGCTGCTGGCGCAGGCCGCGCCCATCGACGACTTCGTCAAGGCGGCCGAGATGAACGACCCGCGAACCGTCAAGGCGCTGCTGGCGCGCGGCATCAACCCCAACCAGGCCGATGCACGTGGCCGCACGGCCGTGTTCACGGCCGTGCGCGAGGGGTCGCTGCAGGCGCTGGAGGCCTTGCTGGCCGACGCGGCGCTGGATGCCGATGCGCCCAATGCCGATGGCGAGACGCCGCTGATGCTGGCGGCCATCCGTGGCGAACTGGCTGCGGTGAAGGCGCTGGTGAAGCGCGGCGCGGCCGTCAACCGCAAGGGCTGGACGCCGCTGCATTACGCCTGCAGCGGGCCCGACAACGGCGTGGCCGCCTTTCTGATCGCGCAGGGGGCGGCGCTGAATGCGCGCTCCGACAACGGCACCACGCCGCTGATGATGGCGGCCCGCTATGGCAGCGGCGACCTGGTGCCGCTGCTCCTGAAGGCCGGCGCCGAGCCGCGCGCAGCCAACGAGCAGGAGCTGACCGCGGCCGACTTCGCGGTGCGCGGCGGGCGCGATGCGATGGCCGCCGAACTGCGGCGCGCCATGGCCGAGCGCCAGCGTGCGGCAGACACCGGGCGTTGAGCGCTGCGCCGCAGCGGCCGTGTAGGAAAAAACCTGACAGCCCGCAGCGCGCTGTGCCGACTGTTGCGGCATGAGCCGGCTGCCTACAGTGAGGCCATCGACTCCACCCGAGGCCCACCATGCTGTCCAACACCCCGAACCTGGCCGATCCCTTCGCGATGCTGATCTCGCCCGATGCGGTGATGACCGCGATCGAGCGCTCCGACCGCCTGGCTCGCCTGCAGCGCCGGGTCTACCGGCCGCTGGACCGCCCGTGGATCCCGCTGCGCAGCGGGGCTTCGGATTTCGACCGCGCCATCGACGCCGAGCCCGAAGTGCCCGACCTGTCCGACGACGCGCTCTGAAAGCAAAAACGCCCGCAACTGCGGGCGTTTTCGTTGACGCGGTTGCCGGCGCTCAGACGCGCTTGCGGTACTCGTGCGTGCGGGTGTCGATTTCGATCTTGTCGCCGTTCTCGACGAACAGCGGCACGGCGATTTCGAAGCCGGTGCCGACGATGCGGGCGGGCTTCATGACCTTGCCCGAGGTGTCGCCCTTGACGGCCGGCTCGGTTTCGATCTCGCGCACGACGCTGGTGGGCAGTTCGACCGAAATGGCCTTGCCGTCGTAGAAGGTCACTTCCACGGCCATGCTGTCTTCCAGGTAGGAGATGGCATCGCCCATGTTCTCGGCTTCGACTTCGTACTGGTTGTACTCGGTGTCCATGAACACATACATCGGGTCAGCGAAGTAGGTGTACGTGCACTCCTTCTTGTCGAGGATGATCTGCTCCATCTTGTCGTCGGCCTTGAACACGAGTTCAGCACCGGCGCCGTTGAGCAGGTTCTTCATCTTGATGCGCACGGTGGCTGCACCGCGGCCGCCACGGCTGTATTCGGTCTTCAGCACGACCATCGGGTCCTTGCCCTGCATGATCACGTTGCCGGCGCGGATTTCTTGAGCGAGTTTCATGGTGGGTATCTCAGAGTGAGGGCCGGCAGCGAATCAGCCGGCTTGTGGTGCGCACCAGACTCCGAAAATCTCCCGGCGTGGCGCGGCAAAGCCCGACATTCTAGCCGTAAGCGCCTACGAAGCCTTGCAACTGCGCCAGCAGATCGGGCTGGGCCGTCAACTGCGCACGCCAGGCTGGCGCATGGGTGGCGGCTTCATCCAGGCCGATGAGTGACGCCGGCAACGCATCCAGGCCGTTCCAGCCGCGCCAGACGGCGCGCCAGGCTTCGGGCAGGCCGGCGCGGGCCATGAAGGCCTCCAGCTTGGCGTGGTGGGCATCGTCTTCCGGCTGCGGGTAGATGTGCCAGACGAAGGGCTTGCCGGCCCACTGCGCGCGCACGAACGAGTCCTCACCGCGCACGAAGTTCAGGTCGCAGGCCCACAGCAGTCGGTCGTAGTCGTCCTGCGGCAGGTAGGGCAGAGCGATGCTGCGCAGGTTGGGGCGCGCGGTGATCAGCGGTTGCAGCGGCCCGGGGCAGGCCAGCACCAACGTCGGCTGCTCGGCCAGACTCGCCAGCAGCGCGGGCAGCTGCGCGTTGGCATAGGCGAACAGGCTGACGACACGCTCGCCCTCCTCGGGCGCCCAGCCGCGTGCGGCCAGCCACGCCGGCCCGTCGAAGTGCTCGATGCGCTCCAGCACACCGGTCTCGCGCAGCAGGCCACCGGTGCGGGGCGTGAAGCCGGGGTAGAAGAAGTGCTTGCTCAGCCCCGCGCCGGGGCCGTGGCACTGCGGCGACGCCAGGCCGTGGCTGCGCTCCACGTAATCCTCCGCGCTGAGGTATTCGAGGTTGATCCAGCGCGGCGCGGGCCGCCGCGCGGCCATGCGGTTGACGAAGGAGGCGGGCAGCTCACAACCAAAGGCCTCGATGACCACGTCGCCGGGTGTCACGTCAACGTCGCTCACGGGCCAGGGGCGGATGTCGACGCCATGACGCCGGTCGGGGCGCTCGGGCGCCATCCAGGCCAGCGCCGAGGCGTCGTCCACCCACAGTCGCGCCTGGCCGCCGCGGGCCACGATGTCCCGCGCCAAGCGCCAACACACGCCAATGTCGCCATGGTTGTCGATGACGCGGCAGAAGATGTCCCAGAGCATCGGCGCTTTCATGAGGCGTGATTGTCCCAGGCCAAAATCCTGCCGATGTCCAGCACGACTCCTTCCAACGCCGACCTCGGCGAGCAGACCCAGGCCGAGTGGGCCGCCGAGCGCGCCGTCATCGAGGCTGCCGAGAAGCAGCGCACCGCCGAGATGGAGGCCGCCGCGCGCGTGATGCGCGAGAGGCTGCTCGCTGAGGTCGGCGCGCTGCCGGCCTTGCCGGGCGTGTATCGCTACTTCGACGCCAAGGACGAGGTGCTCTACGTCGGCAAGGCCAAGGACCTGAAGAAGCGCGTCAGCAGCTACTTCCAGAAGAATCATGGCGGCACGCGCATCGGCATGATGGTGGCGCGTATCGCCCGCATGGAAACCACGGTGGTGCGCACCGAGGCCGAGGCGCTGCTGCTCGAGAACAACCTGATCAAGGCGTTGAACCCGCGCTTCAACATCCTGTTCCGGGACGACAAGAGCTACCCCTACCTGAAGATCACCTCGCACGACTACCCCCGCATGGCCTACTACCGCGGCGCGGTGGACAAGCGGCATCAGTACTTCGGCCCCTTCCCGAGCGCCTGGGCGGTGAAGGAGTCCATCCAGCTGATGCAGAAGGTCTTCAAGCTGCGCACCTGCGAAGACAGCGTCTTCAACAACCGCAGCCGGCCCTGCCTGCTGCACCAGATCAAGCGCTGCTCTGCGCCCTGTGTGCCCGCCGGCCAGACGGGCGAGTACGCGCGGGATGTGAAGAGCGCCGAGGCCTTTCTGCGCGGCGATACCGACGCGGTGATGGCCTCGCTGCAGGAGCAGATGGCCGCCTACGCCGAACGCTTCGAGTACGAACTGGCCGCCGAGGTGCGCAACCAGATCCAGGCGCTGGCCAAGGTGTTGCAGCAGCAGGTCGTTGACGAGAGCAGCGCCACGGGCGGCGAACGCGACGTGGACATCCTGGCCGTCAAGGTGCAGGGCGGCAAGGCGTGCGTGAACCTGGCCATGGTGCGGGGGGGGCGCCATCTTGGCGATCGCGCCTTCTTCCCCAAGCATGTCGACGATGCGACCGCGATGCTGATGGACGACGACGAGGCCTTGTCGCCCGAGCGGCAGGTGCTGGAGGCGTTCATGGCACAGCACTACCTGGCCTCGCCACCGCCTGGACTCATCCTGGTCAGTGAGCCGGTCGATGCCGGGCTGGGTGACGTGCTGGGCAGCCAGGCGGGCGGCCGCCTGGGTGGTCGGGTTAGCGTGCAGGCTCAGCCACGTGGCCAGCGGCGGATCTGGCTGGAGATGTGCGTCAAGGGCGGCGAGCTGGCGCTGGCGCGCCTGCTGGCGGAGGAGGGCTCGCAGCAGGCGCGCACGCGTGCGCTCGTGGACGCGCTGGAGCTGTCCGTCACTGAGATCGACAAGTTCCGCGTGGAGTGCTTCGACATCAGCCACACGGCCGGCGAGGCGACGATGGCCAGCTGCGTTGTCTTCGAAGGGCATCAGATGCAGAGCAGCCAGTACCGCCGCTACAACATCGAGGGCATCACCGGCGGCGACGACTACGCCGCCATGCGCCAGGTGCTGACGCGTCGCTACGCCAAGATGGCGGAGGCCGCACAGCTGGGTACCGGACGGCTGCCGGATCTCGTGCTCGTGGACGGCGGCCGCGGCCAGGTCAGCATGGCACGCGAGGTCTTTGAGGAACTTGGGCTGGATCTGAGCCTGATTGCCGGCGTCGAAAAAGGCGAGGGCCGCAAGGTCGGCCTGGAGGAACTGGTGTTCGCCGACGGGCGCGAGAAGGTCTACCTCGGCCGCGACTCGGCGGCGCTGATGCTGATTGCGCAGATCCGCGACGAGGCGCACCGCTTCGCCATCACCGGCATGCGCGCCAAGCGTGCCGCCACGCGCACCGGCGGCTCGCGGCTGGAGGATGTGCCGGGCGTCGGCCCCAAGAAGCGCTCGCAGCTGCTGCAGCGCTTTGGCGGCGTGCGTGGCGTGGCCGGCGCTAGCGTGGACGAGCTCTGCAGCGTCAAGGGCATCTCGCGCGAACTCGCCGAAGATATCTACCGAGCCTTGCATTGACCCGGAGACCCGTGATGACGCTCACCACCGCCTGCCAACGTGTTGCCGCTTGGCTGATCGCACCGCTGCTGGCGGCTTGCGGCGCAGCGCCGCGCGCACCGGCAACCAACGTAACGGCGGCACCGCCGCCGCCCGCGCCTGTGGCCAGCCCGGCGCCTGCGCTCGCTGCGCCCGCCGCTGCTCAGCCGTCGGCGGCGCTGACCAAGCCCAAGGGACTGCCGGCGCCCAAGGCCGTTCGCACGCACGAGGAGCTGCGTCGGCAGGCGGCCGACCGCATCATCATGGCCAACCCCGAGCGCACCTACATGACGCCCGCGCCTTCGCACCTGCTCACCGTCGTCGTGCTGGACGTGGAGCTCAAGTCCGATGGCAGCGTTCGCAAGATCAATGTGCTGCGGCCGCCGCGCTTCGGGCCTGAGACGCTGCAGATGGCCATCGATGCCGTGCACCGCGCCGCGCCCTTCGGCGATGTGCGCCGCATGCCCGAGCCCTGGCGCTTCACCGAGAGCTTTCTGTTCGACGAGGACCGTCGCTTCAAGCCCCGCAGCCTGGACTAAGCCCTGCCGCCGCGGGCCGCTTGGCAACGCCGCCACAGTCCTGGCCTGAGGAGGCTGCCGCCTTGGGCACAATGCCAGCCATGTTCTGGACACTCCCGACCCTGCTGACTTGGGCCCGCATCGTGGCCATCCCGCTCATCGTCGGGGTGTTCTACCTGGAGCTGGCGCCTGCGCACCAGAACCTGTTTGCGACCGTGCTGTTCATCGTCGTCGCGCTGACCGACTGGTTGGATGGCTACCTGGCCCGCAAGCTCAACCAGACCTCGTCCTTCGGTGCCTTCCTCGACCCGGTGGCCGACAAGTTCCTCGTCTGCTCTGCGTTGCTCATCCTGCTGGAGCTGGGGCGCGTGAATGCCTTTGTGGCGCTGGTCATCGTGGGCCGCGAGATCGCCATCTCGGCGCTGCGCGAATGGATGGCGCAGATCGGCGCGTCGCGCAGCGTGGCCGTGCACATGGTGGGCAAGCTCAAGACCACGGTGCAGATGGTGGCCATCCCCTTCCTGCTGTACGACGGCGTGCTGTTCGGCTTCGTTCCGACGCGTCTGTGGGGTACCTGGCTGATCTACGCAGCCGTCGTGCTGACCATCTGGTCGATGGTGTATTACCTGCAGAAGGCGCTGCCCGAGATCCGCGCCAAGGCGCGCTGATCGTGCGGCGTGGCGGCCGGCAGCAGGGCGAGTTGTATCCGGACTTTTCCCGCCCCTCCGCGCCGCGGAGCCGCGTCTAGAATCCGCTTCCCCGCGCCAGCCCGGGCCGTCGTCATCACGGTCATCAAAGAGCTGGCGGCAGTACGCGGGACCCAATCGCTGAATCGTCCAATCTGGGGGGGCATGAGTGAACAAGTCCGAATTGATCGAGCACATCGCCAAGCAGGCCGACATTTCCAAGGCCGCTGCCGGCCGTGCGCTCGAGGCCGTGATCGGCGGCGTCAAGACGACGCTGAAGAAGAACGGCACGGTCTCGCTGGTGGGCTTCGGCACCTTCAGCGTCACCAAGCGCGCAGCGCGCGCCGGCCGCAACCCGAAGACGGGCGACGCCATCAAGATCAAGTCGGCCAAGGTGCCCAAATTCAAGCCCGGCAAGGCGCTGAAAGACGCTTGCAACTGAGCCCCCTCGCCAGGCCTGATAATCCCGGTTTTCCGGGCGCTTAGCTCAGTTGGTAGAGCACCTCCCTTACACGGAGATTGTCGGCGGTTCGAGCCCGTCAGCGCCCACCACCCACCCTGCAGCGGCAGCTGCGGTGCCGCATCTAGAATGCAGCTCCCCTCGAAGGCGAACCTCGGTTCGCCTTTGTTGCGTTTGATCCCTCAAGGCTCTCCGAGATGTTTGATTTCGTTCGCCAGCACAACCGCCTGTTCCAGTTCATCCTGCTGCTGTTGATCCTGCCGTCCTTCGCGTTCGTCGGCATGGAGGGCTACACCAGCATGATGGGCGGCGCCAACGCCGGCGTGGCCAGCGTCAACGGCCGCAAGATCACGCAAGGCGAGTGGGACATGGCCGTGCGCGAGCAGAGCGACCGCGTGCGCCGCCAGAACCCCACCGTGGATGCCAAGCTGCTGGACACGCCCGAGGCCAAGCGCCAGGCGCTGGAAGGCATGGTCAACGAGCGCACGCTGCAGGCCGCAGCCTTGCACCAGCACTTCACGCCCAGTGCCGAGGTCACCAAGGCGCGCTTCTGGGCCGATCCGCAACTGGCCTTCCTGCGCAACGCGGATGGCACCGTCAACAAGGCCATCCTGGCCGCCCAGGGGATGACGCCATCGGGCTTCCTGGAGCGTCTGCGCCAGGACTACGGCCTGCGCCAGGTGATGGCACCCGTGGAAACGTCCGCCATCGGCGGCGCGGCCAATGCCAAGCTCGCCTTCGATGCGCTGCTGCAGCAACGCGAAGTGCAACTGCAGCGCTTTGACGTCGCCGCGTTTGCCGCCAAGCTGAACCCCAGCGACGCCGAGCTGGAGGCTTTCTACAAGGAGCCGGCCAACGCGACCAAGTTCCAGCTGCCCGAATCGGCCCAGATCCAATACCTCGTGCTGGACATCGAGGCACTGAAGAAGGACGTCAGCTTTACCGAGGACGACCTGCGCAAGTACTACGACGAGAACGCTTCGCGCTACGGCGTGCCGGAAGAGCGCCGCGCCAGCCACATCCTCATCAAGGCCGAGCGCAGCGCGGCCGCCGATGAGCGCGCCAAAGCCAAGGCCAAGGCCGAAGCCCTGCTGGCCGAGGTGCGCAAGAACCCGGCGTCGTTCGCCGATGTCGCCAAGAAGAACTCGCAGGACGAGGGCTCGGCCGTGAACGGCGGTGACCTGGACTTCTTCGGCCGTGGTGCGATGGTCAAGGAATTCGACGCCGCCGTGTACGCGATGAAGCAGGGCGAGATCAGCAACGTCGTCGAGACCGATTTCGGCTTCCACATCATCCAGCTCACGGGCGCCCGCGGCGGTGACAAGAAGTCGTTCAACGACGTGCGTGGCGAGGTCGAGGCCGAGGTGCGCAAGCAGTTGGCCCAGCGCAAGTACACCGAAGCGGCCGAGCAGTTCGGCAACCTCGTCTACGAGCAGTCCGACAGCCTGCAGCCCGCGGCCGACAAGCTCAAGCTTCAGATCCAGACGGCCACCGTCGCCCGCCAGCCCCAGCCGGGCGCCGTCGGCCCGCTGGCCTCTGCCAAGGTGCTGGATGCCGTGTTCGGCGCCGAAGCGCTGCGCAACAAGCGCAACACCGAAGCCGTTGAGGCCGGCCCCAGCCAGCTCGTGTCGGCGCGTGTCGTGCAGCACAACCCGGCGCGCGTGCCGCCGCTGGCCGATGTGAAGGACAAGGTCCGCGCCCAACTGCTGCAAAAGCTCGCGAGCGCCGAAGCCAAGAAGGCTGGCGAGGCGCGCCTGGCCGCGCTGAAGGCCAACCCGGCCGACACCGCTGGTCTGGAGGCCGCGACGACCGTGTCGCGGGCCAAGCCCATGAACCTCAGCCGGGCTCAGCTCGAGGCCGTGCTCGGTGCTGACGCCAGCAAGCTGCCGGCTGCCGTGGGTGTGGCTGCGGACGACGGCAGCTATGTCGTCGTGCGCATCAACCAACTGCAGCCGCGTGATGCGAGCGTCATCGACGACAAGCGCGCCGCCCAGCAATACGCCGCCGCCTGGGCACGAGCCGAAGGCCAGGCCTACCTGTCGGTGCTGAAGTCTCAGTACAAGGCGGTCATCAAAGTGGCCGCTCCCGCATCTTCTGCTAGCGCACCGTAAATTTCTGCGCTATACTCTATGGCTCTGCGGTGGTTGTAGCTCAGTTGGTAGAGTCCAGGATTGTGATTCCTGTTGTCGTGGGTTCGAGTCCCATCAGCCACCCCAAGTAATACGAAGTCCCCTATGAAGACTGGTTCTCATAGGGGATTTTTCTTTGGCGCTTTGTACTTGCCTTTGTACCTGAGAGGTTCGCTATGACGAAAGCGAGCCCTGAATTGAAGCCCATGCAAGGCGTCCACCGGCCGGAAGGTTCGGTGAACTGGCACTACCAAAAGAAGTTTCCGAAGGACCTGCAAGGGCACCCGGAGGCGCCCCGCAACGGGTGGGCGCACCGCGGAACCCTGGGCACGTCCGACCTCCGCGAAGCGAACGGCAAGGCCGCGCATCTGCTGTCCGGGCTGGAGAAACAGTGGGCGCTGATGCGGCAGGCCCTGACCATCACGCCACCCGAGGCCGTCTCGACTGAGCTGCGGGGCGCCATCGCGCATCAGTTGAAGGCGCGCATGCTGGCCGCCGACGAGGCGCAGCGGTCTGACCCGGTAGCGTTGGCGCAGTCACTGGCTGGCTGGTGGGAGACTCAGGAGCGTGGCCGCAAGGTCGCCCACGAGGCCACCGAGGAAGACGCCTACAGGCCGCGCCAGGTGCCGCGGGTGCTGACCGACAGCGGCCGGCAGGATGTGGAAATGCAGGTCCGAGTTGGACGCTCCGAGGTGCCGCTGTTCGAGTTGCTGCCAATGCTCCATGAGCGTCACGAGGCGGCTCACAAGGATGCTCGTCAGCGTTTGGCCCGTGGGCAGTCAGGGCCGTTCCTGCTCCTGGCCGATGCCGCAGCACAGTCCCTTGGCGTGAACCTGGGGGCAGATGGCTGGTCCAGTCGGGAAGCTGCGGAGCTACGCAAGGCATGCCAGCGGGCCTACCTCGACGGTCTGGAGGCGCTGGCCGCACGAGGGCAAGGCGTACTGGTCGAAACGCCAAAGCCGCTTCAGGCCGCGCCGAAACCTGCCGCCGTGTTGACATTGGGGCATGTACTGGGCGAGGTGGTCTCCAGGCACCCCGAAAACGGATTCAAGCGCAAGGTCCAGTCCGCCGCGTGGCTCATGCAGCAGTGCATCGACCCGAAGATGCCCGCCGCCGGCTTGCTTCAGAAGCATGTGAGCGACTTCCTCGACGCCATCAGCCGTCTGCCGGTGGATTGGTACACGCGCACGCAGCGCGGCGACAGCGTCCGTCAGCTCCTCGCCGAGAAGCATCCGAAGTGCATCAGCCCGTCCACGTTCGAGAGCACCTACCGGATGGCGGTCGGGACGCTCCTTCGGCGCGCCGCGCACGAGTTCGGGGACCAAGGCTTCCCCCGCGGGCTCGGTACTGAGTTCGCCGTGTACCGTGGCGAGCGCGGGGAGGATGAGGAGAAGCAGCGCAACTTCAAGGCTGACGAACTGCGCCGGATGTTCGAGGGGGCCGAGTTCGCGGCACTTGCTGCCGACCCGACCGTGGAACACCAATACTGGTTGCCGCTGGCGCTGCTCTACACAGGGGCACGAGCCCGCGAGCTGTGCCAGGTCAATCCGCAGACCGACTTCGGAGAGTTCGAGGGTGTTTCTTTCTTGACCATCGACAAGGCAACGCCAGCCGATGAGGGCGTGGTGAAGTCGGTCAAGACGCATGAAGCCCGGCAGGTGCCCATTCACCCGGAACTGGTCCGCCTGGGCTTCCTAGACTACCTGAAGCGGATCAAGGCTGGCGGTGCGCGCCGGTTGTTCCCGGCCTTCGGGATCAACAAGGGGGACGCGGCCTATCGTGCGAAAGACTGGTTTGGCGTCTGGCTGGATCAGCTCGGGCTTCGCGACGAGACCCCAGGGGCGATGCTCACGGGCTGTCATGCCTTCCGCAAGACCTTCTGCACACAGGCGGGCCACCTGAAGCTGCCCTTCGAGGCGCTGACTGGGCATGCCGACCCGTCCCGGTCAGCCGTGGTCCGGAAGTCCTACCTAATGGAGCCCACGCGGGCGCGTGAGAAGCTGGCAGTGTTGGAGCGCATCCGTTTCGAGGTGGCCCCTCCATTCCATTGCCGGCACAGACCGGCCGACCAGTAGGAAAGCCTGCCTGTACGAATCGTTCCCCGTAGGGGTGTACAGGCTGGGCGCTTCTGGGCCTCGCGCCGGGCTCAGAAGTCGGCTTCTTCCTCTTCGGGCTCCTGAGCCCATTCGCTCGCAGCGCGTTCTTGGAGTCGCCGGTCCCAGCGCTGCAACGCGCGCAGGAACAACTCCACCTTGGAGTCGTGCAGGGTGCCCCAGGTCTTGCCGAGCTGCTTGCAGATTTCTTCGACCTCTCGCTCTTCCCACTGGTCGCCTCCCGGTTCGCCGTCCGTGAGCCCCTTCTCGAGCCGGCGCGCCTCCCTCCAGGTCATGTCCTGGACCGCAGCATCGGTGTAGCCGTGGGTGCCAGTCAATGACGCATGCACGCGGCGTTGATCCCCAACTGCCGAGGTTCCCAGCCCGGTGGCAGCGGCCGTGTCCTTCTTGGAGGGGCGGGCGGCTTCCGGCAGGCAAGTGAGCCTCCACGCGGCCTCGGCCCGCTCGGCTGTGCCCATGTGGAGTCGGTTCTTCTTGTTCTCGTTCGTGGCGAGCATCAGCATGGCCTGCGGCGTGCCGACCTCGACTTTCACCTTGACCTGCTCCGCGCCGGCCTTCTCGTAGGCGGCGAGCCGGTGGTGACCATCGACGCAGACCCATTCCGCGCCACTCCACCAGACGCTGATAGGGTCCACGCTGCCCTGCGCCTTGATGACCCCCGCGAGGTCCGCGATGTGCCTGACGCTGTCGGCCTCGTTCGGGTCACGCACCTGGAACACCTCGGGGATGGTCCGGATGCTCCAAAGGGACAGTGAGTCGCCGATGCTTGGCTGTGGCTTGCCGCCCGTGTGCGCCTTGGTCAGCTTGGTCCATGCCTTGCCGCGGCTCGCGGCCTTCCCTGCCGGGCGCTTCATGCCAGCGCCTCCAGGGCTTCCGCGAGCTGGCGTTGCTCGGCCTTGGCCTTGGCTTCCTCGGCGCGCTCCTTCTCCGCCAGCATGAAGCCGGCCAGCCCGAACGCCTCGCGGAGCTGGCGACCCAGCAACTCTGCCACGCGTGGCGGCAAGTCCCGGTAGACCTTCGTTGTCCGCTGGGCCTTGTGGTTCCAGTAGGACCCGGCGTTGACGGCCGCGAGGCCCCGCACGCGGCGCACGAGCTGGAAGTCAAAGGCTCGGTCAGAGGCGAATCGTCGGGGCTCCGCATCGCGCATGAGGAACATCGCCAGGGCTGCGTTTACGACGGTTGCGGGCAGGACCGAGCCGGCCAGGGCCTGGACCTGCTGTGCTGCATGGACCTGGGTGGCGACCATCGCGTTACCCGTGCTCCATTCGGCCAGGATGCTCTGCGCGTGGCTCTCCAGAGCGGCCCAGCGGGCCTCTAGGATGCTCCAGGCGGCGCTGTCGATGTTCTTGGCGCGGCGGGCTTCTACGCGCTTCAGGTAAGGCTTGAGCCGGTGAACCGTGATGCCGTCCTGCTCGGGGTGGCCGTGGCGGCGCTGGATGTGTTTGTGGTTGTCGCAGAGGGTGGAATAGCCCGTGGTGCCCTCGGTGCAGCCTCGCGCTGCGCATTGCTTCGTCATGTTCTCGGAGTTGTCAGATTCGTCCCCATCCCCCCGCGGGGACAGGCAAGGAAACATTCGCGGCCCTGGGCGGGGCGGCAGAAGGGAGTGTCCCACGCGGCCTAACTGGGCCGAGCGCGGACAGCACGTCTTTGGTTCGACCTCGCGCCATCTGCTATGGCTGGGTGGGCCTTCTTCGCCGACAGTGGGATCATGCGGCCTACACGATTCCGAGCTGCCCATGACACCGAACGAATTCCAAACAGTCTTGGATTTCGCAGCCACTGCGCGCGGATTCTGTATCTGGTGTGAGGATGAAAGCGCTGAGCGCACTGATGTGCATGCTGCGTCTTGGCTGGCCCGTCTTTACGGGTTGGGAGTTGTGCTTCCATCGGTGAACTCCGACAACGAGGATGGTCTGCCCGACCTGCCAACCGATGTCCTCCTGCGCGTGCAGACCAATCTGGCGGGTTTCAGTGGCCGGTACTACCGCGAAGTGTTTGATCCAGCCCCGGAACTGGACGACCAACCCGTCATCGGCGACATAGGCGATGACTTGCTGGACACCTACAAGGATGTACGGCGCGGTCTGATGCTGTTCGACGACGGTGCTGTCGCTGAGGCGCTTTGGCAGTGGTCGTTCCTGCATCGCGTCCATTGGGGGCGGCACTGCGCAGGTGCGCTTCTCGCGCTTCACGGCCTAACGCTGTCGAACCTCGATTAGTTGTCCGCGGCGGCGTTGACTGAGCCGCGGCTGGGCGCCCGCTCAAGCACTCGGCGGACTGCCGTTGCCGTCCATTGCCCCCCGCGCGCCGTGGCGATGCCCTCCGCGTCAAGCTGCTGGGCGATGGCGTTCAGGCTCGTGATGCCACGGGCCTGGAGGGTTTGAATGTGGCAGGCCAAGTCGGCGGCGCGGGCGTTTGCCGCGGCCTTGACCGCTGCGGTGGCCGCACTCTGTCCGACGCCAGGGCGCAGGTGGTGGGAAGCCTTGCGGTCCCACTGCCCATCGCGGGCTACCTTCGCGCGCAGCGCTGCCCTCGTTCGCTCGCTGATGAGGCCAGCCTCCAGTTCGGCCACCGAGGCCATCTGCTGGAGCATGAAGCGGCCTGCAGCGCCGGGGGGAATCTGGGGCAGGTCGCAGAACTGCACATCCACGCCGCTGTCCACCAGCTCCATCAGGAACCGCTGGTTGCGGGATAGCCGGTCCAGCTTCGCAATGATGAGCGTGGCCCGGTGAACCCGGCAGGCGGCCAAGGCTGCGGCCAGGGCAGGGCGCTTGTCGTTGCGCCCGCTCTCTTCCTCTACGAACTCGACGATGGGAGGGAAGCCGGTCGAGCCGGTCAGGAACTGGCGCACCAGCTCGCGCTGCGCCTCCAGGCCCAGGCCGCTACGGCCCTGCTTGGCGGTGCTGACCCGGTAGTAGCCGACGAACTTGCGCGAGGTTGTTGTGGTCTTCATTGGGCGCGCATCCTGCCCGGCGCGCCGCGCTGTGTCAAATCATGGCTACGTTCGTTGCGATGGTGTGACATGGCTTCTTCGCCGCCTGAATCTGCATGCCCTACCGGCTGTAGTTAGGTTCTGCTTGCTGGAAACCGTGGGGGGCAGGGGGGGCGGTCGGCCCGGGATCACATCCGATGACCTCTCAAAAAATCTCGCCAAAACATCGCCCGCGTCGCTGCTTGGCGAGGTTGCTGCCGTGCCATCATCGCGGCCATAGGGGGACGATGGAATGAAAGCAGTCGAGGTCTTCACGCCAGGCAAGGAGCCTGGAATCACGTACATCGACGACCACCTCAAGGAGAGGGCCGGGAGGCTGGCCGATGCCCTGTCATCCGGCGCAACGGTCATTTCGCTGTCCGGCCCGTCAAAGTCAGGCAAGACTGTTTTCATTGAGAAGAACATTGGCAAAGACCGGCTGATCCAGGTGACCGGAGCGGGCGTCACAGACACTGCCAAGCTCTGGGACCGTGTTTTCGATTTGATTGGCACCCCGACAGGCAAGAGTGTCACGACGACCACCTCAAACGAGTCATCGCTCGGCGGGAAGCTCGGCGGCGAAGCGGGCGTGCCGTTTCTTGCGAAGGGGAGCGGCGAGGTTTCCGCGGGATACAAGTCCGGGGGCAGTTCTGCCGAGAAGGTCGATACCTCCATCGACTACCTCCAACTGCTGATCAGAGAGCTGGGCGGCACGGGGCTGGTCGTCTTCATCGACGATTTCCACTACATCCCGAGTGACGTTCAGGTCGAGCTGTCCAACCAGATCAAGGAGGCCATCCGCAACGATGTCATCTTCGTCGTTGCGTCTGTGCCCTACCACTCAGACGATGCCATCCGCGCCAACCCTGACCTGCGTGGACGCATGATCAAGTTGGACTTCGACTACTGGAGGCCAGACGAGCTGGCGAAAATCGCCCAGAAGGGTTTCGAGGCGCTTAACGCCAGTGCCTCCCCGGCCTATGTCACGGCGCTGGCCAGCGAGGCAGCGGGGTCGCCCCAGCTCATGCAGTCACTGTGCCTCAACACTTGCTTCGAGAACGATGTGCGTGAGCGTGCGGATGGGGCTGTCCGCCAGCTCGCATCTGACCGTGCGGCCATAGAGAAGGTGTGCAGTCGTGCAGTTGCGATTGCAGACTACTCATCCACGGTGGCGAAGATGAAGCAGGGGCCGAAGACGCGCGGCACGGAGCGGAACTCCTACCTGACAAGCAGCCAAGACGTCGTTGACGTTTATCCGCTCATCCTGCGGGCTATCGCGCAGGACCCTCCAGAGTTGACTTTGAGGTATCCCAACCTCCAAGGCCGGATTCAGTCGCTTTGCGTCAAGGATCATCCAAGCGGGTCGAGCGTCACGGGAGCCTGCTCGCACATGGCGGGCATCGCCAACGATTCCGAGAATCGCAATGTGATCGAGTGGGATGGTGGCAGCGACGTGTTTGACATCCGCGACCCCTACTTGCTGTTCTACCTGCGCTGGAGCGACTACTGACGTGCCATCGCCTGCCGCGGTAGACTGAGCCTTGAACCTCTCTTTGTACTTGGCTTGAACTGATGGCGCCTAAGTGCTTGATTCGTAAGGGCGGCGCTGCGGGATTTCAGCTTCCCATCAGCCACCCCAAAAAAACGAAGACCCGGAAGCGAAAGCCTCCGGGTCTTTTTCTTTGTGCGGCGCGCTTATGCCTGGCTGAGCGCAGTGTTATTCAAGACGCGTAGCCCAGCGGCAGTGCTGTCGTGAGCTTGAGCTCTTCCATCGCAAAGCTCGAACTCACGTCGTGCAGCTGCGTGCCCGCGATGAGGCGCTTGTAGACCTTGTCGTAGGCGGCGATGTCCGGCACGACAACGCGCAGCAGGTAGTCCACGTCGCCGCTCATGCGGTAGAACTCGACGACCTCCGGAATGGCCTGCACCGTGGCCTTGAAGGTCTCGAACCAGGCCTCGGTGTGCACGCTGGTGCGCACCGACACGAACACCGTCACGCCGACGTTGACCTTGCGTGCGTCCACCAACGCCACCTGGCGCGTGATGACGCCCGCCTCCTTGAGCCGCTGGATGCGCCGCCAGCACGGCGTGCTGGACAGGCCCACCTGCTCGGCAATCTGCGCGACCTGTTGTTCCGCATCCCGCTGAAGGATGTCGAGAATCCTGATGTCAATGGCATCCAATTTCATTCTTGAGATGCTAAGAGGAATTGCATTGCGCGAAGCGCGTTGACGGGCGCTATTTCGGCAATGTGGTGCTCAGCCGCCGTCCGCAGAATGCCGGCATGGACATCTACCTCGACGCCAACGCCACCACGCCCGTTCTGCCCCAGGCCCGCGAGGCGGCGCTGGCGGCGATGGCGGAGGACTTCGGCAACCCCAGCAGCATCCATGGCACCGGCCTGAAGGCGAGGGCGCTGATGGACGGTGTGCGCGACCGGGCGCGCCGCGTGCTGGGTGCCGATGGCGGGCGCTTGTTGTTCGTCAGCGGCGCGACCGAGGGCATACAGACGGCCGTGCTGTCCGCGCTGCTGGCGCTGCGCGACCGTGTGGACCGGCCGGCCCTGCTGCTCTACGGCGCTACGGAGCACAAGGCCGTGCCCGAAGCCTTGCAGCACTGGCAGGCGCTGCTGGGGCTGGACCTGCAGTTGCTGGCCATCCCGGTGACGCGCGATGGCCGGCACGATCTCGACTGGCTTCGCGCCCATGCGCCGCGGGCCGGGCTGGTGTGCACCATGGCGGCCAACAACGAGACCGGCGTCATCAGCGACCTGGACGGCATCGCTGACGCGCTGGCCGGCGGCCCGGCGCTGTGGCTGGTGGACGGCGTGCAGGCGCTGGGCAAGCTGCCGCTGGCACTGACGCGCCGGCGCATCGACTACGCGCCGTTCTCGGGCCACAAGCTCTACGCGCCCAAGGGCATCGGCCTGCTGTACGTGCGCGACGGTGCGCCGTTCACGCCGCTGCTGGCGGGCGGCGGCCAGGAGGGCGCCTCGCGGGCGGGCACGGAGAACATGTCGGGCATTGCTGCGTTAGGTGCCGTGCTGAGTGCGCTGGAGGACGGGCGCACGTTTGCCGACGCCGCGACGCAGGCGGGCTTTCGTGATCAGTTGGCGGCGGCGCTGCGCGAGGCCTTCCCGTCCCTGGTGTTCAACGCACCGCCGGCGCTGTGTCTGCCCACGACGCTGAACTTCTCCGTGCCCGGTGTCAGCTCGCGCCAATTGTTGGACCTGTTCGACGCGGCCGAGCTGCGCGTGAGCGGGGGCTCGGCCTGCAGTGCGGCCGCAGCGCGGCCCAGCGAGGTGCTGACGGCCATGGGCCTGCCGGCCTGGCAGGCTGCGTCGGCGGTGCGGCTGTCGTTCGGGCCGGCAGCAGACCAAGCCTTCATCACCGAAGCCTGTGCGCGCATCCGGGGCTGTGGCCAGGCCTTGCGCGACAGCAGCCTGCCGGTGGCCGGCCTGACCCGCTTCGTCGTGGATGGCGCCTGTTGCTATGCCCTGGCCGATACCGCCAGCCGGCGAGCGGTGGTGATCGACCCGCTGCCGGAGCTCACCGAGCGCCTGTCGCGCTGGCTGGGCGGTCAGCAGCTGACGCTCGCAGCCGTGCTCGACACCCACAGCCACGGTGATCACGCGTCGTCGGCAGCGGCGCTGTGGGCCGCGGTCGGGCAGGCGCCCGGCGACGTGGATGCACTGGGCTGGCCGCACGCGGCGGCGGCGCTGGCGCTGGGCGAGCGCTCCATCACGCGGCTGGCGCTGCCCGGCCACACGCAGGACTCGACCGCCTACCTGCTGCATGACGCCACTGGCCTGCGCCACGCCTTCGTCGGCGACACCGTGCTGCCCGGCGCGCTGGGGCGCAGCGACTTCCCGCAGAGCGCGCCGCTGGCCTATGCCGGCTCGCTGCAGCGCCTGGCCGAGGCGGTGGGCCTGCACGGCCTGCTGCTGCCCGGGCATGACGAGGCCGGCGCCGTGGCGACCACCTTGGCCGTGGAATGCGCTGCGCAGCCGCTGCTGGCCGCGGTGCTGGGCGGGCGGCTGGATGCCGCCGGGCTGGCGCAGGCCAAGGCGCTGCTGGAGCAAGACCTGGCACCAACCCGGTACCAGACGCTGGCCTGCGGCGCGCGTGTGGAACCCGATCGGGCGGCGGACGCCGTGGAACTCGGCGCGCCGGCCCTGCGTGCGCTGTTGGCGGCGCACCCGGGTCTGCGGCTGGTGGATGTGCGCGAGCCGTACGAGCAGTGCCTGGGGCTGATGCCCGCGCTGCCCGGCCGATGCGTGCTGGAAGCCGTGCCGCTCGGCGTCCTGCCCGATGCGTTGCCGGGCTGGCTGGCGTTGCCGGCCGGCACGCCGGTCGTGTTCTTCTGCCGCAGCGGCAACCGCAGCGCCCAGGCCGCACGGGCCTTGCGGCGGCTGGGCTGCGCGCAAGCCTGGAGCCTGGCCGGCGGCCTGGCGCTGTGGCCGCGCGCGCCGGTGGCGACGGCAGACGCCGCGCTGGCGATCTGATCGGCCGAACAAGGCCCCCCAGGCCAGCCAGTTCGGCGCTTGCCGGGCCGCTTTGTGTCCGCCCCGACATACAGCGGCGACAGAGGGCTTACCTGCGCTTCCAAGAATGAGCGCACCCGCCGCCGCAGACGTGGCGGGGCCTCAACCTCTTTGCGAAGGAGTCACCATGAGCACGATCAGCGGCCTGGGCGGCATGAGCCGTTCCTGGCCAAGCGCCGAAAGCGGCCAGAGCCGCAAGGCCGAACACGAGGCGCGCCTGTTCGCCAAGGTGGACAGCGACGGCAGCGGCGGCGTGGACGCCACCGAGCTAGCCTCGATGCTGGAACACACGGGCCAGTCCGGCGACAGCGCCGAGTTGCTGGCCCAGATGGACGGCGATGGCGACGGCAGCCTGTCCAGCGAGGAGTTGGGCCAGGGCATGCGCGAGCTGATGCCGCCGCCGTCGTCCACGCTGGCGTTCGCGCAGTCACGCGGCGCTGCGAACGACGAGGTCGACGCCTTCGCCGAGCTGGACGCCGACGGCGATGGCCAGTTGACGCGCGCCGAGTTCGAGGCCGGCCGCCCGGCGCCGCCGCCCGGCGGCATGCCGCCCCCGGCCGCCGGCGGTGGCAGCACCAGCACCACCAGCGCGACATCGACGGACTACGACCCGCTGGACGTGAACCAGGACGGCACGGTGTCCGAGATCGAGCGCCTGGCGGGCCAGCTCAAGGAACTGGCCGATGCGAAGGCCAGCGACGCTGCGCAGGACCCCGCCACCACCGAGATCGCCCAGCTCGCACAGAAGCTCTACGACCAGATCGCGAAGAACTGGCTGCAGAGCCCGGCCACGACGGCCACGCAGCTCAGCACCACGGCTTGACCGGGCGGCGTCAGAGCCGGGCGGCGACGTCCTCGGCCAGCGCGAGCGCGGCCGTCAGCCCGGGCGACTCGATGCCGAACAACTGCACCAGGCCCGGCGTGCCGGTGTCGATGCGGAAGTCCGGCGCGGCCTCGCCCGGGCCACCCAGCTTGGGCCGGATGCCGCTGTAGGCCGGCTGCAGCGCGCCGGCCGGCAGGTCGGGCCAGTAGCCGCGCACCTCGGCCTCGAACGCGGGCGCCAGCGCCGGGTCGACGGCGTAGGCCAGCGTGGCCGGGTCGGTGTCGGGCAGCCACTGCACATCGGGGCCGAAGCGCGCCTGGCCGCCCAGGTCCAGTGTCAGGTGCACGCCCAGGCCGCCGTCCACCGGCAGCGGGTAGATCAGCCGCGAGAAGGGCGCCCGCCCGGCCAGCGAGAAGTAGTGGCCACGCGCGAAACGCAAGGCGGGCGCCGGTGTGCCCAGCGACGCCGCCACCTGCGCTGCGAACAGCCCGGCCGCGTTGATGACGACCCGCGCCCCTATCGCGAAGTCGCTGCCGACCTGCAGCCGCCAGCCGTCGCCGTCACGCCGGCCGCCGGTCACCGGGCTGGCCAGCGCGAGCATGGCGCCGGCCTGTTCGGCATCGCCCAGCAGCGCGGTCATCAGGCCATGGCTGTCGACGATGCCGCTGGACGGCGACAGCAGCGCGCCTGCGGCCTGCAGCGCGGGCTCCAGGGCCAGCGTTTCGGCGCGTGCCAGCAGGCGCAGATCCTCCACGCCGTTGGCCGCGCCGCTGGCGGCAAGGGCTTGCAGCCGCACAACGTCCTCAGGCCGTGTCGCGACGACCAGCTTGCCGCAGCGCCGGTGCGCGATGCCCCGCGCAGCGCAGTAGTCGTACAGCAGCGCCTTGCCGCGCACGCACAGCCGCGCCTTCAGGCTGCCGGCCGGGTAGTAGAGCCCGGCGTGGATGACCTCGCTGTTGCGCGACGAGATGCCGGTGCCGATGGCGCCGGCCGCTTCGATGATGACGACCTCACGCCCGCGCAGCGCCAGCTCACGCGCGATGGCCAGGCCCACGACCCCAGCGCCGATGACGGCAATGTCCACTTGATCCATGCCGGCGAGCCTAGCACCCGACCCCGAGCCGGACCGGCTCCTAGAATTCGCGGGCACCGCGTGGCGGTGACGTCCCGCCGAGGGGTGCTGCGACGGAGCCCGGTCTCCGCCACGCTCGGTGCCGACGACAGGACAAGGGCGCCCTTTGTGAACCAGGGTTGTCCGTGTCTGCTGTCTCTCCTTCCGCGTCCATACGCACCATCCTGCCGCTCGCCTTCGTCACCGGCGTCAGCATGGCTGCGATGGATCTCTACCTGCCCGCCGTGCCCGCCTTGCAGCGGGGCATGGGCATCAGCGTGTCGCTGGCGCAGGCCACCGTGGCCGTCTACCTCGCTGGCCTGGCCGGCGCGCAGCTGCTGTGGGGTGAGCTGCTGAACCGCCTGGGCCCGCGCCGCTGCCTGCAGATCGGCCTGGCGCTGCTGGCGCTGACCAGCCTGGGCTGCGCGATGGCGCCGGGCATCGAGTGGCTGCTGCTGTGCCGGCTGTTGCAGGGCGTGGCGGCGGCGGCCGCCACCGTCGTGGCGCCCACCGTCGTGCGCGCCACGCTGGGCGATGCCGATGTCGTGCGCGGCATCGCCGCCATCTCGATGGTGGAAGCCATCGTGCCAGCGGCCGGCCCCGTGCTCGGCGCGCTGATGTTGCAGGTGGTGGACTGGCGCGGCACCTTCTGGGTGCTGGCGGCGCTGTCGCTGCTGGTGTTGCCCTGGGTGGTGAAGATCGCGCCGCGCGAGTTGCCCGGGCTCAACCTTGACCACGATGCCAGCTACGCCGCCATCCTGCGCGACCGCAGCTACCTGCGCCTGGCGCTGTCGCATGCGCTGTGCATCGGCGCGCTGCTGACCTTCCTGGCCAGTGCGCCGCAGCTGCTGCACCACGCGCTGGGCCAGGGCCCGCAGGCCTTTCCGCTGCTGCAGGTGCTGGGCGTGGGCTCCTTCATGCTGAGCGCGTCGCAGTCGGGCCGCCTGGCCAAGCGTCTGGGGCATGCGCGCATCGTGCGGCTGGGAGCCCTGCTGCAGGTGCTGGCCTGCGGGCTGGCGCTGGCCGGGGCCGCGTGCGGCGTGCTGACTTACGCAGCGGTGGCGGCCTACTGGATGTGCTTCTGCGGCGCGTTGGCGCTGCGGGGGCCAGCCACCTTTGTCGACGCGCTGGCCGTGCCGCCCGCGCAGATGGGCCGTGCGACGGCGCTGCTGGTGCTGGCACTGCTGGCGGCCGGGGCCCTGGGCACGCAGCTGGTGGCGCCCTTCCTGGATGGCGATGCCGGCGCGGTGCCGGTGTTCTGCGGCGTGGGGCTGCAGTTGCTGCTGAGCGCGTCGCTGGTGTGGCGCTATCCGGCCGTGCAGGCGGTGCCGGGTCGTGCCTAGGGTCTGATCTCGACAGCGCGAAAGCGCTGGCGCGCTTCGGGGAGGTCCTTGTGCAGCGCGCCGTCGTCGCTGAGCAGCGTCAGGCGGCCGTCGGGCCAGGCGAACAGGCCTTCGGGGCGCAGGTCGCCCAGGTCCAGCGGCGCGGCCTGCGGGGTGTCGCCCGCGCGCCCGGTCCAGTGAAACAGCTGGAAGCGGCCGCCATCGCCCGGCAGGCCGGCGGCGATCAGGTAGCTGCCGTTCGCCAGCCGTTCCAGGCTGCGCACGCCCAGGCCGCCCAGATCCAGCGTGAGCGCGCTGCCGAAGCGTGCCGGCCCGCCGCCGGGCACGATGAGCTCAGCCGGGTTCAGCAGCGGGATCAGCAGCGCGCGGCCCTGGTGCAGCGGGTTGCGCAGGCCGATCAGCAGGCTGCCTTGCGGCCCTTCGGCCAGGCCCTCGATGTTGAAGCCGCCGGGCAGTTCGGGCGCCAGGCGGGCAGCGTCGGCCAGCTTCAGTGCGGCCAGCGCGGGCGATGCGATCAGGTCGTCCAGCAGCCGCGTGTAGGGCGTGCCGACGGCGCGCACGGTGGGGCCGGCGCCGATGTCGGTCGCGAAGAAGCGCTGCCGGTCCTCGCGCACCTTGCCCTTGGCGTTGCGTGCATGCGAGGCGATCCAGTAGAGACGGCTGCCGATGCGGGCCGCGCCTTCGAGGTCGGCTTCCTTGCGGGCGCCCAGGAAGGCGCTGAGGTCCACCTCACGCACCGCGGCAGGCAGGCCCCGGCGGTAGATGACGAGGCGGTTGTGCTCGTCGTTGGCGACGACGAAGTGCGCGTCGTCCAGCGCGATGCCGGCCGACGCGTCGCTCAGGCCCACATGCTGCACGGCCGAGCCGGCCACCAGCGCGAGGGCCAGCGCGGCCATCATGCAGTCAGCGGCTCGGTGCGGGCCAGCAGCCAGGCCAGTGCCGCGCCGCTCACCAGCGGCTGCAGGCGCTCGCGCACGGTGGCGTGGTAGCTGTTCAGCCAGGCAATCTCGTCGGCGCGCATCAGGCTCAGGTCGATGCAGCGCGTATCGATGGGGCACAGCGTCAGCGTCTCGAAGGCCAGCATCTCGCCGAAGGCGTTGTGCTCTGGCGTGTCGATGGCCACGTTGAGCACCAGGTTCTCGATGCGCACTCCCCACTGGCCGGGCCGGTACAGGCCGGGTTCGATGGACGTGATCATGCCGGGCTCCATCGCCATCGTGGGCTCGGGGATGGCCTTGCTGATGCTTTGCGGGCCCTCGTGCACGTTCATGAAGTAGCCCACGCCGTGGCCGGTGCCGTGGCCGTAGTCCAGGCCGTGCTGCCACAGCGGCGCGCGGGCGATGGCGTCCAGCATGGGGCTCAGCGTGCCGCGCGGAAAGCGCGTGGCGGACAGCGCGATGGTGCCCTTGAGCACCAGCGTGTAGTCGCGCTTCTGCGCGGCGCTGACGCTGCCGATGGGCCACACGCGGGTGATGTCGGTCGTGCCGCCGAGGTACTGGCCGCCGGAGTCGATCAGCAGCAGGCCGTCGCCGTCGATATGGGCGAAGGACTCGGGCAGCGCGCGGTAGTGAGGCAGGGCGCCGTTGGCCTGCCAGCCGGCGATGGTGGAGAACGACAACCCCACAAAGCCGGGGCGCTTGCGGCGCGCGGCGGTGAGGCGCTCGTCCACGTCCAGCTCGCTCCAGCGCTCGCCACGCGCGAGCGAGGCCTCGAACTCGGCGTAGAACTCGCACATGGCCGCGCCGTCCTCGGCCATGGCCTGGCGGATGAAGACGGCCTCGGCCGGGGTCTTGCGGCTCTTGAACAGCGTGCTGGGGTTGATCTGCTCGATGAGTTTCACGCCGGCTGGCGCGGCCTCGCGCAGGCCCAACGTGACGCGGCGGGGGTCGATCAGCAGCGCGGCGTCCGCCGGCAGTGCGGCCAGCGCGCCGGCAGCCTCGCCGTAGGGCGCGAGCTGGATGCCGTCGGCCGCCAGGCGCGCGGCCAGGTCGGCGGGCACCTTGCCGTCGGCGATGAAGAGGCGGCCGCCGGCCGCATCCAGCAGCAGGTGGGCGATGAAGACGGGGTTGCACTCCACGTCGCTGCCGCGCAGGTTCAGCAGCCAGGCGACGTCGTCGACGGTGGACACCAGATGGTGCGTGGCGCCGATGCCGGCCATGGCCGCGCGCACGCGGGCCAGCTTGTCGGCACGCGTGACGGCGGCCTGCGGCGGCAGGTGCTCGTAGACAGGCTCGGTGGGCAGTCCGGGGCGGTCGTCCCAGGCCTGCTGGACCAGGTCCAGGTCGGTGCGCAGCGCGATGCCCTTGGCGCTCAGGCCGGCACGCAGCGCCTTGGCCAGCGCCAGGCCCAGCACCTGGCCGTCGACGGCCAGGGCCTGACCGGGCTGCAGGTGGGTGGCGATCCAGTCGATGTATTGCGTGGAGGCGCCGGACGTGGTTTTCTCCAGCGCGATGCCGCTGCCGGCCAACTGCGCCTCGGCCTGGGCCCAGTAGCGGCTGTCGGCGAACAGCGCGGCGCCGTCCCGCGTGACGACCAGGTTGCCCATGGAGCCGGTGAAACCGGAGGCCCACTCGCGGCCCTGCCAGCGCTGCGGCAGGTACTCGGAGAGGTGCGGGTCGGCGGATGGCACCAGCACGGCGTGGGTGCCGGTGGCGATCAGCGCATCGCGCAGGCGTTCAATGCGGAGGCGGGTGGTGGAGGTTCGGGCGTCCATGGTGGCGGACCTTGTCGGCAGCAACGGTGCGCCGATTCTAGGTTTGCCCCCTCAGAGCTCCGTTCGTAATGCCCACAGTTCCGGGAAGAGCACCACCTCCAGCATCTTGCGCAGGTAGCTGACACCGCCCGTGCCGCCGGTGCCGCGCTTGAAGCCGATGACCCGCTCCACCGTCGTGACATGGCGGAAGCGCCAGAGCCGGAAGGCGTCTTCCAGGTCCACCAGCTCCTCGCCCATCTGGTAGAGGTCCCAGTGCTGCTGCGGCGCGCGGTAGACGGTAAGCCAGGCGTTCTTGACGCCGTCGTCGGCAGCGTAGGGCTGGGTCCAGTCGCGCTGCGTGTGCGAGGCCGGCACGGCGATGCCGCGGCGGGCCATCAGCTGCAGCACCTCGTCGTACAGCGACGGCGCCTCGTAGGCAGCCTGCACCTGGGCCAGCAGGTCGGCGCGGTGCTCGTGGGGCTTGAGCATCGCGGCGTTCTTGTTGCCCAGCATGAACTCGATGCGCCGGTATTGCGCGCTCTGGAAGCCGCTGCTCTTGGCGAGGTAGGGACGGATGGCGCTGTACTCGGGCGGCGTCATCGTGGCCAGCACATCCCAGGCGTGCACGAGCTGCTCCATGATGCGCGAGACGCGCGCCAGCATCTTGAAGGCCTCGGGCAGGCGGTCGGCCGCGACGTGGGCGACCGCCGCCTGCAGCTCGTGCAGCATCAGCTTCATCCACAGCTCCGAGGTCTGGTGCTGCACGATGAAGAGCATCTCGTTGTGGTCGGGCGAGAGCGGCGTCTGGGCGTTGAGGATGGCGTCGAGCTGGAGGTAGTCCCCGTAGCTCATGTCGCGCGAGAAATCGAGCTGCGCGCCGTGGTGTTGGAGCGTGTCACTCACGTCAGGTCACCTTGGCGCGATTGGTGAACTGAGGCGCGTTCCAGGCGCCGGAGGTGACCACGTCGGCCAGCGCATCGACGCCGTGCACGACGTCGGCGAAGCTGTTGTACAGCGGCGCGAAGCCGAAGCGCAGCAGCTCGGGCACACCGGAGCGGAAGTCGCCGATGACGCCGCGCGCGATCAGGGCCTGCATGACCGCATAGCCGTCCACGCCCGTGGGCAGGGACAGCGACACCTGCGAGCCGCGCGATGCGGCGTCGCGCGGCGTGTGGATCTCGGCACCAGGCACGCGGGCGTCCACCCCGGCGATGAAGGCCTCGGTCAGCGCCAGCGACTTCGCGCGCAACGCGCGCATGCCGCCCAGCTTCTGCGCGGCGTCGTAGATGTCCAGCGCGGTGTCCAGTGCGGACATGGCCAGCACCGGTGGCGTGCCGCATTGGTATTGCTGGATGCCGGGGGCCGGCAGGTATTCGCTGTCGAAGTCGAACGGATGCGCGTGGCCCAGCCAGCCCGTCAGGGGCTGGAATACCTGGCCCTCGTGGCGCGGGTGCATCCACACGAAGGCGGGGGCACCGGGGCCGCCGTTGAGGTATTTGTAGCCGCAGCCGATGGCGAAGTCGGCGGCGCAGCCCAGCAGATCCACCGGCACGATGCCGGCGCTGTGCGCTAGGTCCCACACCGCCAGCGCGCCGGCTTGCTGGGCCCAGCGGGTCAGCAGGCCCATGTCATGAATGCGGCCGGTGCGGTAGTTCACGTGCGTGAGCATCAGCACGGCGCAGCGGTCGTCCAGCAGCGCGGGGATGTCCTCGGGCGTCTCGGCCAGTACCAACTCGCCGCCATGGGCGCGCACCACGCTCTGCGCGATGTAGTTGTCGGTCGGAAAGTTGCTGCGCTCGCTGACGATGATGCGGCGCTGGCCCTGCTGCAGCTGCAGCGCGGCGTGCAGCACCTTGTACAGGTTGATCGAGGTGGAGTCGGCCACCAGCACCTCGCCCGGCCGCGCACCCAGCCATGGCGCCAGGCGGTCGCCGAGGCGGCGCGGCAGGTCGATCCAGCCGGCGCTGTTCCAGCTCTTGATGAGGCCCTGTGCCCATTCCTGCGTCACCGCCCGGTGGATGCGCTCGGGCGTCGCCTTGGGGCAGGCGCCCAGCGAGTTGCCGTCCAGGTAGGTGATGCCCTCGGGCAAGGCAAACAGCTCGCGCAGGCTGCGCAGCGGGTCGGCGGCGTCCAGCCGCTTCGCGTCGTCGAGATTCATGGCAGTTCCCTCAGGATGGCGCGCACGGGAGATGCGCAGGCGCCTTGGAGTTTGAGTGGCAGCGCGATCAATTCATAGTCCCCCGGCGGAACTTCGTCGAGGACCAGGTTTTCCAGCACGCGCAGGTCGAGTTGCAGCAACTGCTGGTGGCTGTCCAGCGACTTGGAGCTGGCCGGGTCGACGCTGGGGGTGTCGATGCCGATCAGCCGCACACCGCGGGCCGCCAGCCAGGCGATGGCTTCGGGCGCGAAGGCCGTGAAGTGGTCGCTCCACACGGTGTCGGCCCGCTCGCAGCAGCGCACCAGCACGCGGGGCGGCAGGTCCTGCGCGGCGTGCTGCAGGTGCGCGACCGTGATCAGCGGCGCTGCACCGACGGCATGGATCACGCGGCAGCGGCCCAGGTAGGCGTCCAGCGGCACGTCGGCGATGGCGCGCTCGCCGTTGGCGTAGTGCAGCGGCGCGTCTGCATGCGCGCCGACGTGGGGCGACATCGTGATCGCGCTGAGATTGACCGGGCAGCCCGGCGACAGCCGTGCGGTCCAGTCGAGGCGGTAGGGGGCGTCGCCCGGGAAGATGGGAGCATCCGGCGCGACGAGGGGCGAGATGTCCCACAGGCGTGGGGAAGAAGGGGCGTCAGGCATGGCGGACGGCACCATAGCCGCGCCTGCGTTGGCGTGGTGTCGGTTAAATCCAACTGCTGAGCGCGCTCAGCGCCGCGCTCAGGCCCTTAGCGTGGCTCGGGGTTCAGCGACCAATGCACCAGCCGCTCGTCCAGCCAGCCCTGCTGCCGCTGCAGGCTGAGCCAGGTATTGAGGAAGTTCAGGAAGTCGGGGTCGCCTTTGCGGATGGCCATCGCGGCCTGCGCCGATGCGAGGGGCTGGGCCAGGGGCAGGTAGACCGACTCGCCGGCCACCTGCTCCAGCGCGCGGGCCGACAGCGTGGGCAGCAGCGCCAGCTGCGCCTTGCCGGCGACGATGGCGGCCAGCGGGTCGCTGTCCAGCTTCAGCAGCGTGGCGCGGGGCAGCAGCCGGCCGGCCAGTGCCACTTCGGCCGTGCCGGCACCCACTGCCACGGTCAGACCGGCGCGGTTGGCATCGGCCACGCTCTTGAGCCCGGGTGCGCCGCGGCGGCTGGCCACCAGCAGCACGTCTTCAATGGCCGTGGGCGTCGTGAAGTTCATCACCAGGGCACGCGGCACGGTCACCCACAAGCCGGTCGCGATGATGTCGTACTGCTGGGTCAGCAGGTCGGGCACGACATCGGGCCAGGTCGTGGGCACGAAGCTCACCGCCACGCCGAGGTCTGCGGCCAGCCGGCGCGCCAGGTCGATGCTGTAGCCGGCCCAGTCGCCGTCCGGTGTGCGCATCACCATGGGCACAACCGGCACGATGCCCACGCGCAGCTGGCCGCGTTGGCGGATGGTGGCGAGCTGGTCGACCGCCGGTGCGCGCCAGACGGTGGCCGCCTCGACGCGGGCGGCACGCGGCGGCGGCGCGGAGCCCTCGGGGGCGTAGGCCGAGCCCGCAGCACGGGCCGGCACGGTGGTCTCTGCGGCCCCCGCGCAAGCGGCGGCTGCAAACAGCAGGGAAGCCAGGAGTTGACGCATGGCGTGCCTCTTTACTTAGTAACCCGAGCTCGCGAGGCGGAAGCTCACGCGGTGCCGGTCATCGCGGACGTCGGTGGCAAGGAATCCGCTGCCACTGCGCTCAACGCGGAAGCGCTGCTTGCCGGCGTCGAGCTGGCCGTTGCGCCACTGGCCGCTGAACTCGTGGTCACCCGCGCTGCCGGTGACGCCACCGCCGGGCAGGATGTGCAGCCGCACTTCAACGCGCTCCTGCTCGTCGTAGCCACTGAACTGGCCCACAGCCCAGGCCGGCACGTCGCCCTCGGCTTCCTGCTGCGCCTGCTGCTTGCGGCTGTTGGCCGCCGCTGCCAGCGCGGCCAGGCCCAGCACGGCTACGCCAATGCCGATGGCCTTGTTGCGGTCATGGTGGCCGTCGCGGCCCACACGGAACTCGGCCGAGCAGCCGTGGTCCACCCACACGCCGTAGCGGTCGTAGCCCCAGCTGCGGCCTTCGCGGCAGTCGAACAGGCTGTGCTTGCGGATCAGCTCGACGCGGTTGTCCGTGTCGGCGCGGCAGTAGCGATATTTGAAGCCGTGACTGTCGCAGCTCAGGTTTTGCTCGGCAACGGCTGGCATGGGCAGGGCCACGAGCCCGAGGCTGACCAGCGCGGCGGTCCACTGTTGACAACGTCTGGCCAGCATGCGGTCTCCTGTCGGGCAGCGCTTCCGTTCGAAGCCCCGGCATCGTAGGTGTCGATGGGCCGCGGTTCAGCCCTGCTGGTGCCGCGGTGCTTGCGTGGCATCCCCAGCGTTGTGGATGGCAACGGTCGGGGGCCTTGTGGCGAGCAGGGCTTCGCGCAGTGCCGGATCAGCGTCGCGGCGCCATGCGGCGAACACCGTGGAGGCCTCCACCTCACCGACCAGCGGCCGGAACACCGCACCCTGCAGCCCTGCGCGCTGGAAGGCCGCCGGCACGATGCTGACGCCCAGCCCCTGCGCCACCAGCGACACCACCGACAGCCAGTGCCGGCCCTCGTGCTGCAGGCGCGGGTAGAAACCGTGCCGGCGGCAAATGTCGACGATGCGGGCGTGGTAGTCCGGCGAGCCCTTGCGGGAGAACAGGATGAAGGGCTGCTCGCCGAGGCTGGGCAGCGCGATGCAGGGCTGCGCCGCCAGCGGGTGATCCGCAGGCAGGCAGGCGACAAAGGGCTCCGTGTAGAGCGGCGCCGCGGCCAGCGCGGGCGGCAGCCGGTCGGTGTGCACCAGGCCCAGGTCCAGCTCGTCGTGCAGCAGCGCGTCGATCTGGTCCTGTGAATTCAGCTCCACGACGACCACTTCTACCTTGGGGTGCGCGGCCTGGAACGCCTTGAGCCAGCCGGACAGGCCGTTGAACAGCGTGGAGCCGACGAAGCCGACACGCAGCCGCCCCACCTCGCCGGCCTGGACGTCGCGCGCCAGCGCGCAGGCGTCTTCCGCGCGGTCGATCAGCGCCTGGGCGCTGCCGCGAAAGGCGGCGCCGGCCGGCGTGAGCCGCACGCCCTTGCTGTCGCGGTCGAACAAGCGCGCGCCCACGCTGGCCTCCAGCTGCTGGATGGCGACCGACAGTGGCGGCTGCGAGATGGACAGGCGCTGTGCGGCGCGGCCGTAGTGCAGTTCGTCGGCCAGGGCGAGAAAGTAGCGCAGGTGGCGGAACTCCAGGGAGCGGATGGCCTCGATAGGCATGACGAATCGTGAAAGTGGATTCTTGAATTGGACACGAATCGTGCGCGGCGGAATACTGGGGTCGCTGCGCAGGCTGAGAGGCTGCGCCATCATCAGTGCCTGACTGCAGGCCCCACGACCACACGGAGACCGCCATGGCCCACAAGGCAAGCTTTCACTGGGACGACCCGCTGCTGCTGAACACGCAACTCAGCGACGACGAGCGCATGGTGCGCGACGCGGCGGCCGCCTACTGCACGGACCAGCTCCGCCCGCGCGTGCGCGACGCCTTCCGCCAGGAAAAGACCGACGCGTCCATCTTCCGTGAGATGGGTGAGCTGGGCCTGCTGGGCCCCACCATCCCGGCCGAGTACGGCGGCGCGGGGCTGAACTACGTCAGCTACGGGCTGATCGCCCGCGAGGTGGAGCGTGTGGACTCGGGCTACCGCTCGATGATGAGCGTGCAGTCGTCGCTGGTGATGGTGCCGATCAACGAGTTCGGCTCCGAGGTCACCAAGCAGAAGTACCTGCCCAAGCTGGCCAGCGGCGAGTGGATCGGCTGCTTCGGCCTGACCGAGCCCAACCATGGCTCCGACCCCGGCTCCATGGTCACACGCGCCCGCAAGGTGGACGGCGGCTACGAGCTCACGGGCGCCAAGATGTGGATCACCAACAGCCCCATCGCCGACGTCTTCGTCGTCTGGGCCAAGGACGAGGGCGGCCAGATCCGCGGCTTCGTGCTGGAGAAGGGCGCCAAGGGCCTGTCGGCGCCGGCCATCCATGGCAAGGTGGGGCTGCGCGCGTCCATCACCGGCGAGATCGTCATGGACCGCGTGTTCTGCCCGGAGGAGAACGCCTTCCCCGAGGTGCGCGGCCTGAAGGGCCCGTTCACCTGCCTGAACAGCGCCCGCTACGGCATCGCCTGGGGTGCGCTTGGCGCCGCCGAGGACTGCTGGCACACCGCGCGCCAGTACACGCTGGACCGCCAGCAGTTCGGCAAGCCGCTGGCCGCCAACCAGCTCATCCAGAAGAAGCTGGCCGACATGCAGACCGAGATCACGCTGGGCCTGCAGGGCTGCCTGCGCCTGGGCCGCATGAAGGACGAGGGTACGGCGGCCGTGGAGATCACGTCCATCATGAAGCGCAACAGCTGCGGCAAGGCGCTGGACATCGCCCGCATGGCGCGCGACATGCTGGGCGGCAACGGCATCTCCGACGAGTTCGGCGTGGCCCGCCACCTGGTGAACCTGGAGGTCGTGAACACCTACGAGGGCACGCACGACATCCATGCGCTCATCCTCGGCCGGGCCATCACCGGCATCGCGGCGTTCTGAGCGCCGCGCCGCGCTGCAGCGTCAGCGCGGCGCGGTCAGCTGGATCTCATACAGCCGCGGCCACAGCTTGCCCGTGACGAACAGGCGCTTGGCCTTGGCGTCGTAGGCGATGCCGTTGAGCACGGCGTCCGGGTGCGGGCGCTGCGGGCCGGCGAGCAGGCCGGTGAGGTCGATCCAGCCGGTCACGCGGCCGGTTTTGGGGTCGATGCGGGCGATGCGGTCGGTCTGCCACACGTTGGCGAGGATCTCGCCTTCCACCCACTCCAGCTCGTTGAGCTGCGTCAGCGGCCGGCCGTCGGCCGTCACCTTCACGCGGCGCAGCTCCTTGAAGCTCAGCGGGTCCAGGAAGCGCAGTTCGGCGCTGCCGTCGCTCATGACCAGTTCGCGCTCGTTGTGCGCCAGGCCCCAGCCCTCGCCGGGGTAGCTGAACTTGCGCCAGAGCTTGAAGGTCTTGAGGTCCAGCACGAAGGCGGTCTGCTCCTGCCAGGTGAGGGCGATGATGCGGTCGCCCCAACGCGTGATGCCCTCGCCGAACACTTCGGGCGGCAGTTCCACGGCCTGCAGCACGCGGCCGGTCTCCAGCTCGACCTTGCGGACGCTGGAGCGGCCACGCAGGCCCGTCCCCTCGTACAGAAAACCGTCGTGGAAGAACAGGCCCTGCGTGAAGGCGTCAGGGTCATGCGGATAGCTGCGCACGACCTTGTAGCCCTGCACGGGCGTGGCGGCGAGCGCCAGGGGCGCGAAGGCGGCAGCAGCCAGCGCGGCCAGCAGCGCCAGGCGGCGCGGGAAGGAACTCGGTTGCATGCCGGCAGCGTAAATCAAGCGCAGGGCACGGCGGCCGTGCTGCTCAGCCGCCGAGCGCCTTGAACAGCGCCGCCTGCCGCAGCCACTGCTGCAGGCGCAGTTGCACGGCGTTTTGCTCGGCGTCCAAGGTCGCGCTGCGCGCCTGCAGCCAGTCGGCGCGGGCGATGACGCCGATGTCGTAGCGCAGCTGCGCCAGCCGCTCGTTCTCGCGGGCCTCGCGCAGCCGGCCGGTGTTGGCGACGAGTTGCTGGCTCAGCCGCTCGGCCTCGATGCGCTGGGCCTCGATCTCGGCCAGCGCCTTCTGTAGCGTGTCGCGCAGCCCCAGCGCGGCGCTGTCGAGCTGGCTGCGGGCGTTGTCTCGCTGCAGGTTCAGCCGCTGCCAGTCGATCAGCGGCACGGCCAGGTTGGCGCCCAGGTTGGCCAGCGGCTGGGACAGCCAGTCGCGCGCCTGCGTGCCGCCGGTGCTGAGGCCGGCGCTGAAGCTCAGCCGCGGGTAGCGCTCGGCCTCGCTGACGCGCAGCTGGGCCAGCGCCTGGTCCACGCCCAGCCGTGCGCGCTGCACGTCGGGGCGGCGGGCCAGCTGCTCGGCGGGCTCGGCCAGCCGCCAGCGCGGCGGCTCGGTGGCGGGCAGGGCGGCATCGGGCGACGGGCCGGGCAGCGGCTCGGCCAGCAGCAGCGCCAGGCGCTGACGTTGCAGCAGCGTGTCAGCAGCGATGTCCGCCACGCGGTTCTCGGCGGCCTGCACGGTGATGGCGATCTTGTCCAGCTCCACGGGCAGCAGCTTGCCCTCGCGCACGCGCTGACGCGTCAGGCCCAGCGTTTCACGGGTCAGCGCCAGCTGGGTCTCGGCCAGCGGTTGCTGGGCACGCAGCGCGGCCAGCGTCCAGTAGGCCTCGGCCACCTGGCTGCGGATGGACAGCCGCGCCGCCTCGATGTCGGTGCGCGCGGACTCGGCACTGGCCCGCTGACCCGCGGTGGTGTGGGCCAGGCGGTCCCACAGGTCCAGCTCGTAGCCCACGCCCAGCGAGGCGCCGTAGCTGCGGCTCCAGCCGGTGCTGGTGGTCACGGGCACGGTGATGCCGCCGCCCACGTCCACGTTGCGCGTGCTGCTCTGCGTCTCCACGGGCCGGCTGGCGCTGGTGGACAGGCCGGCGCTGGGCTGCCAGCGCAGCGCGCTCTGCTCAGCGAGGCGCTGAGCCTGCTGCCAGCGCTGGGCGGCGATGGCGATGTCCAGGTTCGCTGCCAGCGCGCGGGCTTGCAGTGCGGCCAGCGTCGGGTCCAGCAGGCCGGCCCAGTCGGGCGAGGCGGTGCCGGCGGCCTGGCTCCAAGCGGTCGGCATGGCGACCTCGGGCGCACGCGCGGCCGGCCCGTGAGCGCAGCCCGCAAGCCACAGCGCGGCGGCCAGGGCGGTCAGTCTTGTCTTCATGGTTTCACTCCCGAGCCAGCGCATCGACGGGGCTGAGCGCCGCGGCGCGCCGCGCCGGCAGCGTGCCGAACACCAGGCCCACCAGGCTGGATACGCCAAACGCCACGCCCAGCGCCGCCCAGCTGATGCTGACCTGCAGGTGTTGCTGGGCTGCGTTCAGGCCTTGTGCGGCCAGCCAGCTCAGCAGCACGCCCACCAGCCCGCCCAGGCAGCAGAGGACGACGGCTTCGATGAGGAACTGCAGGCGCACATCACCCTGGCGTGCGCCCACCGCCATGCGGATGCCGATCTCGCGCGTGCGCTCCGACACCGACACCAGCATGATGTTCATCACGCCCACGCCGCCCACCAGCAGCGAGATGGCCGCCACGCCGGCAAACAGCGCTGCCATCGCGCTGGTCACGCTTTGGAACTTGCGGAACTCCTCTTCGCCGTTCCAGGTGCCGAAATCCTCGGCGCCGTGCAGCGCCTTCAGGCGATGGATGATCTGCTCGCGCACCTGCTGCGGCGGCACCGTCAGGTCCAGCAGCACGTCGAAGTTGTCGACATCGGCGCGGGCGTCCAGCTTGCGCGAGAAGGTCGTGTGCGGCAGGTAGATCTGGCCCAGCCAACTGCCGAAGCTGAACGCGCCGCCCTCCGAGGCGACGACGCCCACGACGGTGAAGGGCAGGGCGGCCACTGGCGGCGGTGGCGCGCCGGGCAACAGCGGCTGCATCTCAGCACCGTTGCCGCCGCCCGCCATGGGGTTCACGAACACCAGCTTGCCCAGCGGCGACTCGCCCTTCTTGAACAGCGCGTCACGCGCCTTCTCGTCGAGCACGACGACCTGGCTGCGCGTCTCGTAGTCCATCGCGGCCAGGTAGCGGCCCTGGGCCAGCTTGAGCTTGCGGGCGCGCAGCGTGTTGGGGTCGCCCGCCACGGCCTCCAGCATCGCGTCGCGCGACTGGTGGCGGGCCGTCAGCTGCATCTGGCGGTTCAGCGTGATGCCCTTGACGCCCGGCAGCGCGCGCAGCGAATCGATTTCGTGGGGCCGGAAGGGCTGCGCCACGGCGCCGGGCGGCAGCGCCGGGTTGCCGCGCCAGACGGGGATGCGGCCGGAGATCAGGCTGCTGAGGTCGGTCTCGATGGAGGCCCGCGCCGCGGTGGTGAGCGCGACGATGCTGACCACCGACGCGATGCCGATGCTGATGCCCAGCATGGACAGTGCCGTGCGCAGCCGGTTGCCCTTGAGCGCCAGCACGGCGGTGGCGATGGCCTCGCGCCACTGCACCTGCAGGCGCATGAAGACGCCCCCAGGGCGCAGCAGGCTGCGCCCGCCCCCCGAGGGGGAGGGACTGCCTTGGGAGAGGCCCGGCGGAAGTCCGCCGCCGCCATCCTCGACCGGCGGCGCATCGCCGGGCAGCGCGGTGGGCGCCACATGGCCGGCCGGTGTGCCGTTGTCCGCCACCACCTTGCCGTCGCGCAGCTCGATGACACGCTGCGCATGGGCGGCGACGCTGGGGTCGTGCGTGACCAGGATGATGGTGTGGCCGCGTCCGTGCAGTTCCTTGAGCAGGCGCAGCATCTCGGCGCCGGAGGCGGAGTCCAGCGCGCCGGTGGGCTCGTCGGCCAGGATGATCTGACCACCGTTCATCAGCGCCCGCGCGATGGACACGCGCTGCTGTTGGCCGCCGGACAGCTCGTTGGGCTTGTGGTGCAGGCGCTCGCCCAGGCCCAGGCGCTCCAGCAGGGCCTCGGCGCGGCTGGTGCGCGGGCCGCTGGCCACGCCGGCGTAGACGGCCGGCAGCGCCGCGTTGGCGCGGGCGTCCAGGTGGGGCAGCAGGTGGTAGCGCTGGAAGATGAAGCCGAAGCGCTCACGCCGCAGCGCGGCGAGCTCGTCCGCGCCTAAGGCGCTGGCGTCCTGTCCGTCGATGTGGAAGCTGCCGCGCGTGGGGTTGTCCAGGCAGCCCAGCACGTTCATCAGCGTGCTCTTGCCCGAGCCCGACTGGCCCATGATGGCCACGAACTCGCCGGCCTCGATGGCCAGGCTCACACCGGCCAGTGCCGGGACGTCGATCTCGCCCAGCTGGTAATGCCGGGCGACGTCTTTCAGTTCGATGAGGGCCATGTCAGCGCCGTCCGGTCGCCCGCAGGCGCTGAAGCGCCCCCGCGGGGGGCAGCGAGTGAAGCAAGCGTGGGGGCGTCATGTCAGCTGGACGTGGCGCTGGCGGCAGACGCCGCGGCATCCGCAGCGCTCGGCGGTGCCAGCAGCACCTTGTCGCCCGTCTTCAGGCCGTCCAGCACCTGCACCTTGGCGCCGTCCTGCAGGCCGACCTTGACCTGCCGCGGCGTCTGCTTGCCGGCGGCGTCGAGCACCGTGACCGTGAAGCGGCCGTCTTTGCCGCGCTCGCCCAGGGCGACGATAGGCATGGCGGGCACCTGCTTGGCTGAGCCGGTCTCGATGTCCACCTGCACCGTCATGTCGCTGAACAGCGCGCGGTCGCGGTTGTCCACCTCGAACAGCACGTTGTAAAACACGGCGTTGCCCGCGCGCTCGGGCACCGGCTGGATGACGCGCAGCTTGCCCTCGTAGCGCTTGCCCTCGCCTGACAGCGTGGAGAAGCGCGCCACCTGGCCCACCTTGATGGCCTGGATGTCGGCCTCGGGCACTTTGGTGCGCACGGTGATGGTGTCCAGGTCGGCCAGCGTCAGGATGACCGGGGTCACCTGCACCGAGATCACCGTCTGCCCCACCTGCACCGGCAGGTTGACGACGGTGCCGTTCATCGGCGCCGTGATGCGGGTGTAGGACAGGTTGACCTTGCGCTTCTCCAGGTCGGCCTGCAGACGCTGCAGGTTGGCTGCTTGGCCGCGCAGGTCGGCCTCGATCTTGGCGAGCTCGGTCTCGGCGCGCTCTGCCTCGTTGCCCGACGTCGCCTGGCCGGCCAGCAGGCGCTGCTGACGCTTGAGCTCACGCCGCGCCGCGTCGGCGTCGATGCGGCGGCTGTCCAGCGCGGCGCTGGCCTGGGCGACGGCGGCCTCGGCCTGCGCAACGTCGCTGCGGGCCAGGTCGGGGTCCAGGCTGACGAGCAGGTCGCCTTTCTTCACCTGCTGGCCCAGTTCGACGTGGATGGTCTGGATCTGGCCACTCACCTGGGCGCCGACATCCACCTTGGTGCGCGCCTGCAGCACCCCGGCGGCCTGTACGGCCTGCGTGATGTCGGCCAGCGCGACGACACCGCTGGGCGGCGGCAGCGGGGCATCGGCTTTGCGGGTGGCCCACCAGCCGCCGCCCGCGGCGGCCAGCACGGCGATGACGATCAGGCGCGTGCGCCAGCGCTTCAGCAATGAGGCTTTCATGTCCCTCCCAGGACGTCGGGCCTGCGAGGCCCGCAAGTGGTCGCCGTTCTCAAGGCGGCTGGTGCGATGAAACGCGGCGCAGCCTAACAAGCCCGCGCGGGCCGGCGAGCGAACGGGGCGCATCCTGCTGAGTGAATAGTGCCCTGGCGAAAGTCATGCGGCCCTCGGTGTGCTGCCTGGCCTGTCGTGCGCGCCGGCGGCCTGTTCGCGCGGCCGCGGCCCACCTGTCGTAAACCCTGTGGCGACAGGCCTTGCCCGGCTGTGGGGTCTCGCGTACGATAGGCTAACGTTAACACATTGAACAACAGGTTCTAACACGCCATGGCCCAGCAGCAGGATGACGACGGCAGCCCCGGTGGCACGGGCCGCGTGACGGTCACCGACATCGCGGCTGCCGCGGGCGTGTCGGTCATGACGGTGTCGCGCGCACTCAGCGGCAAGGGCTATGTGGCCGAGGCCACGCGGGCCAAGGTGCAGCAGGTGGCTCAGTCCATGGGTTACGTGGCCAACGTGGGCGCAAAGGCGATGAAGGGCGGCCGCACGCGGGTGCTGGGCCTGCTGGTGACCGACTTCCAGTCTCCGGTCATCGCGGCCATCATCAACGCGATCAGCCGCGTCGTGAAGCAGGCGGGGCTGGACCTGCTGCTGTACGACATTGCCACGCCCGACGGCGACAGCGCCCGGCCGGAGATCGTGCCGCTGATGTCCAGCCTGTGCGATGGCCTGCTGCTCATCCTGCCTGGCAAGCAGGCCGAGCAGCTGGCGCAGTTCCAGCGCGCCAAGCTGCCCGTCGTGCTGGTGAACTACTGGCGCGCACCGACGCCGCTGCCGGTCGTGCGTGCCGACAACTACGAAGGCGCCTACGCCGTGACCCAGCACCTGCTGGCACTGGGCCACCGCCGCATTGCCTTCGTGCGCGGCACGGCGCATTCCGGGCAGAGCCCGGAGCGCGAACGCGGCTACCTGGCGGCGCTGGCCGAGGCGGGCCTGACGCCCGACCCGGAGCTCATCGTGCAGGGCGACTTCGGTCAGCGTTCGGGCGTCGAGCAGGGGCAGGTCTTGCTGGGCCTGGCGGAGCCGCCGACGGCCATCTTCTGCGCCAACGACCTGATGGCGCTGGGCGTGCTGAACGCTGCGCAGGCCGCAGGTGTGGAGGTGCCGGGCCAGCTGTCGATCGCGGGTTTCGATGACATTCCCGCCGCCGCCGTGTGCCATCCGGCGCTGACGACCGTGAGGCAGGACTACGAGCAGCTGGGCGATAGCGCCGTGCGGCTGCTGCTTCAGCACATCGAGAACGGCACGCAGCGCGGCATGCGTATCGAACTGCAGAGCCATGTCGTCGTGCGCGGCTCCACCGCTGCTGCAGCCACAGGCCGGCGCGCTGGCGCGAAGAAGCGCGCATGACGGTTGCCGGGAATACACCAGCTGACCTCGGTGGCGAGCCGCGCCAGTGGCGCCAGGGCAGCCTCGTCTATGGCGTGGGCGGGCTGGCCGTGCTGTTCGCATGGCTGCTGCTCGGCGATTTCGCCTGGAGCCTCAAGGAGCGCGCGGTCGTGCCCGTGGCGCAGGTGCTGCTGAAGCAGCTTCAGGCCAGCGACTTCTTCATCGCGCTGGTGGTCGGCTCGCTACCGGCGGCGCTGGGCATGTTGCTGGGGCCGGTCATCGCCGTGCGGTCAGACCGGCATCGCGGGCCACTGGGGCGGCGCATTCCCTACCTGCTGCTGCCAACGCCGCCCATCGTCGTCGGCCTGCTGGGCATGGCGGCCACGCCGTGGGTCGGCGCGTTGCTAAATGAACTGAGCGGTGTGTCGCTGCGCGTCTGCCAACTCGCGTGGTTCAGCCTGATGTGGACCGTGTTCGAGATTGCCTCTGTCACCGCGAACGCGGTGTTCGGCGGGCTCATCAACGACGTCGTGCCACAGGCGCTCGTTGGCCGCTTCTATGGGCTGTTCCGCGCCACCAGCCTGTTGGCCGGCATCGGTTTCAGCTCGCAGGTGCTGGGCTATGCCGAGCAGCAGTTCTCAGTGATCTTCGTCGGCATTGCGCTGATCTACGGCTTGTGTTTTGCGCTGCTGTGCTGGCGCGTGCGCGAAGGCCACTATCCGCCGCCCGAGCCGGTGCCGGAGGAAGAGGGCGGCTGGGTCGGTGCCACGCAGCGCTATCTGCGCGAATGCTTCAGCCACCGGTTTTATGTGATCCTGTTCTTCGCCATGATGCTGGGCCTCGTCAGTGGCAGCCCGGTCAACAGCTTTGGCGTGTTCTATGCCAAGCAGGTGGGCCTGGGGCTGGACGGCTATGGCCAGGCGCTGGCGGTGACCTATGTCTTCTCCCTGGCGCTGGCGCTGCCGGTGGGCTGGCTGGCGGATCGGTTTCATCCGTTGCGCGTTGGGCTGGTCTCCATCGCGGCCTACGCGGTGTGCATGGTGGCTTCAGGTCTGTGGGTGCAGGATGCTCGGCAGTTCGGCTTGGCGTTCGTGCTGCACGGCGTCGTGTCCGGCATTTACCTGACGGGTACGGCGGCGCTGGGCCAGTACCTGTTCCCGCGAGCCAGCTTTGCGCAGTTCTTCTCCGCGATGAACCTGCTGGCCGCGCTGGGCTACATGCTGGTCGCGCCCGGCATGGGCGTATGGCTCGACGCAACCGGCAGCCATTACCGACACACGTTCCTGGCCAGCGGCGCACTCGCCGCCGGGTCGGCGTTCTGCTACCTGATGGTGGCCCGGCAGATGCGTGGGCTCGGCGGCTTTGCCGCCTACCGCGCTCCCTGATCTCCTTTGCGGCCGCGGCCGGGCCCGTGGCCGTTTTTTTTTGCGGCAAAGATGTTGACGTTAACTCATGAACAACAGACTTTCACAGAATCGAGGCTGCACGTGCTGATGCCTGGTGCGATTGAACAGGCCTGCGCACAGGTGGGTCGATGCCTGGAGCAACTGGGCGAGCATTTCCCTGGCGACACCAGCGAGGCCAACCGTTTCTGGCCGTCGCGCTGGCCGGATGCGCCGCTGGGCAGCAACGGCAGCTGGACGGCGGGTTTCTGGACCGGCCTGCTGTGGATGGCACATGCGCTGAGTGGCGAGGCCCGCTTCGCCACTGCAGCATGTGCGCAGCTGCCTGGCTACGGCGAGCGCTTGCGCAAGCGCTACGTCGTCGACCACCACGACCTGGGCTTTCTGTTCATGCCGTCTTGCATAGCCGCCAAGCACAACGGTGGGGCCGGTGCTGCGGCCGCGAGTGGCACCGCGCTGCAGGCGGCCGAGCTGCTGATGGGGCGCTACCTGCCCGGGGCTGGCGTCATCCAGGCCTGGGGCCGGCTCGACGAGCCCGCGCAGCGCGGCCGCATCATCATCGACTGCCTGCTCAACCTGCCGCTGCTGCACTGGGCCAGCGTGCAGACGGGCGATGCACGCTTTGCCGACGCGGCCGTCAGCCACGCGCTGCGCTCGCAGGACCACCTGGTGCGCTCCGACGACACCAGCTTTCACACCTTCCACTTCGATCCTGCCACTGGCGCGCCGCGGCACGGCACGACAGCGCAGGGCGCGGCCAACGACTCCTGCTGGGCCCGCGGCCAGGCATGGGGGCTGTACGGCTTTGCGCTGAACCACCGTTGGGCGCCGGGGCATGGCTTCCTGGCGACGGCCGAGCGGCTGGCGCAGCGCTTCCTCGCCGGCCTGCCCGAGCACGGCGTGGCCTGCTGGGACCTGAGCCTGGCCGCCGACCCGCGCGAGCCCTGGGACAGCTCGGCCAGCGCCATCGCGGCCAGCGGCCTCATCGAGATCGCCGAGCTGCTGCAGGCCGAGGGCCGCCATGACGACGCTGCCGTCTACCTGCAGCACGCCGACCGCCTGCTCGCCGGTCTGCTGCAGCACTGCGCCGGCTGGCGCACGCCCGGCAGCAACGCGCTGCTGCTGCACAGCGTCTACAGCAAGCCCGAGGGGCTGGGCGTGGACGAGGCGTGCCTGTGGGGCGATTTCTTCTTCCTCGAAGCCCTGGCCCGCCGTGAGCGGGGTTGGGCACCTTTCTGGCACCCAGGCGGCTGACAGCCAGCGCCGCATCACCCATAACCATCATCATTCGGAGCCAAACCATGCGATCGACTTCCTTCCCCCGCCTGCGCCCCACGGCGCTCGCCGCCATCTCCCTGCTGCTGGGCGCCGCCCATGCGCAGTCGCCCACGCCGGCCGATGCCGACAACAAGCTGGAGACCGTGCTCGTCACCGGCATCCGGGCGGCCAAGGACAAGTCGCTCGCAGCCAAGCGTTTTGCCGACGGCGTGACCGAGGTCATCAGCGCCGAGGACATCGGCAAGATGCCCGACAAGAACGTCGCCGATGCGCTGCAGCGCGTGCCCGGCATCAACACCGCCACCGGTACCGGCGGCAATGGCGGCTATGACGAGAACGACCGCGTCAGCATGCGCGGCACCAGCGCCAGCCTGTCGCTGGTCACGCTGAATGGCCACTCGGTCGCGTCGGCCGACTGGGACTACGGCGACATGATCGCCGGCGGTGCCGGCCCCAACACCAGCGGCTCGGCGCGCAGCGTCAGCTTCCTGCTGCTGCCGTCGGAGTTGGTGAGTCAGGTCGTCGTGCACAAGAGTGCGCAGGCTGACGACATCGAGGGTGGCGTGGCTGGCTCCATCGACATCATCACGAGGCGGCCGCTGGACTTCAAGAAGCCGTTCACGGCTGAGGTCGGCGTGCAGGCTGTCTACAGCGACCGCGCCGGCAAGACCGACCCGCAACTGTCGGCGCTGTTGAACTGGAAGAACGCCAGCAACACCTTCGGTGTGATGGGCCAGTTCTTCGACGAGCGCCGCCACGTGCGCCGCGACGGCCAGGTGCGCAACTACGGCGTGGCCACCGCCGCGCAGGCCAACGCGGCCGTGCCGCAGGGCACCACCTTCGTCACCAACGTGGCCACGCAGCTGTTTGAGCAGGAGCGCAAGCGCCGTGGCGGCGTGCTGGGCGTGCAGTGGAGGCCTAGCGACGATCTGGTGCTTGGCGGCGAGGCCTTCCACTCGCAACTGGACGCGAGCTACTACCGGCAGATCTTCAACACCGACTTCGCCAACAGCCTGAACGCCAAGATCGTTCCGACCAATGCCGTCATCAGCAATGGCGTGCTGACTGGCGGCACGTTTGCCAACACCACCAACAACGGCAACAACCTGCAGGCCACCTACAACCCCGGCGCGGCGGTCAAGACGGGGTACTACACCGGCGATTTCAAGTTCAAGGCCAGCGAAAACCTCAGCGTCAACGGCCTGGCCGGCACGACCAAGGCCGAGGGCATGGCCGACTTCTACGAGCACTACATGAGCTTCCGCGGCGTGACGCAGGCGTACACGCTGGGCCACGAGGCAGGTGCAACCAGCGTCAGCCTGCCCAGCGGCCTGTCCGCCAGCAACTGGAACTTCATCCGCAGCGATCACAACCACACGCTGGCCAGCAGCGTGGATCGCGAGGACTTCGCGCAGCTGGACGGTGAATGGAGCTTCGACGGTGGCGTGCTGAACAGCGTCAAGTTCGGCTGGCGCGGCGCCGATCACCTGCGCCAGGCCTACCGCCCGCTGAAGACCGGCTGGCCGATGAATGCCGCCGGCACCGGCCAGGTGGACAGCGGCCTGCCGCAGATCGCGTGGAACGGTGCCACGCTGCCCTCCGACTTCGGCGCCAGCCTGGGCGGCGGCGCGGGTGGTCTGGCGGGCCAGGTGCCGTCGCTGTCGTCCAGCGCCATCCAGCAGTGGAGCGAGGCCAACCTCAGCACCGACCCGGTCTTCAACCGCCCGGCGTCCGGCCCATTCCGTGTCGGCGAGAAGAGCCAGGCGCTGTACGTGATGGGCAAGCTCAGCGGCGATGCCTGGCGCGGCAACCTGGGCCTGCGCTACGTGAAGACGCGCACCAGCGTGACGACCAACACCGGCCTGTCCTGCGGCGCGGCTGGTTCCAAGGCAGCGGACGGCACCGTCATCACCTACGGCAGCGCGCTGCAGGCGAGCGCGTGCGCGGCCTTCGTGCCCGCCGGCGCCACGCTGACGACCGGTTCGCGCTTCGGCAACTTCTTCACGATGACGACCGACAGCCAGGGCAGCGAGCTGCTGCCCAGCGCCAGCGTGGTGTTTGACATCAGCAAGCAGCTGACCGTGCGCGCGGCCGTCGCCAAGACCATGTCGCGCCCCGAGTACAGCGCGCTGGGCACGGCCATCGGCAACTTCCAGTACAACCCCGCGGCCACGCCGGTGTCCACCGCAGCGGGTGGCAACCCGACGCTGAAGCCGGTGGTCGCGAAGAACTACAACCTCGGCGTGGAGTGGTACTTCCAGCCGCGCTCGTTGCTGTCGGCGCAGGCCTTCGTCATCGACTTCGACTCGCTGATCGGCGCGGGCAGCTCGGTGCAGTACCTGTTCAACACGGCAGCCAAGGACCCGGTCACCGGCGTGCTCAAGCCCGCCTTCATGGACACGACGGTCAGCCAGCCGATCTCGGTGACGGGCAAGTCCAAGGGCGTGGAGCTGGGCTGGGAGCAGCCGCTGTGGGGCGGCTTCGGCGCCAACGCGAACTACACCTTCGCCGACGCCAAGGAGGCCAACGGCAACCCCATCATGGGCGCCGCCCGCCACACCTACAACCTCGGCGCCTACTACGAGGACGACCTCTTCAACGCGCGCATCGCCTACGCGCACCGCAGCGAGATCCGCATCGGCCTGTACGGCGCGCAGCAGAGCTACGCGGCGGCCAGCGGCACGGTGAACGCGTCCTTCGGCATGAAGCTGTCCGACGCCCTGTCGCTGAACGTGGAAGGCCTGAACCTGAACAGCCCGACGCTGCGCTACTTCAACAAGGTGCCCACCAACGCGGCGCTGCCCGAGCAGACCACGGCGCTCTACAACAGCGGCCGCCAGGTCTACGTGGGCCTTCGCTACAAGTACTGAGCGTGTGCGGCGTGCCGGGCTTGGCCGCCGCCCAGGTTGCGCGAGGGCGGGGCGGCCACCCATGGCAGTAGCCACTGGGCCTCGCCAGGCTCGCGCCATGCCAATGCCTATCAACCCGTGCTGCTGCTCGGCACGCCCTGAATCCGTACTCGATGACCCGCTTCACCGTCGCCAATAACGACTTCCTGCTCGACGGCCGCCCACACCGGTTGCTCTCCGGCGCCCTTCATTACTTCCGCGTGATGCCCCAGCAGTGGGAGGACCGCCTGCTCAAGCTCAAGGCCATGGGCTTGAATTGCGTTGAGACCTACGTCGCCTGGAACCTGCACGAGCCGCAGCCCGGCGCGTTCGACTTCACAGGCGGGCTGGACCTGCCGGCCTTCGTGCGGCTGGCGGGGTCGCTGGGTCTGCACGTCATCGTGCGGCCCGGGCCCTATATCTGCGCCGAATGGGAGTTTGGCGGCCTGCCTGCCTGGCTGCTGGCTGACCCGGAGATGGCGCTGCGCTGCATGTATCCGCCTTACCTCGACGCGGTGGCGCGCTTTCTCGATGCGCTGCTGCCACCCTTGCTGCCGCTGCAGGCAGGGCAGGGCGGGCCCGTCATCGCGATGCAGGTGGAGAACGAGTACGGCAGCTACGGCAGCGACCAGACCTATCTGCGCTGGCTGGAGCACGCCTTGCGCGCGCGCGGTGTCGACACGCTGCTGTTCACGTCAGACGGCGCGACGGACTTCATGCTCACTCACGGCACCGTGCCCCATGTGCTCAAGACGGCCAACTTCGGCTCGCGAGCTGCGGGCGAGTTCGCCAAGCTGCGTGAGTACCAGCCGAACTGGCCGCTGATGTGCATGGAGTTCTGGTGCGGCTGGTTCGACCACTGGGGTGAGCCGCAGCATCTGCGTGCGGCCGCGGATGCCGCACAGGCGCTGGATGAGGTGCTGGCAGCCGGCGCGTCCGTCAACGTCTTCATGTTCCACGGCGGCACCAGCTTCGGCTTCATGAACGGTGCCAACACGGACCTGGAGACCGGCGCTTACCAGCCCACCGTGGGCAGCTATGACTACGACGCGCCGCTGTCGGAGGATGGCCAGCTGACGGCCAAGTTCCACGCATTCCGCGAGGTCATTGGCAGGCACGTCGCGCTGCCGCCGTTGCAGTTGCCGCCACCGGTGCCGCGCTTCGAGCGCGGGCCGCTGCGGCTGACGCAGTCGCAGCCGCTGTTCACCGCGCTGGACCAGCTGTCATCGCCACAGGCGACGCCGGTGCCGCGGCCCATGGAAAGCCTGGGCCAGAGCTACGGCTTCGTGCTCTATCGCACCGAACTCAGGCACCCGCCGGGGCCGACGACGCTGCATCTGACGCAGTTGCACGACCGGGCGCAGGTGTTCGTCAACGGTGTGGAGGTCGGTACGCTGGAACGCAACCAGCCGCTGTCGCTGCCGCTGACGTTGCCACCGGGGCCGGTCACGCTGGACATCCTGGTCGAGAACCTGGGCCGCGTGAACTACGGCCCGCAGCTGCTGGATCGCAAGGGCCTGCTGGGCCTCGTTCGCCTGGGCACGCACACCGTGCTGCATGGCTGGCAGTGCTGGCCGCTGGCGCTGAACGATCTGTCGGCGCTGAGGTTCGGCGCGTCGCCCGGCGTGGCCGGGCCGACCTTCTACCGAGCTTGCTTTGACGTCGAGCAGCCGGGCGATTGCTTCCTGTCGCTGCCTGCGGGCGAGAAGGGCGTCGTCTGGCTCAACGGCTTCAACCTCGGGCGTTACTGGTCGCGAGGCCCGCAGACTGCGCTCTACGTGCCGGCGCCGCTGTTGAAAACAGGCGGCAACGAGTTGACGGTGCTTGAGCTGCACCCGCACGGTGCTTGCGAGGCGCTGTTCACCGCGCAAAGGCCTGCGGGCCGGGCGCCATGACCGAGCGCCGCAGCCACGCGGCTGCTCGCGCCAACTCCGCTTGTGCTGGCCAGGGGCACTGTTGTCGCCGATGGCGTCCGGCCGCAGGTCATCCAGCGGACGACGGCTGGCGTCCGCGAGGGCGGCCTCAGCGGGATGCTGGCCGCAACCGGCTCTCCAGGGCCTTTGCGCCCCGAGGATGGCGCCGCGTTACCGGCTGTGCGAGGTCAGCCGCGCCAGCGGCGTGGCGGCACTGACGCCTGGGGCCACCGTGGTGGCGCCGGGGCGGCCGGGCTTGGCGTCTTCTTCATCGGCGCCCACCGCCAGTGCCGAGATGCTGTCGGGGTTGCGGCGCATGGCCACGCCCACGGCCAGGATGTCGATGACCAGCAGGTGCAGGATGCGGCTGACCATGGGCAGGTGGGTCTCGATGTCCTCCACGTGGTCCACGATCAGCGCCACGTCGGCTCGCCTGGCTAGCGGGCTCTGGCTGGCCGTGATGGCCACGACCTTGGCGCCGCGCTCCTGGGCCTTCTCCACCACCTGCAGCAGCTCCGGCAGGCGCCCGCCGCTGCTGATGGCGACGGCCACATCGCCCTCGCGCAGCACATCCGCCGCCAGCAGTTGCAGCCGCGGGTCGGTGTAGGCGCCGCAGGGCATGCCGAAGCGCAGGAACTTGAACTGCGCGTCCTGCGCGACGACGCCGTAGTGGCCCAGCGCGAAGAACTCGATGCGGCCGGCTGCCAGCAGCATCTCGGTGGCGCGGTCGATGGTGTCGCGGTTCAGGTGGCTGCGCACCTGCAGGATGGCGCTGGCCGTGTTGCCCAGCACCTTGGCGCCCAGCTCCAGCATGGAGTCGTTGGTGTTGACCTGCGTGTGCGTGACCGGCACCGTGCCCGTCAGGCCCGAGGCCAGGCGCAGCTTGAAGTCCGACAGGCCCTCGCAGCCCAGCGAGCGGCAGAAGCGGATGACGGTGGGCTGGCTGACGCCGGCCGCGCGGGCGATCTCGGCGATGGGGTCGTTCAGCACCGAGCGCGGCTGGGCCAGCACCAGGTCGGCCACGCGCAGCTCGGCCGGCGACAGTTCGCTGCGGGCGCGGCGGATCTGGCCGAGGATGGCCGAACCGGGCGAGGCCTGCAGGTGGCGCAGCTGGTTCTCGAGGATGGCGGAGGCGCCCTTGAACGTGGCGTGCTCGGCCGTGATGACGAAGGTGGGGATGGCCGAGACGTACTCGCGGAAGCGCCCCTTGTCCTCGAAGCGCGCACGGAACGGGCTGCGGTCGAAGTACTCGCCCAGGCGCGGCACGATGCCGCCGCCGATGTAGATGCCGCCCAGCGACCCCAGCGTCACCGCCAGGTTGGCCGCCGCCGTGCCCAGCAGGCCGCAGAAGACCTCCAGTGTCTCTAGGCACAGTGCGTCGCCATCGTCCAGCGCACGCTGCGTGATGGCGGGGGCGCCGAGCGGCTCGGCGCCGGCCACGCCGTTGCGGTCGGCCAGGGCCTTGTAGATCAGTTCCAGGCCGGGGCCGGAGATCAGGCGCTCGTAGGACACGTGGTCCTGGTCCAGGTGCTTCCACGCGAACTGCAGGATGTCCATTTCGCGCGCATCGCGCGGGCCGAAGTTGACGTGGCCGCCCTCGGTGCCCAGCGCGATCCAGCCTTCGCCCGCCGGGATCAGCCCCGACACGCCCAGCCCGGTGCCTGCGCCGAGCAGGCCGATGACGCTGGGTCGGCGCGCCTGGCCGCCGCCCACCTGGCGCACGTCTACCTCGGCCAGCCGCGGCAGCGCCATCGCCAGCGCGGTGAAATCGTTGACGACCACCAGCGTGTCCAGCCCCAGGCGCTGGCGCATTTCGTCGATGGAGAACTGCCAGTGGTAGTTGGTCATGCGCACGCGGTCGCCTTCCACCGGGTTGGCGATGGCGATGGCGGCGTGCGCGATCTGCTGGGCGCCGTCCTGCCAGCTCAGGCCGCTCAGGTAGGCGCGCACGGCGGCGTGAAAGTCGGCATGGTCGGCGCAGCGCAGCGAGGCCATCTGCGTGAACTCGCCGGGGCCGGTTTCCAGCGCGAAGCGGGCATAGGTGCCGCCGATGTCGGCAAGCAGGCGGGGGCTGTCGAAACGGGGCATCGGTGGGGCTGGGCAAACCGGTGAAGGAGAGGAAGCGGATTATTCAGCACGCCCGCGGCTCTCCACCGCGAGGCCTGGCAGCGCCAGATCTGTAGCTTCACTACGCTGTCAGTGCGGGTGAAAAACGGGTTTCAGAGAGAGGCTTCGGCATTTCCGCAGGGAGGCTGGGGTGAGTCTGCATTGCCGATGTGTTGTAGTTTTGCTACCGTCCGCGCCGACCCATTTTTCGAGTTTTCATGGCCGTGTTTCTACAGAAGCTGAATTCCATTCCTGCTGCCGCAAATGCCGCGGCGGCGGGCCGGGGGTGTGCATGAGCGCGCCCTATCCGTGGCTGGTGGCCGATGTTGGCGGCACCAATGCGCGCTTTGGCACGGTGTCCGGCCCGGGCGCCGGAGTCGAAGATGTGCGCGTGCTGCCGGTGGCGGCGCATGCCGGGCCGGCCGCCGCCGTGCGCCACTACCTGCAGGGTCGTGACGGCCCGGCACCGCGCAGCGTGGCGATGGCCCTGGCCACGCCGGTGCACGAGGACCGCATCGCGCTGACCAATGGTGCCTGGGACTTTTCCCGCCGTGCGACGCAGGCGGAGCTGGGCCTGCAGACCTTCCTGTGTCTGAATGACTTCGAAGCACAGGCGCTGTCGCTGCCGCGCCTGCGGCCGCACCAGCTGCGCCCCTGGGGCGAGGCGCCGGCGGCGGCCCAGCAGGTGCCGGTCGGCACGGTGCTGGCGGTCATCGGCCCCGGCACGGGGCTGGGCGTGGGTGGGGTCGTGCGCGCGCCGGGCCTGTGGCTGACGCTGCCGGGTGAGGGAGGGCATGCCACGCTGGCGCCCGGAGACGACTTCGAAAGCGAGGTGCTGGGCCATGCCCGGCGCGAGTTCCCGCACGTGTCCGCAGAGCGTTTCCTGTCGGGCATCGGCCTGCCGGTGCTGTGCCGCTCGGTTGCGGCCACGCTGGCGCAGGGCGAGGACGTGGCGGCGCTGACGACCGAGCAGATCGTCGCGCGCGGCCTGAGCGGCGAATCGCCCGCCTGCTCGCGCACGCTGGACGTGTTCTGCGCCATGCTGGGCGGCTTTGCCGGCAGCGTGGCGCTGACGCTGGGCTCGCGCGGCGGCGTGTTCATCGGCGGCGGCATCGTGCCCCGCCTGGGTGAGCGCTTCTTCCAGTCGGCGTTCCGCGCCCGCTTCGAGGCGAAGGGGCGCTTCCAGCCCTTCCTGGCCGGCATCCCCACGGCCCTCATCACCGACACGCTGGCAGCCCTGTCGGGCGCCGCGCTGGCGCTGGAGCAGGCTCAGGCCTGATGTCGTTCAGGCAGGGCGGCCGGGCGCCGCCTGCCTGAGCGCTGCGCTGCATCTCCCCATCCCGCTTCCCCTGCGCAGGGCTGCGGCGGCTGTTGGCTGCCGCCGGGCTCCGTGCGGTGTCGCGCCGCGCGTGGCGTGCCAGGCGCGCCGCCGCAGCGCCGCATGGGCTGTGCGGATGGCGTGACTTTGTTCACCCTTTCGCGCCCTGTTTAGTGGCTTTTGGGTGAATGTAGTTGAGCTACAGGACTGGCGATGCTGTTGCGAACTTGCGGCGCAATGCTCCCGTGATTTCACTTATTTGATGCTGGTTAACCCTTGGTATTGGGCCGAAATCTGGTCGTTTCTGCGCAACGTCTAGGGTTTACGCAGGTGCGGATCAAAATCTAGTTTTGATACAAACTTGGCTGAGACGTTGGGTTCTCGCCCCTGTGTGGTGCGCCGATGTGCCGGCGCCGTGCTGAGGGCCAAGCCGTTTTCCAATGAACCAGAGGAGACATCCATGACCCTGAACACCGAACAGCGCAGCACCGCCGCCCGCGCTTCCTTCCGCATCAGCCCGGTGGCCGTTGGCTGCGTGATGCTGATTGCAGCCGCCAGTGCCACCGCCCAACAAGCTGCGCCGCAGCAGCTCGAGACCGTCACCGTGACCGGCATCCGCAAGGGCATCGAGGCTGCCATCTCGGTCAAGCGCAACAGCGACTCCATCGTCGAAGCCATCTCGGCCGAAGACATCGGCAAGCTGCCCGACTCTTCCATCGCTGAGTCCATCGCCCGTCTGCCTGGCCTGACCGCGCAGCGCGTCAACGGTCGCGCCCAGGAAGTGCAGATCCGCGGCCTGGCTGGTCAGTTCGCCACCACGCTGCTCAACGGCCGCGAGCAGGTCAGCACCGGCGACAACCGCTCCGCCGAGTTCGACCAATACCCGTCCGAGCTGCTCAGCGGCGTCACCATCTACAAGACGCCCGATGCCGCGCTCGTCGGCCAGGGCTTGTCGGGCACCATCGACCTGCAGACCGTGCGTCCGCTGAATTTCGCCAGCCGGGCGATGGCCTTGAACCTTCGCGCCGAGAAGAACTCGCTCGGCCGCTTGAATCCGGGTGCTGCCAGCGACAAAGGCAGCCGTTTCAGCTTCTCTTACATCGATCAGTTCGCGGACCGTACGGTTGGCGTAGCTCTCGGCTATGCCCGACTGGACTCCCCGAATCAGAACAACTACTTCCGCAACTGGGGCTATCCGACCGGCAATGGCGCTGTTGGCGCCACGACCTACACCGACGTCCGCCTGCCAGGCGGCGTGCAGCTGCGCAACGAGTCGGCGTCCCAGAAGCGCAACGGCCTGATGGGCGTGGTGCAGTGGAAGCCCTCGAAGGACTTCGAGACCATCGTCGACGCCTACCACTCCACCTATGAGCGCATCGCGCTGCAGCGCGGCTTCGAGGCCGGTTTGGCCTGGTCGGGCGCGCAGCTTGTGAATCCGGTTGTGGAAGGCGCCACGCAGACCGGCCCGAACGCCTACAAGGGCGGCGTGCTGACCAAGGCCGATTACGTCGGCGTCAAGCCGGTGCTGCGCCACGATGCCAACGACCGTGACGACACGATCACCGCTCTGGGCTGGAACAGCAAGCTGGTGTTGAGCCCTGCACTGACGCTCGTTGGTGACCTGAGCTGGTCTAAAGCCAAGCGTCAGGAATCCATCATGGAGCTCTACGCAGGTACTGGTGCCGGCGGTTCGGGCGCGACTGACACCTTCAAGGTTTCGCTGCCGGTCGGTGGCGGCCTGCCCACCATCTCGGCGGGCCTGAACTATGCCGACCCGTCGCTGATCAAGCTGGTTGACGCCGGCGGCTGGGGTCAGGCGGGCTATCTGAAGAAGCCTGAAGTCAAGGACGAGATCAAGTCGGCCAAGTTGTCGGGCAAGTACAGCCAAGAGCTGCTGTTCTTCAGCGGTATCGAGGGCGGCGTCAACATCACGCAGCGTGAGAAGTCGCGCAACGTGCCGGAGTGGTTCCTTGATTTGAAGACTTCGCCGACCACCATCCCGGCCAACATGTTGTTCGCGTCGAACAGCATGGCTTATGCCGGCCTGGGTGACTTCATTTCTTACGACGCCCGCGCTGCCGCAGCGCAGTTCTACAACTTGCGCGCCAACCTGGGCAACAAGGACATCATCAACAAGGACTGGACGGTCAAGGAAACGATCACGACCGCTTTTGTCAAGGCCGACATTGATTCCGAGCTTCTGGGCATGCCGCTGCGCGGCAACCTTGGGGTGCAGGCTGTGAACGCTGAGCAGGAGTCGCGCGCGTTCAGCATTCAGGGCGGCACGACCAGCCCGACAACGCGTGGCACCGACTACACCGACTGGCTGCCCAGCATGAACCTGACGTGGCAGGTGGCAAACAACCAAAACGTGCGTTTCGGTGTTGCCCGCCAGATCACACGTCCGCGCATGGATGACATGCGTGCCACACAGTCCTACGGCGTCGACAACACGCGTCGCATCTGGACGGGCGACGGCGGCAACCCTGAGCTCAAGCCGTGGAAGGCCGATGCTGTTGACCTGTCGTACGAGTACTACTTCGGCAACAAGGGCTACGTGTCCGTCGCGGCTTATTACAAGGACCTGAAGACCTACATCTACAAGCAGAAGCTGAACGTCAACTTCCGCGAGCGCTTTGGCACGCTGACGCCTCCGGGCAGCGTGACGCCGGCCTCTGATATCGGCGAGTACGAAACCCAGGCCAATGGTCAGGGCGGCTCGATGTCTGGCGCGGAGTTGGCGGTGTCGGTGCCGCTCCAGATCGTGGCTCCCATCCTCGACGGCTTCGGCGTGCAATTGAGCTATGCCTATGTGCAGAGCAAGATCTCGCCGTTCGGCCCCGGCGACAGCCGCCCGCTGCCGGGTCTCTCGCCCAACACCTACAACCTGACGGCCTACTACGAGAAGTACGGCTTCTCGGCCCGTGTCAGCACGCGCATCCGCGACGGTTTCGTCGGCGAGGTGACGGGCTTCGGCGCCGACCGCACCTTCGAGTACGTCAAGAAGGAAAAGGTCACCGACCTGCAGCTCGGCTACGAGTTCCAGGGCGGCATGGCCAAGGGCCTGTCCGTGCTGTTCCAGATCAACAACGTCGGCAACGAGCCCTACGTCGAGTACTACAACAACGACCTCACGCAGACCAAGCAGTACACCAAGTACGGCAAGACCTACCTGTTCGGTGTGAACTACAAGTTCTGATCCACCGCGCAAGTGCTAGCGTGACAACCCTTGCCGGAGAAATCTGGCAGGGGTTTTTTCTTCACAGTGGCTGTTTGACATGACCGAGTTCTCGCAAGCGCCCGTGCGCCGCATCGTGATCCTGGGAGGCGGCAGTTCGGGCTGGATGACCGCAGCGGCACTGTCCAAGGTGCTCATGAATCAGGTGAGCATCCATCTGGTCGAATCCGAGGACATCGGCACCGTCGGTGTCGGTGAGGCCACCATTCCACAAATCCGGCAGTTCAACGCCGGGCTCGAGATGGACGAGGCGCAGTTCGTGCGCGAGACCCAGGCCACATTCAAGCTTGGCATCGAGTTCGTGAACTGGGCCCGCTTGGGCGACCGCTACATCCACAGCTTCGGCCAGGTGGGGCAGGACCTGGGCATGGTGCCCTTCCATCATTACTGGCTGAAGGCGCGCCGGCAGGGGCAGGCGGCCGATCTGTCTGAGTACGCCATCAATACGATGGCGGCACGCGCTGGCCGCTTTTCGCCTGAGGCGAGGGCGCCCGGCCTGCCCGCGCAGCCGGTGTACTTCGCCTATCACTTCGATGCCGGTCTCTATGCCCGCTTTCTGCGCAAGCTGAGCGAGGCGGCCGGTGTGGTGCGCCATGAAGGCAAGGTGGTCGACGTGCGCCAGCGCGGGCACGACGGGTTCATCGAAGCTCTGCAGCTCGTCTCCGGCGAGCTTATCGAGGGCGACCTCTTCATCGACTGTTCGGGCTTTCGCGGCCTGCTGATCGAGGAGGTGCTCAAGACCGGCTACATCGACTGGTCCGAGTGGCTGCCGATGGATCGGGCGGTGGCCGTGCCCTGCGAATCGTCCGGGCCGCCGCCGCCCTACACGCGGTCGACCGCGCATGCCGCGGGCTGGCAATGGCGCATCCCGCTGCAGCACCGGGTGGGCAACGGGCATGTCTACTGCAGCCGCTTCATCAGTGACGACGAGGCGACGTCCGTGCTGATGGGCAAGCTGGAAGGCCGCCCGCTGGCCGACCCGCGTCCGCTGCGCTTCACGACCGGCAAGCGCCGCAAGCTCTGGCACAAGAATGTCGTGGCCGTGGGCCTGGCCAGCGGCTTCCTGGAGCCGCTCGAATCCACGAGCCTGTACCTCGTGCAATCCAGCATCTCGCGGCTCATCCAGTTCTTCCCGCATGCCGGCTTCTCGCAGGCCGACATCGACGCTCACAACCGCCTCGCCGACGAAGAGTTCGAGCGCGTGCGCGACTTCATCATCCTGCACTACAAGGCCACCGAGCGCGACGACAGCCCGCTGTGGCGCTATGTGCGCGACATGCCCGTGCCCGAGCCGCTTCAGCACAAGCTCGACCTGTTCCGCCACACCGGGCGCATCCTGCGTTCGGCCGGCGACATCTTCACCGAGCCCAGCTGGCTGCAGGTGATGGAAGGCCAGCGCCTGCTCCCCCAGGCGCACCATCCGCTGGCGGATCTGCTCAAGCCCGAGGAGTGCGCGCACTTCGTGGCCGGTGTTCGCGAGGCGGTGCGCCGCCAGGTGGACAGCCTGCCGCTGCACGAGGACTTCATCCGTGAGCACTGCGCCGCAGCGCCGATGCGCTGACACTCGCCAGCCATGATCCAGCTGTTCAACCCCCGGCCGCGGGTGGAGGTGCTCGAGTTGAGGGCCGGCGCGCGCTGCGTCGTGCTGGACGATGTGCTGCTGGAGCCCGAGACCCTGGTGGCCTACGCCAGCCGCACCCCGCTCGAAGCACCCCAGGGCAACCTCTACCCGGGTGGCGTCGCGGCGTTGTCGGCGGAGTTCGACGCCCGCCTGCGTGACTGCTTCTGGCAGTACGCGCGCGGGCCGCTCCGCCTGCGGCGCTGCCAGGCTGCCTATGTGCGGCTGTCGATGGCCACCACGCCGCCGGCGCGGCTGCAACCCTTGCAGTGGCTCTGCCACCGCGATCGCATCGAGGAGGACGCGTCGCAGACCCTCTTCGCCGCCTCGGTGCTTTACCTGTTCCGCCAGCCGGCGCTCGGCGGCACGCGCTTCTTTGCGCCACGCTGCTCGCCCGAGGCGCTGGCCGCGCTCTACAGCGATGCCGAGACCCTGGGCCCCGAGGCCTTCACGGCGCGCCATGGCGTCGCGCCCGGCTACCCGGGTGCCGACTCCACCCATTTCGAGTGCATCGCCACCGTGCCGGCCGCCTGGAACCGCATGATCATCTACGACGGTGGCGCCTATCACTGCGCCGCCATCGACCACCCCGAACTGCTGAGCGACGACCCGGCCACCGGCCGCCTGACCGTCAACGGCTTCTTCCCCTGCCGGCGCGCGAGCGCCGGGCTGTGACGCGCATGAACCACGCCCCCCTGAAGGACATCGTCATCGTCGGCGGCGGCACGGCCGGCTGGATGACCGCCGCGGCCCTGTCCACCGTGCTGCGCGGCCAGTACCGCATCCGCGTCGTGGAATCGGACGAGATCGGCACCGTGGGTGTCGGTGAAGCCACCATCCCGCAGATCCAGCGCTTCAACGCCGTGCTCGGCCTGAACGAAGCTGAGTTCGTCCGCGAGACGCAGGGCACCTTCAAGCTCGGCATCGAGTTCGTGAACTGGGGGCGCCTGGGCGAGCGCTACATGCACGGCTTCGGCCGCCTCGGCCAGGACGTGTGGACGGTGCCCTTCGACCAGTACTGGCACCGGCTGCGGGCCCAGGGCCGCGCGCATCCGCTGGAGCAGTACTCCATCACACGGATGGCCGCCAAGGCCAACAAGTTCATGCCCGCACGGCCCGACCTCGGCAACTCGCCGCTGGCCGACATCGCCTACGCCTACCACTTCGACGCCAGCCTCTACGCCCGCTACCTGCGCCGCCTCAGCGAGTCGCGCGGCGTGCAGCGTACCGAAGGCCGCATCAGCCATGCCACGCGGCGCGGGGAGGGCGCCCACGCGGGCCACATCGATGCCGTCGTGCTGGAAAGCGGCGAGCGCATCGCGGGCGATCTCTTCATCGATTGCTCGGGCTTTCGCGGCCTGCTGATCGAGCAGACCCTGCAGGCCGGCTTCGAGGACTGGACGCACTGGCTGCCCTGCGACCGCGCGCTGGCGGTGCCGTGCGAGTCGGTGTCGCCGCTGACGCCCTACACCCGCTCTACCGCCCACCGTGCCGGCTGGCAATGGCGCATCCCGCTGCAGCACCGCACCGGCAATGGCCACGTCTACTGCAGCCAGCACATCAGCGACGACGAAGCTGCGGCGACGTTGCTGGCCAACCTCGACGGCCGGCCCCTTGCTGACCCGCGACCGATCCGCTTTCGCACCGGCATGCGGCGCCTGGCCTGGCACGAAAACGTCGTCGCCATCGGGCTGGCCAGCGGCTTCCTGGAGCCGCTGGAGTCCACCAGCATCTACCTGATCCAGCAGGGCATCCAGCAGCTCATCGACTTCTTCCCCGACCGCGGCTTCAGCCCGGCGGACGTTGCCGAGTTCAACCGTGCCAACCGCTTCCACTACGAACGCATTCGCGATTTCATCATCCTGCACTACCACCTCAACCAGCGTGACGATGCGCCGTTCTGGCAGGCTTGCGCCGCGATGGCCGTGCCCGAGACGCTGACGGAAAAGATGGACCTCTACCGCAGCCGTGGCCGCGTCGTGCGGCGCGACAACGAGTTGTTCGCCGAGGTTGGCTGGATCCAGGTGATGGAGGGCCAGAACCTGCACCCCGAGGCTGCCCATCCGCTCGCCGGGCTGCTCGACGACGCCGTCGCGCAGGAGCACCTGGAGCGCGTGCGCCAGGTTGTGGCCAAGTGCGTGGAGGTCATGCCCGGCCACGCCGACTACATCGCCCAGCATTGCGCCGCATGAAGGCTCCGTCCATGCCCACCCGCCGCTCGGTCCTCGCCACCGCCGCCACCCTCGCCCTGCCTGCCTTGCCTGCCATGAGTGCCACGCCCACCGCGCCCGCTGTCGCCTTCGACACCGTCGCCGACATGCCCCACCTGCCCTGGACCCGCCAGGCTGTCATCTACCAGATCAATGTGCGCCAGTACTCCCAGGCCGGCACGCTGGCTGCGGTGCAGGCGGACCTGCCACGCCTGAAGGCACTGGGCGTGGACATCCTGTGGCTGATGCCGCTGCAGCCCATTGGCAAGCTCAACCGCAAGGGCACGCTCGGCAGCTACTACTCCATCAGCGACTACACCGCCGTGAACCCCGAGTTCGGCAGCGTGGCCGATGCCAAGGCCTTCGTCGCGGCGGCGCAGGCGCAGGGCATGAAGGTCATCCTGGACTGGGTGCCCAACCACACCGCGTGGGACCACCCCTGGGCCACGCAGCACAAGGACTGGTATCAGCTCGACGCCAAGGGGGAGCTGTTCCCTGTCACCTTCGGCGAGGGCGCCACGGTCGAGTACTGGACCGACGTCATCGCGCTGAACTACAAGAATCCGGCGCTGCGCGACGCGATGCTGGACGCGATGAAGTTCTGGGTGCGCGAAGTGGGCATGGACGGCTTCCGCTGCGACGTCGCCAGCCTGGTGCCTATCGACTTCTGGGTACGCGCGCGCCGCGAACTGGACGCCGTGAAGCCCATGTTCATGCTGGCCGAGTCCGACGCCGTGGCGCTGCACACCAGCGGCGCCTTCGACATGACCTACTCTTGGGACCTGCCTGACCAGGTATTCAAGAAGATCGGCAAGGGCGAGCCCGGCGCGCCGCTGCTGAAGGCCTGGCTGCAGAAGCAGCCGGCCGGCTACCCGGCGCATGCCTACCGCATGCGCTTCACCAGCAACCATGACTACAACTCCTGGCATGGCAGCGATGCGGAGTTGTACGGCGACGCCCATCAGGCGCTGGCGGTGCTGAGCTTCACGCTGCCCGGCATGCCGCTGATCTACAACGGGCAGGAAGCCCGCCTCAACAAGCGGCTGGCCTTCTTCGAGAAGGACGCCATCGCGTGGAACACCTACGAGCTGACGGCCTTCTACCAGCAGCTCATCGCGTTCAAGCACCGGCACCCGGCGCTGGCGGCAGGCCAGTACGGCGCGCCGGTGGTGCTGCTGGATGCACCAGACGGCGTGGTGGCCTTCGAGCGTCGGCTGGGTGCGGACGTGGTGCGCGTGGCGGTCAACCTCACCGCGCGGCCGCAGACCTGGCGCAGCCACGCGCTCAAGGCCTGGGGCTGGTGGCTGGCTTGAGGCTGCTTGTCACCGGCTTGAACGGCACGCTGGCCCCGCGCCTGGCGCAGGCCGCGCGCGCGGCCGGGCATGCCGTCATCGGCTGGAACCGTGTGGCCGTGGACCCCGAGGATGAAGCCGCTTCGGCCCGCTGGCTGGCCGAGCAGCAGCCCGACGCCATCGCCCACCTGGGCATGGGGTCGGCGCGCTTCGCCGGCTGGCTCGCGGCGCATTGCGAGCGGCTGGTGTTCACAAGCACGGCCATGGTGTTTGGCGGTGCGCCGGACGGCCCGCACGACGTGGCCGATGCGCGCACCGCGACGGACGACTACGGCCGCTACAAGATTGCCTGCGAGGACGCCATCCGGGCGGCCAGCGGCCGTGCTGCCATCGCCCGTATCGGCTGGCAGATCGACCCGAGCCAGCCCGGCAACAACATGCTGATGGCGCTGGACGAGTGGCAGCGCCGCGAGGGCCGCGTGGCGGCCAGCCGCGCGTGGACGCCGGCCTGCTCCTTCATGGCCGACACGGCCGCGGCGCTGCTGGCGCTGATCGAGCAGCCGCAGCCCGGCGTGCATCACCTGGACAGCAATGCGCAGGAGGCCTGGCGCTTCGACGAGCTGGTGCATGCCCTGGCCCGCGCGCACGGGCGGGACTGGCAGGTCGTGGCCACCGAGGACTACCGCCACGACCAGCGCCTGGTCGGCGGCCCCTGTGGTTTGCCGCCGCTGTCAGCCCGCCTGGCCTGCTTGGCCCGCTTGGGCGGTTGAAGGCAGGCTGCGGCCGCCGGTCTGCAGGCGCTGGGCCCGCGCCACGGCGAACTCGCTGGGCTGCAGGAAGGCGGTCAGCGCCTCGCGCTGCGCCAGGCCGTCCTGCTCGCCCAGCTCGATGAGCTCGCGCGTGTAGGCACTTTCAAACAGCAGGTAGCTCGCCAGCGCGGCGCCCTGGCGCTGGCCGTCGCGCACGCCGCTGGAGCGCAGCAGCATTTGCACCGCGCGCGGCAGGTGGTGGATGTGGCGGGAGGCAATGTCGTCCAGCCGTTGGCTGGGCGTGATGACGATGGCGTCGATGGGCTGCAGCGGATGGCCGGCACGCTGCTCGGGCGTCAGTGCTTCCAGCGTTCGGTTCACGCGCTGCATGCGCTCGATGTCGGAGTGCAGGGCGTCCAGGAAGATGCTGGCCATCGCGTGGCCGGCCACCTGCGCGAGGCTGGGGTAGCGGTGGCTGTCGGGGATGTCATCCTGTGGTTGGTGCATGCGCCCGGCGCCGATGATGACCAGCCGCTTGGCGCCGAGGTGGATGGCCGGCGACAGCGGCGATGACTGGCGCATCGAGCCGTCGCCGTACCACTGGCCGCGCCCGTCATGGTGCAGCCGGGTGGCCGGGAAGATGAAGGGGATGGCCGACGACGCCAGCAGGTGCTCGTGCATCAGCATCGTGGGCGCGGCGATGCGCTGATTGCGTATCCAGGTCGGGATGGGGGCGCTGCTTTGGTAGAAGGTTGCGTGCAGGCCGGTGGAGTAACTGGACGCGCTGATCGCCAGCGCATGCAGATGGCGCCGGGCCAGCAGGCTGGGCAGCCGGTGCATGGGCACCACCTCGCGCAGCAGCGCGCCCAGCGGCGAGTTGTCCAGCAATGAGCGCGGGCGGAAGCGCCGCATGGCCCAGCCCATGGACATCACGCTCAGCCAGCGCAGCCCGTTCGTCACCAGGCCCAGCGTGTCGCAGCGGTAGACCTGCTGGGCATGGAAGTTGGCCCAGACCTTGACGAGGTTGTCCACGCCGGTGTCGAACATGTCGGCATGGCAGGCCAGCGCCGCGCCGTTGATGGCACCGGCCGAGGTGCCCGAGATCACGCCGAACGGGTTGTCGTCGCGGTGGGTGGGGTCGGTCACGTCCTGGCGGATGCGGGCGATGGCCTTCAACACGCCCACTTGGTAGGCGGCACGCGCACCGCCGCCGCTCAGCACCAACCCGGTGAGTGGCATGGCATGCATGGTGTTCTCCCGGCAGCGGCTAGAAGAGTTCGATCCGCGGCCCGTTGACGACGGCCAGCGCGACAGGCTCCTCCTGTGCCGGCGCGTTGCCCGGGCGCAGCGGCACGACGGTGCCGCGCTGGCCGCTGCCCACGGCCAGCACATGGGCCACGCGCTGCGACTGCATCACGTAATCCTTGGTCCAGCGCTGCAGCAGCTCCTCCAGCAGCATCGGGGGCGGCGGGGCCTGGCCGTCGATGAGCTGGTAGAGCTGCGCGAAGTGGGTGGACAGGCTGCCCAGCGCGTGGTTGATCTGCTCCAGCAACTGGCGGTTGATGTCCTGGAACTGCATGTCGCCCAGCGTGTCGACGATGTCCGACGTGACATCGGCGATGCCGTGATCCATCTGCTCGGACAGCTGGCCGAGGTAGGGCACGACCTCGCTCAGCGTTTGGCTCATGTTCTGGATGTGGCGTGAGATCTCGCCCAGCTGGGCCGCAGAGCTTTCACCCACCTCGGCCTCCAGTTGGGCGGCCTCGCGCTCGATGGCCTGGGCCGCCTGCTGGATGCCCTGGGTGACTTGCTTGGCGGCATCGGCCGTCTGCGTCGACAGGCGGCGCACCTCACCGGCCACCACCTTGAAGCCCGAGCCCTCGTTGCCGGCACGCGCCGCCTCGATGGCGGCGTTGATGGCCAGCATATTGGTCTGGCGCGCGATGTCGCTGATGAGCTCGGCCAGCGGCGCCAGATGCCGCACCTGGTCGGCGGAGTTGCGCACGCGCTGCAGGAACTCCAGGCGGGTCTTCTCGAACACCTCCTGGTGCGAGGCCAGGTCAGCGACCGCGGCAGCATGCTCGGTGCTCTGCTGCAGCGAGGCGACCGACAGCTGCTCCGAGCGCGCGACCGCGTCCACCACGCGCTGGCGCAGGTCGGTCGTGCGGCTGTGCACGCGGTCCAGGCGGCCGCACATGGCCAGCACGGCGGTCTCGGAGGTCTGTATCGTTGCGTTGACCTGCTGGCCCAGCACCGAGAAGGCCTGCTGCAGCGTCGAGATGTCCTGCGCGACGACGGTGTTCGCATCCGGGTGCTGCATGGCTGCGGCGGCAGGCGGGGTGCGGCGGCGCTGCTGCCAGCGCTGGGCTTGCCAGCCCAGCACGGCGCCGCCAGCGGCCCACAAAAGTGGCGCGCCGGCGCTGCTGCAGGACGCAGCGCCTTGCAGCGCGAAGGCCATCAGGGCCGTGCCGGCACCCACGCCCAGCAGGGCGAGGCGGTGTGATTTCAGCCAGTGCGCAGCCGTGCCCAGGGCACCGCGGGGCGCGCCGTTGCTGGCGTCAACCGGTGGGGAATCGGTGGAATCCATGGTGGGCTCCTCAAAGGCCAGGGATGACCTGACGGATGACTTGCAGCAGCTCGTTGCCGCCCACGGGCTTGACCAGCCAGCCGGTCGCGCCGTTGCGCTTGGCCTCGTCGCGCTTGCCCTGCTGGCTTTCGGTGGTGAGCGCCAGGATGGGCGTGAAGCGCAACAGCTTGCGGGCTTCCTGGATCAGGCCCAGGCCGTCGAGCTTGGGCATGTTGATGTCGGTGATGATCAGCGCCGGCTTCAGGCCGCCCTTGAGCTTTTCCAGCGCGGCGCTGCCATCCGTGGCGGTTTCCACGGTCAGGCCGCTGATGGTCAGCGTCTTGCTGAGGCTCATGAGCATGGTCGCCGAGTCGTCGACGAGAAGAATGGTCTTGTTCATGCGGCGCTCCCGGGTGAGGTGGGGATGGGGGACAGGCCCAGGGCTTGGCACAGCCAAGGGTCGGCCGGCGGGGCTTTGACGGCCGGCGCAAAGGCCAGCAGCGTCTGCAGCAGCGCGGTGTGCAGCGACTCGCAGCGGCCCAGGTGCACCGTCGGGCGGGGCTTGCTGCGCAGCCAGGTCAGCAGCCCTTCGGCGTCTTCGGCGCCGAGGTGACCTTCCAGCGCCGCGTAGGTCTTGAGGTAGCGGATGGCCATCAGAGCAGCTCCTTGGGGTTGAGGATCATCAGCACGCTGCCGTCACCCATCAGCGCCGAGCCGGCAAAGCCGGTCATGCCGCCGAGCACGCCTTCCAGGGGGCGCAGGATGATGTCGGAGGTGCCGTCGAATTCGTCGACCACCAGGCCCACGGGCTCGCCGCCCCAGCGCAGCACCAGCACGGCGTGCTCGCGCTCGGTGTTCAGGCGCTGCGGCTCGTCCATGCCCAGCAGTTCATTCAGGCTGCGCAGCGGCACGATGCGACCGCGCAGCACCACCGTTTGCGCCGACTTGAAGCGGTGGATGTCCTCGGCCGGCACGCGCACGGTCTCGACGATCAGGTCCATCGGCACGCCGAAGCGGCAGCCGGCCGAGCGGATCATCATCACGTGCGTGACCGCCATGGACAGCGGCAGCGTCAGGGTCAGCGTGGTGCCCTGGCCGCGTACGCTGTGCAACTGCACCGTGCCGTTGACCCGCTCCACCGCCGAGCGCACGACGTCCATGCCGACGCCGCGCCCCGACAGGTCCGAGATGCTCTCGGCCGTGGAGAAGCCCGGCAGGAAGATCAGCTGCGCCGCCTCGGCCTCGGTCAGTGCATCGGCACGGTCCGCCGGGATCAGGCCACGTTCCACGGCCTTGCTGCGCACGCGGGCGGTGTCGATGCCGGCGCCGTCATCGTTGATGTCCAGCACCACGCGGTCACCGTCCTGGCGGGCGCTCACACGCAGTGTGCCGTGGGCAGGCTTGCCGGCGGCCACGCGCACCTCGGGCGTCTCGATGCCGTGATCCAGGCTGTTGCGCAGGATGTGGATCAGCGGGTCGGCCAGGCTTTCGATGACGTTCTTGTCGGCCTCGGTGTCTTCACCCTCGATGACCAGTTGCACCTCCTTGCCCAGGCGCTTGGAGATGTCGCGCACCAGGCGGCCGAAGCGCTGGAACACCGTGCCCACCGGCAGCATGCGCACCTGCATGATGGCGTGCTGCATGTCCTCGGCGATGCGGTTGATGACGGCGTACTGGTTCTTGATCTCGCGGGCCAGCTCGCGCTGGCGGAAGTGCGTCTCGGCACGCTGGGCCAGGTAGGGCAGGGCGTTCTTGGCCACCACCATCTCGCCGATGAGGTCCATCAGGCGGTCGATCTTGTCCTGCGCAACCTTCAAGACCTTGTGGCTGCCGCGCTCGGTGCTGGCCTCGTCGGGCAGGCTGCTGACCGTGCCGGCACTGGCGCTGGGCGCTGTGGCGATGCCGCGCGCGGCGGCGGGGGCGTCGGCAACGACCGGGCCCAGCGGGTGATGCTGGCGGGCCCAGCTGGCCAGTGCCGGTGCGCTGGCGTCGTCACTGGGCAGTGCGGTGCGAGCCTCCACCAGCGCCGCGCCGTCGACGCCCGGCAGGCCGCTGCGCAGGCCCAGCAGGTTGAGCAAGACCTGGCGGGCGGCGGCCACCGTGCCCCCGGTGGGCACCGGGCGCTGCAGCACGGCGATCTGGTCGCTCCAGAGCTGGGCCAGCCGCTGGGCCAGCAGCTGCTGGTGGGCGTCGTCCAGCTGTGGCGCGGCGGGCTCGGCGGGCAGCGTGACGATCTCGCACTGCTCGGGCACGTAGCGGAAGTGCTCCTGCAGATAGGCCTCGGGGCTGCTGCTCAGCATGAGGAAGCCGAGCTGGCAGCGGTAGCAGTCGAACGCGTCCAGCGGCCCCCAGTCGTCGGGCTTCAGCACCTCCATCGCGAGCAGACCCGGCGTGAGCTGGGCGAGCTTCCACGGGTCCTCGCCCTTGAAGAAGCACTCCGGCTCCGGCAGGTAGCGCAGCACGCAGTAGCCGGGCTTGGCGAGGGCCTGCCACTCGGGCTTCAGCGGGCTGGCCCAGGCCGGCAGCGGCGCGGCGGCGCTGGCGGGCACCGGCTTGACGGCGGGCGGCGCCGGCACGGCCGCAGGGGCCGCGGCGGCCTGTGAGGCCCGGGCCGGCGTGGCGACCGGGGCAGCTGCGGGGCCGCCGAGGAAGGCGCGCAGCGCTCGCGCCAGCTCCTGGGAGCGTGCCATCGCGTCGTCCGGCAGCTGGCCCTGGGCTGCGATCGCGTCGATCAGTTCGGCGCTGTGGTCCATCGCGGCAAACAGCGCGTCGGCCATCGCGGTGTTGTAGGTGAGCTTGCCGGAACGCACCTGGTCGAGCAGGTCCTCGCCGGCATGCACCACATGCTCCAGGGCGCCGAACTCGAACAGCCCGCAGTTGCCCTTGAGCGTGTGCACGGAGCGGAACAGGTCGTTCAGCAGGTCCGGTGCGTCGGGCCGGCGTTCGATGTCCAGCAGGCGCTGGCCGATGGCCTCGAGGCACTCGCGCGCCTCCAGCACGAACTGTTCGAGGATTTCGCTGCTGGTGTTCATCGTGCAACTCCAGGAATCGGGTGAGCGGCCGCGGCCTGCGCAGCGGCTTCGGCGTCGCCCAGCAACAGGGCCGCCGTCAGCACCAGCTCGGCAGGGCGGGTCGGCTTGACGAGGTAGCAGTTCGCGCCGGCGTCCTGCGCGGTCGAGGCATCCTGCAACTGCGCTTCGGTGGAGACCATCATCACGGGCGCCTGCTGCGAGGCTGGCAGACGGCGCAGTTCCCGCACGAAGCCGTAGCCGTCGAGCTTGGGCATGTTGACGTCCACCACATACAGGTCGAACGGGCGCACGGCGCCGGCGGCGATGACCTTCTCCACGGCCTCGAGGCCGTTGATCGCCTCGTCGGTCTGCCAGCCGGCGTCGCCCAGCAGCTTGCGGTGGTACATGCGGATGGTGGCCGCGTCATCGACCACGAGGATGCGAGCGGCAGTCATGGCGCCTCTCCTGTCAGGGGTTTTTGGTAGACCATGGCGTCGGCGAAGCGACGCACGCGGTACAGCGCGCTGATGCGGCTCATCGATTCCGAGTGCCCGAGGCAGATGAAGCCGCCCGGGCTGAGCGCGTCGTACATCGCCTCGGCGGCCGCGCGCCGCGAGACGTCATCGAAGTAGATGAGCAGGTTGCGGCAGAAGATCAGGTCGATGTCGCGGAAGCGCTGGGTGTCGGCCGGGTCGCTGAGGTTCACGCGTGAGAACTCCACCGCCGCGACCAGGTCACGCGAGATGGCCCATTCGTTGTCGCCGCGCCGGGTGAAGTACTTGTCCAGCCAGTGCTTGGGCAGGTTGGCCACCGAGCGCGCGCTGTAGACGCCGCGCTGCGCCGCGTCCAGCACCTGGGTGTCGATGTCCGAGGACAGGATCTCGACATCGTGCCGGTTGATGCCGGGCCAGCGTTCCAGCAGGTGCATCGCGATGGAGTAGGGCTCCTCGCCGGTGGAAGACGGGATGGACCAGATGCGCAGCGGCTCGTTGCCGCGCTTGCGCGTGACCAGCTCGTCGAGCAGGTTGTTGCTCATGCAGTCGAACTGGTAGGACTCGCGCAGGAAGTAGGTCTCGTTGACCGTCATCGAGTTCACCAGGTGCTGCAACTCCAGGCCCTGCGACTCGAAGCGCAGCGCAATGAAGTACTCGCGGAAGCTGTTGGCGCCGGTGGCTTCCATGCGGTCCACGAGCCGCTTGTCGACGAAGTAGCGCTTGTTCTCGTCGAAGTGAATGCCGGTCTTGCGGTAGAAGAATTCCCTGAACTTCAGGAAGTCTGCATCCGTGACCGCACGCTCGACGCGCGCCGATGGGGTGCGCAGGGCTGAGGTCATGACGTTTCAATCCTGCTGATGGCGACGTCGGCCGCGAACTGGATGAACGCGTCGCTGTCGAAGCGCTCGCGCGCGCTGCGCAAGGCAGGGAGGTCGGCCACGCTGCCCACTTCCGCGAGCACCTCCAGCGCTGCCGCGACGACGTTGATGTGCGACTCGTGGCGCAGCACCTGCTGCAGCCAGTGCGGCACCTGCGCGTGGCGCAGGTCGCCCATCAGGTTGACGCTGAAGATGCGCACGTCCGGGTCGGGGTCCAGCAGCAGCCGGTCCATGCACGGGGCCACCAGGTCCGGCATGGCGGCCAGCGCTTCGATGGCGCCGTTGCGCAAGCCGGCATCCTCGGTGCGCAGCAGCGGCAGCAGGGCTTGCACGGCGGCGTCGCTGGCGATGTGGCCCAGGCTGTTGAACAGGGCCTCGCGCACGCTGGGCTCGGTCTCGTGCGACAGGGCCTGGCCCAGGCTCAGCGCGGCATCGGGGAAGGCGGCGAGGTCGCGCGCGGCGTGCCGGCGTTGGCGCGGGTCGGCGTCGTTGAGTTGCTGTTGCAGCCCACGCAGGTCACGGGTGAGCTGACGAGGCTGAACCGCGTGCAAGGGGGCAACAGGTGTCTTGCGCAGAGCCATGACGCATGCTCCTTTCAGTGCTTGCAGATCCAGTCGCGCAGCTGGTCGCTGACGCGGCTGGCGTGCAGGATGCGGTCGGCACCCTGGCGGTTGATGAGTTCCTGCGGCATGCCGAACACCACGGCGCTCTCGGCCGACTCGGCGATCGTGCGGCCGCCTTGCTGGTGCAGGCGCGCCATGCTGGCCGCACCGTCAAAGCCCATGCCGGTGAGCAGCACGCCGACGAGGCGATCCGCCGGCATCTGGCGCATCGCGCTGTCCACCAGCACATCCACGCAGGGGTGCCAAGGCTGGGCCGGGGCCTCAGGCACCGGCTGTGCCACCAGCCGGCCCAGGCGCTCGGTAATCACCATGTCGTAGCCGCCGCGCGCGATGACGACCTGGCCGGGCTGCAAGGGCGTCGGGCCGTCGCATTCGCGCACCTCCAGCGCGCACAGCGAATCCATGCGTTGCGCGAAGGTGGAGGTGAACTGTGCGGGCATGTGCTGGCACACCAGCACCGGCCAGGGGAAGTCGGCCGGCAGGGCGGGCAGGATGTCTTCGAGCGTGCGCGGGCCGCCGGTGGACACGCCGATCAGCACCAGGCCGTCCGGGCGGCCCAGGTCGCGCAGCGCGTTCGGCGCGGCGGCCTGTTGGCGCGTGCCGGTGGCCGGCGTGCGGCCCGGGCCGGTGGCGCTGCCTGCCGGCGTCACGGGGCGGGCACGCAGGGGTGAGCGGGCGCGCGCCGGGTCCGGCCGCATGGCGCGCAGGGCGCTCGTGCGCACGCGGGCGGTGCTGGCGGTGCGCACCTTCTGCACCAGGTCGGCAGCGACTTCGTTCAGGTTCAGCGAGATGGTGCCGCCGGGCTTGGCGATGTAGTCGACCGCGCCGAGCGCCAGCGCTTCCAGCGTGGGCAGGGCGGAGGCCGTCGTCAGGGACGACACCATGATCACCGGGGTCGGCCGCTGCGCCATCAGGAGCGACAGCGCGGTCAGCCCATCCATCTCCGGCATGTTGACGTCAAGCGTCACAACGTCGGGCTCGAAGGTCTGTGCAAGCTCGATGCCCTCACGACCACTGCGCGCGGATTCAACCTCGAAGCCCGCTTCGCTGAGCACCTGACGCAAGACCTTGCGCATCAGCGCAGAGTCATCAACGACAAGAACCTTGTTGCCCATGATGCGCTCCCCGTGCTCAGGCGGCCTGACGCTGCGGCTCGGGCAGCGGCTCGGCCAGGTCGCTGGCGGCCATGTCGAGGTTGGCTTGGGCTTGCCACTGCAGCAGTTGCGGCGGGTCGATCAGCATGATCAAGCGCTGCTGCTCGTCCAGCCGGGCGACCTCGCGGATCATGCGGCCCTGCGCGTCCGACAGCTGCGGCGCCGGGGCCAGGCAGTGGCGCGGCACGCGCAGCACCTCGGCGACCGAGTCGACGATGAATCCGGTGCGCTGCTCGCCGAGCGTGAACACCATGATGCGCTGCCGGTCGTTGCGGGCCAGCGGCTCCAGGCCCAGCCGGCTGCGCTGATCGATGACAGGCAGCACCGCACCGCGCAGGTTGATGACGCCCTCGACGAAGGCGGGCGTGCGCGGCACCTTGGTGAGCTGCTCGGGCACGCGCACGATCTCCTGCACGCACATGATGGGCACGCCGAACTCTTCGGCGCCGAGGCGGAAGATCACGAGCTGCAGGTCTTCCTGCATCGCGCTGTCCTTGGGCTTGTCCTGCATGCTGGACTCCACGGGTTGTTCAGGGGCTTGCTGCAAGGCACCGGCCAGCGCAGCGGCTTCGCGTACTTCTTCCAGGCCGATCAGGCGCGCCGAGGACAGCACCGACACCAGGCGGCGCCCGTCATCCAGCCGGCAGATCGCACTGAACTCGGCAAGCTGGCCGTCGCGGCTGAGCAGGTCGGGCACGTCGTCGCTGAGCGTTCGCGGCACGCTCAGCACTTCTTTCACGGCGTCGGTCACCAGGCCGACCGGGCCACAGCCGTCCAGGCTGACGACGACGATGCGCTGATGCTCGTCCTGCGCGGGCAGCCCCAGGCGGAACAGGCTGCGCAGGTCCACCAGCGGCAGCAGGCGCTGGCGCAGCGTGATGACGCCTCGCACATGGGCCGGTGCCTGCGGCAGCGCGGTCACGCTGTCGGGCAGCTGCACGATCTCCTGCACGTCCTCGATGGGCAGGGCGTACTCCTGGCCGGCGACGGTGAAGCTCACCATGCGCAGGTCCTGGTTCAGCGCATCGCCCTCGGCCGCGTCCAGCGAACGGCTCAGCGCCTCGCGGCCGCCGGTGTCCAGCGCGGTATCGCGGGGCTCGCGCATCACGCTGCGGAAGGCGCGTTGCACGAGCAGCTCAAAGTCCAGCACCATCAGCAGGTCGTCGTGGCCGTTGGCGCCGGGGCGGCGGATGAGGCCGGTCAGACAGTCGGTTTGCACGACGGACTGGATGCCTGCCGCGGGCTGCAGCTCACCGGGCTCGACGTGCAGCACGCTGAGCACGGTGTCCACCAGGAAGCCCAGCGCTTGACCGCAGTTGATGACCAGCGCGCGTGCGGCGTCGTTCTGCGCCAGGTCGGGCAGGCCGACGAGGCGCCGCAGGCTCATCAGCGGCAGCACGCGGCCGCGCAGATTGGCCAGGCCGAGCAGCGCGGCGGGGGCCAGCGGCAAGCGGGCGACTTCCGGCAGGCGGATGATTTCCTGCACCGGCCCCATGGGCACGGCGAACTTCTCGCCGGCCAGCTCGAAGCTGACGAACTGGCCGTCAGCCGGGGCCTGCAGTGCGCCCGGTGGGGCGCTGGAGTCCAGGGTGTCCATGACGCCTCCCGGGGGTCAGTTGCTTTGCAGTTCGTCGGCGAGCGACGAGATCTCCTCGATCGCTGCGCTCAGCTCGTCTGCGCCTTGGCTCTGCTGCTTGGCGGCAGCCGCGGCCTGCTCGGCGGCCTTCTCGGCCTGCGCGGCGGCGGCGGAGATCTGGTCGACACCGGTGCGCACCTGGGCCAGCGCAGCCGAGATCTCGACCGCGCTTTGCGCCGTCGCCGCGTTGCCGGCTTCCACGGCCACAACGTCTTGCTCCATCCTCGACAGGTTCTGCGTGACGCTGCGAGCCTTCTCCACCTCGGACTGGCCGGCGCTCATGATCTCGGACAGATCGCGGCCGACCAGAGCGATCTGGTCCTGGATGCTTTTCACGAGGTCTTTGATACGGTCAGCGTTCTCGGCTGAGTCGTGAGCCAGGTTGCGGATGTCGGTGGCCACGACCACGAAGCCCTTGCCGTACTCGCCGGCCCGCGCCGCCTCGATGCTGCCGTTGACGGCCAGCATGTTGGTCTGCACCGAGACCTGCGTGATGGCGTCGACGATCTTGTCGATCTTGCGGCTCACCAACTCCAGCTCCTTGATCTGCTGCATGCTGGTGCGGGTCGACTCGACGCCGTCGCTGATGCTGGTCACCAGCGAGTTGATGTGCCGGTTGTTCTCGCCCATCAGGCTGCGGATGGCGGCCGCACGTTCCCGGGCATCGTTGGCGCGCTGTTCGGCGAGCTGGGCCGCCTTGCTGATCTGCGCGATGGCGGCCGCCGACTCGGTGGTGGCGCTGGCCTGGGTCTGTGCGCCTTTGCGGATCTGCTCGAGGGCCACCATGATCTGCGTGGCCGCGCGCGTGATCTCCTGCACCGTGCTGGACAGCTCCTCCGCGGCGGAGGCCACTTCTTCAGCGCTCTTGGAGATGTCGGTGGAGTTCTTCAGCTCGTCGGCGATCTCGGAGAGGTTGGCGGCGGTCTGCTCGCACTCCGCGAGTGCAGCCGACTGCTCTTCCACCGTCTTGGCAGACTCCTCGCAGGCCGAGCTCTGCTCGGTCGACGCCGCCGCGATCTGCTCGGTGCCGCGCAGCGCTTGCTGGGCGGCGGCAGCGCTTTGCGCGGCAGCGGTGGCGATGGTGGTGGCGCCATTCACGATCTCCGCGGCGTCGATGCGGATGCGGTCCAGCTGCTCGGTGATGATGCGGCTCTTGTCGACCTCGGACTTGATGCTTTCGGCCGAGGTGTTGATGCCCGACGCGATGCTGGTCACCTCGGATTGGATCTGGCCCACCAGTTCCTGGATCTGCTTGGCGCTCTTCTCGCTCGTCTCGGCCAGGGTGCGCACTTCGTCGGCGACGACGGCAAAGCCCTTGCCATGCTGGCCGGCGCGTGCGGCCTCGATGGCTGCGTTCAGCGCCAGCAGGTTGGTCTGGTCGGCGATGCGGGCGACTGCCTTGACGATGTCGCCGATGTTGGCGGCCTGGCGCTCCAGCTCGCCGACCATCTTGACCGACTCGGCCTGGCGTTCGGCGGCAACGCCGACCGCCTGGATGGTGGCCGAGATCTCGGTGTTGACCTTGCCAGCCAGGTCGCGCATGCCTTCGGCCTTGGCCTGCGAGTCGCGGCAGGCTTCGAGCTGGCGCGTGAGCGCGCCGTTGACCTGCGTGATCGCGGCCAGCGATTCCTGCGCCGCACCGGCTGCCTCCTCGGCGCCGCTGGCGATCTGGTCGGTGGCGCGCTTGAGCTCTTCAGCGGCCGACGCGGCCTCGTTGATGCCGCTGGACAGCTCGGTGCTGGCGCTGGCGATGCGCTCAGCGGCCTGCTGCTGTTTGGCCAGCGTGCGGGCACGGCGCCGATACAGCTCGGCGTCGCGGCTCATGTTCCGGCTCGGGCCCTTGGCGACCACCGCCGCCGGGCTCGAGGGTTGAAGGGCGTCCTTGTTTTTCATCACCAGCGACATTGCCACTCTCCTTGCTTCACGGTTGCCGGGCTGGCCGCTGCCGGGGTGTGTCATGAGGCACGGCCGTTCAAGTGATTGAATTGGGCGCCTGAATTGATAAAAAAGCTAGTAGAGGGTGCGTGATTGGCAGGTGTGGCGAGATTTCCTGTGAAATAGTCTGCAAAAGCGCGCGCTGAAAACGATTCGAGCCCCGGTGGGGCGAATCAGTTTTGTTGTTTGTGGCGGCGCGGGGGTCCGCCTGCGGGGCTCAGATCACGCCCGGCCAGGCAGCGGCGTGCGGGGTGAAAGCGTCGCGCAGCGCGAGTGCCTGCGCTGCTGGCAGCGGCCCGGCTGCTACGGCCTCGAGGTTGCGCCGCAGGTTGTGCGGCGTGGCGGTGCCAACGATGACGCTGGCCGCGCCGGTGTGGAAGGCGGCGAAGCGCAGCGCCTGCGCCGCCAGCGTGGCGGTGGCGTCCGCCTGCGTACCGGTCGGTAAGCCCATGGCCTGCCAGCGGTCCCAATAGTGGCCTTCGGCAACGTCGGTCGGGCGGCTGCGGTGCCGCCATACGGCGCCGGCCAGCGGGCGCTTGGCGATGACGCCGAGGCCGGCGTGGTCGGCCAGCGCGGCGCGCCGCTGCAGGTGGGCCTGGTCGCAGACGCTCACCGAGGTCTGCAGGCTGCCGAAGGCGCCGCTGCCGATGGCGAAGTCCACCTCGTCGTTGTCGCCCGAGTACGCGGCCACGCGCAGCTTGCCGGCCGCGCGGCAGTCCTGCAGCGCGCGGATGACATCGCCCTGCTGCAGCACAGGCAGTGGGCAGGAGTGCAGGTGGACGATGTCCAGCCAGTCCGTGCGCATCAGCCGCAGCGCGCGCTCGACGCCTTGCACGATGCAGTCGTAGGTCCAGTCGGGCACGCCGTCCACGCCGTAGCCGACCTTGGTGGACAGCACGAACTCGGCGCGCCGCGCACTGAGGTGGCGGCCGATGCGCTCCTCGCTGAGGCCGTAGCCGCGCGCGGTGTCGATGAGGGTGATGCCCAGGTCCAGCACCTGGTGCAGCAGCGCGGCGGCCTCGGCCTCGGTGGTGCGCAGGTCGTTCAGGTGCATGGCCCCGAAGCCCAGCGCCGACACGCGCAGGCCGGTGTGGCCCAGCAGCCGCTGCTCCATCAGCGGGTCAACACCAGGCCGGACAGCGGCGCCAGCGTCAGCGTCAGCCGGCCCCGGCGCGCCTGCAACGGCTTGCCACCGTCCAGCGCGTTCGTGAAGCGCGCATCGCGCGGCAGGCCCGCGGGCAGCGTGACATGCACGGTGCGCGGCTGCAGGCTGTTGTTGGTGGCGGTCAGCGCCCAGGTGGGGCCGAGCTGGCGAGCCAGCACCAGCACGTGGTCATCCGCGTGCAGCGGCGCCGACAGCGTGCCGTGGCGCAGCACCGGCAGCTCGTGACGCAGTGCCACCAGGCGCTTGAACTCGCGCAGCAGCGCCTCGTCAGGCTGGCCGCCTTGGTCGGCCCAGGGGTAGGGCGCGCGGTTGTAGGGGTCATCGCCACCGCCCAGGCCCACTTCGTCGCCGTAGTAGATGGTGGGCGCGCCGGGGTAGGTCATCTGGAAGAACACCGACAGCAGCAGCCGGCGCTTGGCCTGCGGCAGGTCGCGGTCTTCGCCGAAGTGGTGCAGCGCGCGGGGCTGGTCGTGCGTGGACAGCAGGTTCATCAGTGCCGAGAAGGCCTGCGGCGGGTAGGCCTCGCGCATCAGCTCGAGGTTGGCGGCCGCCAGCTTGCCGCTCTTGCCGGCGGCGTAGTCCAGCACCGCGTTGCGGAAGATGTAGTTCATCGTGCTGTCGAACATGTCGCCGAGGAAGTACTTGGAACTGTCGAACCAGGTCTCGGCGACGGTCAGCGCGTCGGGCTTCTTGGCCTTGACGGCGCTGCGCCATTCGCGCCAGAAGTCGTCGGGCACCCAGGGCGCCACGTCCATGCGCCAGCCGGCGGCGCCACGGTCCAGCCAGTAGTTCGTGACCGAGTCGGGGTCGCGGTAGGCGTAGGCACGCCAGGACGGGTCGTTCTTGTCCAACTCCGGCAGGTCGCTCACGCCCACCCAGCCCTGGAACTGCTTGTTGGGGTCCTTCTCGTCGGGCTTGAACTTGAACCAGCTGGCGTAGGGCGAGGCCGGGTTGATCTTGCCGTTGTCGAAGGCGCCGCCCGCCGGGAAATTCCCAAACCGGTTGAAGTACGGCGAGTCCGCGCCGACGTGGTTCAGCGAAGTGTCCGGGATGACGCGGATGCCGCGCTTGGCGGCTTCGGCGCACAGGCGCTCGAAGTCGGCGTTGCTGCCGAAGGCGGGGTCGATCTGCTTGTAGTCGGCCGCGTCGTACTTGTGGTTGCTGGGCGCGCGGAAGACCGGTGTGAGGTAGAGCGCGTTGGCGCCCAGGGCCTTGATGTAGTCGAGCTTGTCGATCAGGCCCTGCAGGTCGCCGCCGAAGAAGTCGTTGTTGAACAGCGCGTCGGAGCCGTCGCCCGTGCCGGGCTTGAAGGGCTTCTCGTTCCAGCGGGCGTGGCGCTCCACGTCACGGTCCTGGTAGCGGTCCTGCGGGCGGCCGCCGCCGGGGCGTGGGTCGTTGCTGGCATCGCCGTTGCGAAAGCGCTCGGGGAAGACGTAGTAGTAGACGACGTCGCGCGCCCAGGCCGGCACCTGGAAGTCGGCCGCGTGGATGGTCTGGCGGTAGCGGCGCACGCGGTTGAGGTTGGCCGGCAGGCGCTCGACCGTGGCCGGGCCCATGGAGCCCTTCTCGCGCGTCCAGTAGATCGCGTCCTTGTTGTTCTGCAGCGCGTACTTGCCCTGGGCGCTCTCGATCTCGAACCAATAGCCGTAGACGCCGGCAGCGTCGAAGCGGTAGCGCGCGCTGAAGCCGGTGCCCAGGCCGCGGGCGCGCGGCGTCATGGGGATGCGGGCCAGCGGCTCGTAGGCGAGCTGCTCCTGGTTGCCGCTCATCTGGCGGCGCTCGATGACGAGCGTGGCGGCCTTCAGCCCCGGCATGTCGTTGCCGATGCTGAAGCTCACGTCGGTGCCAGCCGGCTGGGCGCCGAAGGGCTGCTTGAAGGCGGTGTCGCGCGAGTCGAAGCGGGTGCGCAGCGCGACCTTGTCGGTCAGCGGCGCGGGCGGCGTGGGCTTGAAGCTGAGCGGGCCGACGCTGAGTTGCGCGCTGCCGTCAGCGGCGATGCTCAGGCGCAGCGTGTGCTCGCCGGAGAACTCGCGCCGGATGTTGCCGGCGCCGCCCCGGGCCGGGTTGCCCTGACCGTCGCCGCCAAAGGTGAGGCGGTCTGTCCAGTCCTCGTCAGCGAGCTTGAACTCCTGCACGCCGCTGGCCTTGAGGTTCAGGAAGTAGGCGTCGCAGCGGTACTCGAAGGCGTACTCGTCCGCCGCCGCCCAGTTGTTCACGCCGCCGCGCAGGTAGAGCGTGGCGTCGCCCAGCGGCGCGGGTTTGCAGTCGGCGGCGTGGGACGCCGAGGCGAGCGAAAGCAGCGCTGCGCACAGCGCGAGGAGTTTCATCATTTGTTGATGCCGTCGGAACGGTTTCATGCCATTTGAAGTTTGCGGGCCGAGCGCCGGGCCGTTCCCAAGCCGGCCCGCGCTGGCGACGTGCTTGCGGCTCCATGCCGCAAGCATCGCCGTCCCCTCGGGGGACCGACCAGGCTCGCTTGCGTTCAGCGATGCGAGGCTGGGCGAGGGGTCTGCCTGCTCAGCCCTTGACGCCGCCAGCAGTCAGGCCGGAGACGATCCAGCGCTGGGCGAGCAGGAAGACCGCCGTGATCGGCAGCCCGGAGAGCACCGCCGCAGCGGCGAAGTCGCCCCACAGGAAGCGCTGGTCATGCAGGAAGTACTTGGAGCCGACCGCGAGGGTGAGGTTGCTTTCCTCGCGCAGCAGGATGCTGGCCACGGGGTACTCGATGATGGTGCCGATGAAGGCCAGCACGAACACCACCATCAGGATGGGCACGGCCATGGGCAGCAGCACGCGCGAGAAGGCCTGCCAGTGCGTGGCGCCGTCGACCTTGGCGTTCTCCTCGATCTCCACCGGGATGGTCTCGAAGTAGCCCTTGATGGTCCACACATGGGTGGCGATGCCGCCCAGATAGGCCAGCACCAGGCCGGCATGCGTCTCGACGCCGAGTGCCGGGATGTAGGTGCCGATGGTCTCGAAGATCGCGAAGATGGCCACCAGCGCCAGCACCGGCGGGAACATCTGCAGCAGCAGCATGCCGTTGAGCACGGGCTTGCTGAAGCTGAACTTGAGCCGCGCGAAGGCGTAGGCCGCGGTCGTGGAGATGGCGACGATGAGGAAGGCCGACGCGGTGGCGATCTTGATGGAGTTCCACAGCCAGGTCAGCACCGGGAAGGGCGGCTGCACGAGGCTGCCGTCGGCGGCCTGGTAGGGAATGCCAAGCGCGAGCTTCCAGTGCTCCAGGCTGATCTCGGTCGGGATCAGGCTGCCGGTGGCGAAGTTGCCGGGCCGCAGCGAGATCGAGACGACCGCCAGCAGCGGGAAGAGGGTGATGGCGATGAACACCCACATCACCGCGTGGGCGGCGAAGGTGCGCCAGCGGGCTTGTTTGCCGAGGACGATGGCCATGTCGGGTTCCTTCTTACTTCTGCGCCTTGGCAGACAGACGCAGGTTGATCAACGACAGCGCCGCCACCAGGAAGAAGATCAGCGTCGAGATCGCTGCCGCCAGACCGAAGTCGGAGCCCGAGTCCTTGAACGCGATGCGGTAGGTGTAGCTGACGAGGATGTCGGTCTGGCCCGCCGGCAGCTTGGTGGACAGGAAGTCCGGCCGGCCGTCGGTCAGCAGCGCGATCAGCACGAAGTTGTTGAAGTTGAACGCGAACGCGCTCACCAGCAGCGGCGCCAGCGGCTTGATGATGAGTGGCGCCGTGATCTTGAAGAAGTTGGTGGCGGGGCTTGCGCCGGCCAGCGCCGAGGCCTCGTACAGGTCGGCCGGAATTGCCTTCAGCAGGCCCGAGCACAGGATCATGATGTACGGGTAGCCCAGCCACACGTTGACGATCAGCAGCATGGCCTTGGCCAGCAGCGGGTCGGCAAACCAGGCGGGCTTGACGCCGAACAGCGCGTCCAGGATGGCGTTGATCTCGCCGAAGTTCTGGTTGAACAGGCCCTTGAAGACGAGGATGGAGATGAAGCCCGGCACCGCGTACGGCAGGAACAGCAGCGTGCGGTAGGTGGTGCGGTACTTCATGCCCTCCCAGTTCAGCATCACGGCGAACAGCATGCCGATGGCCGTGGCGAACAGCACGGTCAGCGCCGAGAACACCACCGTCCACGTGAAGATGGACAGGAAGGGGCCGCGGAACTCGGCGTCGAACAGCATGCGGCTGTAGTTGGCCGTGCCGATGAAGGCCTTGAAGCCGGGCTGCAGGGTTTCGACCGTCCCGTCCGGTTTGCGCGATTCGAAGAAGCCGGTATCGCGGTTGGGGCTGAAGACGACGCCGTCGGCCGTGCGCGTCAGGCTGCCGTCGTCGGCCGCCGTCCATTGCGGCTTGACGGGGCCGAACTCGCGCAGGCCCAGGTAGTGCAGCTCGGTCTTGTCGGGCAGCACGAGCACCAGCTGCGCCAGCGCGTCGCGGTGCTTCACGAGCTCAGCCAGCGCCAGCGGCGGCTGCAGCATGAAGCCCGGGGCGGGCGGGGCCAGCGCCACCTTCAGCGGCTTGCCGCTGCGCAGCGCCAGTGGCGGCGACAGCCAGCGCGGCGCGGCCTCGCCGTCGGCTTGCAGCGCCACGCGGAACTCGGCGCCTTCGGCATGCAGGCTGTAGCCCAGCACCTGGGGCTCGATGGCGTCGCGCTGCTCCAGCAGGTATTCGCGCACCCGGCTCTCGCCGAGCAGGTGAGTGCTGGAGTAGTTGGTGAAGCCGATCTGCGCCGTGTACAGCAGCGGGAAGGCGATGAACACCAGCATGCCGGCCACGCCGGGGAACAGGTAGCGCCACGCAAAGCCGCCACGGCTGAGGTAGACGTAGAAGCCGGCCGTGAACAGCACCAGCAGCCCGGTGGCCCAGGCCGCCTGGCCGGACGTGTAGATGGCGAAGACGAGGTACAGCGCACCCAGCATCAGCACGACGGCGGCTGGCCAGTACAGCGCCCGGAGCAGCCGCTCGCCGACGCTGGGCGGCAGCGTCGTGTAGCTGCCCTGCCCGAGGGGAGAGGAGGTCGCGTTCATTTGTTCAGCAGCATCCGGGCGGCCGCGCCGTCGAGCGCGTCCTTCGGTGATTGCAGGCCGTTGGTGATGGCTTCCAGTGCCGCGTCCATCGCGGTCCAGAAGCGGCCCACCTCGGGGATGTTGGGAATGGGCGCGCCGTTGCGCGCGTTGACCATGCTGGCCGCGATCAGCGGGTTGACCGACAGCTCGGCGTAGAAGGCCTTGTTGGCCGGTACGCCGATGGGCACGTCGGCGTCCAGCACCTTCAGCGCCTCGGGGCGCATCAGGTGGTTCTCGATGAACTCCTTGGCCAGGTCCTTGTGCTTGCTGGGCGCGGCGATCATGCAGCCCAGCACGCCGACGAAGCTCTTGCTCGGCTGGCCGGGCACGACGGCCGGGATGCCGGCCACGCCGAAGTCGATCTTGGCGCGGCGCGCGTTGTCCCAGGCCCAGGGGCCGGAGATCATCATCGCCACCTCGCCGCGCGCGAAGCCGGACTCCATCTCCGCGTAGTTGGCGCCCTTGGGCATGTGGCCGTCACGGATCAGGCGATCCAGCACCTGCGCGGCGCGCAGGGCGCCGTCGGTGTTGACGCCGACCTTGCCGGCGTCGAAATCACCCTGCGCGTTGCGCCCGAAGATCTCGCCGCCCGCGCCGGCCAGCAGGGGCCAGGTGAAGAAGCTCTTGTTGTAGTGCCACAGGATGGCGCGCTTGCCTTGGCGTTGCAGTTGGCGGTCCAGCGCGATGACCTCGTCCCAGGTCTGCGGCGGCGTCTTCACCAGCGCCTTGTTGTAGATGAGCCCGGTCGTCTCGATGGCCAGCGGGTAGCCCCAGATGCGGCCGCGGTAGCTGAGCGCGTCCCAGGCCTGCGCCTCGGACTCGGCCTTCAGGCGCGCGGAGGGGCGCAGCGGCGTCAGCAGGCCGGCCTTGGCCCACTCGCCGACGCGGTCGTGTGGCCAGCAGAAGATGTCCGGCCCCTTGCCTGCACCGGCGGCCTGCTGGAACTTGTCGGTGGGGTCCACCGGATGCTCCACGACGACCTTGACGCCCGACACCTTCTCGAAGGCGTCGCCGACCTTCTGCAGGCCGTTGTAGGCCTTGTCGCTGTTGATCCAGACCAGCAACTGCGGCGACTTCGCCACGGCTGACCCGGCGGCCAGCAGGGCCGCCATGCAGACAGCGGCCAGCCTCACGATGCGAGCTCCGGTGCGGCGAGCCGGCGCAGGGCCAGGCCTTGCGCATTGAAGACATACAGCGCCTCGGCCGGCAGGTGCAGGTCCAGCGCCTGGCCGCTGCGCAGCCGGTCGGCGCCGTTGCGGCCCTCGAACTGGCAGGTCAGCGGCTCCTCCAGGCCCGGGTAGGGGCAGTAGGCGAAGGTCAGGCCGCCGAGCGACTCGACGAAGGCCACGGTGCTTTGCAGCAGGTTGTCGGGCCCGCCCTGGCGGATGTGCTCGGGGCGCACGCCCACCGTCACGGCGTCACCCACCCGGCTGTCGGCTGCATCAACCAATGCGCGCAGCACCACGCCGCTGCCGGCCAGCTTCACGCTCACCTGGCCCGGCGCCACGGCCACCAGCTCACCGGCGACAAAGTTCATCTTGGGGCTGCCGATGAAGCCCGCCACGAACACGTTGCGCGGGTGCTCGTACAGCTCCAGCGGCGAGCCGACCTGTTCCACCTTGCCGGCGGACAGCACGACGATGCGGTCGGCCAGCGTCATGGCCTCCACCTGGTCGTGCGTCACGTAGATCATCGTGGTCTTGAGGTCCTCGTGCAGCTTGGCGAACTCGTAGCGCATGCGTACGCGCAAGGCGGCGTCGAGGTTGGACAGCGGCTCGTCGAACAGGAAGACCTCGGGCTTGCGCACGATGGCGCGGCCGATGGCCACGCGCTGGCGCTGACCGCCGGAGAGATCCTTGGGCTTGCGGTCCAGCAGGTGCTCGATGTGCAGGATCTTGGCCGCGTTGCGCACGGCGGTCTCGATCTCCGCCTTGGGCACCTTGGCCAGCTTCAACCCGAACGCCATGTTGTCGAACAGGTTCATGTGCGGGTAGAGCGCGTAGCTCTGGAACACCATCGCAATGCCGCGCTCGGCAGGCGGCACGTCGTTGACGACGCGGCCCCCGATGCTCAGCGTGCCGCCGGTGATCTCTTCCAGCCCGGCGATGGAGCGCAGCAGCGTGCTCTTGCCACAGCCCGAGGGCCCGACGAACACCATGAACTCGCCGTCGCGGATCTCCAGGTCGATGCCGTGAAGGATGCGGATGTCGCCATAAGCCTTCTCGACACCGGTCAGTCGAACGTCTGCCACTTCTTACCTTTCAATCAACGGGCGCCGGCGCTTGGCGCGGGCCCGCTTGTCTCGCAGAATCGGGCTCAAATTTCACGTGTTTGGCCGTCTTTGTAGACAATATACATTCCGAGGCGGGCGGCAACAACAGGAACTTCCTTTGCGAACTCTGCATAAAACAAGGAAAATCAAGGTGTTGCGATGCTTGTCGGGTTTTCCCGATGTAGTCAAACTACACAACTTGCCGTGACTGGCCGATACTTCGGTCAACGCTGCCGGTCGAGTAGCATTCTTGCCCCCGTCGCCGGGGGCTGGCACTGATGAACACCCCAACCACCAAGAGCGCCGCGTCCGCCGTGGCGCGCAAGTCCAGCACCAAGGCCTCCCCCGCGATGAAGAAGCCGACCCCTCTGAGCGCCGAAGACCAGGCGCTGCATGCCGCGTTCGAGACTGCCTACGAGCGCGAGCTGTCCCAATCCAGCCATGGCCCCACGCCGCAGGCGGCGCTGCATGCGGCGGCCGTGGCCTGCCGTGAGACGCTGGCGCGCCGCTGGGCCAGCACCCAGGCCGAGGATGCGCAGCGCGGCGAGAAGGCGCCGGTGCGCCGCGTGCACTACCTGTCGATGGAATTCCTGATGGGCCGCGCGCTGTCCAACGCGCTGGCCGCGCTCAAGCTTGTCGATCCGCTGCAGGCCAAGCTGGCCGCACAGGGCACGACGCTGGGCGACGTGCTGGAGCGCGAGCCCGATGCCGCGCTGGGCAACGGCGGCCTGGGTCGCCTGGCGGCGTGCTTCCTGGACTCGTTCGCCGAGCTGGAGCTGCCGTCCTTCGGCTACGGCCTGCGCTACCGCTACGGCACCTTCGCGCAGGTCATCCAGCAGGGCCGCCAGCAGGAACAGCCCGATGACTGGACGCGCGACGCGCCCGCCTGGGAGCTGCCGCGCCACGATGTGCGCTTCCACGTCGGCTTCGGTGGCCGCGTGGAGGTCGATGCCTCCGGCGTGCGCCGCTGGCTGCCGGCAGACGAGATCGAGGCGCAGGCCTTCGACTTCATCGTGCCTGCCCACCACAGTGACCGCGTCTCCACGCTGCGCCAGTGGCAGGCCACGGCCGCGCCGATCGCTTTCAAGCCATTCTGCGAGGGCGACTACGCCCGCGCTGCGCGCCACCAGGTGTTGGCCGACGCGCTGAACTGGGTGCTGTACCCCGATGACTCCACCGAGGCCGGCCGCGAGCTGCGCCTGAAGCAGGAGGCCTTCCTCGTCAGCGCGTCGCTGCAGGACCTGATCGCGCGCCACCTGCGCGAGTTCGGCACGCTGCACAACCTCGGCAAGACCAACGCCATCCACCTGAACGACACGCACCCCGCGCTGGCGCCGGCCGAACTGATGCGCCTGCTGCTGGACGAACACGGCCTGGGCTGGGACGAGGCCTGGAAGATCACGCGCCAGGCGGTGGCCTACACCAACCACACGCTGATGCCCGAGGCGCTGGAGACCTGGCCGGTGCGCATGTTCGAGCAGCTGCTGCCGCGCCACCTCGAGATCATTTACGAGATCAATCACCGCTTCCTGGAGGAGCTGCAGCAGCGCTTCCCGGGCGACCATGCGCTGGCGGCCCGCGTGTCCCTCATCGATGAGGGCGGCCACGGCCACGGCGAGCGCCGCGTGCGCATGGCATCCCTCGCGCTGGTGGCCTCGCACCGCGTGAACGGCGTGGCGGCACTGCACTCGGAGCTGATGGTGCAGACCATCTTTGCCGACTACGCTCGCATCTGGCCCGAGCGCTTCCACAACGTCACCAACGGCGTCACGCCGCGGCGCTGGCTGCAACAGGCCAACCCGGCGCTGTCCCGCCTGCTGGACAGCCGCATCGGCGATGGCTGGCGCAAGAACCTGGCGCAGCTGGGCGAGTTGGCGCCGCTGGCTGCCAACCGCGAGCTGGGCGAGGAGTTCCTGGCCGTCAAGCGCGCCAACAAGGAGCGCCTGGCCGCGCTGATCCGCCGCGAACTCGGCATCACGGTCAACGTCGACAGCCTGTTCGACATCCAGATCAAGCGCATCCATGAGTACAAGCGCCAGCTGTTGAACCTGCTGCACGTCATCAGCCGCTACCAGGCGATCCGCGACAACCCGGACGCGAACTGGGTGCCGCGCACGGTCATCATTGCCGGCAAGGCCGCCTCCGCCTACCAGATGGCCAAGAGCATCGTGCGCCTGGCGCACGACGTGGCCCGCGTCATCAACAGCGACCCGCGCGTGGGCGACAAGCTGAAGCTCGTGTTCCTGCCCAACTACAGCGTCACGCTGGCCGAAAGCATCATCCCGGCGGCCGACCTGTCGGAGCAGATCTCCACCGCCGGCACCGAGGCCTCGGGCACCGGCAACATGAAGTTCGGCATGAACGGCGCGGTGACCATCGGCACCTGGGACGGCGCCAACATCGAGATGGCCGAGGCCATGGGCGTGGAGAACATGTTCGTGTTCGGCCTGCGCGCCGATGCGGTCGCCAAGATCAAGCAGCTGGGCTACGACCCGCGCCTGTACGTCGAAGAGAATCGCCAGCTGAAGCGAGTCATCGATGCCATCTCGGCGGGTGTGTTCAGCAACGGCGATACCGAGCGCTACCGCGCCCTGGTGGACAGCCTGCTGCACCGCGACGTCTACCTGCTGATGGCCGATTTCGCTGACTACGTCGCCACCCAGGCCAAGGTCGATGCGCTGTTTGCCGACCGCGCCGCCTGGGCTGAGCGTGCGCTGCGCAACATCGCCGGCATGGGCCCGTTCTCGTCCGATCGCACGATCGCCGAGTACGTGGACCGTGTCTGGTCCGTCAAATCTCTGAACTGATCCGATGCTCACCGAAGCCGACCTCGACACCCTCCTGGCAGGCCGCCATGCCGACCCTTTCAGTCGGCTGGGTCTTCACGCGGATGACAGTGGTCGGCTGTGGGTGCGGGTGTTGCTGCCCGGGGCGTCCGACGTGGCGCTGCTGGATGCCGGCAGCAAGAAGCACATCGTCGACCTGACGCAGCGCCGCGGCGGCTTCTTCGAGGCCCAGGTGCCGCGCCGCAAGCATCGGTTCGACTACCGGCTGGCCGTGCGCTGGGCCGGGGGCGGGGAGGGCGTCTACGCCGACCCCTACAACTTCTACCCCCAGCTCGGCGACGAGGAGCTGGCGGCCTTTGCCGAGGGGCGCAACGTCCGCCCCTGGCTGAGCCTGGGTGCCCACCTCGTCACGCATGGCGACGTGAGTGGCGTGCGATTCGCGACCTGGGCGCCGAATGCGCGGCGCGTCAGCGTGGTCGGCAACTTCAACAACTGGGACGGCCGCCGCCACCCCATGCGCCTGCGCCATCAGGCCGGCGTGTGGGAGATCTTCGTGCCGCACGCGGCCGAGGGTGATCTCTACAAGTTCGAGATCGTCAACGGCAACGGCGCGCTGCTGCCGCTGAAGGCCGACCCCTACGCCCGCCGCGCGCAGCTGCGGCCGGACACCGCCAGCATCGTGGCCGCGCTGCCCGAGCCCACGCCGCTGCCACGCCAGCGCGAGCGCGCCAATCGGCGCGAGTCGCCCATCAGCGTCTACGAGGTGCATGCGGCGTCGTGGCGGCGCGGCGTGTCGGGCGAGTTTCCCACCTGGGACGAACTGGCCGAGCACCTGCCGGCCTATGCGGCCGACCTGGGCTTCACGCATGTGCAGCTCATGCCCATCAGCGAGCACCCGTTCGACGGCTCCTGGGGCTACCAGACGCTGGGCATGTACGCGCCGAGCGCCCGCTTCGGCCCGCCCGAGGGCTTTGCGCGCTTTGTGAAGGCCGTGCATGAGCAGGGCCTGGGCCTGCTGCTGGACTGGGTGCCGGCCCACTTCCCGGCCGATGCCCACGGCCTGGCCGAGTTCGACGGCACGCGGCTCTATGAATACGCCGACCCCAAGGAAGGCTTCCATCGCGACTGGAACACGCTGATCTACAACTTCGCCCGCACCGAGGTGCGCGAGTTCCTGATCGGCAGCGCGACCTACTGGATCGAGCGCTGGGGCGTGGACGGGCTGCGCGTGGACGCGGTGGCCAGCATGCTCTACCGCGACTACTCGCGCCCGGCCGGTGAATGGATTCCCAACATCCGTGGCGGCCGCGAGAACCTGGAAGCCATCTCGCTGCTGCGCGAGATGAACGAACACGTCGGCGAGGTGGAAGGCGCCATCACCGTGGCCGAGGAGAGCACCAGCTTCCCCGGTGTCTCGGCGCCCACCTACGCGGGCGGCCTGGGCTTTCACTACAAGTGGAACATGGGCTGGATGAACGACACCTTGCGCTACATGGCCGAGGACCCGATCAACCGCCGCTGGCATCACGACAAGATGACCTTCGGCCTGATCTACGCGTTCAGCGAGAACTTCATGCTGCCCATCTCGCACGACGAGGTGGTGCACGGCAAGGGCTCCATGCTCGCCAAGATGCCGGGCGACGACTGGCAGAAGTTCGCCAACCTGCGCGCCTACTACGGCTTCATGTGGGGTCACCCCGGCAAGAAGCTGTTGTTCATGGGGCAGGAGTTTGCCCAGCGCAACGAGTGGAGCCATGCCGAGAGCCTGCCCTGGGGGCTGCTCGAGGACGACCGCCACGCGGGCGTGCAGCGCCTGGTGCGCGATCTCAACAAGCTCTACCGCGAGCACTCCGCGCTGCACCGGCTGGACTGCGAGGCCGGCGGCTTCGAGTGGATCAGCGCGCACGACGCCGAGCATTCCATCTATGCCTGGGTGCGGCGCGACGGCACGGGCCGCATGGTGCTCGTCGTCTGCAACATGACGCCGGTGCCGCGCGAGGGCTACTCGCTGGGCGTGCCCGATGGCGTGACGGCCTGGAAAGAAGCGCTGAACACCGACTCGGCCTACTACGGCGGCAGCAACATGGGCAATGGCGTGGCGGCGGCCGGCTTGCCGGTGCAGGCGCAGCCGGCGCATGGCAAGCGGCTGTCCATCACGATCAATCTGCCCCCGCTGGCCACGGTCTTCTTCGTCCCCATCTAGTCACCTTGCAGCAGTCACGCATGGCGCACTTGCCCGACCTCCAACCCGGCTGGCACGAGCCGCTGGGCTCGCTGGCCCGTGACGGCGGCGTGAACTTCGCCGTCTTCAGCGAGAACGCCACCCGCATCGAGCTCTGCGTGTTCGATGCCGAAGGCCAGCGCGAGCTGCGCCGCTATGTGCTGGACGGCCCGCACGATGGCGTGTGGCATGGCTTCCTGCCCGGCGTCGGCCCCGGCCTCGTCTACGGGCTGCGCGCGCACGGCCCCTACGCGCCGGAGCAGGGCCATCGCTTCAACCCGCACAAGCTGCTGCTGGACCCGCAGGCGCGCGAGATCGTCGGCCACTTCGGCTGGCGGGCTGAGCACCATGGCTACGAACTGGGCCACCCGGACGGCCCGCGCTCCTTCGACACGCGGGACAACGCCACGCAGGCGCTCAAGGCCCGCGTGGCGCCGCCGCCCGTGCCGTGCGCGCTGCGCCGCCCGCGTGTGGCGGCTGCCGACGCCGTGCTGTACGAGGTGCACGTCAAGGGCTTCTCCAAGCTGCTGCCGGGCGTGCCGGACGAACTGCGCGGCACCTACGCGGGCCTGGCGCATCCGGCGTCCATCGCGCACTTCAAGCGCCTGGGCGTGACGACGCTGTCGCTGCTGCCGGTGCAGTACTGCATCGCCGAGCCTCATCTCGCCGAGCGCGGCCTGAACAACTACTGGGGCTACAACACGCTGGGCTTCTTCTGCCCCGACCCGCGCTGGGCGCAGGCCGCGCATCGCCACGACCCCACGGCCGTGACGGCCGAGTTCCGCCAGATGGTGGCTGCGTTGCATGAGGCCGGGCTGGAGGTGGTGCTGGACGTCGTCTACAACCACACGCCCGAGGGCAACGAGTTCGGCCCGACGCTGTCCCTGCGCGGACTGGACAACAAGAGCTACTACCGGCTCGTCGGCGGCGACTGGAGCCGCTACGAGAACCTGACCGGCTGCGGCAACACGCTGCACGCCTCGCACCCGCGCGTGACGCAGTTCGTGCTGGACTCGCTGCGCTACTGGGTGGCCGAGATGGGTGTGGACGGCTTCCGCTTCGACCTCGCGCCCGTGCTGGGGCGCAGCTCGCACGGCTTCGACCCGAATGCCGCCTTCTTCACCGCGCTGCGGCAGGACCCGGTGCTGGCCGGCGTGCACCTCATCGCCGAGCCCTGGGACGCCGCCTACGACGGTTACCAGGTGGGCCGCTTCCCCGGCCGCTTCCTCGAGTGGAACGACAAGTTCCGCGATGCGGTGCGCGGCTATTGGCTGAAGGCGGGCCCCGGCGTCGGCCGCGGCGAATTCGCGCGGCGCTTCATGGCGTCCAGCGATGTGTTCCACCACGGCCAGCGCCAGCCCACGGCCTCGGTCAACTTCATCGCCGTGCACGACGGCTTCACGCTGGCCGACCTGACCAGCTTCAGCGCCAAGCACAACCATGCCAACGGCGAGGACAACCGCGATGGCCGAGACGGTGAGCTGTGCGCCAACTTCGGCGTTGAAGGGCCGACCGATGATGCGGCCATCAACGCCACCCGCGACCGCGTGCGCCGCGCGCTGCTGGCCACGCTGCTGCTGGCGCAGGGCACGCCCATGCTGTGCGCGGGTGACGAGATCGCCAACAGCCAGGGCGGCAACAACAACGCTTACTGCCAGGACAACCCGACGACCTGGCTGAACTGGGACCATGCCGACGGCTGGCTGACCGAGTTGGTGTCGCAACTGCTGGCGCTGCGCGCGCAGGAGCCGCTGCTGCGCCACCCGCGCTGGTTCGCTAACGGCCCGGGCGAGGCCAGCATCGCCTGGTACGCACCCAGTGGCCACGAGATGACGCCCAACGACTGGCACGACGCCGGCCAGCGCGCCTTCGGCGCCCAGCTGCGCGAGGCTGGCGCCAGCACGCCGCGGCTGATGATCGTCTTCAACCCCGACCCCACGCCGCTGCCCTTCCTGCTGTGCAACGGGCCGTGGCAGCTCATCCTCGACAGCAGCGGCGACTCCGCCGCGCCGCTCGTCCTTCCTGGCCAGCCGCTGAACGTGCCGGCTCGCTCCCTCCTCGTCTTGAGGCATCAATGAACCTGAACCAACGCTCCTCGGGTGTGCTGCTGCACATCACCTCGCTGCCCGGCCCGCACGGCATGGGCGACTTCGGCCCCGACGCCTATCGTTTCGTCGACTGGCTGCAGGCCGCCGGCCAGCGCATCTGGCAACTGTTGCCGACGACGCCCATCGGCCCCGGCGACAGCCCCTACCAAGGTGTGTCGGCCTTTGCCGGCAGCCAGTGGATGGTGGCGCTGGAGCCGCTGATCGCCAAGGGCTGGCTCAGCGCGCCGGTCGTGCCGGCTTTCGACGGCGAGCTGATCAACTACGGCGAGGTGACGCCCTGGCGCGAGCAGCAGCTGCGCGCCGCGGCCCAGGGCTTCTTCGCCAACGCGGCCGACGCCGACCGCATCGCCTTCGCCACCTGGTGCCTGGATCAGCAGAGCTGGCTGGACGACTACGTGCTCTTCATGGCCATCCGCTCGCCGCTGAACGGCCAGCCCTGGTGGACATGGAGCGAAGGCCTGAAGCGCCGCGACCCCGCCGCGCTGGCCCAGGCCCGCAAGGACTACGCCGACGAGATCGCCTTCTGGCAGTTCGTCCAGTGGCAGTTCGATGTGCAGATCGGCGCGCTCAAAAGCTACGCCAACGCGCGCGGCGTGCACATCATGGGCGACCTGCCCATCTTCGTCGCGCACGACAGCGCCGACTGCTGGTCGCGCCCCGACCTGTACTACCTCGACGAGCACTTCCAGACCACCGTCGTCGCCGGCTGCCCGCCCGACGACCTGGGCCCGTTGGGCCAGCGCTGGGGCAACCCGCTGTACCGCTGGGACAAGATGGCCGAAGAGAAGTACGCCTGGTGGACGGCGCGCGTTCGACGTGCGCTGTCCCAGGCTGACGTGTTCCGCATCGACCACTTCCGCGGCTTTGCCGGCTACTACGAGATCCCCGGCGACAGCCCCGACGCCACGCGCGGCGAGTGGAAGACCGGCCCTGGCATGGCGCTGTTCGACGCCATCAGGAAGGCGCTGGGCCCGCTGCCCATCGTGGCCGAGGACCTGGGCTTCATCACCGACGACGTGCACGCGCTGCGCGACGGCTGTGGCTTCCCCGGCATGAAGATCCTGCAGTTCGGCTTCGGCGCCGAGGGCGATCACGAGTTCCTGCCGCACATGTGGCCCGCCACCTCGGTGGCCTACACCGGCACGCACGACAACGACACCGTGCGCGGCTGGTGGAACCAGGCCAAGCCGCGCGAGCGGGCGTTCGCCGGCTCCTACCTCGCCTGTGGCGAGCACGACGTGCACTGGGCCATGATCCGTGCCTGTGCCAACTCCGTGGCCAACATGGCGGTCTACCCGCTGCAGGACGTGCTGGGGCTGGACAGCGCCCACCGCATGAACGTGCCCGGCGTGCTGGGCGGCAACTGGGGCTGGCGATTCCGCTGGGACTGGATCGGCGCCGAGCCGACCCGCGTGCTGGGCCTCATCACCGCCGCGGCCGGCCGTGGGCCGTTCGAGCTGCTGAAGCTGCCGAGCTGATCGCCTGATCGCCGCCACCTGAGCGGCAGCAACAAGCAACGGGCGCCTGGAGCGCCCGTTGTGCTTGGTGGCGCCTACTTGCGCGCCGCTTCTTCCAGCGCACGCCGCACCGCGTCGCCGTCGTCGGCCGGCGCGCTGGCCTCGGACGCTGGCACCTCGGGCGCGAACAGCTTGCTGGCGTCGTCGGCGCTGAGGTCCTCGGCCGGCTTGTCCTGGCCGCCCATCTGCTGCAGCAGCTCGGAGGCCTGGTTGAGGTCCACCGCCTTTTCCTTGTCCAGGAAGGCTGTCACCGTCTGCGGGAAGAAGATGACGATGGCCACCAGTACCAGTTGCATCACCACCCAGGGGATGGAGCCGAGGTAGATGTCCTTGGACAGCACCTTGCGGGGCAGGGCGCCGTTCTTGAATAGCGTGTCGGAGATGCCACGCAGGTAGAAGAGCGCGAAGCCGAACGGCGGATGCATGAAGCTGGTCTGCATGTTCACGCACAGCATCACGCCGAACCAGACGAGGTCGATGCCCATCTTCTCGGCCACCGGCGCCAGCAGGGGCAGGATGATGAAGGCGATCTCGAAGAAATCCAGGAAGAAGGCCAGGAAGAAGATGAACAGGTTGACCGCGATCAGGAAGCCGATCTGGCCGCCGGGCAGGTCGCTGAGCAGGTTCTCGATCCAGTGGCCGCCCTCGACGCCCTGAAACACCAGCGAGAAGGTGCGCGAGCCGATCAGGATGAACACCACCATGGCGGTGATGCGCATGGTGCCGATCATGGCTTCCTTGACCAGCGGCCAGTTCAGCCGGCGGTGCATGGCGGCCAGGATGAAGGCGCCCACCGCGCCCATCGCGCCGGCTTCGGTGGGCGTGCAGATGGCGGTGTTGATGCCCGGCAGCCCGCCCATGGAGCCCAGCACGGCGAAGATCAGCACGGCCGACGGGATGATGCCGCGCAGGCACTTGCGCCACAGCGCCCAGCCCTGCAGCGTGCGGGCCTCCTTGGGTACGCCGGGCACGTGGTCCGGCTTGATGCGGCTCAGCAGAAAGGTGTAGAGCGCAAAGATCAGCACCTGCAGGATGGCCGGGCCCCAGGCGCCCTTGTACATGTCGCCCACCGGCCGGCCCAGCTGGTCGGCCAGCACCACCAGCACCAGCGAGGGCGGCACCAGCTGCGTGATCGTGCCCGAGGCCGCGAGCACGCCGGTGGCGTAGCGCATGTTGTAGCCGTAGCGCATCATGACCGGCAGCGAGATCATGGCCATCGCGATGACCTGGCCCGCCACCGTGCCCGTGATGGCGCCCAGGATGAAGCCGACGATGATCACCGAGTAGCCCAGGCCGCCGCGCACCGGGCCGAACAGCTGGCCCATGGCATCGAGCATGTCCTCGGCCAGGCCGCATTTCTCCAGCAGTGCGCCCATCAGCGTGAAGAACGGGATGGCCAGCAGCAGGTCGTTGGACAGGATGCCGAACACGTTCTGCGGCAGCGCGCTCATGAACTCCGGCGGGAACCAGCCCTGGCTCACGGCGAAGAAGCCGCAGGCCAGCCCCAGCGCGGCCAGCGAGAACGCGACCGGGAAGCCGATCAGCAGCACCAGGATCAGCCCCGCGAACATCAGCGGCGGGAAGCTCTCCATCGCCATCATTGCAGCGGCCTCTCGTAGTGCATGTCCAGTTCCAGCTTGTGCGCCAGCCAGGCCACGCGCTTGATCACCTCGCTGACGCCCTGCAGTGCGAGCAGCCCGAAGCCCAGCGGCAGCATCAGCACGGCCGGCCAGCGGATCAGGCCGCCGGCATTGCTGGACACCTCGCCCGACGTCAGCAGCTTGGCCCAGTAACCCATGAGCCCGAGGCTCGCGACCGAGTCGGTCGGCGCCATGCCGGTGCTGAGCTTGACGATGAACAGCTGCCATGACAGCCAGGCCATGTAGCCGATCACCGGCAGCAGGAAGACGATCAGGCCGAACAGGTCCACGCCCACCTTGGCCCGGCCACTCAGGCGGCTGTAGGCCAGGTCCACCCGCACATGCTCGTTGAGCCGCAGCACCTGCGCGGCACCCAGCATCACGCAGGTGGCAAACAGATACCACTGGATTTCGAGGAAGGCGTTGGACGAGTAGTCCAGCGTGTAGCGGACGACGGCATTGGCGGCGCTGATGAAGCACGACAGCAGCACGGCCCAGGCGGCCAGGCTGCCAAAGCGATCGTTCAGGCTGTCGATGCGCCGCGCCAGGCTGAGCAGGGCGTTCATGGAGCAAGAGCTGAAATGCAAAACGGCCGCCAATGTAGCGACCGTTGCATAGGCGGCAGCTGACAGCGGCCGCCGTTCAGGGAAAGCCCCGACGGCTTCAGCCCAGTTGCTGCGCCTGCATGAACAGGCGCGCCGAACGCGCGCCCGAGCGGCAGAACATCAGCAGCGGCCGCGGCAGCTCCGCCAGCAGTGCGGCCATGGCCGCGATCTCTTCGGGCGACTGGTAGCCGCCGGCCACCGGCAGGTGGCGGTACTGCAGGCCGGCAGCCTGTGCTGCGGCCTGGATTTCGGCCGAGGTTGGCTGGTCTGGTCCGTGCTCGAAATCGGGCCGGTTGTTCACCACGCTCTTGAAACCCATGGCCGCGGCCTCGGCCATGGCGTCAGGCGTCAGTTGCGGCGCGGCGCAGATGTCGGGGGCGATTGCTTGCAGCGGCAGGCTCATGGCGGCTCCTTACTTGGCCAGTGCGGCCTTGACGGCGGCAGAGACGGTGCTCATCTCGGCGGAATTGCCCAGCGCCGCCTTGGCGGCGGCCATGACCTTGCCCATGTCGCCCGGGCCGCTGGCCCCCAGCTCGGCCACGATGGCCGCCACTTTCTCGGCGACGGCCTCGGCGGACAGGCGCTCCGGCAGATAGACCTGCAGCACGGCGAGCTCGGCGCTTTCCTTGGCGACCAGATCCTCACGGCCTGCTGCGGCGAATTGGCTGATGGAGTCCTTGCGCTGCTTGATCAGCTTGTCGACGATGGCCACGAGGCCGGCGTCGTCCACGACGATGCGCTCGTCCACTTCCTTTTGCTTCACGGCAGCCAGCAGGCCGCGGATGGTCAGCAGGCGGTCGCTGTCCTTGGCGCGCATCGCGGCCTTCATGTCTTCGGTGATGCGGTCTTTGAGGCTCATGGGAGATTCCGGTTCAAAAAGACAAAAACCCGCGACAGCGTCCTGTGGCGGGTTCTGGAGTTCACCGGAATGCGAGATCCCGGATCGCGTCAGGAGGCGTTATCAGTACAGCTTCTTGGGCAGCTGCATGCTGCGCACGCGCTTGTAGTGGCGCTTGACGGCCGCAGCCTTCTTGCGCTTGCGCTCGGCGGTGGGCTTTTCGTAGAACTCGCGGGCGCGCAGGTCGGTCAGCAGGCCCAGCTTTTCGATGGTGCGCTTGAAGCGACGCAGTGCAACGTCGAACGGCTCGTTTTCCTTGACGCGGATGGTGGTCATGTATTTCCTTCAGAGTGCGCTCGGTGTTCGCGGCTAAGTTTCAGCAGCAGGTTCCGGATTACTGCTTCTCTTGGTCTTCTTCGAGAAGTGCAGCGAATCGACGCGCGGGTTTGCTAGCAAAGCCGAGGATTGTAGCCGGGAAATCAAGGGTTTGCCAAGATTCCCTCAGTTTTCTGCGCAGCCGGCTACCAGCGCCTCGGCGCAGGCCGCAGCGCTGGACCAGGCCCATTGGAAGTTGTAGCCCCCCAACCAGCCCGTCACGTCCACTACCTCGCCGATGAAATGCAGGCCGGGCACGTGGCGGCTTTCCAGGGTCTGCGAGCTCAGGTCCCGGGTGCTGACGCCACCGCGCATGACCTCGGCTTTGCGCCAGCCCTCATCACCATTGGGCATCAGCTGCCACTCGTGGACGCTGCGGCCCAGGCGCTGCAGGTCGGCGTCGCGGCATTCCGGCAGCGGGCGCGCGGCGTCCAGCGCGGCCCGCTCCAGCCAGGCGGCGGCGAGGCGCTGCGGCAGCCGCGCGCCGAACTCGTTGCCGAGCTGCCGGCGCGAACTCGCTTTGGCCTGCACGAGCTCGGTGTCCAGCCGGAGCTCGGGTGCCAGGTTGATCTGCAGCGGCTGCTCCGCCGTGCGGTAGCTGGAGATCTGCAGGATGGCCGGGCCGCTCAAGCCTCGATGGGTGAACAGCAGGTCTTCCAGAAAGCGCGTGCGCGCCTTGCCACTACCGACACTGACTTCCACTGGCAGCGACAGCCCGGCCAGCGCGGCAAACGGCGCCCAGGCGTCGGCATCGAAGGTCAGCGGCACGAGGGCAGGGCGGGGCTCGACGATGGCGTGTCCCAGGCGCTTGGCCAGGCGCAGGCCCCAGTCGCTGGCACCGATCTTGGGCACGGGCAGGCCGCCTGTGGCCACCACCACGCGGCGCGCCCGCACGGGGCCCTGGGCTGTGTCCAGCTCGAAGCCGTCTGCCACCGGGCGCACATCGGCGACGGTGCAGGGCTGCCAGCGTGTGACGCCGCCGGCCTCGCACTCGCGCAGCAGCATCTGGATGATCAGTTCACTGGAGTCGTCGCAGAACAGCTGTCCCTTGTGCTTTTCGTGGAAGGCGATGCCATGCTGCTGGACCAGCTTGATGAAATCCTGCGCGGTGAACCGGGCCAGCGCGGAGCGGCAGAAGGCCGGGTTCTCGGACAGGAAGTTGGCCGGCGTGACATCACGATTGGTGAAATTGCAACGACCGCCGCCGGAGATGCGGATTTTTTCAGCCAGCTTGGAGGCGTGGTCGATCAGCAGCACGCGCAGGCCGCGTTGGCCCGCGCGCCCCGCGCAGAACAGCCCGGCGGCGCCAGCCCCCACCACGACGACGTCAAATGCCTGCATAAACCTCCCTCGAATAGGGATGCATTCTCGCGGGGCGAGGCATTGAAACTCGCTACGATGCCTCGCAGCTGACGCACCAGGCTTCTTAGGGGGGAGGCCCGGATCGTGGGATGGCCCGGCCTTGCAGGCTGGTTGGCCGCCCAACTACAGTGCCTCGACACCCGCGCAAGCCCTGGCCCCCGCCAGCGGCACTCGATCGAATCACCACGAGTTCATGAACACGATCGCCGACACCTCCGCGACGCCGCCGGGCAGCCTGTCCGCCTGGCTGGCCGAGCATCCCGAACTGGGCGGCGACACGCTGGCGGGCCTGGTGGCGCTCATCGAGCCCCTGGGCTGCCAGGCGGCCATCAAGCAGGCGGCCAGCGGGCGCTATGCGTTCGCCAGCACCGGCTTCGCCCAGATGCTGGATCGCGAGGAGGCCGTGGGGCACAACGATGCCGAGCTGCTGCGGCCCGACGAGATCAGTGCGCTGCGCCGCGTCGAGCAGACGGTCATGGCGCAGCGGCACCCCGTCGTGTCCGAGCACAAGCTCGAGATCAATGGCCGCCGCCGCGAGTTCAGCGTTACACGCTTGGCGCTCGGGTCGGACTTCCTGTTGGCGGTCTGGCAGGAGCGCACCGAGGAGCGGCATCGTGAGACGCAGTTGCAGCGCGCGCTGACGCAGATCGAGCAGCAGCAGGGCGCCATCGAGCAGATCCGCCGCGAGTTGCAGCAGGGGTCGGGGCGTGACGACGTGTCGGGCCTCTATCTGCGTGCGCAGTTCGACGACCAACTGCTGCGCGAGATCGACCTGTCCTCCCGCGAGCACCGTGAGTTCGCGCTGGTGGTCATCGCGCTGGATGCATCCCCGGCTGTGTCGGAGCTGGGCGATGAAGCCCAGCAGCGTCTGCTGGAAGGCATCGGCCGCATGTTGCGGGCTAACACGCGGGCGATGGACTCGGCCTGCCGCATCGGGCCGCAACGCTTCGCGGTGCTGCTGTCTGGCGTGGGCCTGGCGACGGCGCATGCCCGCATGGAGCAGCTGCGCCGTCAGTGCGCGGCGCAGATCGTTGTGCTCAACGGGCAGGACCTGGGCCTGTCGATCTCCATGGGCGTGTCCAGCTTCCCGCACACCGCGTCGCGCCAGGAAGAGCTGATGACGGCCAGCGAGAACGCCGTGCACGAGGCCCAGCGCCGTGGCGGCAACCAGGTCGTGCTGGCCTCCATCGCCTTCGGCTAAAGCCCGCTCAGTCCCTTGTAGAGCATGTAGGCTGCCAGCGCGAACAGCAGCGTGGCGAAGGCCTTCTTCAACTGCGCCACGTCCATCGCATGTGCCACGCGGGCGCCGATCGGGGCCATGGTCACGCTGGCCGCCGCAATGAGCGCCAGCGCCGGCAGGTAGAGGTAGCCCGCGGCGCCGGGCAGCGCGGGCGGCTGGCTCCAGCCGCCGACGACATAGCCGGCCGTGTTGGCCAGCGCGATCGGGAAGCCCAGCGCCGCGCTGGTGGCCACGGCGGCATGCACCGGCACGTTGCACCAGACCATGAAGGGCACGCTGGCGAAGCCGCCGCCCGCACCCACCAGACCTGAAAGCAGGCCGATGCCGCTGCCGGCGCCGAACTGGCCGGCGGGGCCGGGCATCTGCCGGCTGGGCGCCGGTCGCTTGTTGCGCAGCATCTGCCAGCCCGAGAAGCTGACGAAGAGCGCGAACAGCAGCGCCAGCCAGGCACCCTTGATGATGCTGAACAGCCCGGCGCCCGCGAGCAGGCCGCCGGCCAGGATGCCGGGGGCCAGTCCCTTGACGAGGTCCCAGCGCACGGCACCGCGGCGGTGGTGCGCCCGCACGCTGGACAGCGACGTGAACATGATGGTGGCCATGGACGTGGCGATGGCCATCTTGACAGCCAGCCCGGGCTCCACGCCGCGCTGATCGAGGATGAAGGTCAGGAAGGGCACCATCAGCATGCCGCCGCCGATGCCCAGCAGGCCGGCCAGGAACCCAGCACTCAGCCCCAGGGCGAGCAGTTCAAGGGCGAGGGTGAGCGTCATGCCTGATGCAGCCTGGTCAGCACGGCCTGCCATTCGGCCGGCGTGACGGGGGTGATGGACAGCCGGCTGCCGCGCTGCAGCACGCCCATGCTGGCCAGTTCAGGCGCCTCGCGCATGGCCTTCAGGCTCAGCAGCCGCGTCGTCTCACGCCAGCGCACGTCGACATGCACCCAGCGCGGTGCCTCGGGCTTGGACTTGGGATCGAAGTAGGGGCTGGCCGGGTCGAATTGCGTCGCGTCCGGGTAGGCGGCGCTGCAGACTTCCGCGAGGCCGGCAATGCCCGGTTCGGCGCAGGACGAGTGATAGAACAGCACGCCGTCACCGATGCGCATGGCATCGCGCATGAAGTTGCGGGCTTGGTAGTTGCGTACGCCTGTCCAGGGCAGGGTGCCTGCACGCCGGAGGTCATCGATCGACGCCTCGTCGGGCTCGGACTTCATCAGCCAGTAGTTCATGGGCCGATGCTAGGGGAGGAAAAGGTGTCCACCGCGATCCTGGGGGCCGAGATCCTGAACACCCAGGGGTAATCAGGTGGGCCAGGTCATCCGGACTTCGGGTTCATCTGACGCGAGACGCTCACGCCCATCCGGCATATTCCAAGCCCTTGCTCATAGAGCATCGGATGAAGGAAATTAAAGCCCCAGAGGAACGCAGTGGACGTCGCGGAGTTTACGCGGTCAGAGCAGCTGGCCGTCGTGTCCGAGCGCTTCGTCCAGGCGCTTGATGAGGGCATCGATCTCGGGGACCTCAGCCGGCGCGGGCGAGGGTGCAGCCGCAGTCGTCTCGCGCGGCGCTTCGACCAGCTGGTAGGCGAGGTTGAGCGCGGCCAGCACGGCGATGCGCTCGCGGGCCTTGACCTTGCCGGCGTCGCGGATGGCGCTCATCTCGCGGTCCACCTGGGCGACGGCCGCGGTCAGTGCAGCCTCGCCGCCGGGCGGGCAGCCCAGCAGGTAGCTCTGACCCATGATGGTCACTTCCATCTGCTTCACGGCTGCTCCTCCTTGGGCGCCTCAGCGGGCAGGCGCTCCAGCAGTGCGTCGACGCGCGCGCGCGCGGCGCTCAGGCGCGAGCGCAGGCTGTCGCGCTCCTGCGTGATGGCGGTCAACTGCACCTGCAGCAGCAGGTTGGTGCGCAGGATTTCGTCGTGGCGCACGAGCAGGCGCTCAACGCGGTCGGTCAGGTCGGTGAGGCTGGCCATGGAGGGGCTTCTGATCAGGCGGACGCCGATTTTAGGCGGCGCCCGTCATCGCATTCGTCGATGACGGCGCAAACGTTGCACAAGGGCTTGCGTGCCTGGCAGACGTAGCGGCCATGCAGGATGAGCCAGTGATGGGCGTCGACGAGATAGGCCGCGGGCACGCGCTGCAGCAGGCCCAGCTCGACGGCCAGCGGCGTCTTGCCCGGCGCGAGGCCGGTGCGGTTGCTGACGCGGAAGATGTGCGTGTCCACCGCCATCGTCGGCTCGCCGAAGGCGACGTTGAGGACGACGTTGGCGGTCTTGCGGCCGACGCCGGGCAGCGCCTCCAGCGCCGCACGCGAGCGCGGCACCTCGCCGCCATGCTGCTCGATGAGGATCTGGCAGGTCTGCAGCAAATGCTTGGCCTTGCTGCGGTACAGGCCGATGGTCTTGATGTGCGACTCCAGCCCGGCGATGCCCAGCGCCAGGATCTGCGCGGGCGTGTTGGCGACGGCGAACAGGCGCCTGGTGGCCTTGTTGACGCCGACGTCGGTGGCCTGCGCGGACAGCAGCACCGCCGTCAGCAGCTCGAAGACGCTGGAGAACTCCAGCTCGGTCTGCGGCGCCGGATTGGCGCGTTGCAGCGTGGCGAAGAAGCGATCGACTTGGGCGGCGTTCATGCGGCCGATTGTCAGCCGCCTTCAGCCTCGCTTGGCTCTGGCTCGGGCCAGTGCAGCCTCGATGGCAGCGCGCTTGCGGTCCAGCTGCGCCGGGTCGGTGATGTGCGATGCCGCTGGCAGGTCGGCCAGCTTGGCCTCGGCCTTGGCAGCCAGGCGGGCGTCGTTCTCCTCGGCCTCTCGGTGGCGGCGGAACTGCTTGAAGGCGTAGCGTTCGCGCGCCTCGTCCGCCTGCGGTTGGCTCCAGGCGGCCCAGCCGGTGGCTGTGGTCACCTCGGGCATGGAGATGCAGTCCACCGGGCAGGCCGGCACACACAGCTCGCAGCCGGTGCACTGTGCCGTGACGACGACGTGCATGGCCTTGGGCGCGCCGACGATGCAGTCGGCCGGGCAGGCTTTGATGCACAGCGTGCAGCCGATGCACCAGGCCTCGTCGATGACCGCGACGCCGCGCGTGGCTTCGATGCCGTGGGCCGGGTTCAGCGGCAGCGCCGGCCGGCCGGTGATGGCGGCCAGCCGGGCCACGCCTTCGGCGCCTCCGGGCGGGCACTGGTTGATGCCGGCCTCACCGGCGGCGACGGCTTCGGCGTAGCGGCGGCAGTCCGGGTAGCCGCAGCGGGTGCATTGGGTCTGCGGCAGCGCGGCGTCGATGAGGGCCGCGAGACTCACGCGCGGCGGGTGCGCTTGGCGGCGGGCTTGGCCGCCGCCTTCACCGGCGCGGCCTTGGCCGTCTGCTTCAGCGGGGCAGCTTCGTACTTCGCGATGAAGTCGCGCACCTGCGGGTAGACCTTTTCGCGCCAGCGCCGGCCCGAGAAGATGCCGTAGTGCCCGGCGCCGATGGCGTCATAGTGGAACTGGTGGGCCTTGGGTACGCCCTCGCACAGGTCGTGCGCGGCACGGGTCTGGCCGGCGCCGGAGATGTCGTCCAGCTCGCCTTCGACCGTCAGCAGCGCGGTCGTCTGGATGTCCTGCGGGCGCACCTGCTGGCCGTCGACGAACCAGGTGCCGTTGACCAGCGCGAAGTCCTGGAACACGGTCTTGATCGTGTCCAGGTAGTACTCGGCGGGCATGTCCAGCACGGCGTTGTACTCGTCATAGAACTTGCGGTGTGCCTCGGCGCTGTCGTCGTCGCCGCGCACCAGGTCCAGAAAGTAGTCGTAGTGCGAGGAGAGGTGGCGGTCCGGGTTCATCGCGACGAAGCCGGTGTGCTGCAGGAAGCCCGGGTAGACCTCGCGGCCGGCGCCGGGGAAGTTGGTCGGTACGCGGTAGATGACGTTGTTCTCGAACCAGCTGTAGCTGCGGTTCATGGCCAGGTTGTTGACGGCTGTCGGGCTCTTGCGGGCATCGATGGGACCGCCCATCATGGTCATGCTGCGCGGCGTGGCCTCGCCAGCGGAGGCCATCAGCGAGATGGCGGCAAGCACGGGCACCGTGGGCTGGCAGACGGACATCACGTGGCAGTCGGCGCCGCCGACGTGGCGGATGAACTCCTGCACGTAGCGGATGTAGTCGTCCAGGTGGAAGGGGCCCACCTCCAGCGGCACCATGCGCGCGTCGGTCCAGTCGGTGATGTAGACCTTGTGATCCTTCAGCAGTTGCTTGACGGTCTCGCGCAGCAGCGTGCTGTGGTGGCCCGACAGCGGCGCCACGACCAGCACCGTGGGCTGGTCCTTCATCTTGGCCAGCACGGCGGGGTCGTCGGTGTAGCGCTTGAAGCGCAGCAGGCGGCAGAACGGCTTCTCGATGGCCACCAGCTCCTGCACGGCGACATCGACGCCGTCGACTTCCACCGTCTTGATGTCGAACTCGGGCTTTTCGTAGTCCTTGGCCAGGCGGTGCATCAGGTCCAGCCCGGCGGACAGGCGCTGCGCCATCGGTGTGTGCGTGAACGGCGACAGCGGGTGGCTGTAGAGCTTGGCCGACGCGGCGGCGAACTCGGAGAACGGGCTGAGCAGGGCGCGCTGGGTTTCGAAGAATTGATACAGCATGGCCGGCCTTGGCGAGGTTCAGGAATGAGGCGATGGTGCCAGAAAACGCTTGCAGCGTTGTGCGCTGCAACATGGATTGGCGGTCAAACCGCCAATCCGTCGCACTTCAACGGTGCATTGCGCGGCGATCAGCCCTTCATGACGGCCGCCATGCCGGCGGCGACGGTGGGCAGGTTGCCCTCATTCAGGGCGGCCACGCAGATGCGGCCGGAGTCCACGCCGTAGACGCCGAACTCGCTGCGCAGGCGCTGCATCTGGGCGGCGGTGAGGCCCGAGTAGCTGAACATGCCCAGCTGCTCGGTGACGAAGGAGAGGTCCTGCGAGACGCCGGCGGCCTTGAGCGCGGCCACCAGCGCCGAACGCATGGCCTTGATGCGCACGCGCATGCCGGCCAGCTCTTCCTCCCACATCGCGCGCAGCGTGTCGTCGGACAGCACGGCGGCCACGACCTGTGCACCGTGGGTGGGCGGGTTGGAGTAGTTGGTGCGGATGGCGATCTTCAGCTGCGACAGCACGCGCACGGCCTCTTCATCGCTGCTGCAGACCACGCTCAGTGCGCCGACGCGCTCGCCGTACAGCGAGAAGCTCTTGGAGAAGCTGGTCGACACGAAGAAGCCGACGCCGGCGGCCATGAACTGGCGCACCGCTTCGCCGTCTTCCTTCAGGCCGAAGCCGAAGCCCTGGTAGGCCATGTCCAGGAAGGGCGTCAGGCCCTTGGCCTTGACGACGGCGACGACCTCGGCCCACTGGGCAGCCGTGATGTCGTAGCCGGTCGGGTTGTGGCAGCAGGCGTGCAGCACGACGACGGTTCCAGCCGGCGCGGCGTTCAGTGCGGCCAGCATGCCGGCGAAGTTGATGCCCTTGTTGGCTGCGTCGTAGTAGGGGTAGGTCTCGACCGTGAAGCCGGCCTGCGTGAAGAGCGCGCGGTGGTTCTCCCAGCTCGGGTCGGAGATCAGCACCTTGGCGGTCGGGTTGAGCTGCTTCAGGAAGTCGGCGCCGACCTTCAGCGCGCCGGTGCCGCCGATGGCCTGCACGGTGGCGACGTTCTTCAGCTCGCTGCCGAACACCAGCTTCTGCACGGCCTTGTCATAGGCGGCGATGCCGTCGATGGGCAGGTAGCCCCGCGGCTTGGGCGCCGCGGCCATGGCGGCCTCGGCTTCGCGCACGCACTTCAGCAGCGGCAGCTTGCCGTTCTCGTCGTAGTACACGCCCACGCCGAGGTTGACCTTGCCGGGGCGGGTGTCGGCGTTGAACTGCTCGTTCAGGCCCAGGATGGGGTCACGGGGGGCAAGGGCGACGTCGGCGAACAAAGACATGTCGAGATTCCTGAAGGGGCGTTGGCAGCAGGGGGAGGGGGTCAGCGGGGGACTGCGCTTAAGCTGACGGATTGCGCAAGCCGCAGATTTTCCCAGGATTTACCCGATGCAAGACGCCCTGAACGCCCAGACCGCCCCGGACGGAGACGCCGAGGAGCGCAAGGGCGAATTCGTCAGCTTCGAAGGCTCCCCGTTTCAGCTGTTTCAGCCTTTCCCGCCGGCGGGGGATCAGCCCACCGCCATCGCCCAGCTGTGCGAGGGGATCAACGACGGCCTCAGCTACCAGACGCTGCTGGGCGTGACCGGCTCAGGCAAGACCTTCACGATGGCCAACGTCATCGCGCGCCTGGGCCGCCCGGCCATCATCTTTGCGCCCAACAAGACGCTGGCCGCGCAGCTCTACAGCGAGTTCAAGGACTTCTTCCCGAAGAACGCGGTCGAGTACTTCGTCAGCTACTACGACTACTACCAGCCCGAGGCCTACGTGCCGCAGCGCGACCTGTTCATCGAGAAGGACAGCGCGATCAACGAGCACATCGAGCAGATGCGTTTGAGCTGCACGAAAAGCCTGCTGGAGCGCCGCGACGTGGTCATCGTGGCCTCCGTGTCGGCCATCTACGGCATCGGCTCGCCGGCGGACTACCACCAGATGGTCATGACGCTGCGCGTGGGCGACAAGCTGGGCCAGCGCGACGTCATCGCGCACCTGATCCGCATGCAGTACACGCGCAACGAGATGGAGTTCAGCCGCGGCCACTTCCGCGTTCGCGGTGACACCATCGATGTGTTTCCGGCCGAGCATTCGGAGCTGGCCATCCGCATCGAGCTGTTCGACGACGAGATCGAGGCGCTGTCGCTGTTCGACCCGCTGACCGGTCATGTCCGCCAGAAGATCCCGCGCTTCACGGTCTACCCCAGCAGCCATTACGTCACGCCGCGCGAGCGCGTGCTGGCGGCCGCCGATGCGATCAAGGAGGAACTGCGCGAGCGGGTGGGCTTCTTCGTGAAGGAGGGCAAGCTCGTGGAGGCCCAGCGCATCGAGCAGCGCACACGCTTCGACCTGGAGATGCTCCAGGAGGTGGGGCACTGCAAGGGCATCGAGAACTACACGCGGCACTTGTCGGGCGCCCAGCCGGGCGACCCACCGCCGACGCTGGTGGATTACCTGCCGCCCGATGCGCTCATGTTCCTGGACGAAAGCCACGTGCTGATCGGCCAGTTTGGCGGCATGTACAACGGCGACCGGGCGCGCAAGACGACGCTGGTGGAGTACGGCTTCCGGCTGCCGTCAGCGCTGGACAACCGGCCGCTGAAGTTCGATGAATTCGAGCGCAAGATGCGCCAGGCGGTGTTCGTGTCCGCGACGCCGGGGCAGTACGAGCAGGACAACGCGGGGCAGGTGGTCGAGCAGGTCGTGCGGCCGACGGGCCTGGTTGACCCGGTGGTCGAGGTGCGCCCGGCGACGCACCAGGTGGACGACGTGCTGCAGGAAATCCGCCTGCGCGTCGAGGTCAATGAACGCGTGCTGATCACGACGCTGACCAAGCGCATGGCCGAGCAGCTGACGGACTATCTCAGCGACAACGGCGTCAAGGTGCGCTACCTGCACTCGGACGTGGACACGGTGGAGCGCGTCGAGATCCTGCGCGACCTGCGGCTGGGCGCCTTCGATGTGCTGGTGGGCATCAACCTGCTGCGCGAGGGGCTGGACATCCCCGAGGTGTCGCTGGTGGCCATCCTGGACGCCGACAAGGAAGGCTTCCTGCGCGCTGAGCGCAGCCTGATACAGACCATCGGCCGCGCCGCGCGCAACCTGAACGGCAAGGCCATCCTGTACGCGGACAAGATCACGGAGTCCATGCGCAAGGCCATTGGCGAAACCGAGCGCCGCCGCGCCAAGCAGATCGCGTTCAACGAGGAGCACGGCATCACGCCGCGCAGCGTGCAAAAGCGCATCAAGGACCTCATCGACGGCGTCTACTCGGAGGAGTCTGGCCGTGATGAGGCCAAATTGCTGGCGGCGGCCCAGGTCGAGGAGTTGTCCGAGAAGGACCTGGCCAAGCGCATTGCCCAACTGGAGAAGCAGATGCTGGAGCATGCCCGCAACCTGGAATTCGAGAAGGCCGCCCGCTTGCGCGACCAATTGGCGCAACTGCGCGAGCAGGCCTTCGGCGCTCGCGTACACGACAACATCGTGCCGCTTGAGTCGGCCCGCAAGCCCGGCGTGTCGCGTTGATGCTGCTGCGCCGCAGCAAAAGCCCTGTGCACATTGGGGTGCGCCGGCTTGCGCGAAGCATGGGCTTGGTAGTCGAGTAAAATCATCGGAAATGATTCGCTCGGCTATTGTCCAGTGCGTCACGGGTTAACCCCGAATTCTTGTCCTGGACTTCTCTGGTTCGGGCACCTCGCCAAGGAGTTTCACATGCGTCTCACCACCAAAGGCCGGTTTGCAGTCACCGCGATGCTGGATCTGGCGCTGCGCGAGAATGCGGGCCCGGTGGCCCTGGCGGCGATCAGCCAGCGGCAGCAGATTTCGCTGTCCTACCTGGAGCAGTTGTTCGGGAAGCTGCGTCGCCATGAACTGGTGGAGTCGACCCGAGGCCCGGGCGGCGGCTACTCGTTGGGTCGCAAGGCCGAGGACATCACGGTCGCCGACATCATCGTCGCTGTGGACGAGGCGCTGGACGCCACCGGCTGCGGCGGCAAAGAAAACTGCATGGGTGAGGACAGTGGCCGCTGCATCACCCACGAGCTTTGGACCAATCTGAACGCCAAGATGATCGAGTACCTCGACTCCGTGTCGCTGCGCAAGCTGGCGGACGAGCAGCTCGCCAAGGGCTTCGAGGTCGAGGCAGCGCCGGTCAAGCGGGCCATCTCCAGCCAGCCGGTGCTCAAGCCCATCCGCGTGACGGCGCCGAATTCGGTGTTCGCGCTGGGTGGCGCGTTCAGCAAGTAAGCCAATCCGGCACAAGATTTCAAAGTAGTCGTTCCATGGACATGACCCCGCATTTCCCGATCTACCTCGACTATGGCGCGACGACGCCGTGCGACCCGCGCGTGGTGGACGCCATGATTCCCTGGCTGCGCGAGCATTTCGGCAACCCGGCGTCGCGCAGCCACGCCTGGGGCTGGGAGGCGGAAGAAGCCGTCGAGAAGGCGCGCGTACAGGTGGCTGAGCTGATTGGCGCTGATCCGCGCGAGATCGTCTGGACCTCGGGCGCCACCGAAGCCATCAACCTGGCCTTGAAAGGTGCTGCCCAGTTCTACAAGACGCGCGGCAAGCACCTGATCACCGTCAAGACGGAGCACAAGGCCACGCTGGACACCATGCGTGAGCTGGAGCGGCAGGGCTTCGAAGTCACCTACCTCGACGTGCTGCCCAACGGCCTGCTCGACCTGGACGCTTTCCAGGCGGCCCTGCGCCCGGACACCATCCTGGTGTCGGTCATGTTCGTCAACAACGAGATCGGCGTGATTCAGGACGTGGTGGCGATCGGCAAGCTGTGCCGCGAGCGCGGCATCATCTTCCATGTCGACGCGGCCCAGGCGACCGGCAAGGTTGCGATCAACTTGGCCGAGTTGCCGATCGACCTGATGAGCATGTCGGCCCACAAGACCTACGGTCCGAAGGGCATGGGCGCGCTGTACGTGCGCCGCAAGCCGCGTGTGCGTCTCGAAGCCCAAATGCACGGTGGCGGCCACGAGCGTGGCATGCGCTCGGGCACGCTGCCCACGCACCAGATCGTCGGCATGGGCGAGGCCTTCCGCATCGCCCGTGAAGAAATGGCTGCCGAGCAGGAGCGCATCCGCGCGCTGCAGCAGCGCCTGATCAAGGGCCTCTCCGGCATCGAGCAGACCTTCATCAATGGCGACCTCGAGCGCCGCGTGCCGCACAACCTCAACATCTCGTTCAACTACGTCGAGGGCGAGTCGCTGATCATGGGCGTCAAGGGCCTGGCGGTGTCGTCGGGCTCGGCTTGCACGTCGGCCAGCCTGGAGCCCAGCTATGTGTTGCGCGCCCTGGGTCGAAGCGACGAACTGGCGCACAGCTCGTTGCGCATGACCATTGGCCGTTTCACGACCGAAGAAGAGATCGATTACGCCATCAGCGTGCTGAACGACCGGGTCGCCAAGCTGCGCGAGTTGTCCCCGCTGTGGGACATGTACAAGGACGGCATCGACCTCAGCACGATTCAATGGGCTGCGCACTAAGCCCATCAGGAGAACAACATGGCATACAGCGAAAAAGTCGTTGATCACTACGAGAACCCCCGCAACGTCGGCAACTTCGACAAGGGGGATGAGGACGTTGGCACCGGTATGGTTGGTGCGCCGGCCTGCGGCGATGTGATGAAGCTGCAGATCAAGGTGAACCCGGCGACCGGCCTCATCGAGGACGCCAAATTCAAGACCTACGGCTGTGGCTCGGCCATTGCCTCCAGCTCGCTGGTGACCGAATGGGTCAAGGGCAAGAGCCTGGATGAGGCGCTGTCGATCAAGAACACGCAGATCGCCGAAGAACTGGCGCTGCCCCCGGTCAAGATCCATTGCTCCATCCTGGCCGAGGACGCCATCAAGGCTGCGGTTGACGACTACCGCGCCAAGCACGCGGCCAGCTGACATGTCCGTCACCCTGACCGAAGCCGCAGCCCGCCACGTCAAGCGCTACATCGCCAAGCGCGGCAAGGGCGTGGGCGTGCGCTTGGGTGTGAAGACCACCGGCTGCTCGGGCCTGGCCTACAAGCTCGAGTACGCCGACGACGTTGCGCCCGAGGACGTTGTCTTCGAAGGTCATGAGGTCAAGATCCTCATCGACCCCAAGAGCTTGCCCTACCTCGACGGCACTGAGCTGGACTTCGTCCGCGAAGGGCTGAACGAAGGCTTCAAGTTCCGCAACCCGCGCGAGAAGGACCGCTGCGGTTGCGGCGAATCCTTCCGTGTCTGACCGACCCTGACGTTTCGCGGAGCGCGGCGCTGCCGCGCTTTTGCTTTTCATCGACCGCCATGCGCTTGACCGACAACGACTTCCAGCTCTTTGGCCTGCCTGAGACGCAGGCCCAGGAGCGCGCTGCCATTGATGCGCGCTGGAAAGCGCTGCAGGCTGAAGTGCATCCGGATCGCTTTGCGGCCGAAGGGGCAGCCGCCCAACGCGTGGCCATGCAATGGGCGATGCGTGTCAACGAGGGCTACCAGAGGCTGAAGGATCCGCTCAAGCGCGCGGCCTACCTCTGTGAGTTGCGCGGTGCGGCGGTGGGGGCGGAGACCAACACGGCCATGCCGGCGGCCTTTTTGATGCAACAGATGGAATGGCGTGAGGCGCTCGATGACGCGCGCAGCGAGTCCGCGCTCGAGGCCCTGGATGTCGACGCGGCGCGGGCTGAGGCTGCTGCCCTGGCTCTGGCCCAGCGCCTGCTCGACGACAACAACGACGCGCCGGCGGCAGCCGCGCAGGTGAGGGCGCTGATGTTCATCCAGCGTTTCCGCGCCGACATTGACCAGCGCCTCGCGGCGCTCGACGCCTGATGGCCCTGCTCCAAATCTCCGAACCCGGCGCGTCGCCGGACCCGCACCAGCGCCGCATCGCCGTTGGCATCGACCTCGGCACGACGCATTCCCTCGTCGCCGCCGTGCGTCACGGCTTGGCCGAGTGCCTGCCCGACGAGCAGGGGCGCGTCATCCTGCCCTCGGCCGTGCGCTACCTGCCCGAAGGCCGCCGCCAGATCGGCGTTGACGCGCTGGCCGCGCAGGCCGAAGACCCCGAGAACACCATCGTCTCGGTGAAGCGCTTCATGGGCCGCTCGCTGGCGGACGTCGCCAATCGCGAGCATCTGCCGTACCAGTTTGAAGACCGCCCCGGCATGCTGGGCATCGCCACGCGCGACGGCGTGAAGAGCCCGGTGGAGGTGTCGGCCGAGATCCTGGCTACGCTGCGCTTCCGCGCCGAGGACAGCTTCCTCGACGATCTTTTTGGCGTCGTCATCACGGTGCCGGCCTACTTCGACGATGCCCAGCGGCAGGCGACCAAGGACGCTGCCGAGCTCGCTGGCCTCAAGGTGCTGCGCCTCATCAATGAGCCGACTGCTGCGGCCATCGCCTACGGGTTGGACAACGCCAGCGAAGGCCTCTACGCCGTCTACGACCTGGGTGGCGGCACCTTTGACATCTCGCTGCTGCGCCTCACGCGTGGCGTGTTCGAGGTGGTCGCGACCGGCGGCGATGCCGCGCTGGGGGGCGATGACTTCGACCGCGCGCTGGCCGAGTGGGCGTTGGGCGGTCGTGCGCTCGCATCGGCGCACGACAAGCGCGCGGTGCTCGTTGCTGCGCGAGCAGCCAAGGAGGCGCTGTCCGAGGCGGATGCGACCGAGTTGGTTGCCTCCTTGGATGCAGGCGAACTGCGCGTGACGGTCACGCGATCGCAGTTCGAGGAACTTGCCCAGCCGCTGATCGCCAAGACGCTGTCCGCCGTGAAGCGGGTGCTGCGCGATGCCAAAGTGAAAGCTGCGGATGTGCAGGGCACGGTGATGGTTGGCGGCTCCACGCGCATGCCCGTCGTGCGTCGCGCGGTCGGCGAGCTGTTCGGCCGCGAGGTGCTGACCAACCTCAACCCCGATGAGGTCGTCGCGCTGGGTGCAGCCATCCAGGCCAATCAGCTGGCCGGCAATGCCGCTGATGGCGAGATCCTGCTGCTGGATGTGATCCCGCTGTCGCTGGGGCTGGAGACCATGGGAGGCCTGGTTGAGCGCGTCATCGAGCGCAACTCGACCATCCCGGTCGCCAAGGCCCAGGACTTCACCACGTTCAAAGACGGTCAGACGGCGATGGCGGTCCATGTCGTGCAGGGCGAACGCGAGCTGGTCAGTGAATGCCGCTCGCTGGCGCGCTTCGAGCTGCGCGGCATCCCGCCGATGGCGGCCGGTGCGGCGCGCATCCGCGTCAGCTTCCAGGTCGACGCCGACGGCCTGCTCAGCGTGTCCGCCGAGGAGTTGACGTCAGGCGTGCAGGCGGCCATCACCGTGAAGCCCAGTTACGGCCTGGCAGACGATGAGATTGCCCGCATGCTGAAGGACGGCTTTGCCAGCGCGGACGCCGACATGGCCGCCCGCAAGCTGCGCGAGGCCAGGGTTGAAGCCGAGCGCATGGTGCTGGCCACGCGCAGCGCATTGGCGGCCGATGGTGACCTGCTGCCCGATGCCGAGCGCGAGGCGCTGGAGGCCCGCTTGTCAGCCCTGGCCGCGATGAACGACGACGCGGATGCCATTGACGCTGCCGTCAAGGCGCTGGCCGAGGCCACCGAAGGCTTTGCCGCCGAACGCATGAACCGCTCCATCGCCCGCGCGCTCACCGGCCGCGATGTCAGCCAGCTCTGAGATTCACACCATGCCTGTCATCAAGATCCTCCCGCACGCCGAGTACTGCCCCGATGGCGCGACGCTGACCGGCGCAGCCGGCGCGTCGATCTGCGAAGTGCTGCTGGCCAACGACATTCATATCGAGCATGCCTGCGATCAGGTCTGCGCCTGCACAACCTGCCATGTCATCGTCCGTGAAGGCGGCCGGTCGCTCTCCGAGATGCAAGAGGACGAGGAGGACATGCTTGATCGAGCCTGGGGGTTGGAGCCGGACTCGCGGCTGTCCTGCCAGGCGCTGCTGCGGCAGCAGGACATCACGGTCGAGATTCCCAAGTACTCGATCAACCACGCCAAGGAAGGCAAGTGAGCGCCGCTCAGCGCATCCTGGGTTTTGAATCGTCCTGTGACGAGACTGGGGTGGCGCTCGTCGAGGTGACGGCTGACGCGCCGCCCAGGCTGCTGGCGCAGGCCTTGCACAGCCAGATCAGCATGCACCAGGCCTATGGCGGGGTGGTGCCGGAGTTGGCGTCGCGCGACCATGTGCGCCGCGTGCTGCCGCTGACACGCGAGGTGCTGTCGCAGGCTGGCTTGGCGCTGCATGACGTGGACTTGATCGCCTACACGCAAGGCCCGGGGCTTGCCGGTGCGTTGCTGGTGGGGGCGGGTGTGGCTGTGTCGCTGGCGGCGTCCTTGGATGTGCCGGCGCTGCCTATCCATCATCTGGAAGGGCACCTGTTGTCGCCCTTCCTGTCGGCTGATCCGCCGGAGTTTCCGTTCGTCGCGCTGCTGGTCAGCGGTGGTCACACGCAGCTGATGCGCGTGGACGATGTTGGCCGTTACGAGATCCTCGGCGAGACCATTGACGATGCCGCTGGCGAGGCCTTCGACAAGAGCGCCAAGCTGCTGGGCTTGCCCTATCCCGGCGGCCCGCACCTGGCTCGTTTGGCCGAGTCGGGCAACCCGGAGGCTTTCGCACTGCCGCGGCCGCTGCTGCACAGCGGCAAGCCGGACTTCAGCTTTGCCGGCTTGAAGACGGCGGTGCTGACGCAGGTGAAGAAGCTCGGCCTGGATGGGTGTTCGCCGAGCGACCCGGCCAAGGCTGACTTGGCCGCCTCGACGCAGGCGGCCATCGTGGAGGTGCTGGTCAAGAAGTCGCTGCTGGCACTCAAGGAAACGGGGCTGAGGCGCCTCGTTGTCGCTGGCGGCGTCGGGGCCAACGCCAAGCTGCGTGAGCAGCTGAACGCCGCATGTGCGAAGCGGGGCGTGCGTGTGCACTACCCCGAGCTGTCGCTGTGCACTGACAACGGCGCCATGATCGCGATGGCCGCTGCGCTGCGTGTGCAGCGTGGCATGGCCCAGCCCAGGCGCGACGGCGGGTTTGAAGTCCGTCCGCGCTGGGATCTTTCTGCGGCTTAAAGGATCTTGAGTTCGCTGCCGTTGTCAGCGATGCGCTTGACGAGATGCAGTGTGAGCACGCCGTTGTCGAAGCGCGCTTGCGATTGCGTCTGGTCGATCTCAACGGGCAGCGCGAAGCTGCGCGCGTAGCTGGCCGTGCGACGCTCGCGGTACAGCAACCGCGAGCCATCGGCCGGCGGCGGAGTGTCGGCGGCGGTGGATTCGATGTGGACGCGGCGTCCGTCGATGCGCACCTTCACGGCTTCTTTGGCGACGCCGGGCATGTCGACGGTGACGCTGTAGGCCTCGTCGTCCTCGCTGATATCCAGGGCGGGTGTGCGGACATTGTCCGCATCGAACCGGCGCAAGACACGGGCGACATGGCGGGGTTGGGTCACGTAGAACATGGATGAAGACTCCGTTGTTTGCGCTGCTGAACCAGTCGGGAGCAGCTCCCGGTGACCCAGACATAGGGTAGGCCGGTTGCGCTTCAAGGGTGTTGTTGCAGGCGCCCGTGCGAAAGCGTGCATTCGAGGGGTTGGTCGTGTGCCGCCGCTTGAAGCCGGCCGCAGCCGTCCCCACGTCCGCTAACTTGGCGCAGGGCGGCATGGGTCGATTGCCAGCTTTGCGCTACAATCCGCCGGTTCTGCGCATTGACTTTCAGTGCATGGAACATGAGCACGGCTCGGGGTGGTTTCCCCCGTGTCCGCAAGTCAACCCCGGAAACCGTCTGCGGCAGCGCCTCTCGTTGTGCCTCGCCCGGCCGGACTTCCGAAACCTTTTGGAAAACAAATGTCCATCGCCGAAAAGAAGGCCGAGATCGTCAAGGCCAACGCACGCAGCGCCAACGACACCGGCAGCCCGGAAGTCCAGGTCGCTCTGCTGACCGCCCGCATCAACGATCTGACCCCCCACTTCAAGACGCACGCCAAGGACCACCACGGCCGTCGCGGTCTGCTGAAGATGGTCAACACCCGCAAGAGCCTGCTGGCCTACCTGAAGCGTGTTGACTCCGCCCGCTACGTCGCCCTGATCCAGAAGCTGGGCCTGCGCAAGTAAGCTAGCGAATCCGTCAAGGAGCCTGTCTGGTCCTCAAAGCCCAGCACAGGCTCTTTGTCCATCTGCCGGAACCAAGCTGACGTGGTCGCGGATCATTCCAAGACGGCTCCTTGCCGAGCCGCCCTGGAATGGCATCTGGGCCAAACCCAGCCTCGTTTCCGGTGTTCACCGGGTTGCCTGCGTGTGATGCAGGCGCCCACCACAACCAGGAGATGAGCATGTCCATGTTCAACAAGGTCACCAAGTCCTTCCAATGGGGCCGCCACAACGTCGTGCTGGAAACGGGTGAGATCGCCCGCCAGTCCACCGGCGCCGTCCTCGTCAACATCGAAGGCACCGTCGTGCTGGCCACTGTGGTCGCCAAGACCGAAGCCAAGGCCGGCCAGGACTTCTTCCCGCTGACCGTCGATTACCTCGAGAAGACCTACGCCGCCGGCAAGATCCCCGGCAGCTTCTTCAAGCGTGAAGGCCGCCCGAGCGAGCACGAGACGCTGACCAGCCGTCTGATCGACCGCCCGATCCGCCCGCTGTTCCCCGAAGGCTTCTTCAACGAAGTCCAGGTCGTCGTTCACGTCGTCAGCCTGAACCCCGAAGTGCAGGCCGACATCGCCGCCATGATCGGCACGTCCGCCGCGCTGGCCGTGTCCGGCATCCCGTTCAACGGCCCGATCGGCGCTGCCCGCGTGGGCTACGTCAACGGCGAGTACACGCTGAACCCCAGCAAGTCCGAACTGGCCAACAGCCAGATGGACCTGGTCGTCGCTGGTACACAAGCTGCCGTGTTGATGGTGGAGTCCGAGGCCTCGGGCCTGTCGGAAGAAGTCATGCTGGGCGCCGTCGTTTTCGGCCATGAGCAGGGCAACATTGCCATCGCCGCGATCAACGAGCTGGTCAAGGAAGCCGGCAAGCCGTCGTGGAACTGGGTTGCCCCGGCCAAGGACGAAGCCTTCATCGCCAAGGTCAACGGCCTGGCCGAAGGCCCGCTGCGCGAGGCCTACCAGATCCGCTCCAAGCAGGCCCGCACGCAAGCCTGCCGCGCCGCGACCGCCAACGTGTTTGCCGCACTGACCGCCGAAGGCGTGGCCTTCGACAAGGTCGAGGTCGAAGGCCTGCTGTTCGAGATCGAAGCGCGCATCGTCCGCAGCCAGATCCTGGCCGGCGAGCCCCGCATCGACGGCCGCGACACCCGCACCGTGCGCCCGATCGAGATCAGCAACGGCATCCTGCCGCGCACCCACGGCTCGGCTCTGTTCACGCGCGGCGAGACGCAGGCGCTGGTCATCGCGACGCTGGGCACGGACCGCGATGCGCAGCGCATCGACGCGCTGGACGGCGAGTTCGAAGACCGCTTCATGATGCACTACAACATGCCCCCCTTCGCCACCGGTGAGACGGGTCGTGTGGGTTCGCCCAAGCGTCGCGAAATCGGCCACGGCCGCCTAGCCAAGCGTGCGCTGATCGCCGCGCTGCCGAGCAAGGAAGACTTCCCGTACTCGCTGCGCGTCGTCTCCGAAATCACCGAGTCCAATGGCTCGTCGTCGATGGCTTCCGTCTGCGGTGGCTGCCTGGCGCTGATGGATGCCGGCGTGCCGATGAAGGCCCACGTGGCCGGCATCGCCATGGGCCTGATCAAGGACGGCAACCGTTTCGCCGTGCTGACCGACATCCTGGGTGACGAAGATCACCTGGGCGACATGGACTTCAAGGTGGCCGGCACGACGACCGGCATCACCGCCCTGCAGATGGACATCAAGATCCAGGGCATCACCAAGGAAATCATGCAGGTCGCGCTGGCCCAGGCCAAGGAAGCCCGCTTGCACATCCTGGGCAAGATGGTCGAAGCCATGGGCACGGCCAACACCGAGGTGTCGCAGTTCGCGCCGCGCCTGTACACGATGAAGATCAACCCGGAGAAGATCCGTGACGTCATCGGCAAGGGCGGCGCCACCATCCGTGCGCTGACCGAAGAAACCGGCACCACGATCGACATCGGCGAAGACGGCACCATCACCATCGCCTCGACCGACGCCGAGAAGGCCGAACTGGCCAAGAAGCGCATCGCCGAGATCACCGCCGAAGTGGAAGTGGGCAAGGTCTACGAAGGCCCGATCGTCAAGATCCTGGACTTCGGCGCCCTCGTGAACCTGCTCCCGGGCAAGGACGGCCTGCTGCACATCAGCCAGATCGCCCACCAGCGCGTCGAGAAGGTGACCGACTTCCTGCAGGAAGGCCAGGTCGTCAAGGTCAAGGTGCTGGAGACCGATGAGAAGGGCCGCATCAAGCTGTCCATGAAGGCGCTGATCGATCGCCCCGAGCGCGAGCCGCGCGAAGCTGCTCCGGCAGCCGAGCAAACGCCGGCCGCTGCGGAGTAATTCACCCGCATGCGAGCCATCGCGATCACCCGCCCAGGCGGGCCCGAAGTGCTGGAGTCGGCCGAGCGGCCGGATCCGGTCGCGGGCCCGGGCGAGTGCCTGATCCGCGTTGCCGCTTCGGGCATCAACCGCCCGGACGTGCTGCAGCGCAAGGGCGCTTACCCGCCGCCGCCGGGGGCGAGTGATCTGCCCGGGTTGGAGGTCGCTGGCGAGATCGTCGCGGGCGATGCCGACGCGCTGGCTGCGCATGGCTTCAAGCTGGGCGACAAGGTCTGCGCGCTGGTCAACGGCGGTGGCTACGCCGAGCTGTGTAGTGCGCCGGTCGGCCAGTGCCTGCCGGTGCCCAAGGGCTGGACGCTGACGCAGGCGGCCACGCTGCCCGAGACCTGCTTCACCGTCTGGGCCAATGTGTTCGATCGCGCCGGCCTGCAAGCCGGCGAGACGCTGTTGATCCACGGCGGCTCGAGCGGCATCGGCGTGACGGCCATCCAGATCGCGAAGGCGTTGGGTGCTGGTGTGCTGGTGACCGTGGGCAGTGCCGAGAAGGCCGAGGCTTGCAAGGCGTTGGGTGCTGACGTGGTGATCAACCACCGCGAGCAGGATTTCGTCACCGAGGCCAGGGCCGCCACGGGCGGCCGCGGCGTCGACGTGATCCTGGACATGGTGGCGGGCGACTACATCGCCCGTGGCGTGCAGGCGCTGGCTGAAGACGGTCGCCTCGCGCTGATTGCGGTGCAGGGCGGTGTGAAGGCGGACATCGACGCAGGCCTCGTGCTGCGCAGGCGTCTGACGATCACCGGCTCGACGCTGCGCCCGCGCTCGGCGGCCTTCAAGGCTGCTCTGGCGCGCTCGCTGCGCGACAAGGTCTGGCCGTTGATCGAAGCCGGTCGGATCAAGCCGGTCATTTACCGAGAGCTGCCCGCTGCTCAGGCGGCCGAGGCGCACGCGTTGATGGAATCCAACCAGCACATCGGCAAGATCGTGCTGACCTGGTGATGGAGCTGAGATGAGAAAGAAACTCGTCGTGGGCAACTGGAAGATGCATGGCAGCCGCGCTGCCAATGCGCAGTTGCTTGCCGGCCTCAAGGAGGCTGGCCCCTGGAACGCCGACGTCGCGGTCTGCGTGCCTTTCCCTTACATCGCTGAGACGGCACTCGCGCTCACCGGCACGGTCATCGCCTACGGTGCGCAGGACTGCTCGTCGCACGAGCAGGGCGCCTACACCGGCGAGGTGTCGTCGGTCATGCTGCAGGACATCGGCTGCCGCTACGTCATCGTGGGGCACTCGGAGCGCCGTGCTTATCACGCGGAAAGCGATCAGCTTGTCGCTGACAAGGCCAAGGCTGCGCTGGCGCACGGTGTGACGCCGATCGTTTGCGTCGGTGAAACCCGTGCCGAGCGCGAGGCTGGCCAAACCGAAGCTGTCGTCAAGCGCCAGCTCGCCGCCGTCATCCACACGCTGGGTCATTGCACCGGCGAGATGGTCGTGGCCTATGAGCCTGTCTGGGCCATCGGCACGGGCTTGACGGCCACGCCGGCCGAAGCGCAGGCCGTGCACGCCGTGCTGCGCGCGCAATTGCATGCGGCCACCGACAGGTCGGGTGCGATGCGCATCCTTTACGGTGGCAGCGTCAAGGCCGACAACGCGGCCGAGTTGTTCTCGCAGCCGGACATCGATGGAGGCCTCATCGGCGGCGCGTCGCTGAAGGTGGCCGACTTCGCTGCGATCTGCCGGGCCGCTGCCCACTGACTGAGTTACCCAGGTGCTCAAGCCGAAGGCAGGGCGCCACACGTGTTTTGATGGAGTGTTTGGAATGCAGTTCTTTGCGAATCTGGTGTTGTTCGTTCAGTTGGCTTCGGCCCTTGCGATCATTGCTCTGGTGCTGGTGCAGCACGGCAAGGGCGCCGACATGGGCGCTTCGTTTGGCAGTGGTGCGTCGGGCAGTCTGTTTGGCGCCACTGGCAGCGCCAACTTCCTGTCGCGCAGCACGGCGGTCGCCGCCACGCTGTTCTTTGCGTGCACGCTGGGTCTTGCGTTCATTGCAAACGGCAAGCCGTCGGCTGCGGCTGGCGCAGACACGGCGCTGGATCGCGCGCCAGTCGTCGCGCCAGCGGCCTCGGGTGCTGCGGCCATTCCCGGCGCCGTGGTTGCGCCGGCTCCTGCGGCAGCATCTGCGGCGTCGAACTAAGTCCGACAAAAACCCTCGTCTCTTTGCCGGGAAGTCCCCAATTTTCGGTATAGAATGCGAGGCTGTCTGGCAGGCAAAACCCTCCGAAGTTGCCAGGCAAATTGAGTACCTGCCGTCGTGGTGAAATTGGTAGACACGCTATCTTGAGGGGGTAGTGGCGAAAGCTGTGCGAGTTCGAGTCTCGCCGACGGCACCAGAACATTGAAGCGGCCTGTCGCCGCGGCCCGCTGAGTCAATCGGTTGGGTTGTGGCAAGGTTCCAGGCGGGCGCGATCCGCGAGCGACATCCTTCGATCTCGCTGGTGGCGCGCCTGTTTGCTTTTGTGGTCGGCTTGTGTAGCGGTCACGTTCACAGAAGTTTTACCGGCCCGGGAACTCAACGATGAATCTCGAACAATACCTGCCCGTCATCCTCTTCATCTTGGTCGGCGCGGTGGTCGGGATCGCGCCCCAGGTGCTCGGCGCCCTGTTGGGCCCCAATCGGCCGGACGAGGCCAAGAATTCCCCCTACGAATGCGGCTTCGAGGCCTTTGAAGACGCACGGATGAAGTTCGACGTGCGGTACTACCTCGTCGCCATCCTCTTCATTCTTTTCGACCTGGAAATTGCCTTCCTGTTTCCGTGGGCTGTTGCGCTCAAGGAAATTGGTGCGACAGGGTTCTGGGCGATGATGATCTTCCTCGGCATTCTGGTCGTCGGCTTCGCCTACGAGTGGAAAAAGGGTGCCCTCGACTGGGAATGAGCGTTCGCCGACACAAGCTGGGAATTCGATATGGGTATTGAAGGCGTCCTGAAAGAGGGCTTTGTCACGACCTCGGTCGACAAGCTCATCAACTGGTCCAAGACCGGTTCGCTGTGGCCGATGACCTTCGGTCTGGCCTGTTGCGCCGTCGAGATGATGCACGCGGGCGCCGCCCGCTATGACATCGACCGCTTCGGCATGCTGTTCCGCCCAAGCCCGCGTCAGTCCGACCTGATGATCGTGGCCGGCACGCTGTGCAACAAGATGGCGCCGGCGCTGCGCAAGGTCTATGACCAGATGGCCGAGCCGCGCTGGGTGCTGTCGATGGGCAGCTGCGCCAACGGTGGCGGCTACTACCACTACAGCTACTCGGTTGTGCGCGGTTGCGACCGCATCGTGCCGGTCGATGTGTACGTGCCGGGCTGCCCGCCGACCGCCGAGGCGCTGCTGTACGGCATCCTGCAGCTGCAGGCGAAGATCCGCCGCGAAAACACCATCGCCCGCTGAGTCAAGGAATGAGCGTGAACCTCGACACCCTGGCCCAGCAGATTGGTGCCATTCTCGGCGACCGCGTCGTCTCACTGAAGAACGCCTTGGGCGAACTGACGCTGACGGTGAGCGCGGCTGACTACCTCGCGGTAGCCACCACGTTGCGGGACCATCCCGAGCTCAAGCTTGAGCAGCTGATCGACCTCTGCGGCGTCGACTACAGCGACTACGGCAACGGTGGCTACGAAGGCCAGCGCTACGCCGTCGTCAGCCACCTGCTGTCGGTCACCCACAATTGGCGCCTGCGCCTCAAGGTCTTCGCCACCGATGATGACTTCCCCTGTGTGGCCTCGGTCACGCCGGTTTGGAGTGCTGCCAACTGGTTTGAGCGCGAAGCCTTCGACATGTACGGCGTCATCTTCGACGGCCACAACGACCTGCGCCGCATCCTGACGGACTACGGCTTCATCGGCCACCCGATGCGCAAGGACTTCCCGGTGTCGGGTCATGTCGAGATGCGCTACGACGCCGAGCAAAAGCGCGTGGTCTACCAGCCGGTGACCATCGAGCCGCGCGAAATCACGCCGCGCATCATCCGCGAAGACAAGTACGGCGGGCTCTGAACATGGCAGAGATCAAGAACTACACCCTGAACTTCGGCCCCCAGCACCCGGCCGCCCACGGCGTGCTGCGTCTGGTGCTGGAGCTGGACGGCGAAGTCATCCAGCGCGCCGACCCGCACATCGGCCTGCTGCATCGCGCGACCGAGAAGCTCGCTGAGCAGAAGACTTACATCCAGTCGCTGCCCTACATGGACCGCCTCGACTACGTGTCGATGATGGCCAACGAGCATGCTTACTGCCTGGCTATCGAGAAGATGCTAGGCATTGAGGTGCCCGAGCGCGCGCAGTACATCCGCGTGATGTTCGCGGAACTGACCCGCATCCTGAACCACCTGCTGTGGCTGGGCTGCCACGGTCTGGACTGCGGTGCGATGAACATCCTCATCTACTGCTTCCGGGAGCGTGAGGACATCTTCGACATGTACGAGGCGGTGTCGGGTGCGCGCATGCACGCGGCCTACTTCCGTCCGGGCGGCGTCTACCGCGATCTGCCGGACAGCATGCCGCAGTACCAGGTCAGCAAGATCAAGAACGCCAAGGCGATCGCACAGCTCAACGAGAATCGCTCGGGCTCGCTGCTCGACTTCATCGAAGACTTCTGCCGTCGCTTCCCCAAGAACGTCGACGACTACGAGACGCTGCTGACTGACAACCGCATCTGGAAGCAGCGTACGGTCGGCATCGGTGTCGTGTCGCCCGAGCGTGCGCTCAACATGGGTTTCTCCGGTGCCATGCTGCGCGGTTCCGGCATTGCGTGGGATCTGCGCAAGAAGCAGCCCTACGACGTGTACGACAAGATGGATTTCGACATCCCGGTCGGCACCAATGGCGACACCTACGACCGTTACGTCGTGCGTGTCGAGGAAATGCGCCAGTCCTGCCGCATCGTCGAGCAGTGCGTGAAGTGGTTGAAGGCCAACCCTGGCCCGGTGATCACCGACAACCACAAGGTGGCGCCGCCGGCTCGCGTGGACATGAAGTCCAGCATGGAAGAGCTGATCCACCACTTCAAGCTGTTCACTGAAGGCTTCCACGTGCCCGAGGGGGAAGCCTACGCGGCTGTCGAGCACCCCAAGGGTGAGTTCGGCATCTACATCGTCAGCGATGGTGCCAACAAGCCTTATCGCCTGAAGATCCGCGCGCCCGGCTTCCCGCATCTCGCGGCGCTGGACGAAATGGGCAAGGGCCACATGATCGCGGACGCCGTGGCCATCATCGGCACGATGGACATCGTGTTCGGCGAGATCGACCGTTGAAGCTGTGACGACGATGACGACTTCCAACTCCACCGCTTCGAGCTACTCGCTCAGTGACGCCACGCGCGCGCGCTTCGACCGTGAGGTCGCCAAGTACCCGTACGAACTGCGTCAGTCCGCCGTGATGGCTTGCTTGGCCATCGTGCAGCAGGAAGAGGGCTACGTGCCGCGTGCTGCCGAAGACGCGATCGCTGCTCATCTCGGCATGGCGCCCATCGCCGTGTACGAGGTGACGACCTTCTACAACATGTACAACCAGCGCAAGCTGGGCAAGTTCAAGTTGAACGTCTGCGCCAACCTGCCTTGCCAACTGCGCGACGGCCAAAAGGCGCTGGATCATCTGTGCAGCAAGCTCGGTATCGAGCAGGGCGGCACAACGGCAGACGGCCTCTTCACCGTTCAGAAGAGCGAGTGCCTGGGTGCCTGCGCCGACTCGCCCGTCATGCTGGTCAACGACCGCCAAATGTGCAGCTTCATGACGAACGACCGCCTCGACGAACTCGTCGACGTGCTGCGCGCTGAAGCCGCGAAGGCCTGAGGATGACGATGCTGGACCTCTCCAAATTCCAAAGCACCGGCAACGAGACCTGCTTCCACGGCCGCCACATCAGCCCGCAGATCTACGCGGACCTGGACGGCAAGAACTGGTCAATCAAGGACTACGAGGCCCGTGGCGGCTACGCGGCCCTGCGCAAGATCCTCGGCAAGGATGGCGGCGAAGGTCTCACGCCTGACCAGGTCATCGCCGAAGTGAAGACCTCGGCCTTGCGCGGTCGCGGCGGTGCCGGCTTCCCGACGGGCCTGAAGTGGAGCTTCATGCCTCGCCAGTTCCCCGGCCAGAAGTACCTCGTTTGCAACAGCGACGAAGGCGAGCCGGGCACCTGCAAAGATCGCGAAATCCTGATGCACAACCCGCATCAGGTCATCGAAGGCATGGCCATCGCCGCCTACGCGATGGGCATCACGGTTGGCTACAACTACATCCACGGCGAGATCTTCGAGGTCTACGAGCGCTTCGAGGCGGCCCTCGAAGAAGCCCGCGCGGCCGGCTACCTCGGCAACAACATCATGGGCAGCAGCTACAGCTTCCAGCTGCACGCCCACCACGGCTTCGGCGCCTACATCTGTGGCGAAGAAACCGCGCTGCTGGAGTCGCTGGAAGGCAAGAAGGGCCAGCCGCGCTTCAAGCCGCCGTTCCCGGCCAGTTTCGGCCTGTACGGCAAGCCGACCACCATCAACAACACCGAGACGTTTGCCGCGGTGCCCTGGATCATCCGCAACGGCGGCCAGGCCTACCTTGAGATCGGCAAGCCCAACAACGGTGGCACCAAGCTGTTCTCGGTGTCGGGCGACGTCGAGAAGCCCGGCAATTTCGAGATCCCCCTGGGCACGCCGTTCTCCACGTTGCTGGAGCTCGCCGGTGGCGTGCGCAAGGGTCGCAAGCTCAAGGCTGTCATTCCTGGCGGCTCGTCCGCGCCGGTGCTGCCGGCCGACGTGATGATGCAGTGCACGATGGACTATGACTCCATCGCCAAGGCTGGCTCCATGTTGGGCTCGGGTGCCGTCATCGTCATCGACGACTCGCGCTGCATGGTGCAGAGCCTGCTCCGTCTGTCCTACTTCTACGCGCACGAGTCCTGTGGCCAGTGCACGCCTTGCCGCGAAGGCACGGGCTGGATGCACCGCGTGCTGGAGCGCATCTACCACGGCGAGGGCAGGGCAGAGGACATCGACCTGCTGAACTCTGTTGCCGACAACATCCAGGGCCGCACGATCTGCGCGCTGGGCGACGCTGCCGCGATGCCCGTGCGCGCCATGATCAAGCACTTCAAGCACGAGTTCGTGCACCTGATTGAACACAAGAAGCCCCTGGTGGCTCCGACCTGAGCTGCCTAGGGAAACACCATCATGGTTGAAATCGAACTCGACGGTCAGAAGGTCTCGGTCCAGGAAGGCAGCATGGTCATGCATGCTGCCGAGAAGGCCGGTACCTACATCCCGCACTTCTGCTATCACAAGAAGCTGAGCATCGCGGCCAACTGCCGCATGTGCCTGGTGGACGTGGAGAAGGCGCCCAAGCCCATGCCCGCCTGCGCGACACCGGTCACGCAGGGCATGATCGTCCGCACCAAGAGCGACAAGGCGATCAAGGCCCAGCAGGGCGTCATGGAATTCCTGCTGATCAACCACCCGCTGGACTGCCCCATCTGCGACCAGGGCGGCGAGTGCCAATTGCAGGACCTGGCCGTTGGCTACGGTGGCAGCAAGAGCCGCTACACCGAAGAGAAGCGCGTTGTCTTCCACAAGAACGTGGGCCCGCTGATCTCCATGGAGGAGATGAGCCGCTGCATCCACTGCACCCGCTGCGTGCGCTTCGGCCAGGAGATCGCCGGCCAGATGGAACTGGGCATGGCCCACCGCGGCGAGCACAGCGAGATCCAGACCTTCGTCGGCCGCACGGTGGACTCCGAGCTGTCGGGCAACATGATCGACATCTGCCCGGTCGGCGCGCTCACCAGCAAGCCATTCCGCTACAGCGCCCGCACGTGGGAGCTGTCGCGCCGCAAGAGCGTCAGCCCGCACGACTCGACGGGTGCCAACCTGGTCGTCCAGGTCAAGAACCATCAGGTGCTGCGCGTCGTCCCGCTGGAGAACGAGGACGTCAACGAATGCTGGATCGCCGACCGCGACCGCTTCAGCTATGAAGCGCTGAACAGCGATGCGCGCCTGAACGCGCCGATGATCAAGCAGGGCGGCGCCTGGAAGCAGGTCGACTGGACGACGGCGCTGGAGTACGTTGCCAACGGTCTGAAGGTCATCAAGGCCGACCACGGCGCCAAGGCCATCGGCGCGCTGGGCTCCGCCCACAGCACGGTGGAAGAACTGCACCTGCTGGGCGCGATCGTGCGCGGCCTGGGCAGCGACAACATCGACCACCGCCTGCGCCACAGCGACTTCGGCAATGCCGCGCCGGCCGGCCAGGCCCGCTGGCTGGGCCTGCCGATCGCCAAGCTGTCCGAGCTGGACCGTGCGCTGGTGATCGGCTCCAACCTGCGCAAGGACCACCCGCTGTTCGCCGCCCGCCTGCGTCACGCCGCGCGCCGTGGTGCCGCGATCTCGCGCATCGGCGTGAGCAGCGACGACTGGCTGATGCCGCTGGCCGCGTCGACCAGCGTCGCCCCGTCGGGTTGGGTGCAGGCCCTGGCCGATGTGGCCGCCGCCATCGGCGAAGGCGCTCCGCTGGCCGGTACGGCAACCGATGAGGCCAAGGCCGTCGCCGGCAGCCTGCTGTCCGGCAGTGCCAAGGCCGTGCTGCTGGGCAATGCCGCCGCCGAGCATCCGCAGGCCGCCAGCCTGCTAGCGCTGGTGCAGTGGATTGCAGAGAAGACGGGCGCCAGCGTCGGCTACCTGACGGCTGCGGCCAACACCGTCGGCGCGCAGCTCGTGAAGGCGCAGCCGCAAGCCGACGGCCTGAACGCCGGCCAGATGCTGTCGGGCACCGCCCTGAAGGCCGCGCTGCTGCTGAACACCGATCCGGTGCTGGACTCCGCCAACGCGGCCGCGGCCGCCAAGGCGCTGGACGCGGCCGAGATGGTCGTCGTGCTGAGCCCGTTCAAGACCGGGCTGGAATACGCCGATGTGCTGCTGCCCATCGCCCCGTTCACCGAGACCTCTGGCAGCTTCGTGAATGCCGAGGGGCGCCTCCAGAGCTTTGTCGGCGTCGTCAAGCCGCTGGCGGAGACGCGCCCGGCTTGGAAGGTGCTGCGCGTGCTGGGCAACCTGCTGGGTTTGCAAGGCTTCGATCAGGACAGCTCCGAGCAGGTCCGCGAGCAGGCGCTCGGTGGCGAGCTCAGCGGCCGCCTCTCCAACGCCACGTCGGCTGCGGTGCAAGCGGTCGCCAAGGCCGAGGGCATCGAGCGCTTCGCCAACCTGCCGATCTACGCGACCGACGCGCTGGTGCGCAACGCAACCTCGCTGCAGCTGACCACTGATGGCCGTGAAGCTGCGACCGTCGGCCTGCCGACCGGCCTGTGGCAGCAGCTGGGTCTGGCTGACGGTGATCAGGTCCGCGTCGTGCAGGACGGCGGTGCGGCTCAATTGCCCGCCCGCCTCGAAGCCGGGCTGCCGGAAGGCCTGGCCCGCGTGCCGGCCGGCCTCGCCCAAACCGCCACTCTCGGCGCCGCCTTCGGCACGCTGAGCATCAGCAAGGTCTGAGGGAGCCTGAACCCATGATCGACTCTCTCTACCAAAACGGCGCAGCGCTGCTGGGAGGCCTGTGGCCCCTGGTGTGGAGCCTGCTGAAGATCGTCGCGGTGATCCTGCCGCTGCTGGGCTGCGTGGCCTACCTGACGCTGTGGGAGCGCAAGGCCATCGGCTGGTCGCAGATCCGCCCGGGCCCGAACCGCGTGGGTCCCTACGGCCTGCTGACGCCCATCGCCGACGCGGTGAAGCTGATCTTCAAGGAGATCATCAAGCCGACGGCTGCCAACAAGGGCCTGTTCTTCCTTGGCCCCGTCATGACCATCATGCCGGCGCTGGCCGCCTGGGCGGTTGTGCCCTTCGGCCCGGATGCCGCCGTGGCCAACGTCAACGCGGGCCTGCTGTTCCTGATGGCGATCACCTCGCTCGAGGTCTACGGCGTCATCATCGCCGGCTGGGCTTCCAACTCGAAGTACGCCTTCCTTGGCGCCCTGCGCGCGTCGGCCCAGATGGTCTCGTACGAGATTGCGATGGGCTTCGCGCTCGTCGTCGTGCTGATGGTGACCGGCAGTCTGAACATGACCACCATCGTCCAGGTGCAGGAGAAGGGCATGTTCGCGGACATGGGCATCAACCTGCTGTCCTGGAACTGGCTGCCGTTGTTCCCCATCTTCATCGTTTACTTCATCTCGGGCTTGGCTGAAACCAACCGTCACCCGTTTGACGTGGTCGAAGGCGAATCGGAAATCGTTGCCGGCCACATGATCGAGTACTCGGGCATGTCGTTCGCGATGTTCTTCCTGGCCGAGTACGCCAACATGATCCTGGTGTCGGCACTGGCCGTCGTCATGTTCCTGGGTGGCTGGAGCGCACCGATCTCTTGGAGCCTGCTGGGCATGGAAACGCCTGCTTTCTTCCAGCAGACGATGGCGTTCTGGAACTGGTTCTGGCTGTTCGCCAAGACCTTCTTCGTCGTCACGATGTTCCTGTGGGTGCGTGCCACGTTCCCGCGCTTCCGCTACGACCAGATCATGCGTCTGGGCTGGAAGATCTTCATTCCCATCACGCTGATCTGGCTGGTCGTTGTCGGTGCCTGGATGCAGACCCCGTTCAACATCTGGAAGTGAGGCGGCGACCATGACTGCAATCACGAATTTCGCCAAGACCTTCTTCCTCTGGGAACTGCTCAAGGGGATGAAGCTGACCGGCCGGCATTTCCTGTCGCGCAACATCACCGTTCAGTTCCCGGAAGAGAAGACGCCGCTGTCGCCGCGCTTTCGCGGCCTGCATGCGCTGCGCCGTTACGAAAACGGCGAAGAGCGCTGCATCGCCTGCAAGCTCTGCGAAGCCGTCTGCCCCGCGATGGCCATCACCATCGAGAGCGATGTGCGCGCGGACGGCAGCCGTCGCACGACGCGCTATGACATCGACCTGACGAAGTGCATCTTCTGCGGCTTCTGCGAAGAGAGCTGCCCGGTCGATTCCATCGTCGAGACGAACATCTTCGAATACCACGGCGAAAAGCGCGGTGACCTGTACTTCACAAAGGACATGTTGCTGGCCGTTGGTGATAAGTACGAGCCGCAGATCGCTGCGCAAAAGGAGGCCGACGCCAAGTACCGCTGATCGCTGAACGGCTTCGTCCCTCAGCGTTCCAGCTCAGCTGGCCTGGAATCGTATGGATATCACGACCATCCTCTTCTACGTCTTCTCCGGCATCCTGCTGGTGAGTTCCTTTCGCGTCATCACGGCGCGCAGCACCGTGCATGCGGCGCTGTTTCTGATCCTGTCCTTCTTCACGGCGTCCTGCATCTGGATGCTGCTCAAGGCCGAGTTCCTGGCGATTGCGCTGGTGCTCGTGTACATCGGCGCGGTCATGGTGCTGTTCCTGTTCGTCGTGATGATGCTCGACCTCAATACGGACAGCATGCGTGAGGGCTTTTGGAAGCACCTGCCGATCGCCGCAGTGGTCGGTGCGCTGATCGCCTTCGAGATGGGCATCGTGCTGATGGGCGGCTTCCAGCTGGCTGATGCCCCGGTGGCGACGGCCGAGCAGATCCAGATGGGCAACAGCAAGCTGCTGGGCATCGAGATCTACACCAGCTACCTCTACCCCTTGCAGATTGCGGCCGTCCTGCTTTTGGTCGCCATCGTGGCTGCCATCGCGTTGACGCTGCGCCGCCGTAAGGACTCGCGCGCCATGGACGCCTCCGAACAGGTCAAGGTCACCAAGGCTGATCGCTTGAAGATCGTCAAGATGGCGCCCACCGTTGCCGCCCCTGCACAAGCACCCCAAGAAGGAGGCCAGGCATGATCGGCGCCCTGACCCTGGGCCATTTCCTGACGCTGGGCGCACTATTGTTCGCGCTGTCGGTGATTGGCATCTTCCTGAACCGCAAGAACCTGATCGTGCTGCTGATGGCCATCGAGCTGATGCTGCTGGCGGTCAATCTGAACTTCGTCGCTTTCTCGCACTACCTGGGCGATATGGCGGGCCAGGTGTTCGTGTTCTTCATTCTGACCGTGGCGGCCGCTGAGTCGGCCATCGGCCTGGCCATCCTGGTCGTGCTGTTCCGCAACCGGGCGAGCATCAACGTCCAAGAGCTCGACGCGCTGAAGGGCTAAGCACAAGATGTCTGCAACACTGAACCAGAACCTGCTGCTGGCGGTGCCGCTGGCGCCGCTGGTCGGCGCTATCGTGGCCGGCTTCTTTGGCAAGACGGTGGGCCGCCGCGGCTCGCACATCGTCACCATCCTGGGCGTGCTGATCGCCTTCATCCTGTCTGCGCAAACGCTGTACAGCGTTGCTGTGGATGGCGCGCGCTTCAACGCCACCATTTATGAATGGATGGTGCTGGGGCCGCTGAAGATGGAGGTTGGCTTCCTCGTCGACGGCCTGACCGCCATGATGATGGTGGTGGTGACCTTCGTGTCGCTGATGGTGCACATCTACACCATCGGCTACATGGAAGAGGACGACGGCTACCAGCGCTTCTTCAGCTACATCTCCCTGTTCACGTTCAGCATGCTGATGCTGGTCATGAGCAACAACATGCTGCAGCTGTTCTTTGGCTGGGAAGCGGTGGGCCTGGTGTCCTACCTGCTGATCGGCTTCTGGTACAAGAAGCCGACGGCCATCTTCGCCAACATGAAGGCCTTCCTGGTGAACCGGGTCGGTGACTTCGGCTTCATCCTGGGCATCGGTCTGCTGGTGGCCTACGGCGGCTCGCTGAACTATGCCGAGACCTTCGCGAAGAAGGATGTGCTGGCACAGATGCTGTTCCCCGGCACCGACTGGGCGTTGCTGACGGTTGCCTGCATCTGCCTGTTCATCGGCGCGATGGGCAAGTCGGCGCAGTTCCCGCTGCACGTCTGGCTGCCGGACTCCATGGAAGGCCCGACGCCCATCTCCGCGCTGATTCACGCCGCGACGATGGTGACCGCCGGCATCTTCATGGTGGCGCGCATGTCGCCGCTGTTTGAGTTGAGCGACACAGCGCTGAACTTCGTCATGGTGATTGGTGCGATCACAGCGCTGTTCATGGGCTTCCTGGGCATCATCCAGAACGACATCAAGCGGGTCGTCGCGTACTCCACGCTGTCGCAGCTGGGTTACATGACCGTGGCGCTGGGCGCGTCGGCCTACTCGGTCGCCGTGTTCCACCTGATGACGCACGCGTTCTTCAAGGCACTGCTGTTCCTCGGCGCCGGCTCGGTCATCATCGGTATGCACCACGACCAGGACATCCGTAACATGGGCGGCCTGCGCAAGTACATGCCCATCACGTGGATCACGTCGCTGCTGGGCTCGCTCGCGCTGATCGGCACGCCGCTGTTCTCGGGCTTCTACTCGAAGGACTCCATCATCGAGGCCGTGCACGCCAGCAACCTGCCGGCGTCGGGCATCACCTACGTCGCCGTGCTGATCGGCGTGTTCGTGACGGCGTTCTACTCGTTCCGGATGTACTTCCTCGTCTTCCACGGCAAGGAGCACTTCCACCACAAGCCTTTCCCGGGCGAGCACGATCACCATGACGATGACCACGGCCATGCGCACACGCCGCACGAGTCGCCCGCCGTCGTCTGGGTGCCGCTGGTGCTGCTGGCCATTCCGTCGGTCGTCATCGGTTTCCTGACCATCCAGCCCATGCTGTATGGCGACTTCCTGAAGGACGCCATCACGGTCAACACCGCCGCGCACCCGGCGATGGCCGAGATCGCGCACCACTTCCACGGCGCCGCGGCGATGGCCCTGCACGGCCTGCAGACGCTGCCGTTCTGGCTGGCGCTGGGCGGCGTGGTCACGGCCTATGTGTTCTACATGGTGGCTCCGAGCATCCCGGCGACCTTCGCCAAGGTGCTGCGTCCGCTGATCGTCATCATGGAGAACAAGTACTTCATGGACTGGATCAACGAGAACATCCTGGCCCGCGGGGCGCGACTGCTGGGCACCGGCTTGTGGAAGGGCGGTGACGGCATGCTGATCGATGGTCTCGTCATCAACGGTTCAGCCCGCACCGTGGGTGGCATCGCCGGCCTCGTGCGGCGCGTGCAGACCGGTTATCTGTATTGGTACGCGCTCGTCATGATCCTCGGCGTCACGGGGCTGATGACCTGGCAGCTGTGGCCCTACATCGAGCCTCAGTTCAAAGCCCTGATCGGCTCGTGAGGGGATAAAAAGAATGTTGCTGACTCTTGCGATTTTTCTGCCCATCGCCTGCGGCGCCTTGCTGCTGGCCCTGGGGCGTGACGAACAGGCCCGCACTGTGCGCTGGCTGGCGCTGGTGGCTGCCGTGGCGAGCTTTCTCGTCACGCTGCCGCTGATCACCGGCTTCGACACGTCGACGGCCGCGATGCAGTTCGTCGAGAACCATGCTTGGATCGAGCGCTTCGCGATCCGCTACCACCTGGGTGTGGACGGCATCTCGATGTGGTTCGTGCCGCTGACGGCCTTCATCACCGTCATCGTCGTCATCTCCGCCTGGGAGGTCATCGAGAACCGTGTCAACCAGTACATGGGCGCGTTCCTGATCCTGTCGGGCCTGATGGTGGGCGTGTTCAGCGCGCTGGACGGCATGCTGTTCTACGTGTTCTTCGAGGCCACGCTGATCCCGATGTACATCATCATCGGTGTCTGGGGCGGCCCGAACCGTGTCTACGCGGCCTTCAAGTTCTTCCTGTACACGCTGGCCGGCTCGCTGCTGATGCTGATCGCGCTGCTGTACCTGTACGCGAAGTCCGGTGGCAGCTTCGACATCCAGAGCTGGCACCAGCTGCCGCTGCCTGGCGGCGCGCAGACCTGGCTGTTCTTCGCCTTCCTGGCCGCGTTCTCGGTCAAGGTGCCGATGTGGCCGGTGCACACCTGGCTGCCCGACGCCCACGTCGAGGCGCCCACCGGCGGCTCCGTCGTGCTGGCAGCCATCATGCTGAAGCTCGGCTGCTATGGCTTCCTGCGCTTCTCGCTGCCCATCGCGCCGGACGCCGCGCGGGAATGGTCGTGGCTCATCATCGCCATGTCGCTGATCGCCGTCGTCTACATCGGCCTCGTTGCGCTGGTGCAGAAGGACATGAAGAAGCTGGTGGCCTACTCGTCAATCGCGCACATGGGTTTTGTGACGCTGGGTTTCTTCATCTTCAATGAGCTCGGTGTCTCCGGCGGCTTGGTGCAGATGATTGCCCACGGCTTCGTGTCGGGTGCCATGTTCCTGTGCATCGGCGTGCTGTACGACCGCGTGCATTCGCGTGAGATCTCCTCCTACGGCGGTGTGGTCAACACCATGCCCAAGTTCGCCGCCTTCGCCGTGTTCTTCGGCATGGCCAATTGCGGCCTGCCCGCAACCGCCGGCTTCGTCGGTGAGTGGATGGTCATCCTGGGCACCGTGAAGTACGACTTCTGGCTGGGCGGCATCGCTGCCACGGCGCTGATCTTCGGTGCGGCTTACACGCTGTGGATGGTCAAGCGGGTCTACTTCGGCGACATCGCCAACGACGACGTGCGCAAGCTGACCGACATCAACTCGCGCGAATTCATCATGCTGGCACTGCTCGCCATCGCCACGCTGTACATGGGCCTCTACCCGAAGCCGTTCACGGACGTGATGCATGAGTCCGTCACCGGCCTGCTCAAGCATGTGGCGCTGAGCAAGATCCCGGCCTGATTCCGAGCTAGAGGCAAGAACAATGAACGACATGAACTGGCTCGCGATCTACCCCGAGATCCTGCTGCTCGTGATGGGCTGCGTGGTCGCCCTCGCGGACCTCTGGGTCACCGACGAACAGCGTCGCCCCACCTACTGGCTGACCCAGCTGACGCTGGTGGTCGTGGGCGGCATGCACTTCGCCTACTTCGATGCCGGCGTGACCACCTATGCCATGCAGGGCATGGTGGTGGCCGATCCGATGGGCCATCTGCTGGCGGGCTTCGCCTGCGTGGCCACGCTGATCACGCTGGTGTATGCACGCCCCTACGCGGCCTCTCGCGAGATGCTCAAGGGCGAGCTCTTCATCCTGGCGCTGTTCGCGCTGCTGGGCATCAACGTGATGCTGTCGGCGAACAACTTCCTGGTGATCTACCTCGGCCTGGAACTGATGAGCCTGTCGCTGTACGCGCTCGTCGCGCTGCGCCGTGACCACGCGGTCTCGACCGAGGCGGCGATGAAGTATTTCGTGCTGGGTGCGCTGGCCAGCGGTTTCCTGCTGTACGGCCTGTCCATGATGTACGGCGCCACCGGCTCGCTGACCATTCCTGAAGTCTTCGACGTCATCACCAAGGGCATCCCGAACAAGTCGGTGCTGGTGTTCGGCACGGTGTTCGTCGTCGCCGGCCTGGCTTTCAAGCTGGGCGCTGCTCCCTTCCATATGTGGGTGCCCGACGTCTACCAGGGCGCCCCCACGGCGGTCACCCTGATGATTGGCGGCGCGCCCAAGTTGGCGGCCTTCGCCATCACGGTGCGTCTGCTGGTGGAAGGCATGAGCGGCCTCGCGGTGGACTGGCAGCAGATGCTGGTCGTGCTCTCCGTCATGTCTTTGCTGGTGGGCAACCTGGCGGCTATCGCGCAGACCAACTTCAAGCGGATGCTGGCTTACTCCACCATCGCCAACATGGGCTTCATGGTGCTGGGCCTGACGGCTGGTGTTGTCAACGAGAGCACGCAGTGGGGCAGCAACGCCTACAGCGCTGCCATGTTCTACGCCGTCACCTACGTGCTGACGACGCTGGGCACCTTCGGCATGGTCATCCTGCTGTCGCGTGCGGGGCATGAGGCCGAAGAGATCAAGGACCTGGCTGGCCTTGCCAAGCGCAGCCCCTGGTTTGCGCTGGTCATGACCCTGTTCATGTTCTCGCTGGCGGGCATTCCGCCCATGGTCGGCTTCTACGCCAAGTTGGCTGTGCTGCAGGCGCTGGTGGTGAACGGTCATCCGTTCTACCTGGGCCTGGCGATCTTCGCGGTCGTCGTGTCGCTGGTCGGCGCCTTCTACTACCTGCGCATCGTCAAGGTCATGTTCTTCGACGCGCCCGCCGACACGACGCCGCTCGCAGCGCCTGCTGACGTGCGCTTCGTCATGACGCTCAACGGCGCCGCGGTGCTGGTGTTCGGCCTGATGCCGGGCGGCCTGCTGGAACTGTGCAAGGTCGCCATCCGCCAGGCCCTGGCGACCTGACGGTCGATCGCACGTGGACCAGACCGTCGCCGTCTGGCTGGTGCTTGCTGTCGGCGTGCTGGCGGCCAACCTGCCATACCTGAGCGAGCGCCTGCTGCTGGTGGGCCCGCGCCGTGCGCCCAAGGGCGCAGGCTGGCGCCTGCTGGAGCTGGCGCTGATGGCGGTGCTGACATTTGCCGTCGGTGCACTGCTGGAGTCCCGCATCGGTCAGCGGCACGCGCAGGGCTGGGAGTTCTATGCGGCGGCCGCTTGTCTGTTCATCACCCTGGGCTTCCCCGGTTTCGTCTGGAGATACCTGCGCCGTGGACGAGCTTGAGCAGCATCTCGTCGAGCGCCAGCTCGACAGCGCCCAGGTCTACCAGGGCCATTTCCTTGATGTGCGGCGCGACCGCGTCGCGCTGCCGGACGGCAAGACCGCGCACCGCGAGTACATCCGCCATCCTGGTGCGGTGATGGTCGTCCCATTGCTGGACGACGGCCGTCTGCTCATGGAGCGGCAGTACCGCTATCCGATGGGCCGCGTGATGCTGGAGTTCCCCGCCGGCAAGCTCGATGCCGGCGAGCCGCCGCTGCGCTGCGGCCAGCGCGAGCTGCTGGAGGAAACGGGCTACAGCGCCGCCGAGTGGGCATATGCAGGTGTGCTGCACAACGCCATCGCCTACTCCGACGAAGGCATCCACATCTACTTCGCACGCGGGTTGCGCCGCGGTGAGCGGCAACTGGACGAGGGCGAGTTCCTCGACCTCGTGACCCACAGCCCCGACGAGCTCGACCAACTGGCGGCGCGTGGCGAGCTGACAGATGCCAAGACGCTGATCGGCCTGCTGTGGCTGCAGCGCTGGCAGCAGGGCGCCTGGGCGTTGGACTGGCAGTCCGCCTGATGGCTGCACGCGGCGCGGTGCGCTGCGTGTCATCGTGGTTTCAACCGGGTGCATGACCTCTGGCGAGGCCAGGTCAAGTGGTTAAGCTCGCGCGTTCGAGAAATTTGCCCACAGTCCTCACAGAAGGTCTCTCCATGCCGCGTGCCACGCCGATCCTGACTGCCTTGACCCTGGCCCTGTTGCTGACCGCTTGCGGCAAGGGCGGCAAGCCCGAAGAAGCCAAGGCCGTGGCCAAGCCAACAGCGCCGCTGCTGCTGGCGCCCGAGGATCTGCGCCAGGTGGGGCAGAGCGGCCTGATCGGGGCGCCCGTCATCACCGGCGCCATCCAGCCGGCCCGCCGTGCCGACCTGCGCGCCGAAGTCGCGGCCGTGGTGCTGCAGGTCGCCAAGGACAACGGCGAGCGTGTGCGCACCGGCGACCTCATCATCCGGCTCGATCCCACCTCCATCCGCGATGCGCTGACCTCGGCCGAAGAGGCGCTGCGAGCCGCCCAGCAGAGCTTCGAGCAGACCGAGCGCGTGCTGGCCCGCCAGCGCACGCTGAACCAGCAGGGCATGATCTCCATGCAAGGCCTGGAAGATGCCGAAGTGCGCCGCAATGCCGCGCAGAGCGAGCTGGCCGCCGCCAAGGCGCGCGCCGTCACGGCCCGCCAGCAGGTCTCGCGCACCGAGGTGCGGGCGCCGTTCGACGGCATCGTCAGCGAGCGCAAGATCTCCGTGGGCGACACGGTGCAGGTCGGGCGCGAACTGGTGAAGGTCATCGACCCCAACTCCATGCGTTTCGAAGGCCAGGTCTCGGCCGATCGGCTTGGCGAGCTCAAACTCGGCCAGGCCGTGTCTTTCCGCATCAACGGCTTTGGCGACACGCAGTTCCAGGGCAAGCTGGCCCGCATCGACGCCGCCGCCAACGCCACCACGCGCCAGGTCGAACTGGCCGCCGAGTTCAGCGACAAGAGCAAGGCGCCGCAGGTTGCGGGTCTGTACGCCGAAGGTCGCGTCGAGAGCGCGGACCGCAAGGCGCTGGTGCTTGCCGAAGGCTCGGTGCAGCGCCAGGGGGACAACGCCTTTGTCTGGCAGGTTGTCGGCAACCAGTTGAAGAAAGTGGCCGTGACGCTGGGCGATCGCGACGACCGCCGCGGCGAACTGGTGATCCTGTCGGGCCTTGCGCTGGGCGATGTGGTGCTGCGCTCGCCCACCGGCGCGCTGGTGGACGGCGCGCCCGTGCAGCGCGTGGCGGCTGGCGCCGGTGCGGCGTCGGCGGTTCCGGCGGCCGCTGCCAGCAAGTAAGCGGAGGCTCAGCCCATGTTCCTCTCCAATTTCAGCATCAGCAGGCCCGTTGCGACCGTCGTTCTGGTCATCGGGCTGATGCTGGTGGGCCTGTTGGCGCTGTCCAAGCTCAAGGTCAACCAGCTTCCCGAGGTCGAGCCGCCGGTGCTCGTCATCAACATCCCGTATCCCGGCGCATCGCCTGAGACGGTGGAGCGCGAGGTCGTCAACCGCATCGAGAAAGCGCTGCAGAGCATCTCGGGGGTGGACCGCTCCAACTCCACGTCGCGCGAGGGCAGTGCCACGCTCGTGCTGGTGTTCGACTTCTCGAAGAACATGATCGAGGCCGCCGACGAGGTGCGCAACGCGATCGCGTCGGTGCGCTACAAGCTGCCGACCGAGATCCGCGAGCCCATCATCTCGCGGGCCGACCCCGGCGCCCAGCCCATCCTTCAGCTGTCGCTGACCAGCACCACGCTGACCCACGCCCAGCTCAGCCGTCTGGCCGAGGACAAGCTGGCCGAGCGCTTTCGCGGCATCTCGGGCGTGTCCACCGTGGGCGTCAACGGCGCACTGAAGCGCGAGTTGTCCATCCTGCTGCGGGCGGAGAAGCTGCGCGAGTTCGGCGTGTCGGTCACCGAGGTGCTGAACGCCGTGCGCGCGCAGAACACGACGGCGCCCGTCGGCAAGGTGCGGGGCACGCTGGAAGACCAGAGCATCCGCCTGCTCGGCCGGCTGGAGAGCCCGGCCGAGTTCGAGCAGATGATCGTCAAGCGCACGACCGTCAATGGCGTGGGCACGGTCATCCGGCTGGGCCAGGTGGCGGAGGTGCGTGACGGCTTTGCCGAGATGACGGGCTACAGCCTGCGCAACGGCCAGCCCAACGTCGGCATTTCCATCACACGCTCGCGCGACGCGTCCACGGTCAGCGTCGCCAACGACACGCGCAAGGTGGTGGAGGAGGTCAAGAAGGAACTGCCCGCCGGCACCACGCTCGAGATCACGCAGGACGGCGGCAAGGACGCCGAGAACAGCCTCTACAACGTGACGCATGCGCTGGTGTTCGGCGCCGGGCTGACCATCTTCGTCGTCTACGCCTTCCTGAACAGCTGGCGCTCCACGCTGATCACGGCGCTGTCTCTGCCCACGTCGGTGCTGGCGGCCTTCATTGCCGTGTGGCTGATGGGCTTCTCGTTGAACTTCATGAGCCTGCTGGGCCTGTCGCTGGCCATCGGCGTGCTCATCGACGACGCCATCGTCGTGCGCGAGAACATCGTGCGCCACATGGAGCGCGGCAGCGACCGCGTGACGGCGGCGCGCGAGGGCACAGCCGAGATCGGTCTGGCCGTGGCCGCCACCACCTTTGCCATCGTGGCCGTCTTCGTGCCGGTGGCCTTCATGGGCAACGGCCCGGGCCAGTGGTTCAAGCCCTTCGCGCTGACGGTCGTGGCGTCCGTCATCGTGTCGCTGCTGATCAGCTTCACGCTGGACCCCATGCTGTCGGCCTACTGGGGTGACCCTCCGGGCTACCACGAGCAGCCCAAGCGCGGCATCGAGAAGTGGTTCCAGCATTTCAACCACTGGTTCGACGGCGTGGCCGACCGCTACGGGCACGTCATCGCATGGGCGCTGCACCACCGGCGCTGGATGGCCGTCTTCGCGGTCGCGAGTTTCGTCGGTGCCATCGCGCTGCAGGCCAAGTTCGGCGGATCCAGCTTCCTGCCCCAGGCCGATGCCGGTTTCCTGGCCATCGAGGTGCGCGCCCCCGCGTCCAGCAGCCTGGACTACGCCAAGCTCAAGCTCGATGCTGCTGCCGCGCTGGCCTCGACCCTGAAGGAAACCAAGGCCACCACGGCCTATCCCAATGCCAGCGGCGGCCGCATCTATGTCGACATCGGCAAGAGCACGGAGCGCCAGCGCTCGGCCGCCGAGGTCGCCACGGAGCTGCGCGCCAAGGTCTCGCGCCTGGTGGGTGCCGAGTACGTCGTGCTCGACGACCTCAACAACGGCGCGCAGAAGCCGGTGCAGATCCGCTTCTACGGTACCGACTCGCGCAAGCTGCAGCAGATCACGCAGGACTTCCAGAAGACCATGCAGGGCATCAAGGGCGCGGTCGACATCGGCTACTCCGAGCAGGACCCGCAGAACGAGCTGCAGATCGAGCTGGACCGCGGCCTGGCCAACCAGATGGGCATCTCCGTCAATGATGCTGCCCAGGCGCTGCGCGTGGCCTTTGCGGGCGTGGAAGCCGGCGACTGGATCGACCCGACCGGCGAGGCCCGCGACGTGTCCATCCGCCTGCATCCGAGCGATCGTGTGGATGCGGCCAACATCGAGCGCCTGCCCATCGCGGTGAGCGGCACCAGCCGCATGGTGCCGCTGGACCAGATTGCCACGGTCACCATGGGCAAGGGCCCCAGCCAGATCCAGCATGGCGACGGCAAGCGCACCATCACCGTCAGCGCCAATGCGCAGGGCCGCTCGCCCGGCGAGATCACGGCCGAGGCCAAGAAGCTGGCCGAGAAGATCGACTTCCCGCCCGGTTTCGGTATTGAGCTGGCGGGCGCAGCGCGTGATCAGCAGGTGGTCTTCACGGCCATGATCACGGCGCTGCTGTCCGGCATCGCGCTGATGTACTTCGTGCTCGTCATCCAGTTCAACAGCTTCACCGCGCCGCTGGGCGTGATGATGTCGCTGCCGCTGAGCCTGATCGGCGTCGTGTTGGCCCTGCTGATGACCGGCGGCACGCTCAATCTGATGAGCCTGATCGGCGTCATCATGCTGATGGGCCTGGTGGCCAAGAACGCCATCCTGCTGCTGGACGCCACCCGCCAGGAAGAGGCCGCCGGTGTCGACCGCGAAGAGGCGCTGATGCACGCCGGCCGCAAGCGCTTCCGGCCCATCCTGATGACCACGCTCGCGCTGATCGCCGGCATGCTGCCGGTGGCCATCGGCATCGGGGAGGGCGGCGAGTTCTACCGCCCGATGGCTGTCGCCATCATCGGCGGCACCATCACGTCCACCATCCTGACGCTGCTCGTGGTGCCCAGCTTCTACGACAGCATCGAGATCGCGCGTGACCGGGCCATTGCCAAGTTCCACCGCCGCGCGCCGCGCTTCACGGTTGTCGGCGCCTTCGTCATGACGCTGATTGAGGCGGTGCTGACGCTGCTGCTGGTGCGCTTTGTGTGGCGCATGCTGGTCAAGCTGGGGCGCGTTGTGACGGGCCGTCGCGCTACAGCACCCGCCCTGGGTTGAGCAGGTCCAGCGGGTCCAGTGCCCGCTTGATCGCCCGCATCAGCGCCAGGGCCGTCGGGTCTTTGCGCTGGCCCAGTTCCTCCCGCTTGAGCCGGCCAATGCCGTGCTCTGCGGAGATGGAGCCGCCGCGCCGTTGCACGGCGTCGTAGACCATCGCGTTGATCGGCGCCTCGTGCGCCGCCAAGAAGGCGGACGCCGCCACGCCGGCCGGTGCCTGCACGTTGTAGTGCAGGTTGCCGTCGCCCAGGTGGCCGAAGTTGATCACTTCGATGCCCGGCAGATAGGCCGTCAGCGCCGCGTCCATCTCAGTGACGAAGCCGGGAATCGCCGACACCGGCAGCGCGATGTCGTGCTTGATGTTGAGCCCGGCCTGCGCCTGGGCCAGCGGGATGGACTCGCGCAGGTGCCAGAGGCCTCGAGCCTGCTGCAGGTTCTGGGCGATGGCCGCGTCCTGCACGGCGCCGCGCTCGAAGGCGGCTTCCAGCAGGCCCTCGAACACGCCGCGCGCGTGCTCGGCGCTCTCGGCATCCGACAGCTCCAGCAGCACCGTCCACGGCGCCGCGCCCAGCGGCTGGGCCAGCTGCGGTAACTCGCGCGCCACCAGCGCCAGCGCGGCTGCGCTCATGACCTCGAAGCCCGTCAGCGCATCGCCCGCGCGCTCGCGCGCCAGGCCCAGCAGGGCCACGGCATCGTCCATGGACGCGCAGGCGGCCAGCGCCGTGAGCCGCTCGCGAGGCTGCGGGTAAAGCTTCATCGTCGCGGCCGTGATGACGCCCAGCGTGCCCTCGCTGCCGATGAACAGGTCGCGCAGGTCGTAGCCGGTGTTGTCCTTGCGCAGGCCGGAGAGGCCGTGCCAGATGTCGCCGCTCGCGGTGACGACTTCCAGCCCCAGGCACAAGTCGCGGGCATTGCCATAACGCAGCACCTGCGTGCCGCCGGCATTGCTGGCCAGGTTGCCGCCCAGCGTGCACGAGCCCTCGGCCGCGAGGCTCAGCGGGAACAGCAGCCCCGCGCCCGCGGCGGCCGCCTGCACCTCGGCCAACACGCAGCCGGCCTCGGCCGTCAGGCTGGCATTGGCCACATCGACGCCGCGCACGCGCTTCATGCGCGACAGGCTCAGCACCAGCTGGCGACCGCTGTCGTCCGGCGTGGAGCCGCCCACCAGGCCGGTGTTGCCCCCCTGCGGGACGACCGCCACGCGGTGCGCGTGGCACAGCCGCAGCACGGCGGCCACCTCATCGGTGCTGGCCGGGCGCGCCACGGCCAAGGCACGGCCGGCGTAACGCTTGCGCCAGTCCTGTTCATAGGCTGACAGGTCGCCACCCACCAGCAGGCCGGCGTCGCCAAGGGCGGCCCGCAGACCGTCCAGCAGCGCGCTCATGCCTGCTTGGCGGCGGCCAGCCGCTGGCGGATCTGCGCGGTGCAGGCCGTGAACGCGATGACGCTCAGCGCCACCTCGCCGATCGCCAGCCACTGGCCCAGGCCGCCCTCGCTGGTGGCGCGCACCAGGCCTTCCAGCACGTAGAGCCAGATCGCCAGCGCCACCCAGCGGTAGGTGTACATCCGGTAGCGCCACAGGCCCAGCGGCGCGGGCAGCAGCGGCAGCACCTTGAGCGCCAGCGTGCCGCTGCCGGTGGGCGCCAGCCACAGCTCCCAGGCCAGGCACAGCAGGATCAGGGCCGATACCGAGGCCAGCGCGAGGTTGCGCGACAACTGTTCGGCCGGCGTGGGCAGGGTTCTTTCAGGAGGCATGGGCATAGCTGCGGCATCATAGAAGCCATGTCCCCCGCTCCCGTGCCGCCGAACCTGGCCGACAACCCCGACGCACCACTGTCCCGCAACCCCATCGCGTTTGCGCAGAACTTCATCGACCAGTTGCTGGCCTGGCCCTGGCTGCAGACGCTGCACACCTTCCGCCAGCGCTTTCGCGAGGAGCGGCTGGGCCTGACCGCCGGCAGCCTGACGTTCACGACGCTGATCTCGCTGGTGCCGCTGCTGACGGTGATGCTGGCGGTGTTCACGGCCTTCCCGATGTTTGCCAGCCTGCAATCGGCGCTGGAGCAGTACTTCCTGAAGAGCCTGATCCCACCCAACATCGCCAAGCCGGTGCTGGCCTCGCTGACGCAGTTCGCCGCCAAGGCCAGCAAGCTGGGTGCCGCAGGCCTGATCGTGCTGGGCGTGACGGCGCTGGCACTGATGCTCACCATCGACCGCACGCTCAATGCCATCTGGCGCGTGCGCCGCCCGCGCCCCATGGCGCAGCGGGTGCTGGTGTACTGGGCCGCGCTGACGCTGGGCCCGCTGCTGCTGGGCGGCAGCCTGGCGCTGACCAGCTACGCGCTCGACGTCGGTCAGGGCTTCATCAACAAGACGCCGGCCAGCCTCACCACGCTGCTGGGTGGCGCGGACATCGTGCTGCTGGGCCTGGCCATTGCCGGCCTGTTCCATTACGTGCCCAACACCCATGTGCGCTGGCGCCACGCACTGCTGGGCGGGGCCTTCGTGTCCATCGGCTTCGCCATCGCCAAGTCGCTGTTGGCCTGGTACGTGAAGAAGGTGCCGACCTACTCGACGCTGTACGGCGCCTTCGCCACCGTGCCAGTGTTCCTCATCTGGGTCTACCTTGGCTGGGTCATCGTGCTGCTGGGCGCCATCCTCGCCGCCAACACGCCCAGCCTGACCGGCCGCCTGCACCTGCGGCCCGACACGCCGGGCCAGCCGCTGGCCATGGCGCTGGAGGTGCTGCGCGAGCTGTGGCGCGTGCGCGATGCGGGCCGCCAGGGCCTGTCCGACCTGGGCCTGGCCCGCGCGCTGCGCGTGGACCCGCTGCAGCTCAGCCCCGTCGTCGACAAGCTGCTCAGCATGGGTTGGATAGGCCGACTGGAAGAGGAGGGCGCCCAGCGCCTGGTGCTGCTGTGCGCGCCCGAGCGGGCGCCGGCCGAGCCGCTGCTGACCGGCTTCCTGGCCGACCGCCAGGGCCTGCTCGCCAACCTGTGGGCCCAGGGCCAGTGGGCCGGGCTGACGCTGGACCGGCTGCTTGAGCCCGCCAGCCCCACCCGCTGAACGCATGAGCGCCGCACGCCGGACCGCCCCCGAGACGAGCTCGCCGCGTGCGGCGCCTGCATGGCGAGCTGCCGTCCGGCTGCTGGCGCTGGCCGGCATGGTGGTGGCCGCGTCGGCGGCGCGCGGGCAGGATGCCGCTGCGCGGCAGATCGTGCTGGCCGCCAGCGAGCGCGTGCCCTATGTGGGCGAGTCGCTGCCTGGCAAGGGCTATGTCGCCGAACTCGTGACCGAGGCGCTGCGCACCCAGGGGTGGACGGTGCAGTTCCGCTTCGTGCCACCCGCCCGCGCCCTGTTGCTGGCGGCGCGCGGCGAGGTGCATGGCGTGCTGCCGGTGGCCACCGGCGATGCTGAGTTGCCGGAGACGCTGCAGGTGTCGAGCGCGTTTCCTGGCGATACGCTGGGCTTGCTGAAGAAGAAGTCCACGGCGCTACCGGCTGACGTTGATCTCGACGCCGGGCTGCAGGCCGTGGCGGCTGGCCTCAGCCAGCGTGGGTTGACGCTGGGCGTGGTGCGCCGTGGCGAGCCCGACCCGGCGATGTCTGGCGTTGAGCTGGCCAGCGACGATCTGCAGAACATCGACAAGCTCGACCGCGACCGCGTGCGCTTGCTGCTGATCGATCGCTTTACCGCGGCGGACCTCATCACCGGCCGACGCCCCCAGCTCATCGGCAAGCTGGCCTTCGTGCCGGGGCTGGCGCAGTCGCGTCCCTTCCATGTGGCGTTCAACGTCAAGTCGTCTGAGGGCAGGCGGCGGCTGGCCGTGTTTGATGCCGGGTTGCGCCGGCTGGCCAGCGATGGCGGTCTGGAGCGCATCCTGGCCCGTCACGGCCTGCAGCCCGCCGCACCGTCGGCCACGGGCAACGGCGAAGTTCGCTTGACCATTGGCACCGTCAACAACGCCGACATGCTGCTGATGCGGGAGCTGGCGCGGGAGTACGAGGCCCGCCACCCGCGCGTCAAGCTCCACTGGCGGGTGATGGACGAGGGCACGCTGCGCACGCGGCTGCTGAGTGATCTGGCCATCCACGACGGACAGTTCGACGTCGTCACGCTGGGCTCCTACGAGGTGCCGCTGTGGGCCCGCCGCGGCTGGCTGGTGCCGCCGCCGACACCGGCGCCTGCCTACGACGTGGCCGACATCTTTCCCAGCGTGCGGGCCAGCCTGTCGCACGAAGGCCGGCTGTTCGCGCTGCCGTTCTACGCCGAAAGCTCCATCACCTACTACCGCCGCGACCTGCTGGACGCCGCCGGTCTGCGCATGCCCCCGCAGCCGAGCTGGGACGACATCGCTCACGCCGCCGAGCGCCTGCACCAGCCGTCGCAGGGTGTGTATGGCGTCTGCCTGCGCGGGCGGCCCGGCTGGGGCGAGAACATGACGCTGGTCAGCACCATGGTGAACGCCTATGGCGGCCGCTGGTTTGACGAGTCCTGGCGCCCCGAAATCACCTCGCCGGCCTGGCAGTCAGCTGTGTCCATGTACGCCACGCTGCTGCGCCGCTGGGGGCCGCCGGACGCCGATCGCAATGGCTACAACGAGAACCTGCGGCTGTTCTCCGCCGGCCGCTGCGCGATCTGGGTGGACGCGACGGTGGCTGCCGGGGCGCTGTACGACGCGCGCCGCTCCCGCGTGGCCGACAAGGTGGGCGTGGTGGCCGCGCCACGGGCCGTCACGGCGCGAGGCAGTGCGTGGCTGTGGAGCTGGTCGCTCGCTGTGCCGCACTCGTCGCCGCGCGCCGCCGAGGCGCAGGCCTTCATCGCGTGGGCAACGTCTCGGGGTTACATCCAGTCGGTGGCCAAGCGCCATGGCTGGGTGGCGGTGCCGCCCGGCACGCGCCGCTCCACCTATGCCAGCCGCGATTACCGCGCCGCAGCGCCGTTCCACGCCACCGTTCAGGCCGCGCTGGCCAATGCCGAAGACGACGCGCTGACGCTGAACCGGCATTACGTCGGCATCCAGTACGTCGGCATCCCGGAGTTCGCGTCCATTGGCGGCCAGGTAGCCGTGGAGGTGTCGCGCGTGCTGGGCGGCCAGGTGCCCGTGCGCGATGCGCTGCAGCGGGCGCAGGCGGCGGCCGCCGCCGGCATGGCGGCGGCCGGCTACACCGGCAAGGACTGAGCGCCCCGTTCAGGGGTGCAGCACCACCAGCAGCGCGGTGGCCGCCGACTTGGCGACGTTGCGGATCGCATGTGGGCCGTCTACGGCATAGCGCGCGGTCTCGCCGGCCTTGAGCTTGCTCGTCACGCCCTGGGCGCTGACTTCCAGGCTGCCGGTCAGCACGGACAGGTGTTCGCGCGAGCCGGGCTCGTGCGCCTGGCTGTCCAGCACGCCCCCGGGCTGCACGCTGAGCTCGTACCACTCGAACTGGCCGGCCAGCTCAATGGGGCCGAGGATGCGCAGCTTGCACAGGCCGTCGGGGCTGGTGAGGCCGGGCGTGGCGTGCGCCGGCACGGTCTCGATGGCGGGCGTGGCGGTGCGTTCGCCGCCCAGCAGCTCGCCCATGTCCACACCCAGCGCATTGGCCAGCCGCCAGACCACGGCCACCGTGGGGTTGGCCTGGTTGCGCTCGATCTGCGACAACATGGACTTGCTGACCCCGGCGCGCTTGGAGAGGTCGTCCAGCGACAGGCTGCGACTGGTGCGCAGGGCCTGCAGGGCCGCGCCGACGCGGGGCGGTTCGGTATCCATGCTCATGCTTGACGGCGGTAGATGTTTTTCAGATACTGCACGCAAGTTCGATATATCGAACGCGTTCAATTTACCGAATTGTGCACCAGGAGCGGCGCCATGAGCCAAGCCTTCTATCAACACCTGCAGTCCGAGCTGGACGGCATCCGCGCCGCCGGCCTCTACAAGGCCGAGCGCATCATCACCACGCCGCAGGGCGCCGTGGTGCACACGAGCGATGGCCGCGAGGTCATCAACCTGTGCGCCAACAACTACCTGGGCCTGTCGTCGCACCCGGCCGTCATCGAGGCCGCGCACGAGGCGCTGCGCACGCACGGCTTCGGCCTGTCGTCGGTGCGCTTCATCTGCGGCACGCAGGACCTGCACAAGACACTGGAGCAGCGCATCGCCCGCTTCGTGGGCTGTGAAGACGCCATCCTGTACGCCGCCGCGTTCGACGCCAACGGCGGCCTCTTCGAGCCGCTTCTGGGCGAGCAAGACGCCATCATCAGCGACGCGCTGAACCATGCGTCCATCATCGACGGCATCCGCCTGTGCAAGGCGCAGCGCTACCGCTACGAGCACAACAACCTGGCTGATCTGGAGCGCTGCCTCAAGGAGGCCCAAGCCAAGGGCGCCCGCTTCACGCTGGTGTTCACCGACGGCGTGTTCAGCATGGACGGCACCATCGCCCAGCTCGACAAGATCCGGGCGCTGTGCGACCAGTACGGCGCGTTGCTGGGTGTGGACGAATGCCACGCGAGCGGCTTCATGGGCAAGACCGGCCGCGGCACGCCCGAGCACTGCGGCGTGTTCGGCAAGATCGACATCATCACCGGCACCTTCGGCAAGGCCCTGGGCGGCGCGTCCGGCGGTTTCACCGCGGCGCGCAAGGAGGTGGTGGAGCTGCTGCGCCAGCGCTCGCGCCCCTACCTCTTCAGCAACACGCTGGCACCCAGCATTGCGGGCGCATCGCTGGCCGTGCTGGACCTGCTGGAAGGCTCCACTGCGCTGCGCGACAAGCTGGAGGCCAACACCGCCTACTTCCGTGAGGCCATCCAGGCAGCGGGTTTCGAGATCAAGCCGGGCACCCACCCGATCGTGCCGATCATGGTGTACGACGCGGTCAAGGCGCAGAAGCTGAGCCAGCGCATCCTGGAGCTGGGCATCTACGCCGTGGGCTTCTTCTTCCCGGTGGTGCCCAAGGGCCAGGCGCGCATCCGTGTGCAGATCTCGGCGGTGCACGAGCGTGAGCACCTGGAGAAGGCGGTCGCAGCCTTCGCCCAAGCCGGCCGCGAACTGGGGATCGTGCAATGAGCCGCCCCACCCGCATCCTGATCATCGGCGCCAACGGGCAGATCGGTACCGAGCTGGCGGTGGAGCTGGCCAAGCTGCACGGCAACGACGCGGTCATCACCAGTGACCTCGCCCCCAAGGGCCGCGTGCCCACGCTGGCACACGAAACGCTGGACGTGACCGACGCCGGCGCGCTGACCACCATCGTCAAGCGGCACAAGATCACGCAGATCTACCACCTCGCGGCCGCGCTGTCGGCCAACGGCGAGAAGCACCCGATGTGGGCTTGGGACCTGAACATGAAGGGCCTGCTCAACGTGCTGGAGCTGGCCCGGCACGAGAAGCTGGACAAGATCTTCTGGCCCAGCTCCATCGCGGCCTTCGGCCCCAACACGCCGGCCGTGGACACGCCGCAGACCACGGTGATGGACCCGACGACCGTCTACGGCATCTCCAAGCTGGCGGGCGAGCGCTGGTGCGCCTGGTACCACGCCAAGCACGGTGTGGACGTGCGCAGCCTGCGCTACCCCGGCCTCATCAGCTGGAAAACGCCGCCCGGCGGCGGCACGACGGACTACGCCGTGGAGATCTTCCATGCCGCCATCCAGCAAGGCCGCTACACCTGCTTCCTTCAGCAGGACCAGGCGCTGCCCATGATGTACATGGCCGACGCGCTGCGTGCCACGCTGGAGCTGATGAACGCGCCGGCCGAGGCGGTGAAGCAGCGCGGCAGCTACAACCTGGCCGGCGTGAGCTTCACGCCCGAGCAGATCGCTGCCAGCATCCGCCGTCGCATCCCCGCATTCACGATGGACTGCGTGCCCGACTTCCGCCAGGCCATCGCGGCCAGCTGGCCGCAGCGCATCGACGACAGCGCAGCGCAGGCCGATTGGGGCTGGGCCCTGCAGTACGACCTGGATGCGATGGTGGACGACATGCTGTCGAATCTGACACGCGAACTTCAGGGCGACTGAGGCCTCGGCTCGCATGGCGCTGTTAGTCTTGCGCCATGCAAGGCCTGCTGACCGTCCTTCTGGTTCTCGGCCCCATCGCGGCGCTGCCCTGTTGGGCGCAGGCGGCCGACAGCGAGGAATCACCGCGTTATGTGTTGGGCCTGGCCGCGTCCGCGGCACCCGAATATGACGGTGCTACTCGGCGTGAGCTCAAGTTGCGGCCGGTGCTGGCGTTCAGGCTGGGTCGCGTGCGCATTGCGAGCGCCGGCGGCAGCAGTCTGTTGGGCTTCGGGCGCCAGGTTGCCGGCGCCGGGGCAAGCACCGAACTGCTGGCCGGCGAGGATTGGCAAGTGGGCGCAGCGCTGCGCTTGGACAACGGCCGGGACAGCGCAGACGCCGACGCCACGCGCGGTCTGCCCGACGTCAAGCGCACGCTGCGGGTGCGGATCTACGCCAACTACAGCCTGACCAAGGATTGGCAGCTGGATGGTTGGTGGTCCCAAGACGCGCTGGGGCGCGGCGGCGGCTGGCTGGCCGGTGCAGACCTCGGCTGGCGTTTCCACCGCAGCGCGGACGCGGAGTGGAGCGCCAGCCTGGCGGTGACAGCCGCCAGTGCGCTGAACATGCGCAGCCATTTCGGTGTGCCCGTGTCGGCCGTTGAGCGCAGTGGATTGCCTGCTTACGTGCCCGGCATGGGGGTGCGCGATGCGTCACTGTCGGTGGGCGTGAAGCGTGCGCTCGGGCCGCATTGGCTGGTGTTCGGCAGCGTGGGCGTGCGCCGGTTGCTCGGGCCTGCGGCGGACAGCCCCTGGGTCCAGCAACCCGGCAGCCATCAGGTCAACCTGGGTGTGGCGTGGCGGCGCTGAGGCGCGCCGCCGGCTCACAGCTTGACGCGCCCGCGCCAGATGTCGGCATACATCACCCAGTCACCCATCAGGCTGTAGAGCGGGTACTGGAAGGTGGCCGGGCGGTTCTTCTCGAAAAAGAAGTGCCCCACCCACGCAAAGCCGTAGCCGCATAGCAGGCCCCACAGCAACCATTGGGGGTCGCGCGTCCAGCCCAGTTGCAACATGCAGCCCAACACCAGCGTGGAGCCCGCGAAATGCAGCCGGCGGTTGCGCCGGTCACTGTGCTCGCGAAGGTAGAACGGGTAGAAATCGGCAAAGCGTTGAAAGCGGTCGGCGCTCATGAGGCCACATTCCAACGTGGCCGCGATCCGGGCCACATGCTGTATTCCATGGGGTCGCCAGCGGCGGTTTGTGTGCTATGTTGCCCGCAGATTTCCCCGGAGGCCTCCCCATGAAAGTCGTCGATATCCTGCGTGTCAAAGGCGGCACCCTGTTCACTGTCTCGCCCGACGAGCCTCTGAAGGCATCGCTGGCCGTCATGGCGGAACGGGACATCGGCTCCCTGGTCGTCATGGAGCATGGCGACTTGGTGGGTATGCTGACCTTCCGCGAGGCCATCCAGGCCGTCGTGAAGAACGGCGGTGAGGTCGGCGCCACCATCGTACGCACGGTCATGGACGACGCGCCGCTGACCTGCACGCCCGAGACCGAGATCGACGAGGTGCGCCGCATGATGCTGGGCCGCCATGCGCGCTACATGCCGGTGCTGAACGGCCGCACGCTGATGGGCGTCATTTCGTTCTACGACGTGGCCAAGGCGGTGGTGGACAGCCAGGACTTCGAGAACCGCATGCTCAAGGCCTACATCCGTGACTGGCCGGTGGAGGAGGGCAACGCAGAGGCTGAACCCAAGGCCTGAGCGGCTGTTCGCATCCCGAGAAGGCGGCCTTGCGGGGCCGCTTTCGCTTTGGGGCGCGTCCTAAAATTGCCGGATATGTCAGGCAGCACCTTCGGCGAACTCTTCCGCGTCACCAACTTCGGCGAAAGCCACGGGCCGGCCATCGGCTGCGTCATCGACGGCTGCCCGCCGGGGATGAGCCTCAGCGAGGCCGACATCCAGCCCGAGCTGGATCGCCGCCGCCCCGGCACCAGCCGGCATGTCACGCAGCGGAACGAACCCGATGCGGTGAAGATCCTGTCCGGCGTCTACGAGGGCGTGACCACTGGCACGCCCATCTGCCTGCTGATCGAGAACACCGACCAGCGCAGCAAGGACTACGGCAACATCCTCGACACCTTCCGCCCCGGCCATGCCGACTACACCTACTGGCGCAAGTACGGCGTGCGCGACCCGCGCGGTGGCGGCCGCTCGTCGGCGCGGCTGACGGCGCCCATGGTGGGTGCCGGCGCCGTGGCCCGCAAGTGGCTGCGCGAGAAGTTCGGCACCGAGTTCCGCGGCTGCATGACGCAGCTGGGCGAAGTGCCGATCGCCTTCGAAGGCTGGCAACACGTGGGCGACAACCCCTTCTTCGCCGCCAACGCCGGCCAGATCGCCGCGCTGGAGGCCTACATGGACGACCTGCGCCGCGCCGGTGACTCGGTCGGCGCGCGCATCCGCGTGGAGGCGACGAACGTGCCCGTGGGCCTGGGCGCGCCGCTGTTTGACAAGCTGGATGCCGACATCGCCTACGCGCTGATGGGCATCAATGCCGTCAAGGGCGTGGAGATCGGCGCGGGCTTTGCGTCGGTCGCCCAGAAGGGCACCGAGCATGGCGACGAGCTGAGCCGCGACGGCTTTGCCAGCAACAACGCCGGCGGCGTGCTGGGCGGCATCTCCACCGGCCAGGACATCGTGGCCGAGATCGCCATCAAGCCCACCAGCTCCATCCGCAGCCCCAAGGCGAGCATCGACCGCGCCGGCAACCCGGTCACGGTCGAGACCTTCGGCCGCCACGACCCCTGTGTGGGCATCCGCGCCACGCCCATCGCTGAGGCCATGCTGGCCCTCGTGCTGATGGACCATGCGCTGCGCCACCGCGCGCAGTGCGGGGATGTGGCGCTGCCCGTGCCACCCATCGCTGGCCAGCGCTGATCGGTAGCGCCAGCGGCGGGCGTGGACCGCCGCCTGCCGCGCGGCGCGGCGCCTGGCGCGGACTACCCCTGCGGCCGGCCCAGCATCGGCCTTGTGCAGCTCAGCCCCTGCAATCCGCGTTTCGTCACTCCGGCGCTGCGCCGAGAAAGCTCCGTTTCTAGACTGCAAAGGTCTGTTTCAGAGAGCAATTCGGGGGAGTCATGCGCAAGTCGTTCAAGTGGGGTGGCATTGCCGCGGTGGTGCTGGTCGGCGGTGCGGGCGTGGGTGTCATGGCGAGCAAGGGCGAGAGCCCGCAGCAGCCGCCGGCCGAAAAGGCCAAGCCGGCGCTCGAGTTCGTCGCCAGCGAGGTCGTCAAGCCGCTTGTCATGGCGATGCCGGCGCAGATCGAGTTCAGCGGCCCGCTGGTGGCGCCCGGCACCGTGGTCGTGCGCGCCAAGTCCAACGGCACGCTGCTGAACCTCGCGGTGGCCGAGGGCAGCCGCGTGAAGGCCGGCCAGGCGCTGGGCCAGGTGGACCTGGAGGAGCTGCGCTATCGCATCGCCGAGCGCGGCGCCAGCGTCGACGCCATGCGGGCGCAGATGGAGCAGGCCGAGCGCAGCCACAAGGCCAACGAGGGCCTGGCCAGCAAAAACTTCATCGCCCAGACGGCACTGGACAACTCGCGCGCCGCCTATGAGTCCGCGCGCGCCAACTGGCTGGCGGCCAAGGCGCAGCTGGACACCAGCCAGGTGACGATGCGCCAGGCCGGGCTGGTCGCGCCCATCAACGGCATTGTCGCCAAGCGCCATGCGCTGCCGGGCGAGAAGCTTGCCGCCGAGCAGCAGATCCTGACCATCGTCGACCTCGCGAAGCTTGAACTGGCCGGCCTGGTGGGCACGCACGAGGTGAGCCGCCTGCAGCCGGGCATGGCGGTGCAGGTCACGGTGGAGGGCGTGGAGCAGGCGGTGGAGGCCAAGATCGCCCGCATCGCGCCCAGCGCCGAGCCGGGCACGCGGTCCATCGGCGTGACGCTGGTGCTGGACAACCCCAAGGAGCTCTACCGCGCCGGCCAGTACGCCGTGGCCAAGGTGGTGCTGGCCGACGACACGCAGCGCCTGACCGTGCCGATGTCGGCCATCAGCCGCAACGCGGGCCAGGAGCAGGTCTGGATGATCGAGAACGGCACGCTGGCTCGCCGCGTCGTCACCACCGGGCGCAGCGATGTGCGCGAGGGCCGCGTGGAGATCCTGAACGGCCTGGCGCCGCAGGCCCTGGTGCTGGCCGCCCGCTTCGACAACCTGCGCGAGGGTGACCCGGCGCGCGTGGTGGCCGCCAAGGCCGCACGACTGGCCAGCGCCGGCGCTTCGGCCCCGGTGAAGCAGTGAGGGGCGCGCCATGTGGATGACCCGTGTTTCCATCCAGAACCCGGTCTTCGCGACCATGGTGATGGTCGCGCTGTGCGTGCTGGGCCTGTTTGCCTACTCGCGCCTGGGTGTCGAGCAGATGCCCGACATCTCTTTCCCCGGCGCGTCGGTGGACGTGCGCTACCCCGGCGCCTCGCCCGAGGCCGTGGAGCGCGAGATCGCCAAGCCGCTGGAAGAGGCGCTCAACACCATTGCCGGCGTGGAGCGCATCCAGTCGCGCAGCTTCGAGGGCCGTGTGCAGGCCAGCGTCGAGTTCTCGCTGAACGCCGACATGGGCCGCGCGATGCAGGACCTGCGCGACCGCGTGGCCGCCGCGCAGGCGCGCTTCCCGCGGGATGCCAAGCCGCCGACGGTGCAGCGCTTCGAGAACGACAACGCGCAGCCCGTCGTCGTCATGGCGCTGCTGAGCCCGACGCGCGGTTCGCGCGAGCTGTCCATGATGGCCGACCTCATCGTGGCCAAGCGCCTGGGCCGCGTGGAAGGCGTGGCCAAGGTGGACGTGGGCGGCATGACGACCCGCGAGGTGCGCATCGACCTCGACCCCATGCGCCTGCGCGCCTATGGCGTGACGCCGGCCGAGATCGCCAAGGCACTGGCCGAGGCCAATGCCGACCAGCCGGTGGGCCTGCTGTCCGACCAGACCAGCGACGCCATCCTGCGCGTGGAAGGCCGCGTGAAGGACCCCAAGGCCTTCGGCCACATGGTGGTGGCCCGCCGCGGCAACCTGGCGCTGACGCTGAACGACCTCGGCACGCTTGTTGAGCGCGAGCGCGAGCAGGACAGCATCGCCCGCATCAACGGCCAGCCGGCCGTGAGCTTCAACGTCTTCAAGCAGCAGGACGCCAACATCGTCAAGACCGGCGACGCCATCAAGGAGAGCATGGAGGAGCTGCGCAAGGTGCTGCCCAAGGATGTGGAGCTGCGCCTGATCTACGCCAGCAGCGACTTCGTGAAAGGCTCGCTCGATGGCCTGCGCCACACGCTGATCGAAGGCGCGCTGCTGACGGTGGCCATCGTCTTCCTGTTCCTGCACAGCTGGCGCTCCACCATCATCACGGGCCTGACGCTGCCCATCGCCGTCATCTCCAGCTTCATCGCCGTGCATGCCTTCGGCTTCACGCTGAACTTCATGACGATGATGGCGCTGTCGCTGTGCATCGGCCTGCTGATCGACGACGCCATCGTCGTGCGCGAGAACATCGTGCGCCATGTCGGCATGGGCAAGGACCACCGCACCGCGTCCTTCGACGGCACCAACGAGATCGGCCTGGCCGTCATGGCGACGACGTTTGCCATCTGCGCCGTGTTCGTGCCGGTCGCCTTCATGGGCGGCATCATCGGTAAGTTCTTCTACCCCTTCGGCATCACCGTGGCGGTGGCGGTGCTGGTCAGCCTGTTCGTCAGCTTCACGCTGGACCCCATGCTGTCCTCCGTCTGGCAGGACCCGCCGAGCACGCGCATCAAGCAGTGGCCCGTCATCGGCCACCTGATCCGCGCGACCGACTGGGCGATGGACCGGCTGCACGATGGCTACGCCCGCACCATCGACTGGGCCTTCTCCGGCCGACGCTACCGCGTGTTCGTGCCGCCCATCCCCGCCTACGGTCATCCGTTCGGTGCGGACGGCCAGCGCGACAAGGGCGCCCGGCGCGTGCTGCGTTTCGCCACGCTGACGCCGCGTGGCCTGGTGATGTGGGGCGCCTTCGCCAGCTTCGTCGCCGCCCTCGCGCTGGCGCCCATGGTGGGCAGCGAGTTCGTGCCGCAGACCGACAACGGCTTCACGCAGGTCAACCTGCGCATGCCGGTGGCCAGCAGCATCGAGCGCGGCAGTGCCAAGGTCGCGCAGATCGAGGAGCTGCTCAAGGCCTACCCCGAGATCAAGACCGTCTCCACCGTCGTGGGCAGCACCGGCGAGGGCATGGCCACCGGCCGCAACCAGGCCTCGCTGAACATCACGCTGACCGACCGCAAGGAGCGCCGCCGCACGCAGAAGGATATCGAGGACGCCATCCGCGCCGACATCGCCAAGATCCCCGGCGTGGAGGTCAGTGTGGGCTTCGACCGGCCGATCTGGATCACGCTGCTGGGCAGTGACCCCGAGGTGCTGACGCAGGCCGCCAAGGACCTCGTCGAGAACATCAAGAAGATCCCGGGCGCCGTGGACGTGGATACAACCGTCAAGCCCGGCCTGCCAGCCTTTGCCGTGCGGCTGAAGGACTCGGCCATCCGCGAGCTGGGCCTGACGGCGCCGCAGGTGGCCTCGTCCCTGCGTGCCTACGTCAACGGTGAGATCGCCACCTACTGGACGACGCCCGATGGCAACCAGGTCGAGGTGCTGCTGCGTCTGCCGCGCGACCAGCGCGAGCGCATCGAGCAGATGGCCAAGCTGCCGGTGGCCTTCTCGGCCACGGGCGCGCCCATCACGCTGGACCAGGTGGCCACCATTGAGCCGGTGTTCAACCCGGAGGTCATCCGCCGCGAGAACCTGCAGCGCCGCGAGGCCGTGTTTGCCGGCGTGCAGGGCCGCCCGGCAGGTGATGTGAACGCCGACGTGCAGAAGCTCATCAAGAACACCCAGTTGCCCCCGGGCACCAGCTTCAAGGTGGACGGCGCCGGCAAGCAGCAGGCCGAGGCCTTCAACGGCCTGCTGGCGGCCATGGCGCTGGCGGCCATCTTCATCTACATCGTGCTGGCCAGCCAGTTCGGCAGCTTCCTGCAGCCCATCGCCATCATGGCCAGCCTGCCGCTGGCGCTGATCGGCGTGATGCTGGCCCTGCTGCTGTGGCGCTCGACGCTGAACGTGTTCTCGATGATCGGCCTCGTCATGCTGATGGGCCTGGTGACCAAGAACGCCATCCTGCTCGTCGACTTCGCCAACCACGCCCGCAAGGCCGGCGCGACGGTGGCCGAGGCGCTGCGCGAGGCGGGGCTGATCCGCATGCGCCCCATCATCATGACGACGGCGGCCATGGTGTTCGGCATGCTGCCCATGGCCATCGCGCTCAACGACGGCGGCGAGATCCAAGCGCCCATGGGCCGCGCCATCATCGGCGGCGTCATCACGTCGACGCTGCTGACGCTGGTGGTGGTGCCGGTGCTGTACAGCTACCTCGTGCGCGACAAGAAGCCCGCCATCCAACCGGCGGCAGCGCAGGGCGGCGCCACCGCGCTGCCGCTGCACGGCATGCCGGGCGCAATGCCGGCCGACAAGGACTGACGACCGAATCCCCTCGAGCGCTTCAGCGCTTTGGGCCGGCCGCGCAAGTGGCCGGCCCTTTTTGCTGAGGCCGGCTCAGGGTTCCAGGTCGAGCCGGCCGTTCAGGTGCTCGGGCGGCGCCACGCTGCGCATCCATTTGACCGACTCCACCCGCCAGCGCGCATCGGCCTGTTTCAGCAGCGCGTAGACGCCCGGCAGGTGGGCGGCGCCGTAGGTCAGGAAGATCTTGTCGTGCGGGTCGGCCAGCAGCCGCTGCACCAGCTGCCGATTGCGGAAGTCGATGGTCACGGCGTCGAACGGGTCACGCGGCCGGGCCTTGGCGCTGCGCGGGCGCAGCAGCAGCGTCAGCATGCCGCGGCAGACGGTGCCCGCAATGGCCTGCTGGCGTTCGTTGCCGCGCCGCTGCCAGGCCACAAAGGCCGCCAGCTGTCGGTTGCCGATGCCGGGCACGCTGCGGCTGGCCTCGCGGTCCTGCATGGCCTCCAGGAAGCTCACATCGGTGGCCAGCAGCCGATCGAACTCCTGTTGCAGCGCGCGCGACGACACGTCCGCCGCCACATGCCGCGCCGGGTGCTGCCGCTTGTCGATCTCCAGTGGTTCGAAGTAGCGGGCCTGAAAGACCAGGCCGCAGGTCGAGGCCAGCTGCTCGTAGGCGCGGGCAAGGTCGGGGCCCGTGCCGAGGTACTCATTCAGCCAGGCATCGGCGCGTGGGTCGGGCAGCACGCCCTCGTAGTAGATGACCGCGCCTTCCACCAGCGCCTTGCCCGCGTCATAGACGACCGAACGGTAGAAGGCGTCGGTGCCCACATGCATCATCCCCTGGAAGGTCAGCGTGCGGCTGCCATTGGTCAGCACCACCTGGGGCTGGATGGGCGGCTTCAGCGACGTGACGAGCGCCAGGTAGTAGACAGGCGCCGCGATGAGCAGGCCGCTCACGCCGTACAGCGCCAGCGTGCTCCTGACCCATGGCCATAACGCCGCGCGTGTGCGGCGCCGCGCCCACCACACGGCGGGCAGTGCCAGCACGGCCGCCGCCGCCAGCAGCGCCAGCGGCAGCCATGTCGCGATCGCCCACAGCACCGGCAGCGCGGCCAGGGTCAGCTGGGCCAGGCTGAAGGCGAGCACCGCGCCCAGTTGCAGTCGCAGTCGTTCCCGCGCCGGGGTGGGCGTGGCCGGCGTGGGGGCGGAGGGACGGGGGCCTGATGAACTCATGGGACGCATCCTGACATGCGCCGGGCTTGCCAAGGACGAGGCCTCACCCGCACAATCGCGCCCGCTCCGGGGTGCCGGGGTCCGCCGCGAGGCGGGCCTTGACGCTGAGACGGTCATCGATGACCGAACCCGTGAACTTGAACCGGCTAGTACCGGCGTAAGGAGAGCGCATGCCAAGCGGCGTGCCATGGACATCACCACCCTCGAGGTGGCTGTTCGGGCGCATCCGCAGGCGGCCTTGGAGCACGTGATCAACCGCCTCCAGGAGACCGCCGCGATGAACGCCCCCGAATCCTCCCTCTCGCTCACCGAGCGCCTGTCGCTGACGCGCGAGCCCTTCCCGGCATCGCGCAAGGTCTACGTGACCGGCAGCCGCGCCGACGTGGCCGTGCCCATGCGCGAGATCGCGCTGACCAACGGCGAGCGCGTCGTCGTGCACGACACCTCCGGCCCCTACACCGACCCGGCTGCGCAGATCGACGTGCGCCGCGGGCTGCCGCCGGTCCGCGCCAGCTGGATCAGCGACCGAGCGGATACCGAGGCCTACGCGGGCCGCACGCGTGTCGCGCTGGACGACGGTGGCAAGGAGGACAACGAGCGCATCGCCGCGCTGCGCGCCGAGGCCGCTGCGCTGCAGCGCCTTCCCCGCCGCGCGCAGGCCGGCGCCAACGTCAGCCAGATGCACTACGCGCGCCGCGGCATCGTCACGCCGGAGATGGAGTTCGTCGCGCTGCGCGAGAACGGCAAGCGCGAATGGATGCGCGACTACCTGGGCGACGCCGAGCGCGAGCAGCGCCTGCGCGGCAACGCGATGGGCGCGCGCATCCCCGACCTCATCACGCCCGAGTTCGTGCGCGACGAGGTGGCGCGCGGCCGCGCCGTGATTCCGGCCAACATCAACCACACGGAGCTGGAGCCGACCATCATCGGCCGCAACTTCCTGGTGAAGGTCAACGCCAACATCGGCAACTCGGCCGTCACGTCCAGCATCGAGGAAGAGGTGGAGAAGCTGGTGTGGAGCATCCGCTGGGGCGCGGACACGGTGATGGACCTCTCCACCGGCCGCAACATCCACACGACGCGCGACTGGATCGTTCGCAACTCACCCGTGCCCATCGGCACCGTGCCCATCTACCAGGCGCTGGAGAAAGTGGGCGGCGTCGCCGAGGACCTGACCTGGGCCATCTTCCGCGACACGCTGATCGAGCAGGCCGAGCAGGGCGTCGACTACTTCACCATCCATGCCGGCCTGCGCCTGCCGTTCATCCACCTCACCACGAAGCGCCGCACCGGCATCGTGTCGCGCGGCGGGTCCATCCTCGCCAAGTGGTGCATCACGCATCACCGCGAGAACTTCCTGTACACGCACTTCGAAGAGATCTGCGAAATCATGAAGGCCTACGACGTGACCTTCTCGCTGGGCGACGGCCTGCGCCCCGGGAGTGCCGCCGACGCCAACGACGAGGCCCAGTTCGCCGAGCTGCGCACGCTGGGCGAGTTGACACAGGTGGCCTGGAAGCACGACGTGCAGACCATGATCGAAGGCCCCGGCCACGTGCCCCTGCACCTGATCCAGGCCAACATGGACGAGCAGTTGAAGCACTGCCACGAGGCGCCGTTCTACACGCTGGGCCCGCTGACCATCGACATCGCACCGGGCTACGACCACATCGCATCAAGCATCGGCGCCGCCATGATCGGCTGGATGGGCACGGCCATGCTCTGCTACGTGACCCCCAAGGAGCACCTGGGCCTGCCCGACCGCGACGATGTGAAGCAGGGGCTGATCGCCTACAAGATCGCCGCGCACGCGGCCGACATCGCCAAGGGCCACCCCGGCGCCCGTGCGCGCGACGATGCGATGAGCAAGGCGCGCTTCGAGTTCCGCTGGCTGGACCAGTTTGCCCTCGGCCTGGATCCCGACACGGCGCGTGACTATCACGACGAGACGCTGCCCAAGGACTCGTCCAAGGAGGCGCACTTCTGCTCCATGTGCGGGCCGAAGTTCTGCTCGATGAAGATCACGCAGGACGTGCGCGACTACGCGGCAGCCCAGGGGCTGGAGGCCGCCGACGTGGTGGCCGACGGCATGGCGCAGAAGTCGGCCGAGTTCAAGGCGGCGGGCGGTGAGTTCTACATCCCCATCGCCAAGGCCTGAGCATGCAGGTCGTCATCGCAGGGGCCGGCGTCATGGGCCGGCTGCTGGCCTGGCAGCTGGCGCGCGCGGGCCATCGCGTGGCTGTCGTCGACCCGGCGGACGGCCCCGCCCAGCCTGGGGCTGCAGCCTTCACGGCGGCGGGCATGCTGAGCCCGCTGGCCGAGCGCGAACATGCCAGCGCCGAGGTGGCCGCACTCGGCTGGCGCTCGCTGGCCCTGTGGCCCGCGATTGCGCAGGCGCTGGGGCAGCCCGCGCTGGTGCGCACGGCGGGCAGCCTGCTGCTGGCCCATGGCGCCGACCTCGGAGCCGCCCAGCGCGTGCTGTCCCGGCTGCCGGCCGGGCCGCAGCCGCTGGACCGCGCGGCGCTGCAGGCGCTGGAGCCGGCGCTGGCGCCCGACCTCAAGGCCTGGCTGCTGCCGGGCGAGGGCCAGTTGCTGCCGCATGAGCTGCTGCAGGCGCTGGCCCGCCAGGCCCCCGGTGTCGACTGGTTCTGGGGCCGCCGCGCGGCCTCCGTCCACCCACGGCGCCTGGCGTTGGACGACGGCCAGTGGCTGGACGCCGACCTCGTGATCGACACCCGCGGCCTCGGCGCCCGGCCCGACCTGGCCGCGCTGCGCGGCGTGCGGGGCGAGATCCTGTGGCTGCATGCGCCGGGCGTGGCGCTGCACCACCCGGTGCGGCTGCTGCACCCGCGGCACCGCGTCTACCTTGTGCCGCGGCCGGGCGATGTCATCGTCGTCGGCGCGTCGGAGGTGGAGAGCGAGGACCGCTCGCCCGTCAGCCTGCGCAGCGCCGTGGAGCTGCTGTCGGCCGCGCACAGCGTGCTGCCGGGGCTGGCCGAGGCGCGCATCGTGCACATGGAGACGAACCTGCGCCCCGCGTTGCCGGACCACCAGCCGCACCTGGCGCACCAGCCCGGCCTGCTGCGCATCAACGGCCTGTTCCGCCACGGCTGGCTGCTGGCACCGGCACTGGCGGAACAGGTGCTGGCCCATGTCTGAGTTCACGCTGAACCAGCAAGCCCAGCCCTGGCGCGAGGGCCTGAGCGTTGCCGCGCTGCTGGCCGAGCAGGGCTGGGCGGCCGACGCCGTCGCCACGGCACTGAACGGCTGCTTCGTGCCGCGCGGCCAGCGCGCCGCCACGCTGATCCGGCCTGGCGACGAACTCACCCTCATCCAACCCATCACTGGCGGATAAGCATGTCCTGGACCCTCTACGGCCGCGCGCTGCGCAGCCGCTTTTTGCTCGGCACCGCCGGCTATCCCTCACCCGACGTGCTGCGCCAGGCCATACACGCCAGCGGTGCCCAAGTGGTGACCGTGGGCTTGAAGCGCACGCTGGCGGCCGCCGGTGACAACGGCTTCGTCGCCGCCATCCGCGACACGCTGCGCGAGCTCGGCGGCCACCTGCTGCCCAACACGGCCGGCTGCCGCACGGCGTGCGAGGCCGTCACGCTGGCCCACATGGCGCGTGAGCTCTACGGCACGACCTGGATCAAGCTCGAAGTCGTCGGCGACGAGCACACGCTGCAGCCTGACCCGTGGGAGCTGGTCAGCGCGGCCGAGACCTTGGTGCGCGACGGCTTCGACGTCTTCCCCTACTGCACCGACGACCTCGTCACCTGCCGCCGCCTGCTGGACGCGGGCTGTCAGGTGCTGATGCCCTGGGGCGCGCCCATCGGCTCGGGCCAGGGGCTGATCAACCCCTTCGCGCTGCGCACGCTGCGCGAACGGCTGCCGGGCGTGCCGCTGATCGTGGACGCCGGCATCGGCGCGCCGTCGCATGCGGCGCAGGCGATGGAGCTCGGCTTGGACGGCGTGCTGCTGAACTCCGCCGTCGCGCAGGCGGGCGACCCCGTGCGCATGGCCAGCGCCTTCGGCCTGGCCATCCAGGCCGGGCGGCTGGGCTTCCAGGCCGGCGTGATGGCGAAACAGGACATGGCGGTGGCCAGCACGCCGGTGGGCGGCAGACCTTTGCTGATCCCATGACGGCGCCGACGCTCTGGAGCATTGCCGGGCTGGACAGTGGCGGCGGCGCGGGCCTGTCCGCCGATCAGCGCGCGGCAGATGCGTTTGGGCTGCCCCTGTGCCCAGTGGCGGCGGCGCTGACGGCGCAGAACAGCGTGGCCGTGCAGGCCGTCTTCCCCGTGCCGCCGGAGCAGCTGGACGCGCAGCTCACCGCGCTGGCGCAAGACCTGCCCCCGGCCGTCATCAAGACCGGTCTGCTGGGTGGCGTGGCGCAGCTGCGCATCGTCACGCGCTGGGTCGACCGCCTGCGCGAACGCGGCCCGGTGGCGCTGGTGGTGGACCCGGTGCTGCGCGCCTCCACCGGCGCCAGCTTTGCCGACGACGCGCTGCTGCAGGCCTACCGCGACGAGCTGCTGCCGCGCGCCACGGTCGTCACGCCCAACCGCCGCGAGGCCGCGCGGCTGGTGGGTGAGGGCAGCGCACCGCAGCAGGCCCGGCGGCTGGGCGTGGAGACGGCCTGCATCACCGGCGGCGACGCGGCCGGCCCGCTGGCGCTGGACTGGCTGCACAGCCCGCAGGCCAGCGGCTGGCTGGCGCTGCCCCGCCGCGACGCGCGCAACCACCACGGCACCGGCTGCTGCTTCGCGACGGCGCTGGCGGCCGCGCTGGCCCGCGGCTTCGTGCCGGCCGACGCGGCGGTGCTGGCCAAGATGGCCACCACGTCAGGCCTGCTGGCCGACGCAACCCCCGGCGCGGGCGCCGGCCCGGTGCGGCCGTCGGCAGGCTTCATCACCGATGCGAGCTTGTTGCCCGCGCTGTTCGACACGCCCCCGGCCGCCTGGCCAGCGCGCACGGATGGCCCGCCGGCCGTTGCCGGCGTCTACGGCATCGCTGACAGCGGCGCGCAGGCGGTCGCGCTGTTCGACGCGGGGCTCAGGGTCGTGCAACTACGCCTCAAGCGCGCCGACGGCGAGAGCGGCGCCGCCTGGCACACCCGCCTGGCCGCCGAGGTGCAGCCCGCGCGCGATGCCGCGCGCCAGCACGGCGCGACCTTCATCGTCAACGACCACTGGCGCGCCGCGCTGGCGTTGGGGGTGGACTTCGTGCACCTCGGGCAGGAGGACCTGCTGGCGTTGGCGGCCGATGACCGGGCCGACCTGGCCCAGGCCCGCGCACGCGGCCTGCGGCTGGGCCTGAGCTCGCACAGCCTGTGGGAGCTGGCCCGAGCCGTGGCCTGGGCGCCCGACTACGTGGCCTGCGGCCCGGTGTGGCCCACGCTCACCAAGGCCATGCCGTGGCGGCCGCAGGGGTTGGACAACCTGGCCTGGTGGGGGGCGATGTCGCCGCTGCCGGTCGTCGGCATCGGCGGCGTGATGGCGCCAGACCAGCTGATGCAGATCGCCGCGGCGGGGGCGGCGGCCGGCTGCGTGGTGCGCGGCCTCAAGGCGCTGCCGGTGCAGGACTGGCAGGCCGCCTGGCGCCGCGGCCTGGCCACGCCCTTGACGCCCGAGCCAGGCTGGCCGCATCCGTCGCTGGATCAGCCGCCTGCGGTCAGTGCCTTGTAGACCAGCAGCGACGCGTGCGCATCGTTGGCCGCGTACTGCAACTGCTGCGGCGTCAGCGTTGGATTGGCCCAGTTGGATGTGGTGGCCTTCTTGGACTTGGCGAAGCGCTGGCCCAGCACGACGGCCACGGCGACCTTCAGGCCGACCGCGTCCTTGAAGCCCAGCCGCTTCACCAACTGCGATACGTCGATGGACTTGCCCAGCGTCAGCCCCAGCTTGCGCTGGATCTGCGGCCGGTCGGACGCGAGGCCGAAGCCGACCTTGATGACCTCGTCCGACTCGATCATGGCGCGCAGGAAGTCCGCCACGCCGGGCATGGCCGTCTGCACGATGAAGGCGTCGCTGGCCGTGGCGAACTGGATGACCTCGGGCCCGGTCTGTGGCTGGCCGGCGACGAAGGTGGGCTTGCTCTCGGTGTCGAAGCCCACGTGCTGCGCGGCGCGCAGGGCCTGCTCGGCGGCGGCCAGCTGATCGGCCGTCTTCAGCAGGTGGATGCGCGCTGGCGGCAGGGCCGGGTAGGGCGGCAGCGTGGCGATCTGCTCGGGGGTGGGGCGGGGCAGCGGGGAGCGGGCTTGCATCGGGCGCAGTATGGCCGGCTCAGGGCGCACCGCTGCCGAGCAGCGCCGGCACCTCGGCCGCCAGCACCGGCTTGCTGAAGCCGAAACCCTGCATCAGGTCGCAGCCCATCGAGATCAGCGCCGCCTCGTCAGCAGCCAGCTCCACGCCTTCGGCCACCACCAGCATGTGCATGGCGTGGGCCACATGCACCATGGCCTCCACCAGCGTGCGGGAGTCGGCGTTGGCCGAGAGCCCGTGTACGAACAGGCGGTCGATCTTGAGTTTGCGGCACCGGATGCGCCGCAGGTAGGCCAGCGAGCTGTAGCCGGTGCCGAAGTCGTCGATGGCCAGGCCATAGCCCAGGCCCTGCAGCGTGAAGACGAAGGAGTCGGGCTGGTCCAGATCCTCGAAGCCGGCGCTCTCGGTCAGCTCGAACTCGATCTCGTTGGGTGTCAGCTGCAGCTGCTTGAGCGCCTGCAGGAAGCGGTCGCGGTGCTGCGGCTTGCGGCATTGCTCCCAGGACAGGTTCAGTGCGACCAGCGGACAGCTCAGCCCGCGCGCCTTCCAGGCGTCCAGGTCACGGCGCAGCAGCGCCAGTGCGGCCAGCCCCAGGTCGACGATGAGGCCGGAACGCTCGGCCACCGGGATGAACTCGGCCGGCGAGACCCAGCCCCGTTGGGGATGCTTCCAGCGCGCCAGTGCCTCGAAGCCGCGGATGCGCCGCTGGGCGTCGTACTGGGGCTGGTAAGCCAGCACGAGCTGGTCGTCCGCCTGCAGGGCCAGGCTCAGGTCGTGCTCCAGTGCCAGGCGCTGTTGCAGGGCTTCGCCGATCTGCGGCGTGAAGAGCTGGAAGCTGTCCTTGCCCAACTGCTTGGCGTGGCGCAGTGCGGCGTCGGCGCGGCGCAGCGCCTCGCTGGCGTCCTGGGCGTGCTGGCCCAGCGTCACGGCGCCGGCGCTGACATGCAGCGGCAGCCAGTGCCCGTCATGCATGACCGGCTCGCTCAGTGCGTGCTGCAGGTGGGCGACATGGGCGCGCAGGGCGTCGCCGCCGAGCTTGGGCAGCAGCATCGCGAACTCGTCGGCCGACAGTCGGGCCACCTGGTCGCCCGGCCGGCACAGCAGGCGCAGGCGCTGGCCCACGGCCTGCAGCACGGCGTCGCCAGCGGCATGGTGGTGCTGGTCGTTGATCTGCTTGAAGTTGTCCAGGTCCAGGATCAGCAGCGTGCCGGCCTGCTCCTGCTGCAGCGCGCGGTCCAGCAGGGTGCGCATGTGATCGCGGTTGGGCAGGTCGGTCAGCGCGTCGAAGCGGGCCAGGTAGCGTGTGCGGCGCTCGACCTCCTTGATCTGGGCGCGCAGCCGCTTGCCGAGCACCCAGGCGAGCCCGGCCGTGGCGGCCAGCGTGGCCAAAGTGGCGCCGAGGAACTGGCCGAGGTCCAGCCACATGGGCAGCCGGCTGGCCTGCACGGTCAGGGTGCCGACGCGCAGCGCGTCAGCGCTGACAGGCACCTCGACGACGAGGCTGCCGGCCAGCGCCTCCAGCCGCGAGGCGGGGGCGGCCTGGCGGGTGTAGGCGGTGAACAGCTCGCCATCAGCGCGCGTCAGCCGGGCCTGCAGGATGGCGGGGCTTTGCTGCAGCGCGCTGAGGCTTTCTCTGGCGTCGTCGCGGCTGTCGAACACCAGCGCGGCCGACACGGTCTGCGCCACGATGCTGGCTTGCGTGTGCAGGTCGCTGAGCTGGCGCTCCGCCAGGCGCAGGTACTGCAGCAGGCTCAGCACGAGGGCGAAGGCCAGCAGCGCGGCCAGCGCTACCACCAGTTCGCGCAGTCGCTCGAAGGCGTCGGCGAAGTTGTGTTTCATGGCTGGCCGGTCTGGTGCCGGACGTAGCGCGCCAGGCGCAGCAGCTTGGTGTTGATGGCGAGGCCAACGCGGCGCGCAGCGTATAGTTCGACGTCGAACACGATGCGGCCGTCCTCGATCTGCAGGTTGATCATGGCGCCATGCTCCAGCATGGTGGAAGCGTCGGACACGACGAGCACGGGCAGGTCTGCCAGCACCGGGCGCAGCGGCGGGTTGGGCGCAGGCAGGTACAGCAGGTGGCAGCCGGCCAGCGGGTCGGAGCGCCCCAGGCGCCGCGTCTCGATGGTGAACTGCCGGATGGGCCGGCCGGCCAATGCCTGCAGCGCGGCATCGACCCGGCCGTCGCCCATCGTGCACAGCTGCAGGCTGCGCCCGAGCGATTCGCGCTCCGGTGGCCAGGTGACGAACATCAACACGCGATAAACCACCTCGGCCTTCAGCGCCTCAGGCGTGCCGGACTGCGCGCCAGCGGCCGCCGGACACAGGCCAGCCAGCAGCACCGCAGCGCTCAGCCCACAGCGGCGCAGCGTGTCGGCGAGTGGAGGCAGCCAGCGTCGCATGGCACTCAGAGCGTGAACCGCCAGTCGATGCGCCAGGTGCGGCCGGTCTGGGGGATGGCGCTCAAGGCGGTGTCAGGCGTGGACGGGTCCTGGTTGCGCCGGTTCAGGGCATTGCCCAGGTGCAGCGCCAGGCTCTGATCGGCGCGGAACTGCCAGCGCAGGTGTGCGTTGAGCAGCAGCGTCGGCGGGACCGGGGCCCGCCCGTGCCGTGCGCTCAGCCAATGCAGTTCGCCGCCCAGTTTCCAGCCGTTCACCAGCGGCGTGACGGCATGGCCCTTGAGCATCCACCGGGGCGCATTGCTGAGCTGCCGGCCCGCGGCGTCGCGCGCATGCATCCAGGAGCCGCTGCCGCGCCAGAGCCAGCCATCGGTCGAGCGCTGCTCGATGCTGAGATCCACGCCGGTCAGCGTCACCCGGCCGAGGTTGCGGTACTGGACGACGGCGTCGGGCGCGTCCGTCAGCGGCACAAGCTCGATCAGCCGGCGCAGCCGCGTGTGATAGGCATTGGCGCCCAGCGCCAGCCCATTGCGCAGCACACGCTCCCAGCTCAGCTCGGCCGAGTCCAGGCGTTCGGGCTTGAGCGCGGTGTTGCTGATCTGGCTGACGCCGCCGTCGTCGTAGAAGCGCTCGTAGAGGTTTGGCGTGCGAAAGGACTGGGCCCACATGAACTTCAGCGACTCCCGCTCATCCGGCCGCACCGCCAGCACCGCGCGCGGCGACACCGCCGCCTTGAAGCCGCGCACATGGTCCACGCGCAGGCCGGTGGTCAGGTGCAGCGTGGAGGACAGCCGCCATTGGTCCTGGGCGTAGACGGCCACGGAATCCTGCGTGACGCGCGAGTCCAGGCTGAGCTTGTAGGGCTGCTCGTCGAAGTTGCGCTGCAGGCCCTGCGGTGCACTGCGCAGCTCGGCGCCCAGCATCAGCTGGTGGTTGAGCAGGCCGCGCCACAGCAGCCGGCCTTCCAGCGTGGCCCACTGCGCGCGGGCCACATCGCGGTTGATGAGGTCGGGGTCCTGCGCGAAGACATAGCGGCCGCGGAACTCATAGCCCGCCAGGCTCAGCCGTACGACGCGCCGCACATCGTCCTGCCAGCCGTTGTCATGGCTGAGCTCGGCCAGCGCCAGGCTGTCGCTGTACTGGGTGCCGGCCACGCCGGCCAGCGTGCCGTAGGGGGCGGTCGGGGCCTCCTTGTCGCGACGCACCGCGTTCAGTGACAGGCGCCAGCCGCCATGCCGCAGCTTGGCGAGCAGCGCGGCCTGGCGCTCGCCGTCCAGCCCGCGCACCCAGCCATCGGGCGTGCCCAGCTCGGGCAGGTACAGGTTCTCTCCCGCGTTGTGTTGCAGGTTCAGCCCCACGAACAGGTCGCGCTCAGACCCCGAGGCCGCACCGTAGTGCGCCTCGAAGCGCCGCTGCCGCTCGCTGCCCAGGCTGGACTGCACCGTCAGGCCGGGGGCGTCCGAGCCGTCCAGCGTGACGACGTTGACGACGCCCAGCAGCGCATTGCTGCCGTACACCGACGAGCCGGGGCCATGCACCAGCTCCACGCGCTTGACCCATTCGGCGATCACGGGCAGCTCCAGCTGCGGCAGGCCCTGGTCGTAAATGGCGTCGTTGATGCGCTGGCCATCGATGGCCATCAGCACGCGGGCGCTGTAGTCGCCGGGACGGTTGAAGCCCCGCAGGCCCAGGGCGCTGTAGCTGCGCGAATTGCTGAGGTAGACGCCGGGCAGCCTGGCGAGCATGTCGCCCACGGTCTGGTGCCCGAGCGCCGCCGCTTCGGTGCGCTCCAGCACGCTGACCGAGGCCGGCGCCTCCATCAGGCTCTGGGCATAGCGGGAGGGGCCTTGCACCTCGCGTTTGAGCAGGGCCTCCAGGGCCTTGTCGTCGTCGGCGGTGTCGTCGCCCGCGCCAGCGAGGGCGAGCGGCGTGAGGGCAAGCAGGGGCAGACAGCGCAGTGCGCGCGCAAAGGGGGGCACGTCGTGAGGCGCCGCCGTGGCCGGCAGGCGCGTGGATGCGATGCGGCGAGCTTATCTGCCGCCGTCGCACGGCCGTTTGTCAGATGTCACGTGGCCGCGCGATTCAGGCGCGCACTGCAGCGCCGCCGCGTCACCGGCGGAACTTGCCGTCCTCGCCGATGATGGACAGGTCGACGAAGTCCACGCCCGAGTGGTCGGTCGCGCTGAAGCTGACCTCCAGGCCACCGAGATCCACGCGCTTGAAGGTCTCCAGCGCCGTGCGCAGCTTGTCGCGTGTGGGGTTGGGGCCGGCGCGCTTGAGGCCCTCCACCAGCACCTTGGCTGCCGTGAAGCCCTCCACCATGGCGGGCGTGATGTCCTCGGCGCCGCGGGCGCGCGCCAGCTCGCGGGCTTCGCGGATGATGGCCGCCGAGATCGAGCGTTCATATGGCGAGACCTGGGTCACGATGGTGCCGCGCCCGTGTTCACCCAGCAGCTTGATGAAGCCGGCCGACGCATTGTTGGACAGCGTGACGATCTGCGCCCGCGAGCCCGCGCGGCGCAGGGCGGCCACGCCGTCGGCCACCGCCTGGCCCGCGCCGATGAACAGCACGGCCTGCGCGTCGGCCGCCAGCACCTTGGGCACGATGGCGCTGAAGTCGGGCTTGCTGCGGTCGAACTTCTCGATGAAGGCCGGCTGCTTGGCCAGCGACTCAAAGGTCTTGAGCGCGCCCTTGATGGCGTCGGCCCCGAAGCTGTCGTCCACCTGCACGATGCCGATGCGCGTCATGCCGACGAGGCTGAGGTGGCGCACGGCGCGGTCGGCCTCGCGTTGGTAGGTGGCGCGCACATTGAACAACCATGGGTGCACGGGTGCATGCAGGGCCATGGCGCCCGTGGAGGGCGCAATCAGCGGCACCTTGTGCTCGGTGAGCAGCGGCATGACGGCCTGGGTGTGCGGCGTGCCACGCGTCAGGAACAGTGCCAGCACGTTCTTCTGCATGATCAGCTCGCGGGCGTTGTCGGCCGCCAGCTTGGGCTCGAACTTGTCGTCCATCGTCAGGACCTGGATGGTCTGACCGTTCACGCCGCCGCGGGCATTGACCGAGTCCAGATAGAGCTTGGCGCCGTCGCTGACCTCCTTGACGCCCGCGGCCACCGGCCCGCTGAAGCCCGCGGTCTGGCCGATCAGGATTTGCGCCCGCGCGTGACCACAGGCCAGCATGGCCAGGGCCAGCACTGGCATCAGGAATTTGCTTCGAATCATGGGGTGTGTCTCCTCTGGGTCTGGGGTGCCGATCGGTTCAAAGGCAGCAGGCGCGCATTGTGGCAATGCATGCGGTGCGACGCTCGCGGGCGCCGCGATGCCCGGGCGCGGGCCGGCGGCGGCGCATCTTCCAGGGGCGGGGCGTCGGCGTCCGTGAGATTTGGTGAGTGGCGCCCAGCCGGCGGCGACGTCTGCCACCTGTTCACGCGCCAGCGGTGCTCGGATCAATCGCTTGAGCGATCGCGCTGCTGGGCTCGGCGGCCGGCGGCTGCTGGCTAGCATCAATCTTTTGCGCTGACCATGCCTGCTTCGCCCCTGACCCGCTTGACCCGCCTCGCGCTTGCGCTCGCTCTGGCCACGTCCGGGGCAGTTGCCCCGGCAGCGCCTGCCGCCGCGCCTGCGGGCGCCGCCCCGGCCAGTTGGCTGGACACCACGACCGGCCAGCGCATCGTGCGTGTGGACGACAGCCCCGGCGTCTACGCGCTCTACTTCAACTACAACCCGTTCACGCCGCAGGGCGATCTGATGATCTACCTCACTCCCGAGGGCATCCGCGTCGCCGACACCAAGACCTGGCAGACCCGGCTGGTGCTCAAAGCCGGCGTGGACCGGCTGCTGTTCGCCGGCCCGAAATCGCGCTCGGCCTACTACACGACGCGCGCCACGAACGTGGACGACGGCGGGCCGTCCACCGTGTGGGCCGTGGACCTGGACAGCGGCAAGACCCGCCGCATCGCCGAGCTGCCCGGCGGCCGCGTGATGGCGATCAATGCCGACGAGACGCTGCTGGCCGGCGTGTGGGAAACCTCGCCGCCGCCGCCCGAGATCGCGCGCCAGGGCCGGCGCGACCCGGTGACCGGCTCGCCGGCCTATGCCGGTGTCGACAAGGACGGCAAGCCGCTGTCCTTCGCCGCTGCCAAGGGCCAGTGGATGGCCGCGCGGCTGGCCGCGCGCGTGCCGATGGAGATGTACAGCGTGACGATCGCCACCGGCGAGCGCAAGACCATCCACCGCGCGACCGACTGGCTGAACCACCTGAAGTTCTCGCCCACCGACCCGGCGCTGCTGATGTTCTGCCACGAGGGCCCGTGGCACGAGGTGGACCGCATCTGGACCATCCGCACCGACGGGTCGCAGCTCACCAAGATCCACACCCGCACCATGGCCGGCGAGATTGCCGGGCACGAGTTCTGGGGGCGTGACGGCCAGACCGTCTGGTACGACCTGCAGACGCCGCGTGGCGGCGTGACCTGGCTGACGGGGCGCAACCTCGTCACCGGCGAACAGTGGCGTTATGAGGTGGCACGCGACCAGGCCTCCTACCACTTCATGCAGTCGCCCGACGGGCAGATGTTCTCGGGCGATGGCGGCAACGCCGGCAAGTGGATCAGCCTGCTCAAGCCGGTGCTGCGCGAGCGCCCGGTGCCGGGCCTGATCACGCCCGGCAAGCTGGAGAGCATCCGCGTGGCCGACCTGTCCCGCCACGACTACACGCTGGAGCCCAACCAGCACTTCACGCCGGACGGCAAGTGGCTGGTGTATCGATCGAACCTCGAAGGCCGGCCAGTGATCTACGCCGTCGAGCTCCCGCCCCGCTGAGCGCGGCGGGCACTCGGTTCTAGGTAGCCGGGCCGAGCGCCGGGCCGCTCCCAAGCCGGCCCGGCAAGGCGATGTGCGTGTGGCTCCATGCCGCACGCATCGCCGTCCCCTCGGGGGACCGCCTGGGCTCGCCCGCGTTCAGCGACGCGCCGTTGTTCGTCTTCGGGCCGAGCGCCGGGCCGCTCCCAAGCCGGCCCGGCAAGGCGATGTGCGTGCGGCTCGACGCCGCACGCATCGCCGTCCCCTCGGGGGACCGACCAGACGCGCCGCGTTCAGCAGGCGCGACTGGGCGAGGGGTCAAAACTTGTACGACATGCCCACCCCGAACGTCCGCCCGAAGTGCGCGTACAGCAGCGTGTCATCCCGCTGCGAATCGCGGCCGTAGCGCAGCGGCTGGTCGGTCAGGTTGGCCGCCTCGAAGCTCACCTTCAGCTTGGGGCTGACGTTGTACGACGCCGAGAAGTCGACGTTGGTCGACGCGTTGACGAAGGTCACGTCATGGCCGTTCACGTCACCCAGCACGTTGAACAGGTACTTGGAGCGGTAGGCCGCCGATACGCGGGCGCTGAACTTGCTGTCCTCGTAGTACAGCGTCAGGTTGCGTGCATCGGGCGACATGCCCACCAGCGCCGCGTTCATGGCCAGCTGCGGCAGCGTGGGCGTGGCGGTGCGGGTGATGTAGTTGATGGTCGACTTCACGTGCGTGATGTTGGCCAGCATGCCGAAGTTGCTCCACACGCCCGGCAGGAAGCTGAACGGCATCTGCAGGTTCAGCTCGTAGCCAGTCAGCGGGCCGCCCGGGGTGTTGGCCGCGCGGCTGACCGTCACGGTCGAGGACGGCAGCGTCGGGCAGGCCGGAATGCCGCCGGTGATGGAGCAGGTGCCGCCGCCAGTCAGCAGCGCGTCGGGCAGGCCCAGCGTGTTGTAGGCCACGCGCTCGCTGACGCGCTGGATGTAGGTGTCGATTTTCTTGTGGAAGACGCCGGCCGACAGCATGGAGTTCTTCGCGAAGTACCACTCGGCCTGCAGGTCGTAGGTCTTGGCGCGGATGGGGTCCAGCTGCGGGTTGCCGATGCTGACCGTCTGCGCGTTGGTGTTGACCGAGGCCGAGGGCGCCAGATCCACGTACTCGGGGCGCGACAGCGTCTTGCCGGCCGAGAAGCGCACGAACACGTCCTTGGGCAGCTGGGCGGTCAGGTTGAACGAGGGCAGCACATCGCGGTAGGTCTTGTCGAACGTGACGGGCTGCAGCACGCCGCCCACGTTGACCAGCGCCGACGCGGTGGCCTTGGTCTCGGCCGAGCGCACGCCCGCGTTGCCACGGAAGGTGATGCCGGCGAGCTGGTAGTTGAAGTCGGCCGACAGGTAGGCGGCGTTGATCTTCTCGCTGACCGTGCGGTTGGCCTGGTTCAGCGTCACCAGCTGCGAGCCGGGCACGGCGGCGCAGTTGCACTCGATGTCCCAGACCTTGCGGAACTTGTCCAGGTCCACCGCCACCCACTGGCTGGGGTAGCCCGAGCCTTCCAGACCCTTGCCGAAGTTCGTGATCAGGCGCGACACGCTGGCCATCGTGAAGCCGGCCGGGTTGGCCAGGCCGTTGGCTGCGCCGTAGCTGATCTCGAAGTTGTCCCAGGTGTTGTTGCGCGCCGAGTAGCCGGCCTTGAGGGCGAGGTGGTCGTTGACGTCCCAGGTCGCGCCCACGGCGTTGGTCTTCAGCGTGTTGCCGGTGTTGAGCTGGCGGCCGACGAACTGGCCATGTACGGTGCCATCCGGGTCGGTGGGGCCGAAGGTGAAGTTGGCCGGGTTGGCCACGTCCATGCCGAAGTTCAGCGTCGGCACGTTGCGGTTGTTGCGGAAGTCGAACGAGAAGCCGTTCACGTTGGGCGCGTCGAACTGCACCGTCGTGCGCATGGGCGAGCTCAGCCGGCTGGCCGAGATGCCGGTCATGGCTTCGAGCTTGATGTCGTTGGTGAGCTTGTGTGTGGCGCTCAGCACATGCTGGCGGAAGCTGGTGTTGTTGACGTCCAGCAGGCCCTCGGAGCGCACGTCCACGCCGTTGAACTTGCCGTACTCCCAGCTGCCGTTGCCGTTGAACGAGGCCTCGACGATGGAGGTCTGCGGTTTGCCGTTGGCGGCGGCCAGCGTGCGGCCAAACGAGATGGCCGAGATGTAGTTGTCGTAGCGGTTGTTGTTGAACTGGCCGCCCAGCAGATCCAAGTTGACCTCGGTGGCTTCCGAGGCCTTCCACTGCAGCGCGGCGCTGACGCCCAGGCGCTCGTACTCGGCCACCGAGCGGCGGTAGCGCGGGATGCGCGGGTGGAAGGCGCCGCTGCCGGCGGCCGGTGTGGCCACAGTGCCGCCGTAGTTGTCGGTGCGGCCGAAGACGTTGTTGTAGGCCGTGGTGCTGGAGGTGCGCGGCAGGTTGAAGCCGCAGTTGGCGGCGGTCACGCCGCGCTGGGCGTTGTCGGCCGGGCTCTGCGGCGTGGCGCCCAGCGGCGAGCAGAAGCCGCCGTCGGCGTTGGCGCTCAGCATCTCGACGGCCTCATAGCCTTCCTCGGTCGCGCTGCGCTTGGAGTAGGCGCCTGACACCAGCACGCCCACCTCGCCCACGCCGGTGTTGGCGCGGGTCGAGAACAGCCCTGTCACGCGCGGCGACGAGCTGCGCGCCAGCGTGTTGTAGTTCTGTTGCAAGCCGATGCTCAGCGTCTGGCCCTTGAAGTCGAAGGGGCGGGCGCCGCGCAGGTCCACGGTGGCGCCCAGCGAGCCTTCCTCGATGTCGGCCTGCGAGGTCTTGCGCACTTCCAGGCTGTTGAACAGCTCGGCAGCGAACACCGAGAAGTCGAACGCACGGCTGCGGTTGGTGCTGCCGTTGATGTCCGAGGCGCCGGTAGCCGAGATGGCCTCGATGCCGTTGATGCGCACGCGCGTGAAGCCGGCATTCAGGCCGCGCACGCTGATCTGCTTGCCCTCGCCGCCGTCGCCGCGGGCCAGCGCCACGCCCGGCACGCGCTGCAGCGACTCGGCCAGGTTGGCGTCGGGGAACTTGGAGACGTCCTCGGCCTTGATGACGTCGACGATGCCGTCGGCGTTCTTCTTGCTGGCCAGGGCATTGTTCAGGCTGGCGCGGAAGCCCGTGACCACAACGGCATCGAGCTTGCTCGTGTCTTCCTGGGCCAGGGCCGGGCTGCCGGCCGCTGCGATGGCCAGCGCAATGGCGCTGCGGCGCCAGGGGCCGCGGGTCTTGTTTCCACGAAATTCGGTCATGTCTACTCCAGTCGTCGGTTGCCCTCTGTGGCGGGGCGCTGCGATGGTCATCGGACAACTGGATGGCGGCAATGCTCGGCGGCCAAACGCTCAAGCGGTTGCTTGCCGGGCCTACGGGATAGCCCGGGAGGTGTGGTGATTTGGCGACTGGCGGCGGGCCTCATCCGCCAGGCAGTGTGGCCAGCGTCTGCGAGCAGCGCTCGCGCAGCGCCTGGGCCAGCCGGCGCACGGCGGGGGTGAGGCCGTGGCGGCCCACGGTCATCCAGTGCAGCGGGGCCGGTTCGCCCGTCCAGCCCGGCAGCAGTGCCAGCAGCCGCCCGGCGGCGAGGTCGCTGGCCACGTCCAGCGCGCTCTTGTAGGCCAGGCCCAGGCCGGCCAGCGCCCATTCGCGCACCAGGCCGCCGTTGTCGGCCACGCGCGGCCCGCTGACGTCCACGCTGCGCGTCTCGCCCGCGGGCCCGGTGAAGCGCCAGCGGCCGTGCACGCTGTCGCCCAGCACGAAGCGCAGGCAATGGTGGTCGTACAACTCATCCGGTGTTTGCGGCGCGCCATGCCGGGCCACATAGGCCGGGCTGGCGCACAGCACGCGGCGGTTGCCGGGCGCCAGCGGCAGCGCCACCAGGCGCGAGTCCGCCGGCTCGCCGTAGCGCACCGCGTAGTCCACCGGCTCCTGCAGCAGGTCGGCCAGGCGGTCGCTGAGGCGCAGCTCCAACTGCAGCCGCGCATCAGGCGTGTCGGGTTCCGCGGCGATGAAGTCCTCCATCCAGCGCCACAGATGCTGGCGCCCCAGGTCGCTGGGCAGGCTCACCCGCAGCCGGCCCGTCAGCGGCTGGCCGTCACCCGCGGCCGCGCGCAATGCCGCTTCGCCTTCGGCCCAGGCGGCGAGCAGCTGGCGGGCATGCGGCAGCCACTGCTCGCCGGCCTCGGTCATCCGCAGCCGGCGTGTCGAGCGCTCGAACAGGCGCACGCCCAGTTCGCGCTCCAGCCGCGCGATGGTGGCGCTGGCCTGCACCGGGCCGAGCGCGAGCCGCCGGGCCGCGGCCGAGAAACTGCCCGCCTCGGCAACGGCGACGAAGAGCTGCAGCGGGCCGAGTCGATCCATATTCCTGATAACCATGAAAGTGATTCGCGAATCCTAGGCTTTCTGGTTTGAATGCATCGGCCCACCATCACGGCTTTCCGACTTCGCCGTGAGCGCCTTGCCATGAAAGCCGTTGGCTACACCCAGTCCCTGCCCATCAGTCACCCCGAGGCCCTGCTGGACCTGCAACTGCCCGAGCCCCAGCCCGGGCCGTTGGACCTGCTGGTGCGGGTGGCGGCGGTCTCCGTCAACCCGGTGGACACCAAGGTGCGCCGCAACCGCGCGCCGCAGCCGGGGCAGCCCGAGGTGCTGGGTTGGGATGCCGTTGGCACCGTGCAGGCGCTGGGCGAGGCAGTGACGGGATTCGCCGTCGGGGACCGCGTCTATTACGCCGGCGCGATCAACCGCCCCGGCGCCAATGCCGAGCTGCATGTCGTGGATCACCGCATCGTGGCGCGCGCGCCGGTCAGCCTGTCCGACGCCGAGGCTGCCGCGCTGCCGCTGACCGCCATCACGGCCTGGGAGCTGCTGTTCGACCGCCTGGGTGTGGCCGAGGGCGGCGGCGCGGGCGACAGCCTGCTGGTGCTGGGCGCCGCCGGCGGCGTGGGCTCCATGCTGGTGCAGCTGGCGCGCGAACTGACGCAGCTGCACATCGTCGGCACCGCCAGCCGGCCGGAGACGCAGGACTGGGTGCGCGGCCTGGGGGCGCACGCGGTGGTGGACCACACGCAGCCGCTGCGGCCCCAGCTGGTGGCCGCCGGCCTGCCGCAGGTCAGCCACATCGCCAGCCTGACGCACACCGACCAGCACTGGCCCGCGCTGGTGGACGCGGTGGCGCCGCAGGGCCGCATTGCGCTCATCGACGACCCGGCCACGCCGCTGGACGTGATGGCGCTCAAGCGCAAGTCGGTGTCGCTGCACTGGGAGCTGATGTTCACGCGTTCGCTGTTCGGCACGCCCGACATCGCCGAGCAGGGCCGCCTGCTCGCTCGCGTGGCCGCGCTGGTGGACGCGGGCCGGCTGCGCACGACGCTGAGCCAGCAGCTCAGCCCCATCTGCGCGGCCACGCTGCGTGAGGCGCATGCGCTGCTGGAGTCGGGCCGCATGCGCGGCAAGCTGGTGATCAGCGGCTTTGGCGGCTGAGCGCCCGGGCGCCGTTCACCACTTGCAGCCCTTGCCGCGCGCCGCGTCGATGGCCAGCGGCACGACGGCCAGCAGGCCTGCGCCGCTGTAGGCCTTGCGGCAATCCTTGTTGGCCGCGTCCTCCACCGACTGCTCCAGCTTGGACTTGCGCTCCGGCGGTGGCGGGATCAGGGCGATGACACCGCTGCTGCCGCGCCGGGCCGTCATGTCGCCGCGGGGCAGCGACAGGTTCAGCGGTGCGCGCGGCGCGCTCGCCGCCGCCTGCGGGGGCGGCGCTGCCTCCGGCCCGACGCGGGTGCCGGCGTCCGGGCCGGGCGCCACCCCTGCAGCGCGTGCGGGCGCCTGAATGCGGGCCGCCGGATCGCCCTGGGCGAGGCCAGCGGGCGGGCTGACCTGGCCGGGCAAGCTGCCGGCCAGGTCGCCAAGACCCTCTGGCGCTGGTGTGGCCATCGGGGCACGCGGCGCGGCCGTCGGCTGCAGCGGCGCCACGGCCGCGGCACTTTCGGACTCCAGCCGGCGCACGGGCGCGGGCAGGTCTTGCGCGCCGGGCAGCGCCGTCGTGCTGGCGCTGGTGGGTGCCGGCCGCAGCGCGCTGGCGCGGCTCAACGGCGTGACGGTGCCGCCCTCGGGTGTGGCGGCTTCGAGCCGCTGGACCGGGGCCGGCAAGACGGCGGGCGGCGGCATCGGTGAGGCGCCGGGTGGTGCGGCGCGCAAGTCGGCAGCACGGGGCAGCGCGCCAGTGGTGGCCGGGACCTGCGGCGCTTCCAGCCGGGCCACGGCGTTGGGCAGCTCGGCGGCGGCCGGCAGGGCCGGGGTGGGCGGCGTGGTGGCGCGCAAGTCGGCCGGCCGGGGCAGGGCGGGCGTGAGCGCGGCGGCAGCTGAGGACGCGTCCAGGCGGTTCACGGTCGTGGGCAGCGTGGCGTCCAGCGTGGGCAGATCCGCGCGCGCGGCCGGCAGAGGCGTTGGGGCCAGTCGGGCGGCGGGCGTCAGCGGCGCGACGCTGGCATCGGGGCGCGCTTCCAGCCGCGCGAGCCGGCCGGCGGGCAGGTCGGCGGCCGGTAGGGCGGGCGCGGTGGCCGCGGGCGGCGGGCCCAGGTCCTGGCGCTCCACGGGGCGGAAGCCGTCGGGCAGCACCAGCGTCGCGGTGCTTGTGGCGGCGTCGGCGGGCGCGTCTGTGTGCTCGCTGACGGCCGCTGTGCGTGCTGCCGCTGGGGCCGTGGCGGCCTCGGGCGCGGTGCTGCCGCCGGGTTGGGCGGCCGGTGGTGCATCGCTCTGCGCGCCGCTCAAACCGCGCAGCTTGACGGTCAGGCTGCCCCAGCCGCTTTGGCCTGGCGCGGTGTTGCTGGGGGCGGTGCCGAACATCAGCACCAGCCACACATGCAGCAGCGCCGCCAGCAGCAGGCAGCGCTGCACCAGGCGAGGGTCAGGCGGGCGGCGGGGATGGACGGCGGCGGCGCTCACGGCGGGCCGATTGTGGCCTGCGCCGTGCGGGCTCAGACCGGCCAGCGTGGTAGCCGGTGCTCGCGGCGCGGCAGCGGCTCGCCGTTCGCCGTGACGCTGCGCTCCACGACCCAGGTGGCCCCGTCGGCCTCGCGCACCAGCACCGTCGAGCAGCGTGTGCCGTAGACCGCCGCGCCCGGCCCGGGCGGGATGCGGATGAAGCGCGGTGACAGCAGCCGCTCCCGCTCCAGCCCCACGCCCGTGTCGGGCAGCGCGGTGTCGGGTGCGGTGCTGTCGTCGGCCAGGGCGGCCAGCAGCTGCTCGATCAGTGCCGGCGCGTCGGCGGCCTGCGCCAGCGCGTCGGCCAGGGCGGTGCGCAGGCCGGTGGTCTTGGGCCAGGGTGTGTCCAGCGCGGCGTTGGAGAGGGCATGCAGGCCCGGCCCCAGCTGCTGGGGCGCCGCTGCCCGGTTGCTGAGCCAGTGCCAGGTGTTGCTCGCCACATCAGCCGCGATCAGGTTGAAGCCGTTGTGGCCGGCCGGCAACTGCTGCGCGGCGAAGTCGGCGAGCGGCGCCTTGCTGCGCAGCCAGTCCGTCACCAGCGCACCGCGCGATGGGGCGGCCGCGTCGTTGCGGCCTGGCTCGCGCACATTGGTCAGCAGCGCCAGGCGGCCGGAGCGGGTGAGGCCGAACCAGCTACCACCGGCCGTCAGGTCGCGCCCGGCCAGCAGGTCGGGCTCGTCGGCCCACCAGTCCATCGCCGCTGCGGGGCGTGCAAAGAACTCGTCACGGTTGGCCGCGAGCACCAGCGGAAAGCGTGGATGGGCGTTGAGCGCAAAGGCAGCGAGGCACATGGCTCAGCCCCGCGCCATCAGCACTCGACGATGTTCACTGCCAGGCCGCCGCGCGCCGTTTCCTTGTACTTGGTCATCATGTCGGCGCCGGTGTCGCGCATGGTCTTGATGACCTTGTCCAGGCTCACGAAATGCGTGCCATCACCGCGCAGCGCCATGCGCGCGGCGTTGATGGCCTTGACCGACGCGATGGCGTTGCGCTCGATGCAGGGGATCTGCACGAGGCCGCCCACCGGGTCGCAGGTCAGGCCCAGGTGGTGCTCCATGCCGATCTCGGCGGCGTTCTCCACCTGCTCGGGTGTGCCGCCCATGACGGCGCACAGCGCACCGGCGGCCATCGAGCAGGCCACGCCCACCTCGCCCTGGCAGCCGACCTCGGCGCCACTGATGGACGCGTTTTCCTTGTAGAGGATGCCGATGGCGGCGGCGGTCAGCAGGAAGTCGATGACGCCGTCTTCGGTGGCCCCGTGCACGAAGCGGGCGTAGTAGTGCAAGACAGCCGGCACGATGCCGGCCGCGCCGTTGGTGGGCGCCGTGACGACGCGGCCGCCGGCGGCGTTCTCCTCGTTGACGGCCAGCGCGTACAGGTTGACCCAGTCCATGACCTGCAGCGGGTCGCGCAGCGCCTGTTCGGGGTTGGAGATCAGGCTGTTGAAGAGGCTGGGCGCCCGGCGCTTGACCTTGAAGCCGCCGGGCAGGATGCCTTCGGTCCTGCAGCCGCGCTGCACGCAAGCCTGCATGACGCTCCAGATCTTCAGCAGACCCGCACGCGTCTCGGCATCGGGCCGCCAGTGGCCTTCGTTGCGACGCATGACCTCGGCGATGGACAGGCCGTACTTTTTCGTCAGCGCGAGCAGCTCGTCGCCGGTTTTGAACGGGTAGGGCAGCACGGTGGTGTCGGGGGCGATCACCTTCTGCTTGCTGCCGTCGGCCGCCACCTCGTCGCTGACGATGAAGCCGCCGCCTACCGAGTAGTACACGCGGTTGGCGAGTTCGGCCCCATCAGCATCGAAGGCCAGGCAGCGCATGCCGTTGGCGTGGAAGGGCAGGCTTTCGCGGCGCTTGAAGACGAGATCCTTGGCCTCGTCGAAGCTGATCTGGCGTTGGCCGACGAGGTTCAAATCGCCCGCACGGATGGCGTCAAGCAGCGCGGGAATGGCCTCGACGTCCACCGTGTCCGGCTCATGGCCCGCCAGGCCCAGCAGCACGGCCTTGTCGCTGCCGTGGCCTTTGCCGGTGGCGCCCAGTGACCCGTACAGGATGACCTGAACGCGGGCCACCCGGTCCAGCAGGCCGTCGTGCTGCAGCCGCAGGCCGAACAGGCGCGCGGCGCGCATCGGGCCCACCGTGTGCGAGCTGCTCGGGCCGATGCCGATCTTGAAGAGGTCGAAAACGGAAACGGCCATGTCTGCCTCGGTTCGGTAGAGGGCGGCTTGTGGCCGCCCGACTCATCCAGTGGCTGCCGTGGAACTGGCGTTGCCAGGCCACCGGCAGCGCCCCCTTGAGGGGCCCGGCGAAGCCGCTAGGGGGGGTCAGGCCGCGTCGTACTCGGACAGCGGCACGCAGCTGCAGAACAGGTTGCGGTCGCCGTAGACGTTGTCCACGCGGCCCACCGGCGACCAGTACTTCTGGCGGCGCAGGCTGGGCAGCGGGTAGGCCGCCACCTCGCGGCTGTAGCCATGGGCCCAGTCGCTGGCGCTGACGACCATCGCCGTGTGCGGCGCGTTGACCAGCGGGTTGTCCTCGCGGCTGAGCTTGCCGGCCTCGACCTCGGCGATCTCGTGGCGGATCTGGATCATCGCGTCGATGAAGCGGTCCAGCTCGGCGCGCGATTCGCTCTCGGTCGGCTCGACCATCAGCGTGCCGGCAACGGGGAAGCTCAGCGTCGGCGCGTGGAAGCCGTAGTCGATGAGGCGCTTGGCGACGTCCTCGGCGCTGACGCCGGAGCTGTCCTTCAGCGGGCGCAGGTCCAGGATGCACTCGTGGGCCACGCCGCCACCCTTCACGCCGTCAATGCCGCCGGAGAAGTGGATGTCGTAGTGGTCGGACAGGCGCGCGGCCACGTAGTTGGCCGACAGGATGGCCACTTCGGTCGCCTTCTTCAGGCCCTCGGCGCCCATCATGCGGATGTACATCCACGAGATCGGCAGCACGGCCGCGTTGCCCAGCGGCGCAGCGGACACGGCGCCGATGTTCGTTGCCTTGCCCAGGCCCGCCGTGCGGTGCGCCGGCAGGAAGGGCACGAGGTCGTCGACGACGCACACCGGGCCCACGCCCGGGCCGCCACCGCCGTGGGGGATGCAGAAGGTCTTGTGCAGGTTCAGGTGGCTGACATCTCCGCCGAACTCGCCAGGCGCGGCCACGCCGACCAGCGCGTTCATGTTGGCGCCGTCCACGTAGACACGGCCGCCGTGGGCCTTCACCACCTGGCAGATCTCCTTCACGTGCGTGTCGAACACGCCGTACGTGGAGGGGTAGGTGATCATGATGGCGGCCAGCTTGTCGGCGTGCTGCTCGCACTTGGCCTTCAGGTCGGCCAGGTCGATGTTGCCTTCCTTGTCGCACTTGGTGACGACGACGGACATGCCGCACATCTGCGCCGACGCGGGGTTCGTGCCGTGGGCCGACTCGGGGATCAGGCAGACCGTGCGCTGGTGGTCGCCGCGCGATTCGTGCCAGGCCTTGATGGCCAGCAGGCCGGCGTACTCGCCCTGCGAGCCGGCGTTGGGCTGCAGGCTGATGCCGGCGTAGCCGGTGCACTCGGTCAGCCATTGCTGGAGCAGCGTGTCCAGCTCGGTATAGCCGGCCAACTGGTCCTGCGGCGCGAACGGGTGCAGGTTGGCGAACTCGGGCCAGGTGATGGGGATCATCTCGGCCGTGGCGTTCAGCTTCATCGTGCACGAGCCCAGCGGGATCATGCTGCGGTCCAGCGCCAGGTCCTTGTCCGACAGGCTGCGGATGTAGCGCAGCATCTCGGTTTCGCTGTGGTGGGTGTTGAACACCGGGTGGGTCAGGAAGGTGCTGGTGCGGCGCAGCTGCGCCGGGATCAGGCTGTCGACGCCGGCGGCGAACTCGGCCACCGTCGGCACAGTGACGCCAGCAGGCGCGAACCAGCCCCAGATCGCTTCGATGTCGGCGCGCGACGTCGTCTCGTCCAGCGCGATGCCGACATGCTGGTCGCTCAGCTTGCGCAGGTTGGCCTGGGCGGCGACGGCCTTGGCCATCACGCTCGCCACGTCGCACTCCACCAGCAGCGTGTCGAACACGTGCGGCGTGACGACCTTGACGCCCATGCGGGTCAGGCCGGCATGCAAGATGGCCGTGTAGCTGGCCACGCGCTCGGCGATGCGCTTCAGGCCCTGCGGGCCGTGGTAGACGGCGTACATGCTGGCCACGACGGCCGGCAGCACCTGTGCCGTGCAGATGTTGGAGGTGGCCTTCTCGCGACGGATGTGCTGCTCGCGGGTCTGCAGCGCCAGGCGCATCGCCGTGTGGCCCTGCGCGTCCTTGCTGACGCCAACGAGGCGCCCGGGCATGGAACGCTTGAACTCGTCCTTGCAGGCCAGGAAGGCCGCGTGCGGGCCGCCAGCGCCCATGGGCATGCCGAAGCGCTGGCTGTTGCCGACGACGATGTCCGCGCCGAACTCGCCGGGCGAGGTCAGCAGCGTCAGCGCGAGCAGGTCGGTGCAGACGATGAAGGCGGCGCTCTTGGCGTGGGCCTGCTCGGCGAAGGCCTTCAGGTCATGGATGAGGCCGGTGGTGCTGGGGTATTGGCAGACGACGGCGAAGTAGTCGTGCTCGGCCATCAGCGTAGGCGCCATGCCGACCAGCACCTCGAGGCCCAGCGGCTTGCAGCGCGTCTGGATGACCTCGATGGTCTGCGGGTGCACATCGCCGGCGACGATCAGCGTGTTGCTCTTGCTCTTGACCGAGCGCTTGGCCAGTGTGACCGCCTCGGCGGCCGAGGTGGCCTCGTCCAGCATGGAGCCGTTGGCGATGTCCATGCCGGTGAGATCGGTCACCAGCGTCTGGAAGTTCAGGATGGCTTCCATGCGGCCCTGCGAGATCTCGGCCTGGTAGGGCGTGTAGGCGGTGTACCAAGCGGGGTTCTCGAGGATGTTGCGCAGGATGACGCCCGGCGTGTGCACGCCGTAGTAGCCCTGGCCGATGAAGCTCTTGTAGACCTTGTTCTTGCCGGCGATGGCCTTGAGTTCGGCCAGCGCGCCCGCCTCGGTGATGGGGGCGGGCAGCTTCATGCCTTGCGAGCGGCGGATGGCTGCGGGCACGACCGCGTCGATCAACGCGGTGCGGCTGGCCACGCCGACGGCGGCACACATCAGGGATTCATCGACGGCATCCGGCCCGATGTGGCGGGCGTGGAATTCGGTGGCGTCTTCGAGGATGGAGAGCGGCGTCGGCATGGCAGGTCTTACTTCGGAATTACAGGGACTTCAGCAGGGCGTCGTAGGCGGTCGAGTCCATCAGCGCGTCGAGCTGGGCGGGGTTGCTCAAGCGGACCTTGAAGAACCAGCCAGCCTTCAGCGGGTCGGAGTTGGCCAGCGCCGGGTCGTCGCGCAGGGCTTCGTTGACCTCGGTGATCTCGCCGTCGACGGGCATGTAGACATCGGCCGCGGCCTTGACGGACTCGACGACACCGGCGACGTCCTTCTCGGCGTAGGTCTTGCCGACTTCGGGCAGGTCCACGAAGACCACATCGCCCAGCGCGTCCTGTGCGTGCACGGTGATGCCGACCGTCGCGGTGCCGTCACCGTGGACTTCCAGCCATTCGTGGTCGGGGGTGTACTTGATGGACATGCTTAACCTCGGTAGTAGCGGTTGGGGGTGAAGGGGGTGGAAGAGACCACCATCGGCGTGCGCTTGTCGCGCACGATGGCAAAGACTTCGGTGCCGACGGCGGTGTGTTCCTTCGCCAGGTAGGCCAGCGCCACCGGCTGGTTGACCGTGGGGCCCAGCGTGCCGCTGGTGACGACGCCGATCTCGGTGCCCTCTAGAGTGACGATCTTGGCGCCCTCGCGCACGGGCATGCGCTCCTTGCCGACCAGACCCACGCGCTTGCGCGCAGCCCCGTTGGCGAGTTGCTCGTCAATGACCGCCGCGCCGGGGTAGCCACCGGCACGCGCGCCGCCGGCGCGGCGCACCTTCTGGATGGCCCAGGTGATGGAGGCTTCAACCGGCGTGGTGGTGGTATCGATGTCGTGGCCGTACAGGCACAGGCCGGCTTCCAGGCGCAGCGAATCGCGCGCGCCCAAACCGATGGGCTTGACCTCGGCATGCGCCAGCAGCTTGCGGGCCAGGGCCACGGCGTCGTTCTCGTGGACGGAGATCTCGTAGCCGTCTTCGCCGGTGTAGCCGGAGCGGGTCAGGAAGGTGTCGATGCCGTCGAGCGTGAAGAAGCCGCCGGTCATGAAGGTCAGCTTGGCGACGTCGGGGTTCAGGCGCGACAGCACCGTCACGGCCTCGGGGCCTTGTAGCGCCAGCAGCGCGCGCTCGGGCACGGGGATGACCTCGCAGCGGCCGGCCAGGTGCTTCTGCATGTGGGCAACGTCTTGCTCCTTGCAGCCGGCGTTCACGACGACGAACAGGTCGTCCGGCCGCTTGCAGACCATCAGGTCGTCCAGCAGGCCGCCCTGGTCGTTCGTGAACAGCGCGTAGCGCTGCTTGAACACGCCGAGGTCGATGATGTCGACGGGCACCAGCGTTTCGAGCGCCGCGGCAGCATCGGCGCCCACGAGGCGCACCTGGCCCATGTGGGACACGTCGAACAGGCCGGCGGCCGCACGCGTGTGCTTGTGCTCGGCCATCACGCCGGTGGGGTACTGCACCGGCATGTCGTAGCCGGCGAAGGGCACCATCTTGGCGCCGAGTTCGACGTGCAGGGCGTGAAGCGGTGTTTGCAGCAAAGAGGACATCAGAAGCTCCGACGGAATTCGGGTTTGGATGTCCTCGCTGTCCGGGGTACCTGAGAGATTGACGAGCGGGTGGCCTGTCCCGCGCTCGCTTGCCCCTTCGGTGGACGAGCTCGCGGGCCCGCCTCTCTCCAGTGAGGAACGCCGGCAGTGTCGAGCACTGCGGGGCGTTTGTCAGTCCTTTTGCCTGAGCGTTCGAATCGTGTGACCCTGCGCCTTCGGCGGCCCCCAACTGCACCGGGACGCTCTCCTGACGGGCGTCATTCTAGCCGCCTGCCGCAGCGCTTGGCATCAGTGGCCGTGACCGTGCGTGCCTTCCAGGCCTTCGGCGTCGATGGGCATGCCCACAGCAGCGGCACCCTCGAAGAACAGTGGCTTGCGCGGCTTGGCCACGGGCGCGATCTGGTTCATCGTCAGCGCATCGAACAGCCGGCCGTTCTGCATGACCTGCACGACGCGGTCGCTCTGCCGGATGTCGGCCAGCGGGTTGCCGTCGATGACGACGAGGTCGGCCAGCTTGCCGGGTTCCAGCGAGCCGAGATCCTTGTCCAGCCCGAAGTTGCGTGCCGGGTTGAGGGTTGCGGCGCGCAGCGCGTCGTGCGGCTTCATGCCGCCCAGCGCCAGCATCCACATCTCCCAGTGCGCGCCCAGGCCCTCGCGCTGACCGTGCGCGCCGATCATCACGTTGACGCCGGCCTTGGCCAGGTCGTTGGCGGTGCGGGCGACCTTGAGGATGTTGAAGTCCTCCTCGGGCGCGGTCTCGCGGCGGATGGCGCGCGGCTCCAGCACGGCCTTGGGCACGTAGCGGGTCAGCAGCGGGTGCTTCCAGACCTCGGTGCGGGCGTACCAGTAATGCTCACCGTCCAGGCCACCATAGCCTACGTTCAGCGTCGGGTTGTAGCCCACGCCGTTCTGGCCCCACAGCTGCTTGACGTCGTCCCACACCTCGGCGATGGGCAGCGCATGCTCGACCGTGGTGTGGCCATCGACCACCATGGTCATGTTGTTCTGAAACAGCGCGCCGCCTTCGGGCACCACCATCACGCCGGTCTGCCGGCCGGCCTCCAGCACCTGCTGGCGCTGGTCGCGGCGCGGCTGCTGGTAGCTCTTCACGCTGATGGCGCCTTCGGCCTTCTGGCGGTTCAGGTGGGTGAGGGCGTCGTCCAGGTTGGCGACCGTGGCCGTGATGGGCGTGCGGGCGCCATACAGGATGCTGCCCGTCGAGTAGATGCGCGGGCCCACGACAACGCCGGCACGCTGCATCTCGGCTTGCGTGAACACGGCCGCGTTTAGGTTGCTGGGGTCGTGCAGCGTCGTGACGCCGAAGGCCAGCGAGGCGAGGTTGACCCAGCTCTGCTGCGGGATCAGCCCGGCGTCGTTCATCGCGCCGTGCCAATGGCCATCGATGAAGCCGGGCACGATGGTCTTGCCGCTGGCATCGATGCGGCGGGCGTCCGCCGGAATCGTCACGTCCTTGCCGACGGCGACGATGCGGTTGCCGTCCACCAGCACGGTGCCGGCCTCGATGATTTCGTCGCCCTTCATCGTCACGATGCGCGCGCCGGTCAGCGCGATCTTGCCGACAGGCTTGTCGCTGGCCTGCTGGAACCCGATCTTCTGCGCGGTAGCCTTGTCCTTGCCGGTGGTGCTGGCGGTGAACAGCTCCTCGCCCAGCGTGAAGTGCACGCGCCGCGCGTCGCCGCTCCAGTGCAGCGCGTAGCCGGCATTGACGTCCAGCTGGCGCACGGGCAGCGCGTCCATCTTGCCGCCCACGGTGATGACCTTGCCGGCCTGCCCCTGCACCGAGGGCAGCGGCACGACGTAGGCATGGAAGCGCTCCACGAAGCCCAGCCACTGCCCATCGGGCGAGACGCTGTACTCGGAGGCAAAGTCGCTGCGGACCACCTCGGTCTCGCTGCGGTCCTGCAGGTTCATGCGCAGCAGCGAGAAGCGCTGGTCGACCTCGCTGGTGCTGCTGACGCGGGTGAAGAACAGCTCGTCGCTGCGGGCGCCGAAGTGGGCGCCGCTGCCGTCCTTGCTGATGCGTTCGGCCTTGCCCGAACCGTCGGCGGCCGTGACGTAGATGCCGGTGTCCAGACCATGCCAGGGGCTGGTCAGCGCACCGCCGCGCACCTTGCGGTACACCAGCCGGCGGCCGTCCGGCGACAGGCGCGGCTCCAGGTACTTGCCCGGCGCCTTGACCAGCACGGTCTCCTTGCCCGAGTCCAGATCCAGCCGGCGGATGCTGCCCTGCGTGTCGTCGCGCCAGGTGGCGTAGACCAGGGACTTGCCATCCCGCGACCAGTGCGGCGCCAGCTCGAAGGCCTCGGTCTGGCGCGTCAGCCGGCGCGGTTCGCCGTTCGGCAGGTCCTTCAGGTAGAGCGCGCCCAACGCGGCGTAGACCACGCGCTTGCCGTCCGGCGACACCTGGGCGCCGCGCAGCTGGCGCACGGCGAAGCGCTCCGGCGCCACCTCATGCGCAAAGCGCAGCGGCTCGCGCAGCTCGCGGGTGTGCTTGACGTGGAAGGGGATGTCGGCGGCCGTGCCCTTGAACGGGTCCACGCGCCAGATGCGGCCCTCGGCCCAGACGACGATCTCCTGGCTGCCGGGCAGCCAGGCGAAGCTGGGGTACACGCCCCACATGGCCCAGCTTTCCTGCAGGTCGCGCGACAGGCCGCTCCAGGCCGGGAACTCGCGGCCCGTGGCCAGGTCCTTCAGGAACAGCGTGCTCTGGTTGCGCACGCGGCGCACGAAGGCGAGGTACTTGCCGTCGGGCGACGGGGTGGGCCGCACCGCGCCGCCGGGGCCTTGCACGAAGGCTTCCACGGAACCGTCGCTGAGATCCTGGCGGAAGATCTTGTAGATCTCGCCGTTGCTGTTCTTGTTGTACTCGAACGTGCGGCCCGGCGTCGTGTCCTGCGAGTAGTACAGGTACTTGCCGTCCGGCGAGATGGCGGGCTCGCCCAGGTCCTTCTGCCAGTTGGGCTTCTCGTTGAGCTGCACGCCCTTGTTCTTGGCCGCCTCGGCGTCGACGTGGTACAGCCAGATCTCGCCCGAGCCGGCGCTGCGCGTGCCGGTGTAGTGCTTGCGGGCAAGCAGGTACTTGCCGTCCGGGTGCCAGACCGGGTTGTTCAGCAGGCGGAAGTCTTCCTTGGTGACCGCGCGGGCGCCGCTGCCATCAGCGTTCATCAGCCACAGGTTGTCACCGCCGCCGGCATCGCTCAGAAAGGCGATCTGCTTGCCATCGGGCGAGAAGCGGGCCTGCTGCTCCCAGGCCATGGAATGCGTCAGCGGCCTGGCCTCGCCGCCGGTGATGGGCAGCGTGTAGAGATCGCCCAGCAGGTCGAAGACGAGCGTCTTGCCGTCGGGGCTGACGTCCACGCTCATCCACGTGCCGGTGCGGGTGTCGATGCTTGCCGTCTTGGCCGCGCCGGGCGGCGCGTTGACGTTCCAGGCGGCAGACGCGGGCTTGGCAGCGTCCTGCGCGTGGGCGGCGAGGGCGGCGGCCAGCAGCAGGGCAGGGGCGGCGGACGGACGGAGCATGGTGAAGGTTTGGGGTGACCAAAACCTTCGATGCTAGCGAAGCCAGGCTTGCCGGCCCGTTCGTCACGGGCGGGTTTGCCCGGGCGTCAGCCGGGTGCCGCGGTGTCGCTCAGGGCCACAGCCACCACAGCAGCAGGCCACCGAAGAGCACCCACTGGATGGCGTAGTAGGCGAAGCGGCTGCGCGCCTTGATGCGCTTGCCGAACAGGCGCACCTGCTGCACGTAGGCGAAGGCCTTGTTGATGCTGCCGGTCTTGTCGGTGTCGGCGTTGGGAGCCGAGGCCGCGCGGATCAGCGTGTGGCTGATGAAACGGTTGACCCAGCGGGCCAGCGGGTTGTTCAGCGGCCGCTCGACGTCGCAGAACAGGATGATGCGCATCTGGTCCGACTGGTTCTCGGCGTAGTGCAGGTAGGTTTCGTCAAAGATGACGCCTTCACCATCGCGCCAGGCGTAGCGCTCGCCGTCCACTGAGATGTAGCAGCTGTCCGCATTGGGCGTGACCAGGCCCAGGTGGTAGCGCACCGAGCCGGCGAAGGGGTCGCGGTGCGTCACCAGGCGGCCGCCGGGCGGGAGTGCGGCGAACATCGCGGCCTTCACCGTCGGAATGCGCTGCAGCAGCTCGGTCGTCACCGGGCATAGCGCCTTGGCCGACGCGTGGGCGTCGCCGTACCACTTCAGGTGAAAGCGCGTCCAGCCTGTCTTGAAGAAGCTGTTGAAGCCGGCGTCGTTGTACTTGTCGCTTTTCTTGATCTGGCCGGCCGCAGCCAGCTTGTAGGCCTCGGCGCGAATGTCCTGCCAGTGGTCCTGCAGCAGCTGCAGCTCCGGGAAGCCCGCCACGGGCAGGTAGGGCTTGGCCGGCAGCTTCGAGAACAGGTACATGAAGCAGTTGATCGGCGCCATGAACGTGGAGTGGTCCGTCAGCTGGCGGAAGAACTTCAGGCGCACGCGGCCACGGAAGTGCACGTAGACAGTGCTCGCGACGAACACCGCCACGATGGCGATCTTGAAATAGGGAAGGTCAGTCATGGGCATAGAAGTCCGGCTCGCCGGGCGGGCGGGACTTGAAACGCTTGTGGAGCCAGAAGTACTGATGCAATTGTCGACGCGCCTGTGCCTCGATGACGGCGTTCATGCGGGCAGCGTCGGCCGTGAGGTCGCGCGTGGGGAAGTCCTGCAGCGGCGGCTCGATGACCAGCGTGTAGCCGCCTGCCTCGCGGCGTGGGTAGCAGGGCAGCACCACGGCGTCCGCCATGCTGGCCATGCGCGATACCCCGGTGATGGTGGCGGCCGGCACGCCGAAGAAGGGCACGAACACCGAGTCGCGGGCGCCGAAGTCCTGGTCCGGCAGGTAGTACAGCCGCCCGCCGTCCTTCAGCGCGCGCAGCGTGGGCCGCGTGCCTTGCTGGCGCGAGAAGATGGTGCCGGTGCCGAAGCGCATGCGCTTGGCGCGGAAGAAGGCGTCCAGCCACGGATTCTTCTGCACCGAGTAGATGCTCACCACGTGCGTCTCCAGCGAGATGCGCAGGCCGGCTAGGTCCAGCCCGGTGAAGTGCGGCATCATCAAAATGACATTGCGGCCTTCCAGCGCGCGCAGGTGCTCCAGCCCCTCGATGCGCATCAGGCGCTTGAGCCGCTCAGGCGACGCAAACCAGCAGTAGCCGTACTCCAGCAGCATCTGCACCATGGCCACGAAGTGCCGGCGCAGCAGGCGCTCGCGCTCGGTGGCCGGCATGTCGGGCAGGCACAGCCGCAGGTTCACGCGGCCGATCCGGCGGCGCGATGACGGCAACGCGTGGATCAGGCTGCCGATCAGCCAGCCCAGTGCCGACACGGCCCGAAACGGCAGCCAGCTCAGCAGCCACACCAGGCCCACGAGCAGCTTCACGCCCATATGCGCCCCTTGGCCATTTCATCGTCCTGCATCAACAACATCCCATGCTCACAGGGGCGGCATCGTAGTGGTTGCGGCGCTTGTTCTCGGTCGGTGCCATCACCGCACCCGGCCGCTGCGCTCTTATGATTGACATAATGCACATTGTCAGCTTTGCATGCATAGCTGCGCCGCTACGATGCCATGATGAAAAAGTTCGCGACCTGGAACGTCAATTCACTCGCCGTCCGTCTGCCGCAGTTGCTGGACTGGCTGGCCGCGCATCCTGTCGATGCGCTCGTGTTGCAAGAGACCAAACTCACCGACGACAAGTTCCCCACGATGGAAATCGGCGAAGCCGGCTACCAGGTGCAGTGGTTCGGTCAGAAAACCTACAACGGCGTTGCGTTGATCACCCGTGAGCGCGCCGAGAACGTCGTCAAGAACATCCCTGGGCTGCCCGACGAGCAGGCCCGCGTCATTGCCGGCACGGTGGGCGGCGTGCGCGTCATTGGCGGTTACTTCCCCAACGGCCAGGCGCCGGGCAGTGACAAGTTTGCGTACAAGATGAACTGGCTGGACGGGCTGCGCCGCTGGCTGGCCGATGAACTGCGCGCGCACGAGCAACTGGTGCTGATGGGCGACTTCAACATCGCCCCGGAAGACCAGGATGTCTACGATCCGGTGGCCTGGGCTGGCCAGATCCACTGCACCACCGAGGAGCGCGCGCATTTCCAGGCGCTGCTGAACCTGGGCCTGACCGACGCTTTCCGCCTGTTCGAGCAGGCGCCCAAGAGCTGGAGCTGGTGGGACTACCGCAACCTGGCGTTCCGCAAGAACCAGGGCCTGCGCATCGATCACATCCTCGTCAGCGAGGCGTTGAAGCAGCGCGTGACGGCCTGCGAGATCGACAAGCAGCCGCGCCGCAACGAGCGACCCAGCGATCACGCGCCGGTCATCGTGACCCTGGCGGACTGAGCTGCTCCGGACAGCTCGCCCCAGTAGCAACGCTCGACTGGCAAGGCAGCGTGTCAGATGGCGTCGAGCTTGGCCTGCAACTGCTCGAAAAAGCGGCCCACATGCACGCCATCGCAAAGCGCGTGGTGAACGTCCACAGCGACCGGCATCAGCAACCGAGCGCCCTCTTCCTTGAATCGGCCGAAAGCAAGCTTGGGCCGGTCGTCGCCCTGCCCGCGCGCGTGCGTGAAGGCGGTGAAGGCAAACCACGGCAGCGCCGTCATGTGCACGGTGGCCAGCGGATCGGTGCCGCCGGGGTCGTCAGCGGCTGACAGGCTGCCGCTTGCCTGCCGCACGCGCTCGACAAGCGGTTTCGACCGCGCGGCAAACGCTGCCAGCGATGCATCTCGAACCAGGGTGACGAAACCGAAACTGCCATCACTGCGCAGCACCGTCGTGCTGGCGTGTACGGCACCGAACTCGCGGACGCCCTGGTCGGCTGGCAGCAGCGTCTGGCGCATGGCCGGCACGCTGTTCGCCGCTTCCAGCGCTGCGTGGTGGTAAGCCAGCCACGGCGTGGCGCCGTGCTGAAGCGCGCGTTCGCGCAGGCCGGTCACGTCCACCGGCACGGTGACGCTGAAGGCCGGTTGGGGCATGCAGCGGAAATGTTCAAGGGCCGCGCGTCGCGGCCAGGCATCCAGGGGAATGAGGCGATCTTGCATGGCCCGCATGCTCGCATGCCCCAGCAGAAAAAAAGCCCAGGTCGCCTACAGCGCCCTGGGCCGTGCATGAACGTGGTCAGCGGGCCGGGCCTCAGGCGGCGGTGCCCGTCTGCCTCATGCCAAAGTCGTCGAGCGCGCGCTGAAGTTCCTCGGCGCGCTCCGGGCCAAGATCGCCTGCCAGCCGATTGGCCGGCGTACTGCGAATCTGGCCAATCTGGTTGTAGCCCAGCGTCTTGGCGCAAGCCAGTGTGCGTGCCGACAACGGCAGACACTCGAGTGGCGCTTGATCTGCAAGGCTCAGAAGTCGAGAGTAGGTTTCGGCGGAGATGGACACGGTGTGGTCAACGGTACGCTGATCGCTTGTTGGCAACAAGCCATGACCAGCCGGCGTATTCGAGTGGCCGATAGCAGCCCGCGCTCCCCTCGGCTCAGAAGCCGGTGCGGGGGAGGCCGAAAACTTCGAGAATGACGTCGATGAGGCTCATGGGGAACTCCTGGGTTCGTGCGTGAATTCGCTAACCCGGACTGTCCCTTTTTTCATCCCCCTAGAAACCTGGAAGGTCTGCTAGGTTGCCTGTTTCAAAGAATGCCGGCCGCCATGCATTTGATGACTGCCTGGTGCTTCGAGTTGACTTCCAGCTTGCGCATGACATTGCCCAAATGGAAGTTCACGGTCTTTTCGCTCATCGTCAGGATCACGCTGACCTCCCAGGCCGTCTTTCCCTGCGCCGTCCAGCTCAAGACGTCCATTTCGCGCTTGGTGAGCTTTGGTATGTCGGCAGCATCGATAGCTGGACCGAGTAAGCGGTCTGCGGCAACCATTGCGTGAGTGGCGAGTAATTGCAGGCCTGCCATCATTTGCATCAGCCCCGTGCCGGGTTCTGGCAATGCCTCATCGCGATCTACGCCAAGTAGGAAGAGCTTGTCACCCGGCAGGTGCAGCTTGACGCCAATGCCTGTCTTGTAACCGTAGGGCGCTTGCACTTCCCACAGTTCGCCAACGCCGGCGTCCACATACGTTCGCTGCGTGTAAACCACCGGAACCGATTGAGCCATCAGTTGCTCAAGCACCGGATCACGCAATGCATCGTCGATGTCGTTGTGCGACTCCACATAGGCATCAGGGCGATTGCCGAAACTCCGCCCTTGCACCCCTGATTCCCTCAGCGACCCGCGCATCAGTCCGCCCGAGATCAACGGAAACCCCATCGCATCCGCCGTCGCCACCAGCCGACGCTCGAAGCTCTCGAAGTCCTCGCTCATGCCGACGTCGATCAGTTGCTGATAGTTCATTTCCGGGGCTGCCATACCTGACAAGTCTGCCAGCTTGTTGTGCCCCCCGTCGGAAAACGAGACTGCCTCCCGTTCGAATCACACGACCGCGAGGTGCTGACCATGTCATCCCTGATCCGCCTGCCGGAAGGCAGTGTCTGCTGGCCCGTGGCCGCGCTTTCCAGTGCTGCCCAGGACGTGCGCCATGCGCAGACCCGCATCACCCGCTCCGGCGATAGCGCCCCCTTTCTGAGTGGCACCACGCGCTGGGAGCGCCGTTACGCGGACATGCTGGCCTGGGTGGAATGGAACTGGGTCGAGATGGACGAAGGCACCGTGGTGCAGGCTGATCCGCTGAACGTGCGCTCCAACGTGCTGCTGCTGGACGAGTGCGGCCGGCCGTTGCTCTCATCGCGGCGCCGGGCGACGCTGGCCACGCTGGTCTATCTGCTGCCCTGGCAGGGGGCTGTGCTGGACGAATTGCGCCAAAGCGCCCCGCAGCGCCGCGTGCCTGTCGGCGCGGCTGCGCCTATGCGATTGGCCGCCTGAACCGAGGTGACACGCGGCTCGGGCAGCGCTGCGCAGAATCGGCAGCTCCACCGTGGAGCTGCCCACATGTTCCCCACCCGCGACCCTGACGACACTCTCGCCCGCTGGCGCGGCGAAGAAGCCGCCGTGCGCGCCCGACTGACGCCCCAGGCCGGTGTGGCCTCTCCCGAGCTGCTGGCCGGCAAGACTGGGCTGCAGCAGATGCAGGCCATGCTGGACGGCCTCGCGCCGCGCGCGCCCATCGGCGAGACGCTGGATTTCATGCTGATCTCGGTCGCCGACGGCGAGGCCGTGTTCCAGGGGCGGCCGCAGGAAAAGCACTACAACCCGCTGGGCAGCGTGCATGGCGGCTGGTTCGCAACGCTGCTGGACTCAGCGCTGGGCTGCGCTGTGCACACGACGCTGCCACCGGGGCGCGCCTACACGACGCTGGAGTTCAAGGTGAACCTGGTGCGCGCGCTGACAGCGCAGGTCCCGCTGGTGCGTGCGATCGGGCGCGTGGTGCACCGCGGCCGCCAGGTGATGACGGCGGAGGCCGAGCTGGTGGGCCACGACGGGCGGCTGTACGCCCACGCCAGCACCACCTGCCTGGTGTTCGACAGGCGCGGCGACTGAGGCCGCGCCGCGCGTTCAGGCGCCGCGCAGGGCGGCCGCCTCGGCGGCCAGGCGCGTGATGCGGCCCCAGTCCTTGGCGTCGATGGCGTCCTGCGGCGTCAGCCACGAACCGCCGCAGACCTTGACGTTGGACAGCTTCAGGAAGTCCGGCGCCGTCTGCAGCGAGATGCCGCCGGTGGGGCAGAAGGCCACGTCAGGGAACGGGCCGGCCAGCGCCTTCAGCAGGTTCACGCCGCCCACCGCCGTGGCCGGGAACAGCTTCAGGAAATTGAAGCCGGCCGCGTTGGCCTGCATCACTTCCGACGCGGTGGAGACGCCTGGCAGCAGGGGCAGCCCCTCGGCCTTGCAGGCAGCGGCCAGCGCGTCGGTGTAGCCGGGGCTGACGCCGAACACGCAACCGGCGTTCTTCGCGTTGGTAACGTCCTGCGGCGTGCGCAGCGTGCCGGCGCCGACGATTGCGCCGGGCACCTTGGCCATGGCTTCCATGGCCTGCAGCGCGACAGGCGTGCGCAAGGTCACTTCGAGCACCTTGACGCCGCCGGCCACCAGAGCTTCGGCGAGCGGCACGGCGTCTTCCAGGCGCTGGATGACGATGACGGGGATGACGGGGCCGTGGCTGGCCAGGCTCAGGGTTTCAAGCATTTTCTTTAGTCAGTGGTGCCAGAGCTACTCGCTTCGCTCGGACGGTCTGGCACTCAGGTCATCAGATGTGCCAGAGCCAGTCGCTTCGCTCGGGCGGTCTGGCACGCAATTGTTCATAACCAGGTGACAGCGCCCTCTTCGGCACTCAGCACGTTGCGTCGCAGACCTGCGAAGAGTTCGCGGCCCAGGCCGTGTGCGTTGACGTCGGCTTCGGCGGGGTTGAGCGTGACGCTTTCGCGTGCCGCCCATTCCGCCTCGTCGACCAGCGCGGCCAGCACACCGTTCACGGCGCAGACGCGCACGACGTCGCCGTCACGCAGCTTGGCCAGCGGGCCGCCGGCCAGCGCCTCGGGGCTGACATGGATGGCCGCGGGCACCTTGCCCGACGCGCCGCTCATGCGCCCGTCGGTGACCAGCGCGACGCGGAAGCCCTTGCCCTGCAGCACGGCCAGTGGCGGCGTCAGCTTGTGCAGCTCGGGCATGCCGTTGGCGTGCGGGCCCTGGAAGCGCACGACGACAACGACGTCCTTCTCCAACTCGCCGTTCTTGAACGCGGCCAGCATGGCCTCCTGCGTCGTGAAGATGCGGCAGGGCGCCTCAATCGTGTGGCGGTCCTCCGGCACGGCGGACGACTTGATGACGGCGCGGCCCAGGTTGCCGTCCAGCAGCTTCAGGCCGCCCGTGGCGCTGAACGGCGCGCTTGCGGTGCGCACGACGCTGTCGTCGATGGGCGCGGCCGGCAGCGCCTCGCGCACCACCTCGCCGCCCTGCCCCACCGCGCGCGGCACGGTGGTGTAGGGCCGCAGGTTGTCGCCGCCCACGCTAAGCACGTCCTCATGCATGAGGCCGGCGTCCAGCAGCTCACGGATGACGAAGCTGGGGCCGCCCGCGGCCTGGAACTGGTTCACGTCGGCGCTGCCATTGGGGTAGACGCGGGCCAGCAGCGGCACGACGCCGGACAGGTCGGAGAAGTCCGTCCAGTTGATCAGGATGCCGGCCGAGCGCGCGACGGCGACCCAGTGGATCAGGTGGTTGGTCGAGCCGCCGGTGGCCAGCAGCGCCACCATCGCGTTGACGATGCAGCGCTCGTCGACGACGTGGCCGATGGGCTTGGCAGCCTTGCCGGCCACGCGGCCGGAGATATTCAGCGCCGTCGCGACGGCCTCGCGCGTCAGTGCCGTGCGCAGGTCGTCGTGCGGGTGCACGAAGGCGCTGCCGGGCACGTGCAGGCCCATGGCTTCCAGCAGCATCTGATTGCTGTTGGCGGTGCCGTAGAAGGTGCAGGTGCCGGCGCCGTGGTAGGCGGCAGACTCGCTCTTCAGCAGCTCGTCGCGGCCGACCTTGCCCTGCGCGTACAGCTCGCGCACCTTGGCTTTTTCACTGTTGGAGATGCCCGTTCCCATCGGGCCGGCCGGCACGAAGACGGTGGGCAGGTGGCCGAAGTGCAGCGCGCCGATCAGCAGGCCTGGCACGATCTTGTCGCAGATGCCCAGCAGCAGCGCAGCGTCGAATACATCGTGCGTCAGCGCGATGGCCGTGCTCATCGCAATGGTGTCGCGCGAGAACAAGCTCAGCTCCATGCCAGGCAGGCCCTGCGTGACGCCGTCGCACATGGCCGGCACGCCGCCGGCCACCTGCACGGTGGCGCCCAGGCGGTGCGCCTCGGCGCGGATCTGCGCCGGGTAGTCCTCGTAGGGCTGGTGGGCCGACAGCATGTCGTTGTAGGCCGTGACGACGCCCAGGTGCGGCGCCTTCTCGGCGACGATGCGCAGCTTGTCATTGGCCGGCAGCGCGGCCACGGCGTGTGCGACGTTGGCGCAGCCCATGCGTTCGAAACCGCGCTGCCGGTTGTTCATCTGGGCGATGCGGGCAAGGTAGTCACCGCGCAGCTTGGCGCTGCGCTCGCGGATGCGGGCGGTGACTTCGTTCAGGGTGGTGTTCATCTCTGGTCTCCTGGCGTCTCGGCGTTCGTAACCGGACGTTGAGAATTTAGGTAACCATATTACTTGCCCGCGCAGGTTTGCGGGTTACGGGCTGGGTACCGCCCGCATCGTGCCGTGCCAAGATCGCGGGCCATGGCGTCAAAGGCACTCCACATTCCCCACGGCCCCGAACGCAGCCAACACCTGCTGCAGCGCACGACCGCCGAATGGCGCGCCAGCGGCGACGACCTGCTGCTGTTCGCCTATGGCTCGCTGATCTGGCGGCCCGAGTTTGACTTCACACACGCCCTGCCCGCCCGCGTGTTGGGCTTTCACCGTGTATTGCGCATGCGCTCCCGCGTGAACCGGGGCTCGCCGCAGGAGCCAGGCTTGGTGCTGGCCTTGCTGTCCGGCGGCAGCTGCCGCGGGCTGGTGTACCGCATTCCGCGCGAGGCCGGTGAGGCCGTGCTGCCGCGACTGTGGGCGCGCGAGATGCCCAATGGCGTCTACGAGCCACGCTGGTTGAACTGCGACACCGACGCGGGGCGCTTGCGCGCGCTGGCCTTCACGCTGTCGCGCCAGAGCCCGAACTGGACCGGCCCGCTGCACGAGCCCGAGTTGCTGCACATCTTTCGCCACGCCCGTGGGCGCTACGGCACGACGCTGGATTACCTGCTGCGCACCGTCCAGGGGTTGCGCGAGCATGGCATCCGGGACATGGAGCTGGAGCGTCAGGCCCACCTGGCCGCGCGCCATGGGCTGTGCGCGCCGTTGTGACTCAGCCCAGCAGGCGCGCGAGGTCCTCGGCGGTATCCACGTCGATGTGCACACCGGGGTCGTCGACCGGCACGGGTTGGGCAGCGTAGCGGGCGACGATGCGCCGGGCGCCCTCGTCGCCGTGCAGGGCCATCAGCTCCGAGTAGAGCTCGGTGCCGAACCCCACCGGATGCCCCTGGATGCCGCGGTACTGCGCAAAGCAGACGGGGTAGCGGTCCAGGCCTTGCGCGACGGCCAGCATGGTGGCCGGTTGCACCAGCGGCATGTCGGCCGGCAGGATGAGCCAGCCGTCGGCGTCACCCGAGGCGCTGACGCCCGCGACGATGGAATGCCCCATGCCAATGGGCTGCGGCCGGCCAGCGGCATCACGTTCGGGCAAGGTCACGACATCGCGTGCCGCCACGAACCGATGGGCCGTCGGCGCGAATGCGGCGGTGGTCACGACGACCACGGGCAACTGCGTGGCAATGGCGTGACGCAATGTGCGGGTCAGCAAGGTGTCCGCGCCCGGCGCTGCGCCGAGCCGTTGTTCCAGCTTGTGTCCCGGACCGCGAAAGCGTGAGCCACGTCCTGCTGCGAGCACGACGACGGCGGGGCGTCGTTTCATCATCGGGAGTGAATCCTTTGCTGCAGTGCCGCGAGCATGCCGGTCGCACCGGATCTTGACCAACTGGGACGTCTACCTAAGGGAAGGTCTGCATACTTCGACCTATGAGCAAACTCAGTGATTTCCGAAAGAGCTACGAACTCGGGGCGCTTGACGAGGCCGAGGCCGCCGATGGCCCGCTGGCACTGTTCAATCGCTGGATGGACGAGGCCATCGCACACGATGTGTCCGAGCCCACCGCGATGACCGTGGCAACCGTGGCCGCGAGCGGCCGGCCGTCCACGCGCGTGGTGCTGCTCAAGGGCTGCGATGCGCGTGGCATGGTCTGGTTCACGAACTACGACAGCCGCAAAGGTGAGGAGTTAGCGGGCAACCCGTTCGCGGCGCTCCAGTTCCACTGGGTGGAGATGGAGCGGGTCGTGCGCATCGAGGGCCGGGTCGAGAAGACATCGGCACAGGAATCGGACGACTATTTCAAGAGCCGTCCGCTGGACTCGCGGCTGGGCGCCTGGGCCTCGCCGCAAAGCCGCATCATCAGCTCGCGCGCCGTGCTGGTGGCCAACGCGGCCAAGGCCGCCGTCGAGCACGGGCTCAACCCGGAGCGCCCGCCGCACTGGGGCGGCTACCGCCTGGTGCCGGACCGCTATGAGTTCTGGCAGGGACGCCGCTCGCGCCTGCACGACCGGCTGGCGTTCACGTTGGACGGCGCTGCCTGGCGCCGCGACCGGCTCGCGCCCTGATCAGTTGACGGCCAGGCCGTCTTCCACGCGGTAGTACAGGCCATAGGGGTCGTCGGTCAGCACGGCCAGCGTGCCCTCGACGACGACCGGCTCCAGCGTGTAGCGCACCGGCTTCTTGGTGCGCACCTCCACCATGCCCTCCGGGCCGGCGGGCACGCAGAAGGAGCAACTCGTCGGCACCGACGACAGCAGGAAGTGCTGCTGCTTGTCGCCCGCCTCCAGCGGCGTCATGAAGCCTTGCACCCTGACCGTCTTGCGGTCCAGCGCCTGCACGGCCGCCGGAAAGGTTGGCACCAGCTTCTTCTTTTCCGCCCGCGCCGTCACCTGGGACAGCAGCTTCCACGACACGATGTCGGCGCGCTCCTCCAGCGGCTTGAAGGGGCTGCGCGGGTCGTGATAGCCGGGGCCCTGGCCCATGACGGGCGGGGTCTGGGCGATCGCGGCGGCGGCCGAGGCAGCCAGGCAGAGGGCGAGGACGGTCTTGAACTTCATGGCGCCAATTGTCGATGTTCAGCGGGGCGCCTGCAGCAGCGTGGTCACATCCAGCCGGTAGGCCCGCCAGGCCGGCCACGCCGCCGCCAACAGCGCCAGGCCGCCGGCCAGCAGCGGCACCAGCCATTCCGCCTCGCTGAGGCCCAGCGGGCCCAGGCGCAGCGACTGCCGCTCGGCCAGCAGGTGCTCCAGCGCGGCGACGAGACCGTGCCCCGCCGCCAACCCGAGCACGGTCGCCAGTGCGGCCAGCAGCAGCGCCTCCAGCGCGATGAGCGCGGCGACGCGCCGGGCCGGCGCTCCGAGCATGCGCAGCATGGCGAGGTCGCCCTGGCGGGCGCGCACCGCGTGCAGCAGCGCCACCCAGACCGACAGACCCGCTGCGATCAGCAGCACGATGCCGAAGCCGCGCAGCACCTCGGTGCCCGCCCCCACCAGCCGCATCAGCCGGGCCGTCTCCAGCGCGGGCGCGGCAGACTGCAGGCCCTGCTGCGCATTGACCCAGCGCGGCAGCATGGCAGCGCCCAGCGGGCTGCGGTAGCGCACCAGCGCGAGCGTGATCTCGCGCGCCTCGTCCTCCGCGTGATGCGCGTCGTGGCCGTCGTGCGCGTCATCGTGGTGCTCGGCGTGCACCTCCCAGACCGAGGCCAGGTCAGTCAGCACGAGACGGTCCAGCACGCTGCCCGAGTCGGCCAGCACGCCGACGACCTCGAACTGATGCTCCCCGTGGGCGTCGCCACCGGCCAGGCCGTGGCTGCCGGCGAAGCGGTCGCCCGGCTTCATGCCGCTCGCGCGCGCCACCTCGGCGCCCAGCACGGCCTGCATGGGTTGGGCCCACAGCGTGCCCTGACCGAGCTTGGCGCCGTACAGACCGAGGTAGTCGTGCGTGGTGCCAACGATGCGAAAGCCGCGGAACGAATCACCCAGCGACAGCGGCACCACCTGGCCCACCAGCGGCTGGCGCTTCAGCAGCTCCAGCGTGGCCAGCGGGATGTTGCCGGTGGGCGCATCGAGGTGGAACACGCCTGCCAGCATGATCTGCATGGGGCTGCCCTTGGCGCCGACGACGAGGTCGATGCCGGCCAAGTCACGCCGCAGCCCGGCTTCCACCTGGGCGCTGGCGCGCAGCACAAAGGTCACGGCCGCGAGGCCCAACGTCAGCAGCAGCAGGTTCAGCGCCGTCGTCAGCGGGCTGGACCAGAGATAGCGCCAGGCCAGCCGCATCATCGCGTCACCCCGCTGGCCCAGAGCGTCGTGCGGTCTGATGAGCCGCCGGTCAGCTGCCCGCCCAGCGTGCGGCCGGGCAACACCAGCTCGGTCACGTCATCGCGATCGCCCAGCGCGTCAATGACGCGGCCGTCATGGCTGGCGATGATCAGCGTGCAGCCCTCCCGTTCGGCGGTGGTGAGCAGCAGCGCCAGCATGTGCAGCGCATGTTCATCGTCCAGGCTGGCGCTGGGCTCGTCAGCCAGCAGCAGCCGAGGCCGGCGCATCAGGGCGCGCGCCAGCGCCACACGCTGGGCCTGGCCCACGCTGAGCTGGTGCGGGCGGCGGCCGGCGAGGTCGGCGAGGTCGAGCGCAGCGAGCAGTTCGGCCGCGCGCGCCGTGTCGGCGCCCTGCCCGGCCGCCAATGCGGGCAGCGCTAGGTTCTCGGCCACGGACAGCGCGTCGCTCAAGTGCAGGCGTTGCGGCACGACGCCCAGCGTCGCGCCGCGCCAGGCGTCCAGCGCGCGCGGGCTCATGGACTGCAGCTCGGTGCCCGCCACGCTGAGCAGCCCGTGCTGCACGCGCAACAGGCCGGCCAGCAGCGCCAACAGCGTGGACTTGCCTGAGCCTGACGCCCCGCGCAGCAGCAGGTGGCGCCCGGCGGGCAGCAGGAAGTCCGCGTACGCCACCTCGGCGCCGCCGGCATAGCGGTGGCGCAGCCCGCCCCAGGCCAGCATCATTTGACGAGGCGCTTGAAGCTGGCGAGGAACTTGTCCACCTTGCCGGCGACGACGAAGGCGCAGTAGCCCTGCTCCGGGTGGCGGGCGTAGTAATGCTGGTGGTAGGCCTCGGCCGGGTGGTAGTTGGTTTCGGGCTGCAGTTCGGTGACGACGCGGCCGTCGTGGTGCTCATTGGCCTCGCGGATGAGCTCGGCCGCCAGCGCACGCTGCGCCTCGGTATGCCAGTAGATGGCCGAGCGGTACTGCGTGCCGACATCGGCGCCCTGGCGGTTCAGCGTCGTCGGGTCGTGGATGGTGAAGAACACCTCCAGCAGCTCGCGCAGCGACACGACGGCGGGATCGAAATCCAGCCGCACGACCTCGGCATGGCCAGTGGTGCCGCTGCAGACCTGCTCGTAGTTCGGGCTGGGATGGGCGCCATTGCTGTAGCCGCTCTCCACGCGGTGCACGCCGCGCACCTGCTCGTAGACGGCCTCCAGGCACCAGAAACAACCGCCAGCCAGTGTGATGCGTTCGAGAGTCATGTGTTGCCTTTCAGTGGGCTGCGAGCGACAGCTCGACATGGGGGCGCCAGCCGGTCGCGCAAGCCCCGTCACAGAGCTTGGGCGCGCCGAGGAAGACGCGGGCGTTGGGCGCGCCACGGGCGAGCAGCGCGTCCCGCACGGCCACGGCGCGGGCGACGGCCAGCTGGCGCAGCGCCTCGTCGTCCACCGCGTAGCTGGCCATCAGCAGGCCGCGCATCTGCGCGGGTGGCAGGTCCTGGGCCAGGCCCAGCAGGTTGCGCGGCTTGTTGGGCAGCGGCGTGGCGGTGTACAGGCGCTTGAGCGCAGCCTCGGGCGTGGCGGCGTTCTCGGCCTTCAGCGCGGCAGCCAGCCGCTGCTCGCGCAGCGCGGGAATCTCGCTCTCGGCATCGGCCCAGCCGGTCAGCGTGAGCTGCACGCCGGGCTTGTCGGTCAGCAGCCGGGCGATGCGGTCCAGCTGATCGGTGCTGCTCAGCAGGGTGCCGCCCGGCGCGAAGGCGACCAGCGCTTGCTCGGGCGCGTCGCTGCCGGTGAACAGCGAGAACGGCGAGGTCAGCGCCTTGGCCGTCAGGTTCAGGAACAGCTTCCAGACCAGGCCACCGATGCTGAATTCCGGGTCGTTCAGCGAGCCGCTGACGGGCAGGTTGAGGTCGATGACGCCGTTGCCGTCCTTCAGCAGGGCCAGGGCGAAGCGCACCGGCAACGAGGTCGCGTCCGGGCTTTCCACGCGCTCGCCGAAGGTCAGCTGGTTCAGCATGATCTGGTTGCTGGCCACGAGCTGGCCGCTTGTATCGACCTGGTAGGCCAGCCGCGCCGACAGCTTGCCGCGCTCGATGGCATGGCCGGCGTACTTGCCCGCGTAGGTGGACAGCGGCGCAAGTTCGATGTCGCTCGCGTTGGCCCGGATGTCCAGCGCCGGCGGGCTGCCGGGCCTGAGCTGACCGTCGATCTCCAGCAGGCCGGTGCCGGCGACCTTGCCGCGCACGCTCAACGGCGCCATGGCGGCGGCGGCCGTCGAGAACGCACCGAGCGATCCCTGCAGCTCGGTCAGCCGGGCGCTGAAGTTGGGCTTCACGAAGCGGTCGTTGAAGTCCACGGCGCCACGCTGGACGCGGATGCGCTCGATGGCAACCTCGGGCGGCGCTGCCGAGGCGGCAGGCGTGGCGGCGACAGCGGGCGCCGAAGCCGCTCGGGCCGGGCCGAGGTCGCGCAGGTTGAAGCGCCCCGCCTCGTCGACGATGAGGCGGGCGTAGGCGTCGTCCAGCTGGGCATCACGCACCGCCAGCCGCGGCGGCGCGCCGGGCGCCAGCGCCAGCCGCAGGCCCTCCAGCTGCAGCACCTGCCAGCTCAGCAAATCCTCGCCGGTGACCCGCCGGCCGTCGATGAGCCGCGTCTGCGCCAGCGCCAGCGGGCCGATGCGCATGTCGCCGGTCAGCGCGGCCTGCCAGGCGCCATCGGGCTGCTGCGTCGCCTGCAGTTCGGTGGCAAAACCCAGCTCGGCGCGCTCGATCTGCACGCCCCAGGCGGGGTCTAGGTAGGCGTCCAGCAGGCGCAGCGGCAGCGCCTGGGCCTGCAGGCGCCCGGCGGCAGACAGCGGCGCGAGGCCCAGCCGGCCCTGCCAGCGCAGGCTGCCGGCGCTCGCCGCCACGGGCCGGTCATTGGCGCCCAGCGCGGCCAGTTGAACGCTGAGTTGCGCCTGAACGGGCGCGGTGGCAGGCCAAGTCAGTGCGCCGAGCTGCAGGTTCAGCGGCTCCACCGCCACGGCCACCGGCGCCACGCCGGCCGGCACGGCCGCGTCACGCCAGCGCAGCGCGCCCCGCTCAACCTGCAGACCAGCGAGCCGCAGCGCCCAGGCCGGGCCGGGCGCAGGGACTGATGCGGCGGGCTCGGCGGTCTCAGGGATCCGCAGCGCCAGCAGGTCGATGCGGCCCTCTGCATCACGGGCCAGTTGCGCACGCGGGGCGTCCAGCTTGAGCGTACCGGCGCGCAGCTGGCGTTGGCCCAGGTCGAGCTCGGCCTGATCCAGGCGCGCACCGGCCAGCGTCAGCACCGGCCTGCCGGCGAGCGTGAGCCGGGCGTCGGCAATCCGCCAGTCGCGCAGCACCAGGCGCGCACGGTCGGCGGCCGCGGCCGCCAGCGGTTTCTCCACGCGCAGCGTCACCTGGCCGGACACGCCGGCCTCGAGCCTGGCGCCGCCGGGCAGCGGCAGCCAGGCTGCCAGCTGTTGCACGGCCAGGTCCTGCAAGGCGGCGTTCGCCTCCAGCATCTGGGGCGACAAGCGGGCCTGGGCGCTCAGCGTGGCGCCGTCCATGCGCAGGCTGGCGTCCAGCGACACGGGCTGCTTCAGGGGCCAGGTGGCCGGACCGACCTTGAGCTCGATCGCCGACAGCGCCACCTCGCCCGCCGTGAAGCGGCCGTCGCTGAGCTGCAGCCCGGCTGCGGACAGCGTCCACGGCGCGCCAGCGCCGGCACCGGCGGGCGTGGGGCTCGGCAGCGGGCGCAGCCAGGCGTGGGGCGACGCCAGCACCACCTGCCCGAAGCCCAACCGGCGTTGCAGCGGCTGCACATCGGTCAGCGGCAGCCGCAGACGTTTCAGGTCCAGCAGCGGCTGACCGTCCGGCTGCGTCAGCGCCAACTCGTGCAACTGCACGTCGCCGCTGAGCTTGACGTTGGGCGGCTTGCCGGTGCGTTCGGCGAAATCCAGCGTCAGATCGAGGTCGAGCCGGCCAGCTGCGAGGCGCAGTGGCAGGCCGGCCGGCAGGTAAGCCGCCAGCGGCGCGAGGTCCAGCCCCGCCAGCTTGAAGGACAGGCGCGCGCTGGCGTCGTCTTCAAACGGCAGCGCCTCGGCGCGGCTGTCGAAGGCGACGCCGTCCAGACGGCCGCTCAGCTGGGGCTGCACCTGGACCTTCACGTCCGCCTCCAGCGTCGACACGAAGGGCAGCGCCAGCCGCAGTTGGGCAAGCTCGTGTCGGCGCTGCACGGGCCGGTCGTCAAACAGAACCCGGCCGTCGCTGAGCTCGATGTTGTAGACGGCGAACTCGGTGTCTTCGCTTGCCGGCGCGCCGGGCTTGGGGGCGAAGCGCTGCAGCAGATCGTCGATGTCGTAGCGCCCCTCGGCCAGTCGGGCGACGCGCAGCACCGGCTGGTCCAGCGCCAGCGATTCGATGACGACATGGCCGCGCAGCAGCGAACGCAGCGACAGCGCCGCGTCCAGCCGGGCGAGCGTGAGCAGCGGCGACTGGCCCGGTGTGGCGGCGTCGATCTGCAGGCCGTCCAGCACCACGGCCAATCGCCAGGGCTGGAAGTGCGCCTGCTCGATGTGCACGGGCCGGCCCAGCGCCTCGCTGGCCAGCGCCACACCGCGGCCCGCGATCCACCCCGGCAGCGCCAGCGTGACGATGAGCAGCAGCAGCGAGACCAGGGCCGACAGGCCGACCAGGGTCCAGAGCGCAAGACGGAAGGGAGAGCGGGAAACAGGGATCACGGCGGCCGCATTATTGATGTCGACGATGATGGCGCCGTGAGCTTTCCCTTCGACTATTCAGGTTTCAAGACGCTGCTGCTGGTGCTCGCGCTGCCACCGGCGCCGATGCTGCTGCTGGCCGCGTGGGGCGGCTGGCGCCTGAAGCAGGCGCGTCGCGGCGGCGGCAGTTTGCTGGCACTGGGCCTGGTGCTGGGATGGCTGTCCACCACCGAGGTGGCTGGCGAAGCATTGAGCCACCTGGCCGGCCAGCCGCCGCTGCTGACGCCGGCCCAGGTTGATGCGCTGAAGGAGCAACGCGATGGCGCCGTGCTGGTGCTCGGCGGTGGCGTGCGCCGCCAGGCGCCGGAGTACGGCATGGGCCGGCCGAAGGCGATCACCGCCGAGCGCCTGGCCTACGGCGTCTGGCTGGCGCGCCGCACGGGCTGGCCGCTGGGTTTCACTGGCGGCATCGGGTGGACGGCCAGGGAGTTGCAGCAGTCCGAGGCCAGCATCGTCAGCCGCGTGGCGCAGGAGGACTTTGGCCTGCCCTTGCGCTGGGCCGAAGATCGTTCGCGGGACACCCGGGAAAACGCCGCCAACACACTGCCGCTGCTGGCGCAGGACGGTGTGCGCCAGGTGTTGCTCGTCACGCACGAGGAGCACATGGCGCGGGCACTGCGCGCCTTCGAGGCCCAGGCCGCACCGCTGGGTCTGCGCATCGTGGCCGCGCCCGTCGGGCTGCGTGCAGCCGGCCCCATGAGCTGGGACGACTGGTGCCCGAGCCACAGCGGTTTCGAACGTGTGCGCTACGTTGTCTATGAAGCGATGGCCCGCGCGGGCGGCCGCTAGAAGTAGAAACCCCGCCGGGCTTGCGGGCCGGGCGGGGTCGGGTGGCGATGCCACCTTGGGGCTCAAGGGCGATCTGCCGCTGGGCTCCTGGCGCGCAAAGATTGCGCCAGAGGATTTGCCTCAAAAGGCCTGAGAACGATAGGCGAGCAACATCACGGCTTCAAGAAGATTTGTCCGTATAGCGCTTCGGCGCGCGCGGTGACGTCCGGCGGCAGCGTGATGCCGCGCCCCCATTCGCGGTCCGTCTCGCCGGGCCATTTGTTGGTGGCGTCCAGCCCCATCTTGCCGCCGAGGCCGCTGACGGGTGACGCGAAGTCCAGGTAGTCGATGGGCGTGCTGTCCACCAGCGTCGTGTCGCGCACCGGGTCCATGCGCGTCGTGATGGCCCAGATCACCTCCTGCCAGTTGCGCGTGTCGATGTCGTCGTCCACGACGACGATGAACTTGGTGTACATGAACTGGCGCAGGAAGCTCCAGATGCCGAACATCAGCCGCTTGGCGTGGCCGGGGTAGCTCTTCTTGATGGACACGACGGCCATCCGGTAGCTGCAGCCCTCCGGCGGCAGATAGAAATCGACGATCTCCGGGAACTGCTTCTGAAGGATGGGCACAAACACCTCGTTCAGTGCCACGCCCAGGATGGCCGGCTCGTCCGGCGGCTTGCCGGTGTAGGTGGAGTGGTAGATCGGGTGGGCGCGCTGGGTCTGGCGCGTGATCTCGAAGACGGGAAACCAGTCCTGCTCGTTGTAGTAACCGGTGTGGTCGCCGAACGGGCCTTCCAGCGCGTGCAGGTAGCCGCCCTTCTCCTTCAGCGGCACGCCGCGCTCGCTGACGCCGGTGTAGCCGGCCGGCGCCGGCGGGATGTGGCCTTCCAGCACGATTTCGGCGGAAGCCGGCGCCTGAAGCGGCTTGTCGCCGCCGACGCCGGTGTTGACCAGCTCCGTCCGCGAGCCGCGCAGCAGACCGGCGAATTGATATTCCGACAGGCTGTCCGGCACCGGAGTGACCGCGCCCAGGATGGTGGCCGGGTCCGCGCCCAGCGCCACCGCGATGGGGAACGGCTGACCCGGGTTGGCCAACGCGAAGTCGCGGAAGTCCAACGCGCCGCCGCGGTGTGCGAGCCAGCGCATGATGAGTTGGCGCGGCCCGATGAGCTGCTGGCGGTAGATGCCAAGGTTCTGGCGGGTGCGCGTCGGGCCGCGCGTGATGACCAGGCCCCACGTGATCAGCGGGGCCGCATCGTCCGGCCAGCAATGCTGGATGGGCAGGCGGCCGAGGTCGATGTCGGCAGCTTCGAACACCTCTTCCTGGCAAGGCGCCTTGCGCTGCACGGCGGGCTTCATGTCCCACAGCGCCTTGGCCATCTGCAGCAGCTTGCCAGCGTCCTTCAAGCCCTTGGGCGGCTCGGGTTCCTTGAGGCTGGCCAGCACCCGGCCGACGTCCCGCAAATCGGCCAGAGAGTCCGCGCCCATGCCCAATGCGACGCGGCGCGTTGTCCCGAAAAGGTTGGTCAAGGCGGGCGTCGAGTGCCCGGTCGGGTTCTCGAACAGCAATGCCGGTCCGCCCGCGCGCAGCACGCGGTCGCTGAGCGCCGTCATGTCCAGCATGGGCGAGACGTTTTCACGCACACGCTTGAGCTCACCCAGGCATTCCAAGCCGGCAATGAAGTCCCGCAGGTCGCTGTATTTCATAACTGAAAGTAGTTTTGATTGGCTGAAACAGCCTTGACGGGTTATCTTCAAACCCTAGAATCCGCACACCTCGGGTTTCTACGGAACCCAAACGGCCGCACGTGGCGGGCATCTGAAAGCCGCAGACCGCGTGCCGATGGCCGGCAAATTATCACTGTCGCCCCATCCAGGCCGTCGCTAGTGCGGCGTCTGTGGCGGGCCGCGACACCAAGGAGTCGCATGACGACACGTCAAGATCTCATCAGCCTGGCGCGCCTGACGCGCGATTCGGCGTCGCTGTTCGTGAAGGACATCGGCAACGGTCTGCTGGTGGTCAGCCACAACACGCTGGCCTTGCTGGGCCTGGCCGTGGTGTCGGTGCTGTTGGTGTTCTCCAGCCAGGCCGGTTTGCGCCACAAGCTGGAATCGTCCGCCCTGGGCTGGCTCAACGCCCGCCAGGAGGCGCGCGCCGAGGCCGAGGGCAACACGCTGCTGGCGGCTGCCGAACCCGATGCGGTTGCCCGAGCCACCGCCACCGACCCTAAGGAATTGAGCCGCCAGCAGGCGGCCGTCGCTCACTGGCTGGCGCGCCGCTATAGCGTGGCGCCAGAGCCCATCAGCCGCCTCGTGCAGGAAGCCTGGGCCGTGGGCAACCGCGCCAAGGTCGAGCCGACGTTGATCCTGGCCATCATGGCCATCGAGTCGCGCTTCAACCCGTTCGCGCAGAGCGCCGTCGGCGCGCAAGGCCTGATGCAGGTCATGACCCGCGTGCACGACGACAAGTACGAAGCGTTTGGTGGCACGCTGGCCGCGTTCGACCCAGTGACCAACCTGCGCGTTGGCGTGCAAGTGCTCAAGGAGTGCATCCAGCGAGCTGGCAGCCTGGAGGAAGGCCTGCGCTTCTACGTCGGCGCCGCCAACTTGCCGGAGGACACTGGTTACACCGCCCGGGTACTGGCCGAGCACGATCTGTTGAAAGCAGTGACCTCTGGCCGCTCGGTGTCGCCGAATGCAACGCCGACGCTGCGCCCGCCGCGCGATGCCGCCTCCACGCCGTCCACGGCGCCCGATGCGGCGCAGATCGCGCTGCTGCGCTGAATTACACTGGACGCTCACGCGACTGGCGATCAGGGGCACAAGCTGTCCTGAGGTGGGCCACCACCGGGGAGCGTGAGGCGGCCGAGGGTGACCCTTCACCGCTTTCAGCCGTTCGCCTGGGCAGCCTGGTTCGTCGCGCCTGCTCGTGGGCGACCGGGATTTACCGCCTGACCTTCGGAATACCTGCCATGTTTGACCGCACCAACTCCACCCTCGCCCTGGTCGACCCTGAGCTCTGGACGGCCGTCCAGAACGAAACCCGCCGCCAGGAAGACCACATCGAGCTGATCGCCAGCGAGAACTACACCTCGCCGGCCGTCATGGAAGCCCAGGGCAGCCAGCTGACCAACAAGTACGCCGAGGGCTACCCCGGCAAGCGCTACTACGGTGGCTGCGAGTACGTCGACGTGGCCGAGCAACTGGCCATCGACCGCCTGAAGCAACTGTTCGGCGCCGAGTTCGCCAACGTGCAGCCCAACTCCGGCTCGCAGGCCAACCAGGGCGTGTTCTTCGCGCTGCTTCAGCCCGGCGACACCATCATGGGCATGAGCCTCGCCGAAGGCGGCCACCTGACCCACGGCATGCCGCTGAACATGAGTGGCAAGTGGTTCAACGTCATCAGCTACGGCCTGGACGCCAACGAAGCCATCGACTACGACGCGATGGAAGCTCTCGCCCGCGAGAAGAAGCCCAAGCTGATCATCGCTGGCGCCTCCGCCTACTCGCTGCGCATCGACTTCGAGCGCTTCGGCAAGATCGCCAAGGAGATCGGCGCCTACTTCATGGTCGACATGGCGCATTACGCCGGCCTGATCGCCGCGGGCGTCTACCCGAACCCGCTGCCGCATGCCGACGTCGTCACGTCCACGACGCACAAGAGCCTGCGCGGCCCGCGCGGCGGCATCATCCTTACGAACAAGGAAGACATCGCCAAGAAGATCAACTCGGCGATCTTCCCCGGCATCCAGGGCGGCCCGCTGATGCACGTCATCGCCGGCAAGGCCGTGGCCTTCAAGGAAGCGCTGTCGCCCGAGTTCAAGGCCTACCAGCAGCAGGTCGTCAAGAACGCCAAGGTGCTGGCCGACACGCTGATCGAGCGCGGCCTGCGCATCGTCTCCGGCGGCACCGAGAGCCACGTGATGCTCGTGGACCTGCGCCCCAAGAACCTGACCGGCAAGGAAGCCGAGGCCATCCTGGGCGCCGCCCACATGACCTGCAACAAGAATGGCATCCCGAACGACCCGCAAAAGCCTATGGTCACCAGCGGCATCCGCCTGGGTACGCCGGCCATGACGACGCGCGGCTTCAAGGAAGAACAGGTGCGCGCCACGGCCCACCTGATCGCCGACGTGCTGGACAAGCCGCACGACGAGGCCAACCTGGCCGCCGTGCGCGAGAAGGTGGCTGCGCTGACGTCGGCCTTCCCGGTCTACCGCGGCTAAGCGGTTCTCATGCGCTGTCCGTTCTGCTCTCACACCGAAACCCAGGTCGCTGAGACCCGGGAATCCGACGAGGGCGACGTTGTCAGGCGCCGGCGCCGCTGCTTGTCCTGCGACAAGCGCTTCACGACCTATGAGCGGGCTGATATCGCGCTGCCGTCCGTCGTCAAGAAAGATGGGCGGCGCGCCGATTTCGATGCCGCCAAGTTGCGGGCATCCATGCAACTGGCGCTGCGCAAGCGGCCGGTCAGCGTCGAGCAGATCGACGCAGCCATCAACCGCATCGAAGAAAAGCTGTTGGCCAGCGGCGCCCGTGAGATCGCGTCGACGCGGCTGGGCGAACTCGTGATGCGCGAGCTCAAGCGCATCGACAAGGTCGCCTACGTCCGCTTCGCGTCGGTCTATCGCAGCTTCGAGGACGTTGACGAGTTCCGTCAGCTGATTCGGGAAATTTAACGCGGGGTTTCCCTATCCCCCTTCAGGGGGTGTCGGGGGGATGCCTTGGCCGCCCATCCCCCCTCGATCCGCCTTAAGGGGGAAAGACGTAGGACTGGGTGCTTCCTAGAGTTCGTTCATCGCCAACGAACCTCAGGAAGCAACATGAACCGCACGCCCTTCGCCGTCGCTCCCAAGTCTGCCAATGCCGGCTTCACGCTGGTCGAGTTGTGTGTGGGTCTCGGCATTGTGGGTGCCCTTGCAGGTCAGGCATTGCCGGCGCTGACCAAGATGCACCAGGAGCGTGCATTGCGGGCCGTGGCTGATGCGCTGGGTGACGATCTGCGTTTGGCGCGGGCTGAGGCCGCTCGGCTCAGCGATTCGGTGTACTTCCGCGTCAGCGGCAAGGGTGCACAAGCTTGCTATGTCGTCTACATCGGCAATCGCAACGACTGCGACTGCGCAGGCGGCCAAGCTGCCTGTACAGCGCCGGGCAGCGCCGTGATCAAGGCGGAATGGCTGCCAACCCAGCATGCGATGCGGCTGCGCAGCAACGCCGAAACCCTGCAATTCCAGCATCGGCAAGGTTTGGTGACCCAGACGGGGAGCATCGAGGTGAGCTTGGCTGGCGGGGCCGGCATCCGTCAGGTCATCGCCATCACCGGCCGTGTTCGGCACTGCTACAGCGGCGTCAAACTCGCTGGCATGCCGAAGTGTGCGTGAACCCCTTGATCGTGGTGGCCTGCGACCAGCGGTCGCGGAAGGCGGACGAGCGGCGCGCTTGTAACCTCTCGTGTCGAACAGCCTGTTGAAAATGTCACACATGAATCCTCACGCCACCCGCCGTTCTTGCGGATTCACGCTGGTTGAACTGATGGTCGCCGTTGTCGTGGCCGGCATTCTTGCGGCAGTGGCCTACCCCGCGTTCACGTCCATGGTGGCGCGCGGGCGGCGGGCAGACGCGATTGCGGCGCTGACGTCGGTCATGCAAGCGCAGGAGCGCTACCGTTCAAACCGTACCCTGTATGCCAGCAGCTTCGGTTCCGAAGGTCTCGGCATGGAAGCCACTCTGGCGGCAGCGCACAAGTACTACGAGGTCACGATGGAAGGCTTGGGTGAGCCGGCCTATTCGACGGGATACGTCCTGACCGCCACGCCTCGCACGAACAGCCCGCAAGCCTATGACAAGGATTGCCAGGTGCTGAAGCTGAAGCTTGACGGCTCGGTTTACAGCTACGCCTCCGAAAACCTTGCCGGCGATGACACGACGGCGCAGAACTGCTGGCGGCATTGATATGCGGCGCCCTGGTCCCCGTTTGACGCTGGCCGGCCTGACGCTGGTAGAGATGTTGGTTGCCGTCGCAATCGCGGGAATCTTGCTGGCCGTGGCCACGCCTTCCCTCACCAACATGATGGAACGCAGGCGCGTGGTTGCGGTTGCGGGTGAGGTGGCCAGCCTGTTTTCACAAGCCCGATCGGAGTCGGCCCTGCAGACCAATCCGATCCGGCTTCACATGCAGCCCGTCCCAGAGCGGGTGGGGGCCTTCAGTTGTTTGCGCATGAGCACCGCGGAGGTTGGCGATACCTGCCGCTGCGACCGCGCAATCAGCAAAGTCTGTTCCATCGGCTCGTCCGCCTTGGTGCGTGAATACTTGCTGCCGCATTCGTCATCGGTTCGTTTTTCAGTTGACGAGTCAGTTGCCCAATGGGGATGGGTGAACTACATCGTCACCATCGAACGAGGCGTCTACAAGACCGACGTGAGCAACCTCAGAATCGTCGTGAAAGGCGTCAAGTCCAACGCGGTGCTGCATGTCGAATACAACCACGCCGGACGGGTGCGCACCTGCTCGCCCGACGGCAGCATTGGCGGGTTCCCTGCATGCAATTGAGAGCGTCGATGAGCCAGCGCGGCATGGGCTTGGTCGAGTTGATGGTGGGTATCACCGTCGGCTTGATCGTGGCAGCCGGCGCATCGCTGGTGGCTGTCAATCAGATCACGGAACACCGGCGGCTGATGTTGGAGACGCAGATCCAGCAGGACCTGCGTACCGCAGCAGATCTGCTGCAGTTGGACATCCGACGTGCTGGCTTTCGCGGCTTGGTGGAGCGCAGCGTGTGGGCGCCGCCCACCGCCGTTGGAACGACGGCTGAGACGGCCGAAGCTCTGGCGTCAGCGAACACGTATGCGCCGCTGTCGGTGGTAAGCGAACAAGGCGCGCGCATCGTTACCTACACGTACGCGCGCATCATCGACGAGCAAAGCGGCGCCCCGGATCCCCGCAGTGCCGAACACTTCGGCGTGAAATGGAGTGCAGAAGGCAAGACGCTCTACCTGCGGGTCGGCTTGGTCGATGGCAAGGACAACTGGCAGCCCATCACGGATCCGGACACCTTGCTCATCACCGCCTTCAACATCGAGCTGATCGAACAGACCACGCCGGTCCCAGACTTCTGTGAGGTGCCTTGCAGCGTGGCGGGCGGCGCCAACGCCTGCCCGACTGTGGCGGTTCGGCAGGTTCGCTTCACGATCGTCGGGGAGGCGAAGCACGATGCACGGGTGCGACGCACGCTGTCGGGTACCGAGCGTGTGCGCGCTGATCAGATCACTGGAGCTTGCCCCGCATGAACTCGGCCCTGCGCACCGGTCAGCACGGGCAGCGTGGTGCGGCCACCTTGGTGGTCGTGATGATGCTGTTCCTGATCATGGCGCTGTTGGCGGCTTACGCCAATCGCAGCCTGCTGTTTGAGCAACGTGTGGCAACCAGCTACATCCGTGCAGGCTTGGCCCAGGAGGCTGCAGAAGGCGCTGTGGAATGGACGCTGGCGCAGCTCAATGGCACTGCCGTAGACGCCAACTGCAAGCCTGTCGAGAACGCAGGGCAGCGCTTTGCTGACAAATACCTGGCGTTCGACCTGTCCGACCGGCGCTTGACGTCGCGCATCCGCCCCGCTGTGCCCCAGTTGGTGGATTGCGCTCGTGACGTGGCCAACGGGGGCTGGGCCTGTCGTTGTCCTCAGGCCGATGCCGACCGCGTCCCTCGTGAATCCTTGGGTGGCGATCAGATGACCCCCAGCTTCGCTATCCGGTTTCGGGAGGCGAAGCGCAGCGGGACGATGGAATTGATCGGGCTGGGCTGTACCGACAGTGTTGTCGACAGGTGCCTGGAAGACGTCAACCGCATCAAGCTCAGCAAGTCGCAGATCGGGTTTGCGCGCGCGACTGTGCTGGTCGGACTGGTCAGTGCGGTGCGCACGCCGCCCGCCGCTCCGCTGGTTGTGAAAGGGCATGTGAACAGCAGCGGGGCCGGCCTTGGCTTGCACAACAGTGACGCGCGCTCGTCGGGTCTGCTCGCCACCATTGGCGGCGCTTGGACGAGCCCGGTCGAATCGCGGCTGGACACAGTGCCAGGCTCTGCGGTCAGTCAGGCCATCCTCCAAGGGGACGCGGGCCTCGGTGCGGCCAGCGCCGAGGCCGTGTTCATGATGTACATGGGCACCAGCTTGGCTCGTTACCCTCAGCATGCCGCGCTGCGCACGCTGGCCTGCAACGGCGATTGCAGCGCGGACTTGGCAGCGGCCTACGCTGCCGGTCAGCGCATGGTGTGGGTGTCGGGCACGCTGTCGATCGGCAGCAACCGTGTGCTTGGCAGCGTGAATGACCCGCTGCTGATCGTGGCGACGGGTGATGTCACGCTCGACGGTCCCTTCCAGCTCAACGGCATGCTGGTCACGCCCGGTAACGTCAGTTGGGCCAACGACACCGGCCTGCCGTCCTTGATCAACGGCATCCTGCTCGTCGGGGGCAACCTGCAGACCTCCGGGCGCATGGACATTGCCTATCAACAGACGGTCGCTGACCATCTCCGCAACCGCATGGGCAGCTTTGTCCGCGTGTCCGGCAGCTGGATTGACGGGAAGTAAGGACAGTCATGATGTTGCGTCGACGGATGCAAGCCCAGCGTGGCGTCACCTTGATCGAGGCGCTGGTCGCCCTCGTCGTCATGTCCTTCGGCATGGTGGCGCTGGTCGGTCTCCTGGGCAATCTGCGCTACAGCGGCGACATCGCCAAGCAGCGTGGTGAGGCCATGCGCATCGCTCAGGCCGAGATGGAGTCGCTGCGCAGTTTCTCGACCCTGACCAAGGCAGCAGGCGCCGCTGCGAACGTGCGTGACTACGACCAGGACCTGCTGGCTGCCGTGGCCGACCGCACCGTGGCCGCGCAAAACACCAACGCTGTGTTCGAGTTGGCTCGCACGGTCAGGCCGCTCGTGCAAGGTGTCACGCTTCCTGCCGGCGTGAACGAGCCGCAGACCTTGCGGGCCCAGGCGGTGACCGTGAAGGTGGGGTGGCAAGACCGCAGCGGCGCACCGCAGCAGCTGGTGCTGGACAGCATCATCTCCAGGGCAGACCCTGTATTCGCACTTGCCATAGGGGTGGCGCCGCCCAGCAGCGGCTTGCGTCTGCCGGACAAGCGCAATCCGGTGATTCCGACCTCTGCCAAGGACCTCGGCAACGGCGCCAGCGCCTTCCGGCCTGGCGGCAGCAGCACGGCCGTGTGGGTCTTCAACAACCGCACCGGCGTCATCACTGGCGTCTGCGAGATTCCGGTCGATCAGGCCGTGTCGACGCTGACCGCCAACGATGTCGAGTCATGCCGCAACAACACCGTCGGCTACCTCATCAGCGGAACGATTCGCTTTGCCTTCGGCGACACGCCGGATGCCACAGCGCCTTCGTCCACGGCCCTGCCGCAGCCGCTGAATGCGAGCCTGAACCTCACGCCCAGCCAGTTCAAGACCCGCGTCAATGGTGTGCTCGTGCTTGCGCCTGGGCGCGACTATCCGGTCACGCCCAACCATGTGTGCTTCAGTGACGCGCCCGAGCCCGGCGTGACAACCCGCACGCTGGTGAACTACTCGTGCTTGGTGCATCCCAACACCCAGTCCCCACGCAACTGGTGGGGCCAGCTGCTGCTGACCGGCTTGAGTGTGGGCACCACGAGCAGCACCTACAAGGTCTGCCGCTACAGCGCCGACTACAACGGCAACGGCTACACGCACATCCCGACGACCGATCCCGAAGGGCTGGACAAGATCGACAACGAGGAGCACCCGGCGGCCTATCAGCGAGTCAGCTACTCGCTTGCGCGGCAGAACTTTCTGGTCGTTCGCGGCGATGTGATGTGCCCCGTGGCGCCGGCACCCGATCCGAGCGCAGGCGTCTTCGTCGACTACTCGACCGCGCAGATGCAGCCCTGAGCCCGGGGCTGGCTAGACTGGGCGCATGCCCACTCTCGACATTGACGCCGCGCTGCAGCGCGCCCTCTCGCTCGCTTCGCAAGCCATCGGCCTGACCGATCCCAACCCGCGTGTCGGCTGTGTGCTGCTGAGCGCTGACGGCAGCGAACTGGGTTCTGGCCATACACAGGCTGCCGGTCAGGCGCATGCCGAGGTCATGGCGCTGCGCGATGCGGCCGCACGCGGCCACGACGTGCGCGGCGCCATCGCCATCGTCACGCTGGAACCCTGCTCGCACCATGGCCGCACGCCGCCCTGCTGCGACGCGCTCATCGCCGCCGGTGTCGCGCGCGTCGTCGTCGCCGTGGCCGATCCCAATCCGCAGGTGGCGGGCCAGGGCCTGGCGCGCCTGCAGGCCGCCGGCATCGCCGTCGAACTCGCAGATGCCGCCACCGCCGATGTGGCGCGTGAGCTGAACATCGGCTTCTTTTCTCGCATGCAACGCGGCCGCCCGTTTGTGCGCTTGAAATCCGCCATCTCGCTGGACGGGCGCACGGCGTTGCCGGACGGGCGCAGCCAATGGATCACCGGCGAGGCCGCGCGCACTGACGGTCATGCCTGGCGACGCCGTGCGGGCGCCGTGCTGACAGGCATCGGCACCGTGCTGGCCGACGATCCCCGCTTGGATGTGCGCCTGGTGCCGACCGTCAAGCAGCCGCTGCGCATCGTGCTCGACCCACAACAGCGCCTGTCCGCGCACGCGCGCATCCTGCAGCCGCCGGGCGAGGCCCGCGTCATCGGCCCGGGTCGAGCCGACCTGCCGGCACTGCTGGCCGATCTGGGCCGTCAGGGTATCAATGAGTTGCACGTGGAAGCCGGCCCGACGCTGTCCGGCGCCTTCCTCGACGCAGGGCTCGTGGATGAACTGCTGATCTACCAGGCGCCGCTGCTCATCGGCGAGGGGCGACCGCTGGCGACACTGCAGCCGCTGGCGGGGCTGGATCAGGCCCGGCGCTGGCGGCTCGTGGAAGCCATGCCCCTCGGTGCAGATCTTCGCCTTCGGCTGCGCCCAACCTAGGGTCGCCACCTACAATCACCGGCTATGCCCATCTCTCCCATCCCCGAGCTGGTCGCCGAGTTGGCCGCCGGCCGCATGGTCATCCTCGTCGACGAAGAAGACCGTGAAAACGAGGGCGACCTCGTTCTCGCCGCCGACCTCGTCACGCCTGAGGCCATCAACTTCATGGCCAAGCACGGCCGCGGCCTCATCTGCCTGACGCTCCCGCGCGAGCACTGCGAGCGCCTGCAACTGCCGCCCATGACGCGCCGCAACGGCACGCAGCACGGCACGGCCTTCACGGTGTCCATCGAGGCGGCCACGGGCGTCACAACCGGCATCTCGGCGGCCGACCGCGCCCGCACCGTGCAGGCAGCCGTCGCCGCCAATGCCAAGGCCAGCGATCTGGTGCAGCCCGGCCATATCTTCCCGCTGCAGGCGCAGGATGGCGGCGTGCTGATGCGCGCCGGTCACACCGAGGCCGGCTGCGACCTGGCCCGCATGGCTGGCCTGTCGGCGACTTCGGTGATCTGCGAGATCATGAAGGACGACGGCACGATGGCGCGCCTGCCGGATCTGGAGATCTTCGCTGCCGAACATGGCCTGAAGATCGGCACCATCGCCGACCTGATCGAGTACCGCAGCCGCAACGAGAGCCTCGTCAACCGCGTCGCCCAGCGTCCGCTGGCGACCGCACAGGGCGAGTTCGACTGCCACGTCTTTACCGACCGCACCGGCGGCACCCACCTCGCGCTGACGCATGGCGCCTGGCGACGTGACGACGAAGTGCTGGTGCGGGTGCATGAGCCGCTGTCGGTCATGGACCTTCTGGAGGCGGGTTCCTGCGGCCACTCCTGGGGCTTGCCGGCGGCGCTGGCAGCCATCAAGGCCGGCCCGGCGGGCGTCGCCGTGCTGCTGAACTGCGGCGAAGACGCTGCCGGCGTGCTGGCCCGTGCGCGCGACGCCAAACCGGCCGCGCCCGCGCGCGGCGCGATGGACCTGCGCACCTATGGCGTTGGCGCCCAGATCCTGAAGGCGCTGGGTGTGCACCACATGAAGCTGCTCGGCAGCCCGCGCCGCATGCCCAGCATGACCGGCTACGGACTGGAAGTGACCGGCTTCGTCACCTCCCCTTCCTGCTGACGCGAGAGACCTGAGATGCAAGACTCCGACCAAGGCCGGCCCAGTTTCGAGGGCGCCCTCGACGGCAGCGACCTCAGCGTCGCCATCGTGCAGGCCCGTTTCAACGATGCCATCACTTCTGCGCTCGCCAGCGCGTGCCTGGCGGAGTTGTCGGTGCTGGGCGTGCCGGCAGAGGCCATCCGCCACGTGACCGTCCCCGGCGCGCTGGAGGTGCCGCTGGCGCTGCAGGCGCTGGCCGAGACCAACGATTACGACGCCCTCATCGCGCTGGGCTGCATCATCCGCGGCGAGACCTATCACTTCGAGTTGGTCGCCAACGAGAGCGGCTCGGCCGTCACCCGCATCGGGCTGGATCACGGCATCCCGATCGCCAACGCCATCCTGACCGTCGAGAACGAGGCCCAGGCGTGGGCCCGCGCCGAGCCCAAGGGCCGCGATGCCGCCCGTGTGGCCGTCGAGATGGCCAATCTGCTGAAAGAAATCGAGTGAACACCCCCAACAAGACCGCACCCAAGACGGCCAACAAGCCCGCCGGCAAGAAGCCGGCCGTCAAGTCTGCCCGCCGCCGCTCGCGCGAAGCAGCGTTGCAAGGCCTCTACCAGTGGCTGCTGACCGGTGAAGACATCGGCGCCATCATTGCGCTGGGCCGTGAGCAGGAGGGCTACGCCAAGCTCGACCTGAAGCACTACGAGGCGCTGCTGGGCGGCTGCGTGCACGAGGCCGCCGACCTGGACGCCATCCTGTCCCGCCATGTCGACCGCAAGACGACCGAGCTGTCGCCCATCGAACACGGCATCCTGATGATCGGCGCCTACGAGCTCAAGCACTGCCTGGACATCCCGTACAAGGTCGCCATCAACGAGGCGGTGGAGCTGGCCAAGTCCTTCGGCGGCACCGACGGCCACAAGTACGTCAACGGCGTGCTGGACCGCGCGGCCGTGGACCTGCGCCCCCTCGAGGTCACCGCCAAGCGCTGATGAGACTGGCAGCGCGGCTGGACCGCATCGAGCCTTTCTATGTGATGGAGCTGGCCAAGGCGGCGGCGCAGCTCGCGGCTGGCCCGCTGTGCGACCCGGCCCGCGGCGGCCGGCGCATGATCCGGCTCAACATCGGCGAGCCCGACTTCGGCGCCGCTCCCGCCGTGCGTGATGCCGTCGCCCGCATTGCGCAGGGCGACACGCCCTACACCGACGCGCTGGGCCTGCCGGCACTGCGTGACGCCATCTCGCGCTGGTATGGCCAGCGCTTCGGCCTGGCCATTGCGCCCGAGCGCATCGCCATCACGGCGGGCGCCTCGGCCGGCCTGCAGCTCGCCTGCCTCGCGCTCTTCGAGCGCGGCGACGAGGTGCTGATGCCCGATCCCTGCTACCCCTGCAACCGCCACTTCGTGACGGCGGCGGACGCCACGCCGCGCCTGCTGCCCACCGGTGCGGCGGAGCGCTTCCAGCTTGGCGCGCAGCAGGTGCGTGACGCCTGGACGTCGGCCACGCGCGGCGTGCTGCTGGCCTCACCCAGCAACCCCACCGGCACGTCCATCGCGCCCGAGGTGCTGGCGGACATCGCCGGCTTCGTGCGCGAGCGCGGTGGCGTCACGGTCGTCGACGAGATCTACCTGCCGCTGAGTTACGAAGACCATTTCGGCCGCAGCGCGCTCGGGCTGCCGGACGGGCTGGGCGACGACATCGTGTCGGTCAACAGCTTCTCCAAGTACTTCGGCATGACCGGCTGGCGGCTGGGCTGGCTGGTGCTGCCGCCGGCCCTCGTGCCCGCCATCGAGCGGCTGGCGCAGAACCTCTACATCTGCCCGTCCACGCTGGCGCAGAAGGCGGCGCTGGCCTGCTTCGAGCCGGCGTCCATCGCTGAGTTCGAGCGCCGTCGCGCCGTGCTGCGCGAACGCCGGGACTACATCGTGCCGGCGCTCAATGCGCTGGGCCTCACCGTGCCGGTCGCGCCCGACGGCGCGTTCTACGCGTGGATGGATGTGTCGCGCTTTCATGCCGACAGCTGGGCCTTCGCGCATGAGCTGCTGCAGAGCGCCCAGGTCGCGCTGACGCCGGGGCGCGACTTCGGCCTGGCCGACCCGCAACGCTGGATGCGACTGTCGTTCGCCTCCTCGCTTGAAGACCTGCAGGAAGCGGTGGCCCGCCTCCGCGAGGTGCTGGCATGAGCTTCAATTGGCCGGTCCGCGTGTACTGGGAGGACACCGATGCTGGCGGCATCGTGTTCTACGCCAACTACCTGAAGTTCTTCGAGCGCGCCCGCACCGAGTGGCTGCGCGCGGCCGGTGTCGAACAGCACCAGCTGCGCGAGGACACCGGCCTCATGTTCGTCGTCGCCGCCACCAGCCTGCGCTATGCGGCGCCGGCACGGCTGGACGACCTGCTGACCATCACCGTCGAACCCGAACCGGCCGGCCGCGCCAGCCTTGTCGTGCGCCAGCGCGCGCTGCGCGGCGACACGCTGCTGGCCGAGGGTGAGATCCGCATCGGCTGCGTTCGCGCCCAAGACCTGAAACCCCAACGCCTCCCTGACGCCGTCATCGCGGCGATCGCTTCATGAACCAAGACCTCTCCATCGTCTCCCTGATCATGCACGCCAGCCTGGCGGTGCAGCTCGTCATCGCCGGCCTGCTGCTCGTGTCGCTTGCGAGCTGGAGCGTCATCTTCGGCAAGCTCATCGGCCTGGGCCAGATCAAGCGCCGCAACGACGCCTTCGAGTCCGAGTTCTGGAGCGGCAAGAACCTCAACGACCTCTACCAGTCGGTGGGCAACCGCCAGGACGGCGCGCCGCTGGAGCGCATCTTTGCGTCCGGCATGCGCGAGTTCCTGAAGTTGCGCGAGAAGCGCGTGGCCGACTCCAGCGCGCTGCTGGACGCCGCCCGCCGCGCGATGCGCGCCAGCTTCCAGCGCGAGCTGGACGCGATGGAAAGCAACCTGTCCTTCCTCGCGTCGGTCGGCTCGGTGTCGCCGTATGTGGGCCTGTTCGGCACCATCTGGGGGATCATGCATGCCTTCGTCGGCCTGTCCAACCTGCAGCAGGTGACGCTGGCCACCGTGGCACCGGGCATCGCGGAGGCGCTGGTGGCCACCGCCATCGGCCTGTTCGCTGCCATTCCGGCGGTGCTGGCCTACAACCGTTTCGCGCGCCAGATCGACCGCACGGCGATCACGCTGGAGACCTTCATCGAGGAGTTCTCCAACATCCTGCAGCGCAACTCCACGCAGGGCGGCTGAGATGGCCGCCGTCTCTGCCCGCGGCGGCCGCCGGCGCCGCACGATGAACGAGATCAACATGGTGCCGTTCATCGACGTGATGCTGGTGCTGCTCATCATCTTCATGGTCAGCGCGCCCATGATCACGACCGGCTTGGTGGACCTGCCCAGCGTGGGCAAGAGCCGCCAGCAGCCGGATCACGTCATCCAGGTCATCGTCGGCACCGACGAGCGGCTGAAGATCAAGGTCGACCAGCTGGAGCCCGAAAGCATCCCGGTGAACCGCCTGGCCGAGCGGGTCAAGAAGGCCCAGGGCGGTGACGCCAGCAACCCGGTCGTCATCTCGGCGGACAAGAACGTCAAGTACGAGGCCGTCGTGCAGGTGATGGACACGCTGCAGCGCGCCGGTGTGCAGCGCGTGGGCCTGGCCGTGAAGAGCGGCGCCGCGTCCAACTGATGTCGACAGCCACCCTGCGCCCTCCCGAAGCCGCTGGCATGGGCCGCGGCCTGCTGTTCGCGCTGGCCGCGCACGGCCTGCTGCTGGCAGCGCTGAGCTGGTCGGTCAACTGGCGCAGCAGCAGCGAGGCAGCGTTCGAGGCCGAGCTGTGGTCCTCGGTGCCGCAGATCGCAGCGCCGCGCGAGGAAGCTCCGCCCGAGCCGGAGCCCGAGGCGCCCAAGCCGCCGGAGCCCGACCGTGCCGCCCAACAGCGCGCCGCTGAGGAAGAGGCCGCCGAGCAGCGCGAGGCCGAGATCGCTATCGCCAAGGCCAAGAAGCTGAAGGAAGAGAAAGCTCGTCAAGAAGCCGCCAAGCTGGAGCGCGAGAAGGAAGCCAAAGAGAAGGAAGCCAAAGAGAAGGCCGCCAAGGACAAGGCCGCGAAGGAAAAGGCTGCCAAGGAAGAGCAGGAGCGCAAGAAGGAGAAGGCTGCCAAGGACGCCAAGGAGGCGAAGCTGGCCAAGGAGGCCGACGCGCGGCGCGAGGCGCAGCGTCAGGAGTTCCTCAAGCGCATCCAGGGCATGGCCGGCGGCACGCCGGGCTCCACCGGCACGGCTGCTCAGAACGCGGCGCCGTCGGCGGGCTGGGTGGGCCGCGTCAAGGGCAAGGTGCGCCCGCTCATCATTTACGCCGACGACGGCGGCGCCAACCCGATGGCCGAGGTGCAGGTGGCACTGGCGCCGGACGGCCGCATCCTGGGCAGCAAGGTGCTCAAGGCCAGCGGTGACGCCGAATGGGACCGCGCCGTGCTGCGGGCCGTTGAAAAGGCCGAGACGCTGCCGCGTGACACCGACGGACGCGTGCCCCCGGTCATCATCCTGACGTTCAGGCCGCGCGAATAACGCGGTCGGCCGACCAGCGGCCGGCGCCCCACAGCACCACCGCCAGCGCCAGCACGCCCCACAAGGCGTGCTGGGCCTGCGCCGCGGGCGACAGGTCGTCGGCACTCAGCGACAGCACGGCCACGAAGTTCACGACAAACAGCCCGGCGCCGGCAAAGCGCCCGGCCAGGCCCAGTGCGAGAAGCACCGGCAGCACCAACTCCCCGCCCGTGCCCAGCCACGCGGCCAGCACCGGGGGCAGCAACGGCACCTGGTAGTAATCCTGGAACAAGGCCAGTGTGGACGACCAGTCCCGCAGCTTGGTCAGCCCTGACAGGAAGAACACCTGGGCGACATACAGCCGCGCGCCCAGCAGCGCCAGCGATTGCAGGTGGCTGGCGAGCGCGCCCAGTGCCGCGGGCAGCCGCGTTGGCGTGAGTCCGGGGTCGGTGCAGGCGCGCAGCGTGGCGCAGAGCAGAGCGTTCATGGCGGGTCGGTCTGGTTTGTGGGCGTTGACCTGACCGCGTGCAGCCAGGCCTTGCGCAGCGCGGCTTGCAGCCACGCGGCAAAGTCGAAGTCGGACTCAGCGCCCAGACCTTGCACATCGGCGGCGATTTCCAGCGCAGCCGCCAGGCTTGCACCGCCCAGCAACGCGTGCATGAAGGCGGCGTCGGGCGCTGGCAGCGGCTGCGACACGCCGCGCCAGCCATCGCGCCACACGAGCACGGCGCCCGCCTGCTGCGCCAGCAGCGTGACGCCCGGGCGCAGTTGCAGCCACAAGGTCTCGGGCGGTGTGCTGCCCAGCAACTGCAGGGAGTCGGCGTCCAGCGTGGCATCGGCGGCGCGCTCGGCGCGGTGGATGGCCCAGTCCAGCCGCGCGAGATCGGGGAGGCCGGAGGCCTCGCCCGCGCGCTCGGCCAGAAAGCCCGCCAGCGCACCGCCCCAGTCGCCCAGGTCACCGCTGCTGGGCGGGTGGGCGCGCCAGAAGCTCCAGGCCAACTGGGCGAATTCGTCCTCGCCGAGCGCCTCGCGCACTTGCGTGAACGGCACGGCCAACGCCTGCCGGGCCAGCGCGCTGAGGTTGTGCCGGTAGGCCGCGAGGCCGCGCTCGCCGCCGGTCAGCGTTTCCGGGGCATCCGCGCGACCGAGCAGCGCGTCGACGAAGGCCTGTTGCGCGGCCTTCATCGCTGCAGCGCCCTCGCCTGCGCGGCCTCGGCGAGCAGCACGTCCAGTGCCGGCACGTCGGTATCCCATTCCACCAGCGTAGGGGTGGGGCCGAAGCGCTGGATGGCGTGCGCGTAGACGCGCCAGACCTCATCGCGCACGCGGCTGCCGTGGTCGTCGATGACGAGGCCGTCGTCCCGCTCGCAGTGGCCGGCCACGTGCATCTCGCCGACGCTGCCGGGCCGGATTGCGTCGACCCAGCGCATCGCCTCGGCCGTTGCCCCGGCAGCGTCATGGCCGGCATTGCGCGCGTTGACGAAGAGGTTGTTGACGTCCAGCAGCAGGCCGCAGCCGCTGCGGCGCGTCAACTCATTGAAGAACTCGGGTTCGGCCAGCGTGTCGCCGGCCCAGCCGACGTAGGCGCTGATGTTCTCGACAAGCATCGTGCGGCCCAGCCGCTGCTGCACCTCGTCGACATGGCGGCAGATCAGCGCAAGCGACTCGTCGGTGAAGGGAATGGGCAGCAGGTCGGCCGCGTGCAGGCCCGAGCCGGTGCGCGCGAAGCAGGCGTGGTCTGACACCCAGCGCGGCTGCATGCGCTCAACCAGGCGGGCCAGCCGAGCCAGATGCCGCTGGTCCAGCCCAGCGGCCGAGCCCAGCGCCAGGCCCACGCCATGCAGGCTCAGGTCATAGGTCTGGCGGCCTGCATCCAGCACGGCCAGCGTGACGCCGCCGTCGGCGAAGAAGTTCTCGGCATGCACTTCGATGAAGCCCAGCGCCGGCCGTTGGGCCAGCAGGGCTTCGTAGTGCGCATGGCGCCAGCCGATGCCGACGACAGGTTCCGGCGCCACGCGGCAGCCTTTACTTCTTGGCCGGCGAGCTGAGCTTGCCACCCGACTTCTCGCAGGTGCCTTTGGCCACGTACTTCCACTCGTTGGGGTCGTTGTCCATCTTGGCTTGGCCGGCGCAGGAGTGGCTGCCGTTGGCCGAGGCGCAATCGTTCTGGCCCGCCTTGGCAACGCCGTAGCACTTTTCCTTGGCGGCCTTGTCCTGGGCTTCGGCCTGGGCGACGAGGCCCAGAGACAGCGCGGCGGCCAGGGCGGATGAGACGAGGGCTTGTTGCTTCATGAGGATGCTCCGTAGAGGTGGGGGACCAGAAAAACGCGGCCGATCATCCGACCGCTGAGCAGATGTCGCAAGCGACCCCGCCATCCTTACACTCGCGCCGCCATGCCCCATGCCGATACCGAATTCAGCCATCGTGTTCAAGCGCTGCAGCCCGTGCTGCTCAAGTACGCCCGCCTGCAGTTGCGCAATCCGGCCTGGGCCGAGGACGCGGTGTCCGAAACCATGCTCGCCGCGCTGGAAAAGCCGCAGGCCTTCGCCGGCAACAGCCAGCTCAAGACCTGGCTCGTGGGCATCCTCAAGCACAAGCTCATCGACCAGATCCGGCGCAACAGCCGCGAGATGTCAGCCACATCCACCAGTGAGGATGGCGAGGATCTCGATGATCTGCTCTTCACGGTGGACGGGCACTGGCGCGAGTCGCCGCACGACTGGGGCAACCCGGAAGATGCGCTGCGGCAGACCGACTTCATGAAGGTCCTGGAGCTTTGCGTCGAGAAGCTGCCTGGCCAGCAGGGGCGCCTGTTCATGATGCGCGAGTGGCTGGAGCTGGAATCCGACGAGATCTGCAAGGAATTGGCGATCACGCCGACCAACCTGTGGGTCATGCTGCACCGCGCCCGCCTGCGCTTGCGCGAATGTCTGCAGCTGAACTGGTTCGGTACGACCGGAGCTGCCACGTGAGCCCCTTGATGATCACCTGCCGCGAGACGACACGGCGCCTGCTCAAGGCGCAGGACCAACCCCTGACGCTGAGCGAGCGCCTGGGCATGCTGCTGCACCAGCGCCTGTGCCGCAACTGCCGCCGCTTCGCCGGGCAGCTCGCGCTGATGCAGCAGGCTGGCGAGCGCTGGCGCGGCTACACGCAGGACTGACTCAGCTCGTCGGCGCGCCCTCGTCCGCCGCGGCTGCGCTGATCGACGTGCTGCCCATGGCCACCGCCAGCGCCAGGCCGATGGCGGCCACCTGAGCGGCAAGGGCCATGCTGGGCGGCGCGGGCTGGGCCTGCGCGGCCTGCTCGGGCAGCGCCGGCAGGTGGATGAAGCCGCTGCGCACGCCGGTGCCCGCCAGCCGGTGCTGGAGCTCGAAGAAGACCTGGTTGCAGACGAAGGCCCCTGCGGTCAGCGACAGCCCGGCCGGATGGCCGGCTTGGCGCAGCGCGTCACGCATGGCCTTGACCGGCAGCGTCGAGAAGTAGCCCGCCGGGGCATCGGCACGCACCGGCTGGTCCAGCGGGCGCTGGCCGTCGTTGTCCGGGATGCGCGCGTCGATCAGGTTCACGGCAACGCGCTCGATCGAGATCTCGGCCCGTCCGCTGGCCTGGCCCAGCGCCACGACAAGGACAGGCGCCAGCGCATCCAGCGCCCGCCCGAGCGCGACGGGCGCGCCCGTGAAGCTCGTCGGCAGCTGGCGGGCATGCACCTGTGCCGCGCCGATGAACTGGCCGTTCAGCGCGCGCGCGACCTCCCAGGAGGGGTTGATGGCCTCGCCACCAAAGGGGTCGAAGCCGGTGAGCAGAATGTTCATGGCCAGATTGTCGCGACGCAGGCACGCCGTCGCTCTGAAGCGTCACGGGCCACCTCCATAATCGCCCCATGACCGACCCATTTGAGCCCCTGCCCTGGCCCCATGGAGAGGCCGAGGCTGGCCAGTCTGCGGGCTTTGTCTGGCCCAGCCCGCCCTATGCGGCCTATGCCCAGCCGCAGCGCCAGCAGGAGCCGGAGGCCTGCGAGATCCTCGGGTTGAACAACAGCCGCAGCGGCGGGCAGTTGCTGGCGTTGGACGCCGCGGGGCGTCAGGTGCGCATCAACGTGCCGCCGGCTCGCAACAGCATGCCGCTGAAGTTCAGCCAGTTCCGCGCCATCAAGCTGATGCGCGTGCTGGTGGCGGCGCCCCGCGACGAGCGCCTGGATGCGGATCAGCGCCCGCGCAGCGAGTTCCGCATCGTCTTCAACGGCGGTGACGAGCTCAAGGGCGTGACCATCGGCCACCAGGTCGACGAGCTCGGGCTGTTCCTGTTCCCGCCGCTGTCAGAGGCCGACGACTCGGTGCGCCGCGTCTTCATTCCGCGCGAGGTGCTGGCGCATTTCGAGGTGGGCGAGCGCATCGGCGAGCTGCTGCTCAAGGACAAGCTCGTCACGCAGGAGCAGTTGGCGGCGGCGGCGGTCGAGCAGACGCAGCTGCGCCAGCGCCGCGTGGGCGACATCCTCGTGGAGCAGCACATCGTCACCGCCGAGCAGCTGCTGCAGGCCATCGAACAGCAGGCCAAGATGCCCATGGTGCGCATCGGCGAGGCCTTGCTGGCACTGGAGCTGGTCAAGCCCGAGCAGCTGGAGCAGGCGCTGGTGCAACAGCGTGCCGATCGCTCCGTGCCGCTGGGCGAGCTGCTGGTGCGCCGCGGCATCATCAGCCGCGCGCAGCTGCAGTCGGCGCTGGCGCGCAAGATGGGCTACCCGGTCGTCGACGTCGAGAACTTCGCCATCGAGCCCGATGCCGTGCGCAAGCTGCCGCACGCGGTGGCCAAGCGGCTGGAGATGCTGCCGCTGGTCCTGCGAGACGGGCGCCTCATCGTCGCCATGGAGGACCCGACGCGGCGCGAGGCCATCGACGAGGTGGAGTTCATCACCCAGCTCAAGGTCGTGCCCACGCTGACCAAGCTGGGCACGTTGCAGTTCGCCATTCCAGCGGCCTTCGACCGATTCGGCAGCGATGCGCTGCCCTCGGGTGGCGCAGACGCCCTGCCCGACTTTCAGCCCGACTTCACGCTGGAGTCGTCCAACAAGCTCATCGAGAGCCTGGAGCGCGACAGCAGCGAGCGCGTCTCGCGCGAGGACGAGTCGCCCATCGAACAGAGCGACAACAGCCTGGTGCGGCTGATCAACTCGATGATCATCGAGGCGCACAGCCAGGGCGTGTCCGACATCCACATCGAGACCTACCCCGGCCGCGAGAAGCTCAAGATCCGCTTCCGCCGCGACGGCGTGCTGCAGCCCTATCTGGAGCTGCCGCACACCTACCGCAACGCGATGATTGCGCGCATCAAGATCATGTGCGACCTCGACATCTCGGAGCGCCGCAAGCCCCAGGACGGCAAGATCAATTTCGCGCGCTTCTCGCCCCAGCACCGGCTGGAGCTGCGTGTGGCCACCATCCCGACCAACAACAACCTGGAAGACGTGGTGATGCGCCTGCTGGCTTCCAGCAAGCCCATCCCGCTGGACAAGATCGGCCTGACGCCCGCCAACCGCCAGGCGCTGGAGACGGCCGTGGGACGGCCCTACGGCATGGTGCTGTGCGTGGGCCCCACCGGCTCTGGCAAGACCACCACGCTGCACTCGGCGCTCGCCCACATCAACACGCCGGACCGCAAGATCTGGACGGCCGAAGACCCGGTCGAAATCACGCAGGCCGGCCTGCGCCAGGTCCAGGTCAACCCCAAGATCGACTGGACCTTTGCCAAGGCGCTGCGGGCCTTCCTGCGCGCCGACCCGGACGTCATCATGGTCGGTGAGATCCGCGACCAGGAGACTGCCGAGATCGCCGTCGAGGCCTCGCTGACCGGCCACCTGGTGCTGTCCACGCTGCACACCAACAGTGCGGCCGAGACCATCACGCGGCTGCTGGACATGGGGATGGACCCGTTCAACTTCGCCGACTCGCTGCTGGCCGTGCTGGCCCAGCGCCTGGTGCGGCGCAGCTGCACCGCCTGCCAGGTACGCGAGCCGCTGAGCGAGGCTGAGCTGGGTGAGCTGCTGGACGACTACCTGCACGTCTTCCCGGCCGACGCGCGGCCCAGCCGGCTGGCGCTGACGGCGGAGTGGATCAAGCACCATGCACACGAAGGCCGGCTGATGAAGTTCACCAGCCCGGGCTGCCCCGCCTGCGGCCACTCCGGCTACAAAGGCCGTGCCGGCCTGCACGAGTTGCTGTCGGTCTCCAAGGACCTGCGTCGCATGATCCAGACCGGCGCCCGCGCCGAGGAGTTGCACCGCGCCGGCCTGGCCGAGGGCATGCGCTCGCTGCGCCAGGACGGCATCGTCAAGGTGCTTCAAGGCATCACGACGATCGCCGAGGTGCACGCCACCAGCAATGTCTAGCGCTGCCCAAGGGCGGCGAACCCCTGTTTGAAGAGTGCAAACCGATGAGTGAAGCGTCGATGGAACCTGCGGCCGCGCCCCGCCCCAAGCTGCGGCTGGGCGACGTGCTGGTCGAACAGCAGCTGATTTCCGCCGAGCAATTGGGGCAGGCGCTGGAGTTGCAGCGCGCCACCGGCAAGAAGCTGGGGCGCATCCTCATCGAAGCCAACCTCATCACCGAGGAGGCGCTGGCCCACGTGCTGGCCCGCCAGCTGCGCGCGCCCTTCGTCAACCTCAAGACCTTCCCGCTGAAGACGGAGCTCGTGCGCCTGCTGCCGGAGACGCCGGCCCGGCGCTTCCGCGCACTGGTGCTGGAGGAGCGCGGCGACACGTTGCTGGTCGCGATGGCCGATCCGCTGGACCTGTTCGGTTTCGACGAGTTGGCCAAGATCCTGAAGCGCCGGCTGGCCATGGCCGTCGTGGCCGATAGCCAGCTTGCCGCGGTGTTCGACAAGCACTACCGCCGCAGCGATGAGATCTCCGGCCTGGCCAAGGCGCTGGAGAAGGACATCGGCGACGCGGTGGACTTCGGCGCGCTGCAAGCCAGCGTGGGCCAGGAGGGCGCGCCGGTCGTGCGGTTGCTGCAGAGCGTGTTCGAGGACGCCACGCGGGCCGGCGCGTCCGACGTGCACATCGAGCCGCAGGAAGGCGAGCTGCTGATCCGCAACCGGGTCGACGGTCTGCTGCAGACGCTCACGCAGGCCGACAAGCGCATCGCGCCTGCGCTGGCGCAGCGCCTGAAGCTGATGGCCGGCCTGGACATCTCCGAGAAGCGCCTGCCGCAGGACGGCCGCTTCACGCTGCGGCTGTCGGACCGCACGCTGGACGTGCGGCTGTCCACCATGCCCAGCCAGTACGGCGAATCGGTCGTCATGCGCCTGTTGGGCCAGGGTTCGGCGCTGCGCCGGCTGGACGCCATCGGCATGCCCGACGACATGCTGGCCCGCTTCCGCGAGCTGCTGGCGCGCGACGCCGGCATGATCCTCGTGACTGGGCCCACCGGTTCCGGCAAGACGTCCACGCTCTACGCCGCGCTGGCCGAGCTGGATGCTGAACGGCTCAAGATCATCACCGTCGAAGACCCGGTGGAGTACCGCCTGCCCGGGCTGACGCAGGTGCAGGTGCACGAGAAGATCGACCTGAGTTTCGCCCGCGTGCTGCGCGCGGCGCTGCGGCAAGACCCCGACGTCATCCTCGTCGGCGAGATGCGCGACCCCGAGACGGCCGAGATCGGCCTGCGCGCGGCCATCACCGGCCATCTGCTGCTGTCCACGCTGCACACCAAAGACACCGTCTCCACGCCGTTCCGGCTGCTGGACATGGGCGCACCGCCTTTCATGGTGGCCACGTCGCTGCAGGCCGTGCTGGCGCAGCGGCTGCTGCGTGGCGTCTGCAAGCACTGCGCCGAGCCGCATGTCGCCACGCCGCAGGAACAGGCCTGGGTCAACGAGGTGCAGGCGATGAACGGCCTGCCGCCGGGGCCCATCCACAGCGTCAAGGGCCGCGGCTGTGCCGAATGCCACGGCACCGGCACGCAAGGGCGGCGCGGCATCTACGAGATGCTGGAGCTGGACCCGGACATGGCGCTGGCCATCCAGCGCAGCGATGCGGGGGCCTTCCTCAGCGCGGCGCGCAAGTCACTGAAGGGCAAGACGCTGGCCGACCGCAGCCTGGCGCTGGTGCTCGAGGGCAAGACCTCGCTGGCCGAAGCGGTGCGCATCAGCGTGGACACCGAGTGACGGCGGCATGAGCAACTTTGCCTTCAAGGGCCGCAACGGCCGCGGCGAACTGGTGGAGGGCATCGTCGACGCCCCGAGCAGTGATGCCGTGGCCGCGCAGCTGATGGCGGGCGGGGTGGTGCCAGTCAGCATTGAGCCTGCCGCCGAGGGCAGCAACTCGCCCGATGCCGGTGGCTGGCTGCAAGCGCTGCTGGCCCGCCCCATCACCGGGGAGGACACGCTGGTGCTGACGCGCCAGTTCTACACACTGCAAAAGGCCGGCGTGCCCATCCTGCGCGCGCTGGCCGGGCTGGAGGCCTCGACCGCCCACCCCGGCATCATCAAGCTGCTGCAGGATGTGCGCGCCAGCCTCGATCAGGGTCGGGAACTGGCTGCCGCTTTCGCGCGCCACCCCGCCGTGTTCAGCGCCTTCTATGTCGCGATGACGCGCGTGGGCGAACTGACCGGCCGCCTCACCGAGGTGTTCCAGCGCCTGTCCGAGCACCTGGAGTTCGAACTCGACATCCGCGCTCGCATCAAGCAGGCGCTGCGCTATCCGGTGATGGTCATCATCGCGATGGGCATTGCGCTGGTGGTCATCAACCTCTTCGTGCTGCCCAAGTTCGCCGAGGTCTTCGCGCACTTCAAGAGCGAACTGCCGCTGATGACGCGCATCCTGTTGGGCTTCTCGGGCTGGACGGTGAAGTGGTGGCCGCTGGTGCTGGCCGGCGGCATCGGGGCCGTGTTCGTGTGGCGTAACTGGGTGGCCTCGGCCAGCGGGCGCTACACCTGGGATCGCCTCAAGCTGCGGCTGCCCATCGCTGGCGACATCGTGCTGAAGGCGACGCTGGCCCGTTTTGCGCGCAGCTTCGCGCTGGCCAGCAGCTCGGGCGTGCCCATCAGCCAGGCCATGACGGTGGTGGCGCAGACGGTGGACAACGCCTACATCGGCGCCCGCATCGAGCAGATGCGCGACGGCGTGGAGCGCGGCGAGAGCATCTCGCGCTGCGCGACCGGCACGGGCGTGTTCACACCCATCGTGCTGCAAATGATTGCGGTGGGCGAGGAAACCGGCGAGCTCGACACGCTGATGACCGAAATCGCCCAGATGTACGAGCGCGAGACCGACTACGCCATCAAGGGCCTGTCGGCGGCCATCGAGCCCATCTTGCTGGCCATCATCGGCGCGCTGGTGCTGGTGCTCGCGCTGGGCGTGTTCCTGCCGCTGTGGAACCTCGGCCAGGCGGCGATGGGTCGCTGATGCCTTGTGCGTGACGGCTGCAACGGTTTGCAGCCCAGCTGCATTCAGCCCGCAAACGCGTGCGCTTTTCACTCCTGGGCCACCCAGGCTTGCACGATAGTGCGGGTATCCCAGAACGAGAGCGCATTGCGCAGGAAGGACTCCCCATGAACAAGCCCCAACAAGCTGGTTTCACGCTGATCGAGTTGGTGATGGTCATCGTCATCCTCGGCGTGCTGGCCGCGGTGGCGCTGCCGAAGTTTGTCAACGTTGACGACGACGCCAAGCAGGCCGCAGTCAACGGTGTGGCGGGCGCGCTGAGCTCCGGCTCGGCCATCAACTACGCCTCGCGCAAGGCCAACAGCAGCAAGGGCGTGGCGATCGCGAATTGCACGGATGTCGAGAAGACCATGCAAAGCTACAACGGCACCGCCGGCACCGGCCTGCCCAGCGGCTACACCATCACGGCTGCGGCGATCACGGCGGAGTCCACGGTCACCAACTGCGTCGTGACGGGCAACGGCAAGACGGCCAACTTCACGGCCACCGGCATCTCCTGATGCGCCTGCCGCGCAGCACGCGTGGCCCCTCGAACCGCGGCGCATGCCGCGGCTTCACGCTGGTTGAGTTGATCCTCGTCATCGTGATGACAGCCGCCCTGGCGGTGTTCGCCCTCCCAAGAGTGCTGGACACGACGCTGTGGCGGCTGCGTGCTTTTGGCGACGAGTTCCAGGCTCGCCATCAGGCCATGCTGCGCCTGTCGCTGCAGCAGCGTCGCGCCATCGTCACCACCATCAACAGCACTGGCATCTCCTGGGCCTATGTTGGCGGCGCGACCGTCGGCACGCTGCCATGCCCTGCGACGGAGTCACCGTGCATTGCCGAGAGCGGCAGCCGTACCGTCACATTCAACAGCGGCAACAGCGGCGCGGTGACCACCAGCACCGGTGCAGCCTTGGTGGCCACAGTGGCCTACGGCGACTACAGCCAGGGCTACCGCATCGAAGCGGACACCGGGCTGATCTACCCCACTCCTTGAACGATTGGCCATGCGGCGCCGGGCTAGCATTCGAGGAATGCCGTTTTCACTCCGCTACCGAGGTCAGCGCGGCCTGACCTTGATTGAACTGTTGCTGTTTGTGGTGGTGGTGGGTATCGCCCTGGCGGCCATGCTGCAAGTGTTCGTGACCGCCACGCGGGCCAGCGCCGATCCGATGATCCGTCGCCAGCAACTCGCCATTGCCGAATCGTTGCTGCGCGAAGTGCAGTTGATGCCATTCACCCGCTGTGACCCCTCGGACGCCAATGTCGAAACCGCAGCGTCTGCCAGCGCCTGCGCCTCGTTGCCGGAGAACAGTGGGCCGGAAGCCGGGCAAACACGCTACGGCCCCACCAGCTTCTTCAACAACGTCAACGACTACGCCGGCTTTTCCATGACCGGCATTCGCGACCTGAACAACACGGTGGTGCCCGGGCTGGCGAACTACAGCGCCTCGGTCGCCGTGGCCGCTGCAGCGCTGGACACGGTGTCGTCCACTGACGCGCTCAAGATCACCGTCACCGTCACGGCCCCCGACGGCAGCACCCTCAACCTTCAAGGCTGGCGAACCCGGTATGCCCCCAATGCGCCGGACTGAACGCAGCCGCCGTCAGGGCGGCTTCACGCTGATCGAAGCCGTGACGGTGATCACCATCACCGGCGTGGTCATCGCCGTGGTGTCGGTATTCATCTTGCCGGCGACGTCTGCCTACTTCGCCAGCAGCGACCGCGCCAAATTGGGCGATCACGCCGACACCGCATTGCGCCGCATGGCCCGCGACCTAGCGCTGGCACTGCCCAACAGTGTGCGCGTGGCAGCCAGCGGCCGGACCGTGGAACTCATCCCGGTGAGCGGCGGCGCACGCTACGCCACCGAGTCGGGCGACCCGCTCCAGTTCGGCACCACACCGGCTGACAGCAGCTTCAGCATCGTCGGGCCTGCGTTGCGCCTGAGCCGCGCCAGCCAGCAACTGGCGTGGTTCAACCTCGGTGCCGGCATCGCCGACGCCGATGCCTACACGCTGGCCAACGTCCGTAGCGCCACCAACCCAGCGGGCGACGCCACAACGGTGGGCCTGACTGGTGCTGCCTTGCCCAATGCGTTGTTGGCCCCGCCCTATCGGGTCTACGCGATCGAGTCGCCCGTGAGTTACCGCTGCGACACTGCAGCCCAAACGCTCACTCGTCATACCGGCTACGGCTTCAATGCGACGCAGGCAGACCCACCCACCGGAGGCACCAGCGCGGTACTGGCCAAGGACGTCAGCGCCTGCAGCTTCAGCTACACCACCGGCGCCGCGGGTGCCCGCTACGCGTTGGCCAGCTTGCAGATCACCTTGACCCGCAACGGTGAGTCGGTATCGCTCTACCACGCGGTGCACGTGGACAACCTGCCGTGAAGCCCCGCCTCCATCTCGCCAGCCGCCGGCACGGCTTCACCATGATGTCGATGCTGTTCATCCTGGTGGTGCTTGCGGCGCTGGGTACCGCCTTGGCGGCCCTGAGCCAACGGCAGCAACTGGGCTCCGCCGGGGAGCTGGCGGCCGCCAAGGCGTATCAGGCGGCCGTGGCGGGTCTGGAGTGGGGCAGCTATCAGGTGTTGGCCGGGGCCAGCGCACCCGGGTGCTTCAGCGCGCGCAATATCCAGATGCCCGACCAACTCGCGGATTTCACCGTCACCATCACCTGCACGCGAACGCCCAGCACAGGCACGGTGAGCGACGGCGGTACCGCGTTGGTCTTCTACGAACTGGTGGCCACGGCCTGCAACATCACCGCGGGCGGGGCCTGCCCCAACGGCTCCACCAGCGAACCCACCTTCACCGAGCGTCAGATGGCGCGCACGGTGTCACGTTGAGAGCCTGATGAAGCTGCTTCAGCGTCTCCGCTGCGCCGCCGCTGCCTGCGTGGTGGCCCTGTTGCCGGGACTGGCCCTGGGCCAAGGCACGCCCGGCGTGCGTGCGGAATACTTCAACTACAGCGGCCCGCCACCCGATAGCGTCCCCGCCAGTGGGGCCGTGGTGGACCGGGTCGAATCGACCATCAGCGTCCTGCGCTCCACCGCGTCGCCAGCGCCCGGTGTGGGCTCCGACAACTACCAGATCCGCTACACCGGCAGCCTGCTGATTCCCGCCACGGGGTCGTACACCTTGCAGATCGAAGCCGATGACGGCATCCGCCTCTGGGTCGATTGCAGCAATGACGGCGTTTTTCAGAGCAACGAGCTGTTTGACCGCTGGGTGGAGCAGTCCACCACCACCTACCGCGTGGCGTGCAGCAACAACCTCGTTGCGGGCAACCGGTACAAATTCAAGCTGGAGTACTACGAGCGCGGCGGCGAACAGTCCATCCGCCTGAGTTGGGCCGGCCCCAGCCCTGTCGGCTCCACCCTCGTGGTGATCCCGAAGGGTGACGGTACGCAGGGGCTGTACAGCGGCGTTACCGATGCTGCACCGCCCACCATCGTGTCGGCCCAGCTCGCCTGCGGCGCCACGAGCCAGATGCTGGTCACGTTTTCGGAGCCGGTCGATGCGTCCACCGCGCAGAACACGGCCAACTACAGCCTGTCCGGCGGGCACACCATCACGGGCGCCACCCTGGCAGGTGACGGTACGGCGGTGGCGCTCACGATGAGTCCAGCCATGACCGCCACGCGAACACTGACTGTCAACAACGTGCGTGATCTGGCCGGCAACACGATCGCGGCCAACAGCACCAAGCAGGTGGCCTACGCCCCCACCACCCTGGCCAGCGGCCTGCTCGGCGCCTACTACAGCCAGAACGGCGTTCCCGAGGCCTACTTTGGCGGAACGGCCGTGCAGCGCGTGGACAGCACCGTCAACTTCGATTGGGGCGGCGGCGCACCCGGCGTGTCAGGCGTCGGCGCTGATGACTTCACCGTGCGCTGGACCGGCCTGATCCGTGTGCCCACGAGCGGGAGCTACGTATTTCGCACCCGCTCGGACGACGGCGTACGGCTGTATGTGAACGGCAGCAACGCGGTCGACAACTGGAGCGACCACAGCGCCAGCTACGACGTCAGCAGCGCCATGTCGCTGATCGCAGGCAGCTACGTGCCGGTGACCTTGGAGTACTACGAGCGCGGTGGCAGCGCCGTGATCCAGTTGGAATGGCAACCGCCCGGATCCAGCACGTTCGTCGCCATTCCGGCCGAAGAGCTGTACCACTGTGTGCCTGCAGCCGTGGCCAGCTTTGACATCAGCGGCACGGGATCCGCGTCCACCTGCCAGCCGCAAACCCTCACGATCACGGCCCGCGACGCGGCGGGCGCCACGATCCTGAACTACAACGGCACCGTCAACGTCACCACCTCGTCGGGCCGCGGCAACTGGTCACCCGGAACGGCCTCCGCACCGCAAGGCAGCTTCACGGCCGGCTCGGCCAACAGCGGGGCCGCGAGTTACCAATACGCGGTGGCGGATGCGGGCAGCGTGCAGCTCCAACTGAGCCACAGCCTCGCGCAGAACATCACCGTCACGGTCGCCGACTCGATGGACCCCAGCGCCAGCACCACCTCGGCCACCATTGCCTTTCGAGACAACGCCTTCGTCTGGTCAGAGGATCTGAGCGGCCGCGTCAGTGGCAGCAACGTCGTGGTGGCAGGCCGCCCACACGACATGCAGGTCTCACTCATCAAGAAAGACCCCAGCACCGGCAGCTGCGGCGTGGCCACCGACTTCACCGGCACGCGCAATCTCAAACTGTGGCGCACCGACAGCGGCGGCACCTGGACAGCGCCCAGCGTGACCAGCCCTGCCCTCACCATCCCGGCAGCACGTCCTGCATCCAACAACCTTGCGCTGAGCTTCACCAGCGGCGTGGCCAGTTTGAACCTCGGGACCACCGACATCGGCAAGTACAGGCTCAATCTCGACGACGACTCGCTCACCTACGCCACCACCACGTTGAGCGGCAGCGTCGGCGACCTGGTCGTGCGGCCATTCACCATCGCCATCCGCGGCCTCACGCTGTCTGGCACCGGCAATCCGGGCGGCAGCCTCGCGAGCGACGCCGTCTTCGGCAAGGCCGGCGCCAGTTTCTCAGCGACGGCGACGGCCTACCGATGGTCCGGTGGCGCTGACGCCTCCAACGACGGCGTGCCCGACGCTGCAGCCACGCTGAGCCAGGTGTCGGCCGGTGGCGTGGCTGCTGGCTTCAACAGCACGGTGACCCTGAGTGCACTCGCCGGGTCCCAAACGCCCACGGCCTCATCAGGCGGGGTGCTCGGCACGCTCGGCACCGGGACCATCACCTCCCAAGGCGGCGGGAGCGTGAACTGGATCAACCTCACCTACAGCGAAGCCGGCAGCTTTCAGCTGAACACCACCGGCGTGGTGAGCAACTTCCTCGCCAGCGGGCTCGCGCTCAACGCCACGGTGTTCAACGCCAGCGGCGTGCAGAGCAACCGTGTGGGCCGCTTTGTGCCAGCAGGGTTTGCGCTCAGCGGGTACAGCGCAGCGCACCGCAGCGCGATGTCCTGCGCAGCGGCCGCCAGCTTCACCTATCTGGACGAGGACGTGACCTTGGGCTTCACCCTCACCGCTCAAAACGCGGCGGGCGCCACCACGCGCAATTACGTGGGCAGCTACGCCAAGTTGGCCCTCACCACCCCAGGCAATTTCAGTCTTGCCGGCATCAGCGGCAGCACGATGTTCAAACCCGGCACCCGCGTCAGCACATCCGCCAGCACGGGCAGTTGGGCCACGGGCGGCAGCGCAGGCACAGCGGCCATCACCCTGACCGCTCGTGTGGCCCGAGCTGCGGTGCCCGACGGCCCGTTTGACACGGCACAGTTCGGTATCGCGCCCACCGACACTGACGGCGTGACCATGCTGACGCTCAACCTCGACACCGACAGTCCGGCCAATGGGGCGGATCGCACACTGCTGGGACAAATCCCGCTGCGACACGGACGCCTGCGCCTCCAAAATGGCATGAGTGCGGCCAACCGGCCGCTCACACTGCCGCTGACTGCCCAGTACTGGAACGGCACGGCCTTTGTCACCAACCCCCTGGATGCCTGCACCCGCGTGACCGCTGCGAATCTGAGCTTCGGCAATCTGCGCAAGTCCTTGACGGCGGCCGACCTGGTCATGAGCCCCAGCAGCGTCACGGTGAACCCGACCAGCCCCACCTTCATCACGCTGGCGGCGCCCGGCGGCAGCCGCGTGGGCAGTGCGGACATCGCCGTGGCCTTGGGCACGGGGAGCTCCCCGTCAGACGCCTCGTGCCTCAAAACCGCCGCCGGCTGGACGGCCACTACGGCTGCCACCACGGGCGCCAACCTGGCGGCGCTGCGTGGTGCGTGGTGCGGCGGCAACTACACCAGCGACCCCAGCGCCCGCGCCGTGTGGGGGCTGTACCGCGGCAGCAATGGCGTGGTCTACCAGCGGGAGAACTATTGATGCGATGGCCCTGGTCATCTCGCCGCAACAACCAACGCCTTGTGCTGCGGCGCGTGGGCGAACAACATGCCTTCGTGCTCACCAGCGGCGCTCCCGCAGGTGAACCCGCCCAACTGCTGCGCTGGGGCCTGATGCCCGAAGCCAAGAGCCTGCCCGCCGGTGAAGCAATTGCACTGCTCGACCCGGAGCACTACCAGATCCTCAAGGTGGAAACGCCCAGCGTGCCCCAGCAGGAGCTCAAGGCAGCCGCACGCTGGCTGATCAAGGACATGGTCGACGTCGACGGCGCCGACCTCACGCTGGATGTGCTTCACGTCGGCGGCGATGTGGAACGCGCGCAGCGTCAGCTGTTCGTGGTGGCTGCCCGCAATCGCGCGATTGAGGCGCTGGCCCGCGGTGCAGCGGCCATGCACAGCGAGATCGGCATCGTGGACATCTGGGAAACCAGCCTGCGCAATCTGCTCGCTCAACAAGCGCGCCGCGACGACCTCAGCGGCCGCGCCTGTGCGGCGGTGTTGATCGAAGACACGCAATGCCTGCTGGTGGTGTGCGCGGGTGACGAACTGTTCTACACCCGGCGTATCGAACCCGACGCCGACCTGGTGGCCCGAGCCCGTGGTGACACCCCCTCCGTGAGCCCGGTCGAAGTGCCACTGGGCTTTGAATACCAGCCCGGGGGCGACTTTGAAACCGCCAGCCACCAGGAGTCTCCGCTGGTGGTTGAACTGCAGCGCTCCATCGATGTGTGGGAGCGCAGCTGGCCTGAGCTGCCGCTGGCGCGCCTGTACGTGCTCACCGCCGATCATGGCGACGCCGTGGCCGCGCTGATCCAGCGTGAACTGGGACAGCGCACCGTCGCGCTGAACCCGCTGATGGCCTTTGGTCCCAACGCGCCCGCGCCCGAAGGCGATGCCCGTGCCGCCTTGGCCGCCTGCCTGCCACTGCTGGGTGCCGCATTGCGCACCGAGAACCGCCGACTCTGATGCCACAGCAGATCAACCTACTCACGCCCATCCTGCTGGCACCCAAGCGCTACTTCTCGGCGCTGACCTTGTTGCAGGCGGCGGCCCTGATGCTGCTGGCGGGCCTGGCGGCGGCGTTTTGGCTGCAGCAACGCGAGCGCCGCATCGAAGCCGAGCACCAAGCCCTGATGGCTCAGTACGCCGAGCAACGTCAACAGTTGCAGGTCGCCCAGGCCGGCCTGCCCGCGCCGCAAGACCCCACGGCACTGCAGCAGCAACTGCAGCAGCTCGAGGCGGGCAACGCCCAGCGCCGCGGCTTGCTCGTCAGCCTGGGCCGCGATGGCACGGCGCCCGTCGGGCAACGCCACTCCGACGTGCTGGCGCTGCTGGCCCGCAGCCTGCCGGATACCGCGTGGGTCACCGAGGTGCGTTACGCGCCGGGCCGGCTGGAAGTGGCTGGCGGCACGCTGAACACCGCTGTGCTGCGCCCCTGGCTCGGTCAGGTTGCGGCGCACCCGCTGCTCGCCGGTAAGGAACTCACCGCCCTGCGCGTGGACCGGGTGGGCGCAACAGCCGGTGATGCCACCCCGCTGTTCGACCGCAGCGGCGCCACCGCCCCCAGCGGCCTGCCCGTATGGAGCTTTCGCGTGGTGAGTTCGCCGGTGGCCGCCTCCGCTCCGCAAGGAGTTGCGCGATGAAAGCCCAAACCCGCATCGATCGTGCGTGGCTGCAGCGCCAGCTGGCCCCGCTGCAATCTGCCTGGGCGCGCCACGCCCAGCGGATTGACGCCCTGAGCCTGCGTGAACGCGCCATCCTGTTCCTGAGCATCGTGGCCGTGTTGGCTGCAGCGTTTGACACCTGGGTGTTGGGCCCACAAGCAAGCCGCCAGAAGCAGCGGCTCGATCAACGCCGCCAGCAAGATACCGAGCTGGCGCAACTGCGCAGCGGCTTCGTCAACGCCAGCAGCGGTGCAGCCGACACCACCACGCCATGGCGCGTGCAAATCGAAGCCGCCCACGCCGAGCGCACGCGCCTCGACACCGCCCTGCGGGACACCGCGGCAGTCAGCTCCGCCGAAGGCCTGTCGGCCGTGTTGCAACGCCTGCTGGCCCAGCAAGCCGGGCTCAGCCTGGAGCGTCTGCGCCTGCTGGACGACACCCCCGTCATGGCCACCGCGGCATCGGCCCCAGCGTCAGGCGCCACAGCCTCCGCGCCATCCAGCGCCGGCGCCCCGTCGTCGTCTCAGCTGCTGCCCGGCATGAGTTGGCAAGGCGTGGAACTGGTGGTGCGCGGCAGCTATCCCGTCGCCCAGCGCTACCTGCAACAGCTGGAGCGCGAGCTGCCTGGCCTGCGCTGGGGCGACCTTCAACTGGCGGCCGGCAGCGGCCCTGAGTCGTCCCGTTTGCAGGTGCAATTGTTTTTGTTGAGGGTGCAGCCATGAGAACCTGGTTGTGGCTGTGCGTCATGGCCAGCGCCGTGGCCAGTCCAGCGGCCTCGGGGCAGGAGCCCGTCGCTGCGCGTGACCCCACGCAATGGCCGCCCGCGCTGCGCGCTGCCGTCGCCGCACAGGCAACGCCTGCGGCGTCTGCGCCAGATGCCATTGCGGTAGCACCGGTGCGCCAAGTGATCATGGCCGACGGACGCGCCTACGTGGTTCAACGCGGTCGCCGCTATGCCGTGGGCGAAAGCCTGGACGGCGCCCGCATCGAGCGCATCACCGAACATGCCGTCTGGTTCCGCGAGGCTGCGGGCACGCTGCGCCGGGAGTCGCTGTACGGCGGCGTCGAAAAGCGCGCCCCAGCCCTCTCGCCAAGTCCGGCCGCCTCAGGCATCAAGAAATCCAAGGAGAAGCCATGAAGGCCCCCGCCCCCCGTCTGCTGCTGCTCAGCACGGCTCTGTTGCTGGCCGCCTGCGCAGACAAGCCCCTGCGCCTGGCACAGCCCAGCCAAGCCCTGCGCGACGAGTTGCAATCCCAGCGCTCGGCGCCTGCACCGGCCCCCGCTGCCAGCAGCGTGGCTGCGGCCGTCGTACCGCCTTCGGCGCCGGTGGCTGCCGTACCCATCGCGCCGGCCGCGCCGCCAGAGCCGCGCTTCGACCTCATCGTCAACGGCGCGCCGGCGCGCGACGTGTTCCTGTCCCTGGTCAGCGACACGCGCTACAGCATGCTGGTGCACCCCACCGTGACGGGGCAGCTTTCGGTCACGCTCAAGGGCGTCACGATTCGCGAGTCGCTGGACGCCATCCGCGATGTCTACGGCTTCGACTACACCATTGACGGCCGCCGCATCACCGTCTTCCCGCCGACGCTGCAGACCCGCGTGTTCACCATCAACGCGCTGGCCCACCAGCGCAGCGGCCGCAGCGAGGTGCGCGTGAGCTCGGGTGCAGCGCCGATCGGCAGTGGCGGCAGCGGGGGCAGTGGCGGCGCCGCCGGCAGCACGGGCGCAGGCGCCTCCGGCAGCGGCGGCAGCAGCAACAGCGTGCAGCAGCAGGAGAGCAGCCAGCTCAGCACCAAGGTCGCCACCGACTTCTGGGCCGAGACCGCCGCCGCGCTGCGGGCGCTGGTGGGCAGCGGCGAGGGCCGCACCGTCATCACCAGCCCGCAGACCGGCACGGTGGCCGTACGCGCCATGCCCGAGGAGCTGCGCCACGTGGAGGCCTGGCTCAAGGCCACGCGCGTGGCGGTGGAGCGCCAGGTCATGCTGGAGGCCAAGATCGTCGAGGTCGAGCTGCGCGAGGGCTACCAGAGCGGCATCGACTGGTCGCGCGTGGGCGAGCGCGGCGCCATCGGCCAGACCAGCGCCAACCCGTCCACACCGAGCGGCGTGAACAGCATCATCAACCCGCTCGTCAGCAACACGCGAGGCCTGCCCACGCTGTCCAGCGGCACGCAAAGCCCCAACTGGCCCGACCTCATCCCCCTGCCCTCGGCCGGCGGCGGCACCTTCGGCCTGGCGCTGGCGCGCGGCGGCTTCCAGGCGCTGCTGAGCTTCGTCGAGAGCCACGGCGACACGCAGATCCTGTCCAGCCCACGCATCGCGACGCTGAACAACCAGAAGGCCGTGCTCAAGGTGGGCACGGACGATTACTTCATCACCGGCATCAGCGGCAGCAACAGCGGTACGACGACGGGCACCAACGGCAACACCACCAACCAGATCCCGACACTGACGCTGACGCCCTTCTTCAGCGGCATCGCGCTGGACGTGACGCCGCAGATCGATGCGGCCGACATGATCACGCTGCACATCCACCCGTCGGTGTCGGCCGTCACCGAAAAGGTCAAGCAAGTGGACCTGGGCGAGGTGGGCAACTTCCGCCTGCCGCTGGCCAGCGCCAGCGTCAACGAGAGCGACACCGTGGTGCGCATCCCCGATGGCCACATCGTGGCCATCGGCGGGCTGATGCAGATGGAGTCGTCGCGGCGCGGCTCGGGCCTGCCCGGCGCCGACACCAACCCGCTGACGTCGACGCTGTTCGGCAACCGCGCCAACAGCGGCCGCAAGCGCGAGCTGGTGGTGCTGATCAAGCCCAGCATCATCCGCAGCGCCGACGACTGGGCGCAGCACAACCGGCTGGTCAGCGAGTCGCTGAGCGACACCGAGAGCCGCGCCCGTCGCGTCATCCGGCTGGACGGCCCCGCCGCAGCTCCGGCCCCGGCCCCGGCCAAATGACGCTCAGCCCAGCTCGGCACGCAGCTGCCGGGCTGCGGCCACCATGCGCTGCAGAGCCGGGGTCACCTCGGCCCACTGGCGGGTCTTGAGCCCGCAGTCCGGGTTGACCCACAAACGCTCGGCCGGCACCCGCTCGGCGGCGCGCTTCATCAGCGTCACGATGTCCGCCTGGCTGGGGATGTTGGGCGAGTGGATGTCGTAGACACCCGGGCCGATCTGGTTGGGATAGCGGAAGCTGCGGAACGCGTCCAGCAACGCCATGTCCGAGCGCGAGGTCTCGATGGTGATGACGTCGGCGTCCATGGCCGCGATGGCCGGCAGGATGTCGTTGAACTCTGAGTAGCACATGTGGGTGTGGATCTGCGTCGCGTCGGCCACGCCGCCCGCCATCAGGCGGAAGCAGGCCACGGCCCAGTCCAAGTAGTCGCCCCACTGAGCGCGGCGCAGCGGCAGGCCCTCGCGCAACGCGGCCTCGTCGATCTGGATGATGGGCAGGCCGGCGCGCTCCAGGTCCAGCACCTCCTCGCGCAGCGCCAGCGCGAGCTGTCGGCAGGTGGTGGCGCGCGGCTGGTCGTCGCGCACGAAGGACCAGTTCAGCATGGTCACCGGCCCGGTCAGCATGCCCTTCATGGGCCGCTCGGTCAGCGACTGCGCATGGCGGCTCCAGGCCACGGTGATGGGCCGCGGGCGGCTGATGTCGCCGAACAGGATGGGCGGCTTCACGCAGCGTGAGCCATAGCTCTGCACCCAGCCGAACTGGCTGAAGGCATAGCCGTCCAGCTGCTCGCCGAAGTACTCCACCATGTCGTTGCGCTCAGCCTCGCCATGCACCAGCACGTCCAGCCCCAGCGCCTCCTGGGCCTTCACGCAATGCGCGATCTCGCGGCGCATCGCGTCGTCGTAGGCCGCGGCCGTGATCTCGCCGGCCTTGAACCGGCTGCGGGCCTGGCGGATCTCGGGCGTCTGCGGGAAGGAGCCGATGGTCGTGGTGGGAAAGGCCGGCAGCTGCAACCGCGCAGCCTGCGTGGCGGCGCGTTGCGCATGTGACGAGGGGCGCTGGGCCAGCCCGGCATCCACGCGGGCCAGGGCCTGCGCGACCGCCGGGTTGTGCACGCGCGGCGACGCCCGCCGTCCCGCAAGCGCCGCGGCATTCGCGTCCAGTTCGGCCTGCACGGCGGCGCGCCCCTCGCGCAGCGCGCGCGCCAGCAGCGCCAGCTCGTCCAGCTTTTGCAGCGCGAAGGACAGCCAGGACCTGAGCTCGGCGTCCAGCTGCTGCTCCTGGGCCAGGTCCATCGGCACGTGCAGCAGCGAGCAGGACGGCGCCAGCCAAAGCCGCTCGCCCAGCTGCCGGGCCACCGGCTCCAGCCAGTCCAGCGTGGCGTTCAGGTCGGTGCGCCAGATGTTGCGGCCGTTGATGACGCCCAGCGACAGCACACGGTCGCCGGGCAAGGCGGCCAGCAGCGGCGCCACTTCGTCGCGGGCGTTGACGGCGTCCAGGTGCACGCCCTGCACCGGCAGCTCGGCAAGCAGCGGCAGGTTCTCGCGCAGCGGGCCGAAATAGGTGGCCACCAGCAGCTGCGTGCGGCGTGTGCCCAGCACGGCATAGGCCTCGCGGTAGGCCAGGGCCCAGCCAGGGTCGAGCTCGGTCACCAGCAGCGGCTCGTCGATCTGCACCCAGCCGGCGCCGTGCGCCGCCAGCATGTCCAGCAGCTCGGCATAGACCGCCAGCAAGGGCGGCAGCAGGTCCAGGCGCTCGCTGCCGTCCTTGGCCTTGCCGAGCGCCAGGTAGGTCAGCGGACCGATCAGCACCGGCTTGGCGGGCCGGCCCTGGGCCTGGGCCTCGGCCAATTGCTGCAGCAGGCGCGAGGCGTCCAGGCGGAAGGTCTGGCCGGCCCGGAACTCGGGAACGATGTAGTGGTAGTTGCTGTCGAACCACTTGGTCATCTCGCCGGCGGCGACGCCGCAGCAGGCGCCGTGGCCCTCGGCCGGCGGCGCAGACCGCCCGCGGGCGACGCGGAAGTAGTTGTCCAGCGCCGCGCCGTCCAAGCCCTGGAAGCGCTGCGGCAGGTGGCCCAGCGTGAAGCTCATGTCCAGCACCTGGTCGTAGAGCGAGAAGTCACCGACGGGCACAAAGTCCAGCGCGGCTTGCGCCGCCCAGTGGCGCTCGCGCAGCCGGGCGGCCTGGGTGTTCAGCTCGGCCGCGCTGCTGCGGCCTTGCCAGTAGGCCTCCAGCGCGAACTTGAGTTCGCGGCGCGCGCCGATGCGGGGAAAGCCGAGGTTGTGGATGCGGGTCATGTCGGTCTGGCCAGGGAGTGAAGTGCAGGGAGCGGCATGCTAGGAATCGCAACCCATGAAGTAAAATGGTCATTTTTCAGAGATCAATCGATTTCATTCATGCTTGAGCGCGCCCACCTGGCCATCATTCGCGAAGTTGACCGCCAGGGCTCGCTGACGGCCGCGGCCGGCGTGTTGTGCCTGACGCAGTCCGCGCTGAGCCACGCGATGAAGAAGCTGGAAGGCCAGCTGGGCACGGACATCTGGCTGCGCGAGGGCCGCTCGCTGCGCCTGACGCAGGCCGGCGAGTACCTGCTGGCCGTGGCCAACCGGCTGCTGCCGCAGCTGGACATGGCCGAGCAGCGGGTGCGCCAGTTCGCCGCCGGCACGCGGGGCGCATTGCGCATCGGCATGGAGTGCCACCCCTGCTACCAATGGCTGCTGAAGGTCGTCTCGCCCTACCTCGCGGCCTGGCCGGACGTGGAGGTGGATGTGCGCCAGAAGTTCCAGTTCGGCGGCATCGCCGCGCTGTTCGGGCACGAGATCGACCTGCTCGTCACACCCGACCCGCTGCACAAGCCGGGCCTGCACTACGAGCCGGTGTTCGACTACGAGCAGGTGCTGGTCGTGAGCGGGCGCCATGCGCTGGCCGGCGCGGCCCATGTGCTGCCCGCGCAGCTGGCGGAGGAGGTGCTCATCACCTACCCGGTCGCGGTGGAGCGGCTGGACGTCTACACGCAGTTCCTGCTGCCCGCCGGCATCACGCCGCGCCAGCACAAGCCCATCGAGACGACGGACATCATGTTGCAGATGGTGGCCAGCGGCCGCGGCGTGGCCGCGCTACCGCGCTGGCTGGTGCAGGAGTACGCGGCCCGGCTGGACATCGTGCCGGTCAAGCTCGGCGAGCACGGCGTGGCCAAGCAGATCTACCTCGGCGCCCGCGCGAGCGAGCTGCAGGTGGACTATCTGCAGGCCTTCATCGACCTGGCCCGCCACAGCGGCGCCGCTACAGCAGGCTGACGTTGGGCAGGGTGAGGCGCGAGGTCTCGCGCATGATGCGCACGAAGTCGGCCAGGAAGGGCTTGGCCGCCAAGGCCGCGGTGCTGACGGCGTAGAGCCGGCCGGTCAGCCCCTGCGCGCCGATGCGTTGCCGTGCCACGTAGCCGCGCGCCAGATAGCCCTCCACCGCCCACAGCGGCAGCGCGGCCACGCCGCGGCCGCTGGCCACGAGCTGCAGGATGGCCACCGTCAGCTCGCTGGTGCGGCGCGGCGGGTTGATGCCAGCCGGCTGCAGCACCTGGCGGACGAGGTCCAGCATGTCGTCGGGCACCGGATAGGTGATCAGCGTCTCGGCCGCGAAATCGGCGGCCGCCAGCCACGGGCGCGCCAGCAGCGCATGGCCCTTGCGCAGCAGCGCGACGATCTCGAAGCTGAACAGCGGGTGCACCACCACGCCGGCCTCGCCTGCGTCCACGTCGGAGACGATGGCCAGCTCGGCGCGGTCCTGGTGCAGCAGGCCGACGGGGTCGGTGTGGAAGCCCGACACAATGTCCAGCTCCACCTCCGGCCAGCGCTCGCGAAAGGCGTCCATGGCCGGCATCAGCCAGTCGAAGCAGGTGTGGCACTCGACCGCAATGCGCAACTGGCCCGCCGAGCCGGCCACCAGCCGGCGCATGTCGGCCTCGGCCGCGTCCACCTGCGGCAACACCAGATCGGCCAGTGCCAGCAGCCGCTGGCCGGCGACGCCGAACACCAGGGGCTGGCTCTTGCGTGCGAACAGCTCGGTGCCGTAGTGCGCCTCCAGCGCCTTGAGTTGGTGCGACAGCGCCGACTGCGTGAGGTTGAGCACCTGGGCCGCGCGCGACAGGTTGCCCGCCTCGCGCAGCGCGGCCAACGTGCGCAGGTGGCGCAGCTCCAGGGGCGTCGTCATGAGTGAAACTATTGGTCAGCCTGAAAACATTTCGTTTGAATCATAGTCAAGCAGCAGGAATGATGCGAGCCAATTTCATTCACATCGAAACCTGCATGATCCGGATTCATGATTCCCACGCGTGGCACCAGCGGCCGTCCTCGCCGGTCGACGCCACGGCAGCGCCCACGGCCGTGCTGGACCTGCTGACCGTGGGCGAGCCGCCCATGGTCGATGGCCTGCAGGCCCACTGGCAGCTGCTCGGCTGCGACGCTCCGACCGAGACGGCCACCTGCCCCTGGACGGGCCAGCCCTACCGCCGCCCCATGCTCGACGACGCCAGCCGCTTTGCGCTGCAGGCCGAGCCCTTGCTCGCACGGGTGGATGCCGTCATTGCGCGCCCCGCCAGCCCCAAGGTAACGCTGCTGGGCCCGGTGAGCCTGCTGTCGCTGTGCGCCGAGGCCCGGCCGGGCGGCGACCGCCTGCGCCTGCTGCCCCGGCTGCTGGATGTCTACGAGGCCTTGTTGACGCGGCTCGCCGCACGCGGCGTGACCTGGGTGCAGCTGGACGAGCCGCTGCTGTCCCAGCCGCTGTCGCCCGCCTGGCAACAGGCGCTGCGCGAGGCCTACGGCCGCCTGGGCCGGGTCGACCAGCCTCTGCTGATGGCAGCCGGCGCGCTGCCGGATGAGGACAACCTGGCGCTGGCCTGCGAGCTGCCGGTGGCCGGCCTGCAGGTGGATGCCGACGCCCCCGCCCTGCCCCAGCTGGCCCGGCGCTTGCCACGGGAGCGCGAGCTGTCGCTGGAGCTCAGCCGCGCCAGCGCACCGCTGGCCCTGGCGCGCGAGATCCGTGCGCTGCGTGGTGGCCGCATCTGGCTGGCCCAGCCGCCGGGCGCGGCCGCCGCCGCGCAGCTGGGCGCCCTGCGCCGCGCGCTGTGGCGCGAGGACGTCAGGCCTTGTCGCTGATCAGCTTCACGACGCTGGAGAAATCCAGCCCGCCGCGGCCGGCCTGCTTGTTCAGCGCATAGAGGTTGCGCGCCAGCTCGCCCAGCGGAATGGTGGCGCCCACGCTCATCGCGGCCTCGGCGGCCAGGCCCAGGTCCTTGAGCATCAGGTCGTTGCCGAAGCCGCCGGTGTAGCCACGCGAGGCCGGCGCGTTCTCCAGCACGCCGGGCCAGGGGTTGCACACCTCGGTGGCCCAGCTGCGGCCGGTGCTGACGGCCATCATCTGCGACAGCACCTTGGCATCCAGCCCATGGGCTGCGCCCAGGGCCAGCGCCTCGCCAGTAACGGCCATGATGACGCCCAGCGCCATGTTGTTGCACAGCTTGGCCACCTGGCCGGCGCTGCTGGCACCCATGTGGAAGATGTTCTTGCCCATGGCCTGCAGCACCGGGCGCGCGCGCTCCAGCACCTCAGCCTCGCCGCCGACGATGAAGGTCAGCGTGCCGGCCGCCGCGCCGGCCGTGCCGCCGGACACCGGTGCGTCCAGCATGGCGATGCCGCGCGCACTGGCTGCCTGCGCCACCTTCAGCACCGAGGCCGGCGCGATGGTGCTGCAGTCGATGACCAGCGTGCCGGCCGGCAGCCTGGCCAGCAGGCCGTCGTCCCCGAGGTACAGCGCCTCCACATGCCGGCTGGCCGGCAGCATGGAGATGACGACCTGCGCGCCGTCCACAGCGGCAGCGGCCGTGGCGGCGATGCTCACGCCGGCTTGTTCGGCCGCCTTGGCACAGGCCTCGGCGCTGAGGTCGAAGGCCTGCACGGCGTGGCCGGCCTTGGCCAGGTTGACAGCCATCGGGCCGCCCATGTTGCCGAGGCCAAGGAAGGCGATGCGTGTGCTCATGTGTTTGTCTCCTTGTGGGGCTGGGTCAGGCGTTCTTCCACTTCGGCGCGCGCTTGCCCAGGAAGGCGTTCACGCCTTCTCGCTGGTCCTCGGTGTCGAACAGGCCGACGAACAACTCGCGCTCCTGGATCAGCACCTGCTGGGCCGGCATGTGGCGTGCGCCCTGGATGAGCCGCTTGCAGGCGGCGACGCTGCTGGGGCTCTGCTTCTGCACGGCCTCGGCCATCTGCAGCGCGCGGGCCAGGCCCTGGCCCTTGTCGACGACCTCATCGGCCAGGCCGATGCGCAGCGCCGTGGCGGCGTCCACGCGCTCGCCCAGCAGCACCATGCGCTTGGCCCAGCTCTCGCCGACGGTCCAGGTCAGCCACTGCGTGCCGCCCGCGCAGGGCAGCAGGCCCACGGCCGCCTCGGGCAATGCCATCACCGCGTGGCTCTCGACGACGCGCAGGTCGCAGGCCAGCGCGCATTCCAGCCCGCCGCCCATCGCATAGCCGTTGATGGCCGCGACGCTGACACCGCGGAAAGCGGACAGCGCCTCGAAGGCGTCGCCAAAGCGCTTGGCCATGGTCGCCGCCACGCCCTTGTCGCCGTCGGCAAACAGCTTCAGGTCGGCGCCGGCGCTGAAGAACTTCTCGCCATCGCCGGTGATGACCAGCGCGTAGATCTCCCGGTCGGCGTTCAGGTCGTGCACCAGGCGCGTCAGCGCCACGAGGCTGTCGGCCGTCCAGGTGTGGGCGGGCGGGTTGTGCAGCGTGACGAGGGCGGTGTGGCCGCGCTTTTCGAGCTTCAGGCCGGTGTAGTCCGTCATGTTGATTCCTTGTTCAGCGGATGGCGTCACCGGCGTCGTCCTGCAGCACGCGGCGCGACACGATGACACGCATGATTTCGTTGGTGCCTTCGAGGATCTGGTGCACGCGGGTATCGCGCACCAGCCGCTCCAGCGGGAACTCGTTCAGGTAGCCATAGCCGCCGTGCAGCTGCAGCGCCTCGTTGCAGACAGTGAAGCCCGCGTCGGTCGCGAAGCGCTTGGCCATCGCGCAGTAGGTGGACGCCTCGGCATGGCCCGCGTCCAGCTTGGCGGCGGCCAGGCGCACCATTTGGCGTGCGGCCACTAGCTCGGTGGCCATGTCGGCGATGCGGAACTGCAGCGCCTGCAGGCTGGCCAATGGCTGGCCGAACTGGCGGCGGTCATGCAGGTAGCGGCGCGCGGCATCCAGCGCACCCTGCGCGGCGCCTACCGAGCAGGTGGCGATGTTGATGCGCCCGCCATCCAGCCCCTTCATCGCGAGCTTGAAGCCCTGGCCTTCGGCGCCCAGCAGCGCCTCCGCGCCGACGCGCACGCTGTCGAACGCGATGGTGCGCGTGGGCTGGCTGTTCCAGCCCATCTTGTGCTCCTGCTTGCCGTAGCTGATGCCCGGCGCATCGGCCGGCACAACGAAGGCCGACACGCCCGACGGCCCGGCGCCGCCGGTGCGCGCCATGACGATGAGCACATCGGTCGCGCCCGCCCCCGAGATGAAGGCCTTGCCACCGTTCAGCACCCACTGGGCGCCATCCCACTCGGCGCGCGTCTTCAGCGAGCCGGCATCGGAGCCAGCGCCGGGTTCGGTCAGGCAGTAGGACGCCAGCTTGGCGCCGCTGACCAGGTCGGCGCCCCAGCGCTCGCACACGGCATCGCTGCCCCAGGTGCCCAGCATCCAGGTGGCCATGTTGTGGATGGTGAGGAAGGCCGTCGTCGACGGATCGGCCGCGGCCAGTTCCTCGAACACCAGCGTCGCGTCCAGCCGCGGCAGCGCCAGGCCGCCGATGCGCTCGGGCGCGTACAGGCCGCAGAAGCCCAGCTCGCCGGCCGCGCGCAGCGTGTCGCGCGGAAAGAAGTGCTCGCGGTCCCACTGCGCAGCAAACGGCGCCAGCTCGCTCTGCGCGAAGCTGCGCGCGGTGGCAGCGAAGGCACGCTGGTCTTCGCTCAGTTCGAAGTCCATCGCGCGGCCTTACTTCAGGGAGATGGTGGTGTTGACGCCGGTGGACACGTCGTCATCGAACCAGCGCGCGGTGACTGTCTTGGTCTGCGTGTAGAACATGATGACCTGCTTGCCGTAGGGGCCGAGGTCGCCCAGCTTGGACGCGCGCGAGCCGGTGAACGAGAACAGCGGCACCGGCACCGGGATGGGCACGTTGATGCCGACCTGGCCCACGTCGATTTCTTCCTCGAATTTGCGCGCCGCGGCGCCGCTCTGCGTGAAGATGGCTGTGCCGTTGCCGTTGGGGTTGGCGTTGATCATCGCGATGGCCTCGTCCATGGTCTCGGCCTCGGCGATGCACAGCACGGGGCCGAAGATCTCCTGCTCGTAGATGCTCATGCCGGGCTTGACGCCCGAGAAGATGGTCGGGCCGACGAAGTTGCCCTCGCGCAGCGCGCCGTCCAGCGCCGGCTTGCGACCGTCCAGCTCCAGCCGCGCGCCCTCGGCGATGCCCCGCTCGATCAGGCCTTCCACGCGCTCACGCGCCGCGCAGGAGATGACCGGGCCCACATCGGTGCCGGCCGCGTCGCCCGCGCCGACCTTCAGCGTCCGGGCCTTGGCCACCAGCTCGGGCACCCAGCCACGCGCCTCACCCACGAGGATGGCCACCGACACCGCCATGCAGCGCTGGCCGGCAGCGCCGAAGCTGGCGCCGGCCAGCGCGTTCAGCGTCTGCTCCTTGTGCGCATCGGGCAGCACGATGGCGTGGTTCTTCGCGCCCATCATGCATTGCACGCGCTTGCCCGAGGCCGACGCACGGTGGTAGACGTGCGTGCCGACCTTGGTGGAACCGACGAAGGACACGGCCTTGATGTCCGGGTGGTCGCACAGCGCGTTGACGACGTCCTCGCCGCCGTGCACGACGTTGAGCACGCCGGCCGGGATGCCGGCCTGCAGCGCCAGCCGCACGAGTTCCATCGTCACCATCGGGTCCTGCTCGGACGGCTTCAGCACGAAAGTGTTGCCGGTGGCGATGGCCATCGGGAACATCCACAGCGGGATCATGGCGGGGAAGTTGAACGGCGTGATGCCGGCGCACACGCCCAGCGGCTGCAGCAGCGTGTAGGTGTCAACGCCGCCGGCCACGTTGTGCGCGCGCTCGCCCATCTGCAGGCTGCCGATGTTGGCGGCATGCTCCACCACCTCCAGCCCGCGGAACACGTCGCCCTCGGCGTCGGCCAGCGTCTTGCCCTGCTCGGCGGTCAGCGTCGCGGCCAACGACTTCATGTTCTCGCGGATCAGCTGCTGGTACTTCAGGAAGATGCGGGCGCGGGCGCCGATGGGCGTCTTCTTCCAGGTCTTGAACGCGGCCTGCGCGCTGGCGATGGCTGCAGCCACTTCGTGCTGCGTGGCCATGGGCACACGGGCCAGCACCTGCTGCGTGGCGGGGTTCACGACGTCGCGCCACTGCGTCGTGCGGGACTCGACGAACTCGCCGTTGATCAGCAACGGGATGGTGGGCACGGCGGGGGTGGCGTGGGTGGTCATGGGTGTCTCCGGCGATGTCGGGTGAAGAGATGTTGCGGTCATCCTAGCTTTGCATATTTGCCTGAACAAGGCGCAAATTCGCGCCTGCAGTTTGCAAGAATGCAAACCACACCGAGGTGGCGATGGACTGGAACAACCTGCGTTTTTTCATGGAGCTGGCCCGGGCCGGCACGCTGCACGCGGCCGCACGCCGGCTGGAGGTGGACCACACCACCGTGGCCCGCCGCATCCGGGCGCTGGAGCAGCAGACCGGCGCCACGCTGTTCACGCGCGAGGCCGACGGCCACCGCCTCAGCGAGGCCGGGCGGCAGCTGCTGCCCAAGGTGGAAGCCATGGAGGCGGCCTTCCGCCAGATGGAGCGCAGCGGGCCGCTGGCGATGGCGGCCGACGAGGGGCTGTCCGGCGTCGTGCGCATCGGCGCGACCGAGGGCCTGGCCACACGGGTGCTGGCGCCCGCGTTGGCGCAGTTCTCGCGCCTGCATCCGCGGCTGGTGGTGGACCTGCTGGCCCTGCCCCGCCTCGTGCACCTGTCGCGTCGCGAGGCCGACATCGTCATCTCGCTGGAACGGCCCGCGCGCGGGTCGGTCATCGTCGCGAAGCTGGCCGATTACAGCCTGCACCTGTACGCCAGCCGCGACTACCTGGGCGAGCAGCCCGGGCCGCAGACGGTGGAGCAGCTCGCCGGCCACAGCTTCGTCAGCTACGTGGACGACCTGCTGTTCACCAAGGAGCTGCAGATCCTGGACGAGCTGCACCGACCGCAGCAGTTCGCGCTGCGTTCCACCAGCATCCTGGCGCAGTACGAGGCGGTGGCGGCCGGCGCCGGCATCGCCGTGCTGCCGGCCTTCGTCGCGGCGAGCGACGCACGGCTGGTGCGGCTGCTGCCGCAGCACCAGTTCAAGCGCACCTTCTGGATGTCCATGCCGCAGGAGGCGCGGCAGCTGCCGCGCATGCAGGCCGTGTGGGCGCTGCTGCGCGAACTGGCCGAGCGTGAGCAGCCGCGCCTGCTGGCACCCTGACGCGGCGGACCGCCGGGCTCAGGTGTACTTCTTCTCGAGCGCATCCCAGCCGGGCTTGCCGACGAGGCGCTGGCGCTCGGCGAACGGCGCCACCAGGCCGCTGCTCTCCAGCACCTGCTTGTCGTCTCGCAGCGCGGTGAGCGCCTTCTGCATGCCCATCACGGCGCCCTGAAGCGCGGCGTTGGCGTACAGCACGATGCCGTAGCCCAGTTGGCCCAGTTCCTCGGCGCCGAAGATGGGGGTCTTGCCGCCGATGACCATGTTCATCAGCTGGGGCTTGCCCAGGCGTTTGGGCAGCGCGCGGACTTCGTCTTCCTTCGTGACGGCTTCGACGAACAGGATGTCGGCGCCGGCCTCGGCGAACATCTGCGCACGCTCGATGGCGGCCTCGAAGCCCAGCGTGGCGGCCGCATCGGTGCGGGCCATGATCATGAAGTCCGGGTCGCGGCGCGCATCCACGGCGGCCTTGATCTTGGCCGTCGCCTCCTCGGCGGAGATGACTTCCTTGCCCGAGAAGTGGCCGCAGCGCTTGGGCGCGACCTGGTCTTCGAGCTGGATGCAGTCGGCACCGGCGCGCTCCAGCGTGCGCACGGTGTGGATGACGTTGAGCGCGTTGCCGAAGCCGGTGTCGGCGTCGACGATGAGCGGCAGGTTGACCGCATCGCGGATGCGGGCCGTGTGGTCGGCGATCTCGGCCAGGCCCATGAAGCCCTGGTCGGGCATGCCGAACCACATGTTGGTGACGCCGGCGCCGGTGACGTAGAGCGCCTCGTAGCCGAGGTCTTCGATGACCTTGGCCGACAGCGCATTGAACGCGCCCGGCACGATGACGCCGCGGCGGGCTTCGACAAGGGCCTTGAGTTGTTTGCGGGTGGACATGACGTGGAGAAGTTGGGTTAGAAGCTGCCCGCGGGCACGCGGACGACGCCTTCCATCAGGATGCGGGCGCTGCGGCTCATGACGGCCTTGGTGACCGTCCACTGGCCGTCGACCTGGCAGGCCTCGGCGCCGACGCGCAGCACGCCGGACGGGTGACCGAAGCGCACAGCCGCCCGCTCGCCGCCGCCCGCGGCGAGGTTGACCAGCGTGCCGGGAATGGCGGCAGCGGTGGCAATGGCGACCGAGGCCGTGCCCATCATCGCGTGGTGCAGCTTGCCCATGGACAGCGCGCGCACCAGCAGGTCGATGTCGCCGGCCGGCACGGCCTTGCCGCTGGACGTGGTGTAGTCCGCCGCGGGCGCAACGAAGGCGATCTTGGGCGTGTGCTGGCGCGTGGCGGCTTCTTCGGCCGTCTGGATCAGGCCCATGCGCAGCGCGCCGGCCACGCGCAGCGCCTCGAACTTGGCCAGCAGCGCGGGCGAGCTGTTGATGTGCTCGCGCAGCTCGGCGCCGGTGTGGCCGATGTCGGCCGCGTTGACGAAGACGGTCGGGATGCCCGAGTTGATCAGCGTGGCCTTGACCGTGCCGAGGCCAGGCACGTCCAGCTCATCGATGAGCTTGCCGGTCGGGAACATCGCACCGCCGTCGTCACCGTCGTCGGCCGGATCCAAGAACTCCAGCACGATCTCGGCGGCCGGGAAGGTCACGCCGTCCAGCTCGAAATCGCCGCTCTCCTGCACCTGGCCGCCGCGCACCGGCACATGGGCCACGATGGTCTTGCCGATGTTGGCCTGCCAGATGCGCACGGTGCAGATGCCGTCCTGCGGCACGTCGCGCACGTAGCCGGCATGGATGGCGAACGCACCGGCGCCCGTCGACAGGTTGCCGCAGTTGCCGCTCCAGTCGACGAAGTCCTTGTCGATGGACACCTGACCGTAGAGGTAGTCCACGTCATGGCCGGCACGCGTGCTGGGCGAGATGATCACGCACTTGCTGGTGCTGCTGGTGGCGCCGCCCATGCCGTCGATCTGCGCGGCATAGGGATCGGGGCTGCCGATGACGCGCTGGAACAGCCGGTCGCGCGGCCGGCCGGGCACGCGGCAGGCCTCGGGCAGGTCCTCCAGCCGGAAGAACACGCCCTTGCTTGTGCCGCCACGCAGGTAGGTGGCGGGGATGCGGGCCTGGGGCTGCGCACTCATGCCGCGTGCTCCGCGAGGAAGTCCTGCGCAAAGCGCTGCAGCACGCCACCGGCGTCGTGCACTTGCACCTCCTCGGCCGTGTCCAGCCGGCAGCGCATGGGTGCGCGGTCGGTGCGACCGTCGCGGCGGTGGATGACGAGGTTCAGCGTCGCGCCCGGCGCGATGTCGCCCTCGACGTCATAGACCTCGGTGCCGTCCAGTTGCAGCGTCAGGCGGTTGGTGCCGGGCAGGAACTCCAGTGGCAGCACGCCCATGCCGATCAGGTTGGTGCGGTGGATGCGCTCGAAGCCCTCGGCCACGACGACCTCCACGCCCGCCAGGCGAACGCCCTTGGCAGCCCAGTCACGCGAGCTGCCCTGGCCGTAGTCGGCGCCGGCAATGATGATCAGCGGCTGGCGGCGGTTGAGGTAGGTCTCCATCGCCTCCCACATGCGCATGACCTGGCCCTCGGGCTCCACGCGGGCCAGCGAGCCGACGCGCTGGCTGCCGTCGGCGTTCTTCACCATCTCGTTCTTCAAGGTCGGGTTGGCGAAGGTGGCGCGCATCGCGGTCAGGTGGTCGCCCCGGTGCGTGGCGTAGGAGTTGAAGTCCTCCTCCGGCAGGCCCATCTTGTGCAGGTACTCGCCAGCGGCCGAGTCCATCAGGATGGCGTTGGACGGCGACAGGTGGTCGGTGGTGATGTTGTCCGGCAGCAGCGCCAGCGGGCGCATGCCGCGCCGCGTCCGCGGGTTGGCAGCCAGCGCGCCCACGCCCTCGGTGTCCCAGTACGGCGGGCGGCGGATGTAGGTGGACTGCGGGCGCCAGTCGTACTGCGGCGCGGCGCGTTCGGCGCTGTCGCGGATCGCGAACATCGGCTCGTACACGGCGCGGTACTGCGCCGGCTTGACCGCAGCCGCAACGACGGCATCGATCTCCTCGTCGCTGGGCCACAGGTCCTTCAGGCGGATCTCGCGGCCGTCCACCACGCCCAGCACGTCGTTCTCGATGTCAAAGCGCACCGTGCCGGCCAGCGCGTAGGCCACCACCAGCGGCGGCGAGGCCAGGAAGGCCTGCTTGGCATAGGGGTGGATGCGGCCGTCGAAGTTGCGGTTGCCGGACAGCACGGCGGTCGCGTAGAGGTCCCGGTCGATGATTTCCTGCTGGATCTTGGGGTCCAGCGCGCCGCTCATGCCGTTGCAGGTGGTGCAGGCAAAGGCCACGATGCCGAAGCCCAACTGCTCCAGCTCGCCCAGCAGGTCGGCTTCCTTCAGGTAGAGCTCCACGGCCTTGGAGCCGGGCGCCAGCGAGGACTTGACCCAGGGCTTGCGTGCCAGGCCCAGCGCATTGGCCTTCTTGGCCAGCAGGCCGGCGGCGATGACGTTGCGCGGGTTGCTGGTGTTGGTGCAGCTGGTGATGGCCGCGATGATGACGGCGCCATCGGGCATCAGGCCTTGCGCCTCCTGGGAGCGAGCCTTGTCCAGGTCCACCGCGATGCCACGCTCGCGCAGCGCCGAGGTCGGCAGCCGGCGATGCGGGTTGGACGGGCCGGCCATGTTGCGCACCACGCTGCCGAGGTCGAAACGCAGCACGCGCTCGTACTGCGCCGTCTTCAAGTCCTCGGCCCAGAAGCCGGCGGTGCGGGCGTACTGCTCCACCAGGCGCAGCTGCTCGTCGTCGCGGCCGGTGAGGCGCAGGTAGTCAATGGTCTGGCGGTCGATGTAGAACAGCGCCGCCGTCGCGCCGTACTCCGGGCACATGTTGGCGATGGTGGCACGGTCGCCGATGGACAGGCTGTCCGCGCCCTCGCCATAGAACTCGAGATACGCGCCCACGACCTTCTGCTGGCGCAGGAACTCGGTCAGCGCCAGCACCACGTCCGTCGCCGTGATGCCGGGCGCGCGGCGGCCGGTCAGCTCGACGCCGACGATGTCCGGCAGGCGCATCCACGAGGCACGGCCCAGCATCACGTTCTCGGCCTCCAGGCCGCCCACGCCGATGGCGATGACGCCCAGCGCGTCCACATGCGGCGTGTGGCTGTCGGTGCCGACGCAGGTGTCGGGGAAGGCCACGCCGTCCTGCACGTAGACCACCGGCGACATCTTCTCCAGATTGATCTGGTGCATGATGCCGTTGCCGGCCGGGATCACGTCGACGTTGTCGAAGGCGCGCTTGGTCCACTCGATGAAATGGAAGCGGTCCTCGTTGCGGCGGTCCTCGATGGCGCGGTTCTTCGCGAAGGCGTCGGGGTCGAAGCCCCCGCATTCCACCGCCAGCGAGTGATCCACGATCAGCTGCACCGGCACGACCGGGTTCACGGCCGCCGGGTCGCCGCCTTGCGCGGCGATGGCATCGCGCAGGCCGGCCAGGTCGACCAGCGCGGTCTGGCCCAGGATGTCGTGGCAGACCACGCGCACCGGGAACCACGGAAAGTCCAGCTCACGCTTGCGGCCGATGAGCTGGCCCAGGAACGCATTCAGCTGCGCGGGCTCGGCGCGACGCACCAAGTTCTCAGCGTGCACGCGAGCGGTGTAGGGCAGCGTGGCCCAGGCGCCGGGCTGGAGCGCCTCGACGGCCTCGCGGGCGTCGAAGTAGTCCAGCGTCGTGCCCGGCAGGGGTTTGCGGTGGGCGTGGTTCACTTGCGATCCTGGATGGCGACGAAGGGCTGGTCCTCGGGGCCGGTGTAGTTGGCGCTGGGGCGGATGATCTTGTTGTCGATGCGCTGCTCGATGACGTGGGCCGCCCAGCCGCTGGTGCGCGAGATGACGAACAGCGGCGTGAACATGGCGGTGGGCACGCCCATCATGTGATAGCTGACGGCGCTGAACCAGTCGAGGTTGGGGAACATCTTCTTGACCTCCCACATCACCGACTCCAGCCGCTCGGCGATGTCGTACATCTTCGTAGAGCCGGCCTCGTCGGACAGCTGCTTGGCCACGCCCTTGATGACGACGTTGCGCGGGTCGCTGACCGTGTAGACCGGGTGGCCGAAGCCGATGACGACTTCCTTGCGCTCGACGCGGGCGCGGATGTCGGCCTCGGCCTCGTCCGGGTTGTCATAGCGCTTCTGGATCTCGAAGGCCACCTCGTTGGCGCCGCCATGCTTGGGGCCGCGCAGCGCGCCGATGGCGCCGGCAATCGCCGAGTGCATGTCGCTGCCGGTGCCGGCGATGACGCGGGCCGTGAACGTGGACGCGTTGAACTCATGCTCGGCGTACAGGTTCAGCGAGGTGTGCATCGCGCGCACCCAGCTGTCGCTGGGCTTCTCGCCATGCAGCAGGTGCAGGAAGTGGCCACCGATGGAGTCGTCGTCCGTCTCCACCTCGATGCGGCGGCCGTTGTGGCTGAAGTGGTACCAGTACAGCAGCATGGAGCCCAGGCTCGCCATCAGGCGATCCGCGATGTCGCGGGCACCGGGCAGGTTGTGGTCATCCTTCTCGGGCAGCGTGCAGCCCAGCGCCGACACGCCGGTGCGCATCACGTCCATCGGGTGGGCGGCAGCGGGCAGCGTCTCCAGCACGCTCATCACCGCGTCGGGCAGGCCGCGCAGCGCCTTGAGCTTGGCCTTGTAGGCCTTCAGCTCGGCCCGCGTGGGCAGCTTGCCGTGCACCAGCAGGTGGGCGATTTCCTCGAACTCGCAGACTTCGGCGATGTCCAGGATGTCGTAGCCGCGGTAGTGCAGGTCGTTGCCGCTGCGGCCCACCGTGCACAGCGCGGTGTTGCCGGCCGTCACGCCGGACAGCGCCACGGATTTCTTGGGCTTGAAGGTCGGGTTGGGGGTGTCGCTCATGGCGGAAGTCTCCTGGCTGGTGTGGCAGCGGCGCGGGCCTGCAGGTGGCCGGCGCCTGGGGTTCGTCGATGTTTGCAATCTTCGCAGCGCCGTGCGCGCGGCTCAACCAAACGATGGCGTGTGAATGCGAAGATCGCGGTCGCGTTTTGCAAACTTTGCGAACAATCGGGCCATGCGAAAGATCTTTCTGGGCGTGAAGCTCAAGACGCTGCGCGAGCAGCATGGGCTGACGCAGGCGGCGCTGGCGCAGCGGCTGGCACTGTCGCCCAGCTATGTGAACCAGCTGGAGAACAACCAGCGGCCACTGAGCATGGCGACGCTTCAGCGCCTGCAGGCCACGCTGGGCGTGGACCTGCAGTTCTTCTCCGAGGACGATGAGGCACGGCGCCTGGCGCAACTGCACGAGATCGTCGCCGAGGCGGCACGCCCGGGCGAAGCCGGCGGCGGCGTGCCCGATGCCGAGCTGCGCACGCTGGCCCAGCAGATGCCCGCCGTGACCCAGCTGCTGCTGCGCCTGCACGCCCGCGCGCGCAGCGCCGAGCAGCGCCTGGCCAGCCTGGGCCAGGGCCACCGCGACGGCGGCCCGGCGGCCGGCGGCCAGGCCTCGCACGAAGAGGTGCGCGACTTCTTCTACGCCCACCACAACCACATGGACGGCCTGGATCGCGCGGCCGAGGCGCTGGCCCGCCGTCTCCAAGCCGGCGACAGCACGCAGGACCTGGTGCCGCAACTGGAGGCCTACCTGCAGGCCACGCACGGCGTGCAGGTGCGCGGCGTCGTGGAGGGCCGGCTGCGCCGCTTCGACCCCGCCGAGCGCCGGCTGCGCCTGGGCGACACGCTGACGGCCGGCCAGCGTGCCTTCCAGCTGGCCACGCAGCTGGCCTACCTGGAGGCCGGGCCGACCATCGACCGGCTCGTGGCCTCCAACCCCTTCAGCCCCGAGGCCGCGGCGCTGGCGCGCATCGGGCTGGCCAGCTACTTTGCCGGGGCTCTGGTGCTGCCCTACGGCCGCTTCCTGGCGGCGGCGCAGGAGTTGCGCTACGACATCGCGCTGCTGGCACGTCGCTTCGGCGTCAGCTTCGAGACCGTGTGCCACCGCCTGTCCACGCTGCAGCGGCGTGGCGCGCGGGGCGTGCCCTTCTTCTTCGTGCGGGTGGACCGGGCGGGCAACATCTCCAAGCGCCAGTCCGCCACCGACTTCCACTTCTCGCGCGGCGGCGGCACCTGCCCGCTGTGGAATGTCTACGAGGCCTTCGCCCAGCCTGGGCGTGTGCTGACGCAGGTGGCCCGCATGCCGGACGGCCGCGCCTACCTGTGGATCGCGCATTGCGAGCCCCGCCCGACCGGCGGCTACGGCTCACCCAACCGCGAGTTCGCCATCGGCCTGGGCTGCGACCTGCGGCACGCCAGCCAGCTGGTCTATGCCAAGGGGCTGGCGCTGGACGACTCGGCCAGCGCCACGCCCATCGGCCCGGGCTGCAAGCTGTGCGAGCGCGAGGGCTGCGCGCAGCGCGCCTTTCCGTCGCTGGGCAAGCGGCTGCACATCGATGAGAACGAGCGCGTGGCCCAGCCCTATGCCGCGCAGTAGCGGCCGTTGGCGGCGTCAGCGCGCCGCCGGCAGCGCGCCTGGCAAACGGGTGGCTTCGGTCCAGCCGGTGGCCCGGCGCACTTCGGCCGGCACCGGCAGCGGCTGCACACCTTCGGGCACGCGGGCCAGCTCGTAGCGACGCAGCTCGGGGCTGCGGAAGATCGCGCCCGCAGGCGCCGGCAGCGCCCTGCCCTGCGCCTCCACGCCCGGCACGGCCTGGCGGAAGGCGTCCAGCGTCGCATGCTGGGCGATGCAGGCCGTGCCTGCCGCACTCGCCGTGGGCGCCCAGCTGACCAGCGGCTCTCCCGTACCGGCGCGCAGGTAGAGGTTGCCGTTCACGCGCGTAGACATGGGCGCAGTCACCTTGCCGCACACCAGCGGCGGCTGCTCGAAGCGCAGCAGCGCGCCCTTGACGCCGGCATCGGCCACCAGCAGGTTGCCCTCGAACACATGGCCCACACGCTCGTGCACGTCGGGCCCGGTCTGCGGGTGCCAGCCGAAGTGGTCGCCCTGCGCGCTGCGCTCATTGCGGTCGATCAGCACCGGCGAGTTCACGAAGGTGTTGTGGTGGAACTTCGCTCCGGCGGCGTTGAGGATGCGCGCGCCCTGCTGGTTGTTGACGAACACATTGCCGGCCACGGTGAGGCCGTGGGAGATCTCGAAGAAGACCCCCGCCATCGTGCCCTCGACATGGTTGTTGACGAACACGCCATCGCGGTTGCCCACGTCCCACCAGACGCCGTTGGAGTGCGGCTGTTCAATGACGAGGTTGTCGCGCACGACGACACGGTGAGACTGGTTGAAGATCTTCACGGCCGCCGGGTAGTAGCCGGTCAGGCGCTCGACGTTGTTGCGGCGGATCAGGTTGCGCTCCAGCAGCACGTCGGACGAGCCGATCACGTAGATGCCCTCGGTGCTGGTGTCGCTGATCAGCGAGTTGCGGATGACGAGCTTGTCGCCGCGGAAGAAGCCCGCCACGCGCGAGCAGTGGCTGATGGTCACGTTCTCCAGCAGCGTGCCCACGACCTCCTTGCCATGTTCGCTCTCGGGCGACGGGCCGACGGGGTCGTCCGTGGGCTCCTCGGACACCAGCGTCGACGGCTTCTTGCCCTCGATGTCGATGGCGCGGTAGGCGTACTGCGTCAGCGTGATGCCGCGCAGCTGGAAGCCCTTGCGGTCCGACGGCTTGCCGTGCACGGGGCGCGACGGGCGGTGCAGTGCCACATCGTGCGCGGTGATCTCCACCGTCCTGCCCGCCGGGTTCACGCCGATGTAGACATGGCCCTTGGCGTAGTCGATGTAGAAGCCCTTGCTGCCCAGCTCGCCCGGCCAGCCCACGGACTGCAGCGGCTCGCCGTCGATGAACACCATGTCGTTGTTGAAGCGGTGCAGCGGTGTGTGCATGGACTCGCGGTCCGCATGCCACCAGGCCAGCGGCTGCGCCGGGAACAGCGTCTTCCAGCTCGTGCGCCAGACGTTGTTGGGCAGTGCCTGCCACTCGGCAGCCACGCGCGTGCCCTTGAGCACCGGGGCTTCGTCCAGGTAGGGCTGGAGGCTGACGCCCTGATTCAGCTGCAGGCCGCCGGTGCGATAGATGCCGCCGCGCAGCACGATGGCGTCGCCGGTCACCACACGGGCGACGACAGCCTCCAGCGTGGTGGGTTGTGCCAGCGACTTGCCGGTGGCGTCGGCGCGTCCGTCGGGAGCGACGAAGTAGACGTTGGGCGCCTGGGGCACGGCGTAGCGTTGCGGCACCGGCCCGTAAGGCCCGCCCGAAGGCTGGGCCACAGCCGCCGCAGCCGCCAGCAGGCCGAAAGCGCCAAGGCAGCGGCGCAGGTGCTGATTCAGGTCAGAAAGCATGCAGTCTCCAAACAGTTCTTATGAGCGAAGGTAGCGCTACCAATCGCTGGGAGCCGCACGCTACCACGACTGCGACGCGAGGCGGATGACCGGATCTCGCATGGGGAATTGGCCGGCTGCGCCTCCCAAAGGTGCAATCGCTCATGCGCATGAGCGTGACGCGCGGATTGGCATAGCTGTGACGAAAAAAGGAATCCCAGCCGCCGGGTGCGCGTCGCTAGCATCGCCGCGCATGTCCCGACCGATTGACCGCGTTTCTCGCCGCCGCCTGTTGCAAGGCGCCGCCCTGGGCAGCACGCTGCTACCTCTCACCCCGCTGACGGCCCAGGTGCTGGACGCGCCCTCCCCGCGCTTCGCGGTCGGCACGCAGCACTTCATGCTGGACGGCCAGCCGCTGCAGATCCGCTGCGGCGAGATGAACTTCGCTCGCGTGCCGCGCGAATACTGGCGGCACCGCCTGCAGGCCATCCAGGCCATGGGCCTGAACGCCGTCTGCGCCTACCTGTTCTGGAACTTCCATGAATGGCGCGAAGGCCGCTACGACTGGGCCGCCCAGCGTGATGCCGCCGCCTTCTGCCGGCTGGCGCAGGAGCTGGGCCTGTGGGTCATCCTGCGCCCCGGGCCCTACGCCTGTGCCGAGTGGGAGATGGGCGGCCTGCCCTGGTGGCTGCTGAAGAAGTCGCCCAGCGATGCCTTCTTGCGCACCCGCGACCCCGCCTATGTGGCGCCGGCCCGGCGCTGGATGCGCGAGGTGGGCCGTGAGCTGGCGCCGCTGCAGATCACCCGCGGTGGCCCCATCCTGATGGTGCAGGTGGAGAACGAGTACGGCTTCTATGGCGACGACCTGGCCTACATGCGCGAGATGCGCCAGGCGCTGCTGGACGGGCAGTTCGACGTGCCGCTGTTTCAGTGCAACCCGACCAACGCCGTCGCCAAGACCCACATCCCCGAGCTGCTGTCGGTGGCCAACTTCGGCAGCGACCCGCAGCGCGGCTTCAACGCGCTGAAGGCCGTGCAGCAAGGCCCGCTGATGTGCGGCGAGTACTACTCCGGCTGGTTCGACACCTGGGGCACGCCGCACCGCAAGGGCGATGCCGCCAAGGCCGTGGCCGACCTCGCCTGGATGCTGAAGGCCGGTGGCTCCTTCAGCCTCTACATGGCCCATGGCGGCACCAGCTTCGGCCTGTGGGGCGGCTGCGACCGCCCCTTCCGCCCCGACACCACCAGCTACGACTACGACGCCCCCATCAGCGAGGCGGGCTGGACCGGCGAGAAGTTCCAGGCCTACCGCGAGGGCCTGCGCCCCTTCCTGCCGGCCGGTGAGACGCTGCCGCCGCCCCCACCGCGCCAGCCCGTCATCGCCATCCCGCCCTTCACGCTAAAAGACGCGGCGCCGGTGCTGGCCAACCTGCCGTCGCGCCGACTGCGCGTGGACAGCCCGCAGCCCATCGAGGCCTACGACATCAGCCGCGGCCTCGTCGCCTACCGCACGACGCTCCCCGCCGGACCGGCTGGCGTGCTGGAGGTGGCCAAGGCCCGCGACCTGGCCTGGGTGCACGTGGACGGCCAGCCCGTCGGCAGCTTCGACACCCGCCACCGCCGCTACCGCGTGCGGCTGCCGGCACGCGCCAAAGCGGTCAGCGTGGAGATCCTGCTCTACACCATCGCTCGCGTGAACTTTGGCGTGGAGGTGCATGACCGCAAGGGCCTGCACGGCCCGGTGAGCTTCACGCCCGTCGGTGGCGAGCCGCAGCCCGTCACGGGCTGGGACATCCGTGCCATCGACTTCGACGCCGATGCTGCGCTGCCGCCGCTGAAGTTCCGCGCGGCCCGGCCCGCGGACGCCACGACGGCCGCGTTCTGGCGCGGCAGCTTCCGGCTGGACGAGGTGGGCGACAGCTTCCTGGACCTGTCCTCCTGGGGCCAGGGCATCGTCTGGGTCAACGGCCAGTGCCTGGGCCGCTACTGGAGCATCGGCCCCACGCAGACGCTGTACCTGCCGGCACCGTGGCTGCGCCGGGGCCGCAACGACATCGTCGTGCTGGACCTGACCGGCCCGCGACGCGCCGAGATCACCGGGCTCACCACGCCCATCCTCGACCGCCTGCGGCCCGAGCTGGATCTGCCCCAGCCTGCCCACCACGCCCGCCCGCAGCTGGACGGCGTCACGCCCGTGCTGGACGGCGAGTTCGCGCCCGGTGGAGCCACGCAGGTGCTGCGCTTCGCGGCGCCGGTCACGGGCCGCTTCTTCGCGCTGGAGGTGCCGGACCAGGCCATAGCGGCCATCGCCGAGATCGCGCTGCTGGACGCGTCCGACAAACCGCTGAACCAGTCCAACTGGACCATCGCCTACGTCAGCAGCGAGGAGCGGCTCAGCACCGACGGCTCGGCGCTGAATGCCATCAACGGCCAGAACTCCGATTGCTGGATCAGCGCGCACAGCCAGGCACCGGCCGCGCCGCCGCCGCACCGGCTTATCGTGGACATGGGCCGCAGCGTCGAGGTCGCGGCGCTGCGCTACACGCCGCGCCAGGGGCCCGACGGCGTGGCTGGCCGCATCCGACGCTACCGCGCCTACCTGGGCGACGGCCTCGTGAACGGGCTTGACTGAACCAGGCCCAGCGCCAGCGCAATGCCCACCAGCACGATGGCGCCGCCCATCAGCATCTGCGCCGTGACGGGCTCGCGCAGGAACAGCCATCCCCACAGGATGGCAAACAGCGGGATCAGAAAGGTCACCGACACCGCGTTGGTGGGCCCGACGCGGCTCATCAACCGGAAATACATCAGGTAGGCCAGCGCCGTGCACAGGCTGGCCAGTGCAAGCGCGCTGCCCCAAGCCACGGCGCCAGGCAGCGCCACGGGCCATTGCCACAGGGCCGGCAGCACCAGCAGCAGCGCAGCCGCCGCCTGGCTGCCCGTGGCCACAGCCAGCGGTGGCACGCCGGTCAGCCAGCGCCGGGTGGCGTTGGCGGCGAGGCCATAGCACAGCGTGGCCACCGCGCAGGCCAGCACGGCCCACAAGCCCGCATGGTCGGCGCCGGGTTTGAAGCTGGCCTTGTCCCAGGCCAGGAAGGTCACGCCCGCGAAGCCGATCGCCAGCCCCAGCACGCGCAGCCGCGTCAGGCCCTGGCCCAGCCAGGCGAAGGCCACCACGGCCGTCCACAGCGGCGTGGTGGCGTTCACGATGCTGGACAGCCCGGCAGTGATGGACATCGCCGCGAACGAGAACAGCGCGAACGGGATGGCGCTGTTCAGCGCCCCGACGACCAGCAGGCCGCGCCAATGCGTGCGCAGCTCGGCCAGTTGCCCGCGCGAGGCCAGCAGCGGCAGCAGCAGCACGCTGGCCAGGCCGACCCGCACGAAGGCCAGGGCTAGCGGCCCGAACTCCTGCGCACCCAGCCGCATAAACAGGAAGGACGCGCCCCACAGCGCCGCGAGCAGCACCAGCTCGCCGAGATCGAAGAGCTTCATGCGGCAGCGCGCTCCAGCGCCAGCAGGGCCTTCTTGCGCGCCAGGCCGCCGGCATAGCCTGTCAGCGAGCCGTCGGCCCCGACGACGCGATGGCAGGGCACCAGCACCGCGATCGGGTTGCGTCCCACTGCCGCGCCGAGGGCCCGGGCCGCGTTGGCGCGCCCCAGGCGCTGCGCCAGCCGGCCGTAGGTGTCGGGCGCGCCGGGCGGGATGTCCAGCAGCGCACGCCACACGGCGCGCTGGAAGGCGGTGCCGGCCGGGTCCAGCGGCGGCAGCGTGAACGCCCGGCCGCTGAAGTAGGCGGCCAGCGCGTCGGCCGTGGCGGCAAGGACGGAGTCCTGGCCGTCGTCCACCGGCACGGCCAGCGCGCCGGGGTGGTGCTTCTGGCCGTCAAACCACAGGCCCGACAGGCCGGCGGCACTGCACGCGGCGGTCAGCGGGCCCAGCGGCGTCGCCAGGCGTCGCTGCAGCAGGTGATGGGAAGTCATGCATGTCTCCAGAGATGCAGCACGGCGTAGCTGCGAAACGGGCGGCAGCCCTCGGCGGCCAGCTGGTAGGCGCGCGGCGACAGCGGCGGGCCGTCGCCGCTGAGGGCCTTGCGCAGCACCACGTCGCCGGGCGGGAATGCGTCGGGCCAGCTCCAGCCGCGCATCAGCATGTAGGCCGCTGTCCAAGGGCCGATGCCGGGCAACTGCGTCAGCTGCTCGGCAGCCGCCTCCGGCGTGCCTTCGCGGCGCGCAAACGCGAGCTGCGGCCAGGCCTGGGCCAACGCGATCAGGCAGTCGGCGCGGCGGCCGATGATGCCCAGCGAGGCAATGTCGTCGCGCGTGGCGGTGGCGATGCGCTCGGGCTTGGGAAACAGGCACTGGCAGCCCTCGGGCGCCTCAGCCAGCGGCTCGCCGAAGCGCTCGACGAAGCGGCCCGCCAGCGTGCGCGCCGCCGCCACCGTGACCTGCTGGCCCAGCACCGCGCGCACCGCCAGCTCGAAGCGGTCCAGGCAGCCGGGCAGCCGCTGCCCCGGCACGGCGGCCGGCCCGGGCACCTGGCCCAGCGCGGCGGCGATGGCGGTGGGGTCGGCGTCCAGGTCCAGCCAGCCGCGCAGCCGCGGCAGCAGCGTGCCGACGGCCGGCCACAGCCCCGGCGACAACTCGACCGTCACTTCGCCGACCCGCGCAAAGCCCACCCGCAGCCAGCCCGCATGGCGCTGGCCGCCATGCACCAGCGCCAGCGAGCGCGTGATGGCGCCATCGGCCACCTGCTCGACGCCGGCCACCGCGCGCGGCGCCAGGAAAGCCAGCACGCCCGGCACGTCGTACGGCGCCCGGTAGGCCAGCCGCAGCCGCGAGGCCGGCGGCGCACTGCCCTCGCGCCCGGCGCGGCGCAGCGCCGTGGGCTGCAGCCGGTAGTGCTCGAGAAAGGCCGCGTTGAAGCGCCGCAGGCTCGCAAAGCCGGCCGCGTGCGCCACGGCCTGCACGGGCAGTGCGCTGTCCGTCAGCAGCGACTTGGCCAGCAGCAGGCGGCGCGTCTGCAGGTACTGCAACGGCGACACGCCGTGCTCGGCCTGGAAGATGCGGCGCAGGTGCCGGCCGCTGACGCCGAGGTGGGTGGCCAGGCCCTCCACGCTGGCCTCGGGGTCGTCACAGGCGTCCAGCCACCGGGCGGCCTGCTGGGCCAGCGTGCGGGAGGCGTCCGCGGTCGTCCACGGCAGGTCCTGCGGGGCGAGTTCGGGGCGGCACTTCATGCAGGGCCGAAAGCGCTGCGCCTCGGCCTGCGCGGCCGACGCGAAGAAACGGCAGTTCTCGCGGCGCGGCAGCCGCACGCGGCAAACGGGGCGGCAGTAGATGCCGGTGGACGTCACGCCCACGTAGAGCCGGCCGTCGAAGCGCGCATCACGCGCCTGAAGGGCGGCGTAGGCGGCATCGGGGGGCAGGTGGGCGTGCAACATGCGGCCAGTCTAGGGGGCGGGCCTGCCGGCGACTGGCAGTTTCCGGACATGCCCTCCCGCCCAGCGCCGCGGCCTACATCGCCTTGAACAGATGGACGTAGGCGCGGCTCACCGGCAGCTCGCGCGCGCTGCCCTTGACGCGCACGAACAGGCGGCTCTGGTCATCCCGCCGCGTACCGGCCACGTGGTCGAGGTTGATGATGGTGGCGCGGTGAACCTGCCAGAAGCGGTCGGGGTCCAACTGGGTTGCGAGCTCAGCGATGGGCGTGCGGATCAGGTGCTCGGCCGCCGCCGTCTGCACGACGGTGTACTTGTCGTCGGCGTGGAAGAACAGCACGTCTTCCACCGGCACCTGGTGCATCAGCTCACCCTGGGCGGCTCGCACATAGCGCAGCCGCGTGGGCGTGCCCGGCTGCGCCAGCAGGCGGCGCAGCGTGTCGGCCAGGGCGCCCTCCTCCCCCGGCGCCGCGGCGGGTGCGGCACGCAGGCGCTGCACGCAGGCCGCCAGGCGCTCGGCCTTCAAGGGCTTGAGCAGGTAGTCCACCGCGCGGGCCTCGAAGGCCTCCACGGCGTACTGGTCATAGGCGGTCACGAAGACCACGCGGGTAGCGCCCTCGATGCCCTGGGCCACTTCCAGCCCCGTCAGGCCCGGCATCTGGATGTCCAGGAAAGCGATGTCGGGCCGCAGCTCGGCGATGGCGGCCGCGGCCTCCACGCCGTTGGCGGCCAGGCGCAGCACACGCAGGTCGGGCCAGGCCTGCGCGAGCTGCGCCTTCAGGTACTGGGCGAGATGGGGTTCGTCGTCGGCGATCAGGGCAGTTGTCATGCGGCTGTGGGCATCAATCGGGGAAAGGAATGCGGATCAGGGCCAGCGTGCCGCCACCGTCGCGTGGCGCCAGCGTCAGCGTGGCGGTAGCGCCCCAGCGGGCGGCGAGCCGGGCGCGGATGTTGTCCAGCGCGACGCCATTGCCGGGCCGCCGGCGCGGCGCGTCCAGCCCCTGGCCGTCGTCGGCGACGCTGATGCACAGGCCTTGGGCGTCGCGCTGCGCCGAGATGGTGATCTCGCCGCCGTCAATCTTGGGCTCCAGGCCGTGGTGCACGGCGTTCTCCACCAGCGGCTGGATCAGCAGCGGCGGCAGCGCCACGCCGGCCAGCTCGGGCGGCAGCACCAGCCGCATGCGCAGCCGCTCGCCCATGCGCAGTTGCATCAGGCCGAGGTAGGCCTCCAGCATCGCGAACTCCTGAGCCAGCGTCGTCGACTCGCCGCGCAGCTGGCCCAGGCTGGCGCGCAGGTAGTCGGTGAAGCGCTCCAGCATGAGCTTGGCACGCGGCGGGTCGAAGTCGATCAGGCTCTGCACATTGGCCAGCGTGTTGAACAGGAAGTGCGGCTCGATCTGGCCCTGCAGCAGTCGCAGCTGTGCCTCGGTGGCCTGCTGGCTGGCCTGGTAGGCCCGTGCACGCGCGCCGAAGTAGATGTGCATCAGCCAGGTGATGCACAGCGAGGTGGCCAGCGACGCGATCACCAAGACACGGCCACGCTCGCCAACAAACCACGCCAGGTTGGCGCCGGTGAACAACAGCCCCAGCGGCCAGCCGATGACGACGCCCACCATGGGCACGCCGGCGAAGTACGCGGTGCGCTGCATGCTCGTCCAGCGGCGCATGCGCTCACGCGTGCCGAACACGCGGCCGAGCACGCGATACAGCCCGTGGATCAGAAGGCCAATGGTCATGGAGACGATGAGGTTGCGGCCGAACCAAACCATGGTCTGCGCCAGACTCCAGCGCCCGCCCAACCAGCTCAGCGCAGTCAGCACCACGGCGATGCCGAGGCAGAACAACAGCGTCCACAGCAAATGCAGCCAGCCCGGCCCCACGGGCTCGTCGGTCTGGTAGTGAATCCAGGAGCGCCAGGAGGCGCGAACGTCAGCAGAGGTCAGCGGCATGGCGGCGAGTGTAGGAAGCCCCCGCGGCATGCCCCTTGCATGAGCGACGAATCGACAGCCGGCGCGACGGATGGCGGGTCATGAAGCGTCATGGGCCATGCCTACAATCCGCCGCGATTTCGAAACCAATCCAGCTTCCAAAGGGATTCCATGCAGGTCAACGCATCCATCTTCAAGGCCTACGACATCCGTGGCGTCGTCGGCAAGACCTTGGACGAGGCGCTCGCCGAACACCTGGGCCGCGCCTTCGGCACCGAGGCCAAGGCGCTGGGCGAGAAGGCCGTGGCCGTGGGCCGTGACGGCCGCCTGTCGGGCCCGGGCCTGGTGGCTGCGCTGATCCGTGGCATCGCGTCGACCGGCCTGGACGTCGTCGACATCGGCGCCGTGACCACGCCCATGCTGTACTACGTGGCCGCCACGCGCGGCAAGCATGGCTGCAACTCCGGCATCATGGTCACGGGCAGCCACAACCCGAAGGACTACAACGGCTTCAAGATGGTGCTCAAGGGTGCCGCCGTGTACGGCGAGCAGATCCAGGGCCTGAAGAAGCGCATCGAAGCCGAGGACTACGCCACGGGCAAGGGCCGTGTCGGCCACATGAACATCGTGCCCGAGTACACGGCTCGCGTCGTCAAGGACTGCAAGCTGGCCCGCCCGATGAAGATCGTCGTCGACAGCGGCAACGGCATCCCCGGCGCCTCGGCCCCGGCCATCCTGCGTGCGCTGGGCTGCGAAGTCATCGACATCTTCTCCAAGGTGGACGGCGACTTCCCCAACCACCATCCCGATCCCAGCCGCCCCGAGAACCTGGAAGACCTGAAGAAGATCGTCCACGCCACCGACGCCGAACTGGGCCTGGCCTTCGACGGCGACGGCGACCGCCTCGGCATCGTCACCAAGGATGGCGAGATGATCATGCCGGACCGCCAGATCATGCTGCTGGCCGCCGACATCCTGAAGCGCCAGCCCGGCGCCGAGATCATCTTCGACGTCAAGTGCACGCAGCGCCTGGCGCCGTGGATCAAGGAACACGGCGGCAAGCCGCTGATGTGGATGACCGGCCACTCGCTGGCCAAGGCCAAGCTGAAGGAAACCGGCGCACCGCTGGCCGGCGAGCTGTCGGGCCACATCTTCTTCAGCGAGCGCTGGTACGGCTTCGATGACGCGATGTACACGGCCGGCCGCATGCTGGAGATCCTGAGCCGTGACGCCGACCCCAGCGCCACGCTGAAGGGCCTGCCCAACAGCTTCAACACGCCCGAGATCAACGTGCCCTGCGCCGAAGGCGAGCACCACGAAGTCGTCAAGCAGCTGAAGGCACTGGTGACCACCGCCGACCTGCCGGGCGTGCTGGAGATCAACACCATCGACGGCATGCGCTTCGAGTACGCCGACGGCTTCGGCCTGATCCGCCCGTCCAACACCACGCCGGTGCTGGTGCTGCGCTTCGAAGGCCACACGCCCGAGGCACTGGAGCGCATCCAGCACGATGTGCTGGCCCAGCTCAAGCGCGTGAAGCCGGACGCGCAGTTTGCGGCCGGTCACTGAGACCAGGCGCATGAAGACGGCAGCACGCCCGCTGTGGCTGAACAGCCAACTGCCGCAGCTGCTGCGGCCCCGCGTGCTCTGGGGCCTGCAGGTGCTGCCGCTGGCGGGCCTGGTGCTGTCGTTTGTGCCGTGGTTCGTCTGGCTCGTGCCCTGGATCGAGGCACGCTATCCGTCGCTGCACCCCATGACGGGCGAGGTCGTGGGCGTCATGCTGCTGCTCCTGGGTCTGATGCTGGTCGGCATCGTCGCGGGCATGTGGCTGGGCTGGCGACTCAATGAACAGGTCTGCCGCCACCACTTCGGATGGCCGGCCGACGCGGTCCACCGCGTGTTCCGTCAGTCGCAGCTGCCCGCAGCTTGGCTCAAGCCCGGCGTGGGCTCAACGGATGCTGACGCCGAGGCCACCCGCGCCGCCCAGGCGCAGATGCAGTCCGGCGTGGTCGCCTACGTCGTCAAGGTGGGCGTGCTGCGCTGGGGGCTGATGATGTTCGTGGCCATGGCCGTGGTGCCCAGGCTGCTGCGGGATGAACCGCTGCAGCTGCGTGGGCTGGCGGTGCAGGCCCTGATCTGGCTCGTGGGCGGCGCTGGCTTTGGCCTGGTGCTGTGGGCGATCGAGCGCGCCCGGCAGCGCAAGCAATCCCCATCGGATTCGCCTTGAGCGACGCCCTCGCCCGCTGGGCCTACGCGGCCCTGCTGCGGTTGTTGACGCCTCTGTACCTGCTGCGCCTGTGGCGGCGCGGCGCGCGGGAGCCGCTCTACCGTCATGCGATGGCCGAGCGGCTCGGCATGTTCTCCGGGCCTACCGCGCCGGGTCGGCTGTGGGTCCATGCGGTGTCGCTGGGCGAGACGCGCGCCGCCAGCGCCCTCATCGACGCGCTGCGCGCGCGCGACCCGACACTCAAGTTGCTGCTGACCCATTCGACAGCCACTGGCCGCGAGGCCGGCCAGGCGCTGCTGCGCGAGGGTGATGCGCAGACCTGGCTGCCCTACGACACGCCCGGCGCCGTGCGGCGCTTCCTGCGCCACTGGCAGCCGCGCCTGGGTGTGCTGATGGAAACCGAGGTCTGGCCCACGCTGCAGCGCGAGGCGGAAGCGGCCGGCCTGCCCATGGTGCTGGCCAACGCCCGCCTGTCCGAGAAAAGCCTGCGCCAGGGCATGCGCTTTGGCGCGCTGCTGCGCCCGGCCGCGCGGCGCATGACGCTGGCGCTGGCGCAGACCGAGGCCGACGCGCAGCGCATCCGCGCCATGGGCACGGCCCGCGTCGAGGTGGCCGGCAACCTGAAGTACGACATCGCCGTGGACCCGGCGCTGATTGCGCGCGGCCAGGCCTGGTCGCAGCGACTGGGCCGGCCGGTGCTGATGCTGGCCGTCAGCCGCGAAGGCGAAGAGGCCGCGCTGCTGGCGGCGTGGGCGCAGCAGCCCCGCCCTCGCCCGCTGCTGGCCATCGTGCCGCGCCACCCGCAGCGCTTCGATGAGATCGCCGGCCTCATCCAGGCGGCCGGCTTCACGCTGGCGCGGCGCAGCCGCTGGGGCGACGAGCCGCCGGCCGACGCGCTGCAAGCGGACGTCTGGCTGGGCGACTCCATGCGCGAGATGCCGCTGTACTACGGCCTGGCCAGCGTCGCGCTGCTGGGCGGCAGCTTCGAGCCGCTGGGTGGCCAGAACCTCATCGAGGCGGCGGCCTGCGGCTGCCCGGTGCTGGCCGGGCCGCACACGTTCAACTTCGCCGAGGCCACCGAGTTGGCGCTGGCCGCCGGTGCCATCGAGCGCTGTGACGGACTCAGCGAAGCCGTGCTGCGCGGGCTGCAACTGTGCGGCGACGCGGCGCCCTCACGCCAGGCGATGGCAGCGAAGGCGCTGGCCTTCGCGGCCGCTCACCGTGGCGCGGCGGCGCGCATGACCGGCGTCATCCTTTCACTGCCCAGCCGCCGCCCAAGGCCTTGACGAGCTGCGCCGTCGCCGCCCACTGCGCGCCGCGCAGCTGGGCCAGCGCACGCTCGGTGGCCAGCGGCGTGCGCTCGGCCTCGGTCACGTCCAGGTAGCTGACCGCGCCCTGGGCGTAGCGGCTGCGGGCCACGGCCAGCGCCTGGCTGCTGGAAGCCAGCGTGCGCGCCTGCGCCTCGGCAACCGCCGTGCGGCCTTGCAGTTCGGCCAGTGCATCGTCCACCTCGCGCAGCGCCTGCAGCATGCGGCCGCGAAAGGCGGCCAGCGACTCATCGACCGAAGCCTTGGACGACGCCAGGTTGGCCTGGTTGCGACCGCCGTCGAACAGCGGCAGCGAGACGCTGGGGCCGATGTTGTAGAGCCGCGCCGGTGCGGACAGCAGCGCGCCCAGGTCCTCGCTCGAGTAGCCGAAGCTGCCAGTCAGCTTGATGGATGGGTAGAAGGCCGCCTCGGCGATGCCCACCTGGGCCGTCGCCGCATGCAGCTGCGCCAGGCTTTGCGCCAGGTCGGGGCGGCGCTGCAGCAGTTCCGACGGCAGGCCGGCGCGGATGGCGGGCGGCGTGGCGAGCGGGGCTGCGGTGAGCCTGAGCTCGCCGGCGGCCTGGCCGGTCAGCGCGGCCAGCTGGTTCAGCACCAGCGCCTGGCGGCGCGGCAGGTCGGCTACATCGGCGTCGGCAGCGGCCAGCTCGGCGCGCACGCGTTCCAGGTCTTGCGTCGTCGCGGCGCCGGCGTCGAAGCGCGTCTGCGCGACGCGCAAGGCCTGGGCGCGGCTGTCGCGCAGCCGCTGCAGCGCAATGGCCTCGTCGGCCAGCGCGCGCCATTGCCAGTAGGCGGCGGCGACGTCGGCCGTCAGCGACACGCGGGCGGCGGCGGCGTCCAGCGTGGAGGCGTCCAACTGGGCCTGGGCCGCCTCCTGCTGGCGCTTCACGCGGCCCCACAGGTCCAGCTCCCAGCCCAGGCTGGCCGTCAGGCCAAAGCTCTCGCCCTCGAAGCTGACGGCGCGGCCATTCAGCACCGGCGTCGTCGTGGCCCGGGCCGAGGTGCGCAGGCCGCCGGCATTGGCGCCGACGTCCACGCGCGGCAGCTGGTCGGCCGTCGTCGCGCCGAACACGGCACGGGCCCGCGCGATGCGTGCGGCGGCGGCGGCCAGCGTGGGGCTGGCTTGCAAGGCCTGGGCCTGCAGCGTGTTCAGTTCGGCGTCGCCAAACATCAGCCACCAGTCGCGCTGCAGCTCGGCGCCGGCCGTGGGCGCTGCGGCTCGGTAGGCTGAGGGCGCGTTGGCGGCGGGCGCCTGGTAGTCGGGGCCGACGGTCGTGCAGGCCGCCAGCGCGGCCGTCATGGTCAACGTGAGGAGAAACTTTGCATTCATCTCGATCTCCGATCCAGAAGGTTCTATCCGGTGACTGCCGCGGAACCGGCTTGGCCGGGCCGCTGGCGGTGCCCCCTCAAGGGGGCGGCCGTCAGGCCGCAGGGGGTGGTCTCAATGGGCGGCTTCGGCGGCGCCAGCCGCGCCACCCATGACCTTCTTGCTCATCCAGACGATGGCCACGCAGCTGAGCAGCGCGACGCCGAGGATGAGGAAGGCATCGTTGTAGGCCATGACAAAGCTGTCGCGGCGCACGAGGTTGTCCAGCGCCTTCAGCGCCATGTCCTGCGCCGTGGCGGCATCAAAGCCCTTGGCCGCGAAGTTGGCCGCCAGCGCCTCCAGCCGCGCCTGCGTGGCGCCGTCGTACAGCGTCACGGCCTCGCCGATGCGGGCGCTGTGCAGGTGCTCGCGGTTGGTCAGCAGCGTGGCCAGCAGCGCAATGCCGACCGAGCCGCCAAGGTTGCGCATCATGTTGAACATGCCCGACGCGCTGGGCAGCAGCTGCGGCGGGATGCCGCTGACGGCGAAGTTGGTCAGCGTGATCATGATGAGCGGCTGGCCCAGCGCACGCACGATCTGCGCGGCGATCAGCTCGGGGCCGGCCGTGTCGGCGCTCATGTGCGTGTTCATGAAGCAGGACAGCGCGAACAGCCCCAGGCCCAGGCTCATCATCACGCGGTTGTCCAGCTGGGTGGAGAGCTTGGCCGCGAACGGCATGATGAACAGCTGCGGCAGCCCCATCCACATGATGACCAGGCCGATCTGCATCGGCGTGTAGTTCGCGATCTGGCCCAGGTACAGCGGCAGGATGAAGGCCGAGCCGTAGAGGCCCATGCCGGTCGTGAACGCGATGACCGCCGCGATCAGGAAGCTGGGCCGGCCCAGGATGTGCAGGTCGATGAAGGTGTTCTTACGCGTCAGGCCGCGCCAGGCCCAGCCATACAGGCCGGCCACCGCCAGCACCGCCGTGCCGACGATGAAGGGGCTGGCGAACCAGTCCTTGGCATTGCCCTCCTCGATCATCGCGGTCAGCGAGCCCAGGCCCAGCGCCATGCACAGGATGCCGAACCAGTCCACGTCGCGCAGCGCCTTGAGGTTCATGGGCTCGCGGTCCAGGCCGTAGGCCACGCCGAAGATCAGCAGCAGGCCGGGCACCCAGTTGATGTAGAAGATGCTGGGCCAGCCGTAGAGCTCGGTCAGGTAGCCGCCCACGGTGGGGCCGAGCGTGGGCGCCAGCGTGGCCGTCATGCCGAACAGCGCCAGGCCCACGGGCCGCTTGTTCAGCGGCAGCTTGCGGGTGACCAGCGTCATCGCCATCGGGATCATCACGCCGCCGGTGAAGCCCTGCGCCGCACGGAACACAATCATGCTTTCCAGGCTCCAGGCCATGCCGCACAGCGTGCTGAACAGCAGGAACAGCGCGACGTTGACGAGCAGGTAGCGCCGCGTGGAGAACACCATGGCCAGGAAGCCGGCCAGCGGGATGACGACGATCTCGGCGACCAGGTAGGCGCTGGAGATCCAGCTGCCCTCTTCCTGCGTGGCCGACAGCGCGCCGAGGATGTCGCGCAGCGAGGAGTTGGTGATGGCGATGTCCAGCACCGCCATGAAGGCGCCCAGCAGGCTGGCCAGCACGGCGATCCAGGTGCGGCCGCTGACGCGCTGGTCGGGCGGCGGTGGGAGGTGGTGGTCGTGACCCATGGTGTGGGGCTCAGACTTCGACTTCCACCTGCACAGACAGGCCAGGCACCAGGCGCGAGGCGGCCTCGCCCAGCGCCTTGAGGCTCTCGGGCTCGAACACCAGCTTCACCGGCACGCGTTGCACGATCTTGGTGAAGTTGCCGGTCGCGTTGTCCGGCGGCAGCAGCGCGAAGCTGGCGCCCGAGGCCGGCGCGAAGCTGTCGACCTTGGCGACCAGGTCGTGGCCGGGGAAGGCATCGACGTGCACATGCACCTTCTGGCCCGGCTTCATCCTGGCGAGCTGCGTTTCCTTGAAGTTGGCGACGATCCAGGTGTCGGCCTCGACGATGGCAGCGAGCTGCTGGCCCGGCTGCACGCGCTGGCCCACCTCCACGGTGCGCTTGCCGATGCGGCCGTCGCTGGCGGCCTTGAGCTCCACATAGCCGAGCTGGTTGTGCGCGTCCTGCAGCTGCGCCTGCGTGGCGAGCTTCTGCGCCTGGGCCGACTGGCGCGCGCTCTCGGCGGCGGCCACCGCCTCTTTGGCGGCGGCGGCGCTGGCCTTGCGGGCGGCCAGGTCGGCACGGGCCACATCACGGGCCGCGAGCGCGGCGTCCAGCTCCTGCTTGCTCGTCGCGCGCAGCTCGGCGCCGAACAGCGCCTGGCTGCGTTTGGCGTCCAGCTCGGTGCGGGCCAGCACGGCCTCGGCCTGGGCCACCTGCGAGGCGGTGGCTGCGGCCTGCGCCTTGGCCTGCGCGATCTGCGCGGCGCTGGTGGCGATGGCCGCATCGGCCTGCGCGATCTGCGCCTTCAGCCGCTCCACCTGCACGGCGGCGTCGGCCGGGTCCAGGCGCAGCAGCACGTCGCCGGCCTTGACGCTGGCGTTGTCCTGCATGCGCATCTCGGTGACGACACCGGCCACGCGCGTGGCGACGGGGTGGATGCGGCCGGCGATGAAGGCGTTGTCCGTCTCCACCAGGTGCTGGCTGCGCCACCACATGCGGCCTCCCAGCCCGATGCCACCGATCAGCAGCGCGGCGCCGATGATGAGCAGCGGCACGGGCGGGCCGCTCTTCTTGCCGTTCAGCGGGCCGTTCGGGGTGGGCTGGGGCGTGACGGCCTGGCTTTGGGGTGCGTTCATGACAGGGAATCCTCAGGAGCGGTGCGGGTGATTCGGGGAGCAAGGCGGCCCATGCCGCCGGAATGGAAGCGCTGCAGCGCGGCGACCACCTGGCTCTCGTCGCTCATCGCGAACGGGCCGTGGCGCACCAGCGGCTCGCGCAGCGGGCGGCCGCTGAACCAGGCCAGGCGCAGCGCCTGCGTGGCCTGCACGCGCTGGGCGGTGTGGTCGGGCAGATGCCAGCCGCAGCCTGGGATCAGCGCGAGTGCGCCCACCCGGCCCTCGCCGTGCACGACAAGGGCGAAGCCCTGCTCGCCGACGGCCAGCGCGGTGTCGACATGGGCGCCGGCATCGATGTCCACGATGGCCAGCGCCGCCGGCCAGCACAGGGGCAGCGGTGCGGCAGCGCCGAACACCTGCACGGCACGCCAGCCATCGCCCTGCCGCCGCGGCATCTGCGCGGCCGCCAGTTGCAGGACCTCGGGCGCGCGCAGCTTCTGGTCGGCCGGCAGGTTCACGAAGATCTGCAGGCCGTGCGCCTCGCGGCCGGGCTCTGCGGGGAATTCGTCGTGCATGACGCCGCGGCCAGCCAGTGTCCAGTGCAGGCCGCCGGGCGCGATCGGATGCGTGCCGCCCAGCGAGTCGCGGCTCACCATGCCAGTGGCCGAGTCGTCGAACAGATAGGTCACGGCCGAGAGGCCGGCATGCGGGTGCGGCGCGAACACCGGCTCGCGCAGGCGGAAGTGGTCGACCTGGATGAACGGGTCCAGCAGCGCCAGCGGCTCACGCCAGCCTTTGGCCTGGAAGCCGGCGCCGATCCGGTGCGGCTGGGCGGGGAGCAGGCGCGGTGTTGACATCGTGCGTCGGACTGTAGAGAGTTCCACTTCTGGCGCATAGGCGCAAAAATCAAACGCTACGTTCCACAAACGAAACGAAACAAACCGAGATGAAAGTCGACGACCTGCTGCTGCTGGCCCAGGTGCACAAGGCGGGCTCGCTGTCCGAGGCGGCCCGCCAACTGGGCGCGCCCAAGGCCACGCTGAGCCGGCGCCTTGCGGCGCTGGAGACGGCCGTGGGCGCGCGGCTATTCGTGCCCGGCGCCAGCCGGCTGACGCTGACCGAACTGGGCGAGCAGCTGGCCGAACGCGCCGCGCGGCACGACGACGACATCGCCGAGACCCGCCACTGGCTGGCCGCGCGCGACGCCACGCCGCAGGGCAAGGTGCGCGTGTCGGTGCCAGCGGAGTTCGCGATGCTGGTGCTGGCCGACAGCTTTGCCCGCTTCGTGCGCCGCTACCCCAAGGTGGAGCTGGAGCTGGACACCACGCCGCGCCGCGTCGACCTGTTCAACGAGCCCTACGACGTGGCCGTGCGCATGGGCCCCGTGGACGAGCCCGAGCTGGTGGCGCGCCAGTTCATGCTGCTGGAGCGCGGGCTGTACGCCAGCCCGGTCTACCTGCAGTCGCGCCCGGCGCCGCAGACGCCGGACGAGCTGGCCGCGCATGACTTCGTGCTGCTGAGCCAGGCCCGCGCCATGAGCCACGTGCTGCACAACGGCCGGCAGTCGGCCGAGGTGCCGCTGCGCGGCCCGCTGGAGGCCAACTCCATCGGCCTGGTGTTGTCGCTGACACGGGCCGGTGGCGGCATCGCCAGCTTCCCGTTCGGCATGGTGGCGCCCGACGTCGCCGCCGGCACGCTGGTGCCGGTGCTGCCCGGCTGGTGCTATGAGCCGCTGCCGGTGCACCTGCTGACCGCCAGCCGGCGGCTGATGCCCGCCAAGACGCGGGCCTTCATCGACCACCTGTTCGAGACCGCCCCCGACTGGGCGCGGCTGCCACTGCTCAGCCCGCGAGCAAAGCCCGCAGACCCGCTTCGTCCAGCACCGTGACACCCAGCGTGCGCGCCTTCTCCAGCTTGCTGCCGGCCTCCTCCCCAGCGATGACGTAGCTGGTCTTCTTGGACACCGAGCCGCTGACCTTGCCGCCGGCGGCCTCGATCAGCGCCTGCGCCTCGTCGCGGGACAGCGTGGGCAGCGTGCCGGTCAGCACCAGCGTCTTGCCCAGCAGCGGACGCGGGCGGTCATCGCCCTCGCCTTCGCTTTCCTTTGGCTGCACGCTGGCCGCCAGCAACTGCTCGACCACCTCGACGTTGTGCGGCTGCGCAAAGAAGGTGTGGATGCTGGCCGCGACGATGGGGCCCACGTCGGGCACCTCCAGCAGCTGCTCGATGCTGGCGCTCATCAGCTTGTCCAGCGTGCCGAAGTGGCGCGCCAGGTCCTTGGCCGTGGTTTCGCCCACTTGCCGGATGCCCAGCGAGAACAGGAAGCGCGCCAGCGTCGGCGTCTTGCTCTTCTCCAGCGCGTCGACGATGTTCTGCGCGCTCTTCTCGGCCATGCGGTCCAGCGCGGCCAGCTTGGCGACGCCCAGCTTGTAGAGGCCCGGCAGGCTCAGCACGATGCCCTGATCCACCAACTGCTCGACGAGCTTGTCGCCCAGGCCCTCGATGTCCATCGCGCGCCGTCCGGCGAAGTGCAGCAGCGCCTGCTTGCGCTGGGCCGGACAGAACACGCCACCGGTGCAGCGGTAGTCCATGCCGCCGCGCTCGCGGGCGGCCGCGCTGTCGCAGACGGGGCAGGCGCGGGGCATGTGGAAGTTGGGCACATAGGCCGCCCGCTCGCCGGGCACACGGCCCACCACTTCGGGAATGACATCGCCCGCGCGGCGGACGATGACGCGGTCGCCCGCGCGCACGCCCTTGCGGCGCATTTCGAAAAGGTTGTGCAGCGTCGCGTTGCTGACCGTCGTGCCGCCGACGAACACCGGCTCCAGGCGCGCCACCGGCGTCAGCTTGCCGGTGCGGCCGACCTGGATGTCGATGGCCAGCAGCGTCGTCACCTGCTCTTGCGCCGGGTACTTGTGCGCCACCGCCCAGCGTGGCTCGCGGGTCTTGAAGCCGAGCTGCTGCTGCAGCGCCCGCGAGTTGACCTTGTAGACGATCCCGTCGATGTCGAAGGGCAGCGCGTCACGCTTGGCCGCCATGGCCTGGTGGAAGTCGATCAGCCCGCGCACGCCCTGCGCCACCACGCGGTCGCCGTTGACCGGCAGGCCGAAGGTCGCCAGCGCGTCCAGCATCGCGGCGTGCGTAGCCGGGATGTCCCAGCCCTGCACCTCGCCCAGCCCGTACGCGTAGAAGCACAGCGGGCGCTGGCGCACCAGCGCCGGGTCCAGCTGGCGGATGGCCCCGGCCGCCGTGTTGCGCGGGTTGACGAAGGTCTTCTCGCCCTTCTCGCGCTGGCGCTCGTTGAGGCGCTCGAAGTCGTCACGGCGCATGTAGACCTCGCCGCGCACCTCCAGCACGGCCGGCGCGTCGCCCCGCAGCCGCAGCGGGATCTGGCCGATGGTGCGCACGTTCTGCGTGACGTCTTCACCCGTCTCGCCGTCGCCGCGCGTGGCGGCCTGCACCAGCACGCCGTGCTCGTAGCGCAGGCTCATGGCCAGGCCGTCGAACTTCAGCTCGGCGGCGTATTCCACCGGCGGGTCGGTCTCGGCCAGCGCCAGTTCGCGGCGCACGCGCGCGTCGAACGCGATGGCGCCGCCCTCGGTGGTGTCGGTCTCGGTCGTGATGGACAGCATGGGCACCACGTGCTGCACCGGCGTCAGCCCGGGCAACACCGCGCCGATGACGCGCTGCGTGGGCGAATCCGCCGTCAGCAGCTCGGGGTGCGCAGCCTCCAGCGCCTGCAGTTCGGCGAACAGCCGGTCGTACTCGGCATCCGGCACCTCCGGCGCGTCGAGCACGTAGTAGCAGTGGGCGTGGTGGTTGAGCTGGGCACGCAGTGCGGCGGCGCGCTGCTGCGCGGGGGTGTCGGAAGCGGCGGTCATGCCGCCATTGTCGCGGCGGCGTGCTGGGGTTCAGTCCGCGAAACGCTCGCGGATGAGACGCCGCGCGTCGTCGTCGGCCAGCAGGGCCTCCACGCAGCCCGTGTCGATGAGATGGCGGCTGGCCTGGCTGCGCAACTCAGCGGCACAGCGGTCCTCATCCCAAGGCTGCTTGTAGGGGCGCGCAGACGACAGCGCGTCGTACATGTCGGCTACCGCCACGATGCGGGCGGGCACCGGAATGTCCTCCATGCGCAGGCCACGGGGATAGCCACTGCCGTCGCCCCGCTCGTGATGGCCGGCGACCACCTGCCGCATGATGTCCGCAGCGCTGTCGCCCTCCAGCCCCAGGTCGGCGACGATGTGGTCCACAAGCTGCTCTCCGATGGCCACATGCTGCTGCATGACGCGCCACTCGTCGGCATTGAGCTTGCCGGGCTTGAGCAGGATGGCGTCCGGAATGCCGACCTTGCCGATGTCGTGCAGCGGCGCGAACAGATGGACGTACTCGATGGCCTCGTCGTTCAGCCCATAGCGGCTGGCCACGCCGCGGCCGATGAGGCGCGAGTACTTGGCCATGCGCTCCAGGTGGTGGCCGGTCTCCACGTCACGGATGCGCGCCAGCCCGGTGGCGATGTCCACCGCGCCGATCAGGTGATGCACCGCCGACAGACGCAGCAGGTAGAGCTGGGAAATGATGTCGGCAAATTGGTCCAGCACGGCGCACACCGTGGGGCTGAATGCCGCCGGCTCCGTGGCGTCGAAGAACACGAATGCCGACAACGTGTCGCCGCGGAACACCGGCAGCGTGTAGCTGCTGCGGTAGTGATGCGACTTGAGCCAGTCGCTGTGCACGGTGGCGGCGGGGAAGCTCGCGTCGATGTCGTCCACCACGCGGCTGGCGCGCGTATCGCGCAGGCGCTGCAGGGACGGCACGCTGGCCAGCGTGGCCTCATGGCGTTGCAAGGTCGGCCCGCCTTCGTTGCTGCTGGCGAAGGTCTTGAGCAGGTCCGTGTCGGGGTCATAGAGCGCGAGTGCGACCCGGGCGATGAAGGGGTAGCGAGTCAGCAGGATGCTGTGCAGGCTCTGGATACGCAAACCCAGGCCTGATCTCTCGATCACGGCGTGATTCAGAACCGGTGCGGAGGTGTGCATGGCGTGGCTGAAAGTCGACGCGACGGCCCATGGTATGCAGCCCGCGCCTCCGCGGCGCGCCCGTGACGGCCGAAACCGCTGCCAGCGCAAGCGGGCGTGACATCCTCACCACGGCGTGCCACGCACCACCCACAACTTGCGCACACGGCCCGCGCCGGGTGCTAGGCCACGCGGGTGACCATCACCTGGTCGACGCGATAGCTGTCCACGTCCACCACTTCGAAGCGCCAGCCCTGCCATTCCACAAGATCGGTGCGGCGCGGAATGCGGCGGAGCATCACCATCAGGAACCCGGCCAGCGTGTCGTAGGTGCCGGCGTTGGGCCAGTCGGCAATGTCCAGTGCCCGTGCGACGTCCGGGATGGGCGTGATGCCATCCGCCAGGAAGGAGCCATCCTCGCGGCGCACGATCTGCTCTTCGTCGTGCGGCGCCACCAGCGCGCCCATCACCGTGCTCATCACGTCATTGAGCGTCACAACGCCCACGACGAGGCTGTACTCGTTGACGATGACGGCGAAGTCCTCATGCGCCTCGCGGAACTGCGTGAGCACCTCCGACAGCGTCAGCCGGTCCGGCACGATGAGCACCTTCTTGACGATGACGCCGCCGTCCTCGCGCAAGGACAGCGGCTCGTCGCGCAGCACGCGCTGGAACAGGTCAGTCGCGTCCACATAGCCCACGACCTGGTCGATGTCGCCATCGTTGCAGACGAGGTAGGTGGAGTGCGGCGTGTCGGCGATGCGGTTGCGGATCAGCGCGTCGTCGTCGTCGCGCGAGAAGAACACGATGCGCTCGCGGTTGGTCATCACCGTCTCGACGGTGCGCGTGTCCAGCTCGAACACGTTGGCGATGACCTGCTGCTCTTCGTCCGCCACGACACCAGCCTGGTAGCCCGCCTCCGTCAGCGCCAGGATGTCGCGGTGGCTGATGGTTTCGTCACGCTTGGCGGGCAGGCCCAGCACGCGGATCAGGCCTTCGGTGATCGCACTGAAGGCCCAGGCCAGCGGTTTCAGCACGCGGCACAGCAGCAGCATGGGCCCCACCAGCGCCATCGCCACACGCTCGGGCTCGTTCATGGCGAGGCGCTTGGGCACCAGGTCGGCCATGACGATGAACAACGTGGTGATGCTGAGGAAGGACGCCGCAAAGCCCAGCGTCGCCGCCAGCTCCGGCGCCACCGCGACGCGCAGCGCGGCCTCGAAATGCGGCGTGAAAGCGCCCTCGCCCACGATGCCGGCGAGGATGGCGACGGTGTTCACGCCGATCTGCACGACCGTGAAGTAGTCGCCCGGCTGGGCCTGCACGGCCAGCACCTGCGCCGCACGCCCATCCCCGGCATCCGCCCGCTGCTGCAGGTTCAGCCGGCGCGATGCAGCCAGCGACAGCTCGGCCATCGAGAAGAACGCACTGGCGGCGATCAGAAGGGCAATCAGCAGCAGGCTGAAGCTCAAGCGGGCTCCGCAGGGTTGGGGCGTTTCAGTTTAGCCGCGCCCCGCGGCCGTCGATCAGCTGAACAGCCGCCGCGCCGCCGGGGACCCCGCCGCCAGATCCCGCTCGGCCAGCGCCGCGTAGAGCTTCTTCAGCTCCACGTCGATGGCGGCGAAGGCATGCAGGCCCAGCACCTGGCCGCGGTCGTCGCAGACCTCGGCCTCCAGGTCGCGCGACAAGGCGCGTGCCGATTCCTGCCAGGCTGCAAACGGCTCCTGCTCGGCGGGCGTTTGCGGCACGTCCAGCGCCAGCGTCAGCTCGCGCAGCGACAGCGCCTCGGGATCCTCCGCCAGCGCGGCCTGGGCATCGAACTGCAGCGTCAGCACCGGCGGCGCGCCCTCTTCGGCGGCCGGCAGCACGAGGCGCCCCGGCAGCGCACCGGCCACAAAGCCATGCCGCGCTGCGGACTGCTGCACGAAGCCTGGCGTCCACGCAGCCGCCTTGGCGCGCAGCAGCAGCGCCAGCTGGGCATCGTGGCTGGCGGCGAACTGGTCCAGCTCGCGGGCGCGCGACACGACGTCCAGCATGTCGGGGAACTGCACATAGCCGCCGACACCATCGGCGAAGGCCTGCACCTTCTGCACGAATTCCGAGTACTCGATCTCGGTCATCGCGCCGCTGCGGTTGGCCATCTTCAGGCCGGCCTGGAACTCGCTGTAGCGCTGACCCGGCGCCGGCAGCTCCCAGTCGCCCGTCTCGGCATTCAGGCCTTCGATCTGGAAAGGCTTGGTGCCGGCGCGGCGGCTGCCCGGCTGATGCTGCAGCGCCAGCTCGCCGGCCACGGGCTGCTCGACGGTGATGGTGGCGATGGCGTCAATCAGCGCATCGATGCGGGCCGAAGGCTTGCGCTGCGGCCGCGCCACGGCGGTCAGTGTGGGGTCCAGGGCGTCCATGCCCGCCAGCGGCTCCGCATCCTCAGCTGGCAGCGCCTGGGTGGGCAGGTCGAAGCTGGGCTCCTCCTGCAGCGGTTGTGCCCGCTTGGGGCCTGCCTTGCGTGCGGCCCAGGCGCCATGCGCCACGACGCCCACCAGCACCACGCCACCGGCGATGGCGAGGAGTTCAGTCAAGCTCAGACTCATTCACTCATCCGTTCTGCAATCAAGTCGGCCGCTTCGGGCCTCAGACCTCGGCCATTGCCAGGGCCTTGTCCATGTCCACGGCCACGATGCGGGACACGCCCTGCTCCTGCATCGTCACACCGATCAGTTGCTCGGCCATCTCCATCGCGATCTTGTTGTGCGAGATGAAGAGAAACTGCGTGCCGCTGCTCATCTTGCTGACCAGCTTGGCATAACGCTCGGTGTTGGCGTCATCCAGCGGTGCGTCCACCTCGTCCAGCAGGCAGAACGGCGCCGGGTTGAGCTGGAAGATCGCAAACACCAGCGCGATCGCGGTCAGCGCCTTCTCGCCGCCGGACAGCAGGTGGATGGTGGAGTTCTTCTTGCCCGGCGGCTGCGCCATGACCTGCACGCCCGCGTCGAGGATCTCTTCGCCCGTCATCACCAGCCGCGCCTGCCCACCGCCGAACAGCTCGGGGAACATGCGGCCGAAGTGGTCGTTGACCTGGTTGAACGTGGAGCCCAGCAGGTCGCGCGTCTCCAGGTCGATCTTGTGGATCGCGTCTTCCAGCGTCTTGATGGCCGCGTTCAGGTCGGTGCACTGCGAGTCGAGGAAGGTCTTGCGCTCGCGCGCGGCCGTCAGCTCGTCCAAAGCGGCCAGGTTGACGGCGCCCAAAGCGGCGATCTCGCGGTTGATGCGGTCGATCTCGCCCTGCAGGCCGTAGAGCTTGACGCCGTTCTCTTCGATGGACTTGGCCAGCGCCTCCTGGTCCACGGCGGCGGCTTCCAGCTGCTCGCGGTACTGCGCGCCGCCCAGCTGTGCGGCCTGTTCTTCCAGCTGCAGCTTGGTGATGGCCTCGCGCAGCGGATCCAGGCTGCGCTCGAAGGTCAGGCGCTGCTCGTCGGCCTTGCGCAGGCGCAGGGACAGGTCGTCGTAGCTGGCACGCACGGCGGCCAGCTGCCCCTCGCGCTCCACCTTCAGCGCCAGCGCGTCCTGAAGGCCGGCCTCGGCGGCAGCGTCGTTGAAACCGTCCAGCTCGGCCTGCAGGCTGGCGGCGGACGTGGCCACGGTGGCGATCTGCGCCTGCGCCGTCTCGATGCCGCGCTGCAACTCGCCGCGACGGGCGGCGAGCGCCTGCGTCGCAAAGCGGGCCTCCTGCGCACGGCGCTCCAGCGTGCGCAGCTGCTCACGCGCATCGGCCAGCTTGCGCTCGGCGGCGATGACACCGTCTTCCAGCTCGGCATGGCGCTGCTGCGCGTCGCCCAGCTGGATGTCCAGCTCTTCAAAGCGCGCCTCGCCCACCGCGCGGCGCTCCTGCAGCGCCTCCTGCTGCTCGGCGATCTCGGCCAGCTCGGCGTCGAGCGCGCTGCGGCGCTGCTGGCTGGCTTCGGCCTGCTGCGTCAGGCGCAGCAGCTCGACTTGCAGCTGGTGCGCGCGCGTCTGCGCCTCGCTGGCCTCGCGGCGCAGCGCGGCCAGCCGGCCGTTGGCATCGTTGAACTGGTGCTCCAGACGCGTGAGCGTGAGCCGGGCCTCGTCGGCAACCAGGCTCTGGGCGCGCTGCGCCGTCGTCAGCTGCTCGATCTCCTGCGCGCGGGCCAGCAGGCCGGCCTGCTCAGAATCAGGCGCGTAGAACGTCACCGAGAACTGGCCCACCGCATGGCCTTGCGGCGTCAGGATCAGCTCACCGTGGGTCAGACGGTCGCGCGCGGCCAGCGCGGCGTCCAGCGTCGGCGCGGTGTAGACGCCTTCCAGCCAATCGTTGAGCAGCGCCACCAGCCCGGCGTCGTCCAGCGTGAGCAACGACGTCAGCGTGGGCAGCGTCTCGTGGCTGTTCGCAATCGCGCCTGCCGGCGTCGAGTAGAAGGCCAAGCGGGCCGGCGGCGCGTCCTGTTCGAAGGCACGCACCGTCTCCAGCCGCCCCACGCTCAAGGCGCCCATGCGCTCGCGCAGCGCCGCCTCCAGCGCGTTCTCCCAGCCGGGCGTGATGTGCAACCGGGTCCACAGGCCTTGCAGGCTGTCCAGCCCATGCTTGTTCAGCCAGGGCTTGAGCTTGCCCTCGGTCTGCACCTTCTCCTGCAGCGCCTTCAGCGCCTCCAGTCGGGCCGTCAGCTCAGACTGGCGCGCCAACTGCGCATTCGCGTCCTGCTGTGCGGCGCGGCGTTGCTCTTCCAGCTGCGGCAGCTGCTCGGCGAGTTCCTGCAGCCGGCCCTCTGACAGCTCGCGCGCCTCGTCAGCGGCGGCACTGCGCTCGCGCAGCGCTTCGAGGGCGTCATGGTCGGGCGCGCCGAGCGCACGCGATTCGGCCGTCAGCCGGTCCTCGCGCTGGCGCAGTGTCTTGACCTGCTCGTCCACGCTGCGGCTCTCGGCGGCGAGCACCTGGATCTGCTGCTGCACCTGCGACACCAGCGCGCGCTGCTCGTTGGCGCGGGCCTGCGCGGCGCGCACGGCGTCTTCGCTGTTGGGCAGCTGGGCCTGCTGCTCCTCGGCCTGCGCGGCGAGGATTTCGCTCTGCTCGTCGGCGCCGGCGATCTGCTCGGCGATGCCTTCCAGCTCCGCTGCCGACTCCTCGACGCGCGCCCGCCACTGCTGGTCCTGCGCATGCAGCTCGGCCAGGCGTTGCTGGGCCCGGTTGCGGCTCTCAACGACGAAGCGGATGCGCTCCTCCAGCCGGCTCACCTCCAGCTGCGCTTCGGCATAACGGCCTTGTGACGCATGCAGCTCGTCGCCTGCGGCGTAGTGCTGCTGGCGCACCTCTTCCAGCTCGGCCTCCACCGCGCGCAGCTCGGCGGTACGGGCCTCCAGCGCCGTCAGCGCCTCGGCATGGGCGAGCTTCACACGCGCAGCTTCGTTGCCGGCATCGCGCAGCTTCAGCCACCACAGCTGGTGCAGCTTCAAGGTGCCGGCGTCCTGCAGGCTGCGATAGCTGGCCGCCACCTCGGCCTGGCGCTCCAGCTTCTCGAGGTTGGCATTCAGCTCACGCAGGATGTCGTCGACGCGGGTCAGGTTCTCGCGCGTGTCCTTGAGCCGGTTCTCGGTCTCGCGGCGGCGCTCCTTGTATTTGGAGACGCCCGCGGCCTCTTCGAGGAACAGCCGCATCTCCTCGGGCTTGCTCTCGATGATGCGCGAGATGGTGCCCTGGCCGATGATGGCGTAGGCCCGCGGCCCCAGGCCGGTGCCGAGGAACACGTCCTGCACGTCACGGCGGCGGACGGGCTGGTTGTTGATGAAGTAGCTGCTCGTGCCGTCGCGCGTCAGCACGCGTTTGACCGCGATCTCGCTGAACTGGTTCCACGGCCCGCCGGCACGCGCGGAACTGTTGTCGAACACCAGCTCGACGCTGGAGCGCCCCGCCGGCTTGCGGTTGCCGCTGCCGTTGAAGATGACGTCCTGCATGGACTCGCCACGCAACTCGCTGGCCTTGCTCTCGCCCAGCACCCAGCGCACCGCATCCATGATGTTGGACTTGCCGCAGCCGTTGGGCCCGACGACGCCGACCAACTGCCCCGGCAGCTGGAAGGTCGTGGGTTCGGCAAAGGACTTGAAGCCGGCGAGCTTGATCGAGTTCAGCCGCATGGAGGTCGCGAGGTAAGCCCTTGATTTGGCTAAAGAAAAGCGCCTTTCACAGGCGCTCCGACGGGGGCGGATGATAGCATTCGCCCCCTCTCAGAACGCCTCACTGCCATGGCCACCAAGAAGTCCGCCGCTGCCGCCCCCGCCAAGAAGAACGCCAAGCCCAAGATGCGCGAGGTGCCCAAGAACCCGCCGAGCAAGCCCAGCAAGGACATCCTGGTCTTCCCGAACCCCAACCCGGAGCGCGACTACGTCATCCAGTTCCAGGTGCCTGAGTTCACCTGCCACTGCCCGCTGACGGGCCAGCCGGACTTCGCGCACTTCACGATCGACATGATTGCGGACGAGCTCTGCGTGGAGCTGAAGAGCCTGAAGATGTACTTCTGGAGCTACCGCGACGAAGGTGCCTTCCACGAGAAGGTCACCAACAAGATCCTGGACGACATCGTCAAGGTCACCGACCCGCGCTTCATCCGCATCACGGCCAAGTGGTACGTGCGCGGCGGCATCTACACCAACGTCGTTGCCGAGCACCGCAAGCCCGGCTGGACGCCCGCGCCGCGCGTGGACCTGCCGGCACATGGCTTCGAGTCGGGGATGCTCGGCTGATGAATCCGTTGCTCGACAGGCTGAATCCCTACCCGTTTGAACGCCTGCGCGAGCTGACCGCAGGCATCACGCCCAACGCTGACTTCGCGGCGATCTCGTTGGGCATCGGTGAGCCCCGCCATCCGGCACCGGCCTTCATCGGCCAGGCCATCCAGGCCGCCATGCCGCAGCTGGCCGCCTACCCAGCCACCGCCGGCACGCCGGCACTGCGCGAGGCCATTGCCGGCTGGATCACCCGCCGCTACGGGCTCACGCTGAACCCGCTCACGCAGGTGCTGCCCGTCAACGGCTCGCGCGAGGCGCTGTTCGCCATCGCACAGACGGTGGTGGACGGCAGTCGCGCCGGCGCCACGGTGGTCTGCCCCAACCCCTTCTATCAAATCTACGAAGGCGCGGCTTTGCTAGCAGGCGCCGACGTGGCCTTCGCCAACGCCGACCCGGCACGCAACTTCGCCGCGGATTGGTCGCAAATCGATGACGCCACCTGGGCGAAGACGCAGCTGCTCTACGTCTGCTCGCCCGGCAACCCCAGCGGCGCCGTGATGCCGCTCGCCGAATGGCAGGCGCTGTTCGAGCTGAGCGACAAGCACGGCTTCGTCATCGCGTCGGACGAGTGCTATTCGGAGATCTACTTCCGGGACGAAGCGCCGCTGGGCGGCCTGGAAGCCGCGGCCAAGCTGGGCCGCAGCGACTTCAAGAACCTCATCGCGTTCACGTCGCTGTCCAAGCGCTCCAACGTGCCCGGCCTGCGCTCGGGCTTCGTGGCGGGCGACGCGGCGCTGCTGAAGAAGTTCCTGCTCTACCGCACCTACCACGGCAGCGCGATGAGCCCGCTCGTGCAGGCCGCCAGCATCGCCGCGTGGAGCGACGAGACCCATGTGGTCGAGAACCGCGCGCGCTATCGCCGCAAGTTCGCCGAGGTCACGCCGCTGCTGGCCGACGTGCTGGACGTGGCGCTTCCCGATGCAGGCTTTTACCTGTGGGCCGGCGTGCCGGGCGGTGACGACGTCGCCTTCGCCCAGGGCCTGCTCGCTCAATACAATCTGACGGTCTTGCCGGGCAGCCTGCTGGCCCGCCATGCCCACGGCAGCAACCCCGGCGCCGGGCGCATTCGCCTGGCCCTGGTGGCTGACGAGGCCGAATGCCTCGAGGCCGCCCGCCGCATCGTCTCCTTCACGAAATCCCGCCCATGAACACCGCAGAACTCCAAAGCACGATCGACCTCGCCTGGGACAACCGCGCCTCGCTGGACCCCGTCAACGCACCCGAGGTGCGCCAGGCCGTCGACCACGTCATCGCCGAACTGGACGCGGGCCGCCTGCGCGTGGCCACCCGCGAAGGCGTGGGCCAGTGGACCGTGCACCAGTGGGTCAAGAAGGCCGTGCTGCTGTCCTTCCGTCTGAACGACAACCGCCTGATGGGCGACAAGGACCTGACCTTCTTCGACAAGGTGCCCACCAAGTTCGCCGGCATGAGCGAAGCTGAACTGCGCGCCACCGGCGTGCGCGTGGTGCCGCCGGCCGTCGCCCGTCGCGGCAGCTACCAGGCCAAGAACGTCATCCTGATGCCCAGCTACGTCAACATCGGCGCCTACGTCGACGAAGGCACGATGGTGGACACCTGGGCCACCGTCGGCTCATGCGCGCAGATCGGCAAGAACGTGCACCTGTCGGGCGGCGTGGGCATTGGCGGCGTGCTGGAGCCGCTGCAGGCCAACCCGACCATCATCGAAGACAACTGCTTCATCGGCGCCCGCTCGGAGGTCGTCGAAGGCGTCATCGTCGAGGAGAACTCGGTCATCTCGATGGGCGTCTACATCGGTCAGAGCACGCCGATCTACGACCGCGCGACCGACACGGTCAGCTATGGCCGCGTGCCGGCGGGCTCCGTCGTGATCTCGGGCAGCCTGCCCAAGGACGGCGGCAACTACAGCCTGTACGCCGCCATCATCGTGAAGCGTGTCGACGCCCAGACCCGCTCCAAGACGAGCATCAACGAACTGCTGCGCGCCTGAGCATGGCCACCAGCGGCAACATGGAGCGCATCCTGCGGCTGATGGCCGACAAGGGTGCGTCGGACTGCTACCTGTCGGCCAACATGCCGGTGCTGATCCGTATCAACGGTCAGACGGTGCAGCTGTCCGATCAGCTCCTGACGCCGCCGCAGCCGCGCCAGCTGATTGCGGAGGTCATCGACCCCGCCAGCCTGTCCGAGCTGGACGCATCCGGCGAGCTGAACATGGCCGTGTCGGTCAGCGGCGTGGGCAGCTTCCGGCTGTCGGGCTTCCGCCAGCGGGGCTCGATTGCGGGCGTGTTCCGGCACATCCCGCACGACATCCCGACCATGGAAAGCCTGGGCCTGCCGCCCATCCTCGGCAACATGATCAAGGAGAAGCGCGGGCTGATCCTGATGGTGGGCGCCACCGGCACCGGCAAGAGCACCACGCTCGCCAGCATGCTGGAGCTGCGCAACCAGACCATGACCGGGCACATCCTCACCATCGAGGACCCGATCGAATACCTGTTCAGCAACAAGCGCTCGGTGGTCAACCAGCGCGAGATCGGCCGCGACACCGCGTCGCTGCAGATTGCGCTGAAGAACGCGCTGCGCCAGGCGCCGGACTGCATCCTCATCGGCGAGATCCGCGACCGCGAGACCATGACGGCTGCAATCAGCTACTCGCTGTCGGGCCACCTCGTGCTGGCCACGCTGCACGGCAACAACACCTATCACGCGCTGAACCGCATCCTGTCCTTCTACACGCCGGAGTCCCGCCCGGCACTGCTGAACGACCTGGCGGCGGGCCTGAAGGCCATCGTGTCGCAGCGCCTCGTGCGCGCCACGGCCGGCGGCCGCGTGCCGGTGCTGGAGATCCTGCTGAACTCCAAGCTGGTGTCCGAGCTCATCGAGCAGGGCGACTTCGCCGGTGTGAAGGAGGCGATGGAGAAATCCATCGCCGAGGGATCGCAGACCTACGAAGAGCATTTCGCCAAGCTCATCACCGACGGTGTCATCACCCGCGAGGAAGGCCTGGCCTTCGCCGACTCGCCCACCAACCTGCTGTGGCGGCTGCAGAACGACGCGCCCGGCGCGCGCCTCGTGACGGCCCCGCGCAAGGAAGAGAAGGCTGGCGACGAAGCCAGCTTCACCGAAATCACCCTGGACGTCCGCGGCACTTGAAACTCATCGACTGCATCGACACCCAAGCCGCCCGCCTCGCCCAGGCGGGCTTGTTTTTTGGCCATGGCACGACCAACGCCTTCGACGAGGCGGCCTGGCTGGCCTTGTGGCGCCTGGGCCTGCCACTGGACGCGCTGGACGAGCACGAGGCCCGCGAGCTGACCGACGCCGAGCTGGCGGCCATCACGGCGCTGGTCGACCAGCGCATCAGCACCCGCAAGCCCGCCGCCTACCTGACCGGCGAGGCCTGGCTGCAGGGCGTGCCGTTCACCATCGACGAGCGCGCCATCGTGCCGCGCAGCTTCATTGCCGAACTGATCGCCGACGCCAGCATCGACCCCTGGCTGAACCCGGCCAGCCGCCGCGTGCTGGACCTGTGCACCGGCAACGGCAGCCTGGCTGTGCTGGCGGCGATGGCGTGGCCCGAGGTGGCGGTGGATGCACTGGACCTTAGCGTCGACGCGCTGGCCGTGGCGAAGCTGAACGTCGAGCGACATGGCCTGGCGTCCCGCATCCGCCTGCTGCAGGGCGACGGCCTGGCCGGCGCCGATGGCCGCTACGACCTCATCCTCTGCAACCCGCCCTACGTCAACAGCGCCAGCATGGCCGCCCTGCCTGCCGAGTACCGCGCCGAGCCCGAGCTGGCGCTGGCCGGCGGCACAGATGGCATGGACTTCATCCGCGAGCTGCTGCGCGCCGCGCCTGCCGCGCTGAACGACGACGGTGTGCTGGTGCTGGAGATCGGCAACGAGCGCACGTTCTTCGAGGCGGCATTTCCAGCGCTCGAAGTCGTCTGGATGGAAACCTCCTCCGGCGCCGACCAGGTGCTGCTGGTGACGAAAGAAAACCTGCTGTGATCACTCTCCGCGACATCACCCTGCGCCGTGGCGTCAAGGTCGTCCTCGACAACGCCTCTGCCACGCTGCAGCCCGGCGAGAAGATCGGCCTCGTCGGCCGCAACGGGGCCGGCAAGTCCAGCCTGTTCGCGCTGCTGACCGGCCGCCTCTCCAACGACCGCGGCGAGGTGGAAGTGCCCAAGCACTGGCGCCGTTCGGAAGTCGCCCAGAACATGCCCGAGACCGACGACGGCGCGACCGACTACGTGCTGCAGGGCGACCTGACGCTGGTGGCTGCCCGTGTGGCGCTCGCCGAGGCCGAGGCCGCCGAGGACGGCCACGCGATGGCCGATGCGCATGCCGCGCTGGCCGATGCCGGCGCCTTCGACGCCCGCTCGCGCGCGCGGGCGCTGCTGATGGGCCTGGGCTTCAAGACCGAGCAGCTCGACGCGCCGGTCAACAGCTTCTCCGGCGGCTGGCGCATGCGCCTGCAGCTGGCCCGCGCGCTGATGTGCCCGGCCGAGCTGATGCTGCTGGACGAGCCCACCAACCACCTGGACCTGGACGCCCTCGTCTGGCTGGAAGCCTGGCTGCAGCGCTATGACGGCACGCTGATCATCATCAGCCACGACCGCGAGTTCCTCGACGCGATCACCAAGGTCACGCTGCATCTGGATGAAGGCAAGCTGGTGCGCTACGGCGGCAACTACACCAGCTTCGAGACCCAGCGCGCCGAGCGCATGGTGTTGCAGCAGGCGGCTTACGCCAAGCAGCAGGAAAAGGTCGCCCACCTGCAGAAGTTCATCGACCGCTTCAAGGCCAAGGCCAGCAAGGCCAAGCAGGCGCAGAGCCGCGTGAAGGCGCTGGAGCGCATGGAGAAGCTGGCACCGGTGCTCGCATCGGCCGACTTCAACTTCGAGTTCCGCGAACCGCTGAACCTGCCCAACCCGATGCTGATGTTCGATGAACTCAGCGCCGGCTACCGCACCGATGAGGGTGACAAGATCATCGTGCGCGGCGTGGACCGCTCCGTGCTGGCCGGCCAGCGCATCGGCATCCTGGGCGCCAACGGCCAGGGCAAGTCCACACTGGTCAAGACCATCGCCCGCGCGCAGTCGCCGATGGGCGGCAAGCTGACCGAGGGCAAGGGCCTGTCCATCGGCTACTTCGCGCAGCAGGAGCTGGACGTGCTGCGCCTGGACGAAGGGCCGCTCGAGCACATGGTGCGCCTGGCCCGCGAGGTCGGCCCTCAGGGCCGCGAGCAGGAGCTGCGCGACTTCCTCGGCCAGTTCCGCTTCACGGGCGACATGGTCAACCAGCAGGTCGGCAGCCTGTCCGGCGGTGAGAAGGCACGCCTCGTGCTGGCCATGCTGGTGTGGCAGCGGCCCAATCTGCTGCTGCTGGACGAACCGACCAACCACTTGGACCTGAACACCCGCGAGGCGCTGTCGCTGGCACTGAACGAGTTCGAGGGCACGGTGATGCTGGTCAGCCACGACCGCGCGCTGCTGCGCGAGGTCTGCGACGAGTTCTGGCTGGTGGCCGACGGCAAGGTCAAGCCCTTCGACGGCGACCTGGACGACTACCAGCGCTGGCTGCTGGAGCAGAGCAAGGAAGCCGCCCGTGCGGCCAAGAAGCAGCCCGCTGCCGCGCCTGCGCCGGTGGCCGCCCCGAAGGCCGCTCCGGTCCCGGCGCCCCGCGAGGACCGCAAGGCCTCTGGACAGGCGCGCGCCAAACTTGCTGAGCAAACCCGCCCGCTGCGCAAGGAGATGGAGGCCATCGACAAGCGCATGCACGCACTCGCCGAGGAACGTGCCGGCATCGAAGCGCAATTGGCCGACGGCGCCGCGGCATCAGCCATTGCCGAGATGGGCAAGCGACTGAAAGCGATTGCGGACCAGCTCGAAGCTGACGAGATGCGCTGGCTGGAACTGGGCGAGCAGATTGAGGCGATGAGCGCTTGACGCTGCTCAGGCGGCCAGCGCGGCCGCCAGCGTCAGCGCGCCGGGCAGCGCCTGCACGAACAGGATCTTGCGCGACGCGGTGGCTGCGCCAAACACGCCAGCCACCACCACGCAGCCCGCGAAGAAGATCATCCAGGGCCGGCCCGTGACCGCGCCCTGCATCACGCCCCAGGCCAGGCCCGCGGCCAAGAATCCGTTGTACAGCCCCTGGTTGGCCGCCAGCGCCTTGCTCTGCTCGGCGAAGTCCGCCTTCAGCCCGAAGGCCTTGCGGCCCAGCGGCTTGGTCCAGAAGAACATCTCCAGCACCAGGATGTACACGTGCAGCAGCGCGAGCAGCGTTGCAAGCACCAAAGCCAGGGTCTGCATGTCCCTCTCCTCTTGAAGTTGAATTGACGCGCATGGTCGCAGACCGCCGGCGCACCGGCTGTCACCAGAAAGACCATTTTGATTGTGTGCAATTTAATTGCCACCTACATTCCTAGCCATGCCACGCCGCAAGCCGACCACCGCAGCCGACGCCGCCCCTGGCGCTGACCCGCGGGCGCAATGGTTGCAACTGGATCGCCAGCTGTGCTTCGCGCTCTACAGCAGCTCACTGGCCATGACCAAGCTCTACAAGCCGCTGCTGGCACCACTGGGCCTGACCTACCCGCAGTACCTCGTGATGCTGGTGCTGTGGGAGACCGACGGCCTGGCCGTCGGGCAGCTCGGCCAGCGGCTGTCGCTGGACTCCGGCACCCTCACCCCGTTGCTCAAGCGACTGGAGCTGCTGGGCCACATCGAACGGCGCCGCGCGCAGGACGATGAGCGCCGCGTCGACATCCTGTTGACGCCGGCCGGCCGAAAACTTCGCAAGCAGGCGCTGGACATCCCCGGCAAGCTTGCCTGCGCCAGCGCCTGCGAGCTCAGCGAGCTCGCCTCACTGACCACGCGCTTGCACGCGCTGCGCGAGCAGTTGACGGCGGCCAGCGGCTCGCGCTGAGTGCCTCAACGACTTCTCAACGTTTCCGCTTCCCTTCCACCCCGACCCAAGGAGCCCACATGGCCATCGAGAAAGCCCTCTACACCGCCACTGCCACTGCCACCGGCGGCCGCGCCGGCACTGCCAAGTCATCCGACGGCGCCCTGGATGTGGCGCTGTCCACCCCAGCCCAGTTGGGCGGCGCAGGCGGCCCCGGCACCAACCCGGAGCAGTTGTTCGCGGCCGGCTATTCGGCCTGCTTCATCGGCGCGATGAAGGCCGTGTCGGCCCGCCAGAAGATCGCACTGCCGGCCGAGGTCAGCATCACCAGCGACGTCGCCATCGGCCCGCACGCCAACAAGCCCGGTGCCTTCGGCATCCAGGTCGACATGAAGATCTCCGTGCCCGGCATGGACCGCGCCCAGCTGGAAGCCCTCGTGGCGACGGCGCACGAGGTCTGCCCCTACTCCAATGCCACCCGCGGCAACGTGGATGTCACGCTGACCATCGTCTGATGCGACGGTGCGCCCGAGCCGACCGAATCGGCGGGCGCACCCCATTCAGTTGGCCAGCAAAGCCAGCATCAGCTCGATCCTGGCCTTGACCGGGCTCAATGCCCCCGCCGACGGCAACAGGCCGGGCAGCTCCATCACTGGCCCGGCATCGCAGCGCGTGCTGCGAAGCACGCACACACCGGCGGCCTGCGCCTCTCGCAGCGCCGCCTCCAGCGGCCTGGCCAAGGTGCCGTTGCCCGTTCCGGCAGCCACGATGCCATCCACGCCCGCCGCCAGCAGCGCCTGCACGATGCGGCCATCAGCGCCGGCATGGTTCAGCACGATATCCACCCGCGGCCAGTCCGCTGCCGGCGCGGCGATGCGGGCCAGGCCCAGCGCCTCGCCTGCCGGCCAGCGGCCCAGCAAGCGCACCGCGCCCTCCTCCACCCGCGCTATCAGCGCGCCGTCAGTCGACTCGAAGGCATCGACGCGATAGCTGTGTGCTTTGCGCACCTGCACCGCGTCGTGCACGCGCCCAGCGAACGCGACGACGACGCCCGATGCGCCCGGCGTCGCCGCCACCTGCACCGCATCCACCAGGTTCTGCGGACCGTCCGGCACCAGCGCCGTCGCCGGACGCATGGCCGCCGTCAGCACCACCGGCTTGGCGGGGGCCAACACGCGGTGGAGCAGGTAGGCGGTCTCCTCCAGCGTGTCCGTGCCGTGCGTGACGACGACGCCACCCACCTCAGGCCGGTCCAGCTGCGCCCGCACTGCCGCGGCCAGCGCCTGCCAAGTGGCGATGTCCATGTCCTTGCTGTCAACCTGGGCCACCTGATGGGCTTCCAGCCGCCGCCCGGCCAGCGTCGGCACGGCGGCGAGCAAGTCCTCCACGCGCAGCTGCGCCGCCGTGTAGCCCACGCCATCCGCGGCGCTCTGCGCGGTGCCGGCGATCGTGCCGCCGGTGCCGAGAATGACGATCAAGGGCTCAAGGGTTTGCAATTTTCAATTCCTGGATAAAAATACAGATACTGGATACACAACCAGCTCAACAAAAAGGCCGCCCGTGCAAGACCAACCCAAGCTTACCGCCCGCCAACAGCAGATCTTCGACCTGGTCCGCAACGCGATCGAAAGCACCGGTGCGCCGCCCACGCGCGCCGAAATCGCTGCCGAGCTGGGCTTCAAATCGGCCAATGCGGCCGAGGAACACCTTCAGGCGCTGGCCCGCAAAGGCATGCTGGAGTTGGTGGGCGGCACCTCGCGCGGCATCCGGCTCAAGTCCGACACGCTCAGTGCCCTCAACCGAGCCCGCCAATTCAGCCTGCCCATTCCCAGTCTGGCGCAACTCACGCTGCCACTGATCGGCCGCGTCGCCGCCGGCGCCCCCATCCTGGCGCAAGAACACGTCGAGCAGACCTACACCGTCGAACCCAGCCTGTTCGCCAAGCAACCGGACTACCTGCTCAAGGTCAAGGGCATGAGCATGCGCGACATCGGCATCCTCGATGGCGATCTGCTGGCGGTGCAATCGGCCAAGGAGGCCCGCAATGGCCAGATCGTCGTCGCACGCGTCGGCGAAGAAGTGACCGTGAAACGCTTCAAGCGTGGGCCTGCGGGCATCGAACTCCTGCCCGAGAACGCTGATTTCCAGCCAATTGTCGTCAACGAGGACGAGCACTTCAGCATCGAAGGCCTGGCCGTCGGACTGATCCGTGGGCACGGATTCAACTGAGCCCAGCGTCAACGGCTCAAGCGGCCCAAGCTCACCGAGATGAAAAAGGCCCGTGTCACCGACACGGGCCTTTGCTTTTGGATGGTGGAGCCGGGGGGAATTGAACCCCCGTCCGCAAGCCATCACCGGGCAGATCTACATGCTTAGCCGGCTGGTTTGAATCTCACGGTCAACTCGCGCAGTGGCACGCTAGCTTTCCCGCCAGTCACTGAATCTCACGCCTGACCGAGTGACCCGGTCAGACGCCAGCCGATGTGAGTGACTTCTCAGCCTTGCCCCTTGCGGAACGCAGCCCGGCCCATCGGCCTGCCGTTGAGAAGCTCAACCGCAATTAAGCGGCGAGTGCGAACGTAGAGTCGTTTGCAGTTACTTTGTTTCCAGTGGTTTTACGAGCGGACTGGTGCTCGGCATGCCCTACTCCGGATCCGCACCCACGTCGAAACCAGGTCGGCCCCAGGACTGAGTAGTTTAGGCCAGACCGAGCAGCTTCAAGAGGTCGCCTGGCGAATTCAATGCCGCGTCGGCGCCCCAATCGCTGTAGCGAGCCTGCGGCCCCAGATAGCCCCACGCGGCCACCGCCGTAGCCATGCCCGCAGCGCGGCCCGCCATCACGTCACGTTCGTCGTCACCGACGTAAAGGCAGTCTGTCACCGCCACACCCAGGCGCCGCGCGGCCTCCAGCAGTGGCGCAGGATGCGGCTTGGTATGCGGGGTGGTGTCGCCACCGACAACGACCGTCGCGCCCAATTGCAGCGCGGTCGTCAGCGGCAGCGCAAAGCGCTCGGCCTTGTTCGTCACGATGCCCCACGCCAAGCCCGCGACACCAAGTCCATGCAGCACCGCAGCAACGCCCGGGAACGCCTGCGTGGTGTCATACATCAAGCCCTCGTAGCAATCGAGGAACTCACGCTTGAAGTCCTCGTACGCGGGATGACCGGGCGCGATGTCAAAGGCCTCACGCAACATGCCGCGCGCGCCAGAACCGCCGTGAGGTCGGAACTGCGCCAATGGCAGGGGTGGAAGACCGCGCGCCTGACGCATGGCATTGGCGGCACGCCCGAGATCTGGCGCACTGTCGACTAGCGTGCCGTCCAGGTCGAACAACACGCATCGCACATGCGCCCAGCACGGCGCAAGCGACATCACACCGGGCGCCGGCAGGCCACCAAGTAGTTGACGCCGGCGTCTGCACCCAGCGCATAACGCTGCGTCAAAGGGTTGTACGTCAGCCCACGGGCGGCTTGCAGTTCCAGGCCGGCATCACGGCAGAACTGCGCCAGCTCCGACGGCTTCAGGAAGCGGGCGTACTCATGCGTGCCCCGGGGCAGCATGTTCAATACGTACTCCGCGCCGACGATGGCCAGAAGAAACGCCTTGGCGTTGCGGTTCAGCGTGGATAGAAACACCCAGCCGCCCGGCTTCACCAGTGCGGCACAGGCGCGCACCACCGAGGCCGGATCGGGAACATGCTCCAGCATCTCCATGCAAGTCACGACATCAAAGCCTCCGGGCTGCTCGGCCGCCAGCGCCTCGACGGCGATCTCGCGGTACTCCACCCCCTCGGTGCCAGCTTCCATCGCGTGCAACTCGGCCACACGCAGCGGCTTGGTCGACAGGTCGATGCCCAGCACCTGGGCGCCCGCCCGCGCCATGGAATCGCTGAGGATGCCACCGCCGCAACCCACGTCCACGACACGCTTGCCGGCGAGCGGGCACAGCGCCTGGATCCAGCCCAAGCGCAGCGGGTTGATCTGATGCAGCGGCTTGAAGTCGCTCTCGGGGTCCCACCAGTGATGGGCCAACTCGCCGAACTTGGCGAGCTCTTGAGGGTCGGCGTTGATCGTCATGACAGGATCTGGAAATGAAAAAGCCCCGACGGGCGGGCCGTGCGGGGCTTTGTGCAAAGCGCCCGAAGGCGCTGAGCTTACTTGTTGCGCGTACCGACGACTTCGATCTCGGTGCGGCGGTTCTTGGCGCGGCCGTCGGCGCTCTTGTTGTCCGCCACGGGCTGCTTCTCGCCCTTGCCTTCGGTGTAAACGCGGTTCGGCTCAACACCCTTGCTCACCAGGTAGGCCTTGACGGCTTCCGAGCGACGGATGGACAGCTTCTGGTTGTATTCATCGCTGCCGACGGAGTCGGTGTGACCCACGGCGATGATGACTTCCAGGTTGATGCCCTTGGTCTTACTGACCAGATCATCCAGCTTGGCGGTTGCGTCGGCCTTGAGCGTTGCCTTGTCGAAATCGAAGAACGCGTCAGCGGCGAACGTCACCTTCTCGCTCACGGGCGCCGGGGGCGGCGGGGGCACCGGCTTCGGAGGAGCGGGCGGGGCAACCGGCGGCTGCGCGGGCGGTGCGGGCGGTGCGGGCGGCTTGACCGCAGGCTTGATTTCGCCGTCGCAGCCCTTGGCGGCCGTAGCGGGCGTCCAGAAGCCGTCGCGCCAGCAGTATTCGTTGGTGCCGTTCTTCCAAACGGTGCCGTCGGTCGCGCGCCAGTTGTCGATGGTCTGTGCCGATGCGCCCGATGCAGCAACAGCGACCGCAGCCACCGCAAACAGCGACGCCACGCGATTCAATTTCTTCATGATTCTCCTCTCAAGGAATGCCGCAGTTGCCCTGCGAGAGTCAGTACTCGAACCTCTAACCTCAGGAAAAACTCTAGGGTTTCTCCTAGGGACTCGACGATTGTGCCATGTGGGCACCGAGACCGATGCATTGTGGCGGCCTACGTTCATGGGCACGGTGACGATGTTGCGCTGCTGCTACAGGGTGGCGCGCCATTAGAATCCCCAGCTTTCACCTACCTTCCATGACGCCGCGCCCACCTGGGCGCGCGCCACGCCGCGCATGACCCAGTTCGCCAAGGAAACCCTGCCGATCAGCCTTGAGGAGGAGATGCGTCGCTCCTACCTCGATTACGCGATGAGCGTGATTGTGGGGCGGGCTCTGCCGGATGCACGAGACGGCCTGAAGCCGGTGCACCGTCGCGTGCTGTACGCGATGAACGAGATGGGCAACACCTACAACGCCAAGTACCGCAAGTCGGCACAGGCGGTCGGTGAGACCATGGGTAAATATCACCCGCACGGCGACTCGGCGATTTACGACACCATCGTCCGCATGGCGCAGCCGTTCAGCCTGCGGCACATGCTGATCGACGGTCAGGGCAACTTCGGTTCCATCGACGGCGATAACGCCGCGGCGATGCGATACACCGAAATCCGCCTCGACAAAATCGCCCACGAAATGCTGGCCGACATCGACAAGGAAACTGTCGATTTCGGACCCAATTACGACGGCAGCCATAAGGAACCACTCGTCCTGCCGACGCGTTTGCCAAATCTGCTGGTGAACGGCTCCGCCGGTATTGCCGTGGGTATGGCGACAAATATTCCGCCGCACAACCTGAACGAGGTCGTCGACGCCTGCCTGTTTGCACTGCGCAAGCCGGACTGCACGGTGGATGAACTGATGGAGATCATTCCGGCGCCCGACTTCCCCACCGCCGGCATCATCTACGGCCTGGCTGGCGTGCGCGACGGCTACCGCACGGGCCGCGGCCGCGTGGTAATGCGCGCCAAGGTGCACTTCGAGGACATCGACAAGGGCAACCGGCAGGCGATCATCGTTGATGAGATCCCCTACCAGGTCAACAAAAAGAGCCTGCTGGAGCGCATCGCCGAGCTGGTGCACGAGAAGAAGATCGAGGGCATCAGCCACATCCAGGACGAGTCCGACAAGTCAGGCATGCGCGTCGTCATCGAGCTCAAGCGCGGTGAAGTGCCCGAGGTGGTGCTGAACAACCTCTACAAGCAGACGCAGCTGCAGGACAGCTTCGGCATGAACATGGTCGCCCTCGTGGACGGCCAGCCCAAACTTTGCAATCTGCGGGACATGATCGTCGTGTTCCTGGAGCACCGCCGGGAGGTGGTGACCCGTCGCACGATCTTCGAACTGCGCAAGGCACGCGAACGGGGCCACGTGCTGGAGGGCCTGGCCGTCGCGCTGGCCAACATCGACGAGTTCATCGAGACCATCAAGACCTCGCCGACGCCGCCGGTTGCCAAGGCGGCCCTGATGAGCAAGAGCTGGGACTCGTCGCTGGTGCGCGAAATGCTGTCGCGCGCCGAAGGCGGCAGCGCCGCCTACCGCCCGGAAGGCCTGGAACCTGAGTTCGGCATGCAGGCGGACGGCTTGTACCGCCTGTCCGAAGCGCAGGCCGGCGAAATCCTGCAGATGCGCCTGCAACGCCTGACGGGCCTGGAGCAGGACAAGATCGTCGGCGAGTACAAGGACGTGATGGCCGAGATCGCCGACCTGCTCGACATCCTGGCCACGCCCTCGCGCGTGACGACCATCATCGGCGACGAGCTGACCCAGCTGAAGACCGAATTCGGCCAGACCAAGCTGGGCGCTCGCCGCTCGGTCATCGAGCACAACGCGCAGGAGCTCGGCACCGAGGACCTGATCACGCCCACGGACATGGTCGTGACACTTTCGCATACCGGCTACATCAAGAGCCAAGCCCTGAGCGAATACCGCTCACAACGCCGCGGCGGGCGCGGCAAGCAGGCCACGGCGACGAAGGATGACGACTGGATCGACCAGCTCTTCATCGCCAACACGCACGACTGGATCCTGTGCTTCTCCGACCGCGGCCGCGTCTACTGGCTCAAGGTGTGGGAAGTGCCGCAGGGCTCGCGCAACTCTCGTGGCAAGCCCATCGTCAACATGTTCCCGCTGCAGCAGGGCGAGAAGATCACCGTCGTGCTGCCGCTGACGGGCGAGTTCCGCAGCTTCCCTGAAGATCACTTCATCTTCATGGCCACCGCCATGGGCACGGTCAAGAAGACCTCGCTGAAGGACTTCAGCAATCCGCGCAAGGCCGGCATCATCGCCGTCGACCTGGACGAGGGCGACCACCTGATCGGCGCGGCACTGACCGATGGCCACCACGACGTGATGCTGTTCAGCGACGGTGGCAAGGCGGTGCGCTTCGACGAAGACGATGTGCGCCCGATGGGCCGCACCGCCCGCGGCGTGCGCGGCATGATGCTCGAACCCGACCAGCGCCTGATCGCCATGCTGGTGGCCGAGGACGAATCGCAAAGCGTGCTGACCGCCACCGAAAACGGCTACGGCAAGCGCACGAGCATCGTCGAGTACACCCGCCACGGCCGCGGCACCAAGGGCATGATCGCCATCCAGCAAAGCGAGCGCAACGGCCGGGTGGTGGCCGCGACGCTGGTGCGTCCGGAAGACGAAATCATGCTGATCACCGACAAGGGCGTGCTGGTGCGCACCCGCGTCGCCGAGATCCGCGAACTGGGCCGCGCCACGCAAGGCGTGACGCTGATTGCACTGGACGACGGCGCCAAGCTGTCGGGCCTGCAGCGCATCGTCGAGAACGACGCCAATGAAGCCGACGCCGCCGCTGAAGGCAGCGAAGGCGCCGATACGACCGAAGCCCCGGACACCCCCAAGGACTGACTGACATGACTTCTCGCAAGCTGGGCCTGGCCCTGGCACTCGCCCTGGCCGCCGGCTCCGCGCTGGCTCAACCTTCCGCGTCCAAGAAGGCGCTCATCGACAAGATCGTCGCACTGCAGCAGCAGGGGCTGGCAGACGGCTTGGCCGCCAACCTCGTGCAGGGGCCGCTGCCGCAACTGATGCAGGCCGGCCGCGCCGCGCTGCAGCAGGTGCCGGCTGAGAAGCGCGAAGCCACGGCCAAGGCCATGGATGCCGAGCTGAAGAAGTTCGTCGAAGAGAACGTGCCCTACCTGAAGGACAAGATCGTCAAGGCCGTGCCCAACACGGCTTCGGCGCTGCTGGACGAACGCTTCAACGAGGACGAACTGAAGCAGATCCTGGCCTGGGCAGAATCACCGGTCAGCCAGAAGTTCGGCATGGCCAGCATGGAGCTTCAAAAAGCCATTGCGCAAAAGGTCATGACCGAAGCCGGGCCGACACTGGAGGGCCGCCTCAAGACGCTGCAGGGCAACCTCGCCAAGCAACTGGGCTTGCAGCCGCCGGCCGCGCCCGCCAAGCCGCCTGCATCCGCACCGAAGAAGCCGTAAACCTGCTCATCAATGACCTCAGCGCGACCGTTCAATTTCTCCGCCGGCCCTGCGGTGCTGCCTGAACCGGTGCTGCACCGGGTGGCCGCCGAGATGCTGGATTGGCACGGCAGCGGCATGAGCGTCATGGAGATGAGCCACCGCGGCAAGGAGTTCGGCAGCATCCTCGAAGCCGCCGAGCGCGATCTGCGCGAACTGCTCGCGGTGCCAGCCAACTTCCGTGTGCTGTTCATGCAGGGCGGCGGCCTCGGCGAGAACGCCATCGTGCCGCTGAACCTCAGCCGCGGCGGCAAGGTGGATGTCGTCGTCACCGGGTCGTGGTCGCGCAAGAGCGCGGCCGAAGCGCGCCGCTATGCGGACGTACAGATCGCCGCCGACATCGGCAGCGGCCACAAGATCCCGACCGACTGGGCGCTGCGTGACGACGCAGCCTACGTGCACGTCTGCACCAACGAGACGATTGACGGCGTCGAGTTCCACGCAATGCCGGAGCTGCCGAACGGCGTGCCGCTGGTGGCGGACGTGTCGTCGCATGTGCTGTCGCGCCCCATCGACTGGCGCCGCGTCGGCCTGGCGTTCGGCGGTGCGCAGAAGAACATCGGGCCGGCCGGCTTGACGCTGGTGTTCGTGCGCGATGACCTGCTGGGCCGCGCGCTGGATATCTGCCCATCGGCCTTCAATTACGAAACCGTCGCGGCCAACCAGTCCATGTTCAACACGCCACCGACCTTCGCGATCTACGTCGCCGGCTTGGTGTTCCAGTGGATCAAGGGGCTGGAGTACGGCGGCAAGCAGGGCCTGGCCGCCATCGAGCAGCGCAACATCGACAAGGCCGCTCTGCTCTACGGCGCGCTGGATGCGTCCGGCTTCTATGAAAACCGTGTCGACGCCAGCTGCCGTTCGCGCATGAACGTGCCCTTCTTTCTGAAGGACGACAAGCTCAACGAGGCCTTCCTTGCCGAAGCCAAGGCGGCCGGCCTGCTGCAACTCAAGGGCCACAAGTCGGTGGGCGGCATGCGTGCCTCGCTCTACAACGCGATGCCGCTGGAAGGCGTGCAGGCGCTGGTCGGCTTCATGAAGGACTTCGAGGCCCGCCATGGTTGAACCCGTTGCCTCCCAGGCCCTGCTGGCGCTGCGCGACCAGATCGACGGTCTCGACAAGCAACTACTCGCGCTGCTGAATCAGCGCGCCCGCGTCGCCGAGCAGGTGGGCGAGATCAAGCGCGCCGAAGGCACGCCGTTCTTCCGCCCCGACCGCGTCGCACAGGTCATCGACAAGATTCGCGCCGCCAACCCCGGCCCGCTCAAGGCGGAGCACGTGTCGGCCATCTGGCGCGAGATCATGTCCGCCTGCCTGGCGCTGGAGTCGCCACAACGGGTCGCCGTGCTGGGCCCCGTCGGCACCTTCTGCGAGCAGGCCGCCATCGAATATTTCGGCGGCGCCGCCGACATGACCTACTGCGCCAACTTCGACGAGGTCTTCCACGCGACGGCGTCGGGCAGCGCACAGTTCGGCGTCGTCGGCGTCGAGAACATGACCGAGGGCGTCGTCACGCGCTCGCTGGACCTCTTCCTGCACACGCCCTGCCACGTCGTCGGCGAGGTCAGCCTGCTGATCCGCCACAACCTGATGCGCAAGGAGCCGTCCATGCACGGCATCGAGGCCGTGCTGGCGCACCCGCAGGCGCTGGCCCAATGCCAGAACTGGCTGAACAAGCACCTGCCCGACGTCGAGCGCCGTGCGGTGTCCAGCAATGCCGAGGGCTCGCGGCTGGCCGCCACCAATCCGGCTTGGGCCGCGCTGGGCAGCGAGCGTGCATCCACGCTGTTCGGCCTGCACATCACAGCCCACGCCATCCAGGACGAGGCCTACAACCGCACGCGGTTCGCCGTCATCTGCCTGCCGCAGACCATGGCGACGCCACCGGCCACCGGCCGCGACTGCACCAGCCTGGTGGTCTCCGTGCCCAACCGACCGGGCGCGATGCATGACCTGCTGGTGCCGCTGAAGACGCACGGCGTGTCCATGACCCGCCTGGAGTCGCGCCCGGCCCGCACGGGCCAGTGGGACTACTACTTCTACATCGACCTGGACGGCCACCCCAGCCAGCCCAACGTCGCGGCCGCGCTGGCGGAACTGCGCGAGAACTGCGCCTTCTTCAAGATGTTGGGCGCCTACCCGGTGAAGAACTGACCATGTTCAATCAGCTCGGCGTGATCGGATGCGGCCTGATGGGCGGCAGCTTTGCGCTGGCGATGAAGAAGGCTGGCCTCGTCAAGCGCGTCATCGGCTACAGCAAATCGCCATCCACCACCGAGCAGGCCAAGCGAATGGGCGTCATCGACGTGGCCGCCGAGTCGGCCCTGCTGGCCGTGTCGGGGTCGGACATCGTGCTGATCGCGGTGCCGGTGTCCGCCACCGAGGCCACGCTGAAGGCCATCCGTCACCTCGTGAACCCGGGCGTGCTGTTCATGGACGTCGGCTCGACGAAATGCGACGTCATCGAAGCCGCGCGGCGCGCGCTGGGCGAACGTGCCACCAGCTTCGTGCCCTGCCACCCCATCGCCGGCAAGGAGTCGGGCGGCGTTCAGCACGCCGAAGGCACGCTGTACGAAGGTCGCCAGGTCATCCTGACGCCGCAGCCCTTCACCAATCCGCAGTTGGTGCAAAAGGCCACCGACGTGTGGTCGGCGCTCGGATGCACGGTGCTGAAGATGCGGCCACACAACCATGACGCCGCATTCGCCGCCGTCAGCCACCTGCCCCACCTGCTGGCCTTCGCCTACTTCCAGGCCATCGCCGAGCAGCCCGCCGCGCGCGACTACCTGAGCCTCGCCGGCCCAGGCTTCCGCGACTTCACACGCATCGCCGCCGGCGAGCCTGGCGTCTGGCGCGACATCCTGCTGGCCAACAAGCACGAGGTGCTGGCGCAGTCCAAGCGCTTCCGCACGATGCTGGACCAGCTCGAGGCCCTCATCGAAGCCGGCGACGCCGCCGCGCTTGAGGCCGCGCTGCGCCCGATCGCGGAAGGCCGTGCGGCCTGGAACCTGTCCTCTCCCGCTGTCCCTCCCGGCCGCACGACGGCTAAGTGATGTTCAAGATCCCCTTCCTCGACCTGCCGCCGCTGCGCGGTGCCGCGGGCACGGTGCGCCTGCCCGGCTCCAAGAGCATTTCCAACCGCGTGCTGCTGCTGGCTGCGCTCAGTGAGGGCAGGACCGTCGTGCGCGACCTGCTCGCGTCTGACGACACCGCCGTCATGCTGGAGTCTCTGCGCACGCTGGGCTGCGCCGTCTGGCGCGAGGGCGGCGATGTCGTCATCGACGGCCTGGGGGGTCAGCTGCGCGCCAAGGAGGCCAAGCTTTTCCTCGGCAACGCCGGCACGGCCATGCGCCCGCTGACGGCGGCGCTGTCGCTGCTGGCCGCCACGCAAGGCGGCAGTTTTGAGGTGTCGGGCGTGCCGCGCATGCACGAACGCCCCATCGGCGACCTCGTCGACGCGCTGCGCGGCCTGGGCTGCGAGATCGACGATCTCGGCAACGCCGGCTACCCACCGCTGCGGCTGCGCGGCCCGTCCACGCTGGCGCTGGACACGCCGGTGCGCGTGCGTGGCGACGTGTCCAGCCAGTTCCTGACGGCGCTGCTGCTGGCGCTGCCGCTGGTGGCCGAACGCGACATCCGCATCGAGGTCATCGGCGAGCTGATCTCCAAGCCCTACATCGAGATCACGCTGGCACTGCTGGCGCGCTTCGGCATTCAAGTGCGGCGCGAAGGCTGGGCCGCGTTCGTCATCCCGGCCGGCAGCCGCTACGTGTCGCCAGGCGAGGTGTTCGTCGAAGGCGATGCGTCCTCGGCGTCTTACTTCGTCGGCCTGGGCGCCATTGCCGCCACCGACGTGCCCATCCGCATCGAGGGCGTCGGCAGCGAATCGCTGCAGGGCGACGTGCGCTTCATCGAGGCCGCTGCCGCGATGGGCGCCGAGGTCAAGGCCGGCCCGAACTGGCTGGAGGTCAAGCGCGGCGCCTGGCCGCTCAAGGGCCTGACGCTGGACTGCAACCACATCCCCGACGCGGCGATGACGCTGACCGTCATGGCGCTGTACGCCGACGGCCCGACGACGCTGACCAACATCGCCAGCTGGCGCGTGAAGGAAACCGACCGCATCGCCGCGATGGCGACGGAGCTGCGCAAGCTGGGCGCGACGGTGGACGAAGGCCCGGACTGGATCCGCGTGCAGCCGCTGCAACGCTGGCAGGCCGCAGTCATTCACACCTACGACGACCACCGTGTCGCGATGTGCTTCTCGCTGGCCGCGTTCAACGGCCTGGTCACGACTGCCGCCAAGCCCGTCCGCATCCTGGAGCCGCATTGCGTCGCCAAGACCTTCCCGGACTACTTCGAGACGCTGTTCGGTGTCGTCAGCGTCGATGTTGCTGACGTGCCCGTCATCACCATCGACGGCCCCACCGCCTCCGGCAAGGGCACGCTGGCTGACGAAACGGCCAAGCTGCTGGGCTTCAACGTGCTGGATTCCGGCGCGCTGTATCGCGTGACCGGCCTCGCCGCGCGCCGTGCGGGGCTGGACCTGGACGACGGTGACGCGGTCGCCGCCATCGTGCCGACGCTGCAGCTGCGCTTCGCCGACGGCCAAGTTTTCCTGGGCCAGGAAGACGTCAGCGCCCGGCTGCGCGCCGAGGCCACCGGCCTGCTGGCGTCGCAGGTGGCCGTGCACCCGCAGGTGAGACGTGCGCTGCACCAGCTGCAGCTGGACTTCCGCCGCCTGCCTGGCCTCGTCGCCGACGGCCGCGACATGGGCACCGCCATCTTCCCGGACGCTGCGCTCAAGGTCTTCCTGACCGCCAGCGCCGCCACGCGCGCCGAGCGCCGGTATAAGCAATTGATTTCCAAGGGAATTTCGGCTAATATCGAGGGCTTGCGCGCGGATTTGGAGGCGCGGGACGAACGGGACAAAAACCGGTCGACCTCGCCGCTGGAGCCCGCGCAGGACGCGCAACTGCTGGACAACTCGGCGCTGACCATCGAAGCCTCGGTGGACCAGATGCTGGCTTGGTGGCAGCAGCGCAGGCCCTTCTGAACTGAACCGCAGAAGGGCCGCGGCCCGCCGGCCAGCATCGGGCGCCCGCCCGCTTGTTATGAGCAACGCAAGGAACTCGTGGCCGGTGATGTCAACAACCTAACCCCGCAGGCTTGCCTGCAACGCGCGCCGTTCCACGGCGCATCAGGATCAACCAACATGTCCCAAACCCAAACCGCCTCTTTCGGCATGGAATCCTTTGCCGCGATGTTCGAGGAGTCGCTGCAGCGCTCCGACATGCGCGCCGGTGAAGTGATCTCGGCCGAAGTCGTTCGTGTCGAACACAACTTCGTCGTCGTCAACGCCGGCCTCAAGTCCGAAGCGTATGTGCCCATCGACGAGTTCAAGAACGACCAGGGCGAACTGGAAGTCCAGGTCGGCGACTTCGTCTCCGTCGCCATCGACGCCATCGAAAACGGCTACGGCGACACCATCCTGTCGCGCGACAAGGCCAAGCGCCTGGCCTCGTGGCTGAGCCTGGAAACGGCCCTGGAGTCGGGCGACTTCGTGACCGGCACCGTCTCCGGCAAGGTCAAGGGCGGCCTGACCGTCCTGGTCAACGGCATCCGCGCCTTCCTGCCCGGCTCGCTGCTGGACACCCGCCCGGTGAAGGACATGAGCCCGTTCGAGGGCAAGACCATGGAATTCAAGGTCATCAAGCTCGACCGCAAGCGCAACAACGTTGTGCTGTCGCGTCGCGCCGTGGTCGAGGCTTCGATGGGTGAAGAGCGCGCCAAGCTGCTCGAGACGCTGTCCGAAGGCGCCATCGTCAATGGCGTGGTCAAGAACATCACCGAATACGGTGCGTTCGTCGACCTGGGCGGCATCGACGGCCTGCTGCACATCACCGACATGGCCTGGCGCCGTGTCCGTCACCCGAGCGAAGTGGTGACGGTTGGCCAGGAACTGACGGCCAAGGTCCTGAAGTTCGACGCCGAGAAGAACCGCGTCTCGCTGGGCATCAAGCAGCTGGGCGACGACCCGTGGTTCGGCGTGGCCCGCCGCTACCCGACCAGCACCCGCCTGTTCGGCAAGGTCACGAACATCGCCGACTACGGTGCGTTCGTCGAGATCGAGCCGGGCATCGAAGGCCTGGTGCACGTCTCCGAAATGGACTGGACCAACAAGAACATCGCCCCCAGCAAGCTGGTCACGCTGGGCGACGAAGTCGAAGTCATGGTTCTGGAAATCGACGAAGACAAGCGCCGCATCAGCCTGGGCATGAAGCAGTGCAAGGCCAACCCGTGGGAAGAGTTCGCCGAGAACGTCAAGCGCGGCGACAAGGTCAAGGGCCCGGTCAAGTCCATCACCGACTTCGGCGTGTTCGTGGGCCTGGCCCAGGGCATCGACGGTCTGGTGCACCTGTCCGACCTGTCTTGGGACGAAGCCGGCGAAACCGCCGTGCGCAACTTCAAGAAGGGCCAGGAAGTCGAAGCCGTCGTGCTGGCCGTGGACGTCGAGCGCGAGCGCATCTCGCTGGGCATCAAGCAGCTGGACAGCGACCCCTTCACCGCCTTCACCACGATCAACGACCGTGGCGCTTCGGTGACCGGCAAGGTCAAGACCGTGGACCCGCGCGGTGCTGAAGTCGAACTGGCTGACGGCGTGATGGCCTACCTGCGCGCTTCGGAAATCTCCCGCGACCGCGTGGAAGACGCCCGCAACGTGCTGAAGGAAGGCGACGAAGTCACCGCCGTGATCGTCAACGTGGATCGCAAGACCCGCAACATCCAGCTGTCGATCAAGGCCAAGGACAACGCCGACCAGCAGGAAGCCATGCAGCGCCTGGCCTCCACGAACGAGCGCGAGAACGCCGGCACGACCAGCCTGGGCGCCCTGCTGCGCGCCAAGCTGGACAACCAGGGCAACTAAGCTCTCGGTCGACCGCCCGGCCTGCATGCAGGCCGGGTATGCTCCCCACAGGCTCGCCGGCCTCGCCAGCGAGCCTGTTTCAATTCTGATCCCTGCAAATCCCTGCCATGACCCGCTCTGACCTCGTCGCCGTGCTCGCCGAACGATTTGGCCAACTGACCCAGCGGGACACCGAGTTCGCGGTCAAGACCATCCTGGACGCCATGAGCGACGCGCTGGCCCGGGGGCACCGCATCGAGATCCGGGGCTTCGGCAGCTTCTCCATCAGCCGTCGCCCGCCCCGCGTGGGCCGCAACCCGCGCAGCGGCGAGCAGGTCATGATCCCCGAGAAGCTGGCGCCGCACTTCAAGCCCGGCAAGGCGCTGCGCGAAGCGGTCGACAAGCACCTCCCCGTCACGGACGCCTGAGCCAGAATCCGGGGCCATGCGCACCCTCGTCTGGCTCCTGCGAGCCCTCGTCTTCTTCACGCTGTTCGCGTTCGCGCTGAACAACGGCCACGACGCTGTCGTGCGCTGGTTCTTCGGCCATGAATGGCGCGCTCCCCAGGTGATCATCGTGCTCGTCGCCTTCGCGGCCGGCGCGGCGTTTGGCGTGCTGGCCATGGTGCCGGCCTGGTGGCGCCACCGCCGTGCGGCCCAGCGCGCCGAGCCCGCTGCCACTCCCGCGCCCGAGGCGCCTGCTGTTCCTTACGCCGCCCACCAAGATGGAGTTTGATCCACGCTGGCTGCTGTTCGTCCTGCCCGTCGTCTTCGTCCTTGGCTGGCTGGCCTCCAAACTGGACTCCAAGCAGTGGAAGCTCGAGCAGCGCGAATCGCCCAAGGCCTACTTCAAGGGGCTGAACCTGCTGCTCAATGAGCAGCAGGACAAGGCCATCGACGCCTTCATCGAGGCCGTCCAAAACGACCCGGACACGTCCGAGCTGCACTTCGCGCTCGGCAGCCTGTTCCGCCGTCGTGGCGAGACCGAGCGCGCCGTGCGCGTGCATGAGCACCTGATCCGGCGCGGCGACATCGCCAAGGCCGACCGCGACCGCGCCCAGCACGAGCTGGCGCAGGATTTCTTCAAGGCCGGCCTGTTCGACCGCGCCGAGGCCGCCTATGCCGCGCTGCGTGGCACGGCGTTCGAGCGCGAGGCGCGGCTGGCGCTGCTGTCGCTGTACGAGCGCTCGCGCGACTGGGCCAAGGCGGCCGAGGTGGCCGCCGAGCTGGAAGCTGCCGGCACCGGCTCGTTCTCGGGCCGCATTGCGCACTACCTGTGCGAGCAGGCCCTCGTTGCCCAAGCGCAAGGCCATGCCGACCTCGCGCCCGAGCTGCTCGATCAGGCGCAGCGCCGCGCGCCCGAGGCCGCACGTGCCTATGTACTGCAGGGCCAGATGGCCCTGAAGGCCGGCCAGCCCGAGACCGCGATGGCAGCCTTCACGACGCTGCTCGCAGCGAACCCGCCGGCCTTCAACCTCGTCGCGGCCGACTGCGCAGCTGCCGCCAAGGCGCTGGGGCAGCCCGAGCGCGCTGTCGCGCTGCTGACCGAGCAATATCAGCGCGCACCCAGCATGCACCTGCTGCGCGCGCTGGCCACGCTGGAACCCGGCCCACAACGCGAGCGCCTGGCGGCCCACCTGCGCGAGCAGCCGGCGCTGTCCGCTGCGACAGACCTGCTCAAGCTCAACGCCGCCGCGCTGCCCGCCGACGAAGCAGGCCCACTGGTACAGACGCTGGAGAAGGCTGCCAAGCCCTTGCTGCGCTACCGCTGCGCCGCCTGCGGCTTCGAGGCCGCCCATTACTTCTGGCAATGCCCTGGTTGCCTGAACTGGGACACCTACCCTCCCCGGCACGTGGAAGAGCTGTAATCCGATGCGCCATATCGTCTGCATGAAATGGGGCACCAAGTACGGCCCCGAATACGTCAACCGCCTCTATGCAATGGTGCGCCGTCACCTGCGTGACGATTTCCACTTCGTCTGCCTGACCGATCGCACCGAGGGCATCCGCGCCGAGGTGACCTGCTTCCCCATCCCCGAGCTCACGCTTCCCAATGGCGAGCCGGAGCGCGGCTGGAAGAAGCTCACCACCTTCAGCCCGGTGCTCGTCAACGACTACGGTCTGCGCGGCACGGCGCTGTTCCTGGACCTGGACGTCGTCATCGTCGATGACATCACGCCGTTCTTCGAGGTCCCAGGCGCGTTCCTCGTCATTCACGACTGGAAGCGCCCCTGGCGCATCACCGGCAACTCATCGGTCTACCGCTGGGAGTTGGGCGCACACCAGGACGTGCTGACCGAGTTCGTCGCCGACCAGGCCAAGGCCAAGGCCGAGTTCCGCAACGAGCAGGCCTTTCTGTCCGCCGTGTTGCACCGCCAGGGCCAGCTGAAGTACTGGGACGCGAGTTGGTGCGCCAGCTACAAGTACCACTGCATTCCGGCCTGGCCCACCAGCTACTGGCGCGACCCGTTCATCCCGCAAGGCGCCCGCATCCTCATCTTCCACGGCGTCATGAACCCACCCGATGCGCTGGCGGGCCGCAGCAACGGCAATTGGCGCCATGCGCGGCCGGCGCGCTGGATTGCAGACCATTGGCGCGAATGACTGACGCATGACGGTCGTCGTCCTGATCCTCAAGGGACTGCTGGTCCTCGTCACACTGCTGTTTCTGCGCGAGGTGTGGACGGTGCTGCGCGCCCGCGTGCCCGAGCGCACGCACGAAACGACGGTTGGCAACGCCCGGCATGACGCACCCATTCCCAAGGTCATCTGGACCTACTGGCACGCCTCACCGCCGCCGGACTTCATCCAGGCCTGCCTGGAGAACTGGCGACGCTGCGCACCGGACCACGAGATCCGCCTGCTCGACCGCGACAGCGCGCTGAACTGGCTGCCCGCGCTGCGCGCCGACTTCGACACCCTGCCCGCCTATCGCCAGGCCGATTGGCTGCGCATCCAACTGCTGGCCCGTCACGGCGGCGTGTGGATGGATGCATCCATGCTGCTGGCCCGCAATCTGGACTGGTTGCATCAGCAGCGCGAACGGCGCGCGGCGAGCTATGTGGGCTTCTACATCGACCGCTACACCACGCGCCCGGACCAGCCCATCGTCGAAAACTGGCTGATGGCCGCCGCCCCTGGATGCCCGTTCACCCAGGCCCTGGCACACGCCTTCGACAAGGCGCTGGACGAGGGCGCGGACGCCGTGCTGGGCCGTCTGGCAGCACAGGGCCGGGCCACCCGGGTGCTGCAAGGCTTGGATGAGCAGTCGCGGCGCTACCTCCTGATGCACGTCGTCACCGCCGACCTGCTGGATCAGCATGCCGACGGCTACCGCCTGGTGCTGATGCGCGCCGAAGACGGCCCCTTCGCCTGGTTGAGCCAAGTGGGCTGGCGCAAAACGCACCTCTACGTTCGCATTGCGCTGACGCCTTGCCCGCGCCGGCTACCAGCGCTGCTGAAGCTGCGCGGCAACGACCGTCGCATCGTCGAGAAGCACTGGCTGCGCGGCCGCGTGCTGCCCGGCAGCGCGCTGGACGCCCTGCTGCGACGGCGCACCGCATGAGCTGGCTCAGCCTGCTGCTGCCGCTGTACCGCGTGCAGGCCTGGCTGCCGGCCTGCATCGAGTCGCTGCGGCCGCAACTGGATGAGGGCGTGGAGATCATCTGCGTGGATGACGCCTCGCCTGACGACTGCGCTGCCGTCGTGCGGCAGTTGCTGCCACAGGCCCGCGTCATCCGCCTGCCGGCCAACGGCGGCGTCAGTGCCGCGCGCAACCGGCTTCTGGACGAAGCCCGAGGCGAGTACCTCTGGTTCATCGACCCGGATGACCTCGTCGAACCCGGCGTCATCCCGCGGCTGAAAGCCCTGCTCGGCGAGCACCAGCCCGACCTGCTGACGCTGGATTTCCGCCTTTTCGACGATGGCCCGTGCACCGACTCCGTCAAGCCGCGCCACCGCCACCTCAGCAGCTTTGCCGGCCCGCGCCACGTCGTCATGGACGACGTGAACCTGCGGCTGCGCGGCCTGTTCGCCAACGGGCAGTTCCATCCCTGGAGCAAGGTCGTGCGCCGGGCCTGCTGGCCGGCATCGCTGCGCTTCCCCGTCGGCCGCATCTATGAGGACCTGGCGCTGTACCCGCGCCTGGCCCTGCACACGCCACGCCACCTCCACATCCCCGAGGTCTGGATGGCCTACCGCCAGCGCGGCGGCAGCCTGATGTCGGCCCTGTGCACGCAGCGGCTGGACGACTGGACGGCCGCGCTCGACGGCCTCGCCGCACAACTGCCGCCGCTGGATGAAGACACCCGCTTCGAGATTGCGCACTTCTGCGCGCGCACGCTGCTGCGCGCGAGGCGGCGCCGGCTGCAGCTGGGCGGGCCGGCACTGGACGGCCTGGCGACCGATGCACAGCGCTTCGAACGCAGCTCCCCCTTGAGTCGCGACCAGCTGCTGGCGGCCTATGTGCGCCGCGGCCGCTGGCTGCGCGCCCTGCAGTGGTGGGCTCAGCGCGCGCCGCAGGCGCGGTAGAAGGCCTCGATCTCCGCCACCCGCGCCGGCAGGGCATAGGGCTCAACCGGGTGCGCCCGGCGCGCCGGCCGCAGCGCATGCAGGCGGGCCAGCGCCGCCGCCAGCGCCACCGCATCACCGCAGGGCAGCAAAGGCTCGAAGCTGGCCTGCAGATGCTGCGCCCCCTCCGTAGCCGTGGCCAGGATGGGCAGGCCTGCATGCATGGCCTCCAGGAAGACCAGCCCGAACGGCTCGCTGCGCGCGGCGCTGACGAACAGGTCGAACGCGGCCAGGCAATTGGCCGGCTCGTTCGTGAAGCCCGGCATGACGATGTCCTCTCCCGCCGCCGCCCGCACGGCCTGCCAGTCCGGCCCCTGCCCCACGAGCACGAGGCGGGCGCCGGGCAAGGCCGCGCGCTCGAAGGCCTGCACCAGCAGGTCCCAGCCCTTGCTGTGCTCGCCACGGCCCAGCGTGCCCACCAGCCAGTCGTCCGGCCCCACGCCCCAGGCCGCGCGCAGCCGCTCGCGGGCGCCGGGGTCGGCCGGCCTGGGCTGGCTCCAGTTGTTGATCTGCGCAACGCGGCCGCCAAAGCGGCTGGGGATCTGGCCCAGCTGCTGCGGCGTGATCGCGATCAGCCCGTCCAGGTGCTGGTGCTGATGCGGCTTGTAGGCGATGTGCAGCGTCGCCACGCGCACCGGCGGCGCACTCACCCGCGCCAGCGCCTTGCACGCATGGCTCAGGTGGGCATGGCAGACGTCGGGCTGCCAGTGCCGCAGCCAGCGTGCCACGCGGTGGCCGGTGAACAGCTGCGGCCAGGCCAGCCGGTGCTGCTGCACGCGCGCATCCAGCCGCTGCGCCCAGGCGTCCGGCCGGTCCTCGGCCGCAGCCTGTGCCAACAGAAAGCAGACCTCGTGCGACGCGCTCTGCGCGTTGGCCAGCTCAATGGCGTAGCGCTCGCTGCCAGCGAAGCGCTTGGTGAAGAGAAGGTGGGCGATGCGCATCGGGGCATGATTGAAACACGGACGACAATCGCGCCCCATGTCCCAAGACTCCTCCGTTCCCGTCAGCCGCCGCCTGGGCCGCTACGTCTACCCTTACCGCTGGGGCGCGGTGCTCACCATCGTGGCCTACCTGGGTGTGGCCGGCACCGAGCTGATGCTGCCCAAGCTCATCGGCTATGCCTTCGGCGAGGGCTTCGCCAAAGACGCCTTCCCGCTGTGGATGGTGCCCGTGGTGCTGGTGGGTCTGTACGTCGTGCGCGGGCTGTGCAACTTCGCCGGGCAGTACCTGTTCCACTGGACCATCACGCGCAGCGTGCTGGACTTCCGCACCGCGCTGGTGGAGGCGCTGCTGAAGCTGGATGCGCAGGTCTACACCCGCATGCAGCCGGGCACGGCCGTCACCAAGGTCGTCAACGACCCGCAGCAGATCCTGCAGCTCACCGGCGACGTCGGCATGGCGCTGCTGCGCGACGGCCTGCCGGCCATCGGCCTGGTGGGCTACCTGTTCCACCTGAACTGGCAGCTCACGCTGCTGGCGCTGGTGGTGGCGCCGCTGCTGGCGCTGGTGATGAAGAAGGTCAACCGGCGCATCCGGCTGATGTCCTCGCGCTCCTACGACTCGCAGCTGGTGCTGGTCAACAAGGTGGACGACATCACCCGCGCCTGGCGCGTGGTGCGCCAGTTCGGCGCGGCGGCGTTCGAGCGCCAGCGCTTTGTTGACGCGGCGCAGGAGGTGCGCCGCTACAACCTCAAGGCGGCGGCCGCCGCGGCCATGGCCCAGCCCATGTCGCAGCTGGTGGCCAGCGTGGGCCTGTCCTTCATCATCTGCGCGGCACTGTGGCAGGCGCGGGCCGAAGGAACCGGCGTGCAGCAGTTCGCCGAGTTCATCGCGGCGCTGCTGCTGCTGATCTCCAAGCTGCGCCACCTGTCCGACCTGGCCGCGCCTCTGACGCGCGCCAGCGTCATCGCCCAGGGCTGCCTGGAGTTGATGGACGCGCCCAAGGAGGCCGACACCGGCACGCAGGAGCTGCCCGCGCCCGCGCGCGGCGACATCGCGATGGACGCGGTGCGCCTGACCTACCCGGGCGCCGCGCAGCCGGCGCTGGACGGGCTGACGCTGGCCTTCGGCGCCGGCAAGACCACCGCGCTCGTGGGCGCCTCGGGCGCCGGCAAGAGCTCCATCATCCACCTGCTGCTGGGCTTCGGCCGGCCCGATGGTGGCCACATCCGGCTCGACGGCGCCGACATCAGCGCACTCAGCCGCGCCGCATTGCGCCGCCAGTTCGCAGTGGTGTCGCAGGACATCGTGCTGTTCGACGACTCGGTTGCCGCCAACATCGCCTACGCCCAGCCACGCGACGACGCCAAGCTGGAGCAGGTGCTGCGCGCTGCCCACCTGTGGGACTTCGTGCAGACGCTGCCGGAAGGGCTGGAGACGCCCGTGGGCGCCAATGGCGGCAAGCTCTCCGGCGGCCAGCGCCAGCGCCTGGCGATTGCGCGGGCGCTGTACAAGGACGCGCCCATCTGGATCTTCGACGAGGCCACCTCGGCACTGGACACCGAGAGCGAGCGGGCCGTGCAGCAGGCGCTCGGCCAGTGGGCTGGCCGCAAGACGCTGATCGTCATCGCGCACCGGCTGTCCACCATCCGCGATGCCGACGCCATCCACGTGATGGGCGCTGGCAAGCTGGTGGAGACCGGCACGCATGCCGAGCTGATCGCCCTCAACGGCGCCTATGCGGCGATGGTGCGGGCGCAGGCGGGCGAGGCCTGAGCCATGCGTCGCCGCGCGCTGCTGCTGTGCATCGCGGCACCGGCCGCGGCCCAGGCCGTGGCCGACGTTGAGGTCAACACCGCGACGCGCGCGAGACTCGAGGCCCTGCCCGGCCTGGGCCCGGCCTTGGTGCAGCGGCTGCTGGCCAAGCGGCCGTTTGCGGACTGGGACGACCTGATGCGGCGCGTGCCGGGCGTCAAGGCGGGCACGGCGCGGCGGCTGTCGGCGGCCGGCCTGCGTGTGGCCGGCCAGGCCTGGTCAACAGCCGGCAGCGAAGCCGGCTGAGCGGCTGCGGCGCAGCTGCACCGGGTCCACCTGCGGCGCACGCGCCGGCCAGCCGAAGAAGCGCTGCACCTCGGCCCGCTTGGTCAGCGTGTCGCTCATGCCCAGGTTGATCAGCTCGTTGATGAAGCTGGGCTCGAACAGCAGATAGCTCACCAGCGCCGCACCGCTGGTGCTCTTGCCGCGGCCGCTGACGCCGATGGCACGCAGCATGGCGCGCACGGACTTGGGCAGACTGGCCTGGTGCTCGCCGGCCAGGTCGTCCAGCCGCCGGCTGGGCGCAATGACCAGCAGCTCAATGGGCCGCAGCGCCGTGGCCGAGCGCGCCTCGGGCGGCAGCAGCGCCAGCGTGCGGTTGATGCGGCGCAGCCGCTCCACGTCCACGGCCAGCGCGTCCAGGAAGATGTTGGACAGCGCATGGCCAGCGATGTGGGCCATGCTGGGGTGGCTCTGCGTGGCCGCCGTGCGGCGGCCCTCGGGTTCCTTCATGCGGCCGGCGCCGATGACGAGGATGCGGTCTGCGCCCAGATGCACGGCCGGCGAGATCGGCGCGTTCTGGCGCATGGAGCCATCGCCGAACCACTCAGGCGCGCCCTCGAAATCCAGCGGCTCGGCCGGGAAGATGAAGGGAATGGCGGCCGAGGCCATCAGGTGCGCGAGCGTCAGCCGGGTCTGCACGGCCATGCGCTGCTCGCGCAGCCAGGGCACGACATGGTGGTGCGTCTGGAAGAAGGTGACGTGCTGGCCCGAGGTGTAGCTGGAGCCTGTCAGCGCCAGCGCACGCAGATGGCCGCCTTCGAGCATGGCGTCCAGCCGGCCCATGTCCAGGTAGCGGGTCAGCAGTTCCCGCAGCGGCTGGTTGTCCAGCAGGCTGCGCGGGCGGCTGCGCGTCCACCGGGCGATCGCCCAGCCCAGGCTCAGCATGGACACCCAGCGCGCGCCGCTCTTGACGGCCTCGAAGGCGTCCGCGTGGTAGATGCTCTCCACATGCAGCCCCTGCCACAGGTGCATGAGGCCGTCCACGGCGCCATCGAAGTCATCGGCATGGCAGGCCAGCGTGGACGCGTTGATGGCGCCGGCCGACGTGCCGCTGATGATGGGGAAGGGATTGCTTTGCGTCATGCCCGCATCGCGCCGCAGCTGGGCAATCGCGGCCAGCACGCCCACCTGGTAGGCGGCACGGGCGCCACCACCGGTCAGGATCAGGCCCGTGACCGGCTGCGAGCGGGTGGGCCCGGGGACGAGGGTGGGCACGGCGTGCAACATCGGCGAAATCATCGCCGATGCGACGCGTCAGCCAAGCTCGTAGATCACCTCAGCCGCCGAGCCCAATTTGGCCAGCGCCTCGTCGGCCGGCCAGAAGCGGCTGGACTCGCCCAGCTCCACCAGCCAGCGCGCACCGACGCGGTCGCCCTCGGGCTCGGCGCGCAGGCTGACGCGCACCGGCAGGCCCTGCTTGCGCACGCCGCCCTCCTCCGTCTCGACCTCGCGCGGCGGGAAGCGCTGCACCAGGTCGTGGATCAGGCCCGCCGCGCCCGCGTTGTTCAGCAGCAGGTGGCGGCCGAACTTGGCGCGCGCCGCCGTCAGGCTCCAGACCGCCTGCACGTTCATGCGCAGGCCGCCGGAGAAGCGGTCGTTCTGCACCTTGCCCTGGGCAATGATGAGCTCGTCCTCCACCAGCAACTCCTTGGCGGAGTTGAGCAGCTCCTCGTTGGCCACGGCCTCGATGGCGTCGCTCTTGTCGTCGAGCTTGAAGATGCCGACGCGGCCGCGCTGGCCGTTGATGACACGCATGCCGCTGACGATGCCAGCCACCATGGTGGGCTCGCGGCTGTCCTGCAGATCCGCGATCTGGCGCTTGACGATGCGCCGCACCTCGGCGCCGCTCTGGTCGAACAGATGGCCCGACAGGTAGAAGCCGATGGCCGTCTTCTCCAGCGACAACCGCTCCTTGATGCTCCACGGCTCGGCGTGCACCAGGTCCGGCTCGGCGGTGCTGGACGCGTGCGAGTCGCCGAAGTCGAACAGGCCGCCCTGGTCGGCATTGGCCTCGGTCGTCTCGGCATGCGTGTAGCCGCGCGCCACGCTGGCCAGCAGCTTGGAGCGCTCGGGGTTGATGCTGTCGAAGGCGCCGGCCTTGATGAGCGCCTCGACGACGCGCTTGTTGACGGCCTTGCGGTCCACGCGCAGGCAGAAGTCGTAGAAGCTCAGGAAGGGCCCGCCCGCCTCGCGGGCCGCGATGATGGCCTCGATGGCGCCGCGGCCGGTGCCCTTGACCGCGCCCAGGCCGTAGTTCACAAGGCGGTTGCTGAGCGGCTCGAAACGGTACTGCCCCTTGTTCACGCAGGGCGGCTGGAAGTCGATGCCGAACAGCTTGGCGTCGTTGAGCAACACCTTGAGCTTGTCGGTGTCGTCCATTTCGATGGTCATGTTCGCCGCATAGAACTCGGCCGTGTAGTGCGCCTTGAGCCACGCCGTGTGGTAGCTCAGCAGCGCGTACGCGGCCGCGTGCGACTTGTTGAAGCCGTAGCCCGCGAACTTCTCCATCAGGTCGAACACCTCGTCGGCCTTCACCTGGTCGATGCCCTTCTCCGCCGCGCCCTTGCGGAAGATCTCACGGTGCATGGCCATTTCCTCGGCCTTCTTCTTGCCCATCGCGCGGCGCAGCATGTCGGCGCCGCCGAGGCTGTAGCCGCCCAGCACCTGGGCGGACTGCATCACCTGCTCCTGGTAGACGAACACGCCATAGGTCTCGGCCAGCACCTGCTCCAGCAGCGGATGCGGGTACTCGATGGTCTCCTTGCCGTGCTTGCGCGCCACGAACGACGGGATCAGGTCCATCGGGCCCGGGCGGTACAGCGACACCAGCGCGATCAGGTCCTCGAAGCGAGAGGGCTTGGCATCCTTCAGCAGGCGCTGCATGCCCGGCGATTCAAACTGGAAGATGCTTTCCGACAGACCCTTGCCGAACAGGTCGAAGGTCTTGCGGTCGGTCAGCGGCACCGTGGCCCAGTCGAAATCGGCGCGATCGGCATGGCGGGCGACGATGAAGTTCTTGGCCAGCTCCAGGATGGTCAGCGTGGCGAGGCCCAGGAAGTCGAACTTCACGAGGCCGATGGCCTCCACGTCGTCCTTGTCGTACTGGCTCACCGCGCTGGTGGAGCCGGGCTGCTGGTACTGCGGGCAGAAGTCGGTGATCTTGCCCGGCGCGATCAGCACGCCACCGGCGTGCATGCCGATGGAGCGCACGGTGCCCTCCACGCGCGCCGCCATCTCCAGCAGGCCGGCCACTTCCTCGTCGGACTTCTCGCGCTCCTCGATCTCGGGCGACTCGTGGCGCGCGTAGACCATCTTGGCCTTCTCGGGGTCGAAGTTGGGCGGCAGCTTGGCCAGCGTGACCGTCTTGCCGGGCGGCGCCGGGATGAGCTTGGCGACGCTGTCCACATGGCCGAAGCCCATGCCCAGCACGCGGCCGATGTCGCGCAGCGCACCCTTGGCGGCCATCGTGCCGAAGGTAGCGATCTGGCTGACCGCCGGCAGGCCGTACTTGTTCTTGACGTAGTCGATGACGCGGTCGCGGTTGCCCTGGCAGAAGTCGATGTCGAAGTCGGGCATCGAGACCCGCTCGGGGTTCAGGAAGCGCTCGAACAGCAGGTTGTAGCGCAGCGGGTCCAGGTCCGTGATCAGCAGCGCATACGCCACCAGCGAGCCGGCGCCCGAGCCCCGGCCCGGGCCCACCGGGCAGCCGTTTTCCTTGGCCCAGCGGATGAAGTCCGACACGATGAGGAAGTAGCCCGGGAAGCCCATCTTGATGATGGTGTTCAGCTCGAACTCCAGCCGCTCGACGTAGCGCGGCCGCTCCTTCTCGCGCTCCACCTCATTGGGGAACAGGTGCACAAGCCGGTCCTTCAGCCCCGCGTGGCTGAGCTCGCGGAAGTACTGCTCCATCGGCATGGGCTGGCCGTTTTCCATCAACGGCGTCGGGAAGTTGGGCAGCTGCGGCTTGCCCAGCACGAGGGTGAGCGAGCAGCGCCGCGCGATCTCGACCGTGTTGCGGATCGCGCTGGGGATGTCCTTGAACAGCTCGCGCATCTGCGCCTGCGTCTTGAAATGCTGGCTGGGCAGGAAGCGCTTGATGCGCTTGGGGTTGGCCAGCGTCTCGCCCTCGGCCACGCAGACACGCGCCTCGTGTGCCTCGAAGTCCTCCTCGGTCAGGAACTGGATCGGGTGCGTCGCCACCACCGGCAGGCCCAGCTCGGCGGCCAGCGGCACGCTGGCCTGCACCAGCGCCTCCTGGCCGGGCAAGCCGGCGCGCTGCAGCTCGATGTAGAAGCGGTTGGGGAAGATGGCGCTGAGCTTGTTCGCCCACTCGCGCGCGCGCACCTTGTCACCCTGCATCAGTGCCTGGCCCAGGCCGCCCAGCTGAGCGCCGCTCAGGCAGATCAGCCCCTCGCCCAGCTCCTGCAGCCAGGCCCAGGTCACGCAGGCCTGGTTGCGCTGCACGTTCTGTATCCACGCCCGCGACAGCAACTCGCTGATGTTCAGGTAGCCCTGCTTGTTCTGCACCAGCAGCAGCAGCCGCGTGGGCGGCTTGTCGGTGGCGTCGGGCTCCAGCCAGCAGTCGGCGCCCAGGATGGGCTGCACGCCCTTCTTGCGGCAGGCCGAATAGAACTTGATGCCGCCGAACAGGTTGGCCAGGTCGGTGATGGCTGCCGCCACCTGCCCATCCTTGGCCGCGGCCCCGGCCGCGTCATCGGTCCTCAGGGTGCCATCCACGACCGAGTACTCGGTGTGCATGCGCAGGTGGACGAAGGGCTGGTCGGCGGAAGCAATCTCGGACATCGCGGCATTGTAGGAAGCCGCCTCAGCGCCCCGCCCGAACACACGAGGCGGCCGCGTCCGCGCCGGCACGCACGGGGCGATGACGTATGACTATTGATTGATGTCAATTCTCGAATCGGCGTTACTTCGCATGCAGAAGCGCAAATAGTCATATTTAATTTGCTCAGGCACGCACGCAGAGGCGGCCATCCACAACGACCGGAGACACCCCATGTTCCTGACCCTGAAGCGCCTGCTGAGGCTGGCCGCCGGCTGCGCGCTCGCCGCCACCCTGACGGCACCGCAGGCGGCCCCCTGGACGCTGACCGGCGCCATCGGCACACACGACCCGCACCTCTACAAGACCAGCTCGACCTGGTGGCTGTTCGAGACCACCGACAACGGCGGCATCGCCGTGAAGTACTCCGCCAACGGCACGGCGTGGACGCAGGGCGGCCCCATCTTCAGCAACGGCCTGGCCTGGTGGAAAACCTACCTGCCGGCCGACAAGACCGCCATGGTGTGGGCGCCCGGCTGCGGCGAGTACAACGGCCTGGGCTATTGCTACTACGCGGTGTCCAGCTTCGGCTCGCAGAAGTCGGCCATCGGCCTGGCGACCTCGGCCGGCGGCATCGCGGCCGGCCAGTGGGTGGACCAGGGCGCCATCCTGAGCTCCAAGGCCGGTGACGGCTACAACGCCATCGACCCGGCCTTCGTGCTGGCCGCCAACGGCGACCCCTACCTCGTGTTCGGCTCCTTCTGGAACGGTATCTACATCACCCGCGTCAGCAAGGTGAACCTGAAGCCGCCGACGGGCGGGCTCGTCAACATCGCCCGCGACACGGTGAACGGCATCGAGAACGGCTTCGTCGTCCGCCGCGGCAGCTGGTACTACCTGTTCGCGTCCAAGGGCGCCTGCTGCCAGGGCGCGAACAGCACCTACCGCATCGTCGTCGGCCGCTCGTCGTCCATCACCGGGCCGTATGCCGACAAGGCCGGCGTGGCCATGATGTCCGGCGGCGGCACCGTGCTGGCGTCCAGCGGCACGCGCTTCAAGGGCCCGGGCGGGCAGTCGCTGCTGAGCGACGGCTCGGTGATGGCCTGGCACGCCTACGACGCGCAGAACAACGGCGCCCCGGTGCTGTTCATCGGCAACGTGACCTGGGGCTCCGACGGATGGCCGCAAGCGGTCTGGTGATCGCGCCGCCCGCGGCCCTGGTGCTCGGGCTCGCGCTGGTGGGCTGGGCCTGGTGGGGCCCTCCCGCCGAGCCCGCCGCGGTGCCCGCCCAGGGCGTGGCCGCCGCGAGCGTCGCGCTGCACACAAAGCACGGCGCGCGCTGGGCGGCCGACCCGCCGCCCGGCGCGCGCCCGGCAGCCGCCCCGCGTCCCGCGGTGGCGGCTGCGCCCGACCTGACCGCGTTGCTGACCGCCCCCGAGACCGCGCTGCGCACGACGCTGCACCAGGCGCTGGCCGCCCGCGCCCACGGCGGGCGCCTTTATGCCCGCGCGCTGGCCCGCCGCTGCGCGGAGCTGGCAGCCCTGCAGCCCGCGGACACGGCCGACGCCAACGATGCCCGCCACCAGCGTGCCGTCGCCCGCCAGGCCGCGCTGGCGGCCGGCTGCGGTCAGTTCGCGAACGCCGAGTGGCTGGCGCTCGTCAACGTGGCGCCCGACGACGCCGCCGGCGACCCGCTGCTGGCCGTGCAGCAGTCCGACCTGGACGGCGCGCCGCTGCTGCAGGCCGTGATGGCCCGGCCCGACGCGCTGCTGCTGGACGAACTCCGCGAGCGCCTGCTGCTGCACCGCCTCGACGGCGAGCCGGTGCTGTACTTCGACGGCCAGCGTTTCGACGACGAAGCCAGCCGTGCCACCGCCCAGGCCGCGCTGCACCTGCTGCCCTGCCAGTTCGGCCTGGCCTGCGACGAGCGTGACCCCGCCGTCTGGCTGGCCTGCCTGCGGGGCGAGGGCTGCACGGCCTCGCGCGCGGAGCGGGCGCCACCGGGCGCACAGGCGCTGGCGCAACGGCTGGCGGCGGCGCTGCGAGCGCGGGATTTGCACCGCTTCCTGCCGCGCTAAGCTGCGCGCCCATGAAACACCTCGCCCTTGCGCTGGCCACCGCCGGCCTGCTGTCCACGGCACTGGCAGCGCCGGCCACAAAGGCCAAGAAGGCCAAACCGGCCCCCGCACCCAAGCCGAGTGCCCAGGAAATCCTGGCCACGTCGCCCGCCAGCGATTGGCGCGGGCTGGACCCCGACAACACATTGCTGATGGAACTGCCCTCGGGCCAGGCCCTCATCGAGCTGGCGCCGCGCTTCGCGCCCGCCCACGTCGCCAACATCCGTGCCCTGGCCCGCGGCGGCTACTGGAACGGCCTGGCCGTCGTGCGCGTGCAGGACAACTTCGTCACCCAATGGGGCGACCCCGACGGCGACGACCCCACCAAGGCCCGGCCGCTGCCCGAGGGCGCCAGCGCGAAGCTGCCCGCCGAGTTCTCGGTGCCGCTGGACCGCGTCGGCAAGGCCGCCGGCTTCACCCGCCTGCGCGACGCCGAAGGCTGGGCGCCGCGCACCGGTTTCGCCGAGGGCTTCGCGGTGGCCGCCAACCCCAAGACGGGCAAGGCCTGGCTGGCGCACTGCTACGGCGTGGTGGGCGCGGGCCGCAGCGACGCGGTCGATTCCAGCAATGGCGCCGAGCTCTACGCCGTCATCGGCCAGGCGCCGCGCGGGCTGGACCTGAACATCACCGTCGTCGGCCGCGTCATCAAGGGCATGGAGCACCTGGCCGCGCTGCCGCGCGGCAGCGGCGCCATGGGCTTCTACGACAAGCCTGAGCAGCGCACCGGCATCCAGCGCGTGCGGCTGCTGGCCGACATGCCGGTGGAGGAACGCCCCGCGCTGCAGGTGCTGCGCACCGAGTCCGCCACCTGGGCGCGGCTGCTGGACGCGCGCCGCCACCGCGGCGGCTGGTTCGTGCACAGCCCGGGCTACATCGACGTCTGCAGCGCGACCGTGCCGACGCGGCCTCAGCCCTGAAGCCCCTCGTCCGGGCTCGCCGCGCTGAACGCGGGCGAGCCCTGACGGTCCCCCGAGGGGACGGCGATGCTTGCAGCATTGAGCCGCAAGCCCATCGCCAAACGGGCCGGCTCGGGAGCGGCCCAGCGCCCGGCCCGAACGCGACAAGAACGTATCAGGCGCCCAGAGCGAGCGCCACGCGATAGGTGATGAACGACGCCAGGTAGGCCAGCCCGAACAGGTAGCCCGCCGCGGCCAGCGCCATCTTCACGCCACCGGTCTCGCGCTTGATGGCGGCCAGCGTGGCCAGGCATTGCGGCGCGAACACGAACCAGGCCAGCAGCGACAGCGCGGTCGCCAGGCTCCAGGTCTGCGCGATCAGCGGCGCCAGCGCACCGGCGGTGTCGTCCCCGGTCGCCGACAGCGCGTACACGGTGCCCAGCGCGCTGACCATGACCTCACGCGCCGCCATGCCGGGCACCAGCGACAGGCTGATCTGCCAGTTGAAGCCCAGCGGCTCGAAGACGACGGCCAGCGCGCGGCCCAGGTAGCCGGCGATGCTGTACTCGATGGGCGCGCCCGTCGCGCCGGCCGGCGGCGCCGGGAAGGTGGACAACACCCACAACCCGATGGTCATCACGAGGATGATGCCGCCCACGCGCTTCAGGAAGATCATGGCCCGCTGCCACAGGCCGATGGCCACGCTGCGCGGCTGCGGCCAGTGGTAGGCCGGCAGCTCCATCATCAGCGGGCGCACCTCGCGGCCCGAACTGCCCAGCCGCTTGATGACCCAGGCCACTGCAAGCGCGCCGAGGATGCCCGCCACGTACAGCCCGAACAGCACCAGGCCCTGCAGCTCGAAGCCGCCCACCTCGCGGTTGGGGATGAAGGCCGCGATCAGCAGCGCATAGACCGGCAGGCGCGCCGAACAGGTCATCAGCGGCGCGATCATGATGGTGACCAGCCTATCGCGCGGGTTGGCAATGGAGCGCGACGCCATGATGCCGGGGATGGCGCACGCGAAGCTCGACAGCAGCGGGATGAAGCTGCGCCCCGACAGGCCCACGCTGCCCATCAGCCGGTCCAGCAGCAGCGCGGCGCGCGGCAGGTAGCCCGACTCCTCCAGCACGAGGATGAAGAAGAACAGGATCAGGATCTGCGGCAGGAACACGACCACGCCGCCCAGACCGGCGACGACCCCGTCCACCATCAGGCTGCGCAGCCAGCCCTCCGGCAGCCAGCCGCCCACCTGCTCGCCACACCAGGCGGTGGCCGCCTCGATCAGCCCCATCGGCGTCTCGGCCCAGGCGAACACGGCCTGGAACAGGAAGAACAGCAGTACCGCCAGGATCAGCGAGCCGAACACAGGGTGCAGCAGCACGCGGTCGACGCGGTCGCCGGGCAACTCCGGCAACTCCTCGGCCAGGCCCAGGCCGGTCAGCAGCGCATGGATGGCGGCTTGATCGTCCACGCCGGGGTCGGCGCTGACCGGCGGCGCCTGCCAGGCCTCGGGGCGGTCCAGCGTCGCACCCAGCGCGCTCAGGCCCTGCTTGTGGATGGCAACGGTGCGCACCACGGGCACCCCCAGCGCTGCGCTCAGCGCCGCCGCGTCGACCTCGATGCCACGCTTGGCGGCGAGGTCGGCCATGTTCAGCGCCACGACCACCGGCAGCCCCTGCCGACGCACCGCCAGCAGCAGGCGCAGCGTGCGGCGCAGGTTGGTGGCGTCCAGCACGCAGACGACCAGATCCGGCCGCTTCTCGCCGCGGGCGCGGCCGGCCAGCACGTCGCAGGTGACGCGTTCGTCCGGCGAGCGCGGGTGCAGGCTGTAGGTGCCGGGCAGGTCCAGCAGACGCAGCGTCTTGCCGGCGGGCGTGACGAGGCGGCCTTCCTTGCGCTCGACCGTCACGCCGGCGTAGTTGGCCACCTTCTGGTGGCTGCCGGTCAGGCCGTTGAACAGCGCGGTCTTGCCGCAGTTCGGGTTGCCGACCAGCGCAACCAGCTTGCCACCGCGGTGGACATGGATGGGCGCCTCGGTCATCGCGGCGTCACCGCGATGCAGTCGGCCTCGGCATGGCGCAGCGCGAACGTCGATTGCCCGACGCGCACCACCAGGTTGCCTTCGCTCAGGCGGCCGCGGCGCATCACGCGCACGGCCTCTCCCGGCAGAAAGCCCAGGTCGGACAGCCAGGTCGCCCATTCCGGCGAATGCGCCGGCGCGCTGACCTGCTGGACGGTCAGTGCCAGCCCGGCAGGGGCGTGGGCGAGGCTGGAGGGCAGCGGCTCGGACATGGAGGGCTTGCGGCGGCGACGCCAATGTTGAGAACAGTTCTCATTCTAAACACCGCTGCAACGGTGCCGGCCGCTGATGGACTCAACCGCGTCGCTGCGCAGCCAGCAGCGCATCACAGGCCTTGAGCGCCGAGGCGAAGTCAAGACGACCGACGGCAGCATTCAGCGCGGGAAACTCGGCGCCCAATGCCTGGGCGTGACCGGCCAACTGTTCGCACAGCGCCACGGAGCGCATATTGCGTTCGGCCAGCAACTGGCGCAGCTGCTGCAGCGCCAGCGGCACATCGAGCGCATCGACAGGCCCGCCGGCAGGCGGGGGCGGCGAGGCGGGTTGCAAGGCCGCCAGCGTCTCCTCCAGCAGCGCCCGCAGCGCCTCAGGATCGGCGCCGGCCACGTCGTTCAGACTGCGCACGGCCTGCTCCTGGGCGCCCGCCAGCGCGGCCAGCGCATTGCCGCCCACCGCGCCCGCCAGGCCACGCAGCGTGTGCAGTGCGCGGGCGACGTCAGGCACGCTGGCCTCGCGCCTGCTGCGCCGCAGGCTGTCGATCTCGGCCGGTGCGTCCTTGGCGAACGAGGCCACCAGGCGCTCGTACAGCGCCTGCCGCCCGCCCAGGCGTTGCAGCGCGGCGGCGCTGTCCAGCAGGCGCGGCGGCGCGGCCGGCGCCGCCGCGGGCACTGCAGCCTCGGCCCGGCCCGCATGGCGCCTCAGGGTCGCCACCAGTTGCTCCAGGTCCACCGGCTTGGCGACGTGGTCGCGCATGCCAGCGGCCAGGCAGGCCTGGCGGTCGGCGTCCATGGCGTTGGCGGTCATCGCGATGACCAGGCTGTCGGGCCGCTGTTTGAGGATGCGCTGCGTGGCCTCGAAGCCATCGATGTCGGGCATCTGCAGGTCCATCAGGATGGCGTCGAACGGCGGCTCGGTGACCAGCGCAAGGTGGGCCCCCTCCACGCCCCCGCCGGCCAGCGTCACGAGGGCGCCCTCGTCCTCCAGCAGCTCTTGCGCCACCTGCTGGTTGAAGCCGTTGTCCTCCACCACCAGCAGGCGCAGCCCGGCCAGGCGCTGCTGGACGAGCTCGGCGCGGCGCCGGCGCGGCGTGCCCTGCGTGGCCTCGGCGACGGCGTCCTGCAGCATAGAGGCCGTGACGGGCTTGACCAGATAGCCGCCCAGCGACGCGATCTCCTGCTCGCTGCGCTCGGCCAGCAACTCGCGGCCATGCGCCGTGACCATGATGATGACCGGTGCGTCGGACTCGTGGCTGTCGCGGATGCGGCGCGAGGTCTCCCAGCCGTCCAGCCCCGGCATGCGCCAATCCATCAGGATGAGTTGGTAGTGCGGCTCGCCCTGCTCAGCCGCGAGGTGCACCAGCGCCAGCGCCTGCTCACCGCTGGAGGCCAGGTCGCAGTCCCAGCCCAGGCTGGCGCCTATGCCCTGCAGCACCTCGCGGGCCATGGGGTTGTCATCGACGATGAGCACCTTGAGGCCGGGCCGCTGCAGCAGCTCGCCCTGCGGGTCGGCCGCGGCCTCGGGCAGGACCAGCTCGAAGTGGAAGCGGCTGCCCTCCCCCACGCGACTGTCCACGCGCACTTCGCCACCCATCAGGGCGACGAGCCGGCGGCTGATGGCCAGGCCCAGGCCGGTGCCGCCGTAGCGGCGCGAGGTGGTCTGCTCGGCCTGGCTGAAGCCGGTGAAGATGTGCTCCAGCTTGTCGGGCGCAATGCCGATGCCGGTGTCGATGACCTCGAACCGGATGCGCGCCCGCCCCGGCTGCCGGTCCGGCAAGCGCGTCAGCGCCAACACCACCTCGCCGCGCTCGGTGAACTTCAGCGCGTTGCCGGCCAGGTTCAGCAGCACCTGGCGCAGCCGCGTCGCATCGCCCACCAGGGCGGGTGGCAGGCGCGGGTCAAGCCGGAACAGCACCTCGATGTCCTTGCTCCCGACATTGGCCGAGAGGATGACGGCGAGCTCGCGCATGAAGTCGCTGAGCTCGAAGCGGTGCGGGTCCAGCTCCATCTTGCCGGCCTCGACCTTGGAGAAATCCAGCACGTCGTTGATGACGGCCAGCAGCGCCTGCGCGGCGGTGCGGGCCTTGGACGCGTAGTCGTGCTGGCGCGGTGACAGCTCGGTGCGCAGCAGCAGGTTGAGCATGCCCAGCGCGCCGTTCATGGGCGTGCGAATCTCGTGGCTCATGTTGGCCAGGAAGTCGCTCTTCGCCTGGCTGGCGGCCTCGGCCGCCACGCGGGCGCGTACCAGCTCGGTTTCGGCGCGGTGCCGCTCGGTCACGTCGATCAGCATCTGCACGACGTTCACGAGGCGCCCGCGCCGGTCGCGGATGGCGCTGGCGCTGCCGTCGGCGAACAGCTCACCGCCGCCCGGCAACGCGAAGCCGCGCTCGAAGCGCACATGCTCCATGCGCCCGGCGGCCAGCCGGTTCAGCTCGCCGCCGGGCAGCCGGCCGGGGCGGAAATCGGGCAAATCCGCCAGCTTGCCGCCACGCAGCTCGTCAGCCGTGCGGCACAGCATGGCAGTGAGCGCCAGGTTGACGTCCAACACGACACCCTGGGCATCGCACAGCGCAATGCCCACCTGCGCCCGCTCGAACACGCCGCGAAACCGCTGCTCGCTGTCGTTCAGCGCCCGCGTGCGCTGCTCCACACGGGCCTCCAGCAGCTGCCGCTCGACGATCAGCTGCTCGGTCATGTGGTTGAAGTTGCGCGCCAGCTCGCGGAACTCGCGAAAGCCATTGATGGGCGCACGCTCGTCCAGGTTGCCACCAGCGATGCGCGCCACCGCCCGGTTCAGCGACTGCACTGGCGCCACCAGCCGCCGACCGACCAGCAAGGCCAGCCCCAGCGCCAGCAGCATCGCAATGCCCAGCGCCGCGAGCAGGCGGTTGCGCAACGCATGCACCGAGGCAAAGGCCTCATCGGCATCGATGTTGACGGCGATGCCCCAGTCCAGCACCGGCAGGTGGCGCCACGAGGACACCACCGGCACACCGGCGTAGTTGTGGGTCAGCCCACTCCCGCTCTCGCCACGCAGCCCGCGCAGCGCGGGGATGGCGTCAGGGGCGAGAGGGTCCAGCGCCAGCTCGGCGTACTTGCCGGGGTCGCGCCGCAACGTGTTGACGAAATGGGCCTTGTCGCCGCGGCGCTGAACCAGGATGGTTTCGCCGCTGATCGCCAGCCCGGCAGTGTCCGCCGCCACGGCCAGCAGCCGCGCCAGCCGGATCTGCAGCACCAGCGAGCCCAGCACCTGGTCACCGTCCACGACCGCCTGCACGAAGTACAAGGTGGCCGGCTCGTCACGGTGGTGCTGGACCACCGGCGTGAGCTGTGCGTCCAGGCGGCCCAGCGCACGCCGGTGTGCGGCCAGCAGGCCGCTGCCGGCCAGCGTGCCGCCGTCCAGCGTGGCCATGCCGTCGCTGCTCCCCGGCAGCGGGCGCACCGAAAACGCAACCCGCCCGTCCGGGCGCACCAGCATCACGTTCGCGTACTTGCCGGTGTCCAGCAAGCGGCCGTACAGCGCACGCTCGCCGTCCAGCGGCCGGCCCATAGGCACGGTGCCGAGCAGCAACTCGCGCGTCACCGACGAGGCTGCCGTCAGGTGCGTGTCGATCTGCAGCTCGCTGAAGTACTCGTTGATCTCCGTCGACTTCTTGCGCGCCACGGCCACCACGCGCTCGGTCACCGTCTCGCGCAGGCTGCGCTCGTAACTGGCCAATTGCCACACACCCATCGCGCCCAGCGGCAGCATGGACAGCACCAGAAACCCCAGCAGCAACGCGGGGGCGATGCGCCAGGCCGGGCTGCGCGGCTCGTCGGCAGCGGCCATCAGCGCGGCTCCCCCTGGGGCGCCACCAAGGTGTGCCATTGGTCCTGCGTGCGGAACATGGGCCAGGGCATGGGCTTGATCTGGCGGGGGTCGTGCCAGACCTCCGCCAGCCGGCCGTCCGGCTGCACCTGGGCCATGCGCAAACTGCGCCATAGGTGGCGGCTCTGACCGTCCACCGCCGCCACGCCATGCGGCGCCTGCACGCTTTGCTGCAGCACGCTGGCGCCAACCACGGCCCCCTGGGTATCGCCCACTTCGCGCACTGCCGCCGCCCACAGCTTCACGGCCACGTAGGACGCGGCCGCAGCCTCACTGGCTTCACCGCCCTGCACGCGGCTCAGGCCCGCCTTGAACGCCTGGTTGACCTCGCCGGGCAGTGCCTGCAGGTAGCTGACCGCCGTGAAGTGACGCCCCAGCCGGCCGGCGCCGTAGGCCTTGAACTCGGGTTCGCCAACGGCAAACGACAGCAGGGGCAGATCAGCCAGGTCGGCCGCCACAAGCGCGTCGAACAATGCGCGGTTGCTCTCGCCACTGAGCGTGCTCAGCACGAGATCCGGTTGCAGCCGGCGCAGGTCTGCCAGCAGCGCGCCCATCTCCACCGACCCCGCCGGCAACCGCTGCTCAGCCATCACCCGGCCGCCGCTCAACGGCACGAACTCGCGCAGCACGGCATGCATGCGGCGCGAGTACGTGCCATCCGACCCGAGCAGCAAGACGCGTCGTCCAAAGCCGCTCATCGCCCAGTCTGCCGCGGGCAACTGACGCTGGTTGGGCACGGCGCCCAGGTAGATGATGTGCGGCGAGCGCTCCAGCCCCTCGTAGGCCAGTGGGTAGAACAACAGGTGCTGCTGCGCTTCCACGATGGTTCGCGCGGCCTGGCGGCAGGTGAAGGTGCCACAGCCAAACAGCGCGACCGCCTTGCGCTCGACGATGAGCCGCCGCGCTGCGGCGGCGACCGCCGACATCTCATTGCTGCCGGTGTCCTCCACCTGCAGCTCCACGCGCCGCCCCAGCAGGCCGCCATCGCGGTTGATCTCGTCCACCGCCAGCCTCAAGGCCGCCAGCAGCGGCGCCTCGGCGGCGGCCAATGGGCCGCTTTGCGCATGCAGCGCGCCGATGACGATGGGGCCACGCTGGGCAGCCGCTGCAGCAGGCGCACGCACCAGCCACAGCCCCACCGCCGCAGCAGCCACCAGCAACATCACCCCTCCAAGCAAGACGAGACGGCGGCGCATGGGCTTGAGCGTGGAGCCGGTTCGCTAGCTGGGCTGCCGGCGCGACTCCGGCGAGATCATCGGCAGCAGCAGCCGAGCGGTCGTGCCGACGCCCGGTGTGGACTCCACCTGGATCTGCCCGCCCAGCGCAAAGGTCACCAGATTGCGCACGATGTACAGCCCCGGCTCGCTGCGCTGGGCACCAAAGCGCGTCGAGAAGAACGGATCGAACACCCGCCCCAGCACGCCCGGCGGCATGCCGATGCCGTGGTCTTGCACGGTGATGACGAGTTGATCCGTGCCCTGCGGCCGCACCCGCAGGTGCACCTGGCCACCCGCCTCGCGGTAGGCGTGCTTGACTGCGTTCTGGATCAGCGTGGTGAGCACCTTGGCCAGCGCCCCGCGGAAGCTCAACAGGTGCAGGTCGTCGCCCACGTCGAGCTCGCAGCGCACCTGATGCGCCTCCAGCGACGGCGCCAAGCCCGCCACCACCTCGTGCAGCAACTCCAGCAGCGAGAAGCTGCGCCGCTGGTCGCCAAAGTTGTCGGCCGTGGATTGCAGGAAGGAATCGACGATGGACAGTGCGCGCTGCAGGTTGGACAGCACGAGGCCCACGCTTTCCTCGCTGACGCGCAGGTGCTTGTCCAGGTCGCTGCGGCGCACCTGGTTGGCCTGCACCTGGCTGGCCAGTTGGGCAACATCGTCCTGCAGCGTGCAGGCCGAGATCAGCGCATTGCCCAGCGGCGAACTGAGTTCCTGGGCAATGCCGGCGATCGTGCGCCCCACCGAGGCCAGCTTGTCGCGCTGAAAAAGCTCGATCTGCGAGCGCGCAAAGCTCTCGGACGCGAGCTTCAGCGCCAGCTGCGTGCGCACCCGGGCCTTCACCACCACGTCGACAAACGGCTTGGGGATGTAGTCGACCGCGCCATGAGCGAAGCCCTCGGCCTCGTCGTCGGCGCTGCCCTGCACGGTGACAAAGATGATGGGGATGCCACGGGTGCGGGGGTCCGCCTTGAGGCGGTCGCACACCTCGTAGCCGCTCATCTCCGGCATCAGCACGTCCAGCAGGATCAGGTCCGGCAGCTGCTGCGCACAGAACGCCAGCGCCTCGGCGCCGCTGGTGGCCATGGACACCTCGCAGTCATCCACCAGCAGCTGATACAGCGCGTGGATGTTGCTGGGCTGGTCATCGACGACAAGGATCAACGGCATGGTTGGTCAGGATAACCGCAGCCTCAGCCGCCGCGCGGCGGCACGGGGCTGGGCTTTCCCCAGGGCGGCGGACACCTGCCCGGTGCGCGCCCGGCGGCGACGGCTGCGGATAATCGTCGGACACCCTTGCACCATTCATGCACCTGCGACACCTCACGCTCGGCCTGCTTTTGATGGCCTTCATGGCCCTGCTGGCCTTGCTGACGCTGCTGCTGGGCCTGCGCAGCGACGATCCGGCGGGGCTGGACGCTGCCCTGGCACTCACGGCGTTGCTGCTGCCCCTGCCGGCGCTGGGCGTGGTGGCGCTTCGGCGCGCATGGCCTGCAGCCAAGCCGCCGGCCCCGGCGGCCGCGCCCACGCAGGCGGCCACGTCCACCCAGGCCGCCGCCGAGGTCAAGGCGCGCTTCATCGCGCAGATCAGCCACGAGATCCGCACGCCCATGAACGCCATCATGGGCATGACTCAGCTCACGCTGCAAACGGCTCTCAGCCCGGAACAGCGCAAGCTGCTGACCACGGTCGACGTGGCCTCGCGCACGCTGCTGAGCCTCGTCAACGACGTGCTGGACGTCTCGCGCATCGAGGCCGGGCTGATGGTCATCGAGTCCCAGCCGGTAAGGCTGGAGGATGTGGTGACGCAGGCTGTCGAACTGGTGCGCCCGCTGCACACCGATGCCGGCGTCACGCTGGCCTGCGAGTGGGACGACCCCTCGCTGCTGGGCACGCGCGGCCTGCTGCGTGGCGATGCACTGCGCCTGCAGCAGGTGTTGGTGAACCTGCTGTCCAACGCGCTCAAGTTCACACCGGCCGGGCTGGTGACGCTGCGCTTGGCGGCAGACGCCACGGACGCGCAAGGACGCGTGCCCCTGACCATCAGCGTGCAGGACAGCGGCGTGGGCCTGAGCGCCGAGCAGATTGCCGCGCTGTCGCGGGCCTTCGGTGACGGCGAGGCCGCCGTGCCGCGGCGCCTGGGCGGTGCCGGTCTGGGCTTGGCCATCACGCGACGCCTGGTGGAACTCATGGGCGGCAGCCTGGCCGTCAACAGCGACCCCGGCTGCGGCAGCCGTTTCGACATCCACCTGCCGCTGCCGCTGGACATCACCGCACTCCCCGCACCGCCGCTGCGGCCCTGCCGCCTGCTGCTGGCCGACACCGCGGCCACCAGCCGCACCGCGTCGCGCGCGCTGCTGGGGCACCTCGGCCTGGGCGACGGCCTCGGCGTGGCTGCCGATGTGACGGCGGCACTGACGCTGCTGGCCGAGGCCCGCGAGGCCGGCCGACCGTTTGAGTGGCTGCTGCTGAGCAGCGACCTGCCCGGCCCCGGCCCGAGCGGCGCCGACCTGCTGGCGCGGCTGCGACGCGACCACCCCGCGCTGCGCATCGCCGTGCTGGCGCGGCCCGGCGCCGACGAAACCGCCGCCCAGGCGCGTGCCTTCGGCGCCCGCGCGGTGTGCCCACAGCCCCTGCTGCCGGGCGAGTTGCGGCGGCTGCTGGCCGGCACCGACAAGCCCGTGGCCAGTGCGCCGGACGGGCAGTCGCTGTCGGCGCTGCAGGTTCTGCTGGTGGAGGATCATCCCGTCAACCAGGAGATCGCGCTGCGCCTGCTGGGCAGCCGGGGCGCCCGCGTCGAGCTCGCCGCCAACGGCCAGGAGGCGCTGGACAAGCTCATCGAGGCCGGCCCCGACGCCTTCGACCTCGTGCTGATGGACCTGCAGATGCCCGTGCTGGACGGTCTGGCCGCAACGCGCCGCCTGCGTGAGCTGCCCGGCTTCGAGACCCTGCCCGTGCTGGCCATGACGGCCCATGCCTTGCCCGACGAGCGCGCCCGCTGCCTGGCCGCCGGCATGCAAGGCCACATCGCCAAGCCGCTGGACGTGACGCGGCTGGTGCGCGAGCTGCAGCGCTACCGGCGCAGCGCCGCGCCCGCCGTGCTGGACAGCGCGGCCGGGCTGCGCCACTTCGACGGGCAGGTCGCGCTGTACCGGCGCACGCTGCAAGGCTTTGTCCAGCAATACGCCCCCGGCCTGGCCGGCTGGACGGCCTGGCTGCAGGCGGGGGACTGGCCCGAACTGCGCCGCGCTGCACACACGCTGCAAGGCCTGGCAGCCACGCTGGGCGCGCGGCCGCTGCATCGCGCGGCGCTGGCGCTGGAACGCAGCGCCGCGGCGGGCGACGCCGCGCTGGCGGGCCAGCAGTTGTCGGACGTCGAGGCCGCGCTGCGCACGCTGCTGCAGCAGGCGCAGGCCGACCTGGCCCGGCCGGCCACCGCCGGCACGGGCGCGCCGACATCACCCGGCGACCTGACCGAGCTGGAGCAGCTGCTCACGCAAAGCGACGCACGTGCGCTGGATTGGTGGGCTGCCCACCGTGAGGCCAGCGGCCTGCCCTCGGCGGCTGCGAACGACCTGGCCCGCGCGCTGGAGGTGCTGGACTTCGACGCCGCACTGCTGGCCGTGCGCGGAGCTGCGCGATGAGTGGCGCCATGCTCACGCCGCTGCTGGCAGGGCTGGCCGCGCTCGTGGCCGCCCTGGTGCTGCTTGCCGGCGTGCTGGCATGGCGGCTGCGCCGTGTGCAGCAAAGCTTGGCCGACACCCGCGCGCAATGCGAAGCCGGCCGTGCCGAATTGCTGCGCTCTCAGGCTGACGCCGACGCGGCGGCGCGCGCCAAATCGGACTTCCTGGCCAACATCGGCCACGAGATTCGCACGCCCATGAATACCGTGCTGGGCCAGACCCACCTGCTGCTGGCCGGGCGGCTGCAAGCGGCCCAGCGCGCCCAGCTGCAGGAGGTGGCCCAGGCCGGCGAAGCACTGGTCAAGCTCATCGACAGCCTGTTGGACTATGTCGACCTCGACGCCGGCCGCATGCCGCTGGCTGCCGAGCCGCTGCGGCTGGAGCAGTTGCTGGCCGATGCCTTCGACGCCGTGCGCCCTGCCGCGCAGGCCAAGCACCTCGAACTGCTGTGCGACATCGCCGCGCCCGAGCTGCTCGGCGCGGCGGGCGCGCGCCGGGGGGATGCCGCGCGGCTGACCCAACTGCTCACCGAGCTGTTGGTGAACGCGGTCAAGTTCACGCCGGCCGGCCAGGTGCAACTGACGGCCGGGCTGGGCGCCGATGGCTCATGGCTGCTGCGCGTGCGCGACAGCGGCCTGGGCATGCAACCGGAACAGCTGGCGCGGCTGTTCACGCCCTTTGCGCAGGCCGAGGCCGGCGCCACGCGGCGCTTCGGCGGCGTCGGCCTGGGCCTGGCCATCTGCCGCGCGCTGACGCAGCGCATGGGTGGCACGCTCACGGCCACCAGCACACCGGGCCGCGGCAGCACTTTCGAGCTGCGCCTGCCACTGCCGCCCTGCCCCGAGCTGCCGCTGCCGGCCGCGCCGCAGCTGCGCAGCGTGCTGCTGGTGCAGGCGCCCCACAGCGCCGGCCACGACAGCCTGCTGGGCCTGCTGAAGGCGCTGGCGCCAGACGCCCGCGTGGAGGTGTTGCCGCAGGGGCGGCTGGGCCTGAGCCGGCTGGCCGCAACGCCGGCCAGCCAGCCGCACGACCTGCTGCTGGTGGACTGGGTGCTGCCCGACATGGAGGGCAGCGAGCTGCTGCGCCGCCTGGCCGAAGCCGGGCCACCGCGCGCGCAGCGCATCGTGCTGCTCAGTGCCTTTGACACGCCGGTGCTGCGCGAACGGGCGCTGCGCCAGGGCGCCCACGCGTTGGTGCCCAAGCCCCTGCTGCCCGACATGCTGCGCCGCCTGCTGGCGCTGGACAGCCCGTTGCCCGCCGCACCGGCCGCACCGCTGTTGGCCACCGAAGACGACGGCCCGGCCACCGACACCGCCACGCTGATCAGCGAGCTTGACACCCTGCTGGGCGATGCCGATGCACAGGCCGTCGCACTGTGGGAGCAGCACAGCTCCGCCTTCATGGACACGCTGCCCGGCCCGCAGGCCAAGGCACTGGCAGGCGCCATGCAGCGGTTCGACTTCGACGAAGCCCAGGCCGCCTTGCGTGGCAAAACCACACCATGACCCAGCAGGACGCTCCCACCCCGCCCGCGCAGCCCACCGTGCTGGTCGTGGACGACACGCCGGCCAACCTGACGCTGCTGGCCCAGGTGCTCAAGCCAGACTACCGCGTGCTGCTGGCCGTCAACGGCGCCAAGGCGCTGGAGATCTGCCGCCGTCAGGCGCCTGACCTCATCGTGCTGGACATCATGATGCCCGGCATGGATGGCTACGAGGTCTGCCGCCAGCTCAAGGCCGACCCGGCCACACGTCGCGTGCCCGTCATCTTCCTGACCGCGCTGACGCGCCCGGAGGATGAGACCGCCGGCTTCGACGCCGGTGGCGCCGACTTCATCCACAAGCCCTTCAACCCGGCGACCGCGCTGGCGCGGGTGCGCACCCATGTGCAGCTCAAGCTCGCCGAAGACCACCTGCTGCGCCACAACCACCAGCTCAGCGGCGAACTGGACGCACGCCGCCGCGAGGTGGAGCGGTTGCGCGACACGACGCTGTTCGTCATGGTGGGGCTGGCCGAATTCCGTGACGCCGACACCGGCAACCACATCCAGCGCACGCAGGAGTACGTGCGCACGCTGGCGCGCTGGATCGCCGACCAGCCAGGCGCGCCCGCCGAGCTGACCGACGAGGCCATCGACGAGCTCGCCAAGGCCGCGCCGCTGCACGATATCGGCAAGGTCGCCATCCCCGACGGCATCCTGCTCAAGCCCGGCAAGCTGTCGGCCGACGAATGGCGCGTCATGAAGACGCATGCCGAGCAAGGCGCGGACCTGCTGCAGCGCGCCATCGACCGCCTGGGCGACGACGCCGGCCTGATGCTGACCTTCGGCAAGCAGATCGCCCGCCACCACCACGAGAAATGGGACGGCAGCGGCTACCCCGATGGCCTCGCGGGCGACACCATTCCGCTGGCCGCGCGCCTGATGGCAGTGGCCGACGTGTACGACGCGCTGATCAGCGTGCGGCCGTACAAGCGCCCCATGAGCCACGACGAGGCGCTCACCTTCATCCGCGACGGCAGCGGCAGCCACTTCGACCCGCGCGTGGTGCAGGCGCTGGACGCCTGCGAGGACGCGGTCAAGGCCATCGCCGCGCGCTGGGCCGACTGAGCGGCTAGCGCCGGCCCAACAGAAACAGCAGCGGCACCTCCAGCCGCTCGGCCCATGCGGTCTCGTTGTGGCCGGTGCCGGTGAACACGCGCGTCTCGAAGTTCGCGCCGTCCACGTAGCCCGCCTCGCGCGCCAGGTCGTTGACGATGAGCTGGTATGGCGCATACAGCGCATCCAGCTCGGTGGTGCCGTGATCCTGGTAGAGCCTGTGCGTGGCCGGATCAGCCAAACGCTCGCGCAGGTAATTGAAGCCCGCCAGCGGGATGGCCGCATTCGCCTTGAAGGTACCGACCCAATGCGTGGACAGCCCGGCAGCGCCGCCGAACACGGCCGGGTACTCGCTCATCGCGTACACCGAGATCAGCCCGCCCATGCTGGCGCCCATCAGCAGCGTGTGGGCGGCGTCGCGCCGCGTCGCGTAGCGTGCGTCGATGGCCGGCTTGAGCTCCTCCACGAGGAAGCGCAGGTAGGCATCGCTGCGCGGCTGGCCTTGCAGCGCCTCCTTAACGAAGCGCTGCCGCAACGGCGCCGGCATGTGGCCGAGAAAGCGCTCGGGGAAGTACTCGCTGTGCCGGTACTTGCCGTTGTTCCACACGCCCACCACCAGCGTGGGCGGGATGCGGCCGGCGTCGATGAGGCGCTGCACGGCGTCCTGCACGCGCCAGGCCTGGCGATTCCACGTGGTGCCGGCGTCGAACAGCATCTGCCCGTCGTGCATGTAGAGCACGGCATGCGGCACGCCGGGGCGGTAGTCGCGCGGCAGCCACACATCGACGTGCCGGGCGTCCACATGGCGCGACGGGAACGACGCCAGCCGCTCCAGGCGGCCGACGGCAACGCTGGGCAGCGGCGCTGCGTCAGGGGCGGCGCTCGTCGACGCGGCGTTGCCGGCGAGCAAACAGGTGGTCAGCAACAAGGTCAACAGGCGTCGCACGGCAGTCTCCAGGCGCAAGCGGTCAGGGCGTCAGGCCCTCGGGGCGTCGGCGGCGGGCCGATAATCCGCCGCCTCATGCAAGCTGGCGCCATTCTCAACATTTCCTGCTACCTCTTCGTCTCGCTGGCCGACACCGCCGCGCTGCGCGATCGCCTGCACGCGCACGCCGAGCAGCTGGGCCTCAAGGGCACGGTGCTGATCGCCGAGGAAGGCATCAACCTCTTCCTCGCCGGCCCGCCCGAGGCCGTCAACGCCTGGGTGGACGCGCTGCGCGCCGACGCCCGCTTTGCCGCGCTGACCCCCAAGGAGAGCTGGAGCGAGACCCAGCCCTTCCAGCGCCTGAAGGTCAAGGTCAAGCCGGAGATCATCCGCATGAACCGCCCCACGGTGCGCCCCGACCAGGCGCCGCGCGCGCCCGCGCTGCCGCCGGCCACGCTGGCCCGCTGGCTGGGCCAGGGCCATGACGACGACGGCCGCGAGGTCGTCATGCTGGACACGCGCAATGGCTTCGAGGTGGATGTCGGCGCCTTCGACGGCGCCATCGACTGGCGGCTGCACAAGTTCAGCGATTTCCCCGACGCGCTGGCCGCCCACCGGGACGAACTGGCGGGCAAGACCGTCGTGAGCTATTGCACCGGCGGCATCCGCTGCGAGAAGGCCGCCATGGTGCTGGAGGCCGAGGGCCTGACGGCCTGGCAGCTGGACGGCGGCATCCTGAAGTATTTCGAGGAGACCGGCGGCCCGCACTATCACGGCGGCTGTTTCGTGTTCGACGAGCGCGAGTCGCTGGCGCCGAACCTCCAGCCCGTCGCGCCGGCCGCGGGCGGCAACGCCGGCTGAGATGGGCCGGTTCGGCGACATCGCGCTGCGTGCGGCTGGCATCCTGCTGATGCTGGCGGCCATGCTGTTGGCTGCAAGCAAGGCGCCGGACCGCTCGCTGGAGAGCCTGGTGCCGCGCTGGGCGCCGCCGCCGTCGGACTTCGTCGATGTGGACGGCCTGCTGGTGCATGTGCGCGACCAGGGCCCCAGCAGCGACCCGCTGCCGCTGGTGCTCATCCACGGCACCGGCGCCAGCCTGCACACCTGGGAGGGCTGGGCCACCGAACTGGCGCGCACGCGGCGCGTCATCAGCTTCGACCTGCCGGGCTTCGGGCTGACCGGGCCTTACCCCAATCAGGCCGACGGCGACTACCGCGATGCGCGTTATGTGGCCTTCACCCGCCAGCTGCTGGCGCGGCTGGGCGTGGGACGGGCCATCGTTGCCGGCAATTCGCTGGGCGGCGCCATCGCCTGGCAGCTGGCGCTGGCCGACCCCGGGCGCGTGGCCGGCCTGGTACTGATCGACGCCGCCGGCCATGAGGTCGTGCCCGAGTCCGTGCCGCTGGGCTTTCGCCTCGCGCAAGTGCCCGTGCTTCGCGAGGGCATGCGCTGGGTGCTGCCGCGCCGCGCCGTCGAGAGCAGCGTAGTGAACGTCTATGGCAACCCGGCGCGCGTGCGCGGCGAGACGGTGGACCGCTACTACGAGCTGACGCTGCGCGAAGGCAACCGCACCGCGCTGATGCAGCGCATGGACCAGCTCGCCCCCGGCCCCGTTGCCCGGCTGGCCGAGATCCGCGTGCCCACGCTCATCCTGTGGGGCGAGCGTGACCGCCTGATCCCGCCGCGCTGGGGCCAGGCCTTCCAGCAGGCCATTCCCGGCAGCCGGCTCGTCAACTTCCCCGACCTGGGCCATGTGCCGCAGGAAGAAAACCCGGCTGCTACGCTTGCGGCCTTGCGCGACTGGCTACCCAGCGTCGCCCACTGAACACCGTCCTGCCCAAAAGGTCCGACATGAAAAAGCCCACCTTGATCGCCCTCACGCTGCTGGCCGCCAGCAGCCTCGCTGCCGCCCAGGCGCCGGAATGGAAGAAGTTGCGCATCGGCGTCGAAGGCGCCTACCCGCCGTTCTCCGAGATCGGCGCCGACGGCAAGCTCAAGGGATTCGAGATCGAGCTGGTGCAGGCCTACTGCGCGGAGATGAAGGCCCAGTGCACGCTGGTGCAGCAGGAGTTCGACGGCCTGATCCCGGCGCTGCAGTCGCGCAAGGTGGACGCCATCTTCGCCAGCGTCTCCATCACGGCGGAGCGCCAGAAGGTCATCGCCTTCTCCAAGCCCTACTACAACACGCCGGCCCGCCTGGTGGCCAAGGCGGGCGCCAAGCTGGAGCCCACGGCCGCCGGCCTGAAGGGCAAGAAGATCGGCGTGCAGCGCGGCACGACGCACGAGACCTACGCAGCAGCCACCTTCAAGCAGAGCGAGATCGTGCGCTACGCGACGCAGGACCAGGTGTTCCTGGACCTCAAGAGCGGCCGCATCGACGCCACGCTGATGGACTCCCCCGCAGCCGACTTCGGCTTTCTGAAGAAGCCCGAGGGCAAGGGCTTCGCCTTCGTTGGCGGCCCCATCACGGACGACCAGATCTTCGGCCAGGGCACGGGCGTGGGCATGCGCCGCGCCGACGAAGCCACGCTGGGCAAGAAGTTCAACGCCGCCATCGATGCGCTGCAGGCCAACGGCACGTTCAAGAAGCTGGCCGACAAGTACTTCGACTACGACATCGCCCCCGCCCGCAAGTGATGCTGCACGGCTTCCTGCCCAGCCTGCTGGAGGGTGCGACGGTCACGCTGTCGGTGGCGCTGGCCTCGCTGGCCGTGGCCGTGTTGCTGGGCCTGGCCGGCGCGCTGGCCAAGCTGTCGCGCTCGCGGATGGCCCGCGGCGTGGCCGGCGTCTACACCACGCTGATCCGCGGCGTTCCCGACCTGGTGCTGATGCTGCTGGTGTTCTACGGCGGCCAGTTGGGCATCAACACGCTGGCGCCGATGCTGGGCCATGAGGACTACATCGACATCGACCCCTTCGTGGCCGGCGTGCTGACCATCGGCTTCATCTTCGGCGCCTACCTGACCGAGGCCTTCCGCGGCGCCTTCCTGGCCGTGCCGCCGGGCCAGCGCGAGGCCGGCCTGGCCTATGGCATGAGCCCGCACCAGGTGCTCGTGCGCATCACGCTGCCGCAGATGCTGCGCCATGCGCTGCCGGCGCTGTCCAACAACTGGCTGGTGCTCATCAAGAGCACGGCCATCGTGTCCATCATCGGCCTGTCGGACCTGATGACGCGCGGCCAGCAGGCCGCCGGCACCACACGCGAGCCGTTCAGCTTCTACCTCGCCGTGGCGGTCATCTACCTGGCCTTCACCAGCGTGTCGGAGCTGGCCTTTGCCTGGGCCAACAAGCGCCTGGCCATCGGCGTGCGAAAGGGTGAGCTGTGAACTTCGACGCCATCGTCGAGAACCTGCCGATGTATGTCGACGGCCTCGGCATCACGCTGAAGCTGCTGCTGCTGTCGCTGGCCTGCGGCCTGCTGATCGCCGTGCCGCTGGCGCTGGTGCGCACGGTGTCCAAGGGTCTGGCGTCGCGCCTCGTCTGGGCCTACACCTATGTGTTCCGCGGCACACCCATGCTGGTGCAGCTCTTCCTGTGCTACTACGGCCTGGCGCAGTTCGACACCGTGCGCGACAGCGCCCTGTGGCCCTGGCTTTCCTCGGCCACCTTCTGCGCCTGGCTGACCTTCACGCTGAACACGGCCGCTTACACCACTGAGATCATCGCCGGCAGCATCCGTGCGCTGCCGGCCGGCGAGGTCGAGGCCGCCAAGGCGCTGGGCATGGGCCGCGGCCTGATGCTGCGCCGCATCGTGCTGCCCGCCGCACTGCGCCGGGCGCTGCCGGCCTACGGCAACGAGGCCATCTTCATGCTCCACGGCACCTCGCTGGCCAGCGTCGTCACGTTGCTGGACCTCACCGGCGCCGCCCGTGCCGTGAACGCCAAGTACTACCTGCCCTTCGAGGCCTTCATCACCGCCGGCGTCTTCTATTTCGCGCTGACGCTCAGCCTGGTTGGGCTGTTCCGCTGGGCCGAGAACCGCTGGCTCAAACCCATGATGAGCCGCTAGCAATGGCCCACCCCCTACCGGCTTCGCCGGCCCCCTCAAGTGGGCGCCGCCAGCAGCCCGGCAAAGCCGGTTCTGCGGCAGCCGCTGGATAAGACACCACGACCATGCAAGTTGTTCACCACCCTCTTGTCTCCCCTGCCCCGGGCACGCAGCGCGAGCTGGTCTCGCTGCACTACGGCCAGCCTGGTGGCCAGAAGGCCTACATCCAGGCCTCACTGCACGGCGACGAGCTGCCCGGCATGCTGGTGGCCCACCACCTGCGCCAGCAGCTCGATGCGCTGGAAGCCGCCGGCCAGATCACCGGCGAAGTCGTCCTGGTGCCGATGGCCAACCCCATCGGCCTGTCCCAGTTCCTGCTGCATGCACACCTGGGCCGCTTCGAGCTGATGTCGGGCGAGAACTTCAACCGCCACTACCCCGACCAGATCGCGGCCGTGGCCGCCGCCGTCGAGCCGCAGCTGGGCGCCGACCCCGCCGCCAACGTCGCGCTGCTGCGCCGTGCGCTGAAGGCAGCCGTGCTGGCCTCGCCGGTGGACACCGAGCTGCAGTCGCAGCGCCGCGCGCTGATGGGTTTGTCCTGCGACGCCGACATCGTGCTGGACCTGCACTGCGACGCGCAGGCCGTCATGCACCTCTACACCGAGACGCCCTGCTGGCCCGACTGCGAGCCGCTCGCGCGCTTCCTGGGCTCGCGCCTCACGCTGCTGGCGCAGGACTCGGGCGACAGCCCCTTCGACGAGGCCTGCTCGCAGGTCTGGTGGAAGTGGAAGGCGCATTTCGGCGACCGCTTCCCCATCCCGCAGGCCTGCCTGTCGGTCACCGTGGAACTGCGCGGCGCCTGCGATGTGACGCATGAGCTGGCCGCCGCCGACGCGATGAACATCATCGACTTCCTGCGCTGGCGCGGCCTGATCGCCGGTGACAAACCCGCGCTGCCCGCGCCGCAAGGCGACGCCCGCCCGCTGGCCGGCAGCATGCCCATCAAATCGCCCGTCGCGGGCGTGCTGACCTTCCTGCAGCCGGTCGGCGCGGAGGTGAAGGCCGGTGACGTGCTGGCCCATGTCATCGACCCCATCACGGCCCAGGTGACCGAGCTCACCAGCCCCGTCGACGGCCTGTTCTTCGCGCGCGATTTCCTGCGCTTCGCCAACGCCGGCATGCGCGTCGCCAAGGTGGCCGGCAAAGAGGCGCTGCGCACCGGCAAGCTGCTGGGGGCCTGACATGAGCATGCAACTGCAGGCCACCAACATCCACAAGCGCTTCGGCGAGCGCGAGGTGCTGAAGGGCATCTCGCTGAGCGCCGCCCGCGGCGACGTCGTCACGCTGATCGGCTCGTCAGGCTCGGGCAAGAGCACCTTCCTGCGCTGCCTGAACCTGCTGGAGCAGCCACACGAGGGCGAACTGGCGCTGGGCGGCGAGGCGCTTAGGCTGGTGCGCGACCGCGACGGCAGCCTGAAAGCGGCCGACGCACCTCAGCTGCAGCGCTGGCGCGCGCGCCTGGCGATGGTGTTCCAGAACTTCAATCTCTGGGCCCACATGACCGTGCTGGAGAACGTCATCGAGGCGCCCGTGCATGTGCTGGGCAAGCCCAAGGCCGAGGCCATCGAACGCGCGCAGGCGCTGTTGTCGCGCGTCGGCGTGGCGCACCGCGCCAACGTCTACCCGGCGCAGCTGTCGGGCGGCGAACAGCAGCGCGTGGCCATCGCCCGCGCACTGGCCGTGGACCCGGAGGTCATGCTGTTCGACGAACCCACGTCGGCGCTGGACCCGGAGCTGGTCGGTGAGGTGCTGAAGGTGATGCGCGACCTCGCCGCCGAGGGCCGCACGATGATCATCGTGACGCACGAGATGGGCTTTGCGCGCGAGGTGTCCAACCACTGCCTGTTCCTGCATCAGGGCAAGGTCGAGGAAGCCGGCAACCCCAAGGAGATGCTGCTGCGCCCGCAGTCGGAGCGACTGCAGCAGTTCCTCAGCGGCGGGCTGAAGTAGGCATGCATCGCGGCCTGGCGCGGCTGCTGTGGCGGGCGCTGGCGCTGCTGAGCGTGCTGCTGGGGCTGATCGGCATCGTGCTGCCGGGGCTGCCCACCGTGCCCTTCCTGCTGCTGGCGGCCTGGGCCGGCGGCAAGGGCTGGCCGGCGCTGGAAACCTGGCTGCTGAACCATCCGCGCCATGGCCCGGCCATCCGCCGCTGGCGCGAGCGTGGCACGGTGCCGCGCCGGGCCAAGTGGGCCGCCACCGGCATGATGACGCTCAGCGCCTCGCTGCTGGCGCTGTCGGCAGCGCCACTGGCCGTCAAGCTGGGCACGCCCGCCGTGATGGCGGCCGTGGCGATCTGGCTGTGGCGCCGGCCGGAAGCCTGACGACTCAGACCTGCAGCAGGCCGCGATCCTTCAGCATGGGCTCGACGACCGGGTCGCGCCCGCGGAAGGCCCGGAAGGCCGCGCCCGGCTCGACGCTGTTGCCGGCAGACAGGATGCACTCGCGCAGCCGCGCCGCCACGGCGGGGTCGAACACGTCGCCCGCCTCGACAAAGGCGTCGAAGGCGTCGCAGTCCAGCACCTCGGCCCACAGGTAGACGTAGTAGCCGGCCGCATAGCCAGCGCTGCTGAACAGGTGCTGGAAGTGCGTGAGCCGGTGGTTCATGCCCACCTCGGCCGGCAGGCCCCAGCGGGCCAGCGTGTCGCGCTCGAAGGCGACGACATCGGCCGGCGCCTCCGGCAACGCGTGGGCAGCCATGTCGACGATGGCACTGGCCGTGTAGCGCAGCGTCTCGTAGCCCTGGCCGAACTGGCGCGCGGCCTGCAGCTTGGCCAGCAGCGCATCGGGCAGCGGTTCGTCGGTCTGCCAGTGGCGCGCGAAAGCTTTAAGCACCTGCGGCTCGGCCATCCAGTGCTCGTACAGCTGCGACGGCAGCTCGACGAAGTCGCGCAGCACCTGCGTGCCGGCCAGGCGCTCGTACTCGACGTCGCTGAGCAGGCCATGCAGCCCGTGGCCGAACTCGTGGAACAGCGTGCGCACATCGTCGAAGCTCAGCAGCGTGGGCTCGCCGGCCGCGCCGCGCGCGAAGTTGTTGTTGTTCAGGATGATGGGCGTGGCGCCCAGTGCCCGGCTCTGGTTGCGCAGCGCGTTCATCCACGCGCCGCTGCGCTTCGGCGGGCGGGCGAAGTTGTCCTGCAGGAACAGGCCGCGCAGCGTACCGTCAGCGTTCAGCACCTCGTAGGCGCGTACGTCGGCGTGATAGCCGGCGATGTCGGGCCGGGGCTTGAACTGCAGCCCGAACAGGCGGCTCGCGCAGTCGAACATCGCGGCCACCATGCGGTCCAGCGCGAAGTAGGGCTTGACCTCGGCTTCGTCCAGCTCGAAGCGGGCGCGCCTGGCCTGCTCGGCGTAGAAGCGCCAGTCCCACGCCTCCAATGCGTGCGTGGCGCCGGCCGCTGCCATCGCGCCCAGCACGGCCTCTCGCTCCCGCGCCTGCGCGGCCAGCGCCGGCTCCCAGACGCGCTGCAGCAGGCCCATCACGGCGTCCTGGCGCTGCGCCATCGTGTCTTGCAGCGCAAAGTCGGCATAGCAGGCGTGGCCGTGCAGCGCGGCCTGTTCGGCGCGCAGCGCAAGGATCTCGCGGCAGATGGCGCGGTTGTCGGTCGCGCCCGTGTCGTCGCCGCGGCCCACCCAAGCGCGCCAGGCCTGCTCGCGCAGGTCGCGCCGGGTGCTGAAGCTCAGGAAAGGCAGGATGAGCGAACGCGACAGCGTGATCACATGCACGCCCTCGCCCAGCCCGCGGTCCTGCGCCGCCTGGCGCGCGGCGGCCCGCACAAAGTCCGGCAAGCCGGCCAGCTCGGCCTCGCTGCTCAGGCGCAGCTGGTAGCCGCCCTCATCCGCCAGCACGTTCTGCGCGAAACGCGTGTTGAGCTCAGCCAGCTGCGCCATCACCGCGGCATAACGCGCCCGCGCGTCGGGCGCCAGGCAGGCCCCGGCCCGCGTGAAGTCCAGATGCACGCGCTCCAGCAGCCGGCGCTGCTCCGGCGTCAGGCCCAGGCGGTCTCGCTGCTGGAACAGCGCATCCACGCGCCGGAACAGGCCCTGGTGCATGTAGATGGCGCTGTGGTGCTGCGCCAGCGGCGCTGCCATGGCGCGCTGCGCGGCCTGCAGCTCTGGCGAGGTGGCCGAGGCAGCCAGTGTGTAGAACAGCGCCTGCAGGCGCGCCAGCTGGCGGCCACTGGCGTCGAACGCGGCCAGCGTGTTGGCAAAGTCGGGCGGCTGCGGGCAGGCCGCGATCGCATCGATTTCCGCGCGGTGCGCGGCCAGGGCGACGTCAAACGCAGGCTGGAAATGCTCGGGCCGGATGTCGGCGAAGGGCGGCATGCCATGCGGGGCTTGCCAGGTCTGCAGCAAGGGGTTGAGGGGGCTCATGCGGGGATCTCCCGGGGGCAGAAAGCAAAACAGGCCGCTCCCGGGTGGGGCGCGGCCTGCGCGAGACGTCAGCGTGACGCGGGAATCACTTGCCCGCGGCGGCGGCCTTCTCCTTGCGGATGGCCTTCTCGTCGGCTTCGTCGTAGGGCTTGTTCTGGCACTCGGCCTTCCAGTTGTCGAGCGCGTCGAAGTGCTTTTCGGTGCGCTCTTCCAGCGCCTTGAACTGCGCATCCAGGCCGTCGACCTTGGCGGCAAAGTCCTTGCGGCGTGCGCCCTGCTCACTGTCGGCGGCCTTGATCTTCTCGAACATGCCGTTGAAGGCGTTCACGCGCGTCTGGTAGGCCTCGTTGCGGGCCTTGAGCTCGTCCTTGGACAGCTTGGGCGCCTCGGCCGTCAGCGCGGCGTGCATGTCCAGGATGCCCTGCTTCTCGGTCTTGACGCCTTCGATCATCTTGCCCAGGTCGGCCTCGCCGGCTTCGACTGTCAGCTTCTCGGCCTTGAGCTTCTCGGCGTTGGACTTGTAGGACGCCTGCTCGACCTTGATGGCCTCGGCTTCCTTGCTGTTGTCGTCCTGCTGGTTGATGCAGGCGCGCAGTTCGTCGCGCGACATCAGCTTGACCTTCGGCTTTTCGACCACCGGGTTGCTGACCTTGTTGTTCTTCGGGTCGACCTTGGCCTTGGGGTTGTTGGTGATCTGCGCCTGGGCAGAGACAGCCAGGACCAGAGCCAGCGGGAGAAGAATGCGTTTCATGAAGAGGGCGCAACCGGGTTGCGAAGGTTCCAAACGGGAAGCCGGAATGATGCCATGAGGCTTCGCCGCGATAATGCCCGGCTGCCCTTTCGTTACCACCTTGTACACGGCGCCTGCCGCCCCTGCCCGAATGGCGCTCAAAGCCACCATCTACAAAGCCCAGCTGCAGATTGCCGACATGGACCGCCATGTCTACGGCGACCACAACCTCACCCTCGCCTGCCACCCCAGCGAGACCGAGGAGCGGCTGATGATCCGTGTGCTGGCCTTCGCACTGAACGTGCCCGCCGACGACCTGCGCGGCCGCCTGGAGTTCACCAAGGGACTGTCCGATGTGGACGAACCCGACCTGTGGCAGCTGGACCTGACCGGCGATGTGGTGCACTGGATCGACCTCGGCCAGCCCGATGACCGCCGCCTGATGAAGGCCCACGGCCGCAGCGAGCGCGTCAGCGTCTACAGCTTCGCGTCCAGCACTGACGTGTGGTGGCGCAATCTCGAGAACAAGCTCACGCGCACACCCAAACTGGCCGTCTGGCAGATCCCGGCCGAGCAGTCGCAGGCGCTGGCCAGGCTGGCGGCGCGCAGCATGCAGCTGCAGATCAGCATCCAGGACGGCAGCGTCTACGTGTCCACGACCGATGCGTCGGTCGAGATACATCCCGTCGCGCTGAAGACCCCCACCGAATAACAGCCCCCCTCAGAAGACCGACACCATGTCCACCATCCTGCAATCCGTTCCCGTCGGCCAGAAGGTCGGCATCGCCTTCTCCGGCGGCCTCGACACCTCCGCGGCCCTGCACTGGATGAAGCTCAAGGGCGCCCTGCCCTACGCCTACACGGCCAACCTGGGCCAGCCCGACGAGCCCGACTACGACGAGATTCCGCGCAAGGCCATGCTGTACGGCGCCGAGAAAGCCGTGCTGGTGGACTGCCGCGCGCAGCTGGTTCATGAGGGCATCGCCGCGCTGCAGGCCGGCGCCTTCCACATCAGCACCGCCGGCATCACCTACTTCAACACCACGCCCATCGGCCGCGCCGTGACCGGCACGATGCTGGTGGCCGCGATGAAGGCCGACGGCGTCAACATCTGGGGCGACGGCAGCACCTTCAAGGGCAACGACATCGAGCGCTTCTACCGCTACGGCCTGCTGACCAACCCGGCGCTGAAGATCTACAAGCCCTGGCTGGACCAGACCTTCATCGACGAGCTGGGCGGCCGCGCCGAGATGTCCGCCTTCATGACGGAGAAGGGCTTCGCCTACAAGATGAGCGCGGAGAAGGCCTACTCGACCGACTCCAACATGCTGGGCGCCACGCACGAGGCCAAGGACCTGGAGCACCTCAACAGCGGCATCCGCATCGTCAACCCCATCATGGGCGTCGCCTTCTGGCGCGAGGACGTGGCGATCAAGGCCGAAGAGGTGTCGGTGCGCTTCGAGGAAGGCGTGCCCGTCGCGCTGAACGGCGTCGAGTACCGCGATCCCGTCGCGCTGCTGGCTGAGGCCAACAAGATCGGCGGCCGCCACGGCCTGGGCATGAGCGACCAGATCGAGAACCGCATCATCGAGGCCAAGAGCCGCGGCATCTACGAGGCCCCGGGCCTGGCGCTGCTGCACATCGCCTACGAGCGCCTGGTCACCGGCATCCACAACGAAGACACCATCGAGCAGTACCGCGACAACGGCCGCAAGCTGGGCCGCCTGCTGTACCAGGGCCGCTGGTTCGACCCGCAGGCCATCATGCTGCGAGAAGCCGCCCAGCGCTGGATCGCCCGCGCCGTGACCGGCGAGGTGGCCCTCGAGCTGCGCCGCGGCAACGACTACTCGCTGCTGGACACCAAGAGCCCCAACCTGACCTACGCGCCCGAGCGCCTGTCGATGGAAAAGGTGGAGGACGCGCCCTTCAGCCCCGCCGACCGCATCGGCCAGCTGACCATGCGCAACCTCGACATCACCGACACGCGCGGCAAGCTGGGCATCTACACCGGCACGGGCCTGCTGGCGGGTGGCGGGCTGCCGAAGCTGGAAAGTTGAAGCCTTTGCGGGACAGACCGATCGAGCGAAGCGAGTAGCTCTGTCCCCAACGGGTTTAGAACTCGTCCGCCACGCGGATGAAGCTGGCAAACCGCGGTTTGCCCGACGGTGTCAGGTCACGGTAGCGATAGGTCACCGTCGCGCCGATGGGCGGCGGATCACGGCGCTGGGCATCGGTGAAGCCGGTGCCCAGCTTGAAGCGCACGCCTTCGGGCGTCTGCAACTCCAGCGCGCCGAGCTGGCCGGCCAAGCGGCCCTTGCCGGGCTCATGGCCGACGACGACGGCCTCGGCATCCGCCAACGGTTTCAGCTTGAGCAGCAGATCGCTGCGACCAGACGCCAGCGGCGCGTCGGCGCGGTGCAGCATCAGCCCCTCGCCGCCGGCATCGACGACCTGCTTCAACATCCTGCGAAGCTCCGCGTTCGACGCAACGCGCTGCTGCTCGACCGGCACGACGATGTCGCTCGCCAATGTCTTGAGCTTGTCGGCCCGCTGCTCGAACGTGCCCTCGCCCGCCGGCAGCTCGAACACGTGAAATCGAATGAGGCGCCATTCGGCATCCACCGGCCCGGCGCGCCGCACCGCGCCCGACAGTGCATCGAAGCGGCGCCGCCCCATCCACAGCTCACCGTCCAGCGGCGTCTTCGGCAGCGCGGCCAGGAACCAGGCCGGCGCGGCGACGACGCGGCCGCTGCGAAAACGCAGCGTCGTGCCGTCCCACAGCGCGCGCACGCCGTCCAGTTTCTCGCTGACCAGGTAGCGCCTCGGGTCAATGCCGGGCGGCGCGCTCTTCGCCAGCAGCGGCTCCCGTGCGAGCACCGGCAGGGCCCAAGCGCCCAGCCAGGCCACGCACACGCGCCGGCTCAACATCGTGCTGCTCATCGCCCCCCTCCCGCAGGAACTGGAGGCGGCATGATCATCCCGACCTGCCGCGCGCGGGCGGCAGGATTCACCTTCAGACGACGACCGGCTCCGGTTCCAGCCGGATGCCGAAGCGCCCGTAGACGCTCTCCTGAATGGCACGCGCCAGCGTGACGACCTCAGCGCCCCGCGCGTCCGCCTTGTTCACCAGCACCAGCGCCTGCTTCTCGTAGACAGCTGCACCGCCCACGGTCTTTCCCTTCCAGCCGCAGGCGTCGATCATCCAGCCGGCGGCCAGCTTCACGCTGCCATCAGGCATCGGGTAGTGCACGATGCCGGGGTCGCGGCCGATGATGTCCTTGCATTGCTCGGCAGTGACGACCGGGTTCTTGAAGAAGCTGCCGGCGTTGCCGATGACGGCCGGGTCGGGCAGCTTGGCGCGGCGCACGGCGACGATCCAGTCGTAGATCTGCCGCGGCGTGGGCGCGCTGATGCCCGTCTCGGCCATCTTGCGCTCGATCTCCAGGTAGCCCAGCACCGGCTGCCACGGCTTGGGCAGCCGGAAGCGCACGTGCGTGATGACGCTCTTGCCCGCCAGGCCGCCGAAGTCGCTGTGCTTGAACACGCTGTCGCGGTAGCCGAAGCGGCAGACATCCGCCGGCAGCAGCGCCGGCCGGCCGGTGATGAGGTCCATCACCTCCACCGCCTCCAGCCGATCCTTCACCTCGATGCCGTAGGCGCCGACGTTCTGCACCGGCGCGGCGCCGCAGGTGCCGGGGATCAGCGCCATGTTCTCCAGGCCGGGATAGCCGTGATCCAGCGTCCAGGTGACGAGGTCGTGCCAGACGACGCCCGCGCCGGCCTCGACGATCCAGGCGTCGTCGCGCTCCTCCAGCAGGCGGATGCCCGGGATCTCCACCTTCAGCACGACGGCGTCCACGTCCTTGGTCAGCACCAGGTTGCTGCCGCCGCCCAGCACGAACTTGGGCGCGCGGCCCAGCTCGGGGTGGTCCACGACGCGACGCACATCGGCAGCCTCGCGGATGCGCACGAGGCGCTTGGCCACAGCCGGCAGCCCGAAGGTGTTGTAGGGCTTGAGATTGACGTCGGTTTCGACCGGAAGCGCTGGCAGCACGGCGTGCGGCACTGCGTTCGAGGGGGTCAGTGGGGGCGTGGACATGGGAAAATTTTCGCTGATTCCATTCACTGCTCCTGCAAATGCCCAGCTTCGACACCGTTCTCGAACCCGACCACGTCAAGATCCGCAATGGCGTGGACAACGCCATCAAGGAAATCGGCACCCGTTTCGACTTCAAGGGCACGGGCGCCAAGGTCGAGCTCAAGGACAAGGAAATCCATTCGACGGGCGACAGCGAGTTCCAGCTGGAGCAGATCGAGGCGGTGCTCTACGCCAAGCTGACCAAGCAGGACGTCGTCATCAGCTTCCTGGACAAGCAGGACAAGATCGAGAAGCTCGGCGGCGACAAGGTGCGCCAGGTCTACAAGATCAAGGAAGGCATCGAGGCCACGCTGGCCAAGAAGATCGTCGCCTCGCTGAAGGAGAGCAAGCTCAAGGTGCAGGCCAGCATCCAGGGCGACGCCGTGCGCGTGACCGGCAAGGCCCGCGACGACCTGCAGGTGGCCATCGCCCACCTGAAGAAGAGCTTCAGCGACACGCCGCTGACCTACAACAACTTCCGCGACTGAGCCCGGCCGATGCGCGCCCACTGGCTGGCTGTGTTGCCCCTGGGCGCTGCGCTGGCACTGCCCGCTTCGGCAGCGCCCAAGGTGCAGCTCAACGGCATGCTGGGCGCGCGTGCCGCGCTGTTGATCATCGACGGTGAGCCGCGCACGGTGCAGCTGGGCGCCTCCGTGCTGGGTGTGACCCTGGTGGCGCTGGAAGACGGGCGCGCCGTGGTCGACATCGACGGCCGCCGCCAGACGCTGTCCCTGGGGGCCGCACCGGCGCGCGTCACGGCCGGCGCATCGGCGCCCAGGCAAATCGTGATGCCGGTTGGCCACGGCGGGCATTACACGACCAGCGGCACCATCAACGGCCACCTCACACAGTTTTTGCTGGACACCGGATCGACCAGTGTCGCCATCAGCCAAGTCGAGGCGGAGCGCATGGGCCTGCGCTACCAGCAAGGGCGGCGCATCGTCACGCACACCGCCAACGGCACGGTGCCGGCCTACGCGCTGGAGCTGTCCAGCGTGCGCATCGCCGACGTGGAGGTGCGCAACGTCGCCGCCATCGTCATCCCCAGCCAGATGCCCTACGTGCTGCTGGGCAACAGCTTTCTCGATCGCTTCCAGATGCGGCGCGAGAACGATGTCATGACGCTACAGCTTCGCTACTGAGGCCTCGCCCGCCCGCACAGCACCCTTCTGCAAGAATCCGGCGCCCTCCGCCGCCTGCCCGCCCGATGACCGCTCCGCTCGTACCGATCTCCCGCCTGCTGACCGCCCTGCTGATTGCCGCCGCGCCACTGGCCCAGGCCCAGGACCCAGCCAAGGCCTCGCGCTTCTACGAAGACGCGCTGCAGCGCTACGAGAAACGCGACATCGCCGGCACCATCGTGCAGCTGCGCAACGCGCTGCAGGCTGACAAGAACCAGCTGCCCGTGCATGTGCTGCTGGGCAAGGCCTTGCTCGCCGACAGCCAGCCGTCGGCCGCTGAGTTCCAGTTCGGCGAAGCGCTGCGGCTGGGCGTCAACCGTGCGGAGATTGCCGTGCCGCTGGCCATGGCGCTCAACGCCCAGGGCAAACAACCGCAGATGCTGACCGATCCGCGGCTGCAGCCAAGCGGCCTGCCCACCGGCATCCAGCAAGACCTGCTCATCGAGCGGGCGCTCGCGCAGTCCGACACCGGGGACACGAAGGCCGCGCTCGCCAGCGTGCAGCAGGCGCGGGCGCTGGACGCCACCAACGTCAACAGCTGGCTGGCCGAGGTGCCGCTGCGCGTGCGCAACCGCCAGTTCACCGAAGCCAATGCCGCCGCCGACCAGGCGCTGAAGCTCGCCCCCGACAACGCCGAGGCGCTGTACCAGAAGGCGTCCATCTTCCATGCCAACGGCCAGATCGCCCAGGCGCTGGCCGGCTACGAGCGCGCCATCAAGGCCCAGCCCAAGCACGCCGAGTCCCGCCTGGCTCGCACCGGCCTGCTCATCGACGTCAACCGCGATGCGGACGCGCTGGTGGAGCTCAACGAACTGCTGGTGCTCAAGCCCAACGATCCGCGTGGCACCTACCTGCGCGCCGTGCTCGCCGACCGTGCCGGCGATGCCGCCACCACGCGCGCCTCGCAGAAGAAGATCACCGAACTGCTGGACCCGGTACCCATCGAGTTCATCCGCTACCGCACGCAGCTGCTGATGCTCAACGGCCTGGCGCACTACAACCTCGGTGAGCTGGAAAAAGCCAAGCCCTACCTGGAGCTGGCAGCCCGCCAGCAGCCCGGCAGCCCGCTGTACAAGCTGCTGGCCCAGATCGCACTGACCGAGGGCAATGCCAACCAGGCCATCGAACTGCTGGACGGCTATGTCAAGCTGCGCCCCGGCGACGGCCAGGCCCTACTGATGCTGGCCAACAGCCACATGCGCCAGGGCCGCCACGCCCGCGCCGTGCAACTGATGCAGGACGCACTCAAGGCCAAGGACTCCGCCGACTACCGCACCGCGCTGGGCCTGTCGCTGCTGCAGACCGGCCAGGCCGGCATGGCCGAGGAACAGCTCGCCCAAGCCTACAAGAACGACCCCAAGCAGACGTATGCCGGCCTCGCGCTGGTGACGCTGCATCTGCGCAACCAGCAGTTCCCCAAGGCGCTGGCGGTTGCGGACACCCTGGCCCGTGCCAACCCCAACAACGCCACCGTCATCATGGTGCAGGCCTACGCCAAGACGCAGGCCCGCGACTACACCGGCGGCCGTGCCGGCTACGAGAAGGCCCTCAAGCTGGACGCCAACCAGCTGGAGGCCAAGCTGGGCCTGGCGCGCATCGACGCCGTCACCGGCAATTACGACGCCGCCGAGAAGCGGCTGCGCGCGGCGCTCAAGGAGGACGAGCGCAACGTCAACCTGCTGTTCGAGCTGGCGCTGGTCAGCGAACTGCGCGGCAAGAACGACGAAGCGCTGAAGTGGCTGGACAGCGCCGCCTCGGCCAGCAGCGCCCGCGAGACGCGCGCCAACTTCGCCCTGGTGGCCTGGCACCTGCGCAAGGGCCAGGCGCCGCGCGCCCTGGAAGCGGCCAAGGTGCTGCTGGCCAAGCTGCCGGAAGACGTGGAAGCGCTGCAGGCCTACGCGGCCGCCCAACTCGCCAGCGGCGATGCGCCTGGCGCGCGCAGCACGCTGGTCAATGCCTCGCGCCGTGCCGCGTTCGACACGCCGCGACTGGTCGAAGTCGCGCGCCAGCAGGCCCAGGCTCAGGACTTCAAGGCCGCGGCCTACACGCTGGACAAGGCCCTCACCGGCACGCCCAACGACCCGGCCGCCGTCGCCATGCTGTCCAGCGTGGAGCTGGCGCAGGGCAATGTGGCTGGTGCCGAGCAGCGGGCGCGGCAGGTCATCGAGGCCAACCCCAAGTCGGCCCTGGGCTACAACCTGCTGGCCGAGGCCGCCCAGCGCAAGGGCCAGGGCGCTGCGGCGCTGGACGCGCTGCGCAAGGCGCACGAGCTCGACAAGACCGCCACCTCGCTGACCCGCCTCATGCGCGCCCAGGCGGCACAGGGCGGCAAGCCGGCCAGCGACCTGGCTGAAGCCTGGCTGCGCAAGAACCCGAACGACATCGCCGTGCGCAACACGCTGGCCGAGCAGCTGGTGCAGGCGGGCGACCTGCCGGGCGCGCGGCGCCAGTACGACGCCATCCTCAAGACCGCACCGACGAACGCCGTCGCGCTGAACAACCTGGCCAATGTGCTGATCGAGCTGAAGGACCCCGGCGCCGTCGACATGGCCGAACGCGCACTGAAGACCGCCCCGCAGAATGCCGCACTGCTGGACACCGCCGGCTGGGCCAACCACCGCGCCGGCAAGGCCGAGCGCGCGCTGCAGCTGTTGCGCGACGCCCGGCTGCGCGCACCGGACAACCCCGATATCCGCTACCACCTCGCTGCCGTGCTCGCCCAAGCTGGCCGCAAGGGCGAGGCCCGCGAGGAGCTCGATGCCGCCCTGCGCGGCGGCGCGACATTTGGCACGGTCAATGAAGCCAAACAGCTGCGGGCGACCCTCAACTGAGGGGGCCGCACCCACCTGAAAACCTGTCGACCCTTCTTACAATTCTTCGCAAAGCTAGGGGGTCGGTTTGCGCAAGTGATTGAGCCGGAACAAATTTCTGTTGTTGGCACAACGATTGCTAAAACTCCTCAAACTCCCGACGTCACGAGCGTCTGAAACCAGAAAGATCACCCGATGAAATTCCTGAATCTCCGCCTGAGTCTGCTGGCCTTTGGCACGGTTGCAGCCCTGGTTTCGACAAGTGCGCATGCAGTTTGGGTTTTCGGCAATTCGACCATCACCGGTCAGACGAGCGCGACCTACAGCGCAACCGCACCGTCGACGAATGGCGATCCGAGCGTCACGTTGACCGGCTTCTCAGCCACGAATACGGTTAACAGCAGCGGCACCATCACGGGCGTGACCGGCAACTGGACGCAGCAGAAGCTGTCGTCGTGGTCGGGCAGTGGTTTGGGTGTCGTCACCGGCTCGGAGAGCTCTCCCGATCACGCTGTGGACAACAGCGGTTCCACCGAAGCGGTGCTGCTGAATTTCGGCACCAGCAACGTGGCATTGACGAGCATCGGTTTGGGCTGGATCAGCAACGGCAACTACAACACGAGCGGCCAGCTTCTGTCGAGCAGCTGCAGTGGAACCTCTGGCACCAACTACAGCAACTGCCTGAACGGCGGGGCGGTGGTCAACTCGACCATCAAGGCGGACATCTCACTGTTCCGCTGGGTTGGTGCGCAGGGTCAAACGCCTCCAAACCTGACCAGCACCTCGGCTTCTTCACTGACGTCTTCCGGCTGGCAACTGGTCAGCAGCTACGACATGGGCGTGGATCAGACCGCGGCTTACAGCAACGTGAACGCCAGCGGCCTGACGTCGAGCTGGTGGTTGATCTCTGCCTACAACAGCGGCCTGACCGGTGGCGCGACCGTTGGCACCAACATCGACAACGGCAAGGACTATTTCAAGCTTTACGCCGTTGCCGGCAATGTGGTTTCTGGCAACACGGGCGGCAAGCTGCCCGAGCCCGCCACCCTCGCCCTGACCAGCGTCGCGCTGCTGGGCGTGGTCGGTCTGCGTCGCCGCAGCAAGGCCAAGCTGGCCGCTTGATCCCCTTCGGCTCCGCGCGCTGCGCGGGCACCTCAAAGGCGCTCCTCGGAGCGCCTTTTTGTTTGTCTGCACGCGCCTTGTCCACTGTCCCTGGCCGGACAGCGCAGATGCGAACGACCGTGCTAAAACGCGCGGCATTCCTATCACGATACGGCGAGGCGACAAGCACATGGACCTCAACTTCACCGACGCGGAACTGGCGTTCCGAGCCGAGGTGCGCGACTGGGTGCGCGCCCACCTGCCCGCAGACATCGCGCACAAGGTGCGCCATGACCTGCGGCTGAACAAGGACGACCTGCAGCGCTGGGCCAAGATCCTCGGCGCCAAGGGCTGGCATGGCTGGGCCTGGCCCACGCAGTTCGGCGGCCCGGGCTGGAACGCCATCCAGCGCCACCTGTTCGAAGAGGAATGCGCGCTGGCCGGCGCGCCACGCATTGTTCCGTTCGGGCCGGTGATGGTGGCGCCCGTCATCATGGCCTTCGGCACGCCGGAGCAGCAGCAGCGCTTCCTGCCCGGCATCATGAGCGGCGACGTGTGGTGGAGCCAAGGCTACAGCGAGCCAGGCTCCGGCTCCGACCTCGCCTCGCTGAAGTGCCGCGCCGAGCGCCAGGGCAACAAGTACATCGTCAACGGCCAGAAGACCTGGACAACGCTCGGCCAGTACGGCGACTGGATTTTCTGCCTGGTGCGCACGTCGTCCGAAGGCAAGCCCCAAACCGGCATCAGCTTCCTGCTGATCGACATGAAGTCGCCCGGCGTGACGGTCAAGCCCATCATCATGCTGGACGGCGAGCACGAGGTGAACGAGGTCTGGTTCGACAACGTCGAGGTGCCGGCCGAGAACCTGATCGGCGAGGAGAACAAGGGCTGGACCTACGCCAAGCACCTGCTTTCCCACGAGCGCACCAACATTGCCGACGTGAACCGCGCCAAGCGTGAGCTGGAGCGCCTCAAGCGCATTGCCGCCGCCGAGGGCCTGATGGACGACGCACGCTTTCGCGACCAGATCGCGCTGTGCGAGGTGGATGTCGTCGCGCTGGAGATGATGGTGCTGCGCGTGCTGTCCGGTGAACGCACGGGCAAGCAGCCGCTGGATGTCGCCGGCCTGCTGAAGATTCGCGGCAGCGAACTGCAGCAGCGTTACACCGAGCTGATGATGCTGGCCGGCGGCCCGTTGGCCCTGCCCCACATCCTTGATGCCATGGAAGCGGGCTGGCAGGGGGACCAATGGCTGGGTGGCGCCTGGCTGGGTGGCGCATCGCACGCCATTCCCGTGACCGGCACTTACCTGAACGTGCGCAAGACCACCATCTACGGTGGCTCGAACGAAGTGCAGCGCAACATCGTCGCGCAGACGGTGCTCGGCTAAAGGCTGCGAACGCTGCCGCTCAAGGAGACAGACAGATGGATTTCGATTTCAGCGAAGACCAGCAGGCCCTGCGCGACGCCGTGGCCCGCTTCGTGGAGAAGGACTACGGCTTCGAGCGCCGCACGCAGATCGCCCGAGCGGGCGGTTTCGACCGCAGCGCCTGGGAAGGCCTGGCGGGCCTCGGTCTGACCGCACTGGCCGTGCCCGAGGCCCACGGCGGGCTGGGCTTTGGCGCCGTCGAAGCCATGGTGGTGATGGAAGAGCTGGGCCGCGGCCTGGTGCTGGAGCCCATCGCCCAGGGCGCGCTGATCGCGCCGGCGCTGCTGAGTCACGCCCCCGCCGCCTTGCAGGAGGCCTGGCTGCCGCGCATCGCCGGTGGTGAGGCACTGGTGGTGCTGGCCCATCAGGAGGCCAAGTCACGCTACCGCCTCGACCGCGTGGACACCCGCGCCGTCGATGGCCGGCTGACCGGCGTCAAGAGCCTCGTGCCTGCCGGCGATGTGGCCGACGCCTTCATCGTGCCTGCGCGCACCGCGGACGGCATCGCGCTGTACCTGGTCGAGCGCTCGGCGCCCGGCGTGAACACGCGCGCCTACTCGCTGTACGACGGCTCGCGCGCTGCCGAGGTGCACCTGGACAACACGCCCGCCCAGCTCATCGTCGGAGCCGACCAGGGCCTGGCGCTGCTGGAGCTGGCGGCAGACATCGGCATCGCCGCGCAGGCCGCCGAGGCGGTGGGTGTGATGGAGGCCTACCTCGCCATGACGGTGGACTACCTGAACACGCGCAAGCAGTTCGGCGTGGCGATCAGCAGCTTCCAGGCGCTGCGCCACCGCACGGCGGACGTGAAGATGCAGTTGGAGCTGGCCCGCTCCATGAGCTACTACGCCACGCTGCGGCTGGGGGATGCACCCGCGGTGCGCCGCCGGGCGCTGTCGCAGGCCAAGGTGCAGCTGGGGCAGGCCATGCGTTTCGTGGGCCAGCAGTGCACACAGATGCACGGTGGCATTGGCGTTACCGACGAATACGCCGGCAGCCACTACTTCAAGCGCCTGACCGTCATGGAGATGCAGTGGGGCGACACGCTGCATCACCTCGGCGAGGTCAGCGCGCGCATGCAGGACACGGCCGGCGTGTTCGCCTGAGACGCGGCGAACGGTGGGCGAGGCCCGACAATCCGGGCCATGTCCAAACCCCAGCGCCTCGACCAGATCCTGTTTTCCCAAGGCTTCGGCACCCGCCGGCTGTGTGCCGGCCTCATCCACCACGGTGAGGTCAAGGTGGGCGGCGAAGTCGTGGACGACCCCTGGGCCGAGTTCGACACCGCCGGGCTGAGCTTCGAGATCGCCGGCCAGGTCTGGCCCTTTTTCGACAAGGCCCTCATCCTGCTGAACAAGCCGGCCGGCTACGAGTGCTCGCAGAAGCCCAAGCACCACCCCAGCGTCATGAGTCTGCTGCCCGCGCCGCTGCGCGAGCGCGGCGTGCAGCCCATCGGCCGGCTGGACGAAGACACCACCGGCCTGCTGCTGCTGACTGACGACGGTGCGCTGATCCACAAGCTCACATCGCCCAAGCATCACGTGCCCAAGGTCTACGAGGCACGCTGCAAACACCCGCTGACCGCGGCGATGGTGGAGCAGTTGCTGGGCGGCGTGGAGCTGCGCGAGCCGGAGGACAAGCTGCGCCCGCCGGGCAAGTTCCAGCGCCCGCCGGAGATGACCAAGGCCGATGGCGCCGAGATCGTCGACGAGACGTTGCTGCGCCTGACGCTGCTGGAGGGCAAGTACCACCAGGTCAAGCGCATGGTGGCGGCCGTGGGCAACCGCGTGGAGGCACTGCACCGGCCGCAGTTCGGTGCGCTGACGCTGCCGGCCGACCTCAAGCCCGGTGAATGGCGCTGGGTGAACAGCCCGGCCGAGGTCTGGGGACAATGAGTCCGATGCGAGTTTTCAGAGGCTTCCATCATCCCGGCATCGCGCCCGCCTGCGCGCTGACCATCGGCAACTTCGATGGCGTGCACCGCGGCCACCAGGCCATGCTGGCGCTGCTGCAGTCCGAGGCGCGGCACCGCGGCCTGCCGACCTGCGTGATGACCTTCGAGCCGCATCCGCGCGACTATTTCGCGCGCAAGACCGGCAAGCCGGAGCTGGCACCGGCGCGCATCGCGACGCTGCGCGACAAGCTGGCCGAGCTGGAGCGCTGCGGCATCGACCAGGTCGTCATCCTGCCGTTCGACGAGGCGCTGTCGTCGCTGCCGCCGCAGGAATTCATCCGCCAGGTGCTGCTGGACGGCCTGGGCGCGCGCTATGTGCTGGTGGGCGACGACTTCCGCTTCGGCGCCAAGCGCCAGGGTGACTACGCCTCGCTGGACGCCGCCGGCCAGGCGCACGGCTTCGACGTGGCCCGCATGATGAGCTACGAGGTGCGCGGCCTGCGGGTCAGCAGCTCGGCCGTGCGCGAGGCGCTCGCGGCGGGCAACATGGACCGCGCCGCCTCCTTGCTGGGCCGGCCGTACGCCATCTCCGGCCACATCACGCATGGCCGCAAGCTGGGCCGGCAACTGGGCGAATCAGCGCCCGGCGCAGCCGACGGCTTTCGCACGCTGAACCTGCGCTTCCCGCACGACAAGCCGGCCGCGCACGGCATCTTTGCCGTGCTCGTGCACGGCCTGACGCAGGAGCCGCTGCCAGGCGTCGCCAGCCTGGGCAACCGCCCCACGGTGGAAGACGCCGGCCGCGTGCTGCTGGAGGTCCATTGCCTGGAGTGGCCCCTGGGTGCCGAGGGGGGCTACGGTAAACTCGCCCGCGTGGAACTGCTGCACAAACTTCGCGACGAAGCCAAGTACGACGGGCTGGATGCGCTCACAGCCGCCATCGCGGCGGATACCGAGGCTGCACGCGCCTTCCTGGCCACCCACGCTGCCCAGCGTCGCCAGACCACGCGCGACCGAATTTGAAGCGGCGCCCAGCCGCTCTTCGCCGTCGCCCCCCCCGCCTTTGAACCGCCAGGCTCAGCCGCCTGGCCGCACGCCATGACCACCCCGGACGCACCCGACTATCGCTCCACGCTCAACCTGCCCGACACGCCCTTCCCGATGCGCGGCGACCTGCCCAAGCGCGAGCCGGGCTGGGTCAAGGCCTGGGACGAGCAAGGCCTGTACAAGCGCCTGCGCGACGCCAGCTGCGGCCGGCCGAAGTTCGTGCTGCATGACGGCCCGCCCTATGCCAACGGCCAGATCCACATCGGCCACGCGGCCAACAAGATCCTGAAGGACATGATCGTCAAGGCGCGCCAGCTGGCGGGCTTCGATGCGGCCTACATCCCCGGCTGGGACTGCCACGGCCTGCCCATCGAGAACCAGATCGAGAAGACCTTCGGCCGCGGCCTGCCGCGCGACGAGGTGCAGGCCAAGAGCCGCGCCTACGCCACCGAGCAGATCGACGGCCAGCGCGCCGACTTCAAGCGTCTGGGCGTGCTGGGCGAATGGAGCAACCCGTACAAGACGATGAACTTCGCCAACGAGGCCGGCGAGATCCGCGTGCTGAAGCGGCTGTTCGAGCGCGGCTTCGTCTACCGTGGCCTGAAGCCCGTGTACTGGTGCTTCGACTGCGGCTCGTCGCTGGCCGAGTTCGAGATCGAGTACGCGGACAAGCAGTCGCCCGCGGTCGACGTGGCGTTTCTCTGCGCCGAGGCCGAGAAGCTGGCCGCGGCCTTCGGCGTGGCACCGCTCGGCAAGGAAGCGTTCACCGTCATCTGGACGACGACGCCCTGGACCATCCCAGCCAACCAGGCGCTCAACCTAAACCCCGAGCTGCCCTACGCGCTGGTGGACACGCCCAAGGGCTTCTTCGTCGTCGCCGAGGCGCTGGTGGAGAAGTGCCTGGCGCGCTGGCAGCTGGAAGGCAGCGTCGTCGCCACGGTTCCCGGCCGCAAGCTCGAACTGCTGAAGTTCAAGCACCCGCTGGCCCATGTGCACCCGGGCTATGACCGCGAAAGCCCGGTCTACCTGGCCGACTACGCGACGGCCGACGACGGCACCGGTGTCGTCCACTCCGCGCCAGCCTATGGCCTGGACGACTTCCAGAGCTGCGTGGCCCACGGCCTGGCCTTCGACGACATCCTGAACCCCGTGCAGGGCAACGGCACCTACGCCGCCGACCTGCCGCTGTTCGGTGGCCAGCACATCTGGAAGGCCAACACCGTCGTGGCGCAGACGCTGCTGGACAATGGCCGCCTGATGGCCCAGTCCAAGATCACGCACAGCTATCCGCACTGCTGGCGCCACAAGACACCGGTCATCTACCGCGCCGCGGCGCAGTGGTTTGTGCGTATGGACGACGGCGACGGTCTGTTCACGACCGACAAGGCGCCGGACAGCCTGCGCAAGACGGCGCTGGCTGCCATCGAGGCGACGAGCTTCTACCCCGAAAACGGCCGCGCCCGCTTGCACGACATGATCGCCGGCCGGCCCGACTGGTGCATCTCGCGCCAGCGCAGCTGGGGCGTGCCGCTGCCCATCTTCCTGCACAAGGACACCGGCGAGGCGCACCCGAACACGCTGGACTTCATCGAGCGCGCAGCGCAGCTGGTGGAGGCTAAGGGCATCGAGGCCTGGTCCAAGCTCGACCCGGCCGAGTGGCTGGGCGCCGAGGCGGCGCAGTACACCAAGGGCAACGACATCCTGGACGTGTGGTTCGACTCCGGCTCGACCTTCGAGCATGTGCTCAAGGGCAGCCACCCGGGCGCCGCGCACGACAGCGGCCCCGAGGCCGACCTCTACCTCGAAGGCCACGACCAGCACCGCGGCTGGTTCCACTCGTCGCTGCTGATCGCCTGCGCGCTGTACGGCCGCGCGCCCTACAAGGGCCTGCTGACGCACGGTTTCGTCGTCGACGGCCAGGGCCGCAAGATGAGCAAGTCGCAGGGCAATGTCGTCGCGCCGCAGGCGGTGTCGGACAAGTTCGGCGCCGAGATCCTGCGCCTGTGGACGGCCGCGACCGACTACTCCGGCGACCTGGGACTGGACGAAAAGATCCTCGCCCGCGTGGTGGACAGCTACCGCCGCGTACGCAACACGCTGCGCTTCTTGCTCGCCAACGTCAGCGACTTCGACCCCGCGATTGACGCCGTGGCCCCGGAGCAACTGCTGGAGGTGGACCGCTACGCGCTGGCGCGCGCCGCTGAGCTGCAGACCGAGATCCTGGCGCACTTCGAGCGCTACGAGTTCCACCCGGTCGTCGCCAAGCTGCAGGTCTACTGCTCCGAAGACCTCGGCGCGTTCTACCTCGACGTGCTCAAGGATCGCCTCTACACGACGGCGCCCAAGAGCCTGGCCCGCCGCTCGGCGCAGACGGCGCTGTGGCAGATCACGCACGCCATGCTGCGCTGGATGGCGCCCTTCCTGAGCTTCACGGCCGAGGAGGCGTGGCAGGTGTTCGCCAAGGGCGAGACCATCTTCACCGAGACCTTCTGGGACTTCGGCGCCACGGACGCGTCGCTGCTGGCCAAGTGGGATCGCATCCACGCCATTCGCGACGAGGTCAACAAGGCCATCGAGGCGGTGCGCACAACGGGCGCCGTCGGCGCGTCGCTGCAGGCCGAGCTGACGCTGCACGTCAACGCCGAGGACGCTGCGCTGCTCGGCAGCCTGGGCGAGGACCTGCGCTTCGTGTTCATCACGTCCGCCGTGACGCTGGTGCCGACCGCCGAGTTCAGCGTGCTCGTCACGCCCAGCAGCCACGCCAAGTGCGAGCGCTGCTGGCACTACCGCGCCGACGTCGGCAGCATCGCCGCGCACCCGACGCTGTGCGGCCGCTGCGACAGCAACCTGCACGGCGCGGGCGAAACCCGCACGGTGGCCTGACATGGCGGGCAAGTCCTCGACGGGCCTGGCCCAGTGGCTGCTGATCGCGGCGCTCATCATCCTGGCTGACCAGTTCACCAAGATCCTCGTCATCGGCAGCTTCCAGCTGGGCGACGTGCGCCCGGTGACCAGCTTCTTCAACCTGGTGCGCGCCCACAACTACGGCGCGGCGTTCAGCTTCCTGCACGGCGCGTCGGGCTGGCAGCGCTGGTTCTTCCTGGGCATTGGCGTGGCGGCGGCCGTCTTCATCACCTGGATGCTGCGCAAGCACGGCCAGCAGAAGCTCTTTGCCTGGGCACTGACCCTCATCCTCGGCGGCGCCATCGGCAACGTCATCGACCGCGCCGTGCACGGCTATGTGGTCGACTTCATCCAGGTTCACGCAGGCGGCTGGTATTTCCCCGCCTTCAACGTCGCAGACAGTGCGATCACCATCGGCGCCATCCTGTTGATCCTGGATGAACTGCGCCGTGTCCGACGTACCTGAGCCCGCCCCGTCCGGCAACACCGCCTACGTTCCCTACGTGCCCGAGCCGCCCCGCGAGCTCGGGGTGCCGCTGCGGCGGCTGCCGCTTTCGGCGCCGCTGCACTGGCTGCGGCTGGGCTGGGCCGACCTGCGACGCGCCCCGGCCATCGGCACCTTCTTCGGCGGCTGCTTCGCGCTGATGGGGCTGGCGGTGCTGATGGTGTTCCGCCACGCGCCTATTTACACGCTGGCACTGTGCGCCGGTTTCCTGCTGCTGGGGCCGCTGCTGTGCCTGGGGCTCTACCAGGTCAGCCTGCGGCTGGAGCGTGGCGAGACGCCGAGCATCGATGACGCCCTCGGCGCCTGGTTTGCCAATCTCAGGCAGATCGCCATCTTCGGCTTTGTGCTGCTGATCCTGGAGATGCTGTGGGGCCGCGCCGCGCTGGTGGTGTTTGCGGTCAGCTTCAACGGCATGCCCGACTTTGCCGGCGCCATCGGCAAGCTGCTGAGCGCCGAGCACCTCGGCTTCGTGGCCGTCTATCTCGCCGTCGGCGGCGTGTTCGCGGGCCTGATCTTCGCGATCAGCGTCATTGCCATGCCCATGCTGCTGGACCGCGACACCGACGCCGTGAGCGCCGGGCTCGCCAGCCTCAAGCTGTGCCTGACGCAACCGCTGGTCATGTTGTTCTGGGGCGCCCTGCTCACAGCGCTCGTAGTGCTGGCGATGCTGCCGTGGTTCGTGGGTCTCGTGATCGTCGGGCCGTGGCTGGGCCACGCCAGCTGGCATGCCTACCGCGCTGCCGTGGCGCCACCGGCATCCGCGTGACGCGCACTAGTTCACGCGGTGGGCCTGTCACACAAGGTGACAATTCCGCGCCCCTCGCCTCCCGTTCCTGATGCTCCTCGATTTCGCCAGCCTCAGCCATTACGACTGGCTCGACGTTCCCCTGTGGGTCTTCGACCCCCAACAGCAGCGCAACCTCTGGGCCAATGCCGCCGCGCTGCGCTTCTGGCATGCCGACAGCGCCGAGGAATTCCTGTCCCGCGACTTCGCCGAACATGGCGACGCGGTGCAGGAACGCCTGGCCGTCACGGCGGCCGACCACGCCCAGGGCCGCATCGTGCGCGAGCTGTGGACGCTGTATCCGCGCGGTGAGCCCACCACCGTGATGCTGGTGTCGCGCGGCATGCGCACGCCTGACCGGCGCCAGGTCATGCTCTTCGCCGCCGACTCGCTGGGCGGCGGTGCCGATGCCAGCTTGCTGCGCGGCGTGGAAGCGCTGCAGCACACCTCGGTGCGCATCGCCGTGTTCGGCCTGCAGCAGGGCGAGCTGCTGATGCGCAACCCGGCCGCCGCGCTGACCTTCGGCGACACGCCGCCGCCCGCCGGCGGCAGCGAGTTCACGCGCTTGTTCGCGCATGCGCATGACGCCGCCGGCATCCTGTCCCGCGTGCAGCGTGGCGAAACCTGCCGCCAGGATGCCGAATTGCAGACACTCGCGGGCCCACGCTGGCATGCGGTTGACGCACGCCCCATGCGCGACCCCGTCACCGGCGACACGGTCATGCTGCTGAACGCCCGCGACATCGCCGACCTCAAGGCCAGCCAGGCTGCACTGGTGGCCGCGCGCGAGGCCGCCGAGGCTGCCAGCCAGGCCAAGAGCAGCTTCCTGGCCAACATGAGCCACGAGATCCGCACGCCCATGAACGGTGTGCTGGGTCTGACCGAGCTCGTGCTGCAGGCCGGCGACCTCAACGAGCGCCAGCGCCGCTTCATCACGATGGCACACGACTCCGCCAAAGGCCTGATGACCATCATCAACGACCTGCTGGACGTGGCCAAGATCGAAGCGGGCCGCACCGTCATCGATGAGCACCCCTTCCACCTGCACGACTGCCTGGCCGAATCGCTGCAGCCCCTGCTGCTGCAGGCCCATGCCAAGGGCATACGGCTGCAGGCCGCCGTGCAGCCCAGCGTGCCGCAGCGGCTCGCGGGCGACGCGCTGCGTCTGCGGCAGGTGCTGATCAACCTCATCGGCAACGCGCTGAAGTTCACCGAGCACGGCGAAGTGCGTGTCGAGATCACCCGAGGCCAGCCGCAGCCGGGCGACAGCACCGACCGCGTGCGCCTGCGCATTGCCGTGAGTGACACCGGCATCGGCATGACGCAGGACCAGATCGCGCAGATCTTCGATCCCTTCACACAGGCCGACGGCAGCATCACGCGGCGCTACGGCGGCACGGGCCTGGGCCTGACCATCGTGCAGCGCCTGGTCGGCCTGATGGGCGGCGAAGTGCAGGTGCAGAGTGAGCCGGGGCTGGGCTCCAGCTTCAGCTTCGAGATTGCGCTGGCCCATGTCGCCGAGCCCGCACAGCATCAAGCGCTGCCCGCGCAAGCCGCGGCCTGAGGCGACCTTCCCCGACCACGGCGCCCGCCGTTGCAGGGCCACGCACGGCGACTGCGCGGCCTTGCGGACGGTGTGATGAGCAAGGCGTGTTCATGCGTGCGACGCCCGCGATGGGCGCGCTCAGTTATCGTGCCAGCCCCCCTGCCCCCTTGTGACGCGCGCCGCTGCTGATGACGCTGACCCCACGCCTGGCCCTGCTGCTGACCCTGCCCCCGCTGCTGTGGGCGGGCAACGCCGTCGTCGGGCGACTGGTGCGCGACGCCATCCCGCCCCTGACGCTGAACGCGCTGCGCTGGGGCCTGGCCCTGCTGCTGCTGGCGCCGCTGGCCTGGCCGCTGCTGCGCCGCCCCGGCGAGGCGCTGAGGCGCTGGCGCAGCCTGGCCTGGCTGGGCCTGCTGGGCATGGGTTGCTACAACGCGCTGCAATACCTGGCGCTGCACACCTCGTCGCCGCTGAACGTGACGCTGATCACCGCCAGCCTGCCGGTGTGGATGCTGGGCGTGGGCGCCGTGTTCTACGGCGTACGGCCCAGGCCGCGGCAACTGGCTGGCGCGGGGCTGTCGTTGCTGGGCGTGCTGTTCGTCATCGCACGCGGCGACCCCGCCGCGCTGCGGGCTGTGCACTTTGTGCCGGGCGACCTGCTGATGCTGGTGGCCATCTTCAGCTGGGCCGTCTACTCGTGGCTGCTGGCCCGCCCCGCAGCAGGCCTACGGCCAGGCGAGCGGCCGGACTGGAACTGGGCCGAGTCGCTGATGGCGCAGCTGATGTTCGGCGTCGTGTTCTCGGCCGTGTCGGCCGGCGTGGAGCAGGCAGTGGCGCCCGCCGCCATCCACTGGAGCCCCACGCTCATCGCGGTGCTGGCCTACGTGGCCATCGGCCCGTCGTTGATCGCCTACCGCTGCTGGGGGCTGGGCGTGGCCGAGGCGGGCCCGGCCCTGGCCGGCTTCTTTGTCAACCTGACGCCGGTGTTCGCCGCCGTCATCTCGGCCGCTGCGCTGGGCCAATGGCCGGCCTGGTACCACGGCGTGGCGTTTCTGCTGATCGCCGCCGGCATCGTGGTGTCCTCGCGTTGATGCGCATCGTCCATGCCGACGACCGCCTGGTCGTCATCGACAAGCCCGCCGGCCTGCTCAGCGTGCCGGGACGCACCGAGCCCGATTGCGCCAGCGCGCGCGTGCAGGCGCTGTACCCCGACGCGCTCATCGTCCACCGGCTGGATCAGGCCACCTCCGGCCTGCTGCTGTTCGGCCGCGGACCGCAGGCGCAGCGCGAGCTGAGCGCGGACTTCGCCGAGCGGCGCGTGGACAAGGTGTATGTCGCCATCGTCGCCGGCCGCCTCGATGGTGATGGCCTCATCGACCTGCCACTGGCCGCCGACTGGCCCAACCGGCCGCGCCAGCAGGTGGATGCCGCCCACGGCAAACCGTCGCAGACACGCTGGTGCGCGCTCGGCCACGGCGACGGGACGACGCGCGTGCGGCTCGAACCGCTGACCGGCCGCAGCCACCAGTTGCGCGTGCACATGGCCACGCTGGGCCACGCCATCCTGGGCGATGCGCTGTACGCCGCACCCGACATCGCCGCTGCCAGCCCGCGGCTGCTGCTGCACGCCAGCGAACTGCGCATCGCCGGCCACCACTTCCTCTGCCCTCCGGAGTTCTGAATGCACCTCTACATCGTCACCGGCAGCTCGCGCGGCCTCGGCGCCGCGCTCGTGAAGGCACTCGCCGGGCCCGCGGCCACCGTCATCGGCATCGCCCGCCAGCGCACGCCCGAGTTGCCTGCTGAACAGTGGCCGCTGGATCTCGCCGACCCGCTGCCCGCGGCCCGGCGCCTGCAGGACTGGCTGGCAGCGCACACCGGCTGGGAAAGCGCCACGCTCATCAACAACGCGGCGCTGCTGAGCCCGCCCGGGCCGCTGGCCGCCACCAGCCTGGACGAGCTGTCCGCCGCGCTGCGCGTCGGCCTGGAGGCGCCGACGCTGCTGTGCCGCGCCTTCCTGGCCGGCACGGCTGGCGTGCCGCAACGGCGGATCCTGAACATCTCCTCCGGCCTGGGCCGGCGCGCCATGGCCGGCAGCGCCAGCTACTGCGCCGTCAAGGCCGGGCTGGACCACCTCAGCCGCGCGCTGTCGCTGGAGGAGCCGGACGTCGGCGTCGTGTCCCTGGCCCCCGGCGTGATCGACACCGACATGCAGGTACAGCTGCGCGGCGCCGACCCGGCGCGCTTCCCCGAGCAGGCACGCTTCCAGGGGCTGAAGGACGGCGGACAGCTGCAGACGGCAGCCGACACAGCGGCCGCCATCGTTCGCTTTCTCGCGCGGCCAGACTTCGGAAAAACTGTCGTCGCCGACATCCGGGAAGCTTGAAAATCCGCACCTGCGCGCGCACCTGTCGTGCGTCCAACCTACCTCTGGAGACTGCCTTGAACCGCATCCTTGCCGTCAGCCTCGCCGCTGTGCTGACCGTTGCCCTTCCCGTCCAGGACGCTGAGGCCAAGCGCCTGAGCGGCGGTGGCATGAAGCGCAACGTGCCGACGCAGACCACCCCCAACACGCCGCCAGCCCAGCAGCCCGCCGCGCCGCAACAGGCCGCCCCAGCCAAGCAGGCAGCGGCCACGCCCGCCACGCCTGCGGCCGCGCCCAAGCGTTCGTGGATGGGCCCACTGGCCGGCCTGGCCGCCGGTCTGGGCCTGGCCGCACTGGCCAGCCATTTCGGCTTCGGTGACGAGCTTGCCAGCCTGATGACCATGCTGTTGCTGGGCCTCGTGGCCGCCGTCGTCATCGGCTTCCTGGTGCGCCGCTTCGCCAAGCCCAAGGCGCAGCTGGCAGCCGCCGGTGCCGGTGCCGGCATGCCGGGCGCGAACTTCCGCCTGCAGCCCGAGGTGACCGCACAGCCGCAGCCTGCCGCCTGGCAGCCGCAGAGCGCCGCACCGGTGGCCGTTGCCAGCACGAGCGCCGTACCGGCCGACTTCGACTCTGCGGGCTTCGAGAAGATCGCCAAGCAGGTGTTCATCCGCCTGCAGGCCGCCAACGATGCCGGTGACCAGGCTGACCTGCGCCGCTTCACCACGCCGCAGATGTACGCGAACATCCAGCAGGAGTTGCTGGAGCGTGCCGGGCGCACGCAGCGCACGGACGTGATGCAGCTGGACGCCAGCGTCGTGGACGTCGCGACCGAGAACGGCCAGCAGATCGTGTCGGTGCGCTTCTGGGGCCTGATCCGCGAAGAGAGCGAGCAGGCGGCTGGCAACTTTGACGAGATCTGGCACCTGGTGCAGTCCGGCGAGGGCTGGCTGATCGCCGGCATCCAGCAGACGGCATGACCGAGGGTTCGCCGGGTTCAACGTGAGCCCGGCCTCCGCTGAGAATGGGCGCCTTGAGCGCCCATTCTTCTTTTTCAAGGCTCCCATGACACCCTTCCGGATCTCCCTGTGCGCGCTGGCCACCGCCCTGCTCACCGCCTGCGCGTCCACCCCGACGCCCGCGCCCACTGCTGTCGTCGCGCCAAACGCCAACCTCATCGCGCAAGGCATTCCGCCGGTGCCGCAGAGCCTGGCGGACGCCGTCAGCCGCTACAACGACTTCCGCGGCCATGCCTTCGTTGACTGGCACCCTCAGCAGCGCGAGATGCTGGTGGCCCACCGCAAGGCCGGCGCCAACACGGCGCAGCTGTATCGCCTGAGCAGCCCCATGGGCGCGCTTCAGCAGCTGACAGACAGCGCCGAGCCGGTCACGCAGGCCAGCTATGAGCCGCGCACCGGGGAGTACATCGTCTTCGAGCGCGCCGCCGGCGGCAACGAGGTGGGCCAGCTGTACCGCCTGAGCCTGACACAGCCAGGCGCGCAGCCGCAGCTGCTGACCAATCCCGACGAGCGCCACGCGATGAACGGCTGGCTGCGCAACAGCGGTCAGCTCATCCATTCATCCGTGCCCATCGACCGCACGGCCCAGGGCGGCACGCGCAGCAAGGTCACCACCTCGCTGTGGCTGCTGGACCCGCTGAAGCCCGAGGGCCGGCGCAAGCTGGCCGAGCTGGACGGCGGGGGCTGGTCCGCCAGCCGGCCGTCGCCCGATGAGCGCAGCCTGCTGTTGTCTCGCTATCTGTCGGCCAACGAGTCGCAGGTCTGGCTGCTGGACATCGCCTCCGGTGCCATGCGGCAGTTGCTACCGGCCGTGGGCAGCCAGGAGCCCAAAGCCACGTACACGCCCGTGGGCTGGTCGGCGGATGGCGCCACGCTGTGGTTCGCCAGTGACCGCGCCGGTGAGTTCCGCGAGCTGATGACGCTCGCGATGGCAGGCGCCACCCCAGGGCGCATCACCCGCGTCAGCGGCCACATCCCGTGGGACCTCAACGGCGCCAGCCTGACCGCTGACCGCAGCAAGCTGGCGGCGCAGTTCAACGTGGATGGCCGCGACGAGCTGCGCTTCTTCGACGCTGCCACCGGCAAAGAGAGCGCAGCGCCCGCGACGCTGCCCCCCGGCAATATCGGCACGGCGGCCTACCACCGCGCACGCGCCGACCTGGCCTTCTCGGTCAGCAATGCCCAGGGCCCGGGCCAGATCTATTCGCTGGACGCCGAGGGCCGCGTGCAGCAGTGGACCAAGGCCTACGCGCCGGCTGGCGTGGACACGTCGACGTTCACCGAGCAGAAGGTCGTGCGCTGGAAGAGCTTCGACGGGACGACCATCTCCGGCCTGCTGACACCGCCGCCGAAGAAGTTCACCGGCAAGCGCCCGGTGCTGATCTCCATCCACGGCGGCCCCGAGTCCCAGGCGCAGATGGGCTTCCTGGGCCGCAATGCCTACTTCACACAGGAGCTGGGCATGGCGTTGATCCAGCCCAACGTGCGCGGCTCCACGGGCTATGGCAAGAGCTTCCTCGCGATGGACAACGGCTTCAAGCGCGAGGACTCGGTGAAGGACATCGGTGCGCTGCTGGACTGGATCGCCACGCAGCCCGACCTGGACGCCTCGCGCGTGCTCGTCACCGGCGGCAGCTACGGCGGCTACATGACGCTGGCCGTGTCGACGCACTACGCCGACCGCATCGCCGGTGCGATCGACGTGGTGGGCATCTCGCACTTCGTGACCTTCCTGAACAACACCGAGAGCTACCGCCGCGACCTCCGCCGCGTCGAGTACGGCGACGAGCGCGACCCGGCGATGCGGGCTCACCTGGAGAAGATCTCGCCGCTGACCAACGTGGCCAAGATCAAGAAACCGCTGTTCGTCATCCAAGGCAAGAACGACCCGCGCGTGCCGTACACCGAGGCCGAGCAGATCGTCGCCAAGGTGCGCGAAGGCGGCACGCCGGTCTGGTACCTGCGGGCCGAGAACGAGGGCCATGGTTTCCAGAAGAAGGAGAACCAGGACTTCCAGTTCTACGCCACCATCCTCTTCATGCAGCAGACGGTGCTGAAGCCGTAGGACGGCCATAGCCGGGCGGTGGCGGCCAGCTTGATGGTGTCGGCACCGCCCCGCCCTGCCAGTGCCTGGCGGTGATCCAGCCGCCGTGGCCCACGGCCAGCGCGCAGCGTGGAGTCCAGGCCGCGGCGCGGGTCAGCAGCGCGGCCAGCGACTCGCCGCCATCGAAATCAAAGCCGCAGAAGTCGTTCATCCAGCGGTCGAACTCGCCCGCTGCGATGGCGCGCCAGGGCCGGCCGTCCCAGCAGCCGAAGTCCATCTCGGCCAGTGCGGGATCGACCTGCCAGACAAAGCCCCAGCGCTTCAGCCAGCGCCCCACATCGGCGGCGCGGGCCAGCGGCGATGTGACGACCTCGCGCGGCAGCGCCTGCCGGCGCGCATGAGCGCGGATGCGGTGCGCCAGCCGCTTGGCCTTGCGCGGGTCCACCGGCAGGTCGGTGCGGCCACCGATGCAGCGTCCCTCGGCGCCGCGCGGCCGGGGGTGGCGCCAGATCGTGAAGGCCGGCATCACAGCGACGCTGTGAAGGCCAGCAGCACCGCGATCTCGGCCAACTGCTCGGTCGCACCCAGGCCGTCGCCGGTGTAGCCGCCCAGGCGGCGCTGGAGCCACTGGCGCATCAGCGTCGCCACGACGGCGGCTGCAGCCCCGGCCAGCAGCAGTTGCGACGCCGGCACGCCTGCCGCCGCCAGCCCGGCCAGCAACAAGCCGCACCAGGCCAGCGCGATGGCCACGCTGCGCGGCGCCACCGCCAGCGCGAGTGGCTTGGCCTTGGCGTGGTCGGCATCGCCGCCGTACGGCAGGCTGGCCATCACGCCCACCGCCGCCATGCGCGCCAGCGCGTGGCTGGTCAGCAGCGCGGCCACGGCGCCCAGCAGCGGCCGTGTCGCGAGCACCGCCAGCAGCGCGGCGCGCAGCAGCAGGCTCAGGCCCAATGCCAGCGCGCCGTAGCTGCCGATGCGCGAGTCCTTCATGATGGCCAGCGCCTTGTCGCGGCCGACGACGCCGCCCAGCGCGTCCAAGGTGTCGGCCAGGCCGTCCTCGTGGAAGCCGCCCGTCAGCGCGACGGTGGCTGCCAGCGCCAGCACCGCGGCTACCCAGGCCGGCCAGAACTGCGCGGCGCCCGCCAGCACGGCCGCACCGACCGCGCCCACCAGCATGCCCACCAGCGGGAAATGGCGCACACAGTCGTTCAGCCAGGCTGGCTCGAAGCGGTGCAGCCGCACCGGCAACCGCGTGAGGAACTGCAGCGCAACGAGGAACAGCCGCACGCTCAGCCCTTGTTGCTGACGCCGGCGCTGTCGAAGCTGGCCATGTCGGCCAGCAACGCGCAGGCCGCCGGCAGCAGCGGCCAGGCCAGCGCAGCGCCACTGCCCTCGCCCAGGCGCAGGTCCAGATCCAGCAGGGCCTGCACGCCCAGTCGCTGCAGCCAGCGCACATGCGGGCCTTCGGCCGAGCGGTGCGCGAACACACAGGCCGCCAGCACCCCAGGGCGCAGCGCCTCGGCCACGGCGACAGCGGCCGTCGTGATGAAGCCGTCCACCAGCACGACGCGGCGCTGCGCGGCGGCAGCGATGACGCTGCCGGCCATCGTGAGGATCTCGAACCCGCCCAGCGCCGCCGCGATCTCCAGCGGCGCCTGCGCGCCCGCGTTGGCAGCCAGCGCCTGCTGCAGCACCGCCTGCTTGCGCGCCAGGCCGGCGTCGTCCACGCCCGTGCCCCGGCCCACGCAGTCGGCCAGCGGCAGGCCGGTCAGCCGTTGCATCAGCAGGCTGGCCGACGAGGTGTTGCCGATGCCCATTTCGCCCAGCAGCAGCGCATTGCCCGGCAGGCGCTCGACAAAGGCACTGCCATTGCGCACCGCCTGCTCGGCCTGCACGATGGACATGGCCGGGCCGGCACTGGCGTCGGCTGTGCCAGCGGCGATGCGCAGGTCCACCGCGCCGTCCGCCAGCCGCGCATCGACGCCGCAATCCACGATCGTCAACGCCAGCCCCTGCTGATGCGCCAGCACCGACACGGCGGCGCCACCGGCCAGCATGTTGGCCACCATCTGCGGCGTGACCTCGCGCGGATAGGCCGAGACGCCGCGGCGCGACAGGCCATGGTCGGCCGCGTAGACCACCAGTTGCGGCGCATGGAGCTGCGGTCGTTCCACGCCCTGGATCAGCGCCAGCTGCAGGGCCAGCGCCTCGATGCGGCCCAGCGCCCCGAGCGGCTTGGTCTTGTGGTCGATGGCGTGCTGCACGCGGGCAGCCAGCCCGGCGTCGGCCAGCGCGGGCAGTTCAGGAAGGATCATGAGAGGCTTGCAAGGAGATGTCGCGACGGCCGGCGCCGCGATGAGGGGCGACGACGCGCCTCAGCCGACGAGATTGGCCAGCGTCAACAAGGCCAGCAACAGCATCCACAGCACCACGGACCGCCACACCAGGCCGACCACGCTCTGCAGGTGGGCCAACTGCGGCGGCGCGCCGGCCGTGGAACCGGCGGCGCCGGTGGCCGAGGGCTCCGAGCCGGCGTCGAAGGTGCGGCTGCGGTCCGGCGTGATGCCGGGTGCCGCCGCACCGCCCAGTTGCAGGCCCACGGCGCCCGCGGCGGACGCGAGGATGATGCCTTCGTTGGCATGCATCCACAGGCTGGCATCACGCCGCCACGCGTTCACCGCCTCCTCGAAGTTGCCCACGATGGCGAAGCCCGCCGCCGTCAGCCGCGCGGGCACGTGGTCGATGACCATGAAGGCCTGGCGCGACAGCGCCAGCAGGCGCGGGTTGGCGGGTGCGTCCAGCGTGCGGCTCTTGAAGGCCCAGTAGCGGCTGGCGAACTCCGCCATGCGGTAGATCAGCGCTCCCGCCGGCCCCAGGCCCAGCGTGGAAAAGACGATGAACCAGAAGAACACGCCGAACACGTGGCGATGCGCGGCCAGCAGCGAGTGCTCGATGACATGGCGGATCAGCTCCGTGCGCGGCAGCTCGCTGGCGTCCAGGTGGCGCCAGTCGGCCAGCAGCTGGCGGGCGGTCAGGTCGTCGCCACGCTCCAGCGCATCGCGGATGTCGGTGAAGTAGTGGCTGAACTGGCGGAAGCCCAGCGTCAGATAGAGCACCAGCACATTCAGCGCCAGCGCGAGCAGCAGGCTGAAGTGGCTCAAGCCCCAATATGCCAACGTCAGCAGCAGGCCCGGCACCAGCACCGTGATGGTCCAGACGATGACGGCATGGTGTTCGCCACCCGCATCGAAGTTGCGGCCCGTCCAGCGCACCCAACCGATGACGGACTGGTGCACACCGTTGCCGTGCCTCAGGGGCTTGAGTTGCTCACAGAGCAGGGCCAGCAGCACCGCGAAGAAATTCATGGGCCGGGATGATAGTGGCGCCGAGGGCGTCCTCAGGCCGTTGCGAGCAGTCGGTAGAGGTTGCGCAACATCGCAGCCGTCGCCCCCCAGATGAAGTACTCGCGCTCCGGCCCCTGCCAGGGCATGGACAGGAAGCGCCGTTCCACGCCGCCAAACTCGAAGCGGTGATGGCGGTGGTGGGCCGGGTTCATCAGAAAGGCCAGCGGCACCTCGAAGGCCTCGGCCACCTCGAAGTCGTCCAGCGCCAGCGTGAAGCCGGGCTCGACCAGCGCCACGACGGGCGTGACCTGGAAAGCCGTCACCGTCGAATACACCGGCAACTGGCCGATGACGTGGATGTGCTCGCGCGGCAGACCGATCTCTTCCTCGGTCTCGCGCAGCGCGGTGGCGATGGGGCCGTCGTCCTCGGGCTCGACGCGACCGCCGGGGAAGCTGATCTGGCCGGCATGGTCACGCAGGTGGTCGGTGCGGCGGGTCAGCAGCAGTGTGAGGCCCTCGTCGCGCTGCACCAGCGGCACCAGCACCGCTGCGCCGGCCGGCTCACGCTCGGCAAAGCGACCGCCGTCGCCGGCAAGCTCGGGCGTCCATGACGCCTGCGCTGCCAGGCGGGCGCGCAGGGCGTCGGGGGTGAGCGCGTCCGGCGGCACGGCCGGCAGATGGCTGTCGATGCTCGTGACTGGCACGAGCTGCGGCTGGGTGATGGCGGGTCGGGTCATGCAGCGGATAAAACAAAAGCCGCCGAGAGCGTAGCTCCAGGCGGCTTTGGCGGTGAGGAACCGGCTGATTAGGCCAGCTTTTCCTTGATACGCGCCGACTTGCCCGAACGCTGGCGGAGGTAGTACAGCTTGGCGCGGCGGACGTCACCGCGGCGCTTAACTTCGATCGACGCGATCAGCGGGCTGTACAGCTGGAACGTACGCTCCACGCCTTCGCCGCTGGAGATCTTGCGAACGATGAAGCTGCTGTTCAGGCCGCGGTTGCGCTTGGCAATCACGACGCCTTCGTAAGCCTGCACGCGCTTGCGGGTGCCTTCAACGACGTTCACGCTGACGATCACGGTGTCGCCGGGGGCGAAGGCCGGGATGGTCTTGTTCAGGCGAGCAATTTCTTCTTGCTCGAGGGTTTGGATCAGGTTCATCTGTACTCCTGGGATCTTGGCGGACCGCTATTTATCGGGATGTTTGCAGCACCGGCTCTCACCTGCACCACTCGACCCGCCAGAGGATCGGACAGCCCGCTAGTGTAGCGCGGCTTGCGGGTTTTGCCTAGAGCTTGGCCAGAAAGGCTTCGTCGGCCTTGCTGAGCCGGCCCGCGGCACGGGCTGCAGCGATCAGTTCAGGCCGCCGCGCCGCCGTCAGCGCCAGCGAACGCTCGCGGCGCCAGCGTCGGATATCGGCATGATGGCCGGACATCAGCACGGCCGGCACCTCACGGCCGTCGGGCAGCACCTCGGGGCGGCTGTAGTGCGGGCAGTCCAGCAGGCCGTCGGAGAAGCTGTCCTGCTGGTGCGATTGCGCATCGCCGAGCACGCCGTCCTGCAGTCGTGCGACCGCGTCCAGCAGCGCCAGCGCGGGCAGCTCGCCGCCAGACAACACGAAGTCGCCCAGGCTCAGCTCCAGCGTCACGTGGCGGTCAAGCACACGCTGGTCGATGCCTTCGTAGCGCCCGCACAGCAGAATGGCGCCAGGGCCGGCGGCCAGTTCCTGTACGAGTGGCTGGTCGATGCGCCGGCCGGTGGGCGTGAAGTGGATGACCGCTGGCGCCGCCTCACCACGATCCGCCTTGGCCGCGGCCAAGGCGCGCTCCAGCGGCTCCACCAGCATGACCATGCCGGGGCCACCGCCGTAGGGCCGGTCATCGACACGGCGGTAGTTGTCGTCGGCGAAATCGCGCAGCGGCCAGAAGCGCACATCAACCTGACGGCTCGCGAAGGCGCGCCGCGTGACGCCGTGCGTCAGATGCGGCGCGAACAGCTCCGGAAAGATCGTCAGGACATCGAAGCGCATGAGCTCAGAAATCCAGACCCCAGTCGACCGTGATGCGCTTGGCCTCAAGGTTCACGTCGTCGATGAAGGCACCCACGAACGGGATCAGGCGCTCCTGGTCCGGCTTGGCCGGCTCTTCCACGCCCGGCGGCAGGATGCGCAGCACGGCATGCGGGCCGGTGTCGATGAGGCCGATGACGCGGCCCAATGCCTGCGACTCGCGGTTGACGACGTCCAGCCCGATCAGGTCGACCCAGTAGTACTCACCATCAGGCGTGCGCGGGAAGTCGCTGCGGGGGATGTAGATCTCGTGGCCGCGCAGCGCCTCGGCGGCGTTGCGATCATCCACGCCCTCAGCGGTCGCGACGATGCCCTCGCCCTGCTCTCGCACCGAGCGCACGGCCAGCTGCTGCTGCCCAGGCTTGGGGCCGGTGGACTTCAGGTACCAGCGCTTGGCACTGAACAGCGCATCGGCATCGGCCGAGTACGCCTGCACCTTCAGGCCGCCCTTGATGCCCCAGGCGTCCAGGATGCGGCCCACCGGCACGAGGTCATCGGGCCAGCCGGCCGCAGAAGCAAAAAACGGCGCCGAGGCGCCGTCTTGCTGAGGCTTGTTGCCTGCCACGCTGGCTTAGGCGGCAGCGACGGCCGCCTTCTTGGCGTCGTCAACCAGGCGAGCCACGGTGGGCGACAGCTGGGCGCCGACACCGATCCAGTAGCTGACGCGGTCCTGCGCCACACGCAGCTTTTCAGCGGCGCCGGAGGCGATGGGGTTGTAGAAGCCGACGCGCTCGATGAAGCGGCCGTCACGGCGCTGAGCGCTGTTGGCGACGACGATGTTGTAGAAGGGGCGCTTCTTGGAACCGCCGCGAGCCAGACGAATGACAACCATGATGTTTCCTAAAAATTGGGCGACTACCGCACGAGGAGACACTCAGGGCGAGCAAGTCGAAAAAGGCAGAAAACCCCTGCCAGGGAAGGCTCCGTAGATACGCCGCGATTCGTTTGATCGAACTGCGACCGGCGCCAAAACCGCGCATTATAAACTCGATTGCATTCGTTCCCAAGCATCTATGTCACAAGCCGCCCCCACCTCGCCCCTGACCTTGCGTCCCAGCACCGACGCCGATTTGCCCGCCATCCAGGCCATCTACGCGCAAGCCGTCCTGGAAGGCACCGGCACCTTCGAAACCGAGGTGCCAGCCGTTGAGGAGATGGGCCGGCGCCGTGCCGAGGTGCTGAGCCGCCAGCTGCCCTGGCTGGTGGCCGAGCGTGACGGCCAGATCCTTGGCTACGCCTACGCCAACTACTTCCGCCCTCGCCTCGCCTATCGCTTTTGTGTGGAGGACTCCATCTATCTTGCCCCGGCCGCACAGGGCCAAGGCGTAGGCCGTTTGCTGCTGGCGGAACTGATCGCCCGCTGCGAAGCGGCGGGCGCGCGCCAGATGCTGGCCGTCATCGGCGACGCGGCCAACGCCGGCTCCATCGGCGTGCACACCGCGCTGGGTTTTGAGCACACCGGCGTGCTGAAGAGCGCCGGCTGGAAGTTCGGCCGCTGGCTGGACGTCGTGCTGATGCAGCGCACGCTGAGCGTGGGCGACACCACGGCACCCGAATGAGCGGCGACGTGAAGCACAAAGCCATCGCCACCTGGCTGGCGCTGCTGGTGGGCGTGTTCGGAGTTCACCGCTTCTACCTGCACGGCCTGAAGGACCGTTGGGGCTGGCTATTCCCGCTGCCCACTCTGCTCGGACTCGCCGGACTGCAGCGCATGAATGCCTTCGGTCAGGACGACCGCGCAGCGTGGGTGCTGATCCCGCTGCTGGGCATCAGTGTGGTCGCTGCACTGCTCGGCGGCATCGTCTATGGCCTCACGCCCGACGAACGCTGGAACGAGCGCTTCAACGCGGGCCAGCCCGCCAGCGCGGGCGGCTGGCCGGCCGTCATTGGCGTCGTGCTGTGCCTGTTCATCGGCGGCACGACGCTGATGGCGACCATCGCCTTCAGCGCCCAGCGCTACTTCGAGTCCCAGGTCGATCAGTAAAGCAGGAAGCTGACCCAGTAGCAGATCGCCGCCATCAGTGCGGCGGCGGGGATGGTGAAGATCCATGCCCAGACGATGCTGCCTGCCACGCCCCAGCGCACGGACGACGCGCGCTGCACCGAGCCCACGCCGACGATGGCGCCGGTGATGGTGTGCGTCGTTGACACCGGAATGCCCATGGCGGTGGCCAGGAACAAGGTGATCGCCCCCCCGGTCTCGGCGCAGAAGCCGCCGACCGGCTTGAGCTTGGTGATGCGCTGCCCCATGGTCTTGACGATGCGCCAGCCACCAAACATGGTGCCCAGGCCGATGGCGATGTAGCAGGACCAGATCACCCAGGCCGGCGGCGCCTTGTCGCCCACCGCCACCATGCCGGCGGCGATCAGCAGCATCCAGATCAGGCCAATGGTCTTCTGCGCATCGTTGCCGCCGTGGCCCAGGCTGTACAGCCCGGCCGACACCAGTTGCAGGCGCCGGAACCAGCCGTCGATGCGCAACGGCGACTTGCCGCGGCACAGCCACGCGACGATGACCATCAGCAACGAGCCCAGCAGGAAGCCCAGCGTCGGCGACACGATGATGAAGGCCACGGTCTTCCAGATGCCCGTGCCCACCAGCGCATCCGGCCCGGCCTTGGCCACCACGGCGCCGACGATGCCGCCGATCAGCGCGTGCGACGAGCTCGACGGGATGCCCCACCACCAGGTGATGGTGTTCCACGCAATGGCGCCGATCAGCGCGCCGAACACGACGTGGTGGTCCACGATGCCCGGCTCGACAATGCCCTTGCCAATCGTGGCCGCCACCTTGAGCTGGAAGAACGCAACGGCGATGACGTTGAAGAAGGCGGCAAACAGCACGGCCTGCTGCGGCTTCAGCACGCCGGTGGAGACGACGGTGGCGATGGAGTTGGCCGCGTCGTGGAAGCCGTTCATGAAGTCGAACAGCAGCGCCAGCACGACGAGCAGGGCCACCACCCAGAAGGCGATCTCAGCGGATGCCATCAGAGACCCCGATCAGGAGTTCTCGAGGACGATGCCCTCGATGAGGTTGGCGACGTCCTCGCAGCGGTCGGAGATGGACTCCAGCTGTTCGTAGATGGCCTTGAGCTTGATGAGCTCGCGCACGTCGGGCTCTTCTCGGAACAGGCGCGACATCGCCTCGCGCATGACGCGGTCGGCGTCGGACTCGAGGCGGTCGATCTCCTCGCAGGTCTTGATGGCCGCCTCGGTCGTGGCCGGCTGGCTCAGGTGCGGCAGCAGCGTGACGGCGTGCTGCACGCGCTCGCAGCAGCGCACCGACAGCGTGGCCAGTTGCAGCACCTGGTCGGGCACCGCGCGCACGTCGTACAGCGACAGCGTTTCCGAGGAGTCCTGCAGCAGGTCCAGGATGTCGTCCATCGCGTTGATCAGGCCATGGATCTGCTCACGGTCGATGGGCGTGATGAAGGTACGGTGCAGCAGCCGGTTCACCTCGGCCGTGACGCGGTCCGCCGCATGTTCGGCCTTGTCCACCTCGTCCGCGTACTGCTGACGCAGCGCGGTGTCGGTGTAGTTCTCGATCATCTTCTGGAAGGCGCGTGCGCCCGCAGCGATGAACGCGCCATGCTCGTTGAAGAGCTCAAAAAAATTGCCCTCGCGGGGCAGCAACTTGCCAAAGAACATGGCCAACCTCGGATTTTCGGAAGCCGCGCAGTCTAGCGGCCCTTGTCACAAAACCGTCATCACGCCGACCGAAAAATGAAGTAGACAGCCCCTAGCAGGCACAGGCCCGCCCACAGAAAGTCCAGCTTCAGCGGCTCCCCCATGTAGTACACGCTGAAGGGCACGAACACCGCCAGTGTGATCACCTCCTGCGTGATCTTGAGTTGCGCCAGCGACAAGCCGGCGCCGTGGCCGATGCGGTTGGCCGGCACCTGCAGCAGGTACTCGAACAGCGCGATGCCCCAGCTGATCAGCGCCGCGACGAACCACGGCTTGGTCGCCAGGCCCTTCAGGTGTCCGTACCAGGCGAAGGTCATGAACACGTTGGACAGCAGCAGCAGACCCACGGTCTGCCAGCCGGCGATGGTCGAGAACATCAGCGGAACTCCAGCTCAGATCGACAGCGGCCCCAGGCATTCGATGCGCTGGGCCTGCCAGTCACCGCTGGTCGCCAGCGCGGCCAACTCGGGCGCGATCTCCAGCAGAGGCCGCAGCACGAAGGCACGCTCATGCAGGCGCGGATGCGGCAGGGTCAGCCGCGGCGTGTCCAGCACCTGCGCGTCGTAGAGCAGCACGTCCAGGTCCAACGTGCGCGGCGCGTTCCGATAGGGTCGCTCGCGGCCGTGAGCCAATTCAATGGCCTGCACTGCATCCAGCAAGTCCAAAGGTGCCAGCTCGGTGTCCAGCGCAGCGACGGCATTCAGGAAGTCGGGCCCAAGAGCCTCCACCGGCGCGCTGCGCCAGGCGCTGGACAGGGCGACCAGTTGGGTGCCGGGCAACGCTGCCAGGCATCGGGCCGCATCGGCCAGCGTCTGCGCCAGATCGGCGCCCAGGTTGGCCCCCAGCCCGATGTAGGCGCGCGAGCTCACTCGGCGGCCGGCGTCGGCGCGGCCGCGCCCTCGCCGCCTCCGGCCGGCTTGCGGCGGCGACGGCGGCGCTTCTTCGCGGGCGCTTCGGCCACCGACTCGCCGGCTTCGGCCTCGTCGGTGTCGTCTGCAACATCAGCCGACTCGGCGCGCGGCGCACGCACGGCGCGCGGCTGGCGTTGCTGCGCGGCGCGCGCATCGGCCAGCAAGGCCTGGCGGTCATCATCACTGCCCAGCGCGAAGTCTTCCCACCAGTCGGCCAGGGCCGGATCGATCTCGCCGGCATCAGCGCGCAGGCGCAGGAAATCGAACCCAGCGCGGTAGCGCGGCTGCTCGACGAGGCTGAACACGCCTGAGCCGCTGCGGCGTTCGAAACGCGTCTGCATCATCCAGATCTCGCGCATGTCCGCCGCCAGCTTGCCGCGCCCGGAGATATCGCCGATGCGCGCGTCGAACACGGCGTCGATGGCCTGCGCCAGCGCCGGCACGGGCGGCTCGCCGCTGCTGCGGATGCGCGTCCAACGGTCCAGCACCTCATGCCACAGCATGCAGGCCAGCATGAAGCTGGGGCTGACGCCACGACCTTCCTGCACGCGGCGGTCGGTGTCCTCGAAGGCCTGGCGGACGAACTTGCCCCGCACGCCGTCCGGCAGATCGCCGCTGTCACTGAGCATGGCGTCCAGCACGGCAAACACACCGCCTGCGCCCTGCCCCACGAGGCCGAGCTTCTTCAACTGCACCAAGCTGGCCAGTGAATGGCCGGTCTGCAGCAGCTTGATCATCTCGTCGAAGAGGCGCGAAGCCGGCACGTTGCGCAGCAGGGCGATGGACTGCTTCACCGGCGCCAGCGTCTTGGGCTCCAGCGTGAAGCCCAACTTGGCCGCAAAGCGCACGGCGCGCACGATGCGCACCGGGTCTTCGCGGTAGCGCGCCTCGGGGTCGCCGATCATGCGCAGCAGCTTGGCGCGGGCGTCGGCCAGGCCGCCGTGGTAGTCCACGACGAGGCGGCGCTGCGGGTCGTAGTACATCGCGTTGACCGTGAAGTCGCGGCGGGCGGCATCTTCGACCTGCGGCCCCCAGACGTTGTCGCGCAGCACGCGACCACTGGCGTCCACGGCGTGGGACTTGCCTTCGAGCTCGCGCTTAGACGTTTTCTCGTTGCCCTCGACGGCATCGGACTCGGTCGGCAGTGCGCGGAAAGTGGAGACTTCGATGACCTCGTGCTCGCGCCCACGGCCGTACACGACGTGGACGATGCGAAAGCGCCGGCCGATGATGAAGGCGCGGCGGAACAGGCCCTTGACCTGCTCGGGCGTCGCGTTGGTGGCAACGTCGAAGTCCTTGGGGCGCACGCCCAGCAGCAGGTCGCGCACGGCGCCGCCGACGATGTAGGCCTCGAAGCCGGCATCCGTCAGCGTCTTGACCACCTTGACCGCGCGCTCGTCGAGCAGCTCGGGGTCGATGCCGTGGACGTCGGACGGGATCTCCACCCGCTTGCCGAGGGGGCTGGTCTTGCCGGCGGCCGCTGCGGGCTTACCGAGCAGCTTGTCAATGAACTTCTTGATCATGCGAAGAGTTGCAGCTGAGGCCAGCCGCGCTCGCCGGCGATCCGGGCGAGCGTCGCACTGGGATTGGTCGCCACGGGGTGGCTGACACGTTCGAGCAGGGGAAGGTCGTTGGTCGAGTCGCTGTAGAAGGTCACGCGCTCGAAATCGCGCCATTGTGCCCCCAGCCCCTGGAGCCAGCCCTGCACCCGCTCGATCTTGCCCTCGCGAAAGCTCGGCACGCCCCGGATGGCGCCGGTGTAGCGCCCCTGCTCGTCGCGCTCAAGCTGCACGGCGATCAGGTGCTCGATACCGAAAGCCCGGGCGAACGGCGCGGTGACGAACTCGTTGGTGGCGGTGACCAGCGCGATCAGATCGCCGGCCGCGCGGTGCCGCTCGACGAGCGCCCGCGCCTCAGGCCGCAGCGCCGGCTCACCGATCTCGGCCATGAAGCGCTCGCGCATCGCCAGCGCCTCTTCCAGAGGCCGATGGCGCCAGGCCGAGGTGGCGAACTCGACATAGGCCGGCAGGTTCAGCGTGCCCGCGTTGTACTGGGCGAAGAACTCATCGTTGCGCGCGCCCCAGGCCGCACCGTCTGCCCACCCCACGTCGACCATGAAGGCCCCGAAGGAATGGTCGGAATCCACCGGGATCAGCGTCCCGTCGAGATCGAACAGCGTGAGATTCATAAAGTGGGGTCAGAGTCAATTTTCTCGTCAGCCAGCATGGCCTTGAGCAACGGCACCGTCAGCGCGCGCTTGTTGGCCAGCGCGAACTCGTCGAGCCGCTCCAGCAGCGCCATCAAGCCCTTGAGATTGCGCTCGAAGCGGGTCAGCAGATAGCTCAGCACCTCGTCGCCAAGCAGCAGCCCGCGGCGATCAGCCTCGCGGCGCAGGGCCGCGCGCATCTCGGTCTCGCCGAGCGGCGTCAGCTGGAAACTGGGCCCCCAACCGAGGCGGGTGCGCAGGTCTTCGCGCACGGCCAGGTCGACAGCGGGCGCATCGGCCGTCGCGACAACGGTGTAGCCCTGCCCCGCCGACTGAACAAACAGCGCGAAGGCCGCATGCTGCTGGCCGGCATCGAAGCGCTGGCAGTCGTCCAGCAGCAGCAGGCTCTCGTGCGCGGGAAGCTCCCAGGGCAGCGGCGTGTCGGCGTCATACCAGGCGACGCGCTGACCCGCGGCCTGCCAGCGCTCGGCCAAGGCCTGCAGCAGGTGGGTCTTGCCGGAGCCGGCCGGCCCCCACAACAGCACGGGCGGGTCTGCCGGCAGCAAGCCCAGCAGGTAGGCCAGCGCCTCGGCGTTGGCGCCGGGCAGAAAATTGTCGAAGCTGTGCGCGGGCGGCGCCAGCAGCGCGAGGGGCAGCTGTCTCATCAACGGTGCAAACTTGAGGGCGCGGATTGTCACTGAAGCGGAGGCCGCCGCCCGGCAGCCCGGTCCAGTCGCACGCGCAGACTCGCGGCGTCGGGCGCGTCGGGGCACTGCGCGAGGTAGAAATCCAGGTCGTCGGCAGCCGCGGCCTGCGCGCCCAGCGCCTCCAGCACCAGGCCGCGGTCACGCCGCTCAGCGGCCTCATCGGGCAGCAACACAACCAGGCGTTGCTGTATCGCCAGCAGGCGCACCCAGTCGCCCGCCGCACGATGCACCTCCTTCAGGTTGCGCAGCATGCGCGCAAGAATCTGCCGCGGCGACGCTGCACGTAGGAAGAACTCCAGCGGCACCGGCATGTCCTGAGGCAAGCCGCTGTCCTGGCGGTAGAGGGCGAGCCGCTCTTCCAGCCGAGAGGGCGACAAGGCGTCGCCGGTGAAGGGGTCCAGCACCACCTCGCCCAGCCCCATGCGGCACTTGACGAGGAAATGCCCCGGGAAGGCCACACCCGCCATGCGCAGGCCGGCGTGCTCACCCAACTCCAGCAACAGCACGGCCAGCGTGATGGGAATGCCGCGACGCGTCTGCAGCACCCGGTGGATGAAGCTGTTGTCGGCCGCGTAGTAGTTGTTCAGGTTGCCGGCAAAGCCCAGCTCACCGTGAAAGAAGCGCGTCAACTGGCGCAGGCGCTCGGGTGGCGAGGTCTGCGGCGTCAGGCGCTCACGCAGCCGGCGCGCCAGGCCATCCACCTCGGCCAGCACGGCCTGCACGTCCAGCGTCGGGCATTCATCCTGCGCGAGGCTGATGGCAGCCTCCAGCAGGTTCAGCCCCTTGTCTTCCGCCACCAGCGCGGCGAAGTAGTCCAGCGGCGTGGGCGCAACGTAGCGCATCAGCCCGGCCGCCCCAGCGCGCGCGGGCGCAAGCCCGCAAGTGCCAGCACACCGAAGTAGACGGCGGCACTGCCCGCCAGGCTGGCTGCCATCACCAATGCACGCTGCCATTCATGCGCGCCGAGCGCGATCCAGTCCAGCCGCGTCGACAGCCACCACTGCAGGGCGCCCATCGCCGCACAGCCCAGCGCCACGCGCAACCCGAAGGCCAGCCACCCGGGCTCCGGCCGGTAGCCACCCAGGCGCCGCAGCCCGAACAGCAGCCAGCCGGCATTCACCAGCGCGCCCAAGCCGATCGACAAGGCCAGGCCCGCCACGCCCAGCCACGGCACCAGCGCCAGATTGAACAACTGGGTCAAGACGAGCACTGCGATCGCGATCTTGGCGGGCGTGCCGGTGTCCTGCCGCGCATAGAAGCCTGGCGCCAGCACCTTGATGGCCACCAGACCCAGCAAGCCCACGCCCCACCCCATCACGGCCTGAGCCGTCTGCGCCACATCGGACGGCAGGAACTTGCCGCGGTGGTAGAGCACGGCCGTCAGCGGCTCAGCAAACAGCAGCAACGCGACGGCACACGGCAGCGCCAGCAACAGCACCATGCGCAAGCCCCAATCCAGCAGCCGGCTGTAGCGCTCCGCCTCGCCTTTGGCCTGAGCCGCCGACAACTGCGGCGTCAGCACAGCCCCCAGCGCGACACCAAGCAGTCCGATCGGAAACTCCATCAGCCGGTCTGCGTAGTTGAGCCACGACGTGGCGCCCGCAGCAATGTGCGTGGAGATCTGTGTGTTGATCATCAACGACAACTGCGCCACGCCAACGCCGAGCAAGGCCGGCCCCATCTTCACGAGCACGGTGCCCACGCCCGGATGAGCCCATGACTCCCGCAGGCCGCGCCAACTCAGCCGCATGCGTGGCATCGCTCCGATCGCTCGCAGTGCGGGCCACTGCACCAGCAACTGCAGCACACCACCCAGCATGACGCCGATGGCCATCGCATAGATGCCCGGATGGCCGGCACGCTCCAGTGGCCCGGCCAGCGCCCAGCCGACGGCGATGACACTCAGGTTCAGCAGCACCGGCGTGGCCGCCGGCACGACGAAGCGCTTCCAGGTGTTCAGGATGCCCGCGGCCAGCGCCACCAGCGACATGCAGCCGATGTACGGGAACATCACGCGCGTCATCACGACGGACGCGTCGAACGCCTCGGGCGACTGCCCGGCCCCCAGCATCCACACCAACACCGGCGCCCCCAGCACACCCACGACGGACGTCACCACCAGCGCCCACAGCAACACCGTGGCCACAGCGTCGATCAAACGCTTGGTGGCGTCCTCCCCATCGGTGGCGCGGGTGGCCGCCAGCAGCGGCACGAAGGCCTGCGAGAACGCCCCTTCGGCAAACAGGCGTCGCAGCAGGTTCGGAATCCGAAACGCGACGAGAAACGCGTCCGTCATGGCGGTCGCGCCAAACAAGGCGGCCACCATGGTCTCGCGTACCAGGCCGGTGATGCGCGACGCCAGGGTCAGCAAAGAGATGGTTGACGCGGCGCGCAGCAGATTCATGGCGCGGGATTATCTGTGTCGTCGCCACAAGAACTGACGAAACTACGCGTCGACACTTGGCTTTAACAATGAAACCGCGCTATACTCGCTGTCTTTGCACCAACTGGGTATAGATACAGCATGGCAACCAGCTCCAAAGCCAAGAAGAAGACGGTTCGCCTGGCATCGGGCCGCAAGCGCGCCCGCCAGGACGTCAAGCTCAACGCCGCGAACACCGCGCTGCGCTCCAAATTCCGCACGGTCATCAAGAACGTGCAAAAGGCCGTGACGGCTGGCGACAAGGCCAAGGCCGCCGACCTGTTCAAGACCGCCCAAGCCGTCATCGACTCCGTCGCCGACAAGGGCATCTTCCACAAGAACAAGGCTGCTCGTCACAAGAGCCGCCTGTCCGCCAAGATCAAGGCGCTCGCCGCCTGATAACCAATCCAGCTCTGGTGCAAGCAGAAGGCCCGCTTAGGCGGGCCTTTTGCATTTCCGGATGCTGCCGGCGACCGGTACGCGCCACGCCCGAGCCACGCCGCCGGCATGACGGCTCGAAGGCTCAGCCGCTCAGTGCCACTCGCCCGGCCCGACACCCTGAATGCTGCGATCGCGCATCCAGTCGGCGATGGCACGCGCCACCCACAAGGGATCGTCCAGCGGCAGGTCGTGCCCTGCACGGGTATGCATGCGCAGCGGCGCACCCCAAGCACGGCTGATTGCCTGCGAGCACCGCCAATCCACCAGACCGTCCGCCTTGCTGCAGAGCAGCAGCATGGGCGCCGCAGGCCGTGTGCGGCTGGCCCGGTAGCGCACACTGGCAAGCAACTGGCGCACCGTGTTGCGCACCCCCAGCGGATGCTGACGCTGCAGTTCCAACCAGCGGTCGATGACCGACTGTGGCGGCGTCAGCCGCGTCGTCAGGCTCAACACACGCTCCTCGCGCATGCGCGCGCCGAAACGACTCAGTGACAGCAGCGCCAACCCCAGGTAGTTCAGCGGCCGCGACTTGCGGAACAGCTCGCTGAACGGCCGCAAGCTGGGATTGATCAATACCCCGGCATCGACCTCCGCCGGATAGCGATTCGCCCAATCGCTCAATACCGCTGCACCGAGCGACATGCCCAGCACCGACACCGGCGCACTGACGCCCTGGCGTTGCAATTGCGCGCGACAGGCGTCCACGATGGCCGACACCTGTGTGGGACTGGGCTGGCGCCGCAAGGTGCCTGTGCCAGGCAGATCCAGCGAGATCACCCGCACATCAGGCCTCAACGCCTGCAACTCGTGCCGCAGGTGCTCAGGAAAGACGCCCCAATGACCGCTTTCCCGGGACATGCCGCGCAGCAGCACCCAGACGGGCGATGCAGCTACGACCCCTGTGCGCAGCTGCGCGGCGGGGCCCTCGGACACAGGGCTGGCGATCATTGGCATGTGGAAAAAGGCACAGAGCGAGCTTAGCCGTGGCGCCGCCACACGTCGCCTGGGGGTGTCGCTAAGCACCCACCGATCAGGGGGTCAGGCCCCCGGTTTACCGTCAGGCAGCAGACAGGCGTCGGCCACTTGCAGGTTGTTGTCACGGGCGAAGTTCATGACGAAGTCCCAGGCCATGGGTTCCAGGCGCCGCAGTTCTTCGTTGACGATGACGCACTTCACGCCATTGATAACGGTCGGCACGCAATACGGCGAATAGCCGATGTGAGCGCCGATGCCCATGCGGGCGCCGCCGGGGCGGAAGCTGGACATCGCACCGGCCAGGCGCTCGGCCCAGTCGCTCGGGCGGAAGGTGCGTCCATCCAGTGTCACACCCTGGATGAATACTTCGCGCGGCGGGGAGGCAACGGTCATGGAAAGTGGTGGGCTTCGCGGGTCAGCGGAGGGACGCCGCCAAAGACCGCTATTGTGCCTCGGCTCATGCCGTTCTATTGCGGCGCAGCAAAGCGCCGTGCATCGCGTCCTAGAATCAAAAGCTCATTTTTTCTCGACTCAATCGGAGCCCCGATGACCGCTGCGCCCCTTCCCTCCGACGCCCACGTGATGCCGACCTACGGCCGCCTGCCCGTTGCGCTTTCGCACGGCCAGGGCGCGTGGGTCTGGGACACGGCCGGCCGACGATTGCTGGACGGGCTGTCGGGCATCGCTGTCAACACACTGGGCCACAACCACCCACGCCTCGTGGCGGCGTTGCAGGATCAGGTCACCAAGCTGATTCACACCAGCAACTACTACCGCATCCCCCTGCAGGAACAGCTGGCTGACAAGCTTGTCGAGCTGTCGGGCCTGACCAACGTCTTCTTCTGCAACAGCGGGCTGGAGGCCAACGAGGCGGCACTGAAGATCGCCCGCAAGTTCGGCCATGACCGCGGCGTCGAGTCGCCAGAGGTGATCGTTTTCGAGGGCGCCTTTCACGGCCGCTCCATCGCGACGCTGTCGGCCACGGCCAACCCCAAGATTCAAGCCGGCTTCGGCCCGCTGGTGCCGGGCTTCGTGCGCGTGAAGCTGAATGACATTGCCGCCGTCGAGGCCGCCATCGCGGCCCACCCCAACGTGACAGCCATCTTCCTGGAGACCATCCAGGGCGAAGGCGGCATCAACCCGGCCCGCATCGAATTCCTGCAGGGGCTGCGCCGCGTCTGCGACCAGCACAACCTGCTGCTGATGCTGGACGAGGTGCAGTGCGGCATTGGCCGCACCGGCAAGTGGTTCGCCCACCAATGGGCGGGCATCCAGCCCGACGTGATGCCGCTGGCCAAGGGCCTGGGCTCGGGCGTGCCCATCGGCGCGGTCGTCTGCGGCCCGCGTGCGGCCGACGTGCTGAAGGCCGGCAACCACGGCACCACGTTTGGCGGCAATCCGCTGGCCATGCGTGCCGGCGTCGAGACGCTCAAGGTCATGGCAGAGGACGGCCTGCTGGCCAACGCCGCGGCAGTCGGTGCGACGCTGCGCGACGGGCTGGCCGAAGGGCTGGCAGGCGAAGCCGGCGTCGTCGACATCCGCGGCCAAGGCCTGATGCTGGGCATCGAGCTGGACCGCCCCTGCGGCGTGCTGCTGACGCGCGCGCTCGACGCTGGTCTGCTCATCAGCGTCACGGCCGACCGGGTCGTGCGCCTGCTGCCGCCGCTGATCCTCACCCACGACGAAGCGCGCCAGATCACCGCGATCCTCGTGCCGCTGATCAAGGCCTTCCTGGCCGAACCCAAGCCATGAAGCCGGGAGACAGCCTGATGCGCCACTACCTCCAGTTCAAGGACCTGCGGGCCGAGGAGTACGCCCACCTGTTCGACCGCGCGGGCATCATCAAGCGCCGCTTCAAGAACTACGAGAAGTACCAGCCGCTGCAGGATCGCACGCTGGCCATGATCTTCGAGAAGGCCAGCACACGCACGCGTGTCAGCTTCGAGGCGGGCATGTACCAGATGGGTGGCTCGGTCGTGCACCTGACGACCGGCGACAGCCAGCTGGGCCGCGCCGAGCCGGTGGAAGACTCGGCGCGCGTCATCAGCCGCATGGTCGACATCGTCATGATCCGCACCTTCGAGCAGAGCAAGATCGAGCGCTTCGCGGCGCACTCGCGCGTGCCGGTCATCAACGGGCTGACCAACGAGTACCACCCCTGCCAGATCCTGGCCGACCTGTTCACCTTCATCGAGGCCCGTGGCATGGACCGCCGCGGCAGCATCGACATGGACTGCCTGAAGGGCCGCGTCGTGGCCTGGGTGGGCGACGGCAACAACATGGCCAACACCTGGCTGCAGGCGGCGGAGATCCTGGGCTTCACGGTGCATGTCAGCACGCCCAGCGGCTACGAGATCGACCCGGCCGTGGCAGGCATCAAGGATGCAAGCTGCTACAAGGTCTTCAAGGACCCGCGCGAGGCTTGCATCGGCGCCGACCTCGTCACCACCGACGTCTGGACCAGCATGGGCTACGAGGCAGAGAACGAGGCCCGCAAGGCCGCCTTCGCCGACTGGTGCGTGGACCGCGACATGATGTCCCGCGCCAAGCCGGACGCGCTGTTCATGCACTGCCTGCCGGCGCACCGCGGCGAGGAAGTCACGGCCGACGTCATCGACGGACCGCAGTCCGTGGTGTGGGATGAAGCCGAGAACCGCATGCACGTGCAGAAAGCCCTCATGGAGTACCTGCTGCTGGGCCGCATCGGTTGACGCCACCTGCCCCGCGCAAACCGCCGGCCGCGTGCCGGCTTTTTTGTGCCCGTGCCGCAACGCCCTTGCAGCCTTGGCGAGCCAGCCTTCGCGGCTTGCGCGCCACGCGGCAGCTGGACGTCAGCGCTTCATGGCAAGCTGTCGGGCTATGCGCTGGGCTTTCATCACCGACATCCATGCCAACCGGCACGCCTTCGAGGCCGTGCTGGCGGACGCCAGCGCCCAGGGCGCGACGCATTTCGCGCTGCTGGGCGACTTCGTCGGCTACGGCGCCGACCCCGCCTGGGTGGTCGATCGCGTGATGGCCCTGGTGGCCGACGGCGCCATCGCCATCCAGGGCAACCACGACGAGGCGGTGGCCCACGGCAGCACGCCCGGCATGCACCCGGACGCCCGCGCCGTCATCGACTGGACGCGCGCCCAGCTCAACGAAGACCAGCTGCGCTTTCTCGCCCGGCTGCCGCTGCAGGCGCACGGCGACCCGGGCCACTGCCTGTTCGTGCACGCCAACGCCTTCCAACCCGGCGGCTGGGAGTACGTGCAGGGCCGGGCCGAGGCCGTGAAGAGCCTGCATGCCAGCCCGGCCCGCATCCAGGCCTGCGGCCACATGCACGAGCCCATGCTGTATCACCTGTCGGGCACCGGCAAGGCGGGCGACTTCCGCCCGCTGGCCGGCGTGCCCATGCCGCTGCCCGGCCACCGGCAGTGGCTGGTCGTGCCGGGCGCCTGTGGCCAGCCGCGCGACGGCAACCCAGCCGCCTGCTATGCGCTGCTCGACCCTGCCACCAGCGACCTGGCCGATGCCCGCGTGACCTTCCAGCGCGTCGGCTACGACGTGGAGGCGGCCTGCGCCGCCCTGCGCGCCACCGACATGCCCACCATCCTTGTTGAACGCCTGGCTCGCCGGCTGACCCTGGGCGAATGAGCAGCACCGCACTCCCCTCCCCGACCACCGCACCCGCTCCGCTGGAGGCTGGCCAGGTGCTGGACGGCTTCCGGCTCGAAGAGCGCCTGCACCAAGGCGGCATGGCCAACCTGTGGCGCGTGAGCCGCGTCGACGCCGGCACGGACGACGGCCACGAGCTGCTGATGAAAGTGCCGCGCATCAAGGGCGGCGAGGACCCGGCCACCATCGTCGGCTTCGAGGTCGAGCAGATGCTGATGCCGCAACTCAGCGGCCCGCATGTGCCGCGCTTCATCGCGCGCGGCGACTGGACGCGCCAGGCCTTCATCGTCATGGAGCGCATTCCCGGCGAGACGCTGCGCCCGCGGCTGGACGACGCACCGCTGCCGCCCGAGGAAGTGGCCGACATCGGCGCCCGCGTGGCCACGGCACTGGCCGCGCTGCACCGCCAGCATGTGGTGCACCTGGACATCAAGCCCAGCAACATCATGTTCCGGCCCGACGGCACGGCCGTGCTGGTGGACTTCGGCCTCAGCCGCCATGCCCAGCTGCCCGACCTGCTGGAAGAGGAGTTCACGCTGCCCATGGGCACCGGCCCCTACATGAGCCCGGAGCAGGTGCAGTTCGTGCGCAGCGACCCACGCAGCGACCTGTTCGCGCTGGGCGTGATGCTCTACCACCTGGCCACCGGCGAGCGCCCCTTCGGCCAGCCCGACTCGGTGCGCGGCCTGCGCCGGCGGCTCTACGTGGAGCCGGTGCCGCCACGCGCCATCCGCCCCGAGCTGCCGCCGTGGCTGCAAGAGATCATCCTGCGCTGCCTGGAAGTGCGCGCCGAGCGCCGCTACCAGAGCGCGGCCCAACTGGCGCTGGACCTGCGCGAGCCCCGCGGCGTGGTGTTGACGGCGCGCGCCGAGAAGCTGCACACCAGCGGCGTCATGCGCCGGCTCAAGCGCTGGTTCTTCGCGATGGGCTCCGAGCCCGCGCCGGTGGCCCAACACGGCCAGCAGCTGGCCCGCAGCCCCATCGTGATGGCCGCCGTGGAGCTGGACCGCGGCACGCCCGAGCTGCGCGCCCAGCTGTGCGAGACGGTGCGCCGCATCGTGCAGACCGAGGCCGGCGCGCGGCTGGCCTGCGTGGCCGTCATGAAGATCAACCGCATCGGCATCGACGAACTCACCGACCAGCACGGCCAGAGCCTGCATGTGAAGCAGCTCATCGCGCTCAAGCATTGGGCCCGCCCCATCAGCAAGGCGCTGAACCTGGACGACGGCCGGCTGACCTTCCACGTGCTGGAGGCCCCGGACGTGGCCGAGGCGCTGGTGGACTTTGCGCGCCGCAACGGCGTGGACCACATCGTCATGGGCGCACGCGGCGCGTCGCCGGTGCGGCGCTACCTGGGCAGCGTGTCGGGCTATGTGGTCGCCGAGTCCGACCGCACGGTCACCGTCGTGCGCGAGCCGCGCACCGAGTGAGCCGGGCGGCGTCCCGCCGGGCTCACAGCCCCGGGTAGAGCGGGTCCGGCGCCGGCGCGCTGCGCGCCTTGCGGGACGACGTGATCTGCGTCTGCACCGTCACCGCGTTGCCCGTGGCGGCCACCTGCACTGGCGTCGCGGCGCCGTCGACGAGCTGGTCGGGGTGCCAGATGCGCACGCGAGCCGGGCCCTCGGGCAGCGCTTGCAGCAGGGCGCGACCGTCCTCGCCGGCCAGCCGCGCCCACGGCGTGTCGGCCACGTACACATGGCCGCGCATGGAGCCATGGATGTGGCAGCCCAGCAGGTAGGCGCCGGGCTGCGTGAGCTGCTTGCTGTCCACCGCCGGCGGCTTGCCGCGCACGCGACCGGCCAACCGGAACTGCGTGTTGTGCCCCGGGTCCAGGTAAACGCCGCCCGCCCCCATCAGGCCCAGGATGACATGGTGATCCCAGCTGTCGAGGTTGCTGAAGCTGACCTTGGCGCCCAGCCCCACCACCGTCACGGTGGGCACGAAGCGCAGCTTCTCCTGCGCGATGGTCGCCTCCAGCACCGGCGCGGGCCGCACGCCCTGCACGCTGCTGTCCACCAGCACGACGGCATCCGGCAGCGGGCGGCCGTTGCGGTCCAGCACGGTGACGGTGAGATCGGCGGCCTGGGCGACGGCCGAGACCAGACACAACGAGGCAAGGAGGATGGCGCGCATGGTGATGAGTTGGGTCGGTAGGCGGCCAGTGTCCCACCGCTGCCTACACTGGCCGCATGAGTAGCAACCCCTGCCTGACCTGCGGCGCCTGCTGCGCCAGCTTCCGTGTGGATTTCGACTGCAGCGAACTGGAGAGCGAAGGTGGCCGCGTGCCGGACGGGCTGGCCGTGCCGCTGACCGGACGCCTCGTGCGCATGCGCGGCACCGACCACGTGCAGCCGCGCTGCGCGGCGCTGAGCGGCAAGGTGGGCGAGCGGGCCAGCTGCGGCATCCACGAGTGGCGGCCCTCGCCCTGCCGCGAGTTCGGCGAGCGCGCGCCCATGGGCATCGGCGACGATGCCTGCGCCCGCGCCCGCGCGCGGCACGGGCTGGCACCGATCTGACAGCGCCCGCTACGAGCCAGCGCGCGGCAGCAGCAGCTCGCGCCGCCGCTGCGAGCCCTGATCGCGCTGCTCGTTGAGCCAGGCCAGCTTGGCGCCATACAGGTGGCGGTCCTGCGCCGTGGCGCTGTGCTCCAGCGCCTTGGCCAGCTCGCCGCGGGCGCCGTTGACGTCGCCCAGGCCGTAGTGCGCCAGGCCCAGCCAGAAATGGAACTCCGGCACATAGGCCGCACGCGCCACCTCCTTGCGGAACAGTGAGCGCGCCGCCGCGAACTCGCCGGCCTTCATGGCGGCCACGCCCTCGTCGAAGAACTTGTACGGCGGCACCGGCTGCATCTGCGCCAGCTGGTTGGCATAGGTCTGCGCCTCGTCACGCCGCCCCAGGTCACTGAGCACCAGCACGAGGTTGGACAGGGCCTGCACATTCAGCGGCTCACTCGCCAGCACCAGGCGCAGGGCCTGCTCGGCCTCACGGTGCAGGGCCTTGCGCCGGTACAGCACGGCCAGCGTGTTGTAGGCCGCCAGCCAGCGCGAGTCGGTGATCACGGCCGCTCGCGCCCACCAGTAGGCCTCGTCCAGCTGCCCGCGCAGCAGCGCCTCGGCGGCGCGGTTGTTCTGGAACATCGCCAGGATGGTGGACTCGTCGACCACGCGCGAGCGGTGCCGGCCCAGCTGCTGCGGCGGCAGGAAGTCGATGGTGAGCATCTCCGGGTCACCATAGACCGCCACGCGGGCCGCCGCCGAGATGGGCCGCCCCAGGCTGATGTTGACGTGGCCAGCGACGAAGAAGATGCCGTTGTTGCGCGTCCAGTTCTCCTCGAGGTGGACGCTGTTGAAGCGGTACGGCAGGTTCAGGTGGCGGGCGAAGGCCGCGGTCATCATCACCAGCGACAGGCAGTTGCCGCGCCGCGCGTCGAAGGCCTCGGCGGCGGTGCGGGTGAGCTCACTGTCGTAGTCCAGCTGCAGCCGGCCCTTGGTGTAGAGCGCATCGATGAGCCCGTCGCGCACACCCTTGGCGCGGATCTGCTGGGCCATCTCGGTCTCGGCGAAGCGCTGCATGGCCGGGCTCAGGCGCAGCGGGTCGGCGGTGTCCAGCGGCGTGGCCGGCGGCTTGAACGCCGCGTCGGCGAACACGTCGACGCGAGGCGGGCCGACCGCCTCGGTGGCACAGCCGGCCAGCGCAGCAGCGGCCAGCACAACGACCCAGGCAGCAATCAGGGGGCGGACGGACATGGCGGTCTCCTCGCGGGTCCGGACCTGTCGTTTGCAGGCCTCATCCCCAGCTTAGTCCCGCGCCGCACCCCTGTCTGCAGTCACCCCGGTCAGGGCAGCACGAACACCACCGCCGAGCGCCCCGGCAGCGTGAAGCCGCCAGTGGCGCTGTCGAAGCTCGCGCCGCTGGCCACACGCTGGTCGGCGGCGCCGGCAGCCTTGTGCACCGGATGAAGCTGCAGCGCCTGGCCCACCTCGCCGGGCACGGTCAGCGTCTGCGTGGTCTTGTCGACGTTGAACAGGTAGACGATGCGCTTGAAGCCGGCGCCCGCGTAGCCGTTGCCGTCCAGCGTGGCGGCCAGCACGACCGGGTTCTGGCCCGAGCCGGTGTTCAGGAACTTCAGGCGCGCCTTGATGTCGTCGGCCGTTCGCAGGCGGAACAGCGTCGAGCTGGCGCGGATCTTCAACACGTCGCGGAAGGCGTCGCGCATCCACGCGATGTCGCCCGGCGCCGGCTTGATGGCCGCGTTGGCGAGGAAGGGCTTGAGCATCGGCCAGTCCGCACTGTTGTCCGCCGCGCGCGGCGCGCCGGTGCCGAAGTAGTTGTCCTGGTAGCTCCAGTCCAGCCGGTTGAACCAGTCGCCGCTGTCGTAGCTGTTCTTGTCCAGGCTCTTGCTGCGCAGCACGTCGGTGCCGGCATGGAAGTAGGCCACGCCCTGGCTGAACGCATTGATCGCGTTGGCCAGCAGCTGCACGCGGGCGCGGTCCTCGCGGCTGGTGGTGGTCGGCAGGCGCAGCGCCAGCACGTCGAACAGCGTCAGGTTGTCGTGGTTCTCCACGTAGTTGACAACCTCGTCCGGCTGCGTGCTCCAGCCGATGCTGTTGCCCAGGCTCTCGGCGGTGACGGTGGCGTCCCAGTGCGTCGTGAAGGTGTAGCTGCGCAGGCTGCCGGCCAGGCTGGCCTTGAGCTGGTCGCCCAGCCACATCAGGTCGGTCTTGCTGCGCGTGCCGGCGGACGGGTTGGGGTCGTAGAACAGGCCGCTGACGAAGCCCTGGTTGCTGACGAGCGCGCTGCCGCTGTCGCAGCAGCCACCGCCGCGCACGGCGTCGCGGATGATGGGGTTGAAGCTGCCAATGCCCGAGCCGCTCAGGCTGTACAGCGTGGCCTGCACGAAGCGGGCGCCGTCGGTCACCTCGCCGAAGTTCCAGCCCTCGCCGATCAGCTGGATGTCGCGGCCCAGCGTGGTCTTCAGGCGGGTCTTCATCGCCTCCATGACCGGGCGCGGCTGGTGGCCCATGATGTCGAAGCGGAAGGAGTCGATCTTGTAGTCGCGCGCCCACTGCAGCACGGAGTCGCTCATGAGTTTGCCCATCATGAGGTGCTCGGTGGCGGTGTTGTCGCAGCAGGTGGAGGTCTCGACGCGGCCGCTGGCGTTCAGCCGGTGGTAGTAGCCCGGCACGATGCGGTCCAGCACCGACTTCTCGTTCTGGCCCGAGGCCGTGGTGTGGTTGTAGACCACGTCCATGCCCACGCGCAGGCCGGCGTTCTTCAGGCCCAGGACCATCTGGCGGAACTCGACGATGCGCTTGGCGCCGTCGGCCGCGTCGGACGCGTAGCTGCCCTCGGGAGCGTTGTAGTGGTAGGGGTCATAGCCCCAGTTGAAGCAGTCGGTGCCGGCCGTGGCGGACACGGCGGCCTGCTGGGTCTCGCCATCGGCGGCGCCGGCCGGCGTGGGCGTCGTGCAGCCGCTCTCCGGTACCGAGGCCAGGTCGAACGTGGGCAGCAGGTGCACGTCGGTCAGGCCGGCGTCGGCCAGCGCCTTCAGGTGCTTCATGCCGTTGGAGCCCGCCTCGGTGAAGGCCAGGTACTTGCCACGGTTGGCGGCCGTCACGGTGGCGTCGTTGGCCGAGAAGTCACGGATGTGGAGCTCGTAGATGGCCATGTCGGTCTGCGCGGCCACCTTGGTGGACGCGGCCAGCGCATCCCAACCCGCGGGCTTGAGGTTGGCGGCGCCCAGGTCGGCGATGTAGCTGCGCTTGGAGTCGGTCGTCAGGCTGATGGCATAGGGGTCGGTGACGAGGTTGCGCACCACACCGACGCCGCGCACGAACACCTCGACGGCGAAGCGGTAGTACTTGCCGGACAGGTCGCCCGCCTTGCTGACGCTCCACACGCCGGTGGCGGCGTCGAAGGCCAGCGCGTCCACAGTCTTGGCCTCGCCAGTGCCCGTGTCGTAGGTGAAGACGGTGACCTTCTGCGCCGTTGGCGCCCACAGCTTGAAGGTGGTCTGGCCGCCGGCGATCTTCACGCCCAGGTCGTTGACGTTAGCGGCCGCCGCGTACAGGTCGTCCAGCGCGCCGGGGGTCTGGGCGCTGGTGGCGTTCTGCACGTTGCCGGCGCTGTCTTCCTGCACCAGCAGCAGCTGCTTCTTGTGCAGCTCGCCGAGCTGGGCGAGGTCGGCGTCCTTGACGGCCAGCACGACGCCGGCGCCAATGAACTTGAAGCGCGTGGCCACGGCCGTGGCCAGGCTGCCGGTGAAGCGCTCCAGCGTGAGCGCGCCGTCCGCGCCGGCGACCTTGCCGTCCTTGACCGCGGTGATCTGCGCCGTCGCCGAGTGGTAGAGCTTGAAGACGCCGCTGCCGTCCACCTGCGGCCACTGCAGCAGCTGCTTGGTCAGCCAGTAGGCCTTGGCGTCGGTCGTGGAGACGCTGCGCGTGTCCGGCGCAGCCGGGTAGACCTGCGGATCGCCCTGCACCAGCCACACCTCGGCCACCTGACCCTTGATCGTGAAAGCGCCGAAGTCCACGCGGATGTTGTCGGCCCGGCCGTCCTTGTTGGCCTGGTTGGGCGACATCCCATGGATGATGAACTCCAGCGACTTGCGGGCGCTGTTGTCCTTGGGGTTGAGCACCGGGATGTCGAACACCACCTCGCCGGCATTCACCGAGGCATAGCCCGGCATCTTGTTCAGCGCGACCGGGTTGTTCCAGTCGTCGATGGCGACGCCGGCGGGCACGCGGGCCGTGTCCAGCCCGCTGCCGTTCCACAGGTGCAGGCCCCAGCCGGCGAAGTCGCCGTCGAAGCGCTTGTAGTGCACACGCACGATCGTCACGTCCGGTGCCGCGCTGCCCAGCGGGTTGGCGGTGTAGGTCGCGCTGTCGCCCTCGATGCGCCAGATCTCGTTGACGCCGGCCTTGAGCACATAGCTCTGGTCGGCACCGCCGTGATCCTTGGTGTCGCCCTTGTGGAACAAATAGCCTACCGAACCTGTCTGCGCCGCCAGCGGCACGTTGTAGACCGCACCGAACGCGTCGGTGCTGTCGGCGTTGCGGCCGGCGTTCCAGTCCACGGCCGCTGCCGCGCCCCAGTGGTGCAGTTGCCAGCCGGTGTAGTCGCCAGCGGTGCGGCGGTAGTGGACGGTCAGCGTCGTCGGGACGCCGGCGGTGGGCGCGCTGGCGGCCGGATTGGCGGGCTGTGCGCTCAGCACCTTCTGGAAGGCCGTGTCATTGCCGATGTCCAAACCGGCCGGCGGAGCGGGCGTGGGGCTGGGTGTGGGCGTGGCGGTGCCACCACCACCGCCGCCGCAGGCCACAAGAGCCAGGGCGGTCAAGGCGGCAAAGAGCCGGTGTTTCAGGGCGTGCATGAGGGGTCTCCGGGGGCGCATGCTCGGGCAATCGCGGCGCGCCACTTGTTTTTTGTTTATCAGAAGCAAAACTACATTCGCTGTATTTCAACTGGCCAACGACGCCAGAAGGCGCGCATTTCCGCACGACAGCTCCGCCGCGCACACAGTAGTTCCACCAACTTCTGTTTGTAGTTTTACTTCATTAGCATGCGCCAAAGCAAAAAGGAGACATGCCGATGGCAACGTGGGCGGATGGTGTCGCGCAACGAGCGCGCAAGCTGGCTGGCGCCTGGGCGCTGGGCCTGATGGGGTTGTTGAGCGCCTGCGGCGGCGGCATGGAGGCGGCGCAACCGGCGCCCACCAGCCGCGCGGCCACGGCGGTCAGCGAGGACGGCGTGGAGCTGCTGGCCGGTGTCCCCGCGCCTGAGACTGCCCGCGCGCGGATCGCGGCGGTGGCCACGCCCGCCGAGCCCGCCACCTCGCTACGCGTGCACTACCGCCGCGCCGATGGCAACCATGCCGGCTGGCAGCTCCACACCTGGGGTGCGGCGCAAAGCCCGAACTGGAACGCCGGCTGGAACGCGGCCGGCAGCACCGACTTCGGCGTCTACTACGACGTGCCGCTCGCAGCCGGCACCGGCAACGTCGGCTTCCTGCTGCACCAGGGCGACACCAAGGACAACGGCGGCAACGACCAGAGCTACGCGCTGCAGGCCGGCGTCAACGAAATCTGGCGCCTGGAGGGTGACAGCAACAGCTACACCAGCAACCCGCTGCTGCTGCCCGCGCCGGACATCAAGACCGTGCGCGTGCACTACAAGCGCTTCGACGGCAACTACAGCGCCTGGGGCCTGCACCTGTGGAACGGCAGCGGGCTGGACGCCGCGCGCCTGCCCGCCGGCGTCACCATCGACCGCTGGAACCAGCCGGTGGCGCTCAACGCCCTGCCCGGCCATGCCGCCGGCGACGCCGAGGTGGTGTTCGACATCCCGGTGCTGAACCCGCAGGGCGACGTCAACCGCAAGGGCCTGGAATTCATCATCCACGGCATGCCGGCCAACGAGAACGACAAGGACGGCCGCGACAACAACATCCGCGTCGAATACGCGGCGCTGAGCATCCGCGATCAGGTCGGCCACATTTGGCTGGTCGAGCGCGACCCCACCGTCTACACCGCCGCGCCCGACCTGCGCAGCGTCTCCAGCACCGACGCGCGCGCCGTGTGGCTGAACAAGCGCCTGGTCAAGTGGCCGCGCTTGGCCAGCAGCGGCAGCGTGCGCCTGTACTACTCGGCCACCGGCCAGATCCGCGTGGGCCTGGACGCGCCGGTCAGCGGCGCCGACGGCTTCATCACGCTGGACGCCTTCACCGGCAGCGTGCCCGCCGCCGACGCACTGCGCTTCAAGTTTGTTGCCAGCGGCAGCGTCTTCAGCGTGCGCGACGCCGACATCGCCCGCCTGCCCGCGCTGCATCAGCAGCAGCTGGTGCTGGTGCAGGAAAACGCCGCCGGCCTGGTGCAGAACGCCACGACGGCCCAGATCGCCGGCGCGCTGGACGACCTGTACGCGGCGGCGGCCGACGTGCCCGACCTGGGCGCCGTCGTCGCGCGCGGCGCCACCAGCTTCAAGCTCTGGGCGCCCACCGCCCAGGCCGTCTCGCTGGTGCTGACCACGCCGCTGGGCAACTCGCCGCTGACCCGCACCACCACCGAAACCATGACACGCGACGCCGCCACTGGCGTGTGGCGCCTGGCCAAGCCCGGCTCGCTGCAGGGCGCCACCTACCGCTACCAGGTGCAGGTCTTCGTGCGCGGTGTGGGCCTGGTGAAGAACCTCGTCACCGACCCCTACTCGCAAGGCCTGACCCTGGGCGGGCAGCAGAGCGTCGTGATGGACCTGAACGCCGGCATCACCAAGCCCGCCGGCTGGGACCTGGGCGCACCGCCGGCCACCGTCAAGGCGCCGTCGGACCTCAGCATCTACGAGCTGCACGTGCGCGACTTCTCCATCAACGACGCCAGCGTGCCGGCCGCGCAGCGCGGCAAGTACCTCGCGTTCACGCAGTCGCAGTCCAACGGCATGAAGCACCTGAAGGCGCTGGCCGACGCCGGCCTGACCGACGTGCACCTGCTGCCGGTGTTCGACATCGCCAGCGTCAACGAGAAGAGCTGCACGACGCCCGCCCCCAGCGGCGCCGCTGACAGCGACAGCCAGCAGGCCGCCGTGGCCGCGACCGCCGGCAGCGACTGCTTCAACTGGGGCTACGACCCGCACCACTTCACGACGCCCGACGGCAGCTACGCCAGCAACGCGGCCGACCCGCTGGCCCGCGTGGTGGAGTTCCGCCGCATGGTGCAGTCGCTGAACGCGGCCGGCCTGCGCGTGGGCATGGACATGGTCTACAACCACACCACCTCATCCGGCCAGAACGCCACGTCGGTGCTCGACAAGGCCGTGCCCGGCTACTACTTCCGCTACAACGCCACCGGCGGCATCGAGCGCTCGACCTGCTGCGAGAACACCGCCTCCGAAAACCTGATGATGGCCAAGCTGATGGTCGACTCGGCCGTCACCTGGGTGCGCGACTACCGCATCAGCTCGCTGCGCTTTGACATCATGGGCCACCACCCGCGCGCGGTCATCGAGGCGCTGAAGGCCCGCGTCGAGGCCGCCGCCGGGCGCGCGGTGCAGATCGTCGGCGAGGGCTGGAACTTCGGCGAGGTCGCCAACGGCGCGCGCTTCGTGCAGGCCGAGATGCTGAGCCTGAACGGCTCGGGCATCGGCAGCTTCAACCCGCTGATGCGCGACGCCGTGCGCGGCGGCGGCTGCTGCGACAGCGGCAACGCGCTGGTGGCCAACCAGGGCTATGTCAACGGCTTCTTCTACGACCCCAACGCCGCCGCCAGCGGCCAGAGCCGCGGCGAGCTGATGTGGTTTGCCGACCGCATCAAGGCCTCGCTGGCCGGCTCCATCCGCAGCTTCCAGATGCAGACCAGCTGGGACGCCACGCTGCGCCTGGACCAGATCGACGTCGGCGGCATCCCGGCCGGCTGGGTGCTGGAGCCCGGCGAGGTCGTCAACTACGTGGAGAACCACGACAACCTGACGCTGTTCGACAACAACGCCTTCCGCCTGCCCACCAGCACCAGCAAGGAAGACCGCGCCCGCGTGCAGATCCTCGCCAACGCGATCAATGCGTTCAGCCAGGGCGTGGCCTACTTCCATGCCGGCACCGACGTGCTGCGCAGCAAGAGCCTGGACAAGAACAGCTACGACAGCGGCGACTGGTTCAACCGCCTGGACTGGACCTACCAGGACAACAACTTCGGCGTCGGCCTGCCGCCCGCTCGGGACAACGCCGACAACTGGGCGCTGGCCCGCCCGCTGCTGGCCAACCCACTCATCAAGCCGCACGCCAACGACATCGCCTGGACCCGCGATGCCTTCCGCGACCTGCTCAAGATCCGCAACAGCACCACGCTGCTGCGCCTGCGCACGGCCGAGGACATCAAGGCGCGCCTGAGCTTCCTGAACACCGGCTCGGCGCAGGAGCCCACGGTGCTGGTGGGCCGCATCAACGGCGTGGGCTACGCCGGCGCCAACTTCGACGAACTGGTCTACCTGATCAACGTCGACAAGACCGCCAAGCAGCTGAGCTTCCCCGTGCTGGCCGGCCGCCCGCTGGTGCTGCACCCGGCACACGTTGCCGACCAGCGCGCCCGCGCCGCCAGCTTCGACCGCGCAAGCGGCAGCTTCAGCCTGCCGGCCCGCACCGCCGTCGTCTTTGTCGCGCCCCGCGCGGCCGCCAACTGAGAGATCCCGTCATGAGCAAGACCTTTCGCCACCTCGCCGCCACGGCCGCAGCCGCCACGCTGGGCCTGGCCGCCCTCACCGCGCAGGCCGCCGATGTCGTCGTCGATGTCGCTGGCGCCACCAGCGTCAACGGCTTCGGCGAGGACGGCAACACCGTGCTGCTGGTGGATGTCGGCGCCCACAGCCGCCTCACCCGCTTCGACTGGAACGTCGTGCTGGAAGCCTTTGCACCCAGCAGCCTGTCGGAGCTGCGCGTCAGTTTCGGCAACACCAGCGGCCTGACGCTGGACTGGGCCCCTGCCGCGGACGACGCTTTCAGCGGCACCGGCAGCTACAGCGGCACGCTGGATCTCTCCGGCCTGGACCTGGCCGTGGGCGCCGACGGCCAGCTGCGCATCGAGTTCAGCGAGAGCTTCAAGGACCTGAGCCCCGGCGTCGCAGAGGGCCGCTGGGTCAGCGGTCAGCTCAGCTTCGGCGTCAGCCCCGTGCCGGAGCCCGCCAGCGCGGCATTGCTGCTGGCCGGGCTGGGCCTGGTGGCCGGCGCGCGCCGCCTGCGCCGCCGCTGAGCGCGCGCCGCATTCACTCGGCCGGCGCCGGCTCGGCCTCCGCGTGCCGCTCGGGCTCGGTGGTGCGCAGGATCTCGTCCAGCACCGACGTGGCGTAGTTCCCGGCCGGCAGCGAGAAGCTCAGCACCAGCTCGTCAGGCTGCGGCCAGTTCCAGGCCATGTCCGCCGGGCGGGCCACCAGCGCGCGGCGCTCCTGCTCCAGGCCGGCGTGCTCCATGCCGTCGCACAGGCTGGCGTGCCGCGCGGCCACGGCCATCTCCAGCGCCTGCGCCTGCTCGCTCGTCGCCACACGGCCGCGACCCCACAGCGGACCGGTGGGCTGCCCGGCCTCGTCCATCACATCGCCCGGCAAGGTCTGGCCCCACAGGCCCTGCTGGATGCGCTGTGCCAGCACCTCGTTGAAGACGAAGGAGCGCACCGCCGACAGGTAGATCCCCTTCTTCTTCGGGTTGCGCACGCGGATCTCTCGCGCCAGCATGGCGCGGCCCTGCTCGACGTTGCCGCCATCAAAACCGAAGCGCTGGGCGCCGAAGTAGTTGGGCACGCCCTGCGCCGCCACGGCGCGCAGGTTGGCCTCCAGCACATCACGGTCACCGGCCACGTCGCGCAGCACGAGGCGAAAGGCATTGCCACGCAGATCGCCCGGACGCAGCTTCTTCACATGGCGGCTCTGGAACAGCACCTTGAACTCGGGATGCTGCAGCAAGGTCAGGTCGGGCGTCTCGGCCTTGCCCTTGCCATAGGGCAGGTAGATGCTGAACCACTGGCGGGTCACCGCGTAGCGATCCTTGAGGCCGGCATAACCCACGTCGCGCTCGTCCACGCCGGCGGCCGCCGCCAGTTGCTGGGCGACGAAGGCGGTGTTGGCGCCGCTCTTCTCCACGTCCAGCCACAGGTGCTCGCCCTCGCCGGACGGCAGTTGCAGCGGCAGCTCGGTGACGATGAAGTCCTCGTTGTGGCGCTTCAGCGTGGCGCTGGCGCCGCTGACGGGATGGGCGCGGGGCCACAGGGGCAAGCGCGTGTACGAAACGTCGGTCATGAAGGGAAGGCACGGGCCTGCAGCGCCCGTGGGGCAGGCTGCAAACGGGGGTTGGCGTGGGCGATTGGGCCCAGGATTCTCGCCCCAGTGCACCGCAGGCGGGCAGCCGGCCTGTCGTCCATCGCAGCCGCCGCGCAAGGCCTTCGCGGCGGTCAGCAGCCCGACGTCAGCTTCGTCACCGACGGCTGCTCGCCGAAGTTGACCACCTCGTGGTAGATCACCATGCAATTCATGGGATCGGGGGCCGTGTCCACCCTGAACTGCGTGATGGACGTGTTGATTTCATGGATGCTGACGCCCTTCACGTCCACCCAATCCCTGATGCCGAAGTAGCTGGGCAGGCGCGATTGGCCCGTCGGGTAGCCGTTGAACATGGTGCCGATCTTTCGGTCCGGCCCGCGCATCGGCAGCGACCAGTTCCTGACATTGCAACCCGCTGTCACGACGCACTTGGAGGCCGCAATGGACACCGCCGTCGCCACGGCACCTGCCGTGGAGTTCACCTGGGCAACGCGTGCCTGCGAGCCCGTGTCGATCAACCCGGGTAGCGCGAACGCGCCCAGCACGCCCAGGATGACGATGGCCATCACCAACTCCAACAGCGTGAAGCCCCGCTGCCTGCCGGCCGGCCGCTGATGACCGGGTGGGCAAACCGGATCGCAAGGCGCCGACAGGGTGGGCGGCAGCGCACCTCGGCGGCCGATGCATGCGCGTCCCGTTGGTCGCAACCGACCGAGGCAGGCTCGGGAACAAGTCATGGCATGCGATGAGAACGTTACTTCCACGCGCGGCATGCTATCCCCGCGGCGTGACGCCACCGAGCTCGCAGCGGCCTGATTTCACGCAATGCCGCAGGATGATCAGCCCACACCTGCCGCTCGCCCGCGCCACGCCGAGCCCGTGCGGGCGCAACCCCGGCCCGCACCGCACGGCGCAGCGCCCCAATAGCGCAATGTAGTCCTCTACATTACGCACCATGCCCACCGCGCTCTGGACCGAATTCGACGCCGCGCCGCTGGCGCTCACGCTGCGCGTGGCCGGCCTGGCCACGGGGCTGGCGCTGGTACTGGGCGTCGCGCTGGGCTGGGTGTTCGCACGCACGCGCCTGCCCGGACGCGGCGTGCTGGAGGCCCTCTGCATGCTGCCGCTGGTGCTGCCGCCCACCGTGCTGGGCTATGGCCTGCTGGTGCTGATGGGCCGCCACGGCGCCCTCGGCGGCTGGCTGCGCGAGCACTTCGACTACACGGTCATCTTCCACTGGCATGGCGCCGTCATCGCGTCCACGCTGGTGGCGCTGCCGCTGGTGCTCAAGGGCGCGAGCAGCGCCTTCGCGCAGGTGGACCGGCAGCTGGAGGCCGCCGCGCGCACGCTGCGCCAGTCGGCCTGGAGCACGTTCGTGCGCGTGACGCTGCCGCTGGCCTGGCCCGGCATCCTGGCCGGCACGCTGCTGGCCTTCGCCCGCGCGATGGGCGAGTTCGGCGCGTCGCTGATGGTGGCCGGCTCCATCCCCGGCCAGACGCAGACCGCCTCCATGGCCATCTACGACGCCGTGCAAGCCGGCCGCGACGACGTCGCGCTGCTGCTGGCGCTCATCGTGTCGGCCTTATCCGTGGCCATCCTCGTGCTGTCTAACCGCTTCCTGCAACGCGCGCCTTCACCGTGACGAAACGCCTGCTCGCCGCCCTTGCCTGCTGGCTGCCACTGCTGGCTGCCGCACAGCAGCTGACCGTCTCCGCTGCGGCCAGCCTGACCGACGCGTTCAAGGCGATCGGCCAGCGCTTTGAAGCCACGCGGCCTGGCGTCACGGTGCGCTTCAACATCGCCGCGTCGGGCGTGCTGGCGCAGCAGATCGTTCAAGGCGCGCCGGTGGACGTGTTCGCCAGCGCCGACCCGGACAGCATGGACCGCGCCGTGGCACAGCGGGCGATTGCGGTCGACACGCGCCGCGACTTCGCCGCCAACGCGCTGGTGCTGGTGACGCCGCCCGGCAGCGCCGTGCAGCGCCTGACCGACCTGGCAGGGCCGGCCGTCAAGCGCATCGCCATCGGCAAGGTGGCCTCCGTGCCGGTGGGCCGCTACACGCAGCAGGCGCTGAGCAGTGCGCAGCTCTGGCCAGCACTGGCGCCCAAGCTGGTGTTTGCAGACAACGTGCGCCAGGTGCTGGACTACGTGGCACGCGGCGAGGTGGAGGCGGGCTTTGTTTACCGCAGCGACGCCGGCATCGCCGGGAGCAAGGTGCGCGTGGCGGCCACGGTCACCGGCCACGCGCCCATCCGCTACCCGGTGGCTGCCGTGGCAGACAGCCGCCAACCCGCACTCGCGCGGGACTTCATCGGCTTTCTCCACGGCGCGGAGGCGCAGGCCATCCTCGCCAGGCACGGGTTCGCGCAGCCATGATCGACATCCGCCTGCAGCTCTCGGTCCAGGACGCGCGCCGGCGCTTCGACCTGGACATTGCCTTGGCGACCGACGCGCCCGTCGTCGCACTGTACGGGCCGTCGGGCGCGGGCAAGTCGCTGACGCTGCAGGCCATCGCCGGCCTGCTGCCGGTGCGCGCTGGCCATGTGCGGCTGAACGGGCACACGCTGCTGGACACCGCCACCGGCACCTGCCTGCCGCCCGAGGCGCGGGGCGTGGGCTATCTGTTCCAGCACTACGCCCTCTTCCCCCGCCTCAGCGTGCGCGACAACATCGCCTTCGGCCTGACCAGCTGGCGCCGCCGCCTGACCGCCGACGACGCCGCACGCGTGGACGCGCTGATCGCGTCCTTCGGCCTTGAAGCGCTGGCGCACAGCCGGCCGGCCACGCTGTCCGGCGGCCAGCAGCAGCGCGTGGCGCTGGCGCGCGCGCTGGCCTGCCAGCCGCAGGTGCTGCTGCTGGACGAGCCTTTCGCCGCGCTGCACACCACGCTGCGCCGCCAGCTGCGCGCCGAACTGCGAGAGCTGCGCCAGCGCCTGGCCATCCCCACGCTGCTTGTCAGCCACGACCCCGAGGACGTGCTGGCCCTGGCCGACGAGGTGCTGCTGCTGGACGGTGGCGGCGTGCAGGCCCGGCTGCGCGCCGACGACCCAGGCCTGCGCGCGGCACTGGAGGCCGCGCCGTGAACGGCGGCGACCACCCGCTGCTGCAAGGCGAGCTGCGCCTGGCCGGCCGGCTGGACGGCCGCTTCTTCGACCTGCTGGCCGCACTGGCGCTGACCGGTTCGCTGCACAAGGCGGCCCGTGCAGCCGGCTACAGCTACAAGGGCGCCTGGCTGGTGCTGGACGCTGCCCAGGCCCTGACCCGCACGCCGCTGGCCGACAAGGCCGCCGGCGGCACGGGCGGCGGCGGCACGCGGCTGACCGCCGAGGGCCAGGCCTTGCTCGCTGCCTGGCGCGCGCTGCAGGCCCGGCACACCGCCTTCCTGCACGAACAGGCCGCCTGGCTGTCCACCCAACCGGCGCTGGATGCGCTGCTGAAGAGGATGAGCATGAAAACCACCGCCCGCAACCAGTTCCTGGGCCGCATTGCAGACGTGAACCCTGGGCCGACAACGACCACGGTGCGCGTTGCACTGGACGGTGGCCAGGCGGTGACGGCGGCGCTGACCACCGAGGCCGCCGCCGAGCTGGACGTGCAACCCGGCCAGCAGGCGCTGGCGCTGGTGAAGAGCAGCGAGGTCGTGCTGGTGACCGACTTCGGCGGCTACCGACTCTCGGCGCGCAACCAGCTGGCCGGCACCGTGTCGCGCGTGGAGCGCGGCGCGGTGTCGTCGCTGATCGGCCTGACGCTGCCCGGCGGCACGGTCGTGACGGCCAGTGTCACCAACGACGCCGTGGACGGCCTCGCGCTCGCAGCAGGCCAGCCGGCGACGGCCGTGTTCAAGGCCTATGCCGTCATGCTGGCCGTGCGGGACTGAGATCATTCGCCATGCACGTTGCCCTTGAAACCGCACGCCAGCCCGAGGTCATCGCGCTGATCGCCGAGCTCGATGCCTACCAGGACAGCCTCTACCCCGCCGAGGCGCGCTACGCGCTCGACCTGGACGCACTGTGCCAGCCCGAGGTGCTGTTTGCCGTGGCGCGCGACGCGCAGGGCGTGGCGCGGGGCTGTGCAGCCGTGGTGCTGCGCACCACGCATGGCGAACTCAAGCGCATGTACGTGCAGCCAGCCGCGCGCGGCGCCGGCCTGGCGCGCCAGATCCTGCAGGTGCTCGAAGACGCGGCACGGGCGCGCGGCTGCCCGCAGCTGCTGCTGGAGACGGGGCCGTATCAGCCCGAGGCCCTGGCCTTCTACGCGGGCCGCGGCTACGTGCGGCGCGGCCCGTTCGGCGACTACCCCGATCACCCGCTGAGCGTGTTCATGGGCAAGCAGCTCTGAGCACAGGCCCCCAAGGCCCCGCCCTGGCAAGGCCAAGCCGGCCTCGCGAAGATGACGCCCATGCCTGCCCTGCCCCCACTGTCCATCCTCGACCTCGCGCCCGTTGTGGAGGGCGCCAGCACGCGCGACGCACTGCTCAACAGCCTGGACCTCGTCAAGCTCGCCGATGAGCTGGGCTACACGCGCTACTGGGTGGCCGAGCATCACAACATGGAAGGCGTGGCCAGCTCGGCCACGGCCGTGCTGATCGGCCAGCTGGCCGCGGCGTCGCGGCGCATCCGCGTCGGCGCGGGCGGCATCATGCTGCCCAACCACGCGCCGCTGACCATCGCCGAGCAGTTCGGCACGCTGGCCGAGCTCTTTCCCGGCCGCATCGACCTCGGCCTGGGGCGCGCGCCCGGCACCGACCGGCCGACGATGCGCGCACTGCGCCGCAGCCTGGAGAGCAGCGGCGAGGACGGCTTCCCGAACGATGTGCTGGAGCTGCAGGGCTATCTCGCCCCGGCCACCGACGACGCTGCCGTGCGCGCCGTGCCGGGCCAGGGCACCGAGGTGCCGATCTGGCTGCTGGGGTCCAGCCTGTACAGCGCGCAGCTGGCCGCCTACCTGGGCCTGCCGTTCGCGTTCGCATCGCACTTCGCGCCCGACATGCTGATGCAGGCCTTGGACATCTATCGCAGCACCTACCGGCCCAGCGCGCGCCACCCCAAGCCGCATGCGATGGTGGGCCTGAACGTGCTCGTCGCGCCGACCGACGAGGAGGCGCAGCGGCTCTTCACGTCCATCCAGCAGCGCTTCCTCGGCATGGTGCGCGGCCGGCGCGGCAAGCTGCCCGCCCCGGTGGCCAGCATGGATGCGCTGTGGTCGCCGGCCGAGCGGCTGCAGGTGGAGCGCATGCTCAGCGAAGCGGTCGTGGGCTCGCCACAGACCGTGCGCGCGGGCCTGGCCGCCACGGCCGAACGCACCGGCGCCGACGAGTTCATCGCGGCCTGCGCCGTGCACGACCACGCCGCGCGGCGGCGCTCCTACGAGCTGCTCGCCGGGCTCTGACTGGGCCGCTTATCGCCCAAGTCCCATCGCACCCGCAGCGACGACAGCCCAGAGCGTGGCGGCGCCCGCAGCCAGCGAGGCCAAGCCGATGACCGGCAGAAAGCGCAGGGCCTGCGGGACGCTGGCCTGCGCAAACTGACGATGCAGGCGCCAGGGCACAGCCAGCAAGACGCCAGTCGTGCCCAGCAGTACCCAGCCAAACCACCAGAACACCGCCGACCCGGCCAGCGCGGGTGCCGCCCACACAAGTGCGATGCCAACCAGCAGACGCACCGCCAGTTCAGCGTAGTGTTTGGCAGCCGACCCGGCGAAGCCAAGCAGGAAGCCGCAGACAAGCGGCGGACGAATCAACGCAGCCAAGCCAAGCGCCACCAGGAACACCCCTGTTGCTGCAACGATGGCAACGCTCAGCAGTTGCATGATGTGTTGGCGGGACTGCGTATTTCAGTTGGTCGCCATCACTTCACGCGCTGCTTCTCCAGCTTGCGTGCCAGCGTGCGGCGGTGCATGCCCAGGCGCCGGGCGGTCTCGCTGATGTTGAAGCCGGTCTCGGCCAGCATCTCGTGGATGCGCTCCCACTCCAGCGTCTTGATGCTGGCGGTCTGGCGCTCGGTGACCTCGACCTCGGCATCGCCCTGGCGGCGCGCGAAGGCGGCCTCGATGTCGTCGGTGTTCGCGGGCTTGGCGAGGTAGTGGCAGGCGCCCAGCTTGATGGCCTCCACCGCGGTGGCGATGCTGGCGTAACCGGTCAGCACGACGATCAGGACCTCGGGGTCCCAGCCATGCAGAGCCTGCACGCAGGCCAGGCCCGACGCGCCGCCTGCGAGCTTAAGGTCCACGACGGCATGGCCGAGCTCCTCGTCATCGGGCAGCTCATCGAGCAGGTGCTTCATGTCGTCCAGCCCGGTGGCGCGCAGCACGCGCCAACCGCGACGCTCGAAGGAGCGGCTCAGCGTGCGGGCAAAGCTGTCATCGTCTTCAACGATGAGCAGCAGGCGGTCTTCTTCAGCGGCTTGTGGCATGGGCCCGTGATTGTTGCGGCAGCAGAGAAGCCAGCGGCAGCGTGAGGGTGACCGCCGCCCCGCCTTCGTCGCGGTTGCGCGCCTCCAACCGGCCGCCCAACGTGCGGGCCACGTTGACGGACAGGAACAGGCCCATGCCACGGCCGGGCTGGCCCTTGCTGCTCTGGTAGGGCTCGCCGAAGTGGGCGAGCTGGCGGTCGTCGAAGCCGGGGCCTTCGTCGAGCACGCTGAGGCTGAGCGTGTGCTCATCGGGGTGGGCCGCAACCAGCGTCAGCGGCCGACCGGGCGCGGCCTCGGCGGCGTTGTCCAGCAGGTTGCCGACCACTTGCGCCAGTGCGCTGTCGGCAATGATGTCCAGCGCGGGCAGTTCGCGGTCGCACACCAGGTGCAGCTCAGCGCTGGGGTGGGCCTGGCGCCAGCGCTGGGCGAGCGTGTCGATGAAGCTGCGCAGCGCGGTGAGTTGCGGGGCCTCGCCACGCACCTCGCCGGCCGACATCAGGATGCCGGTGACGATGGCCTTGCAACGCAGGATCTGACGCTGCATTTCCTCGATCTCCTCGCGCAGCTCGGGCTCCGCCGCGAACGGCGCCATGTGGGCCCAGTCGCCGAGGATGACGCTGAGCGTGGCCAGTGGCGTGCCCAGCTCGTGGGCGGCGCCGCTGGCCAGCAGGCCCATGCGCACGATGTGCGTCTGCTCGGCGGCACGCTGGCGCAGCTCGGCGAGCTCGGCATCGCGCTGGCGCAGGTTGCGGTTGATGCGCACGATGAACACCGCCAGCAGGCCCACGTTGAGCAGGAAGCACAGCAGCAAGCCGCCCAGGTAGTTGGGCGACAGCGTGGTGGGCGAGGTCGGGTCCAGCAACAGCGGGCGGTGCCACTGCGTGAGCGCCACGAAGCCACACACCGTGCTCAGCACGATGGCCCACAGGTAGGCGGGCCGCAGCAGCACCGAGGCCACGGCCACCTGCAGCAGGTAGAGGTAGATGAAGGGGTTGTCGCTGCCGCCGGCAAGGTAGAGCTGGCCGGTCAAGACGCCGACGTCCACCAGCAGCGCAACGCACAAGGCCATCTGCGAGACCGGCTGCTCCAGCCGGTTGCGCCACACGCTGAACAGGTTGAACGCCGTCAGCACGCCCAGCAGGCTGAGCATCTCGATCCAGGGCAGCGTGATGCCCAGCACCTGATGCACGACCAGCACGGTGGCCAGTTGCCCGCCCACGGCCAGCCAGCGCAGCTCGATGAGCTGGCGCAGGTTGGCGCGGCCGGCCCGGCGTTCGGGGGTCACGGCTTCGGCGGCAGAGGGCAGCAGGCGGGCAGCGTTCAAGACGGGAGGCGGCGGCGTTCTTCGCGAACCAGGTAGACCGCCGCAGCGGCGGCCATGACGGCGAGCGCCAGCCAGGTGGCGGCGTAGACGGCGTGATTGTTGGCGAAACGCACGACGGTCAGCCCCGGGCGCGGCCAACGCTGCGGTTGGGCGGGGTCGGCCGCTTCGTCGACGAAGAACGGGGCGACGGCGCCGCCCAGGCCCAACTGCGCGGCAATGCCGGCGACATCACGCGAGTACCAGCGCCCTTCGGCCGGCACGTTGGCGCGCAAGGGGCCGCCGCCGGGCTCGGTCAGGCGCAACAAGCCGGTGAGCTCGACGACACCCACCGGCGCCTCACGCGCCTCGGCTGCGCGTCGCTCGGGCGAGACAAAGCCTCGGTTGACGAGCACCACGCTGCCATCCGCCAGCCGCAGCGGTGCCATGACCCAATGACCGCCGCCGAGGGCCGTGGTGGCCTGCACCAACACCTCGCCGCGCTCGAACTGCCCGTGCAGCCGCAGCCGACGGTACTCGTCGGCCGGCCCAAGGGTCGCCCATGCGGCCGGCGCAGGTGGGCTGACGGGCTCCGCCTGCAGCCGCTGCTCCACGCGGGCCATCAGGTCCTGCTTCCAGCCGAGCCGCTGCATCTGCCACAGCGACAGTGCCGCAAAGCCCAGACCGGCCATCGCCGTAGCGGCGATCAGCGCCCAGCGTGCTGCGCGCATCACGTGCACACCTCGCGGGAGTCAGCAGCGCCGACGGCACCCGTCGGCCGCAACGACGCGCAAGCTGCAGGCCGCCGCAGCCCCGAAGGCCCCGCGATGACAGAACGCCACGCCATCTCAGCGGCCACCTTCAGCGCAACAGCCTGGCCGTGGACTACATGTTCCGCATCGCTGCGGGGTCGGGCGTGGGCATCATGTTGGCGTTCATGTTGTACATGACCCAGACAGAGCCGGCGAACATGATGACCACCAGCGCCACGGTGAACACCAACGCCAGCATGGACCAGCCCTGCTCGACCTTGGCGTTCATGTGCAGGAAATAGATCATGTGCACAACCATCTGCACAGCACCGAAGCCGAGGATGACCAGCGCCGTCGTCTGCGGGCTGGGCAGCACCTTGCCCATGACCAGCCAGAAGGGGATGGCCGTCAGGATGACGGACAGGATGAAGCCGACCGCGTAGCCCTTCACGCTGACGTGGAAGTCTTCCTCGCCGTCCAGGTGATCATCGTGATCGTGGTGGTGATTGGCCGCCATCACATGACTCCCATCAGATAGACAAAGGTGAACACGCCGATCCAGACGACGTCCAGGAAGTGCCAGAACATCGACAGGCACATCAGGCGACGGCGGTTTGCGGCGATGAGGCCGTGCTTTTGCACCTGCACCATGAGCACCACCAACCAGATGCAGCCGAAGGTGACGTGCAGACCGTGCGTACCGACCAGCGTGAAGAAGCTGGACAGGAAGGCGCTGCGCGCCGGGCCGGCGCCCTGGTGGATGAGGTGGTAGAACTCATAGAGCTCGATGGCCAGGAAGCCCAGGCCCAGCACGCCGGTCACCGCCAGCCAGCCCAGTACCTGGGCCTTCTTGCGCGCCTGCATGCCCACCATGGCCATGCCGTAGGTGATGGACGAGAACAGCAGCAGCGCGGTGTTGATGGCGACCAGTTGCAGGTCGAACAGGTCGGCCCCCGACGGGCCGGCCGCGTAGTTGCGGCCCAGCACGGCGTAGGTGGCGAACAGCACCGCAAAGATGAGGCAGTCGCTCATCAGGTAGAGCCAGAAGCCCAGCATCGTGCTGTTGGGCGGATGGTGGTGGCCGTCGTCGTAGAAGACGACCGGCGCACCGGTCGAGGCGGTCATGCTTGCGCTCATGGGATTGCTCTGTCGATCAGGCCGCGGCGTCGAGCTCGCGGCTGCGCTGGTCTTCGCAGCGGGTCACAGCATCGGCCTTGATGTAGTAGTCGCGGCTGTAGTTGAAGGTGTGCACGATGGACGCGGCCACGGTGGCGATCAGCAGACCCAGCGCGATCCAGTACATGTGCCACACCAGGGCAAAGCCCATCGCGGTGGCCAGCATCGCGATGACGAAGCCGGCGCCGGTGTTCTTGGGCATGTGGATGTCCACGAAGCCGCTACGAGGCCGCTGGGCGCCGCGCTGCTTCATGTCGTGCCAGGCGTCCATCTCGTGCACGACGGGCGTGAACGCGAAGTTGTAGTCCGGCGGCGGCGACGAGGTGGACCACTCCAGCGTGCGGCCCTCCCAGATGTCGCCCGTCACATCGCGCAGCTCCTTGCGGCGCCAGATGCTGACGGCGATCTGCACCAGGAAGGCGGCAATGCCGACCGCAATGATGGCCGCGCCACAGGCTGCGATCACGAACCAGATCTGCAGCGACGGATCATCGAAGTGACTGACGCGACGCGTGACGCCCATCAGGCCCAGCACGTACAGCGGCGTGAACGCAACCCAGAAACCGATGAACCAGCACCAGAAGCTCACCTTGCCCCAGAACGCATCCAGGCGGAAGCCGAAGGCCTTGGGGAACCAGAAGTTGATGCCGGCAAACACCCCGAACACCACGCCACCGATGATGACGTTGTGGAAGTGGGCGATCAGGAACAGGCTGTTGTGCAGCACGAAGTCAGCTGCCGGCACGGCCAACAGCACGCCGGTCATGCCGCCGATGACGAAGGTCACCATGAAGCCCACGGTCCACAGCATCGGCACTTCAAACTTGATGCGGCCGCGGTACATCGTGAACAGCCAGTTGAAGATCTTCGCGCCCGTCGGGATCGAGATGATCATCGTCGTGATGCCGAAGAAGCTGTTCACACTGGCACCTGAACCCATCGTGAAGAAGTGGTGCAGCCACACGAGGTAGGACAGGATGGTGATGACGACCGTCGCATAAACCATCGACGCATAGCCGAACAGCTTCTTGCGGCTGAAGGTGGACACCACTTCCGAGAACACGCCGAAGATCGGCAGGATCAGGATGTAGACCTCCGGGTGGCCCCAGATCCAGATCAGGTTCACGTACAGCATGGCGTTGCCGCCCAGGTCCGTCGTGAAGAAGTTCGTGGCGAGGTAGCGGTCGGCGGTCAGCAGCGCCAGCGTGGCGGCAAGCACCGGGAAGGTCGCGACGATCAGCACGTTGGTGCACAGCGACGTCCAGGTGAAGACGGGCATCTTCATCATGGTCATGCCGGGTGCGCGCATCTTGACGATGGTGGCGATCAGGTTGATGCCCGACAGCGTCGTGCCCACACCGGCCACCTGCAGTGACCACAAGTAGTAGTCCACGCCGGGGTCGGGGCTGGCTAGGATGCCCGACAGCGGCGGGAAAGCCAGCCAGCCGGTCTTGGCGAACTCGCCGACAAACAGCGAGATCATCACCAGGATGGCGCCGCCGGCGGTCATCCAGAAGCTGAAGTTGTTCAGGAACGGGAAGGCCACATCGCGCGCACCGATCTGCAGCGGCACGAGGTAGTTCATGAAGCCCGTCACGAAAGGCATCGCGACGAAGAAGATCATGATGACGCCGTGCGCCGTGAAGATCTGGTCGTAGTGATGCGGCGGCAGGAAGCCGGCGTTGTCACCAAAGGCCATGGCCTGGTGGGCACGCATCATGATCGCGTCGGCAAAGCCACGCAGCAGCATGACCAAGCCGAGCAGCATGTACATGATGCCGATCTTCTTGTGGTCGATGCTGGTGATCCAGTCCCGCCACAAGGTGCCCCATAGGCGGTATTTGGTGATCATGGCCAGCACGAACAGGCCACCCAGCATCACGGCCGCGAAGGTGCCGATCAGGATGGGTTCGTGCAGCGGGAGGGCATGCAGGCCCAGCCGGCCCAGGACCGGGTGGAGCTCTTCGGGGTAGGCAATCATCGGCTTAGTTCTGCGGCGCGAAGGAGGAGGACAGCGCGGTGGGTTCCAGCGCCAGGCCCAGCGGATTGACAGGGGTACACAACGCGGCAACGACGGTGCGCTCGCGCTTGATGCCATCCAGCGTCAGCCACGGGCTGCGCATGGTGCCGGCCACGCCGCCCTTGCCGGCACCGCCTGCAGCGTCGATGGCCATCATCTGGCTTGCGCACATCTTCTTGCCATCAACGCAGCGGTCCAGGATGGCGCTCCACAAGCCCGGCTCGACGCTGGCGTAACGGCGCACAGCTTCCTTGGCGCTGGGCTGTTCAAGCTTGAGGTAATCATCGCGGGTTAGCGCGCTGCCGCTGGCCTTGCTGGCCTCAACCCAGCGCGCGAAATCGGCGTCCGACAGGCCGTGGAACTTGAAGCGCATGTCCGAGAAACCGGCGCCGCTGTAGTGGGCCGACAGGCCGTCATAAGCGCCGGCCTTGTTGATGACGGCATGCAGCTGCGTCTCCATGCCCGGCATCGTGTAGATCATGCCGGCCAGCGCCGGCACGTAGAAGGTGTTCATCACCGTCGTGGAGGTCAGCCGGAAATGGATAGGCCGGTCCACCGGCGCGGCCATTTCGTTGACGGTCGCGATGCCCTGCTCGGGGTAGATGAACAGCCACTTCCAGTCCAGGGAGACGGCATACACCTCCAGCGGCTTGACGCCCGGCACCAGCGGCTTGTCTTCCGAGATGCGGTCGAGCGGGCGGTAAGGGTCCAGCTTGTGCGTGGTGATCCAGGTGATCGCCCCGAGCGCGATGATGATCAGCAGCGGCGCGCCCCAGATCACCAACTCCAGACGGGTCGAGTGATCCCAGTCGGGCGCGTAGGTCGCCTCGGTGTTCGACTGCCGGTACCGGTAGGCGAAGAACAGCGTCAGCGCGATCACCGGGACGATGATCAGCAGCATCAGCAGCGTGGAGGTGACGATCAGCTGCGCCTGCTGTTGCGCGATGTCGCCGTGAGGCTTCATCACGACCCAGTCACAACCACACAGGGCGACGCTGGCCAAAACGGCGAGCGTGCGGGAAAGTAGAGGCTTTGTGGGGTACATCCGGAGTAACGCGCGAGGGTTAACGATCTTGCACGTGATGCTGGAATGTAAGTTGATTGAGGTAAATCAACGATTGGACATTTTGTCCTAGTCACCGACGGAGACAAGCCCGCCATGGCCACCGCAAGCAGTACCCTCCCCCGCCCTCAGTCCGGCCCGCAGCCCACCCGCAGCGATGAAGACTTGGCCCCCGGCGACATCGCCGTCGGCGTCATCATCGGCCGGGCGTCCGAATACTTCGACTTCTTTGTGTTCGGCATTGCGTCGGTGCTGGTGTTCCCGCAGGTCTTCTTTCCCTTTGTGGACCGCCTGACCGGCACCTTGTTCTCATTCCTGATCTTTGCGCTGGCCTTTGTCGTGCGGCCGCTCGGCACGCTGATCGGCATGGAGATCCAGCGCCGCTTCGGCCGCTCCGCCAAGCTGACGGTTGCGCTGCTGCTGCTGGGCAGCTCCACGGTGGCCATGGGCCTGCTGCCCGGCTACGGCACCGCAGGCAGCACTGCAGTCGCGCTGCTGGCGCTGTGCCGCGTGGGCCAGGGCCTGGCGCTGGGCGGCTCGTGGGACGGCCTGCCCTCGCTGCTGGCGCTGAACGCGCCGCCGCAGCGGCGCGGCTGGTACGCCATGCTGGGCCAGCTGGGCGCACCGCTGGGCTTCTTCGTCGCCTCCGGGGTGTTCCTGTACGTCTACACCAGCCTGGACGTGCGCGATTTCCTGTCCTGGGGCTGGCGCTTCCCGTTCTTCGCCGCCTTCGCGATCAACGTGGTGGCGCTGTTCGCACGCCTGCGCCTGGTCGTCACGCACGAATACGAAAAGCGCATGGAAGAGCACGAGCTCGACCCCGCCCACCTGAACGAGCTGCTGCCGGCGCAAGGTCACCACATTGTCATCGGGGCCTTTGCCGCGCTGGCCAGCTACGCCCTCTTCCACCTCGTGACCGTGTTCCCGTTGTCCTGGGTGGCGTTGTCTGACCCTGCCGGCATCGACGACTTCATGAAGATGGAGCTGCTCGGCGCTGCGTTCGCCGCAGTGGCCATGCCCATGTCGGGCCTGATCGCCGACAAGGTGGGCCGCCGCAATTTCCTGGGCTCCCTGGCCGTCGCGATCGGCTTGTTCGCGTTCGCGGCGCCGCTGATGCTGGGTGGCGGCAAGCCCGGCCAGGCCGCCTTCCTGCTGATCGGCTTTGTGTTGCTGGGCCTGTCCTACGGCCAGTCGGCGGGCTCGGTGACGTCCAACTTCCTGCCGCACTTCCGCTACACCGGCGCGGCACTGACGGCCGACATGGCCTGGCTGCTGGGCGCCGCCTTCGCACCGGTCATCGCGCTGTACCTGTCGTCCCGCTTCGGCCTGGGCTCGCTGACGGTGTACCTGCTGTCCGGTGCCGTCTGCACACTGCTGGCGCTGCGCGTCAACAAGCGGCTGCAGACCGCCGCCGTGGTGCAGGACTGACGCTGCCTGAGGGCGACAAGGCGGGCTGAGGCCCGCCTTTTTTTGTCCCCGGGCCGTGCGCCACCGCGCCTGGCAGCGCGAGGCGCCGCCAGCGCGGGACCAGGGTCAGGTACTCAGCCCAGCGCCTTGCGCGCGTTCTGGAACATGCGCAGCCACGGGCTGTGCTGGGCGCGGTCGCCCGATGTCCAGCTCATCTGCACGTTGCGGAACACGCGCTCCGGGTGGGGCATCAGCGCGGTGAAGCGGCCGTCGGCCGTCGTCACCGAGGTCAGGCCGCCCGGGCTGCCGTTCGGGTTGAACGGGTAGGCCTCGGTGGCGGCGCCATGGTTGTCGACGAAGCGCATTGCCGCGATGGCCTTGGCGGCATCCCCTTGGCGCGCGAAGTTCGCAAAGCCCTCACCGTGCGCGACGGCGATGGGCAGCCGGCTGCCGGCCATGCCCTTGAAGAACACGCTGGGCGAATCCAGCACCTCCACCATGGACAGGCGCGCCTCGAACTGCTCGCTCTGGTTGCGCGTGAAGCGCGGCCAGGCGTCCGCGCCCGGGATGATGGGCGCCAGCGCCGCCAGCATCTGGCAGCCGTTGCACACACCCAGGGCCAGCGTGTCGGGGCGCGAGAAGAAGGCGCGGAACTGCTCGGCCAGCACCGGGTTGAACATGATGGAGCGCGCCCAGCCTTCGCCGGCACCCAGGGTGTCGCCGTAGCTGAAGCCGCCGCAGGCGACGAAGGCCGCGAAGCCGTCCAGCTTGACCGCGCCGGACTGCAGGTCGCTCATGTGCACGTCGAAGCTGTCAAAGCCGCCCAGCGACATCGCATAGGCCATCTCGACATGCGAGTTGACGCCCTGCTCGCGCAGGATGGCGACCTTCGGTCTCGCGCCGGTGGACACGAACGGCGAAGGCATGGATTCAGGCGTGAACGTCAGGTGGACGTGCATGCCCGGGTCGTCGGCACGGCCCGCGGCGGCATGCTCGGCGTCGGCGCCGGCCGGGTTGTCGCGCAGCTTGGCGATGCGCCAGCTCACCTCGTCCCAGGTCTGCTGCAGCGCCGTCAGGTCGGCGCCGAAGACCTTCTTCGCGTCGCGCCAGACTTCCATCTGCCGGCTCGCATTCGGCTTGGCCACCACGTGCGAATGCTTGGACAGGCCATGCGCGCGCAGCACCTGCATGACGGCATCGCGGTCAGCGGCGCGCACCTGGATCAGCGCGCCCAGTTCCTCATTGAACAACGCACGCAGCGTCAGCTCGTCGCGGCGGCCGCTGACTTGCGCAGCCCAGTTCTTGGAGTCGCCGGTGTCGGCGCGGCTGTCGCTGATGCCGTCGCCTTCGGTGACCAGCATGTCGATGTTCAGGCTCAGGCCGGTCTGGCCGGCGAAGGCCATTTCGCAGGCCGCCGCCCACAGGCCACCGTCGGAGCGGTCGTGATAGGCCAGCAGCTTGCCCGCGGCGCGCAGTTCATTGACGGCATTGACCAGCGACACCAGCAGCTGCGGATCGTCCAGGTCCGGCACGTCGTTGCCGAACTGGTTCAGCGTCTGCGCCAGGATGGAGCCGGCCATGCGGCGCTGGCCCTGGCCGAGGTCGATCAGGATGGCGCAGGAGTCCTCGCGCTGCCACTCGGGCGTCAGCGTGCCGCGCACGTCGGCAATGCTGGCGAAGGCCGTGACGATCAGCGACACGGGCGCGGTGACCTGCTTGTCGTCCCCGTTGTCGCTCCATTTGGTGCGCATCGACAGCGAATCCTTGCCCACCGGGATGGAGATACCCAGTGCCGGGCACAGCTCCATGCCGACGGTCTTGACGGTGTCGAACAGCGCGGCGTCCTCGCCGGCTTCGCCGCAGGCGGCCATCCAGTTGGCGCTGAGCTTCACGCGCGGCAATTCGATGGGCGCGGCCAGCAGGTTGGTGATGGCTTCGGCCACGGCCATGCGGCCCGAGGCCGGCGCGTTGACGGCGGCCAGCGGCGTGCGCTCGCCCATGCTCATCGCCTCGCCGGCAAAACCCTGGAAGTCGGCAAGCGTGACCGCGCAGTCAGCCACCGGCACCTGCCAGGGGCCCACCATCTGGTCGCGGTGGTTCAGGCCGCCCACCGTGCGGTCGCCGATGGTGACGAGGAAGCGCTTGTTGGCGACCGTCGGGTGGCGCAGCACGTCGAAGGCGGCCGTCTCCAGCTTCACGCCGGTCAGGTCCAGCGCGCCGCCGTCGCGGGCCACGCGGGTCACGTTGCGGTGGGTCTTGGGCGGCTTGCCGAGCAGCACATCCATCGGCATGTCGATGGGATCGCTGCCGGTCTGCTCATCGACGAGCTTGAGTTCACGCTCTTCGGTCGTCACGCCGACGACGGCGAACGGGCAGCGCTCGCGCTCGCAGAAGGCCGTGAACTGCGCCAGGCTCTCCGGCCCAATGGCCAGCACGTAGCGTTCCTGGCTCTCGTTGCACCAGATTTCCTTCGGGGCGAGGCCCGACTCCTCCAGCGGCACTTTGCGCAGGTCGAAGCGCGCGCCGCGGCCGGCGTCGTTCACCAGCTCGGGGAAGGCGTTGGAGATGCCGCCCGCGCCGACGTCATGGATGGCCAGCACCGGGTTCTCAGCACCCAGGCCCCAGCAGTGATTGATGACTTCCTGCGCGCGGCGCTCGATTTCGGGGTTGCCGCGCTGCACGGAGTCGAAGTCCAGATCGGCCGTGTTCGTGCCCGCCGCCATCGACGACGCGGCGCCACCGCCCATGCCGATGCGCATGCCGGGGCCGCCGAGCTGGATCAGCAGCGTGCCAGCGGGGAACTCGATCTTCTTGGTCAGGTCCGCACGGATGGTGCCCAGGCCACCGGCGATCATGATGGGCTTGTGATAGCCGCGGCGCACGCCAGCCACCGTCTGCTCGAACACGCGGAAATAGCCCGCCAGGTTGGGGCGGCCGAACTCGTTGTTGAACGCGGCGCCGCCCAGCGGGCCGTCGATCATGATCTGCAGCGCGCTGGCGATGTGGGCCGGCTTGCCGACGGGTTGCAGCTCCCAGGGCTCGCTGAGGCCCGGCAGGTGCAGGTTGGACACCGAGAAGCCCGTCAGGCCCGCCTTGGGCTTGGAGCCGCGGCCGGTGGCGCCCTCGTCGCGGATCTCGCCACCCGCGCCGGTGGACGCGCCGGGGTGGGGCGAGATGGCCGTCGGGTGGTTGTGCGTCTCCACCTTCATCAGCACCTGGGCCTGCTCGGCGCGGGCCACGTAGGCAGCGCCGGCCGTGGGTGCCGGCATCCAGCGCTGGATGGCATGGCCTTCCATGATGGCCGCGTTGTCCGAGTACGCGACCACCGTGTGCTGCGGGTTCAGCTTCTCGGTGTTGCGGATCATGCCGAATAGGGAAAGCGGCTGCGCCTCGCCGTCCACTGTGAAGCTCGCGTTGAAGATCTTGTGCCGGCAGTGCTCGCTGTTGGCCTGCGCGAACATCATCAGCTCGACGTCGCTGGGGTTGCGGCCCAGCTTCTTGAAGTTGGTTTCCAGGTAATCGATCTCATCGCCCGACAGCGCCAGGCCGAACTCGACGTTGGCCTGCTCCAGCGCGGCGCGGCCGGCGCCCAGCACGTCCACGTGGGCCAGCGGCTCGGCGGTGCGTTCGTCGAACAGGTGTTTCGTGTCCTCGCGGCTGAAGCAGGCCGACTCGGTCATGCGGTCGTGCAGCAGCGCGGCGCAGGCGTTCAATTCTTCAGCCGTCAGCGGCTTGGCACCGCCCAGGCCCAGCAGGCCGCTCTTGGTGGCAATGCGGTACTCGACGACGCGCTCCACACGCTTGAGCACCAGGCCGCAGTTGCGGGCGATGTCGGTCGCCTTGGACGCCCAGGGGCTGACCGTGCCGAAGCGCGGCGTGACGACCACCAGGTCACCGGCGGCGTCGGCCACGGCCGGCTCGCCGTACGTGAGCAGCGCCGCGAAGCGCTCGCGCGTCGCAGCGTCCAGCTCGCCTTCGGTCCAGACCCAATGCACCGCCCTTGCGCTGATGCCGGTGATGCGGGCACTGACCTGTTGCAACGCGGCCAGCAAGGCCTGGGCGCGGAAGTCGGACAAGGCGTTGCCGCCCTCGAAATGGGTCAGTTGCGGGGTCTGGGCCATGGGATCCGGGGAGGCTGGGCGCGGGGGCCGCGCGGTTCTCTGGAAGGCACGCGCCCTGGGGCAAGCGGCGGCGTGCGAAAGCACGGGATTCTACTGAGGGCAGCTCCCCCGCCGCACACCGGCAGCGTGCGGATGGGCACAAGCCGCGCTTGCCGGGGCCTGCATGTCAGCGGCGCGGCCGCAGCCGGGGCAGCAGCATCGCGCCGATCAGCAGCCCGCCCACCACCATGGCCATCACGATGCCCGGCACGTTCAGCATGCCCAGCGCGAACGTGAACGCGCCCAGCAGCACCGCCGCCAGCATCACGCCCACCATGCTGCCGCGCCCGCCCTGGATGGCCACGCCGCCCAGCAGCGCGATGGTGATGGCGTCCAGCTCCCAGCCGGCCGCCAGGTTGGGCCGGGTGCTGCCGATGCGGCCCGTCAGCAGCACGGCCGCCAGCGCGGCAGCGAGGCCGGCGAAGACGAACAGCCCGAGGCGGTAGCGGTCCGCCGCGATGCCGCTGAAGCGCGCGGCCACCGGATTCGAGCCGATGGCATAGACGCGCCGACCATGCACCGTGCGGTGCATCCACACCGCCACGCCCACCGCGAACAGCAGCGCGATGGCGAACTCGATGGGGACGATCAGCCACTCGACGCCGATCAGCTCACCCAGCGTGCCGTTGCCCAGCACGCTCAGCGCCTCGGGATAGCCGGTGATGGCCTGGTCGCCCAGCAGCACCAACGCCAGGCCGCGGTACAGCGACAGCGTGCCGATGGTCACGACGATGGACGGCAGGCCGCGCCGCGTGACCAGCCAGCCGTTCAGCGCTCCGCAGGCGGCGCCGGTGGCCAGGGCCGCCAGCACCATCATCGGCAGCGGCGCGCCGGCCTGCATCGCCAGGCCCATGGCCAACGAGGCCAGCGCCATGGTGGCGGCGATGGACAGGTCGATCTCCCCGGCCACGATAAGCAGGGCCATGGCCATCGCGATGATGAGCCGCTCAGACATGTTGACCGTGCTATCGGCCAGCGCGTAGGGCGACAAAAAGCCCTCCAGCCCCAGGCCGAAGCCGGCGTACAGCAGCACCAGCAGTGCCGCCAGCACGCGCTCCCAGGCAGTGAAGGCTTTCATGGCTCGCTGCGCTCCAGGATAGGCAGGCCGCGGCGGCCCCGTGCGTTGGCGTTCAAGGCCACCGACAGCAGGATGACCGCACCCGCAATGGCCTGCTGCCAAAACGGCGAGACCTGGATGACCGGCAGCGCCGCGTTGACGACGCCGAGGAACAGCACGCCCAGCATCGCGCCGCCCATGTGACCGATGCCGCCCGCGATGCTGACGCCGCCGATCACGCAGGCCGCGATCACCGTCAACTCATAGCCCGCCGCGAGCTCGGTGAACGCGATCGCGTAGCGCCCCACCCACAGCAGGCCCGCAAGCCCCGCCAGCGCGCCCGACAGCATGTACACCTGCAGCAGCCGGCGTCGCTGCGAGATGCCCACCAGCTGCGCCGCCTCCGGGTGATTGCCCAGCGCCACCACCTCGCGCCCCGCCGGCCGCCAGCGCAGCCAGGCCGCCACGGCCAGCACCACGAGCGTGGCGATGACGATGAGCAGCGGCACACCGGCCAGCTCCGCGCGCGGCAGCGCCTTGATGGCCGGGTGGATGTCCTGCTCGGACACCCAAGCCCCGCCCGACGCCACGAACACGGCGCCGCGGTACAGCGACATCGTGCCCAGCGTCACGACGATGGGTGGCAGCCCGGCGTGCGCGATCAGCAGTCCGTTGACGGCGCCCAGCGCGCCGCCCACGACGACGGCCAGCCCCAGCAGCGCCACCACCGGCAGGCCGGGCCAGGCCTGTCCGGCCAGCGCGCAGGCCATGCCGGTCAGCGCCAGGTTGGACGCCACCGACAGGTCCACACCGCGCGTCAGCAGCACCACCAGCTGGCCGGCCACGAGGAGAGCCAGCAGCGCCGACTCGTTGGCGATGTCCAGCGCATTGCGCCCAGTCAGGAACACCGGCGCCCGCCAGCCGACGGCCAGCACCAGCACGGCGATAACAGCCAGCAGCAGGCCCTCGCGTCGGGCAGTCAGCATGACTGTGCCTCCTGCACCATGCCCGAGGCCGCGGCCGCGATGGCCTCGGCCGGCGCGCCGTGCGGGAACTCGGCCACCTGCCGGCCGCGGCGCATGACGATGACGCGGTCAGCCAGGTGCATGGCCTCAGGCAGTTCCGACGACACCAGGATGACGGCCAGCCCCTGCTGCACCATGTCCTCGATCAGCGCATAGACCGCCTGCTTGGCGCCCACGTCGATGCCCTTGGTGGGCTCGTCCAGGATGACCACCTGCGGCTGCAGGCCCAGCCACTTGGCGATGACCACCTTCTGCTGGTTGCCGCCGGACAGGCTGGCCACGGGCGCGTCCTGCGACGCCGCCTTGATGCGCAGCCGCTCCATCAGCGCCTGGGCGAAGCCGCGCTCGCGCACGGCCGACAGCCAGGGGCCGTGCGACAGCCTGCCCCGCCATGCATGGCGCGGGCCGGCCAGCGCGGCCAGCGTGAGGTTGGCGCCGACGGGCAGATCCAGCAGCGCGCCCTGCCCGCGGCGGTCTTCTGGCACATAGACCAGGCCGGCCGCGATGGCCTGCGCCGGGTCGTGCAGGTCCAGTGGCCGGCCGGCCAGCTCGACCCGCGCCGTCGCGTCGGGCTGGCGGCCGATCAGGGCCAGCATGGCCTCGCTGCGGCCGGCGCCCACCAACCCGTAGAAGCCCAGCACCTCGCCGCGCCGCACCTCGAAGCCGAGGTCAGCGAACTCAGTCGGGTGGCTCAGACCCTGCACGCGCAGGGCCACGTCGCCGGGCGAGCGGCGGCGCGGCGGGTAGATGTCATCCACCGCACGGCCCACCATCAGCTTCACCAGCTCGGCCTCCTGCGCCGTCGCCATCTCGCCGCCGCCCACCGACGCACCGTCACGCAGCACGACGTAGCGGTCGCAGACGGCGAACAGCTCGTCGAATTTGTGGCTGATGAAAAGCACCGCCACGCCCTGCGCCTTGAGCTGGCGCACGAGGCGGTAGATGTCCTGGATCTCGGCGCGCGACAGGGCCGCCGTGGGCTCATCGAAGATGACCACCCGCGCCTGCAGGGACAGCGCCCGGGCGATCTCGATCTGGTGCCTCTGCGCGATGCCCAGCTCACGCGTGGGCGTGTCCGCGGGGAACTGGGCGCCCGCCGCGCCCAGCCACTGCTGTGCCTCGCGCCGCATGCGCGGCCAATCGATGACGCGCAGCCCGGCCAGGTGCCGCAGCGGCGGCCGGCCGATGAAGATGTTCTCGGCGGCGGACAGCGCGTCGAACACCACCGTCTCCTGGTGCACCGCCGCGATGCCGGCGGCCTGTGCGTCCTGCGTGCGCGCAAAGCGCACGGGGCGGCCGTCCAGCAGGATCTCGCCCGCATCGGGCGCATGCACACCGGTCAGCGTCTTGACCAGCGTGCTCTTGCCCGCGCCGTTCTCGCCGATCAGCGCAAGCGCCTGGCCGGGCACGAGGTCTAAGTCCACGCCGCGCAGCGCCTGCGTGAGGCCGAAGCGTTTGGTGATGCCTCGCAGTTGGAGCAGAGGTTCAGTCGTCATTCACGCCTTCCTTCGTGCCGAGCGCCGGGCCGCCCCAAGCCGACCCGTCCGGCGACGTGCACGGGGCGCCATGCCGCGGGCATCGCCGTCCCCTGGGGAGAGCCGGGCTCAATACACCTTCGAGAACTTGTCGACGTTGCTGGCGTTGAAGGTGTACGGCTCGGCCATGGCGGCTTCGAGGCCGGCGTCGAGCGTCGTCTTGCCGATGCGGCCCAGCGACACCGTCTCGCCGGCCATGCCCTTGACCGTGCCCTTCACCAGGCCGTTGGCCAGCTGGATGACGGCGTAGCCCAGGTCCACCGGGTTCCAGATCGCGAAGCTCTTGACCGCCCCGCCCCTCACATGGCCCAGCATCTCCGACGGCAGGCCCAGGCCGGTGACGAACACCTGGCCCACGCGCCTCTCGTCCTGCACCGCACGCGCGGCGGCGGCGATGCCCACCGTCGTTGGCGCCACGATGACCTTGAGGTTCGGGTGGCTCTTCAGCAGGCCCTGCGCCTCGCGGTAGCTCTTGTCGGTCTGGTCGTCGCCGTAGACGACGCTAACCAGCTTGTGCTTGGCGTAGGGTGGAGTGGCCAGCGTGGACTTCAGTGCGGCGATCCACCCGTTCTGGTTGGTAGCTTGCGCGGTGGCGGACAGCACCGCCACCTCGCCGCCGCCAGGCGCCGCCTCCAGCGCCAGCGCCGCCAGCTTGGCGCCGATCAGCGGTGTGCTGGACGGCGCAAGGTGCAGCTGCCGGCCGTCCTGGCGCACCATGGCGTCGAAGGACAGCACGTGGATGCCGCGCTGGCGCGCCTTCTTCAGCACCGGCACCAAGGCATCGGGATCATTGGCCGAGATGGCGATGGCCTTCACGCGCTGGGCGATCAGCGCATTGACGATCTCCACCTGGCCCTCCGCGGTGGGCTTGGCCGGGCCGGCGTAGATGATCTCCAGGCCGCCCAACTCCTTGGCGGCCTCCTGCGCGCCCTGGCGGGCGGCGTCGAAGAAGCCGTTGCCCAGGCTCTTGACCACCAGCGCGATCTTGTCCGCCGCCAGGGCGGGCTGGGCCAGTGACAGCGCCGCGACGGCGGCGGCCAGCGTGATGCGAATGCGGTGCATGGGTCTCCTGCGGTGTGTTTGGCGAGCGGGCGCGCAGTAGGCCCCAAAAAACGCCGCGTTCAGCCCCACCGCGGGCAAGTACGGATCACAACACTCATGCCGACGATTAGGATAGCGCTGTCCAACCTCCCGATCCCCGGCGTTGCGCCGCCTCGTCACCATTTGATGCCCTCTTCCACGCCTTGTTCTCTCGTCGTCATGGGCGTGGCCGGCAGCGGCAAGTCCACGCTGGCCGATGCGGTCGCCCGCCGCCTGCACCGCGTCTGCCTGGAAGGCGACGACTTCCACGGCGACACCAACCGCCGCAAGATGGCCGAGGGCCACCCCCTCACCGACGACGACCGCGCCAGCTGGCTCGCCCAGCTGTGCGAGCAGTTGCAGCAGCAGCCCGGTGCCGTGCTGGCCTGCTCGGCGCTCAAGCGCAGCTACCGGCAACAGCTGCGTGCCGCCAGCCCGGGCCTGCGCTTCGCCTACCTCGACATCGCAGCGGCGCCGGCCCGCCAGCGCGTTGACGCTCGCGGCGGCCACTTCTTCTCGGCCCGCCTGATGGCCAGCCAGTTCGACACGCTGGAGCCGCCCATCGGCGAGCCCGGCGTGCTCCACCTGGACGCGCTGCGCCCGCTGGACGAGCTGGTGGCGCAGGTTGCTGCCTGGATGCCGCCGCCATGAGCGCCCCGCCACTGCGCCGCCGCGAGATCGCCGCCTATGGCCTGGGCGACATGGGCTTCAACTTCTACTGGACCAACATCTCGACCTTCCTGCTGATCTTCTACACCGACGTGTTCGGCATCACCGCGGCGGCGGCCGCCACCATGCTGTTCGTCGTGAAGATCTTCAACGCCTTCACCGACCCCTTGATCGGCGCCGCCGCCGACCGCACGCGCACGCGCTGGGGCAAGTTCCGCCCCTACCTGCTGTTCCTGCCCGTGCCGCTGGCGGCGGCCGCGGTGCTGACTTACACCACACCCGACCTCGGCCCCACCGGCAAGCTGGCCTGGGCCGGCGTGAGCTACCTGCTGCTGATGACGATCTACACCGGCGTCAATCTGCCCTACAGCGCACTGTCCGCCGTCATCAGCGGCGACGCGCAGGCCCGTAACGCGATCAACGCGGCGCGCTTCGTCGCCGGCTTCGCGGGCGGCACGCTGGTGACGGCGGCCACGCCGCGCCTGGTCGAGCTGCTGGGCGCGGGCGACGCCACACGCGGCTGGCCGCTGACGATGGCGGTCTGGGGCGTCGCGGCCACCGCCATGCTGGCGCTGACCTTCCACGGCACGCATGAGCGCGTGCAGCCGGTGCAGGCCAGGCCATCCCCCGTGCGGCAGGACCTGGCGGACCTGCGCCGCAACCTGCCCTGGGTGCTGCTGTTCCTGCTGGCGCTGATCATCATGGTCAGCATCACGCTGCGCATGACCAGCGCGGCCTACTACTTCAAGTACGTCGTCCACCGGCCCGAGCTGCTCGCCAGCTTCGTGCCCGCCTACCTGCTGGCCGCGGCTGCCGGCACAGCGCTGACGCCGCTGCTGGCCCGTTTCATCGACAAGCGCCGGCTGATGATCGTGCTGATGCTGCTGTCCTCGGTGCTATCGGCGGCCTTCCTGTTTGTGGACGCGCAGCAGATCTGGCTCATGTATGCGCTGCAGATCGCGCTGGGCCTGACGCTGGGGCCGAAGTCGCCGCTGAACTTCGCGATGCTGGCCGATGCCGTGGACTACAACGAATGGCGCCACGGCCGCCGCGCCACGGCGCTGACCTTTGCCGCCAGCTCCTTCGCCCAGAAGCTGGGCACGGCGGTGGCCGTGGGCGTGATCGGCGTGCTGTTCACAACGCTGGGCTACGTGCCCAACGCGGCCCAGTCCAGCGACTCGCAGGCCGGCATCGTCTGGCTGATGTCCGTCATCCCGGCTGGCTTCATGCTGCTGGCCGCCGGGCTGATGATGTTCTACACCCTGGACAACCCGACGATGGCGCGCGTGCAGGCCGACCTCGCCGCCCGCCAGCCCCTGGCCGACAAGACCTGACCCCATGATCCGCCACCACGACGACGGCGCCCGCTGCGAGCTGACCAGCCCCACCGCCCTGCCCCTGGCCGGCGGCTTCCTGTGGAACCGCCGCATGATGATCCAGGTGACCTGCCGCGGCTACGCCACCGCGCAGTTCATGCAGCCCGAGCCGGCCAAGTACGCGCATGCCCCCAACCTGGAGGCCAAGACCTTCATGCAGCCGGAGCAGGCCTACTACGCCCACCACCCCGGCCGCTTTGTCTACGTGAAGGACGAGGACACCGGCGCGCTGTTCTCTGCGCCCTACGAGCCGGTGCGCGCGCCGCTGGACAGCTTCAGCTTCACCGCCGCCACGCATGAGCTGGCCTGGACGGTGGAGCACCTTGGCCTGCGCGTCGAGATGCGCCTGGGCCTGCCCACCGACGACGTGGTGGAGCTGTGGGAGCTGCGCGTGACCGACCTGAGCGGCCGCCCGCGCCGCATCAGCGTCGTGCCCTACTTCCCCATCGGCTACATGTCGTGGATGAACCAGTCGGCCGAATGGCGCGCTGACCTCGGCGCCATCGTCGCCAGCAGCGTGACGCCTTACCAGAAGGTTGCCGACCACTTCAAGAACCTGCACCTCAAGGACAAGACCTACTTCCTCTGCGAGCGCACGCCCGATGGCTGGGAGGCCAGCCAGGCCGCGTTCGAGGGCGAAGGCGGCCTGCACGACCCCAGCGCGCTGCAGGCCGACCGGCTGGCCGGCGGCGACGCCCGCTACGAGACGCCCGCCGCCTGCGTGCAGTACCGGCTGGCGCTGGCGCCGTACCAGAGCGAGGTCTACCGCTTCGCCTTCGGCCCCGCGCTGGACGATGCCGAGATTGCGCAGGTGCGCAGCACCTACCTCAGCGAGGCCGGCTTCGCCCGCACCCGCGCGGCCTATGCCGACTACATCGCCAGCGGCAGTGGCGGCCTGCGCATCCGCACGCCGGACCCCGCGCTGGACCGCTTCGTGAACCACTGGCTGCCGCGCCAGGTCTTCTATCACGGCGACGTCAACCGCCTCAGCACCGACCCGCAGACGCGCAACTACCTGCAGGACAACCTGGGCATGGCCTACATCGCACCGAGCGTCACGCGCGGCGCGCTGCTGCACGCGCTCGCCCAGCAGCACGACAACGGCGCCATGCCCGACGGCATCCTGCTCGTCGAGGGCGCCGAGCTGAAGTACATCAACCAGGTGCCGCACACCGACCACTGCGTGTGGCTGCCCGTGTGCCTGCAGGCCTACCTGGACGAAACGGCCGACTTCGCGCTGCTCGGCGAGGTCGTGAACGGCCAGACGGTCGCCCAGCGCCTGGATGCCGCCATGGCCTGGCTGCAGCAGGACCGCGACGCGCGTGGCCTGAGCTACATCGCCCAGGGTGACTGGTGCGATCCGATGAACATGGTGGGTTACCGGGGCCGCGGCGTCTCCGGCTGGCTGACGGTGGCAGCCGCGTACGCGATGTCCCTGTGGGCCGGCCTGTGCGCCGACGCCGGCCGCACCGAAGCGGCTACACGCTGGCGCGCCGCCGCGCAAGCACTCAACGACGCGGCCAACACCCACCTGTGGGACGGCGACTGGTACGCGCGCGGCATCACCGACGACGACGTGAAGTTCGGCATCGCGGCCGACACCGAGGGCCGGATCTACCTGAACCCGCAGTCCTGGGCGCTGCTCAGCGGCGCAGCGAGCGACACGCAGCGGCAGCGCCTGCTGGCTGCCATCGACGCGCAACTGGAGACGCCGCACGGCGTGGCCATGTTCAACCCGCCCTACTCGCGCATGCGCGACGACGTGGGGCGCGTGACGCAGAAGCACCCGGGCTCGGCCGAGAACGGCGCCGTCTACAACCACGCGGCCGCGTTCTACGTGCATGCGCTGTACGCCGTCGGCGACGCCGATCGCGCCTTCCACGCGCTGCGCCGGATGATCCCGGGCCCCGACGAGGCCGATCTGCGCCAGCGCGGGCAGTTGCCGGTGTTCATCCCCAACTACTACCGCGGCGCCCATGCGCAGTACCCGCGCACCGCCGGCCGCTCCAGCCAGCTGTTCAACACGGGCACGGCGGCCTGGGCCTACCGCAGCCTCATCGAGGGGCTGTGCGGCCTGCGCGGCTGCGCCGAGGGCCTGCGGGTGCGGCCGCAGCTGCCCTCGGGCTGGGACCGGCTGGACGCAACGCGTGAGTTCCGCGGCGCCCGGTTCGAGCTGCAGGTGCGCCGCACCGGCCGGGCCTGCGTGCGCCTGGACGGCCAGCCGCTGCCCGGCGCGGTCGTGCGCGGCATCGAACCCGGACGCTGCTACCGGCTGGAGGTCGAGTTAGCTTGAGCCACGCCGCAGCACCTGGAAACCCAGGTCCAGATGCGGCGTGTCCACCGGCTGGCCGCGCATCAACGCCATCAGCATCTGTGCCGCCTGCTGGCCGATCTGGCGCCGCGGCGTGGCCACGGTCGTCAGCGGCGGCAGCATCTGGTCGCTGCCGGGCAGGTCGTTGAAGCCGGCCACGGCCAGCCGCCCGGGCACGGCAATGCCCAGCCGCAGCGCGGCCAGCAGCGCGCCCTGTGCGAGATCGTCGTTGCAGAAGAAGACGGCATCGGCATCCGGCACCTCGCGCAGCACGCGGGCCAGCAGCTCGCCCCCCAGCGCCATGGACGAGGGCTGGGCCACCAACAGCTTGTGCGCCTGCGCCGACAGGCCGGCCTCGGCCAGCGCAGCCTCGTAGCCCTCGCCGCGCTGCAGCGTGCGCGGGTCCAGCTGCGCGGCCACGTAGACGATGCGGCGGCGCCCGGCGTCCAGCAACTGGCGCGTGATGGCCCGCCCGGCCTCGCGCTGCGAGAAGCCGACGCTGTGGCCACCGACGTCGTCGCCCACCTCCATCAGGCGCACACAAGGCAGGCCGCTGCCCCGGATCAGCGCCGCCGCGGCGGGGCTCCGGTCGCTGCCGGTCACGATGAGCCCGGCCGGCCGGTGGGCCAGGAAGCTGCGCAGCTGCGCCTCTTCCTCGGCGCCGTCGTAATGCGTGACGCCGATCAGCGTCTGGTAGCCGGCCGGCAGCAGCGCCGCCTGCAAGGCATCCAGCAGTTCGACGAACACGGTGTTGCTGAGCTTGGGAATGAGCACAGCCACATGCGAGCTGCGTGCCGAGGCGAGCGCCCGCGCGGCCGGGTCGGGCACATAGCCCAGCTCGGTCGCGGCGGCCTGCACGCGCGCCACCAGCTCCGCCGCCACCGCGCGCTCGCCGCGCAGCGCGCGCGACACGGTGATCGGGCTCACGCCCGCCGCTGCGGCCACGTCCGCCAAGGTCACCCGCCCCGTGGCGCGGGTGCGCCGTCCCATCGCGCCCGGCATGCTGCGGTCAGCCCGCCTTCATGCGGCCCACGACATCGCGCACCTCGGCCAGCAGGCCGGGCACGTCGATGGTGGTGGGCTGGCGGTCCTTCAGCACCTGGCGGCCGCCCACCCAGACGTTGCTGACATGCTCGCGGCCCGCCACGTACACCAGCTGCGCGGCGGCGTTGTAGACGGGCTGGCATTCCAGGCTGTCCAGCGACACGGCCACGACGTCGGCCAGCTTGCCCACTTCCAGCGAGCCCAGGTCGTCGGCGCGGCCCATGGCCTTGGCGGCGCGGATGGTCGCCATCTCCAGCGCCGTGCGCGCCGACGCCACCGTCGGGTCGCCGGTGATGCCCTTGGCCAGCAGCGCGGCCGAGCGGATCTCGCCGAACATGTCGAGCCGGTTGTTGGACGCGGCGCCATCGGTGCCGAGGATGGTGTTGACGCCCGCAGCCTCCAGCGCCTTGAGCGGCATCACGCCCGAGGCCAGCTTGAGGTTGGAGTTCGGGTTGTGCACCAGGTGCACGCCCTTCCTGGCCATCAGCTCGATCTCGGCCTCGTTCAGATGAACCATGTGCACGGCGATCATCCGCTCGCTGAACAGGCCCAGCTTGTCCAGGCGCTCGATCGGGCGCACGCCGTACTGCTTCACGCTGTCGCTGACCTCACCCGCCGTCTCGTGGATGTGGCAGTGCATCTGGATGTCGAGCTTCTCGGCCAGGTCGCGCAGCTTGATGAAGGTCTCGTCCGACACCGTGTACGGCGCATGCGGCGCGCTGGTCCAGTCCAGTAGCTTTTCGCCCTTGTACTGCTCATAGGCGGCCACGCCCTTGGCGATGTAGTCGTCCGGCCCCGACGCATAGCCGGTCGGGAAGTCGATGACGTTCATCGACACGGCGGCACGCACGCCCGAGTCCACGGCGGCACGGGCCATCGCGGTCGGGAAGAAGTACATGTCGTTGATGTAGGTCGTGCCGCTGCGCAGGCCTTCGGCGGCGGCGAGCTTGGAGCCGAGATAGGTCCAGGCCTCGCTGACCCACTTCTTCTCCAGCGGCCAGATGTGGTTTTGCAGCCAGTCCATCAGCGGCACGTCGTCGGCGACGCCACGCAGCAGCGTCATGGCGGAGTGCGCATGGGCGTTGATCAGGCCGGGGATGAGGATCTGCTCGGGCAGGTCCACGCGCGCGGCCTGCGGGTACTTCGCCAGCAGCTCGGCGTGCGTGCCAATGGCGGCAATGCGCTCGCCGTCCATCAGCAGGCCATGGTGTTCCAGCGTGTCTTCGCCGGGCTTCATCGACAGCAGCCAGCGGGGCAGCAGCAGGGTCTGGGACATGGGTTCTCTCCTTGTGGGATCAGTTGTTGTGGCCAAGCAGTTGCTCGACTTCTTCGCGGCGTGGCATCGCGTCCTGAACGCCGGGGCGCGACACGGCAATGGACGCAGCCGCCTGCGCAAACGACAGCGCCGCCTCGATGGCCTGCCCTTCGGCCAGCGCCGTGACCAGCGCGCCGACCAGCGTATCGCCCGCGCCGACGGTGTCGACCGCCGTCACACGGCGCGCCGGCACACGGCGCGTGCCGGCATCATCGACCCAGCACAGGCCGTCGGCGCCCAGCGACACGAGCACGGCCGATGGCCCGCGGGCGCGTAGCGCCTGTGCCAAGGCCTCAGGCGCCGCCGCAGGCCCGCCCAGCGTCGTGACCAATGCCTGTGCCTCCAGCGCATTGACGACCAGCACATCAACCAGCGGCAGCAGCGACTCGCAGCCGGGCCGGTAGGGCGCGGCGTTCAGCAGCGTCTTCACGCCCGCAGCGCGCGCACGCTCGAAGGCGCGGGCGACGCTCTCCAGCGGCAGCTCCTGCTGCGCGATGAGCCAGCGCAGGCCGGCCAGTTCCAGTGCCTCGACCTGCACCAGCGGCAGCGTGCCGTTGGAGCCGGCGACGGTGACGATCTGGTTCTCGGCATCCTCGGCGCCGACGACGATCAGCGCCACGCCGGGCACCTCGTCGGCGGGCTGGGCGACGGCGCGCGTGTCGACGCCCTCACCCATCAGTTGCTCGACCATGGCCGCGCCGTTCTCCCGCAGCCCGACCCGCGCCGCCAGCGCGACCCGGGCGCCCAGCCGCGCCGCGGCAACGGCCTGGTTGGCGCCCTTGCCGCCCAGACAGGAACCGAAGCGCTGGCCACGCAGCGTCTCGCCCGGCAGCGGCAGGCGCGGCGCATGGACGATGAGGTCGCGGTTGACGCTGCCAAGCACGAGGATCTCGGGAACGGTCATCAAGTCTCCAAATGAAAAACCCCTCGGGAGCACCGAGGGGTTCGCGTGAGGCGAGAGGCGGATCAGCGCTGGCCGATGGGCTTCACGTCGCGCGGCGCGGCGCCGACGAACAGCTGGCGCGGGCGGCCGATCTTGTACTCGGGGTCGCCGATCATCTCATTGAGCTGAGCGATCCAGCCCACCGTGCGGGCCAGCGCGAAGATGGCGGTGAACAGCGGCACGGGGATGCCGATGGCGCGCTGCACGATGCCCGAGTAGAAGTCCACGTTCGGGTAGAGCTTGCGGGCGACGAAGTACTCGTCTTCCAGCGCGATCTTTTCCAGCTTCATGGCCAGCTCGAACAGCGGGTCGTTCTGCAGACCCAGTTCGTTCAGCACTTCGTGGCAGGTCTCGCGCATCAGCTTGGCGCGCGGGTCGTAGTTCTTGTAGACGCGGTGACCGAAACCCATCAGCTTGACGCCGGAGTTCTTGTCCTTGACCTTGCTGATGAAGTCACCGATGCGGGCCACGCCACCGTTCTTCTGGATGTCGCCCAGCATGTTCAGGCAGGCCTCGTTGGCGCCGCCGTGCGCGGGGCCCCACAGGCAGGCCACACCGGCCGCGATGGCGGCGAACGGGTTGGTGCCCGACGACCCGCACAGGCGCACGGTCGAGGTCGACGCGTTTTGCTCGTGGTCGGCGTGCAGCGTGAAGATGCGGTCCATGGCGCGCACGAGCACGTCATTGGGCTTGTACTCCTCGCACGGCGTGGCAAACATCATGCGCATGAAGTTGCCGGCGTAGCTGAGGTCGTTCTTCGGGTAGATGTAGGGCTGGCCGATGGTGTACTTGTAGGCCATGGCCACGAGCGTGGGCATCTTGGCGATCAGGCGGATCGCCGCGATCTCGCGGTGCTCGGGGTTATTGATGTCGGTGCTGTCGTGATAGAAGGCCGACATCGCGCCCACCAGGCCGGTCATGACGGCCATCGGGTGGGCGTCACGGCGGAAGCCGCGCAGGAAGAACTGCATCTGCTCGTTGACCATCGTGTGGTGCATCACACGGTCTTCGAAGCCGGCCTTCTGCTCGGCGTTGGGCAGCTCTCCGTACAGCAGCAGGTAGCAGGTCTCGAGGTAGTCGCAATTCACCGCGAGCTGCTCGATGGGATAGCCGCGGTACAGCAGCTCACCCTTGTCACCGTCGATGTAGGTGATCGTGGAATTGCACGACGCCGTCGACAGGAAGCCCGGGTCGTAGGTGAACTTGCCGGTCTGGCCGTAGAGCTTGCGGATGTCGATGACATCCGGGCCGATGCTGCCCTTGTAGAGCGGCAGGTCCATCGAGGGGCTGCCGTCGGAGAACGACAGGGTGGCTTTGACGTCGGACGGGGTCATGGTTCAGTCCTTAGGGTTTTGAAAAGCATCAGGGGCGCAGGTCGCTCAGAACCTGTCGCACCGCGGCGGTGTCGATGTCACCACTGGGTTCCTTGCGGCGGAGCAACAGATCCAGCAGATCGTTGTCCGCCAGATCCATCAGCATCGTCAGCCCTTCAGCTTGCGTGATGCTGATGCCGGACTCGACATGCCGCGCAAAGAATCGCTCAATGAGGAGGTCGTTCTCCAACAAGCCGCGGCGGCAACGCCAGCGCAGCTTGGACAGCGCGCGCTCGTCGATCAGCGGGGGGGCGACTTCGCTCATGAGACCAGACTCAGACGGCGCGACGCACCATCAGTTCCTTGATCTTGCCAATGGCCTTCGTGGGATTCAGGCCCTTGGGGCAGACGTCCACGCAGTTCATGATGGTGTGGCAACGGAACAGGCGGTAGGGATCCTCGAGGTTATCCAGGCGCTCGTTGGTGGCTTCGTCGCGGCTGTCGGCAATGAAGCGGTAGGCCTGCAGCAAGCCCGCCGGACCAACGAACTTGTCGGGGTTCCACCAGAAGCTCGGGCAGCTCGTGGAGCAGCTCGCGCACAGGATGCACTCGTACAGGCCGTTGAGCTCGTCGCGCTCCTCAGGCGACTGCAGCCGCTCGGTGTCGGGCGGGATGTTGTCGTTGACGAGGTAGGGCTTGATGGAGTGGTACTGCTTGAAGAACTGCGTCATGTCGACGATGAGGTCGCGCACGACAGGCAGGCCCGGCAGCGGCTTGAGCACCACGGTGCCCGGCAGCGTGCGCATATTCGTCAAGCAGGCCAGGCCGTTCTTGCCATTGATGTTCATGGCGTCCGAACCGCACACGCCTTCGCGGCAGGAGCGGCGGAAGGACAGGCTGGGGTCGACGGCCTTGAGCTTCATCAGGGCGTCCAGCAGCATGCGCTCGTTGCCGTCCAGCTCGACCTCGAGGGTCTGCATGTAGGGCTTGGCGTCCTTGTCCGGGTCGTAGCGATAAATCTGGAAAGTGCGCTTCATGATCTTGATGTCCTGGGTCGACCGGCCGTCAGAAGGTGCGAACCTTGGGCGGCACCGATTCAACGGTGAGCGGCTTGAGGTTCACGGGCTTGTAGTCCAGGCGGTTGCCTTCGGAATACCAGAGCGTGTGCTTCATCCACTCTTCGTCGTTGCGGCCGTTCGGGTGGGCCGGGGTGTCGCCGTAGTCGTTGACCGTATGGGCGCCACGGCTTTCCTTGCGGGCAGCAGCCGACACGATCGTGGCCTGTGCGGCTTCGATGAGGTTCTCGACTTCCAACGCCTCGATGCGCGCGGTGTTGAAGACCTTGGACTTGTCCTTCAGCGTGATGTTCTTAACGCGCTGGGCAATCTCGGCGATCTTGGCAACACCTTCGTCCAGCATGGCCTGCGTGCGGAACACACCCGCGTGCTGCTGCATGGCGGCGCGCAGGTCGTTGGCGACGTCTTGCGCGTACTCGCCGCTCGTGCTGCTGTCCAGCCGGGCCAGGCGGGCCAGCGAACGGTCGGCAGCGTCGGCCGGCAGGGCCTTGTGTGAACGCTTGCCGAGGTCAGCGGCCACGAGGTGGTTGCCGGCGGCGCGGCCGAACACCAGCAGGTCCAGCAGCGAGTTGGTGCCCAGTCGGTTCGCGCCGTGCACGCTCACGCAGGCACATTCGCCGACGGCATACAGGCCGTTGATGATCTCGTTGGGGTTGCCGTTCTTCGGCGCCACCACCTGACCGTGGATGTTGGTGGGGATGCCACCCATCTGGTAGTGGATGGTCGGCACCACGGGGATGGGTTCCTTCGTGATGTCGACGTTGGCGAAGTTGTGGCCGATCTCCAACACCGACGGCAGGCGCTTGGCAATCGTGTCGGCGCCCAGGTGGGTCATGTCGAGGTTGATGTAGTCCTTGTTCGGACCACAGCCGCGACCTTCCTTGATCTCCTGGTCCATGCAGCGCGACACGAAGTCACGCGGCGCGAGGTCCTTCAGCGTGGGGGCGTAGCGCTCCATGAAGCGCTCGCCATTGGCATTGCGCAGGATGGCGCCTTCGCCACGGCAGCCTTCGGTCAGCAGCACGCCGGCGTTGTGCACGCCGGTCGGGTGGAACTGCCAGAACTCCATGTCTTCCAGCGGAATGCCGGCACGCGCCGCCATGCCCAGGCCGTCACCGGTGTTGATGAAGGCATTGGTCGAGGCCGCGAAGATTCGACCAGCACCACCCGTGGCCAGCAGCACAGTCTTGCCCTGCAGGATGTGCAGGTCGCCGGTTTCCATTTCCAGCGCGGTCACACCAACCACATCGCCGTCAGCGTCGCGGATCAGGTCCAGCGCCATCCACTCGACGAAGAACTGCGTACGGGCCTTCACGTTCTGCTGATAGAGCGTGTGCAGCATTGCATGGCCGGTGCGATCGGCCGCAGCACAGGCGCGCTGAACAGGCTTCTCGCCGTAGTTGGCGGTGTGGCCGCCGAACGGGCGCTGGTAGATGGTGCCGTCGGCGTTGCGGTCGAAGGGCATGCCGAAGTGCTCAAGCTCGTACACCACCTTGGGCGCTTCACGGCACATGAACTCGATGGCGTCCTGGTCACCCAGCCAGTCGGAGCCCTTGACGGTGTCGTAGAAGTGGTAGTGCCAGTTGTCCTCGCTCATGTTGCCGAGCGACGCACCGATGCCCCCCTGTGCAGCCACGGTGTGCGAGCGGGTCGGGAACACTTTGGACAGCACCGCCACGTTCAGGCCGGCGCGCGCCAGCTGCAGCGAGGCACGCATGCCGGAGCCACCGGCCCCGACGATGACCACGTCGAACTTGCGGGTCGAAATCTTTGCCGTCATCACAGTCTCCACAGCACCTGGATTGCCCAGCCGGCACAGCCAAGCAGCCACACGATCGAAAACACTTGCAGGGCCAGCCGGATGCCGACAGGCTTCACGTAATCCATCCAGATATCTCGCACGCCCACCCATACGTGGTAGGTCAGTGCCAGGATGGTGACGAAGGTCAGCACCTTCATCCACTGCGGCGCGAACACACCGTACCAGTGGTCGTAACCCAGCTCGCCGGGCGCCAGGAAACGGGCCAGCACGGCGATGGTGAACAGAGCCATCAATACGGCCGTGATGCGCTGGGCAAGCCAGTCACGCAGGCCGTAGTGCGCGCCCACGACGAGGCGCTTGGAGCCAAAAGTGCTCATTGCGATGTCCTAAGGGAAATTGATCAATACAGGCCAAACAACTTGGCGCCAAGCACCAGCGTCAAGCCGATGCTCAACACCAGGGTGATCACCGCCGAGCTGTGCCCCTGGGCCTTGCTCACGCTGTGCGTTGCGTCCATCCACAGGTGGCGCACGCCAGCGATGAAGTGATGCAGGTAGCCCCACAGCAGCGCCAGAACAACCAGTTTCAGAAACCAGCCGGGCAAGCCGGCGACACCAGCGGTGAACACGTTGGTGAACGCGTCATACGAGATCTCGGAGCTCAAGCTCGCATCCAGCATCCACACCACAAAAGGCAGCAGCAGGAACATGAGCACGCCGCTGATGCGATGCAGGATGGAAACAATGCCCGCCGGGGGGAGGCGATAGCTGACGATTTGCGTGACGTGAATATTCGTGTAAACGGGTCTTGTCTTTGTGCTGTCCGCCATGGTCAAGCCTGCGTAATCTTGATGAAACCAAACGATTCTAGAGCCAAGCGTCATTCCCCTGAGCGTTGATGCTGCACTGCGCCAATGTCAACTTCAGTTCAGTTCGTTGCGGTAATGATCGGAATTGGTGTAGTAGAGGCCGCGCCGCAATTCGACCGGGCGGTCGCCATACGTGAAGGCCAGCCGCTCCACGCTCAACAGCGGTTCGCCGGGCGCGACCTGCAACAAGGCTGCAGCATCGGGAGTCGCCGCCACTGCACGCAACTTCTCCTCGGCCCGCACCATGTGAACGCCAAAGCGGGATTCGAACAATGCATAGAGGGTGCCAGCGTGGGCCGTGATCACCTCAGCACTGAGCCCTTCGAAGTGCCGCTCGGGCAGCCACATTTCCTCCAACACGACCGGACGCCCGCGACGATGCAACATGCGCCGCACCTCGATGACGGGTTCTGATGTGCGAATACCCAGGGCCCGTGCAACAGCTGCCACCGCGCGCATGCGCCGGCATCCCAGCAACTCACGCGTAAAGCCGCGCGCCTCATCGTCCGCCACCAGGCGCAGGAAACGAAACTGCTGACGCGGCGCGGAGTGCGTGGACACAAAGGTGCCACTGCCCTGCCGGCGCTCCACGAGGTGCTCCGCAGTCAACTCATCCAGCGCCCGGCGGACCGTCCCCGGGCTGGCGCCGAAGCGCTGCGCGAGCGCCGCCTCGCTGGGCAGCGCATCCCCCGGGCGCCACTCGCCGGCCGCCAAGGCGGCAACGATGAGCTGGCGAATCTGCTCGTACAAGGGCGCGGCGGTCTTGGGCATGACGCGCATTGCAGCACAGGGCATGCTCGTACACTTGACGGGTTGAGGACCCCATGCCCGGGTCAAGCCCTCGTTAACGCTTTTTCAACTGCCCCTTCGGAGACTTTCCATGAGCAAGAAACCCGTTCGCGTCGCCGTCACCGGCGCTGCTGGCCAGATTGGCTACGCCCTGCTGTTCCGCATCGCCTCTGGCGAGATGCTGGGCAAGGACCAGCCCGTCATCCTGCAACTGTTGGAAATCCCCGACGAGAAGGCTCAGAACGCGCTGAAGGGCGTGATCATGGAACTCGAAGACTGCGCCTTCCCGCTGCTGGCCGGCATCGAGGCCCACAGCGACCCGATGACCGCCTTCAAGGACACCGACTACGCCCTGCTCGTCGGCGCCCGCCCCCGCGGCCCCGGCATGGAGCGCGCCGACCTGCTGGCCGCCAACGCCCAGATCTTCACGGTGCAGGGCAAGGCCCTGAACGCCGTGGCTTCGCGCAACGTGCGCGTGCTGGTGGTCGGCAACCCGGCCAACACCAACGCCTACATCGCGATGAAGTCGGCACCGGACCTGCCGGCCAAGAACTTCACTGCCATGCTGCGCCTGGACCACAACCGTGCGGCCTCGCAGATCGCCGCCAAGACCGGCAAGCCCGTGGGCTCGATCGAGAAGCTGGCCGTGTGGGGCAACCACTCGCCCACGATGTACGCCGACTACCGCAACGCCACCATCGATGGCCAGTCGGTCAAGGACCTGATCAACGACGAGCAGTGGAACCGTGAAGTGTTCCTGCCGACCGTGGGCAAGCGTGGCGCCGCCATCATTGCCGCACGCGGCCTGTCGTCTGCCGCTTCGGCCGCCAATGCCGCCATCGACCACATGCGCGACTGGGCCCTGGGCACCAACGGCAAGTGGGTCACGATGGGCATCCCGTCGGGCGGCGAATACGGCATCCCCAAGGAAGTGATGTTCGGCTACCCCGTCACCTGCGAAGGCGGCGAGTACAAGATCGTCCAAGGCATCGAAATCGACGCCTTCTCGCAAGAGTGCATCAACAAGACGCTGAAGGAACTCACGGACGAGCAGGACGGCGTCAAGCACCTGCTGTAATCCGGGGCGCCTGCCTTGTGCCAGAAGGGCCGGCTTGCCGGCCCTTTTTCATTGCTGATGAACCGCTGCCGATGACCACCGCCCTGCACCCTCGCATCGCCCTGTTCGGCCATGACACGCCACCCAGCGCGCTGCCGGTGGTTGACCATTACTGCGGCGTCGAAGCCCGCATGCGCAAGAGCCTGGCGCTGCAGGCCGAGCTCGGCCCCGTGTTCGACATCACGCTGGACGCCGAAGACGGCGCCCCCATCGGCGGCGAGGCCGAACACGCACAACTCATCAGCGAGTTGGCAACGAGCACCGCCAATCGTTTCGGCCGTGTGGGCGCGCGCGTACACCCATGGGGCCACGCAGCGTTCGAGGCCGACGTGGACACGCTCATCGGCAAGGCAGGCCATCGCCTGGCCTACCTGATGATCCCCAAGCCACAGGACGCCGACGAGCTGGCACTGGCCGTGGCCGCCATCGATGCCGCCTGCGATCGGCATGGCCGGCCCAGGTTGCCGCTGCATACCCTCATCGAGACCCACGGCGCGCTCCGCGACGTCTTCCGCATCGCAGCCCACCCGCGCATCGAGTCCCTGTCCTTCGGGTTGATGGACTTCGTGTCGGCCCACTGGGGCGCCATCCCGAAGTCGGCGATGGAGTTGCCCGGCCAGTTCGAGCATCCGCTGGTCGTGCGCGCCAAGCTCGAGATCAGCGCCGCCGCCCATGCCTTCGGCAAGACACCATCCCACTGCGTCGTTACCGAGTTCCGCGACACCGAACGTCTCGCCCTCGCGGCCCGCAAAGCCTCGCTGGAGTTCGGCTACACGCGGATGTGGAGCATCCATCCCGATCAAATCCGCCCCATCGTCGAGGCCTTCGCGCCTGCCGCCGATGAGATCGACGAAGCCAGCGCCCTGCTGCTGCAGGCCCAGGCCGCAAACTGGGCGCCCATTGCCTTCGACGGCCGCCTGCATGACCGGGCAAGCTTTCGCTACTTCTGGACCGTGCTGGAGCGAGCGGCCCGCACGGGTCGCCCAATGCCCGCCGCAGCCCGGCAAGCCTTCTTCCCCGCAGCCATCGGGTGAATCACGCAGCGCCCGGCGCGCGCGCGAGTCGGACAATGCCTACATCTGCTCACCGCCTTCGCGGCCATTCAGGCCGATGATGCACGGCTGATTCCCCTCCTTACCTGCTCCTTCCGATGCCTGCCCTCTCATTTCGCAGCGCCGCCGCTGCACTCATCCTGAGCGCCGCCCTCCCCGCACTTGCTCAGGCGCCGGCCAACAAGCCTGCGGCGGCCAAACCCGCCAGCGCCAAGCCGGCCCCCAAGACGCTGGCCAAGAAGACCCCGCCGCCCCCGCCCGAACCCGTGCTGACCGACGCCGACGAGACGCAACTCGCCGCGGCCGAGCGCGCCCATCTGGGCGACTACGCCTGCGAGTTCAAGGAGTCGGTCCACATCCAGAAGCACCCCAAGGTGGCCGGCTATGTCGACGTCGTCTGGAAGAAGAACACCTTCACGATGAAGCCGGTGCTGTCATCCACCGGCGCACTGCGCCTGGAAGACGTGACCGGGCGCACGCTGATGATCCAGATCGCCAACAAGTCCATGCTGCTGGACACCAAGATCGGCCAGCGCCTGCTGGACGAATGCGTACACCCCGAGCAGGAACGTCTGATGGCCGCCGCCAAGGCCGCCCGCATGCAGGACCCCGAAGCAGAAGCCGCCGCCGCGCGCAACAGCCTGGGCATCACGCCCGCCGCTGGCAAGTGAGCCGCGCCCCCTGCGCTTGAAACGGCGCGCCGGGTATGTAGAATGAATGCATACTTTCTGATGCATACCTGAGCCGTCGCTTCCGCGACGACGCAGTGCCGGAGTCGCCATGGAAGCCACCGTTGCCGAACGCGGGCAAATCACGCTGCCCAAAGCCGTCCGAGACGCCCTGGGCCTGACCAAGGGCACGACGCTCAAGGTCGAGCTGGACGGCGGCCGCATCATCCTGCGCAAGGACGTGGGCGACGCGCTGTCCAAGATGCGCGGCCGCATCAAGCTGCCGGAAGGCACCACCACCGACGACGTGATGCGCGAGCTGCGTGGCCGCGCGCCCGGTGACCCCTACCCCCCGCCCGCCGACGACGCCGCATGATCGCCGTCGACACCTCCATCCTCGTCGACTACATCGGCGACGGCCCGTCGGCCGACGAGGCCGAGCAGCTGCTGCGCAATGCGCTGTCCACCGGCCCGGTCGTTGCCTGCGACGTGGTCGTCAGCGAGGTGGTGGCCGGCTTGGGGCACAGCGCCATCGTGCTCGAAACGCTGGAGGCCATTGGCATCGGCTTCTCGCCGCTGGAGATCCGCTCGGCGCTGCGCGCCGGCGAGATGCAGCGCCGCTACCGCCAGCGCCTCCCCGCCAACGCCGGCGCCAAGCGCACCGTTCCGGACTTCCTCATTGGCGCCCACGCCCTGCTGCAATGCCAGGGCCTGATCACCCGCGACGCCGGTTTCTTCCGTGACTACTTCAAGGGCCTGCGCGTCATCGCGCCCAAGGCCTGACCTCTTTCAATCCCCGTCCCCCAGGAGTTCATCCATGCTCACCGCCTACCGCCAACACACCGCCGAGCGCGCCGCCCTCGGCATTCCGCCCCTCGCGCTGGACGCCAAGCAAGTCGCCGAGCTGATCGAGCTGATCAAGAACCCGCCGGCGGGTGAGGACGCCTTCCTGCTGGACCTGCTGACACACCGCGTGCCCCCGGGCGTGGACGACGCGGCCAAGGTCAAGGCCAGCTTCCTGGCCGCCGTCGCTCATGGCGACATCAAGGTGGGCCTCATTTCGAAGGCCAAGGCCACCGAGCTGCTGGGCACCATGGTGGGTGGCTACAACGTGCACCCGCTGATCGAGCTGCTGGACGACGCCGAAGTCGCCGGTGTCGCTGCCGAGGGCCTGAAGAAGACCCTGCTGATGTTCGACTACTTCAACGACGTCGCCACCAAGGCCAAGGCCGGCAATGCCAAGGCCAAGGAAGTGATGCAGTCGTGGGCCGACGCCGAGTGGTTCACGAGCCGCCCGGAAGTCGAGAAGAAGATCACCGTCACCGTCTTCAAGGTGCCCGGCGAGACCAACACCGACGACCTGTCGCCCGCCCCTGACGCCTGGAGCCGCCCGGACATCCCGCTGCACTACCTGGCGATGCTGAAGAACACCCGCCCGGATGCGGCCTTCAAGCCCGAGGAAGACGGCAAGCGCGGCCCGATGCAGTTCATCGAGGACCTGAAGAAGAAGGGCCACCTGGTCGCCTACGTCGGCGACGTGGTCGGCACCGGCTCGTCGCGCAAGTCCGCCACCAACTCGGTGATCTGGGCCACGGGCCAGGACATCCCCTTCGTGCCGAACAAGCGCTTCGGCGGCGTGACGCTCGGCGGCAAGATCGCCCCCATCTTCTTCAACACACAGGAAGACTCCGGCTCGCTGCCGATCGAAGTCGACGTGTCCAAGCTGGAAATGGGCGACGTCATCGACGTGCTGCCCTATGACGGCAAGCTGGTGAAGAACGGCGAGACCGTCGCCGAGTTCAAGCTCAAGAGCGATGTGCTGTTCGACGAAGTGCGCGCCGGCGGCCGCATCAACCTCATCATCGGCCGCTCGCTGACCGCCAAGGCGCGTGAGTTCCTGGGCCTGCCCGCCTCCACCCTCTTCCGCCTGCCGCAGGCGCCTGCCGCGTCCAACGCCGGCTTCACGCTGGCCCAGAAGATGGTCGGCCGCGCCGTCGGCCTGCCGGAAGGCCAGGGTGTGCGCCCGGGCACGTACTGCGAGCCCAAGATGACCACGGTCGGCTCGCAAGACACGACCGGCCCGATGACCCGCGATGAGCTGAAGGACCTGGCCTGCCTGGGCTTCTCGGCCGACCTGGTGATGCAGTCGTTCTGCCACACCGCCGCCTACCCGAAGCCGGTGGACGTGAAGACCCACCGCGAGCTGCCCGCGTTCATCAGCAACCGCGGCGGCGTGTCGCTGCGTCCGGGCGACGGCGTGATCCACAGCTGGCTGAACCGCCTGCTGCTGCCCGACACCGTCGGCACCGGCGGCGACTCGCACACCCGCTTCCCCATCGGCATCTCCTTCCCGGCCGGCTCCGGCCTGGTGGCCTTCGGCGCTGCCACCGGCGTGATGCCGCTGGACATGCCGGAATCGGTGCTGGTGCGCTTCAAGGGCGAAATGCAGCCCGGCGTCACGCTGCGTGACCTGGTGCATGCCATCCCGCTGTACGCCATCAAGGCCGGTCTGCTGACGGTCGCCAAGGCCGGCAAGAAGAACGTGTTCTCGGGCCGCATCCTGGAAATCGAAGGTCTGCCGGACCTGAAGGTGGAGCAAGCCTTCGAGTTGTCTGACGCCTCCGCCGAGCGCTCGGCCGCCGGCTGCACGATCAAGCTGAACCCTGAGCCGATCAAGGAATACCTCACCAGCAACATCGTGCTGATGAAGAACATGATTAATGACGGCTACGCCGACGCGAAGACGCTGCAGCGCCGCATCGAGAAGGTCGAGGCCTGGCTGGCCAAGCCCGATCTGCTCGAAGCCGACAAGGACGCCGAGTACGCCGCCGTCATCGAGATCGACCTGGCCGACATCAAGGAACCCATCGTCTGCTGCCCGAACGACCCGGACGACGCCAAGTTCCTGTCCGACGTCGCCGGCACCAAGATCGACGAGGCCTTCATCGGCTCGTGCATGACCAACATCGGCCACTTCCGCGCCGCGGCCAAGCTGCTGGGCGGCCAGCGCGACATCCCGGTCAAGCTGTGGGTCGCCCCGCCGACCAAGATGGACCAGAGCGAGCTGATCAAGGAAGGCCACTACGCGGCCTTCGGCACCGCCGGTGCCCGCACCGAAATGCCGGGCTGCAGCCTGTGCATGGGCAACCAGGCCCAGGTGCGTGAAGGCGCCACGGTCATCTCCACCTCCACCCGCAACTTCCCGAACCGTCTGGGCAAGAACACCAACGTGTTCCTGGGCTCGGCCGAGCTGGCTGCCATCGCCTCGCGCCTGGGTCGCCTGCCGACCAAGGAGGAGTACCTGAAGGAAATGGGCGTCATCGACGCCGACAAGGCCAGCGTCTACCGCTACATGAACTTCGACCAGATCGAGGAATACGCGGAAGGTGCGAAGGCTGCGGCGCCGACCTGCTGACACTGAGCCAGCCCCGCTGGCCCGAGCCCGCCGCGCGCAAGCCCGGCGGGTTTTTTCGTGCCCACGGCGCGCTGGGGCAAAGAAAAAGCGGCCCGAGGCCGCTTGGTCGTGAGGAAGGCAGGCGCCGTCAGGCCTTGATGTCCAACAGCGCGCCGGTGGTGTTGAGCTGGGTCTGCAGTACCTTCAGGTTGGCAACGAAGGCGTAGGACGCTGACTGCTGCTCCACGACCTCATTGGCCGGGTTGATCTCGCGTTCGGGCGCTTTGTCCACGTTCGTCGGCTCCACACCGGGGCGCGCCTGATTGCTGCTGGCCAGGTTGGCGATGTTGGCCGCCGACGCGCGCAGCCGCTCATTGGCAGCGGAGATGCCGGACAGGGCGGTGGACAGCGGGACGTTCATGGCGATCAAGTCTTGGGGCGCTTGTGCCGTACATCGGCAGCGGTGCCATGAACTTTAGAACAAACGGCGAAAAACCTGTCGTTTCCGCCCTTTGCCAGGCCGCCCCGCGTGACTTCAGCCCGCCAATTCCTCGAAACCGCCGGCCGACACGAACACGCGCACGCTGTCGCCGCCGGCCGCCTTGGCCTCGGTGCAGGCCAGTGAGGCGGCGCCCAGCACGGCGTCCACCGTGCCCAGCGTTGCATGGATCTGCACGACACCCAGCGACGCCTTCACCCGCGTTCGGTGCAGGCCCCAGTGCAGCCGGTAGGAGGCCACTGCCGCGCGGATCTTCTCCGCGATGATCTGGGCGTAGTGCTGGTCGCAGTCGGGCAACAGGATGGCGAAGTGATCCTCCTCCATCCGCGCCACCAGGTCGGACGCCCGCACCTTGCCCGTCAGCATCTGGCCCAGCCCATAGAGGAAATGGTCGCCCACCTCGGCGCTCATGCCCTTCAGCACCTGGGCGAAGTGATCCACATCCAGCCACAGCACCGACACCGGCTCGTTGCGGCGGCTACCGACATGCTCGGACAGCCGGCGCTCGAACTCGCGGCGATTGGCGAGTTCCGTGACCGCGTCGTGCTTGGCCGTCCAGGTGGGCTGCAGGCGCTGAGCGCGCGCTGCGCTCACATCCTCGACGATCCACAGCGCCTCGCCCGCCGGCACCTGCCAGTTCAGTGGCGAGGCCTGCAGGCGGCCCCAGAAGCGGTGGCCGTCACGCTTCACATATTCGATTTCCTCATCCAGTGGCTGGCCGGACGCAAAAGCCGCCGCAGCACGCTCATGCAGGCCGGCATGCGCCAGCTCGGTCGTGTGCACGGTCCGCGTGCCCTGGCCGGCGAGGTCGCTGTCATCGCCGAAGCCGAACAGGTGGTTGAACTCGTCGCTGACGACCTCGAAGCGCTGGCCTGACACAAAGGCCACAGCGGTGGGCGCCCTCCCAAGCAAGGCACGCAGGCGTGCGGCGGTGGAATCCTCGACGGGGGCTGGGGCAGCACTGCTCATGGGGTCTCCAATGGAAATCTACTAAACCCGACTATCGCAGGACTGCCACATTTCGACCATGACGCACATCACGCCGTTAGAGTCTGCCGCTTCGCCGCCCCCAGGCGCCACCACGACGGGTGACCATGCGATTGTTGACTCTCTCCCTGCTCGCCTGCCTCAGCGGCGTCGCCCAGGCCCAGCAACTCAGTGAAACCCCTCAGGGCCTGCGCGATGGCACGCCACGCTGGCATGCACTGACCGGCGTGAAGCTGGTGTTGGAGCCCGGCCGCACGGTGGACAACGGCACGTTGGTGATGCGCGACGGCGTCATCGTCGCAGTGGGAGCGGACATCAAGCCGCCGGCCGGCGCGCGCGTCTGGCACTTGCCTGGGCGCACGGTCTACGCCGGCTTCATCGACGCGGCCAGCACAGTCGGCCAGGCCAAACTCGACGCCGCTCGGGGACGTAGCCTGACGCCCGCCCAGCGCTGGGTACGGGCGGACTTCCGCCAGTCCGCCGCGCTGGACATCCGCAACGACGAGCTGAAAGCCGCCCGCGAGCAGGGCTTCACCGCCGCACTCTCCATGCCGCCCGCCGGAGCCATCTTCCGCGGCCAGAGCGCGCTGATCAGCCTGCGCGACGGCGGCGACGCGCGCAGCCTCGTGCTCAGCGCCGACGTGGCCCAGCACCTCGCCCATGAGTACCAGACCATCGACTTCGACACCGGCGCGCGCAGCGGCACTGTCTACCCGACCTCGCTGATGGGCAGCATCGCGCTGCAACGCCAGACGCTGCTGAACAGCCAATGGGCCGCCGGCCCGGCGCCGGCTGGCGAGCGGCGTGAGTTCAATGCCAGCCTGCAGGCGCTGGCTCCGCTGCTCGCGGGGCGGCAGGTCGCCATCCACGAGGTGCTGGACGAAGAGGGTCTGCCGCGCGTGGCGCGCCTGCGCGACGAGTTCGGGCTGCGCCTGATCGCGCTGGGCAGCGGCGCCGAGTACCGCAAGGCCGCGCAGCTCAAGGCGCTGCGCCTGCCCGTCATCGTGCCGCTGGCCTTCCCGGCGGCACCGGAGGTGGAGCAGCCCGAGAGCGCGCTGGACGTGCCGCTGCACCAGTTGCAGCACTGGGAGCGGGCGCCCGGCAATGCGGCCGCGCTGCAGGCGGCGGGCGTGGAGTTCGCGATCGCCACGCATGGGCTGAAGGATGTGCGCCGCGAGTTCTGGCCGCGCCTGCGGCAGGCCGTGCAGCGCGGGTTGGCGCCCGACGCCGCGCTGGCCGCCCTGACCACCACACCCGCCCGGCTGCTGGGCCAGCCGCGCCTGGGCCGCCTGGCCGCCGGCCAGCTGGCCCATGTCGTCGTCGCCCACGGCGACCTGTTCACCAACGAGCACGCCGAAGTGGAGATGAGCTTCGTCGACGGCGAGCCGCTGGCCACCGACGCCTGGAGCCGCTTCGACGCACGCGGCAGTTGGACGGTGACACCGGCCGACGGCCCGGAGCAGCGCTGGCAGATCACCGGCACACGCGCGCGGCCTGTGCTGCGCGTGGACGGCCAGGCCTGCGAGCTCACGCAGCGCGGCCGCGAGCTGCTGCTGCGCTGGCCCTGCAACGGCGGGCACGCCCTGCGCTTGGAGGGTCGCGGCGACCAGCTGAGCGGCGCTCTGACACTGCCCGACGGCCGCACGCAGGCCTGGCGCGCCACGCGCACGGCCGCGCTGGAGGCGCCGCCACCCAAGCCATCCACGCCCATCGCGCTGGCGCCGGCCACCTACCCGGCCGGCGCCTTTGGCCGCACGGCCGCGCCGCCGCAACCGGCCGCCGTGCTGGTGCGCGGCGCCACGGTGTGGACGAGTGCGGCCGCCGGTGTGCTGCCGCAGACCGACCTGCTGGTGCGCGACGGCCGCATCGCCGCCATCGGCCGCGGGCTGGCGGCGCCCGCCGGCGCTGTCGTCATCGACGCTCAGGGCCTGCACCTGACGCCGGGCCTCATCGACGCCCACTCCCACACCGCCGTGCACCGTGGCATCAACGAGTTCGCACATTCCGTGACCGCCGAGGTGCGCATCGGCGATGTGCTGGACGCCACCGACATCAGCCTGTACCGCCAACTGGCCGGCGGCGTGACCACGTCCAACCTGCTGCACGGCTCGGCCAACGCCATCGGCGGCCAGAACCAGGTCATCAAGCTGCGCTGGGGGCTGGACGCCGACGCGCTGAAGTTCGACGGCGCGCGGCCGGGCATCAAGTGGGCGTTGGGCGAGAACGTCAAGCGTGCCAACGCACCCGCTGCCGCAGACAGCGAGCCCCGCTACCCGACCACGCGCATGGGCGTGGAGCAGGTCATGCGCGACGCGCTGCTGGCCGCACAGCGCTACCGCGAGCAGCGCCGCAGCCACCCCGCCATGCGCCGCGACCTGCAGCTCGACGCGCTGGTGGAGGTGCTGGAGCGCAAGCGCGTCATCCACATCCACAGCTACCGCGCCGACGAGATCCTGATGTTCACCGCGCTGGCGCGCGAGTTCGGCCTGGAGGTGGCGACCTTCCAGCATGTGCTGGAGGCCTACAAGGTGGCGCCCGAGATCGCCGCGCTGGGCGCCGGGGCCTCGGGCTTCTCGGACTGGTGGGGCTACAAGGTCGAGGTGCAGGATGCCATTCCCTACAACGGCGCCATGACCCAGAAGGCCGGCGTGCTCACCAGCTTCAACTCCGACAGCGACGAGCTGGCCCGGCGGCTGAACACCGAGGCCGCCAAGGCGCTGCGCTATGGCGGCAAGGCCTGGGGCCTGACGGAAGCGCAGGCGCTGGACTTCGTCACCATCAACCCGGCCCGGCAGCTGCGCATCGACCAGCGCGTGGGCTCGCTGGAGGTGGGCAAGGACGCCGACTTCGTGCTGTGGAGCGCGCACCCGCTGTCCAGCCAGGCGCGGGCCGAACAGACGTGGATTGATGGCCGGCGCTACTTCGACCGCCAGGAAGACGCACAGCTGCGTGAGCGCGACCGCGCCGAGCGCGAGCGGCTGGTGGCGCTGGCCCTGCCCGAGCGCCTGAAGGCGGCGCCGCCGGCCGAGGGGCGGCCCGCCACGCCGCTGGCCGCCGCGCTGGACCAGCTGGAGCTGCAGCGCTGGCTGCACGCGATGAACCGCGACCGCCACAGCTACTTCGGCGGCGACGCCTGGCATGAGTGCACCCTGGACGCGTACTGACATGAAGCTCACCCACTGCATCACCGCGCTCGCCGTTTCCTGGGCCACGCTCACCGCCCACGCCACACCGAACACACCACCGCCGCCCCAGCGCGAACCCCTGCTGCTTCGCAATGCCACGCTGCACCCGGTGAGCGGCCCCGCCATTCCCGGTGGCAGCCTGCTCATTGAGGGCGGCCGCATCCGTGCCATCGGCGGGGCCGACCTGCCGGCGCCGCCCGGTACGCGCACGCTGGACCTGGGCGGCCGCCATGTCTACCCCGGCCTGGTGGCCGCCCAGTCCAGCCTGGGGCTGGCGGAGATCCGCGCCGTCGCCGCCTCCACCGACACCGGCGAGGCCGGACCGCTCAACCCCAACGCCCGCGCGCTGGTGGCCTTCAACGCCGACAGCGAGCTGCTGCCCGTCACCCGTGGCGGCGGCGTGCTCGCGGCGCTGTCAGTGCCCGAGGCCGGCCGCAACGGCATGATCGCTGGCACCTCCGCGCTGCTGCAGCTGGAGGGCTGGAACTGGCAGGACATGGCCCTCACGCCCGAGTTCGCGCTGCACATCGTCGTGCCGCGCCTGCGGCTGAACAGCGCCCTCTTCCCCGGCCAGCCCGAGGCCCGGCTGGCCGAGATCCGGCGCTCCACCGAGGCCAGGCTCAAGCTGCTGGACGACGCGTTCGAGTCCGCCAAGGCCTACGCGCTGGCCCGCGCGGCCGACCCGGCCACGGCCGTGGACACGCGCTGGGAGGCCATGCGCCCGGTGCTGCCCGCCGCACCGGGCCGCGCGCCGGCCCGGCCGGTGGTCATGCATGCCGACGACCTGGCGCAGATCCGCTTCGCGCTGGACTTTGCCGCGCGCCACGGCCTGAAGCTCATCCTCAGCGGCGGTGCCGACGCCTGGCGCGTGGCAGACACGCTGCGCGAGCGGCAGGTGCCGGTCATCGTCACCGGCCTGCTGCGCCTGCCCATGCGCCGCGACGACCCGCCGGACGCCCTCTTCAGCCTGCCGGCCCGGCTGGCCGCGGCCGGCGTGCAGTTCTGCATCGCCGAGGGCGGGCGCGACTCGTCCAACGCCCGCAACCTGCCTTTCGAGGCCGCGCATGCGCGGGCCTACGGGCTGTCGCCGGCCGACGCGCTGAAGGCCGTCACGCTCTACCCGGCACAGATCCTGGGCGTGGCCGACCGGCTGGGTTCACTGGAGGTGGGCAAGCTGGCCAACCTCTTCGTCGCCGACGGCGACCCGCTGGAGCCGAGCACGCGCATCGAGCAGGTGTTCGTCCAAGGCCGCGAGGTGCCACTCAGCGACCGGCAGACCGCGCTGCGCGACAAATACCTGCAGCGGCGCTGACGCGCCCGCGCGCGCGCCGGCCCCGCGCTAGGGCGCGATCTGTTCGGCGTAGTCGTACAGCGCGCCGAGGATGGCCTGGCTGCGCTCGTCCTCGGCCGTCTCGCCGAGCTGGTCGATGCGCTCCATGAACGCCGCCAGCGTCTGCGCGCCACCTTGTCCCTCATGCAGCCTCGCCGCGCAGTGGGCCTGCCAGCGCTCGGCCTCCTCGGTCGACAGGCTGGCCGGAAAGTTGCGAGCCCGCCAGCGGAAGACGAGCTCGTCCAGCCGCGCATCCTGGAAGGCCAGCTTGCCCTGGGCGGCGCGCTCGGCCAGCTGTTCCGGCGGCGTCGAGCGCACGCGGTTCAGCGCGCGCCGGTCCTCGTTGCCGATGAAGCCGCCGTAAAGATCCTCGTCCACATCCGCCGCTTCGAACGGCTCGCGCTGGAACACGTCGGCCCACAGGCCATCCAGCAGCCGGCCCTGCGCGGCCAGCAGTTGCGCGTTAGCCAGCTGTGCCTCCACGTCCAGCCCCCAGCGCTCGGCCATCGCCGGGCTCAGCGTCTTCAGGTTGCTGATGACGATGGGGCTCTTGTTGACGTGGATGGTCTTGATCGGCAGGCGCGTGACGCCTTCAGGCAGCGCGTCCTGCTTGGTGAACATGCGCTCGCGGATGGCGGCGGCGTTCAGCGTCAGCAGCTCGCTCGGATCGGCAGCGCAGTCCCACACGATGAGCTCGTTCTTGTTCGTCGGGTGCGGCGCCAACGGCCACACCAGCGCGATGCAGCCACGATCCGGCCCGTACATGCCGGACACATGCAGGAAGGGCTTGCCCACGCCGATCTCGTCCCACACAGCCTGCTTGTTGCGCAGCTTCACACAGAAGTCCCACAGCTTGGGCTGGGCCTGGCGCAGCTTGCGCGCTAGCGCCACGGTCGCGCGCACGTCGGACAGCGCGTCGTGCGCAGCCTCGTGGGCCACGCCGTTGGCCACCGTCAGGTGCTCCAGCTTGAAGCTGGGGCGACCGTCCTCATGCTTCGGCCACGCCAGGCCGTCGGGCCGCAACGCGTAGGCGCAGCGCACGACGTCCAGCAGGTCCCAGCGGCCGCAGCCGTTCTGCCATTCACGGGCATAGGGGTCGATGAGGTTGCGCCAGAACAGGTGGCGCGTCACCTCGTCGTCGAAGCGGATGGAGTTGTAGCCCACGCCCACCGTGCCCGGCAGCGCCAGCACCGTCTCGATGGCGGCGGCGAACTCGTGCTCGGGCACACCGCGCTCCAGGCAGTGCTGGGGCAGGATGCCGGTCAGCAGGCAGGACTCGGGGTCGGGCAGCGCGTCAGGCGCGGGCTGGCAATACAGCATCAGCGGCTCGCCGACCTCGTTGAGCTCGGCATCGGTGCGCAGCCCGGCGAACTGCGCCGGGCGATCGCGGCGGGGCACGCGGCCGAAGGTTTCGTAGTCGTGCCAGAAGAAGCTCAGCGTGTTCATGTTGTCACGATAGCGCAAGGCCTGACACGCAACGCTCGCCATCCCGCCTCAGCTTGGCTAGAGTGCGGCGGTCAGGCGATGGAATCAGGGAGCTCGATATGAAGACCCGTTCTGTGCTAACCGCCGGGCTGATGGCACTTGTCGCCACGGCCCACGCCGACGAAGAACCGCTGGCGACCGATCGCCCGGACTTCGTCGAATCCAGCGATGTTGTCGGCCGCGGCCGTGTGCAGCTGGAGACAAGCCTCGCCTGGGACCGTGACCGACAGGGCGGCATGCGTGTGCGTACCGCCAGCACGCCCACCTTGTTGCGCATGGGCGTCAGCGCGCAGTGGGAGCTGCGGCTGGAAACCGATGGACGGCTGCGTCAGCACACCACAGAGGCGGGTGTCAGCGTGCGCGAGCGCGGCTGGTCAGACCTGTCGGTCGGTGCGAAATGGCACCAACAGGACGGCGACGAGGAGCGCGGCAAACCGGGCATCGCCTGGCTCATGCACGTGGACGTCGACAGCGGCTCCGGCGTCTTCCGGGGCCAGGGCTTGCGCCCGTCGCTGCGCATGGTCGCCGAGTGGGAACTGGCGGGCGGCTGGTCAGTCGGTGTGATGCCCGGTCTGTATCGCGACCGCAATGACGACGGACGCCGCTACACCGGCGCCATCCTGGCTGCGGTGGTCGGCAAGTCACTCACCGAGCAGACGCGCGTGTTCGTGGAGTTGGCCGGGCAGCAGCTCACCAGCGCACGCAACGGCGGGCGTGTGATCTCGCTGGATGCCGGTGTGGCCTACCTGCTCAGCCGCGATCTGCAGCTGGACCTGGCCGTGGCGCGGGGACTGACCGCGCAGACACCGGATTTCTCATGGACGGTGGGCCTGTCCACCCGCTTCTGAGGAGGCTTGCATGAACCTCAACATCCGCAGGCGCCTGATGGCACTGAGCCTGATGGGCACCTTCTTCGTCGCGTTCGTCGGTGCGGTAGGCCATGTCGAGCTGGGCGATATGGCGGATGCCGCCGCAGCCGGCGTGCGCGCGGAACACGCGCTGCGCGCCCAGCTGGAGGCGGACATGATGCACGACGCACTCCGAGCCGACGTGCTGCGAGCGGTGCTCGGTGGCGTCAAGGGCCAGGCTGATGAAGTCAGCGCCGTACAAAAGGACGCCGCAGAGCATGTGCAGGAGTTCCGCGCGCACATGGAGACGCTCAAATCCTTGAGCCTCAGTCGCGAGATCGATGCTGCGGTGACCAAGGCACAGGCTGGCCTGGCGGCCTACATCAGCAGCGGCAATGAAGTCATCGCGCTGGCCGGCCGCGAACTGCCTGCCGCCGAAGCCAAGCTGCCGGCCTTCCAGGCAGCCTTCAAGGCGCTGGAGCAGGAGATGGGCGAGCTCAGCGACCTGATCGCTGCCTACGCCCGCGCCAGCGAAGCGGATGCCGACGCCGCGGCAACGCGCGCCAAGCGACTGCTCATCGGTGCCACGCTGGTGGGCGCTGCCCTGCTGCTGGGCCTGAACATCGCGACGGCTCGCAGCATCTCGCTGCCGCTGCACCGGGCCGTTCGCCATATGCAACGCGTCGCGGCGGGCGACCTGAGCCGCCACATCGAAGGCCACGACCGTGATGAAACCGGCCAACTGCTCACTGCGCTGGAACAGATGGGCATGGGCCTGGCCCACATCGTCGGTCAGGTGCGCGCCAGCGCAGATTCCATCGCGACCGGCTCCGCCGAGATCGCTGTCGGTAACACCAGCCTGAGCCAGCGCACGGAAGAGCAGGCCAGCAGCCTGGAGCAGACAGCATCGGCGATGGAAGAGCTGACGACGACGGTGCGCAACAACGCCCAGATCGCCCACCGCGCCAGCGAGATGGCGCAGTCAGCCGCCTTGGTTGCGCAGCGCGGCGGCGAGGCGGTCAGCGAGGTGATTGCCACGATGGGCGACATTGCCACCAGTTCCCGCCGCATCGCCGACATCATCGGCGTCATCGACGGCATTGCCTTCCAGACCAACATCCTCGCGCTCAACGCGGCCGTCGAGGCGGCACGAGCCGGCGAACAGGGTCGGGGCTTCGCGGTCGTGGCGTCGGAGGTGCGCGCGCTGGCGCAGCGGTCGGCCACGGCCGCGCACGAGATCAAGGACCTGATCGGCAGCAGCGTGTCACGCGTGGAGGCCGGTACGGCCCAGGTCGATCACGCCGGTGAAACGGTGCGCAGCATCGTTGACGAGGTCAACAAGGTCAGCGCGCTGATCGCGGAGATCAGCGATGCCAGCAGCTCCCAGAGCGACGGCATCGAGCAGGTGGGCTCGGCCGTCACGCTGCTGGACCAGATGACGCAGCAGAACGCAGCGCTGGTGGAACAGAGCGCTGCGGCGGCCGAAAGCCTGAAGGAGCAGTCCGCCCGGCTGGCCGAGCTGGTGACGCGCTTCAAGCTGCCCGGCTGAGCCGCGCTCAGCGCTTTCTGACGACGACGCTGCCGATGGAGTAGCCGGCGCCGAAGGAGCAGATCACGCCCGCATCGCCGGCCTGCAGGTCGGCGCGGTGGTGGTGGAAGGCGATGATGGAGCCCGCCGACGCGGTGTTGGCGTACTCGTCCAGGATCAGCGGTGCGATCTCGCTGCCGGCATCGGCGCCCACCAGCTTCTTGATGACCAGCTGGTTCATGCCCTGGTTGGCCTGGTGCAGCCAGTAGCGGCGCACCTGGGGCGGGGCCAGGTCCAGCTTGCCCAGGTGGGTCTCGATGTGGGCCGCTGCCATCGGCACCACTTCCTTGAAGACCTTGCGACCCTCTTGGTAGAAGGTCAGGTCACGCGCGTCGGGGTCGCGGTCCTCGGCGCGGTTCATGAAGCCGAAGTTGTTGCGGATGTTGCTGCTGAACTGCGTGGCCAGCTGCGTGCCGAGAATTTCCCACTGGTCCGGGCCGGTGGCGGTGTCGGCCCGCTCGACGATGAGCGCCGTGCAGACGTCGCCGAAGATGAAGTGGCAGTCGCGGTCGCGCCATTCCAGGTGGGCCGACGTGATCTCGGGGTTCACCACCAGCACGCACTTGGCAGAGCCGGTACGCACGGCGTTGAAGGCCTGCTCCAGCGCGAAGGTGGCCGACGAGCAGGCCACGTTCATGTCGAAACCGTAGCCGCCCGCGCCCAGCGCCTGCTGGATCTCGACGGCCATGGCCGGGTAGGCACGCTGCATGTTGGCGCTGGAGCACAGCACAGCGTCGATGTCGGCACCGGTCTTGCCCGCCTGCGCGAGGGCCTGCTTCGCCGCGTCGACGGCGATCTCGGCCATCAGCGAGATCTCGCTGTCGCCGCGCGGCGCGAAGCGCGGGTACATGCGCGCCGGGTCCAGCACGCCGTCCTTCTCGATGACGTAGCGCTGCTTGATGCCCGAGGCCTTCTCGATGAACTCGACGCTGGAATGCGTCATGGCCGGCCGCGTGCCGGCCGCGATCGCGTCGGCGTGCAGCGCGTTCTGGCGGTCGGCGTAGGCATTGAAGGCCTCGACCAGCTCGGCATTGGTGATGACGTGCGGCGGGCGGTACAGGCCGGTGCCGGAGATGACGACCGGCGGGAATGATGCTTGCATGAGGAGGACGCCCTGCTGATGTACGAAGCCTGAAATTTTATCGAGCCAAAGTGGGGCGCTCTCTACGCACTAGCCTGGGGCCATGAACGAAGACCGCCTGCTTCCTCCCGACGACGCGCTGCGCCTGACGCTGCACAACGAAGTGCACGCCCGGCCACCGGCGCGCATCCGGCTGCCGGCCGTCATCGTCAACGTGGCCGTGCTCAACGCCGGCATCAGCGGTGCCGACGAGCATGCCCACCTGCGCCGCCTGCCCGGCCAGCAGGCCCTGCCCGAGGAGGCGCTGGCCGCCAACTTCCTGCGCCTGCGCTGCGGCGACTTCTCGCTGAAGTGGGAGCGCCACGCAGAGTTCACGCGCTACGCCGTCGTCCAGCCCCTGCCGGCCGACGCCGAGCCCGGCGCGCAGACGCTGGACGCCCTGCCCCTGCGCGTGGCGCCCGAGTGGCTGGCTCGCATCCCGGGCCGCACATTCGCGGCCATCAAGCTGGTGATGATCGAGCGGGCGCTGACCTTCGCGCCCAGCGCACTGGCCGAGGCGCAGGCCTGGTTCGGTGCGCACGCGGTCGTCGCCTCCACCATGGGCGGACATTCGCTGGTGGTGACCGACTTCCAGCTGCGCGGCACCGGCTTCGAGCACCTCGTGGTGCTGGCCGAGCCCGGCACGCCCGAGACGCGGGCCGGCCGCATCTGCCAGCGCCTTCTGGAACTGGAGACCTACCGGCTGATGGCGCTGCGCGGCCTGCCGGCAGCCAAGTCACTGGGCGGCACGCTGGCCGAGGTGGAGGCCACGCTGGCCGCCATCACCGCGCGGCTGCAGGCGCACGCCGCGTCCGAGGCCGAACTGCTGGACGACCTGATCTCCACTGCCGCGCGCGTGGAACACGCGACCGCCGAGCACCAATACCGCTTCAGTGCCACGCAGGCCTACCACGCCATCGTCGAGACGCGCCTGGCCGAGCTGCACGAGGGCAAGGTGGCGGGCACGCAGACGCTGGGCGAGTTCATGCAGCGCCGGCTGTCACCCGCCATCGCGACCGTCAGCGCCACGGCGCAGCGGCTGGCCAGCCTGTCGCAGCGCATCTCGCGGGCGAGCGCGCTGCTGCGCACGCGCGTGGATATCGCGACCGAGGCGCAGAACCAGCAGTTGCTGGCCCAGTTGGGCGATGGCCAGCGCACCCAGCTGCGCATGCAGGCAACGGTGGAGGGGCTGTCGCTCGCGGCCATCACCTACTACGTCGTCAGCCTGCTGCTGTACTTCTTCAAGGCACTGAAGGCCGAGGGCTGGCTGCCGGTGGCGCCGGAGCTCGCAGCGGGCGCGGCCATCCCGTTCGTGCTGGCGGGCGTCTGGTGGACGACGCGGCGCATCCACCGCCGCTTCTTCAGCCACTGAGACTGCGTAGAATCAATCACCGGGCCCAAATTTTGTCTTCGGCCCGGCGCGTCGCGCCTTAACTTCGCCAGCGAAGTGAGCCTGCGACGCGACGGCCTCCCCGGCCGTCGAGGGCGCCCGCCCTCTTGCCGAAGCAAGTCAAGCTGCTCGCAGCCCAGGTCGTGCACTGCCTCAACGCACGCCGCTTTGCGATCTTGAACATGGAAATCTTCGACTACGACAACATCCTGCTGCTGCCGCGCAAGTGCCGCGTGGACAGCCGTGCCGACTGCGACACCTCGGTGCAGTTCGGCCCGCACCGCTTCAAGCTGCCGGTCGTGCCGGCCAACATGAAGACGGTGGTGGACGAGCCCATCACGGAACTGCTGGCCCGCAGTGGCCACTTCTACGTGATGCACCGCTTTGACCTGGACAGCCTGGCCTACGCCCGCGACATGCGTGGCAAGGGCCTGATCGTGTCCCTGAGCGTGGGCGTGAAGCCGGCCGACTACGCGCTGGTGGACCAGCTTGCCGCTGAAGGCGTGGGCGCCGACTACCTGACCATCGACATCGCCCACGGCCATGCCGAGAGCGTGCAGCGCATGATTGCCCACATCAAGCAGCGCCTGCCCGACACCTTCGTCATCGCCGGCAACGTCGGCACGCCGGAGGGCGTCATCGACCTGGAAAACTGGGGCGCCGACGCCACCAAGGTGGGCGTGGGCCCGGGCAAGGTCTGCATCACGCGGCTGAAGACCGGCTTCGGCACGGGCGGCTGGCAGCTGTCGGCGCTGAAGTGGTGCGCCCGCGTCGCCACCAAGCCCATCGTGGCCGATGGCGGCATCCGCCATCACGGCGACATCGCCAAGAGCGTGCGCTTCGGCGCCAGCATGGTGATGATCGGCTCGCTGTTCGCCGGCCACGAGGAGTCCCCAGGCCAGACGGTGGAGGTCGACGGCAAGCGCTACAAGGAGTACTACGGCTCGGCCAGCGACTTCAACAAGGGCGAGTACCGGCACGTGGAAGGCAAGCGCATCCTGGAGCCGGTCAAGGGCCGCTTCGCTGACACGCTGCGCGAGATGCAGGAAGACCTGCAGAGCTCTATCTCCTATGCCGGCGGCACGCAATTAACCGACCTGAAGAAGGTGAACTACGTGATCCTGGGCGGAGAGAACGCGGGCGAACATTTGTTCATGTGACCGCCGCAAGCGGGCACCGAGCGCGTAGCGCGATGCCCGCGTTTCGGCTCAGCCAAAACGCGGGCGAACACTTGTTCATGTGACCGCCCCCGGCGGGCACCATCAGCGCAGCGTCAGCGCCGCCTCGAAACCGGGCCCGACGTTGCGCAACTCCAGCCGGCTGCCGTGCGCCTCGGCCACCAGCCGGCACAGGCACAGCCCCAGCCCCACGCCGCCGCCGTGGCGGCTGCGGGCCGCATCCGGCCGGTAGAAGGGCTGGCCCAGCTGCGCCAGCGACTCCGGCGGCACGCCAGGCCCGAAATCGCGCACCGTCAGGCGCACGCCGTCGCCCGCGCGGGCCAGCGTCAGCTGCACCTCGCCCAGCGCGGCATCGTTGTGGCGCAGCGCGTTCTGCACGAGGTTGCGCAGGCACAGCTGCATGCGCAGGCCGTCCAGCTTCAGCCGCGGCAGGCCAGCCTCGATGTGCAGGGCCACACCCGGCTGGGCCTGCTCGCGCGCCAGCGCCGCCAGGTCGCAGTCCGCCAGCGACAGCGCGCGGTGCCCCACGCCCAGCCGCTCGCTCTCCAGCAGCGCGCTGATGAGGTCGCGCATCTGCGCCAACTCGTCCAGCAAGGCGTCCCGCGAGCTGCCCTCATCCACCATCTCGGCATGCAGCCGGGCCCGCGTCAGCGGGCTGCGCAACTCGTGGCTCAGCGCCAGCAGCAGCGCCCGCTTGCCGTCCAGCATGGCCTGGATGTCGGCGGCCATCTGGTTGAAGCGCCGCGCCAGGTCGCCGATCTCGTCACCATGGATGACGGGCACGCGGTGCGAGAACTCGCCGCGCCGGAAGGCCTCGGCCCCCAGGGCCAGCGCGTGCAGCGGCTGCACCATGTGGCGGATGGCACCGAAGGCCAGGCCCGTGACGAGCAGCAGCGCCGGCACGGCCCAGAGCAGGCCGGCCGCGCTGTCCTCCGACCACCACAGGATGGCGCTACTCGCGCAGGCCAGCACGATGAACACGGCGATCAAGCGTGCGCCCAGGGAATGGTTGAAGCGCCTGTGCTGGTGGTGCCAGCGCTGGTGCCACCGGTGCCGCACGCGCCAGCGGTATTCCCAGTCGCGGTTCATGCGCCGCGCGCGCTTGGCCTTCATGCGGTCGCAGCGCTCGCGCCAGCGGTGGTCGTAGGGGTGCGGCTTCACGTCATCGCTCCGGCGCCCCTGGCGCGCGCCGGCAGCGCAAAGCAGTAGCCGGCATTGCGCAGCGTCTTCAGCGCCGCCAGCGGCTCCAGCTTGCGGCGCAGCCGGCTCACGAGGATGTCCACGGCCCGCGTGTAGAGCTCCGCCTCCTGGCCACGCAGGCGGTTCAGGATGTCGTCGCGCGAGAAGACGCGGCCGGGCTCGCGGGCCAGCATCAGCAGCAGTTCGTACTCGGTGCCGGTCAGCTCGACAAGGCCGCTCGCGCCGCGCACCTCGCGGCGCGTCGTGTCGATCTCCAGGCCGTCGAAGCACAGCTTGCTGGCCGATGCCGGTGGGGCCGGCGCCACCGGCGCCGCCAGGCGCGTGCGGCGCAGGATGGTCTGCAGCCGCGCCGCCAGCTCGCGCGGCTCGAAGGGCTTGGGCAGGTAATCGTCAGCGCCCAGCTCCAGGCCAACGACGCGGTCGGTCAGGTCGCCGCGGGCGGTCAGCATCAGGATGGGGATGTCGCGCCAAGCGTCGGCGCCGGCGCGCAACCGCTTGCAGAACTCGAAGCCGTCCATCTCGGGCAGCATGCCGTCCAGGATGAGCGCATCGAAGCGCTCGTCGGCCAGCCGGGCCTGCGCGGCGCTGGGCCGCGTCACGGCCTCCAGCTGGAAGTCGAAGCGAGCCAGGTACTGCCGCAGCGGCCCGGCCAGCGCCTCATCGTCATCAATCAGCAGCAATCGGTGCATGGGCCGGATTATTCGTGTCGGCCGCCACCAGCGTGATCGCGCGCTCGGGGCAGGCGCCGACGCAGCGGCCACAGGCATGGCAGTCCTGCGGCTGGACGGCGAAGGCCTGGCGCCAGTCGTGCGCCCAGCCGCGCAGCTGGCCGCTCAGGCTGAGCGCGCGGCGATCGAACAGGCCCAGCGTGCCCAGCGCCAGCACGCCCTGCGGACAGGCCACGACGCAATCACCCGCGCCCTCGCAGCGGTTGCGGTCGATGTGCGGCAGCCAGCGCTGCGGCGCCGCGATGGCGTTCGTGCCGCTCATGCGCGGGCGCTCCTCGCCGGCCCCAGCGTGCTGCGCAGGGCCTGGCGCTGCGCGCCGTTGAGCGATTCGAAGAACTCCGCGAACGCGTTGACCAGGCCGGGCCCGGCCGCGCCCAGTGCCGCCAGCCGCGCGTCGACCAGCTGCGCCGCTGCCTCGCGCGGGAACTGCTCATGGGCCAGGAAGCCGGCCAGCTCGGGGCCTTGCACCAGCTGCCGGAACGCATCACGCTGCTGCTGCAGCTGCGCCAGCCAGGCGCCCAACCGGCGTGTCTGCTCTTCGTCCAGCGCGAGACGCGCGCCCAGGCGGGCCATCAGCAGGTGGGCGAAGCCGTCGCCGTGGCGGCCCAGCCGGTGGCCCTGCCCGAAGTGGTGGCGAAACTCTCGCTGGGCCTGCCAGCGGCGGAGGAAGTTCATGGCGATGCACGGGAGGGTGGGAGTGGTCGTCATGATTGCGTTCGGGCCCGCGCGGCACATCTCGCCGGGGTATCGCCGGGTTTCGTTTTGTATCGGGGGCGACCCTTAAAATCGTCGGCTCCCCTCCCCTGAGACATGCACCGCGCACGCCGCGCGGCGCGCCAGCCGAGACCTGCCCGTGACCGAACTCGCCAAGTCCTTCGAACCCGCCGCCCTGGAAGCCCATTGGGGCCCGAAGTGGGAATCTGCCGGCCTGTACGCGCCGACCCTGGACCCGGCCAAGCCCTCGTTCAGCATCCAGCTGCCGCCGCCCAACGTGACGGGCACGCTGCACATGGGCCACGCCTTCAACCAGACGGTGATGGACTCGCTGACGCGCTACCACCGCATGCTGGGCCACAACACGCTGTGGGTTCCGGGCACCGACCACGCCGGCATCGCCACGCAGATCGTCGTCGAGCGCCAGCTGCAGGCCGCCGGCCAGAGCCGCCACGATCTCGGCCGCAAGAACTTCGTCGCCCGCGTGTGGGACTGGAAGCAGGAGTCCGGCAACACCATCACCAGCCAGATGCGCCGCCTGGGCGACTCGGTGAGCTGGGGCCACGAGTACTTCACGATGGACGAAAAGCTCTCGAGCGTCGTCGTCGAGACCTTCGTGCGCCTGTTCGAGGAAGGCCTGATCTACCGTGGCAAGCGCCTGGTGAGCTGGGACCCCATCCTGCAGTCCGCCGTGTCGGACCTGGAAGTGGCCTCCGAAGAGGAGGACGGCTCGCTGTGGCATATCCGCTACCCACTGGCCGACGGCTCAGGCTCGCTGGTCGTCGCGACGACCCGACCGGAAACGATGCTGGGCGACGTGGCCGTCATGGTCCACCCCGAGGACGAACGCTATGCCGCGCTGATCGGCAAGCTCGTCAAGCTGCCGCTGACGGACCGCGAGATCCCGGTCATCGCCGACGACTACGTGGACCGCGAGTTCGGCACCGGCGTCGTCAAGGTCACGCCGGCGCACGACACCAACGACTACGCCGTCGGCCAGCGCCATAAGCTGCCGATGATCTCGGTGCTGGACCTGCAGGCTCGGATCAACGATCAAGCCCCCGAGGCCTACCGCGGGCTGGACCGCTTCGTCGCCCGCAAGAAGATCGTCGCCGACCTGGAGGCCCTGGGCCTGATGGTCGAGATCAAGAAGCACAAGCTGCAGGTGCCGCGCTGCGAGCGCACCGGCCAGGTCATCGAGCCCATGCTGACCGACCAGTGGTTCGTCGCCGTCACCAAGCCCGGCGCCGATGGCACCAGCATCGCCGACAAGGCAATTGCCGCCGTCGACACCGGCGCGGTCAAGTTCCACCCTGAGCAGTGGGTCAACACCTACAACCACTGGATGGGCAACCTGCAGGACTGGTGCATCTCGCGCCAGCTGTGGTGGGGCCACCAGATCCCGGCCTGGTACGGCACGGGCGGCGAGCTGTTCGTCGCGCGCAGCGAGGACGAGGCGCGCGCCAAGGCCACCGCCGCCGGCTACACCGGTGAACTCACCCGCGATCCGGACGTGCTGGACACCTGGTACTCGTCCGCGCTGGTGCCCTTCTCCACGCTCGGCTGGCCCGAGAAGACGCTGGAGCAGGAGCTGTTCCTGCCGTCGTCGGTGCTCGTCACGGGCTACGACATCATCTTCTTCTGGGTCGCCCGGATGATCATGATGACGACCCACTTCACCGGCAAGGTGCCGTTCAAGGACGTCTACATCCACGGCCTGGTGCGCGACTCGCAGGGCCAGAAGATGAGCAAGTCCGAAGGCAATGTGCTGGACCCGGTCGACCTGATCCAGGGCTGCGACCTGGACACGCTGACGGCGAAGTCCACCGTCGGCCTGCGCAAGCCCGAGACGGCACCCAAGGTGGCCGCCCGCGTGAAGAAGGAGTTCCCGGAAGGCATGCCGGCCTACGGCGCCGACGCGCTGCGCTTCACCATGGCCAGCTACGCGTCCCTCGGCCGCAACATCAACTTCGACACCAAGCGCTGCGAGGGCTACCGCAACTTCTGCAACAAGCTCTGGAACGCGACGCGCTTCGTGCTGATGAACACCCAGGGCCAGGACTGCGGCCTGACCGAAGCGCAAGGCCACTGCCCGCCGGGCTACAACAAGTTCAGCCAGGCCGACCGCTGGATCGTCAGCGAGCTGCAGCGCGTGGAAGCCGCGGTGGCCCAGGGCTTTGCCGAGTACCGCCTGGACAACGTCGCCAACAGCATCTACAGCTTCGTCTGGGACGAGTACTGCGACTGGTACCTGGAAATCGCCAAGGTGCAGATCCAGACCGGCGATGAGGCGCAGCAGCGCGCCACGCGCCGCACGCTGATCCGCGTGCTGGAGACGACGCTGCGCCTGCTGCACCCGATTGCCCCCTTCATCACCGAAGAGCTGTGGCAGACCGTGGCGCCGGTGGCCGCCCGCAAGACCGTGGACTACCTCGGCCAGGCGCCCTACCCCGTCGCCCAGCCCGAGCGCATCGACGCGGCGGCCGACGCCTGGATGGCGCAGCTGAAGGAAGTCGTCGGCACCACGCGCAGCCTGCGCAGCGAGATGGCGCTGAGCCCGGCCGAGCGCGTGCCGCTGCTGGTGGGCGGCGACCTGTCCTTCCTGTCCGAAGCCGCCGCCGTGCTGAAGGTGCTGGCCAAGCTGAGCAGCGTCGAGCTCATCGCCGACGAGGCTGAGTTCACGAAGCAGAGCGCCACGGCACCCGTGCTGGTGCATGGCGCGGCCAAGCTGGCGCTGAAGGTGGAGATCGACGTCGAGGCCGAGCGCGCCCGCCTGACCAAGGAGGCCACGCGCCTGGAAGGCGAGATCACCAAGGCCGAGGCCAAGCTCGGCAACGAGAGCTTCGTCGCCCGCGCGCCCGCCGCCGTTGTGGAGCAGGAGCGCGCTCGCGTGGCCGGCTTCAAGGAAACCGTCGCCCGCCTGCGCGAGCAGCTGGCCCGGCTGCCGGCCTAAGCGCGGTAGTAGTCCACCGCCGGCGGCGGTGCCGCCGCCGTGCGGCTGCGTGGCGGCATCAGCAGCTCGTCGATGGCCCGGGCCACGGCCCAAGCCGCACGCACGCGCGACTCGCGCGTCGTGCCGGCCACGCGCGGCGTGACCTGCAGGTTGGCCAGCCCATTCAATGGCCGCCCGCCCTCCAGCCAGCCCGGTTCCAGGCTGTCGAACCACGCGGCCCGCAAGCGCCCGCTGCGCAGCGCCTGCATCAGCGCCACCTCGTTGACGAGGCTGGACTGGCTCACGCCCACCAGCACCTGCTCGGGCTTGGCGATCTCCAACTGCCGCTCGCCCACCAGGCCACGGAAGCGCTCGAAGTACGGCAGCAGCAACACCAGGCCGTCGCTCTGCTCCATCAGCTCGCTGAGGCTGACCGCCTCGATGCCCCAGCGCAGCCAGGTCGAATCACTGGGATGGGCCGCCGGGTCGTAGCCGATCACCCGCGTGCCGAAGGCCTGCAGCAGCTGCGTCAACACCTGGGCCGTCGGCGTCAGGCCCAGCAGACCCACCGTGGCACAGCCCAATTCACGGCCGACCCGCAGGCCATCGCTGCCTTCCACCGGCAGGCGCCTGAGCAGGCTGAGCAGCGCGCCGATCACGAACTCCGCCTCGGCGCTGGCCGTGGATGCCTGTGAGCGCACCACCTCCACGCCCGCCTTGCGGCAGGCCTCCATGTCGATGTTCTCGGCACCACCACTGGCGCGGCCGATGGCGCGCAGCACCCGGGCCCCGTGCAGCAACTCCGCATCGACCCGCACGCCCGGCGGCGCCACCAGCGCCCGCGCGTGTTGCAGCGCATCGGCCAGCGCCTCGTGGTCGCCGACGAGCTCGGGCGCGAAACGCGCGTCGTGCCGCTCGGCCAGCCACTGCACGACATCGGCCTCCAGCGGCTCCAGGATCAGAACGGTCATTGCTTGTTGTGCCCAACTCGAGGGTCAAAACCGTCACATGTCGCATGACAGAATCCCGGCGCCCTCATCTGAAAACAGTGTACCCATGGCCTCCCTGCCCCGTTCGCCGATCACCAAAGCCATCTTTCCGGTCGCCGGGCTGGGCACTCGCTTCCTGCCGGCCACCAAGGCCCAACCCAAGGAGATGCTGCCGGTCGTCGACAAGCCGCTGATCCAGTACGCGGTCGAGGAAGCCTACGAGGCCGGCGTGCGCGAGATGATCTTCGTGACCGGCCGCCACAAGCGCCCCATCGAAGACCATTTCGACATGACCTTCGAGCTCGAGGTGGCGCTGGAGAACGCCGGCAAGCAGGAGCTGCTGGACGTGGTGCGCAGCGTCAAACCCAACGACATGGAATGCATCTACGTGCGCCAGGCGCAGGCGCTGGGCCTGGGCCACGCCGTGCTGTGTGGCCAGCGGCTGGTGGGCAACGAGCCCTTCGCCGTGCTGCTGGCCGACGACCTGATGGTGGGCCCGCAGCCCGGCCGCGGCATCCTGAAGCAGATGGTGGAGCAGTTCGCCGACTGGCGCGCCTCCATCCTGGCCGTGCAGGAGGTGCCGGCCGAGCACACGCGCCGCTACGGCATCGTGGCGGGCATTCAGGTCAACGACAAGCTCGTGGACGTGAACCGCATCGTCGAGAAGCCCGCGCCGGAAGACGCGCCGTCGCGCCTGGGCGTCGCTGGCCGCTACATCCTGACGCCTGGCGTTTTCCACGAGATCGCCAACCAGCCGCGAGGCGTGGGCGGCGAGATCCAGCTGACCGACGGCATCGCCGGCCTGCTGCGCCGCGAAAAGGTGTTCGCCTACCGCTACGAAGGCAAGCGCTACGACTGCGGCAGCAAGGAAGGCTTCCTGCAGGCCAACGTCGAACTCGCATTGGCCCACGCGCAGCTGGGCCCGGGGTTCAAGGAATTCCTGCAGGGCCTCGCACTCTGAGGAAGTCAGCCCCGCTGCGGGCGCTGCTTCAGCGCCGCCGCAGCACGTGGATGAACTCGGCGCCAGCCGTCTCCTGCTGCACGAGTTCATTGCCCGTCTGACGCGCAAAGGCCTGGAAGTCGCGCAAGGAGCCGGGGTCAGTCGCGACGACCTTCAACAGCTCGCCGCTGTGCATTTCCGCCAGCGCCTTCTTGGCCTTCAGGATGGGCAGCGGGCAATTCAGCCCCCGGGTGTCGATCTCGCGTTGAACGTCCATCTCGTCATTCTCGCTTGAGGTCCATCCACTGCGGCTCGATGCCGCGCGAGCGCAGCCAGGTGGCCAGCGCCTGGCCCGTGCCCTGCGGCCAGCACAGCACTTTCTCCGGCGCGATCAGCTTGTACTCCGCCAGCTCGGGCGACAGCCGGATCTCGCCGCGGGCGGCCGCGTGGTAGGCAATGATGACCTGGTTCATGCGCTGGAAGTCCCAGACGCCCAGCAGCTGCAGGCGGTCGACCTGCAGCGACGTTTCCTCCGCGATCTCGCGGCGGATGCCGTCTTCCGGCGTCTCACCCGCCTCCATGAAGCCGGTGATGAGGCCGAAGAAGCGCCCCGGCCAGGCGGCATTGCGCGCCAGCAAGACCTGGCCCTCGCGGTCCGTGCATTCGATGACGGCGGCCAGCACCGGCGTCGGGTTGTTCCAGTGCGTCCAGCCGCAGGCCGGGCAGCGCAGCCGCGTCTTGTCGCCGCCGTCCTCGGCCAGCGTGATCGCGGCCAGCGGCGTCGCGCAGTCGGCGCAAAAGCGCGGCGCCTGCATGCTCACGCCGGAAACACGCCGGTGGAGAGATAGCGGTCGCCGCGGTCGCAGACGATGAACGCGATGGTCGCGTTCTCGACCTGCTTGGCGATCTGCAGCGCCACCCAGCACGCCCCCGCCGCCGAGATGCCGGCAAACAGTCCCTCCTCACGTGCCAGGCGGCGGGCCATGTCCTCGGCGTCGGCCTGGCTCACCAGCACCAACTCGTCCACGCCCTTCGGGTCGTAGATCTTGGGCAGGTAGGCCTCGGGCCACTTGCGGATGCCAGGGATGCGCGAGCCCTCGGCGGGCTGCGCGCCGACGATGCGCATGGCCGGGTTCTTCTCCTTCAGGAAGCGCGACGTGCCGGTGATGGTGCCAGTCGTGCCCATCGCGCTGACGAAGTGCGTGATGCGCCCGCCCGTGTCGGCCCACAGCTCGGGGCCGGTGGTTTCGTAATGCACACGCGGGTTGTCGGCGTTAGCGAACTGATCCAGCACGCGCCCCTTGCCTTCGCGGGCCATCTGCTCGGCCAGGTCGCGGGCGTACTCCATGCCGCCGGTCTTGGGCGTCAGGATGAGTTCGGCGCCAAACGCCTTCATCGTCTGCGCGCGTTCGATGGACAGGTCCTCCGGCATGATCAGCACCATGCGGTAGCCGCGGATGGCCGCGGCCATGGCCAGCGCGATGCCGGTGTTGCCGGAGGTGGCCTCGATCAGCGTGTCGCCGGGCTTGATCTCGCCGCGCTCCTCGGCGCGCTTGATCATGCTGATGGCCGGGCGGTCCTTCACGGAGCCGGCCGGGTTGTTGCCCTCCAGCTTGGCCAGGATCACGTTGCCGCGCGTGTCGGCGCCGGGCAGGCGCTGCAGGCGCACGAGCGGCGTCTTGCCGATGACGTCTTCGAGGGTCGGGTAACTCATGGCGGCGATTGTGGCAGCGAGCCCGAGACCCAGCCTCAACGAGTGCATAATGCGCCCCTCGCTGCAATGGCGAGATCGCAGTTTCCGACGGGCCCGGGTGGCGAAATCGGTAGACGCAGGGGACTCAAAATCCCCCGCCGCAAGGTGTGCCGGTTCGAGTCCGGCCCCGGGCACCAGACGAAACGGCGCGCCAGCACCCCTGGCATACACTCAAGCGGTAAGCATCGGCCCTCCCGATTGCGACGCGCCCTCCCCGGCGCCCTGCCGCGACTCCATGCCTCCGCTGCCTCCGGTCACCAAAGCCTTCATCCTGGCTTGCGTCGGTGTCTTCTGCTTCTTCGTCCTGTTCCCATCGCTGGCCTTCTGGTTCGAGCTGTGGCCGCTGCAATCCGGCGCCTTCCTGCCCTGGCAGCCGCTGAGCTATGCCTTCCTGCACGGCGACTTCATGCACCTGCTGTTCAACATGCTGGGCCTGTGGATGTTTGGCGGCGAGTTGGAACGCGTCTGGGGCGCTCGCCGCTACACGCAGATCCTGCTGGCCAGCACGCTGAGCGCCGCTGCCATTCAACTGGCGTTCACCTGGGCCATCGGCACCAACGCCCCCACGGTCGGCGCCTCGGGTGCGATCTTCGGGCTGCTGCTGTCTTTCGGCATGCTGTTCCCCAACCGCATCATCGTGCCGCTGATCCCGCCCATCCCGATGAAGGCCAAGTACTTCGTCGCGATCTTCGGCGGGCTGGAACTGGTGTTGGGCTTCAGCCGCGCCAGCGGCATCGCCCACTTCGCCCACCTGGGCGGCATGCTGGGCGCGTGGCTGCTGATCCGCCACTGGCGCTCGTCGCGCCGTCGTTAAAGCCCGTCGGCCGGCGTCGGGTGGCGCAGCGCCAGCCGCAGTTCGCGCTTGAGCCGGCCGTTGGCAATGCGGCGTGACTCGCTCCAGAAGCTCAGCGCCATTGGCCCCATGCGCTCGGCGGCCTCGGCGCGCGTGATGCGCGCGGGACGCGGCAGGCCAGACAGGTCAGCAGCCAGATCGAAGTAGTCGCCCATCAGCAACTGGCTGTCGTCGCACACGTTGACGGCCCGCTGCGGCAGGCCGCGCAGCAGCGCCAGCACGCAGGCGCGAGCCAGGTCGTCGGCGTGGATGTGGTTGGTGAACACATCGTCCTCGCGCCGCAGCACCGGTGTGCCACGCGCCAGCCGCTCGCGCGGATGGCCGCCCTCGCGGTCGGGCGCGTAGATGCCGGGGATGCGTAGCAGGCTTACGCGCGTGCCGTGGCGGCGGCCGAAGGCGCGCAGCTGCGCCTCGGCATCGACGCGGCGGGCGGCGCGGTCCGTCATCGGGTTCAGCGCCCGCGTCTCGTCAATGCGCGCGCCGCCGCAGTCGCCGTAAACGCCCGTGGTGCTGCCGTACACCAGCACCCGCGGCGGGCGGCGCGCCAGCGCGGCGAGCAGATGCCGCGTGCGTTCGTCGGTGTGGCCGTCGCGCGCAGGGGGCGCCAGGTGCAGCACGCAGTCGGCCAGGCCGGCCAGGCGGCCCAGCGTGGCGGGCTCGTCGAGGTTGCCGAGCAGCGGCACGACGCCCGCAGCCCGCAGGCCCTCCGCACGGGCCGGCGTGGACGTCAGCGCCGTCACGCGCCAGCGGCCGGCCAGCTGTTTGACGACGCGCAAGCCCACGTCGCCGCAGCCAATGATGAGGAGTCGGGGGGTCATGTCAGCGGTGCCCGGCCGCCCGAAACCGCTGACGCGCCCCCTCGGGGAGGCAGCGAACGGCGTGAGCGTGGGGCCATGTCCTGGTCGGGCAAAATGGCAGGCAGTCTACGGCCCCGGACTTCAGCGCGGGGCCGCTTGCTTTCCTGAGCCCATGTCCTACCAGATCACCATCCAGCCCGCCGGCCGCGTCTACACCACCGACGGCGACGACACCCTGCTCGCCGCCGCCATCCGCAACGGCGTGGGCCTGCCCTACGGCTGCAAGGACGGCGCCTGCGGCTCCTGCAAGAGCAAGCTGCTGGAAGGCAGCGTCGTGCACGGCAACCACCAGGCCAAGGCGCTGTCGGCCGAGGAAGAGGCCGCCGGCTTCGTGCTGACCTGCTGCGCCCGCCCGCAGACCGACTGCACGCTCGAAGCCCGCACCGTGCCCGGCGCTGGCGAGTTCCCGGTGCTGAAGCTGCCCACGCGCGTGGCGGCGATGACGCGCCCCGCGCCCGATGTCGCCGTGCTGACCATGCAGCTGGCCGCCAACCAGAACTTCCAGTTCCGCGCCGGCCAGTACGTCGAGTTCATCCTGCGCGACGGCGCTCGCCGCAGCTACTCGATGGCCAACGCGCCGCACTCGCTGCCGGGCCAGATCGAGCTGCACATCCGCCACATGCCCGGCGGCAAGTTCACCGATCACGTGTTCGGTGCGCTCAAGGAGAAGGACATCCTGCGCATGGAAGGCCCGTTCGGCAGCTTCTTCCTGCGCGAGGACAGCGCCAAGCCCATCGTGCTGCTGGCCAGCGGCACGGGCTTCGCGCCCATCAAGGCCATCATCGAGCGCGCCCGCCACATCGGCTCCACCCGCCCCATGGTGCTGTACTGGGGCGCCCGCAAGCAGGCCGACCTGTACCTGAGCGACTGGGTGGCCCAGCAGGCCGCCGAGTGGCCCACGCTGAGCTATGTGCCGGTGCTGTCCGAGCCCGACGCAGGCTGGGCGGGCCGCACCGGCTTCGTCCACCAGGCCGTCATGCAGGACCTGCCGGACCTGTCCGGCCACCAGGTCTACGCCTGCGGTGCGCCCATCATGGTGGAGTCCGCACACAAGGATCTCGTCGCGCAATGCCAGCTGCCGGACGGCGAGTTCTACGCCGACGCCTTCACCTCTGAAGCAGACAAACATGTCGGCGCGTAGCGCCGCCCTGTTTGCAGTGAAGGGTCATATTCGCCTTGGGGCGAATGTGAGTCGAAACTACAAGCACCTGATTTAGAAATGTTCGAACCGCCGTGGACCGACCCCGCCGACCTCGTCGGCGCGCTGAAACGTGAGGGCGAGGTCGTGCTCGCGCCGCAGGCGCTGGGCGCCCTGGGCGTGTCCGCGGCGGACCTCGACACCCTCAAGCCCTGTTGGGACGACCTGCCGCCCGATGGCTACCTGAAGGACGGCGGCCGCTACCGCTTCCGCCGCCACGGCTGCTTCGTCGCCGACGGCGACACGCTGACACTGCAGCCCCACCGCGCCCACTGGCAGCCGCTGGACTACAACGCGCTGCACGGCGGCATCCAGCGCTGGTATGTGCCGCTGGCGCAGGAGATGGTGGCCTCGCCCGCGTGGAACGCGCTGCTGCTGGGCTTGGCCCGCGTGGCCTCGGCGATGAAGGGCGAGCAGCCCTGGTTCATCGAGGCCCACCCCTTCCGCATCGACACCAGCGACGGCATCGGCCGCCCCACGCCCGAGGGCGCGCACCGCGACGGCGTGGACCTCGTGGCCGTGCTGCTGGTGAGCCGTCATGAGATCAAGGGCGGCGAGTCCCGCGTGTTCGAGGCCCACGGCCCGGCCGGCCAGCGCTTCACGATGACGCAGCCCTGGACGCTGCTGCTGCTGGACGACGAGCGCGTCATCCACGAGACCACGCCCATCCAGCCGCTGACACCCGGCGAGCGGGGCTGGCGCGACACCCTGGTGCTGACGCTGCGCCGCGGCGGTTTCCAGGGGCCCTGAGCGGGCCGCGCGGGCGCCTCAACGCTCGCCTTCTTGACCGGAACGCACAGCCGCTCGCGCCTAGCATCCCCGGCACCGGCAGGCACGAGGCCGCCGGCACCGGGAGCCCGCCGTGGAACTTCGACGACTCGCCCGCCCGCTGCAGGCCGGGCTGCTGCTGGCCTGCGCGCTGGCCATGCCGGCGGCTGGCGCGCAGCCCGCGCCCACCACACAGACGCTGATGCTGTCCGGCACCGGGCCGGACGACGCGGTGGAGTGGGACTTCCGCATCGACGGCGGCATGCGCGCCGGCGAGGCGGCGCGCATCAAGGTGCCATCCAACTGGCAGCAGCAAGGCTTTGGCCGCTACCAGTACGGCTACGACAAGGGTCCGCGCCAGGCCGACACCGGCACCTACCACCGCCGCTTCACGGTGCCGGCCGACTGGCAGGGCCGCACGGTGCGCGTCGTGTTCGACGCGGTGATGACCGACACGCTCGTGAAGCTCAACGGCCACGTCGTCGGCCCTGTGCACCAGGGCGGCTTCAACCGCTTCAGCCATGACGTGACGCGCTGGCTCAAGCCCGGCGAGGACAACGACCTCGAGGTGCAGGTCAGCGAGGCCTCGGCCGATGCGGCCACCGACATCGCCGAGCGCCACGGCGACTACTGGGTGTTCGGCGGCATCTACCGGCCGGTCTGGCTGGAGGCGTCGCCGCCGCAGTCCATCGCGCACGTGGCCATCCACGCGCAGGCCAGCGGCGAGCTCACGGCCGACGTGACGCTGCGCGCGCCACGCACGGTGACACGCGTCGTCGCCCAGGTCACGGCCCGCGACGGCACGCCGGTGGGCGCGCCCATCGGCGTGGCACTGCCGGCAGGCGGCACGGGCCGCGTGCGCGTCGCCGGACGCATCCCACAGCCGCTGCTGTGGACCGCCGAGACGCCGCACCTCTACCAGCTGCAGTTGACGCTGATGGAGGGCGAGCGGGCCGTGCACCACGTCACCGAGCGCTTCGGTTTCCGGACCTTCGAGGTGCGCGCCGGCCAGGGGCTGTTCCTGAACGGCCAGCGGCTGATGCTCAAGGGCATCAACCGCCACAGCTTCCGCCCCGACACCGGCCGCGCCGTGTCGCGCGCGCAAGCCTATGAAGACGCGCGCCTCATCAAGTCCATGAACATGAACGCGATGCGCGTGGCGCACTACGCGCCCGAGAAGGCCTTCCTGGAAGCGGCCGACGAGCTGGGGCTGTACGTCATCAACGAGCTCAGCGGCTGGCAGCAGGCACACGGCACCGAGGTGGGCCGCAAGCTGGTGCGCGCGCTGGTGGAGCGCGACGTCAACCACCCCAGCATCCTGCTCTGGAGCAACGGCAACGAGGGCGGCTGGAACCGCGAACTGGACGGCGACTTCGCGCTCCACGACCCGCAGGCGCGGCCCGTCATCCATCCATGGGAAGCGTTCGGCGGCATCGACACCAAGCACTACCCCCGCTACCCCGACCTGCAGCGCCGCCTGGCCGGCGACACGCTGGTGCTGCCCACCGAGTTCCTGCACGGCCTGTTCGACGGCGGCCTGGGCGCGGGGTTGGACGACTACTGGCGCGCGATGAAGGCCTCGCCGCGTGGCGCCGGCGGCTTCCTGTGGAACCTGGCCGACGAAGGCATCGCGCGCACCGACCAGGGCGGGCGGCTGGACCTGTTCGGCAGCTATGCGCCCGACGGCATCGTCGGCCCGCGGGGCGAGCAGGAGCCCAGCTACTTCACCGTGAAGGAGATCTGGTCGCCGGTGCAGATCGACCCGCCGGTGCTGGACGCGCAGTTCAATGGCGTGCTCAAGCTCCACAACGCGTTCGACTTCACACCGCTGAGCGCCGTGCGCCTGCGCTGGGAATGGATCCGCTTTGCCGACGCCAGCGACCACACGCAGCAGGCCGCGGTGCTGGCCCAGGGGGAACTGGCCGGCTCCGCCGTGGCGCCGCAGGCCACCGGCGAGCTGAAGCTGCCGCTGCCGACGGCCTGGCAGCACGCCGACGCGCTGCGGCTGACGGCAACGCGCGGCGACGAGGCGCTGTGGACCTGGGTCTGGGCCAGGCCCGGCCAGCCCGTCGTGCGGCTGGACGCACCCCGCGCCGGCACGCCCACGGCCACGCGCGACGGCGACGACATCCGCCTGCAGGCCGGCGCGTTCTCCGCCCGCTTCGACGCACGCACCGGGCTGCTGCGTGAGCTGGCCCGCGGCGGCCAGGTGCAGTCGCTGGCCAACGGACCGCGCCTGGTCGTCGCCCGGCCCAAGTCGGCGGCCGAACCCCGCTGGCAGCTGCCGGCCAGCCGTGGCGACGGCGTCTACGAGTTCCCCACCGCGACGATGGCCAACATCGCCAGCATCGATCTGGGCATCACCGAGGCCGACGGCTGGGCCGGCTTCCGGCTGGAGCTGTCGGCCGACGGGCAGCGCTGGCAGATCGCCTACGACAGCGCCCGCGTGGCGCGCGACGGGCAGACCTACCTCTTTCCGCCCCAGCCCGTGCAGGGGCTGCGCGTGACGCGGCTGGCCGGCGTGCGGCGCACGCCCGCGGTCGTGGCCGTGAAACTCGCGTTCGAGGCCGAGCGCTTCGCGGTGCCGGCGCTGCCGATCGCCGTGACGACGGGCAGCGACGCCCACGGCGCGTGGCTGGACGCGCCCGGCGCCGGCGGCCTGGAGCGCCTGCGCTGGACGCTGCGCAACGACGGGATGCTGGTGCTGGACTACGGCTACCCGCTGCAGGGCCCGGTGCTGTACCACGGCATCACGTTTGACCGCCCGCAGACCGACGCCAGCCCGGTGCGCGCGCTGGCGCGCGGGCCGCAGCCGGTGTGGCAGAACCGCCTGCGCGGCCCGGTGCTGGGCGTGCACGACTTGATGCCCGGCGGCTACTTCGCCGACCCGCGCTGGCTGCGGCTGCCGTCAGCGGCGGGCGACATGCTGGTCGTCAACGAGGGCGCGCCCTTTCTGCAGCTGGGCGCGCGGCTGGCGGACTTTCCGACCACCAGCGTCGAGTTCCCGGCCGGCGACCTCGGCTTCCTGCACGCCATTCCCGCGATGGGTGCCAAGGGCCAGGCGGCCGACCTGACCGGCCCGGCCGGCCAGCCCGCGCTCGCGTCGGGCCGCTACGAGGGCCGACTTCTGCTGAAGTTCTGAGGGTTCATAGAATGGCAGCGGCCACGCCAAAAGCGTGGCCGTTCTTCTTTCACTGCCGCGCCAAAAGCGCCTGATCGTCATGACCCCCTCCTCCCTCTTCGGCCTGCCCGACCAGGCCGCCCACGAGCGCGTGCTGCTCGCCACCGACCCGGCCACCGGCCTCAAGGCCATCCTCGCCGTGCACAGCACCGCGCGCGGCCCCGCCTTCGGCGGCTGCCGCCTGTGGCACTACGACTCCGAAGCCGCCGCGCTCAACGACGCGCTGCGCCTGTCGCAAGGCATGAGCCTGAAGAACGCGCTGGCCGACCTGCCCTTCGGCGGCGGCAAGGCCGTCATCCTGAAGCCGCAGGGCGACTTCGACCGCCCCGCCCTCTTCGCCGCCTTCGGCCGCGCCGTGCAGTCGCTGAATGGCGCCTACATCACCGCCGAGGACGTCGGCACGACGACCGCCGACATGCGCGGCCTGCAGGCCGTGACGCCCTTCGTCAGCGGTATCCCGCGTGACGACGCGTTCGGCGGCGACCCCAGCCCCAAGACGGCCTGGGGCGTGTTCGTGTCCATCCAGGCCGGCGTGCGCCTCGTGCTGGGCCGCAGCTCGCTGGACGGCGTGCGCGTCGCGCTGCAGGGCCTGGGCGCGGTGGGCTGGCACCTGGCCGAGTTCCTGCACCGGGCCGGTGCCAAGCTGGTGGTGGCCGATGTGGACGCAGCCAAGGTCGAGCGCGCGGTGGCGCAGTTCGGCGCCGTGGCCGTGCATGTGGGCGAAATCCTGGCGGCCGATGTCGACGTGCTGGCGCCCTGCGCCCTGGGCGCGTCACTGAACGCGCAAACGGTGCCCGCCGTGCGCGCCAAGCTGATTGCCGGCGCGGCCAACAACCAGCTGGCGACGCCGGCCGATGGCGACGCGCTGCAGGCGCGCGGCATCTGCTACCTGCCCGACTACCTGGTGAATGCCGGCGGCATCATCAGCGTGGCACGCGAGTACCGTGGTGAGGGCGAAGAAGCAGCCGTGATGGCCGAGGTCAGCAAGATCGCCGAGCGCGTGGAGGAGTTGCTGCAGCGCGTGCAGAAGGCCGACTCGACACCGGCCCGCGTCGCCGACGACTGGGCGCGCAGCAAGCTCGTCACGCTGGGCTGATCTTCAAAGGAAACCGCCTGGCGTTGCCAGGCGTGCGTCCTTCAAGCGGCCGCCGTGTGGCTGGCTTTGCCAGGCCACGGGCGGCGCCCCTTGAGGTGGAGGCGCGTGAGCGCCTCGGGGGTGGGCCGCTCACTCGCCCAGGTAGGCAGCGCGAACCTTCGGGTCGTTGAGCAGCGCCTTGCCCTCGCCTTCCATCGTGACCTCGCCGGACTCCATCACGTAGCCGCGGTTGGCCAGCTCCAGCGCGCGGCTGGCGTTCTGCTCGACGAGCAGCACCGTGACACCCTGCTGGTGGATGTCGTTCACGACCTCGAAGATCTTGTCCACCATGATGGGCGACAGGCCCATGGACGGCTCGTCCAGCAGCAGCACCTTGGGGCGGGCCATCAGCGCGCGGCCCATGGCCAGCATCTGCTGCTCGCCGCCGGACATCGTGCCGGCCAGCTGCTTGGCGCGTTCCTTCAGCCGCGGGAACAGCGTGAAGACCTTGTCCATGTCGGACTCGATCTCGCCGTCGTTGCGGTTGTAGGCGCCCATCTGCAGGTTCTCGACGATGGTCATGCGCGTGAACGTGCCGCGGCCCTCGGGCACCATCACCAGGCCCTGCTTGGCCAGGTCCCAGGCGCCCTTGCCCTTGATGGACTGGCCGAGGTAGCTCACATCGCCAGCGGCGACCGGCTGCAGGCCGGTGACGGCCTTCAGCGTCGTCGTCTTGCCGGCGCCGTTGGCGCCGATCAGCGACACCAGTTCGCCCTCGCGCACCTCGAAGTTGACGCCCTTGACGGCCTGGATGCCGCCGTAGGCCACCTTCAGGCCGCTGACCTTGAGCAGGGTTTGCTTTGCTTCTGCCATGTGCGTGCTCAGTGTGTTTTGTGGCCGGCGCCGAGGTAGGCCTCGATCACCTTCTCGTTGCTCTGCACCTCGGCCGGCGTGCCTTCGGCGATCTGCTTGCCGTAGTCCAGCACCGTCACGCGGTCGCACAGGCCCATGACCAGCTTGACGTCGTGCTCGATGAGCAGGATGGTGCGGCCGTCCTTGCGGATGCGGTCGATCAGCTCGCGCAGCACGACCTTCTCGGTCGCGTTCATGCCGGCGGCGGGCTCGTCTAGCGCGATTAGTTGCGGGTCGGTCGCCAGCGCGCGGGCGATCTCCAGGCGGCGCTGATCGCCGTAGCTCAGCGTGCGGGCCTTGAACTCGGCGTACTGGCCGATGCCGACGTAGTCCAGCAGCTCCTGCGCGCGGGCCTTGATGGCGGCCTCCTCGGCCTTGAACGCCGGCGTGCGCAGCACCGCGCCCAGCAGGCCGGACTTGGTGCGCACATGGCGACCCACCATGACGTTCTCGAGTGCCGTCATGTCGGCGAACAGCCGGATGTTCTGGAAGGTGCGCGCGATGCCGGCGCGGGCCACCTGGTGCACGGCCTGCGGCTTGTAGGGCGTGCCGCCCAGCGAGAAGCTGCCGCCGTCGGGCGTGTACAGGCCGGTGATGACGTTGAAGAAGGTGGTCTTGCCGGCGCCGTTGGGGCCGATGAGGCCGTAGACCTGGCCGCGCCGGATCTGGATGCCGACGTCGGACAGGGCTTGCACGCCGCCGAAGCGCTTGGACGCGCCGCTGACGTTGAGGACGATGTTGTCTTGGGTGCTCATGGTGCTTGCGTCCCTTCTCACTTCACGGGCGTGGGCGCGGCCTTGCCGTGCTCCGGCGCCGGCCACAGGCCACGCGGGCGCACCAGCATGATGATGATCATGGCCAGTGCCACGAGCAGCTGGCGCAGGATGGCGGCATCGATGCGGCCGTCGGTCATGGCCTGGATGTCACCGGCCACGTAGCGCAGCACTTCGGGCAGCGCGGCCAGCATCAGCGCGCCGAGGATGACGCCGGGGATGTGGCCGATGCCGCCCAACACCACCATCGCGACGATCATCACCGACTCCTGCAGGCTGAAGGACTCAGGCGACACGAAGCCCTGGAAGCTCGCGAACATCGCACCGGCCACGCCGCCGAAGGTGGCGCCCATGCCGAAGGCCAGCAGCTTCATGTTGCGGGTGTTGATGCCCATGGCCTTGGCGGCGATCTCGTCCTCGCGGATGGCCATCCACGCGCGGCCGATGCGCGACTGCTCGAGGCGATAGCAGACGATCACGCTGATGACCACCAGGGCCAGGAACAGGTAGTAGTACAGCGTCACCGAGGGCAGCGTGTAGCCGGCCACCTCCAGCGGCTTGCCCAGGTCCACGCCGAACAGCTGGAAGGAGTCGATCTGGCCGATGCCGCGCGGGCCGTTGGTCACGTTGACCGGGTGCTCCAGGTTGTTCAGGAACACGCGGATGATTTCGCCGAAGCCCAGCGTGACGATGGCCAGGTAGTCGCCGCGCAGCTTCAGCGTCGGCGCGCCCAGCAGCACGCCGAACAGCGCCGCCAGGCCCGCACCCAGCGGGATGACGATCCACAACGGCGAGTGCAGGCCGTTGGGGAACATGGCCTGGAAGGCCTCGAAGTTCTCGCTGAGGTGCGGGCTGGCCATCAACGCGAACATGTAGGAGCCGACCGCATAGAAGGCCACATAGCCCAGGTCCAGCAGGCCGGCGTAGCCGACGACGATGTTCAGGCCCAGCGCCAGCAGCACGTAGAGCAGCGCCAGGTCGATGATGCGCACCGGGCCGTTGCCCAGTTGCTGTGCGAACAACGGCACGACCAGCAGGCCGATGGCCGCAGCGAGGAAGGTGACGAGTTTCTTGGTTTGCATGCTGTGTCTCCTCAAGCCCGGTCGGCCACGCGCTCGCCCAGCAGGCCGGAAGGCCGCAGCGTCAGCACGAGGATGAGGGCCACGAAGGCGAAGATGTCGGCGTAGTGGCTGCCCAGCACGCCGCCGGTCAGGTCACCCAGGTAACCCGCACCGATGGACTCGATCAGGCCCAGCACCAGGCCGCCGACCACTGCCCCGGCGAGGTTGCCGATGCCGCCCAGCACAGCTGCCGTGAAGGCCTTCAGGCCCGGCATGAAGCCCATGGTGTGCTGCACCGTGCCGTAATTGGCCGCCCACATCAGGCCGGCGACGGCCGCGAGCGCGGCACCGATGACGAAGGTGGTGGAGATGATGAAGTCGGGCTTCACACCCATCAGGCCGGCCACGCGCGGGTTCTCGGCGGTGGCCCGCATGGCGCGGCCCAGCTTGGTGTAGTTCACCAGGTACATCAGCGCTGCCAGGATGCAGACCGTCAGGCCCAGGATCAGGCACTGCGTGACGGTGATCACCGGGCCGCCCAGGTCGAAGGGCTCGGTAGGCAGCAGCAGCGGGAAGGGCTTGGGGTTGGGTTTCCAGATGATCATGGCCAGCACCTGCAGCAGCAGCGACATGCCCATGGCCGTGATCAGCGGCGCCAGCCGCGGCGCATTGCGCAGCGGCCGGTAGGCGATCTTCTCGACCGCGTAGTTCAGCACTGCGCAGACGACGGTGGCCACCGCCAGGCCGATGAGCATCAGCGCCCAGCCTGGCAGGCCGGAGTCGCCCAGCACGGTGACGACGGTCCACGCGATCATGGCGCCGACCATCAGGATCTCGCCGTGCGCAAAGTTGATGAGGTTGATGATGCCGTAGACCATCGTGTAGCCGAGCGCGACGAGGGCATACATGCTCCCGAGCACCAGGCCGTTGATGATCTGTTGAATCAGAGTCTCCATGAGGGCTCCCGAAATTTGTTGGGCGCAGCATGCGCCACGCGACGCAGGGTGAATCGCAACCCCCGTGCCAATGAGCGGATTTCAAGGGTATTCACCGACAAACTGCACCGGCCGGCCGTTTGATCCATCCCACCTGCAGCGTCAAGGTCGAATGTCACGAGTGTCGACCCGAGGTCGGGTGGGCGGAAATCCGCACAAACCGCCAAGCCGGCCGAGCGGCTTTCCGCCAGCACGCAAAAAACCGTGTTGCGCACGCCGAGACCGCCCACGGCATGGGCACACTAGCGGCGTGTTTGACGTCTCTCGCCTGCCGCGGCTGCTGAGCCGGCCGGGCTTCTACCTCTTCCTGACCGGCGCACTGATGGCGCTGGGCTTTGCGCTGGCGCACCGCATCAGCGAGCGCAGCGGCCGCGAGCAACTGTCGGCCCTGAGCACCGAGCGGCTAGAGCTCTACGCCACCAACCTATCCGCCGAGCTCGGCCGGCAGGCGTCGCTGCCCAGCCTGCTGGCCATCGCGCCGACGCTGCAGGCGCTGATGAACGCGCCCGACGATGCCGACGCGCGCCGCGCGGCCAGCCAGATGCTGGCCCGCGTGAACGTGCGCGCCGGCACGCACCAGCTCTTTGTGGCCGATGCCGAGGGCCAGGTCTTGTCCGCCAGCGAGCCGCTGACGCCGCCCGCCCGCCTCAGGGAGGCCATGGCGCAGGGCCGCACCAACTTCTTCGCGGCCGACCCGGCCACGGGCAGCAGCGACTTCTACCTGCTGCACCCGCTGCGCCAGCCGCAGCAGGCGGCGGCCGGCGTCATCGTCGTGCGCTTCAACCTCGCGCCGCTGGAGGCCACCTGGGTAGACCTGGGGCTGCGCTCGCAGAACGAGCGCATCCTCGTGGCCGACGACCAGGACGTCGTCATCATGAGCTCCGTGCAGGCCTGGAAGTACACCGTGCTGGGCCACGCCGACCCCTCGCGCCGCCGCGCGTTGCAGGCCAGCGCCCGCTACCCACAGGCCATCGGCGCCGACCTGGAGCTGCCCGCATCGCTGGAGGTTCACCAGGGCCAGCAGGTGAAGCTGCCGGGCGCCAAGCCCATGCTGGCCCAGCAGCGCCAGCTGGTGCCCCTGGGGCTGCGGCTGGTGGCGTTGTCCGACCTGACCGAGGTGCGCCAGCGTGCCCAAGCCGCAGCCTGGGGCGGCGCGGCCTTCGGCGCCAGCATAGGCCTGCTGCTGCTCTACCTGTCGTCCCGCCGCCGCGCGCTGCGCCAGCTCACCCAGGCGCAGACGCAGCTGCAACAGGCCCACGCCCAGCTGGAGCAGCTGGTGGACAGCCGCACCGCCGAGCTGCGCCAGGCCAACGAAGCGCTCAAGACCCAGATCGCGCAGCGCCTGCAGACCGAGGGCGAGCTGCTGCAGGCCAGCAAGCTGGCCGTGCTGGGGCAGATGTCGGCGGGGCTGTCGCACGAGGTCAACCAGCCGCTGACGGCGCTGCGCGCGCTGGCGCGCAATTCCATCCGCCTGCTGGAGAACGGCCGGCGGGACGCCGTCGCCACCAACCTGCAGCTGATGGACGACATGGTGGAGCGCATGAGCCAGATCACGCGCCAGCTCAAGAGCTTTGCGCGCAAGGCCGACGAGCCGGCCGGCGGCAGCACGCCGCTGCTGGACAGCGTGCGCGCCGCGCTGCTGCTGCTGGAGCACCGCAGCCGTGCGCTCGGCGTGCAGATCGATGTGGACCTGACGGCCGGCCAGCGCGTGCGCGCCGAGGCCAACCGGCTGGAGCAGGTGCTCGTCAACCTGATGGGCAACGCGCTGGACGCGATGCAGCACGAACCGCTGCGCCGCCTGCGCGTGCGGGCCCGGCCGCTGGACGAGGGCCGGCGCGTGCTGATCCAGGTGCAGGACAGCGGCACCGGCGTCAGCGAGACCGCCCTGCCCCACCTGTTCGAGCCCTTCTTCACGACCAAGCCGGCCGGCGAAGGGCTGGGGCTGGGCCTGGTCATCTCGGCCAAGATCGTGCACGAGTTCGGCGGCACGCTACGCGCGGTGCGGCTGGAGCGCGGCATGAGCTTCGAGTTCGACCTGGCCGTCGACACCACAAGCACGATGGAGACTGCAGATGTTTGAGGGCTACAAGGTCGTGTTCGTCGAGGACGACCTGCCGGTGCGGGTCAGCCTCACGCAGACGCTGGAGCTGGAAGGCCTGGCCGTGCAGCCCTGCCGCACGGCTGAAGAAGCCCTGCCCCACCTGCAGCCCGGCGCGCCGGCCATCCTCATCACCGATGTGCGCCTGCCCGGCATGGACGGCCGCGCGCTGCTGGCGCATGTGCAGGCCACCGACGCCAGCATCCCGGTGATCCTCATCACCGCGCACGGCGACGTCAGCATGGCCGTGCAGGCCATGCGGGCCGGCGCCTACGACTTCATCGAGAAGCCCTTCGCCCCCGAACGGCTGGTGGACGTGGCCCGCCGCGCGCTGGACCTGCGCACGCTGCGCCACTCGGCCGACGAGCTGCGCGAGCAGCTGCAGCGGGCCAACGGCATCCAGGCGGCGCTGCTGGGCCAGTCGCCCGCCATGCAGCAGCTGCGCCGGCAGATCATGAACCTGGCCGGCACATCGGCCGACGTGCTCATCGTCGGCGAGACCGGCACCGGCAAGGAGCTGGTAGCGCGCTGCCTGCACGACCAGAGCCCGCGCCGCGACCGCCACTTCGTCGCCATCAACTGCGGCGGCCTGCCCGAAGCGCTGTTCGAGAGCGAGCTGTTCGGCCACGAGCCCGGCTCCTTCACGAGCGCGGCCAAGCGCCGCATCGGCAAGATCGAGCATGCCAACGGCGGCACGTTGCTGCTGGACGAGATCGAGACCATGCCCGTCGCGCTGCAGATCAAGCTGCTGCGCGTGCTGCAGGAGCGCCGCATCGAGCGCCTGGGCTCCAACGACGAGGTGCCGGTCAACGTGCGCTTCGTCGCCGCCAGCAAGGGCGACCTGCGCGAGCATGCGCAGCGCGGCAGCTTCCGCAACGACCTCTACTACCGCCTCAACATCGCGACGCTGAACCTGCCGCCGCTGCGCGAGCGCCGCGAGGACATCCCGCTGCTGTTCGAGCACTTCGTCGCCCAGGCCTGCGCCCGCTACGAGCGCGGCGCGCCCGAGCTGACACCCGAGAAGCTGCGTGAGCTGATGGCGCATGACTGGCCCGGCAATGTGCGCGAGATCCGCAACGCGGCCGACCGCTTCGTGCTGGCGCTGGACGACCTGGACCCGCAGGCCGCGCTGCAGGCCGTGCCGTCCCTGAACCTGGCGCGGCAGATGGACCTCGTCGAGAAGACGCTGATCGAGCAGGCCCTGCGCCGCTGCGGCGGCAAGGTGCCTGCCGCGATGGAGCTGCTGGGCACACCGCGCAAGACGCTCTACGACAAGCTGAACCGGCACGGCATCGTGCTGGATGACTTTCGCTGACCCCTCGCCCAGCTTGCGCCGGCTGAACGCCGGCAAGCCTGCTCGGTCCCCCGAGGGGACGGCGATGCTCGCGCCATCGAGGCGCGAGCACATCGCCAGTCCGGGCCGGCTTGGGAGCGGCCCGGCGCTCGGCCCGCCAAGCACCCCACCTAGCGGTAGCGCTCCGGGTCCGGCGAGTCCGTCGGGTTCGCGATGACGCGGCGGAAAGCCGCACTCATGGGCAGCTTGAGGTTCAGACCCTGCGACGGCAGCGGCTGCTCGAACCAGCGGCGGTAGATGGCATGGATCTCGCCGCTGCGATACAGCCCCGCCAGCACCTCGTCCACCAGCGCCTTGAACTGCGGGTCGCCGCGGCGCAGACCGATGGCATAGGGCTCCACCGTCAAGGCGGTGTCGGAGATGCGGTAGTCGTCCGCGCCCGGCCCCTGCTGCGCCAGCAGTGCGCGAAGCAGCACGTCATCCATCAGGAAGGCGGCCGCGCGCCCGCTGCGCAGCAGCTGGAAGCCCTCGGGATCGTCCAGGCCGCCGAGGATGCGGATGCCCAAGGCCTGCTGTTCGTTGACCTTGGCCAGGTGCTGGATGCTGGTCGTTCCCACCGTGGACGCGACCGCCTGGCCGCGCAGGTCGGCCAGGCCCTGCACGCGCCCGGCGGCGCGCGTCATCAGCCGCGTTTCGGCGACGAAGATGGTCAGCGAGAAGGCCTGCTGGCGCGCGCGCTCGGCCGTGTGTGTCGTGATGCCACATTCCAGGTCCAGCGTGCCGTTGATGACCAGCGGCATGCGCGTGGCCGACGCCACTTCCACGCGGCGCACCTCCAGGTCGGGCAGCTGCAGTTTCTGGCGCACGGCGGCCACGATGCGCTCGCACAGCTCCACCGTGTAGCCGGTGGGGCGCAGTTGCGCGTCGAGATAGGAGAACGGCAACGAGGCCGGCCGGTAGCCGATGACGAGCACGCCGGTGTCGCGCACCCGGCTCAGCGTGGGGCCGTCACCCGCCAGGGCAGCCTGGGCCGTCGCGGCCATCAGCATCAGCGCCGCACCGGCCAGCCGCCGCAGAGCGCGCACCCAGCCCGTCATGGCGTGCCGCCGGCTTCGTCGTCGAGGCGGCGCAGAAACGCCAGTTTCTCGGCGATCTTGACCTCCAGCCCGCGCGGCACGGGCTGGTACCAGCCAGGCTCGGCCATGCCGTCGGGCAGGTAGGTCTCGCCGGCCGCGTAGGCATGGGGCTCGTCGTGCGCATAGCGGTAGGCGTGGCCGTAGCCCAGCTCCTTCATCAGCCGCGTCGGCGCGTTGCGCAGGTGCACCGGCACCTCGCGGCTGCCGTCCTGCTTCACGAAGGCGCGGGCCGCGTTGTAGGCGTTGTAGCCGGCGTTGCTCTTGGGCGCACAGGCCAGGTACAGCACCGCCTGCGCCAGCGCCAGCTCGCCCTCGGGGCTGCCCAGGCGCTCGAACGTGGCCGCCGCGTCGTTGGCGATCTGCAGCGCGCGTGGGTCGGCCAGGCCGATGTCCTCCCAGGCCATGCGCACGATGCGGCGCGACAGGTAGCGCGCGTCGGCGCCGCCGTCCAGCATGCGGCACAGCCAGTACAGCGCGCCATCGGGGCTGGAGCCGCGCACAGACTTGTGCAGCGCGGAGATCTGGTCGTAGAAGTTGTCGCCGCCCTTGTCGAAGCGGCGCACGTTCAGGCTCAGCGAGCGCGTGATGAAGGCCGCGTCCACGGCTGCGATGCCGGCGGCCAGCGCCGCCGTGTGACATTGCTCCAGCAGGTGCAGCAACCGGCGCGCATCGCCATCGGCATAGCCGACCAGCGTGGTGAGCGCGGCCTCGTCCAGCGTCATGGGCTGCAGCGCCTCACCGAGCGCGCGCGCGGCCAGCTGGCGCAGCTCGTCCTCGCTGAGGCTCTTGAGCACGTAGACCTGGGCCCGCGACAGCAGCGCCGAGTTCACCTCGAACGACGGGTTCTCCGTGGTCGCGCCGATGAAGGTGAACAGGCCCGACTCCACATGGGGCAGCAGCGCGTCCTGCTGCGCCTTGTTGAAGCGGTGGATCTCGTCGACGAACAGGATGGTGCGCTTGCGCTGCCCGGCGTACTGCTGCGCGCGCTCGACGGCCTCGCGGATGTCCTTCACGCCGGACAGCACGGCCGACAGCGCGATGAACTCGCAGCCGAACGCGCTGGCCGTCAGCCGCGCCAGCGTCGTCTTGCCGACGCCGGGCGGGCCCCAGAAGATCATGGAGTGCGGCTTGCCGGACTTGAACGCCAGCTGCAGCGGCTTGCCGTCGCCCAGCAGGTGGCTCTGGCCGATGACCTGGCCCAGCTCGCGCGGCCGCAGCAGCTCGGGCAACGGCATGACCGGCGGCGCCGCGCCACCGGCGGCAGCAGGCGGCGGGGGCGACAGGGGCGACGCTTCGTCGTCGTCGAACAGCGAGCCGCTCACAGCTGCTTATTGCTCGATCAGGTCGGCGCCGGCCGGCAGCTTGAACTGAAAGCGCTCGGCCGCAATGGGCACGTTGGCCTGCACGGCGCTGAAGTCCAGCCGAGAACGCTGGCCGAAGCCGTCAACGATCTCCATCGCCGCCAGCGTCTTGCCCTTGAAGCCCAGCTTCAGCGACTGGATGGTGGACTCGGCCTGCTTCGGGCTGGCCTGCACCCAGTCCAGCCCGCCCTCGGACGCAGCGGCCTTCAGCGCGAAGTCACGCTCGACATTGCTGCCGGCCAGCAGCGCGGCGGGCGTGGCGCCCAGCGCGTCGGACAGCTTGCGGGAGCTGGCCTGGTTGAGGTCGGCGTCAAAGATCCAGACCTTCTGGCCGTCGGCCACGATGACCTGCTCGAAGGGCTTGGTGTAGGCAAAGCGGAACTGGTTGGGCCGCTGGAACTCGAAGCTGCCGGACGACAGCTTCTTGCGCTTGCCATCCGGCGACGTGACCGTCTGCGTGAAAGCTGCCTTGCCGCTCTTCACGTCACGGGCGAAATCGCGCAGCGCGTCGACGGCGTCGGCATGGGCGACGCCGCTCAGCAGCAGCGTCAGGGCGATGAGGGACTGCTTCATTCGTCTCGCTTCGGAACAATCAATTCACGGCTGCCGTTGGACGCCAGCGCGCCGACGAGGCCGGACTTCTCCATCTGCTCCAGCAGCCGCGCGGCACGGTTGTAGCCGATGCGCAGATGGCGCTGCACCAGCGAGATGGACGCCTTGCGATGCTGCAACACGATGGCGACGGCCTGGTCGTACATGGGGTCTTGCTCACCGCTGGACTCCCCCGGCGCAGGCGCCTCGCCGTCGATGCCGTCGAGCACGCCGCCTTCGAGGATGCCTTCGATGTAGTTGGGCTCACCTTGCGACTTGATGTACTCCACAACGCGGTGGACCTCGTCGTCGCTGACAAAGGCGCCGTGTACGCGGATGGGCAGGCCTGTGCCCGAGGGCATGTAGAGCATGTCGCCCATGCCCAGCAGCGCCTCGGCGCCCATCTGATCGAGGATGGTGCGGCTGTCGATCTTGGAGCTGACCTGGAAGGACAGGCGCGTCGGGATGTTGGCCTTGATGAGGCCGGTGATCACATCGACCGACGGCCGCTGCGTGGCCAGGATCAGGTGGATGCCGGCCGCGCGCGCCTTTTGCGCCAGGCGCGCGATCAGCTCCTCGATCTTCTTACCGACCACCATCATCAGGTCGGCCAGCTCGTCGATGACGACGACGATGAAGGGCAGGCGCTCCAGCGGCTCGGGGTCGTCGTTGTTCAGCGCGAACGGGTTGGGGATGCTGACGCCGTTGGCCTTGGCCTCGTCGATCTTCTTGTTGTAGCCGGCGAGGTTGCGCACGCCCATCTTGGACATGAGTTTGTAGCGCCGCTCCATCTCGCCGACACACCAGTTCAGCGCGTTGCCGGCCTGCTTCATGTCTGTCACGACGGGCGCCAGCAGGTGCGGGATGCCCTCGTAGACGCTCATCTCCAGCATCTTGGGGTCGATGAGGATGAGGCGCACATCGCGGGCCTCGGCCTTGTAGAGCAGGCTGAGGATCATCGCGTTGATGCCCACGGACTTGCCGGAGCCTGTCGTGCCGGCCACCAGGCAGTGCGGCATCTTGGCGAGGTCGGCCACGACGGGCAGGCCGACGATGTCCTTGCCCAGGCCCATGGTGAGCTGAGAGGCAGCGTCTGCGTAGACCTGCGAGCCAAGGATCTCGGAGAGCCGAATCGTCTGGCGCCGCGCGTTGGGCAGCTCCAGCGCCATGTAGTTCTTGCCCGGAATCGTCTCGACAACGCGGATGGAGACCAGGCTCAAGGAGCGGGCCAGGTCCTTGGCGAGATTGACGATCTGCGAGCCCTTCACGCCCGTGGCGGGCTCGATCTCGTAGCGCGTGATGACCGGGCCCGGCGACGCCGCGACGACGTGCACCTCGACGCCGAAGTCGCGCAGCTTCTTCTCGATGAGGCGGCTGGTCATCTCCAGCGACTCGGGCGTCACCGTTTCCTGGCGGCCCGGCGCGGCGTCCAGCAGGTCCACCTGCGGCAGCTTGGCATCGCCCATGTCGGTGAACAGCGTCTGCTGGCGCTCCTTGGCGACGCGGGTGGACTGCGGCACCTCAACGATGGGGGTCTCGATCAGCAGGGGCACGTCAGGCTCGATGCCGAGGTCGCGCTCCAGCTGGCGCTCGGCCTCGCGCTCTACCTCGACCTCCTGCTCACGCGCCTTGACGGCCTGCTCGCCCGCGCGCTGATCGGCCTTGATCTCGCGCTTCTCCAACTGCTGCTCGCGCAGCTGTTCCAGGCGCTCGCCGATGCGCTCGGCCAGGTGGCCCCAAGAGAACCGGAAGGCCCAGGCCATGCCGGTCAGCAGCAGCACGATCCAGACGACACCCGAGCCGGCGAAGCCCAGCAGCTTCATGCCCAGCGGCCCCAGCGCATAGCCGATCAGACCGCCGGCGTGCCCGGGCAGACGGGGCTCCACGGCGTAGAGACGGCTCCATTCGAGCGCACAACTGGCCCCCACCAGCAATGCCACACCAACCCACCAACCCAGGCGTTCACGCCAGTGCGGCGGCGGCGCCACGTCATGCCGCAACAGGCCAGCCAGGCTGCGCAACCAGCCACGCGCTGCCAACACCGGCAACCACCAGGCCGAGAAACCGAAGACAAACAGCAGCCCATCCGACAACCAGGCACCCACGCTGCCCAGGCGATTGACGGCCACGGCGTGTTGCCCGCTGGTGCTGAACGCCGCATCCCGCAAGTCGTGCGTGGCCAGTGCCAGCACCAGCAGCGCCAGCAACAACGCAGTCAGCGCCAGCCACACCGGCGTGCGCAGCAGGCGCTGAGCGGCCGAGGGCTGCGCTGGCGCCGGCCGAGGGGGTTGGCGGCGGGTGGGTTTGGCGGGTGTGGCGGGTTCGCCGGCGGCGCCGGGATCGTCCTGGCCGCCCAGCAGTGAACCGAGGGGAAAACTCATGCCGCCATTGTCACGCTCAATCGTGGGTCAGTCGTTCCTTGATGACCACCGAACCGTTCTCAAGCGTTTCGATGACGCCGCGCTCCTCCAGGTCCTTCATGACGCGGCTGACCATCTCGCGCGACGCGCCGACGACCTTGGCCATGTCCTGGCGCGAGACCTTGCCACGGATGATCTTGATGCCCTTCTCATCCTCAGCCATGTCCAGCAGCGTGCGTGCGACGCGACCGTACACATCCAACAGCGCCAGCGACTCGATCTGCCGGTCGGCATTGCGCAGGCGTGCGACAAGTCCGCGCAGGATGCCGTAGGACAGGCTGCTGCTTTCCGGCAGGCAGCGCGCGAACTCCATGCGGCCCAGCACCAGCATGTCGGTCTGCACCTCGGCGCGCACGGTGGCCGAGTGGGGCTCGTTGTCGATCAGGCTCATCTCGCCGACGTAGTCGCCCGACTGCAGCACGGCCAGGATGACCTCGCGGCCACGCTGGTCGGCGGTCAGCACGCGCGCACGGCCATTCAGCAGGATGAACAGCGCATTCGACTTCGTGCCCTGCTCAACGATCAGTTCGCCGCGCTTGAAGCGGCGCTTGACGACGCTGTCAGCGATCGACTGGGCCTGGTCGGTCGTCAGCATCGAGAACAGCGGAACCCGACGGATCAGGTCCAGGTTGGAAATCATCGCCATATGCCATCTCCAGGTTTGAGGCCCAGGCACACGCCACAAATGACGCCTGCCTAAAATGGCGTGCATTGTGCACATGCGGCAGGCTTCGCCGCTCCGGGTTAGGCCGGGGTTAGCCCCCAGAAGCCCTTGACAGACGCCTCGCCACCCTCACCTCCCCTGACATGACCGCCACCACCCAACACCACGGCCTGCTCATCCTCGGCTCCGGCCCCGCCGGCTACACGGCCGCGATCTATGCCGCGCGCGCCAACCTCAAGCCCACGCTGCTGACCGGCATGGCCCAGGGTGGTCAACTCATGACCACCACCGAGGTCGACAACTGGCCGGCGGATGTGATGGGCGTGCAAGGCCCTGAGCTGATGCAGCGCTTCCAGCAGCACGCCGAGCGCTTCAACACGCAGATCGTGTTCGACCACATCAACAAGGTCGACTTCTCCAAGCGCCCGTTCACCCTCGTCGGCGACAGCGGCACCTACACCTGCGACGCGCTCATCATCGCCACCGGCGCCTCGGCGAAGTACCTGGGCCTGGAATCGGAGTCCGCCTTCATGGGCCGCGGCGTCAGCGCCTGCGCGACCTGCGACGGCTTCTTCTACCGCGGCCAGGAAGTCTGCGTCGTCGGTGGCGGCAACACGGCCGTTGAGGAGGCGCTGTACCTGTCCAACATCGCCAACGTCGTGCACCTGATTCACCGTCGCGACAAGTTCCGTGCCGAGCCCATCCTGGTCGACAAGCTGATGGAGAAGGCTGCCGCTGGCAAGATCGTGCTGCACCTGCACCAGCAGCTGGACGAAGTGCTGGGCGACGCCTCCGGCGTGACCGGCGTGCGCACGCTCAACGTGAAGGACGGTGCCAAGGTCGACATTCCCGTGCACGGCTGCTTCATCGCCATCGGCCACCAGCCCAACACGGACATCTTCCAGGGCCAGCTGGAGATGAAGGACGGCTACATCGTCACGAAGAGCGGCCTGAACGGCTTCGCGACGATGACCAGCGTGCCCGGCGTGTTTGCGGCCGGCGACGTGCAGGACCACATCTACCGCCAGGCCATCACCAGCGCCGGCACGGGCTGCATGGCCGCGCTGGACGCGCAGCGCTTCCTGGAACAGGAACAGGGTTGAGCGCCCGCCCCTAGTCTTCCAGGCCGGCTGGAATTCCGCTATACTCGCGGGCTTGCCTGCCGGATGGATCGCGTTCGGCGCCTGAGACCTTCAGGCGCTGGATTTAGCAGGCATATGCGGTCAAAGGGTTGCTGGGGACGCTCCTCAGCGACTGGTCAAACGTCAGAGTGGAGAAGCGTCATGGCACGCGTCTGTCAAGTCACGGGCAAGAAGCCCATGGTCGGGAACAATGTTTCCCATGCCAACAACAAAACCAAGCGCCGGTTCCTGCCGAACCTGCAATACCGCCGTTTCTTCGTGGAATCGGAAAACCGCTGGGTGCGCCTGCGCATCTCGAACGCCGCTCTGCGTCTGATCGACAAGGTCGGTATCGACCAGGTCGTCGCCGACCTGCGTGCCAAGGGCGAGCTGTAAAGCGCGCCGTTCACTGACCTACTGAAGGAACACGACCATGGCATCCAAAGGCGGCCGCGAAAAGATCAAGCTGGAGTCCACCGCGGGCACCGGCCACTTCTACACGACGAACAAGAACAAGAAGACCACGCCCGAAAAGCTCGAATTCATGAAGTTCGACCCCAAGGCGCGCAAGCACGTCCTGTACAAGGAAATCAAGCTGAAGTGATGTGACGGGCGGCTTGACCGCCCTGAACTTCTCGCCAAGAAGAAACCCGCCAAGCGGCAACGCTGGCGGGTTTTGTTTTTGGAGATGGCTCAGCGGGCGACAGCCACAGCCTTCGCCGCGCCAAACTCAGCCTCGAACCAGCGATCCATCATGCGCTTCTCGTGGCGCAGCCGGTCGCTGCTGAAATAGCTATTGAAGCCATCCTGGTAGTTCATGTCGCGCAACAGCGCCTTGCCCTGCCTGACCACCTTGCCCTCCTCGCGCACCTCGTAGCTCAACGAGATCGACGGCAAGGTGACTGTGCGCATCACGCGCACCCAATTCGACACGCGGGGAAAGGGCTCTACGTGGCCGGCAAGATCCACGTCCGTCACTTCGAAGCGCACATCACGCCCTGGCAGGTACTTCTGCGCCTGCGCCTGCAAGTGCTTCTCGATGTCCTTGAGGACGTCATCGTCCCGAAACCCGTTGTTGTCCTTGATGTCGACGAAGGTCTCCGGTTTGACGAAGCTGACCTGCACATCGGCCTGCGCAGCCGCGCCCCATGCCAACAGGCTCACAGCGATCCAGCAGTACTTCATGCGATGCCTCCAGAAGAATTGACCACACTGACGAAGTCTAGGTCAGCCCAAGAAAAAGGGCGCCTCATGGAGGCGCCCTTTTACGCAATAGAAAACCTGTGTCAGGCGTGCACGGCGCGCAAGCGCATCGAGAAAGCCTGCAGTTCGGCGATGCCACTCTCTTCCGCACGACGGCACCAGGCCTGCAGGTCGGCCACCAGCTGCTCGGCGGACACGTTCGTGCGTGTCCACAGTTGGCGCAGTTCCTCGCGCATCGTGACGAGCTTATCGATCACCGGGCTGGCGGCACGGGCGTGCGCCAACTGGCCATGCACGCCCGCAGGAATGCGCTCGACATCACGGTGCAACCAACGCTTGGCCAGCTTGAACTGGGCAAAGCGCTCGGAGTGCTTGCCGCCCTCGGCCTTGATCTTGTCCAGTTCTGCCGCACAGACCGATTTCAGGTCGCGCGCATAGCTGGCCATCACCTCGTAGCGGTTGGCGATCAGCGCCTCCAGTGTGCGGGCGTCAGCCGGCTTCACCTCACCCAGGCTCAACTTGGGCGCCGTCTTGCGCACCTTGGCCCAGCCCAGCATCTCCAGGCCACGGATGTACATCCAGCCGATATCAAACTCGTAAGGCTTGATGGAGAACTTGGCCGACGTCGGGTAGGTATGGTGATTGTTGTGCAACTCCTCGCCGCCGATGATCAGCGTCCAGGGCGTCAGGTTGGTCGATGCGTCCGGCGCCTCGAAGTTGCGATAGCCCCAGTAGTGACCGATGCCGTTGACAACGCCGGCCGCCCAGATCGGGATCCAGGCCATCTGGATCGCCCAGATGGTGAGACCGATGACGCCGAACAGCGTCACGTTGATGATCAGCATCAGCGCAATGCCCATGGCGCTGTGCTTGATGTAGACATTGCGCTCGATCCAGTCGTCCGGCGTGCCGCGGCTGTACTTGGCAATGGTCTCCATGTTCTTGGCTTCGGCGCGATACAGCTCGGCACCTTCGGCCAGCACCTTCTTCAGGCCGCGCGTCTGCGGGCTGTGCGGGTCTTCCTCGGTTTCGCACTTGGCGTGGTGCTTGCGATGGATGGCCACCCATTCACGCGTGACCATGCCAGTCGTCAGCCACAGCCAGAAGCGGAAGAAGTGCGACGGGATGGGGCCGAGATCCAGCGCCCGATGTGCCTGCGAACGATGCAGGAAGATCGTGACGGCCGCGATCGTGATGTGGGTCACGATCAACCCGTACACCACCAGTTGCCAGGCGCTGAAATCGAGCAGGCCGTTTTCCAGCCAGTTCAACAACGCGTTCAAGAAGTCATTCATGCGACCAGGACCTCACCCGCTCAGGGGCATGCAAAGAGACCGTGATTGTAGAGGTGCGCCCCCAAAAGCGCTCTTCGGGCAGCACCGCATTCGCGCGCAGGCGAGAAAATCGGCGCGCCTTTTGACGGTGATCAAGCGCGGCGTTCCCACGCCACGGCGAAGAAGCCGTCCGTCGCGTGCCGGTGCGGCCAGAGCCGCAAGGCCCCGTTCTCCACCAGCTCCCCAGCTCGCTCGACCTGGGCCTTGGCCAGCGCCTCCTCGGCAGCCAGCGGCTGGAAGTCCGGGTGGGCGGCAGCGAACTCGGCGGCAATGACCTCGTTCTCCGCATCCAGCAGGCTGCAGGTCGCATAAACGAGCCGACCGCCCGGCTTCACCAAGCGCGCGGCGCTGGCCAGGATGGCGCGCTGCTTGTCCTGCAACTCAGCCACGGCCTGCGGCGACTGGCGCCACTTCAGGTCCGGGTTGCGGCGCAGGGTGCCCAGGCCCGAGCACGGGGCGTCCACCAACACGCGGTCGATCTTGCCGGCCAGGCGCTTGATGCGGTCATCTCGCTCGTGGGCGATCTGGGCCGGGTAGACGTTGGACAGCCCGCTGCGCGCCAGTCGCGGCTTTAGCGCGTCCAGCCGATGGCCGGAAACATCGAACGCATACAGGCGACCGGTGTTGCGCATCAGGGCACCGAGGGCCAGCGTCTTGCCGCCGGCACCGGCACAGAAGTCCACCACCATCTCGCCGCGCTTGGGTGCCAGCAACAGCGCCAACAACTGGCTGCCCTCGTCCTGCACCTCGACGCCGCCGCTCGTGAACAGCGCCAGCTTGTTGATGGCCGGCTTGCCGTCGATGCGCAGACCGACCGGCGAGTAAGGCGTAGGCACCGCGTCAATGCCGGCGGCCGCCAACTCAGCCTGCGCGTCCTCGCGCTTGAGCTTGAGCGTGTTGACGCGCAGGTCCAGTGGCGCCGGCTCGTTCAGCGCGGCAGCCAGACGCCAGAACTCGTCCTCGCCCAGCCGCTCGCGCAGGGGCTCGGCCAGCCAGTCCGGCAGGTTATGCCGCAGCCGTGGCGCCAGGCTCTCAACCGCGATGGCCTGCACCTGGACCAGCCACTGCTGCTCCGCCGGGCTGAGCGCTGCGCGCAGGAAACTGTCACTGCCGCGCCAGGCGAGCATGGCCAGCCGGCGCGGCATGGGCCCACTACCGCTCTGGGCCAGGTTCTGGAACTTGACCCGCTCGCGCAGCAGCGCGTAGACGGTCTCCGCCAGGCTGGCGCGCTCGCGCTGGCCGAGGTTCTTGTGTTGTCGGAAGAAGGCCGAAACGGTGGAGTCGGCGGGCGCGTCGAGCTTGTTGACGACGGCGATCAGCTCGGCACAGAGCTCGAGCAAGGCGTTGGGATGCATCGCGGCATTATCCCAAGCCTGTGCTGGCTACCCCAACAGCACGTGCTGGGCGGCGCCATCGCGGTGGTGCACGCGCTCGCCACTCCACACCAGCGCCTCCTCGACGAACCAGCGCACCGACTGCGGGTAGATGCAGTGCTCGGCAGTCAGCACGCGGGCCGACAGCGCCTTGGCGTCATCCCCCGGCAGCACCGGCACGGCGGCCTGCATGACGATGGCGCCGTGGTCCAGCTCGGCGGTGACGAAATGCACCGTCACGCCGGCCAGCTTGCAGCCCATCTCGATGGCCCGCTCGTGCGTGTGCAAGCCCGTGAAGGCCGGCAGCAGCGACGGATGGATGTTGAGCATGCGGCGCGCGTAACGGGCCGTGAAGCCCGGCGTCAGGATGCGCATGAAGCCGGCCAGCACGACAAGGTCGGGCGAGAAGCCATCGATGACGCGTGCCAGCTCGGCATCAAACGCCTCGCGGCTGGCGTAGACCTTGTGGTCCACCACCGCGGTGGGAATGCCATGTGCGGCGGCGAACTGCAGGCCACCGGCGTCGGGCCGGTTGCTGATGACAGCAGCCACCTCGGCCGGCCAGCCTTCGGCCGCGCAGGCCTTCACGATGGCCTCCATGTTGGAGCCCCGTCCCGAAATCAGAATCACCAGTCGCTTCATGGAACAGAAGTGTAGGTGGCGCACCCCTGCCGTTCGGCAGGGCAAGCCGCGTGAACGACAATCCGCGCCCCATGACGACACCCGTCCTTACCCGCCCGCGCGTGCTGTCGGGCATGCGCCCAACCGGCGCACTCCACCTCGGCCATTTCCACGGCGCACTCAAGAACTGGGTGCAGTTGCAGGACACGCACGACTGCTTCTTCTTCGTCGCCGACTGGCATGCGCTGACCACCCAGCGCCCCAGCGGCGAGACGCTGGCACGCCATGCCTACGACATGGTCACCGACTGGCTGGCCGCCGGCATCGACCCCGAGCGCTGCACGCTGTTCCTGCAAAGCCGCATGCCCGAGCACGCCGAGCTGTTCACGCTGCTGGCGATGTGCACACCGTCCAGCTGGCTGGCGCGCATGCCCAGCTACAAGGACCAGGTCGCCGCGGATCCCGAGCTCGCCACCTACGGCTTCCTCGGCTACCCGCTGCTGCAGGCGGCCGACATCCTGCTCTACAAGCCAGCCGGCGTGCCGGTGGGCGAGGACCAGGCCGCCCACGTCGAAGTGACCCGCGAGGTCGCACGGCGCTTCAACCGGCTCTATGCCGAGGCCTCGCCGGTCTTCGCTGAACCGCAGGCGCTGCTGACCGAGACCGCCCGCGTGCCGGGGCTGGACGGCCAGAAGATGAGCAAGAGCCTGGACAACGCCATCGCGATGCGCGATGAGCCCGAGACAACGGCGGCCAAGATCCGCACCATGCCGACCGATCCACAGCGCGCGCGCCGTACCGACGCCGGTGACCCGGCCCGCTGCCCCGTCTGGCCGCTGCACCAGATCTACACCGACGACGCCACGCGCGCCGCCTGTGACGCCGGCTGTCGCACGGCCTCGATCGGTTGCCTGGACTGCAAGCAGCCACTGATCGAAGCCATCCAGAAGGAGCAGGCCCCCTGGCGCGAGCGGGCTGCGGCGCTGGACCCGCAGCAGGTCAAGTGGACGCTGGAGCTGGGCACTGAACGCGCCCGTGCCGTGGCGCGCAAGACGCTGCGCGAAGTGCGCGGCGCGATGGGGCTGGTCAGTTGAGCAGCGAGCGGGTGCATGTCACCGACCTCGAAGCCGCCATCAACTGGTGGCGTGAGCGCTCGCCCTCCATCGACAGCGTCAGCGCTGCGCCCGAGGTGTGTGCGCTCGCCGAAGCCTACGCGCTGCTGGCCTGGCGCCGCGCAACCGACATCGAGGTCGACGCGCTGAGCGATCAGGCGCTGGGCGCCTGGTTGAGCTGGTACGAGACGACACCCGACTCGCCCTGCATCGCCATCTGCTCCACCGCCCAGGGTGATCCGCTCTGCAAAGGCTGCGGTCGCAGCTTCGAAGAAGTGCAGCACTGGCCGGTGCTGGGGCCGTTCGAGAAGCGCCTCGTCTGGCAGCGCATCACGCAGGAAGGCACAGCCTGGCGCTTCAACCGCTATGCCGAACGGGTGCTGAAGTGACGCAGGCCGAGCAGCTGGCAGGCATGAGCAGAATCCGCTTCGTCGACTCCGTTCGCCGCCTCGTTCCGCAGGCCTGGCCCGTGCTCGTGGGCCAGCTCGCCGTGATGATGTTCAGCACGGTGGACACGCTGATGATGGGCCGCGTGGGCCCGCAGGACCTGGCTGCACTGGCCGTGGGCTCGGCCGCCTACGTGACCATCTTCGTCGGCCTCATGGGCGTGGTGCTGGCGGTGGGGCCCATCGCGGGCCGGCAGTTCGGCGGCGGCGACCTGCACGGCGCCGGCCAAAGCTTCGTGCAGTCGCAGTGGCTGGCCGTGCTACTGTGCGTGCCGGGCTGCCTGCTGCTGTGGTTTCCCGACCCCTTCATCGCGCTGGCGCAACTGGACGCCACGCAGGCGGACAAGGTGCGCGCCTACACGCGGCCCGAGGCTTTCGCACTGCCGGCGGCGCTGCTGTTCACCGCCTTCCGCGGCTTCTCCACCGCCGTCAGCCGGCCCAAGGCCGTCATGGCCATGCAGCTCACCGGCCTCGCGGCCAAGGTGCCGCTGAACGCCGTGCTGGTGTTCGGCTGGGGCCCCATCCCGGCGATGGGTGTGGGCGGCTGCGGCTGGGCGACGGCCATCGCGATGACGGCGCAGGCACTGGTGGCGCTGACGCTGCTGCGCCGCGACGCCTTCTACCGCCCCTTCGCCGTGCCCATGCTGTGGCACACCCGGCCCGACCGGCAGGCGCTGGCGGGGCTGGTGCGGCTGGGCCTGCCCATGGGTGGGTCCATCCTCGTGGAGGTGACGGGCTTCACCTTCATGGCCTTCTTCATCGCCCGGCTGGGCGCCACGCCGGTGGCCGGGCATCAGATCGCCGTCAACCTGGTCGCCATGATGTTCATGACCGCGCTGGCCCTGGCGACGGCCGCCGGCACGCTGGTGGCCCAGCACCTGGGCGCTGGCGAGAAGCGCGAGGCCCGCATCGTCGGCCGGCATGCGATGGCACTGGCCGCGCTGGTGGCTGCCGGCCTGGGTGCCGTCGTCGCGCTGGCGCGCGAGCCCATCGTGGCGCTCTACACCAGCAACCCCGAGGCCGCCGCCGCCGCGCTGCCGCTGCTGGTGTGGGTGTGGTTCTTCCACCTGGGCGACGCGCTGCAGACCGTGGCGGCCTACGTGCTGCGCGCCTACCAGGTGGCCACGCTGCCCATGATCATCTACGTCATCGCGCTGTGGGGGCTGGGCATTGGCGGTGGCTATGTCGTCGCGTTCGGCGCGGGCGGCAACGGCGCCGTGGGCTTCTGGCAAGCCGCCACCGCCGGCCTGCTCGCAGCGGCGCTGCTACTCAGCCTGCTGCTCAAGCGCGTCTTCAACGAGAACCGCTGACCGCGTCACCGCGGCATTCCCCGTGACGCCTGATGGCGACGCGCCTCGTCAGTGCTTGCTGGCCGGCAGGAAGATGACGAAGCGGCTGCCGCCGCCGTCGCGCGCCAGGCAGCGCACGCTGCCGCCGTGCCGCTCGGCGATCTGCTTGACCAGGCTCAACCCCAGGCCCACGCCGCCCGCCATCTCGGCGTGGCCGGGCAGCCGGTAGAAGGGCTCAAAGATGCGCTCACGCAGCTCCGCCGGCACACCGGGCCCGCGGTCCGCAACGTCGATCTCGTAGCCACCAGCCACCGGCCGCAGGCCGAGCTGCACGTCCGGGCCGCCATAGCGGCGCGCGTTCTCCAGCAGGTTGCGCACCGCGCGGCGCAGCAGGCGCTCCTGCCCGTCCACGCTGGCGGCGCCAGTTTCGGGCTCGAAGGCCACCTCGGTGCGCGCGGCCTCCTCGGCCGCCAGCGCCAGCAGGTCCACCGGCTGGCTGTCGCCCAGGGCGCTGCCGGCCTCGAGCCGGCTGGCCAGCAGCACCTCTTCGACCAGCGCATCCAGCTCGGCAATGTTGACGTCGATCTCCTGCGCCAGCCGCTGCCGCTGGGCGGGCGCTGCGTCGTCCAGCATCGCGAACGCCATCTTCAGCCGCGCCAACGGCGAGCGCAGCTCATGGCTGGCATTGGCCAGCAGCGTCTGGTGGGAGCGAAGCAGCGTCTCGATGCGCGCGGCCGCCTGGTTGAAACTGGCTGCCAGGGCGGCCACCTCATCGCGGCCGCTGTCGTCCACGCGGTGATGCAACTGGCCGGCGCCGAATTGCTCGACACCGCCCTTGAGCGCCTCCAGCCGGCGTGTCAGCCGGCGCACCACCGGGTAGGCCCCGGCCGCCACGCCGACGAAGAGCAGCAGCAGCACCACGGCCAGCGTCGACAGCTGCGTGCTGCCGGGCGCCCCGGCACGCGCCGTCCAGGGCGCGTTCCACAAGCCTTCGTCCGGCCGGCCGCCGCGCCCGCCCGCCCCGGGGCCCGGGCCACCCGGCCCACCCGGCGCCGCTGGGGGGCGCACGGTGCGCACCATGTCCAGCGTGCGCCCGTCGCCCAGGCTGGCGCGGATGATGACCACGCCCGGATCATCCACACGCCGCTGGAATGCACCGGTGGCCGCAATGCGGCCACGCTCGTCCTCCAGCGCCAGCGGCATGCGCAGGCGGCCGGACCATTCCATGAATGCCGCCGCTTGCTCGCGACGCGGCGCCGTGGCCGGCGGCAGCGCCAGGCGCAGCAACTCGGCAATGGCGTTCAGCCGCTCGCTGGCGGCGATCTCGACATTGCCGCGCTCCTGCTCGATATGCCGCTGGAACAGCCAGGCCGAGCCGAACGCAAACGCCAGCAGCAAGGCCACCAGCGTCAGGTAGATGCGCAGGTAGAGGGACTTCAAGATCAGCCGGCGTCGCCGTCAGCGTCCTGCTTGCGCGCAAACACATAGCCCGCACCGCGCACGGTCAGCACACGGCGCGGCGTCTTGGGGTCGTCCTCGATGACCGCGCGGATGCGCGAGATGTGCACGTCGATGGAGCGGTCGAAGGCCTCCAGCGGGTGGCCCTTGAGCGCGTCCATGATCTGGTCGCGGCTCAGCACACGGCCCGGGCTTTGCGCCAGCACGACCAGCAGGTCGAACTGGTGGCTGGTGAGATCGCAGATCTTGCCGTCCAGCCGCGCCACGCGGGCCGCGAGGTCGATGTCCAGACGGCCGAAGCGCAGCACCTCGTCGCCGTCCAGCTTGGGCTCCAGCCGGCGCAGCAAGGCCTTGATGCGGGCCTGCAGTTCGCGCGGCTCGAAGGGCTTGGCGAGGTAGTCGTCGGCGCCGAGCTCCAGACCCAGGATGCGGTCCATGGGTTCGCCACGGGCCGACAGCATCAGCACCGGCTGGTGGCGCCAGCGCGGGTCGCCGCGCAGCCAGCGGCAGAAGTCCAGCCCGTCACCGTCAGGCAGCATGATGTCCAGCACCAGCAGGTCGAAACGGCTTTGCGCCAGCGCCTCGCGCGCCTGCGCCAGGCTGCCGGCCGTGCTGACATCGAAGCCGGCCGCGCGGAGGTAGTCACCCACCATGCCGGTCAGGCGGGCGTCGTCATCGATCAGCAGCAGTCGGGCAGTCATCGGCAGGTTCTGCGAAGGAATAAAAGGCCGGCGCGGCACGGCGCCGGTGGTTCTGGGCTCAAGCATCGCAGAACTCCTGGCCGCTCACGGGCTCAGCGGCGCTGTTCGGCGCGCTCGGCCATGCGCGCCTGGCGCTTCTTGGCCAACGCCGCGATCTTGGCGCGCTGCTCGGGCGTCAGCACACGGGCAGCGTCAATGCTGGCCTGGCTCATGCGCTTGGACGCGGCGTCATGCTGCGCGCTCATCTGCTGACGCAGCGACTCGATGGCTGCCGCATCGATGTTGGGCGCCGCGTAGAGCGCTGCCAGTTGCTGGCGCAGCTTGGCGCCGGTCTCGCGCTGGCCCGACAGGTCCTGCCGAGCGGCCTGGAAGATGCTCTTGATCTGGCTGCGCTGGGCGTCCGTGGCGTCCACGAGGTCGAGCATGTGGCCGCCGAAGCCGCCCATGCCACCCAACGGGCCGCCCGCCATCATGGCGTCCGGGCCGCCGTGGCGACCATGGCCACCGCCGGGCATGGCCTGTGCAGCCACGCCGCTCAGGGCCAGCGCCGCAGCCACGGTGCCGACGCGCAACAGGTTCTGGATCTGGAAGGCTTTCATCACGGGTCTCCTGAAGGAAGGGGGTGTGATGAGCATCTTCTGAGCCCCCTGTTGGGGATCTTTGGGGCTGCGGTAAAGAACTGTGAAACACGGCCAAGGCGCGTATCGCGCCTTGGCCGTCCACCTTACTTGATGGGCTTGAAGCGCATGCGCTTGGGGCGCGCGCCTTCCTCACCCAGGCGCTTCTTCTTGTCGGCTTCGTACTCGTGGAAGTTGCCGTCGAAGAAGAACCACTGCGAGTCGCCTTCGCAGGCCAGGATGTGCGTGCAGATGCGGTCCAGGAACCAGCGGTCGTGGCTGATGACCATGGCCGAGCCGGCGAACTCCAGCAGCGCCTCTTCCAGCGCGCGCAGGGTTTCGACGTCGAGGTCGTTGGACGGTTCGTCCAGCATCAGCACGTTGCCGCCCTGGGCCAGCGTCTTGGCCAGGTGCAGGCGGCCACGTTCACCGCCGGAGAGCGAACCCACCAGCTTCTGCTGGTCGTTGCCCTTGAAGTTGAAGCGACCGAGGTAGGCGCGGCTGGGCATGACGAACTTGCCCACCACGATGTTGTCCAGCCCGCCGGACACGTCTTCCCACACGGTCTTGCTGCCGTCCAGGCTCGCGCGGCTCTGGTCCACGAAGGCCAGCTTGGCGGTCTTGCCGATCTTGACGGTGCCCGAATCCGGCTGCTCCACGCCCTGGATCATGCGGAACAGCGTCGACTTACCCGCGCCGTTCGGGCCGATGATGCCGACGATGGCGCCGGCCGGCACCTTGAACGACAGGTTGTCGATCAGCACGCGGTCGCCGAAGCTCTTGGAGACGTTCTCGAACTCGATGACTTCATTGCCCAGGCGGTCCGCCACGGGGATGAAGATTTCGTTCGTCTCGTTGCGCTTCTGGTATTCGACGTCGCTCAGTTCCTCGAAGCGGGCCAGACGCGCCTTGCTCTTGGCCTGGCGGCCCTTGGCGTTGGAGCGCACCCACTTCAGTTCTTCCTTCATGGCCTTGGCGCGCGCGTCTTCCGACTTCTGCTCCTGCTCCAGGCGGCGTTCCTTCTGGTCCAGCCAGTCGGAGTAGTTGCCCTTCCAGGGAATGCCGTGGCCGCGGTCGAGTTCCAGAATCCACTCGGCCGCGTTGTCCAGGAAGTAGCGATCGTGGGTGATGGCCACCACGGTGCCCGGGAAGCGCTGCAGGAACTGCTCCAGCCACTCGACCGACTCGGCGTCCAGGTGGTTTGTCGGCTCGTCCAGCAGCAGCATGTCGGGCTTGGACAGCAGCAGGCGGCACAGCGCCACGCGGCGCTTCTCACCGCCGGACAGCACGCCGATCTGCGCGTCCCACGGCGGCAAGTTCAGCGCGTCGGCGGCCAGTTCCAGCTGCAGGTCGGTGTTCTCGGAGCCGGCGGCGGCAATGATGGCCTCCAGTTCGCCCTGCTCGGCGGCCAGCGCGTCGAAATCGGCATCCGGCTCGGCGTAGGCGGCGTACACCTCGTCCAGGCGCTTCTTGGCGGCCAGCACGCCACCGATGCCCTCTTCCACGGCTTCGCGCACGGTCTGGTCCGGATCGAGCTTGGGCTCCTGCTCCAGGTAGCCGATCTTGATGCCAGGCATCGGGACGGCTTCGCCCTCGATCTCCTTGTCGACGCCGGCCATGATCTTCAGCAGCGTGGACTTGCCCGAGCCGTTCAGGCCCAGCACGCCGATCTTGGCGCCGGGGAAGAACGACAGCGAGATGTCCTTGAGGATGTGGCGCTTGGGGGGAACCGTCTTGTTGACGCGGTTCATCGAGAACACGTACTGGGCCATGGGCAAATCCTGTGTGGCTGAAATGGCGGCAGGCCCCGGGAGGGCCTGCGATGCCCGCTATTGTCGCCGACACGGCGCGCGCGATCTCGGGGTTTGCACGTGGGCACACCGCCGGCCAGGCCGGGACACTCCGTCCACCACCATTGCGGGAGAGGTTATGCGCCGGCTGCTTGTGCTGCCACTTGTGCTGTTGGCGTGCGTCGCCCAGGCCCAGACGCTGCGCTGGGCCGCCCAGGGCGACCTGCAAACCACCGACCCGCATGCCGCGAACGAGGTACAGACCAACTCGCTGAACGGCCAGGTCTACGAGCCGTTGATCCAGCGCCTGCCCGACCAGAGCCTGGCGCCAGCGCTCGCCGTCGAATGGACGCAGGCCACGCCGCTGCTGTGGCGCGTGAAGCTGCGCCCGGGCGTCAAGTTCCACGATGGCACGCCGTTCACGGCAGAGGACGTCGTGTTCTCCCTGCAGCGCCTGCGCGACCCGGTGTCGCCCTACCGCGTCTACGCCAATGCGGTGGGCGTGCCCAAGGCCGTGGACCCGCTGACGCTGGTGTTCGCGCTGGACAAGCCCAACCCCATCTTTGCCGAGCACCTGGTCAGCCTGAGGATCATGAGCAAGCGCTGGGCCGAGGCCAACCGCGTCACGCGGCCACTGGACCTGAAGGCCAAGGAGGAGTCCTACGCCAGCCAGAACGCCAATGGCACCGGGCCCTTCATCCTCGTCAGCCGCCAACCGGGCGTGAAGACCGTGTTCAAGCGCAACGCCGCGCACTGGGGCCGCAGCCTGCCGGGCCGGGGCAATGTGCAGGAGTTGGTGTTCATGCCCATCAGCATCGACGCCACGCGCACCGCGGCGCTGATCTCCGGCGAGGTGGACTTCGTGCTGGACCCGCCGCCACGGGACGTCGAGCGCTTGCGCGGCATGCCCGAGCTGAAGGTGGTGGACGGCGTGGACAACCGCATCCTCTTCATCGGCATGGACCAGGCGCGCGACAAGCTGCTCTACGGCCAGGTGCCCGGCGACAAGAACCCATTCAAGGACCTGCGCGTGCGCCGGGCGCTCTACCAGGCCATCGACATCGACGCCATCAAGACCAAGATCATGGCCGGCTTCTCGGTGCCCACCGGCGGGCTGACGCCGTCGTCGCTGGGGGCCTACAACGACGCCAGCCTGGAAACCCGCCTGCCCTACGACCTGGCCGCCGCCCGCCGCCTGATGGCCGAAGCCGGCTATGCCGACGGCTTCGAGGTCACGCTGGACTGCCCCAACAACCGCTACGTCAACGACGAGAAGATCTGCCTGGCGCTCGCCAGCTTCTGGGCCCAGCTCAAGGTGAAGGTGAAGGTCAACGCCATGCCGCGGGCGCTGTACTTCCCCAAGATCGACAAGTACGACACCAGCCTCTACCTGCACGGCTGGGGCGGCGGCAGCACCGATGCCGAGACCATGCTGACCCCCATCCTGCGCAACCGCGGCGAGCAGGGCGTGGGCATCTCCAACAACGGCGGCTGGGTGAACGACAAGGCCGACGCGCTGGCCGGCGCCTCCACCGTCGAGACCGACCCGAAAAAGCGCGAGCAACTCATCAAGGGCGCACTGGCCGAGTACCGGCAGCAGGTCAACATCATCCCGCTGCACCGGCAGATGATCCCGTGGGCCATGCGTGCCAACGTGCGCGTGCTGCACTCGGCCAACAACTGGCTCAGCGTCGAATGGGTCACCGTTTCTAAATAAGCCCCACGGCACCAGCCGTTAGAATCGCCGCCAACGCCGCGCTCTCAGTCTTGCGCGGCGTTTCATTTTTTGAGCCCCCGCACGCGGCCTGGCTTGCCCGAAGACTGGTGTCGCCTCCCCGGCGTCACGGCAAGCCCCGGTGTTTTGTTGGCGTGCCCTCCCCTTCTCTAGGATTCGATGAGTTTCGACACCCTGGGCCTGGCAGCGCCGCTGCTCAAGGCCATCGCCGACGCCGGCTACACGGCCCCCACCCCGATTCAAGCCCAAGCCATTCCCGCCGTCCTGAAGGGCGGTGACCTGATGGCCGGCGCCCAGACCGGCACCGGCAAGACCGCCGGCTTCACGCTGCCCATGCTGCACCGCCTGCAGGCTGGCCAGCGCACGCTCGACAAGCGCGGGCGCCCAGCCGTGCGCGCCCTGGTGCTGACGCCCACCCGCGAACTGGCCGCCCAGGTCGAGGAAAGCGTGCAGACCTACGGCAAATACCTGCCGCAGCTCAAGAGCATGGTCATGTTCGGCGGCGTCGGCATGCAGCCGCAGATCAACAAGCTGCGCGACGGCGTGGACATCCTCGTCGCGACGCCCGGCCGCCTGCTGGACCACGCCAACCTGGGCAACCTCGACCTCTCCAAGGTCGAGATCCTGGTGCTGGACGAAGCCGACCGCATGCTGGACATGGGCTTCATCCACGACATCAAGAAGGTGCTGGCCCTGCTGCCCGCGCAGAAGCAGTCGCTGCTGTTCAGCGCCACCTTCAGCGACGAGATCAAGAACCTGGCCGACCGCCTGCTGAACCAGCCGGCGCTCATCGAGGTGGCCCGCCGCAACCAGACCAACGACCAGATCGCGCAGAAGGTCCACCCCGTGGGCCGCGAGCGCAAGAAGGAACTGCTGGTGCACCTGATCAAGAGCGGCGACTGGCACCAGGTGCTCGTGTTCGCCCGCATGAAGCACGGCGCCAACCGCCTGACCGACTACCTGAATGACCAGGGCATCAGCGCCATGGCCATCCACGGCAACAAGAGCCAGAGCGCGCGCACCAAGGCGCTGGCCGACTTCAAGTCGGGCGACCTGACCTGCCTCGTTGCCACCGACATCGCCGCCCGCGGCATCGACATCGACCAACTGCCCCACGTCGTCAACTTCGAGCTGCCCAACGTGCCGGAGGACTACGTCCACCGCATCGGCCGCACCGGCCGCGCCGGCGCTCAGGGTGAAGCCGTCAGCCTCGTCTGCGTGGACGAAAACGGCTTCCTGCGCGACATCGAGAAGCTCATCAAGCGCGAGATCCCCAAGGAAATCGTGCCGGGCTTCGCGCCCGACCCCAACGAAAAGGCCGAGCCCATCGTGCTGGGCCGCACCGTGCTGAACCCCAACGGCAGCCGGGGCCGCAACCCCAACCCGCCGCAGCACGCCGGCCGCGGCGGCCGCCCGGGTGGCGGTGGCGGCGGTGGCCGTGGCGGTGACAACCGCGGCGGCCGCCCCAGCGGCGGTGGTGGCGGCGGTGGCGGTGGTGGCCGTCCGCAGGCCCACGCGGGCCACGGTGGCGCCAAACCTGCCGGCGCGCACACCGGCCATGGCGGCGCCCGCACCGCGCCCAAGCCGCAAGGCCAGCCCGGCCGTGACGGCGGCGCCCCGCGCCACAACAACGGCCCGCGCCTGACCCAGCCCAAGCGCTGAGTCACCCAGCTCGGCTGACACGGCCTGCCCTCCACGGGGCAGGCCGTTTTTCTTGGCTGATCTAATCCCGCGCCATGGCCCGCCCCCCCATCGACAACGTCCTCAAGTTCCCGCTGCCCGACGGCAGCCTCGTCAGTGGCGACGAGATGCTGCGCCGAGCCCGCAACGCCAGCGCTGCTCACCAGCCGGCATCCACATCGCTGGCCGAGGCGGACCTGCAGGCCTTGGTCGATGCCGCGCTGCTGCTGGGCGGCACCGTCAGCATCAACACGCTGCTGCAGTGGCTGAAGCTGGCCGAGTGCCGGCGCGCCGATGGCAGCGCCTTCGACCTCGCGTCCGTGCGCGACGGCTTGCAGGCGCTGGTGGCCCAGGGCCGAGCCGAGTCGCTGCTGGGCAAGGGCACGCGCGTCGCGCTGGCCGACCATGTCGAGCGCCTGCAGGACCTGCTGCTGACGCCGCAGGCCGAACACCACTGGCGCCGCTTCCTGTGGCTGCAGGGCCCGGGCCGCGGCGATTGGCGCGAGCCGGTGGGCTGGGTCAACTTCCGGCACGAGGACGACATGCGCACCGCGCTGCGCCTGATGCTGTTCTCCGGCATGCCGGCGGCCGAGTTCGATGCGCTGCTCAGCACCCGGCTGAGCGCGCTGCAGGCCCCGCTGCTCACCGTGCAGGCGCTGACCGAGCCCTTGTGCCCGCGCCTGCTGGGCCAGCTCGACCCGGAACTGCGCGACCGCCTGCTGGGCCTGGTGCTGGATGTGCTGCGGCCGCAGTACTCGGTGCGCGCCGCGCTGCGCGCCTGGCTGAACGCCCACCCCGGCCCGCTGGCCCTGCCCATGCGCGCGCGGCTGGCCGAGGCCCACCTCCAGGCGCTGGCGCTGGACGACGCCGAGCGCCAACTCGACGGCCTGACCGGCCCCGGCGTCACGCTGCTGGCCGCCACCCGCGCGCTGACGGCCGGCCGCTGGGCCGAGGCCGCGACGGCGTTCGAAGCCGCCATCAAGGCCATCCACACCGCCGGCCGCAGCCGCCGTGGCGCGCTGCCGCTGGACACCGCGCGCGGGTACCTGCTGGCGCTGCTGGCCCAGGACGACCCCAAGGCCTGGGCGAAAGCGCGCAAATACGCCATCGCCGAGTCCGGCTCGCGCAGCCCCACGGCCTACGAGGCCTGGGGCCTGTGGGCGCATGGCATCGGCGTACGGCTGGGCGAGGACAGCTTTCTGGAGGCCGCGTTCGCGCCCCATGCGCCCGGCGACGCCGCGCCCGAGGACCGCCTGCTGCTGTGCGCCTGGCTGGGCAAGCCGGCGCCGGGCTGGACACCCGCACAGGCCGCACTGCTGCTGAACGCCCTGCTGCCCGAGCAGGCCCTGCTGGCGGAGTACCTGTCCGACGCGCTGCAGCGCCTGCACCTGGGTGGCGCCGCGCCGACGCGCGTGGTACCCATGCTCAGCGCGCCGCGCCCGGCCTGGCGGGATGCGCTCGCCGCCATCGCCGGCCTCAGCGACGACGGCAAGCCCGGCGACGCCGCCAACAAGGTCGAGCTGGCCTGGCAGCTGACGCTGGACGCCGCCGGCCGCGTGCACACGCTGGAGCCGCTGGAGATGAGCACCGGCGCGCGCGGCGGTCGCAAGTTCAAGGCCGTCACGCTGGCCAAGCTGAAGAAGCAGGGCGCGCAGCGCAGCCGCGACAACCTCGTGCTGCGCCACATCGAGCGCGATGCCTGGGCCGGCGTTCACGACCTGCGGCTGGACGTCAGCGCCGCGCTGGTGGCGCTGCTGGGCCACCCGCACCTGATGTTTGCCGACGCGCCGGGCCAGTGGGTAGAGCTCAGCGAAGGGCTGCCCGAGCTGGAGGTGCGCCGCGTGGCGCATGAGGGCAGCGAAGCGTTCGAATTCCACCTGCACCCGCCGCTGATCGCCACCGACGCGCCGCACGTGGGCGCGCTGTTTGGCGCCCAGGCCGAAGCCGAGCGCGAGCGCCGCAACACCCAGCGCGTGCTGCGCGAGGGGCCGGGCCGCGCGCGGCTGATCCGCATCACGCCCACGCAGCGCCGCGTGGCCGAGCTGGTGGCGCAGGGCTGGCGCGTGCCGGCCGACGCCACCACCGAGCTGGGCGCCGCGCTGCAGGTGCTGACCGGCCACTTCCAGCTGCACTCCGACGCCGAGGCCGGCCAGCGCGTGGCCGGCGATAGCCGCCTGCATGCCCGCCTCACGCCGCAGGGCGAGGGCCTGCAGCTGCTGCTGGTGGCCCAGCCCTTCGGCGACTTCGGCCCCGCCGTCACGCCCGGCCAAGGCCGCGAGCGGCTGATGTGCCTGCACGAGGGCGTCAGCCTGGCCACCGAGCGTGACCTCGCCGCCGAGGCCGCGCACCGTCACGCCGTGCTGGACGCCCTGCCCTTCCTGGCCCCCGAGCAGCCGCCCGACCAGCCCTGGCTGCTCGCCGACGCGGAAGAAGCCCTGGCCGCCGTCGAGCGCCTGCCTGCCTTGCCCGGCATCGCCGCGCTGGCCTGGCCCAAGGGCAAGCCGGTGCGCGTGCTGCCCGTGAACGGCCAGGCGGTGCAGATCAGCGTCAGCAGCGGACGCGACTGGCTGGGCGTCAGCGGCGAGGTGCAGGTCGAGCCCGGCCGCGTGCTGGCGCTGCAGGAGCTGCTGGCGCTGAGCCGGGCCAGCAAGAGCCGCTTCGTGCGGCTGGCCGAGGGCCACTACCTGGCGCTGTCCGAGCAGTTGCGCCAGCAGCTCCGCGACCTGGACGCGCTGGGCCAGGTCAAGAAGGGCGAGCTGCAGCTGCCGCAGGCCGGCGCCGCCTGGCTGGAACAAGGCCTGGCCGGCGTGCAGCTGGGCGGTGACAAGACCTGGCACGCCCGCCTCGCCCAGCTGAGCGCCGCCGCCGCGCTGCAACCGCAGCCGCCGAAGGCGCTGCGCGCGCAGCTGCGCACCTACCAGGCCGAGGGCTTTGCGTGGATGAGCCGCCTGGCGGCGGCCGGCTTCGGCGCCTGCCTGGCCGATGACATGGGCCTGGGCAAGACCGTGCAGACGCTGGCGCTGCTGGTCGAGCGCAGTGCCCTCGGGCCGGCCCTGGTGCTGGCGCCCACGTCCGTCTGCGGCAACTGGGCGGCCGAAAGCGCCAGCTTCGCGCCGGGGCTGAACGTGCAGGTCTATGCCGAAGCCGCCGACCGCACGGCGCTGCTGCGCGCCGCCGGCCCGGGCGATGTGATCGTGGCCAGCTACGCGCTGGCGCAGATTGACGCCGAGGGCTTTGCCAGCCGGCGCTGGGCCAGCCTGGTGCTGGACGAGGCGCAGGCGCTGAAGAACGCCGCCACCAAACGCGCCCGGTCCGTCGCTGAGTTCGACGCCGACTTCCGGCTCGCGCTGTCGGGCACGCCGGTGGAGAACCGGCTGGCCGACCTGTGGTCCATCATGAACCTCGTCAACCCCGGCCTGCTGGGCACGGCGCCGCAATTCAACGAGCGCTTTGCCGGCCCCATCGAGCGCCAGCAGGACACCGCCACCCGGGCGCGGCTGCGCCGCCTTGTCGCGCCCTTCCTGCTGCGCCGCACCAAGGCGCAGGTGCTGCAAGACCTGCCGCCCCGCACCGAGATCGTCCACCGCGTGGAGCCCAGCGAGGCCGAGCGCCATTTCCTGGAAGCGCTGCGCCGCGACGCGCGCGCCGCCGTCGCCCAGGCCGCCGCCGACCCCGAGCGCGGCGCGCCCATGCAGGCGCTGGCCGAGCTGATGCGGCTGCGCCGAGCGGCCTGCGACCCGCGCCTCGTGTCGCCCGAGCTGGGCCTGGTGGGCAGCAAGATGGCCGAGTTCGAACATCTGGTGCGCGAGCTGGTGGCCGGTGGCCACAAGGCGCTGGTGTTCAGCCAGTTCACCGATTACCTGGATCTGCTGGCCGAACGCCTCGTGCAGATGGGCGTGGCCCACCAGCGCCTGGACGGCAGCACGCCGCAGGCCGAGCGCACCCGCCGCGCCGCCGCCTTCCAGGGCGGGGACGGCGACGTGTTCCTCATCAGCCTGAAGGCCGGCGGCTTCGGCCTGAACCTGACGGCGGCCGACTACGTGCTCATCGTCGACCCGTGGTGGAACCCCGCTGCGGAAGACCAGGCCAGCGGCCGCGCCCACCGCATGGGTCAGCAGCGGCCGGTCACGGTCTACCGGCTCGTCACCGCGGGCTCGGTGGAGGAGCGCATCGTCGAGCTGCACCGCGACAAGCGCGGGCTGGCCGAGGGCATGCTGGAAGGCGACGGCCAAGCGGCACCGCTGGATACCGCGGCGCTGCTAACCTTGCTGGCTTCTTGATTTGAACCCCTGGAGTTACTGAAGGATGACCGTCACTCCCGCGTTGCGTGTTCTCTGCCCGCTGGCCGGCGTGCTGCTGGCCCTGCTGCTGACCGCCCCCGCCGCACAGGCGCAGTTGCGTGAAGCCCCCTGGGGCCCCAACCAGTACAACGCCCACGATCTGGAGGTGCGGCGCGACGCGCTGCCCGACACGCTGGCCACCGAGGACATCGAGGTCGTCGTGGAAGCCAGCGATGAGTACTGCAAGCCCCGCTTCACCAAGTTGATCGGCATCAGCGTGCCGATACCCGTGGCACCCGGTGTGGAGTTCTTCTGCCGGCAGCTGGCCACCTATGCGGACAGCCACGCAGGCGCACTGCCGGTGCGGCTGTCGCGCCAGACCTGGCAGCAGCGCGACGTGGGTGCGCATGTGGCGCAACTGGATGTGCCGGCGCAGCGCCGCCATGTGCTGCTGAGCCGCTGGCGCATCTACGACGCGGAGACCAACCCCTACGGGCTGGTGCCGCGCATGCGCTGGACCGTCGAGGAAGCGCTGTGGGACCGTACCGAGCAGCGGCTGCTGTGGCACGCGCTGCGCACCATCTACACCGACGACGTGTACGAGAAGGGCCGCATCTGGGGCATGCAGCTGCACCTCAAGCGCTATTTCGCCTACACCCTGCCCTCCATGCTGGGCCAGCGCGGTCAGACCCGTGCGCACGCCCCGGTGCCAGGGTCGCAGTGGGTGGCGCCCGCGGACATCGCCGGGTGGCGGTCCGACACACAGGGTGCCATCGCCTTCGTGAACAACCACTTCACGTCCGGGTTGCGGGACTTCCGGCGAAGCAAGGTCTTCGATCTACGGCCGGCGGATCAGCCCTACGTCGCGCCGCCAATCAAGAAGGACTGGTGGGCGTCCGAGGCCTGGATGAAGGACGAGCACCCGCCCATACCTGGCATCACGCCGCCGATGGACCCCTTCACGCATGCGCTGCTGGCCGTGCCGCCCGGCCGCTACGTCATCGACCCCTACGACCGCGAGCGGGGCAAGCCGCTCGAACTGGACGTGCAGGCCGGCGCGGTGGTGGTGGTGGAGTTCAGGCGCGCGCTGGTCGGCGCAGACGGGCCCGTGCTGGCTGATGACAAGACCTGGCAGAAGGCCCTGGCCCAGGGGCCGCATGCCTTCCTGGCCGACAGCCGGCCCCTGCCACCGAACCGCCGCGTCGAGGCCTGGTTCACCAGCCCCTGACGCGGCCACGGGCGGACCGCGCGCGCCGGGTCAGGGCGCCGATGCCGCCGCCGCGGGTGTGCGCGGGTCGAACAGGCGGCGGGCCAGGTCTTCCAGCACTGGCGTGTGCACATGCTCCGGCGTCAGGTTCAGGCGCCCCGCGGCACTGTCGGCAAAGAAATCCTGGCAGGCCTGGGCGCGGTCAGGCGCAGCCTTCAGCCACGCGGCAGCGTCCTTCTCGCCTTGCGCGGAGGCGGCTTCGATGCGCTCGCGCGCAGCCATGTAGCTCTTCAGGCCGTCATTGAACGCCTGGCGCTTCTGGATGTAGCGCGACACCGCCGCGCTGTAGCGGTAATGGTGCTGATCCCAGGCGTTGGCCTCGGGCTGCCCCCAGCTCGGGGCCGGCATGCGCAGCAGCTTGCGGCAGCTGGCGCCCATGGCGTACAGCGTCGCGCTGCGCTCGCCCATGTACTTGGCCGCCGCGTCACGCTCGGGCGTCACCTCCACGGTGGTCGCGGCCAGTTCCTCGCGGGTGAGCTGGGGCGGCTGGGCTGAAGAAGGGGCAGCAGCCACCAGGCTGGCTGCCAGCAGAAAAGCGGGTCGAAAGTTCATCGCGAAAATTTTAGGAGTGCCGCATGCTGCAAGATGCGGCCCGCCGCCCGTGTTTGCCCGCACTCCCTCCCCGCTCGAGATGTCTACAGCCCCCACTGCCCCACCCGCCGCTGCCTCTCACACCAGCTGGGTGGCCGGTGGCAGCGGCCTGGTGGGCCGCGAGCTGCTGCGGCAGGCCAGCGCGGCGGGCGAACCGGTGCTGGCCCTGCTGCGCCGGCCGCTGCCGGCCGCCCAGGCGGTGCCAGGTGTTGCGCCGGCGGTGGTGGACCTGCGCGCGCTGCCAGCCGGGCTGCCTGCGCCGGGGCGGCTCTACATCGCACTGGGCACGACGCTGGCGCAGGCCGGCTCGCGGGAGGCTTTCCGCGCGGTGGACCTGGACACCGTCGTCGCCGTCGCCCGCACGGCACGTGCGGCTGGCGCCACGCGTTGCGCGCTGGTGTCGGCGCTGGGCGCGGATGCGGGCTCGCGCGTGTTCTACAACCGCGTCAAGGGCGAAGCGGAGCAGGCGCTGATGGCGCTGGGCTTTGAGCGCCTCGTCATCGCCCGGCCCTCCTTGCTGGACGGCCACCGCGAGGCGCTGGGCCAGCCCGCCCGCGCGGCCGAGGCCTGGAGCCTGCGCCTGGCGCGGCCGCTGGCCGGGGTGATCCCGGCCGCCTGGCGCCCCATCCGCGCCGACCGCGTCGCCCGCGCGCTGCGGCTTGCGCTCTCTCAAGACGGCCCGGCCGTGCAGGTGCTTGAATCCGGCCAGATGCAAACCCTGGGAGCCCCATGAAGCTGACCTTCCTCGGCGCCGCCGACACCGTCACCGGCTCGCGCCATCTGCTGACGCTGGGTGACCAGCGCCTGCTGCTGGACGCCGGCCTCTTTCAAGGCTTCAAGGCGCTGAGAGAACGCAACTGGATGCCGCTGGGAGGGCCGACCACCGAGCTCGACGCGGTGCTGCTGTCCCACGCCCATCTGGACCACTGCGGCTACCTGCCGGCGCTGCGCCGCCAGGGCTTCAAGGGCCCCATCTACGCCACGTCGGCCACCCGCGACCTCTGCGAGGTGCTGCTGCGCGACAGCGCCCACCTGCAAGAGGAAGACGCGCGCCGCGCCAACCGCGACGGCACCAGCCGCCATGACAAGGCCCAGCCGCTGTACAGCGTGCGCGAGGCCGAGGCCACGCTCAAGCAGTTTGCGCCGCTGCCACGCGACGGCCGGCTGCGCCTGGGCCAGACGGACGTGCGTTTCACGCCGGCCGGCCACCTGCTGGGCGCCAGCAGCATCCACGTCAGCCACGGCGGGCGCAGCCTTCTGTTCTCGGGCGACATCGGCCGCGCGGGCGACCTGCTGATGCCCGTGCCGCAGGTGCCGCCGGCGGCGGACGTGGTGATGATCGAGTCCACCTACGGCAACCGGCTGCATGCGCCGGAAGACGCGCAGGCCCGGCTGGCGCAGATCCTGCGCAACACCTTCAAGCGCGGCGGCTCGGTGCTGCTGCCCAGCTTCGCCGTGGGCCGCGCGCAGGCGCTGCTGCTGGTGCTGCAGCGCCTGCGCAATGCCGGCGAGCTGCCGCTGGACGTGCCCATCTGGCTGGACAGCCCCATGGCCGAGCAGGCCACCGAGCTGACGATCCAGCATGCCAAGCTGCTGCGCATCAGCGCCAGCGAGGCACGCAGCCTGACCGACCGTGTGCGCTACGTCACCAAGCAGGCCCAGAGCCTCAAGCTCGCCGCCAGCCTGGCCGCGCCGCGCGCGAAGCCGGCCGTCGTCATCTCGGCCAGCGGCATGGCCACCGGCGGCCGCGTGCTGAACTACCTGGAGACGCTGGCGCCGCAGCCGCAGCACCATATCGCCTTCCCCGGCTTCCAGGCCGGCGGCACGCGCGGCGCGCGCATGGTGGCCGGCGAGCGCGAGGTCAAGATCCGCGGGCGCTGGGTGCCGGTGAATGCCGAGATCAGCCACCTGGACGGTTTCTCCGGCCATGCCGATGCCGACGGCCTGATGCAGTGGCTGCGCGCGCTGCCCCGGCCGCCCGAGCAGGTCTATGTCGTGCACGGCGAACCCGCCGCCGCCGACGCGCTGCGCAGCCGCATCCAGGACGAGTTGGGCTGGGCCGTGCGCGTGCCCCAGCACGGCGAGACCGTCGCGTGGTGATGGACGCGCTGGCCTTCGGCGTCTCCAGCGAGCTCCTCACCGGCCTGGCCGCCGCGCTGGGCAGCGGCCTGTTGATCGGCCTGGAGCGCGAGCGCCACAAGCCGCGCGGCGGCCGGCGCGAGGCGGCCGGCCTGCGCACCTACACGCTGGCCTCCGTGGCCGGCGGCCTCGCCCAGGCCATGGCCCTGCCCGGCCTGCTGGTGGCCACCACGCTGGCCGTGACGGCGCTCGCCGCCATCTCGCTTGCGCGTGGCCGCGACCCCGGCCTCACCCGCGCGCTGGCGCTGCTGGTGACCTGCCTGATCGGTGCGCTGTGCGTGCAGGCCCCGCTGCTGGGCGCGCCGGCGGCGGTCGTGCTGACGGCGCTGCTGGCCGCGCGCACGCGGCTGCACCGCTTCGCGACGGAGATGCTGCGCGAGGAAGAGCTGCACGACGGCCTGCTGCTGGGCGCGCTGGCGCTGGTGGTGCTGCCGCTGATGCCGCAGCAGCCGCTGCCCTGGCTGGCCGGCATGAAGGCGAACTCCCTGATGGGGCTGATGCTGCTGCTGCTGGCGCTGCAGGCAGTGGGCCATGTCGCGCTGCGGCTGGCCGGGCCGCAGGCGGGGCTGGCGCTGTCCGGATTGCTGTCGGGCCTGGTGTCCAGCACGGCCACCATCGCCGCGATGGGCGCCAAGGCGCGCCACCAGCCGGCGCTGCGGCTGGCCTGCGCATCGGGCGCGGTGATGTCCACCTGCGCCACCTGGCTGCAGGCGCAGGCCATGCTGTTCGCGATGGCGCCGCAGCTCGGGCTGGCAGTGCTGCCCATCGCGCTGCAGGGCATCGCGGTCTGCGGCGGGCTGGGCTGGCTGCTGGCGCGACGCTCGCGCGAGGCCGAGGCGCATGCGGACATCGCCAGCGACCCCGCCAGCCGGCGCGGCCCGCTGCGGCTGCGCGAGGCGGTGCTGCTGTCGCTGATGCTCAGCGGCGTGGCCGTGGCCGTCAGCTGGGCCCAGGGCCAGTTCGGGGCCACCGGCCTGTACGGTGCCGTGGCGCTGGCCGCCTTCGCCGACGTGCATGCGCCCATCGCGTCGCTCGCCGGCCTGCAGTCGGGCGGCGGCATCAGCCAGCACCAGGCCCTCGTGGGCCTGCTGTTGGCCTTCGGCTGCAACAGCCTCACGCGCGGCATTACCGCGGTGGCCGCCGGCGGCTGGGGCTTTGCCCGCGAGGTGATGCCCGCGCTGGCGCTGCCGCTGCTGCTGGGCGCCGCGCTGGCCATCCTGCTGCAGGCCGGGGGCGGCGCATGACGGCGCTTCCGCCCTGGGCAATGACACCGGCCCAGGTGAGCTTCAGCCCCGACGGCCCGCCCGAGGCCCCCGCGTACGGCGACCTCTACCACGCCCGCGCCGGCGCGCTGGCCCAGGCCCGCCATGTGTTCCTGGGCGGAAACGGCCTGCCCGGCCGCTGGCAGGGGCGCGAGCGCTTCGTCGTGCTGGAGACCGGCTTCGGCCTGGGCAACAACTTCCTCGCCACCTGGGACGCCTGGCGGCAAGACCCGGCCCGCTGCGAGCGGCTGGTGTTCGTCAGCACCGAGAAGCACCCGCTGAGCCGCGACGACCTGCAGCGCGCTCATGCGGCCAGCGAGCTGCCCGCGCTGGCCGCGCAACTCATCGACCACTGGCCGCCGCTGACGGCCGGGCTGCACACGCTGAGCTTCGAGGCCGGCCGCGTCGAACTGCTGCTGGGCCTGGGCGATGCGCGCGAGCTGCTGCGCGAGCTGGTGCTGGATGCGGATGCGATCTACCTGGACGGCTTTTCGCCCAAGCTCAACCCCGCGCTGTGGGACGACTGGCTGCTGAAGAGCCTGGCCCGCCATGCGCGGCCGGGCGCGACGGCGGCGACCTGGAGCATCCACCGCCCCATGCGCCGCGCGCTGGCGTCGCTGGGCTTCGAGGTCGGGCTGGCGCCCGGCTTCGCCAACAAGCCCGAGATGACGGTCGCCCGCTTCGCACCACGCCACACGCCGCAGCGCCCCGCCGGCCGCGAGCCGCTGGCGCCGCAGGCGCGGCGCGCCGTCATTGTGGGCGCGGGCCTGGCAGGCGCGGCCTGCGCGCTGGCGCTGCAGCGCGCAGGCGTCGCCTGCACCGTGCTCGATGCGCGGCCCGGCCCGGCCCAGGCCAGCTCGGGCAACCCGGCCGGGCTGTTCCACGGCACGCTCAACCCCGACGACGGGCCACACGCCCGCCTCAACCGCGCCGCCGCGCTGGCCACGCAGGCCCTGCTGGCCGAGCTGGGCCTGCCGCATCAGGCCGGGCTGCTGCGCCTGGAAACGCGGCTGGCCGTGGCGCAGATGGCCACGGTGCCGGGCTATGTCGAGGCGCTGTCGGCCGACGCCGCCGCTGCCCTGGCCGGCGCCGCGCTGGGCCAGCCCGCCTGGCTCTACCCGGGCGGCGGCGCGCTGGACCCGGCGGCCTACACCCGCGCCATGCTCGCGGCCAGCGGCGCGGCAATGCGCATGGACACCACCGTCGCGGCGCTGCGCGAGACGGCACAGGGCTGGCAGCTGCTGGCTAGCGACGGGGCGGTGATCGACGAGGCGCCTCTCGTCGTGCTCGCCGGCGGGCACGGCCAGGTGCCGCTGCTGGGCGCGCTGGCGGACGGGCTAACGGCCGATCTGGTCGTACAGCGCGGCCAGCTCACGCACATCGCCCGTTCGCGCTGGCAGCCGGCCGTGCCGGTGGCGGGCGGCGGCTACACCATCGCCGACGGCCAAGGAGGCGCGTGGTGTGGCGCCACGGCGCAGGACGGCGACCTCGACCCCAGCCTGCGCGAGTCCGACCAGGCCGAGAACCTCGCGCGCCATGCGGCGCTCGGCGGCCTGCCTGCGCCAATGGCCCCGCTGCCGTTGGCCGGCCGCGTGGGCTGGCGGCTGGTCACGCCCGACCGGCTGCCACTGATCGGCGGCCTGGCCGCCACCGGCGACGCGGCGGCCCAACTGCGCCTGCAGCCACGCCGCGCGGGCCTGGTGGTGTGCACCGGCTTCGGCTCGCGCGGCATCACGTGGGCCGCACTGGCTGGGCGCCTCGTGGCGGCGCTGGCGCTGGGCAGCCCGCGCCCGCTGGAAGCCGACCTGCTGGACGCCGTCGACCCGCTGCGCTTCCCCTTGCGCCGCCAGCGGCGGCCCGGCCGCTGAGGCCCGGTTCGCGCAACTATTGCCGGTTTGAGCCCCTGATCACGCACCCACCCCGCTGGGGCCGGTACGACACTGCGCGCTGTTGCCGGCACGGCCGGCTTTCCCTTGACTCTTGGAGACGACGGCATGTTCGGTTCTGGCAACGGTTCGCAACGACTGAAGGTGGCGCTTGGCGTGGTGCTGGGCGTGGTGACCGTGGGCGTTGGTGTAGCGCTCTCCGGGCTGGGCGACAACGCCGGTTCGGCCAAGGGCTGGCTGTGGGCCAGCCTGGTACTGACCTGGGTGGTTGGCGTGGCAGGCCTGGCCACGGCCGGCGGCGGCAAGGGCTCCAGCCTGCACGCCGCCACCGAGGCCGCTGAAGCGCTGGCCCGCTTTGACCTGACGCACGCCATCCCTGGCGGCGGATCGGACGACATCGGCCGCCTCATGACGGCACTGTCGGACACGCAGTCTTCGCTGCAAAAGCTCATCGGTGAAGTGCGTGGCGCGTCGGACAGCATCGGCACGGCCAGCGCCGAGATCGCCACGGGCAACCTGGACCTGAGCCAGCGCACCGAGCAGACCGCCAGCAACCTGCAGAACGCCGCCTCCGCCATGGCCGAGCTGACCGGCACGGTCAAGCAGACGGCCGACGCCGCGATGACGGCCAACCAGCTCGCCAGTTCCGCCGCCTCCGTGGCGCAGCGCGGCGGCGAGGCCGTGTCGCAGGTGGTCGCCACGATGGATCAGATCAGCCAGAGCTCGCGCAAGATCAACGACATCATCGGCACCATCGACGGCATCGCCTTCCAGACCAACATCCTGGCGCTGAACGCGGCTGTGGAAGCCGCCCGCGCTGGCGAGCAGGGCCGTGGCTTCGCGGTCGTCGCGGGCGAGGTGCGCACGCTGGCCCAGCGCAGTGCCGAAGCGGCCAAGGAGATCAAGAGCCTCATCAGCGCCAGCGTCGAGCGCGTGGACTCCGGCACCCAGCAAGTGGAGGCGGCCGGCGCCACGATGACGGAGATCGTGGCCAGCGTTCAGCGCGTGACCGACATCATTGGCGAGATCAGCGCCGCCGCCCGCGAGCAGAGCGAGGGCATCGCCTCCGTCAACGCGTCCGTCGTGCAACTGGACCAGATGACGCAGCAGAACGCCGCCCTCGTCGAGGAATCGGCTGCGGCGGCCGAGAGCCTGCGCGAGCAGTCCGGCCGCATGGCCGAGGTCATCAGCGTGTTCCGCCTCAGCGGCGCCAGCGCACGCAGCGTGACGGCCAAGGCCCCGATGGTGCACAAGCCGGCTGCGGCAAAGCCCGCAGCGGCCAAGCCACTGGCCAAGCCGACGGCCGCACCGGCGGCGAAGCCCGCCACCGCCAAGCCGCAGCCCAAGCCGGTCGCCGCGTCGCCGGCACCGGCCGCCGCCCCCCGCCCGGCCCCGGCGCCCGCACCCAAGCCCGCCGACGATGGCGATTGGGAAACGTTCTGAGCCTCGCCGGGCTCACTCGCCATCAGGGGCGCCCATCGGCGCCCCTTTTTGTTGAGCGGGCGGCGCGCGCCCGGGCTCAGAAGCTCAGCGTGCGGACGCCGTCAGCGCCACCCAGCAGGCAGACCTGGGCCTTGTTGCGCGCGAACACGCCCACCGTGACGACGCCGGGCCACAGCGTGACCTCGGCCTCGAAGGCCAGCGGGTCGGTGATGGACAGGCCGGTCACGTCCAGGATGTGGCAGCTGTTGTCGGTGATGACACCGGCCCGCAGCGTGGCCGTGCCGCCCAGCGCGGCGAAGCGGCGCGCGAGTTGCGCGGCCGCCATCGGGATGACTTCCACCGGCAGCGGGAACTTGCCCAGCGTCTGCACGAGCTTGGATTCGTCGGCGATGCAGACGAACTTGTCGGCGAGATCGGCAACGATCTTCTCGCGCGTCAGCGCGGCGCCGCCGCCCTTGACCATGTAACCGTTGCCATCGATCTCGTCGGCGCCGTCGATGTAGACGGTCAGGCCTGTGACCTCGGTGGCATCCAGCACGCGAATGCCGTGCTTTTGCAGGCGCTGCGTGGAACGCTCCGAGCTGGAGACGGCGCCGGCGATGGCGATGCCGCTGGCCGCCAGCGCGTCGATGAAGCAATCCACCGTGGAGCCGGTGCCGACGCCGACGATCTGGCCGGGGGTGACGTAGTCGAGCGCAGCGCGGCCGACGAGTTGTTTGAGCTGGTCTTGGTTCATGCCGTGATTTTGCCGGGACAGGTGGCGCCTGCCACCCATCCCGGCTCGGACTCACTTCATGACCACCGTTCTTGCGACCGAGTCAGTCGCCACTTGGCGCTGCGCATCCCAGGCCGTGAAGCGGTACTCGACCACATCACCGCGCTGCAGGCCGCCCGCCGTGAAGCGGCTGCGGCTGCCGTCCTGTCGCATGCGCACGGTGCGGGCCTCACCGCCGTTGACGGTGTAGTGCACGTCGACCCAGCCCGACGCGGTGGCGCTGAAGTCCAGCGTCGTCGCGCCGCTCTGCGTCGCGCTGCCGCTGACGACCGGTGCCGTGACCGTGCTGGCCGCCGCCACCTTCACCGGGGCCACACCGGCGACGCCGGAGTCCCACACGATGTCGTCGAAGGCAATCTGGAACGGCGCGTTCGGCACGGCGCCGTCCACGCTAAGGAACTCGAACAGCGAGTTCATGGACTGCAGCGCGACGAGCTGCCCCGCCATCTCGGCCACGGGGATGGTCGCCGTGCCCCATTCGCCGTTGCGCACCAGGCCGTAGGCAGTCTGGTTGGCGGGGAAGGTCACCCAGTTGTGGTTGGTGTAGGTGTCCAGCACGCCGATGCGGAAGGCGACGTTGGCCGGCGCCTTGATCTTCAGCTTGATGTGGCCGCCCCGGAAGCCGCTCATGTCGTGCACCTGCCGCGACGCGATGGCGCCGCCGAACCACTGGCCGGGAGCGAAGTAGTCCAGCGCGATGACGTTGGCGCCCTCATACGCCGGGATGTTGCCGCCACGCATGGCGCCGTTGTTCCAGATGAAGAAGTCCGCCGAGGCGCCGAGCTCCTGCTTGTTCTCGACCGGCGTGGTGTCGGTGAACACGCCGAATTTGCCGACCTCGGGGGTGATGCCCACGCCCAGCTTCACCTCGCCCTTGCCGTCCAGCTCGTAGACGCGCACGTAGTCCACATAGGTGGTGGCGGGCAGCGGCGCGGTGACCTGGGCCGGCGTGGCCGCCGGCGTGAAGTTGCCGCCGACGGCCATGTTCAGCAGCAGGTAGAACGGCGCCTGCAGCGCGGGTGACGCGATGGTGATGGGCGCCTTGTACATGTCGTACTCGCGGCCGTTGTCCAGCACCGTGAAGCGCATCTGCGTGTCCGTCCAGTAGAGCCGGTAGGTCACGAAGCGGTTGGCGAGCGAGCGGCTGGGCGTGTACCAGTTCTTGGTCTGCCAGGCGGTGGACGCGGCGCAGGTCTCGTTGCCGGGTACGCAGGCGTCCTGGTGGAAGAAGATGACGTTGGCGCCGACGAACTGATCCGGCGAGATCGCCGGCAGGCCAGCCGGCTGGCGGCCGCCCATTTCCATGATGTCGATCTCGCCCTTGCGCGGCCAGGCCTGCGGGCTGGTGCCCAGCAGCCACGCAGCCGGCCACAGGCCCACACCGACCTTGGGCGTGGCCATGCGCACCTCGATGAGGCCGTACTTCACCTGCACCTTGCCGGCGGTGTCCACCTTGCCGGACGTGAACTGGTTGCTGCCCACCGTCTCGCGCCGGGCCGTGATGGCCAGCGCGCGCGTGGCGGGCTCGAAAGGCACGTTGACGATGCTCAGGTTGCCGGGCGTGTAGGTCTGCAGTTCCTGGTTGCCGTAGCCGCACAGGCCGATCTGGCAGCCGTTGCCGTTGCTGGCGGCCCAGACGTTGCCGTCAAGGCCCGCGCCGTTGAATTCCTCAGACCAGAGCAGCTTGCCGATGACGGGGCTGGTGACGCTGGCCGACGCCAGGCTGCCGGCGGCCAACAACAGGCCGCCCAGGAGGTGTTGGAGCTTCATGGGGTTCATCCTTGTTGCTGACGGGCGTTGCGGCGCGCGGCCGCGGCGACGAGCAGGCCACCGGCCAGCATCAGGCCGTAGGTGGCGGGCTCGGGCACGGCGCTGGTGACGGTGATGCGCGCACCGGGCATGCCGGTGAACCCGCTGTCCACCGTCTGCCACACGCCAGTCGAGGTGCTCACCGCATAGGGCGCCGGCCCGGCATCGGTGGCGCTCTGCCACTGGCCGTCGAAACCGGCATCCGCCACGGCGACCAGCCAGTAGCTGCCGGCGTTCAGCGTCCAGCCGGTGGGCGACACCAGCGTGTTGTGCACGAAGGCATCGACAGATGTGGGCTGAATATGGGTGCTGTGCAGCCAGTTCAGGCTGCCCGGCAGCGCGCCGTTGCGGGCGATGACGCCCAAGGTGACGCCGCCGCTGTCGCCGACGCGCACGATGGAGGTCAGGATGGACTGGATGGACGCGGCGCTGCCGAGCTCGAACGCGACGGCGACGTCTTCGCCGAAGCGCAGCGGGTTGGGCCAGCCAGTCAGGTAGCTGGTGTCGGCGTCGAAGGTGTCGAGCAAGACGGTCTGCGCGCCGGCCTGGGCGGCCAGGCCGCCCAGCAGTAGCGTGGCAGCCGCGATCTTGGAAAGTGCGTGGAGTTGCATGCGGGTTCTCCTTGGCGTCAGGCGCGACGGCGGCGGGCCACGGCAGCGACGACACCCAGGCCGGCGATGAGCAGCGCGTAGGTCTCGGGCTCGGGCACCGGGGCGGTGGTCAGCGTGAGCTGCACGTCGTCGATGTAGACCGCGTTGACGCGCCCCCCCTCCAGCGGCCCGACGGCCGTGTTGATCAGCAGGTAGACCGCCTTGGCACCCGCCGGGATGGCGGCAGCCTGGAAGCTGAACTGCTTCCACGTCGAGGTGCTGAGATCACCGTGGAAGAACTGCAGGCCACTGTCGTACAGCACGCCGCTGTCACCGATGTAGCTGAGCCCGAACTTGGCGTTGCCGGTGGGGCTGACATCGCCCTTGGCCCAGAAGCTCAGCACCGGCGTGTCGCCGACGTTGGCGGCCGTCAGCGCGGCCAGGCCGCCATGCGCGACGGAGTCCTGCAGCATGCCGGAGCCGCCGAAACCGCCCGGCACGCTCAGCAGCATGGCGTGGGCACCCGAGTGGGCGTCGTTGGACAGCACGGGTGCGGACGAGTCCGCACCGACCCAGCCGACCGGCTGGTTGCCATTGACGACCTCGAAGCCGCCGTTGGCGATGCCGTTGGTGGTGGCCGCACCGGCCGCACCGGCCAGGCAGAGAGTGGCGATGGCCGCATGGGCCTTCAGATTCAGCATGTCTCGTCTCCAGTTTTCTACGTGGGAAAAGCCCCGACGTGGCGACGACGAACTGCTTGCCGGTCACCCGTCAGCTCATCTGAAACCGCTTTCTGAAAGCGCTTTCAATGGCGACGGCGACCATAGGTGCGGGTCTGGCGGCTGTCAATGCGGCCAGCCCTGACGGGCCATCGAAGGCCCATGTTCAAGGGACAGGGTCAGGCCCTATGGCAGGAGCCGCTGGCTTGATGAGGCACCGCGCGCCGATCTGCGTGCAGCGCCGCCAACACGTGCTGCTGCGCGCTCAACTCATGCGGATCTTCAGGAGCTGGCCGGCCACCGGCGTCAGCAGGGCCTGCTCGAAGCTTGGCGGTGCAAACTGGCCGCGGGCGTTGTTGGAGAAGCCGTAGCGTTCCGTGGGAATGCCCAGCGCGCCCATGTCCAGGCGCCCATTGGCGTTGACGTCTTGGAAGAGGCTGATCGCCAGCGGCCCGGCGGGCAGGTTCTTCAGCACCAGCTTGTAGCGGCCACCAGGCGCCGCCGCGGGCGTGAGCGTGATGCGATGGCCGACCTGCGGCCGCCCCAACCACGTTGACGGCACGGTGTACACGCCCACCATCAGCGTGGCGCCCTGCAGGCGGTCAGCATCCAGGCCCTCGATCTCCAGCGTCACCTCGGTCGCCAGGCACCACAGCGGAGCCACCGCCAGACACACCGCAGCCAGAACATGTTTCATCTCGGTCTCCAGGTAAGGGATGACCGGATGATGCGAACGGCGCCTGCACGCCACCACCGGCATGCGACAGGCGACCGCCTGCCGGCGCCAATGGCGACCAGCCAGCGTCAGCTGCGACGCTTTTGCACGGCGACGGCGAGTTCGCGCAGCAGCGGCTCGGTCTGCGCCCAGCCCAGGCAGGCGTCCGTGATAGACACGCCCGGCTTCAGGTCGGCACGGGTCTGGCCCTCAGCCAGGTCCTGACGGCCCGGCTGCAGATGGCTTTCGATCATCACACCGGTGATGCGTGCATCGCCGCCGGCGATCTGCCCCGCCACGTCGCGCCCCACATCCACCTGGCGCTCGTACTTCTTGCTGGAGTTGGCGTGTGAGAAGTCGATCATGACCTGCTCGCGCAGGCCCGAAGCCTTCAGCGCGTCACACGCGGCGTTGACCGAGGCCGCGTCGTAGTTGGGCGCCTTGCCACCGCGCAGGATGACGTGGCAGTCCGTGTTGCCGCGCGTCTCGAAGATGGCGGCCGTGCCCATCTTGGTCATGCCCATGAAGGCATGGGCGCTGCTGGCGGCCAGCACCGCGTCGCTAGCGACCTTGATGCCGCCGTCCGTGCCATTCTTGAAGCCGACCGGGCAGGAGAGGCCCGACGCGAGCTGGCGGTGGCTCTGGCTCTCGGTCGTGCGCGCGCCGATGGCGCCCCAGGCGATCAGGTCGGAGATGTACTGCGGCGACAGCAAGTCCAGGAACTCCGTCCCGGCCGGCAGGCCCAGCGCCGCGACGTCCAGCAGCAGCTGACGCGCCAGGCGCAGGCCCTCGTTCATGTGGAAGCTCCCGTCCAGGCGCGGGTCGTTGATGTAGCCCTTCCACCCCACCGTGGTGCGCGGCTTCTCGAAATACACGCGCATGACGATGAGCAGGTCGCGCTTGAGTTCTTCGCGGGCCACTTTCAGCAGGCGGGCGTAGTCCATCGCCTGGTCATGGTCATGGATGGAGCACGGCCCGACGATGACCAGCAGGCGGTCATCACGGCCATGCAGCACATCGCTGATCTCCTGGCGCGCCCGCGCGACCAGTTCCAGCGTCTCATCGGGGATGGGCAACTCTTCCAGCAGCAGCGCGGGGCTGATCAGCGCGCGCACGGCGCCGATGCGGGTGTCGTCGGTGCGGGTGGTGTCGCGCGTCTTGTCGCGTGCGCCGCCCTCGTCCTCGAAGGCGTGGCGATCGTGCTGCGCGTTGTCCAGAGATGTCATGACCGGGCTCCCAATACAGCCTGCCATTGTCACCGCTCGGCCGCCGCCACGCTCGCATGCCGCCGGTCTTGGCGACAATCACGGGCTATGCCGCTGATTCCCTACGCCCTCGCCCGCCCCTTCCTGTTCGGCCTCGACGCCGAACACGCGCACGAACTTACCCTCAACAGCATCGCCCGGCTGCAAAACACCCCCGCGCAGGCGCTGTGGTGCGGCGAGCGCGTCAGCGACCCGGTGACCATCGCCGGCCTGCGCTTTCCGAACCGCATCGGCCTGGCCGCCGGCCTGGACAAGAACGGCCGCTGCATCGACGGCCTGGGCGCGATGGGCTTCGGCTTCATCGAGGTGGGCACCGTTACGCCCAAGGGCCAGCCCGGCAACGACAAGCCGCGCATGTTCCGCCTGCCCGAGGCCAACGCGCTGATCAACCGCCTGGGCTTCAACAACGAAGGCTTGGCAGACTTCATCGCCAACGTGCAGCGTGCCCACAGCTTCCGCAAGGCTGGCGGCATCCTGGGCCTGAACATCGGCAAGAACGCCGCCACGCCCATCGAGAACGCGGCCGACGACTACCTGATCGGCCTGGAAGGCGTGTTCCCGCATGCCGACTACGTCACCGTCAACATCTCCAGCCCCAACACCAAGAACCTGCGCGCGCTGCAAAGCGACGAGGCGCTGGACGCGCTGCTGGGCGCGCTGCAGGAACGCAAGCTGCAACTGGAAAGCCGGAGCGGCCGCAAGGTGCCGATGTTCGTGAAGATCGCGCCCGACCTGGACGAAGACCAGGTCAGCGTCATCGCGCAGACGTTGACGGCCAACGGCATCGACGGCGTCATCGCGACGAACACCACCATCGCCCGCGACAAGGTGCAGGGCCTGGCCCACGCGAACGAGACGGGCGGCCTGTCGGGTGCGCCGGTGTTCGAGGCCAGCAACCGCGTCATCCGCCTGCTGCGCTCAGCGCTGCCAGTGGGCTACCCCATCATCGGCGTGGGCGGCGTGCTCAGCGGCGACGATGCCCGCACCAAGATCGCCGCGGGCGCCGACCTCGTGCAGGTCTACACCGGCCTGATCTACAAAGGCCCGGCGCTGGTCAGCGACTGCGCCCGCGCGCTGGCCCGGCGCTGAAGGCACAGCCCATGCGCGTCGCCGCCCTCGCCCTCAGTGCCCTGATGCTGGCGGGATGCGCCACCGCGCCGCGGCTGCATGCAGGCATCAGCCGCAGCGAGGACGTCCTGGCGGCCTACGGTCAGCCACGGCGGATCTGGCCCGAGGCGGACGGCGGCCGCACGCTCGAATACTCCAGCCAGCCCTGGGGCCGGCACTGCCTCATGGTGAGGCTGGACGCCACCGGCCGGGTGGTGAGCCTCGAAGACGGGCTGTCGGCCGCCAGCCGCGCCCGCATCGAGCCGGGCATGACGGCTGAGCAAGTCAGCCGCATCCTCGGCACGGAGCGCAGCCGCGTGTTCTTCCGCCTGAGCGGCGAGGACGTGTGGGACTGGACCGTCGAGCCCGACCAAAGCGGCTACGGCCTTCGCTTCAACGTTCACTTCAAAGACGGTCGGGTCGTGCGCACCAGCCAGAGCATGGTCTTCCCCAACCGACGCCTTCCCGGCGTGGATGACTGAACAGCAGCAAAAAAAGCGCCCCGGCGCTTGCAGCACCAGGGCGATCAGAGAGACGTTCACTCGCGGGGCCAACTGGCCTCGCTGACCCGACGGGATCAGTCGTTGCGGCGACGGCGCGAAGCCACGAAGCCGACGATGCCAAGACCAGCAGCCAGCAGGGCATAGGTTTCGGGCTCCGGCACAGCGGCCACCGTGGAGGTCAGCGTGTAGGAACCAACAGCCGTGCCCGTGCCGGACACACCATAGAAGTAGCTACCGGCAGCCAGGGTCCAGGAGTCGGACCCGCTGAACTGCGTGCCGCCCACCGCGAAACTGTCCACTGGGGTGCTGTCAGCCTTGTACAGACCCACAGCGCCGAGCACGTTGATGGATGCGAAGGTCAGCTGCACGTTGGACGTGCTGCCCAGCGTGAAAGCGTAGGTCTCGAAGAACGGGGCTGCGATGCCAGCTTCAGCCGCAACCTCGAACGAACCATGTGCGCCACCGAAGGTGTCGACGAGCGTCACGGCTTGCGCAGCCGTCGCGCTCAGGGCCACCAGCGAGGCGGCGGCAAGCAACTTCAATTTCATCTTCAACTCCTTGATCGAGCGGTCAAGGGATGCAACCGCCTGGAAGCCATTGTGCACCGCAACCAAAATTTGAGAACTTGTGCACAGCCCCAAGCCCTAGGGGGCCGACCCCGCAAATGAGTGCCAGATTGTAAATAGCGGGAACCCTTGGTCATTTCGGCACGGGTCTGACACAGTTTTGCCAACTTGGTGCGTTCGTATCACCAGGTTGGGGTCGCGCTCACGCAACAGCCAAACGGAGCACCTTCAGCAGGCCGTCCACCGTCTTGCCCTTGCGCCCCCGTTTGCCGGCGTGGCCCGCGAGCGACTGGTTCTTCAGCACCTCGTCGCGAGGCTTGCCACCGCGCCCGCTGCCTTCCACGCGCAGTTGCTGTGTGAAACAGGCCAGCGACAGCACGCTGTCCTTGTCTTCCAAGTCCATCAACATCAGCCCCTTGCCGCCCTTGGGCTGGTGCTTCAGCTCATCCAGCGGGAACGTCAGCAAACGCCCCTGAGCGCTCAGCACGCCCAGTTGCAGCGCGGCGGCATCGCTTGGCACGGTGGCCAGCAGCGGGGCCTCGCCGTCGTCCAGCGCCAGGAAGGTCTTGCCGGCCTTCTGGCGGCCGACGAGATCACCAAGCTGGGCGATCAGGCCATACCCGGTCGAGCCGGCAAAAACCAGGCGCTGCGTTGGCGCACCGGCGACGTAGTGCGCGATCTGCGTGCCACTCTCCAGCTCGATCATGGTCGTGATGGGCTGGCCGTCGCCGCGGCCGCCGGGCAGGGTTGACACCGCCACGGAGTAAACACGGCCGTTGCTGCCGACGACGATCAGCGGATCGACGCTGCGGCAGCGGAACGCGCCCCACAGGCCATCACCGGCCTTGAAGGTCTGCGCGGCGATGTCGACCTCATGGCCCTTGAGCGCCCGCACCCAGCCCTTCTGGCTGACGATGACGGTGACGGGCTCGTCGACGATCTTCACCTCGGCGACGACACGCTTCTCGGCCTGGATCAGCGTGCGGCGGTCATCGCCGTACTGCTTGGCATCGGCCTCGATCTCCTTGATGACCGTGCGGCGCAGCGCGGCGGCCGAGCCCAGGATCTCCTCCAGCTTGGCGCGCTCGTCCCGCAGCTTGGACAGTTCCTGCTCGATCTTGATCGCTTCCAGCCGGGCCAGCTGACGCAGGCGGATTTCGAGGATGTCCTCGGCCTGCCGGTCGCTGAGCTTGAAGCGGGCAATCAGCGCTTCCTTGGGCTCGTCCGACTCGCGAATGATGCGGATCACCTCATCGATGTTCAGCAGCACCAACTGCCGGCCTTCGAGCACGTGGATGCGCTCGTTGACCTTGGCCAGGCGGTGCTCGGTGCGGCGGCGCACCGTCGCCTGGCGGAAGCCCACCCACTCGGCCAGCACCTGGCGCACGCTCTTCTGCGTGGGCCGGCCATCGGCGCCGATCATGGTCAGGTTGACCGGCGCGCTGCTCTCCAGGCTGGTGTGGGCCAGCAGCGCGTTGATGAGGTCCTGCTGCTCGACCGTGCGGCTCTTGGGCTCGAAGACGATGCGCACGGCCGCTTCCTTGCTGGACTCGTCGCGCACGCTGTCCAGCACGGCCAGCACGCTGGCCTTGAGCTGCAGTTGCTCGGGCGTCAGCGTCTTCTTGCCCGCCTTGACCTTGGGGTTGGACAGCTCCTCGATCTCCTCCAGCACCTTCTGCGCGCTGGTGCCGTGCGGCAGCTCGGTGACGACCAGCTGCCACTGCCCGCGGGCGAGGTCCTCGATCTTCCAGCGAGCCCGCACCTTGAGGCTGCCACGACCGGACGTGTAAGCCGCGCGGATTTCCTCCGGCGCGCTGATGAGCTGGCCGCCGCCGGGGAAGTCCGGGCCGGGCAGCAGGTCGAACAAGGCCTCGTCGGACAGCTGGTCGTCCTTCAGCAGCGCGACAGCGGCCGCCGCCACCTCGCGCAGGTTGTGGCTGGGGATCTCGGTGGCCAGGCCCACGGCGATGCCGCTGGCACCGTTCAGCAGCGCGAACGGCAGGCGCGCCGGCAGCTCGACGGGCTCCTGCGTTGTGCCGTCGTAGTTGGGACGGAAGTCCACCGTGCCTTCGTCGATCTCATCCAGCACGAGACGGGCGATCGGAGCGAGGCGCGCTTCCGTGTAACGCATCGCGGCGGCGCCATCGCCATCGCGGCTGCCGAAGTTGCCGTGGCCGTCGATGAGCGGGTAGCGCAGCGAGAAGTCCTGCGCCATGCGCACCAGCGCGTCATAGACCGACTGGTCGCCATGCGGGTGGAAGCTGCCCAGCACGTCGCCCACGACCTTGGCGCCCTTGACGGGCTTGGCCCCGGACGCGCCGCTCCAGCCCAGCCCCAGGCGGTGCATGGAGTACAGGATGCGGCGCTGCACGGGCTTCTGGCCGTCGGCATACGACGGCAACGCGCGGCCCTTGACCACGCTGAGCGCGTACTCGAGATAAGCCTGCTGCGCGTAGGCAGCCAGCGTCAGTGCGCTGGGGTCGTCCTCGCCGCTGCCGCCTTGGCCGTGAGCGTTGCCGGGAGGGGCGCCGTCATTGGGGCCGTTGAAGTCGATGGTGGTCTGTTCAGAACTCATGGATGCAAGGTCACACGCTGCGCTCGGGCCGGTTGGCTCTGCTGCAGCAAGGCCCAGTACAGCTCAAGGACGAGGTGCACATGGGCCTGGGTTTCTTCGATGTCGGGTACCCGGTTGCCGGCACGGCGCACGGCGCCTTCGCCGGCATTCCAGGCGGCCAGGGCGGTGTCGATGCGGCCGAAGCGGCGCAGCAGGTCGGCCAGCATGCGGGCGCCGGTGTGGATGTTGATTCGCGGCTCGATGAGGCGCGCGGCGTCGGCCGGCGTCGCATAGCGACTGGCCGTCTCGGGGGTGATCTGCATGAGGCCAGTGGCCCCGCGCGGCGACACGGCATTGCGCTGGTAGCCGGATTCGACCGCGATGACGGCCTTCAGCAGGTCTGCGTCCACGCCGTGCTTCTCAGCGGCTTCACGCACCCAGGGCTGCACGGCCTTGACCTCGGGCGCGATGTCCAGCCAGTTCAACAACGCCAGGCCCGCGTCGGCCTTGCCGGGCACGCGCTGCATGCCCACGCTGCCCAGCACGGGCTTGTAGCGCGCGTCCAGCTGGCGCGACGCGAAGTGCGCCACGCCACTGCCGTCGACGTAGCCCCACAGCTCCGCATGTGCCGGCAGCGCCAGGGCGAACAGCAGCAAGGCCAGCCAGCGACTCATGCAGCCTCCAGCCCCAACGCCACGCGGGCCTGGTATTCGCGGTCCAGAAGCGACATGACGACCAGCGAGTCGTAGCCATCCGCGCCGTCGATGGTCACCCTCACGCTCTCGCGCAGCCGGCCCTCCTCGACGAAGCCCTCGCTCTGGTAGAGCTTCAGAGCCCGCAGGTTCAGCGCCTTCACATCCAGCCAGAAGCGGTGCGCCTTCAGCTGCGTGAACGCCATGGCTTTCAGCTGACGCACCGCCAGGCGGCCCAGGCCTCGGCCTTTGGGCTGCAGCACCAGTCGCTTGAGCTCCACCGAGCCGTTCGGGTTGCGGCAGCCCTGCAGGATGACGAAGCCGATGCGCGCCAGCGCGTCGCCGTGGCCGCCCGCCGGGCCGCTCCCGAGGGCGGCCGCCTCCCCGTGGGGGATTGCCGGCGTACCCGCCGGCGAGGAGCTCCATGCTTCCAAGATGAAGTGGCGCGCATCAGGAAAGCGGATGGCGCCCTCGTGCTGCGTGCGCTCCCACGGCGTGATGAATGGCAGGTTCGCGCCGTCACGCTCGATCGAGGCCACCCAGTCGAGGTCCGACAGCATGGTGGGGCGCAGGCGCAGGCTCATGTCGCGTCGGTCCGCTGGCGATCAGATGTCGATCTCGACGGCGTCGCCATGCAACTCCATCAACTCGCGCCGCGACGCGGCCTCGCCCTTGCCCATCAGCTTGTTGAAGGCGTCCACCGTGGCGGCAAAGTCGAACTGGCCGTAGGCCACGCGCGACAGCCGGCGGGTCTCGGGGTTCAGCGTCGTGTCCCACAGCTGCTCGGCGTTCATCTCGCCCAGGCCCTTGAAGCGGCTGATGCTCCACGAACCCTCGCGGGCGCCTTCCTTGCGCAGCTTGTCCAGCGTCGCGGTCAGCTCGCCGTCGTCCAGCGCGTAGAGCTTGGCGGCCGGCTTCTTGCCGCGGGCTGGTGCGTCCACGCGGTACAGCGGCGGGCGGGCGACGAACACATGGCCGGTCTCGACCAGCTTGGGGAAGTGGCGGAAGAAGAGCGTGAGCAGCAGCACCTGGATGTGCGAGCCGTCGACGTCGGCGTCCGACAGGATGCAGACCTTGCCGTAGCGCAGGCCGGAGAGATCCGGCGAGTCGTTGGGGCCGTGGGGGTCCACGCCCAGCGCGACCGAGATGTCATGGATCTCGTTGTTCTTGAACAGCAGGTCGCGCTCGACCTCCCACGCGTTCAGCACCTTGCCGCGCAGCGGCAGGATGGCCTGCGTCTCCTTGTCGCGGCCCATCTTGGCGCTGCCGCCGGCGGAGTCGCCTTCCACCAGGAAGACCTCGTTCAAGGACAGGTCACGGCTTTCGCAATCGGTCAGCTTGCCGGGCAGCACGGCCACGCCGGATCCCTTGCGCTTCTCGACTTTCTGGCCGGCGCGCTGGCGCGTCTGCGCCTGCTTGATGACCAGCTCGGCCAGCTTCTTGCCGTGCTCGACATGCTGGTTCAGCCACAGCTCCAGCGCCGGCTTCACATAGGCCGACACCAGCCGCAGCGCGTCGCGCGAGTTCAGCCGCTCCTTGGTCTGGCCCTGGAACTGCGGGTCCAGCACCTTGGCGCTCAGCACGAAGCTGGCGCGCGAGAACACGTCGTCCGGCATCAGCTTCACGCCCTTGGGCAGCAGCGAGTGCATCTCGATGAAGCCCTTGACGGCGCCGAACAGGCCGTCCTTCAGCCCGGACTCGTGCGTGCCGCCGGCCACCGTCGGGATCAGGTTCACATAGCTCTCGCGCAGCGGCGCGCCGTCTTCCGTGAACGCCACACACCAGGAAGCGCCCTCGCCTTCGGCGAAGTTCTCGCTCTCGCCGGCGCCGGCAAAGCCCTCACCCTCGAACAGCGGGATCAGCGGGTCGCTGTTCATCGCCTGCGCCAGGTAGTCGCGCAGACCGGCCTTGTACTGCCAGGTCGTGACCTCGCCCGTCTTCTCGATCTTCAGCGTGACGATGACGCCCGGCATCAGCACGGCCTTGGACCGCAGCAGGTGCACCAGCTCGTGCCTGGGCAGCTCGGCGCTCTCGAAATACTTGGGGTCGGGCCAGACACGCACCGTCGTGCCCTGCTTGCGGTCGCCGCTCACCGCCGGGCGCGCGGCTACCGGCTGCACGACATCGCCATGCTCGAACGCGATGCCGGCCACCTGCTTGTCGCGCCACACGGCCACTTCCAGCCGCTTGGCCAGCGCGTTCGTCACGGACACGCCCACGCCGTGCAGGCCGCCCGAGAAGCTGTAGGCGCCGCCCGAGCCCTTGTCGAACTTGCCGCCGGCATGCAGCCGCGTGTAGACGATCTCGATGACCGGCACGCCTTCTTCAGGGTGCAGGCCGAACGGAATGCCGCGGCCGTCGTCGGCGACCGACACGGAGCCGTCGGCATGCAGCGTCAGGTCGATGCGCTTGCCGTGGCCGGCCAGCGCCTCGTCGGCGGCGTTGTCGATGACTTCCTGGATGCAATGCAGCGGGTTGTCGGTGCGGGTGTACATGCCCGGCCGCTGCTTGACGGGTTCCAGGCCTTTCAGAACACGGATGGAGGCTTCGCCGTAGGCGGCAGCGGCGTTGGCGGAAGTGGACGGGGGACGGCTGGACATAGGGGCGGGATTCTATGAAGTGGCTCGGGCTAGGATTCGCGGCTCCCTGAAGACCGAACTCCACCGAGTCCTGCCGCTTGAGACTGCTGATCGCTTCGCTATTGTTGTCGACCTGTATTTTTTCACAGGCTCAGACATCCCCCGCTCCCCAGCAGCCCTACCAGGCCAGCGCGCCGCTGTCCTGGGAGCTGAAGAACGCCCGCTGGTTTGACGGCCACAAGATCCAGAAGGGCAACCTCTACGTCGAGAACGGCGTGTTCACTGCCAAGAAGCCGCCCAAGGTCAACCGCAAGATGGACATGCGCGGCCAGGTACTGATCAATCCGCTGGCCGAGGCGCACAACCACAACCTGCAGACGGCCTGGGGCTGGGGCCAGTTCGCCGACACCTACATCGACCAAGGCGTGTTCTACGCCGCCATGCTGTGCGGCGACCCGGCCGGCGTGGCCGACGTGAAGCCGCTCACCGCCAGCCCAGCGGCGCCGGAGGTCAGCTTCGTCACCGCCTGCATCACCTCCAGCGACGGCTACCCGCTGGCCGCGGTGCTGCCCGAGCCGACCGCCGAGGCCGCGGCCGCGCAGCAGCAGATCGTCCTCGTCGACAGCCCCGAACAGGCCCGCCAGCAGTGGCCGGCCATCAAGGCCCGCGGCGGCCAGTGGCTGCGCCTGGTGCTGGCCCACAGCGAGCGCCCCGAGCTGCGCCAGCGGACCGAACACTTCGGCCGCCTGGGCCTGACGCCCGACACCGCCGCCACGCTGACCCAGCTGGCGCATGCCGACGGCCGCAAGGTCGTCGCCCACGTCGAGACGGCCGCTGATTTCGACGCCGCATTGGCTGCCGGCGTGGACGCCATCGCCCACCTGCCCGGCTACGCCAACATGCTGGATGAGGCGCCCGAGCAGTTCGCCCTCAGCGACGAGGCCGCTGCGCGCGCCGCGCGCCAGCGCACCGCCGTCATCACGACGACGGCCGCCACCGCCCTCTTCAAGCTCGACGGCGCCCCGCTGGCCGCATTGCGCGACGTACAGCGTGCCAACCTCGCGAAGCTGCAGGCGGCCGGCGTGCAATTGCTGATCGGGTCGGACGTCTTCATCGGCACCGCCCGCGCCGAGCTGCATGCGCTGGACGCGCTAGGCATGGACCGCGCCACGCTGCTGCGCCTGGCCACGCAGGACACGCCGCGCGCCCTCTTCCCCGGCCGCAAGCTGGGCTGCTTCGAACCCGGCTGCGAGGCCAGCTTCCTGGTACTGGGCGGCGACCCCATCGCCGACCTGGCCCAGGTCGACATGCCCCTACTGCGCGTCAAGCAGGGCCGGCTGCTGACGCGCCTGGCCGACGTGGCCGCGTCCAGCTCGCAGGCCAGCGCGTCGACGGCTGACGCGCCGAAGAAGGCCGCTGCCAAGAAAAAGGGCAGCAAGGCCAAGGCAAGCGCCAAGAGAGCCGCCGCCAAGCCCGCAGCCAAGGCCGCCAGCAAGGCCAAGCGGCGCTGAGTACAGTGCGGCAGATGAATGCTGCCCGCCCCGCCGCCCCTGGCCTGTCCGTTCACCAGGTGCTGCTGTGCGGCGCGCTGATCGTCACGCTCTCCATGGGCATACGCCATGGCTTCGGCTTCTGGCTGCAGCCCATCATCACGGAGCGGGGCTGGACGCGCGAGACCTTCTCCTTCGCGCTGGCCATCCAGAACATCGCCTGGGGCGTTGCCGGCCCCATCGCTGGCATGCTGGCCGACCGCTTCGGCGCCTGGAAGGTGCTGATCGGCGGCGGCATCGCGTACGCGCTGGGCCTGCTGGCCATGGCGCTGGCGACGGACCCGCTGGGCTTCACGCTGGGCGCCGGCGTGCTGATCGGCCTCGCGCAGTCGGGCTCCACCTACGCCGTCATCTACGGTGTGCTGGGCCGCACCGTGTCGCCCGAGAAGCGCTCCTGGGCCTTCGGCGTCGCGGCGGCAGCCGGCTCGTTCGGCCAGTTCGTCATGATCCCGCTCGAGACCTGGCTCATCAGCCACCTCGGCTGGCAGACCGCGCTGTTCCTGCTGGCCGGCACGGCACTGCTGATCGTGCCGCTGGCGCTGGGCATCCGCGAGCGCCACACCGTGGCCGCCTCGACCGGTCACCAGAGCATTGGCCAGGCGCTCAAGGAAGCCTTCGGCTACCGCAGCTTCCAGCTGCTGATGCTGGGCTATTTCGTCTGCGGCTTCCAGGTCGTCTTCATCGGCGTGCACCTGCCCAGCTACCTGAAGGACCACGGCCTCGGCATCGAGGTGTCCACCGGTGCGCTGATGCTGATTGGCCTGTTCAACATCTTCGGCACCTACACCGCCGGCATGCTGGGCCAGCGCTTCCCCAAGCGCTACCTGCTGTCGGCCATCTACGGCCTGCGCGCGGTGGCCATCGCCATCTTCATTGCCGCGCCGCTGACGCCGCTGAGCGTCTACGTCTTCGCTGCCGTCATTGGCTTCCTGTGGCTGTCCACGGTGCCGCCGACGAACGCGGTCGTCGCGCAGATCTTCGGCGCGCAGCACCTGTCCATGCTGGGCGGCTTCGTGTTCTTCAGCCACCAGATCGGCAGCTTCCTGGGCGTCTGGCTGGGCGGCAAGCTCTACGACACCACCGGCAGCTATGACGTCGTGTGGTGGCTGGCCATCGCGCTGGGCGTGATGGCCATGCTGGCCAACCTGCCGGTGCGCGAAACCGCCATCCGGCGCGGCGTGCAACCCGCATGAAGCCGCGCCGCTGGATCGTGCCGACCGTGATCGCCGCCGCACTGGCCGCAACGGTGCTCGCCTACCGCCACCCGGCGGTCATGATGCAGCTCAGCGAGCAGATCTGGACCTGCTTCGGATGACGCCGTCCGCCTGGCTGCAGCGCTTCGCTCCGTCCACGCCCGGCACCGCGCTGGACGTCGCCTGCGGCTCCGGGCGCAACCTGCGCTGGCTGGCCGCAGCCGGCTGGCAGGTCACCGGCGTCGACCGTGACACGGCCGCCACAGCGCCACTGCAAAGCCTTGCAAAGATCGTCGACGCCGACATCGAGAACGGCCCCTGGCCCGTCGACGGCCAGCAGTTCGATCTGGTCGTCGTTTGCAACTACCTGTGGCGGCCGCTGTTCGACACGATCAAGTCCGCCGTGAAGCCGGGCGGCTGCCTCGTCTGGGAAACCTTTGCCGACGGCCAGCAGACCATCGGCCGGCCGTCGCGCCCGGATTTCCTGCTGCAGCGGGGCGAACTGCTGCGCGTCTGCCATGACTGGCGCATCGTGGCTTACGAAGACCTGTTTGAAGCCGGCGTCAACGCGCGCTACGTCCAGCGCGTTGCGGCCATCCGGCCGTCGCCGACAGCCTAAAATCGCCCGAATTCCTCAAGACATTTCCACCATGAAGCCCATCCTCGGCAGCATCGTCGCCCTCGTCACGCCCATGAACGAGGACGGCAGCATCGACTACCCCGCCCTGCGCCGCCTGATCGACTGGCATGTCGAGTCCGGCACCGCCTGCGTCGGCGTCGTCGGCACCACCGGCGAGTCGCCGACGGTCAGCATGGAGGAGAACCGCGAAATCATCCGTGTCGCGGTCGAGCACGCCAAGGGCCGCATCCCCATCCTGGCCGGCACCGGCGCCAACTCCACGGCCGAGGCCATCGAGCTGAGCCGCTACGCGAAGGAAGTCGGCGCGGACTGCACGCTGTCCGTCGTGCCCTACTACAACAAGCCGTCGCAGGAAGGCATCTACCAGCACTTCAAGGCGATCGCCGAGGCGGTGGACATCCCCATGATGCTCTACAACGTGCCCGGCCGCACCGTTGCAGACATGCTGCCCGAGACCACGCTGCGCTGCGCCGAACTGCCCGGCGTGTTCGGCACCAAGGAAGCCACCGGCAACATCGAGCGCGCCGCCTTCCTCATCAAGCACGCGCCCAAGGGCTTCCACGTCTACTCGGGCGACGACGGCACCGCCGTGGCACTGATGCTGCTGGGTGGCCATGGCAACGTCAGCGTGACGGCCAACGTCGCGCCCGCCCAGATGGCCGAGATGTGCCGCTTGGCTATCGCCGGCAATGCCATCGAGGCGCGCAAGATCCACCTGCAGCTGCTGGGCCTGCACAAGCAGCTGTTCTGCGAACCCAGCCCCGGCCCGGCCAAATGGGCCCTGTCCCGCCTGGGCCGCTGCGGCAGCGCGCTGCGTCTGCCCATCACGCCGCTGACCGCGGCTGGCCAGGCCGCCGTCGGTCAGGCCATGGTCGAAGCCGGATTGCTCTGACGCCTCTGGTCTAATGCGCCGCTGCCCGCCAGACGCGGGCAACCAGTTCCCTCGGAGATCTCCAGCGTGACGTCCCTTTCCTCGATTTGCTCGCATCGCCCCACGGCGACCCGTCTGGCCTGCACGGCCCTCGTCCTGTCGCTCGCCGGCTGCAGCACCATCGACAGCATGTTCTCGTCGGACAAGGTCGACTACAAGACCTCCGCCCGCCAGACCCAGGGCCTGGACGTTCCGCCGGACCTGACCCAGCTCGCCAAGGACAACCGCGCCCAGGTGCAGGGCGGTGCCATCACCGCCTCGGCACTGACCGCCAACCGCCCCGCCGCCGCAGTGGCCGCAGGCACGCCCATGGCCGCCAACAGCGTGGCACCCAACAGCGCCGGTGACATCCGCCTGGAGCGCAGCGGCACCGAGCGCTGGCTGCACACCACGGCCACGCCGGAACAGGTCTGGCCGCAGCTGCGCGCCTTCTGGCAGGAGCGCGGCCTGGAGATCACCAAGGAGCAGCCGGAAGTCGGCGTCATGGAGACCAACTGGGCCGAGAACCGCGCCAAGCTCCCGCAGGACTTCATCCGCGCCACCATCGGCAGGGTCTTCGAAGGCCTGTACTCCACAGGCGAGCGCGACATGTACCGCACCCGCGTGGAGCGCGGTGCCAACGGCACGGACATCTTCATCAGCCACCGCGGCATGCAAGAGGTCTACACCAACTCCTCGCGCGACAGCACAGCGTGGCAGCCGCGCGCCAGCGACCCCTCGCTGGAAGCCGAGATGCTGTCGCGCCTGATGCTCAAGCTCGGCGGACAGGAAGCCGCCGCCAAGGCCGTGGTCGCTGCTGCCCCGGCGGCACCCGCCGCCAAGCCCGCCGCAGCACTGCCCACCGCCGGTGATGCAATGCGCCCGCGCCGCCCACTGTCCGAAGTGCCGGACAGCCTGACCGTCAACGACGGCTTCGACCGCGCCTGGCGCCGTGTTGGCCTGTCGCTGGACCGTCACGGCTTCACCATCGAAGACCGCGACCGCGCGGCCGGCCTGTTCTACCTGCGCTACGCCGACCCCGAGAAGGCGGGCCAGGACGAACCCAACTTCTTCCAGCGCCTGTTCGGCGCCAAGGCCCTCACGCCCACGCGCTACCGCGTGTCGGTCAAGGCCGACGGCGTGAAGAGCACGGTGCGCATGCTCGACGAGCGCAGCCAGCCCATCACCGACGACAACGCCAAGCGCATCCTGTCGCTGTTGATGGACGACCTCAAGTAAGGTCCCCTCGACAGAAGCGGCTGCCATGCGGTTTCGCAACCTGGGCAGCGGCAGCGGCGGCAACTCGACGCTGGTCGAGGCCAGCCAGGGCATCACGACCACCCGCGTCCTCGTCGACGCGGGCTTCAGCGAGCGCGAGCTGGCGCGCCGCCTGGGGATGGCGGGCTGTACGGCAGCCGACATCGATGCCATCTTCATCACGCACGAGCATGGCGACCATGTCGGCCGCTCGGTGGCGTTCGCGCGTCGGCACCGCATCCCGCTGATCACCAGCCGCGGCACCTGGCGCGCCATCGGCAGTGACGATTTCGACGCCAGCCTGCTCTGCCTGGCGCGGCACGGCGAGCCCATCGCACTCGGTGACCTGCAACTACAGCCCTTCACCGTGCCGCACGACGCGCAGGAGCCGCTGCAGCTGTGCCTGAGCGACGGCGCTCACCGGCTGGGCATCGTGACCGACCTGGGCTGCGCACCTGACAGCGTCGTGCAACAGCTGGCCGGCTGCCACGCGCTGCTGCTGGAGTGCAACCACGACGAAGCCCTGCTGCGCGCGGGCCCCTACCCGGCCTCACTGCAGCGGCGCATCCTGGGGACCCACGGCCACCTGTCCAACAGCGCTGCCGCCGAGCTGCTGGCGCGCTGCCAGCACCCTGCACTTGGCGCCGTCGTCGCCGCCCACCTCAGCGAGAGGAATAACGCGCCCACACTCGTGCGCGAGGTCCTGGCGGCCACACTGGACTGCACGCCGAACGAAGTGCGAATCGCCGACCCGGCATTGGGATTTGACTGGGTCGCCCTCGGCTGACGAGGAACGCAAAGTTTTGTAATTCAGCCAGCCATTGCTGGATTGGCACCACAGCGCCGCCTCAACAATGAAAAAAGCCGTCGCTGCTTGCGCAGCGACGGCTCTTTCCGAGCGGACGAAGTGATTACTTCGAAGCGGCGGACGCAGCGGCGTCGGCAGCAGCCGAAGCACCAGCGTCAGCGGCGCTGGCGGCAGCCGAAGCGGCTTCCGAAGCAGCAGCGGCCGGGGCGGTCACGGCGGGAGCTTCAACCTTGGGCTCTTCAGCCTTCTTGCTGCAAGCGGTCAGGGCAGCAACGGCAACCAGGGAAGCCAGCAGGATCGACTTATTCATTACTTGTCCTCAAACGTTTAAACGACGGTGCACACCATAATTTTGGGGCCGTGCGTCAGTGTTTCATCACCAACTGCCGACCCCGCAGAACAAGACGCGGAAAACCTCGAGCGCTTCCCTCGCCTAGCCCGCGATTATAGGGGCTCCTTGCACCAAGCTTTCATAACCCCAAAGTTGTTGGCGCAAATGATTCGCAGGAACGTTGTGCCGCGGCATCAAACCAGTCCAGCCAACGGCGGCGCTGGCCGACCTCCAGGCTCAGCTCGCCACGCCAGAGGTGCCGGTCGAGCAGGCGCAGGCTAAGTGCTGCATCGGCCGACGCCGCCAGCAGCAGACTCTCCGGCGCACCTTCCAGCTTCAGCTCGGGCTCCACCATGCGCGCGGTCACGCAATGCGCGAAGTCACGCCGCCAGCGCACAAACCTCGGGTGCTGGCGCACGATGTCGTCGTACTGCAAGGCCAGCAGATGCAGTTGTCGCCCTTGCCGCGCCCATGCGGTCAGCGCAGCCAGCACGTTTGCATCCGACCACGGCCAGTCCACAAAGCTGGCATCCCAGGCATGCAACGACTGGCAACCCTGACCAGCCGCCCAGACCAGGGCCTCGGCGCTCAGCTGGCTGAAGGCCGCCCGACCGGTGAATGTCTGCGGCGTCACGCAGGCAGCGGCTGCACCCAGCCGTCCTCGGTCCACTGATCCAGCAGTTCGCGCGCCTCCGGGGACAGGCGCTGGACTTCAGCCGCCGTCAGCTGGCGCACATCTGCGAGGCGACGCATGAGTGCGGCGTCACGCCCACCAGCCCGAAAGCTCTCGCCGTTGATGAACACCTGGCTGGTGTCATAGAGCATGCGGCTGCGGCGGTCCAGCACCGCGCCCAGCCCCGGCGGCAGCACGTCGCCCGGCTCGAACCAGACATTGGCCTTGGGCTCGGTGAGCGCCTCTCCAAGCGCGCGCTCCAGCGCCAGCGGCTTGTTCAGCGCCAACTCGGCCGCGCGGCGGGCGAAGTCCAGCAGGGCCGTGGGCACGCGCGCGGGTTCGGTGGTGGCCTCCTGGCGCGGGTCGGCATAGAGCTTGCTGGCGCCGTCGATGTCATCCAGCAGGCGGGGCAGCAGCTCGGCCGCCAGCCCCTCGGCGGTTGAGGCACGAAAGCCCACGGACGCGGTCATGCAGCCCGGGCCCACCGCCACACCATCGTGGGCCCAGCCCGGCGGCAGATAGAGCATGTCGCCCGGCTCCAGCACGAACTCCTGCTCCGGCGCGAAGTTGGCGATGATCTTCAGCGGCACGTCGTCGCGCAGCACGGCGTCCTTCTGCGCCGCGATGCGCCAGCGGCGCTGGCCAGCAAGTTGGATGAGGAACACGTCGTAGGAGTCGAAGTGCGGCCCGACGCCGCCTCCGTCGCTGGCGACGGACACCATCAGATCGTCCAGCCGCGCATCCGGCGCGAAGCGGAACTGTTCCAGCAGCGCGCGCGCCGCGTCCAGGTGCTGGTCCAGCCCCTGCACCAGCAGCGTCCAGCCGGGTTTGCTCATGGCCGGCAGCCGCGCGATGGGGCCATGCTTGAGCTTCCAGTCGCCGTCAAACGCCGTGACGAGGCGGGACTCGACATCGTCGCGCGCCGCCAGTGCGGCCAGTTGCTTCAGGGACGCCGGCGGCTGTGCATCGGCGAAGGCCTGTCGCACCAGCAAGGGCTTCTTCTGCCAATGCTTGCGCATGAACTGGGCCGGGCTCAGGCCGGCGAGCATGGGGGTGGGGAGATCGATCTGCATGCGGACATTGTGCCGAGAGGGGCTGTGGGAAAATTGATCTCATGCAAGTGACCCGCCCCTGTGTCGTCTCCCTGCGTTGGAGACTCGAAGATGCCCAGGGCCAGCTCATCGACGAGTTGGCCGAACCGATGGAGTTCCTGGTGGGAGGTGACGACCTCTTCGCCAAGGTGGAGACGGCCCTTGACGGCCAGCAGGCCGGTTTCGAGACCGACCTCGCGCTGCAGCCCGAGGAGGCCTTCGGCGACTATGACTCGGCGCTCGTGTGCTTCGAGGCGCGCGGCCTGTTCCCCGAGGATGTACAGCCCGGCATGCAGTTCGAAGGCCTGCCCGACGGCGCCGCGACCGAAGGCATGCCCGAGGCTATCTACACGGTGACCGAGGTCTACCCCGAGCATGTGGTGCTGGACGGCAACCACCCGCTGGCCGGCATCGGCCTGCGCATGCACCTGGCGCTGCTGGACGTGCGCGAGGCCACCGAGCAGGAAGTGACGGCCGGCTCTGTCGGCGAGCCCATCTTCATGGTGCAGACCGGCGCGCCGCCGGACGAGCCGCTGCACTGAGGCCCCACACCGGCCAGAAACAGCAAGGGCGCCCTGGAGGCGCCCTTTTTGTCGTCAGGCCTTGCCGGTAGACCCGAAGCCGCCGGCACCCCGGGCCGTGGCATCGAAGCTGTCGACACGCCGGAAGGTCGCCTGCACCACCGGCACGATGACCAGCTGCGCGATGCGCTCGAAGGGCTGGATGGTGAATTCAGTCTGGCCGCGGTTCCAGCAGCTGACCATCAGCTGGCCCTGGTAGTCGCTGTCGATCAAGCCCACGAGGTTGCCCAGCACGATGCCGTGTTTGTGGCCCAGGCCCGAGCGCGGCAGGATGAGGGCGGCCAGGCCCGGATCGGCGATGTGGATGGCCAGGCCCGTGGGGATCAGCATCGTCTGGCCCGGGGCCAGCGTGATGGCGGCGTCCAGGCAGGCACGCAGGTCCAGGCCGGCGCTGCCGGGCGTGGCGTGCGCGGGAATCTGCTCGGCCATGCGGGCGTCGAGCACTTGCAGGTCAATCGCGTGCATCAGAGTCTTTTCGAAAGTTCGGCGATCAGCTCGCGGGCGAGACTGAGCTTGTCGTTGCGCGGCAGCTCGCGCTGGCCGTGCTCGTCGATGAGCAGCAGCGCGTTGTCATCGCGGCCGAAGGTGGCGGGGCCGAGATTGGCGACGATGAGCGGGATGCCCTTGCGGCGACGCTTGGCCTCGGCATGTTCGGCGAGCTTCTCGCTCTCGGCGGCAAAGCCAACGCAGTAAGGCGGCTGGGGCAGCCTGGCGACGGCGGCCAGGATGTCCGGGTTGTCGGTCATCGCGATGGTGGGCGCCGTCGCGCCGCCCTCGACCTTCTTCATCTTGTGCTCGTGCGTCTGCGCCGGGCGCCAGTCAGCCACAGCCGCGCTGGCAATGAAGGCGTGCTGCTGTGCCGCCAGCGGCAGCACGGCATCAAACATCTGCTGCGCCGACTGCACATTGATGCGCTGCACGCCACGCGGCGTCGGCAGGTGCACGGGGCCAGCCACCAGCGTGACCTCGGCACCGGCCTCCGCCGCCGCGCGCGCGATGGCGAAACCCATCTTGCCGCTGCTGTGGTTGGTGATGCCGCGCACCGGATCGATGGGCTCGAAGGTCGGGCCGGCAGTGATGAGCAGCTTCTTGCCGCGCAGGGATTTCGGCGCGAGGAAGGCCTCGACGTCGTCGAAGATCTCCTGCGCCTCCAGCATGCGGCCGTCACCGATCTCGCCGCAGGCCTGGTCGCCACTGGCCGGGCCGATGACGGTGGCGCCGTCAGCGGTGATCTGCGCCACGTTGCGCTGCGTGGCCGGGTGAGCCCACATCTCGCGGTTCATCGCCGGCACGACGAGCAGCGGACATTCATGGATGCGGCGGGCAAGTGCGGTCAGGCAGATGAGGTCGTCCGCCCTGCCCTGCGCCAACGCGGCGATGGCATCGGCGCTGGCGGGCGCCACCAGCATCAGGTCGGCCTCGCGGCTCAGGTTGATGTGGGCCATGTTGTTGTCGGGCCGCGCGTCCCACTGCGAGGTGTAAACGGGGCGGCCGGACAGTGCCTGCATCGTCACCGCCGTGATGAAGGCCTCGGCGCCCTCGGTCATCATGACCTGCACGGTCGCGCCGCCCTTCACGAACAGGCGCGTCAACTCGGCGACCTTGTAGCCGGCGATGCCACCGGTCATCGCGAGCAGGATGTGTTTGCCGTCCAGGGGACTCGTCATCACTGCTTCCTGAACACCAGGTCCCACACGCCGTGGCCCAGCTTGATGCCGCGGTTCTCGAACTTGGTCAGCGGCCGGTAGGCGGGCTTGTCGGCATAGCCGGCCGCCGTGTTCTGGAGGGCCGGCTCGGCGGACAGCACTTCCAGCATCTGCTCGGCGTAAGGCTGCCAGTCGGTCGCGCAATGCAGGTAGCCGCCGGGCTTGATGTGCTTCACCAGATTGGCCACGAACGGCGCCTGGATCAGGCGGCGCTTGTTGTGGCGCTTCTTGTGCCAGGGATCGGGGAAGAAGATGTGCACGCCGTCCAGCGCGGCTTCGCCGATCATGTCGCGCAGCACCTCCACCGCGTCGTGCTGGACGATGCGGATGTTGCCGATGTCGCGTTCGCCAATCAGCTTGAGCAAGGCACCGACGCCGGGCTCGTGGACCTCGCAACCGATGAAGTCATGGTCGGGCAGCGTCTGCGCAATGTCGGCCGTCGCCGCCCCCATGCCGAAGCCGATCTCCAGCACCAGCGGCGCGCTGCGGCCGAAGGTCGCGGCGGTGTCAAGCCGCTCGACCTTGTAGGGCAGCACGAACTTCGGGCCGAGTTCGGCCAGCGCCTTGATCTGGCCCGTGCCCATGCGGCCGGGCCGCGTGACGAAGCTCTTGATCGGGCGGTGCAGCGGGTTCTGCGGTGGGTTGTCGTTCTGTTCGTCCATCAGCCGATTGTCGCCATGACCATGGGCGCGGCGGCCACATCGGCATCGCCCAGCGCCACGGCGGCCAGGTAGGACGCGATCGCGCGGTCGGCCGCAGCCTCGTCGGCGGCATGGATCAGCGCCAGCGGTTCGCCGGCCGCGACGCGCGTACCGATGGGCTGGACGGCCGAGAAGCCGACGCGCATGTCGATGGCATCACCCGCCTGGCGGCGGCCGCCGCCCAGCTCGACGATGGCCACGCCGAGGTCGCGTGTAGCCATCGCCGTGATGACACCGGCACGCTGCGCCTTCACGGCCTTCACCACCGGCGCGGCAGCCAGGTAGGCCTCCGGGCGCTCCATCAGATCAGCCGGGCCGCCCAGGGCCGTCACCATCTGGGCGAACTTCTCGGCAGCGGCGCCGGAGTCCAGCGCGGCCTGCAGCTTCACGCGGGCAGCAGCCGTGTCCGGGGCCAGCTTGCCCAGCACCAGCATCTCGGCGCACAGCGCCAGCGTCACCTCGTGCAGACGCGGCTCGCGGTGCTCGCCACTCAGGTAGCGGATGGTCTCCCACACCTCCAGCGCGTTGCCGACATCGGTGCCCAGGATCTGGTTCATGTCGGTGATCAACGCGCGCGTCTTCAGGCCCGCACCGCCGGCCACCGCCACGATGCTCTCGGCCAGCTCCTGCGCGAAGGCGGGTGTGGACGCGAACGCGCCGTTGCCGCACTTGATGTCCATCGCCAGGCATTCCAGGCCGGCCGCCAGCTTCTTGGACAGGATGGACGCCGTGATCAGCGGCACGCTCTCGACCGTGGCCGTCACGTCACGCGTGGCGTAGAAGCGCTTGTCGGCGGGCGCCAGGTCGGCCGTCTGGCCGATGATGGCGCAGCCCAGCGAGCGCACGAGCTGGTCGAAGCGCGCCGGGTCGGGCGTGGTCGTGTAGCCGGGGATGGCTTCGAGCTTGTCCACCGTGCCGCCGGTGTGGCCCAGACCACGCCCGGCAATCATGGGCACATAGCCGCCGCAGGCCGCCACCATGGGCGCCAGCATCAAGCTCACCTTGTCGCCCACGCCGCCGCTGCTGTGCTTGTCCAGCACTGGGCCGGGCATGTCGGGCCAGCGCATGACGCGGCCGGAATTCATCATCGCGCGCGTCAGCAGCACGGCTTCGTCACGGCCCATGCCCTTGAGGAACACGGCCATGCCCAGCGCAGCGACCTGGCCTTCGCTCCAGGAGTTGTCGACGAGGCCACGGACGAAATGGTTGATTTGCGCTTCGTTCAGCGCCTGGCCGTCGCGCTTGGTGCGGATGATTTCTTGGGCAAGCATGGGAGGAGTTCAGTAAGCCGCCTGGGTGGCGGTGGAGGCCGCGCCGGCAAGCACGGCCTCGATGTCGGTCAGCAGGCCGCTGGCGCCGAAACGCAGGCGCTGCGGGTTCAACGCGGCAGCGCCGAGCGCGGCTTCGGCCTGGGCGATGTAGCCGGCGGCGTCGGCCACCGAGCGCACGCCGCCCGAAGCCTTGAAGCCGGCCGACGGCAGGCCGCTGGCCTGGATTTCCTTCAGCATCACGGCGGCCGCGGCCGCCGTGGCGCCGGTAGCGGTCTTGCCGGTGCTGGTCTTGACGAAGTCAGCCCCGGCCGCCAGCGCCAGGCGCGTGGCCTGGGCGATGCGCTCGGGCGTGGCCAGTTCGCCGGATTCGATGATGACCTTCAGCGTCAGCGGGCGCGACGCGAAGCGGACTTCTGACAGGAACTCGGCGACCTCGGTGGACTGCCCGGCCTGCAGGGCGCGCCAGGGCAGCACGACGTCGACCTCATCACCGCCGGCCTGCGCGATGGCGGCCACGTCGGCTAGGGCGCGCGGCACATCCAGCGCGCCGTCGGGGAAGTTGGCCACGGCAGCCACCTTGATGGTGGCCGGCAACGCCGCGCGCGCCTGCGCCACGAAGCGCGGCCACACGCAGACAGCGGCGACCGGGCCGTGCGCGGTCTGCGCGCGGCGGCACAGCGCGTCGATGTCCGCGACGGTGTCGCCGTCATTCAGACTGGTGAGGTCCAGACAGGCCAGCGCCGTGCGGGCCGCCGCCTTCAGGTCCTGGCTCACAGCGCCACGCCCTTCAGGCTGGCCACCAGCGCGGCCAGGAAGGCCGACGCGCGCTCGCCGGAGGCCTGGGCCTGCTTCAGGGTCAGGTCGTGCGTCAACGCCTCGGCGGACAGGCCGGCGGCCATGTTGGTCATCAGCGCGATGCCCATCACCTTCAGGCCGGCATGGCGGGCCAGGATGGTCTCGGGCACGGTGCTCATGCCCACGGCGTCGGCGCCCCAGGCGGCGAACATGCGGATCTCGGCCGGGGTCTCGAACTGCGGGCCGAGCGCCCAGCAGTAGGTGCCCTCGCCCAGCATCAGGTTCTCGCGCTTGGCCAGCGCCAACGCGTGCTTGCGCAGCTCGCCGTCGTAGGCGTTGACCATGTCGACGAAGCGGTGGCTGCCCTGCTCGCCGACGAGCGGGCTGCGCTGCGGCGCGTTGATGTGGTCGGCGATCAGCATCAGGCTGCCCGGCGGCATGTGGCCGCGCAGCGAGCCGGAGGCGTTGGTCTGCACCAGCAGCTTGACGCCCCAGCGCTTCAGCGTGCGCAGCGCGCCGGCCATGCCGGTGCACTCACCGCTCTCGTAGGTGTGGGCGCGGCCGCGCAGGAAGATGACACGCTGCTCGCCGATCTGGCCGACGACGATCTCGTTGACGTGACCTTCCACCTTGGGCTGCGGGAAGGCGGGCAGCTCGGTGTAAGGCAGGTTCTTGCCGTCCTGCACATGGCTGACGGCGCCGGCCCAGCCAGAGCCCAGCACCACGGCGACTTCCGGCGCGCTGCCGAACAGGGATTGCAGCTTGTCGACGCTCGCGCTGATGGCGACGTCGAGGGTCTTGTTGTCGATCATGGGGGAACCTCAGAAATTCAAGTGGGATGGCCCGAAGCTGTGGGGCAGCAGTTCGGCCAGGGTCCAGCGTTGGCGGATGCCGCCAGGATCGCCGGCAATGATGACCAGCTCGTCGGGCTCGGAGAACTCCCGGAGCTTCTGGCGGCAGCCGCCGCAGGGCGTGATGATGTCCGGGCCGGGGCCCGTCACCAGCGCCGCCACGGCGCGCTTGCCGCCGGCCATGAGCATGGCCGTCAGCGCCGAGGGTTCGGCGCACCAGCCCTGCGGGTAGGACGCGTTCTCCACGTTGGCACCGATGTGGATGCGGCCCTGCTCGTCCAGCAGCGCGACGCCGACCTGGTACTTGGAATAAGGCGCATGCGCAAAGCTGCGCGCACGCAGCGACTCTGCCAGCAGGCGATCCAGCAGATCCTGGGACAGGTCCATCAGCGCTCCTTCACGTAGGGCCGGCCCAGCGCCTTGGGCGCGATGGCGGAGCCGATGAAGCCGGCCAGCAGCACGACGGTCAGGAGGTAGGGCAGCGCCTGGATGAGCTGCACCGGCACCTCGCCACCGCCCAATCCAGCGGGCAACTGCACACCCTGCATGCGGATGGCCACCGCGTCCAGGAAGCCGAACAGCAGGCAGGCGCCCATCGTCGGCAGCGGCTTCCACTTGCCGAAGATCATCGCAGCCAGCGCAATGAAGCCGCGGCCGGCGGTCATGTTGGGCGAGAAAGACGCGTTTTGCGCAAGCGTCAGGTAGGCACCGGCCAGGCCGCACAGCACGCCGTTCATCAGCAGCGCCTGGTAGCGCAGCCCCTGCACGGACAGGCCTGCAGCCTCCACCATGGCCGGGTTCTCGCCCACGGCGCGCAGGCGCAGGCCCGGGCGCGTGCGCTCCAGGAAGAACCACACGGCCAGCACCATCAGGAAGGCCACATAGACCAGCCCGTTGTGGCTCAGCAGGCCATGGCCCAGCACCGATGCGATCCAGTCACCCGCCTGCGGCTCGGCAAAGGCCGGCGCGAGCGCCGTCAGGCGCACATCGGGCGTGATGGGCGGCGTCTGGCCGCCCTGCTGGAACCAGGCGATGCCCAGCACCACGGTCAGCCCGGCCGCCACCATGTTGAGCGCCACACCGGAGACGACCTGGTCGCCCCGGTTGGACACGCAGGCGAAGCCATGCACGAGTGAGGCCGAACAGGCCACCACCATGGCCGCCAGCAGCCCGAAGGCGGCCGACTGCGTCACCGACGCCGTGGCAGCCGCCGCAAACGCGGCGAACAGCATCTTGCCTTCCAGCCCGAGGTCAACCACGCCAGCCCGCTCGGACAGCACGCCAGCCATCGCGCACAGCAGCAGCGGCGCACTGACGCGCAACGTGGAGGCCAGCACCGAGGCGATCAGCACTTCATCCATCAGCGGCCTCCCTTCACGGCGGCGTAGACACGCGCGAACAGCGGCGCGCTCACGGTGGCCATCGCGCCTGAGAACAGCACGATCAGGCCTTGCGCCGTGACCACCATCTCGCGGCTGAAGCCCTGCAGTTCGAAGCTCACCTCGACGCCGCCCTGGTACAGCACCCCGAACAGCAGCGACGCCAGCACGATGCCCACGGGGTGGTTGCGGCCCATCAGCGACACGGCGATGCCGGTGAAGCCGGCGCCGGCGACGAAGTCCAGCGTCAGCTTGCCCTGCACACCGGAGATCTCGTTGACGCCCACCATGCCGGCCAGCGCACCGGAGATCGCCATGGCCAGCATGACCTGCGCACGCGGCGCAATGCCGGCGTAGTGCGCGGCGCGCGGCGCGCTGCCCACGGCCCGCACGGCGTAGCCCGCCGCGCTCTTCCACAGGAACCAGCCGACGGCCACGCAGGCCAGCAGCGCAATCAAGAGGCTGAGGTTCAGCGGCGAGGACGGCATCTCCACGCCGAAGGCCGCCGCGATCTGGTGCAGCCCCGGCATGCGCGCAGCCTCGGCGAACTCGGCAGACTCCACCGCCATGCTGCCGGCCGGCCGCAGCCAGTTGACGAGCAGGTAGCCATTCAGCCCGGCCGCCAGGAAATTGAACATGATGGTCGTGATGACGACATGGCTGCCCCGCCAGGCCTGCAGGTAGGCCGGCACGGCCGCCCACAGCATGCCGAACAGCGCGGCCGCCAGCACCAGCAGCGGCAGCATGACGACGGCCGGCAGCGACGCGCCCAGCCACAGCGCCAGCAGCGCCACGCCCACACCGCCCAGCGTGGCCTGGCCCTCACCACCGATGTTGAACAGGCCGGCATGGATGGCCACCGCCACGGCCAAGCCGGTGAAGATGAACGTGGTGGCGTAGTACAGCGAATAGCCCAGGCCGCGGGCGCTGCCCAGCGCGCCGTTCAGCAGCACGGTGAGCGCCTGCCAGGGGCTGTGGCCGATGACCATGACGACAAGGCCGGCCACGGCCAGCGCGACGGCGAGGTTCCACAGCGGCAACAGGCCGATGTCGATCCAGCGAGGAAGTTGAAGCGGTTGGCTCATGCAGCAGCTCGTTCTTCTTGTGCGGCCATCAGCAGGCCCAGACGCTTTTCATCGCAATCCTCGATGGCGAGTTCGCCGGTGATGCGCCCGCCGTTCATGACGACCACGCGGTCGGCCAGCGCCAGGATCTCGTCCAGCTCGCTGCTGACCAGCAGCACCGCACAACCCGCCTCGCGCAGTGCGCGCAGCTGGTTGTGGATGAATTCGATGGCGCCGATGTCCACGCCGCGCGTGGGCTGCCCGACCAGCAGCACGGTGGGCTGCTCGCCGATCTCGCGGGCGAGGATCAGCTTCTGCTGGTTGCCGCCGGAGAACTTGGACGAGCCCAGGTGCTCGTCGCGCGGGCGCACGTCGAAGCGCTCCTGCATCTCGCGGGTAGCAGCCTGCATGGCGGCATGGTTCATGGCCAGGCCGCGGCGGTACTTGGGCAGGCCGTGATAGCCCAGCACGGCGGACTCCCAGGCCGGGAAGTTCATCACCAGGCCGACGGCGTGCCGGTCCTCCGGCACATGCGCCAGCCGCAGCGGTCGGGCCTGCGCGGTGTCCAGCCACGCCTCGGGCGTGAAGCGGCGGCCACCAAGTTCCAGCTGCCCCCCCTCGGGAGCGCGCAGGCCGCTCAGCACCTCCAGCAATTCGCTCTGGCCATTGCCCGACACGCCGGCCACGCCGACGATCTCGCCGGCCTTGAGCGTGAGGCTCACCTCACGCAGCGCCGGCACGCCATTGGCATGCTTCAGACTCAGGCCGCTGGCCTGCAGGCGCACCTCGCCAGCCCGCTGCTGCAACCCATCGGGGCGGCCCAGCGTGACCTTGCGGCCCACCATGCTCTCGGCCAGCGCCTCTTCGCTCCAGTCGGCGATGGGACGCGTCTCGACCACCTGGCCGGCGCGCATCACCGTCACGGCACTGCACAGGCTCATCACCTCGCGCAGCTTGTGCGTGATGAGAATCAGCGTCGTGCCGCGCTGCTGCAGCTTGCGCAGCGTGACGAAGAGCTGGTCGGTCTCCTGCGGCGTCAGCACGGCAGTGGGCTCGTCCAGGATCAGCACCTTGGCGCCGCGGTACAGCGCCTTCAGGATCTCAAGCCGCTGCAGCTCGCCCACGGGCAGGTCGGCCACCAGCGCATCCAGCTGCACCTGCAGGCCGGTCTCGGCCATCAGCGCCTCCAGCCGGGCGCGCACCCGCGCCTTGGACGCCCCGAGGAAGAAGCCTCCCTCGGCGCCCAGCATGATGTTCTCCAGGCAGCTCAGCGTGTCCACCAGCATGAAGTGCTGGTGGACCATGCCGATGCCCAGCGCCATGGCTTGCTGGGAGTTGGCGATCTGCACGGCACGGCCGGCGATCTCGATGCTGCCGGCATCGGCCTGGTAATAGCCATACAGGATGGCCATCAACGTGCTCTTGCCGGCGCCGTTCTCACCGACGAGGCCATGCACACTGCCCGCGGCGATGTCGAACGACACCTCGCGGTTGGCCTGCACGGCGCCGAAGCGCTTGGAGATGCCCTGAAGGCGGACTGCGGGCGTACCCACGCTGCCGCTCAGTACTTGCAGGCGTTGTCCGCCATGTAGTCGGCCACCTTCACCTTGCCGGCGATGATGTCGGCCTTCACGGCGTCGACCTTGCCCTTCAAGACGGGCGTGAGCAGCTTGGCGTTGTGCTCATCGGCGGCGTAATCCACGCCGCCTTCCTTGAGACCCAGCACCTGCACGCCGGGCTTCCAGCCCTTCAGCACGTTGTAGACGGCCACATCCACGCGCTTGACCATGGAGGTCAGCATCACGCCGGGCTGCAGGTGGTTCTGGTTGCTGTCCACGCCGATGGCGAGCTTGCCGGCATCCTTGGCCGCCTGGTAGACACCCACGCCGGTGCCACCGGCCGCGGCGAACACCACGTCCGAGCCCTTGGTGAACTGGGCCTTGGCCAGTTCGCCGCCGCGCGTGGGGTCGTTCCACGCCGTCGACGTGGTGCCGGTCATGTTGGAGAACACCTCGACCTTGGGATTGGTCGCCTTGGCACCCTGCTCGTAGCCGCACTGGAACTTGCGGATCAGCGGAATGTCCATGCCGCCGACGAAGCCGACCTTGCCGGTCTTGCTGACCAGGGCCGCCATGGCGCCGACGACGTAGCTGCCCTCATGCTCCTTGAACAGCACGGACTGAACGTTGGGCAGGTTGACCTGCGCGTCGATGATGGCGAACTGGGTCTTGGGGAAGTCCTTGGCCACCTGCTGCAGCGCCGACGCCTGGGCGAAGCCGATGCTGATGATGGGGTTGGCACCCTTCTCGGCCATGCGGCGCAGGGCCTGCACGCGCTGCGTGTCGTTGCTGATCTCGAACTCGAGGTAGTTCTTGCCCGCCTCCTTCTTCCAGCGCTCGGCGCCCTGGTAGCCGGCCTGGTTGAACGATTTATCGAACTTGCCGCCCATGTCGAAGATCACCGCGGGCTGCTGGGCCTGGGCCATGGCCGACGCGGCCAGCAGCGTCAGGGCGGCCAGGGGTCGTGCATGGGGCAGGAGAGAGGTCATGGGCTGGGCTTGGGCAAGGCGAAAAGCGCGCATTGTAGAAAACATCCCTCAATTTCTACTAACCAGGAAAACACCGCCCCCGAATCACCCGTGAAGGTGAGGTCGCCGGGCATCGGCGTGCGGACTATGCCGCCTTGGCGCGACGCAGCTTGCGGTGGGCAGCGCGGGCGTGCGGCAGCCACCCCAGTGTCGCCCAACGGCGCCACATCAGCAGGCCTCGAATCCACTCGTCAGCGGCATAAGCAATCCACACGCCAACCAGGCCCCAGCCGAGGTGCACACCCAGGAACCAGCTCCCCCCGGCCAGCACCAGCGCCATCGACGCAGCCCCTGCAACGACGGGGTAGCGCGCATCGCCCGCCGCCCGCAGCGCATTGATGACCACCATGTTGAACACACGGCCCGGCTCCACCAGCACCGTCCACCACAGCAGCGTGCAGCCCAGCGCGACGATCTGCGGGTCGGTCGTGAACTGCCGCAGCAGCCACGGCCCGGCCAGCGCGAAGCCGGCGGACACAGCCAGCGCCACCAGCACCCCCAGCCCAAGTGACTTGCGCACCAGCTTGTGTGCGGCATGCAGCTCGCCCGCACCGATCATGTGCCCCACCAGGATCTCCACCGCGAACGCGATGGCCAGCCCGAACATCAGGATCACGTGCAGGAACTGCATCGTGTAGGCATGCGTGGCCAGTGCCAGCGCGCCGAGCTGGGCGACGGCGGCCAGGCTGGTCATGAAGGCCAGCCGCCAGGAAATGTTCTCGGCCGCCCCGGGAATGCCGATGTGCAGCACGGTGGCCAGCGGCGCGCGCACCAGGCGCCACCAGTCGTGCGGCTGCAGGCGCAGCGCCAGGCGCTGCCGCCACAGCACGATGTGCAGGGCCAGGCCGGCGCCGCGCCCGCACAGGCAGGCCAGCGCATACCCGGGCAGGCCCAGGTGCGGCATGGCCAGCAAGGCCACCACCAGCGTCACCAACTGGATGACGACAACCACCACCAGCGCCTCGCGGCTGCGCAGGTGCGCGCGCATCACGCTGGCCATGGTCGCGTTCAGCGCGTCCAGCAGCAGCGCCGGGGCCAGCGCTTGCAGCAGCGTGGCGGCCAGCGGGGCCACCTCTGGCGGGGCATTCACCAGCCCCAGCAAGGGCCCGGCCGCCAGGAGCGCCGCCAGCGCCCCGCCCACACCCAGCCAGGTGCTGGCGCCCACCGTGGCGCGGGCCACCTCGTCGGCATGCTCGCGCCGGCCGGCGCCCAGCGCCTGCGTGACGGCCACGCTGACGCCCGCGCCGATCACGCGGAACAGCACGAACAGCGCCGCGAACACTTGGTTGGCCAGCCCGAAGGCCGCGCCGGCATCGTCGCCCAGGCGCGCCGCCAGCATGGTGCCGATGATGCCGATGCCGATGCCCAGCAGCAGCTCCAGCAGCAGCGGCCAGGTCAACGGAAAGAGACGGGGGCGAGCGGATGAGGCGGTCACGGCTGCCTCCCAAGGCCGGGGTTCACAAAGATCACGACGAGCTCGCCAGAAAGACCCGGCATGCTACGGGAGTAACCGCTTGGAAACCGGCGCTGCGGGTTGCACCGGCGTGCGTTCGCCGCGCGCGGCCCCGCGGCGGGGGCCTTCGGCGCGACGGATCAGCCCGCGTCGGGCACGAGGATGAGGTGCGGCCGCCCCGCCACCTGGGTGACGACCCGGCGCGCCGCCGGGGCCGGCGCCGGCATGCCAGCGCGCGTGGCCCGCGCCACAGCGGCCCGGGCAGCCTCCAGCAAGGCCGCCAGCAACGGCCGTTCGCCGCGGCAGCGCGAGCGCGGGATGACCAGGGCCAGCTCGACGCCACCCTCGCCTTCAGCCTCAGGCACGGCCGTCTCCAGCCGGGCATGGACGACCAGCGTCGACGGCGTGCTCAGCCGCACATCCAGGTCGACGTCCACGACATCGTCATGGGCCACGGGCAGCGGCCGCATCGGCATCGCCGGCGGGGTTGGGATCGGGTTCATGGCCCGCCATGATGCCCAGCCCGTGTGACAGCTCGTGCAGCGTCAGCCGCCGGGCGCCGCCAGCACCGGCACCGTGATGTCGAACCAGAAGCGGCTGCCCTGCCCCAGCTCGCTGTGCAGATGGATCTCGCTGCCCATCATGCGCACCAGTTGCCGGCTGATCGCCAAACCCAGCCCGGTGCCGCCCACGCGCTGCTCGGCACTGCCGGCCTGCTCGAAGGGCTCGAACAAGCGCGCGACCTGCTCACGCGCGATGCCCACGCCGCTGTCCACCACCTCGAAGCGCAGGCGTGCCTGCCCCTGCGGCGCACCCGGCAGCGGCAGCACGCGCAGCGTCACACCGCCGACATGCGTGAACTTCACCGCATTGCCCACCAGGTTCAGCAGCACCTGGCTCAGCCGCTTGTCATCGGCCTGCACCAATGCCGGCAGCTCGGCATGCAACGCCAGGTCCAGCGCGATCTGCTTGCCCGAAGCCATCACCCGCAGGATGTCCGCCACCGCATGCAGCCGCGGCACCAGCGCCATGGGCGCCAGGCGCAGCTCGGCCTTGCCGGCCTCGATGCGGGACAGGTCCAGGATGTCCACGATCAAGGTCAGCAGGTGCTGGCCGCTGCTATGGATGATGTCTAGCCCGCTGCGCTGCTTGGGGCTGATCGCCTCGTCCATCTTCAGCAGCTGGGCATAACCCATGACCGCATTCAGCGGGGTGCGCAACTCGTGGCTCATGCGCGCAAGGAACTGGCTCTTGGCGCTGCTGGCCACCTCGGCCCGCTCCTTGGCGGCGCTGAGCTCCAGCGTGCGCTCGCGCACCAGGTCCTCCAGACGATCCCGGTGGCCGGCCAGTTCGGCCTCGCGCTGCGCCAGCGCCGCAATCATGCGGTTGAAGGTGTGGGCCATGGCCGCGATGTCCCGCGGCCCGCCTGCGGGCGCACGCGCATCTCTGTCGCCCCGCTCGACGCGCTCCATCGCCTGCGACAACGCCAACAACGGCCGCGTCACCCGCAGCGCCAGGAAGCGCACCGCAAACAGGAACACGCCGGCAAACGCCAGCGCCACGCCCAGGTTGGACAGGAACAGCGAGGTCTGCACGCGATGCAGCGTCGCCTTGCTCTGGATGACGCGCACATGGCCCAGCAGCTGCGCCGGGCGCAGCGCCACATCGAACGGCGAGGGTTCCGGCCGCGTCCACACCGGCGCGGTGAAGGCCCAGCTGTCGTCGCCCTCGTGGTCCAGCCACGCCTCGCTCGCCGCAGCCGATGGCGGCGCAGGTGCCGGCAGGCTGTCGCGCCCAGGGCCCAGCGCCAGCAGCAGGCGGCCGTTGGTGTCGCGGATTTCGATGGCCGTCACGTCAGGAAAGGACAGCGAGGCCTGCACGGCCTCGTCCGCGTTGTCGGCCGCCGCATACAGCAGCGCGAGCGAGCTGCTCGTCGCCAGGTTGGCGGCCACGCGCCCGCCCTGCTCCAGCATCATGGCGCGCAGTTCGCGCCCGCTCTGCCAGGCGTTCACGCCAGCCAGCAACAGCGCCATGGCCAGCGTGCCCAGCGCCACGACAACGCTCAGATGCCGGCGGAACGAGGTCTCGCGCAGCCAGCGCGCATAGACGCGCAACAGCCAGGGGCGCGGCAGTGGCGCCGCCGGGGGGCACGGCGGTTCCATGTCCGGCAGGATGCTGGACGGCGGCCCGTCGCTGCGATGGGTGGACATCTCAACGGACGACACAGCACCCGCCCCACCAGGCGCCGCACGGGTCTACGCGTCCCTCAGCAAACGCCGTCTCATCGCCCTGCACAGCCACACCGGCGGCACCGCGCGCAAGCGCGGCAGCATGCCCGACATGCACTGCTGAACGACCTGACATGAAGCACCTGACACGGGTTGAGGCGCGCGGATTATGTGGGGGCTGCACCCGCTCGCCAGGCCAGTTGGCATGAGGGATGGCCCGCATCAACGATTCGCGAAACCACCGCTCGTTCCCGCACCCGCAGCGCGCCCCAGCGGCCCGGCGGCGCCTGTTGCGCCACGCGCGGGGTCAGGGCTTGCCTCTGGCCCCCACCAGTTGCGCAACGGCGGCCAGCGTCGTCTGCGCGGCGTTCAGGCCGAGCAGGAAGTCCTTGTCCGAATACGTGGCGTACAGGTCGGTGGGCTGATGCCAGTGCGGGTTCCAGCCCGCGCCGATGTGCATGCCGCGCTCGTTCTCGCGCACCGAGATGGCGGGCGCGTGGTCCATGAAGGGCACGGAGTCGGTGTTGGTCATGCGGTTGCCCACAGCGACGGGATAGTCGGTGGCGTACTTCTCATTGGCAGCGCGCATCGCCCAGGCCAGCTTGGCCGACGCCTCGGCCTGCTGGCTGTTGACCTGGAACTCGACGTTCACGTCAGCCTCGGCGCGCTGCTCCTTGGGCGCCGTGTAGACGGGCTGGCCCTTGGCGTCCAGCACGGGCTTGCCGGCGGCGTCGAGCTTGGGGACGGGCATGCCGTGGTCGAACAGCAGCATGTCGTGCTGGATCACACCCAGCCACTTCGGCTCGGGGTAGCGGCCCGAGCCCGGGGGCGACTCGATGCCCTGCAACTCCTTGCGCTGCGCCACGTAGGCATGCGCGCCGTTCAGGCCGGTCTCCTCGTTGTTCCAGAGGATGAAGCGCACCGAGCGCTCCGTTGTCACGCCCGGCGCGTTGAGGATGCGCGCCAGCTCCATGACCAGCGCTGTGCCGGAGCCGTCGTCATTGGCGGCCTCGCCAAAGCCGAGGCCGTCCATGTGCGCGGAGATGATGATCATCTCGTCGGGCCGCGTGGTGCCGACCTTGGTGCAGTACAGGCTCTCGCGCGGCCCCGTGCCCAGCGGCGGGAGCTCGGCGTTCAGCGCGCGCAGCCGCTCGTCGGGCTGGGCCAGCGGATCGAGGTTGACGCCGATCGGCGCGCGCGGTCCGAACAGCGTGCCGCCGCCCTGCGCTGCCGGGCCGGCCGCGCGCCGGGGCTGCAGCTGCGCCGGGTTGCGGCGCGCGGGCTCAGTGAACTCGTAACGCAGCCGCTCGGTGTTCGTGCAGCCATGCTGCTTCAGCTGGGCCTCGATCCAGTCCAGCGCCGCGCGGTTGCGGGCCGTGCCCTGGCGGCGGTCACCGAACTGCGTCAGGCCCTTGATGGTGGCCTTGTATTTCTCGAGATCCAGCTGGTCCACGAGCGCCGTCACCGGGTCGGGCGGCGTCTGTGCGCTGACGGGAGCGGACACCGCAATCGCGGCGAGCGCCAGGGCGAGCAGGGAGGTGGGCGTTTGCATGGCGCGGCAGCATAGCGGCCGGCCCCACCCGGCCTGCTCAAGCCGACTCGCAGGCCAGCGCCGGCGCCAGCAGCGCGTCGAAGTGCGCCAACGGCAGCGGCTTGCCCACCCAGTAGCCCTGCACGAGATCGCAGCCCAGGCGGTGCAGCACCGCCAGCTCGGCCTCGGTCTCCACGCCCTCGGCGGTGACCTCCAGCCCCAGGCCGTGACCCAGCGTGATGATGGAGCCCAGCAGCGCCTGGCGCTTGGCATCACGGTCCACGCCGTCCACGAAGCTGCGGTCGATCTTCAGCTCATGCACCGGCAGCCGCTGCAGGTAAGCCAGCGAAGACTGGCCGGTGCCGAAGTCGTCGATGGCCAGGCGCACGCCCAGCCGGCTCAGCGACTGCAGCACGTGGATGGGGTCCTGGCTGCCGGCCATCAGGCCAGTCTCGGTCAGCTCCAGCTGCAGCAGCCGCGCCGGCACGCCGGCCGCCTGCAGCAAGGCCTCGATGCGCGCGGGGAGCTGGCCGTCCTGCAGGTCCAGCGTGGAGATGTTGACCGCGATGGCCACATCGCGCCCCTGCGCGCACCAGGTGGCCAGCGTGGCGATGGCGCGCCGGAGCATCCACTGCGTGATCTGGCGGATGCGGCCGGTGCTTTCGGCGAAGGGCACGAACTCGGCCGGTGGCAGCCAGCCGCGCAACGGGTGCTGCCAGCGCACCAGCGCCTCGGCGCCGGTGATGCGGCCATCGCGCAGGCGGCGCTTGGGCTGCAGCACCTGGCGCAGCTGGCCTTGGGCAATGGCGGCCTCGAGTTCCGACAGCAGGCTCAGGTGCGACAACCGGTCAGCCTCCAACTCCGGGTCATACAGCGCCACCTCGTTGCGCAACCGCTTGGCCTCGAACATGGCCTGCTCGGCGCGCTGCACGAGCGTCTCGGCATTGCGGCCGTGGGCCGGGCACAGCGCCACGCCGATGGAGACGGTGGCGTCCAGCGTCTGGCCCTGCCAGGCATGGCGGCGGTTGAGCATGGCGTGCAGGCGCTGCACCTCGCCCTGCCAGCCGCCGGCATCAGCCAGCGGCAGCAGCAGCACGAAGCAGCCGCCGGCCAGGCGGCCGCACAGCAGGCCCTGCTCCTGCAACCGCTCCAGCCGCGCGGCCAGGCCCAGCAGCAACGAGTCGCCGGCGGCAAAGCCCAGCACGTTGTTGACGGTCTTGAGGCGGTCCACATCCAGGCACAGCAGGGCCGCCGACCCGCCCGCGGCCAGCGCGGCGGTCGCCGCCGCGACGAAGCGGTCGCGCAGCGCCAGGCCGGTCAGTGCGTCGGTGTGGGCCTTGTCCAGCAACCGGCGCCGGCCGGCGTGCTCGGCGGCTGGCTGCGCCGCGACGCGCGCAGGCATCAGGGCGAGCGAGGCACGCAGCCAGGCCGAGGGCAGCACGCGGCGCCTCATCCCTGCAGGGCCGCCGCCGCGGCGCGCACCTGGTTGCGGCCACCGCGCTTGGCCTCGAACATGGCCTCGTCGGCGCGCGCATAGGCATCGCCGAAGCTGCCATGCTGAGGCGTGGTGCTGACGCCGAAGCTGGCCGTGACCACGCGGCCCGGCAGGCAATCGAACGGCCGGCTGGCAATGGCCTGGCGCATGGCTTCGGCACGCTGCAGCGCGGCCTCGAGACTGGCGCACGGCAGCAGGATGGAGAACTCCTCGCCGCCGACGCGGCCGATCTCGGCGCCCACGGGCACCGACTGCCGCAGCCGGTTCACCACCTCGCAGATGACGGCATCGCCGGCCGGATGGCCGTGGGCGTCGTTGATGCTCTTGAAGCAGTCGATGTCCAGCACCACCAGCGCCAGCGGGCAGCACTCCAGCAGGCGGCCGGCGCGCTCGAAGATGGCGCCGCGGTTGAGTGCGCCGGTCAGCGAGTCATGCCGCGCCTTGTATTCCAGCTGGCTGGCCAGGCGGTGCAGCTCGCTGTTGAGCACGTTGAGCTCGCGCTCCTCGCGATCGCTGCGGCGGATCAGGCGGCGGCTCTCGCGCATCAGGCGCTCGAAATGAAGGGCCAGGTCGCCCAGCGCGGCACGGTAGTCCGCAGCCGCCAGCGTGGCGTTGTCACGCACGCGCAGCGCCCGCTCCAGCGCAGCGGCCTCCTGCTCGAACAGGTCATGCTGGGGCTGGGCGCCGGCCTCAGGCGTCGACAGCACGGAGTTCGATCTCGAGGTGGGAGAAATCGGCCATCAGCTCTTCGCCGAACTCGCGGATGGTGTCGTCCTCGGCGTCGTGCTGCCAGTCCAGCCGCACCCGGCGACCGGCCGCGCAGGCCTGATCCAGCAGGTCGAACAGCGAGAACAGCATCTTGGTGCTGGAGCTGTTGAAGTAGGTCAGCGCCACTTCCACCGTGAGCATGTGGCCGTCGTGCGGCTGGGCGAGGAACTCGCGCAGCGCCGTGATCAGGGGGCCGTAGAAGGCCGCAGCGTTCTCGGGAAAGGACTCGCCGCGCAACGCCAGCACGTGCGCATCGAAACGGAAATCGACTTCGGGGGAACTGGGCGTGGCGGGGATGTGAAGGGGGTTCATGGCTTGGTGTTCTTGTCGGCTGCCGTTCAGATCGTGGTTTTCAGGAAGAACATGGCGGTGGCCGGGTCCTCCGTGGGCTGGAACTCGAACTCCAGCGGCTCGCTCGCGTCGCGCGCCATCGTCAGCAGGCCCATGCCGGCGCCCTTGCTGTCCTCGGGTGTCTCGGCGCGCAGCGTCTCGCGGTAGCTGGCCTTGATCTGCTCCAGCGTCATCGCGCGCAGCGTCTGCAGGCGCTCGCGCAGCAGCTGCGCGACGCCGCCATCCACCGGGTTGGCGCACAGCAGGAAGTAGCGGCCCTCGGCGTCCACGCCGATGCACACCGAGCCGTGGCGCAGCTCATGCTGCGTCTGGGCCGGTGGCGTCAGCGCATCGGCCGAGTAGTGAATGATGTTCTGCGCCATCTCGACGAAGGACGAGAACAGCCGCCGCCGCGTGGGCCCGGCGGTGCCGCACTGCTCCAGGCGCAGCCGCACGGCCTCGGCCATTGCGGTGACGATGTTCTGCGAGAAGTAGCCGACGTAGTAGAAGATGACCTGCTTCTGCCGCGCGAGCTCGCAGAACTCGCGGTATTGCTCGTAGGTGTGACGGGGTTCCATGGGGCTCAGTTCAGTCGGAATCCAAACAGGGTGAGGTCGTCGCGGCGCAGCTGGCTGCCCTGGTAGCTGGCCAGCTCCTGCATCAGCGCGGCGCCGAGATCGGCCATGGGCAGCTCGCCGTGGCGCACCAGCGCCTCGCGCAGGCGCCGCCGGCCGAACGCGATGGCCTTGGGGCCGCCGATCTGGTCGACCAGGCCGTCGGTGCAGGCCAGCACCACGGCGCCGGGGCGCAGGTCGATGTGCCGGCAGGTCCAGCGCGCATCGGCCGGCGTGTCGGCATAGCCCAGGCCCAGGCGGTCAGCGTCGATAACCTCCACGCCCGCCTGCCCCGGCTCATGCAACAGCAAGGGCGTGCGCGCACCGGCAAAGCTCAGCCGGCTGCTGGCCGCGTCAAACCACAGGAAGGCGGCGTCCAGCCCGTCGTTGGACGCCGAGCCCGCGCCATCGAGTTGGCCCAGCGCGGCCTTGATGGCCTGGCTGACCTCCGTCATCAGCAGCGCCGGATCACGCGGGCCGTGCCGCTCCAGCGCCTGTTTCAGCGCCGCGTGGGCGATCAGCGTCAGGAAGGCGCCGGGCACCCCATGGCCGGTGCAGTCGGCCACGGCCGCGAACCAGCCATCGGCATCGTCCTGGAACAGGTAGAAGTCGCCGCCGACGGTATCGCGCGGCTCCCAGATCAGGCAGGCATCGCGGAGCCGGCGCTGCAGCGCAGCGCTAGAGACGCCCAGCATGGAGCGCTGGATGACGCTCGCGTAGTCAATGCTCTGCATGATGTGGCGGTTGCGCTCGGCCTGCTGTTCAGCGATGACGCGCATCAGGTCCAGCCCGTAGCCCACGCCGGTGAAGCGGCCCTGCTCGGTGATGAGAAAGCCATCGGCCAGCGCCTTTTCGCCCGACTCGACGGTCAGCAGCGCCAGTTGCTCCACGGTGACGGCGGCGTCCACCACCAGCGGCTGCTTGTCCATGAAGGCGATGCAGCTCTTCTTCTCGAACAGCTCCTTGTGGAAGGGCTTGGCGATCTGCGACAGGAACAGCGCGCGGTTGATGAGCCCGATGGGCCGTCCGTCCTCCAGCACGGGCAAGCTGCCCAGCTCGCGGTGGCGGCCGAAGATCTCGAACACCTGCGCGTTGTTGTGCTCCGGCGTGACGGACACACAGGCCAGCGCCAGGTCGCCCGCCACGGGCTGGGCAAAGCGCGCCGGCGGCCGCCGCGTGGGGGCGGCCAGGGGAACGGTGGGGGTCAAGGCATGGGCTCCTGCGAACGCGTGATCACGTCAGGCAGGCAGCCTAGAAAAACATCGTGCAACACCTATGACAAGACTGTCACACGGCAGGAAAAACGCCCCGCGCGTGGCGGAGATCACGAAGCGGGTTGCGGGCCGGGCCACCTCGGCAGGGTCAGGTCTTGCGCCCCGGCCCCGGTCACGTGGACCGGGCTGCCCTCACAACCAGCGCAGGCGCTTGAAGCGCCAGTACAGCGCACCACTGACCAACGCGATGGTGCCCAGCGCCAGCGGGTAGCCGTAGGCCCATTTCAGCTCGGGCATGTGCTCGAAGTTCATGCCCCAGATGCCGGCCAGCGCCGTGGAGGCCGCAAAGATCGCCGCCCAGGCGGCCAGCCGCTTGGTGACCAGCGATTCCTCCACCGTCACCAGCGTCAGGTTGACCTGGGTCGCGGCGATGATGGTTTCGCGGGCCGCGTCGATGCTGGCCTGCAGCCGCACGAGGTGGTCGTAGACGTCGCGAAAGTAGTCCTGCAGCGCCTTGCACACCATGGGCACCCGCCCGCCGTGCAGCTTGGAGGTCACCTCCAGCAGGGGCGTCACCGCGTGGCGCAGCGTGGCCAGCCGCTGCTTGAGCGCGAACAGCTGCTGCACGACGGCCTGCCGGTCCTGGCGGGGCTGGAACATCGTGGCCTCCAGCGTCTCCAGCTTGTCGTCGATGTCGTCCATCAGCGGGATGTAGCGGTCCACCACCGCATCCATCAGCGCATACAGCACGAAGCCCGGCCCCTGGCGCAGCAGCTCGGGCTCGCGCTCTGCCCGGTCGCGCACGCCGAGAAAGCCCTGCTGGCTGCGGTGCCGCACCGACACGACGAAGCGGGGCCCGACAAACACATGCACTTCGCCGACGACCAGCCCGTCGGACCCAGCCTCCAGCAGGTGCATGACGGCGAAGGTGATGTCGCCGTACTCCTCGACCTTGGGCCGCTGCTGGCCCTTGCGCGCGTCTTCCACCGCCAGGGCCGGCAGGTCCAGCCCGCGCCGCAGCCGGGTGAGCTCGTCGTCATTCGGGTCGCGCAGCGCGATCCAGACGAAGCTGGTGGCGCTGGCGGCCAGCGCCTCGGACAACTCGTCCAGGCCGGGCTCGGCCACCAGCCGGCCATCGTCGTACACGGCGCTGTTGATCAGCATGGGCGGCTCAGGGCTTGCCGATGCCGAGCTGGCCCAGGTCGATGCCGCGCTCTTTCGCGATCGCCTCCAGCACCGGCAGCAAGGGGCCCAGCTTCTCGTCCAGCGCATCGCGCACCGTGTCGACGACGACCTGCGTGCTGCGGTCGATCTCCAGGTGGATGGCGTCGCCGACGTCCTTGTCGGCGAAGGTCGTCATGCGCAGCGTCTCGGGGATCAGCCACACCTCGAACCAGCCCGAGCCGTCGCGCTCGCGCTGCGCCTCCGCCACCGTCAGGCTGCAGCCGTTGACGCCGATGTAGCCCTTGGCGAACACGTAGCGCATCCACGGCGCCGGCACGGCGAAGCGGATGACGTGGTTGTTGTCGGGCTTGCGGATCTCGGCGATGCGGGCCGACACGTCGACGTGGCCCGACAGCGGATGGCCGCCGATCTCGGCACCGTCCTTGGCCGCGCGCTCGACGTTCAGGCCTGAGCCGACGCGCAAATCCCCCAGCGTCGTCAGCTTCATCGTCTGGCCCATCACGTCGAACAGCGCGACGTCGGGCGACGGCCGTTCGGTGACGGTCAGGCAGACGCCGTCGCAGGCCACGCTGGCGCCGATGGCGAGATCCTCGTCGAAGCCCGCCGGCAGCTTCAGCGCCAGCGTGTGCAACCCCTCGCGGGCGTCAATCGATTCGACATGGGCGACGCCCTGGACGATGCCTGTGAACATGATGAAAAAAGGCCCCGGGTGGGGCCGTTTTGATGTGTTGCAGCCAGCTTACCAGCTCACTTCGCGGTCCGGCGTTGCGCCGATCTTGTGGATGGACAGGTCAGCGCCCTCGAACTCCTGCTCGGCGTCCAGCCGCAGGCCGACCGCCAGCTTGATGCCGCCGTAGACCACGAAGCCGCCGGCCAGCGCCCAGGCCACGCCTGCCAGCGTGCCGATGAGCTGCGCGCTGAAGGCCACGCCGCCCAGGCCGCCCAATGCCTGCTGGCCGAAGATGCCGCAGGCGATGCCGCCCCACGCGCCACACAGGCCGTGCAGCGGCCACACGCCCAGCACGTCGTCGATCTTCCAGCGGTTCTGCGTGAGGGTGAAGAACTTGACGAACAGCCAGCCGGCCACGCCGCCGGTGACCAGCGCGCCCAGCGGATGCATCACGTCCGAGCCGGCGCACACGGCCACCAGGCCGGCCAGCGGGCCGTTGTACGCAAAGCCCGGGTCGTTGCGGCCCAGCAGCACAGCCACCAGCGTGCCGCCGGCCATGGCCATCAGCGAGTTCACGGCGACGAGGCCGGACATCTTGTCCAGCGTCTGCGCGCTCATCACGTTGAAGCCGAACCAGCCCACCGTCAGCACCCACGCGCCTAAAGCGAGGAAGGGGATGCTGGACGGCGGGTGTGCGCTCATCGCGCCGTCCTTGCGGTAGCGGTTCAGGCGGGGCCCGAGCAGCAGCACGGCCGCCAGGCCGATCCAGCCGCCCACGGCGTGCACGACGACGCTGCCCGCGAAGTCATGGAACTCCGCGCCCGTGGCCGCCTTCAGCCAGGCCTGCAGGCCCAGGCCCTGGTTCCAGACGATGCCCTCGAATAACGGGTAGACGAAGCCGACGATCACCGTCGTGGCCGCCAGCTGCGGGCCGAAGCGTGCCCGCTCGGCGATGCCGCCCGATACGATGGCCGGAATGGCCGCGGCGAAGGTCAGCAGGAAGAAGAACTTGACCAGCTCATAGCCATTCTTCTGCGCCAGCTGCTCGGCGCCGACGAAGAAGTGCATGCCGTAGGCCACCGCATAGCCGACCAGGAAGTACGCCAGCGTGGACACGGCGAAGTCCACGAGGATCTTCACCAGCGCATTGACCTGGTTCTTCTTGCGCACGGTGCCCAGCTCCAGAAAGGCAAAACCCGCGTGCATGGCCAGCACCATGATGGCGCCCAGCAGGATGAAGAGCGCATCCGCGCCCTGCTTGATCGATGACTCCAACGCTGTCTCCTGTCTCGGTTCTCAGCTCCAGGCTTGGGCACAACGCACCAAGCCGAGCAAAACCGCACCGAAACAGCAAGTTCAATGCCCAGCTTCAAGGCATCAGCGTCACCCGGCATCGACCGGGGCGGGGTGAGGATGGATCTACTTTGGTGCGCCCGACGCACCTTGTTCGAACATGGACGCACTGAATCCGAGCGTCCAGCGCCCGTCTGCCCAGTGCACCACGGGGCGCTTGATGACGCTGGGCTCGGCCAGCATCAGCGCCGTCGCCGCCGCGTCATCGACTACCGCGGCCTTGACGGCGTCGTCCAGCTTGCGCCAAGTAGTGCCGGCGCGGTTAACGAGCTTGTCGCGCCCGAAGGCCGCGAGCCAGGCCGGCAGCAGCTCGGCCGGCACGCCCTGCTTCTTGAAGTCGTGGAAGGCGACTTCCAGGCCGTGTTCGGCCAGCCAGACGCGGGCCTTCTTGACGGTGTCGCAGTTGGGGATGCCATAAACGGTGATCATGGCGGCGACCGTACCATGGCCGGCATGATTGACTGGCTCGACGACGCCTCGCTGGACTTCCCGCCCACCACCCGCGCGCTGGGGCCCGACACCGACGCCCCCGGCCTGCTGGCCGCCGGCGGCACGCTGACGCCGCAGCGCCTGGCGGCCGCCTACCGGCGCGGCATCTTCCCCTGGTATGGCCCCGGCCAGCCGCCGCTGTGGTGGGCGCCCGACCCGCGCATGGTGCTGAAGACGGCGGACTTCAAGCTGTCGCGCTCGCTGCGCAAGACGGTGCAACGCTTCATCGCCACGCCCGGCTGCGAGATCCGCGTGGACTTCAATCGCGCCGCCGTGCTGCAAGCATGCGCCGAGACGCCGCGCGATGGCCAGAACGGCACCTGGATCGTGCCCGAGCTGCAGGCGGCCTACCTGGCCTGGCCGGCGCTGCACAGCGTCGAGACCTGGATGGACGGCGAACTCGTCGGCGGCCTCTACGGCGTCAACCTCGGGCGCATGTTCTATGGCGAGTCCATGTTCATGCGCCGCACCGACGCCTCCAAGATCGCGCTGTGCGCGCTGATCTGCCTGTGCCGCGAGGCCGGCATCCCGTGGATAGATTGCCAGCAGAACACCGGCCATCTGGCCTCGCTCGGCGGCGCTGAAGTGCCGCGCTCGGCTTTCGAGGCCCACCTGGCCGCCCATGTCGACCAGCCCCGCCCCACGGCCTGGACCTATCATCCCGACCACTGGCACCGGCTTTTCGACCCTTCGTGACCCACCCCAAAGAACTGCCCCTCGCGCAGATCCAGTTCTACGCCACGGCGGCCTACCCGTGCAGCTATGTGCCGGGCCGCCAGGCGCGCTCGCAGGTGGCCACACCCAGCCACCTGATTCACGCCGACGCCTACTCCAACCTCGTCGCCACCGGCTTTCGCCGCAGCGGCCTGTTCACCTACCGGCCGTATTGCGACCAGTGCCGCGCCTGCGTGCCGCTGCGTGTGCCGGTTGACCGCTTCGAGCCCAACCGCTCCCAACGCCGCGCCTGGAAGGCGCACAGCCCGCTGCAGGCCAAGGTCATGCGGCTGGGCTACTCACCGGAGCATTACGCGCTGTACCTGCGCTACCAGGCCGGCCGTCACAGCGGCGGTGGCATGGACCACGACAGCGTCGACCAGTACACCCAGTTCCTGCTGCAAAGCCGCATCAACTCGCGGCTGGTGGAGTTCCGCGAGCCCCTGCCCGACGGCCAATCCGGTCCCGGGCCGCTGCGCATGGTGTCCATCCTGGACATCCTCAACGACGGCATCTCGGCGGTCTACACCTTCTACGACCCCGACATCGACGCCAGCTACGGCACCTACGGCGTGCTGTGGCAGATTCAGCAGGCCAAGGAGCTGAAGCTCAGCCATGTCTACCTGGGCTACTGGATCGCCGAGAGCCCCAAGATGGCCTACAAGTCCGGTTTCCTGCCGCACCAGATTCTGCAGAACGGCAGCTGGATCGACGTGAGTTGACGCGGCCGCGTCAGACCAGCACCTCGACGCAGCCGGGGTGGCCCAGGAAGCCCTCAGGGCTCGCGCTGCGCCCATAGGCACCGCTCTGGTAGACGACGGCCAGATCGCCGATCTCGCCCTTGGCCATGTCCATGCGGTCGGCCAGCAGGTCCAGCGGCGTGCACAGCGGGCCGACGACGCTGGCAGCTTCGGTCACCGTCTCGCGCCGGCCTTGCGGCTCGACCGACGCCGGGTAGTTCTTGCGCAGCACCTGGCCGAAGTTGCCGGACGCCGACAGATGATGGTGCAGGCCACCATCGGCCACCAGGAACACCTGGCCGCGCGACAGCTTGCGGTCGACGATGCGGCTCACGTAGACGCCCGCCTCGCCGACGAAGTAGCGCCCCAGCTCGATGACCAGCTTGGCGGCCGGCAGATCGGTCTTGGCGCGCGCCTGCAGCGCGGTGAGGTTGTCGGCGATGGGCGCCAGGTCCAGCCGCGTCTCGCCCGGGAAATACGGGATGCCGAAGCCGCCACCCAGGTTCAGGAACTTGACCGGCGCAGGCGCCGCCTCGGCCAGTCGCAGCGCCAGTTCGTAGCTCTTGAGCTGCGCCTCGCAAATGGCCTCGGCTTTCAGGTTTTGCGAGCCGGCGAACAGGTGGAAGCCTTCGAAGGCCAGACCATCGCCGCTCAGCCGACCGACCTCGGCCAGCACCTCGGGCAGCGCCTCGGCGTCGATGCCGAACTGCTTGGGGCCGCCACTCATGCGCATGCCCGAGCCCTTGAGCTCGAAGTCCGGGTTCACGCGCAGCGCGACGCGCGCCGGCAGCCCCAGCCGCTGCGACGCGCGCGCCAGCGGCGCCAACTCACGCGCCGATTCCACGTTGACCAGCACGCCAGCAGCAACCGCCTGGCCCAGCTCGATGTCGCGCTTGCCGGGGCCGGCGAAGCTGATCTCGTGCGGGTCCGCGCCAGCATTCAGCGCCACCTGCAGCTCACCGGCCGAGGCCACGTCGATGCCGTCCACCAGCCCGGCCATCAGCTGCACCAGCGCCGGCATGGGGTTGGCCTTCATCGCGTAATGCAGCTCGATGCCCTGCGGCAGCGCCGCGCGCAGCTCGGCCACGCGCGCCTGCAACAGGCCACGGTCATAGGCGTAGAACGGCGTTTGGCCGACGCGCTCGGCCAACACCGACAGCCGCTGGCCGCCGACGAGCAGCTCGCCAGCGGCATCACGGGAGAACAGGACGGGCGCGTGTTCCAGCGCGCGCTTGGGGGCAATGGGTTCGCTCATGCGGCGTTTCGTTCTAGCCAGTCAGTCGACAGCGTCTTGCGGTCGATCTTGCCGTTGGGGTTGCGCGGCAGCGGGCCGCTGCGCGGGTCGATGCCGTGCGGCACCATGTAGGCCGGCATGCGCGCCTTGCAGGCGGCGATCAGCGCGGTGAGGTCCAGCTCGGCGGCGCCGTCGGGCGGCGTTGCGATGACCTGGATGCTCTGGCCCAGTGTGTCGTGATGAACGCCGAAGGCCACGCATTCGCCGACCAGGCCGGTCGCGTACAGCACCTCCTCGACCTCGGTCGGGCTCACGCGGTAGCCCGAGGTCTTCATCATCTCGTCGCGGCGGCCGACGAAGTACAGGAAGCCTTCGGCATCGCGCTTGACCGTGTCGCCGGAGAACACGGCGAACTCAGGCAGCTGCAGGCCGCCTTCACGCCCGCCGACGCCGACGGGCAAGGGCTTGTAGCGCTCGGCCGTCTTCTCGGCGTCGTTCCAGTAGCCCAGGCCCACCAGCGCGCCGCGGTGCACCAGTTCGCCCGGCTCGTCGGGCGCGCATTCGCTGCCATCCTCGCGCAACACGAGGATCTCGGCGTTCGGAATGGCCTTGCCGATGGAGTCGGGCCGGCGGTCCACTTCCTCGGGCGGCAGGTAGGTGGAGCGGAAGGCCTCGGTCAGCCCGTACATCAGGAAGGGCTTGGCCGACGGCGCCCTGGCGCGCAGCAGATCCAGCGTCGCCCGCGGCATGCGGCCGCCGGTGTTGGCGAAGTAGCGCAGGTGCTGGTCGATGGCGGCCGGCCATTCCAGCTGCGTCAGCTGGATGTAGAGCGGTGGCACGGCAGTCAGGCCGGTGACGTGCTCGCGCTCCATCGCCTTCAGCACATCCTTGGGCAGCAGGTAGTTCAGCAGCACGACGCGCGCGCCGCTGTGGAAGGCGGTGGTGAGCTGGCTGAAGCCGGCGTCGAAGGACAGCGGCAGCGCCGCCAGCAGCGTGTCGCTGGCGCGGTTCTCCAGATAGCTCGCCACGCTCTTGCCGCCGGCCACCATGTTACGGTGGGACAGCACCACGCCCTTGGGCCGGCCGGTCGAGCCGGACGTGTAGAGGATGGCCGTCATGTCCGTGTCGATGACGCGGTGGCCGGTGCGGGCGGGCGACGCCAGCAGCGCAGCCCAGTCGTGCACTGGCACCGGTGCGGAACCCGCACCGCTGGTCAACACCACATGGCGCAGCGACGGGCATTGCGTGAGCACCTCGCCCAACTGCGCCAGCCGCTCCGGCGACGTGACGAGCACGCGAACATCGCAGTCACGCAGGATGAAGCCCACCTGATCGGGCTTGAGCAAGGGGTTCAGCGGCACGAAGACCCCGCCTGCGGCCGGCGCGCCAAAGCTGGCCACGACCGTCTCGAAGCGCTTCTCCAAGTAGATCGCCACCCGCTCGCCACGCCCGACGCCAAGGCCCACCAGGCCGCTGGCAAACCCGGCAACGGCTGCGCCCAGTGCGGCGTAGCTCAGCGTGGCGCCGCCATAGGTCAGCGCCGGGGCATCGGGCGAGCGCTCGGCAGCGACGGACACCAACTCATGAAGCAGCGTGGATTCAGGCATGGACGGGGGGCAGATCAGAGTGAAAAAAGTATCGCACGCGCCCCCGAGCACAAGGGGTGAACGCCCCGGGCGCCAGGAGTGGCGCGGCTAAACTGCGCGGCTGCTTTTTTGGACCTCCCAGAATGGATAACGCCCAGGTGCTCGGCCATGTGCTGAGGCTTCTCGATGACGTGCTCAGCCTGAACGGCCGCGCCCAGACCTTCACCCGCGACACGGCGCTGCTGGGCGCACTGCCCGAGTTGGACTCCATGGCCGTGGTCAGCCTGATCGCCGGCTTGGAGGAGCAACTGGGCCTGGTCGTTGACGATGACGACATTGATGGCGACACCTTTGCCACCGTGGGCTCGCTGGCCGACTTTGTTGCGGCCCGACTGGGTTGACCACCCGGCCTGACGTCTTCTTCCTGCCCGCCGCGAACGGCGAGCAGCGGCTGTGCCTGTTCCACGCGCCAGCCGGCGCGCCGCGCAGCCGCATTCTCTATCTGCACCCTTTTGCGGAAGAGATGAACAAGTCGCGCCGCATGGTGGCCCTCACCTGCCGCGCGCTCGCCGCGGCCGGACATGCCGTGCTGCAGATCGACCTGCGTGGCTGTGGCGATTCGTCGGCCGACTTCGGCGACGCGAGCTGGGCCGACTGGCAAGACGATGTTCGCCTGGGCCTCGCCGAACTTGACCGGCGTGTGCCCGCCGGCCCGCTGTGGCTGTGGAGCCTGCGCGCTGGTGCGTTGCTCGCAGCCGCCGACTGGGGCCGCCCGGTGAACCACCTGTTCTGGCAGCCCATGGCCAGTGGCAAGCTGATGCTGCAGCAGTTCCTGAGGCTGAAGCTGGCGGCCGAGATGGCTGGCGGCGCGAGCAAGGGCCTGATGGAACAGCTGAAAGGCGAGTTGGCCGCCGGCCGCAGCGTCGAGGTGGCGGGCTACGTGCTCGGCGCCTCGCTGGCGAATGGGCTGGCATCGGCCACGCTTGCACCATCCGGCCCGCCAGGTCGGCTGGCGTGGCTGGAGTTGAGCAACCGCGAGGACGCGACGCTGATGCCAGCCAGTGAGCAGGCGGTCACCAAGTGGCGTGACGCGGGCTGGGCAACGCAAGCGCTGGTCGTGCCCGGCCCCGGCTTCTGGGCCACCACCGAGATCGAGATTGCGCCTGCCCTGATCGAACGCACCCTGGAGGCCGTGGCATGAAGGAGCAGGTGCTGAACTTCCCCTGCGAGGGCGAGCACCTGGTGGGCATCCTGGCCGAGCCCGAGCCACACGATTGCCCCGCAGCAGACGTCGGCGTGCTCATCATCGTCGGCGGCCCGCAATACCGCGCCGGCAGCCACCGGCAGTTCACGTTGCTGGCGCGTCACCTCGCGAGCCAAGGCTTCACAACCATGAGGTTCGACTACCGGGGCATGGGGGACAGCGATGGGGATGCGCGCGATTTCCTACAGATTCCCGCGGACATCGACGCTGCAATCGGCGCGCTGATGGCGGCGCGACCAGGGCTGCGCCGGGTTGTGCTGTGGGGCCTGTGCGATGCGGCCTCGGCAGCACTGCTGTACGCACGCGAGCACGCAGACCCGCGCGTCGCCGGGCTGGCGCTGGCCAACCCTTGGGTCCGATCGGCCCATACGCTGGCGGCCACCCATGTCAAGCACTACTACGGCCGCCGCGTGCTGCAACGTGACTTCTGGCTCAAGCTGCTGCGCGGCGGCGTTGGCGCGGCCGCGCTGACCGGCGCCATTCGCAACCTGATGCTGACACTGCGTCGCGCTGGCGCCGCGCCGGCCCTGAGCTTCCAGGCCCGGATGGCCGCCTGTCTGACCCAGCCCCCCGTGCCAATGCTGCTGCTGATCAGCAGCGAAGACTTGACGGCCAGAGAGTTCAGCGACATGTTCCCGCCTGCCCGGCTTGGGAGCGACGATATCGCCCTCATCGACCGACAGTCGATCCAGGGGGCTGACCACACGTTCTCCCAGGCCCTACACCACCGCACTGTGTTCGCCCTGACCGTAGGCTTCCTCGGCCGGTTAGCTACTGGGCCAGTCACGCCCCAAAGACTCGCTGAAGGACGCCCCCAATGAAGTCCCGCGCACGACTCGCTCTTGCGACGCTGCTGACCAGCCTGGGAACCGCCGCGGCTGCGCAACCCGCGTGCCCGCAGTTCACGTTCGTCAAGCAGGCAGGTGCGTTCGGCCCGGAGGACTACCGCGGCCACCGACAGAAAGCCTTGGTGGAGGACTTCCATTTCACAGCCGACGTCGAGAATTTGCGGCGCGGCAAATCCGGCACAGTCGGCAGTGACATCGCCTACACGCTGTCGGTGTTTCCGAATCACCCCCGCGCGCTGATCGCCGCGGATCGCTACGCCCAAAAAGAGAAGGCAGTGATACCGGAGGGCCTCAAGTACACGCCCGAGTGCTACTACGAGCGTGCGCTGCAGTTCCGCCCAGACGATCACCCTGTTCGCCTGCTCTACGCGCTGCTGCTGCTCCGCAACAAGCAGACCGAACTTGCCCTGCAGCACGCGAGCTATGTCGAGACAAACTCGCTGGACAACCCGTTCACGCAACACAACGTCGGGCTGATCTACCTGGACATGGGGCAGATCGACAAGGCGGTGGAGGCGGCCCGGCGCGCCTATGAACTCGGCGCACCACAGCCTTTGCTGCGTGAACGCCTGCAAGCCATGGGACGCTGGCCCGAGCCCACAGCAACGCCCCCCGGAGCGAGCGCACCGCAATGATGAACATCACGCCCAGCATGCAGAAAGCAGCGACATGAGTGCACGCCGTCGCGTCCTGATGATTGCCTACCACTTCCCGCCTGTGGCGGGGAGCAGCGGAATCCAGCGCACCTTGCGCTTCGTGCAGCAGTTGCCTGACTTCGGCTGGGAACCCGTGGTACTGACAGTGAACCCGATGGCGTACGAGCGCACCTCGGACGAGTTGATGGCCGCCGTGCCGCCATCAGTCCACGTTGAGCGCGCCTGGTGCCTGGACACTGCCCGCCATCTGGCCCCCTTCGGCCGCTATCCCGGTGCACTGGCGCGACCGGACCGCTGGATGAGTTGGAAGTTTGATGGCGTGCGCCGCGGCCAAAAGCTCATCGAACGCTTCCGGCCAGACGTCATCTGGTCGACCTATCCGATCGCGACGGCACACAGCATCGGGCGCGCGCTGCAGTCCAGTTCCGGCTTGCCCTGGGTGGCGGACTTCCGTGATCCGATGGCCCAGCCGGACTATCCGACCGACCCACGGACGCGCCAGCAGTTCGAGGCCATCGAAGCCGCGACGCTGGCCCAGGCCACGCGCAGCGTGTTCGTCACGCCCAGCGCTGCAGCGCATTACCGAAAGAAGTACCCGTCCGCGGCAGCACGCGTGGAGCTCATCGAGAACGGCTACGACGAAGAAAGCTTCACCTCGCTGCCGCCACAAGCCCTGGCTGCCACCACGAGCGACTGCATCACATTGCTGCACAGCGGCATCGTCTATCCGTCGGAGCGCGATCCCACGCAACTCTTCGAAGCCCTTCGCCGCATGGTGGACGAAGCAGGCCTGCAGCCTGGCCAACTGAAGTTGCGCTTCCGCGCTGCCGTGCACGATGACTTGCTGCACGCACTGGCTGCGCGCTATGACGTAGCCGCCTTTGTCGAGATGCTGCCGCCCGTCGGCTACCGTGAGGCGCTCGCCGAGATGCAGGCGGTCGACGGCCTGCTCGTGCTGCAGGCCGCCAACTGCAATCAGCAGATCCCAGCGAAGCTGTACGAGTACCTGCGCTGCCACAAGCCCATCGTCGGGCTGACCGATCCGCAGGGGGACACCGCTGCACTGCTGCGGCAGGCAAACGGGCCACTGGTCTGCCCGCTGGATGACGCGGGCGCCATCGCGGCGCTGCTGCAGCGCTTCGTGAACTCGGCGGACGCCCGCAAGGCAGCCGCACCGGACCCGGCCTTCGTCCGCTCGGTGTCGCGCCACGCCCGCGCGCAGGAACTGGCCCGGCTACTCGACAGCGTCGCCACCGTCGGCGGAGCGCGCCGCGCATGACGCTGACCGTTCTGTTCGCCTCGCACAACGGCGCGGGCACCTTGCCCGCGATGCTGCAAGCCTTCAAATCAGTCATCGTCCCGGAGGCCTGCGAGCTACAGATCATCGCCGTCGACAACGACAGCAGCGACAACACGCATGCGCTGTTGCAAGCAGCCAGCGCCGAGTTGCCGCTGACGGTGCTGCAGCACCGGGCGCGGGGCAAGAACCGCGCCCTCAACGCCGGTCTGGCGCTTGCGCGGGGCGAACTGATCGTCTTCACTGACGACGACGTGTTGCCGGACCCGAACTGGCTGGTCGAACTTCACCGCAGCGCGCTGGCCCACACCGAGTTCGATATTTTCGGCGGCCACATCCTGCCGCACTGGCCCAGCCCGCCACCACGCTGGGTGTTGGAGAAAACGCCGCTCGGCGTCACCTTCGGTCTGACAGATCCACAGATGCCGGCTGGCGACGTGTTCCCCGGCCTGATTTGGGGTGCCAACATGATGGTGCGGCGAACGGTGTTTGATGCGGGCATGCGCTTCAACGAACAGATCGGCCCAAGCGCCGGCCAGTACGTGATGGGCAGCGAGACCGAATTCAACCTGCGGGCACATGCGCAGGGCCGCCGCTGCTGGTTCGAGCCGCGCGCGGCCGTACAGCACATCATTCGCCCCAAGCAACTGGATCCCCAGTGGGTGATACAGCGCGCCTACCGCTTTGGCCGCAATGCCTGGAACCAACAGGCCGGCAACGGCGACGGCACACCGACCTTCCTCGGCATGCCGCGCTGGCGCTTCCGTTCCTTCATCGATCATCGGCTGAAGGCGCTGCGGCTGCGTGGCACGGACGAGGCCTTCGTCCATGAGTGGGAACTCGCCTTCCTGCGCGGCTTCTTCGCGCAATGGTGGCAGACGCGTCGCGCCGATGCCCGCGCGCCAGCGGCCGGCGGTTCACGATGACGCAAGGCCGCGTCCTGTTGACGTGCTTGTCTGGCCAGCTTGGCGGCATGGAGCTGCGACTGGCCGACGAGGCGCGCCACCTGCGCTCGCATGGTCTGGAGGCACCGCTGGCGCCCTCCCCATTCCCCGGGCGAGACGCTTGGCTGCAGCGGCTTCGGGCCGAGGGGCTGCAAAGCGCTGAGTTCGCCCCCCCACCCTTCTTTGAAGAGTGGCGTCACCGCCACCTGAACTGGCTGTGGGCCCGACTGCGCCATGTTGGCGCGTTGAAGCGCCTCGCGCCCGACCTGGTCCATGTCGCGTTCGCCTGGACGCACACCGGTGGATCCCGTCTGTGGCTGGCCCATCGCGCGGGCATTCCGTCCGTCATCAGTGTGCACAACACCTTCCCGCTGGAGCCGCTCAGCCCCTGGGCCGCCCGACTGGCGCGAGAGGCCTTCCGCAGCGTGCGCGGCATCTATGGTGTCTCCCACAGTGCGCTGGCGGCATTCCAAGCCAACTACGGCGATTTCATCGTGCCCGGCACGGTTCAAACCGTCGTGCACAACTTCGTCGACACGCAGCGCTTCGTGCCCTCGACCGACGACCGCAAGGCATTGCGCGCCCGACTGGGCTTGGCTGAACACGCACTGTTGATCGGGTCAGTGGCCCGCATCGACGAGCAGAAGGAGCCCCTGACGGTGCTGCGCTGCTTTCATGCCACCGTCAATGCCCTGCCAAATGCCCACCTCCTCTACGTGGGCAGTGGCCCGCTTGAAGCGGCATTGCAGCGCGAAGTCAGCCAGCTCGGCCTGGCGGGACGGGTACACCACCTGCCTTTCACGCCTGCGCCGGAACGCATCTATCCGGCACTGGACCTGCACCTGCTGCTCAGCCGTCAGGAAGGCTTCGGCATCTCCACCGTGGAAGCCATGGCCTGCGGCGTGCCGGTGATGTGCTCGGACGTCCCAGGCTCGCGCGATGTGCTGAAGACGGCAGGCACCGGGCAACTGGTGCCCTTCGACGACATCGCCGCGACCGCACAGGCCATCGTCACGCTGCTGAACGACCCGGCGCGCTGCGCCGCCGAGGGCGCGGCAGGCCGCCAGGCAGCACAGGCCAGCTTCAGCCGGGAGGTCTGGCAAGACCGCCTGGATGCGTTCTATGCCCAGACGATGGCCGGGCATTTCCCTCCCGCCCACCGAGCATGACCCCACTCCCCCCTGACATGGCGAACCAGCAACTGCGCATCGGGGCGATTTCCTACCCCTTCCTGTTCCAGACCATCGGCGGCCTGCAGATCCAGGTCTGGGAAACCGTGGCAGCCGTCCAGCGCCAAGGCCACGCCATGCGACTGGTGGATGTCAACCGCGACAACTTCGCCGACTTCGACCTCATCCACGTGTTCGCTGCCATCCACGGCACCGACATGATTGCGAAGCAGGCGCGTGACCTGGGCATTCCGGTCGTCATGTCGCCACTGGTTCGCCAGCACTGGACACGCAGCGTCGGCCGACGGGCCCGCTGGCTCGAGTCCCTGGTGGGCCGGCTCACCGGCTGGCATGTCACCACCAACTACCGACAGATCCACCGCGGCCTGCACCTGTCGCAACAGCTGATTGCACTGGGCCAGCAGGAAAAGGACGATCTGATCCAGTGCTTTGAGGTGCCTGCCGAGCGCGTGACCATCGTGCCCAACGGCATCCCGGGCCGCTACTTCCAGGCCACGCCCGACCTGGCCTGCGAGCGCTTCGGACTGCGCCCCGGCTACATCCTGTGCGTCGGCTCCATCGAGCCGCACAAGAACCAGTTGGGCCTGGCCCGTGCTGCACAGGGACTGGGGCTGGACATCATCTTCATCGGTCAATGCATGCCCGCGCACCAGGCCTACCTCGACGAAGTGCTGAAACTGCCGGGCACCCGCCACCTGGGCAGCATGAACTACGACGATCCCGCCCTGCCCTCGGCCTACGCCGCGGCAGGCGTGACGGCGCTTGTGAGTCAGCAGGAAGTCATGCCGCTGGTGACCCTGGAATCCCTGGCCACTGGCACGCCGGCACTGGTCACACGCAACCACTCGATGGGACTGAGCTTCCCCTCACCGTTGCTGCGCGAGGTGGACCCCAACAACGAATCGCAGATCCGGCAGCACCTGATCGACCTCACCCGCCAGCGGCCTGACGCACAGGCCTGCCGGCAGGCGGTGCGGCAGTTCTCATGGGATGCCGTGGCGCGTGATCTGATCGCGGTGTACGAAGACGTCATGACAAGGGAGCGGCGATAGCCATGTGTGGATTCGTTTTTCTGGCCCGCCGCAGCGCCGACTGGACCACCAGCCCGCCCCCGCTGCAGGCGATGCTCGACGCAATCGCCCGCCGAGGACCCGACGATTCGGGCACGTGGAGCGACCAGAACTTCCTGATGGGCTTTCGCCGCCTGTCCATTCTCGATCTGTCCGCGCACGGCCACCAGCCTATGGCCAGCCCGGACGGGCGCTACGTCATCACCTTCAACGGCGAGATCTACAACTACGTGGAACTGCGCCGCGAACTGCAGGCGCTGGGTCGGCGCTTCGTGTCTAGCGGCGACACCGAAGTGCTGCTGCAGGGCTACGCACAGTGGGGCCCCGCGGTGCTGGACAAGCTCAACGGCATGTGGGCCTTCGTCATCGTGGACCGCGAGACCGGCCGGGCCTTCGGCTCGCGCGACCGCCTGGGCATCAAGCCGCTCTACCTGCATGACAGCGGCCGCGAACTGATTGCGGCATCCGAGATCAAGGCCATCGTCGCCTCGGGCCGCTATCAGGTGCGTGCGGATCTGGGCGCCGCCGCTGACTACCTCGTCAGCGGTGCGCTGGACGACCGCGCCCGCACCATGTTCGACGGCATCGTGCCGCTGGCGGCCGGCCATGCCTTCGAGATCGATGCCACGGGCGCACTGCGCAGTTGGCCCTACTGGCAGCCACGCGACCGCGCGAGCGCGCCGCCCGTGGCACCGGTGGAAGCCTTTGCGGCGCTGTTTGAGGACGCCATCCGATTGCACATGCGCAGCGATGTGCCCGTCGCCGTCCATCTGTCGGGCGGACTCGATTCCACCAGCATCGCCTGCGCCGCAGCACGCGTGCGCGCTGAGACTGGCGCGCAGGACCCGCTCTACGCGTTCTCGTACAACGACAAGGACTACGACGAGACCCGCTTCATCGACGACACGCTGGCTCAAACCGGCGCACGCAAGATCGCGCTGCAGACCGACGCGCAACGGATCTGGCAGGACCTGCCCCACGTCATTGCGGCACAGGACGAGCCCGTGCACTCGCTGACACCCGTGGTGGGCTACCAGCTGATGCAGCTCACGGCTGAGCATGGCATCCGCGTCGTGCTCAATGGCCAGGGCGCCGACGAGGTGTTGGGCGGCTACCCCAGCTACTTCCGCGACCGCTGGGTCAGCGAGCTGCTGGACCATGGCCCATTGCGCGCATGGCGCGAAGTTCGGCGCTTTGCGCAGGCCAAGGGTCAAGGCGCACTGGGCTTGTTCCACGGACTGCTGCGGCACACGCTGCAGTCCAGCCTGCGCCGCAGTGCGGCCTACCGGCGCGTCGCGCAGCGCAACTTCCAACGCCGCACACAGGCACTCGCCTGGCTTTCACCCGACCTCGCGCGGCATGCCATTGGGCACCCGGACTACGCCTCACCGCGCCTGGAGCAGGTGCTGATTCGGTCGATGCAGCAAGACCCGCTGCCGCTGTACCTGCGGGTGGAAGACCGCAACTCCATGGCGCATTCAGTGGAAGGCCGCGTCCCCTTCCTGGACCACCGCTTGGTGGAAATGTCGCTGTCACTGGAAGCGGACTGGAAATTGTCCGGCGACCTGAACAAGCACTTGCTGCGCCAGGCCATGACTGGGCGCATTCCCGCCTCGGTGCTGGAGCGGCGTGAGAAGTTCGGCTTTCCGACCTCGTCGGCGCGGTGGCTGCAGGGCGTGCTGCATGACCCAGCGCGCGACATGATTGCCTCGCTGCCCACCGAGGAGTCGCTGGGGCTTCGCAAGCCGGCGCTGCTGGCCCTGCTGGAGGCCCATCGGCAGCGCCGCGGCGATCACAGCACCGAGCTGGTTCGCGCGCTGCAGTGGATCATCTGGTCACGCCAGCAGGGGCTTGCGGGCTGAGTCTGCACAAGACAACCGCTTGCATCCCACACACCCATCCCGACGCCTCCCACCATGGCCACCGTGCAGCGTTCGCTGTTCATCGTCTTCCTGGAACGCTACGCGCTGACCGCCCTCCAGTTGGTGGCCTACGTGCTGCTGGCTCGACTGCTGAGCCCCAACGAGGTGGGCATCTATGCAACGCTGGCGGCCATGCTGGCCATCGTCCAGGTGGTGCGCGACTTCGGCGTCGGCACCTACGTCATCCAGCATCCGCGGCTGGACGATGACGTCTCCCGTCAGGCGCTGGGCGTCACCTACGCCATTGCCCTGACGCTGTTTCTTGGCGTCAACGCCGCAGCGAGCAGCATTGCCGGCTTCTATGACACGCCCGACATCGCGCTCATCCTGCGCGTGATGTCGCTGAACCTGCTGATCTACCCTTTCAACTCCATCAGCACCGCCCTGCTCCGCCGCGAGTTGCAGTTCGGCGCCATTGCCAAGGCGAATGTGAGCGCTGCTGTCATCGGCACCAGCGTCACATTGCTGCTGGCGTGGCGGGGCCATGGGCCTGTCAGCCTGGCGCTGGGCGAGCTCGCGTCATCGCTGGTCGCGATGGCGATGTTGATCCATGCGCGCGGCTGGCTCACCCCCGCGCTGCCCGGGCGGGCGCGATGCCGCGAGATTCTCGACATCGGTGGCTCCACGACGCTCGCGGGGATCGTCACGTCGGTGTCCATGAACATCAACGACATCGTGACGGGCAAGCTGCTGGACTTCACCCAGGTCGGCATCGCAAGCCGGGCCATGGGGTTGATGAACCTGTTCCATCGCGACGTGATGGGCAGCATCCGATCCGTCACCTTCCCCGTTTTCGCGCGCACGTGGCGCGAAGGCCAGGATCTGGAAGCGCAGTACCTCCGAACCCTGACCCTGACCTGCGCCGTCGCATGGCCGTTCTATGGCACGGTGGCACTGTTTCCGCTCGAGGTGCTACGGCTGATGTTCGGCCCGCAGTGGGACGCTGCCGGGGAATTGGTCCCGTTCTATTGCCTGGCAGGTGCAGTGAGCGTGCTCAGCAGCTATGTACCCAGCCTGATGCAGGCCTGTGGCCATGCCCGCCTCGCGGCCATCGCGGATCTCATCATCCAGCCTGTGCGGGCCATGTTGTTGGCCGGCTTGCTGTGGCACTGGCGCGCGTTGCTGCCGCTCGCCATCGGCTATCTGGCCATGGCTGTCGTGGCCGTGCCGTATTTCTACGGTTTCAAACAGCGCTGCCTGCCCACCGACATCCCGCGACTGGCGCGAGAGATCGCCCGCAACCTTGTGCTCGCCTTCCTGTGCCTGCTACCCGCCGGCCTCGTGATCACTTGGCTACGCCCGCCGGGCGGTGCACTCGCACTGCCCTTGTGGCTGGGCTGCTGCGCACTCATCGTGCTGGCCTGGCTCGTCGGTCTACGCCTGCTCCGCCACCCCATGCACGGCGAAATCCAGAAGTTCATCGCTCGCCGCCGCCCGGCCGCTGCGGCTTCATGAACGCCGTCCACACACCCGTTGCGCCAGCCACCACCGCGACCGGCGCGTATGGAGGCTCCCGCTGCCCGCACGACCTGAACCTGCCCCTGCCATGACCGTCGGCTCCGCACAGATCGACACCTTCCACCGCGTGCAGGATCTACCCGACGATGCCCGGGCCCTGATGGCGCTTGCCGAACAGCGCCACATCGAGTTTGGCGCCGACTGGCATGCCAACCTGCTTGAGCAGGTCTACGCACTCGAGCCACAGCAGCACACCGTGGCACTCCACGTGCTCCGTCGCGACGGCCGCACCCTCGCAGTACTGCCCACGGTGCTTCACGTTGGCAGCATGGGCAAGGAACTCAGCGCGCTGTCAAACTTCTACACGGCCATCTACGCACCTGCCTTGGCCACCGGCACGAGCGCGCAAGACCTGGCCCCCCTGGTTACTGCCGTGCGAAAGCTGTCCCGAGCCGCCACATACCGCTTTTCTCCGATGGACCCGGCCTCACACGAGTTCGCGATCCTCAAACAGGCGCTCCAGCTGGCAGGGCTGAGCACCCACGCGTTCTTCGCCTTCGGCAACTGGTTCCAGCCTGTCACGCAGACCTGGGCTGACTACCTCCAAGACCGCAGCAGCCAGGTGCGCAACACGATCAAGCGCAACGCCAAGAAGTTCGCGACGGCCGGAGGGCGGCTGGAGATCATCACCGGCGGCGATGCCTTGGAGGCCGGCCTCGCCGCTTACCAACAGGTGTATGGGCGCAGTTGGAAAGTCCCCGAGCCCTACCCCGGTTTTATCCCGGGACTCATCCGCCTATGCGCTCGACGCGGCTGGCTGCGGTTGGGGCTGGCCTGGCTGGGTGACAAACCAGTCGCCGCACAGATCTGGATTGTGGCCAACCGGCGTGCCGACATCTACAAGCTGGCCTACGACGAGGAACACAAGGCGCTCGCCCCGGGCACACTGTTGACCGCTGCGTTGATGGAACGCGCCATCGACACGGATCAGGTGCTCGAGATCGACTACCTGATCGGCGATGACCCGTACAAGGCCACCTGGATGAGCCAGCGCCGAGAGCGGCACGGCCTGATCGCCTACGACCCGCTGACGCTGCGCGGCCTGGCCGGCCTGGCGCGCCACCTCCTGGGCAAGGCCGTCAAACGGCTGCGCTCGCCAGCCCCTCCACCGGCAGACAATCACGCCGCCTGAGCCTCCTCACTGACGATGCAAGCCCACGACCTGCCACCCGATACGCCATTCGCCGCCGGCACCCCCCGCTTCAACGCGCCCGCAACCGATGCACTGGCGGCCTGGCAACAGGCCTACGCCAGCCGTGGCGCAGGCTGTGCAGCGGATGTCGGTGGCGAGTTCGCCGCGGCGCTGGATCTTCCGGGAGGCGGGACCTACTTGGCCGTCGACCGGTTCGCCGTGCACAGCCTGTGCTATGCGGTGCAGGACGGTCGCCTGCACTACGCGACGCGCGCCGACGTGCTGGCGCGGCGGCTGGGCATCCGCGAGTTGGACCCACAGGCGCTGTTCGACTACCTGTTCCACCATTGCATCCCGTCGCCACGCACGATCTACGCGGGAATCCACCGCCTCCCCCCTGCACACTACGCCCTGTTCGAGCAGGGCCAGCTGCGCGTGGCGCCTTACTGGACGCCACGCTTCGACGAACAGCCCGCACCCAACTTTGACTCGTTGCGCGACGAGTTCCGCGACATCCTGCGCGACGCGGTCAAGCAGCGGCTGACGGGTGACGGCAAGACGGCCTGCTTCCTGAGTGGCGGCACCGACAGCTCCACGGTGGCCGGCCTGCTGCGCGAAACCACGGGCCAGGCGCCGGCCAGCTACTCCATCGGCTTCGAGGCTGAGGGCTATGACGAGATGGCCTACGCCCGCATCGCGGCCAAGGCCTTCGGCGCCGACCACCATGAGTACTACGTGACGCCGGCCGACCTCGTGAAGGCGATTCCCGACGTCGCCGCGCACTACGACCAGCCCTTCGGCAACTCCTCCGCCGTGCCCGCCTTCTACTGCGCACGCAAGGCGCATGACGACGGCTACACGCGGATGCTGGCGGGCGACGGGGGCGACGAGCTGTTCGGCGGCAACGTGCGCTATGCCAAGGAGCGCGTGTTCCATGTCTACAGCCAGGTGCCGTCAACGCTGCGCGCTGGCGTGCTGAACCCGCTGTTCCTGAACCCGCTGACCGGCAACATCCCGCTGTTGAAAAAGGGCACCAGCTACATCCGCCAGGCACGCGTGCCCATGCCCGACCGCATGCAGAGCTACAACCTGCTGGACCGGCTGGGCCTGCGCGACGTGCTGACGCCAGGCTTCCTGGCCGCTGTGGACACGCAGGCACCACGCGAGCACCAGCGCGCCACCTGGGCCAGCGGACCGCAGCAGGCCAGCCTCGTCAACCAGATGCTGGCCTTCGACTGGCGCTACACGCTGGCGGAGAACGACCTGCCCAAGGTCGTCGGCACCACGGCGCTGGCCGGCGTGGACGTGAGCTTCCCGCTGCTTGACACACGCCTGCTGGATTTCTCTCTGAAACTGCCCACCGCCTACAAGCTCAAAGGCCTGAAGCTGCGCTGGTTCTTCAAGGAGGCGCTGCGCGGCTTCCTGCCCGACGAGATCCTGACCAAGAAGAAGCACGGCTTCGGTCTGCCCTTCGGCCCCTGGGCCGTCAAGGATGCTGCGCTCAATGCGCTGGCCGCCGAGTCGCTGCGAGGCGTGGCTGCCCGCGGCATCGTGCGCCCCGAGTTTGTCGAAAGCCTGCTGACCCGCCGCCTCAAGGAGCATGCAGGCTACTACGGCGAGATGGTGTGGATACTGATGATGCTTGAGCAGTGGCTGCGCAAGCATGCACCCGACTACCGAATCGCCGCCTGACCCTCACCGACGCCCGCCCATGTCCGACTCCCGACCCCTGATCCACCTGATCGCCGGCGCCCGGCCCAACTTCATGAAGATCGCGCCGCTGATGCGCGCCATCGCGGCGGATGGCCGGCTGCAGGCGCGCCTCATCCACACCGGGCAGCATTTCGACAAGGACATGAACGACGTGTTCTTCCAGGAGCTCGGCATCCCCACGCCCGACGTGCGCCTGAACTGCGGCGGCGGCACGCATGCGGAGCAGACCGGCAAGATCATGATGGCCTACGAGGCCTGCCTGACTGACGCCAAACCTGCCTGCTGCCTCGTCGTCGGTGACGTGAACTCGACGCTGGCCTGCGCCATCGTCGCCAAAAAGGCCGGTGTGCCGGTCGCCCACGTCGAAGCCGGCCTGCGCAGCGGCGATCGTGGCATGCCCGAGGAGATCAACCGGCTCGTGACGGATGCGATCACCGATTGGTTCTTCGTGACTGAGCCGTCGGGCCGCGCCCATCTGCTGCACGAGGGGCAGTCGCCCGAGGCCATCCACGACGTGGGCCACGTGATGGTGGATAACCTGCTCTACCAAGCGGCCAAGCTGGGGCAGCACTTCGACACCACCGCGCTGGAAAGCGACGCGCTGAAGCGCCAACTCGGTCGCTACGCGGTGGTCACGCTGCACCGGCCCAGCAACGTCGACGGCGAGGCCAATCTGCGACGCGCCGTGGGCGTCGTCAATGCACTGGCGGCCGATGTGAACATCGTGTTCCCGATGCACCCGCGCACCCGCAAGAACCTGGAGACGCTCGGACTCACGCTTGCTCCGACGGTGCACGTGCTCGGCCCGCAGCCCTACATGTCCTTCCTGCATCTCTGGAAGGACGCTGTCGTCGTGCTGACCGACAGCGGCGGCCTGCAGGAAGAAACGACCGCGCTGGGCGTGCCCTGCGTGACGATGCGGGAGAGCACCGAGCGACCAGTGACCGTGGACGAAGGCAGCAACGTGCTGGCCGGCACCGACCCGGAACACGTGCTGGCGGCCTGCCGCGAGGCACTCGCCGGGCGCGCCAAGGCGGGTCGTCGACCAGCGCTGTGGGACGGGCGCTCCTCCGAGCGCATCGTCGAGGCCCTGGTGGCTCGGCTGTCGGCCTGAGGGCTCAGCTGAACAGGTTGCGCGCGAGGCGCAGTCCGAAGCGCACCCGGCTGCGATCCCACGGCGTGAAGCGGGGAATCTGAAAGACGTCGTCCCCCTGCCGCGCGGCTGCCCAGCGGGTGGACACGGCAGCGTCAAACCCCAACTCGCGCACGATGCCCGGGTGGACGTCGGGCCGATAGTCCGTGCCTGGCTTGCCGTTGGGGTAGGCAAACAACCGCACCTTCTCGCCAAGCAACGCCTGCAATGCATCGCGGCTACGCGCGATCTCATCGGACGCCTGGTGGTTGTCCAACTTGGCCAAGATGGGATGACTGACGGTATGCGCGCCGATCTGCATACCCGCAGCCCGCAAGGCCCGCACCTGCGCACTGCTCATCATCAGGTCATCCGGCGGCACCACTTCAGCCCGCCGGGCAATCGCCTGAACGCATGCCAAGCGCGGCTCCGGCGGCAGGTACTTGACGCGTTCGATCAAACGGCCGAGTGCGGCGCGGCGGTCGTCGGTGCTGGCGAGGGCGTGCGATCCCAAATCATCGCCATGCGCGTCAACCAGCCCGCGCAGGTCTAACGTCGGCAAGGTGCTCAGGCGCACGGACTCGATCAAGGTGTCGTTCCACATGCGCCCACCATCCAGGAAGCCCGTCGCAACAAAGAAGCTGCAAGGCAGCCGATGACGGCGCAACAGCGGCAAGGCCACGTCGTGGTTGTCGGCGTAGCCATCGTCGAAGCTCAGCGCCGCGGCGCGCGCAGGCAGGCTACCTTCGTCCAGCCGACGGATGGCCTCGTCCAGGGGCAGCACGTTGAACCAGGCTTTGACCCAGCCCAGCAAGGCATCGAAGCGCGCCGCGTCCATCTCGTCGGGGAACAACGGGTCAGGCTGCGCAAGCACCCGGTGAAAGATGAGCACGCTCAGACGGCCCCGCGCGCCGGCGGGTGACAAGAGGCTGAAGGCTGGTTTCATGGCAACTGCGGCGCGCGCTTCTTCTTGGCGAAGCGCTTCTTGAGGAACTCGGGCCAGTGGATGACAGGCTCCTCCTTCTCGCGCAGCCACTCCTTGCGATCCAGCCAGCGCTTGCCGATGACGGTCAGGATCATGAGGTTGTACGGTAGGTCCCAGTAGCTCAGCGACAGGAAAGCCCCGCCAACGGCATAGCCGGCCAGGCTCACCTGCACCATGCCGCCCAAGTCCGACAGCCATTGCGTCTGCGGCTGAGCGACACCCTTCTTGCGCAGCGTGCCTGCGGTTCCCCACACGAAGCAGAACAGCGTCAGGAACAAGCCCAGACCAATGAAGCCGTGCTCACCCAACACCATGAAATAGATGCTGTGGGCAGCATGCACTCGCATGGGCTCCGGCGCATACATCGCGAAGATGGGCGCGGTGGACACCATGAAGCCGCCCCCAAACACCCGGTCCTTGGCCAGATTCCACGCCATGTGCCAAGCATTGATGCGCCCGAGGGCGGAATCGTCCTGCTCGTACGTCTTGATGGTGTTCATGCGGTCCCACCATTCCTGCGGCATGGCCGACAGCAAGCCCACTGCCAGCACCACCATCACGATGGCGCCCACGCCCTTGCTATTGCTGCGCCACCACAAGACGGAGGCCATCGCCGCCAGTGCCAGCAGCGCACCGCGCGAATGGCTCCCCAACGCCGCCATGGCCATGCACGCCATGCAGAACGTCATCGTCATCTTTGCCCACTTGGCTTGCATCTGCATCTGCAGGAAGCGCATCAACGGGATGGTGATGACGATCGCCAGCGCGATCTCGTTATTGCCCGCGATGTAGGTGTTGTCCGGCCCCCAGACTTTGTAGCTACCGCCAGTGGCCAAGGTGAACAAGCCCCCCTTGACGCCGTAGAAGCCAATCGAAACCACAAGAACCCAGGCGAGCAACATCGCGTGCCGCTTGCTGTGCAGCACCACGAGGGCGACCAGGATCATCAGGTCGATCTTCATGACCCGTGTCCACAACTCGTAGCTGTCGTCGAACAGGATGGAGAACGGCAAGGTGATGCACATCCACGCCATGAACAGCATCAGCGTGATGGTCTCGCGGCTGGTTGAGAAGTCGCGCCGATCCCGTGTGATCAACAGGCCAAGCAGCGACGCACCACCAACCGCCGCCGCCACCGGCAGCGAACGCACGGCCCAGCTGAGCTGGTGCGGGTTCATGATGCTGATCCAGGTCCAGCACATCAGGCCGATCCAAGGTCGCCTGAAGGCCTGCAGGCAGCACCAGCCGATGAGGCTCAGCAGGATCAGGTCACGCATGGGCCCGCAGCTCCTGAATCTGTTGGAACAACCGGAGCTGCCCCTCAGTCGTCGCCTGCCAGCTGAAGCCTTCGGCAAAACGGCGCGTCGCGCAGCGATCCGTGCCAGCCGCCAGCAAGGCCTCGATGGCATCGGCAAAGGCTTGCCCCGTGCGCTCTGCCACCAGGCGGCCGGCCTCCGGCGCAGCGACGACTTCAGGCGTACCCCAGATGTCGGTGGCCACCACAGGCGTGCCGCAGGCCATGGACTCCAGCAACACGTTGGCCCAGCCCTCGCGGCTGGAGCACAGCAGCAGCAGATCGGCGGCGCTGTACCACTTCAGCAATTCGGTGTTGGGCAATGCGCCGGTCAGGCGAACCTTGTCGGCCACGCCCAGGCGCTGCGCCAGCGCCTGCAGCGCGGTGCGCTCCTCGCCCTCGCCGATGATCACCAGCCGCGCCCCAGGCCGCTGCTGCGCGACGCGGGCCAGCGCCTCGATGGCGATGTGGTGCCCCTTGCGCTCGATCAGGTGCCCCACCGACAGCAGCAACGGCCGCCCATCCACGCCCAGTTCGGCCCGCATGGCGTCCTGCGGCAGCGGCCGAAAGCGCGCCAGGTCCACGCCGTTGCGCAGCGTGTGCAGCCGGGCCGGGTCATGCCCCCAGCCGCGCAGCACCTCCATCAGCGCCGCACACACGCCGATGGAGCCGGCGGCGCGCCGCGCGGCCCACTCGATCATGCGGCGTGGCATGGCGTACTGAGGAATCAGGTTCAGGTCGGTGCCGCGCGCCGTGATGGTCAACGGCCGCTTGAACCACTGCGACAACAGCGCCGCCGCCACGCCATCCGGGTAGTAGTAATGCGCGTCGATGAGGTCGAAATCGAAGCCCTCGTCGATGAGCTGCTGCACGGCTGCACGGGCGCCCAGTGCCAGCGTCAGCGGCGCACTGGTCATGCCGATCTTGGGTGCCAGCAGATAGCGCGGATGCAGCACATCCAAGCCGTTGCGCTGTTCGCGCCGCGGGGTGGCAGCAAACTTCGCGTACTCGCCCCAGCGTGGGTCCGTCGACGGGAACCAGGGCACGGGCGCCACGACGCGGGATTCGACCTGCCCGCTCTTGAGCAATTCACGCAGCCGCGTCTCAACGAAGATGCCGTGCCCGGGCCGCACGCTGCTCGGGAACAGCGTGGAGAACGTGAGGACCTTCAGCGTCTTCACGCGGCGGCCTCCACGGCCTCGGCGAGGATGCGGCCAAACACCTCGGCAGCGACGCGGTGCCCGAAGCGCGCCTCCACCAGCTCGCGCGCTGCTTGCGACAGGCGCAGCCGCAGCGCGCCGTCAGCCAGCAACCGCAGCGTGGCCTCGGCCAGCGCCTCGGCGCCATCAGCACGCAGGAAGTGAATGCCGTCATCGACATCCAGCCCTTCCATGCCAATCGCCGTGGAGACGACCGGCAGCCCCATGGCCATGGCCTCGAAGGCCTTGATGCGCGTGCCGCCGCCGACGCGCAGCGGGATGACGAAGGCCTGCGCGTCGCGGGCGTGGTCACGCACGTCGTCCACGAAGCCGGTGAAGCGCACGCCCGGCACCTGGCGCTGTACCAGCGACGCCGGCGGGTTCTTGCCGACGACGCGCAGCTGCGCATTCGGCACCTGCGCACGCACGCGCGGCCACACGTCCTCGATGTAGAAACGGATGCCGTCGACATTGGCTTCCCAGTCCATCGAGCCCGTGAAGACGACCACGGGCGCGCCATCCGCAGGCGCCTGCCAGGAGAAGAAGTCGAGGTCCACACCGGTCGGGATGGCGCGTGCCGTGGCGAGCCCGTCGGCCGCGAACGTCTTCGCGTCGCGTTCGGACACGGCGACCACACGCGTGAAGCGCGCCAGCGCCTCGCGCTCGAAGCGCCGCATCTTGGCCGCCTGCGAGGCCCACAGCCAGCGCAGCGGCGCGCTCGCGGCCGTCTTCGCATGGCGCTCGAAAATCTCGGCCTCCACGTTGTGCGTGAAGCAGACCGTCGCACCGTTGAGCTGCTCAGGACGCAGCACGGCGGCGTGGACGAAGTCGAACACGACCACGTCGAAGCGCTCGGCCGCCAGCAGTTGCTCGACGGCCGCGACGGCAGCCGGCGTGCGGTCGGCCACCACGTTGATGGGCAGCGAGGACAGCAGGTCCGGCGCGCGCTGCCAGCGCGGGCGCGGCGGGCTGGGTGCCCAGCCGACGAAGCGATGGCATTGCTGATCCAACTCGCCCTGCCAGTCGCGCTGCTGCTGACCGGAAGCCGGCGACAGCAGCGTGATGTCGAACTGCCCGCTTTCCTTCAGGCCGCGCAGGATGTTGCCCGTGCGGATCTTGCCGCCCGCATCGGCCGGGAACAGGAAGACCGGCGAGATGAAGGCGAGCTTCAGGCGGCGCTCGGGCTGGCTCACCAGCAGATGCCCTCGTATTCGGCGAAGCCGGCATCGCGCAGGTCGGCGTAGCCGTTCAGGTCGACGACCCGCGCGCCCTTGGCCAGCGCGATGATGCGCTGGCGCGTCTCGGCGTCCGCATGGCCCACGACGACGATCTCGGCCCGCGCCAGCACCGCGTCGGGCGTCTCGTGCAGCAGCTTGTCGAGGTGGGGGATCTCGCGGTCGATGTATTCCTTGTTCTTGCCCAGCAGCCGCGCGATCTTGACGAACTTGTCGTAGATGGCGAGGTCGAAGCCCTTGCCGAGCAGCTTCTCGGCCAGCACCACCAGCGGCGAGTCACGCAGGTCGTCGGTGCCGGGCTTGAAGGCCAGGCCGAACAGCGCGACGGGCTTGCGGCCGTTGGCGGCGATGAGGTCAAAGGCACGGCCGATGTGGGCGTCGTTGCTGGTCAGCAGCGAGCCCAGCACGGGGATGTCCACGCCTTGCTCGCGGGCGATGGTCAGGAAGCCCTTGACCTCCTTGGGCAGGCAGGAGCCGCCGAAGGCGAAGCCGGGGCGCAGGTAGGCCTTGGAGATGTTGAGCTGCTTGTCCTCGCAGAACAGCGCCAGCACGTCGCGCGAGTCCAGGCCCGCTTCCTTCAGCACGGCGCCGGCCTCGTTGGCGAAGACGATCTTCAGCGCGTGGAAGACGTTGCACAGGTACTTGACCGACTCGGCCACGCCGACGTCAGCCGCGACGAAGCTGCCGGGCACCCCGGTGTAGAGGCGCTTCATGACGTCGACGCCGGCCTCGTCCAGGCTGCCAACGATGGTCTGCGGCGGGTTATGGAAGTCGGCCACCGATGAACCTTCGCGCAGGAACTCGGGGTTGAACACCAGGCTCAGACGGTCGCCGATCTTGCGGCCTGCAGCCTGCTCCAGCAGCGGTGCGATGCGCGCGCGCGTCGTGCCCGGCGCCACGGTGCTGCGGATGACCAGCGTGTGGTGGCCGTCCTTCTTGGCGATCTCGGCACCGATCTGGCCGACGACGGCGTCCAGCGCGGTCAGGTCGGGCATGTAGTTGGGCAGTGACGGCGTGGCCACCGAGATCAGCGACACCTCGGTGCCCTGCACGGCGGCGGCCACGTCATTCGTCGCCGTCAGCTTGCCGGCCTTGACGGCGGCGCCGATCAGCTCCTCGATGCCCTCCTCCACCACGGGCGACTGGCCCGAGGCAATCAGCTGGACCTTGAGCGGGTTGATGTCCACGCCGATCACGTCGTGGCCCAACTCGGGCAGGCAGGCGCATGACACGGCGCCCACATAGCCCAGACCGAAAACAGAAACCTTCATCTTGTTGTCCTTGTCGATATCAGGCGGCAGCGCGCGACGGCGCCACACCCAGCCCCGCGTTGCGCAGGAAGGCGTCGAACATCAGCAGCACCCACAGCGGTTGGGCATGGTCCATGGCGCCGCTCTCGTGCTGGTCCAACAGGCGGCCGATGGTGGCGGGGTTGAACCAGCCGGTTTGCGCCAGCGCGCCCCGTTGCAGGGCCTGGCGGGTCTGCTGACGCAGCGGGCCGCGCAGCCAGCGCGCCAGCGGCACGGCAAAGCCCATCTTGGGCCGGTACAGCACATCGTGCGGGAGCATGGGCTCCAGCGCCTTCTTGAAGATGTACTTGCCTTCCTGGCCGCGCAACTTGAGCGACGAGGGCAGCGTGGCGGTCCACTCCACCAACTGGTGGTCCATCAGCGGCTCGCGCACCTCCAGGCTGTGGGCCATGCTGGCGCGGTCAACCTTGGTATTGATGTCGCCGGGCAGATAGGTGTGGATGTCCAGGTACTGGATCAGCGCCAGCGGGTCGTCGGTCTCGGCACGGCGCGCGTGGTGGTGGAACACCTCGCTGGCATGCCAGCCCTGCAGGTCGCGCTTGAAGGCGTCGCTGAAGAGGGCCTGCCTCAGCGGGTCGCGCACCAGGCCCATGGTGTTGAAGTAGGCGTCCACCGAGTTGCGGGCGATCGCCTGGAACGTGGTCTTGGCGCGGAACACGCGCGGCGCCCAGTCGGCCTTGGGGTACAGGCGTGCCAGCGGACCGAACACCCCCTTGCGCAGTGCGAGCGGGAAGGCGCTGCGCATGCGCTCTTCCATCATGTGCATCTTGTAGCGGCGGTAGCCGCCCAGGCTCTCGTCGCCGCCGTCGCCGGACAGCGCCACGGTCACATGCTTACGGGCCAGCTCGCAGACGCGGTAGGTGGGGATGGCGGACGAGTCGGCATAGGGCTCGTCGTACAGGTGGGCGAGCAGGTCCACGAGACCGAAGTCGTCGCTGCTGACCGTCTCGACACGGTGGTTGGTGCGGTAGCGGTCCGCCACCATCTGCGCGAACTCGGTCTCGTTGAACTTGGGGTCGTCGAAGCCGATGGAACAGGTGTTGACGGGCTGGCCATCCAGCTGCGCCATCGCTGCGACCACGGCGCTGGAATCGACACCGCCCGACAGGAAGGCGCCCAGCGGCACCTCGGCCTTCAGCCGCAGCTTGACGGACTCGGTCAGGCGGCGGCGCAGCTCCTCCGCAGCCTCCTCCTCGCCGATCTTCGCGTCCAGCGTGAACTTGACGTCCCAGTAGCGCTGCGGTTCGCCCAGCGGCTGGCCACGCTTGACGAGCAGCCGATGGCCGGGTGCGAGCTTCTGTGCATGGCGGTAGATGGTCCACGGGTCGGGCACGTAGCCCAGCGCGAAATAGGCCTCGACGGCACGCGGGTCGATTTCCTGGCGCAGGCCGCCGTGGGCCATCAGGCTCTTGAGCTCCGAGCCGAACAGCAGCCAGCCGTCCTCGGTCATCGCGTAATGCAGCGGCTTCACGCCCAGCCGGTCGCGCGCCATGAACAGGCAGTCGCGACGGCGGTCATGGATCATGAAGGCGAACATGCCGCGCAGGTGGTGCACGCAGTCCTCGCCCCAGTGCTCCCACGCGCGCACGATGGCCTCGGAGTCACTCTTGGTGCGGAACGCATAGCCGTGGCCGCGCAGCTCGTCCATCAGCTCCAGGTAGTTGTAGACCTCGCCGTTGAAGACCAGGGCGACCGACTTGTCGTCGTTGAAGATGGGCTGCTGGCCGGTCGCGATGTCGATGACCGACAGGCGCCGGTGGCCGAAGCCCACGCCAGGTTCGATGTGCAGGTCACCCTCATCCGGCCCGCGATGGTGCTGGGACTCGTTCATCCGATGCAGCCGCTCGCGCTCGGGAAGGCGCTGGCCGCGGGTGTCGAAGAGTCCGGTGATGCCGCACATGCGTTGGAACCTGGTTCAACCTGTTGATGGGATGTTCGCGCAAGGACTGCACGGCGAAGGTCGGATTCTTACCGAGCTTGGTGACGCCACCGGCCGCTGGCGCTGCCAGGCGTGATGTGGCGCACGCCCTATCCCCCTGTACGGGGGAGGTGGTGCGAGTAGAGCGCACCGTAGGCCTCCACCATGCGGTTCAGGCTGAACTCCTCGCGCACGCGCACCAGCGCCGAAGCGGCAAGACGCTGCCGCAACGAGGAATCACCGACAAGCCTCGCGAGCGAGACGGCAAGAGCACCGGCATCCTGCGGTGGCACCAGCAGGCCATTCACGCCCTGCTCCACAAGCTCAGGATTACCGCCGACGTCGGTCGCGACCGGTGCACAACCACAGGCCATGGCCTCCAGCAGCGTGTTGCTGATGCCTTCGGCTTGCGAAGGCAGCGCGAAGATATCGACCTGCGGCAGCAGGTCCGCGACATCACTGCGGTCGCCTGGCAACCAAGCCTGCGCTGCGGCTCCGGCCTGCATCAGACGCTCGCGGGCAGTCGCCAACAACGGCCCGCCCCCCAGCATCACCAGCCGCAACCGCGGCCACTCGGCGGGGCACAGCTCCCGCAAACGCAAAAAGGCATCGATGAGGTTCAACGGATCCTTCACCGCCTGCATACGCCCCACGGCGCCGATGACCAGATGCTCACCGCGCCGATAGGGCCAGGCCTCGGGCACCGCATGGGCAGGCGCGAAGCGCTGCGTGTCGACGCCGTTGCAAATGCGCGTCACGCGCTCGGGCGCAAAACCCACCGGCCCAGTGAGGTAGGTCTCGATCGCACGTGACAGCGCCACGAAGCGGTGCGTGCCAACGCCATAGACACGCCGCAGACGTTGATTGGTGACGCTGATGCCGCCCAGATCGTTCGTGTCCCAGCCGTGCTCGCTGTGCACACGCAGCGGCACGCGGGCCGCCCATGCGGGCCACTGGAACTCCATCGCGCCCAAATTGCGCGTGTGCACGACGGCCGGGCGCAGTTCACGCAGCAGCTTGTAGACGCGCGGGTAAAGCCACAAGCCCTGACCGGGCGGCTTGTGCAGCGCGATGAACTGCGTATCCGGCGCCTTCACGCGCTCCTTGAACGCGGTGATGTCGGTCACAGCCACCACCGCATGCCGGAAGGCCGGCAGGTGGTTGATGACGTTGACCACCCCGTTCTCCAAACCGCCGGTGTCGAAGCGGTGCAGCAAATGCACAACAAGAGGACGCTCGCTACTCATGCGCCCCCTCGAAGCCCGCCAGAGGCACGCGCAGCCAATGACAGCGGTCGCTCGATGCCCAAGTACAACGCCAGACACAGCGGCAACGTCGCCAGCCACGCTGGCAGCAGCAACAGCACGGCCGCCCATTCACCGCCCACGGGCAGCACGGGCTTCAAGCCGATGAAGAACAGCTGCAGCGCCAATCCGTGCAACAGGTAATACGAATAGCTGATATTGCCCATCCAACGCAAGGGCGCCCACGACAGGCCACGGCCTAACCAGCCATCGGGCTGACGAAATGCCGCCAGGCACAAGCCCAGGAACGCTGCATAGACTAGGCCCACGCGCAGCGCTTGCAAGGCCGGGCCGGGCATCGCCAGCAGAGGAACTGCCAGGCCGAGCAGCCCGGTCAGCAATCCCGCCAGCGAGCCCCAGCCCATGCCATGCCCGCCGCGCACCAACTCAAACAACAACATGCCGGCCAGGAACATGCTCATGCGCACCGGGCCACCCCATGCTGCAAAGCTCAACAGCGCAAGCACCGTGCAGAGCAGCACGAAGCCGATGCGCCATGCACCGCTGCGCGCGCGCAGGCTCGCCACCGTGACAACCAGTGGCACCAGCAGATAGAAGAAGAACTCGTAACTCAGCGACCACGCGACGGTGATCAGCGGGTCGATGGGAAACACCCCTGGGAGCAGCAGGAGGTTCTGCAGCACATACAGCGCCGCCGCCGCCGGATCGGCTGGAAAACGCTCGACACGGCCTGAGGCCAGGGCGAGGAGCAGGTACACCGCGAACACCACCAGAAACGCGGGATAGATGCGCCGCACCCGGCGCGCCAGGTAGTCCATGAACGGTCGGGGCGCGCCGAGCAGGCTGCCGTAGATCAGGTAGCCGCTCAACACGAAGAACAAGTCCACGCCGACGTTGCCTATCGCGTGGACCTGTTCCAGCAACCACTCACTGTGGCCGCCATCCGGCACCCAGGGCGACACCAGCGTGGCGTAATGAACCAGGAACACGAGCAGCACCGCGACGCCACGCAGGCCTTCCATGGGGCGCAAGTTCGTAGCCCCCACGACGCGCCCCAACTCCAGGCGCGCAACCAGCCAGGCGCGGAGCGAGGGTGCAGGCGTGCTCACAGCCTCCAGATGCGGAAACCCGCGCCAGCGAGCGCTTTGGCATCAAAGGCCGCCTTCACATCGATGAAGGCTCCGCCCTTGACCAGCTTCTTGCCGATGTCCTCCATCGACAACGCGGCGTACTCGCGGTGCGACACCGCCGCCACGATGGCGTCCGCACGCGGCAGGTCGTCGAAGGGCATCAGCCGCACGCCGTACTCGTGCATGGCTTCCTCGGCCTCAGCTTGCGCATCGGTCACGAAGATCTCCACGCCGTAGGTCTTGAGCTCGTTGATGATGTCGATGACCTTGGAGTTGCGCAGGTCGCCGCAGTTCTCCTTGAAGGTCAGGCCCAGCACGTTGACGCGCGCGCCCTTGATGTAGCTGCCGCTGGCGATCATCTGCTTGATGGTCTGCTCGGCGATGAACTTGCCCATGCCGTCGTTGATGCGCCGGCCGGCCAGGATGACTTGCGGGTGGTAGCCCAGCATGTCGGCCTTGTGCGTCAGGTAGTAGGGGTCCACGCCGATGCAGTGGCCGCCAACGAGGCCCGGCTTGAACTTCAGGAAGTTCCACTTCGTGCCGGCGGCTTCCAGCACCTCGGAAGTGTCGATGCCCAACTTGTCGAAGATGATGGCCAGCTCGTTCATCAGCGCGATGTTGAGGTCGCGCTGGGTGTTCTCGATGACCTTGGCCGCCTCGGCAGCCTTGATGCTGGACGCGCGGTGCACGCCGGGAACGATGATCTTCTCGTAGACCTTGGCGACCTTGTCCAGCGTCTCGGGCGTGTCGCCGGAGACGATCTTCAGGATCTTGGTCAGCGTGTGCTCCTTGTCGCCCGGGTTGATGCGCTCGGGGCTGTAGCCGACGAAGAAGTCCTGCTTCCACTTCAGGCCCGACTCGCGCTCCAGCACCGGGATGCAGACCTCTTCCGTGGCGCCGGGGTACACCGTGCTCTCGTACACGACGATGGCGCCCTTCTTCATGTGCCGGCCGACGCTCGTGGAGGAGCCGATCAGCGGGCGGAAGTCGGGGATATGCGCCTCATCGACCGGCGTGGGCACGGCCACGATGATGACGTCGGCCTCGGCCAGCATCTTGGGGTCGTCCGTGTAGATCGCATGCGTGGCAGCCTGCACTTCCTCATCGCTCAGCTCGCGGCTGGGGTCGGTGCCGCGCTGGCAGGCCTCGACCTTGTTCTTGGCAATATCGAAGCCGATGGTGCGCATCTGCTTGCCGAACTCCACCACCAGGGGCAGGCCCACGTAACCCAGGCCGATGACTGCGAGCGTATTCATGGTCGTTTGCTTCTCGTTGCTGTCGTTGTTGGAATGGCGGCGCATTGTCAGGGTTGGCGAAGCATGCCCCGGTCGCGGACCCCACTCAAAGCGGTGTGGAATGTGCGCCAGTGCGCGGACAAGAAGGCCCGCAAACGCGCATCGTCTGGGCCGGCACCGTCCTTGTCGGCATACACCAGCACCACAGCGGCGTCATCGCCCCGTCCTTGCAGCTTGCACCAGGCGCCGTAAAGCTTGGCCCGCCAATCGCTGGTAAAGGCGTGTCCATTGATCCAGTAAACCTGCCAGACACGCAGCCTGGGCGCCAAGCTGCCCCCGCCGCTCACTTGACTGAGCGCCTCGCCACGCAGTTCAGCAACACGCCAGTCCGTTGCGCCCGCATCGGCGTCCAGGCTTGCCCGCGCTGAACCTGTGCGCGACCAGTTGCCGCTCGCCTCTCCATCGACCAAGCCGTTGACTGAAGTCACGAGTTGGCGCCCCGGCCGCTGATCGCGGTAGTAGCCGATGTAGACGCCAATCGCATCGCCCCCCCGATCCGGCTCATAGCGCCCGTGTAGCGTGGCAGCCGCGTTCGCAAACGCCGGGCGCCAGCTGGAGTGGGGTTCGGCGCGCCATGCCCAGCCCTGCAACTGCGGCGCCACCAGTTCGGGCTCGCCATGGGCGCTGCGCTCGTTGGCATGCATGCGCAACACCGATGGCAGGGCCAGCAGCAGCGAGGCCGCGGCGATCGCAACCGACCAGCGCGACAACGGCACGCCATGTGCGCCCGGTGCGCCGGATGGCACCGCTTCAGGGGCGGCATCGGGCTCAGCCCAGCGCGAGCCGATCATGAACATCGCCAGCATGATGACGCCAAAAAACACCCAGCCGTAGATGAGGTGGTCCACGCCCACTGCCAGCGTGTTGCCGGACAGGTGGCCGAGCATGACGATCATGTAGGCCCGCAGCCAGTTGGCCACCAGCGGCGTGACGATGGCGACGCCGACGAACAGCCAGCGCCGCGTGTGCGAGCGGTAGTTCAGGTAGGCAAACAGGGTGCCCACCATCACCGACGCCATCAGGTAGCGGATGCCGCTGCAGGCCTGCACAACGGACCATGAGCCCGAGGGAATGACAAAGTCCAAGCCTTCGCGGAACACGGGGATGCCGCTGGCTCGCACGGCCAGCACAGTGAAGTCAGCCGTGCGGTCCATCAGCCACGGCGTCAGGAAGTCGCCGAAAGGCACGGCAAAGAACAGGAAACCCAGCGGAAACGCCATGCGACGCGCCACCTCGGTGCCAAGCATGGCCGGTACCAGCAGCACAAACATGCCCATCACGGCAAACTGCGTGGGCGCATTGGCCGCTGCCAGCTCCCCCACCAGCCAGAGCAGGCCCAGCGGCAGCAGCCCCCACAGCCACGTTGGCGCGGGCGCAGGCTGGAGCGCTGCCAGCTCAGCGCGCAGCCGCCACACCAGCCAGGCCGAAATTGGCGGCACGACCCAGGCATGAGCAAAGGTCTCGGAGCGATCCCAGATCGACACCATGGCGCCGATGGTGCCGTGGTAGATCAGCGCCAACAGCGCCCAGGCCAGCACCAGCACGAGCAGCGGCAATCGCCAGGGTTTGGGCATGTTCAGCATGACGTTTCCAGGTGCCGGTCCAGGCCAGCCAGATGGGCGTCCCAGCTGTAGGCGCCGACGACGAAATCTCGCGCACGGCGGCCGGCCGCATCGGCAGCGGCCGGGTCACCCAGCCAGAGCGACAACTGGTCGACGTACGCCTGCACATCGTCTGCAGCCTGCAAGCCCGGCTGGGCCGTCTCAGTGATCGCACGCACACAGCTGCCGGCGGCCACGACCGGCCGGGCCATGGCCATGGCTTCCAGCACCTTGTTCTGCAGGCCCCGTGCCAGCCGCAACGGCGCCACGACGGCGGCAGCGTGTTGTAGGTAGGGACGCACGTCGGGCACGGTGCCCGTCACGTTGACGGCCGGCCCGGCCAGCGCCTGAACAGCGGGTGTCGGGCTGCGCCCGACGATGTGAAAGCGCAGTGCCGGAAAGCGCTCGCGCAGCGCCGGCAACATGTCGCGCACCAACCACGTCACGGCGTCGACGTTGGGCCAGTAGTCCATCGCGCCGGTGAACACCAGCGGCAGCTCACCGGTCGTGAACGGGCTGGCGCGTGCGGCATCGGGGGCAAAGAAATCGGCGTCCACCCCATTGCCCAGCGCGGCGAGCCTCATGGGCTGGCCCGGCCCAAGGTCACGGAACAGCGCGACCTCGTTCTCGGTGACGAAGAAGCTGCACTGCGCCGCTCGGGCCGTGCGCTGCTCAAAGGCCAGCAGCTGGCTCGATTCGCGCCGGTACAGCCACGACATCGGCCATGCGTGCTCCGGCGCGTAATCACGCCATTTGGCGGAATCGACATCCACAAAGTCCACCAGCATGCGCAGCCCCGCCGGCACGTACTGCGCCATGACGCCGCTGAACACCACCACGGCGTCGAACCCCACCCGGGCCGCCGTCTCGGCCACCCAGGCCTGCAGGCCGGCATCACGGTAGTAAGGCAGGCTCAGGGGTTCGCCCGTCAGCAGGCCGCGCAGGCTCAGCAGCTTGGCGGTGCGCGGGTTCAGGCGCGCGACATGCAGACCTGCACACAGGGCCTGCACGCGGGGCAGGTGCTGCTCGTCGTCGGGGTCGTCGATGAAGGTGCCGAGGTGCACCTCGTGCCGCGCCGCCAGATGCTTGAGCAAATGGTAGGAGCGCACCTTGTCGCCCTTGTTGGGCGGGTAAGGCAGACGGTGGACGAGGTAGAGGATCTTCATGTCAGCGCTGCCCGGCCGCACGGAGGCACTGACGCGCCGACGCATCGCGGCGCGAACGAAGTGAGCGTGGGGTCGTGCGCATCGGCCCTCAGCCCAGGTTCTTGACGATGAACGGCCCCAACCAGTTGGCCACGCCCACCGGCAGGCGGCGCCACGCCTTGATCATCAGCTGGTACTTGGGGTTGTTCGGATTGTTCTGGGGGATCGCGTCGCGCTTGAACAGTCGGTACTCGTAGCTCAGCGGCTGCGGTTCAAAACCCCAGTTCTTCTTGAACGCGTAGGGCCCCGTGCCCTGCTTGCTGCGCCCGTAGTCGAAGACCTTGAGGCCCCGCGCACAGGCGCGCCGCATCAGCTCCCAGTACTTGAAGTCATTGGCCGCGAGGTCGCGCGCGGCCTCGTCGTCGCCAGCGTAGTAAGGCAGCACCTCATCGCGGAAGTAGAAGCTCAGCACGCTGGACAGCGGCCGTCCATCAGCCGCCGTGACCGTCAACACCTCGGCGTCCGCACCGAACTCGTCCAGCAGCGCCTGGAAGTAGCGCTTCGGCATGGCCGGCGTGCCGTGGCGCAGCACGTTGTCGGCGTAGAGGTCGAAGAACCGGTCGACATTGGGGTCGATCGCGGCCTTGAGTTCGTTCTTGATGCCCTTGCGCACCATGGCCCGCTGCTTGCGCGGAATGGCCAGCATGTTGGCCTCCTCGTCCGGCAGGATTTCCTTGCGGAAGGTGACGTACAAGTCCTGGCGCGGCCAGTCCGCATGGCGCGTGGCGCCGAGGTAGCGGTACTCCAGATGCTCCGCACCCAGCTCACCCGCGATGCGCTCGGCCTCGGCTTCCAGTGCAGCCGCGGCTTCATCGTTCAGTGCGGCCACACCGCCGTAGACGGCGAACGGCAGGCTGGCGACCGAGTGGCCAAACAGCCGGCTCTTGATCTGCGCGAGCGGCAGCACGCCCTCGATGACGCCGTCACGTTCGGCATACAGGAAGAAGCACGCGTGGCCGAAGCTGCGCTCGATGACGCGCAGCCAGCCGCTGCGGTGGAAGAACGTGGCTTGCGGATGGGCCAGCACGAACGCGTCCCAGCGCGCGGACGCAACCCGGTCTTGCGCGGTCAGCCGCGCAATGCGGAGGGAGGCACTCATTCAGGCGGCGCTCAGCGAGGGCGCCGTGGCGCGCGGGCTGGCCTCGCGGCCCAGGAAGATCTCGTCCATGCGCCCCCAGCGGAAGTCGCCCAGCAACCGCGCGATGCGGCCTTGGGTCCGCGCCAGGTTGACATAGTGGCGGAAGCGCGCCTTGGCATCGATGCCCGGCACACGCGGCTGCTCGGGGTCGATCTCCCAGGGATGGAAGTAGAAGACCGCCGATTGGCCATCGACCTCGTTGACCCGGCGGATCATCCAGCGCGACAGCGCGTAAGGCAGCAGGCGGAAGTAGCCGCCACCGCTGCTGGGCAGGTTCTTGGCGCCGACGCGCAGCGTCGTCACCGGGATCTCCAGCAGGCCCTCGCGCACCGGGTAGGCAAAGCGCGGCGAGTCAGGCATGCCGTAGTGATCGTGGGCAATGGGGTAGACGCTGCTGGAATAGCGGTAGCCAGCGTCACGCAGCACGTCGAAGGCCCAGAGGTTGTCCTTGCCGATCGAGAAGCTCGGTGCGCGGTAGCCAACAACGGGCACGCCGCCCAGGTCTTCCAGCAGTTTCTTGGCGCTGGCGATGTCCTCGAGGAAAGCCGCCGGGCTCAGGTCGCTGGCGCGTTCGTGGCCATAGCCATGGCTGGCCAGCTCATGGCCGCCGGCAACGATGGCCTTGACCACCTGCGGGTAGCGCTCGGCGATCCAGCCCAGCGTAAAGAAGGTCGCCTTGACGTCCTTCTCGGCCAACAGCGCGAGGATGGCGGCGATGTTGCGCTCGACGCGGCATTCCAGCCCGTTCCAGTCCTCGCGGCGGATGTAGGGCGCGAACGCAGAGACCTGGAAGTAGTCTTCCACATCGATGCTCATCGCATTGCGCAGCGGCGGGACGGGGGTGGGCATCAACATGATCTACAGCCTCAATGTTGCTTCACGGCATCCACCAGCTTCTGCAGCAGCGCCAGCGTCTGCAGGTTGATGCGCTCCAGGCGCATCATGCTGCGCTCCAGGCGCTGCAAGCGGTCGGTGTGGTGGTCGGCGCTCAACGCGGCAATCTCGCTGGACAGGCCGTCGACCTCGGCCACGCTCAGCTTGAGCTTGGCCACGTCCAACGCTCCCGGCGCGCTGTCCAGCGCCGCCGGACGGCTGTCGGGCAGTTTGGCGGGCGCACTGTCGAGCGCGCCGACGTCGCTGTGACGCGGCGCCTCACTTTCCTGGGCGATGTCGCGCAGCACTTCTTTCACATCGGCCAGCGTCAGGTGTGTGCGGCCCTGCATGAAACCCAGCAGCAGCAGACGGTCGCACAGCCGGTTGATGCGGCGCGGGATGCCGTTGCTGGCCTTGTAGATGGCCGGGAAGGCGTCGTGATCGAAGGTGGGCTTGCCGGTGGAGCCCGCGCACTTCAGGCGGTGCTCCATGTAGCGCTGCGTTTCATCCTCGTCCAGCGGGCCGATGTGGCAGGTGGCCGCCACGCGCTGACGGAACTGCTCCATCTCGGGCTTCTGCAGGATGCCGCGGAACTCGGGCTGGCCGACCAGGAAGGTCTGCAGCAGGGACTGGTTGCTGAACTGGAAGTTGGACAGCATGCGCAGTTCCTCTACCGCGCGGGCACTGAGGTTTTGCGCCTCGTCAACGATCAGCAGGCACCGCTTGCCCTGCGTGACCTGGTTGACGAAGAAGGCCTCCAGCGTCATCAACAGCTCGGACTTGGGCGCATCCTTGACGCGCACACCAAAGGCGGCGCCCACCATGCGCAGCGTGTCCTCGGCGTCGAGCTGGGTCGTCACGACATTGCCAATGACGACATTGCTGCGGTTCAGGCTATCCAGCAGGCCGCGCAGCAGCGTCGTCTTGCCCGCACCGATCTCGCCGGTGATGACGATGAAGCCGTCATTGCGCAGCACGCCGTAGTCCAGATACGCCTTGGCACGACGGTGCTGCTTGCTGCCGAAGTAGAAGTTCGGGTCAGGGCTGAGCTGGAACGGCTTGCTGCTCAGGCCATAAAAGGCTTCGTACATGTCAGTGGCTCCCGGCCGTGCGGCGGCGCCGATGCGCCGCACCGGGCGCGTGCTTGGAAAGCAGGCGTGCGGGCGGTCGTTTCATTTCAGAACTGCTGCGTCAAAGTGAGCAGCATGGCATTTTCGGTGTAGCTTGTGACACCTTCGAAGCGGCTGTGCCTCGCGCCCAGCTGTGCAGACAACTGGCCGCCCAGACGGGCCGTCCAGTTGACGAAATAGCTGGTCAGCTGCGTGGACTGGCGGCTGGTGTCGCCCGCCGACTCCTGGCGCGTGGCGATCAGCGTCAGGCCGGAGGTGGCGCTGAGCTGGTAGCTCCCCGAAAGCGACATCGACCGCTGCTCGATCTGCGAGCTGTCGGCCAGGCTGCCCTGGTTCACATTGCTGCCCAACCTGCCGGACACCGAACGGCTGAGCTGGCCCGTGAGGCTCGCACGCACCCCCTGCAGCGTGACAGCCAGCTGCTGACTACGCAGCCGACTCGGGCCAGACGACAGGAAACCGCCAGCGACTACCGCGTCAGCCGACAAGCCTTGCGATTGGAGATAAGCCCGCACAAGGGTGTCGCGCTTGACCGAGTCGGGCTCCTGCGATGCGAACAACAGGAAGAACTGGTCGTAGTTGCTCCGCGCACCGCCGGCCGAGCCCGTGTTGCCAACCACCGTGCTCTGCTGGTCCGAGTAGCGCAACACCGATCGCGCCAGCCGGTGCTCCAGGCTGATGCCATGGCTGTTGCCGTAGGCGTGACGCTGCCAGTCCAAGCCAAGGCGTGTGCGAGCAGACGGCGACCAACTCGCGGTGGCACCGGCCGTCGTGCCGCTCTGCTGCGCGTTGCCGAGGTAGTTGCTGCGTTCCTGACCGGCGTTGGCGGAGAACACCCAGTCGGGGTCGGGCCGGTAGTTCGCGCCCAGGCGCAGGCTGCTGGTACGGGCATGGGCGGTCGAAGTCGCACTCCCCGCCGAAGTGGTCTCGCGGGTGTTGAGCTGCAGCCACCAGGCGAACGCACGCGCCCCCAACTGGTCCACCTGCAGCGACGCGCCGCGGCCGCGGCTATCGCCCAGCTCGCTGCCGCGCGCATCGCTGCCCGTGAACTCGCCGCGCAATGCATAACTGGCCAGGCCGCCAAGCCGGCCCTGCAGCACAGGCGAGACCGAATAGCTCAGCGTCTCGCGCTGGTTGCTGTTGGCGAGGCTGTTGATGCCACCTTGGCCGCCCTGTGCATCCAGGCTCGGCACACTCTGCAACCCGAACGCAGAGATGTTTTGTTGGCCGATGCTGGCCTGCATGTCCACGAACAAGGCATCCGGAACCAGCGCCGCACGCCCACTGGCGGACAGCGCGTTCTGCACCCGCGACGGCTGATCCGTCTTGGTGTACAGGATGCCGTTCATCGCGTAATCCAGACTGCCCTGCAGTGCCCCGGTACGGCTGGAGATGCTGACGCCAGGTGACACCGTCGTGATCAGGGCAGCGTCCTTGTCTCGCGCCGTCAGTTGCAGGTTGTCCGTCAGCGTCTGCGTCGCGCTCAGGCGCGGAGACACGGAGAACATGCCGCCACGACCACCCGTGCCCTGCGCCTGGGCCAACGCCACCCCGGCCAGCAGTGCGAATGCGAGACAACGCGGCTCAGCTCTGCGCCGAGTCATTGCTGCCATAGCCGTAGCCGTAGCCATACCCGTAGCCATACCCATAGCCGTAGCCATAGCCGCCCGCAGCATTGGGGCTGGCCTGGTTGAGCAGCATCATCTTGACGGGGCAATTCTCGATCGCTGCAAGCGCCTGCTGCACCGCACTTTGCGGTGTCTTCTCGGCGTGCACGACGATGACGATCTGACCCATGTGCGAGGCCAGCACGCGCGACTCTGTCGTCAACAGCAGCGGCGGCGAATCAAAGATGATGATGCGATCCGGATAGCGCTTGGCCATCTTCTCCAGCAACTGGCTCATGGACTCGCTGGCCAGCAGTTCGGTGGCACGCGGATGCGGCGTGCCGCTGGGCAGGATGGTCAGCTTTTCGACGTTGGTGCGCAGCAGCACCTCCGACATGTCGACCCGTTCTTCCAACACGTCCAGCAGGCCAGGGCCTTGCGGCAAGCCCAGCATGCGCAGCACCGACGGCCGCGCCACATCGGCGTCCACCAGCATGACCGTGTTGTCCAACTCTGCCGCGATGCTCAATGCCAGGTTGATGGAGGTGAAGCTCTTGCCCTCACCGGCCAGTGCGCTGGTCACCATCAGGAGGTTGGCGTGGTTGATCGTCGCCGCCCCCTTGCCCATCGCGTTCTTGATGAGCGGGCGCTTGATGACGCGGTATTGATCGCCTGTCTGCGATCGTGGTGTGTGTGGCATCAAGAACCCTTGCGCCGCCAGCGCCACCACGTCCAGTTCAACCCGCTTGGACGAGGTGTGAGGCCCCTCGTCCACGAGCGTGATGCCCACCGGAGGAGGCTCGGGCGCGACCGAGACGGGCTGCGCAGCGGACGTCGCCACAGGAGCCGGCGCTGCAGCTAGCGGCATAGCCGCGTCTGGCGACGGGGTGGCCTGCTCGTCACCCGGCAGCACGACGCCAGCCTGGCGAAGCTGCTCCAGCCGCTGGGCGGCCTGTTCTATCAAGCTCGTCATGTCAAACCACCTGCCGGCTCAACTTCACCGCCAAGACCGTCAAGGCGACCGCAAACATCACCAACAATCCGCCAGCACCCGCCGAGAAGCGGATCAGATCCACCCGCTGGCGAGCCCTGTCGGCATCCGTCACCAGGCGCGTCACCACGCCCAGGATGGGCAACTCGACCCGCGCCCGCAGGTCGTTGGCATCATGGAATACGGGCCGCAACTGGCTGGCCGCAAACGTCGTGAAGACGCCGACACCCAACGAAGCTGCCATCACACCGGCGAGCAAAAGCAGCCGATTCGGCGCCACTGGCTTTGGGTTGGCCCGAGGCGGGTCAATGACACGGAAGTCAGCGACACCGGAGGCGACGTCCAGTTCACTCGAAATGGATGCCTGCTCACGCCGCTGCACCAAGTCCTCGTAGTTTTTCTTGTGAATCGCGTAATCGCGATTCAGCTGCGCAGCCTCCGCCTCCATTTGAGGTGCCGTCTTCATGGCCGCCATGGCTTGGGCGTAGCGGGCCGAGTACTCGTCCACGCGGGCGCGCAGCGAGGCGACCTGCACCTCCGTGGTCGCGAGGATGCGCACCAACTCCTGAACAGCTGGGTTACCACCGGACTGCCCAACGGCCGCAGGAGGGAGGCTCATCGCAGCCTTACGCAACTCGGCAATCTCGCGCTTACGCTGTTCCTCAAGATCCTTGATGAGCTTGCGTGTGGAGATGATGTCAGGGTGCTGATCCGTGAAGCGCTGCAGCAGCCCGTCGAGATTGCGGCGGTACTCGGCCAAGCGCGCATCAAGCTCCGGCGTGCTGACGTTGGCGGTCGATTCCTGCAACAGACTCTGCGCCGTGCTCTGCGCGCCGCTGTTCCCGGACTTCTCAGCAGCCAGCTGCGCTTTGGCTGCATCACGCGCGTTCACCGCCTCCCGGTACTCCAGACGAGCCCGTTCCAACTGCCCACCAACCTCTGCAATCTGCGCTGCAGAATCCTTGCCATCCGCTGAAATCGACAGATTCTTGAGCCGAAACTCCTTCAAGCGCGTTTCAGCCTCCTCAAGCTTGGCCTCGTAGACCTTGATCTGCTCATTGATGAACGTCGATGCCGTCGAACTGTCTTTCCGGGTAGCACCCAAGCTGGACTCAACGAAGATAGACACCAACGACTGAACGACGCGCTTGGCAGTTTCCGGATCACTGTCGCGGTAACCCAAGATGTACAGGTTGTCACCGCGACCACTGCCCTGGATAGACAGGTTGCTGGTGACCGCCTCGATGGTGGCCTCTTGCTGAGCCTTGGACTGACTCTTCAAGTCCAGGTCTGCCATGCGAACCAGCTTCTCGACATTGGGTCGACTGATCAAGGTGCGGCTGAGCAGGGACACCTGCTGGTCGACATTGGGCTGCACAGCCAGGCCTGCCATCAGCGGCTTGAGCGTGGACTGCGTATCGACGTGGATACGCGCACTCGCCTCGTACCGATCCGGCAGCACGAACACGACCACCGCCCCTACCACCCCGGCCACCCAAGCCACCACCAGGCCAACCCAGCGGTACTTCCACATCCGCCGGACGATGATCAGCAGCTGAGCAATCAGCAATTCCATCTGCAACAGTCTCAGTTAAGGCTTGCGCGGGATTGAGGTGCCGGCCGCATGCCAAACACCCCGTGGCCCATGACTCAGAACAGGCTCTGCGGAATGATGAGGATGTCGCCCGGCCGCATTTCGACATTGGCCGACACATCGCCACGCTTGATCAGATCCTTCAGTCGCACCGAGTACTGCTTATTGCCCTCGGCCGTACGCAGGATCGTGGCGCTGTTGCCCGAGGCGAAATCCGTCAGTCCGCCGACGGCGATCATCACGTCCAGCAGCGTCATCTTCTGCTTGAAGGGCAGAAATTGCGGGCGTGCCGCCTCACCAACGACGCGGATCTGCTCGCTGTACGGGCCAACAAAGCCCGTCACGATCACGGTCACCACCGGATCCCGAACGTACTTGCTGAGTTGCTTCTCAACATCGCGCGCCACCTGCACGGAGGTCTTGCCCTGCACAACGATCTCATCGACCAGCGGCGCCGCAATCTTGCCGTCCGGACGCACCGGCACCGACATGGACAGCTCCGGGTTGCGCCAGACCTGGATGCTCAGGTTGTCGCCAGCGCCGATGATGTAGCTGTAGTCATCATTGGCCACCGTGGCCGGCGCCGCAGGATGGTTGGTACTCGCACAACCCGCCAACAGCGCCATCGCCAAGCCGACCATGGCCACGCCCAGCCCGGATCGCACGCGCTTACTGGCGGTCGGCATCATTTGCGCATCATGGCGAGCTTCAGCGTGGTAGGAGTCCAAGGCAATTCCTCTTTGGGTCTGTTCGTCGAAAGAGCGCAAGCAGCAATGCAACACCCGCCAGCGCGGGAGTCAGCGCGCCGCATGATGCCATAGGGATGGCGGCGCTCAGCCCTCCGAAACAGGGGCATGCGCACGAAGCGACGTGCAATTTCACACCGATGACCACCCGAGCAGGTGGCGCTGATCAACCGACCTTCGCGCGCCCTTCGAGCAGCGGGCGGATGAGCATCAACATCAACTGCTGCATGGGATTGGCGTTGCCGAACGGACGCCAGGTGAACTTGATGCGCTGGTGATAGGCATCAAATTGCATGGCCCAAGGCGCGGCGCGCAGGCGCCCTCGTCCGAGCAGCACTTTGAGCGCCGCCACACCCATGACGCCAGCACACAAATCGCAGGACATCATCGTCGACGGCCCGCGGCGCTCCTGGAAATTCACGGCGCCGGGCTCAACCAAATAGTTGCGCTGAAGCATGGCCGGAGACAGCCCGGCGATGAAGCGCGCATATTGCTCGTTTTCGCTGCGGCCTTCCACGCGGAAGTACTGCTCGAAACTCATGCCGCCCGGCTTGAAATACATCAACGCCACGCCCATGCCCAGTGGCGCTGCCGTCAGCGCGGGAATGCCACGCTCATGACAGGCCCTGAACAGCATGCGGCGCGCGGGGAGCGCAAAGAAATCGATGCCGTCAACATACAGGTCAACGTCTCGCAGGAACTCATCGAGATTGGCCTCCGTGACGCCCTCCGAAAATACCTGGACATCCATCTCGGGATTGATGTCGCGCGCCATATTGGCCAGCACCCTGGCCTTGGGCTGATTCACCGTCGACATGAAGGCGCCCACCTGACGGTTCATATTGTGGACACCGAATTCGTCGAAGTCGGCAATATTGAACCTGCTCACCCCCAGGCGACTCAAGGTCAGCAGGTGCGCGCCGCCCACCCCCCCCAGTCCGGCGATGGCAATGCGGGCCGAACGAAGTTTTTCCTGCTCGGCCGGGGTCACCCAGCCGATGTTCCTGGAAAATGCGGTGGCGTAATCAAATGTCGCAGCTTGGTTCATGTTCCCCCTTTGAGGCGGGCGCAGCCAAAATCCGGCCCGAGCCGCCGTACGGGCCGACCCGCCATGGTGTTGCAGCCACGCGGCAATCTTCAACTCCAGAAAAGGTCGTCAACCATGGTTTCCCAGGCCACGCTTCTGCAGATTCTTGATTTTGCACGATGGGCTCCCAGCGGCGACAACACCCAACCCTGGCGCTTTCAGGTCACCGGGCCGGCCAGCGTCGCCATCCATGGTTTTGACACGCGCGAGCATTGCGTCTACGACCTGGACGGCCACCCCAGCCAGATCGCCATGGGTGCAATGCTGGAGACGGCAGCCATCGCCGCCAGCCACCACGGGCTGCAGATGCAGGCCAGGCGCCGCGAAGGCTCGCCGGATGCGCGCCCCGTCTTCGACCTGCAGTTCACGCCTGATGCCGCTCTCGCGCCAGACCCACTGCTGCACAGCATCAAGACCCGCAGCGTCCAGCGCCGGCCGCTGAAAACCCAGCCACTGACCGCGCCGCAGAAGCAGTCGCTCGCCGCAGCCGTCGGGCCGGGCTACACCGTGACCTGGCAGGAAAGCACCGGCCAGCGCCTGCGCATGGCCAAGATGCTGTTTCACTCGGCCAAGATTCGGCTTGTCACGCCAGAGGCCTACCGCGTCCACAAGGACATCATCCAGTGGCAGTCGCAGTTCAGTGACGACCGCGTGCCGGATCAGGCGCTGGGCACCGACCCGATGACAACGCGGCTGATGCGCTTCGTCATGCAGAGCTGGTCGCGCGTGGAAATGTTCAACCGCTTCTTTGCCGGCACCTGGGCGCCGCGCATCCAGCTGGACTTCGTGCCCGGCGTCGCCTGCGCGGCCCATTTCCTGCTGCTGGCCGAGCGCCCCGCCCGTACGCTGGACGACTACGTGGCCGCCGGCCGCGCCATGCAGCGCTTCTGGCTGACCGCCACACACCTGGGGCTGCAACTGCAGCCGGAGGTCACACCGCTGGTGTTCACCCGCTATGCCCGCAACGGCATTGACTTCTCGCGCACGCCCGGCGCACACGACATGGCGCGCCGGCTGGAGCAGCGCTTCGTTGACCTCGTCGGCGAACATGCCGTGGCGCATGCCGTGTTCATGGGGCGCGTGGGTCATGGCAATGTCCCCCGCTCCCGCTCGCTGCGCCGACCGCTGGACAGCCTGATGATCCAGGAGGCGTGATGACATCGACAGCCCGCCCCCTGCGTATCGCGCTGTTCTGCGAGGCCGTCACGCTGGCCCATGTGGCCCGGCCCCTGGCGCTGGCGCGTGCGATCGCGCCGGCCGGGCACCAGCTGATGCTGGCCTGCGACCCGCGCTACGCCACGTTCACGGCCGAAGGCCCGTGGCAGCACGAATCCCTGCACAGCATCCCCAGCGCCCAGTTCAACGATGCGCTCGCCCGTGGCACGCCGGTCTACGACGAGGCCACGCTGCAGCGCTACGTCGATGAGGACCTGCGCCTGCTGCGCGCCTTCCAGCCCGACCTGGTGGTGGGCGACTTCCGGTTGTCGCTGTCGGTCAGCGCGCGCCTGGCCGGCGTGCCCTACATGGCCATCGCCAACGCCTACTGGACCCCGCAGTACGCCGGCGGCTACGCGCTGCCCGTCATCCCGCTGAGCCGTGCGCTGCCGCTGCCGCTGGCCTCGGCGCTGTTCCACACCTTCCGGCCGCTGGCCTTCATCCCGCACTGCCAGCCGATGAACCGGCTGCGCGCAAGGCATGGCCTGGCCTCACTGGGCAACAACCTGAGGCGCGTCTATACCGACGCCGACCACCTGCTCATCCCCGACCTCGCCGAACTGTTCCCGCTGAGCGGCCCGGCGGACACGCACACCTACGTCGGCCCGCTGATGTGGGCGCCGTCGCTGCCGGCACCCGATTGGTGGGATGAGGCCGTCCAGGCGCCGTTGGGCAGCGTGTACGTCACCCTGGGCAGCTCCGGCCATGTCGGCCTGCTGCCCATGATCCTGGAGGCGCTGCAGGACCTGCCGGTGCGCGTCATCGCATCGACCGCCGGTACGCCGGCGCCGGCCCGCGTGCCGGCCAACGCCAGGCTGGCCGCCTACCTGCCAGGTGACGAGGCCGCCCGGCGCTCGCGGCTGATGATCAGCAACGGCGGGAGCCTGGGCACGCAGCAGGCGCTGGCGGCCGGCATCCCGACACTGGCCCTGGCCAGCAACATGGACCAGTTCCTCAACATGGCCCCGCTGGAAGCAGCCGGCGCGGGCCTCACGCTGCGCGCTGACCGGCTGAGCGTGGCGCGCATCCGCGACGCTGCCGAGCAACTGCTGCGCTCGACGGCCGCGCCCGCCGCAGCCAGCCGGCTGCAGCCGCAGCTGCTGACCGCTGCCGCCGGCGTGGCCCAGGCATTCGACGCTGCCGCCCGGCGGCTTGTGCAGAGCCGGCGCGACAGTCCTGCGCGGAGTTGACGCCCGGCGCGCGCACGCAAGCGCTGGCATGCGGGCAGGCGACAATCCGCCCTTCACCGCAACGACACGCACATGGAATACCCCGGCAATCTCTTCGTCGTCGCAGCGCCCAGCGGCGCGGGCAAGTCCAGCCTCGTCAAGGCCCTGCTGGAGCTGGACTCGCGCCTGGCCGTCTCCGTCTCCCACACCTCGCGCGCGCCGCGCGGCCAGGAGCAGCATGGCCGCGAGTATTGGTTCATCTCGCCGGACGAGTTCCGCGCCATGGCCGCCCGCGGCGAGTTCTTCGAGTGGGCCGAGGTGCACGACAACCTCTACGGCACCTCGCGCGCCGGCATCGAGGCGCGGCTGCAGCACGGCGAGGACGTCGTGCTGGAGATCGACTTCCAGGGTGCGCTGCAGATCAAGCAGCTGTTCCCCTACGCTGTGCTGATCTTCATCCTGCCGCCCAGCTGGGACGAACTGCGCCTGCGCCTGAACCGCCGCGGCGACACGGCGCCGGAGGTCATCGCCAAGCGCATGAACACCGCGCGCACCGAGGTGGCACAGGCCCAGCACTTCGATTTCGTCGTCGTGAACGCGGTGTTCGACACCGCTGTTTTCGACCTCAAGACCATCGTGCACGCACAGCGGCTAAAATACGCAGCTCAGCGGCGCAACCGCTCTGCCGTCTTTCAGGCGCTCGATCTGCCCTGATCGCGCTCAACCCCCTAGGAACACCATGGCCCGCATCACCGTCGAAGACTGCCTGACCAAGATCCCCAACCGCTTCCAGCTGGTGCTGGCCGCGACCTACCGCGCCCGCATGCTGAGCCAGGGCCACAGCCCGCGCATCGAGAGCAAGAACAAGCCCGGCGTCACCGCGCTGCGCGAAATCGCCGCCGGTGAGGTGGGCGTGGAAATGCTGCGCAAGGTGCCGGTCTGATCCAGCCGCTGCACTGAGCATGAAACGGGCGTCCTCGGACGCCCGTTGCCTTTCTGGCATCGGATAAATTCGGGCGATGGCCCAACGCTCCCTCACTGCCTGGTTCACCCTGCCCGGGCTGCGCGACAAGGCGCCGCCGACACCGGCGGAAGCCGCCTCCTTCGATGCCCTCCTGCCCAAGCTGGGCTACCTCAGCAAGGCCGAGGTCAAGCGCGTGCGCGAGGCCTACAAGTTCGCCGATGAGGCCCACCTGGGCCAGAAGCGCGCCACCGGCGAGCCCTACATCACCCACCCCATCGCGGTGGCCGGCATCTGCGCCGAATGGCGGCTAGACGCCCAGGCGCTGATGGCGGCGCTGATGCACGATGTCGTCGAGGACTGCGGCATCTCCAAGGCCGAACTGATCGAGAAGTTCGACGCCACCACGGCCGACCTCGTCGACGGCCTCACCAAGCTGGACAAGCTGCAGTTCTCCACCAAAGAGGAGTCCCAGGCCGAGTCCTTCCGCAAGATGCTGCTGGCGATGGCGCGCGACCTGCGCGTCATCCTCGTCAAGCTCGCCGACCGGCTGCACAACATGCGCACCATGGGCGCAATGGCGCCGCACAAGGCTCGCCGCATCGCGCGCGAGACCTTCGACATCTACGCGCCCATCGCCCACCGCCTGGGCCTGAACCAGACCTTCCGCGAGCTGGAAGACCTGTCCTTTCGCTACTTCCACCCCTGGCGCTACACCGCGCTCAGCAAGGCCGTGGCCAAGGCGCGCGGCAACCGACGCGACCTGGTGTCGCGCATCGAGGGCGAGATCCGCACGGCCTTCACCAAGGCCGGTCTGCGCGTGCAGGTGCAGGGGCGGGAGAAGACGGTCTACTCCATCTACAAGAAGATGCGCGAGAAAGGCCTGATGAGCTTCGCGCAGGTCAGCGACATCTTTGGCTTTCGCATCCTGACCGAGGAACCGCTGCAGTGCTACACCGCCCTTGGCGTGCTGCACCAGCTCTACAAGCCACAGGCGGGCCGTTTCAAGGACTACATCGCCAACCAGAAGGACAACGGCTACCAGTCGCTGCACACCACGCTGATGGGCCCGCTGGCCACGCCGCTGGAGTTCCAGCTGCGCACCGAGGGCATGCACCAGATCGCCGAACAGGGCGTGGCGGCGCACTGGATCTACAAGAGCCGGGGCGGCAAGCAGGCCTCGGCGCTGATCGCGCAGCAGGCCAACGCGCGCTGGCTGCAGAGCCTCATCGACATCCAGGACGAGACGCGCGATGCCAACGAGTTTCTGGAGCACGTCAAGATCGACCTCTTCCCCGACTCCATCTACGTCTTCACGCCCAAGTCCAAGATCATGGCGCTGCCCAAGGGCGCCACGCCGGTGGACTTTGCCTACGCCATCCACTCCGACGTCGGCGATCACTGCGTGGCGGCTCAGGTCAACGGCGAGGCCGTGCCGCTGCGGGCGGCGCTGCGCAGCGGCGACATCGTCGAGATCATCACGGCCCCCGGCGCCAGCCCCAACCCGGCCTGGTTGAGCTTCGTGCGCACGGGCCGCGCGCGCTCCAAGATCCGCCACTACCTGAAGGATCTGGAGCAGGAAGAGTCCCGCGAGCTGGGCGAGAAGATGCTGGCCCAGGCCATGCGCACCGAGGGCCTGGGCCTGCCCAGCCTGGAGCTGGACGCGCCCGAGGCGCCGCTGTGGCATGCGCTGGCCGACTGGGCCGGCAGCGCCAGCACCGAGCAGCTGCTGGTGGACATCGGCGCCGGCCGCAAGATCGCCGCCATCATCGCCAAGAAGCTGGCGCGCCTGATGGCCGAGCAGGGCCAGCGCCCTGATGCGCTGGCGCTGACGCTGGGCCGGTTCACCGAAGCGCCCGTGGACGACCGCGCCAGCGTCACCATCGACGGCAGCGAAGGCGCCTCGGTGCAGCTGGCCACCTGCTGCCGCCCCATCCCCGGCGACGAGGTGCGGGGCTACCTGGGCCGGGGCGAGGGTCTCGTCGTGCACACCTGCGAATGCGCCGTCGGCAAGCGGCTGTTCCAGCGCGACAGCGAGCACTGGATCCGTGTCGAGTGGGCCGAGGAGCTGACCCGCGGCTTCGAGGTGGGCGTGTCGCTGCTGCTGACCAACGGCAAGGGCGTGCTCGCCCAGGTGGCCCAGGCCGTGGCCCAGGCCGAAGCGGACATCACCCACATCGCCATGGGCGAGGAGGCGCCGGCGCTGGAGGAGGTGGAAATGAACCTGCTCATCGCCGTGCGCGACCGCCTGCACCTGGCCGATGTGCTGCGCGTGTTGCGCCGCACGCCCGCCGTGCAAAGGGTGTCCCGCACCAAGGCCTGACACCGTTGTCGGTGTTGCCCGTTTGCACCGCCGCCGCTCACCGCCGTGAGTGTTTCTCGACGCGTCCACGGGTTAACCATTGTTTCTGGCCCCGGTATTCCCGGACGAGATAGGAAATCCGGGAAATCGTATTTCTCGCCATGTAACCCCATGTTTATGGTCTGCGCCGACGCCTGATGCGGGGACCTGAACAGCTCTCCACGCCAGGCCGCAAAGCCTGACAACAAGCATGGCCGGACCGGGACCGGCCAACACGGAGAGAGACCATGACCAGCACCCCCCTGCTGCGGCGCGACCGCATCGGAACCGCCGTTTCCTTCGCACTGGCGCTGATGGCGCATGAGGCCGTGATGGCCCAGACACCCGCCGCCCCTGCGGCCGCGGCCTCGGCGCCGGCCACCGCCGCCAAGCCTGCGGAAGCCCCCAAGGCCAAGGCGCCGGTGAACGAGCTGGAGACCGTGCTGGTCGTCGGCACGCGGCAGTCGCAGCAGTCGGCCATCAACCGCAAGAAGACGGCCGCGACGGTGCAGGACTCCATCGTGGCGGAAGACGTGGGTGCCTTCCCCGACCGCAACATCGGTGAGGCCATCTCCCGTATCGCTGGCGTGGCGCTGGATCGGGGCGACTACGGCGAGGGCGTGAACGTCACCATCCGCGGCAACGGCCCGGAATCGACCCGCGTCGAGATGGACGGTGTTGGCGTCAGCTCGGGCGCAGGCACCAACCTGCTGGGCGGTGGCGATGGCCGCGGTACGGAGTTCCGTGAACTGTCGTCCGACCTGATCAAGAGCGTGGACATCGTGAAGGGTGCCACCGCCTCGATGACCCAGGGCTCGCTGGGCGCCAGCGTCATCATCGAGACGCGCAACGGCCTGGACTTTGACAAGCCCTACTACTCGTTCCGCCTGGCCGCCAGCAAGAGCGACCTTGCCAAGAAGACGACGCCGGATGCCAACCTGATCTGGACGGACAAGTTCTTCAACAAGAAGCTGGGCGTCATGGTCAACCTGAACCGTGCCCGCACCGTCCGCGAGAACCACCAGATCAGCCAGGGCGGCAGCAACGCCCAGCAGGGCCTGGTGCGCTTGGCCGATTTCGACAATTCGCCCGAGAAGACCTTCTCGTACGCCAACAGCGTGAATGCGCTGCTGCCCAGCGCTGCTGACGTGCCGGTATCCCAGTGGGCCACCACCGGTGGTGGCGTGTTCGCCTCGCTGACACCCCGGCAGATCCTGGAGACATCAGCGGCGGCGGCGACCAAGGCCGACTGCCTGACCAAGTTCCCGCTGTACACAACCGCCCAGCTGGCCCCCATCACGACGTCCGCCAACCGCACGCTGGCGTACCAGTCGCGCGTCAACGAGCAGGTGACTTGCCTGAACCAGTGGAACGACTACACGCTGTCGCACTCGGTCGGCCCACGCTACAACTTCCGCTCCAATGATGACACCCGCACCAGCGGCGACATCCGCCTGGACTACAAGGTCAACGATCAGCTCTCCGTCTACGGCAAGTTCATCAGCAACCGCCGCCATGTGGACGACATCGTCGGCTTCCTGAGCATGGGCGGTGCGCCCATCGTCAACGGGGCCGGGACCTTCACCGACAACGTAGTTGCCGGCACCCGCACGCTGGCGACGGGTGCAGTGGGCTCCACGCTGCCGGGCACGTACAGCTTCCGCGCCAACAACGCGCCGATGATCCTGGGCGCCACCACCAACCTCCTGCCCGGCTACACAGTGGACAGCACCCACCACGTGACGAGCTACTCGACGGACGGCAACTTCCTCGGCACCGACACCATCCTCAGCAGCATCGACACCACGAACAAGACCCTGCAGGGCGGCGGCGAGTACCGCAACGATCGCCTGCGCGCCAAGTTCATGGGCAGCTTCAACAAGGGCACCGGCCTGCGCTACGACCGCCGTGCGTCGTTCAGCACGCTGTATGGCGTGGGCAACTTCAACCTGGAGCCCAACGGCCTGTGGAGCTTTACGCGGCCGGGTGGCGCAGCGATCGACCAGATGGGCAATCTGGCTGGCTACGCGACGCTGAACCCCGCGGTCCAGAGCGCGGCCGTTCCCGTCGACAACTTCAACCCGCTCTTCGTGCCCGCCTATGCGGCGGCTCAGCGCGCGCAATACACAAACAACACCCAACTGAACGTCATCCGGGCGTTTGACAACGAGAACACCGAGAAGCAGCTCAAGCTCGACCTGACCTACAACACGGTCGACAAGCTGCCCTTCCTGACCGCGCTTAAGACCGGTGTGCAGTTGATCGACTACAGCGCCACCACCTGGGGTGGTGGCGGCGGCGAGCTCGCGTCGCCCGTTGGCACGGCTGGACAGGCGGGCTTCAAGCCCGGCGTGTACGCGCCGTCCGTGACCGGCCGCTGGAACGTGATCGGCTGCGAGAACACCGCTGGATCGCTGGCCACAGGCGGTCAGCCCTGCGCCTACGGCACGGTGCGGAACCCGCGCTACGACGCTGGCGTGGGCGCCACCGTTGGCGGCACCACCACGCTGACCACGGCACAGTTCCAGGAACTCGTGCGCCAGACCCTGACGATCACGCCGAACGGGCAGTACTACGGCGGTGCCAAAGATCGCCCGGCCACGCTACTGAATGGCTGGAACCAAATCGACATCGACAGGTTGTTCCAGCTGGCCGGCTTCAACGTGCCGCTGAATTGCTTCCGCACCTGCACGGCCAGCGACGGCAAGGTCTATGACATGCCCAAGAGCGGGCTGAAGGACAAACAGACCGCCGGCTATCTGCAAACCGACTTCGAGATCGATCGCCTGCCCTTCACCGACCACGCCCTGCCCTTCGGCCTGGAGCTGGCCGGCAACGTCGGCGTGCGCGTCGTGCGTACCGACATGGAGAGCACCGGCTTCATGATCTTCCGCTCCATCCGCAAAAACCCCCAGTGGGTGGAAGGCAACGGCGACACCACCAACGTGACGACCGCGCAGGTCAGCCAGAACGTCGACTTCAAGGGCAGCCGTACTGACGTCAGTCCTTCCTTCAACCTGGCACTGTGGCCGATTCCGGACAAGCTGGTGACCCGCTTCTCCTGGGCCAAGCAGATCGCCCGCCTGCCGATGAGCCGGGTCGCGCCGATTGCCGATGGCACGGTGACCTGCACGGTGAGCGAGATCGTCGAGGACCGCCCACTCGAGGACGACGGCACGGCAGCCGACCAGGGGTGCAACCGCGTGTTCGGCAACCCCGCCATGAAGCCGCAGACCACGATCAGCAAGAACCTGTCGCTGGAGTGGTACGTCAACCGCGAAACCTCGCTGTCGGTCTCGGCATTCGAGCAACGCGATCTGGTGGGCGCGCCCAACCTGCGCGTCGGCTACTCGGACGTCAACCTTTTCGCCGGCAGCAAGCTGCTGGACCCGCTGAGCGGCACGCCGCTGAGCGACCTGGAGTTCTCGTTCAGTCAATGGAACAACATGACACCGTCCAAGCGACGCGGTCTCGAGTTCAGCGCCAAGACGGCTTTCACCTTCCTGCCGTCCGTGCTGCGCTACACCGGCTTTGACGCCAACTACAGCCGCCTGCGCAACTCGGCCGGCTCGCCGATGATCGACCAGATCAGCGGTGAGGCGCTGCCCTTGATCGGCCAGCCCAAGTACTCGTACAACGCCGCGCTCTGGTACGACGACGGTGCGCTGCAGTTCCGCGTTGCGCAGCAGGTGGTGGCCTCGAAGTACGCGGGCTTCTCGCCGAACTCGAACACCAGCGGCCTGGCCGTCAACAACTTCCCGGGCGAGTTGATGTCCGCCGTGCGCTTCCCGTACAACCCCGGTGCGCCCATGTTCAACAAGCGCACGGCGTTCATCGACGCCAAGGTGTCCTACCGCTTCAAGAGCGGCATCGAGCTGTTCGCGGACGTGCGCAACCTGACTGGCGAACGCAACCAGACCAGCACCGGCGGCTACCAGAACTATGCAGGCGGCATCGCGAGCATCTACAGCGACGCGTACTACGGTCGCACCTACATGGTGGGCATGACCTACCGCAGCCCGCGCTGACCAGGGAGACACGATGACGCAAGCCGTCCGGCACAACGCAGTTTTGGGCCGGACGGCTTTTGCCGTCCTGGCCCTGTGTTCCACACTCGCTGCGGGCCCAGCGGGCGCGCAGCAAACGCCAAATGCCGCCTCGCCCACGGTCGACGTGCAGGCGCTGGGCTCCGTCAAGGTCACGGGTCAGCGCACGCGCCCCATCGACCCCAGCGCCATCGTCGCGGCCAAGAACAAGGTCCTGTCGGCGCAGTTCGCGTCGTCCTGCGGCTTCATGGGCGGCTACAGCGCCGCCGACGATGACGTGACGCTGGCCTACCTGCGCTCGTTCGGCTCGCTGGATGCCGAGCTCAGCGACTTGGCCCCCGACGACAGCACCGGCGCCGCGCCGGCACCGACAGCCAACGCAGCCGTCCCCGACATGCCCACGACGCCGTCGGTCGCCTGCGCCGCCACGGATCGCCGCTTCGCAGCGGGCCGCAACTGGATCGCCCGCAAGGACAAGTCGCTGCAACAGGCCTTCGACGCCTACGAGGCCGGCAACTACGTCGAGGCGCGCGCCCGCTTCGAGGAAGGCTGGAAGAAGCTGGGCTACGAAGAGGCAGCCATGATGCTGGGCCGCCTGCACCTGCTGGGCCTGGGCACGCCGGCCAGCACACCCAAGGCCATCGACTGGCTCAACGAGGTCATCAACGCGCGCTACCACCCGGTCAACGACCGGCTGCGCTACGACCCCAAGAAGCCCGACCAGATCAACACCCGCATCGAAGCCACGCTGCTGCTGGCCCGCGTGCATCTGGGCGGCCAGGGCACCCAGCGCAACCCCGAGGCAGCGCTTCGCCTGTGGCGCAAGGCGCTGGACTTCGGCTTCGAACCCGCCAACACGCTGATCGGCCAGGCCTATGTGAGCGGCGTGGGCACGGCGCCGGACGGCCCCAAGGCCGTCGAGGCGCTCACGGCGGCCGCCGCCGCCGGCCATGTGCCAGCCATGCTGCTGCTGGGCCAGCTCTATCACCACCAGGTGCCCAAGCAGCCGTCTGGCGTGCCGTTGGACCTGGAGAAGGCCGGCGCCTACTACGGCGCGGCCTCCCGGGCCGGCAACCTGGAAGCCACCTACGCCTACGGCCGCATGCTGGACCTCGGCGAAGGCACGCCACGTGCACCCGAGAAGGCGTTCGTGTTCTACAAGGAAGCCGCCGTGAAGGGCCACGCCGATGCGCAGAACGCGCTGGCCACCTTTTTCTACAGCGGCGAGGTCGTGCCGCAGAACCACGCCACCGCGCGCCAGCTCTTCCAGGCCGCCGCCCGCAGCCGCCAACCGGATGCGATGTTCAACCTCGCGGTCATGCTGGCCCAGGGCCAGGGCGGCGACAAGGACCTGGCCGCCGCCTACGCCTGGTGCAGTCTGGCCAAGGGTCTGGGCAACGAGCAGGCAGCCACCGCCCTGCCCGCCATCGCCGCCAAGCTCAGCCCTGACGAGAAGGCTCGCGCCGAGGCGATGCTCAAGCCCGCGCCGAAGAAGTCCTGATCAGCCCGCAGCGCCCGGCGCCGGGTACTGCACCTCGACGACCTCGATGCTCTCCACGCCCACCGGCGTGACGAGCTTGAGCTCGTCGCCCACGCGCGCCTTCAGCAACGTGCGGGCAATGGGCGACACCCAGCTCACCTCGCCGGCCAGGCTGTCGGATTCGTCGATGCCCTTGATGGTGATGGTCTTCTCGTCGCCGCGCGCGTTGGCGTAGGTGACCGTGGCGCCGAAGAACACCTGCTCGCTGCCATGGTGGGCGCTCGGGTCCACCACCTCGGCAATGTCCAGCCGCTTCGTGAGGAAGCGCAGCCGGCGGTCGATCTCGCGCAGCCGCTTCTTGCCATAGAGGTAGTCGCCGTTCTCCGAGCGGTCGCCGTTCTTGGCCGCCCATGACACGGTCTCCACCATCTTGGGCCGCTCCACGTCGATGAGCTGCATGAACTCGGCCCGCAGCCGCGCATAGCCGGCGGGCGTCATGTAGTTGCGCGTGCCGGCCGGCAGCGCGGGCAGCGCCGGGCCGTCGCCATCGTCGTCTGCGGCCTCGGATTCCTTGGTGAACGCCTTGCTCATGCAGGCATTCTCCAACGTCGCGCAAGCGGGCTTGAACGGGCGTGCTAACGCCCTGGAGCCAGGTCTACCAATCCCTAACTTGACGTGTGGACACGGCCCCCCACGAGCCCGGGGGATTTCGGTTCCTAGTGATTGAAAGCGCCTTCGTCCCCCACGTACAAGCCCGGCTGGATTCTTGACGCCGTGCGCCCGCGCGCATGGCGCTGGCCGGCGCCTCGCCGGCACGGTGCCGCAGCAGGCACCGCCAAAGCACACCGGAGACCGCCGTGATCTTGTCCAACGAAAAGCGCATCAACACCTTCCGTGCCGGCGAGCAAAGCGCCAGCCACGTCGCGGTTCTCGCTGACGGCAGCTACGTCGTCGTCTGGCAGTCCAACGGGCAGGACGGCAGCGGCTGGGGCGTGTATGCGCAGCGCTTCTCGGCCACCGGTGCAGCGCTGGGCGCCGAGTGGCGCGTGAGCAGCACGACGATCAACACGCAGGAGGCCGCGCGCGTGGTCGCCACCAGCGACGGCGGTTTCGTCATCGGCTGGCAGGACAACAACGGCATCGACGGCTCGGGCTGGACGGTGCTGGCCCAGCGCTACAACGCAGCCGGCGTTGCGCAAGGCAGCAACACGGTGGTCAACACCGTCACCAACAGCACGCAGGCCGTCTTCGACGGCGCCGGCTACACCGGTGGCTACTCCACGGTCTACACCGGCTATTCCCCGGACGGCACCCACAACATCTACCTGCAACGCTGGAACAACGACGGCACGCGCAACGGCGCTGAGATGTTGGCCAGCACGGCCACGGGCGCAGGCGCCACGGCAGCCCAGTCTGGCCAGCAGACTCAGCCGCGCGTTGCAGGCAACGCCTCGGGCGCGCAAGTCATCGTGTGGCGGGACGAATCCGGCAACGATGGCAGCGGGTTTGGCGTCTACGGCCGCCGCTTCGATGCGAGCACGGGCACGTTCGGCGACACCTTCCTCGTCAACACGGCCATCGCCAGCCATCAGTACGAACCCAGCGTCAGTGTTGCGGCTGACGGCAGCTTCGTCGTTGCCTGGCGCAGCGACAGCGGCGACGGCAGCGGCTCGGCCGTGTACGCCCAGCGCTTTGCGGCCGACAACACCAAGCTGGGCGGCGAGTTTCTCGTCAACAGTGGCGTGACCAGCGGCAACCAGTACCAGCCGTCCGTGCTGATGTTGTCCACCGGCGGCTTCGTCGTTGCCTGGTACAGCGACGGCAGCGCCGAGGGCAGCAACCAGGACCTCTGGGTGCGCAGCTACAACGCTGACGGCAGTGCTGCCGAAGCGCCCACCCGGATCACCACCAGCCTGCACCGTGCCGAGAGCGAACCACAGCTCGCAGACCTGGGCGGCGGCCGCTGGACCGTCACCTACAGCGCCTATGTCGACGCGACCGTGGGCTACGACGTGATGCAGCAGATCTTCGGCCCCAGCGCCGCGCCGGCCATCCAGCAGGCTGCGCCGACCGTCGGTGACTGGGAGAGCACGCCGCTGGGTGGCAGCGTCACCTTCAGCGAGAACCTCGTCAACGCGGGGCCGCAGATCATCGACGCCGCCGTCAGCCTGACTGACCTGGACAGCAGCAACTTCGACGGCGGCAGGCTGGAGCTGTATTACGTCCAAGGTGGCGGCACGGAAGACCAGTTGGGCGTGCGCAGCGTGGGCAGCGGCAATGACCAGATCTCCGTCTCCGGCAGCACCGTGCTGTTCGAGGGCACGGCCTTCGGCACGCTCAGCGGCGGCAGCAACGGCAGCGCCCTGGTGGTCACGTTCAACGCCAACGCGACGGTGGATGCCGTCGAGCAGCTGATCCAGCACCTCACCTACGCCAACACCAACGCCAGCCCGGCCGCGAGCCGCACCATCGGCCTGCGCGTGAGCGACGGCGACGGTGGCTCCAGCACCGGCTACGCCAAGGAAATCATCGTCACCCGCGAGGCCGATGGCCAGCCCGCGCTGTACGGCGAGCAAGCCGTGAACAGCATGGGGGCGGCCGAGCAGCGCCACCCCGATGTGGCCGTGCTCGCCGACGGCAGCTACGTGGTGGTCTGGCAGGCCTACAACCAGCACAACAACGACTGGGACATCTACAGCCAGCGCATGTCCGCCAGCGGCGAGCCCATCGGCCCCGAACTCACGCAACTCAACACCGCCCGTGCCGGCACGCAAGAGATGCCGCGCGTGACGGGCCTGTCCAACGGCAACTACGTCGTCATCTGGGATGACGTCAGCGCCGGGGCGGACGGCAGTGGCGACGGCGTCATCGGCCAGATCTACACCGCCAGCGGTGCGCCGGTCGGCGGCAACTTCGTCGCCACCACCTTCACCAGCGGCACGCAGCGCTACAGCGACACCGTCAGCTGGGCCGGCGGCGGCTCGGTGCCTGCAGGCTTCGGCGTCGTCTGGGCTTCCAGCGGCAATGCCGGCGGCAGCAACTACGACATCTACCTGCAGCGCTTCGACAACGCCGGCAACAAGCTCGGTGGCGAGCTGCGCGTCAGCGACGGCGTGGGCGGCAGCGCCGCCCAGACCGGCGCCCAGTACCTGCCCGAGATCGCCAGCCGCGCCAACGGCGACTTGGTCATGGTCTGGCGCGACGATGGCAACAACGACGGCGCCGGCAACTACGGCATCTTCGGCCGCACCTACAACGCCGCCACCGGCAGCTTCGGCGCCACCTTCCAGGTCAACACGACCACGGCCGGCACGCAGAACGAGCCGTCAGTGGCCATGTTCGCCGACGGCAGCTTCGTCGTCGTCTGGCAGGACGACAGCGGCAACGACGGCAGCAGCTACGGCGTCTACGGCCAGCGCTTTGACGCCACCGGCAACAAGGTCGGTGCCGAGTTCCTCGTCAACGAGCGCACGCTGGGTGGCCAGTACCAGGCCCAAGTGACCGCCCTGTCCACCGGCGGCTTCGTCGTCACTTGGTACAACGACAACTACGACGTCACCAGCAGCGGCACCACATCGGACGTCTACATCCGCGAGTACGACGCCACCGGGGTCGCCATCGACAGCGAGCGCAAGCTGCTCTCGCCCACCAACCACAACGAGTTCGAACCCGCGATTGCCGACCTCGGCCAGGGCAACTTCGTCGTCGTCTACGCGGACTACGACACCGGCGTCACGGGCGCCACCAACACCTACGGCATCGTGCAGCAGATCTTCGGCAGCGCAGCCGAACTGCCGCGCCAGGAGCGCCCGACGGTGGGCGACTTCGCGAGCACCGTGACCATCGGCGAGAACGCCGCCAACGCCGGCCTGCAAGTGCTGGACGCATCGCTGAGCTTCAACGATGTGGATTCCGCCAACCTTGCTGGCGGCCGCATCGACCTCTACTACGTCAGCGGCGGCGAAGCGAGCGACCGCCTGGGCGTGCGCGATGTCGGCAGCGGTGCGGGACAGATCGGCGTCTCCGGCGCCACCATCAGTTACGGCGGCACCGCCATTGGCACCGTCAGCGGCGGCAGCAATGGCACCAACTTGCGCATCGACCTGAACAGCAACGCCACGCCGCAAGCCGTTCAGGCGCTGTTGCAGAACCTCGGGTACAGCAGCAACTCGTCCAGCCCGGCGGCCTCACGCACCGTCGGCCTGCGCGTGGCCGATGGCGACGGCGGCACCAGCGAGGTGTCGCTGCTCACCATCAACGTCACCTCCGAACTGGACGGCACGCCGCTCGTGCACGGCGAAGAGCGCGTCAACACCTACTCGGCCGGCAACCAGGCAGATCCGCACATCGGCGCGCTCGCCGACGGCGGCTACGTCATCGCCTGGGCATCCACCAACCAGGACGGCGACAGCGACGGCGTCTACATGCAGCGCTACAACAGCGTGGGCGTGGCGGTGGGCGGCGAGGTGCGCGTCAACACGCAAGTTGCCGGTCAACAGAACTACCCGCAGGTCGCCGGCCTGACCGGCGCGGGCGGCGGCGGCTGGGTGGTGACCTGGCAGGACGACACCAGCGACGGCAACAGCTGGAGCCAATGGGCCCAGCGCTACGACGCCAATGGCGATGCCGCCGGCAGCGCCTTCCGCGTGGCGACCGCCACCGTCAGCCAGCAGTACCACGGCCAGGTGGCCAGCTACGGTGGCGGCTTCGCCATCGTCTGGTCCTCGCAGAGCAACGCCGGCGGCAACAGTTTCGACATCTACCTCAAGCGCTACGACAACAGCGGCGCCGTCATCACGTCAGACCTGCGCGTCAGCGACCTGACGGCCGGCGTTGCCGCGCCCGGCTCGCAGGACCTGCCCGACGTGGCCGCCTGGGCCAACGGCAACCTCGCCATCGTCTGGCGTGACAACGGCAACGACGGCAGCGGCTGGGGTGTCTACGGCCGCCTGTATGACGCCGCCGCCGGCACCTTCGGCGCCACCTTCCTCATCAACACCACCACTGCCGGCACCCAGCTCAACCCGGACGTCGCCGTGCTGTCTGACGGCAGCTTCGTGGTCGTCTGGGAAGACCAGAGCGGCAACGACGGCAGCAGCTATGCCGTCTACGGCCAGCGCTTCAGCGCGGCCGGCGCCAAGCTGGGCGACGAGTTCATCGTCAACCAGCGCCGCGATGGCGGCCAGTACGACGCCCATGTCGTCGCGCTGCAGGGCGGCGGCTTCGTGGTGTCCTACTACAACGACAACTACGACATCAGCGGCACCGGCAGCACTTCGGACGTCTACATCCGCGAGTACACCAACGCCGGCGTGCCCATCGACGGCGAGCGCAAGCTGGCGTCGCTCACCAACAGCACCGAGCAGAACCCGGCCATCGCGGCGCTCACCGGCGGCAACTTCGTCGTGGCCTACAGCGACTACAACGCCACGCCGGCGCTGGGCAACGGCGCCAACACCTACGAGATCACGCAGCAGCTGTTCGGCAACGCGGCCAGCCTGGCCCGCCAGGCCAACCCCGTCATCGGCGATGTGGCGGCCAGCGTCACGTTTGCCGAAAGCGACGTCAACGCCGCGCCGCAGCTCATCGATGCGGCGGTCAGCGTCGTCGACATCGACTCCGCCAACTTCGCCGGCGGCCGGCTGGATCTGTTCTACGTGCAGGGCGGCCAGGCCACCGACCGGCTGGGCGTGCGCCATGTCGGCAACGGCGCCGGGCAGATCGGTGTGGCCGGTGGCACCGTCAGCTTCGGTGGCACGGCGATCGGCAGCATCGCTGCCGCCGCAACCGGCGCCAATGGCGGCGCCCTGCGCGTCGAACTCAATGCCAACGCCAATGCCGAGGCCGTCGAGGCCCTGATCCAAAGCCTCACCTACGCCAGCACCTCGTCCAGCCCCGACGCCAGCCGCACCGTCGGCCTGCGCCTGTCCGACGGCGATGGCGGCAGCAGCGCGGCCAGCGCCGTGACCATCAACGTCACGCCCAGCCTGGACGGCGCGCCCGCCGTGGGCGGCGAGTCCGCGGTCGTCAACACCTACCGCGAGAACCACCAGGAGGCGCCATCCGTTGCCACGCTGGCCGACGGCAGCTATGTCGTCGTCTGGCAGTCGGCCGGGCAGGATGGCAGTGGCGATGGCGTCTACGGCCAGCGCTTCAGCGCCAGTGGCGCGGCCCTCGGCACCGAGTTCCGCATCAGCACCAACACCAGCAACGACCAGGAGTTCCCGCACGTCGAGGCCCTGTCCAACGGCGGCTTCGTCGTCACGTGGCAGGACAACGTCGCGCCCAGCGCCGATGGCAGCAGCTGGGCGCAGGTCGGCCAGTTCTACGGCAGCGACGGCGCAGCCATCGGCGCCAACGTGGTGCTCAACGCCAGCACCACCAATGGCCAATACCACGGTCAGCTGGCCGGCTACACCGGCGGCTTCGCCATCGCCTACGCCTCAGAGAGCGGCCCGGCGGGCGCCAACGGCACCGACATCTACGTGCGCCGCTTCGACAACGCCGGCGCGCAGACGGCCGCCGAGGTGCGCATCAACGTCGTCTCCGGCGCAGCCCAGGCCGGCACGCAATACCTGCCCGATGTGGCGGCCCAGGCCAACGGCGACCTGTTCATCGTCTGGGAGGACCGCCAGGGACTGGACGGCAGCGGTGTCGGCATCTTCGGCCGCACGCTCAGCGCTGGTGGCGTGCTGGGCAGCACCTTCGTCGTCAACACCACCAGCGGCGGCAACCAATCCACGCCCAGCGTCGCCGCCTTGGCCGGTGGCGGCTGGGTGGTCGTCTGGGAAGACCAGTCGGGCAACGACGGCAACAGCTACGGCGTCTATGCCCAGCTGATCGACGCGGCGGGCAACAAGCTCGGCAGCGAGTTCATCGTCAACGAGCGCCTGACCGGCGGGCAGTACGAGGCCCAGGTCACCGGCCTGTCCACCGGCGGCTTCGTCGTCACTTGGTACAACGACAACTACGACACCACTGGCGCCGGCACCACATCGGATGTCTACATCCGCGAGTTCAGCAGCACCGGCGTGCCCGTGGACGGCGAACGCAAGCTGGCCTCTGGCACCAACAGCACGGAGCGTGCGCCCGCTGTGGCCGATCTGGGCAATGGCAACTTTGTCGTCGCCTACGCCGACTACAACACCGTCAACGAGTCTGGCCAGAGCACTTATGAGATTCGCACGCAGCGCTTCGGCGATGCCGCCGAACTCGCGCCGACGAGCGCCAACCCCTTGCTTGGCGATGTGCGCGCCCAACGCACCTTCAGCAATGCGCCCGCGGACGCCGTGAACTACGCCGGCGTGGCCCGCCTCATCGACTTCGATGTGGCGGTGTCCGACGCCGACTCCGCCAACTTCGACGGCGGCCAGCTGTTCGTCAGCTTCCTGTCCAACGGCAGCGCCAATGACGCGCTGGGCATACAGGACCAAGGCAGCGGCGCCGGCCAGGTCGGCGTCAGCGGCAGCAGCATCAGCGTCGGCGGCACCGTGGTGGGCAGCTTCACGGGCGGCGGCGCCGGCGTGGGCGCACTGACCATCACCTTCAACGCCAATGCCGACGCCGCCGCCGTGCAGGCGGTGGCGCAAGCCATCACCTACCTGCATACCGCGCCGCCAGCGGGCACCACCAGCCGCTACGTCGGCCTGCGCCTCACCGACGGTGACGGCGGTGCCAGCAACGCCAGCCAGGTGGTCATCACCATCCAGAACAGCGTCAGCACCAGCGCCCTGGTGCTGGACGACGTCGCCAGCAGCGTCACCTTCACCGAAGCTCAGGTCGCGGCCGGCGTCGTCATCGACGGCGCCCAACAACTGGTACACAGCGCCGCCGGCGGCTTCCTCAACGGCAAGCTCACGGTGAGCTACCTGTCCAGCACCAACCGTGTGGACGACCAGCTGCGCATCCGGCACGAAGGCAGCGGTGCCGGTCAGGTGGGCGTGAGCGGCAGCGACGTGCAGTTCGGCGGCGTGTCCGTCGGCACCATCAGCGCCACGCTGGACGGTGCCAACGGCCGCAATCTGGAGATCACCTGGAAGGCAGCCGCCTCCGAGGCCATCGTCGAGCGCGTGCTGGAGAACCTGAGCTACGCCAACAGCTCGGCCCAGCCTCTGCCCAGCCGCACGCTGCGCCTGAACCTGACCGACAACGCCGGCAACAGCAGCGGCAGTGACGACATCGTCATCAACGTCACACCGCAGGCCGATGCCGCCGCGCTGGTGGCGCTGCGCCCGCAGGAGCAGGTCAACAGCTACGAGGTGGGCCAGCAGAGCTACCCCGCCGTCGGTCGCCTGATGGGCAGCAATGACGGCGGCTACGTCGTGGTGTGGCAGTCCGAGGCTTCGCAGGACGGCGACGGCCACGGTGTCTTCGCCCAGCGCTATGCCAGCAACGGTGCGGCCGTGGGCGCCGAGTTCCAGGTCAACACCACAACGCTCAACTACCAGAACCAAGCCGCCGTCGGCGGCCTGGCCAGCGGTGGCTATGTGATTGCCTGGCGGGCCCAGGCGCAGGACGGCAGCGGCACCTACGAGGTCTATGCCCAGCGCTACCTGGCAGACGGCACGGCCGCCGGCGGCGAGTTCCGTGTCAACACCAGCACGGCCGGCAACCAACAGGAACCCGCCGTGCTGGGCCTGGCCGATGGCAGCTTCATCGTCGCCTTCCGCAGCGACTACAACAACGCGGCGGGCAACTACACCTATGACGTGCTGGCCCAGCGCTACGACGCGTCGGGCAACCCGTTGGGCGGCGAATTCGTGCTCAACACGACCGGCGGTGCCACGCAGTACCAGCCGCAACTCGCGGCGCTGGACGGTGGCGGCTTCGTCGCGATCTGGGGCGACACCAGCGGTGACGGCAACGGCTACGGTGTCGCGGCGCAGCGCTTCGACAACGCCGGCAACAAGGTTGGCGCACTGATCCCGGTCAACGCCACCATCGCCTCCAACCAGTACGGCGCGGACATCGCGGCCGTACCCGGCGGCGGCTTTGTCGCCACGTGGTGGAGCAGCGGCGGCCAGGTCTATGCGCAACGCTTCGCCGCCGACGGCAGCAAGCTCGGCGGCGAAATCGCCGTCAGCACGGTCGACAGCAGCGCCAGCAGTGATTACGCCCGCGTGGCGGTGCTGAGCGACGGTGGTTTCATCGTCACCTGGGACAGCTATTTCGGTGTCGGCGGCAACGGCTACGACGTCTGGGCCCAGCAATTCGACGCCAGCGGCGCCAAGGTCGACGGCCCGCGCCTGATCAACACCACCACGGCCAGCACACAGCATCTGCCCGATGTGGTGGGCCTCAACGGCAACAAGGCCGTCATCGTCTGGGCCGGCTACGACCAGGAGTCTGGCACCCAGAACACCTACGGCGTGTTCCAGCAGCTGCTGGGCACAGCCGGCAGCATCACGACCTCGGCCGCTCCGGTGCTGACCGATGTGGTGTCGGACGTGAGCTTCGCGGAGAACCTGGTCAACGTCACGCCGCAGCTCATCGACACCGGCGTAGGCATCGTCGACCCCGACAGCGCCAACTTCGACGGCGGCACGCTGTGGGTCAGCGTGATCTCCGGCTACGGCAACATCGAGACCGCCCAGCTGGCCGACCCCGCCGCGCAGCAGGACCAGTTCGGCATCCGCCACCAGGGCAGCGGCGCTGGCCAGGTGGGCCTGGTTGGCCTGACCGTCACCTACGGCGGGGTGGCCATCGGCAGCATCGCCGGCAACGGCCAGAACGGTGCGGATCTGGTGGTCACCTTCAACGCTGACGCGACGGCTGCGGCGGTCGAGGCGGTGCTGGAGAACCTGACCTACCGCAACAGCTCGTCGGCGCCGGTGAGCAGCCGCACGGTCAGCATCAGCCTGTCCGACGGCGACGGCGGCACGAGCGCGCCGCGCCTGGTGACCATCAACGTCACACCTGACGCCGACGGCGCAGCGCCGCTGTTCGGCAACGAGCGCGTCAACACCTATGGCAGCAGCACGCAGGACGCACCGGCGTCTGCAGCCCTGTCCGATGGTGGCTACATCACCGTCTGGACATCTGAAGGCCAGGACGGCTGGGGCGCCGGCATCTACGCCCAGCGCTTCGACGCCAAGGGCGTGGCCGTGGGCGCCGAATTCCGCATCAACAACGAAACGCGTGACGCCCAGTCCGAGCCCGCCGTGACCGGCCTGGCCGGCGGCGGCTATGTCGTCACGTGGCGCAGCAATGGCCAGGACGGCAGTGGCGCCGGCGTCTACGCGCAGCGCTTTGACAACAACGGCACGCGGCTGGGCGATGAGTTCCGCGTCAACGCCGACACCGACAACAACCAGTACCAGCCCGCCATCACCGCGCTGGCCGATGGCGGCTTCGTCGTCGCCTGGTACGACGATCACTACACCAACGCCGGCAATACCGAGTACCAGGACGTTTTCTTCCAGCGCTACAACGCCGCCGGCGTCGCGCAAGGCCCCCAGACGCGCGGCAACCCGGCCGGCACAGGTCAATTCGACCCGCAGTACGAGCCCGCGGTGGCGGGACTGACCGGCGGCGGCTTCGTGATGTTCTGGCGCGATGACAACGAGGACGGCAGCCTGTCCGGCGTCTATGGCCAGCGCTTCGACGCCAGCGGCGCGGCCAGCGGCGCGGTGTTCCGCGCCAACACCACGACGGCCAACTACCAATGGAATCCGTCCGCCACGGGGCTGGCCGATGGCGGCTGGGTGGTGGTGTGGAATTCGCGCGACCAGGATGGCAGCGGCGACGGCGTGTTCGGCCAGCGCTACGCCGCCGACGGCAGCCTCGTGGGCGGTGAATTCCGCGTCAACACGCTCACCACCAGCACCCAAGGCCTGCCCAGCGTGGCGGCGCTGTCGCACGGCGGCTTCGTCGTCTCCTACACCAGCCAGGGCTTGCAGTACGTGCAGCAGTTCGATGCCTCAGGCGCCCGCCTGGACGGCGAGCTGCGCGTCGACACGCTGGACAACAACGGCAACGCGGAGACCAGCAGCGTCGTGGGCCTGGCCAACGGCGGCTTCGTCGTCAGCTTCCGCGACTACGACTACTCGCAGGGCTCGACCTACAACGTCTACCAGCAGTTCTTCGGCAACGCCGCTACCGACACGCGGCAGGCCAGCCCGCAGCTGGTGGACGTGAACGCCACGGTGACCTTCGCCGAGAACACGGTGAACAGCACGCCGCAACTGCTGGACGCCACGGTCGGCCTGTCCGATGCCGACTCCGCCAACTTCGACGGCGGCACGCTGGAGGTGAACTACCTCACCGGCTACGCGCTGCAAGACCAGCTCGGCCTGTCCGGCCTGTCCGCGCAAGACCAGCTGGGCCTGCGCCACCAAGGCAACGGCGCCGGCCAGGTGGGCGTGAGCGGCAACACCGTCAGCTACGGCGGCACGGCCATCGGCACCATCACCAGCGACGGCGTCAACGGCAACAAGCTGACCCTCAGCTTCAATGCCAACGCGACGGCGCAGGCGGTGGAACGGGTGATCGAGAACCTCACCTACGCCAACACCTTCAGTGACCCGGCGGCAACCCGCACCGTCAGCATCCGCCTGACCGATGGCGACGGCGGTGCCAGCGAGGCGCGCACCATCCAGATCAACGTCACGCCCGAGGCCGACGGCGCCCAGGCCCTGCACGGCAACGCGCAGGTCAACAGCTACGAGCCCGGCACGCAGACCAGCCCGGCCACCGCGCGCCTGTCGGACGGCAGCTACGTCACCATCTGGGAAAGTCAGACCGCGCAGGACGGTTGGGAGTCCGGCGTCTACGGCCAGCGCTTTGACGCCAACGGCGTGCCCATTGGCACCGAGTTCCAGGTCAACAGCTACACGCCCTACTCGCAGACCGAGCCGGCGGTTGCTGCGCTGAGCGGCGGCGGCTACGTCGTCGTGTGGCGCTCACAGAACCAGGACGGCAGCGGCGCAGGCGTCTACGCGCAGCGCTTCAGCAACAGTGGCACGCCGCTGGGCGGCGAGTTCCGCGTCAACACCAGCGTCGACAGCAACCAATACCAGCCCACCGTCACCGGCCTGTCCAACGGCGGCTTCGTGGTTGGCTGGTATGACGACTCGTACACCAACCCCACCAACACCGAGTACGGCGATGTGCTGTTCCAGCGCTTCGACGCCAGCGGCGTGGCTCAAGGCGTGGAGACCCGAGCTAACCCGGCCGGCACCGGCACTTTCGAGTACCAGTACGAGCCGAATTTCGTAGGCTTGTCCGCAGGGGGCTTCCTGGCCTTCTGGCGCGACGACACGGAAGACGGCAACCTGTCGGGCGTCTACGGCCAGCGCTTCGACAACAGCGGCGCCACAGTCGGCGCCGCCTTCCGCGTCAACAGCGAGACCGCCAACTACCAGTGGGATCCTGCGGCGGCGGCCCTGGCCGACGGCGGCTGGATCGTTACCTGGACGTCCCGCGCGCAAGACAGCAGTAGCGACGGCGTGTACGCCCAGCGCTACGCGGCGGACGGCAGCCCCGTGGGCGGCGAGTTCCGCGTCAACACCACGGTCAGCGGCAACCAGTCGCAACCGGCGGTGGCGGCGCTGACGCACGGCGGCTTCGCCATCAGCTGGTACGACCAGGGCAAGATCACCGTCCAGCAGTTCGCGGCCGATGGCGCCCGCATCGACGGCGAGCTGAAGGCTGATTTCGCGCCCAACGGCAGCAACTACGGCGACGCGCCCACCATCGCTGGCCTGGCCAACGGCGCCTTCGTCGTGTCCTTCCGCGACTACGACGAGACCACCAGCACCTACAACGTCTACCAGCAGCTGTTCGGCACGCCCGCCAACTTCGTGCGCCAGGGTGACCCGCAGCTCGTCGACGTGGCCAGCAGCGTCACCTTCGCCGAAAACACCATCAACGCCCTGCCCCAGCGCATCGATGCCGGCGTGGGCCTGCAGGACCTGGACTCGCCCAACTTCGACGGCGGCGTGCTGGAGGTCAACTACCTGACGGGCTACGGCGCGCAGGATCAACTTGGCCTGCAAGGGCTGGACGCGCAAGACCAGCTCGGCATCCTCAGCGAAGGCACGGGCGCGCAGCAGGTCAGCGTGCTGGGCAACACCGTCAGCTACGAGGGCGTGGCCATCGGCACCATCACGCACAACGGCGCCAACGGCAACAAGCTGGCCGTGCAGTTCAATGCCAACGCCACGGTGGCGGCCGTTGAGCAGGTCATCGAGAACCTGAGCTACGCCAACACCGCCAGCAACCCACTCGCCAGCCGCTCGGTCAGCATCCGCGTGACCGATGGCGACGGCGGCGCCAGCGAGGCACGCACCGTCACCATCAACGTCACGCCCGAGACGGATGGCGCGGTGAAGTTCGGCATCGAGAAGGTGGTCAACACCTCGCGCGGCGGCCACCAGACCGAGCCCGCCATCACCCGCCTGGCTGATGGCGGCTACGTCGTGACCTGGCAAGACGAAAGCGGCCAGGACGGCGGCAGCTACGGCATCTACCAACAACGCTACGACGCCAATGACGCCGCCGTCGGTGGCGAGGTGCGGGTCAACACGACAACGGCTGGCGCTCAGTACGAAGCCCAGGTCGCCGCACTGTCCAACGGCGGCTGGGTCGTCGTCTGGCGCGGCGATGGCCAGGACGGCAGCGGTGCGGGCGTCTACAGCCAGCGCTACAACGCCGACGGCAGCGCGGCCGGCGGCGAAGCCCGCGTCAACACCAGCATCGACTCCAGCCAATACCAGCCGGCGGTCACCGCCACCGCGACAGGCTACATCGTGGCGTGGTCCGACGACTCCTACACCACGCCAGGCAACACCGAATACGCCGACGTGATGTTCCAGCGCTTCGACGTCAACGGCGTCGCGCTCGGCGCCGAAACGCGCGCCAACCCGGCCGGCACGGGCCAGTTCGTGGCGCAGTACCAGCCCAGCATCACCACGCTGGCCAGTGGCGACTTCGTCGTGCTCTACCGCGACAACGACCGCGACGGCTCCGGCGCGGGCGTCTTTGGCCAGCGCTTCGACGCCAACGGCGTGGCCCAGGGCGCCTCCTTCCAGGTGAACGCCTACGTCAACAGCACGCAGGAGATGCCGTCGGTCGCCGCCCTGACCGGCGGCGGCTTCGTGGCGGTGTGGGAATCCGAGGGCCAGGACCTGTCCAGCACCGGCATCTACGCCCAACGCTTCGATGCGCTGGGCAACCCGCAAGGCACCGAGTACCGCGTCAACACGACGATCAACAGCACACAGTCGCAACCCGAGGTGACCGGTCTGGCCAATGGCGGCTACGTGGTCACCTGGGCTGACAGCAACAGCACGAGCTGGGACGTGAAGATGCAGCAGTACGACGCCAGCGGCCGCGCGGTCGATGGCGAAACGCTGGTCAACACGTACCTGCCCTCTCAACAGTCCCAGCCGGCCGTGGCCAGCATGGCCGACGGCGGCTTCGTCATCGCCTACACCGGCTACATCTACAGCAGCGACCAGACCGGCGACGGCCTCCCCGACGGCGGCAACGACACCTACGAGATCCGCCTGCAACGCTTCAGCAACACGGCGCCCAACGTCAGCGATGTGCTGGTGAACGGCACCGAGGAACAGCTCATCACGCTGACCGATGCCTTGTTCGAGGGGGGCTTCGTCGACCCCGACGGCCAGAGCCTGCAGGCCATCAAGATCATCACGCCGCCCGCCTTCGGTGAACTGCGCTTCAACGGCACACCGGTCACCATCGGGCAGGAGATCAGCATCGCCGACCTGGAAGCCGGCCTGCTGACCTACCAGGGCAACACGGATTTCTTTGGTGACGACCAGTTCCGCTGGACCGGCAGCGACGGTATCGCCTTCGCGTCCACCCCGGTGTTCACCAACATCGTGCTGGCCAACGTCAACGATGGCCCGCGCCTGGCCGTCATTGCCGACGGCAACGGCAGCGAAGGCAGCAACTTCGCCGCCACGCTCAACATCGGTGACCCCGATCCCGAAGGCCATCTGGTCACGGTGAACTGGGGCGACGGCAGCGCCAACACCCAGTTCACCACCAGCAGCGCCACGCCGCAGATCAACCACAGCTACGCCGACAACGGCGCCTACACGGTGACCGTCACGGTCAACGACCAGCAGGGCCGACCCAACAGCATCGAGCAGCGCAGCTTCACCGCCAACATTGCCAACGTCGCCCCCACCATCGGCCTGTTCGGCAACAACACGGTCGAGCAGGGTCAGGTCTACACGCTGGATCTCGGCAACCCTGCCGACCCGGGCGCCGACACCGTCAGCGAATACCGCGTGGACTGGGGCGATGGCAGCCCGGTGCAGACCTTCAGCGCCGCGACGCTGCCGGCCAACGGCATCGTCACCCACACCTACCTGACCACAGGCAGCAAAACCATCCTCGTGGGGCTCACCGACGAAGACGGCAGCTACAACCCGGCGGGCAGCAAGACCATCGCGGTCAGCGCACCGGCCGAGGTCATCACGGTCAATGCAGGTGCCGACATCACCGTCAACGAAGGCACGTTCTTCAGCCGCACCATCACCTTCGACGACCCGACCGACCAGTCACCCAGCGGCCGCAGCTACACCGTCACCTGGGGCGATGGGCAAACCTCCACCGGCTTCCTGGCCGCTGGGCAAACCAGCTTCAACATCGGCCATGCCTATGCCGACCAGGGCGGCCCGTTCGCCGTCACCGTGACGGTGGACGACTCCGGCCTCATCACCCAGCAAGGCAGCGACAGCTTCCTCGTAACCGTCAACAACGTCGCGCCCACGGTCAGCATCAGCGGCGCCGGCTCAGTCGCCGAGGGCAGCAGCTACACCATCACGCTGGCCAAGAACGACCCGGGCACGGACGCCGCCACCGAATACGTCATCGACTGGGGCGACGGCTCCGCCGCGCAGGTGGTGCCGGCCGCAAGCTTCCCTGCCAACGGCCAGTTCACGCACACCTACGCCGACGGCAACATCACGCGCCAGATCCGCGTGCAGGTCACCGACGAGGACGGCACCTTCGTCGATGCTGGCGTCTCGAGCGTCTTCGTGGCCAACGTGGCCCCCACGGCGCCGGTCAGCGGCGCCAACACGGTGGTCGAGGGCACGGCCTACACGCTGAACGTCGGCGCCGTCGTCGACCCCGGCCAGGACACCATCGCCGGCTACAGCATCAACTGGGGCGACGGCACGCCCAACAGCAACTTCACCGCGGCTGAATGGGCCGCTGCCGGCGGTGTCTTCACGCATGTCTACGCCGACGGCGTGGGCGCCGGCACGCCGCGCACCATCAGCGTCACCGCGTCAGACGAAGACGGCAGTTTCACGATCGGCAGCAAGACCATCGGCATCGTCAACGCCAACCCGGGCCTGAGCCTGGCCGGCGCCGCTGCCACCAACGAAGGCGCCACGTACGCGCTGGCCATCACCGGCTCGGACGTCAACGCTGACACCTTGAGCTACAGCATCGACTGGGGCGACGGCACCCCCGCGCAGGTCGTCACCGCAGCACAGCTCGCCACGCTCGGCGGCAGCGTGGGCCACGTGTTCGCGGACGATCAGGATGGCCCGGTCAACACGACGGCGCGCACCATCACCGTCACGGCCAGCGACGAGGACGGCGGCTCCACACAAGCCACCCGCGTTGTCAACGTCAACAACGTCGCCCCCACGCTGGCGCTGGGCGGCAGCGGCGCCGCCACTGCCGGCCAGGCCTACACGCTCAACCTCGGCGCCCGCGTCGACCCGGGCCAGGACACCGCCACCAGCTACATCATCAACTGGGGCGATGGCAGTCCGGCGCAGACGGTGGCCGCCGCCACCGGCAGCGTCACCCACACCTTCGCCAGCGCCGGCAACGCGACCATCTCGGTCACCGTGGTGGACGAAGACGGCAGCTTTGCCGCCGGCTCGCAGGCCGTGGTGATTGCCGCGCCCACGCCCACCGTCAGCTTCGAGGCCGGCGGCAATGCCGTGCTCAGCGAAGGTGCCACCTTCGCGCGCACCATCAGCTTCAGCGACGGCCAGGACAACGGCGCTGCCGGCTGGACCTACACCGTCGACTACGGCGACGGCACCGTCATCAACGGCAGCACCGCCACACCCAGCATCGAGCTCAACCACCTCTACGCCGATGGCGACGCGACGCATGCCGTCGTCGTCACCGTCGCCGACGTGGCCGGCGAGAGCTTCAGCGATGGCTTCAACGTCACCGTCAGCAACACCGCGCCCAGCGCACCGGTCAGCGGCGCGGCCAATGTGACCGAGGGTGTGGCCTTCACGCTGTCGGTCGGCGCCGTCGTCGACCCCGGCCAGGACACCATCACCGGCTACAGCATCGCCTGGGGCGACGGCAGCACCGTCACCTACACGCCCGCCGAATGGCAGGCCGCTGCGGGCAGCTTCTCGCATGTCTACGCCGACGGCGCTGCCGCACCGGTCATCACCGTCAGCGCCACCGACGAGGACGGCAGCTTTGTGCTGGGCACGCATTCGCTCAGCGTCAGCAACGCCAACCCGGGCCTGAGCCTGGCCGGCGCCGCCGCCACCAACGAGGGTGCCAGCTACGCGCTGGCCATCACCGGCAGCGACGTCGCCGCCGACACGCTGAGCTACAGCATCGACTGGGGCGACGGCAGCCCCACCCAGGTGCTCACCGCGGCGCAACTCGCCACGCTGGGTGGCAGCGTCGGCCACGTGTTCGCGGACGACCAGGATGGCGCGGTCAACACCACCCCGCGCACCATCACCGTCACCGCCAGCGACGAGGACGGCGGCTCCACGCAGGTCACCCGCGTCGTCGACGTCAACAACGTCGCCCCGACCGCCGCGGTCTCCGGCGCAGCCAGCGTCACAGAAGGCGTGGCCTACCTGCTGTCTGTCGGCGCGGCCAACGACCCCGGTACCGACACCCGCAGCAGCTACAGCATCGCCTGGGGTGACGGCAGCGTCGAGAACTTCACGGCGGCCCAGTGGCAGGCCGCCGCGGGCAGCTTCTCGCATGTCTACGCCGATGGCGACGCCGCTCGCACCATCGTTGTCAGCACGACCGACGAAGATGGCAGCTTCGTCCTGGGCAGCCAGGCGGTGCAGGTCAACAACGCCAACCCGGGCCTGATCCTCGCCGGCGCCGCTGCCACCAACGAAGGCGCCAGCTACTCGCTGGCCATCACCGGCAGCGACGTCGCCGCCGACACGCTGAGCTACAGCATCGACTGGGGCGACGGCACCCCCGCGCAGGTCGTCACCGCAGCACAGCTCGCCACGCTCGGCGGCAGCGTGGGCCACGTGTTCGCGGACGATCAGGATGGCCCGGTCAACACGACGGCGCGCACCATCACCGTCACGGCCAGCGACGAGGACGGCGGCTCCACACAAGCCACCCGCGTTGTCAACGTCAACAACGTCGCCCCCACGCTGGCGCTGGGCGGCAGCGGCGCCGCCACTGCCGGCCAGGCCTACACGCTCAACCTCGGCGCCCGCGTCGACCCGGGCCAGGACACCGCCACCAGCTACATCATCAACTGGGGCGATGGCAGTCCGGCGCAGACGGTGGCCGCTGCCACCGGCAGCGTCACCCACACCTTCGCCAGCGCCGGCAACGCGACCATCTCGGTCACGGTGGTGGACGAAGACGGCAGCTTTGCCGCCGCCACCCAGGTCGTCACCGTGTCCCCGCCGACACCCACGGTCAACTTCGAGGCCGGCGGCAATGCCGTGCTCAGCGAAGGTGCAACCTTCGCGCGCACCATCAGCTTCAGCGATGGCCAGGACAACGGCGCTGCCGGCTGGACCTACACCGTCGACTACGGCGACGGCACCGTCATCAACGGCGGCACCGCCACGCCCAGCATCGAGCTCAACCACCTCTACGCCGATGGCGATGCGACGCATGCCGTCGTCGTCACCGTCACCGACGTGGCCGGCGAGAGCTTCAGCGATGGCTTCAACGTCACCGTCAGCAACACCGCGCCCAGCGCACCGGTCAGCGGCGCGGCCAGCGCGGTGGAAGGCGTGGCCTTCACGCTGTCGGTCGGCGCCGTCGTCGACCCCGGCCAGGACACCATCACCGGCTACAGCATCGCCTGGGGTGACGGCAGCACCGTCACCTACACGCCCGCCGAATGGCAGGCCGCTGCGGGCAGCTTCTCGCATGTCTACGCCGACGGCGCTGCCGCGCCGGTCATCACCGTCAGCGCCACCGACGAGGACGGCAGCTTCGTGCTGGGCACGCATTCGCTCAGCGTCAGCAACGCCAACCCGGGCCTGAGCCTGGCGGGCGCCGCTGCCACCAACGAAGGCGCCACGTACGCACTGGCCATCACCGGCAGCGACGTCGCCGCCGACACCTTGAGCTACAGCATCGACTGGGGTGACGGCAGCCCGGCCCAGGTGGTCACCGCGGCGCAACTCGCCACGCTCGGCGGCAGCGTCGGCCACGTGTTCGCGGACGATCAGGATGGCCCGGTCAACACGACGGCGCGCACCATCACCGTCACCGCCAGCGATGAAGATGGCGGCTCCACGCAGGCCACCCGCGTCGTCAACGTCAACAACGTCGCACCCACGCTGACGCTGGGCGGCACCGGTGCCGCCACTGCGGGCCAGGCCTACACGCTCAACCTCGGCGCGCGCGTCGACCCGGGCCAGGACACCGCCACCAGTTACATCATCAACTGGGGCGATGGCAGCCCGGCGCAGACGGTGCCCGCTGCCACCGGCAGCGTCACTCACACCTTCGCCAGCGCCGGCAACGCGACCATCTCGGTCACCGTGGTGGACGAAGACGGCAGCTTTGCCGCCGGCTCGCAGGCCGTGACCATCGCGGCACCCACGCCGACGCTGAGCCTGGAAGCCGGCGCCGATGCCACGCTCACCGAAGGCAGCACCTTCACGCGCACCATCAGCTTCAGCGACGGTCAGGACAACGGCGCCGCCGGCTGGACTTACAGCGTCGACTACGGCGATGGCACCGTCGTCACCGGCAGCACCGCCACGCCGTCGCTGGGCCTCAACCATGTCTACGCCGATGGCAGCGCCAGCCATGCAGTCACGGTGACCGTCACCGATGTGGCCGGCGAGAGCGTCAGCGATGGTTTCAACGTCACGGTGAGCAATGTCGCGCCTACGGCCCCCGTGTCGGGTGCGGCCAGCGTCACCGAGGGCGTAGCCTACACGCTGTCCGTGGGTGCGGTCAGCGACCCTGGTGCCGATACGCGCAGCAGCTACAGCATCGCCTGGGGTGACGGCAGCGTCGAGAACTTCACCGCAGCCCAGTGGCAGGCCGCCGCGGGCAGCTTCTCGCATGTCTACGCCGATGGCAACGCCGCTCGCACCATCGTTGTCAGCACGACCGACGAAGACGGCAGCTTCGTGCTGGGCAGCCAGGCGGTGCAGGTCAACAACGCCAACCCGGGCCTGAGCCTGGCTGGGGCCGCTGCCACCAACGAAGGTGCCACCTACTCGCTGGCCATCACCGGCAGCGACGTCGCCGCCGACACGCTGAGCTACAGCATCGACTGGGGCGACGGCAGCCCGGCCCAGGTGGTCACCGCGGCGCAACTCGCCACGCTCGGCGGCAGCGTGAGCCATGTCTTTGCCGACGACCAGGACGGCCCCGTCAACGCCACGCCGCGCACCGTCACCGTCACGGCCAGTGACGAGGACGGCGGCAGCACGCAGACCACGCACAGTGTCACGGTCAACAACGTCGCCCCGGGCATCGCCCTGGGCGGCAGCGGTGCCGCCACTGCGGGGCAGGCCTACACGCTCAACCTCGGCGCCGTCACCGACCCCGGCCAGGACACGCCGACCAGCTACGTCATCGACTGGGGCGACGGCAGCGGGCCGCAGGCCGTGGCCGCCGTCAACGGCAACGTCACTCACACCTACGCCAATGCCGGCACCGCGACGATCTCCGTCACCGTCGTGGACGAGGACGGCAGCTTCAGCGCCGGCTCGCAGGCGGTGGTGATCAGCAGTGTGCCCACCGAGACCTTCCGCATCGGCGACTCCGCCGTGCGCAACAACAGCACGGGCACGCTGTGGGGCGTCGACTGGACCGATCCGGAAGTGCTGGCGTCCACCCAGCACAAGGCCAACGCCACCAACGCGGCAGAGGCCTGGACGGCGGTGCGCCACAACGGCGCCTCGCCGCAGTTGCTGTCCGGCATCGACATGTTCGCGGGCGACCTCGGCGTCAGCGGCCAGTCGGTGACCAGCAGCAGCGTGCGGCAGGAGATCGACGGCACGGAAGCGCTGCGCTTCAACCTGACCCGCGAGGCGGTCAGCGTCGACATCAACCTGTCGCGCTTCTTCCTGTCGGACGACGGCAGCGTCAACGCCGAGGCCGGCCTGCTGCGACTGTTGGACGCATCCGGCAACGTGGTCGGCGAGAAGGCCTTCACCGCCACCAGCACCAGCGGCAGCCAGCTCGTCTCCGCCAGCGCCGCCGTCGGCTTCACGACAGTGGAACTGTGGGCCGGCGCTTACGACGGCAGCACGTTCGTGCATGGCGCCTACGCCGGCCCGAGCGGCACGGTGAATCCCTACACCGACGGCAGCGGCGCGCACGGCAGTGACTACCTGCTGGACTGGGTGGAGTTCACCTTCGAGGTTCCGCAACCGGCTGCGGCGCAAGTCATCGGCGTCTCGGGTATCGAGCCCACCGACGCGCCGCTGTCGGGCGCCCTGTACCGCCCCTGGGCACACAACGACTATTGACCATGAACCGACCCGTGATCCAGGGGTATGCCACACCCCCAGCGCCGCCTACAGTCGTGCGCGTGCACACGGGCAGCAGGAGGCTGCCCAGCCCTTTCCCCAAGGAGCCCACAACCATGAAAAGTGCCCTTCGTTCCATCGCCGTTGCCTGTGGCGCCGCGCTCAGCCTGGCAGCCCAAGCAGCCACCGTCGTCGTTGGCGAGCGCTCGCCGGACACCACCGTCCTGGCCGGCGTGCAATCGCAGGACCAGGTGAGCGGCACGCCGGCATCGCTGACCGGGCTGGGCGCGGGTTTTGCGGGCTACCGACTGGAGCTCATCCAGTGGTGGGGCTATGACCTTGCGGACGCCGGCAACGACGCCGCGCCGTTCGCCGTCACCTTCAACAGCAGCACGGTCACGGGCAGCCTGTCCCGCACCGGCGCCGGGGCACTGGCTGACACGCCCAACGGCCAACCGGGCACGCGTCTGTTCCTCTACACGCTGGACCTCGACGACGGCTTGAACGTGCAACTGACCGGCAGCAACAGCCTGGCCCTCTGGAACACCAGCCTGGACAGCGATTGGTACTGGCAGACCTCGGGCAGCGGCGATGAGGGCGACATGGCCTACCGCCTGACGGCCTCGCGCCCTGACACCAACGAGCTACCCGAGCCCGCCTCGCTGGCCCTGGTGGCTTGCGCCGGTGTCGGCCTGCTGGCCGGCACGCGCCGCCGCAAGCCCGCCCAAGGCTCAGCGCACTGAACGCGCGCTGGCGCACGCCGAACGCCCCGCCCTGCCGGGGCGTTGTTTTTGCTCTCGAACCAGGACTGCCGGATGAACCTGCTCGGCCAACGCCTGCCCCTCGTCACGCCGCTGGGCCGCGCCATGGCGGCCGTGCGCAGCACGCTGGGCTGGGTGGCGTTTTTCAGCTTCTTCGTCAACCTGCTGGCGTTGACCTCGTCGATCTACATGATGCAGGTCTACGACCGCGTGCTGGCCTCGCACAGCCTGCCCACGCTGCTGGGACTGACGCTGTTCGCGCTGGCCTGCCTGCTGACGCTGGCGGGGCTGGAGGTGGTGCGCTCGCGGCTGCTGGTGCGCCTGGGCGCACGGCTGGATGCACAGCTCTCCGGCCTGCTGTTCGAGAAGACGCTGGCCGCCGGCCGCAACAGCCAGGCGCTGCGCGACCTGGACCAGCTGCGCGGCTTCGTCACCGGCAGCACCATGCTGTCGCTGCTGGACGCGCCGTGGATGCCCATCTACATCGGCCTGGTCTACCTGCTGCACCCGTGGCTGGGCCATGTGGCGCTGCTGGGTGGCGTGGTGCTGTTCCTGCTGGGCCTGTGGAACGAGCGCGCCACGCGCGCCGCGCTGGCAGAGGCGGGCGCCGAGATGGCAGCCGGCGCGCGCTTCGCCGAGATCTCGGCCCGCAACACCGACGTGATCCGCGCCATGGGCATGCTGCCCGGCCTTGCGCGGCTGTGGCGCCAGCGCCATGACTACGGCATCGGCCTGCAAGGCCTGGCCAGCGACAAGGCCGCTCTGGTGGCAGCCTGGGCCAAGTCGGTGCGGCTGCTGCTGCAGATCGCCGTGCTGGGCGTGGGCGCGTGGCTGGTCATCCGCGCCGAGTGCACGGCGGGCGTGATGATCGCCGCCAGCATCATCATGGGCCGGGGCCTCGCGCCGCTGGAGCAGGCCATCGGCGGCTGGCGCGGCTTCCTGCAAGCGCGCGAGAGCTATGGCCGGCTGCGCCAGGAGATCGGCCAGGAGAAGCCGCAGGACGAGCCCATGCCGCTGCCGGCACCCAAGGGCCTGCTGGCCTTCGAGGGCGTGTCTGCCGCGCCGCCGCAGTCGCGCCGCCTGACGCTGCAAGGCATCGATTTCACGCTGCAGCCCGGCACCTGCCTGGGCATCACCGGCCCCAGCGCAGCGGGCAAGAGCACGCTGGTGCGGCTGGCCGTGGGCGTGTGGGCGCCGGCCGCCGGCGCCGTGCGTCTGGACGGCGCCCGCATCGACGAGTCCCCGCGCGAGCATGTCGGCCCCCACATCGGCTACCTGCCGCAGGACATCGAGCTCTTCCCCGGCTCGGTGGCAGCCAACATCGCACGCTTCGGCGAGGTGGATGCCGAGCGTGTCGTCGAGGCCGCGCAACTGGCGGGCGCACACGCCATGATCCTGGCGCTGCCCGAGGGCTACGACACCGTCATCGGCCCCGCTGGCGCCAACCTGTCCGGCGGCCAGCGCCAGCGCATCGGCCTGGCGCGTGCCTTCTACGGCAACCCGCCGCTGATCGTGCTGGACGAGCCCACCAGCAACCTCGACGCCGAAGGCGAGGCCGCCGTGCGCCAGGGCATCGACGAGATGAAGCGCCGCCAGCGCACCGTGCTGGTGGTAGCCCACCGCCCGGCGCTGCTGGGCGGCACCGACCAGATGCTGGTACTGGTAGGCGGCCAGATCGTGAAGTTCGGTGCCACGCAGGAACTGATGCCGCAGATCACCCGCAAGAGCGCCCTGGCGCCCGGAGAGGAGGCCGCCCGTGCCTGAAGCCGCAACCGCCGCCGCCGCACTGCGCGAGCAGGCAATCGCCGCCATGGTGGTGGGCGAGGACAAGGCCGCCGCCGAGACGCGCCGCTGGGTGCGCCTGGGCCTGCTGCTGCTGGCCAGCACGCTGGGCGTGGCGCTGGTGTGGTCGGCCAGCGTGCCGCTGGCGTCGGCTGTGGTGGGCTCCGGCATGCTCAAGGTGGACTCCAGCCGCAAGCGCCTGCAGCATGCCGAGGGCGGCATCGTGAAGGAGATCCTGGTGCGCGACGGCGCCCGCGTGACGGCCGGCCAGGTGCTGGTGCGCCTGGACGAGACGCGGGCCGCCGCCGGCCACGGCGTGGTCACCGGCGGGCGCGACGTGGCGCTGGCCTCGCTGGCGCGGCTGGTGGCCGAACGCGACGACAAGGCCGTCATCGCCTGGCCGCCGGAGCTCGAAGCACGCGCTGGCGACCAGCAGGTGGCCGAAATCCTGCGCGCGCAGCGCAGCATCTTCGAGTCGCGCCGCAGCAGCCGGCTGGGCGAGCTGTCCATCCTGGACCAGCAGATCGCCGCGCTGCGCTCCGAGATCACCGGCTACGACAGCCAGCGCCGCAGCAAGGAAGAGCAGCTGGACAGCCTCAAGCGCGACCTCGAAGGCCTGCTGGACCTGGACAAGACCGGCATGGTCGAGAAAACCCGGCTGCGCGCCACCGAGCGCGACATCGCGCGCCTGGTGGGCGAACGCGACGAGCTCGTCTCGCGCGCCGCCACCACGCGCACCAGCATCAGCGAAAAGGAGCTGAAGAAGTTCCAGGTGCGCAAGGCCTTCCAGGAGGACGTGGCCGCCGAGCTGAAGAAGGTGCAGGCCGAGAACTTCGAGCTCATCGAGCGCGAGAGCGCCACCCGCCGCACGCTGGAGCTGACCGAGGTGCGCGCGCCGGTGGACGGTGTCGTGACCGACCTGCGCATCCACACGCCCGGCGGCAGCATCGCGCCCGGCGAGCTGCTGATGGAGCTGGTGCCCAGCGACGACAAGCTCGTCGTCGAGGTCAAGGTGCCGCCGTTCGAGATCGACCGCGTGCGCGCCGGGCAGCTGGCCGGCGTGAAGCTGCATGCCTTCAACTCGCGCTCACTGCCGGAGCTGGACGGCAGCGTCACCTACGTCTCGGCCGACGCCGCGACCGACCCGCGCACCGAACAGTCCTGGTTCATCGCCAAGGTGGACATCCCGGCCAGCGAACTCGGCAAGCTGGGCGAAGGCAACCGGCTACAGCCGGGCATGCTGGCCGACGTCTACATCCGCACCGGCGAACGCACCTTCCTGGGCTACCTGCTGGAGCCGCTGACCGACAGCTTCCGCAAGGCCTGGCTGGAGCGCTGACCGCGGCCGGCCCTCCAGTTGCCCGCCGCTAAACTGCCCCCATGCACCACAAGCTCCTCTTCGCCGCCCTCATTGCGATCGGCCTGGCCGCGCCGGCCCAGGCCCAGTGGAAGTGGCGCGACGCCCAGGGCAAGGTGCAGTACAGCGACCGCCCGCCACCCAGCGGCACGCCGGACAAGGATGTGCTGCAGCGCCCGGCCAACGCCCAACGCACGGTCACCGTGGTGCCGGTCGGTCAGGCGGCCGCTGCGGCCGCGTCGGCGCCTCGCCCGGCAGCCAGCACGCCCACCAAAGCCGAGCAGGACGCAGCCGCGCGCGACAAGCAGGCGCAGGATCGCGAGGCCGCCAAGCAGAAGGAAGCCGAACGCCAGCAGGCCGAGTTGCGCCGCCAGAACTGCGCCCGCGCCCAGGCCAACCTGCGTGAACTGCAGAGCGGCACCCGCATCACCCGCACCAACGAACAGGGCGAGCGTGTGTTCATGGATGACGCGCAGCGCCAGGCCGAGGTCGAGCGGGCGCGCGGCCTGATCACCAGCGAGTGCCGCTGAGTCAGGTGCTGCTGCCAGCCTTGGGTCGGTGGCGGGACACGATGCGCTCGCCGCGATTGGCGTAGCGCTGGCGGCGGGCTTCCTTCGGGTCCACCGTCAGTGGGCGATACACCTCGATGCGGTCCCGCTCGCGCAACAGCGTGTCCAGCGGTCGCAGCCGGCCCCAGATGCCCACGCGCAGCTCACCGGGCGGTGGACTGAAGTCGGCGCAGCCGCGCAGCAGCGCGTCGATGGTGGTGCCCTCCTCCACCTCCAGCCAGCGGTGCTGCACATCGCCGGCCTGCGGGCTCCAGACCAGCTCAACGCGCACCGTACTGCACCTCGGCGCGCTGCACGAAGCTGTCGACGAAGGTGTTGGCGATGCGGTCGAACACCGGGCTGACCACGGCCTCCAGCGCGCCGCTGCTGAACGCATAGCTCAGTTCGAACACCACCTTGCAGGCGCTGGGCTCGCCGGTCGTGCCGGGCTTGTTCAGCGGCAGGAACTGCCACACGCCGTCCAGATGCGAGAACGGGCCGTCCACCAGCTCCATGCGCACGGTGCTGCCGGGCTCGTTGCGGTTGCGGGTGGTGAACGCATGCCGCACGCCGGCATAGGCCAGGTGCAGGCGCGCGGTGACGGCATCGCCCTCCTGGGCCAGCACATCGACCTTGTTGCACCACGGCAGGAACTCGGGATAGCGCTCCACGCTGGTGACCAGCTCGTACATCTCCTGCGGCGTGTACCAGAGCAGAACGGACTTTTTGACCTGCTTCATAGAATGACGAGATTGTAAGAAGGCCGCCAGGCCCCATCTCCCTACCCATGTCCATTGCCGAGAACCGCCGCGCCCGTTACGACTACCACATCGAAGAGCAATTCGAGGCCGGCGTGGTGCTGTCGGGCTGGGAGATCAAGGCCATCCGTGCTGGCCAGGTGCAGCTGACCGACGGCTACGTGATGATCAGGTACGGCGAGCTGTACCTGATCGGCTGCCGCATCAATGCGCTGCGCAGCGCCTCCACCCACGTCACCCCCGAGGCCGACCGCACCAAGAAGCTCTTGATGCACAAGGCCGAGATCAAGCGGCTGGTGGGCAAGGTGGAGCAGCGCGGCTTCACGCTGGTGCCGCTGAACCTGCACTACAAGGGCGGCCGCGTGAAGGCCGACATCGCGCTGGCCAAGGGCAAGGACAAGTCCGACAAGCGCGACACCATCAAGGAACGAGAAGGCAAGCGCGAGGTCGAGCGCGCCATGAAAGAGCGCTCGCGCTGACGCTCAGGCGAACACGGCCAGCGCCTGCTCAATGTCGGCCTGCAAGTCGACGCCGTCTTCCAGCCCGATCGCGAAGCGCACCAGCGTGCGGCCCTCGAAGGGCAGCGGCAGGTTGCGGCTGCGGCTCATGTCGTAGGGCACGGCCAGGCTCATCGGGCCAGCCCACGAGTAACCGATGCCGAACAGCTGCAGCGCATCGACAAAGGCATCCACCTGCCGGGCGCTGTAGCCCGGCTGGAACACCACCGAGAACAGCGCCGCCGCGCCCGCACCGCCGACCGCCAGCCAGTGCTCGTGGCCCGGCGACCCGGGCAGCGCCGGGTGGAACACCTGCGCCACGTCGGGCCGGCCTGCCATCCAGTGCGCCAGCTGGCGCGTCACGCGGTCCTGCGCCTCGTAGCGCAGCTGCAGTGTCGGCAGGCCGCGCAGCACGGCCTCCACATCGTTCTGGCCCAGGCCGTAGCCCAGGTGCTCGTGTGCGTGGTTGAGCCGATCATGCAGCGCACGGTCGCGCGTGCAGACGGAGCCCATCAGCACGTCGGCGCCGCCGCTCGGGTATTTGGTCAGCGCCTGCACGACGATGTCGGCGCCCAGCCCCGGGTGGGTCGTCGGTGCCGGCTCGAAGCCGTTGAAGGCCAGGCCCGCGCCCCAGGTGTTGTCCAGCGCCGTGGTCACGCCGCGCGCGCGGCAGGCGGCCAACGTGCCGAGCAGGTCGGGGAACTCCAGCGTGATGGAGCCAGCCGCTTCCAGCCACACCAGCTTGGTGTTGTCGCGCAGCTCCGGCACCGTCAGCGGGTCGTAGAAGCGGTGCGTGACGCCCCACTGCGGCAGCCACGATTCGGTCAGGTAGCGGTTCTGGCCGTAGACGTTGTCCGGCACCAGCACCTCGTCGCCCGGCCGCAGCATGGCCAGTGAGGGCAGCGTCACGGCCGCCAGGCCGCTGGGCACCAGCAGGCAGTGCTCGGCATGCTCCAGCGTGGCCAGCCGCGCGGCCAGCGTGTAGCTGGTGGGCGTGCCGTGCAGGCCGTAGCGGTAGCTCAGGCCGTCACGGGGCCGGGGCGTGTGCAGGTCGGCCGTGTTCTTGAACAGCACGGTGGACGCCTTGGCCACGGGCACCGGCACCGCGTCCCAGCCTTCGGGGGCGCGGTAGGGGTGATGGATCAGCGTCGTGGCCGGGCTGCGCTTCAAACGAGGCTCCCCACCAGGTCGTGCCCGTCGGCAGCGACGATGCGCACGCGGGCGAAGTCACCCACCTTCATGGTCTTGCTGGCCTTCTCCGGCGGCAGGATCTTCACGGTGCCATCGATCTCGGGGGCGTCAGCGTAGGTGCGGCCCACGCCGCCCTTGCGGCCCAGCGCTGGGGCGCTGTCCACCAGCACCTGCATGGTCTGGCCGACGCGGGCCTGCAGCTTGGCGGCCGACACCTGTTCAGCCACGGCCATGAAGCGCGCGCGGCGCTCCTCGCGCACCTCGTCGGGCAGCGCGCCGGGGATGTCGTTGGCGCTGGCACCTTCCACCGGCGAGTAGGCGAAGCAGCCGGCGCGGTCAATCTTGGCTTCCTGCATGAAGTCCAGCAGGTACTGGAATTCCTCTTCCGTCTCACCGGGGAAGCCGGCGATGAAGGTGGAGCGGATCACCAGCTCCGGGCAGGCCTCGCGCCAGCGCAGGATGCGCTCCATGTTCTTCTCGCCGTTGGCGGGGCGCTTCATGCGCTTGAGCACATCCGGGTGGGCGTGCTGGAACGGCACGTCGAGATACGGCAGCACCAGCCCTTCGGCCATCAGCGGCAGCACCTCGTCCACATGCGGGTACGGGTAGACGTAGTGCAGACGCACCCAGGCGCCGTACGGCTTGGCAAGTTCACCGAGCTGCGCGACGAGGTCGAGCATCTTGGTCTTGACCGGCTTGCCATCCCAGAAGCCGGTGCGGTACTTCACGTCCACGCCGTAGGCCGAGGTGTCCTGGCTGATGACCAGCAGCTCCTTCACGCCGCTCTCGAACAGCGCGCGGGCCTCGTTCAGCACGTCGCCGATGGGGCGCGACACCAGATCGCCGCGCATGCTGGGGATGATGCAGAACGAGCAGCGGTGGTTGCAGCCCTCGCTGATCTTCAGATACGCGTAGTGCTTGGGCGTGAGCTTCACGCCAAAGGCCGGCACCAGGTCGACGAAGGGGTCGTGCGGCTTGGGCACATGCGTGTGCACCGCGTCCATCACCTCCTGCGTCGCATGCGGGCCGGTCACGGCCAGCACGCTGGGGTGGATTTCGCGCACCAGGCTGCCGGCGTCGCTGCTGCTCGCACCGGCCTTGGCGCCCAGGCAGCCGGTCACGATGACCTTGCCGTTCTCGGCCAGCGCCTCGCCGATGGTGTCCAGGCTTTCCTTGACGGCGTCGTCGATGAAGCCGCAGGTGTTGACGATCACCAGGTCGGCCCCGGCGAAGGTCTTGGAGGTCTCGTAGCCCTCGGCGCGGAGCTGGGTGAGGATCAGCTCGCTGTCGGTCAGCGCTTTCGGGCAGCCGAGCGAGACAAAGCCGATCTTCGGGACGGAGGTGGTCGTGTCGTTCATCGCCGTATTTTCGGCGATGTGGGCGCGCCGGCCTACGGGGCTACTTCTTGGGGCCGAACGGGAACATCGCGCCCGCGTTCTTGAGCTGTTCCTGCCACTGGTTCATCAGCGTCTTGGACTGCTCCGCGTAGCCGCCCATCAGGCCGGTCCAGGCGTCGGGGCTGAAGGGCGAACCCGGCGTCTGCTCGGTGAAGCGCTGCTGCATGTCGGTGAAGGCCTGCATCTGGCGCTCCAGCAGCCCGCCCATCACGCCCTGCATGGCCCCGCCGTAGAAACGGATGATCTGGGCCAGCGAGTTGGTGGAGAACATCGGCACGCCGCCGGTCTCCTCCTCCAGGATGATCTGCAGCAGGATGGCGCGGGTCAGGTCCTCGTGGGTTTTGGCGTCATGCACCTCGAAGGCGATGCCATCCAGCACCATGCGCTTCACATCAGCCAGCGTGATGTAGCTGCTGGTCTGCGTGTCGTAGAGCCGGCGGTTGGGGTACTTCTTGAGGATGCGCAGCCCGGCCTTGGTTTCGGGGGCGGCGGTGTCATCGGTACTTGCCGCTTTCTTGCGGGCAGTCGCCATGCGGGAGTCTCCTGTGCAGTGCAGCAAATTCTAGGCAGTCCCCGAGCGTTGCCCCGGACGGGTTTCCCTGGGTCTCGGGAAAGCCACAACCCACGCGGCTGAGTGACCCGATCCCCGAAGCCGCATCGCAAGGCCGCAAGTCGTCATCGCTCGGCCGCGAATCCACTAACGCCCCGGGCTGACGGCAACCCGCACAATGCCGCGCATCCGCGCCTGCGCCCCATTAAAGAACACCAGGAGACACCCCGATGACCCCGCCCACCTCGCCGCTGCGCCGGCTGCTGCTGCCCGCCCTGCTCACCCTGCTGGCCGGCACCGCCCAGGCCGAGGTGCGCCTGGCGCAGGTGTTCGGCGACCACATGGTGCTGCAGCGCGACCAGCCCATCCGCATCTGGGGCTGGGCCACGCCCGGCCGCACGCTGACCGTCAGCCTGGCCGACCGGCAGGCCAAGGCCCAGGCCGGCGCCGATGGCCGCTGGACCGCCCACTTGCCGGCGCTGCAGGCCGGCGGCCCGCACCAACTGCGCGTCAGCGGCGACGGCGAAGCCAGCCGCCGCGACCTGCTGATCGGCGACGTCTGGCTGCTGGGCGGCCAGTCCAACATGGAGTGGCCGCTCGCGGCCACCGACACCGGCGCGCAGGAGATCGCGTCGCCGCAGAACGCCCAGCTGCGCCAACTGCGTGTGCCGCTGCGCGCCAGCCTGCGGCCCGAAGCAGACATCGCGCCTGCGCGCTGGGTGGTGGCCGAGGCCGGCAAGGTGGCCGAGTTCAGCGCGGTGGGCTACCACTTCGCGCGCCAGATGCAGACCACGCTGGGCGTGCCCATCGGCCTGGTCAACACGGCCTGGGGCGGCTCGCACCTGGAGACCTGGATGCGCCGCGACGCCGTGCTCGCCGACGCCACGCTCGCCCCCTTCGTCAAGGACCTGCCTAGCGACAACGCCGGCTTCGCCCAGGCGCTGCGCCAGCGCCTGCAGGCCCGCGTGGCCAGCTGGCAGCCCGGCCTGCCCCTGGCCGCCGCCGACGCTGCAGGCTGGCATGCCGCCCGCGCGCTGGACGGCGCCTGGCCCCAGCTGCAGGCGCCCGGTGTGTGGGAAGGCCAGGGCCTGGCCGACCTGGACGGCATCGTCTGGCTGCGCCGGGCGGTCACGCTCAGCGCCGCCCAGGCCGGTGGTGCCGCCGAGTTGCATCTCGCCAAGGTGGACGACTGCGATGAGGTCTGGGTCAACGGCCAGAAGGTGGGCGGCCAGTGCGGCTACGACCAGCCGCGCCGCTACACCGTTCCCGCCGGCCTGCTGCGCGCCGGGGACAACTGGATCGCCGTGCGCGTGACCGACACCGGCGGCGGCGGCAGCATCCACGGCGACGCCGCCTCGCTGCGGCTGGACACCGCCGCCGGCCCCGTACCGCTGGCCGGCGCCTGGCGCGCCCGTGTGGAGCAGGTCAGCGTGGCCAACGGCCCCACCGCCAACGACGCGCCCACGCTCGCGCACAACGGCCTCATCGCACCGCTGCAAGGCCTGGCCTTTCGCGGCGTGCTTTGGTACCAGGGCGAGAGCAACACGGGCCGCGCGGCCGCCTACGCAGGCGGCTTTCAGGCGCTGATCCAGGACTGGCGCCGCCAGTTCGGCCAGCCGCAGCTGCCCTTCTACTTCGTGCAGCTCGCGTCCTTCCTGCCGCTGCAGAACAACCGCCCCGGCCACGGCGGCTGGGCCGAGCTGCGTGACGCCCAGGCCCAGGCGCTCAAGCTACCGAACACCGGCATGGCGGTCGCCATCGACGTGGGCGACGCCAACGACATCCACCCCCGCAACAAGCGCACGCTGGGCCAACGCCTGGCCGGCCTGGCGCTGCACGACCTGGGCCTGCGCACCGCGCCCGCCACCGGCCCCGTGCTGGCCGGCAGCGAGGTGCGCGGCGCCGAGCTGTGGCTGCGCTTCAAGCACACCGGCGGCGGCCTGCGCCCGGCGCTGGCCGGCGAGGCGCTGCGCGGCTTCGTGCTGGCAGGCGCCGACCGCAAGTTCGTGCCCGCGACGGCCCGCATCGAGGGCGACGCCGTCGTCCTCAGCAACCCGGCCGTGGCTGCACCGGTGGCGGCCCGCTACGCGTGGATGGACAACCCGAGCGAGTCCAACCTCGTCGGCGGCGACGGTCTGCCGGCGGCACCGGCGCGCAGCGATGACTGGGCGTTGGAGACGGCGGGGAAGAAGTACCCACAGTGAGCGCCCAGGTGCGACGTCCGGCCGTGGTGGGTTGCCCATGCGTATGCTGGCCGTTGCACCAGCGCCATGAACGGCTGCCGCGACAGCACCGCCCTTTCCTGAAGCCGATTGCCGGGCCTGTTGGACGAAGATGCCCCGCCGTTGCGCGCCGTCCCGACGCGCCTCTTCAAGCGGTGGAAGTAGTCGGCTCAGCGGCAGCTTCCGGCACCGCCGCGAGGGTCTTCTCGATCTCGTCGCGCAAGCTCACCACCACGGCATGGAGTGCATTGATCTGCACGTCGATGCCGGGGTTCATCAGCGGTGATTCGGCCAGCTTCAGCACGGCCTCGGCCTGTTCCGTGCGACCGTCCAACAGGGCGGTGGCGGCAGCCGTGGTCATCGCGCAGCGCAGCGTGAAGCTGTGCTGCTGCTGCTGAACTGCGTTGTGCATGGCTAGGCTCAGCGCATGGGAGAGCGCCTGGTAGGCGGCGCCGGCGGCGAAAAGTTGCCGGCTGCCGCGCAGCAGGTCGTTGACCTGCTGGATCGCATCAACGACCTGATCGTTGGTGGCCGCAGCTTCCTCGGTCATGACTTCGATGCCGCAGCGCCCAGCAGGGTGGTGATGGCGCGTGTGGTGACCGCCTGTGCAAGGCTGGTGCCGAGCTGCTGCTGGCTGGAAGCGTTCTGCGCCGCCAGCGCGAGCGCCTCGGCCGTGGCCTGGTAGAGGGCACCCATCGATGCCGCCGCGGCGTCGCTCAGGACCTGGACATTGGCCTGCGTGACGGCGTCGGTGATCTGATCATTGACAGAGGTTGGGAAGGCCATGGATCACACCTTGTCGGCAGCGCCGCCCAGCAGCACCTGGACACAGCGGGTGGTCACCGCCTGGGCGATCTCATTGCCCTGCTGCTGCGCCGCAGTGGCATTGTGGGCAGCGTTTGCCAGGGCCTGTGCGGTGGCTTGGTAGAGATTGCCCATCGCCATGGCGGGCGCGTCGCCCAGCACCTTGACGTTGGATTGCGTCACGGCGTCCGTGATCTGGCTGTTGACTGCGGTTGGGAAGGCCATGTGATTCCTATCCTTCTTGAGGGACTAACACACGCTCGCCACTGGCTTTGCAGGCCAATCGTCAAGCCGATTGAGAGAGCTGTTGCACCACCTGGGCCACCGATGCATCGGCAGCGGCTACGGCGTTCTCGGCAGCTTCCATGGAGAGAACATGGGCAGGCGCCGCGGCGACGTCAGGCTCCGTGGTGGCTTCCGACGGGCTCGTGGCTGCGGCAGATCCTGCTGCGGGAGCCGATGGCTCTGCAGCGGCGTCGGGGGCTTCAGGGGTGTCCATGCGCTGCATCCTGCCCAGTCAGTTGGCGGCCTGCATCCTGCTGATTGATGATGCCGCGTTGTGAACTCGTTAGATAGGCATGAACAGAGCGAGCTCCGACGGACGCGTCACGCCGGAGCATCGAGTGCGCGGCGGCTCTACTTCGGCTGCGTGGTGATCGCGACCTCCGCCGGCGCCAGCCCGTCGGCCTCGGCGCGCACGAGCAGCCGGCCCGCCACGCCGGCACGCCCGCGGACGATGGCCAGCGCCTGGCCGCTGAACGCGCGACGGCTCAGCGACGGGAAGGCCTCGAAGCTGGTCGCATCGCCGTTGTCGGTGGCGACGATGTCGCCCGGGCCGTCCAGATGAAAGCGGATGCGCGCGTCGGCGCGCGGCACGGTGCGGCCTTGCGCGTCGGTGATGCGCAGCGTGACGAAGCTGAGATCGCTGCCGTCGGCGGCGATGGTGCCGCGGTCGGCCTGCAGCGCCAGACGCGTCGCGGCGCCGGCTGTGGCGACGCTGGCGGTGGCCCAAGGCTGGCCGGCCTTGTAGGCCTGCAGCGTCAGCGTGCCGGGCTCGTAGATCACGTCGTCCCAGCGCAACCGGTATTCGCCTGGGCCTTTCTTGCGCTTGCCCAGCGAGCGGCCGTTCAGAAACAGCTCGGCCTCGTCGCCGCTGGTGAAAGCGTGCACAGGCGTGACCTGTCCGACCCGCTCGGGCCAGGTCCAGTGCGGCAGCAGGTGGGCCATGGGCAGCTCGGGCCGCCAGCGCGACTGGTAGAGCCAGTAGCGATCCTTGGGGAAACCGGCGAGGTCGACGATGCCGGAGTAGGAGCTGCGCGCCGCGTAGTAGGGCGTGGGCTCGCCGAGGTAGTCAAAGCCGGTCCAGACGAACTCGCCGGCGACGAAGGGGTGGGCGTCCAGCGCCTTGAACACCTTGTCGGCGGACGAGCCGAAGTCCACCGCATACAGCTCGTAGCCGCTGACCTGCCGCGCGGCCGAGTCGCCGCCGCGGCCGTCGCGCGTGATGGAGCTCTGCGCGGGCGTGACAGGGAAGTGATAAACGCCGCGGCTGCTGAAGGCCGAAGCCGTCTCGCTGCTGAGAATGAGCTTGCCGGGGAAGGCTGCGCGGAAGTTGGGGTACTGCGGCGGCGTGCGGATGCGGTCGGTGCCGATGAACTCGGGGTCCTGGCGTATGCCCTCGCCCTGGTAGTTGAGGCTGATGACGTCCACCTCGGCGGGCAGCGGCATGTCGGCCTTGGCGAAGTTCATCGCCGTGGTGGTGGGGCGCGTCGGGTCTTCCTCGCGAGCGATGGCGTGCAGGCGGCGCGCCACGGCAGCACCTTCGGCGCCGGTGTACTGCTCGCCCACCTCGTTGCCGATGCTCCACATGACGATGGATGGGTGGTTGCGGTCGCGGCGCAGCATGGCGCGCAGGTCGGGCTCGTGCCAGTCCGGGAAGATGAGGTGGAAGTCCAGCGGCGTCTTCTTGCGCTCCCAGCTGTCGAAGATCTCGTCCACCACCAGCAGCCCCAGGCGGTCGCACAGGTCCAGGAACTCGGCCGCCGGCGGGTTGTGCGCCAGGCGGATGGCGTTGGCGCCCATGGCCTGCAGGATCTGCAGCTGCCGCTCGGCGGCGCGCAGGTTGAAGGCGGCGCCCAAGGCGCCCAGGTCGTGGTGCAGGTTGACGCCCTGCAGCTTCACCGGCTGGCCGTTGACGTGCAGGCCGGTGTTGGCATCGAAGCGCAGCGTGCGGATGCCGAATGGCGTTTCATGCCGGTCCACCTCGCCGGCCGACGCGAGCAGCCGCGTGACGGCCACGTAGCGGTGCGGCTGCTGCTGCGGCGCCGGCCCCCACAGCCGCGGCCGGGGAACGTGCAGCGTGGCGGTCAGCTCGCCGTGCCCGCTCGCTGGCACGGCCAGGCCCCGCTGGCGCACACGGGCGACGGCGCGGCCCTCGGGGCGGCCGTCGGCACCCAGGGCGTAGAGCTCGGTGAGCACGTCCACGGTGGCGGCGCGGGCGCCGTCGTTGTCGACCTGCACGCGCACCGCGACGGTGGCCCGCTCGGGCGACACCTGCGGCGTCGTCACCGTCGTGCCCCAGTGGGCCACATGCACCGGGGCGGTCTTGGTCAGCCAGACGCTGCGGTACAGCCCGGCGCCCGGGTACCAGCGGGCCGACTCGGGCGGGTTGTCCAGGCGGATGACGAGCTGGTTGGCCTCGCCAGGGCGGGCCCAGGGCGTCAGGTCCAGCCGGAAGGAGTTGTAGCCATAGGGCCAGCCGCCCACGAGGCGGCCGTTGAGCCAGACGGTCGCATGCGACATCGCGCCATCCACGTCCAGGAACAGCGAGCGGCCTCGGTCACTGGCCGGGATGTCCAGCGCGCGGCGGTACCAGACCGGCCCCCAGGTCTGCAGCCGGCCCATGCCGCCATAAGGGCCGGTCTCCAGGAAGGGCCCGGCGATGGCCCAGTCGTGCGGCAGCGTGACGGCCTGCCAGCCGCTGTCGTCAAAGCCCGGGCGCACGTAATCCACCTCGCTGCCGGGGTGGCCCTCGGGGCGGCGGTGGCGCTTCGCCGGGTCGCGGATGAAGGGGTTCGCACTGGGCAGGATCCAGGGCTTGAGCACACGGCCCGGCGCGCCGGCCATGGCCTTGACGGCTTCGTCGGGGCGCGCGTCGGCCACCTTGCCGTCGGCCGAGGCGGTCACCTCCGGCCGCAGGTCGTACATCAGCTGCGCCGTGGCGCCGGCCGGGTCGCCGCGCTGGAAGCGCCAGCCGGCGGCCAGCTCGATGCGCTCGCGTGCGAGGGCCGGCAGCACGACCATCAGGCTCAGGGCCAGACCGGCGGCGAGGCGCCGCCCGAGGGTGCGAAACATGGGAGTCTCCTGATCGTTGCCGGTATCGCTCTCAACGGCGTTCCGGTCTGTCCATCGCCTGGGAAAACACCAAACAGTGTGGTTTGGTCGACAAATATGATAGCGATACCAATGACGTCAGGACCACACTGCTCATGAAGTTGACCGAAGCCGGGATGCCGCCAGCGCCGCGCCCACGCCCGGTGCTGCGGGCGCGACTGGACGCCGTCGCTCGCGAGGCCGGCGTCAGCCTGGCCACGGTGGACCGGGCGCTGAACCGGCGCCCGGGCGTCAGCACGCGGACGCTGCAGCGCGTGCAGGCCGCGGCGTCGCTGCTGGCGATGCGCAGCGACGCAGCCACGGCGGCGCAGCCCCGCGAGCGCTGCTGGCTGCTGTGCTTTCTGCTGCCCACCGGGGCCGGCCCCTTCGTGGCGCAGGTGCGCGAGGCGCTGCAGGCGCTGGCACCCTGGTTGGCGGCGCAGCAGACGCGGGTCGATGTGCGCACGACCGACGCGGCCGCGCCGGCGGCTGCGGCGGCCGCCGTGCGCCGGCTGCGCGGGCAGTACGACGCGGTGGTGCTGATGCTGGCCGACGCGCCGGCCGTGCGTGACGCGGTCGCGCGCATGGCCGGCGACGGCACCTGCGTGATCACGCTGGCGTCCGACATCGCAGCAGCGGCCCGCCAGCACTTCGTCGGCATCGACCACCAGGCCGCCGGGCGCACCGCCGCTGCGCTGCTCAGCCGCAGCCTCGCGGGGCGTGCGGGCCAGATCGGCATCCTGCTGGGCTCGCCGGCGCTGCTGGGCCAGGCCCAGCGCCTGGCCGGGTTCCAGGAGCGCATGGCACCCGAGCAGGACAGGCTCGAACTGCTGGCACCGCGCGTGTCGGGCGGGCGGCCCGAGCTGGCGCGGGCGCTGCTGGCGCAGCTGCGCGCCGAGCAGCCGGCGCTGGTGGGGCTGTACAGCATCGAGGCTGGCGACGACGGGCTGCACGGGGCACTGCAGGGCAGCGGCCTGGCCTGGGTGTGCCACGAGCTGACGCCGCACACCCGCGCGGCACTGCAGGACGGCACTGCGAGCGCGGTCATCGGGCAATCGGCCGCGCAGCAGACGCAACTCGCCTGCCGCTGGGCGCTGGCCCGGCTGGCGCGCCAGGCGCCGCCCGCCGACGCCACGCCGCCGCGCATCGAGATCTACCTGAAGGACAACCTTCCATGATGTCCATGCGGCTCACCGGCATCGCCCGGTCGCTGATGGCTGCCGCCCTCGCAGCAGCTGTGCTGGCCGCTCCGCTCGCCAGCGCTTGGCAGGCCGACAACGGCGACGGCACCTACACCAACCCGCCGCTGAACGCCGATTACCCGGACCCCGACGTCATCCGCGTCGGCGAAGACTTCTACTTCGCCACCACCACCTTCGCGAACGCGCCGGGCCTGCGCATCCTGCACTCGCGCGACCTCGTCAACTGGACCATCGCCGGCCATGTGCTGCCGCGCCTGCCCGGCGGGCCGGCCTTCAACCTGGACGGCGGCAACGTCTACCGGCGCGGCGTGTACGCGCCCAGCCTGCGCTTCCACCAGGGCGAGTTCATCGTGGCGTTCACTGTGGTGGGCCAGCACACGCGACTGTGCCGCGCCGCGCAGGTGGCCGGCCCGTGGCGCTGCCACACGCTGGACCGCGCAGCCTTCGACCCGGCGCTGTTCTTCGACACCGACGGCCGCGCCTACATCGCCACCGCCATCGGCAGCGACGGCACCGTGACGCTGCTGTCGCTGAGCCCGGACCTCACCCGCGTGACCGAGGCGCGCCAGATCCACCACATCCCCGGCGCCGAGGGCTCCAAGCTGATCCGCCGTGGCGACTGGATCTACCTGTTCAACGCCGTGCCCCGCCGGCTGGCGATGACGATCTCGCGCGCCCGCGCGCTCACCGGCCCGTGGGAAACCATCCCGTCCATCAACAGCGCCGAGACCGGCGGCCACCAGGGCGCCATCGTGGACCTGGCGGACGGTCGCTGGTGGGGCTTCGTCATGCAGGACCGGCCGGCCATCGGCCGCGTCACCAACTTCAGCCCCATCTTCTGGCGCGACGACTGGCCCGTGTGGGGCACGCCCGAGGCGCCCGGCCGCGTGCCGGCCATCGCGCGCAAGCCGGTGCAGGGCCGGCCCCGCGCCGCGCCGGCCACGTCGGACAGCTTCGACGCGCCGCAGCTCGGCCTGCAATGGGCGTGGAACCACAACCCCGACGACACGCGCTGGTCGCTGACCGAGCGGCCGGGCTTCCTGCGCCTGAAAGCGACGACGGCGCGCAGCTTCTGGACCGCGCGCAACACGCTGACGCAGAAGGGCCAGGGCCCGTACAGCCGTGCCGACGCGCAGCTGGACCTGCGCGGCCTGGCCGCCGGCGACCGCTGCGGCCTGGGCACGCTGGGCAAGGTGAACGCCGGCATCGCCGCCGTGCGGGCGGCGGACGGCAGCCTCTCGCTGCAGCGCCACACCCTGATCGACCACGGCGACAGCCAGGACGCCACCGCCCTGCCCGGCCCGGCCGTGCCGCTGGCGGCCAGCCGCGTGACGCTGCGACTGGAGATGGACTTCAGGCGCGCACGCGGGCGGCTGTCCTGGCTGGACGGCTCGCAGGCGCAGCCACTGGGCGACGAATTCGAGCTGATCTACGACTGGCGCACCGGCACCTTCCAGGGCCCGCAGGTGGCGCTGTTCTGCTTCAACCCGAGCCGCGCGGGCGGCCACCTGGACGTGGACAGCGTGCAGTTCAGCGACCGGCCGCCGGCCGACTGAACGCGTTGGCCACGGGCCTCGCGGCGCGGCGTCGTGCAGTGCGAAGGCAACGTCGGCCGTGCAGCCCTGCTTGTCGTGGAAGCGCCGGCCGTCCAGGTAGGCTGCGCCCTCGGGATAGGCATCGCCACGGCTGGCGCGCAGATAGCAACTGAGCGCGCCACGCGGGCCGCGCAGTTCGAGCGCGTAGCGGCGGCCAGCTTTCAGCTGCACCGGCGGGCCACCCGCCAGCGTCAGCTCCAGCAGGCCGGCACCTTGCGGCTGGTAGGCGAGCGCGAGACCATCCCCGCCGCCCAGCAGCTCGGCGCCGCTGCCCAGGCTGTCGGCATCGGCCCGGGCAGGCCCCAGGTCCAGCAGCGCCAGCCGCAGCGGCGCGGTGGCGGATGTGCCCTGCCCGTCGCCCGCATACAGGCTGATGCGGCCCAGCGTGAAATCGGCGCCTGGCACGAAGGTCTGGGCCAGGCGGGCCGCCCCGCCATGACTATTGAACCCCCAGGGCTCGGGTGCCTGCTCGAAGGGCGAGCGCACCGAGGCCAGCCGGACCTCGCCGCGCCAGGCTGACGGGTAGCCGGTGATGAACTGGCCCTCCCGCAGCCGCGGGTCGCTGCGGCCGTGGTCCGGCACTGCCGGCCGGGCGGGCGGCGGGGTGGCCGGCCCGCTCACGCCAGCCTCGGTCTGCGCCACCGGCAGCAGCGTGCCGTCTTCCAGGTCGTGCAGGTACTCCAGCGCCACGGAGCGCCGCCCCAGGGCGCCGGTCTGGCCGTCCGGCAGCGTCAGCGCGGCGTTGTGATAAACGAGGTAGGAGTGCCCCCGGAAGTCGTCGATGAGTCCGGCGTGGATGGTGTAGCTGTTGCGCGCGGTGCCAGTGAGCTCACCGCGGTAGGTCCAGGGACCGCGCACGCTGGGCGCGGTGGCGTAGGACAGGTGCTCCCACAGGCCCTGGTGGGCCATGGACGCATAGGTCAGGTAGTACAGGCCGCGGCGCTTGGACAGCCAGGGCCCCTCGGTGTAGTTGGGCAGCGCGATCTTCTCGATGGGGCCGTCCAGCTCGGTCATGTTCGGCTTGAGCCGGGCGAGGTAGAGCGCCGGGTTGCCCCAGGCCATCCAGGCGCTGCCGTCGTCGTCGATGAAGACCGTGGGGTCGATGTCGTTCCAGCTGTTGGGGCTGGGCGTGGTGGCGTCGGTGACGAGGGCGCTGCCGCGTGCGTCCTTGAACGGGCCGGGCGGGTGGTCAGCCACGGCCACGCCGATGGCCTTGCCCGGGGCGCTGTCGTCATGCTGCACGGTGGCGTAGAGGTAGTAGCGGCCGCCGCGCTGCGACCTACGCAGCCCAGGCGTCTCGCACGGCCCAGCGGAAGTCGGTGGCCTGCATGACCGGGCCATGCGGCGTCCAGTGCTTCAGGTCGCGCGAGGAATAGGCCAGCCAGCGATGCATGGTGAACAACTCGCTGCCCTTGGCCTCGTCCTGGCCCACGTAGAGGTAGACGGTGTCGCCCACCACCAGCGGCGCCGGGTCGGCGGTGAACACGTCACGCAGCGCCGGGTTGCTGCCCGCGCGTGCGGCTGCGCGGCGCCCGCCGGGGCCGCCAGCAAAGCCCCGGCGACCACGAGGACACACAAGGAAAAACAGGCCTGGTTCCTGACATTCCCGGCCCGCATGCCACGAAAAAAAGCCGGCGTTGCAGCCGGCCCAAGCCCCACCGAGGGCACCAGAGGCCGGCGCCCCAGGCGCCGGCAAACTCGCGCAGCCCGCCTCAGAAGGCCACGCGCATGGACACGTTGTAGCTGGGGCCCGGCTTGTACTCGTCGAACGTGGCGCCCGGGAACTGCACCCACGTGCGGCTGATCGCGTCGGTGGCGTTCCAGACGCTGAGGTTCAGGCTGGTGTCGTACTTGAAGCCAAACGCCTGCTTGAAGTTGATGCCGGCTGATGCGTCGTACTGCGTGCGCGCCGTCGTCCACATGTAGGCACCCGGCGTGGACAGGCCCACGCTGGAACCGACGATGTGCTCGGCCTGGTGCTGGCGCGAGACGCGCAGGCTGTAGCCGTCGCGCTCGTAGTACAGCGTCAGGTTGTCGGTGCGCGGCGGCACACCGGCCACCGGCAGCGCGTTGGGCAGCGTGTCGGTCTGCTTGGTGTAGGTGTAGTTGGCCGTGAAGCCGAAGCCCTTGACCGGCAGGAAGTCCAGCGGCTGCTGCCAGGTCAGCTCTGCGCCGCGCACCTTCAGCTTGGCGCTGATGTTGAAGGGCTCGGTGATCTCGACGAGGTGGCGGTCACGCCCGCCGCTGGCCAGCACCGACTGGTTCTGCGCGTCGGTCAGGCCCACGGTGCCGTACAGCGCGTCCAGCTGCGCCAGCGTGTAGCTGACGATGCGGTTGGCGGGGCGGCCCGTCAGGTCCTTGCCGAAGGCACTCAGCGCCACATAGGCCTCGCGGCTCATGTAGTACTCCAGCGCCAGGTCGAAGTTGTTGGACTTGAACGGCGACAGTTTGGGGTTGGTCAGGTTGCCCTGGCGCGCGCCCTGGTCACCGATGGTCAGGCGCGTCTGGCGCAGGTCGGCCGGGTTGGCCCGCGTCATGGACTTGGAGCCCGAGGCCCGCGCGATCAGGCTGGGCGTGATGTTGTAGGCCAGCGAGAAAGACGGCAGCAGGTTGGTGTAGACCGTGGACTCGTAGTTCCAGACGGCGATGTTGTCGTACTGGCCGCCATTGCCGATGCCGGTGTTGCGCGGGTCGGCCTGGGCGACGACCTCGCCGATGGTCTGCTGCGTCTCGGTGAGGCGCAGGCCGGCGTTGTAGCGCAGCGTGCGGCCGAAGGGCTTCAGGATGCCGGTGGCCTCGGCGTAGGCGCCGTACACCTCTTCACGGATGTAGCCGCCGCTGCCGTTGTTGAAGCCGCGGCGGATGTTGTCGCGGAAGTAGGCGTAATCGGTGTCCTTGGCGAACTTGTCCCAGTTGACGGTGATGAAGCCCTGGCTGGACGCCATCGCGTACTCCGGCACCTTGGCGTTGGGCACAACCGAGCCGAGGTAGGCCAACGCCGGCGCGCCGGTGCTGGAGCCGCGGCCGAAGCCGGGATAGGCGGTGGCGGCATCGGCCATGACGCCAGTGGTGGTGCGGCCGTCGCAGCCCGGCTGGCGCAGCTGGGTGTTGGGCGCGAAGAAGCGGTAGTTCATGTTGCCGCCACAGGCGACGTTCATCCACGCGTCCGCCACGCCGTAGCTGCGGTAGCGGCGCTCGATGTCGTCATAGGCCACGCCGGCCTTGATGTTGAACATCTCGTCGCCGTACTTGGCGTTGGCACGGAAGCCGTTGGTGGTGTTGCGGCGGTCGTAGAGATCCATGCGCAGGCCCGACAGGCCCTGGCCAGCCTGGTACCAGCCGAAGTTGGCCGGGTCGTTGATGTTGAGGTTGCTGCTGTAGCGCGGCAGTTCGCCGACGCGGGAGTTGTCGTAGGTGATGACGGAGTTGGGCGAGCGCGTGGCGAGCAGCACCGTGGGCATGTCACGGTAGAAGTCGCTGTAGGTCACGTTGACATGGGCGTCGACCGTCAGGTCATCGCTCGGGCGCAGCTCGAAGCCGGGGTTGAAGCTCCAGAACTTCGTCTTCTCCTCCATGGGCCGGAACTCCAGCGACCAGAAGGTGTTGGCGAAGGTGGCCTTGGTCAGCACGCAGCCGGTGGTGCAGTCGCTGCGGTCGAACTCCATGCCGATGGGGATGGGCGTGTTCGCGCGGGTGCCGGCGTTCATCGCGTTGTAGACCATCTTGTTGGACTTCTCGGCGCCCATCATGTCCAGGTAGACGTCCCACTTCTCGTTGGGGCGCCACTGCAGGCTGACGATGCCGCTGGCGCGCTCGCGCTCGCCTTCGTAGCTGAGGTGGCGGCCCAGACGGCCCATCAGGCCGTTGTCGATCTGCTTGATGCTGGCGCCGGGGTTCAGCGCCAGCAGCATGTTGCGGTTGATCTGCGCGCCGGGCACGAGGATGGAGCGCGCATAGGCCGGCAGCGCATCCAGCGCCAGGCCCGAGGGCACCGTGTCGGGCGTGGACTGCGAGCCGCCGCCGGTGTTGTTGGGGTTGTCGCTGGCCAGCGCCTGGAAGGACTTGAGCTGGAAGTTGCGCATGTCCACCGTCTGGAAGCCGGTGGTCTTGTAGCTGGTGTTGCCCCAGGCCGCGCCGACCAGCACACCGAAGTCGCCCAGCGTGTTGTGACGCCAGGTGTTGCTGACCAGCGCCGAGCCGGTGTCGCTCCACTTGCCGACCTGGTCACGGTAGTTGCCGCTGACGGTGAACGCCGAGCGGAAACCCTGCTTGTCGAACGGGCGCACGCTGCGCATGTCCACGGTGCCGGCGATGCCGCCCTCCAGCACGCTGGCGCGCTGGCTCTTGTAGACCGTCGCGCTGCGGAACAGCTCCGACGGCAGGAAATCCATGTCCACCTCGCGGTTGGCGCTGATGGTGCCGCCCCAGTGGCCGGCCGAGGCCGACGCCATGGGCGCGCCGTTCAGCAGCACGCGCGTGAAGTTGGCGCCCATGCCGCGGATGGAGATGTTCAGGCCCTCGCCGTCGATGGTGGCGCGGTTCACGCGCACACCGGGCACACGGGATAACGAGTCGGCGATGCTGGAATCCGGGAACTTGCCGATGTCCTCGGCGAACACCGTCTCGCTCAGGCCGATGTCGTCGCGCTTCTCGCGCGCGGCATTGGCCAGCGAGCTGCGATAGCCGGTCACCGTCACGGTGTCCAGCGTGCTGGTCTTGGCGGCTGCCGGCTTGGGTGCGGAGGCCGCGGCGGCCGGGGGCTGCACACCTTGCGCATAGGCAATGGCAATCATGCCGGCCAGCGTGGTGGTTGCGAAAACATCGCGCGCCGCGCGCAGGCGCCGCTGACCGACACCCATGAGGGACTGGTTCACTCTTGTCTCCTGGTTGGCCCCGTGTCGGGGTCTCTGCTTGACTGGGTGCAGCCGGACGGCCACGCCGTGATTGCTGGTAGACCAACACAACATTGGTATCGCAATCATTTCAGTCTAGTCTTGTCCGTTGTCCGATGTCCTATCGTTTACCCGGCGACCACCGTCCGGACGGGCCCGCCCCTCGCCGGGCCCACCCGCCAAGCCTCAGGGTCCCAGCGGCTCGAACTCCACCCAGGCCACGTCGGCCACCGCCGGCTTCGCGCTGCCGCTCAGCGCATACAGGCCCAGGTAGACGCCGGTGAAGCCGGTTGCCGTCTCCGTGGACAGGCGGTGCGTGGGAATGCGGCACAACGGCTGCCAGTCGCCCTGCCCGGCCAGCCGCCAGCTGAGCCGGTACTGCTGCGGATCGGCATGCACCTGCAGTTGCACCGCGCCCGCGGCCACGGGCGCCGACCCCAGCACCTGTGGCTCGCCGCCGGTGCGCAGCACGCAGTCGACGCGGCGCTTGTCAGCGCCCGTCACCCGCAGCAGCGCGTGGTGGGATTCGTTCATGCGCAGCGCCAGGCCGGCCGCGTCGCCATCGGCCTGCGGCTGGAAGTCCAGCTCCGCGGCGAAGCGCTGGTTCAGCCGCTCCTGGCGGCGCCCGACGAATGTCGGCGTGCCCACCACCTCCAGCCCCGTGCGCGCGCCGATCAGGCGCAGCCGCCCCGGCTTGTCGGTCAGCGACCACTGGCCCGCGGCCAGCGTGCGCAAGAAGGCCCAGTGCGGCGGCAGCGGTTGATTGGCCGCGAAATGCTCGCGCACCGGCGGCGCCGGCCAGGGCTGCCAGCCCGGCAGGCCCGCCGTGGGCTGCGGCTGGGCCAGCACGCCGTTCTGGCCGAACACCGGCCAGCCATCCGCCCGCCAGCGCACCGGCGACAGCAGCGTCTCCCGGCCGATGTGGTGGTGGCGCTGGCCGTCGGCCGCCTGCGGCCGGATGGCCAGCAGCGTGGCCCACCAGTCGCCTTGCGGCGTGGTCACGAGGTCGGCATGGCCCAGCGCCTGGAAAGGGTGCTCGGGCAGGTGGCGGTGCGTCAGGATGGGGTTGTCGGGATGCGGCTCGAACGGCCCCCACGGCGAGCGCGAACGGGCCATGGTGATGCGGTGGTCATACGATGTCCCGCCCTCGGCAATCATGAGGTAGTACCACCCGTCGCGCTTGTACAGATGCGGCCCCTCGGGCCAGATGCCACCCATGCCGCTCCACACCAGGCGGGGCTCCTCCAGCAGCTTGCCGGCCTTCAGGTCCACGCGCGCCTGGTAGACGCCGCCGTTGCGGCCGCCGCCGTGGCGCGTGTAGTAAACGGTGCCGTCGTCGTCGAAGAAGAAGGACGGGTCCATGCCGAACACGTTCTCGGGCAGGCGCACGGGGTCGGACCACGGGCCGGCGGGGTTGTCCGCCGTGAGGAAGAAGTTGCCGATGCCGCCCACATCCGTGGTGACGATGTAGAAGCGCCCGCCCTCGCAGCGGATGGTGGGCGCGAAGATGGCCTGCGAGCTCTTGCGGCCCACGAACGTGAGCTGGCTTTCGCGGCTCAGCGCATTGCCGATCAGGCGCCAGTGCACCAGGTCCCGGCTGTGGTAGACCGGCAGGCCCGGCAGGTACTCGAAGGTGCTGGTGACGAGGTAGAAGTCCTCCCCCGCGCGGCACACGCTGGGGTCAGACGCGAAGCCGCTGAGCACCGGGTTGTCGAAGCTCGCCGGCATCGCTGCCGGCGCCTGCGTGGCAGCCTGCGCCGCGCCCACGCCACATGCCATCGCCGCGGCCAGCGCCACGCCGGCCCGCCGCCATCCACACCCGCCTTGTCTCATGCTTGCCTCATCGTTGTTTGAATAACAAGCAAATGATAGCGATATCACCTCTTGGTCATGCGCAGCTTGCCGTGGCGCACCGCCATTCGTTGCGCGCATAAAAAAGCCCCGGCATCAGCCGGGGCGTGAAGGCCTTCGCCGGCACTGCCGTGGCAGGCCACGACAGGCTCGAAGACACCAGGGAGAGCAGGCCGGGTGCGGCGCCTCAGAAGCGGTAGTCGGCCGTCAACACATAGGCACGGCCCAGCACGTCGGCCACGCTGGTGAGGTAGCCGCGGTAGGCGGTGTGGTTGGTCAGCGGCGGCGCCTTGTCCAGCAGGTTGCTGACGCCCAGCGACAGCTTGACGTTCTTGATGCCGCTGTACTTCACCATCAGGTTGTACTGCGAGTAGGCGGCCACGTTGCGTGGCCCGGTGGTGCCGGCGCCGGTGGCGGCTGCGAGGTTCTGGTCCACGATCTTGCTCTGGTAGCGCTGGGACAGCTGCACCATCCAGTCGGCGCCCTGCCAGGCGACCTGGGCCGTGTGGCGCCAGCGGTTGTTCAGGCCGCGCGTCGCGTTGGACAGGCCGGCATTCGGGTTCACCGGCACCACGTCGTTGTAGTAGCCCAGGGCCGACACCCAGTTGCCGCCGTTGACGCCTTCGGAGCGCGCATCCCAGCGCGTCAGGTAGGCGATGTCGATGCCGCCAGACAGCGTGCCCCAGGCCTGCTTGGGCGCCACGTACTTGACGCTCGCGTCCAGTCCCGCGCCTCGCATCGAGCCGACGTTGGACGGCGTGTTGATGACCGCATCGCGCGAGCCGGTGGCTGACAGCACGCCCAGCGTGCCGTCGGCGTTGCGCAGGTACAGGCCGGGGTAGGTGGCCGGGTTGGCCAGGATGTAGTCGATGGCGCGGTTGCCGATGACGTCGTCGATCTGCGTGCGCCAGTAGTCCAGCGTCAGCGTCAGGTTCTTCAGCGGCTCGAAGCCGGCGCCGAAGGTCAGGCTGCGCGAGGTCTCGGGCTGCACGCCCGCGTTGTTGGGCACCTTGGTGATCTGGTTGTAGCCGGTCAGGCCGCAGACCAGTTCGGGCGCAAAGCCGGCCTTGGCCGTCGGCACGCCGTTGACCGTGGGGCAGTTCAGCGGGTCGTTGAACACCGGGATCAGCGTGCGCTCGGTTTCCTTGGTGTAGATCTCGGGCAGGCTGGGCGCGCGATAGCCAGTGTTGGCCGAGGCGCGCAACACCAGACTCTTCAGCGGCGTCCAACGTGCGCTGAGCTTGGGGTTCACGGTGGTCTCGCCCAGGTCGCCGTACTTGTCGCCCCGCACCGACGCGTTCAGCGTCAGGTCGCGGCGGATGGGCGCATCCAGCTCGGCATACAGCGACGTGATGGTGCGGCCGATCTGCGTGCTGGTGGCCGAGGTGGCGCCGCTGGCGAGGTTGTCGCCGCCCAGCAGGTCGATCTGGCCGTTCAGCGCGGCGGACACGTCGTTGCCGGCCTGGCCGATGGCGCGCCAGGTGTCGCGGCGCAGCTCGCCGCCCAGGGCCAGCATCATGTCGCCGCCGGACAGCTTCATCACGGCGCGCGAGAAGGTCGCGTCCAGGCTGCTGTTCTCGGCCCGGTGCAGGCGCAGTGTGCGGCCGTCCAGCGACGCTCCGGCCAGCAGCTCCAGCCCGGCCGCGTCCTGCAGGCCGAAGGGGTTGAGCTTGGGGTCGAGGTACAGCGTGCGCGAGGTCGTGCCCTGCACGCTGGCGATACCGCTCACCTTCAGCCAGCCCGAGCCGGCCTTGGTGTTGCGCTCCGAACGCCCGTAGTTCAGCCCGGCACGGTAGTCCCAGCCGCCGAGCGCACCCTCGGCGGTCAGCACCAGGCGGTCATTGCTGTGCACGTCATTGCGGATGCGCGCGCCGGCGTCCGCCACCGACCACAGCACGTCGATGGGCCGGCCAGCCAGGTTCAGCCCGGCCACCGCCGGCACCTTGCCATTGCCCGGGTAGTAGGGATGGGTGCTGGTCAGGCGCACCGTGGGCGCGGCGGGGTTGTTGTACTGGTCGACCTCGTACTGGCTGTGGTTGAACTCGGCCGTCAGCAGGTGGTCGCCCGGCAGCTGCAGCTTGCCCTGCGCGTAGAAGTTCAGGATGCCGTTGCGGTTGCTGAAGGTCGTGTACTGGGTGTTGGCATCCAGAAAGCAGGTCTGGCGGCCGCCCGAGGTGCTGGGCACCGAGTACGGCGGCAGGCAGCCCGCCGCATACATCGGGTTGTGGCGCACCGTGCGCAGCGACGCGGTCGGGTTGGTCGGATCGGTGAAGTTGCCCGGCGTTGCGGCCGCACCCAGGCCCGGCGCCGTGCTGATGCCCAGCGCCGTCAGCGCCGAGCCGTCCGTCAGCTCGGGCCGTGCCGAGCGGGGCAGCTCCTCGCGCTTCTGGATGTCGAACGCGGCATACACGTTCCAGCGGTCCTGCGCCAGGTCCCCCACGCCGGCAATCAGGCCCAGCGCCCGCGTGGCGCCACCGCCCGAGCGCTCGGGCTGCATGGCCTCCACCTTGATGCCCACACCGGTGTAGGCCGGCAGCGTGTAGAAGGCCTGCACGCCGCCCATCGCGTCGGAACCGTAGCTGGACGAGGCGCCGTCGCGCAAGATGTCCACATGGCTCATCGCCATGCGCGGCATCACGTTGACGCTGACGTACTGGTTGGTCAGCGGCTCCTTGGCCAGGCGGCGGCCGTTCAGCAGCGTCAGCGTGCGCATGGGGCCGAAGCCGCGCAGGCTGGTCATGGGCCCGGCTGTGCCGGCATTGGTGCCGAGCGAGTTGGCCTGCGGCAGCTCCAGCATCATGTCCTTGAGCTCGGTGTTGACGCGGGCGCTGAGCTCGGTCGCCTTCATCGACGTGACCGGCAGCGCCGCCTCGTCATTGATGGAGCGCCGGATGATGGACCCGGTGACCTCCACGCGCTCGATGACGGCGCGCTCCGGCTCCTGCGCCAGCACGGGCGTGCCGGCCAGGCTCATCAGCGCGAGCGCGATCGCGCTGGGGCGGGCGCCCGAGGGGCGGCGGGGGTGGTGCATGTCTTGTCTCCTGTGATGGGCTGGGTGGGGCGTGGCCTCTGCGTGCCTGGGCCCCGGGGGCGGGTCAGCGGCTCGCGGTCTTCATGCGCTCGCGGCTGTTGTTGAGGTGCATGAACATGGCCGCCCGCGCGCCGGCGGCGTCGCCGCGGCGGATGGCCTCCAGCACGGCCCAGTGCTCCTGGGCCGTGATCTCCTTGCCCGGCCGCAGCTCGGGCGACGACTCGCCGAAGCGCGCCGCCTTCGAGCTGTTGCCGGCGCTGCTGCGGCGGGCCGCTGCCTGGCGCGGCATGGTGGCGTTGCCCAGCGTGCGCAGCACGTGCGAGAAATACTCGTTGCCGGTGGCCTGGGCGATCAGCTCGTGGAAGCGGAAGTCCGCCTCGGCCGTGCCCTCGCCCGTCGTGTGCTGGGTGTCGAAGTCGTCCAGCGCCTGCTCCATCGCGCGCAACTGTTCGGGCGTGCGCCGCTGGGCGGCCAGCGCGGCGGCCTCGGGCTCCAGGCTCAGGCGCAACTCCAGCATGGCCAACTTCTGCTGCAGCTTCAGCTCCGCGCCCGCCACCTGCTGCAGCGACGGCAGCCGCACCTGCGGCGGCAGCACGAAGCTGCCCACGCCCTGCTGCGTGCGCAGCAGCCCGCTGGCCTGCAGGCGCGACACGGCCTCGCGCACGACGCTGCGGCTGACGCCGAACTCCTGCATCAGCACCGGCTCGGTGGGCACGCGGTCACCCGGCTTCAGTGCGCCGCTGGCGATGCGCTCCGACAGGCCGTCGACGACGCGCTGAGACAGGCTGGGCGGGCGGGCACTGGCAGATGAGGTGGTGGTGTTGGTCATGACAGGCATCTCTTGCGTCGCCCAACTCATCAGACGACTGATGTCAGTATAGGCAGGTCGTCCGACCTTGTTTCACGCACACATTCTCGATTTCATCGTGGTTTTCCCTTGAAACACTGGCACAGACCTCAACGCTGGATACACTGCATGTCATCAGACGACTGACGAGATTGCAGACCATGATCAAGATTGAAAGCGTGAGCGCCGTCGAATTCACGCACCCCACGCGGCGCTCGGTCGACGCCGCCGGCCACTCCCACCCCGGCCCGCTGGGCACGGGCCACCTGGCGCTGCTGAGCATCCGCAGCACCGACGGCGTGGAAGGCCACTGCTTCGCGCCGCCGCAGGTGGTGCGCCCGCATGTGCTGAACCAATTCGTGCGCCGCGTGCTGGTGGGCGGCGATGCGCTGCAACGCGAAACGCTCTGGTGCGAGCTGGAGCACTGGCAGCGCGGCAGCGCCGGCCAGCTGACCGACCGGGCGCTGGGCGCCGTCGACAGCGCACTGCACGACCTCATCGGCCGCACGCTGGGCGTGCCGGTCTACCAGCTGCTGGGCGGCTACCGCGACAAGGTGCCCGCCTACGGCAGCACCATGTGCGGGGACGAACTCCAAGGCGGCCTGTCCACCCCCGAGGAATACGCCGACTTCGCGCGTCAGCTCGTGGCACGCGGCTACAAGGCCATCAAGCTGCACACCTGGATGCCGCCGGTCTCGTTCGCGCCCAGCGTCGCGATGGACATCAAGGCCTGCACCGCCGTGCGCGAGGCGGTGGGGCCGGACATCGAGCTCATGCTGGACGGCTACCACGAGTACAGCCGCACCGACGCGCTGCGCATCGGCCGCGCGCTGGAGGAGCTGAACTTCGCGTGGTTCGAGGAAATGATGAACGAACAGAGCACGGCCTCCTACACCTGGCTGGCTGGCCAGCTCGACGTGCCGCTGCTGGGCCCCGAGAGCCTGTCGGGCAAGCACTACGCGCGGGCCGACTGGGTCAAGGCCGGCGCCAGCGACATCCTGCGCGCCGGCGTCACCGGCTGCGGCGGCATCGCGCCGACGATGAAGGTGGCCCACCTGGCCGAGTCCTTCGGCATGAACTGCGAGGTGCACGGCAACGGCGCCCCCAACCTGGCCGTCGTGGGCGCCATCCGCAACTGCCGCTGGTACGAGCGCGGCCTGCTGCACCCCTTCCTGGACTACGACGAGGTGCCCGCGTATCTGAACGCCCTCGTCGACCCCATGGACACGGACGGCTTCGTGCACCTGCCGCAGCAGCCGGGCCTGGGCGAAGACATCAACTTCGACTACATCCAGCGCCACACGGTCGCCACCTACTGAGCCGCGCCATGTTCCCGGCATCCTCGTGGCCGCTGCGCCGCCGCCGCCTGCTCGCGTTGCCCGCGCTGCTCGCCGGCGGCGCGGCCAGCGCCAACTCGCCCGACGACCAGCTGCTGATCGGCGTGAGCATGAACAACCTGCTCTCGCTGGACCCGGCCGCCGCCACCGGCCTGGACGCGGCCACCGTGGCCTGCAACCTCTACGACAGCCTGCTCGAAGTCGACGCGGCGGACCCGACGCGGCTGCGCCCCAGCCTCGCGCAGTCCTGGGCCGTGAGCGACGCCGGCCGGCGCCTCACGCTGACGCTGCGCGGCGACGTGCGATTCGCCAGCGGCCGGCCGCTGACGGCCGTGCACGCGGCCTGGTCGCTGCAGCGGGTGCTGAAGCTCAACCTCGCGCTGGCGTCGGTGTGGAAGAGCTACGGCTTCACGGCCGCCAACGCGACGACGAACATCCGCGCCGAGGACGCGCAGACGCTGGTCATCGACCTGCCCCTGCCCACCGACCCGGCGCTGGTGCTGATGACGCTGGCCACCTCCATGAGCGGCTACGTGCTGGACCGCGACACCGTGCTCGCCCACGAACAACGCGGCGACCTCGGCAACGCCTGGCTCACCACGCATGCCGCCGGCTCTGGCGCCTTCGAGCTGGAGGAATGGCGGCCCAAGGAGCTGCTGACCATGCGCCGCGTGGCCACCTACTGGCAGCCTGCGGCCAAGCTGCGCCGCGTGGTCTTCCGCCATATGACCGAGTCGCAGACGCTGCGGCTGATGCTGATGCGTGGCGACCTGGACATCGCCGGCGGCCTGTCCGCGCCCGACGTGCGCGCGCTGGCCCAGCGCCCCGAGCTCGTCGTCGAGGAAGTGCGCCGCGCCACGATGTACTACGTGGCCGTCAATGCCCGCCACCCGCGCTTTGCGGACGAACGCGTGCGCCGCGCCGTGCTGCGCCACCTGATTGACTTCCACGGCGTCGCCACAGGCGTGCTGCCCTTCTACGGCGCGCTGCAGATGCGCCCCGTGCCACCGGGGCTTCCGGCCTCGCTGCCGCAGCCCGGCTACCGCTTCGACCCCGCCGCCGCACGCCGGCTGCTGGCCGAGGCCGGCCTGCCCGACGGCTTCGACACCACCATCCGCGTCATCGCCGAGGCGCCCTTCACCGGCATCGCCACCAGCCTGCAGGCCACGCTGGCAGCAGGCGGCATCCGCGCCAGCATCCTGCCGGGCACCGGCAACCAGGTCTACGGCGCCATGCGCGAGCGCAGCTTCGAGATCGTTGTCGGCCGCGGCGGCGGGGGCGGCGAGGCGCACCCGCACTCCAGCCTGCGTGCGCTCGTCTACAACCCCGACAACCGCGACAGCGCGCGCCTGAGCAACTTTCAGGGCTGGCGCACCGGCCACGCGGACGCAGACCTGAACCGCCTCATCGAGCAGGCCCTGCTGGCGCCCGACGCGGCCACGCAGACCGCGCTCTACCACCAGGCACAGCAGCGCTTTGACAGCCACATCGGCGCCATCCAGCCCATTGCGCAGATGCTGGACACGCAGGTGCTGCGCCGCGCCGTGCAGGGCTACCACGGCCACCCCAGCGGCGCGACGCGGCTGCGCGAGGTTCACAAGGAGAGTCGCGCATGACGAGTCGCTGGATGCGCCATGGCGGCAGCGCCGGGCTGGCCCTGCTGGGCCTGCTGCTGCTGACCTTCATGATCGGCCGCGTGATGCCGCTGGACCCGGTGCTGGCCATCGTCGGCCCCGACGCCGACCGCGCCACCTACGAGCAGGTCCACCAGCAGCTCGGCCTGGACCGGCCGCTGTGGGTGCAGTTCGGCCGCTACCTGGGCGACCTCGCGCAGGGCGAGCTCGGCCGCTCGCTGCTCACCGGCCTGCCCGTCACGCAAGACCTGGCCCGCGTGCTGCCCGCCACGCTGGAGCTGGCCACGCTGGCCATCGTGCTCGGCGCGCTGCTGGGCGTGCCGCTGGGCGTGTGGGCGGCCAGTCATCACAAGCGCTGGCCCGATCACGTCGCCCGTGTCGTCGGCCTGCTCGGCCACTCCACGCCGATCTTCTGGTTCGGCATGATGGGCCTGCTGGTGTTCTACGCGTGGCTGGGCTGGGCCGGCGGCATCGGCCGCATCGGCCTGGGCTTCGAGGGCGCCATCCCGCGCGTGACCGGCCTGATGCTCGTCGACACGCTGCTGGCCGGCGACATGGCGGCCTTTCGCAGCGCGCTGCGCCACCTGCTGCTGCCGGCCTGCGTACTGGGCCTGCACTCCATGGCGTATCTCAGCCGCATGACGCGCAGCTTCATGCTCGCGCAGCTGAGCCAGGAATACATCACCACCGCGCGCGTCAAGGGCCTCACGCGGCGCCAGGTGGTGTGGGGCCACGCCTTCCTGAACATCCGCGTGCAGCTGCTCACCATCCTGGCGCTGGCCTACGGCGGCCTGCTGGAAGGCGCCGTCCTCGTGGAAACCGTGTTCGGCTGGCCCGGCTTCGGCAGCTACCTGACCGGCAGCCTGCTGCTGGGCGACATGAACGCGGTGATGGGGTCCGTGCTGGTCATCGGCCTGCTGTTCGTCACCCTCAACCTGACCGCCGACGCGCTGTACCGCGTGTTCGACCCGCGAGCCCGCACATGACCACCTCCACCCTCCCCGCGCCCGGCGGCGCCTGGCAAGCCTGGTGGGCCGATGCCAGCGCCACTGCGCGCAAGCTGCTCGCCAACCCGCTGACGGCCATCGGCATGGCCGTCATCGCCTTGCTGGTGCTGGTGGCGCTGTTCGCACCGTGGATCGCCACCCACGACCCGCTGCGCCAGGACCTCGCCGCCGCATTGCAGCCGCCAAGCAGCGCGCACTGGTTCGGCACCGACGAGTTCGGCCGCGACGTCTTCAGCCGCCTCGTGCACGGCACACGCATCACGCTGTTCATCGTCGTGCTGGTGACGGTCGTGGTGGGTCCGCTGGGCATGGGCATCGGCGTGGTGTCGGGCTACTTCGGCGGCCGTGTCGACCTGCTGTGCATGCGCGTGGCGGACGTCTTCCTGTCCTTCCCCAGCCTGGTGCTGGCGCTGGCCTTCGTCGCCGCCTTGGGCCCGGGGCTGGACCACGCCGTGCTCGCCATCGCACTGACCGCCTGGCCGGCGATCGCCCGCCTGGCCCGCGCCGAGGCCATGACGCTGCGAAACGCCGACTACATCGTCGCGGCCCAGCTGCAGGGCGCCTCGCACCTGCGCGTGCTGTGCCGGCACCTGGCGCCGCTGTGCCTGCCATCGGTGCTGGTGCGGCTGACGATGAACATGGCCTCCGTCGTGCTGACGGCCGCGGGCCTGGGCTTCCTGGGCCTGGGCGCCCAGCCGCCGCTGCCCGAGTGGGGCGCCATGATCTCCGAGGGCCGCCGCTACATGCTGGACAGCTGGTGGACCGTGGCCGCGCCGGGTGCGGCCATCCTGGCCGTCAGCATGGCCTTCAACCTGCTGGGCGACGGCCTCAACGACGCGCTCGACCCGCGCCAATCCTCCTCATGACTGACCACCACTTGCTGCAGGTCGACGGCCTGCAAGTCGCCTACGGCAGCACGCCCGTCGTGCATGGCGTGTCCTTCACGCTGGGCCGCGAGAAGCTGGCCGTCGTCGGCGAGTCCGGCTCCGGCAAGACCACCGTCGGCCGCGCGCTGCTGAAGCTGCTGCCGCCGCAGGCGCGCATCAGCGCCCAGCGCCTGCAGTTCGACGGCATGGACCTGCTGCGCAGCAGCGAGCGCGACATGCAGGCGCTGCGCGGGCGCCGGCTGTCCATGATCATGCAGGACCCCAAGTACTCGCTGAACCCGGTCATGAGCATCGGGCAGCAGATCGGCGAGGCCGTGCGGCGCACCGAGACGCTGACGCGCGCCGAGTGCGAGGAGCGCATCGAGGCCCTGCTCGCTCGCGTGCGCATCCGCGAGCCCCGCCGCGTAGCAGCGCAGTACCCGCACGAGCTGTCCGGCGGCATGGGCCAGCGCGTGATGATCGCGATGATGCTGGCCCAGCGCCCGCAGTTGCTGATCGCCGACGAGCCCACCTCGGCCCTGGACGTATCGGTCCGCCAGGAGGTGCTGCAGCTGCTGGACGAGCTGGTGGCCGAGCAAGGCCTGGCCCTGCTGTTCATCAGCCATGACCTCCACCTCGTCAGCCGCTTCTGCGACCGCGTGCTGGTGATGTACGGCGGGCGCGTCGTCGAGACGCTGGCCGCTGCCGAGCTGCGCCAGCCCAGCCACCCCTACACGCAGGGCCTGATGGCCGCCCTGCCCAGCCTGCGGCAGCGCCGCGCCGTGCTGCCGGTGCTGCAGCGGGATGCCGCCTGGAGTGCCGCATGAGCGCGATGTTGTCGGTGCAGGACCTGCGCCTGGCCTTTGGCGAGGGCAGCGCCGCGCGCACGGTGCTGCACGGCGTGGGCTTCGAGATCGCGCGCGGCCAGGCCTTCGGGCTGGTGGGCGAGTCCGGCTCGGGCAAGACCACCGTGCTGCGCTGCCTGGCCGGCCAGTACCGTCACTGGCAGGGCCGGGTGACGCTGGCTGGCGAGCCCTACCACGGCGAGCGCAGCCTGGCCCACGCCGCCCGCGCGCAGATGGTGTTCCAGGACCCCTACGGCTCGCTGCATCCACGGCACACCGTGCACACGGCGCTCGCCGAACCGCTGCGCGTGCACGGGCTGGACCGCATCGAGGAGCGCATCGACGAGGCCCTGCAGCAGGTCGGCCTGCCGCTGCATTTCCGCTTCCGCTACCCGCACCAGATCTCCGGCGGCCAGCGCCAGCGTGTCGCGATCGCCCGCGCGCTCATCCTCAGGCCGCCCCTGCTGCTGCTGGACGAGCCCACCTCGGCCTTGGACGTCTCGGTGCAGGCCGAGATCCTGAACCTGCTGGCCGACCTGCGGCAGCGGCACGGCCTGACCTACCTGCTGGTCAGCCACGACCTGGGCGTGGTGGCGCACCTGTGCGAACACCTGGCCGTCATGCAGCAGGGCCGCATCGTCGAGACGCTGAGCCGCGAGGCGCTGTGCGAAGACCGCGCCGAACACGCCTACACCCGATCGCTTGTGGCGGCAGCCGAGCATTGACGGCCCGTCGCGCGCGCGCAGCGCATCCGGCGCACCCGCTGACTGAGCGGTAAGCTGCCGCGCCCCTGGACGGATGGATCTCCCGATGCGCCTGCTGACCCCGTTTCTCGTTCTCGCCTGCGTGGCCGGCGGCGCGCTGGCCGCGCCGGCCGGCGTCATCGACCGCCTGGAGATCGTCGCCACCCAGGACGCCTACCAAGGCGCCACGCCGGCCGGCGCCGCCGGGCCGTATGTCGTCATCACGGCCATCGTGCACGGCCGGCTGGACCCGGCCCACCCGGACAACGCCACCATCGTCGACCTGCCGCTTGCGCCGCGCGACGCCGACGGCTGGGTGCGCTACGCCACCGACGCCACGCTGCTGCGCCCCAAGCACGCGAAGGACGCCCGCCGCGTGCTGTTCTACGACGTCGTCAACCGCGGCGGCAAGCTCGGCCAGGGCGTGTTCATCGGCGGCGGCGCGCTGACCGACGGCGCCGCGCCGGGCGAGCACTTCCCGTCGCTGCTGCGCCGCGGCTACACCGTGGTGTGGAGCGGCTGGCAGGGCGACGTCGCGCTGACCGGCCGTGGCGCGACGGCGGCGCTCGGCACGCGCTTTCCCATCGCCACGGCCGCGGACGGCACGCCGCTGACCGGCATGAGCCGCGAGGAGTTCATCCCCGACCAGGCCGGCGGCGGCAGCACGCTGACACTGAACCACCGGCCGGCCTCCCTGACCGACCGCAGCGAGGTGCAGTTCACGGCCCGCCCGGCCTGGCGCAATACCGACGGCCTGGCCGACTACGCCAGCACGCCGGCCGCCGCCGTCACCGACTGGCACTACCTGACCCTGCCCGACGGCCGCGTGGCCGTGCGCTTCACGCCACCCGCCGCGCTGCCCGTGGCCGGCGGCGGCACGGTGGCGCCGGACCAGGGCACGATCTACAGCTTCGTCTACCGCGCCACCGAACCGCGCGTCGCGGCCATCGGCTTTGCGGCCGTGCGCGACCTGCTGCACTTCCTGAAGACGGCCCGCGCTGACGCGCAGGGCCAGCCCAACCCGCTCAACGACATGAAGGCCGCCGCCTGCGCCCGCGGCAGCGACTGCCCGGCCGAGCCGGCCGACAACTTCGACGTGGTGCTGGGCGAAGGCACCTCGCAGTCCGGCCGCTTCCTGCGCGACTTCCTGTACCTCGGATTCAACCGTGCGGCCACGGGCCAGCGCGTGTTCGACGGCCTGCTGGCCATCATCCCCGGCGGCCGCCGCACCTGGACGGCGGTGCGTTTCGCGCAGCAGGGGCGCTGGTCGCGCCAGCACGAAGACCACTTCATGCCGGGCGACCAGTTCCCGTTCAGCTATGCGACGTTCACCGACCCCGTCAGCGGCCGACATGACGGCCTGCTCAAGCGCTGCGAGGCCGACAACACCTGCCCCAGGCTGATGCAGATCGATGGCAGCTTCGAATGGTGGGGCGGGCGAGGCTCGCTGAACGTGACCGACGGCGCAGGCCGCGACGTGGCCCTGCCCGCCAACGTGCGCTACTACCTCGTGCCCGGCACACAGCACGGCGGCGGCAGCGGCGTGACGACCGGGCTCGCCAAGCCACCCGATGCCGGCAGCGCCTGCCGCCTGCCCAACAGTCCCGTGACGATGACGCCCATCGAGCGCGCGCTGCTCGCGGCGCTGGAGGACTGGGTGGTGCACGGCACGCCGCCGCCGCCGTCCGCCCACCCGCGCGTGGCTGACGGCAGCGCCACCGCGCCGCAGGCCGTGCCGCTGGCGGGCACCGGCCGGCTCAGCACGCTGTTCGTCACTGAGCATGCGGCGGGCGTTCCGCGGCTGCAGCTCGACAAGCCCTACCGCCAGTGGGTGCCGGCCGTGGACATTGACGGCAACGAGACCGCCGGCATCGCCACGCCCGAGGTGCGGGTGCCGCTGGCCACCTACCTGGGCTGGAACGTGCGCAAGGCCGGCCATGCCGAGGGCGAGGGCTGCAGCGCGGCGGGCGCCATGCTGCCGTTCGCCATGGACGAGGCCAGCCGCCCGGCCGGCGACCCGCGGGCGCCGCTGTCAGCGCGCTACACGGGGCGCGCCGACTACCTCGCGCGCTTCGACGCGGCGACGCAGGCGCTGGTGCGCCAGCGCCTGCTGCTGCCGCTGGACGCCGAGCACGTCTACCGCGCCAACGCCGCCAAGCTCGCGCCGCAGCTGCTGCCCAGCCCCTGAACGCCGGCCCGCAGCGGCCGCCCTACTCCAGCACGAACACCGCCGCGCTGCGGGCCGGCACCTCGAAGCGGCCGTCCGCGAAGCGGGCCTCGCGGCGCACGCGGGCGTCGGCGCCCTGGCGTTGCACCGGGTGCAGCACCCAGCGCCGGCCGGCCTCGGCGGGCAGAGCCAGCGCCTGGGGCGTGGGCGCCACGTTGATGAGCGTCATGACGGCCTGGAAGCCGGCCATGCCGCTGCCGTCCAGCCGCGTGGCGATGAGCACCGGGTTCTGGCCCGGGCCGCTGCCGGGGAAGCTCAGGCGCCGCTGCACTTCGGCCGCGCTGGACAGGCGCAGCAGCGGCGTGCTGGCGCGGATCTTCAGCAGGTCGCGGAACACGTCGCGGGACCACGCGATCTCGGCCGGCGCGGGCGCGATGCCAGCATCGGCCAGCCGCTCGCGCGCCAGCGCCCAGTCGCGGCCGTCCTGGCCGAAGTTGTCCTGCTTCGGGGGCAGGCCGGTGCCGAAGTGGTTGGTCTGGTAGGTCCAGTCCAGGCGGTTGAACCAGTCGCCGCTGTCGTAGCTGTTGCGGTCCAGGCTCTTGCTGCGCAGGATGTCCTGGCCGGCATGGAAGTAGGCCACGCCCTGGCTGAAGGCCACCAGCGCCGCGCCCAGCATCTGCACGCGGGCGCGGTCCTCGCGCGAGGTGCTGCGCGGCAGCTTCAGCGTGTTGACGTCGAACAGCGTCTGGTTGTCGTGGTTCTCCACGTAGTTGACGACCTCGCCAGGCTGGCTGACGAAGCCGGCCGGCTGGCCCGCGTAGTCGAGCTGCGACAGGCGGCGGGTGTCGCCACGCCAGGTGGTCAGCGTGACGTCGCGCAGCGAGCCGGCCAAGCCGACGCGGATCAGATCGGCCGCCTGCAGCAGGTCCTCGCGCGTGCGCCCGCCGCCCAGCGCGTTGGGCGCATAGGCCAGGCCATTGAGCCAGCCCTGGTTGCGCACGCTGGCATCACCGCCCTCGCCCGCGCCGCCGCCGCGCGCGGCGTCGCGCGCCCGGTCGCTGAACGACGCGATGCCGCTGCCGTTGAGCGACAGCTGCGAGGCCTGCACGAAGCGCGCGCCATTGGCCACCTCGCCGAAGTTCCAGCCCTCGCCGAGCAGCTGCACCGGCCGGCCGGCCTCGGCGTCCACGCGCCGCTGCAGGCGCTCCATGGCCTCGCGCGGCTGGTGGCCCATCAGGTCAAAGCGCATGGAGTCGATCTTGTACTCGCGCACCCACAGCGCCGCCGAGTCGATCATCAGCTTGGCCATCATGCGGTGCTCGGTGGCCGTGTTGTCGCAGCAGGTGGAGCGCTCGATCTCGCCGCGCGCATTCAGCCGGTGGTAGTAGCCCGGCACCAGGCGGTCCAGCACCGACTTCGGATGCTGGCCGGCGGCGGCCATGTGGTTGTAGACCATGTCCATGCCCACGCGCAGGCCGGCGCGGTGCAGCGCCATCACCATGCGGCGGAACTCGACCACGCGCTGCAGCGGGTCGGTCGCGTAGCTGCCCTCGGGCGCGTTGAAGTGCCAGGGGTCGTAGCCCCAGTTGAAGCAGTCGTCGGCAGCAACAGCCATCACGGCCGCCTGCTGGGCTTCGCTGTCGGCCGGCGCGGCCGGCACGGTGGGCGTCTTGCAGCCACGCTCTGGCACGCTGGCGAGGTCGAACACCGGCAGCAGGTGCACGTCGGTCAGGCCCGCCTGGGCCAACGCCTTCAGGTGGCGCATGCCGTGGGACGCGGGCTCGGTGAAGGCAAGGTATTTGCCACGCCAGGCCGGGCGCACGCTGGGGTCGCTGAGGGAGAAGTCCCGCACGTGCAGCTCGTAGATGAGCTGGTCGGTCGCGGCCTTGACCCGGGCGGGCGCACGCGAGCGGTCCCAGCCGGGCGGCTTGAGCGCGGGGGACGCCAGGTCGGCGACGAGGCTCAGGCGCGAGTCGGCGCTCAGCGCCACCGAGTAGGGGTCGGTGACGAGGTTGCGCTGCAGGCCGTGCGTGGGCGTGATCACGTCCACGAGGTAGCGGTAGGCCTGGCCGCCCAGGTTGCCCGGCAGCGTGGCGCGCCAGACGCCGGTGGCCGGGTCGCGCTGCATCGGCTCGGCAGCGGTCGCGGGCGCGTCGGGGCCGGCATGGCGGCACAGCAGCACGCGCTGCGCCGTGGGCGCCCAGACGGCGAAGCGCGTCTGCGTGCGGCCCGGGTGCGCGCCGAGGTCGGGCACGGCCTCGGCGGCGGCGTACAGGTCGTCCAGCGCGCCGGGCGTCTGCAAACCGGTGGCGGCGATGACGCGGCCGTCCGCCGCCTCATGCACCAGCAGCAGCTGGCCGCGCAGCAGTGTGGCCACGTCCGCCTCCACCGTGAAGCGCGGCCCGTCGCCGATGAAACGCCAGCGCGCGGCCTGGGCCGGGCTCAGCGCCGCTCCGGAGGGCAGCACCGCCACTGCGCCATCGCCGCCGGCCACCGGCGCGCCCGGCGCCGCCTGCAGCCCGCCCGCCCGGGCGTGGTGCAGCCGCACGCGCTCGCCGGCGCCCAGCGTCAACCCCGGCCACTGCACGGTGCGTGCGTCCAGCCAGTACGCCTGGGCCGGCGCAGGCGCCGCGGCGCTCGGCAGCGCCGGTTCGGCCTGGCAGTCCTGCAGATCACCGGCGCGGGCCACCTGGGCCTGCACGGCAAGCACCAGCAGCGCCAGGGGCGCGAGGCGTGAAGTCATGCGTATCTCCTCTTGTCTCTCGAAATAGTAGCAAAACTACACAATCAATCGGGTCACTGGCGCAAAACCACGCCATAGCCCTATGCTTCCGGCACGGAGACAAAGTAGTTTGAATACATGAACACCGCCAAGCTATTGACTTGCCTGACGCTGACGGCCGCCGCGGCGGCCGCGACGGCCCAGATCGACACCCGCCCCGTGCCACCCGAGCCCCGGGCCAGCACGCTGTCGCCGCACTGGCAGCACGGCGTGTTCATGGAGATCTTCGTGCGTGCCTACCAGGACAGCGACGGCGACGGCATCGGCGACCTGAAGGGCCTGACGCGCCGGCTGGACTACCTGCAAAAGTTGGGCGTGAGCGGCCTGTGGCTGATGCCCATCACCGCCAGCGCCGACCGCGACCACGGCTACGCCACCACCGACTACCGCGCCATCGAGCCGCAGTACGGCACGCTGGCGGACTTCGACGAACTGGTGCGCGAGGCGCACAAGCGCGGCATCGGCATCGTGATGGACTACGTCATCAACCATGCCTCGCACCAGTTCCCGCCCTTCCAGGCCGCGCTGAAGGACCGCGCCAGCCCCTGGCGCAGCTGGTTCGTCTGGAACCCGGACCCCGGCCCGGGCTGGGACATCTGGGGCAAGCTGCCGTGGTACGACGCGGCCACCCAGCCCTGGACCTTCACCGGCCTGCTGAAGGACCTGCCGCCGCCCAAGCCCGGCTCGCCGGACATCTACTTCGGCACCTTCGGCCCGCACATGCCCGACTTCAACATGCGCAACCCCGACGTGGTGAAGTACCACGAGGATTCGCTGCGCTTCTGGCTCAACCGCGGGCTGGACGGCTACCGGCTGGACGCCGTGCCGCACTTCATCGAGAACAACGCCAAGGACTGGAACGACCAGCCCGAGAGCCGCGCGCTGACCAAGCGCTTCCAGGACCTCATCAAGAGCTACCCCGGCCGTTACGTGGTGTGCGAGGCCACGGCCGAGCCCATCGCCTACGGCAAGCCCGAGCTGTGCGGCGGCGCCTTCGCGTTCAACCAGAACTACGAGATCGTCAAGGCCGCCAAGGGCGAGCCGGCCGCCGTGCAGAAGATGGCCGACTACTACCGCACGATGGCGCCGACGATGGCGACCTTCCTGCACAACCACGACATCTTCACCGGCCGCCGCGTGTGGGACCAGCTCTACGGCGACGAGGCCCGCTACCGGCTGGCCGCCGCCAGCTACCTGCTGCTGCCGGGCACGCCCTTCATCTACTACGGCGAAGAGGTTGGCCAGTCCGGCATCGACGGCAAGAACGCCGATGACGACGCCCCGCTGCGCGCGCCCATGAGCTGGACGCCCAGCAACCGCGGCCCCGGCGGCTTCACGACCAGCGACCAGCCCTACCGCCCGCTGGCGCTGAACCGCAGCCGGCATAACGCCGAGAGCCAGCAGCGCGAGGCTGGCTCGCTGTTCAACTTCTACCGCCAGCTCATCGCCTTGCGCCGCGCCTCGCCGGCACTGACACTGGGCCGCTACGAGGCGGACCGCGTGGACGGCCTGGTGTGGCACTTCGAGCGCGTGCACGGCCGCGAACGCGTACTGGTAGCCATCAACTACGGCGACACACCGGCGCCGCTCGCCGTGCCGGCCGGCGCCCGCCTGCTGCACCCCACCAACGCCAGCGGCACGACGCTGCCGCCGCTGTCCCTGAGGGTCTACCGACTGGAGCCGCGATGAAGTCCCTGATCACCACCCTTGCCACCACCCTGCTGATGAGCCTGAGCCTGACCGCCACCGCCGCCCCGCCCGCAACGTCCCACCGCATCGAGCCGCCCAACTGGTGGGTGGGCATGCGCGACAGCAGGCTGCAGCTGATGCTGCACGCGCCCGGCGTGGCCGACGCCCGCCCCACGCTGGCGCCCTACCCCGGCGTGACGCTCGCCGGCAGCCACCGCGCCACCAGCCCCAACTACCTGTTCATCGACCTGGACATCGCCCCCACCGCCGCCCCTGGCGAGCTGACGCTGACCGTGGGCGGCCGCACGCTGCGCTACCCGCTGCTGGCGCGCGCGCCGGGCTCGGCGGAGCGCGTGGGCTTCGGCCCCAAGGACGCGATCTACCTGGTCGTGCCCGACCGCTTTGCCCAGGGTGGCCAGCTGGGCCAGGCCGGCATGCGCGAGGGCCTGGACCGCGCCAACCCGGGCGGCCGCCATGGCGGCGACCTCGCCGGCATGCGCCAGCACCTGGGCTACATCGCCGACCTGGGCTTCACACAGGTCTGGCCCACGCCGCTGCTGGAGAACAACAGCGCCGACTACAGCTACCACGGCTACGCGGCGACCGACTTCTACAAGATCGACCCGCGCTTCGGCACGAACGACGACTTCGGCGCCTACGTCGCCGAGGCCCGCGCCCGCGGCGTGGGCGTCATCCAGGACGTGGTGCTCAACCACATCGGCTCCGGCCACTGGTGGATGGCCGACCTGCCGGCGCCGGACTGGGTCAATGCGTGGCCGCTCGACGGTGCGCCGGGCCGCCCCCAAGCCTCGTCGCCCCCCGCGGGGGGTGGCGTGCCCGTACAGGTCACCCCCGGGGGCATCAGGTTCACCGAGACGCACCATGCGCGCATGACGCTGCAGGACCCGTACGCGTCGCCCGCCGACCGCAAGCGCTTCACCGACGGCTGGTTCGTGCCCGGCATGCCCGACCTGAACCAGCGCCGCCCCGAGCTGGCGACCTACCTGACGCAGATGACGCTGTGGTGGATCGAGCGCTACGGCCTGTCCGGCATCCGCACCGACACCTACTCCTACTCCGACCGCGACTTCCTAACCCGCTGGTCGGCCCGCGTGATGCAGGAGTACCCGCGCCTGAACATCGTCGGCGAGGAATGGAGCCCGCACCCGGCCGTCGTGTCGTACTGGCAGCGCGGCAAGAAGAACCACGACGGCTATGTGTCCTACGCGCCCAGCCTGATGGATTTCCCGATGCAGACCAACCTGCTGGCGGCGCTGACCGAGGCCGACGGACCGCACACCGGCCTGACCAAGCTCTACGAGGGCCTGGCGCATGACTTCGTCTACCCCGACCCGGCCAACCTCGTGCTGTTCGACGGTAACCACGACACGCCGCGGCTCTTCTCGCTGCTGAAGGACGACGCCGGCCTGGCCCGCATCGCGCTGGCCTACATGGCCACCACGCGGCGCATCCCGCAGCTGTTCTACGGCACCGAGATCCTGATGCAGAGCCCGCTGGAGCGCGACGATGGCCGCGTGCGCGCCGACATGCCGGGCGGCTGGCGTGGCGACACCGTCAACGCCTTCACCGGCGCCGGCCTCACGGCCGCGCAGCGCGACATGCAGGACTGGACGCGGCGCCTGTTCAACTGGCGCAAGGGCGAGCGCCTCATCCACGACGGCGCGTTGATGCAGTTCGCGCCGCAGGACGGCGTCTACACGTTCTTCCGCTTCGATGCGAGCCGCGCCGTCATGGTGGTGCTGAACAAGAACGCCCGCCCGGCCGAGTTGGCCCTGGGCCGTTTCGCCGAGCGCATCGCCCCGGGCCAGCGTGCCCGCGACGTGATGACGGGCCAGGCCTTCACGCTGGGCCAGACGCTCACGGTGCCGGCACGCGCGCCGCTGGTGCTGGAGATCACGCGCTGAGCTCTGCCAGCCCAAACGACAAGGGGAACGCACCGGCGTTCCCCTTTTTCTGGGTGCGGGCGGCCTCGCGCCGCCCTGCGATCGTCAGAGCTTTTGCTGCTGCACGAACTCGTCGAAGCCCGCCTCGGCGAAGCGGAACCACAGGTTCTGGTCACGGCGGAAGGTGGCGTAATCCTCGTAGACCTTCTTCCAGTTCGGGTTCTTGGCCGACAGCTCGCTGTAGATGGCCATGGACTCCTTGAACGCCGCGTTCAGCACGTCCTTGGGGAAGCGGAACAGCTTGGTGCCCGAGCCCACCAGCTGCTTCAGCGCGGCCGGGTTCTTGGCGTCGTACTTGGCCTGCATCTCCACATGGGCCAGCGCCGAGGCCGCCTCGACGACGGCCTTGTACTCGGCCGACAGCGCGTCGAACGCCTTGCTGTTGATGAAGAAGTCCAGCTGCGGGCCACCCTCCCACCAGCCGGGGTAGTAGTAGTTGGGCGCCACCTTGTTGAAGCCCAGCTTCAGGTCGTCGTACGGTCCCACCCACTCGGCGGCGTCGATGGTGCCCTTCTCCAGCGCCGAGTAGATCTCGCCGCCGGCAATCTGCTGCGGCACCGCCCCCATGCGCTCCACCACGCGGCCGGCGAAGCCGCCGATGCGGATCTTCAGGCCCTTCATGTCGGCCACGCTCTTGATCTGCTTGCGGTACCAGCCGCCCATCTGCGCGCCGGTGTTGCCGCCGGGGAAGTTGACGATGTTGTAGTTCCGGTAGAACTCGCGCATCAGCTTCAGGCCGTTGCCCTCGAACATCCAGGCCGACATCTGGCGGCTGTTCAGGCCGAAGGGGATGGCACAGCCGATGGCGAAAGTCTCGTCCTTGCCGAAGAAGTAGTACGGCGCCGTGTGCGCGATCTCGACGGTGCCGTTCTGCACCGCGTCCACCACCTGCAGTGCGGGCACCAGTTCGCTGCCGGCATGCACCGAGATCTGGAACTTGCCGCCGGTCATCTCCGACACCTTCTTCGCGAACACGTCGGCCGCGCCAAAGATGGTGTCCAGCGACTTCGGGAAGCTCGAAGCCAGGCGCCAGCGAACCTGGGCTTGCGCCTGCACGACGGCAGGCGCAGCGCCAGCGGCCAGCACACCCGCCAGACCGGCGTGGCGAACAAAGGAACGGCGTTCCATGGTGGTCTCCTGTTTCTGGTTTGCGTAGAAAAAGCCGGGCGATTCTAGGAACGCCGGGCCGCGCAAACCGGCCAGGATTTACCCCGCACGCCGCCGTCAGTTCCCCGCCAGCTTCATGCCCGTGACGAGGAGTGAGCCCACCGTCTTGGTGCCCATCGTGTACTCGTCAGCGCCGATGCCGACGATGTTGTGCAGCATGTCTTTCAGGTTGCCGGCGATGGTCACCTCGTGGACCGGGTAGGCGATCTCGCCGTTTTCCACCCAGTAGCCGCTGGCGCCGCGCGAGTAGTCGCCGGTCACGTAGTTCACGCCCTGCCCCATCAGCTCGGTGACAAGCAGGCCGCGGCCCAGCCGGCGGATCATGGTGGCGAGGTCGTCGCCCGGCGCCGTGGCGCGGCTGGTCATGCGCAGGTTGTGCGAGCCGCCGGCATGGCCGGTGGTCTTCATGCCCAGCTTGCGGGCCGAGTAGCTGGACAGGAAGTAGCCCTGCAGCACGCCGCCCTGCACCACCGAACGGGCACGCGTGACGACGCCCTCGTCGTCAAACGGCGCGCTGCCCTTGCCCTTCAACACATGCGGGTCCTCGGCGATGTCGATGTGCGGCGCCATCACCGACTGGCCCAGGCTGTCGAGCAGGAAGCTGGTGCGCCGGTACAGCGCGCCGCCGCTGGTGGCGTGCACCAGCCCGCCCAGCAGGCCGATGGCGACGGTGCTCTCGAACAGCACCGGCACCTCGGCCGTCGCCACCTTGCGGGCCTTCAAGCGCGACAGCGCGCGCTCGGCGGCATAGCGGCCCACGGCCTCGGGCGAGGCCAGCTCGGCCGCGTCGCGCATGGAGCTGTACCAGGCATCGCGCTGCATGTCGTGGCCGCGGCCCGCGATGGGCGCCACCGACAGGGAATGCCGCGAACTCGCGTAGCCCCCGCGAAAGCCCCGCGTGTTGCCCATCCAGAAGTGCGACTGCTGGGCCGACACGGCCGCACCTTCGCTGTTGGTGATGCGCTTGTCCACGGCGAGCGCGGCGGCCTCGCAGCGCAACGCGATGTCGGCCGCCTGGGCCGCGTCGATGGCCCAGGGGTGGAACAGGTCCAGCTCGGGTCGCGCGGCAGCGTCCAGCGCCAGGTCGTCCGCGTCCGGCAGGCCGGCGAACTCGTCTTCGGCCGTGAAGCGGGCGATGTCGTAGGCCGCGCGCACCGTGTCGCGGATGGCCTGCAGCGAGAAATCGGACGTGCTGGCATTGCCGCGGCGCTGACCCAGATAGACCGAGATGCCCAGCGACTTGTCGCGGTTGCGCTCCACGTTCTCCAGCTTGCCCAGCCGCGCTGACACCGACAGCCCGCAGCCCTCGGACACCTCGGCGCCGGCATCGCTGGCGCCCAGCTTCTTCGCCTCTGACAGGGCATCTTCGATCCACTGCTGGAACTGCTCGGGGCTGTAGGCGAAACCGTCTTGGGCTTGGGACATGAAAGGCACTGAATCGGGGTGGGCGGCAATCATAGGGCGCGCCCCGTCAGGGGCTGCTGCCGGCCTCGCGAACGCCCTGCTGGCCGTACAGCTGCAGCGTGACGGCGCCCTCCGCACCGCGCTGGAAGCCGGCGCGCACGCCGCTGCCGGCGTGGATGAACTGCAGCGGCTCGGGCGCCTCGATGGGCGTCAGCCCATAGCGGTCGCCGTTGGGGAAGACCAGCGTCAGCGCCGCCTGCGCCTGCTCGACGAGCACGCGCGGCCCCGACGCCCCGAACGCGTAGCGCCCGGCCAAGCCCTGGACCTCGTCCGCGGTCAAGTGAGCACGGCGCACCCGCGTGTCGTGGAACTGCCCCCAGCCGTAGGTGCGCGACACCGCCACCAGCAGCTCATGGCCCAGCGCGCGGCCGCCCTCGCCGTTGGCCAGGTAGACCGCGCCGTCGCCGGTCTGCAGGTTCAGCACCAGGCCGGCGTTGTAGCCGCGCGTGCCGCCGTAGTGGACGAGCACTTGCGCACGGCCCTCGCCCACCAAGCGAAAGCCGTAGGCATGGCCGTGCACGGGTGGCGCATCGAACAGCGCACGCAGGCTGGCCTGGCGGAACACGGCGCTGCGGCCGTGATAGCCGCGCCAGATCTCGGAGAGCAGCGCCCCCAGGTCGCCCGCGTCGGACCACAGCCCCGCAGCGGCGCTCTCCGGCAGGTGCAGCCAGCCGCCCGGCACCCGCGTGCCGTCCTCGGCATGGCCCTCGGCCACATCGGCGCCTGCGGCCTGCAAGGCGAAGCTGGCCGTGCGCAGCCGGGCCGGCTCGAACAACCAGCGTCGCATCAGCGGCTCGAAGGCCAGGCCCTGCGTGTCCTGCAGCACGAGCTGCGCCAGCGAGTAGCCGCCCCCGGAGTAGCGCAGGTTCGCTCCCGGCACGTCCAGCACCTCGGCACGCGGCGTGTTGCTGCCGCCCGTTCCGGCGACGATGTCGGCCAGCGACGGCACAGGGCCGCCCTGCGCATAGCCGGGATAGCCGCCCGGCGTGATGCCCGCCGTGTGAGCGAACAACTGGCGCAGCGTCACCGGATGCTCGGCACTCTGCCGGCCCGGCGGCAGCTGCACGCTGCGCAGCTGCTTGGCGACATCGCGGTCCCAGTCGAGCCGCCCGGCGTCGGCCAGGCGCAGCGCCGCCAGCAGGGTGACCGGCTTGGCCAGCGAACCGGCCTGGAAGCGCGTGGTGCAGGACACCGCCGGTCGGTCCGCCGCGCGCCGGCCATAGACGGCCGACCAGTCCAGCACGCCGCCGCGCAGCACCGCCACGGCCAGGCCCGGCACCTGCTGAGCAGCCATGCGCTCGCTCAGGGGTTGCGCCTGCGTTTCGCCCTCGAACACCACGCTGGGCATCACGCCGTGCTCGACCGCGGCCCGCCGCTCGCCAGCGCCGGCCTGCTGCGCGCAGACGCGCCCTTGCGGCGCCGCCTGGGCAGCGCTCACGAACACGGTGCAGGCAAGCACAAGGCGCAGGGCTGTCGACATGAGGCGGCCGTTTCGGGGTGGGCGACAATCCTAGGCCTCGCCTGAACACGGCCCCCCATGCAAGAAGACACCCCCGACTTCGAAGCCGATGATGGCTTCGACCGCCCCAGCAAGTCCCAGATGAAGCGCGACATGACCGCGCTGCAGAAGCTGGGCGAAGACCTGCTGGCCCTGCCCGAGAGCCGCTGGGAGCCGCTGGCGCTGCCGGAGATCCTGTACGACGCGCTGAAGGCCTGCAAGAAGATCACCAACTTCGAAGGCCGCCGCCGCCAGATGCAGTACATCGGCAAGCTGATGCGCAAGATCGACCCCGAGCCCGTGCGCGAGGCCGTGGCCGCCTTCAAGCTGGGCCATGCGCAGGACAGCCTCAAGCTGCACCAGTCCGAGCGCTGGCGCGAGCGCCTGCTGGCCAGCGACGACGCGCTGCAGGAGTTCCTGAACGAGCACGCCGACGTCGACATCCAGCAGCTGCGCAACCTCGTGCGCGCCGCCCGCAAGGACGCCGCCAACGTGCCTGAGAAGCGCAGCGGCCGCGCGTTCCGCGAGCTGTTCCAGTTCATCAAGGCGTCCGAAGCGCCGCAGGCCGCAGCCGACCAGGACGACGACGCCGATGACTGAGCCGGCCGCTGACGCCGTCCGCATCGGCATCGTCTCCATCAGCGACCGCGCTTCCAGCGGCGTCTACGAGGACAAGGGCCTGCCGGCGCTGCAGGCCTGGTTGACGAGCGCACTGCGCAACCCGATCGAGTTCGTGCCGCGCCTGATCCCTGACGAGCAGGCCGGCATCTCGGCCACGCTGGTGGAGCTGGTCGACATCGAAGGCTGCCATCTGGTGCTGACCACCGGCGGCACCGGCCCCGCGCCGCGCGACGTGACGCCCGAGGCCACGCTGGCCGTGGCCGACCGCGAGATGCCGGGCTTCGGCGAGCAGATGCGCCAGATCTCCCTGCACTTCGTGCCGACGGCCATCCTGTCGCGCCAGGTGGCCGTCATCCGCAAGCAGGCCCTCATCATCAACCTGCCCGGCCAGCCCAAGGCCATCGCTGAAACCCTGGCGGGGCACGCCAACGCCAGCGGCATCTTTGCCGCCGTGCCCTACTGCATCGACCTGATTGGCGGGCCCTACCTGGTCACGCGCGACGAGGTCTGCAAGGCCTTCAGGCCCAAGAGCGCTCAGCGCTAGCCCCGGGCGCCGCGGGCGATGCCAAGACCGCAGCCACCTCGTCCAGCGGACGGTTGCTGCTCAGGCCCAGGCCGCCCACCACGCGCTCGCCGAGCGCGCCCCGCCCCGCGGCGGCATGAACGCCCACCCAGCCATCACGGCCTGCACGCTTGGCGGCGTACAGGCCCAGGTCGGCCAGCTTCACCACCTCCTGCCAGCTGCGCGCCTGGGGGCGCTCCGGCTCAAAGGGCGCGCTGGCATACCCGATGGAGCAGGTCACGGCAATGCGCAGGCCGTCCTCCAGCGTGAAAGGCGTTGCCGCCACCACCGCACGCATGCGCTCGGCCAACTCCGCCGCGCGCGCGCGGTCGGTGTCGCGCGCCACGGCCAGGAACTCCTCGCCGCCCCAGCGCACCAGGTAGTCCGACTCGCGCAGCACGTCGCGCAGCCGCACGCCGATCTGCACCAGCACCGCGTCCCCGGCCGCGTGCCCGTAGCGGTCGTTGATGCGCTTGAAGCCGTCCACGTCCACCAGCAGGAACACGCTGTCGGTGTCCAGCGGCTGGCCGCCGGCCGCCAGGGTCTCCTGCGCGCGGCGCTGGCAGGCGGCCAGGTCCTGCTCGATGTGGTCGGCCAGAAAGCGGCGGTTGTGCAGCCCGGTCAGCGGGTCGGTGACGCTGCTCTTCCGCAGCAGCGCCGACTGGCGCTGCAACTCGGCATGCAGACTCTCCAGCTCGGCCGTGCGCTGGCGCACCTTGGCCTCCAGCTCGCGCTGCCGCCCCTGCAACAGGCGCGTGCGCGTCCGGATGGCCGCCAGCATCAGCACCACCACACCGCTCGCCAGCACGGCACGGAACCACCAGGTCTGGTGCCACGCCGGCAGCACGCGCACCGGCAGGGTCAGGTCGTGCTGGCCCCAGCGTCCGTCGCGGCTGGACGCACGCAAATGCAGCCGGTAGTCGCCAGGCGGCAGGTTGGCGTAGGCGGCAAGCCGGCGCGACGCATCGGTGTTCTGCCACTGCCGGTCGTAGCCTTCGAGCATGTAGGCAAAACGGTTGCGCTCCGGTGCAGAGAAGTCGGTCGACGCGAACTCCACCGCGAGGCTGTTGGCATCGGGCCTCACGGTCAGCCCGCCCCACGCCGCCCCCACCGGCAGTGGCTGGCCGCCCAGCTTCACGTCGCTGAGCAGCACACCGGGCCGGTAGGTCCACGGCTGCAGCCGCGCCGGCTGCACCACGGTCATGCCCCCGGCGCCGCCAAACAGCAGCTCGCCCCGCTCGGTGCGCGCGGCCGCTCCCGTCCAGTAGGTCGGGAACACCACGCCCTCCGCGCGGCGCAAAGGCAGCACGACATGCGTGTGCGGGTCGACGCGGGCCAGGCCGTTGTCGGTGCTGGCCCAGACGCGCCCCTGCAGGTCGCGCAGCAGCGCGTTGACCGTGGGGTCAGGCAACCCCTGCGCCAGGCCCAGTCGCACCGCGCCCTGCGGGCCCAGGATGTCGATGCCGCCGCCGTAGCTGCCCACCCAGATGCGGCCCCGCTCGTCGGTCAGCAGCGCCGTGATGAAACCCGCCGACACGCGATAGGCGCCAGGCGCCCCCGGCCGCCAGGCCTGCACGGCGCCACTGGCCAGCTCGACCCGGTTCAGGCCGTTGCGCGTGCCCACCCACAGCACACCTGGCGCGCGCTCGGCGCGCATCAGCGCGGTCACGCGCTGGTCGCTCAGCCCGGGCGCTGCAATCGCAACCGGCCCACCCTGCCCGCGCGCCACGTCCAGCCGCCACAGGCCATCGGCCTGCCCGCCTATCCACAGGTCCTGGCCGTCCGCCAGCAGCGCCCAGACGGAAGCAGCCGGGTCGCGCCCGGCGATGGTCACGCGCCGCACCGCGCCGCCGGCCGCGTCGGCACGGTACAGCCCGCGCTTGGTGCCGATGTAGACCGTGCCGTCAGCGGCCGGTGCCATCGTCAGCACGATGTCCGGCGGCAAGGCCGACGCAGGCCGCGTGGCGTCGGGCCGCAAGGCGCCGACACGCACACCGTCGGCATCCAGCATTTCAATACCGCTCTTGTGCGTGCCCAGCCACAGTCGCCCGTCCGGCATGGGCTGGATCCAGCTGATCTCGGTGCCCGCCTTGCGGGCGTCGAAGGCATCGGCGCCATCGGGCGCCAGACCGAAGCGGGTCAGCACCGCACCCTGCCTCGGGTCGCAGCGGCTCAGGCCGCGGTTGGTGGCCACCCAGACGAGCCCGGCGCGGTCCCGGTACAGCGCGCGCACGGCGTTGTCGGCCAGGCTCATGGACCAGCCCGGCACATGGCGGATGCGGCGCGTGCGGCCGGGCTCTGGCCCCACGGCCACCAGGCCCTGCCCTTGCGTGGCCACCCACATCTCGCCGGGGTTCACCTCCGCCAGGCCCACCACCTGGCTGCTGGCCAGCAGGTCCATGCCGTCCGGCGTGCGCTGTTCGCGCAATGACACGGCCGGCGCGCGCCCTTCGTCGCCCAGCACGAACACGCCGTGCTGCAGGCTGCCCACCCAGATGCGGCCGGCGGCGTCCTGACGCAGCACCTCGGGCTGCACGTTCACGCTCCCCAGCAGCGGCACCGGCACCAGCGCCGCCGCCCCGGGCGGCCGGCGGAACAGCCCGGCGGCACTGCCCAGCCACAACACGCCGTCACGGCCACGCAGCAGCACGCGCACCTGCGGCCCGGCCGCTGCGGCCCAGCCCCGGCTCGCGCGCTCGATGCGGCCGCTGTCGGGCGCCAGGCGGTCCAGGCCGCCATCCGTCACCACCCACAGCCCGCCATCGCCATCGTCCAGCACCTGGCGCACGCTGACATGGCTCAGGCCCTGCTCGCCGCCCACTGGCAGGCCGATGAAGCGGTCGGTCGCAGGGTCGTGGCGCAGCAGGCCGGCCGAGGTCGTGCCCACCCACAGGCGCCCGCGCGCGTCGCCATGCAGCGCCTGGATGTAGTTGTCGGGCAAGGCACCGGCTCGCTGCGGATCCGCCAGGTAGACCTTGAAACGATAGCCATCCCAGCGCGACAGGCCGCCCGGGCTGCCTATCCACAAAAAGCCCTGGCCGTCCTCCACCAGCGCCGAGGCAATCGCGTTGGGCAGGCCCTGATCCTGGCCCACATGCTGGAAGGTGATGTCCCCCAGCCGGCCATGCCCGGGCGCGGCAGTCGCCGCCGCGCAGACCATGAGCAGCAGCCACATCAGCCGCCGCCACCAGGCGCCAGCCCACCGCGATCGGGAAGCACACGCGACCAAGAACCACCCTGTCTGAGCAGGCGCCGCCAGCGCCGGAAGCCGCGATTCTGCTGCAGGCCGCGCGACGCCTGAAGCGGTGGCGGCCCGGAGGCGGCTGCTACTTGACCAGGCGATTCATCTCAGCCGCGTCGAAGGCCTCGTCGCGCTGCGCATCGCAGGGCACGCAGTCGCTGACCGGCTTGCCCAACTCCGCCGACAGCTTGCACACGGCGCCCCACAGCAGCGCGATCTGGTGCTCATGGCCCGAGGCGCTGTCGATGAGGCCACGCATGGCCTGCGCCATCGGGTCGTCGCCATGCGCCACGCCGTACGCCGAGAAGCCCATGCGCGCCGCGGCTTCCTCGCGCGCCTGGTCGCTGGCGGCCTCGATGATGCGGGCCGGGTTTCCCACGGCGGTGGCACCAGCTGGCACCGGCTTGGTGACGACCGCACCCGAGCCGATGCGCGCACCGGCGCCCACCGTGAAGCCGCCCAGCACGCAGGCATTGGCGCCGACGATGACGCCCGGACCCAGCGTCGGGTGGCGCTTGGCGCCCTTGACGAGCGAGGTGCCGCCCAGCGTCACGCCCTGGTAGATCGTGCAGCCCTCGCCGATCTCGGCCATCTCGCCGATGACGATGCCCATGCCGTGGTCGATGAAGACCTTGCGGCCGATCTTGGCGCCGGGGTGGATCTCGATGCCCGTCAGGAAGCGGCTCCAGTGGGACACCCAGCGCGCCAGCCACTTGAAACCATTGCGCCACAGCCAGTTGGCACGGCGATGGAACATCAGCGCATGCAGGCCGGGGTAGCAGGTCAGCACCTCCCAGGTCGACCGGGCAGCCGGGTCGCGTTGCAGGATGAGGGCGATGTCTTCGCGCAGGCGCTGGAACATGGTGCGACCAGGAAGGGAAAGGCGCGCCAGTGTAGGAGCCCTAGCTTGGGCCCGCCCCCGCTGAGGTCTTGCTCATCTGCCGCGCGATGCCGCGCAGAATGTGCACCTCCTCGTTGGTCAGACCCGCACGGTTGAACAGCTGGTTCAGGCGCGGCATCAGCTTGCGCGGCGCGGCGGGGTCGAGGTAGCCGATGTCGACCAGCGCCGTCTGCAGGTGATCGAGCAGGCCTTGCACGGCGCGCGCGTCGGCGCGCTCGGGGTCGGGTGTACGGGCCGCCACCGCAAAGCCGCCGACGGCCTGGCGCAGGTCGTAGGCCAGCAGTTGCACCGCCTGCGACAGGTTCAACGAGCCGTAGTCCGGGTGTGTGGGAATGCTCAGCACGGCGTGGCAGCGGTAGACGTCCTCGTTGGCCATGCCGTAGCGCTCGGAGCCGAACAGCAGCGCCAGCCGCGGCGGCGCCTCGCGCGCGGCCAGCTCGGCGAACAGCTGGCGCGGCTCATACGTCGGCGGCCCGAAGTCGCGCGGCGTCATCGCCGTGGCGCAGGCGTAGTCCACGCCGTCCAGCGCGTCGGCCAGCGTCGGCACGACGCGAGCACGAGCCAGGATGTCCGCCGCGCCACTGGCCATGGCCACGGCTTCCTCGTGGCAGGCCACGTCCGGAAAACGCGGCGCCACCAGCACCAGGTCCGAGAAGCCCATCACCTTCATCGCCCGCGCTGTCGCGCCGACGTTGCCGGCATGGCTGGTGTTGATGAGGACGAAGCGTGTGGATTCCACGGGTTTGTACGGGGTCTGCGGCTAGAATCGCGCGATTATCCGGGCCGACCCGTGTCGCCCGACGCTCTTTCCCCCTGTCAGCCCCTTCTACCCAGCGAGTGCCCCGCATGCAGCAGACGTCCCTCCATCCCATGCTCAATGTCGCCATCAAGGCGGCGCGCGCGGCCGGCGCCATCATGAATCGCGCCTCGCTGGACCTGGAGGCTCTGCGCATCAACACTAAGAGCCCCAACGACTTCGTCACCGAGGTCGACCACGCCTGTGAAGGGGTGATCATCGAGACGCTGCTGGGCGCCTATCCCGACCACGGCATCCTGGCCGAAGAGTCCGGCCGCACGCATGGCGCCAAGCATTCCGAATACGTCTGGATCATCGATCCGCTGGACGGCACCACCAACTTCATCCACGGCTTCCCCGTGTACTGCGTGTCCATCGCGCTGGCGTTCCGGGGCAAGGTCGAGCAGGCGGTCGTCTACGACCCGACCCGCAACGATCTCTTCTACGCCACCAAGGGCCGCGGCGCCTACCTGAACGACAAGCGCCTGCGCGTGTCGCGCCGCACCCGGATGAGCGACGCGCTCATCGGCACCGGCTTCCCGTTCCGCCGTGGCGACAACTTCAAGCGCTACGTGAAGATGTTCGAGGAGGTCATGCAGCAATGTGCCGGCCTGCGCCGCCCGGGCGCCGCCGCGCTGGACCTCTGCTACGTCGCGGCCGGCTACTACGACGCCTTCTTCGAGACCGGCCTGCAGCCCTGGGACGTCGCGGCCGGCTCGCTGATCGTCACCGAGGCCGGCGGCTTGGTGGGCAACTTCACCGGCGAAGCGGACTTCCTGCACCAGCGCGAGGTTGTCGCCGGCACGCCGCGCATCTACGCGCCGCTGGTGCAAACGCTGGCGCCTTACACCCGCGTCATCAAGGAAGAAGACCTCAACGCCCCGGCCACTGCCGCGACCACCGACGCTGCCGCAGCCAGCCCGGCGCCCGCGCCGGTCGCCAAGAAGCGCGGCCCCGTGCGCCTCAAGAAGGATGCGCAAGCCACGCCCAAGGGCGACGACGCACCGGTCTGAACGCCACGCAAGCCGCCTTGCGGCGCTGCCATCGAAGCCCTCCCCGCGAGGGCTTCGTCGTTTTCGGCCGTGACGGAATTGACGAGGATCAACGCGGTCAGCGCCGCCGCACATGCAGCTGTGACATGTGCACGGCCTGACCCCTGACCTGCGGGGGGAAGCTGGCCAGAATGCGGGCCATCGCGGTGCACGACGCCGCAGACAGTCAACTCAATCCAGAAGGTTCATGATGTTCGCTCGCTCCGCCCTTGCCCTCGCCCTCGTCGCTGCCGCCTCGCTGTCCCACGCCGACGTCAAGGTCCTGAAGAAGGTGCCGCCGGAGTACCCCAGCGAGGCCGTCAAGAAGAACATCAGTGCCGGCAGCGTGCGCGCCAAGATGAGCATCGCCGGTGACGGCAAGGTCTCCAGCGTGGAGGTCGTCGAAGCCGAACCCAAGCGCGTGTTCGACCGCGCCGCCATCGAAGCGCTGAGCCAGTGGAAGTTCGAAGGCACGGGCGCCGCCCAGACGCACGAAGTCAAGCTGGTTTTCAAGTCTGAGGACTGAGCACGCATCGAGCACAGGCCCGGCGGCCCGTTGGACGCCTGGCGACGGCCAGCGCCATGCAGGATGCTGGCATGAGTCGCAGCAACAAGGCCCGCAGTCGCGGGCCTTGTGCTTTTGGGGCGCCAGATAATGCGCGGCCCCATGAAAGCCGACACCGCACCTGACCTCGCCCCCCACACGCCCATGATGGCCCAGTACCTCGGGCTCAAGGCGGACTTCCCGGACACGCTGCTGCTGTACCGGATGGGCGATTTCTACGAGGTCTTCTACGACGATGCCCGCAAGTGCCATGCACTGCTGGACATCACCATCACCACCCGCGGCCAGAGCGCCGGCCAGCCGGTGGTCATGGCTGGCGTGCCGGTGCATGCGCTGGAGAGCTACCTCGCCAAGCTGATCAAGCTGGGCGAGGCCGTGGCGATTGCCGAGCAGGTGGGCGAGGTCGGCGCTGGCAAGGGGCCGGTGGAGCGCAAGGTGGTGCGCGTCGTCACGCCGGGCACCATCACCGACACCGAGCTGCTGGCCGATAAACAGGACGCCGTGCTGCTGGCCGTGTCCGGCCACGGCCGGCGCCACGGCCTCGCGTGGCTGTCTCTGACGCAGGGCGAGATCGTGCTGGCCGAGTGCAGCGACGTGGAGCTGCCGGCCTGGCTGGCGCGGCTGTCGCCGGCCGAAGTGCTGGTGAACCGCGAGGCGCAGCCCGCAGGCGTGATGAAGGCGCGCTTCCCGGTCACCAACCGCCCCAGCTGGCAGTTCGACGCTGCGCTGGGCCAGCGCAAGCTGTGCGAGCAGCTGGGCGTGGCCAGCCTGCAAGGTTTCAGCGCGCATGAGCTGACGCTCGCTCACGCGGCCGGCAGCGCGCTGCTGGCGTTTGCCGAGCACACGCAGGGCCGCGCGCTGGCCCATGTGCGCAGCCTGCGGGTGCAGCGCAGCGGCGAGCTGCTGGACCTGCCGCCCGCCACGCAGCGCAACCTGGAACTGGTGCAGACGCTGCGCGGCGAATCCAGCCCCACGCTCTTCTCGCTGCTGGACACCTGCAAGAGCGGCATGGGCAGCCGCATGCTGCGCCAGTGGCTGCTGCACCCCAGGCGCGACCGCGCCGAGGCCATCGCGCGGCACGACGCCATCGCCGCGCTGCAGGCCGAGGGCTTTGAGCCGCTGCGCGACGCGCTGAAGTCCATCAGCGACGTGGAGCGCATCGCCGCCCGCATCGCGCTGCGCCAGGTGCGCCCGCGCGAGCTGACCGGCCTGCGCGCGACGCTGCAGGTGCTGCCGCAGCTGCGCGCCGTGACGCCGGCCGCGCTGCGCGACGCCAACGCGCTCGCCCTGAACCCGCCGGCCGACATCCTCGAACTGCTGGAGCGCGCCATCGCGCTGGAGCCCGCCCTGCTGCCGCGCGACGGCGGCGTCATCGCCGACGGCTTTGATGCGGACCTGGACGAGCTGCGCGGCATCCAGAACAACTGCGACGCCTTCCTGCTGGACCTGGAAACGCGCGAGCGCACCCGCACGGGCATCGCCAATCTGCGCGTCCAGTACAACCGCGTGCACGGCTTCTACATCGAGGTCACGCAGGGCCAGGTCGACAAAGTGCCGATGGACTACCAGCGCCGCCAAACGCTGAAGAACGCCGAGCGCTACATCACGCCGGAACTGAAGGCCTTCGAGGACAAGGCGCTGTCTGCCAACGAGCGGGCGCTGGCGCGCGAGAAGCTGCTGTACGAGCAGGTGATCGACGCCCTCATGACCCGCCTCGAACCGCTGACTGCGCTGGGCCGCACGCTGGCCGGGCTGGACGCGCTGGCCGCGCTGGCCGAGCGCGCATTGACGCTGAACTGGTGCCGGCCCGAGTTCGTGGCGCAGCCCTGCCTGGAGATCACGGCCGGCCGCCACCCGGTCGTCCAGGCCCGCCTCGCCGAGACCGGCGGGGCCGAGTTCATGCCCAACGACTGCAGGCTGGACGCGCGCACGCGGCTGCTCGTCATCACCGGCCCCAACATGGGCGGCAAGAGCACCTTCATGCGCCAGGTGGCGCTGATTGCGCTGCTGGCCGCCATCGGCAGCTATGTGCCCGCCACGGCCTGCCGGCTGGGCCCGATGGACGCGATCCACACCCGCATCGGCGCGGCGGACGACCTCGCCAACGCGCAGTCCACCTTCATGCTGGAGATGACCGAGGGCGCGGCCATCCTGCATTCGGCGACCGACCAGTCGCTGGTGCTGATGGACGAGATCGGCCGCGGCACATCCACCTTCGACGGCCTCGCGCTGGCATCGGCCATCGCCACGCACCTGCACGACAAAACGCGCGCCTTCACGCTGTTCGCGACGCACTACTTCGAGCTGACCGAGTTCCCGGCCAAGCACCCACTGGCGCAGAACTGGCACGTGTCGGCTGTGGAAAGCGGCGAGGACATCGTGTTCCTGCACGAACTGCAGCCCGGCCCGGCCAGCCGCAGCTACGGCGTGCAGGTGGCCAAGCTGGCCGGCATGCCTGCCAGCCTGGTGCGCCAGGCGCGCGCGACGCTGGAGGCGCTGGAGGCGCGGCAGAACGCGGCCGACGACCAGTTCGACCTCTTCGCCGCGCCGCCCGCCCCGCCGCCGCTGCCCGAGCCCAGCGCACTGGTGCAGGCGCTGGACCAGGTGGACCCGGACACGCTGTCACCGCGCGAAGCGCTGGAAGCGCTTTACAAGCTCAAGGCCCTCGCCAAGCCATGAAGACCCTGATCTTCAGCCACGCCAACAGCTTCCCGGCGGGCTGCTACCGCGTGCTGTTCGAACACTGGCGCGCCGCCGGCTGGCGCGTCGAGGCGCTGGACCGCTTCGGCCACGACCCGCGCTTCCCCGTCACCGGCGACTGGCGCCGCTTGCGCGACCAGCTGCTGCATTTCATCGACAACGATGTGAAGCCCGACGGCCAGGTCGCGCTGGTGGGCCATTCGCTGGGCGGCATGCTGAGCCTGATGGCAGCGTGCCGCCGGCCCGAGCTGGTCAGCGGCCTGGTGATGCTGGACTCGCCGCTGATCGCCGGGCTGCGTGCGGCCGGCGTGGCCGTGGCCAAGACCACCGGCCTCATGCACCGCTACCCGCCATCCCGCATCGCCCGGGAGCGGCGGCAGACCTGGCCCGATCGTGAGGCCGTGCGGGCCCACTTCGCCGCCAAGAAGGCCTTCGCCCGCTGGGACCCGCGCGTGCTGGATGATTACGTGGCCGCCGGTTTCGAGGACGCCGAGGGCCAGGTGCGGCTGCGCTTTCATCGCGAGGTCGAGGCGCAGATCTACCGCACGCTGCCCCACCACCTGCCGCAGCTGCTGCGCCTGCGCCCGCCGCGGTGCCCGGTGGGTTTCATCGGCGGCACCGAGTCGGTGGAGCTGCGCCAGGCCGGCATGGCGGCGTCGCGCGCGCTGGCCGGGGAGCGCTGGCGCTGGATGGACGGCAGCCACCTCTACCCTTTCGAGCAGCCCGAGGCCACGGCCGCGCTGGTGCTGGAACTGCTGGCCGCGCCAGCTCGGTGACGGCGAGGCCGCATCGGCCTCTCGTACAATCGCAATTTCCCACCACAGCAGGCTGTTCTGGCCTGCTGCAAGACATGACCAAATACGTCTTCGTCACCGGCGGTGTGGTGTCCTCCTTGGGCAAGGGCATCGCGTCGGCCTCCCTGGCTGCCATCCTCGAATCGCGCGGCCTCAAAGTCACCCTGATCAAGCTGGACCCGTACATCAACGTGGACCCCGGCACGATGTCGCCGTTCCAGCACGGCGAGGTCTTCGTCACCGATGACGGCGCCGAGACCGACCTGGACCTGGGCCACTACGAGCGCTTCATCACGACGCGGATGAAGAAGGCCAACAACTTCACCACCGGCCAGATCTACATGTCGGTGCTGGAGAAGGAACGCCGCGGCGACTACCTCGGCAAGACCGTGCAGGTCATCCCGCACATCACCGGCGAGATGCAGGAGTTCATCAAGCGCGGCGCCGGTCACGGCACGCCCGACGCGGTGGATGTGGCCATCGTCGAGATCGGCGGCACGGTGGGTGACATCGAGTCCCTGCCCTTCCTCGAAGCCGCACGCCAGATGAGCCTGAAGATGGGCCCGACCAACGTCGCCTTCGTGCACCTGACGTACGTGCCGTGGATCGCCGCTGCCGGCGAGTTGAAGACCAAGCCCACGCAGCACACCGTGCAGAAGCTGCGCGAGATCGGCATCCAGCCCGACGCACTGCTGTGCCGCGCGGACCGCCGCATCCCCGATGACGAACGCGAGAAGATCTCGCTGTTCACGAACGTGCCCGAGTACGGCGTGATCTCGATGTGGGACGTGAACACCATCTACAAGGTGCCGCGCGTGCTGCATGAGCAGGGCCTGGACCAGCTGATCTGCACCAAGCTGCAGCTCAACACCAAGGCCGCCGACCTGAAGCGCTGGGACAGCCTCGTGTACGAGGTCGAGAACCCCAAGACGCAGGTCACCATCGCCATGTGCGGCAAGTACACCGACCTGTCGGACTCGTACAAGTCGCTCAACGAGGCGCTGCGCCACGCCGGCATCCACAACCACGCTGGCGTGAAGATCGAATACGTCGACAGCGAGACGCTGACGCCCGAAACGGTCGCCAGCCTGGGCCAGTACGACGCCATCCTGGTGCCGGGCGGCTTCGGCAAGCGCGGTGTGGAAGGCAAGATCCTGGCCGCCCAGTACGCCCGCGAACACAAGGTGCCCTACCTGGGCATCTGCCTGGGCATGCAGGTCGCCACCATCGAGTACGCCCGCCACATGGCCGGCCTCGAAGGCGCCAACTCCACCGAGTTCGAACCCGAGACGCCCCACCCCGTCATCGCGCTGATCGACGAGTGGCAGGACGCCGACGGCAGCATCCAGAAGCGCGATGCGAACAGCGACCTCGGCGGCACCATGCGCCTGGGCGCGCAGAGCTCCGACGTGAAGGCCGGCACGCTGGCGCACGACATCTACGGCCCGGTCGTCACCGAGCGCCACCGCCACCGCTACGAGGCCAACGAGCACTACCTCGACCGCCTGCAGGAGGCCGGCCTCGTCATCTCGGCCATCACGCAGCGCGAGAAGCTGACCGAGATGGTGGAGCTGCCGCGCACCGTGCACCCTTGGTACGTGGGCGTGCAGTTCCACCCCGAATTCAAGTCCACGCCCTGGGGCGGCCACCCGCTGTTCGCGGCCTTCATCAAGGCCGCGCTGGACCACAAGCAAAAGGCATCCTGATGCAACTCTGCGGCTACCAGGTCGGTCTCGACCGCCCCTTCTTCCTGATCGCGGGCACTTGCTCGATCGAAGGTCTGCAGATCACGCTGGACGTCGCCGGCCGGCTGAAGGAAGCCTGCGATGCGCTGGGCATCCCGCTGATCTACAAGGGCTCGTTCGACAAGGCCAACCGCTCGTCGGGCACGTCCAAGCGCGGCGTCGGCATGGACGCCGGCCTGAAGATCCTGGACGAAGTGCGCCGCCAGACCGGCCTGCCCATCCTGACCGACGTGCATGACGCCTCCCAGGTGGCGGATGTCGCCGCAGTCGTCGACGTGCTGCAGACGCCCGCATTCCTGTGCCGCCAGACCGACTTCATCCGCGCCGTGGCGCAGAGCGGCAAGCCGGTCAACATCAAGAAGGGCCAGTTCCTCGCGCCCTGGGACATGAAGAACGTCATCGACAAAGCGCGCGCCGCTGCAGCGGAAGTGGGCCTGTCCCAGGACCGCTTCCTGGCCTGCGAACGCGGTGTCAGCTTCGGCTACAACAACCTCGTTGCCGACATGACCAGCCTGGCCGAGATGCGCAACTCCGGCGCGCCGGTCGTGTTCGACGTGACCCACTCGGTGCAGAAGCCTGGCGGCCTGGGCGGCAGCAGCGGCGGCGCGCGCGAGATGGTGCCGGTGCTGGCCCGTGCCGGCGTGGGCGTGGGCGTGGCAGGCCTCTTCATGGAGACCCACCCCAACCCGGCCGAAGCCTTCAGCGACGGCCCCAACGCCGTGCCGCTGAAGCACATGCGCACGCTGCTGGAGCAGTTGGTCGCGCTGGATCGCGTGGTCAAGCAGCAGCCGCTTTTGGAGAATGATTTCTCCTGCTGATGCGAAGCCGCAGCAGCACCCGTGCCCGCCTGATGTTGTGACGCGGTAACGGCTGCTTGGCAGACTGTCGCCGCCTTCGTTTTTTTACTTTCCTGGAGACCCAAGAATGAGCGCCATCGTTGACATCGTCGGCCGAGAGATCCTCGACAGCCGCGGCAACCCCACCGTCGAATGCGACGTGCTGCTGGAGTCCGGCGTCATGGGCCGTGCAGCCGTGCCGTCGGGCGCGTCCACCGGTTCGCGCGAGGCCATCGAGCTGCGTGACGGCGACAAGGCCCGCTACCTGGGCAAGGGCGTGCTGAAGGCCGTCGAGCACATCAACACCGAGATCTCTGAGGCCGTGCTGGGCCTGGACGCCGCCGAGCAGGCCTTCCTGGACAAGACGCTGATCGACCTGGACGGCACCGAGAACAAGAGCCGCCTGGGCGCCAACGCGATGCTGGCTGTCTCGATGGCCGTGGCCCGCGCCGCTGCGGAAGAGTCCGGCCTGCCGCTGTACCGCTACTTCGGCGGCATGAACGGCAACCAACTGCCCGTGCCGATGATGAACGTCATCAACGGCGGCGCGCACGCCAACAACAGCCTGGACCTGCAGGAGCTGATGATCATCCCCGTGGGCGCACCGAGCTTCCGCGAAGCGCTGCGCTGGGGTGCCGAGGTCTTCCACGCGCTGAAGAAGATCCTGCACGACAAGGGCATCTCCACGGCCGTGGGTGACGAAGGCGGCTTCGCGCCCAGCGTCGAAAGCCACGAAGCGGCCATCCAGCTGATCCTGGACGCCATCGCCAAGGCCGGCTACACGGCGGGCGAGCAGATCGCCATCGGCCTGGACTGCGCCGCCAGCGAGTTCTACAAGGACGGCAAGTACGTGCTCGAAGGCGAAGGCGGTATCTCGCTGACATCGCAGCAGTGGACCGACATGCTGGCCACCTGGGTCGACAAGTACCCGATCATCTCCATCGAAGACGGCATGGCCGAAGGCGACTGGGATGGCTGGAAGATCCTGACCGAGCGCCTGGGCAAGAACGTGCAGATCGTCGGCGACGACCTGTTCGTCACCAACACCAAGATCCTGAAGGAAGGCATCGAGAAGGGCATCGCCAACTCCATCCTGATCAAGATCAACCAGATCGGCACGCTGACCGAGACCTTCGCCGCCATCGAGATGGCCAAGCGCGCCGGCTACACGGCCGTCATCTCGCACCGCTCGGGCGAGACCGAGGACAGCACCATCTCCGACATCGCCGTCGGCCTGAACGCCGGCCAGATCAAGACGGGTTCGCTGTCGCGCTCGGACCGCATGGCCAAGTACAACCAGCTGCTGCGCATCGAGGAAGACCTGGGCGATGTGGCGGTGTACCCCGGCCGCGCCGCGTTCTACAACCTGAAGTAAGCCTTGAAGGTCCTTGCCCTGGTTCTGGCGGTCTTCCTGATCGCCATCCAAGCCCAGCTCTGGGTGGGCCGGGGCAGCATTCCCTATGTCGCCCACCTCCGGGAGGAGGTGGCGGCTGCGCGCGCCGACAACGACAAGGCGCGCGCGCGCAACGACCAACTACAGGCCGAACTGCGCGATCTGCGCGAAGGCCTGGAGATGGTCGAGGAGAAGGCCCGCTTTGAGCTGGGCATGATCAAGGCGGACGAGGTCTTCGTGCCGCTGAGCCCGACGCGCGCCGCGTCGGTGGCACCCGCCGTCTCGGCACGCTGATGCTCGCCGAGCTCTGGGCCGCGCTGCTCGCGCCGGCCTTCACCGCCTTTGGCAGCCCGGCGTCCTGGCTGGAACTGCTGGCCTTCGTGCTGGCGGTGTGGATGGTGATCTGCAACATGCGCGTGCGGCTGCTGGCCTGGCCGCTGGCCTTCGTCAGTTCGCTGCTGTACTTCGCGCTGTTCTGGAGCGGCAAGCTCTACGGCGAGGCCGCGCTGCAACTGGTGTTCGCCGCGCTGGCCGTGTGGGGCTGGTGGCAATGGCGCTTCGGCCGCACGCCGGCTGGCGGCGCGCTCACCGTGCGCAGCCTGGGCCTGCAGGGGCTGCTGACGCCCGCGCTGCTGACGCTTGCCGCCTGGCCGCTGCTGGGCCTGTTCCTGGATCACGCCACCGACAGCCCCCTGCCCTACTGGGATGCCTTCCCCACGGTCGCCAGTCTGCTGGGCCAATGGCTGCTGGCGCGCAAGTACATCGAGAACTGGCCGGTGTGGATCGTCGTCAACGCGGCCAGCGTCGTGCTGTTCGGCCTGAAGGGCTACTGGCTCACCGTCGCGCTGTATGCCGGCTTCATCCCGATGAGCGTGATGGGCTGGCGCGCCTGGAGGCGCGCATGATCGTCGCGCTGCTGGGTGCCGAGTGCACCGGCAAGTCCACGCTGGCACGCGCGCTGGCCGCCCGGCTTGGGGCGGGGCTCGTCACGGAATACCTGCGCGAATGGTGCGAGGCGCGCGGCACGACGCCGCAGGCGCACGAACAGGCCAGCATCGCCGCCGAGCAGGCGCGCCGCATCGAACACGGCGCGGCACACCATGCACTGCTGATCGCCGACACCACACCGCTGATGACGGCACTGTTCAGCCAGCACTACTTCAGCGACGACAGCCTGCTGGCGCAGGCGCTGGACTTCCAGCGCCGCTGCGACCTGACGCTGCTCTGCGCGCCCGACCTGCCGTGGCAAGCCGACGGCTTCATGCGCGACGGCCCGGGCGTGCGCACGGCCATCGACACACGCCTGCGTGACACCTTGAGCCAGCATGCGCTGCCCTGGCAGTCCGTGCAGGGCACCGAAGACTGCCGGCTGGATGCCGCGCTGCGGGCCATCCGCGAGCGGCAACGATAAGCGCGCTGAGGGCGGCCGCCCCCAGCGCCCGTGCCGTCACTGCAGCGTGCCGCGCCCCGCGTCGGGCTGGTTGCCCGCCGGCAGGAACAAGGCGCCCACGTCCACCGCATCGAAGCGGTAATGGCGCCCACAGAAATCGCAGCCGATCTCCACATCGCCGCGCTCGGCCAGCACGCTGTCCACCTCCTCGCGGCCCAGGCCGCGCAGCATCTGCGACACGCGCTCGCGCGAGCAGGTGCAGGCGAAGCGCGGCGCCTGGGGTTCGAAGCGCGTCACCGTCTCCTCCCAGAACAGGCGGCGCAGGATGGTGTCGGCGTCCAGCGTCAGCAACTCCTCCGACGTCAACGTGCCGGCCAGGATGCTGATGCGGTTAAAGGCATCCGACAGGCCGATGTCGTCCTCGTTCTTGCGGCCCTCCAGGTTGCCCTCGCCTTCCACCGGCAAGCGCTGGATCAGCAGGCCGGCGGCAATGTCGCCGTTGGCCGCCAGCACCAGCTTGGTGTCCAGCTGCTCGGACTGCAGCATGTAGTGCTCCAGCACCTCGCTGACCTTCTGCAGCGGCTCGCGCTGGTCGCCATGCAGTGGCACCACACCCTGGTAGGGCTGCTGACCGGGCAGCCGGTCCTTGGGGTCCAGCGTGATGGCGCAGCGGCCCTGGCCGTTGACGTTGACCATGCCCTCCAGCGTCGCGCCGGGTTCCACGGTGCCCACGCACTTGGCCGTGGTGCGGAAGGCCAGGTCGGGCTGCACCTCGGCCACGGCCAGCTTGACCGGGCCGTCGCCGAAGATCTGCAGCACCACGGCGCCGTTGAACTTGATGTTGGCCTGCATCAGCACGGCCGCCGCGCTCATCTGGCCCAGCAGGTCGCGCAACTCGGGCGGGTAGTCCTGGCCGGGCTCGCGCCGCGCCAGCACCTCGCGCCAGGCGTCGGTCAGGCGCACCAGCATGCCGCGCACCGGCAGGCCGTCGAACAGGAATTTGTGGAGTTCACTCATCGGATTCTTTTCAGGCCGGCGCCGTAGCGGCGGCCGTTGTTGACGTAATGGGCGGCACTGGCCTTGAGCCCGGCAATCTGCGCCTCGGTCAGCTCGCGCACCGCCTTGGCGGGCGCGCCGACGATCAGCGAGCCGTCGGGAAACTCCTTGCCCTCGGTCACCAGAGCGCCGGCACCGACGATGCAGTGACGGCCGATGCGGGCGCCGTTCAGCACCACGGCGCCGATGCCGATCAGGCTCTCGTCGCCCACCGTGCAGCCATGCAGCATGACCTGGTGGCCCACCGTCACACGCTCGCCGATGACCAGCGGGAAGCCGGTGTCGGCATGCAGCACCGAGCCGTCCTGGATGTTGCTGCCGGCGCCGACGCTGAGCGCCTCGGTGTCGCCGCGCAGCACGGCGTTGAACCACACGCTCACGTCCTCGCCCAGCGTCACGCGGCCGATGACCTCGGCGCTGTCGGCCACAAAGGCCGTGTCGGCCACGTCGGGGATGTGCTCGTCGAGCTGGTAGATCGCCATCGCGGGCCTCCCATCAAAAGGCGGATTCTAAAATTGCGGCGATGTCCGATCTCCGCCTGGCCACGCTCGGCCCCCTGCTCACCGCCGATGCGCCCGCCAAGGCTGCCGCCACGCTGGCGCTGCCCACCGACCTGCCGGTGGACACCGACACCGTCATCCCAGCGCCGCACGGCATTCCCGGCCGACCGGCCCGGCCGCAACTGGTCGAGCACATCCGCCTCAAGCCGCCGTCCATGCGCACGCCCGCCGGCATCGCCGCGCTGGTGCACAGCATCGCCCACATCGAGCTCAATGCCATCGACCTGGCGCTGGACATCTGCTGGCGCTTCCCCGGCATGCCCGAGGCCTTCTACCGCGACTGGCTGCGCATCGCGCAGGAGGAGGCCACGCACTTCACGCTGCTGCGCAACCACCTGCTGACGCTGGGCTTCGACTACGGCGACTTCGACGCGCACAACGCGCTGTGGGACATGGCCGAGCGGACGAAACACGACCTGCTGGCCCGCATCGCGCTGGTGCCGCGCACGCTGGAAGCACGCGGGCTGGATGCCTCGCCCGCGGTGCGCGCCAAGCTCGTCGGCGCGGGCGATCACGCAGCCGGCGCCATCCTGGACATCATCCTGCGCGACGAGATCGGCCACGTGGCCGCGGGCAATCGCTGGTACCGCTTCCTGTGCGAGCAGCGCGGGCTGGACCCCATCGCCACCTACGCCGAGCTGGCCACGCGCCACCAGGCACCCCGGCTGCGCGCGCCCTTCAACCTGGAGGCGCGCCGCGCCGCCGGCTTCGACGACGCGGAACTCGCCGCGCTGACCGCCCCATGAGCCGCATCCAGGCCAACCTGCTCCTCACCCTGGTCGCGCTGATCTGGGGCTCGGCCTTCGTCGCACAGAACCAGGCCATGGCCCATGTGGGCCCGTTGCTGTTCACCGGCGTGCGCTTCCTGGTGGGCTCGCTGGTCGTGCTGCCGCTGGCCGTCATGGAATGGCGGCGCCTCGGGCGCGAAGGCCGCCCGCTGACCCGACTGGATGGTGGGCACATCGCAGGCCTCGGCTTGCTGATGATGCTCGGGGCAGTCATGCAGCAGATCGGCATCCAGTACACCAGTGTCACCAATGCCGGTTTCCTGACGGCGGTGTACGTGCCGCTGGTGCCGGTGCTGGCCTGGCTGCTGCTGCGCCAGGTGGCGCACTGGTCGGTGTGGCCGGCCGCGTTCGGCTGCCTGGCGGGCGCCTTCCTGCTGTCGGGCGCGCACACGCTGAGCATCGGCCTGGGGGATCTGTGGGTGATCGCGTCGGCTATCCCGTGGGCCGTGCATGTGCTGATGGTGGGCCGCTGGGCGGATCGCATGGGCGCGCCCTTCCTCGTGGCCAGCGGGCAGTTCGCCGTCTGCGGCCTGCTGTCGCTGGGCGCGGCGGCCGTGATGGAGCCGCTGCGCTGGGACGGTGTGCTGGCCGCCACCGGGCCCATCCTGTACACGGGCGTGCTGTCCGTGGGCGTGGCCTTCACCGCGCAGGTCGTCGCGCAGCGCTACGCCCATGCGGCCGACGCCGCCATCATCCTGTCGTCCGAAACGCTGTTCGCCGCCGCCTTCGGCTTCGTGCTGCTGGGCGAGCGCCTGGGCGCTGCCGGCCTGCTGGGCTGCGGCCTGATGCTGGCCTGCATCCTGCTGGTGCAGCTGCTGCCGCTGGTGGGAACCCTGAGACGTCGGCAAATTCTGACGGCCCCGTCAAATTAGCTCTTAGACTCGTCCGGCCTCGATCCCGTCCACCCCGCGCTGCACAGGAGCCCCGCATGAGCGCTGACGTTTCCAAGCTGGATGCCTACTGGATGCCGTTCACGGCCAACCGGCAGTTCAAGCAGGCGCCCCGCCTGCTGACGCAGGCCGACGGCATGTTCTTCCGCGACGACAAGGGCCGCGAGGTGCTGGACGGCATCGCCGGCCTGTGGTGCGTCAATGCCGGCCACAACCGCCCGCGCATCGTGCAGGCCATCCAGCAGCAGGCCGCCGAGCTGGACTTCGCACCGCCCTTCCAGATGGGCCACCCCAAAGCCTTCGAGCTGGCCGAGCGGCTGGCTGCGCTGACGCCGGCCGGGCTGAACCGCGTGTTCTTCACCAACTCCGGCTCCGAGTCCGTCGAGACAGCGCTGAAGATGGCCATCGCCTACCACCGCGTGCGCGGCGAGGCCAGCCGCACCCGGCTGATCGGCCGCGAGCGCGGCTACCACGGCGTCAACTTCGGCGGCATCTCGGTGGGCGGCATGGTGGCCAACCGCAAGATGTTCGGCAGCCTGCTGGCCGGCGTGGACCACATCCGCCACACGCACGACCCGGCCCGCAACGCGTTCTCGGTGGGCATCCCGCCGCACGGCGCGGAGTTCGCCGACGACCTGGAGCGCCTGGTGCAACTGCACGACGCGTCCACCATCGCGGCCGTCATCGTCGAGCCGGTGGCCGGCTCCACCGGCGTGCTGATCCCGCCGGCCGGCTACCTGCAACGCCTGCGCGACACCTGCGACAAGCACGGCATCCTGCTGATCTTCGACGAGGTCATCACCGGCTTCGGCCGCACCGGCAACCCCTTCGGCGCCCAGACCTTCGGCGTCACGCCGGACCTGATGACAGTGGCCAAGGGCATCACCAACGGCTGCGTGCCCATGGGCGCGGTGTTCGCGCAGCAGAAGATCCACGACGCCTTCATGACCGGGCCCGAGCACCTGATCGAGTTCTTCCACGGCTACACCTACTCGGCCCACCCGCTGGCCTGTGCGGCCGGCATCGCGACGCTGGACACCTACGCCGATGGCGATCTGCTGACCCGTGCTGCGCGCATGCAGGACGAGTTCGCCGCCGCGCTGCATTCGCTGCGCGACGAGCCCAACGTCATCGACGTGCGCAACATCGGCCTGGTCGGCGGCATCGAGTTGAAGCCCCTGGACGGCCAGCCCGCCAAGCGCGCCTTCAACATCTTCCTGGACTGCTGGGACCAGGGCCTGCTGATCCGCACGACGGGTGACACCATCGCGCTGTCGCCACCGCTCATCATCGAGAGCAGCCACATCGAGCGCATCATCGACACCCTGCGAGGCGCCCTGCGCCGCGCCGCCTGAGCGGGGGCCGAACCAGGCGCCGCGCCGCGGCACGCTTATGCTTCGGCCCGCCTGGAATTTGTCCCTCTCAATGTCCCTGCTCCGTCACGCCCTTCCCCTTGCTTTCGCCCTGCTGGGCGCCCTGCCCGCCCAGGCCCAGAAGCTCAGCTACCTCGGCCAGCAGATCGTGCCCTCGTCGGCGCAATTCCGTGGCGTGCCGCTGGGCGGCCTGTCCAGCATCGACCGCGTGCCCGCCAGCGGCCACTACCTGGCCATCAGCGACGACCGCAGCGCACACGCGCCGGCCCGCTTCTACGAATTCGCCCTCGACCTGACCCAGTTCCGCCGCAGCGCCGACCCCGGCCATGCCGGTGTGCGCTGGATCGCCATGACCACGCTGCAGGACAACAACGGCCAGCCCTTTGCCCACAACGCGGTCGACCCGGAAAGCCTGCGCCTGGACGCCAAGCGCCAGCTGCTCTACTGGGCCAACGAAGGCCAGCGCAGCAACGCCGGCATGCAGAACCCGACGCTGCGCCGCGCCCATCTGGACGGGCGCCCGGCCGGCGAGTTCGCGGTGCCGGCCTACTTCAACCCGACCGGCAGCGTGGGCGGCCTGGCCGAGGGCGACACGGGCGTGCACAACAACCTCGCCTTCGAGAGCGTGGCCTTGACGCCCGATGGCCGCACGCTGTGGACCATGAGCGAGAACGGCCTCGCCCAGGACAGCCTGCCCGCCACCGTGAACCATGGCAGCCGGGCGCGCATGCTGTCCTTCGACATCGACAGCGGCAAGCCGGGTGCCGAGTACGTGTACGACGTCGGCCCGGTGCCCTTCGCGCCGACCCGCGCTGGCGACTTCGCCACCAACGGCGTGCCGGAGATGCTGGCGCTGTCGGCCACCGAGTTCATCGTCATCGAACGGGCCTACGCGGTGGGCGCCCAGACGCCCGGCGTCGCGGCGCTCAACGGCAAGACCACCAGCAACACCATCCGCCTCTACCGCGTCGACACGCGCGGCGCCACCGACGTGTCGGGCTGGCCCAGCATCCAGGGCCGTGACGTGGTGCCCGTCAGCCGCACGCTGCTGCTGGACCTGTCCACGCTGAGCCATGACGACGGCAGCACGCTGGCGCTGGACAACATCGAGGGCATCACCTTCGGCCCGCTGCACCAGGGCAAGCGCACGCTGATCCTGCTGTCGGACAACAACTTCAACGCCGCCCAGTTCACGCAGTTCATCGCTTTGACTATGGATTGACCCCTCGCCCAGCCTCGTGTTGCTGAACGCGCACGAGTCCAGTCGGTCCCCCGAGGGACGGCGATGCTCGCGGCATTGAGCCGCTCGCATATCGCCCGGCGAGCCGGCTTGGGGCGGCCCGGCGCTCGGCCCGCAACACTTCAAGACCATGCACACAATTCCCTGGCGCTCCTACCTGCTGCTGGCCACCAGCATGAGCCTGGTCGGCAGCTATGTGGGGCTGTCCAAGCTGCTGGTCGCGGCCTTTCCCATCTTCCTGCTGGCGGGGCTGCGCTTCGGCTTTGCGGCGGTGCTGATGCTGCCCTGGCTGCGCAAGCCGGCCGACGAGGCGCCGCTGGACGCGCGCTCGCGCGTGCTGCTGTTCCTCGAATCCTTCCTCGGCAACTTCCTGTTCTCCATCTGCATGCTGTTCGGCCTGCGGCACAGCTCGGCCGTGGTGGCTGGCGTCGTCATGGCGGGCATCCCGGCAGCGGTCGCGCTGCTCAGCCGCGTGTTCCTGCGCGAGCAGCTCAGCCCGCGCACGCTGGCCGGCATTGCCTGCGCCGTGGGCGGCATCGCGCTGGTGGCCACCGGCAAGCACGGCGGCGCCGAGACCAGCGCGCTCGGTGCGCTGCTGCTGATCGCCGCCGTGCTGTGCGAGGCCAGTTACGTGGTCATTGGCAAGCAACTCACCGCCGGCTTGAGCGCCAAGCGCATCAGCGCGCTGATCAACCTGTGGGGGCTGGTGCTGGTCACGCCGCTGGCGCTCTGGCAGGCGCTGAGCTTCGACTTCAGCGCGCCGCGCCTGCAGGACTGGGGGCTGCTGGGCTACTACTCGGCCACGGCCAGCGTGTTCACGGTGTGGCTGTGGATGGCCGGGCTGCGCGGCCTGCCTGCCGCCAAGGCCGGCGTGTTCACCGTGTTCCTGCCGGTCAGCACGGCGCTGGTGGGGCTGGCACTGGGCGAGGCGCTGTCGGCACGGCAGGCGCTGGCCTACGGCCTGGCCTTGCTGGGCGTGCTGCTGGCCACGTGGCCTGCGAAGGCTGAAGGCGCGGCGCCTCGGTAGGATGGCGGGCGTTCCCGGATGCCGCCCCGGCTCCTCACCGCTCACGCCCCGACTGCCATGTCCAGCACGCCCACCCACCTCCGCATCCATCAATACGCCGGCCTGCAGCCCGGCCCGCGCCTGCTGGTCACCAGCGCCGTGCACGGCAACGAGATCCACGGCACCCGTGCGATGGCCGAGATCATGCGGCAGCTGGATGCGGGCGAGCTGACGCTGCGGCGCGGCACGCTGACGCTGGTGCCCATCGTCAACCCGCTGGCCCACCAGCTGAACCGCCGCGAGGGCGACCGCAACCTCAACCGCAACCTGCGCCCGCCGGTCGTCGCGCAGGACTTCGAGGACCGCATCGCCCGCGTGCTGTGCCCGCTGATCGCGCAGCACGACGGCATCCTGGACTTGCACAGCTTCCAGGGCAACGGCCCGGCCTTCGCAATGATCGGCCCGCGCAACAACAGCGGCGAGCTGGAGCCCTTCGCGCAGGAAGCCACCGAGTCGGCGCTGGCCGCCGCGCTGGGCGTGACGCGCATCGTCGAGGGCTGGCTGTCGACCTACGCCCTCGGCATCGCGCGGCGCCAGCAGCGCAGCCACGATGGCTCGCGCCGCGCGTTGCTGATCTCCGACCCGCATTACGGCATTGGCACCACGGAATACATGCGCTCCACCGGCGGCTGGGCCATCACGCTGGAATGCGGCCAGCACCTGGACCCGAACGGCCCCGAGGTGGCGCGCCTGGCCATCCTGCGCACGCTGGTGTTCCTGGGCATGCTGGACGCCAGCGCGGTCGAACCCCACCGCCCCGCACAGCCGCCCGAGGTGCTGCAGCTGCACGACGTCATCGACCGTGAGGACATGGGTGACCAGTTCGCCCGCGAGTGGGCCAGCTTCGATGCCATCGAAGCTGGCCAGCTGATCGGCACGCGCGCCAGCGGCGAGGCGGTGCTGGCGCCGGGCGCGGGGCGCATCGTGTTCCCCAACGTCAAATCGCAGCCGGGCACCGAGTGGTTCTACCTGGCCCGCCCCAGCGACCGCCGCCTCCCCTGATCGATGCAACGCGGGCGGCGCGCATGGGCAGGCGGGCTGGCGCTGCTGGCCGCGCTGCCGGGTGCTGCGATCGCGGCGCAGGCAGCGCCCCCGGCGCCGCTGGTCGTCACGCTGCCCTACATGGAGCGCGAGGCGCCGCACCGCGCCTATGCCGACCAGCTACTGGCACTGGCGCTGCGCCTCTCCAGCGACCGCTACGGCCCCTACCAGCTGGTGCAGCAGCGCGAGGACACCGTCATCCGCCGCCAGCTTGCCGAGCTGCAGCAGGGCCACCTGTCGGTGGCCGTGGCCATGCCCACGCGGGACTGGCTGGATGGCGCGCTGCCGGTGCGCGTGCCCATCATGCGGGGGCTGGCCAGCTTCCGCTTCTTCATGGGCCGCGAGAGTGAACGCCAGGCCTACGCGGCCGTGCGCACCGCCGACGACCTGCGCGCGCTGAGCATCGGCCAGGGGCCCGGCTGGTCCACCGCCACGCTGCTGCAGCAGGGCGGCTTCAAGATCGTCTACGGCGGCGCGCACGCGACGCTGATCCCCATGCTGCACGCCGGGCGCTTCCAGTTGCTGATGCGCAGCATCTACGAGGTCGGGCCCGAGCTGCAGGCCCACACCGCCAGCCACCCCGGCCTGTTCGTCGTCGACGACTTCGCCGTGTTCACCTACATGCCCATGTACTTCTTCGTGGCGAAACACCAGCCACAGCTGGCCGAGCGCCTGGCCTATGGGCTGAAGAAGGCCTATGCAAACGGCCAGCTGGACCGGCTGTTCCAGCGCTTCTTCGGCGACAGCCTGAAGCTGCTGGCCAGCCGCCGGCTGCGCCTCATCCACCTGCCCAACACCAACATCGACGGCAGTTTCTTCGAGCAGGATCGGCCCTACCTGCTGCCTGCCGTTGTCGCACAGGAACTGGCCGCGAGGCGCTGATGCGCAGGCGACGACTGCCCTACGCCCTGCTGGTGCCACTGGTCATCACGGCCGGCCTCGCATCACGCGCCCACCCCGGCCTGCTGCCGGCCGCGCTCGGCCCCTACCTGGGCGACGCGCTGTGGGCGTTGCTGGTGCTGTTGCTGATCGCGCTGGCCCGGCCGGGCTGGGCCGTGGCGCGGGTGGCCGCCGCAGCGCTGGCGGCCTCGTTTGCGGTCGAGTTCAGCCAACTCTGGCAGCCCGGCTGGCTGAACGCACTGCGCCACACGACGGCTGGCCATCTGGTGCTGGGCAGTACCTTCCACGCCCCGGACTTGCTGGCCTACACGGCCGGCGTGGCGCTGGGTGCGGCGCTGGACCGGCTGCTGCTGCTCAGCCCATGGTGCCGCGCGCCTGCATCGCCTCGCGCCAGCGCCGCAGCTCGGCATGTTCCTCCGTCGGCTTGAGCCGGATGGCGCGCGCGAAGTCCACGACGACGACGGCCGTGATGTCGGCCAGGCTGAAGCGCTCGGTCGCGATGAACTCGCGCCCGGCCAGATGCGCGTCCAGCGCCGCAAAGAAGGCCCGTGCGCGGGCCACGCCGCGCTCGGCCAGCGCCGGGATCTGCGCGTAGTCGGCCGGCCCGGTCAGCGCACGGCCGGCCATGGCCGGGCTGCCGTTGCGAAAGCCCTCGGCAATCGCCATCAGGCCCTCTTGCTCGATGCGGGCCTGCCAGCCGGCGATCTCGGCCTTCTCCAGCGGCGTGCGGCCCAGCAACGCCGGCTCGGGAAAGCGCGCCTCCAGGTAGGCCGCGATGGCGGCGTTGTCCGTCAGCACCGGGCCTTCCTCGGTCACCAGCGCCGGCACCGTGCACTGCGGGTTGATGCGCCGGAAGGCCTCGCCCAGCTGCTCGCCACTACGCAGGTCGACCTGCACCGTCGCGTGCGGCACCCCCTTCTCGGCCAGCAGGATGCGCGCCCGGCGCGGGCTGGGCGCGGTGGCGCAGTCGTACAGCGTGATCACGCTGCACCGCCTTGCTGCAGCTTGTCCTGCGTCCGGAGCGCAAAGTCGCTGGCGTCGTGGCGCTCATGCAGCTGGTTGTGCGGCTCGCCCCAGGTGCGGTTGACCTTGCGACCACGCTGCACGGCCGGGCGCGCGGCGATCTCGTCGGCCCAGCGGATGACGTGCGGGTACTCGTGCACCGACAGGAACTCGCCCGCGCCGTACAGCTGGCCCTTCACCAGCGCGCCATACCAGGGCCAGGTGGCGATGTCGGCCACCGTGTAGGCCTCGCCCGCGAGGTAGCGGCGCTCGGCCAGCAGACGGTTCAGCACGTCCAGCTGGCGCTTGACCTCCATCGCGTAGCGGTCGATGGGGTACTGCTGCTTGGTCGGCGCATAGGCATAGAAATGGCCGAAGCCGCCGCCCAGGAAGGGCGCGCTGCCCATCTGCCAGAACAGCCAGCTCAGGCACTCGGCCCGCGCCGCGCCGCCGGCAGGCAGCAGCGCGTTGCCAAACTTCTCGGCCAGGTAGACCAGGATGGCCCCGGACTCGAACACCCGCACCGGCGGTGCCTCGGCGCCCGCGCTGCGGTCCACCAGCACCGGGATCTTGGAATTGGGGTTGGCCTCGACGAAGCCGCTGCCGAACTGCTGGCCCTCGTTGATGCGGATCAGCCAGGCGTCGTACTCGGCACCGGCATGGCCCAGCGCCAGCAGCTCTTCCAGCATCACCGTGACCTTCTGGCCATTGGGCGTGCCCAGCGAATAGAGCTGCAGCGGATGCCGGCCCACCGGCAACGCCTGCTCGTGCGTAGCACCGGCCACCGGGCGGTTGATGTTGGCGAACTGGCCGCCGCTCGGCTGGGCCCAGGTCCAGACCTGGGGCGGCACATAGGCGGTGGCGGCGGGGGTGGCGGCGTTGTCAGACATGCAGGGCTCTCCGTGGCAAGGCCCGCACGGTAGGCGAGGCGGGCCGGCCCCCAGGACTGTATGGGCTTGCGCGCAGGCCGCAGAATGCGGCGCCCGCCACGCTGACCGCCCTGCTCATGCGCATTGATTTCATCTCCGACGTCGTCTGCCCCTGGTGCGCCATCGGCCTGTACTCGCTGGAGGCGGCTGCCGCCCGCATTCCGGGCCTGACGCTGGACCTGCACTTCCACCCCTTCGAGCTCAACCCGGGCATGGGCCCCGACGGCCAGGACATCGAGGAACACCTGGCCGAGAAGTACGGCGCCAGCCCGGCGCAGCTGGCCGGCACCCGCCAGGCCATCCGCGAGCGCGGCGCCGAGCTGGGCTTTCACTTCGCGATGGAGGCGCGCAGCCGCATCGTCAACACGCGCGACGCGCACCGCCTGCTGCACTGGGCCGAGGAGGCCTTGGGCAGCGCCACGCAGCGCACGCTCAAGGTCGCGCTGCTCAAGGCCTATTTCAGCGAGGGCCGGGACGTGTCGGACACGGCCGTGCTGCTGGACGTCGCCGTGGCCGCCGGCCTGCCCGAAGCCGGTGCGCGCGAGCTGCTGGCCAGCCGCCGCTACGACGCCGAGGTCGCCGCCGCCGAGGCCGAGGTGCAGCGCCAGGGCATCCACTCGGTGCCCGCCATCGTCGTGAACCAGCGCCATCTCATCCAGGGCGGCCAGTCGGTCGAGGTGTTCGAGCGGCTGCTTCGACAGGTGCAGGCGCAAGCCTGAGGGCGGTCAGCCCGCACGCACCAAGCGCACCAGCCCTTTCTCGGCCGGCAACTGCTGCAACTGCAGCGCAGGCCATTCGGAACACCAGCGCCTGACGACCTCGCCCTCGTCTTCGCGCCCTGCGTCGTCGAGCAGCAGCGCAAAGCCGGGCGCCAAGCGTTCACGCAGCCGGGGCAAGGCCGGGTAACGAGCCAATGGGCCGACACTGGCCGGCGGCCCGTCAATCACCAGCAGCGCCACGTCCCGCACCGTTTGCGGCAAGGCAGAGACGCGATACCACGTGCGCCCGTCCTCGCCCACCTCCAGCGGTGCATCGATCACGGTGGCCCAGTCGGTGAGCCCGTGTTGGCGCAGCAGGGAACGCGTCTGCTCAGCGAAGCGAGGCTCATGCTCCAGGCTGTAAACATGCCCGTGGCCCACCTGCTGCAGCGAGCGTGCGACCACCAGTGTCGACACGCCGGAGCTGCACTCCAGCACACAGTACGGCCGCGAGCGCCCGACTTCCAGCGCCACTTGCAACAGAAAGTCAGGCGACCCAGCCCAGCCTCGCAGCGGTGGCAGCGGATCCGCCAGCGAGAGCCGTCGCTCCAACGCGGCCAGGCTCTGCAGCTGCGCGTACAACGACAAGACTTCGCGATGCGTCTCCGACGACTCGGTCGCCAGCACATAGGTCATCTTGTGCATGTGCTGCACCTTGTGCAGCACCCGCAGGCAGACGCCAAGGATCGCGACCAGCAACACTGTCATCAACAGCTCAAGCATCGTGCCCTCTCCTGCTCGCGCCCGGATAGACGCTGACGCTCCCGCCAGGAAGCCGCGCGATGGTAGCCGGCCTTCAGCAGGGCGACTCCTGAGACAATGCCTCGCCCTTTCCACGAAGCCCGCCACCGGCGGGCTTCTCGTTTCTCAAGCGCCATGTTCAAGAACCTGATCACCTACCGCATCGGCGAAGGCTGGCAGACCGACGCCGCCCAGCTCGCCGAGCAACTCGCCAAGGAACCCTTCCTGGCTTGCGCCCCCACCCAGCCGCTGGCCGTGGGCTGGGCGCCGCCGCGCGGCGTCGAGCACGCGCCGCTCGTCGAGGTCATCGACGGCCACTGGCTCATCAAGCTCAAGCGCGAGGCCCGGCTGTTGCCCTCCTCCGTCGTGCAGGAGCGCGTGGACGAACTGGCCGAGCACATCGAGGAAACCACCGGCCGCAAGCCCGGCAAGAAGGCCAAGAAGGACCTGAAGGAACAAGCCCAGCACGAGCTGCTGCCGCGCGCGTTCACGAAGACCTCGGCCACGCAGGTGTGGATCGCGCCGGGCCAGGGCCTGCTGTTCGTGGATGCTGGCTCCAGCAGCCGCGCCGACGAGGTCATCACGCTGCTGATCCAGGCCAGCCCGGGGCTGTCGCTGCAACTGGTGCAGACCGCCGAGAGCCCGGCCGCCTGCATGGCCGCGTGGCTGCTGGACGGCGTGACGCCCGAGGGCTTCAACATCGAGCGCGAGTGCGAGCTCAAGGGCAGTGACGACGAGAAGCCCGTGGTGCGCTACGCCCGCCATCCTCTCGACATCGACGAGGTGCGCGCCCACCTGACCAGCGGCAAGATGCCCACGCGCCTGGCGCTGAGCTACAAGGAACGCGTGGCCTTCACGCTGACCGAAGGCTTTGCGATCAAGAAGATCAGCTTCCTGGACCTGGCCTTCGAGGGCCGCCCGGAGGCCAGCGGCGACGAGGCCTTCGACGCCGACATGGCGCTGGCCACCGGCGAGCTGAGCGGGCTGATCCCGGCGCTCATCGAAGGTCTGGGCGGCGAGCATGACTTCGCGGCTGGCGCGGCGCCATCCCCGGTGCCCGCATCACTGCCCGAGCCCACCGAAGCCGTCAGCGACGAGACCCCGCCCTGGTGAACGGCGGCCGGCGCTGGCGCGGCGCCTAGCGCAGGTCTTCCGCGCGCGGCCGCAGGCCGTAGTGACGGAACAACTGCTCCACGGCCCCCTCGCGCAGCAGCGCTTGGTGGGCCTCCCGCAGCGCTGCCTGCTCGGCCTCGCTGAAGCCGCCGCTGGCGGCCAGCCACACATCGCCCGAGTCCAGCGCCAACCCGATCTGGAACGCAGCAGCTTGTCGGCCGCTGCTGCGCACCTTGTCCATGCAGACCAGGTCACCACCGTACAGCGCGTCCACGACGTCGCGCTCCAGCATGCGCAGCATGTCGTCCACGCTGCTGGCCTGCATCAGCAGGCCGGGCGTGAACCCGTGGCGCTGCAGCTGTGCGAGGTTGGGCGAGCCGCGCAGCACCACCAGGCGCAGTTGCCGGGCTTGCTCGAGGCTGGTCACCGGCGGGCGCCCGCTGCGGTTGATGAACACGAACTGCTGCACATAGAGCTTGAGCAGCCACTGGAAAGCCCCCTCGCGCTCCGGTGTGCGGGTGAGCGGCAGGATGGCCACGCGCGGCAGAGCCGCCGCTGTCGCTCGGGCGCGCGCCCAGGGAAAGAACTCCACCTTGACCGGCTGACCACAGCGCCGGAGCACCTGCTCCACCAGTTCGACCAGCACGCCGGGGCGCTCGGGCTGGCCATCGACGGCGAACGGCGGCAGATCACCGCTGACCACGCGCAGAGGCGCCAGCGCCGATGCGCGCACGCCGGCCGGCAGCAGCGCGGCGCCCCACAAGCCCAACAGGCCCAGCAGCCCACGGACGCGTCTGCGATAAGCAAGCGGCGTGATCAACATCCGGCGATGCTGCCGCGAGGCGGCAGCCACGACAACTGCGGGGAACACGCAGGCCGCGCTCAGCGCGGCGCGGCGGGCCAGCTGCCGAAGGGCTGCACGGCCAGATTGGCGTTGACATAGCGGGCATCGCCCGTGACCTCTGCGCCCAGCCAGCCGGGCCGCGTGAAAGCCTGCGCCTCGGACTGCAGCTCGATCTCGGCCAGCACCAAACCGGCATTGGCGCCGAGGAACTCATCCACCTCCCAGGTCATGCCGCCGATCGCGCACAGGTGGCGGATCTTCTCGACGACGGGCCCGTCGGCCAGCGCCAGCAGCTGCTGCGCGTCGGCCACCGGCACCTCGTACTCGAACTCGGCGCGCGTCGCCCCGGTCGTGGCGCCCTTGATGGTCAGGAAGGCGCGCTCGCCCGCCACGCGCACGCGCACCGTGCGGGCCGGGTCGCGGCTCAGGTAGCCCTGGCTGAAGCGGGTCTGGCTCGCCGCCTGCTGGCGCCAGCCGTCACCGGCGACGAGGAACTTGCGTTCGATCTCAATGCCCATCGGTGTCCCCTGCAGCGCGGGCGGCGGCCTCGCGTAGCTTGTCCTTCTTGCTCTTGCGGGTGGTGCTCTTGATACCGCCCGTGGCCTGCACCTCGGTGGCCACGGCCTGCGGCTCGAAGCCGGCCATCCGTTCACGCGGCACGCGCTGGCCCTGGCGCTTCTCGATGAGGCGGAAATGGGTCTCGGCGTTCTCGGCGCTGTCCGCGCAGATGAAGCTGATGGCCACGCCCTGGGCGCCCGCGCGGCCGGTGCGGCCGATGCGGTGCGTGTAATCCGCCGCGGAGCGCGGCAGCTCGTAGTTGACGACGGCCTCCAGCGCGTCCACATGCAGGCCGCGCGCGGCCACGTCGGTGGCCACCAGCACCGTCACGCTGCCCTCCTTCAGCGCGGCCAGCACATCGGCCCGCGCGCCCTGGCTGAGCTCGCCATGCAGCACGCCGGCCTTGAAGCCATGGGCGAACAGCTTGTCGGACACCAGCTCCGCCGTGTAGCGGCTGGCCACGAACACCAGCGTGCGGGCCCAGCCCTCGTCGCGCAGCAGCTGGCGCAGGGCAGGCAGGCGCTGGGCGCGGTCTAGCTGCACGGCGCGCTGGGTGATCTGCAGCGGGGCTTCCTCGATGTGGATGCGCACCGGCTCGCGCAGCAGCTGGCCGGCCAGGGCCTCGACGGCGGGCGGAAACGTGGCCGAGAACAGCAGCGCCTGGCGCCGCGCCGGCAGCTGCGCCAGCACGCGCTGCAGCTCGTCGGCGAAGCCCTGGCCGAGCAGACGGTCGGCCTCGTCCAGCACCAGGCATTCCACGCCGGCCAGCGTGAGGCCGTTGTGGTCCAGCAGGTCCAGCAGCCGGCCCGGCGTGGCCACCATCACATCGCAGCCGCCGCGCAGCGCCATCAGCTGCGGGTTGATGGAGACGCCGCCGAATGCCAGCGCGATGCGCGGCCGGTGCAGCAGGCGCGCCGCCAGCTCGCGCAGCAGGCCGGCCGTCTGCACGGCCAGTTCGCGCGTGGGCGCCAGCACCAGCGCACGCGGCCCGGGCCGGGGTGGCGACGCCACCAGGCGCTGCAGCAGCGGCAACACGAAAGCGGCCGTCTTGCCCGAGCCGGTCTGGGCCAGGGCCAGCACATCGGCACCGGCCAGGATGGGGGGCAGCGCCGCCGCCTGGACGGCGGTGGGGGCGTGGTAGCCCTGCTCGCGCACGGCACGCAACAGGGCGGGCGACAGGCCCAGGGTGGCAAAAGACATGCGGTGATTGTCGGCGCGACGGCCGGGGTCAGAACAAGGGCTGCTGATCACCGGCCAGCTGGCCGGCGGCACGCGCCTCGATGAGCAGCAGGCGCCGCTTGGTCTCGATGCCGCCGGGCGCTGAGAACCCGGTGAGTACATCGCCCGGCCCGCCTCGGGCCGCCGGGCGCAGCGCGGCAGGCTTGGGAGCACCGATCACGCGGTGGCAGGGCACGATGGGCGCGAACGGGTTCTCTGCTTCGGCGCGGCCGACCGCGCGCGCCGCACCGGGCTGGCCCAGCGCCGTGGCCAGCTCGCCGTAGGTGCGCGTCTGGCCGGGCGGGATGGCGCGTGTCAGTGCATGCACCTGGCGGCGGAAGGCAGGGATGCCGCGCTCGTCCAGCCGCACGTGGCCCAGGTCCACCGGCTGGCCGGCCAGCAGGGCCTGCACCCCGGCGATGGCCTCGGCCACCGCTGCCGGCCAGGCCGCACAGGGCTGCGCCAGCGGGAAGCGCTGCTGCAGCTGCGCCAGCGTCACGGGCGGCAGACGGCAGGCCACGATGCCCTGCCCGCTCCACACCAGGCCGCAGGGGCCCAGCGCGGTGTCGAACAGCGTGCAGCCCAGCGGCTCATCGGCCGGGCGCGCGGGCAGTTCGGCGAGTTCAGGCAAACCCGTCAAGCCGCCTGCGCGGCCAGCAGGCCACCCAGCCGGGCGGCCGTGGCCTGCGCGGCCACCTCGCGCGGCGGCAGGCCCTTGAGGCGGTGATCGCTCCACACCTGGCGCCAGCGCCGGGCGCCGGGCGTGCCGTTCCACAGGCCGAGCGCATGGCGCATCGCGTGCGGCCACGAACGGGCGGCGGCATGCAGGCGATCCAGATAGTCCAGCCACTGCGCTTCCACCTGCTCGCGATCGGCTGCCGGGTCTGGCTGGCCGAAGAAGCGCGAGTCCCACTGCGCCATGCTCCAGGGCTCGTGATAGGCCTCGCGCCCCACCATGACGCCATCCACCACGGCCAGCTGGGCGGCGATCTCGTCAGGCGTCTTCAGCCCGCCGTTGATGGCGATGGTGAGCTGCGGGAAGTCGCGCTTGAGCTGGGCAACGATCTCATAACGCAGCGGCGGGATCTCGCGGTTTTCCTTCGGCGACAGGCCCTGCAGCCAGGCGTTGCGGGCGTGCACGATGAACACCTCGCAGCCTGCCGCGGCGACGGTGCCGACGAAGTCGCGCACGAAGTCGTAGCTTTCGTTCCTGTCGATGCCGATGCGGTGCTTGACGGTCACGGGCAGCGTCGTCGCATCGCGCATGGCCTTCACGCCATCGGCCACCAGCTGAGGCTCGTTCATCAGGCAGGCCCCGAACGCGCCCTTCTGCACCCGCTCGCTGGGGCAGCCGCAGTTCAGGTTGACCTCGTCATAGCCCCAGCGCTCGGCCAGCTTCGCGCACGCGGCCAGATCCTCCGGCTCGCTGCCGCCCAGCTGCAGCGCAACCGGGTGCTCCTCGCCATTGAAGTCGAGATGCCGCCCCTGGTCGCCGTGGATGAGCGCGCCCGTGGTCACCATCTCGGTGTACAGCAGCGCGTGACGCGTGATGAGGCGGTGGAAGAAACGGCAATGGCGGTCTGTCCAGTCCATCATGGGGGCGACGGACAGGCGCCAGGGGGAGTGAGCAATCGGGGACGACATCGGGCGAACGGGAGGCTTGGGAGGCAGGGACGCTGATCAGCGCGGTCAGGGTTGAGTCTCAAACAGGTGCTGAAGCGCTTGGCCGCCTGGTTCGCGAGCGAGCGAACCCAGCGCGGCTTCCACTGCGCCGGCCAACCCGCGGGCGTGACGGACTGTCAGGTGACTGTCGTCAGAAAAGACAGCCTGCCCATACTGCTCCGTGACACAGGGATCGCCGCCACAGACCGTCTTCGACATGTCGAGCCGCAGGATGCCAAGGCGAGCCAAGACGACTGCTTCCGCATCGGCGACATCTTGGCGCCAGATGCGCGCGTCCGACGGCGGGTAGTCGCATGCCTGGTCAACATCCACACCGCGCCAGTGCGCCCGGGCCAGGCACCCTGGCACGTCGAACCCAACCTTGGGTGTGTCGCGCATCACGACCACCGCCCTTCCCTGGCTTTGCCACTCCTCCAAACGGGCTTGCAGCGCGGCGGTCCATGTCTGCACGGGATGCTCAAACCCCGTCGCGGTGGCCAGCACGATCAGATCGGGTTCCAACGCGCGGATGCGGTCGAGCATGCGCTGCCGCCACTCCACGCATTCGCTGTAGTCGCGTCGGTATGGATGCAGCCACACGGGCACATCGAGCGCTGAACAGCCTGACTTGGTCAGAGAAATCAGCTGCCAGCCACGCCCTGCCGCGATCTGCTCAAACGCCGGAAACCATTGCAACGCGTGCGAATCGCCGAACAACACAACGCGCCGCCGGCCCAGCGGGTCGCCGAAACGGCACTCTGGCAGATCGACCGCATGAAAGTCGGCGTGGCAGCCTTGCTGCTGCGCAATTGCACGCTCGGTGCGTGCTTGCTGCAGCAAGGCGGTGTGGGGCGACGAAAACGCCTTGGTCATGAAGCTCGCCAGTACCGCCACCAGCACGCATGCCGACAAGCCCAGCACGATGACCCGGGCAGGCGCCACATGCGGAGCCCATCGATGACGGGCCGGCAGTTCGATCCATCGATAGCTTGCATGACCCACGCACAGCGACAACGCCACCGCCAAGGCAACGCCTGCGCCCCCGGAATGCGGCCACAACTGCAACACGAACAGCAACAGCGGCCAATGCCACAAGTAGAGCGAATAGGAGCAGTTACCCAGCCACTGCAAGCTGCGGATGCTCAGCAGGCGGGTGGCCAGCGTCGGTCTCGCATCACCAGCCACCACGAGGAGGCCCAAGCTGCCCAGGACGGGCAGCAGCGCCCAAGCACCCGGGTACAAAAGCCTATCGTTGAAGAGCAGCACGACCAGCACGAGGGCTGCCCAGGCGAGCAAACCGACGCCGGACAACGTGCCTGCAGCCCATGTCGTCACGCGATCGCGTGACAAATAGATCAACCAACCCAGCGCGAACTCCCAGATCCGCCACGGCATGCCAAAGAACGCCAACGGCTGGTTGCGCGCCGTCGTCCAGACACACATCGCCAGCGTGACGACGACAAGCGACACAGCAAGTCGGCCGTGTGCCATCGGCGAGTGCCATCGGCTCCGCGCCAGTGCCCAGATCAGCGCCGGCAGCAGCAGATAGAACTGCTCCTCGACCGCCAGGGACCACAGGTGCAGCAGCGGATTCGCGTCAGCGTGCCCCGCAAAGTAGTCGGTCGCCCGACTGGTGAACCAGAAGTTGGCCAGATACAGGGCTGCAGCGCGGACGGACGAATACAACTCGCCATGCTCCAGCGGCGAATACAGCCAGGTGCCCGCAGCCATGACAAACAGGAGCAGCACCAACGCAGCGGGTGCAAGACGGCGCATGCGCCGCGCGTAGAACGTCAGGAGGTCGACAGTGCCGGTACGCGCGACTTCCTGCGTGAGCAGCCCTCCGATCAGGTAGCCGGAAATGGCGAAGAAGATGTCGACGCCGACGAAGCCTCCTGAAAAGCCAGGCACCCCTGCGTGGTTCAACAAGACCAGCAGGATGGCGACGCCACGAAGGCCCTGAATCGCTGGATTCAAGGCCTTTGTGGCGGACGCCGGGCTCGACGTCACAACAGGTCGCTCAGCGGATGCTCGCCAACCGCCCAAGGGCTGGCAAAGAACGCCGCCACCTCGGCCGCATCGACGTCGGCCACATCGGCAGGCTGCCAGCGCGGGCTGTGGTCCTTGTCGACCGCCAGCGCGCGGATGCCTTCCACCGTCTCGCTGCGTGCGGCGCCGCGCAGGTGGAAGCAGTGGTGCACGAGGTCGCGCTCCAGGCGCAGGTCCTCGGCCAGGCTCAGGGTGCGGCCGCGGCGCACCAGTTCCAACGTGACGGCCATCATCAGCGGCGAGCGCTTGAGCAGCGTGTCGTGCGTGCGGCGGGCCCAGTCATCATCGGCCTGGGCCAGCGAGGCGAGGATGGCGGCCACGCTGGGCTGGCCGAAATGCGCGTCGATGCCCGGCGCGGCGGCGCGCGGCTCGGGGGCGAGCTCGACCCGCTCCATGATGGTGGCCACCACGTGCTCGGCGCTGGGCTGGTCGCCGCGGCGAAGGTCGTCCACCAGGGCCGGCCAGTGCTCGGTGCGCACGAAGACGTCGCCCAAGCCCCACTCGATGGCATCGCCAGCGGTGATGGACTCACCCGTCAGTGCCAGCCATTCGCCGACATGGCCCGGGCACTGCGCCAGGAACCAGCCGCCGCCGACGTCGGGGAACAGGCCGATGCCGGTCTCGGGCATGGCCAGCCGCGAGGCCTCGGACAGCACGCGCAGCCGCGCGCCCTGGCTGATGCCCATGCCGCCGCCCATCACGATGCCGTCCATCAGCGCGATGTAGGGCTTGGCGTAGGTGTGGATCAGGTGATTGAGCCGGTATTCCTCGGTGAAGAAGGCGTCCAGCGCCGCGTCACCGGCGAGCGCAGCCTGGTGCAGGAAGCGGATGTCGCCCCCGGCGCAGAAGGCCGGCGGCTTGCCCTCGCGGCCGGCGCCCAGCACGGCGACGGCCTGGATCTCGGGGCGGGACGCCCAGTGCGTGAGCAGCGCCGTCATGTCGCGCACCATGCCCAGCGACAGCGCATTGAGCGCCTGCGGCCGGTTGAGCGTGATCAGGCCCAGGCAGCCATTGACCTCGGCCAGGATCTGGCCATCGGACACGAGGGGCGGGATGAGGTCGTTCATGCGGTCTTGGTGACAGAGGATTCGGAAGACGGCGCCAGCAGTTCGTTGGCGATCAGCGCCAGCACCACGAGGCTACCGCCGATCAGCGCTGCGCGGCCAGGGTGTTCGCCCGCGAAGGCCCAGGCCCACAGCACGCCCAGCAGCGTCTCGGCCAGGCCCAGCAGTGCGATCTCGTGGCCGGGCAGCGCGCGCGCCAGGCGCACGGCCAGCAGGCAGGGAATGGCGAGTTGGAAAACACCGAGGAAGGCGAGCAGGCCCAGGTCGTGTGCGCCGGCCTGCAGCGGCCAGGCCAGCGGCAGCGTGGCGGCCATGGACACGAGGGCGCCGATGAGGACAGCCGGCAGCATGTCGGTACCACTGCCGCGCTGGCCCACCTTCTGCAGCAGGCACCAGTTGGCCGCGGCCGCCAGTGGCACGCCCAGCGCCACCAGCACGCCCACGAGGCTGCCTCCGGCGCCGGCCTGGTGGCCGAACATCCAGGCGATGCCGATGCCCGCCACGACGATGGCCGCCCAGGTACGCGCCGGGATGTGTTGGCGCAGGAAGACGCGCGCAAACAGCGCGGTGAGCAGCGGCCCCAGCGACATGGTCACCAGCACGTTGGCGACGGTGGTCAGCGACAGCGCCACCATGAAGGCCGTGAACATGACGGCCCAGCACAGGCCCGACACCCACACCGCCACACCCCGCAGCGCAGGCAGCAGCGCCCGGCCGCGCATCACGCCCAGGATGAGCAGCAGCGCCAGCGCGTTGAAGGCGCTGCGCCAGAACGTGATCTCGAAGCCCCGCGCGGCCTCCAGAAGCCGCGTGACAACGCCCGCCGAACTCCACATCAGCGTGACCAGCAGCATCAACAGGACGGCAGACCGGTGACTCATGAACAAGCGCCCCTGAAAAGGGGCGCGGAGACAGCTTGGAGGCGGCCCCCGCCATGCGGGGGACCGACGGGGACGATCAACCGCCGCGTGCAGCGCGCTTGCGCTCGTTCTCGGACAGGTGGCGCTTGCGCAGGCGCACCGACTTCGGCGTGATTTCCACCAGCTCGTCGTCATCGATGAAGTCCACGCCGTACTCCAGCGTCAGGTCGATGGGCGGCGTGATCTTGATCGCGTCTTCCTTGCCGGACACGCGGAAGTTGGTCAGCTGCTTGGTGCGCGTGGCGTTGACGACGAGGTCGTTGTCGCGGTTGTGGATGCCGACGATCATGCCTTCGTAGACCGGATCGTTGGGCTTCACGAACATGCGGCCACGGTCGTCCAGCTTGCCCAGCGCATAGGTGAAGATCTCGCCGTCGTCCATCGAGATGAGCACGCCGTTCTTGCGGCCGCCGATGTCGCCCTTGTGGGCTTCGTAGCCGTCGAAGATCGACGAGATCAGGCCCGAGCCGCGCGTCAGGTTCATGAACTCGTTGGCGAAGCCGATCAGGCCACGCGCGGGGATGCGGTACTCCAGGCGCACGCGGCCGTTGCCGTCCGGCTCCATGTTGATCATCTCGCCCTTGCGCAGGCCCAGAGCCTGCATGACGCCGCCCTGGTGGGTTTCCTCGACGTCAGCCGTGACCATTTCCATCGGCTCGCTCTTCACGCCGTCGATGTCCTTGAACATCACGCGCGGCTTGGACACGGCCAGCTCGTAGCCTTCGCGGCGCATGTTTTCCAGCAGGATGGTCAGGTGCAGTTCACCGCGGCCGCAGACTTCGAAGATGCCGTCTTCGTCGGTCTCGGACACGCGCAGCGCCACGTTGTGCTGCAGCTCCTTCTGCAGGCGGTCCCAGATCTGGCGGCTGGTGACGTACTTGCCTTCGCGGCCAGCCAGCGGGCTGGTGTTCACGCAGAAGTTCATCGTCAGCGTCGGCTCGTCCACCTTCAGCATGGGCAGCGGCGTGGGGTTGGCCGGGTCGGTCACGGTCACGCCGATGCCGATCTCCTCGATGCCGTTGATCAGCACGATGTTGCCCGGGCCGGCTTCGGTGACCTGCACGCGGTCCAGGCCGTGGAAGGTCAGCACCTGGTTGATGCGGCCGTTGACGGCCTTGCCGCCGGGGCCTTCCATCACGGTGACCTGCATGCCGGGCTTGATGGTGCCCTGGCTGATGCGGCCGACGCCGATGCGGCCGACGAAGGTGGAGAAGTCCAGCGCCGAGATCTGCAGTTGCAACGGGGCGGACGCGTCACCCGACTGGGCGGGCACGTGCTTCAGCACGGTGTCGAACAGGGCCGACATGTCGGGGCCCCACTGCTCGCCAGGCGCGCCTTCGGTCAGCGAGGTCCAGCCGTTGATGCCGGAGGCGTAGACGACCGGGAAGTCCAGCTGCTCGTCGGTGGCGCCGAGGTTGGCGAACAGGTCGAAGGCTGCATTGATGACGGCATCGCACTTGGCGCCCGGCTTGTCCACCTTGTTCACCACGACGATGGGCTTCAGGCCCAGGGCCAGTGCCTTCTTCGTGACGAAGCGGGTCTGCGGCATCGGGCCTTCCTGGGCGTCGATCAGCAGCACCACGCCGTCCACCATGGACAGGGCACGCTCGACTTCACCGCCGAAGTCCGCGTGTCCGGGGGTGTCGACGATGTTGATGTGCGTGCCGCCCCAGCTGACCGCGCAGTTCTTGGCCAGGATGGTGATGCCGCGCTCGCGCTCGATGGCGTTGCTGTCCATGACGGTGTCGACGACCTTCTCGTGGTCGGCGAAGGTGCCGCTCTGACGCAGGAGCTGGTCCACCATGGTGGTCTTGCCATGGTCAACGTGGGCAATGATGGCGATGTTGCGGATCGGGGTGGTCATGGTGATGCTTCTAAGTAAACCGGATCAGGCGGAAGCCCCGACGGGCCTCTCCAGCAAAGCCTGGACCTCCGGCGGGGTCAACAGGCGGTCGGCGATCAGCTCGCCAGCAGTGATGTGGGCGCTGCCCAGGAAGGCGCGCGGCTCAGGGCCGTAGACGCGCACGCGTTCGGCGTCCGGCGCCTCGACGCGGCGGCGCAGGCCGGACAGAAAACGCACGGCGTCAGGCATGTCCAGGCGCAGCTCGGGCGCGTCGGCCAGCAGGCAGTCGGGCGAGGTCAGCAGGCCGGCGCGTTGCTCGTCGGGCAGCGCCTCGATCTGGGCCAGCGTCACGGCGCCCGCGAGCGTCAGGCCGCCGGAGCCGGTGCGGCGCAGCGCCGCCAGCGACGCGCCCACGCCCAGCGCCGCGCCGATGTCTTCGGCCAGCGTGCGGATGTAGGTGCCTTTGGTGCAGCGAACGTCGAGCGTCACAGTGCCAGGGTGCATCGCAACGATGTCGATGGCATGAATCGTCACGCGACGACTCTTGCGTTCGATCTCGATGCCCTGGCGCGCGTACTCGTACAGCGCCTTGCCCTCGTGCTTGAGCGCCGAATACATCGGCGGCATCTGATCGATCTCGCCGACGAAGGCGCGGCTGGCCGCCTCGACTTGATCGCGGGTGATGTGATCGGCGTCCTGCCGCTCCAGCACCTCGCCTTCAGCATCGCCGGTGGTCGTGCGCACGCCCAGCGCCAGCGTGGCGAGGTAGCGCTTGTCGGCGTCCAGGCTGAGCTGGCTGAACTTGGTGGCGCCGCCAAAGCACAACGGCAGCAGGCCGGTGGCCAGCGGGTCCAGTGTGCCGGTGTGCCCAGCCTTCTCGGCACGCAGCAGCCACTTGGCCTTCTGCAGCGCGTCGTTGCTCGACAGGCCCAGCGGCTTGTCGAGCAACAACACGCCATGCAGCGGGCGGCGCTGCACGCGCACCCGGGGCGGGCGCGCCGCTGCGGTGGGCTCGGCGTTGACGCCCGGCTCAGTCATTCGTTTCCTCGCCGTCATCGGCCGCGCGCGTCGCGTTGGCCTTGCTGATCAGCGCACTCATCTCGGCCGCACGCTCGGTGGTGCGGTCGAACTGGAAGTGCAGCGTCGGCACGGTGTGGATCTGCAAGCGCTTGAACAGGCCGTTGCGCAGGAAACCGGCGGCCTCGTTGAGCGCCTCCTGCGTCTCCTTCGGGTCGCCGATCAGCACCGAGAAGAACACCTTGGCGTGGGCGTAGTCGGGCGTCACCTCGACGGCGCTGATGGTCGCCATGCCGATGCGCGGGTCCTTGAGCTCGCGGACAAGCTCGGCCAGATCGCGCTGGATCTGGTCGGCGACGCGAAAAGCTCGGTTGGGGATGGCGCGTTTGTGTCTCATGGTGCGGTCTCCTGAAAGAACGAACCCCGCCCCGAGGGGCGGGGTTCACCCTCAGTACGGAGGATCAGAGGGTGCGGGCCACTTCCTTGATCTCGAAGAACTCCAGCTGATCACCTTCCTTGATGTCGTTGTAGTTCTTGAGCTTGATACCGCACTCGAAGCCTTCCTTGACCTCGCGCACGTCGTCCTTCTCGCGGCGAACCGACTCGACCTCACCGGTGTAGATGACCGTGTTGTCGCGCAGCAGGCGGAAGCGCGCGTTGCGACGCACCAGGCCACTGGTGACCATGGAGCCGGCCACCGTGCCGATCTTGGACGCGACGAACACGACGCGGATCTCGGCCGTGCCCAGCGCCTCTTCACGCTGCTCGGGCGCCAGCATGCCGGACATCGCCTTCGTCACATCGTCCACGGCGTCGTAGATGATGCTGTAGTAGCGCAGGTCCACGGCGTTGCCTTCGGCCAGCTTGCGCGCACCTGCATCGGCCCGCACGTTGAAGCCGATGATGACCGCCTTGGACGCGATGGCCAGGTTGACGTCGGACTCGCTGATGCCACCGACCGCCGCGTGGACGATCTGCACCTTGACCTCGGCGTTGCTGAGCTTGAGCAGCGAGGCGGCCAGCGCTTCCTGCGAACCCTGCACGTCGGCCTTGACGATGAGGGGCAGCACCTGGGCCTGGCCCTCGCCCATCTCGTTGAACATGTTCTCGAGCTTGGCGGCCTGCTGCTTGGCCAGCTTGACGTCGCGGTACTTGCCCTGACGGAAGGTCGCGACCTCGCGGGCGCGGCGCTCGTCGGACAGCACCATGAACTCGTCGCCGGCCTGCGGCACTTCCGTCAGACCCTGGATTTCCACCGGGATGGACGGGCCCGCCTCGGTGGTGGCCTTGCCGTCCTCGTCCAGCATGGCGCGCACGCGGCCATAGGTGGAACCGGCCAGCACGACGTCGCCGCGCTTGAGCGTGCCGCTCTGCACCAGCACCGTGGCCACCGGGCCGCGGCCCTTGTCCAGCTTGGCTTCGATGACCAGGCCCTTGGCCATGGATTCCACCGGCGCCTTCAGTTCCAGCACTTCGGCCTGCAGCAGCACCTGCTCCAGCAGGTCGTCGATGCCCTGGCCGGTCTTGGACGACACGCCCACGAACGGCGAATCACCGCCGAACTCTTCGGGCACCACTTCCTCGGCCACCAGCTCGCTCTTCACGCGCTCGGCGTTGGCATCGGGCTTGTCGATCTTGGTCATGGCCACCACGATGGGCACGCCAGCGGCCTTCGCGTGGTGGATGGCTTCCTTGGTCTGGGGCATGACGCCGTCATCGGCCGCACAGACCAGGATGACGATGTCGGTCGCCTTGGCGCCACGAGCCCGCATGGCCGTGAAGGCCGCGTGACCCGGGGTGTCCAGGAAGGTGATCATGCCGCGCGGGGTTTCCACGTGGTACGCACCGATGTGCTGCGTGATGCCGCCGGCTTCGCCCGCGGCCACACGGCTGCGGCGGATGTAGTCCAGCAGCGAGGTCTTGCCGTGGTCGACGTGACCCATGACGGTAACGACTGGCGCACGCGGCAGCGCTTCGTGCTGCTGCTCGGCAGCACTGCCCTCTTCTTCCAGGAAGGCGTCCGGATCGTCCAGCTTGGCAGCAAACGCCTTGTGGCCCATTTCCTCGACGAGGATCATGGCCGTTTCCTGATCCAGCTGCTGGTTGATGGTGACCATCTGGCCCAGCTTCATCAGCTGCTTGATGACCTCGGCCGCCTTGACGGACATCTTGTGGGCCAGGTCGGCGACCGAGATGGTCTCCGGCACATGGACCTCAATGGTCTGCTGTTCAACCGGCGGCGTGAAGCTGGACTGACCGTCCTCACGGCCACCGCGGCCACCGCGGCCACCGCGCGCCGGAGCGCGCCAGTTGCCACCGCCACCCGGGCGGCCGGCGCCAGCGGGGCCGGCGCCGATGGTCTTGAGGCCGCGCTTCTTGGCGGCATCGTCTGCCCAGCTGGACGACAGCTTCTCGGACTTGACCGACTTCTTGTCGCCCGGCTTGCCAGCGCCTGCGCTGGGAGCCGCCGTCGCCGGTGCCGGAGCGCCTGCCTTCTTGTGGATGGTGCCCTTGATGCCAGCGCCTTCGGCAGGCTTGGGCTCCTCGGGCTTCTTCGCGATGAGCACCTTCTTGGGCGCGTTCATCATCGCGCGGATCTTGGCGGCCTCTTCCTCAGCGGCCTTGCGGCGGCGGGCGAGATCGTCTTGCTTCTGCTTTTCTTCGGCAGCGGCGTCGACAGCCTTCACCACACGCAGCGCGGGCTTGACGACTTCCGGAGCCGGGGCTGGCGCCACCGGTGCGGCCACCGCCTCGGGAGCCGGCGGTGCAGCAGCCACGACAGGCTCTGGCGCCGGCGCGGCCTTGGGTGCGCGCTTGGCAGCGGCCGCTCGGTTGATGGCAGCGGCCTCCGCAGCTGCCGCAGCAGCGCTGCGCTGGCGGGCCTCGGCCTGCTCGTCGGCAGACTTGCCGGCCGGCTTGGCCGCAGCGGCTGCAGCGGCAGCTGCCGCAGCCGCCGCAGCTTCCTCGGCAGCCTTCGCAGCAGCAGCCTCGGCAGCTGCTTGTTCAGCAGCACGGCGCGCTTCGGCGGCCTCGCGCGCAGCGCGCTCAGCCTCCTCACGCGCCTTCACCTTGGCTGCCAGTTCCTCTTCCTGGGCACGCAGCGCGGCTGCCTGGGCCTGGGCCTCTTCTTCGCGGCGCAGCAGCTCGGCATCGTCCGGCCCCGCCGTGGCCTCGTCGTCACGCTTGACGAAGGTACGCGTCTTCTTGACCTGGACCTGGATGGTGCGGGCCTTGCCGGAGGCATCGGCCTGCTTGATCTCGGTGGTCGACTTCTTGACCAGCGTGATCTTCTTGCGCTCGGCACCTGCGGTGCCGTGGGCGTTGCGGAGGTGGTCGAGCAGGCGTTCCTTGTCGGACTCGCTCAGCGAGTCATCGACGGAAGACTTCTTGACGCCCGCGGCTTGCAGCTGCTCCAGCAGCGTGCTCGCCGGCTTGCTCAGCTCGGCAGCGAATTGGGCGACGGTAGTCACGGCCATGTGGGGATCCTTCAAATTACTTTCGGTGCGGCGCGGTAGGTCGTTGATCAGGCGTTGAACCAGTGTTCACGGGCCTTCATGATCAGCGCGCGCGCAGCGGCCTCGTCCATGCCGGACAGGTCGACCAACTCGTCCACGGCTAGGTCGGCCAGGTCGTCGCGGGTGTTGATGTCGCCAGCGGCCAACTTGGCCAGCAACTCGGGCGACACGCCTTCCAGGTCGCGCAGGTCCTGGGAGACTTCCTCGACCTTTTCTTCCTTGGCGATTTCCATCGTCAGCAGCGCGTCCTTGGCACGGGTGCGCAGCTCGGTGACGGTGTCTTCGTCGAAGGCCTCGATCTCCAGCATTTCCTGCATGGGCACGTAGGCCACTTCTTCCAGGCTGGTGAAGCCTTCGGCGATCAGGATGTCGGCGACTTCCGCGTCCACGTCGAGCTTCTCGACGAACAGCGCACGGATGCTTTCGGTCTCCTGCTCCTGCTTGGCGGCAGATTCCTCGGCGGACATGATGTTGATGCGCCAGCCCGTCAGCTCAGACGCCAGGCGCACGTTCTGACCACCGCGGCCGATGGCGATGGCGAGGTTCTCCTCGTCCACGACCACGTCCATCGCGTGACGCTCTTCATCGACCACGATGGACTGCACATTGGCCGGGGCCAGGGCACCGATGACGAACTGGGCCGGGTCCTCGCTCCACAGCACGATGTCCACGCGCTCACCGGCCAGCTCGGTCGTGACGCCGTTGACGCGCGAACCGCGCACGCCGACGCAGGTACCGATGGGGTCGACACGGCGGTCATGGCTGACGACGGCGATCTTGGCGCGGCTGCCGCTGTCGCGGGCGCAGCTCTTGATCTCCAGCAGGCCTTGCTCGATCTCCGGCACTTCCTGGGCGAAGAGTTCCTTCATGAACTCGGGCGCCGAGCGCGACAGCATGATCTGCGGGCCACGCTGCGTCGGGTCCACGCCCAGGATGACGGCACGCACGCGGTCACCGGTGCGCAGGTTCTCTTTCGAGATCATCTCGCTGCGCTTGAGTCGGCCCTCCACGCGGCCGCTCTCGACAATGATGTCGCCCTTGTCCAGACGCTTGACGGTGCCGACGAAGATCTTCTCGCCACGCGACATGAAGTCGTTCAGCAGCTGCTCGCGCTCCGCGTCGCGGATCTTCTGCAGGATGACCTGCTTGGCGGCCTGCGCGCCGATGCGGCCGATGGGCACGGACTCGACAGGCTCCTCGATGTGGTCGTCCACCTCGATGTCGGCGATCTGCTCCTGCGCTTCGAACAGCAGGATCTCAGCGTCCGGGTTCTGCAGGCCGGCCTCGTTGGGCACGACATGCCAGCGGCGGAAGGTCTCGTACTCGCCCGAATCGCGATCCACGCTCACGCGGATGTCGGCTTCACCGCCGTAAATCTTCTTGGTGGCCGAGGCCAGCGCGGCTTCCACCGCACCGAACACGACATCGCGCTCCACGCTCTTTTCGCGCGAGATCGCATCCACCAGCATCAACATTTCGCGGTTCATTGCTTGAGACCTCCGTCAACCTTGTCTTGGCCGGGCGCCGCCTCGGTGGGCTCGCCCGCTTGTTTCTTCGCCGGTACTTTCTTCGGCTTGATGACGCCCCGCTGGCCGGGCTTTCTGTCAGGCGCCGGCTCGCCGCCGCGCCCCTTGAAACTGAACATCGGCACCAGACGCGCCTCACGCACCTCATCGAGCGTGAAGTCAAGCGCGTGCTCGGCACCGTCGACATCAAACACCAAGCGCCAGGCCTGGTCGCTCTGAGCAGCGGGCTGAGCACTCACGATGCCGCGGTACTTCTTGCGCCCCTGGAAAGGGGCCTTGAGCGTGATGTCGATTTCCTGACCCGCAAAACGTGCGTAATGCCCGGCATTGCGCAGCGGCCGGTCCAAGCCCGGCGAGGACACCTCGAGCCGGCTGTAATCGAACGCCTCGACCTCCAGCACGTACTGCAACTGGCGGGTCACCTTCTCGCAATCGTCCACCGTGATCAGCTCACCGGCATCCGCCTGGGCGGCCAGCTTGTCGATCGTCACGCGCAGCAAGCCGCCGGCACTGCGTTCGCAGTCCACGAGTTCGTAGCCGAGGCCGGCGACGGTGGTCTCAACAGCGGTTTGCCAACTCATGCGTGAAATGCAGCCCTGATCCGAAGCGAAGAAAAACGAAAAGCAAAAAAAATGGGCTGGATGAATCCGCCCACCTCTTTCACCAGATCCAGCCCCGGGGGATATCGTCCGAGGCGGTTTGTTATTTCCAGTGAAGCTCGGATTGTACTGTGCAAGCTCCATGCCGGCAAGCCGCCGCATCGGCGCATGCCAGAATCGAGGGCTGTTTGAGACCTCACAGGAGACCAGAATGGGCTTTCTCGCCGGCAAGCGGCTGCTGATCACGGGCGTGCTGTCCAATCGTTCCATCGCCTACGGCATTGCGCGCGCCTGCCACCGCGAAGGCGCCGAGCTGGCGTTCAGCTACCAGGGCGAGCGCTTCAAGGACCGCATCACCGAATTCGCCGCCGAATTCGGCTCCAAGCTGGTCTACGACTGCGATGTGACCAGCGACGAGCAGATGGAGGCCCTGTTCTCGCAACTGGGCGAGGTCTGGCCTGAGTTCGACGGCTTCGTGCATTCCATCGGCTTCGCGCCGCGTGACGCGATTGCAGGCAACTTCCTGGACGGCATGACGCGCGAGAACTTTCGCATCGCGCACGACATCTCCGCCTACAGCTTCCCGGCCATGGCCAAGCTGGCCGCCCCGCGCCTGCGTGCCGGCGCTTCGCTACTGACGCTGAGCTACCTCGGCGCCGAGCGCTTCGTGCCCAACTACAACACCATGGGCCTGGCCAAGGCCGCGCTGGAAGCCAGCGTTCGCTACCTCGCGTACGACCTAGGCGCCAAGGGCGTGCGCGTGAACGGCATTTCGGCCGGCCCCATCAAGACGCTGGCCGCATCGGGCATCAAGGACTTCGGCAAGCTGCTGAACCAGTTTGCATCCGCCGCGCCGATCCGCCGCAACGTGACCATTGAAGATGTGGGCAACGCCGCGGCGTTCCTGCTGTCCGACCTGGCCGGCGGCGTCAGCGCCGAGATCATGTACGTGGACGGCGGCTTCAGCCATGTGGCACTGGCCGGCGGCGAGTGACGAACACAGGCTCAAGGCACCCAAAGCAAAGGGCCCCATCGGGGCCCTTTTTTCATGGCGACAAGCGGGCTTGCGCGCAGGTTCGCATCCGCCCCACCCTCGCCTGCTGCATCACTGCTTCACGCAGTCCACGTAGTAGTGGCCGCGGCCGGTTTCCTCATCCACCTCGTGAACCAGGCCATGCACATCTGTAGCAAAGCCGGGGAAGCGGGCGTTGAAGCTGCGCGTGAACTTCAGGTAGTCCACGATCTTCTTGTTGAAGCGCTCACCCGGGATCAGCAGGGGGATGCCGGGCGGATAAGGCGTGAGCAGCGAGGTCGTGATCCGCCCCTCGAGGTCGTCGATGGTCACACGCTCCGTCTTGCGCTGCGCGATGTGTGCATACGCATCGGTCGGCGTCATGGCGGGCTGCAGGTTGGACAGATACATGTCCGTCGTCAGCCGCGCAATGTCGCCCTCGGCATAGGCCTGGTGGATGCTCTGGCAGAGGTCGCGCAAGCCCATGCGCTCGTACTTCGGGTACTTGGCGCAGAACTCCGGCAGGATGCGCCACAGCGGCGCGTTCTTGTCGTAGTCGTCCTTGAACTGCTGCAGCGCCGTCAGCAGCGTGTTCCAGCGGCCCTTGGTGATGCCGATGGTGAACATGATGAAGAACGAGTAAAGCCCGGTCTTCTCAACGACGACGCCGTGCTCCACCAGGAACTTCGTGACGACGGAGGCCGGGATGCCGGTGGCGGCGAAGCGGCCCTCCATGTCCAGCCCGGGCGTGATGATGGTGGACTTGATCGGGTCCAGCATGTTGAAGCCCTCGGCCATGTCGCCGAAGCCATGCCAGTCCTCGTTGGCGTGCAACATCCAGTCGCTCGACACCGGCTCACTGCCCTCTTCCGAACGCAGATAGTCCGGCCCCCAGACCTTGAACCACCAGTCGTCGCCGTAGTCGCCCTCCACCTTGCGCATGGCGCGGCGGAAGTCGAGCGACTCCTTGATGCTCTCCTCCACCAGCGCGGTGCCACCCGGGGGCTCCATCATGGCGGCGGCCACGTCGCAGCTCGCGATGATCGAGTACTGCGGCGACGTGGACGTGTGCATCAGGTACGCCTCGTTGAAGAGGTGCTTGTCCAGCTTCACCGACTGCGAGTCCTGCACCAGCACCTGCGAGGCCTGCGAGATGCCAGCAAGCAGCTTGTGCGTGGACTGCGTCGCGTAGACCATGGCCTCCTTGGGGCGCGGGCGGTTCTTGCCCATCGCATGGAACTGGCCATAGAAGTCGTGGAACGCCGCGTGCGGCAGCCAGGCCTCGTCGAAGTGCAGCGTCGGGATGTAGCCGTCGAGCTTCTTCTTGATGGTTTCGGTGTTGTAGAGCACGCCGTCGTAGGTGCTCTGCGTCAGCGTCACGATGGACGGCTTCACCGTGTCCGGGTCCACGTGGGCCAGCAGCGGGTTCGCGGCGATCTTGGCGCGGATGGCCTCGGGGCTGAACTCGTTCTCCGGGATGGGGCCGATGATGCCGTAGTGGTTGCGCGTGGGCGTCAAGAACACCGGGATCGCGCCGCACATGATGATGGCGTGCAGGTTGCTCTTGTGGCAGTTGCGGTCGATCACCACCACGTCGCCCGGCGCCACGGTGTGGTGCCACACCATCTTGTTGGAAGTGGACGTGCCGTTGGTGACGAAGAAGCAATGGTCGGCGTTGAAGATGCGCGCGGCGTTCTTCTCGGAGGCGGCCACCGGACCGGTGTGATCCAGCAACTGACCCAGCTCTTCCACGGCGTTGCAGACGTCGGCGCGCAGCATGTTCTCGCCGAAGAACTGGTGGAACATCTGGCCCACAGGGCTCTTCAGGAAGGCCACGCCGCCGGAGTGGCCCGGGCAGTGCCATGAGTACGAGCCGTCGGCCGCGTAGTCCATCAACGCCTTGAAGAACGGCGGCGCCAGCCCATCGAGGTAGCTCTTGGCCTCGCGGATGATGTGGCGGGCCACGAACTCCGGGGTGTCCTCGAACATGTGGATGAAGCCGTGCAGTTCGCGCAGCACATCGTTGGGCAAGTGCTGGCTGGTGCGCGTTTCGCCGTAGACGTAGATCGGAATGTCCGGATTGCGGAAGCGGATTTCGCCGATGAACTTGCGCAGGTTCAGCACAGCCGGGTCCAGATCCGGGCCGGGCGTGAACTCTTCGTCGTCGATGGACAGGATGAACGCCGACGCGCGGCTTTGCTGCTGGGCGAACTGCGACAGATCGCCGTAGCTCGTCACCCCCAGCACCTCCATGCCCTCTTTCTGGATGGCCTCGGCCAGCGCGCGAATGCCCAGGCCTGAGGTGTTCTCTGAACGGTAGTCCTCGTCAATGATGACGATGGGGAAGTGGAAACGGATCATCGCGGCGCTCCAGTGGGCGGGCATCAAAAAATCGAAGCGGCGAAGTGTAGGGCCGCGACGTGTATCGACGATGGGCGGACGCTCAACAGCTGCCTCTACAACAATCCCACCTCCACAAGGCAACACCGTCAAGACGACGGCGCAACGCCCACCGAATCTCGGCCCGCAAGCCCGCGACGCCGCGCGCGCATCACGACATGCACGCAAAGCCGCCAGAATGGGTTATCATGGCGGGCTTGCAGGAGAGGTGGATGAGCGGTTTAAGTCGCACGCCTGGAAAGCGTGTGTGGGTTAATAGCCCACCGCGGGTTCGAATCCCGCCCTCTCCGCCAAGAGCTTGATCGGGCCCACCAGGGCCCGTTTTGCTTTCTGCCCGAACTACTCCAAGCACATGGATGCAGTTCAGGCGCAGAAATACGCAATTCGTCGCATCCGACTGGAATGGCTGCGACGCCTGTTGAACACTGCTGTTCACGCCTCGCAATCGCGAGGTCGGAGTTGGAAATGCGATCAAGCAAGGGATGGATTGCGCTCAGCGTCTCGCTGGGCTTGCTAGCCGGCGGGATGCCGGCCGAAGCCAGTGAAGTCGTCAAACTCGCTCGACTGGTGGTGAGCGGCAAGCGCGCGGCCAATGAACCCGCACGCCCAGCACAACCCGAGCAACGCACAAGCCCTGGCAACAACCAAGTGCAGGGCGGCGGCGGTGGCGGCGAAGACCCAGGCACCGCACCGGCACCCACTCGCGGCATGTCCTGATTCAACGCAGAAAAAGAAAATGCGCCGAAACCATGCTGGTTTCGGCGCATTAGATTTTTTGGCGGAGTGGACGGGGCTCGAACCCGCGACCCCCGGCGTGACAGGCCGGTATTCTAACCAACTGAACTACCACTCCGCGTGGGATGAATTTGATATTGTCTTTCCACAATATCCAAGCTTCATCAGGCTCGCCCTTGCCTTTCGGCAAGAGATTCAAATTCTGTCTTTCGACTAAATTTGGCGTCCCCTAGGGGATTCGAACCCCTGTAATCACCGTGAAAGGGTGGTGTCCTAGGCCTCTAGACGAAGGGGACGTAAACCTTTCAATTCAAATCACGCTACCAGCCAAAAATGACTTGGTGGAGGTAAGCGGGATCGAACCGCTGACCTCTTGCATGCCATGCAAGCGCTCTCCCAGCTGAGCTATACCCCCGTGGAGCGTGACTCAAACACAAGCGGCCAAAACTGGCCGCTTGCTGATCGGGCGAACCCGATAGAAACCTTGGCGGAGTGGACGGGGCTCGAACCCGCGACCCCCGGCGTGACAGGCCGGTATTCTAACCAACTGAACTACCACTCCGCGTGGGATGAATTTGGCACCGTCTTTCGACAATACCCAAGCTCCATCAAACTTGGCGTCCCCTAGGGGATTCGAACCCCTGTAATCACCGTGAAAGGGTGGTGTCCTAGGCCTCTAGACGAAGGGGACGAATCCTTCATGACTTGAACTGCGCGCCACCTCGTGAGCAAGCTCGTTTGGTGGAGGTAAGCGGGATCGAACCGCTGACCTCTTGCATGCCATGCAAGCGCTCTCCCAGCTGAGCTATACCCCCGTTGTTTCCAACGTCGTCGTTGCCGACTTGTTGTTAACAGCGCTGTTCAAGCGAGACCAAGAGTATATGACGAATTTCAGAGGGATTGCAAGCGTTCGAGAACTTTTTTCTGATCGAAGTGTTCGAGCACCGCATCCAAGCTCGGTGTCTGCGCACGCCCGCAGACCAGGACACGCACCGGCACCGCCAGTTGCGGCATCTTCAAGCCGGCCGCCGACAGCGTTTCCTTCAATGCCTGCTGGATGTTGACCTTGTTCCACTCGGTCACAGCACCCAGGCGCGACGACAGCGCGGTGATCGCCGGACGAACCGCCTCTGTCACATGCATGGCCACCTCGTCCGCCGACGGCGCGACGGGCGCAAAGTACATCGAGAGCCAGTCGGAGAGCGCGGCCACCGTTGCGCACCGATCCTTGAACAGACCGACCTTGGGCTGTACCTGCGCCGCCGTGGCGGCAATGCCTTTGGCAGCCAGTTGCTCGACGACCAGGGCCGCCAACCGACCTTCGTCGATCTGCTTCACGTAGTGGCCGTTCACCCAGTCCAGCTTGGCCGGGTCCCATTGGGCCGGGCTCTTGGACAGGTGCGTGCCATCGAACCAGCTGACCATCTGCTCAGCCGAAAAAAGCTCGTCATCGCCGTGGCTCCAGCCGAGGCGTGCCAGGTAGTTCAGCATGCCCTCGGGCAGATAGCCGTTGGCCGCGTAGTCCATCACGCTGACCGCACCACGACGCTTGGACAGCTTCAAGCCGTCATCGCCCAGGATGATGGGCAGGTGGCCGAAGGACGGCAGCGGCGCGCCCAGCGCGTTGAAGATGTTGATCTGCCAGGGCGTGTTGTTGACGTGCTCGTCGCCGCGGAAGACATGGCTGATGCGCATGTCCCAGTCGTCGACGACGACGGCGAAGTTGTAGGTCGGCACGCCATCGGTGCGGGCGATGATGAGGTCATCGATCTCGCGGTTGTTGATGGTGATCGGGCCTTTGACGACGTCGTCCCAGGTCACATCGCCCTCGACCGGGTTGGCGAAGCGGACGACCGGCTTCACGCCCTCCGGCGGCGTCGGCAGCACCTTGCCGGGTTCAGGGCGCCAGCGGCGGTCGTACAGCGTCTTCTCACCGCGGACCTTCTGGGCTTCGCGCATCTCGGTCAGCTCCTCGGGCGTCGCGTAGCAACGGTAAGCCTTGCCTTGCGCGATGAGCTGGTCGATGACGGCCTGGTAGCGGTCCAGACGCTGCATCTGATAGATCGGGCCCTCGTCGTAGCTCAGGCCCAGCCAGTTCATCGCGGCGATGATCTGGTCAACCGAATCCTGGGTGGAACGGGCAACGTCGGTGTCTTCGATGCGAAGCACGAACTCGCCGCCGTGGTGGCGGGCATAGGCCCAGGAGTACAGCGCCGTGCGGGCGGTACCCAGATGAAGAAAGCCGGTCGGCGACGGCGCGATGCGGGTGCGGATCTTGTCGAAGGAACTCATTCGGAACTCAATGGATTCAGGGGCGTGCTCAGCCTTCGCTGCCGCTCTGCAGCGCGAGGCGGCTGCGAGCGGCGGCGTCTTCCTCGTCGCCCTGCGAGGTGCGCTGCTCGCGGATGGCGGCAAAGTCAGCCAGGCTCACATCGCCGGTGACATAGCGACCGTCGAAGCAACTGGCTTCAAACCCGGCCAGACCGGGGCGCAGTGCGGCGACGACGCGCTTCATCGCGTCCACATCCTGGTAGATCAGCGCGTCGGCGCCGATGTATTCACGGATCTCCTCGACGCTTCGGCCATGGGCGATGAGTTCCTCCTGCGTCGGCATGTCGATGCCGTAGACGTTGGGGAAGCGCACCGGCGGCGCGGCAGAGGCCAGGTAGACCTTGCGGGCACCGGCGTCGCGGGCCATCTGCACGATCTCCTTGGAGGTGGTGCCGCGCACGATGGAGTCATCCACCAGCAGCACGTTGCGGCCCTTGAACTCGACGCCGATGGCGTTGAGCTTCTGCCGCACGCTCTTCTTGCGCGCGCCCTGCCCCGGCATGATGAAGGTGCGGCCGACGTAGCGGTTCTTCACGAAGCCTTCGCGGTAGGGCTTGCCGATGCGGTGCGCCAGCTGCATAGCCGACGGGCGGCTGCTCTCCGGGATGGGGATGACGACGTCGATCTCGTTGGGCGGCATCGTGGAGATGACGCGCTGCGCCAGCGTCTCGCCCATGTTGAGCCGTGCCTGGTAGACCGAAATGCCGTCCATCACCGAGTCGGGCCGTGCCAGGTAGACGAACTCGAACATGCACGGGTTCAGCGACGGTGCGTCGTTGCACTGCTCGGTGTGCAGCTTGCCGGTGAGGTCGATGAACAGCGCCTCGCCGGGGGCCAGGTCGCGCTCCAGCTGGTGGCCCGTGCCCTCCAGCGCCACGCTCTCGCTGGCGACCATGAAGTCGCCGTTGGCGCCGCGGCCGAAGCACAGCGGACGGATGCCGAACGGGTCGCGGAAAGCCAGCAAGCCCTGGCCGGCGATCAGCGCGATGACGCCGTAGCTGCCCTTGATGCGCTTCTGCACGGCGCGCACGGCGTTGAAGATTTCCTTGGGCGTCAGCGGCAGGTCGCGCGCAGCCAGCTCCAATTCGTGCGCCAGCACGTTGATCAGCACCTCGGTGTCGCTCTCGGTGTTGATGTGGCGGCGGTCGATGTCGAACAGCTCGTCCTTCAGCGCATGGGCGTTGGTCAGGTTGCCGTTGTGCACCAGCACGATGCCGAACGGCGCGTTGACGTAGAAGGGCTGGGCCTCTTCCTCGCTGTAGGCGTTGCCGGCCGTGGGGTAGCGCACCTGGCCCAGGCCGATGTTGCCCGGCAGCGCGCGCATGTTGCGGGTGCGGAACACGTCCCGCACCATGCCACGCGCCTTGTGCATGAAGCACTTGTGGCCCTGCATGGTGACGATGCCGGCCGCATCCTGTCCACGGTGCTGCAGCAGCAGCAGCGCGTCGTAGAGCAGCTGGTTGACGGGAGAGGCCGCGAGGGTGCCGACGATGCCGCACATGGCAGGAGTCCTTAATCAGTCAGTCGATGCCGCCCCAGGCGGAGTCATCGAACGGGAAACAAAACGGGCAACAGGTTCGGGCAGCAAGGGCGTGGCCTCACGCAGCACGCCAGCGAGCACGGGCGCAGCACGCGAGGCCTGCCAGGTGCTGGTTTCAGCCAGCGGCGAGGCGCCGATGACAAGCACCAGCAGCAACGCGATGAAGACGCCTCGCAACGCGCCGAAACCGGCGCCACCGAGGCGGTCCACCACCGAGAGCGGCGTCGCGTGGATGAGCGTCTTGACCAGCCGGGTGGCCAGGCTCCAGACGATGAGCACGAAGAAGAACGCCAGCGCCAGGGACACGACATGCAGCACAGCCGGCCCGAACTTGCCCTCGGGCAGCAAGCTCGCCACAACCGGCGACAACGGCGACGCCGCGAAATACGCGACCACCCAACCAGCCAGCGACATCACCTCGAACACCAGACCGCGCCACAGGCCGATGCCTATCGACAGCAGCAGCAATGCCGCCAGCGCGAGATCGACCCAGCTCAGTTCGACGTCCATAGGCGTGCCGTCAGAGCGTCAGGATGGCGCCCGGCAGGCCGGCGCTTTTGAGCTTGGCAGAGGCACGCTCGGCCTCATCTCGGCTCGCGAACGGGCCCAGGCGCACCCGGATGCGCTTGCCGTCGGCCGTCTCCACAGCCTGCGCGTATGTCTTCAGGCCCAGCTTCTCGACCTTGCCGCGCACCTCCTGCGCGGCTTTGTTCTCACCGTAAGCGCCGACCTGCACGATGTAGCGCGCAGCCGCCGGCTCCTTGCCGTCCAGCAAGGCCTGGGCGCGCGCGCCGTCACTGGCGGCCTTGGGCTTGTCGAGCGGCTTCTCGGGTGGCTTGTCGGCGGCCTTGACCACAGGCTTCTCGACGGGCGGCTTGTCGACCGGCTTCTCGGCGAGCTTCTCCAGCGGCTTCTCAGCGGGCCTGTCGACAGACTTTTCCTCGCCCCTCGGCTCAACGGGCAAGGCCACGATCGGGCTTGACGCGGCCACGGCGGCCGGTTCGGCCGCGCTCAACGGCTCGCGCGTGGGCACGGCCAACGGTGGCGCCGCCTCCTTGCGAGGGATCTCGATGGGCAGATCGACCGGAATCGGGCGCGGTTGGGTCTCGAAGATCAGCGGGAAGCCGACCACGCCGACAGCCACCAGCACCGCCGCACCGATCAGGCGGCGTCGAGCGCGCACGCGCAGCACCTGCACATCGTCCGCCGCGCCGGCCTTGGCTCCCGACTTGGACTTCTTGGGCGCCGCCGCAGTGGAGGCGGCGTCATCGCGCTTGAGGAAGGAAAACAGGCCCATCGGCGGCGTTTGGCTCAGTGAAGGGTGGGAGGCTGCGGCGCCGTGGCGCCAGCGGTCACGCGCGGGATGCCCTGCTGCAACACGCCACCCACGGTGTAGAAGGAACCGAAGACTAGGATTCTATCGGTCGTGGTTGCGCCGGCCGCTGCAGCCTGCAGCGCCTCCAGTGGCGCGGCGTGCGTGTACGTCTCGACGCCGGGCGGCGTCTTAAGCCCGGCGGCGAGGAAGGCCGTTTCCAGCTGCGCGGCGCTCGCGGCACGCGGCAGCGGCAGATCCGTGAAATGCCAGACATCCACCAGCGGCGCGATGCGCGCCAAGATGCCGCCGAGATCCTTGTCCGCCATCGCGCCGAAGACGGCGTGCGTGCGTGGGAAGAAGCCCATCTGGTCGAGGTTCTGTGCCAGCGCGGCGACCGCGTGCGGGTTGTGGGCCACGTCCAGCACCACAGCCGGCTGGCCCGCCAGCACCTGGAAGCGCCCGGGCAGCTCGACCAGCGCGAGGCCGGTGCGCACGGCCTGCGCGCTGATGGGCAGGCGGTCGGCCAGCGCCTCGAACGCAGCCAGCACGCCGGACGCATTCAGCAACTGGTTCACGCCGCGCAGCGCCGGGTAGGACATGCCGGAGAAGCGCTTGTCGCGACCTGCCCATTGCCATTGCGTGCGGTCGCCGCTGAAGGTGAAGTCCTGGCCCAGCTGGCGCAGCTCTGCCCCCAGTTCAGCCGCGCGGGCCGCCAGCGAGGCGGGCGGCATCGGGTCGCTGACAACGACCGGGCGACCGGTCCGCATGATGCCGGCCTTCTCGCGGCCCACGCTCTCGCGGTCGGGGCCGAGGAATTCGGTGTGATCCAGGTCGATGCTGGTGATGACGGCGCAGTCGGCGTCGATGACGTTGACTGCGTCCAGCCGGCCGCCCAGGCCCACTTCGAGGATGACCAGATCCAGCGGCTCATGCTGCAGCCGCCGCATGATGGCCAGCGTCGTGAATTCGAAGTAGGTCAGCGTGATGTCGCCGCGCGCGGCCTCGACGGCCTCGAAGTGCGGCTCCAGCGATTCGGCCTTCACCGGCTCGCCGCCGACGCGGCAGCGCTCCTGGAAATGCACGAGGTGGGGCTTGATGTAGAGGCCCACACGGTAGCCCGCATGCAAGGCGATGGACTCCAGCATCGCGCAGGTCGAGCCCTTGCCGTTGGTGCCGGCGACGACGACGGTGGGGCAGTCGAAGGCGATGCCCAGCCGCTCCTTCACCGCCTTGACGCGGTCCAGCGTCATGTCGATGGTCTTGGGGTGCAGGCGCTCGCAGTGGGCGAGCCAGTCATCAAGCGTCATGGCGAATCACGGAAAAACAAAAGCCAGGCGCGGGGCCTGGCTTGGAGGTCTGCGAACGGCGATCAGGCGACGGCGTCCGCGCTCTGGCGCTGCAGCATGGCGAGCTGGCGCGCGATGGTCTCGCGCAACTGGCGGCGATCCACGATCTGGTCGACAGCGCCCTTCTCCATCAGGAACTCGGCACGCTGGAAGCCCGGGGGCAGCTTCTCGCGCACGGTGTTCTCGATAACGCGCGGGCCGGCAAAGCCGATCAGCGCCTTGGGTTCGGCCAGCACGATGTCGCCCACGAACGCGAACGAGGCGGACACGCCGCCCATGGTGGGGTCGGTCAGCACGCTGATGTAGGGCAGCTTGGCCTTGGCCAGGCGCGTCAGCGACGCGTTGGTCTTGGCCATCTGCATCAGGCTCAGCAGGCCTTCCTGCATGCGCGCGCCGCCGGTGGCGGTGAAGCAGATGAAGGGCGTCTTCTGCTCGATGGCCGTCTCGACGCCACGCACGAAGCGCTCACCGACGACGGAGCCCATGGAGCCGCCCATGAAGTCGAACTCGAAGCAGGCTGCCACGACCGGCACGCTCATGACGGCACCACCCATGACGACCAGCGCATCGGTCTCGCCGGTGTTCTCCAGCGCTTCCTTCAGGCGGTCGGGGTACTTCTTGCTGTCCTTGAACTTCAGCGCGTCGACCGGAATGACTTCCTGGCCGATCTCGTAGCGGCCTTCCGCGTCGAGGAAGGCATCCAGGCGCGGACGCGCGCCGATGCGGTGGTGGTGCGAGCACTTGGGGCAGACGTTGATGTTCTGCTCCAGGTCGGTCTTGTAGAGCACCGTCTCGCAGCTCGGGCACTTGATCCACAGGCCTTCCGGGACCGTGCGGCGATCGGCCGGGTCACCTTGCTGGATCTTGGGCGGGAGCAGTTTGTCGAGCCAACTCATGGTCAGTCCTTCTTGTCGAGTGCGGCGCGGATCTCGCGGATGAAAGCCGCGCCGGTGGGAGCGACATTATCGGCGGGTTGGCGTTCGAGCAGTTCAACCAGCTTGGAGCCGATGACCACCGCGTCCGAAACGTCGGCCACCGCGCGTGCCGTCGCGCCGTCGCGGATGCCGAAGCCCACGCCCACCGGCGTGCTGACATGGCGGCGGATGCGCGGCACCGCCTCGGCGACGGCGGCGGTGTTCAGGTGGCCGGCGCCGGTCACGCCCTTCAGCGACACGTAGTACACATAGCCGCTGGCCAACTGACCCACCTGGGCCATGCGGGCCTCGGTGGACGTGGGCGCGAGCAGGAAGATGGCATCCATGTTCGCCGCACGCAGCTTGGCGGCGAACTCGTCGCACTCCTCGGGCGGGTAGTCGACGATGAGCACGCCGTCCACGCCCGCTGCGGCAGCATCGGCCACGAAGGCGTCCAGGCCGTAGCGCTCCACAGGGTTGGCATAGCCCATCAGCACGAGTGGCGTGGCGTCGTTGCGGGCGCGGAAGGCGCGGACATAGTCCAGCACCTTGCGCAGGCCGATGCCGTGCTTGAGCGCACGCTCACCGGCGCGTTGGATGACCGGACCGTCGGCCATCGGGTCGGAGAACGGCACACCCAGTTCGATGACGTCAGCGCCCGCCTCGGCCATGGCCAGCAGCAGGTCGACGGTGGCGGCCGGGTGCGGATCACCCGCGGTGACGAAGGGGATCAGCGCCTTGCGGCCTTGCGCCTTCAGCGCGGCGAAGGTGGTGGTGATGCGACTCATGCCCGGCCTCCCGGCAGTGCGACGACGGTCTCGCCGCCCTTGACCGACTGCCCGCGGCAGGAGGGTCGACAGTAGAAATCGGCCTGGGACAGATCGGCCACGGTGCCGATGTCCTTGTCGCCCCGGCCCGAGAGGTTGACGAGCAGGATCTGGTCCTTGGCCATCGTCGGTGCGATCTTCATCGCATGCGCCACGGCGTGGCTGGATTCCAGCGCCGGGATGATGCCCTCGGTGCGGCACAGGTGATGGAAGGCGGCGAGCGCCTCGGCGTCGGTGACGCCGACGTACTCGGCGCGGCCGATGTCCTTCAGGTGCGCATGCTCGGGGCCGACGCCGGGGTAGTCCAGGCCGGCCGAGATGGAATGCGTCTCGGTGATCTGGCCGTCCTCGTCCTGCAGCAGGTAGGTGCGGTTGCCATGCAGCACGCCGGGGCTGCCGGCAGACAGCGTGGCCGCATGGCGGCCGCTGGCGATGCCCTCCCCGGCCGCCTCCACGCCGATGAGGCGGGTGCCGTCGTGCGGGATGTAGGGGTAGAAGATGCCGATGGCATTGCTGCCGCCGCCCACGCAGGCGATGACGGCATCCGGCTGGCGGCCGGTCATGTCGGGCATCTGCTCCAGGCACTCGTCGCCGATGATGCGCTGGAAGTCGCGCACCATCATCGGGTAGGGGTGCGGGCCGGCCACGGTGCCGATGATGTAGAAGGTGTTCTCCACATTCGTGACCCAGTCACGCATCGCTTCGTTGAGCGCGTCCTTCAGCGTCTTGCTGCCGGACTCCACCGGCACGACCGTCGCGCCCAGCAGCTTCATGCGATAGACATTGGGCGACTGGCGCTTGACGTCCTCGCTGCCCATGTAGACCACGCACTCCAGGCCGTACCGAGCGCAGATGGTGGCCGTGGCCACGCCGTGCTGGCCGGCGCCGGTCTCGGCGATGACGCGCGGCTTGCCCATGCGCTTGGCCAGCAGCGCCTGGCCAATGACGTTGTTGATCTTGTGCGCGCCGGTGTGGTTCAGGTCTTCGCGCTTGAGGTAGATCTGCGCGCCACCCAGCTCGCGGCTCAGGCGCTCGGCGTGATAGATGGGGCTGGGCCGGCCGACGAAGTGCTTGAGCTCTTTCTTGAACTCGGCAATGAACTCCGGGTCGTTGCGGTAGTGCGCGTACGCGTCCTTCAACTGGTCCAGCGCGTGGACGAGGGTCTCGGAGACAAAGCTGCCGCCAAACGTGGGCTTGCCGGCATGGCGGAAGTGCCCGGTGGCATCGGGCTGGTCGTACTCAAACATGGAATGTCCTCAGGTCAGTCCTGCGTCCGCGCGCTTCACGGCGCGGCAGAACTCATGCATCTGGTCGGCGCTCTTGATGCCCTTGGACACCTCGACGCCGGAACTCACATCAACGGCCCACGGCCGCACCCGGGCGATGCCATCGCCGACGTTTGCTGCATTCAACCCACCAGACAAAACGAGGTGAGAGGCTGCGTTTGGTGGAATGAGTGACCAATCGAAGACCTTGCCGCCGCCGCCGTAGCTGTCGACATGGGCGTCGAGCAGCAGGGCCTGGGCACTGGAAAACTGGGACCCGAAGTCTACCAAGTCGAAGCCCGGCGCCATGCGCGCGGCGCGCAGGTAAGGCCGCTTCACGCGATCACAGTCCGCGGGCGTCTCGTCGCCGTGGAACTGCACCAGCATGTTCGGCAACGCCTCCAAGGCGGCCTGCAGTTCATCGTCGGTCGCGTTGACGAACAAGCCCACCGGCGTCACGAACGGCGGCAGCAAAGCAGCCAGCGCCCTCGCCCGCTGCGGCGTCACAGCGCGCGGGCTCTTGGCGTAGAAGACAAAGCCGATGGCGTCGGCACCGGCCGCAACGGCCGCTTCAACGTCGGCCTCGCGGGTCAGGCCACAGATCTTGATGCGTGTCATGTTTGCCCCTCGGCTGTCGAGTAAGCCAGCCCATGCCCCGAGGCGATGCGGGCCGGCTGGCGGCGGCCCGGCGCTCGGCCCGCCCTCATGGAAGCCAATCCAGCGCGGCCACCTGCCGCGGGATGTCCAGCTCGGCGTCGTAGGTCGGGCCGAGGAAGTAGAGCCCGTCGGGCGCGAACGTTGGCGCCGCGACCTTGCGGTCCCGGGCGGCCAGCACGTCGGACACCCAGTCGACGGACCGCGTGCCGCTGCCCACAGCCAGCAGGCAGCCCATCAGGTTGCGCACCATGTGGTGCAGGAAGGCGCTGGCCTCGAACTCGAAGCGCCAGTACGCGCCGCGGCGCCTCACGCTGATCTCGCGCAGCGTCTTGACGGGCGATGCCGCCTGGCACTCCGCCGAGCGGAACGACGAGAAGTCGTGCTCGCCGATGAGCCGCTCGGCAGCCGCTTCGAGCGCCGCCTGATCCAGCGGCCGGAAGAACCAGCCGCACTGCCCCGATTCGATGGCCGGCCGCACGGCCGACTCCAGCAGCAGATAGGCGTAACGGCGACCACGGGCCGAGTTGCGCGCATGAAAGCCATCGCCAGGAAAGCGGCTCCACTGGATGGCGATGTCCGGCGGCAGGTAGCGGTTGACGCCGCGCACCCACGAGAACGGCTCGCGCTCGACCTCGGTGTCGAAATGCACGACCTGGTTGATGCCATGCACGCCGGTGTCCGTGCGCCCGGCGCAGATGGTGCGAATGGGCTGGGCCGCGAACGCGGACAGGCCTTTTTCAAGCGCGTCCTGCACCGTGCGGCCATTCGGCTGGCTTTGCCAGCCGTGGTAGCCACCACCCCGGTAGCTCACCCCAAGAGCAACTCTCATCAAACCTCGAATGAAAAACGCCCGGCCAGGCCGGGCGTTGGAGTATCGCGGCTTCGCGTCAGCGCAGCTCGTTCAGCATGGCCTGCGCACGCTCACGCAGCGGGCCGCTGGCGCGCTGGATCAGCTCCTGCAGCACTTCACGAGCACCTTCGGTATCGCCAATCTGCCGGAATTCATCCGCCAGCTCCAGCTGCCGCACCAGCGGATCGCCCTCGTCCTCGCCCAGCGCATCCAGCGCGTCAGCAAGATGATCCGGCTCGGCGCCGCCGGGCTGGGTCGGCTCACCCAGGTCGAAGTCGATGTCCGTCGACACCACCGGCGCCGGCGACGGCGTGGCCGACAGATCACCCATACCGCTGAGGTCGAAGCTCAGATCCGGCGCCGGCGGCGCGGTGCGCGTGCCGCGACTGGAGATGTCGAAGTCCATGGTCAGCGGCGCGTGTTCCACCGACGCCGGCATGGCCTGCGTAGCCGCCATCGCGTTGGGCGACACCGGCTCGGGCGCGTCGAGGTCCAGATCCAGCGCAAGGTCGAAACCACTCACCGGGCCGGTATCCGGGCCGCTGCGTGCCATCGCATCGGTGCCCAGGTGGGCCGCTGCAGCGGTCGCCATCGCCGCGCCGCTCGGCAGCGCGGTTTGCGGCAGCGTGCTGGCGTTCATGGGCTCAGGGCGCTCCGGGCCGCCGTCGTCGTGCAGCAGCGGCGAACCACCCGGCTGGTACAGCGGGTTGTCCGGGTCGATGCCACGGCCGAGCTCCTGGGCCTTGGCCCAGTCTTCGCCCGTGCCACGGGTCTCGGCATACAACTGCACGGCCAGTTGCTCGAAGCCCTTGGTGTCGCGGCGCTTGGCGTAAACCTCCAACAGCTTGAGGCGGATGGCCAGGCGGGTCGGGTTGGCGCGCAGCGCCTCCTTCAGGATTTCCTCGGCCTGCAGATCGCGGCCATAGGCCAGGTAGACGTCGGCCTCGGCCACCGGGTCGACGTCGCCAATGGCGTCGAGCTGGCTCAGCGAGTAGCTCATGGACGACTGACCGCTGTTCTGCGCGTCGCGGGTGTCCACGCGCTGACCACCCGTGCCGCCAAAGAAGGAATCCGGCTGCAGGCGGCTCTCGTGGAAGCCCGTTTCAGACGCATTGGCCGGGCGGCGCGCGCGCAGGCGCAGCAAGCCGAGCACGCCCAGCACGGCCACCAGCATGCCGGACAGCGGCAGCACGATGGGGTTGTCCAGCAACTGCTCAATGACGCTCGGCGGCTCTGCCACCGGCGGGGGCGGCAGCGGGGCGCTGGCGCGCACCGCAGGCTTGGAAGCCGCCGCGCTTGCCGCCACGACTGGCAGCGGTGCGGAAGCAGGCTCCGCCACCGGCGCGGCAGGCATCACGGGCGCTGCAGGCAGCGCCGCAACAGGGGCCGAGGCCGGGGCCGGCGCCGCCACGGGAGCTGCACCCGGCTTGGCGGCGTCGGAGAGCCGCTTGAGCTCCTCGACATTGCGCGTCAACTCGGCCACGCGGGCTGCTGCGTCCTTCTTCTCCGTGTCCTTGGAGACCTTGGCCTCCACCGCGCTGGCCGGGCCGGCCTTGCTCAGCGTCAGCTTGTCGGGCGCAGGCGCGGCCGCCGGACGGCGATCCTCCACAGCGGCCTGCACCTGACCCTTGGACTGGCGCTCGCTCTCCGCGCTCTGCAGCGTCGGCGCTGCCGAAGCCAGACGCTGGCGATAGGCCGAGAAGTCAGCGCTCTGGGCCAGGATGATGCGACGCGCCTCGGGAACCGAGACCGAGGCCAGCGACTCGCTGCCCGGCACCTGCAGCACGGAGCCGGCCTTGAGCCGGTTCATGTTGCCGTCGATGAAGGCATCCGGGTTGTTGCGGAACAGGCCGACCAACATCTGATCCAGCGAGATGCCGGCGACCTGCGTGCGGCCCGCCACCTTGGACAGCGAGTCGCCCGCGCGCACGCGGTACTCGGACGCGGCCGTGACGGGCGGGCGAACCACCGGGGCGGGGGCGGGGGCGGGGGCGGGGGCGCTATGGCG
>NZ_JAPPUY010000010.1 GCF_026712245.1 Roseateles hydrophilus
GCCACCAACTGCTGTCCAGCCAGACCCATTGCATCCTTGTGCATGTTCGAGAGGCCAACGACAAAGCAACCGACGAAGCGCAGTTGCACCAGGTGCAGTCGATGCTTGCCGCGGGATGGGGGGGCACGTCAAGCGTCATGGCTGCGCCAGCACTTGGCGCCTTGGCGTCCACGCCCACGGTCTGGCGGAACAGCCGGGCTGGCATGCCCGCGCCAGACTGCATGCTCTCCGTGGTCGATGCATATGACGTAGCTTGCCCGGACTTGCTCACGGTCATGCGCGGGCAGCACGACGAAAGCGGGTTCGCGACGATGCGCATGGTTGCACAGGGCATCCACGCGTACCTCCTGACCGATGGCAGCTTCGATTCGCTGGACAACTACTGCTGGTCGCTCTCGATTCACAACGACTTGAGGGATGCCATCGAGGAGGTGGGGGCACTCGTTGCCGAACCATCCGTAGCTTGGCTTCTGCTGGCTCACTGGATCAACAGCCGCTCCGGTGGCCTCGGTGATCCAGAACTGTCGAACGCGCTGACTGCACAGCTGAGCAGGCTGGATCGCAGCATCGTCAGCAAGGCCAAGAGAACGTTCGACAGGTCCTTGGGGCTCTACGGATTGGATGACTGGAAGAGCTCTCGGCTGCGCCGGCTCACCAGCTTGCTGAACCGGGCGGCGGGCTAGCGCACGGAGGGGGGGCGGAGCGAGGTGCCGCTCCGGGGACTAGGTTTGGCTGCTGAATGGACACCGCCGTCAGGCTCTGCCTTGCTTCTGGAGGCCACAGGTCGGGCAGGTCACTGCGATCACAAAAAGTGCACGCATTTGGACTCCACCGTGGGCAGAAAGGGTTCAAAAGCAAATGCAAGGGCCCCGCGAGGGGCCCTTTGTTGAGTGGCTGAAGGGATTAAGCCGCAACTGCCTGTGTTATGACCTGCTCGGCTTCTCCGAGACGCTGATTCACAGAGAAGATGGCTCCATCCCCCGAGGAGCCCATGAGGAAAAGTCGATTCACGGAAGAGCAGATGGTGGCGATCCTGCGAGAAGCAGACCGCACCACGGTGGCCGAGGCGGCCAAGAAGCACAAGGTCAGCGAGCCCACGATCTACGCCTGGCGCAAGCACTTCGGCCAGCTGGAAGTCGCTGACGTCAAGCGCCTGAAGGCGCTCGAGCTGGAGAACAGCCGGCTCAAGAAGCTGCTGGCCGAGCGTGATCTGGACATCGAAGTCCTCAAGGAGATCAACGCAAAAAAATGGTGAGCCCGCTGGCTCGACGTGCCCAGGTCGCCTTCGCTCGCGAGCGTGGCCTGAGCCTGCGTCGGGCTTGCGGGCTCATCGGCATGTCTCGCGCCACGCCCAGCTACCAACCGCGCCTGCCGGCCAAAGACGCACCGGTGATCGAGGCGATGAAGGAGCTGTCAGCCCAGTACCCGCGCTACGGCTATCGGCACATCCGCGTGTTCCTGCGCTGGCGCGGCTTCGAGCTGAGCTGGTCGCGCACGCATCGGCTGTGGCGCCAAGCGGGCCTGCTGGTGCCCAGGAAGCGTTCGCGCAAGCGCATCGCTTCCAAGCGACCTCGCGTGCACACGCCCTTCAAGGCCAACATGGTCTGGGCCTACGACTTCGTCTTCGACACCACGGCCACGGGCCAGCAGCTCAAGTGCCTGACGGTCATCGACGAGTACACCCGGGAGTGCCTGCCCATCGACGTCGCGCGCTCGATCCGTTCCAAGCGCGTGATCGAGGTGCTGTCGCGCTTGGTGAGCGTTCATGGGGCGCCGCTGTTCATGCGCTCGGACAACGGACCGGAGTTCGTCAGCCAGGCCATCCTGGAGTGGATCGCCAGCTCCGGCATCGCGATGGTTCTCAACGACCCCGGCAAGCCTTGGCAGAACGGTGCCGACGAGAGCTTCAATGGCAAATTCCGCGACGAATGCCTGTCCGTCGAATGGTTCCGCTTGCGCCGAGAGGCCAAGGTCGTCATCGAGTCCTGGCGCCAGCACTACAACGAGGTCAGGCCGCACAGCAGCCTGCAATACTTGACCCCGACCGAGTTCAAGCAGCAACTCCGTCAAGACCTGCAACCCGCCGTCTTCTAGGAATTACTGTCTCGGAAATCCCGAGCAGGTCACAAGCTGCCCGAGTCGACCTGCCTCTTACATCGAATCTTTAATATGGAAATCGATGAAGCGTTGAAGACCATACCGTTCTGCAGGCTCGGCTGAAATCTCAAAGGCCGTTTTAGACCGCCAATGTTCGAGGCCACTGCCTGTTGGATGCACACCGTGCGATGCTCTCACCCATCGAACGGCTAGTTGATCAATTGGGCTGTTCCCGGCCCGCACTTTGCCGAAGGCAATGATCTTTCCCTCTTCGCCTTGAAGAGTTGCGAGCACCACGCCATCACCAGGTTTCAACTTACTGGTCGCTTTCCCGTGTGTGTCCCTGAGTCCAGCGACAGGAACTGATGGAGGCAGCGCTCCACTTGCGAGGACGGCGTCGAGCAGTTCAGCCGTGGGCGTCTCGAACTTCCAGAACTTCAAAACGTCTCCTTTGTTGGATTGGACTTTGCCACATAACTCGAAGCTCAGCCGCAGACGGTGGCGCTACGGTCCAAAGGCTGCACGCCGTTGGTCTCGGCTGCAGCATTGCGCCAGGCAGGAACTGTCGATTGGTTAGACACGGCGTTTCCGCCACTTTGAGTAGAGCTCCAAGGCGGTTGCCACAGTTGCCGTTGCGCCGGCGATGGCTACGACTACAGGAGTGGCCAGGACTATAAGAGGTGTGCTGGTGACACCTATAGCTGTAGCAACTGCTGTCATTCCGGTTGGAGCGACCAGCCACGACCAGAAGACCGCAAGCTTTGAAACCACAAGCGCCCCCTTTGCTGCGTCCCGCGTGTTCTCTGCTGCTCTCTCGTGGTTTCCTCGGATCCAGTCGATGGCACGCCAGATGGTTGTGGCAACAACTATTAGAAGAGCAGGGATGAGCAGAAGAGCAACGACAACGGTCACGATGACCTTTTTGGTCCGAGACGTAGATTGCGTCTCCGGCGACGCTTCTCCGAGTTGGTTCATAGATTGATCACCATGGAGCGTGACGGTCAGCGCTTATCTGCCGCGACACGGTGTCGGCCAACCGGCACAGAGCAATTGGCGGCAAATAAACCTTAGCAGTTTTCTGGCAAGGCATAAGCTCCCCCCAGAAGGAGTAGACAGGGCATAACTGGAGAATGAGGCGCGCCGAGAAGGAAGAGGCCCAAATGAGGAAGAGCAAGTTCAGCGAGAGCCAGATCGTGGCGATCCTGAAGGAAGGCGAGGCTGGGTTGCCGGTCACCGCCGGTGCCCTCGCCGACCGATCAAGAAAATTGCGGCGGCCACGCCAGTGGCGCCGGCATCGCAACGCTCGAACTCCCCGTCCCAGCTTTCACACGCTGAGTGAGGCATTGCGTATCCGACCTCGACAGAAAGCAGAGCATCCCACCCATTTTCGTACCCCTCCACGAGCACAGGCTGGTTCGCTGGCAGGCGATGCAGTATGTCGATAAGCTCTTGGGCGGTCATAAGCGCTGTTGCAGCGAAGGTCGTTGAGCGGGAATCCTTGCAACTAAACTTCAAGCTGACTCCTGCAGAGTTGTCAGGTCTTCCCGAGAACACTGGCGAAAGAGCGATCAATGCCAGCGTTGCCGAGATACTGATCAGCCCATACTTTGTCTTCGGAGAAATAGACCGCCAGTTTGTTGTCTCCTCGTGCTCGGTCTTCGGCTCTTTCGCACCATTCTCTTGCGGGAATGAAGTAGAAGTTTTCGACATCAGCAGACCCGCTGCCGAATGCCAAAACCGCATTGGCGAGCCGAAATTTCTCGGCATCGTCTCGATGTAGCGTAAGCCCGGTTCTGGACTCCTTGTACTTGACTTGAACCGGAACATGAAAGCGCCCGTCTGTGCTGGTGACAACGAGATCAAATCCGTTGTCTACCAAGGGAAAGTAGACGTGCAAGTGCCGCGTGACCAGAAGTGTCGCAACGTACAGTTCCTTCGACTTTCCGATCAGTGCGGTCTTGCTCATGTGGTCTTCTTTCCAAGAGAGGCTGAGCCGTGGGGAGCGTGAGTTTGCGGAGAGTAACTCCGAGTCTAGCGGTCGAGCTAGCGTCACTGCCGCAGGTCCGGCGAAAGGTATGCCTCCGGGGACTCACCTTGAACGGTTGACCCAGTCGATCACTATGAAGCACCGCTCTCGGCGCATTGCATCGCGTTCTCTTACGGAAAAATCGGATATGGAATATTGTGTCGGTGCGCCTGGCTGGATCTGGATGTACGTGACGACCTGCCGTTCTACACAACGAAAGCAGCGCCTTCTTGGTACGAATTGATCTCTCGCCCCCACGACTGCGGGGGATCTAGTGAGAACGCCGCCTATAGCATGGTGACCAACAAAAGTCTTCGGGGAGTGGCGACGTGTTGAAGGTTCTTCTCAGTTGGCGAGTTCGTGCAGGGTTATTTTTTGGTGCACTTTGGCTTTCATCGGCTGCTTGGGCGCTTGGCGTCCCGGGGCAGGGCTCATGGGAGTCCACGCTCGTGCCGCGCGACGTCAATGCCGACGGAAAGACTGATGCCTTCTACGATGTCGCACTAAACGTAACTTGGCTCGCTGACTGGAATGCGAACGGTCCGATGGATTGGGCGCAATCCATGTCTTGGGCGTCATCCCTCAACGTCCACGGCGTGACGGGCTGGCGATTGCCCAACGTTGTTGGGGTTGTGGGTTGTGACCCCAGTAGTCCCAATCAGACGGGCTGTGGCTACAACCCCGACACGAGCGCATCAGAGCTCGCCCATATGTTCTACGTTACGTTGGGGAACGTGGCTCGCTGTGCCGACAACGGTTGCACAGGTGGCGAGCAAGCAGGCTGGGGTTTGTCCAATACAGGGCCGTTCACGGGCATGCAGCTCCGATACTTCGCAGGGCAGGGGTTTGAGGTGGACACCACGCAGCCTTGGTCTGGATTGGTGTGGAGCTTCTACAACTATGACGGATTCCAGTACGCGATAGGTGCACACACGGCGATCTTTTCGGTTGCTGTCCTCGACGGGGACATTGCCCCTGTTCCGGAACCGCGTGCTAGTGCCATGCTGCTCTTGGGTATAGCTTGCCTTCTAATCAAGAGTCAGCGTAGACCTTTTGGTCGCCGCCGCTGATCAAGTTGACTTAGCCCTCTGCTTACGCGGCCTGACCAGCACATCGTCGATGATCGTTGACTTCGAAGTTCGCGGCGAACTTGCGAACAAAGCGAACTTTGTTCCCCGACAGGGACTTAGGGGCAAACGACCCCTGCGAACTAACTCGTTTGGGCGGGTCTCACCAACCGGTAGATGGTGGCGGGTCGGCCCGGGCCCACGGGTGATCGTGCTTGAACTTCAAGTCGTGCACCCGCATGGTCCCGTTGCATCAGGTGTGCGATTGCTGCATCCACGATGGCTGCCGGCTGATGGCGACCAAAGCAGTTCACCACCAGATCCCGTCTTGACGCCGAGCCCTTCGCCGCCAAGAACGCTGAGATCCGCTCCGCTGCCCACGTGATCTGAGCCTGCGCAGGCGATCCCTTGCTCCCGGCAAGAACGAAGCTTGCAGACTGACCCGCGTACCTCGCCCACGCGGATGCCGCTTCGATGTGGTCTTGCCCAATGCACCACTGTCGATCGGATAGAGCGAACAGCATGGCCAGCCGTAGAAGCATCGGAGCTCGTCTCTCCATCAGGCTGTCCATCAGCGTGTTGAGGCTCGCAGCGAACTGACCCGGGGCGCTCGTGCAGAACTGACCCACCCCTGAAGGCTACCCGAGGGAGCCTGAGTCTGTGGATATCTCTGAGGTCTTGGGGTCTCCTTTCTTGCGTT
>NZ_JAPPUY010000011.1:0-2120 GCF_026712245.1 Roseateles hydrophilus
AGGGGTCGAGAGGCCTGGTGTGTTTGACTCAGTTGAGTGCTTGAAAAAAGTTTTCAAAAGCACTTGACGAAGTCGAAAAGACAGATCAAAATCTCGCCTCTTTGCTGATGAATGCAGAAATCTTCTGCGACGTTGGCAAGCAAGCTGAAAGATGTTAAGAAAAGAAATTTTCAAAAAACATTTGACAGCGAAGCAAAAAGCAGATTAGAATCTCGCTTCTTTGCTGCTGACAAGTCAGCGACGCGAAATGCAAGTTTCGCGATGTTCTTTAAGAATTAACAGCCGATAAGCGTGGGCGTTTGAGGCGAAGTGATGTTGCAAGGTGACTTGCAACGGTCCTTCGGACTTTAAACGCTCACGGAAATTAGATTTGAATCATGCAAATGGTTTGAGTCGATTCCGTTGAGTAAATTCAAGATCGAACTATAGAGTTTGATCCTGGCTCAGATTGAACGCTGGCGGCATGCCTTACACATGCAAGTCGAACGGTAACAGGTTAAGCTGACGAGTGGCGAACGGGTGAGTAATGTATCGGAACGTGCCCAGTCGTGGGGGATAACTGCTCGAAAGAGCAGCTAATACCGCATACGACCTGAGGGTGAAAGCGGGGGATCGCAAGACCTCGCGCGATTGGAGCGGCCGATATCAGATTAGGTAGTTGGTGGGGTAAAGGCCTACCAAGCCTACGATCTGTAGCTGGTCTGAGAGGACGACCAGCCACACTGGGACTGAGACACGGCCCAGACTCCTACGGGAGGCAGCAGTGGGGAATTTTGGACAATGGACGCAAGTCTGATCCAGCCATGCCGCGTGCGGGAAGAAGGCCTTCGGGTTGTAAACCGCTTTTGTCAGGGAAGAAAAGGTTCTGGCTAATACCTGGGACTCATGACGGTACCTGAAGAATAAGCACCGGCTAACTACGTGCCAGCAGCCGCGGTAATACGTAGGGTGCAAGCGTTAATCGGAATTACTGGGCGTAAAGCGTGCGCAGGCGGTTATGCAAGACAGAGGTGAAATCCCCGGGCTCAACCTGGGAACTGCCTTTGTGACTGCATAGCTAGAGTACGGTAGAGGGGGATGGAATTCCGCGTGTAGCAGTGAAATGCGTAGATATGCGGAGGAACACCGATGGCGAAGGCAATCCCCTGGACCTGTACTGACGCTCATGCACGAAAGCGTGGGGAGCAAACAGGATTAGATACCCTGGTAGTCCACGCCCTAAACGATGTCAACTGGTTGTTGGGAGGGTTTCTTCTCAGTAACGTAGCTAACGCGTGAAGTTGACCGCCTGGGGAGTACGGCCGCAAGGTTGAAACTCAAAGGAATTGACGGGGACCCGCACAAGCGGTGGATGATGTGGTTTAATTCGATGCAACGCGAAAAACCTTACCTACCCTTGACATGTCTGGAATCCTGAAGAGATTTGGGAGTGCTCGAAAGAGAGCCAGAACACAGGTGCTGCATGGCCGTCGTCAGCTCGTGTCGTGAGATGTTGGGTTAAGTCCCGCAACGAGCGCAACCCTTGTCATTAGTTGCTACGAAAGGGCACTCTAATGAGACTGCCGGTGACAAACCGGAGGAAGGTGGGGATGACGTCAGGTCATCATGGCCCTTATGGGTAGGGCTACACACGTCATACAATGGCCGGGACAGAGGGCTGCCAACCCGCGAGGGGGAGCTAATCCCAGAAACCCGGTCGTAGTCCGGATCGTAGTCTGCAACTCGACTGCGTGAAGTCGGAATCGCTAGTAATCGCGGATCAGCTTGCCGCGGTGAATACGTTCCCGGGTCTTGTACACACCGCCCGTCACACCATGGGAGCGGGTTCTGCCAGAAGTAGTTAGCCTAACCGCAAGGAGGGCGATTACCACGGCAGGGTTCGTGACTGGGGTGAAGTCGTAACAAGGTAGCCGTATCGGAAGGTGCGGCTGGATCACCTCCTTTCTAGATAGATCGCGCCTCGTATGTTCTAAGGAATGTGCAGAGCAAGATCAACTAAGAGCGAAAGCTCAAGCACTTAGCTTTAAGCGCCCACACTTATCGGCTGTCAAACAACAGTGAGTGAATCGCGTGAGCCTGGGGAGCTGGCCTCGACAGGCTGGTGATAGCAGGCAACGCAA
>NZ_JAPPUY010000011.1:2220-5567 GCF_026712245.1 Roseateles hydrophilus
GGGGGATTAGCTCAGCTGGGAGAGCACCTGCTTTGCAAGCAGGGGGTCGTCGGTTCGATCCCGTCATCCTCCACCAGTTCACTCATGAAGAAGGTTGGCAAACCTCAGCGGAACGTAAGTTCTGCTGAGGTTTGCCAGTCTTGATCGAAAGATCGGCTGTTGTTCTTTAACAATTTGTAGAGTCGAATCAGCGTTGTTAGCGGAAAGCGTCGAACGATGCACCGTGCCGCTAACGACATTTTGATTGCGTCAAACATAGACTTCAACTGAGCAAGAAATTGTTTAGATGAAGAACGGCGTAACGCGTGAATACTCAAAAACAGTTTGGATTTGCGGATCTGAATTGAGTCCTTGACGACAGTGCAGTCAGCGCTGTCAAAGTTATAGGGTCAAGTGACTAAGTGCATGTGGTGGATGCCTTGGCGATTACAGGCGACGAAGGACGTGATAGCCTGCGATAAGCTTCGGGGAGCTGGCAAATTAGCTTTGATCCGGAGATTTCCGAATGGGGAAACCCACTGCGCAAGCAGTAACTCTGACTGAATACATAGGTCATTGTGGCGAACCGGGTGAACTGAAACATCTCAGTAGCTCGAGGAAAAGACATCAACCGAGATTCCGAAAGTAGTGGCGAGCGAAATCGGAGTAGCCCTCGCGTTTTAGCAGTTTGTATATCAGAACGGAATGGAAAGTCCGGCCACAGCGGGTGATAGCCCCGTATGAGAAATGCAGATTGTGGAACTAGGCGCGAATAGAGTAGGGCGGGACACGTGAAATCCTGTCTGAATATGGGGGGACCATCCTCCAAGGCTAAATACTCGTAATCGACCGATAGTGAACAAGTACCGTGAGGGAAAGGCGAAAAGAACCCCGGGAGGGGAGTGAAATAGATCCTGAAACCGCATGCATACAAAAAGTAGGAGCCCGCAAGGGTGACTGCGTACCTTTTGTATAATGGGTCAGCGACTTACATTCAGTGGCGAGGTTAACCGAATAGGGAAGCCGTAGAGAAATCGAGTCCGAATAGGGCGAATAGTCGCTGGGTGTAGACCCGAAACCAAGTGATCTATCCATGGCCAGGATGAAGGTACCGTAACAGGTGCTGGAGGTCCGAACCGACTAGTGTTGCAAAACTAGCGGATGAGCTGTGGATAGGGGTGAAAGGCTAAACAAACTTGGAAATAGCTGGTTCTCTCCGAAAACTATTTAGGTAGTGCCTCAAGTATTACCTGCGGGGGTAGAGCACTGTTTAGGCTAGGGGGTCATGGCGACTTACCAAACCTTGGCAAACTCCGAATACCGCAGAGTACAGCTTGGGAGACAGAGCACCGGGTGCTAACGTCCGGACTCAAGAGGGAAACAACCCAGACCGCCAGCTAAGGTCCCTAAAATTGGCTAAGTGGGAAACGAAGTGGGAAGGCTAAAACAGTCAGGATGTTGGCTTAGAAGCAGCCATCATTTAAAGAAAGCGTAATAGCTCACTGATCGAGTCGTCCTGCGCGGAAGATGTAACGGGGCTAAGCCAGTTACCGAAGCTGCGGATGCATAGCAATATGCGTGGTAGGAGAGCGTTCTGTAAGCCTGTGAAGGTGGGTTGTGAAGCCTGCTGGAGGTATCAGAAGTGCGAATGCTGACATGAGTAGCGTTAAAGGGGGTGAAAAGCCCCCTCGCCGAAAGCGCAAGGTTTCCTACGCAACGTTCATCGGCGTAGGGTGAGTCGGCCCCTAAGGCGAGGCAGAGATGCGTAGCTGATGGGAAACAGGTCAATATTCCTGTACCGATCAATAGTGCGATGTGGGGACGGAGAAGGTTAGCTCAGCCGGGTGTTGGATGTCCCGGTTCAAGCCTGTAGTCGTGCCTGGTAGGCAAATCCGCCGGGCTTAGATGAGGGGTGATAACGAGTCTGCTTGCAGACGAAGTGAGTGATACCCTGCTTCCAGGAAAAGCCACTAAGCTTCAGCTATTGACGACCGTACCGCAAACCGACACTGGTGCGCGAGATGAGTATTCTAAGGCGCTTGAGAGAACTCTGGAGAAGGAACTCGGCAAATTGACACCGTAACTTCGGAAGAAGGTGTGCCTTTAGTAGGTGAACCTGTACAAGGGGAGCCCAATGAGGCCGCAGAGAATCGGTGGCTGCAACTGTTTATTAAAAACACAGCACTCTGCAAAGACGAAAGTCGACGTATAGGGTGTGACTCCTGCCCGGTGCTGGAAGATTAAATGATGGGGTGCAAGCTCTTGACTGAAGTCCCAGTAAACGGCGGCCGTAACTATAACGGTCCTAAGGTAGCGAAATTCCTTGTCGGGTAAGTTCCGACCTGCACGAATGGAGTAATGATGGCCACACTGTCTCCTCCAGAGACTCAGCGAAGTTGAAATGTTTGTGATGATGCAATCTCCCCGCGGAAAGACGGAAAGACCCCATGAACCTTTACTGTAGCTTTACATTGGACTTTGAACAGATCTGTGTAGGATAGGTGGGAGGCTTTGAAGTAAGGTCGCTAGATCTTATGGAGCCGACGTTGAAATACCACCCTGGTGTGTTTGAGGTTCTAACCTTGGCCCGTTATCCGGGTTGGGGACAGTGTATGGTGGGCAGTTTGACTGGGGCGGTCTCCTCCCAAAGTGTAACGGAGGAGTTCGAAGGTACGCTAGTTACGGTCGGAAATCGTGACGATAGTGCATTGGCATAAGCGTGCTTGACTGCGAGACTGACAAGTCGAGCAGGTACGAAAGTAGGACAAAGTGATCCGGTGGTTCTGTATGGAAGGGCCATCGCTCAACGGATAAAAGGTACTCTGGGGATAACAGGCTGATACCGCCCAAGAGTTCATATCGACGGCGGTGTTTGGCACCTCGATGTCGGCTCATCTCATCCTGGGGCTGTAGCCGGTCCCAAGGGTATGGCTGTTCGCCATTTAAAGAGGTACGTGAGCTGGGTTTAAAACGTCGTGAGACAGTTTGGTCCCTATCTTCCGTGGGCGCTGCAAGATTGAGAGAGCCTGCTCCTAGTACGAGAGGACCGGAGTGGACGCACCTCTGGTGTATCGGTTGTCACGCCAGTGGCATTGCCGAGTAGCTAAGTGCGGAAGAGATAACCGCTGAAAGCATCTAAGCGGGAAACTCGTCTCAAGATGAGTCTTGCCGGGGCCTTGAGCCCCCTGAAGGGTCGTTCGAGACCAGGACGTTGATAGGCTGGGTGTGGAAGCGCAGTAATGCGTTAAGCTAACCAGTACTAATTGCCCGTGAGGCTTGACCCTATAACTTTGACTGCCAACAGCAGATCAGGGTAAGTGTTCAAGTTATGCTGTTCTTCAGAAGTCTGAAGGCGCAATCAAAATATA
>NZ_JAPPUY010000012.1 GCF_026712245.1 Roseateles hydrophilus
TGTTGACGCTCGCCAAAAACTGACCCACAAAACGGGGTGATGCTCGCGCAAAACTGACCCACGCAAAACACACTGACCTGCTCAACGGATGAGCAGGGGAAGCAGGAGTGATCAGCGTGGGCATGTTGGCCAAGATCAGACGGATGCACCTGCGAGATGGACTGTCCATCCGCGAGGTGAGTCGACGCACCGGGTTGTCCCGGAACACTGTTCGTCAGTGGTTGCGCCAGGAGGGCGTGACCGAACCCAAGTACCCCAAGCGAGAGGCCGCCAGCGCGGTGGATGCCTGGGCTGAGCATCTGGCGTCGGCGCTCAAGGCCGACCAGCACCGGCCGGTGCGCGACCGGCGCACGGTCAAGATGCTGTTCGAGCAGATACGCGCGCTGGGCTACGCCGGCAGCTATGCGCGCGTGACCCGCTGGGTGCGGGGCTGGCGCGCCGAGCAGGACGCGGCGCCACGGCGCGCCGCCTTCGTGCCGATGAGCTTTGAGCTCGGCGACGCCTTCCAGTTCGATTGGAGCTGCGAGTACGTCTTCGTGGGTGGCCTGCGCCGACGGCTGGAGGTCGCGCACACCAAGCTCGCCAGCAGCCGCGCCTTCTGGCTCACGGCCTACCCGACGCAGAGCCACGAGATGCTGTTCGACGCTCACGCACGCGCGTTCCAGGCGCTGGGCGGCGTGCCGCGTCGAGGCGTGTACGACAACATGAAGACGGCGGTGGACAAGGTCGGCGTCGGCAAGCAGCGCTCGGTCAACGCGCGCTTCCAGGCCATGTGCTCGCACTACCTGTTCGAGCCCGAGTTCTGCAACCCGGCCTCGGGCTGGGAGAAGGGCATCGTCGAGAAGAACGTGCAGGACCGCCGACGCCAGGTCTGGCGCGAAGCCAGCGAGCGGCGCTGGCCGGACCTGGCCACGCTCAATGCCTGGCTCGCCGAGCGCTGCCGCGCCTGCTGGGCCGAGACCGCACACCCCGAGTGGCCGGCATTGACCGTGGCCGATGTGCTGCAAGACGAGCAGGCGCGGCTGATGCCGTGCCCAAAGCCCTTCGACGGCTACGTCGAGCAACCCGTGCGCGTCTCCGCCACGGCGCTGGTGCACTTCCAGCGCAACCGCTACAGCGTGCCCACGCGGCATGTGAACGCCGTGCTCAGCCTGCGTGCCTACCCCGACACCCTGGTGCTGGTGGCCGACGGTGTTGAGGTGGCCCGGCACACCCGCAGCTTCGAGCGCGACCTGACCTTCTACGACTGGCAGCACTACATCCCACTGGTGCAGACCAAGCCCGGGGCGCTGCGCAACGGCGCGCCCTTCAAGGCCATGCCCGAGGTCCTGCAGACCTTGCAGCGCCATCTGCTGCGCCACGCGGGCGGCGACCGCGTCATGGCGCAGGTGCTGGCGGCCGTGCCGGTGCATGGCCTGGAGGCGGTGCTGGTGGCCGCAGAGATTGCGCTGGAAGCAGGACGGCCCAGCGCCGAGCATGTGCTCAACGTGCTGGCGCGCTTGAAGGACGGCACCACGGCCATCCGTGAACTGGCCCAACCCACACCGGCGCTGAAGGAGGAACCCCGCGCCGACGTGCAGCGCTACGACGCGTTGCGCAACCCACAGGAGGCCCGCCCATGAGCACCGAGATCGTCACGCGGCTGAAGGCGCTCAAGCTGCACGGCATGGCGTCCAACTGGCCGGAGCTGGTGGCGCATTGCCGCCACGCGGCGCTGGAACCTGAGCAGCTGATCGAACAACTGCTGGACGCCGAGGGCGCCGAGCGCAACGTGCGCTCCATCGCGTACCAGATGACGGCCGCGCGCTTCCCGGCGCACCGGGACCTGGCGAGCTTCGACTTCGAGGCCAGCGCAGTCGATGAGGCGCTGGTGCGCAAGCTGCACACGACCCAGTTCACCGAGGCCGCGCACAACGTGGTGCTGATCGGCGGGCCGGGCACGGGCAAGACGCACCTGGCCACAGCGCTGGGCATCGAGGCCATCCAGCGGCATGGCAAACGGGTGCGCTTCCAGTCCACGGTGGAACTGGTCAACGCGCTGGAAGCGGAGAAGGCGGCCGGCAAGGCCGGGCAGATCGCGCACCGGTTGATGTACGTGGACCTGCTCATCCTGGACGAGCTCGGCTACCTGCCCTTCAGCCAGGCCGGCGGGGCGCTGCTGTTCCATCTGCTGAGCAAACTCTACGAGCACACCAGTGTGGTCATCACCACCAACCTGAGCTTCGGCGAATGGGCCAGCGTCTTCGGCGACGCCAAGATGACCACGGCGCTGCTCGACCGGCTCACGCACCACTGCCACATCGTCGAGACCGGCAACGAGTCCTGGCGCTTCAAGCACAGCAGCACGACCGTTGCGGCGGCACGTGCCCGACCTACTCAACGCAAGAAAGGAGACCCCAAGACCTCAGAGATATCCACAGACTCAGGCTCCCTCGGGTAGCCTTCAGGGGTGGGTCAGTTCTGCACGAGCGCCCCGGGTCAGTTCGCTGCGAGCCTCAACA
>NZ_JAPPUY010000013.1 GCF_026712245.1 Roseateles hydrophilus
TCTAGGCCCCCCAAGGGGGGCGGAAAGACGCCCCCCAGGATGGCGCCGCCAGCCGCACAAGGCGGGAGATAGGGCTTTCGGGGGGACGTGTCTGGTCTAGATGGCGCGGCCACCAGGCGGCCAAATCGAACCGCTGGACCGCGAGCAGGCATCGCCAGCAGGCGGAGTGACACGGTCTAGACGGGGCCTAAGGCCGGCCCCGTACCCCTGCCATCTAGACCTGGCCGTAGGCATGTGGAGGTGTGGCCCCGGGGGGCGGGACGCCCCGGCCGACAGAGCCGAAGGCGACAGAGGCGAACCCCCCGGCTAGGGTTTTCCCGGGGGACTTTCCCCCCCGTATTACTGGACGGGGGGGCTATCCAGGCGCATCTGGCCGGCAGCTTCCAGCTCTTCACGGGCCTCGTGGTCGCTTTTGACCACCGACATGCCCCGAGCCTTCATTCGCTCCGCCAGAGCCTCGTTATGGCCCTTGGCGCTGCCTTTCCAGCCGAAAGATGGATTGAGCCGGTAGGTCGCGTTGCGACCTACCTTTGGGCCAGGCAGGACTACACCCAGCTCGATCAGCTTGCGCAGGCCACGAACGAAGTTCTGGCGCTGTAGACCCATTTCTTGCGCAGCGTCGGTCTGGTTCAGGTTGATCCAGTTTTCGAAATCGAGCTTCGCGAGCACGAAAAAAAGGACCCGGCTGGCTTCGCCACCAAGGTCAGCACGCGCCAGCTCAAGCATTGGGTTTTGACTCACAGCAACCCACCCCGTAGAGGAAAAACCGTTCTTGCGCTTTGGATAGATCACAGCCAAAGCCGCGCCATCAAGCATCTCGCCGGTCAACAAATCGACCTGGCCGACCATCATTTGAGCCATCTAAACCCGCCTCGACCTGAATCACCCATGATTCAAATTGAATCACAGGTGATTCAGGTCAGCAAGGTGTTTTCATAGAGAGAGTGCACCCCCCCTCTTCTGTTTCTCTTAGACCCCACCCCAGGGGCACACGCGCCCCGCAAATGGTGTGTGTTCTGAAGTGTCCTAGGAATAAATCTAGGCCGGCGCTCCGCGCCGGCGGCAGCGCGGCAGGCGCGCAAGCCACCTGCGCGGAGCGTGGCCAGGCTGCCTCACAGGGTCAATCTAGGCCCCCCAAGGGGGGCGGAAAGACGCCCCCCAGGATGGCGCCGCCAGCCGCACAAGGCGGGAGATAGGGCTTTCGGGGGGACGTGTCTGGTCTAGATGGCGCGGCCACCAGGCGGCCA
>NZ_JAPPUY010000002.1 GCF_026712245.1 Roseateles hydrophilus
GACGTCCAGCAGGTCGGTCGCCGGATCGCGGACGAGCACCCCACCGAGGTTCGCGATCTCGCGCTCCGTGCCAGCCACCACCTCGGGATGCAGGCGACGCAGGAACTTGTTGACCTCGAGGAACTGGTAGTCGCGGTCAGGCTTGAAGCCAACAGCTTGGTAGGCCCTGATGAGGCTGCCGAAACGATGGATGTACGCCGCCGCGGACGGCATGCCTTCCGTCTCGTCGATGACCAGGCCAGACAGGAAGCCGCGGCGCTCGTACAGCCCGCGTAACTTCTCGATCAGTTCCGCATCGCTGAAACGGCGGGCTCGTGCCCGGATGATTCCTTGCGCCGTGTAGAAGGCCTCCTGCGAAACAACCGCCTCGAAGGCGCTGTCCTTGCGGATCCACATGTCGGGCCCGTTGATGACGCGCAGTTTCTTGAGCTTGAAGGAGATGCGGTTGTAGACGTTATTGCCGATGTACTTCTCGTTGGTCAGGATCTCGCGCACCGTGGCACGGGTCCAGTTGCGCCCTAAGTCAGTAAGCACTCCCTGATCGTTGAGGCGCCTAGCGATCTCGACCTCGTGCTGCCCCTCGTCGGTGAACCAACGGTAGATGTCTCGCACGATGCGGATCTCCCGATCCGGCCCGGGTGTGAGGATCACGCGGTCGGTCTGCAGGCTCTTGTGCTCGCCACGCGAGAGCTCGCTCTTCACGTTGCCGGCCTGGTCGACCAGCACGCGACGCAGGCCGAAGCCCGCCGGCCCCCCTTGCCGGAACCCCATCTCGATGAGCCGGCACTGGCCGGCAAACACCTTGGCCGACAACTCGCGGCTGTACTCGCCGGCCATGGCGCGCTTGACGCCTTTCACAATGGTCGACACCGGCGAACCGTCGTTCTCGAACTGCTCGGCGCAGTAGCAGACCTGGATGCCAGCGCGCCTGCAGACGTACTCGTAGTACGCGCTCTCATCGGCGTCCTGGAAGCGCCCCCAACGGCTGACGTCGTAGACGAGGATGACGTTGAAGTCCGCGTTGCCGGACTCAACGTCCCGAAGCAGGGCCTGCAGCGCTTCACGGCCATCGATTCTCAGACCGCTCTTTCCCTCGTCGGCATAGGTGCGGATGATCCGGATGCCGCGCCGCTCGGCGTATTCGCGGATCTTGTCCGCTTGGTTCTGGGTCGAGTACTGCTGGTGCTCCGTCGACATGCGGACGTACTCGGCAGCGCGGAAAGCGCTGGCTTGTTCTTCGCCGGGTTGTAGGTCTTCTGGCTGCATGTCCTTCTCCGCTCCTTGAGCGATGGGGAGGCACGCCACTCCGAACCATGAGAGACAGATCTGGCGTCCCGCCGAACGCTCACCGGGATCTCGAAGCCGTGCTACGAGACATTAGTCAGCGATCACGTTGTCATCCACGAGTCCTCTCTTTGCACGCGTCCTTCTTTGCAATCTCGCGGGCGCGTCAACACCATCTCGACCCGCCAGGCTGTGGGTTGGCCGCTTCTTTCATAGGAGAGAACGTCGACCCAGCAGCGACCGTTAGCCTGGTCCACCCCGAAAAATGACGCGTCACTTGTTGCAGGTCTTGTTTGTGACGCCCTGAGCGGGGCCGTCGGCTGCTTCCGCTCGCGGTAGGTTTGCCAGTAGCCTGGGTTTCGGGCGTGCCAGGCTCGCTGGGCCGCCGCCTGGTTCGCCCGGTAGTCCGGGTCCGCATCGAGCTTGTTTCGGTTCCAACGTCTGCGCCGCTCGCGCTGGCATTCGGGCGCCGAGCAGAAGGTCTGATGGGGCGATTGCGGACGAACCGTGAACTCTCGGCCGCAGGATGCACATGCCAACTGAGCCATGTTCATTCCTATCGAGATCGCAGGCCTGATAGCTGTTGCTCTTGGCCGCTTGGGGGGCGCCTGGGAAGGCTGAACTCCCTGGTCTGGTCCTGAACTTTGCGCTTCACGTCAGACCGGCTCAAGCGCGCCTTCACCGGTCCAACCTTGTCAAAGACCGTGCTCAAAGAAGCGCCCACGACACGTGTGCAAGAACTGTGGCGCACTCGAAGGTCAGTCGCACTAAGTCGTGCTGCGCCTGGTTGAAGACTGTGACGCGGGACCCGCCAAGTGCTTGATCCACCGTGCGCGCCAGAGCAACTACTTTGGCGCCCTACGGCTGACTGCGGTAGCAGCCAGCACTTCACTTCGCCGCGAGCTATCAGTCTTCTAGAAGGGCTGGAGACTTTTGCGGCGGGCAAAGGGAGGAAAACATGGGAACACGGCGCAAGCAAGGCGCAGCCGAAGACATCATGGAGCTTGTGGCCAAGCTGCCTTGGTGGGCCGGTGTCGGCCTTGCCGTCGGCTCCTACCTGATCCTTCACCCAATCGCTGAGCGCCCGGCCCCTGTAGCAACACAGTTGGATCAGCTGGGTTCGATGGCCGCTCAGGTGATCTGGCGAACGATGGCGTTTTACGGGCAGTACCTGCTGCCGGTCTTTTGCCTTGTTGGTGCTGTTGTATCGGCCCTGAAGCGTCGCAGCCGCAAACAGTTGATCGAGCACAGCACGGCGAATCCAGCTGGAGATGCGTTCAACAGCATGAGCTGGCAGCAGTTTGAGCAGTTGGTAGGTGAGGGCTTTCGCCGGCTTGGCTACCAGATTAAGGAGACTGGGCGAGCAGGGCCAGATGGTGGGGTTGATCTTGAGTTGCGCCGCGGCGGCGAGTTGCACCTCGTGCAGTGCAAGCAATGGCGCGCGCAGCGTGTTGGCGTCGATGTCGTGCGCGAGTTGTACGGCGTCATGGCTGCTCAGGGGGCCGCAGGAGGATTCGTTGTCACATCGGGTCGGTTCACCGCAGAGGCTGAGAACTTCGCGGTGGGCCGCAACGTCCAGCTCATCGACGGTGAGCAGTTGAAGAGTTTGCTGGAGCCCAACGCACATCACAGGCAGCCCGTGTCGGCCACAACGCAAGGGGATGACACCGGTGTGAAGTGCCCTTTGTGCGACAACAAGATGGTCTTGCGTGTCGCCAAGCGCGGGTCTCAATCAGGCAACCGCTTCTGGGGTTGTTCTGACTTCCCCTCTTGCCGTGGCACGAGGGACGTTTCGTTGCAGGGTAAGTAGTCATGCCGCCGCGACTCTCTGAATTGACGAGCGTCGCAGCCGTTCAGGCCGCACTCGATGAATACGAGCAACTCGGGAAAGAGGCATTCCTGCGGAAGTACGGCTTTCGCGAGGCTGCCAGCTACCTCGTCAGGAATCCGCGAACACAAGGATTGGCGGATTCCAAGGCGATAGCGGGCGCAGCTTTGGGCTACCAGTACCCGGAACGTGGTGGTCTCGGCCCGAAGGACTTCTCTGGTGGCGCTGCCACCGTGCGGCCAGTGCTGGAGCGGCTGGGCTTCGAGGTCGTCCACGAAGGGACCCCTTCAAGTGCGGCGAGCACCCATTGGTCGTCGGAGGAGGTCGCAGCCATCGTGGCGGACTACCTGGCTATGCTGCTGGCGGAGTTGAGCGGTCAAGCTGTCAACAAGAGTGCCCATCGCCGCGCGTTGCTCCGTAGATTGAACGGCCGTAGTGAAGCGGCCATTGAGTTCAAGCACGGCAACATCAGTGCGGCAATGCTCGAGCTCGGATTACCGTACATCCAGGGCTACCAGCCCAGGGCCAACTTTCAGCGCGACGTCTTGCTGCGAGAGATCGAGCTGCAGGTGGTTGGTCATCAGCGCTTGGACGCTGTCGTCATGGATGCTGCTCGCCGCGAAGTCGTCGAGCTTGAGCGAGACGACTTCAAGGCAGTCAAGGAGCCACCGCCAGAGGCCAATCTTGAATTGCGGGAGCCTCTGCCTTGGCGGCCGCGGCGGGCCTTTCGGCGCGACTATCTTGAGCAGGAAGCCGCGAACCGCTCACTCGGGCGTGCCGGCGAGGATTTCGTTGTGCGCTTCGAGCGCTGGCGCTTGCTGCAGCTTGGACTCGGGCAACTGGCGGAGCGCGTCGAGCACGTCGCCAAGACACGGGGTGATGGACTCGGCTATGACGTGCTGTCGTTCGAAGCCGATGGGATCGAGCGGTTCATCGAAGTGAAGACCACATCGTTCGGCAAACGAACCCCGTTCTTCGTGTCGTCAAACGAGGTGGAGTTTGCAAGGGCGACGCCAGATCGCTTCACGCTTTACCGAGTCTTCGATTTCAGAGCCGAACCGCATCTGTTCGAGCTACCAGGCAGGATCGAGTCGCATTGCTTGCTCGATCCCCACACTTTCAGGGCCAGCTTCGTCTGATGTTGACGCGTGCCAGCCACGCTATCGGCTTGTTGGTATCGCGTACCGCATCAAACGCCTTACCTGGTCAAGCAGTGGCTGAATTGATCTCTCAGCCCGGCCCCAACGGCGCCGCATCCAAATCCAGATCCACCCGCTGCCTCACCAGCTCAAACCCGCTGGCCAGCTCCCGCACGTCGTAGAGCTTGCCGCGCGCGTTCTTGAACGGGCGGTGCACCACGAGCATCCAGCGGTCGTCCAGTGTGCGGAACAGCATGCCGTGGCCGCTGCCCTTGGCCAGCCACACGGGGCCGTGTTCCCAGGGGCCGAACAGCTCGCCCGAGGGGGAGCGCGACACGGTCTGGAAGTAGCCGTCGTCGCCCCAGCTGGACCACAGCATGTGCAGGCTGCCGTCGGCCGTGCGGTAGAGCTGAGGGCCGTCGGTGACGATGATGCCCTGGCCCTGCTGCGGCTTGGCGGCGGGCGAGGCGTTGCCGCGGAAGAGCTCGCGCGGCGGGCCCACGGCGCGCAGTTCGTCGTCCAGCGGCACGGCGGCGAAGGCGCCCACGCGCAGCTGCAGCCATTCGTGGGCGTAGACCATCCAGGGCTTGCCGGCGCGGTCCAGGTGGAGCGTGCCGTCCAGCGTCATCAGCTCCTTTGACACCACGGGCTCGCCGCCGCGCACCAGCGTGAAGGGGCCGCCCAGCGTGTCGGCCACGGCCAGCACGGTGCTGCGGCGGTAGGTCTTCTGGCCGGGCACCGGGCTGGGCTCGGCCAGCGGAAGGCGCTCGTTGTGCACGGTGACGAACAAGTACCACTTGCCGCGCCAGCGGTGCACCTCGGGCGCCCAGCAGCCCTCATTGGCCCAGGTGTCGGCGGGCAGCTGGAACACCAGCTCGGGCTTGCTCCAGTGCTTGAGGTCGCGGCTGCGGTAGGCCATCACGCCAAGGGCCGCTTGGCCGGTGAAGTCGCCGTGGTTCTTCGTGAACAGCCAGTAGGTCTGGCTGGCGGTGTCAGTGACGATGAAGGGGTCGTGCAGGTCCATGCCGGGCAGCGTTAGCGTGCCGGCAGGTTGGGCCCAGGCGGGCAGTGCGCCGGCCAGCGCCGCGCTCGTCAGCAGGTGGCGGCGTTTCATCGCGGAGTGTCCTTGTTCAGCAGGCCGCGCTGGCGCAGCCAGTCTTCGGCGCGGCGGGGCCAGGCGGAGGCGTTGCCCAGGCCGTCGCGCATGCCGATGCCGTGGCCGCCCTGCTCGAAGACGTAGAGCTCGGCCGGCACGCCAGCGCGTGTGAGGGCCTGGTAGTGCAGCAGGCTGTTGTCCACCGGCACGGTCTTGTCGAACTGGGTGTGCAGCAGCAGCGTGGGTGGCGTGGCGGGTGTGACCTGCTGGTCCACGGACAGCAGCGTCAGCAGCGCCGGCTCGGGCTGCTCGCCGAGCAGCGCCTTGCGCGAGCCGGGGTGGGCAGCGGGCGGCATCAGCGTGATGACGGGGTAGACGAGCACGGCGAAGTCGGGCCGCGCGCTGACGGCATCGAGCGCGGCGCCGGTGCGGCCGTCGGCGTGGTCGAACAGCGTGCTGGCGCTGGCCGCAAGGTGGCCGCCGGCCGAGCTGCCCATGACGCCGATGCGGTCGGGCCGCACGCCGAACTCGGCCGCGCGCGAGCGCACCAGGCGCAGCGCGCGCAGCACGTCCTGCAGCGGCGCGGGGTGGCCCCAGTCCTGCAGCCGGCTTTTGAGGATGAAGGTGGTGATGCCCAGCGTGCTGAGCCAGGCGGCGTACTGCAGGCCCTCGCGCTGGAAGGACAGCACGCTGTAGCCGCCGCCCGGGCACAGGATGACGGCGGTGCCGTTGGGGCGGTCCACGGCAGGCGGCACGACGGTCAGCGTGGGCAGCGAGACATGGGCGATGCGGCCCTGCTCGTCGGTGCGCTCAGGGGCGGCCTCGCCGCGTGCGGCGGGCGCGTCGGCGCGGCGGGCGGGCGGCACGCCCTCGGGCCAAAGGGGCAGCACGGTGGGCAGCACGGTGGGCACCAGGGGAGCAGCGAGGGTCAGCATGGGCAGCAGGGCGGTCGACAGCAGCAGGCGGCGCTTCATGCCGGCGCAGTGTGCCAGCGGGCTGCCGGGCGACGCCCGCGCCGCCAGCAACGCTCAGCGGGATGACGAATGCGCGGCCGGCGGTGTGGGCGGCAGCCAGCTGCCCAGCTGCTGCATGGCGGCCGGCGTGCGCGCCAGGCTGCGGTGGTTGGTGCCAGCGAGCTGGTGCAGGGTGACGGTCGAGCCGGCGCGGCGCAGCGCATCGACGAGGTGGTGCGAATGCGCGTGCGGCACCTGGCGGTCGGTCTCGGCCAGCAGCACGAGCACCTCACAGCGCAGCGCCCGTGCGGCGGCTAGGCTGTCCAGCGGCGAGCGCAGCCAGGGCGTCAGCGGGGCGATGAGCGGGTTGCGGCGCAGCACGGCGTGCAGGCTCTTCAGCGGCGTGATGAGGGCGATGCGGGCCACCGGCGTGCCGGCGGCGGCCCGTCGCGCGGCCAGCTGCATGGCCACGCCCGTGCCCAGGCTGCGGCCGGCCAGGTGCAGCGCGCCGGGCGGCAGCGCGAGCCGCGCCAGGCCCCAGTCCGCAGCGGCTTGCGCGTCGGCCACGCAGGCGGCCTCGCCCGGCCAGCCGTTGCTGGCGCCGAGGCCGCGGTAGTTGAAGGCGAGCAGCGCGCAGTCGTCGGGCAGCCAGCCGGCGAGGTCGGGCGTCCAGGCCACATGCTCGTTGCGCCCGCCAAACCACAGCAGCAGGCGGCGTGCTGGGGCGTCGGCCGGCACGGTCAGCCAGCCCTGCAGCTGCACGCCGCCGGGCCGCGCCAGCCACACGGCTTCGCTGCGGCGCCGCGCGGCGGCCGGGCCGGGGGCGGCGCGGCGGATGCGCCAGGTGCGGCCGAACAGCAGCCGCCCTTGCAGCGCCACAACGGCGGCCGCCAGCGCGGGCACGCCGATCAGCGGCCAGGCCCAGGGGGAGAGGTGCAGCAGCGACAGCATGGCGGGGTATGAACCCGGCCAGCGTAGGCCGCTTGCATGACAGCCCGATGGGGTGGGCCCGCGGCCGGGCCGCCCGCCTTACAGCTGCCGCTCGAAGAAGCGCACGACGCGGGCGCGCGACTGGTAGGCCTGCGCCGCATCGGGCGTGAACTTCACTGCCGGCGGCACGCCGGTGCTGAAGAAGCTGCCCTGGATGGCGAACGGGTCGTTGACGGTCATGGGCACCATCAGGCGATCCCAGCCATGCGTGGCGTCGGGGTAGGCCACCACGCGCACGAGGCTGGTGCTGCCGTTGCTGGCGTTCGCGGCAGCGGCGAGGTCCTGGCAGGGCTTGGCGCTGTTGTCGTAGTCGTCCTTGGTGCCGACCTGGATCAGCACCGGCGCGCCGGTCAGGGCCAGCCACTGCACGCCGTACTGGGCCGGCGTGCTGCGCACGGCGGCCAGCAGCGGCGCGTTGTTCCAGGCGTAGCACACGGGGTAGTGCGCCACATGGGCCTTGAAGGTCCGGCCGCCGCCGAACTGGCCGGCATACAGCCGCTCGGCCGTGCCCATGCTGACCAGCCCGCCCCACGAGAAGCCCAGCACGCCAACGCGCGCGCCGTCGATGCCCGGCTGCTGGGCCAGGAACTGCAGCGCCGAGAAGGCGTCGGGGTAGGTCAGGATGGGCGCGGTGGGCCGCTGGCCGGGCGCGGTGTAGCCGCGCGCCTGCCACATGTCGATCTGCAGCGTGGCGATGCCGGCATCGTTCAGCGCGGCCTCGTAGAAGTCGCCACGCGCGTCGATGCCGGCCGAGCCGTGCAGGATGACGACGGCCGGCAGCTTGCGCTGACTGTGCCAGCCGCGCTGGCGCGGCACGCTGAGCTTGCCCTGCACCGTCAGCGGCGTGCCGGGCGCGGTGAGGTTGGGCGACGAGAACTGCACGAACGACACCGCCGGCCCGGCCGCGGCGCTGCCGTGTTCATGCTCGCCGTGCGCCTGCGCAGGCCCTGCCGTCCAGCTTGTGAGTGCTGCCAGCGCGGTCAGCGCCGCGCCCTTCCATCCTTGCCATGCCATGCTGTCCTCCGTTCAAGACCAAGTGCGGTCGTGCAACGTAACAGCGCTGCTTGCAGGGCGCTGCCTGGGACTTGCCTGTCGCGGTTTCAGGGGAGGGTGTGCGGTGTGGGCATGAAAAAGCCCGGCACGGTGGCCGGGCTTCATGGTTTGGTGGCAGGGGCAGTTGCCCCGCGCGCTCAGCGGTTGCGGTTGCGCAGACGCATCACGACGAACAGCAGGCCGGCGGCGAACAGCGCGTAGGTCTCGGGCTCCGGCACGGGGGTCAGCACTTCGGCGCCGATCAGCGTCTCGGTGGTGCTGGTGACCTTGGAGAGCTCGACCTCGTAGCGGTCGTAGTAATCCGTGCCCAGCCACACCGTCAGGCCGCTCAGGTCGACGCCGTTGCCGGCCAGCACGGCCACCTCGAAGAAGGTCGACGAGCCCGCGGCCAGGCCCAGCGACTGCAGCGCATTGCTGGTGAACACGTTGCCACCTGCCGGCGCAGCGCTGCTGTAGGTGGTCAGTGCCGTCCAGGCGCCGGTGCCGCCCTCGCGGTAGAAGAACGACGGCAGGGCCGGTGCTGCCGAGCCGAACGGCGTGGTTTCCGGCGTGTAGCTGCCCGATGCCGAGATATCGAGCACGGCGCCCAGCTTCTGGGCCGCAGTCAGCGTGCCGCTGAAGGTCACGATTTCATTGCCGCTGCTGTTGCCGGTAAACGTCTGGCTCCAGCTGAAGCTGTCGTAGTAGGCGTTGATCTGCGTCGTGGTCGTCGTGGCCTCGGTGACCGAGTACACATAGGCTAGGCCGGCCGTGGTGGCCGTCGGGGCGGTCTGCACGCGCTTGACGGTGCTGGTGTTCTCCACCGTCGACGAATAGGCGCCCAGGCCGGTGAGGTTGCGCGTCGAGGGCGACAGGGCGGCCTCATCCGCAGGCGTCACGTTGGTGTACGACACCGTGCCGGGCGTCAGCACCACGGCGGGCGATGCGATGGCAATGGCGGCAGCCGGCGACGCGCTCAGCCACGCAGCCGTGGCCAGCAGGGCCGAGAAGACAGGCTTGAAGCTCATGGAAATCCCCTGAAGATTGGTTTGCATTGGTATGCCGCGAGGTTAAAGCGGGAGTCGTGCCAACTTGTTCACGCCGCCCCCTCTGAATACGGGGGAACCCTTGGTTGTTAGGGGGGCTTGCCGTGAAGCCAGCCTTCGTCGCCGTAGTGGCCGGCACCCGCGCTTGCGCCGCGCTGGTGCGGCCGGCACTGCGGTGGCACCGGCCAGCCCCGCCACAGTGCGGGCGAAAAAAAGCCCGTGGCGAGCGCCACGGGCCGGGTCTTGTGCGGGCCGGTTCAGGTCAGAACGGGATGTCGTCGTCCATGTCGTCGAAGCCGGTCGACGCCTTGGGCGCCGGGGCCGGGGCGCGCTGGGGCGCGGGGCGCGGGGCCGGGCGGGCAGCCGGGCGGCCGCCGCCGAAGTCGTCGCCGCCGGCATCGCCACCGCGGCTGTAGCCACCGCCGCCACCGGCGCCACGGCTGTAGCCGCCGCCACCTTCGTCGCCGCCGCCGCCGCTGTCACGGCCGCCCAGCAGCTGCATCTCGGTGGCAATGATCTCGGTGGTGTAGGTGTCGCGGCCTTCCTTGTCCTGCCACTTGCGGGTCTTCAGGCGGCCCTCGACGTACAGCGGGCGACCCTTCTTGACGTACTCGCCGACGATCTCGGCCAGGCGGTCGTTGAAGACGACGCGGTGCCACTCGGTTTCTTCCTGGCGCTCGCCGGTCTCGCGGTTCTTCCAGTTGCGCGTGGTGGCCAGGCTCAGCGTGACCCAGGCGGCGCCGCTGGGGTTGTAGCGGACCTCGGGGTCCTTGCCGACGTTGCCGATGAGGATGACTTTGTTGACGCTGGCCATGACGCTCGCCTGAATTTCGATGGGGAAGGGGGCGAATTATGCCGGTCGGGGTGCGGCGCACCGTCAGCAACACCCCGCAGACCGCATCCCGCACCCGGCGGCCCGCACTTCGTCTCCGCAGCCGCCGGCCGCGTGCCGGGGCTCCCTAAGATGAAGGCATGGACTCCCTCGGCCCCCGCCCTGCCCCGCCCCGCCCCAACCGGCGGCTGTGGCTGGCCTATGCCGGCTGCTGCGCGCTGGCCTGGTGCTTGTTCGTGCTGGCCGGCAGCGAGTTCGACCGTGGGCTGGACCCGTTCTGGCTGGCCGTCTACCAGGCCACCACCATGCTGTGGGCGCCCATGCTGCTGGGCGTGGCCGTGTGGCCGGTGGCGCGCCGGCTGCATGCCAGCGACGCGACCGGCTCGGCGAACGCGATGGCCCACATCCTGGCGGCCCTGGCCTTCGCGGTGCTGTGGCAGGCCGGCGAGTACGTGGTGAATGTGCTGCTTTTCGGCGGCGACCATGCCGGCGCCGTGCTGATGGCCGGGTTGCTGTGGCGCTCGGTGTGGGGGCTGGTGGTGTATGCGGCCATCGCCACCGCGTTCACGGCGGTGCTGCAGGCGCGGGCGGCGCGGGCGGCGGCGGTGGCGGCGGCGCAGGCCGAAAGCGCGCTGGCCAAGGCCGAGCTGTCGGCCATCAGCGGCAAGCTGAACCCGCATTTCCTGTTCAACACGCTGAACACGCTGATCGCGCTGACGCGCAAGGACGCCGCGCAGGCCGAGGCGGCGCTGCTGCAGTTCGCGTCCATGCTGCGCTATGTGCTGGACACCAAGCGCGGCGCCGAGGACCGCGTCATGCTGACCGACGAGGTGGACTTCCTGCGCGACTACCTCGCGCTGGAGGCGCTGCGCCTGGGCCAGCGCCTGCGCGTGGACTGGCAGCTGGAGGAGCGCGTGATGGCCGACGAGCTGCCGCCGCTGACGCTGCAGCCGCTGGTGGAGAACGCCATCCTGCACGCCGTGGCGCCGCGCCGCGCGGGCGGCACCGTCACCATCACCGCGCGCCGCAACGCGCTCAACCAGGGCCTGGAGCTGGCCGTGGCTGACGACGGCCCGGGTTGCGCGCCCGAGGCGCTGACGCCCCAGCCCGGCCAGCGCCGCGGTGTGGGCCTGGCGGCGCTGCAGAAGCGCTTCTCCCTGGACTACGGCGGCCAGGCCCGGCTGCGCATCCACACGGCTCCCGGCGCGGGCTTTCGCGTCGATCTTTTCATCCCACAACCATGAGCACCACCGTCCTGATCGCCGAAGACGAACCGCTGGCCGCCGAGGCGCTGGCCGACTGGGTGCGTGTCACGCCGGGCCTGCAGCTGGTGGCCGTCTGCGAGGACGGCGAGGAGGCGCTGGAGAAGATCCGCGCGCTGCGGCCCGCGCTGGTGCTGACCGACATCCAGATGCCCGGCCTGAACGGGCTGCAGGTGGTGCAGGCGCTGCAGGGCGACGCCAGCCAGCCGCGCATCATCTTCACCACCGCCTATGACCAGCATGCGCTGACCGCCTTCGAGCTGCACGCGGTGGACTACCTGCTCAAGCCCTTCTCGCGCGAGCGCTTCGACGAGGCCGTGGCCCATGCGCTGCGCGACGCGGCGCCGTTGACGCCCGAGGTGGCGCAGGCGCTGACGGCCCCGCCGGAGGCGCCGCTGACCCGCCTGCTGGTGCGCGACCAGGGCAAGATCTTCCCGCTGCAGGTGGCCGACATCGAGTGCCTGCGCTCCGACAACAAGTACACCGCCATCAGCAGCCGCGGCCGCAGCTTCCTCGTGCGCCTGCCGATTGCGGACTTCGAGACCCGGCTGGATGCAACCCGCTTCCTGCGCGTGCAGCGCGGCTGCATCGTCAACCTGGACTTCGTCGACAGCCTCACGCCTGACGAGAACTCGCAGCTCGTCGTGCAGCTGCGCGACGGCACGCGTATCACGGCCAACCGCGAGGTGTCCAAGATGCTGCGGGAGCAGTCGCTGTGAAGGCGCTGCTGCCCGCCCTGCTGCTGGCGGCCGGCGCCGCCCAGGCGCAGCCCCCAGCGCCGCCGTCCACCCAGCCCGCCCTGCCCGCGCCGGCCGCCCCGGCGGCGCTGCCTGCTACCCCGGCCCCACCGCTGCCGCCGGGGCCCGGCCGCGTCTACACGCCGGGCGAGTTCGACCGGCTGGATCTGGGCGGCGCGGCGCGCGTGGTGCTGGTGCTGGGCGAGCGTGACCAGGTCTTCGTGGCCGGCGATGACGAGGTGCAGAAGGGCGTGGACCTGCGCCTGCGCGGCCGGCGGCTGGAAATCCAGCCGGCCGGGGGCTGGAAGTTCTGGCATGCGGACAAGCCCTTCGTGCAGGTGGAGATGCGCCAGCTCAGCCAGCTGTCGGTCTCGGGCGCCAGCGACCTGCACGCGCCCGGGCTGCTGAAGCTGGACCAGCTCAAGCTCAGCATCAGCGGCGCCGGCAGCGTGCGGCTGGACCAGCTGCAGGTGCGCCAGCTGAGCTTCGGCATCAGCGGCGCCGGTGACGGCCAGCTCGGCGGGCGCGTGGACGAGCTGTCGCTGCAGATCTCGGGCAAGGGCAAGGTGGTGGCCGACCGGCTGCAGGCGCACAAGGCGCGGGTCAGCGTCAGCGGCATCGGCAACGTGCTGCTGTGGGTCACGGACGAGCTGTCCGCCAACATCTCCGGCGTGGGCTCGGTCGACTATTTCGGCAGCCCCGCGGTGCAGCGCTCGGTGTCCGGCATGGGCAGCATTTCGAGCAAGGGCGACAAGCGCTGAGCCTGCACCGGCAGCTATCCGGAACCCGCCCGCAGCCATATGAAATCGCGATAACACCGCGCCCGAGCGGCCTGCAGAATGGCGCCGCCCTGCGGGGCTGGGTGGTGGCGCGTGCCACCGGTGATGCGGCCTTGTGGGGTGGATGCGATGACGTGGATGAAGCGCCTGGGTGGGCTGCTCGTGGTGGCCGGCCTGGGGCTGGCGGGCTGTGCCGGCACAGCCCACGAGCGTGAGGGCGAGCGGCGCGCCGTGGTCGCCGCGATCGACAAGGCCAACACCCACTGGATGGCGCTCAAGCCCGCGCAGGAGAACGCCTTCTGGGACGTGGCGGCGTATCACACCGGCAACGTCGAGGCCTACCGCGTCACCGGCGACCGGCGCTATCTGGCCTACACCCAGGCCTGGGCCGAGCACAACCAGTGGGAGGGCGCCAAGGGCACCGACAAGGCACGCTGGAAGTACAGCTACGGCGAGACCGACGACTACGTGCTGTTCGGTGACTGGCAGACCTGCTTCCAGGTCTATGCAGACCTCTATCAGCTGGACCGCGACCCGAAGAAGATCGCCCGCGCCCGCGAGGTGATGGAGTACCAGATGGGCACGCCACAGCAGGACTACCTGTGGTGGGTGGACGGGCTGTACATGGTGATGCCGGTGATGACCAAGCTGCACCGCATCACCGGCAATCCGCAGTACCTGGACAAGCTGCACCAGTACTACCGCCATGCCAACGCCCTCATGTTCGATGCGGCCGAGGGCCTGTACTTCCGCGATGTGCGCTACGTGTACCCCAAGCACAAGAGCGTCAACGGCAAGAAGGACTTCTGGGCGCGCGGCAACGGCTGGGCGTTCGCGGCGCTGGCGCGCGTGCTGGCCGAGCTGCCGGCCGAGCACCGCCACCGCGCCGAGTACGAGGCGCAGTTCCGCCGCATGGCCGCCGCGCTGCTGCCGCTGCAGCAGGCTGACGGCACCTGGGCGCGCAGCCTGCTGGACCCGGCCCATGCGCCCGGCCCCGAGACCAGCGGCACCGCCTTCTTCACCTACGGCCTGCTGTGGGGCATCAACCAGGGCCTGCTGCCGCGTGACACCTACCTGCCGGCCGCGCAGCGCGGCTGGCGCTTTCTGAGCACCGTGGCCCTGCAGCCCGACGGCCGCCTCGGCTATGTGCAGCCCATCGGCGACCGCGCCATCCCGGGCCAGGTCGTCAACCAGCAGTCCACCGCGCACTTCGGCGTCGGCGCCTTCCTGCTGGCCGGCGCCGAGATGGTGCGCCTGCTCGACCGCTGAGGCCCGCCATGCAACGACGCCACCTCCTGCAGGCTGCCGCGCTGCTGCCCGGCCTGAGCCTCACCACGGGCCCGGCCGCCGCCAGCGCCGCGCCCGGCGCCGAGCGCGCCTTCCAGCTCGACCTGCTGCGGCAGATGGCCGAGCCCGTGCTGGGCCTGATGTCGCGCGGCGAGCTCCAGCAGAAGTTCCCGCTGGAGGTCAGCCCCAGCTGGGACGGCCGGCCCAAGGCCGTGGCCTACCTGGAGTGCTTCGGGCGGCTGATGGCCGGCATCGCGCCCTGGCTGGCGCTGCCGGTGGACGACAGCGCCGAGGGCCGGCTGCGCCAGCGGCTGCGTGAGCAGGCGCTGCAGAGCTATGCCCACGCGGTGGACCCCGCCAGCCCTGACTACCTGATGTGGCGCGGCCAGAGCCAGGCGCTGGTGGACTCGGCCTACTTCACCAACGCGCTGCTGCGCGCACCGCAGGCGCTGTGGGCGCCGCTGGACGCCGCCACCAAGGCGCGCATCGTCGCCGAGATCCAGGGCCTGCGCCGCTTCGAGGTGCCCAACATCAACTGGCTGCTGTTCGCGGCCATGAATGAAGCCTGGCTGCTGTCCATCGGTGAGCAGCACGACCCGATGCGGCTGAACGGCGCCATCCGCAAGCTCAACGAGTGGTACGCCGGGGACGGCTGGATCAAGGACGGCCAGAACTTCCACTTCGACTACTACGGCGCCTTCGTCATGCACCCCATGCTGGTGGAGGTGCTGGAGGTGCTGGTGGCCCGCAAGGCGCCGTTCTGGGGCGCGAAGCCGGCCGAGCTGCTGGCCCAGGCGCTCAAGCGCGCCCAGCGCTTTTGCGAACACCTGGAGCGCCTCATCGGCCCGCAGGGCAGCTACCCGCCCATCGGCCGCTCGCTGACCTACCGCACCGCCGCCTTCCAGCCGCTGGCGCTGCTGGCCTGGCGCAAGCAGCTGCCGGCCTCGCTGCCCGAGGGCCAGGTGCGCGCCGCGCTGCATGCGGCCCATGTCGCCATCTGGGGCGGGCCCAGCAACTTCACGCCCGACGGCTTCCTGAACATCGGCTTCCGCGGCCTGCAGCCCGAGCTGGGCGACCGCTACTCCAACAACGGCAGCATGTACATCGCCAGCGTCGGCCTGCTGGCCCTGGGCCTGCCTGCCAGCGACAGCTTCTGGACCACCCCGGCCCAGGACTGGACGCAGAAGAAAGCCTTCGCGAGCGCCCGCTTCCCGAAGGACTACGCGGTGGACTACTGATGCCCCCCACCTCCCGCCGCGGCGCGCTGGCCGCGGGCCTGGCGCTGGCCGTGGCCGGCAGCTCCGGCATGGCCAGCGCGGCCGAGCCCACCCCGCGTCTGCAGCTCACCGTGCACCACACGCTGGCCGCCGCGCGGCCTGCCGAGACCATCGCCGTGCCGTGGCGCGAGGTGGCGCGCCAGCTGCCCGGCGCGCGCCTGCACCAGCTCGCCGTGCGCGACGCAACCGGCCGGCTGCTGCCCTACCAGGTCACCAACGTCGACCCGCAGGCCAAGGACCCCCGCGGCGAGGGCACCGCCTACGGCGAGCTGCTGTTTCAGCATGACTTTGCGGCCGGCGAGCAGCAGGCACGCTTCACCATCGAGAAGGCCGAGGCCGTCGTGCCGCCCTTCCCGGCGCGGGCGTTCGCGCGGCCCGTGCCCGAGCGGCTGGACGACTTCGCCTGGGAGAACGACCGCATTGCCCACCGCACCTACGGCCCGGCGCTTGCCGCCCCGGCGCCGCCGGGCAGCGGCAAGGAGGTGCTGGTCAGCAGCGGCATCGACGTGTGGTTCAAGCGCCCGAGCTACCTGGTCATCGACCGCTGGTACACCAAGGGCCACGACCACTACCACCAGGAGCAGGGCGAGGGCCTGGACATGTACGGCGTGGGCCGCTCGCGCGGGCTGGGCGGCTCGGGGCTCTGGAACGGCCAGCGGCTCTTCACCAGCGGCAACTACGCGCGCTGGCGCATCCTCGCCAACGGCCCCATCCGCGTCGCCTTTGAGCTGGCCTACGACACCTGGGACGCCGACGGCCGGCCCGTCAGCGAGCTCAAACGCTTCACGCTGGACGCCGGCCAGCTGTTCACGGCCGTCGAGAGTCGCTTCACCGCCGCCGGCCCGCAGCCGCTGCGCGTCGCGCTGGGCCTCAACAAGGCCCCCGCCTACACGTCGCAGGGCCCCGTGATCAGCACGCACCGCGGTGCCGACACGCTGGTGCAGTGGGTGCGCCAGCGCAGCGCGGGCGATTTCGGCACCGCCCTCATCCTGCCCGGCGCCGACGGCCATGCGGACGACGCGCTCAACGAACTCATCCTCGCCACCGTGGCCCCTGGCCAGCCGCTGCGCTACCACCTCGGTGCGGCGGTCAGCTGGTCCGGCGAGTTCACCAGCACCGAGGCCTGGCAGGCCCACGTGGCGGCGTGGCGCGAGCGCGTCGCGGCGCCCGTGCAGGTGCGCATCACCCCGCCGGCCGGCGGCGTGGCGCCGTGAAGCGCCGCGCGCTGCTGCCGCTGATGGCCGCCGCCGGGCTGGCCGGCTGCGCGCTGGGGCCGGCGCCGCGCGAGGTGCGCCTGGTGGACGTGGGCCCGGGCTGGGCGCGCAACTCAGTGAACGCCGTCGTGTTCCGCAAGAACGCGCTGGTCAGCGATGGTGACTGGCAATACATCGCCTACTACGACGACGAGGCCCGCGTCGTGCTCGGCAAGCGCCGTCTGGACAGCACGCACTGGACGCTGCAAACCACGCCCTACCGCGGCAATGCGCGCGACGCGCACAACAGCATCAGCCTCATGGTGGACGGCGCCGGCTACCTGCATCTGGCCTGGGACCACCACAACAACCCGCTGCGCTACGCCCGCAGCCTGCAGCCCGGCAGCCTCACGCTGAGCGGGCCGCTGCCCATGATCGGCCAGCAGGAACGCTCGGTCACCTACCCCGAGTTCCACCGCCAGCCCGACGGCGGGCTGCTGTTTTTCTATCGTGACGGCGGCTCCGGCCGGGGCAACCTCGTCATCAACCGCTACGACCCCGCCACCCAGGCCTGGACGCGCCTGCACGCCAACCTGATCAGCGGCGAAGGCCGGCGCAACGCCTACTGGCAGTCCACGCTCGACGCGCACGGCACGCTGCACCTGTCCTGGGTGTGGCGCGAATCGCCCGATGTGGCCAGCAACCATGACCTCGCCTACGCCCGCTCCCGCGACGGCGGCGTGAGCTGGGAGACATCCGAGGGCCGCCCGTACACGCTGCCCATCACCGCGGCCAGCGCCGAGATCGCCGCGCCCATCCCGCAGCGCCGCGAGCTCATCAACCAGACCGGCATGGCGGCCGATGCCGACGGCAACCCCTACATCGCGAGCTACTGGCGGCCCGAGGGCAGCGCCGTGCCGCAGTACCAGGTCGTCTACCGCCGCGACGGCCAGTGGCGCCGCCTGCTGCTGGACTGGCGGCGCACGCCGTTCTCGCTCAGCGGCGCCGGCACCAAGGCCATCCCCATCGCGCGGCCGCAGCTCATGCTGCGCCAGCGCGGCGGACGGCCCGAGGCGCTGCTGGTGTTTCGCGACGAGGAGCGCGGCAGCAAGGTCTCGGTGGCCCACATCACCGACTTCGATGCCCGCCGCTGGACGCTGCACGACCTCACGCCAGGCAGCGTGGGCGCCTGGGAGCCCAGCTTCGACACCGAACTCTGGCGCCGCCGCGGTGAACTGCACCTCTTTGTGCAGGCCGTGCAGCAGGTGGACGGCGAAGGCCAGGCCCAGGTGCCGGCCAGCCCGGTGCGGGTGCTGGAGTGGCGGCCCTGATGCGCTGACCGCAGCGGGTGGTGGCCCCTTGTGGCTTTGAGGCTTTGTGTTCAGCGGCTGCCCGCCATGGGCTGAACGCGGCGCAATGGTGCGGCTGTCACCTGATTGGGTGACAGGAAATCAATGGGCTGACCAAGCTACGGCGCTCGCCAGAATCGCGCCGCCGCAAAAAGAGCATCAGCGGCATGCAAGGGAGTTGTCGTGAAGTTGTCGATGACCAGCCCAAAACGGCTGGTCCTTGGTTTGGGCGGCTTGCTGCTGATCGCAGCAAGCTGGGCCCAGGACCGCAAGGATGTGCTCGACGCCATTGAGCGTGAGCGACTGCAGCAGATCCGTGACGCGCAGCTGCGCGTGACGCCACAACTCGCGGGTGCGAGAGGTGGTGTCTGGCTGGACCCTGTCGAAGGCGAGGCGCCGTGTTTCCACGTTCAGCGCGTGCATTTCAGGGGCGCGCCGCCCGGGTTCGCCGATGAACACCAGGATTTGCGGAGCTATGCCGGCGCTTGTCTCGGTGCGCTCAGCATCGAGCGTCTTCGTCAGAACCTCCAGGCGCGGCTGGTGGATCTGGGCTATGTGACCAGTCACATCACCGTGCCGCCACAGAACCTTGCCGATGGCGTCCTGCAACTGGACGTGGAACTCGGGCGCGTGGGTCGCATCGAGCGCAGGGGTGGGGCCAGGGCGATCGGTCGCAATGCATTGGCGCTGCGGACAGGCAATGTTCTGAACCTGCGCGACATCGAGCAGTCTCTGGAGAACACCTCGCGCCTGCCAAGCCAAGCTGCGCAGGTTCAAATCGAAGCCGCCGACGTGTCTGGCGAAAGCGTACTGGTACTGGCTGCCACGGAGCGCCGCTCATGGCGCATGACCGTGGGGGCCGACAACGCTGGCGCCAGCGACTACGGCAGCCTTCAAGGCTCAGCGCAGCTGGTGTTGGATGGGCCGCTGGGCCTGTCTGATCAGTTGGTGGCTTATGTGGCTGGCGCTCCAAAGCGGGGTGCTCCTTTTCAGCGCAGCGGCATGCTCAGCTACAGCCTGCCTTTTGGCTATCACTTGCTGTCCGTGACGGGCACGCGCAGCGAACACAACCGTCTCATCCAAGGCTTGTCGACCGTCTTCAGCGAGAACGGGCATGACGCGTCCTGGCAGCTACGCTGGCAGTGGACGCCCTGGCGCAGTGCCAGTGGCCGCGTGGCCGTCTGGCTCGGAGCCAGCGATCGGAGGAGCCGCAACCACATCGACGACGTTGAGCTGGTGCTTCAGCGGCGCAACGTCCGAACGACCGACTGGGGATTCAGCGGTTGGTGGCGGCGTGAGGCGGGCGAATTCCAGCTGGACTACGAGCAAGCCGTCAGCACCCGGCGCACCCTAGGCGCCGACGTGGTTCTGGATCCGCCGCCGCTCGCCCGCACCGCGCGCGCGCAACTGGGCTGGCAACGCCCATTCGGCGATTGGCGTTATGACGCCCGTCTTGCCTGGAGCGGCGTCCACGATGCTGCCAGCGGCGCCGATCTGCACGTGCTGGGCTCACGCTGGACCGTGCGCGGCTTCGACGCGCGCAGCCTCCTCAGCGGCAAGGAGCAAATCAGTTTGAAGCAGGACCTGCGAGGCCCAGGCGTCGAATTGCCTGCAGGCGTTGCCTGGCAGCCCTATGCAGGGCTAGACGTTGGCCGCATTGCTGGCGCCTTCTCCGGCGGGCGCACGCTGGCCGGCGCAACGGTCGGCGTGCGGGTCCAGTTTGGCGGCTTGTTTGGCGATCTTGCTGCTGCAGCGCCATTGCACAAACCCCAAGGATTCGACGCGGCCTCGGCCGTGGTGTACGCCAGTCTCAACTACAGCTACTGATCAGGGAACGACACGATGAGAAGCCACCAAAGAACCAGCTCCCGAACCCGCATCGCGCAAGCCATCCTTCTGCTGGGAGGGCTGCATGCCATTGCACCCGATGCGCTGCTGGCGGCGCAGGCGCAGACCACGGCAGATGCCAACGCGCCCGCTGGCCGCAAGCCCAAGATCGACACGGCTGGCAACGGTGCAACGGTTGTCCACGTCGCCCCGGCCAATAGCTCAGGCGTGTCGCACAACCTGTTCACACAGTTCAACGTGAGCGCGGCAGGCCTGGTGCTCAACAACTCTTCGGCAGCGCCCGGCAGTTTTGCGCCCGCACCGCCCCCGCCTGCACCGGCTCCCGCGCCTGCCCCAGCGCCCGCCCCCGCCCCGGCGCCGCGCCCGCGGGACCCCAAGCCCTGTTCGCGATGCATGATCCAGAGCCTGCCAGCGAGCGTTGCTGCCATTGATCTGCCTGCAACGGGTCAGGCGGTGGTGAGCGCCGCACCCGCGCCCAACGCAGAGTCCAGCACGTCAGTCGGCTACTCACAGCTGGCCGGCGCCATCGGCGGCAACGTGCTGTTTGCCGGCAACCCGGCCGCACAGGCGCGCCTGATCGTCAACGAGGTCACCGGCACGTCGGCCAGCATCTTGGCCGGCGGCATCGAGGTGTTCGGCATGCCGGCCGATGTCGTCATCGCCAACGCCAACGGCATCACCTGCAATGGCTGCGGCTTCATCAACACCAACCGCGCCAGCCTGGTCAGCGGCCGGCCGCTGGTGGGCTCCACGCTGGACGGCTTCTCGGTCAGCGGCGGCACGGTCGCCATCGGCGCCGCGGGTCTGAACGGCAGCAGTCTCACGTCGCTGGATCTCATCGGTGGCGCGGTGCGGGTGGACGGCTCGGTCACCCTGCCGGCCAGCAACAGCGCCATTTATGCCGTGGCAGGCGCCAACCAGGTCAGCTACAGCACGCTCGCGGCCACGCCGCAAGGCCGCAGCGACGCCCAGCCGGCCGTGTCCATTGACATCGGCGCCGCCGCCGGCATGTTTGCGAACCAGATCTACCTGCTGGCCAACGAGGCCGGCCCGGGCGTCAACATTCGCGGCCGGCTAGAGGCAGGCGCTGGCGGCCTGACGCTGGATGCCGCCGGCAACCTGAGCTTTACCGGCGCGCTCAAGACCACGGGTGCTGGTGCCACCGTGTTGAGCGCCCAGGGCGTGAGCGCGGCGGGCGCCTCCGTCGACAGCACGGGCCTGGCGTTGGTGCAGTCCGGTGCTGCCGTCAACTGGACGGGTGGCACCGTCAATGGCAGCGACGTGATGCTGGCCTCCGCAGGTGCTATGGGTACCAATGCCCTGGCGCTGCAGGCCACAGGCGACATCCGCCTGAACAGCGGCGGCGAGCTGACCTACAAGGCTGGCAGCCTCAAAGCCGGTGGTGCCGTGGCCGTGACTGCAGCGGGTGACCTGACCCTGTCACCCACCTCCAGCACCAGCCGCGTCTACGAAGGCAGCACCACGCGCGACCTCACCCGCTACACCCGCACCACGGTCGACGCGGGCGGCTCGGTGGCCCTGCAGTCCACTGGCGGTATCGTCACGCTGGACGGTGCCCAGATGCAGGCCGGTGACAGCATCGCCATACAGGGCAACGGCGTGGCGCTGCTGGCCCGCAAGGACCTGACCAAGGAGACCACGGTCAACGGCAACACCACGCTGATGCCCACCACCGAGAACCTGGTGCAGGCCCGCCTTGTGGCTGGCGGTGACATCGCGCTGTTGGCGAGCGGCACCGGAGCGGAGCAGGGCAAGCTCTTCATCACCGGCGCGAAGATCGAGTCCAACAACGGCCACGTCTCTTTGCTGGCCGCCAAGGACCTGGACGTCGCCCACGACATCACCACTGACACCACCTACGAGCGCTTCTACGAGGTCAAGCGCAAGTGGTTCAACAAACGCGTCACCGACATCACCAAGACCAGCCTGGAGGAAACGGCCAACCCCAGCGACATCAGCGGCCGTTCGGTGTCCTTGGGTGCTGGCGGCAACCTCAACATCGTCGGCAGCCTCGTCATGGCCGATGGCGCCGTCGGCCTGCACGCCGACCAGGACCTCAACCTGCTGGCCACGCAGGAAGCCAGCTATGCCTACGAGTCGCGCACAGTCAAGAAGAGCGGCATCTTCGGCAACGGTGGTCTGTCCATCACCATCGGCTCCAAGAGCCGCACCGACATCACCAGTACCCAGGAAACCCGCCAGGCCAGCACCAGCGTGGGCAGCCTGGCCGGCGACGTGCTGGCCACGGCCGGCGGCAGCTACCTGCAACTGTCCAGTGACATCACCGCCCCCATGGGCGACATCCACATCGCCGCGCAGAACGTCACGCTGCAAAGCAACAACAACACCCGCAGCGTGCTCAACATCGTGCGGGAGCGGCAGAGCGGCATCACCTTGTCCGCGAGCAACCCGCTGGTCAGCGCCGTGCAAAGCGTGGGTGAGATGGCCAAGATCGCCAAGCGCACGGAGAACGGCCGCTATCAGGCGATGGCCCTGCTCACCAGCGGGCTGACGGTCTACAACAACTACACCAACTTCGAGAGCCTACTCAAGGCCGACAGCCTCTCGGGTGCTGCGACGACCGGCGGCTGGACCTTCAGCGCAAGCCTGGGCAGCAGCAGGAGCGACTACGAAAGTCTCATCGGGTCCAGCACCCCCATCGAGTCCGGCGTCAACGCCGGGCGCAACGCCAGCCTGACGGCGACCGGCACAGGAGACAACGGCGACATCAACCTCATCGGTAGCCGTGTCACCGCCAGCGAGGGCCTCACGCTGCGCGCCAACCGCGACATCACCCTGGCCGCAGCGATCGGCCGCGACACCGAGCGAACCAAACGCACCAGCAGCTCTGCAGCGATCGGCCTGGCCTTCACTGTCGGCGGCCAAAGCAACGGCTTGCACCTGACGCTGGCCGCCAGCCGCTCAAACGCCTGGAGCAACGGCTGGGGTACCACCTTCTACAACAGCGAGCTGACGGCCGGCAAGCTGCTCAGCGTGGATGCCGGGCGGGACTGGAGCCTGACCGGCGCCAAAGCCACCGGCGAGACCGTTGTGGCGCGCGTGGGCAGCGCGGGCGCCGGCAAGCTCAGCATCACCAGCCCGCTGGACGAAACCTTCTACCAAGCCAAGGAACAAAGCTTTGGCTTCAACGCAAGCATCCCCATCCCGCCGTCGGGCTCGGGAGGCAGCTTCAGCCTGAACGCCAGCCAGTTGAAGCTGCTGGCCGAAGGCGAGTCCATCAAGCAGCAAAGCGCCATCGTGGCCGGTACCGGAGGCTTCGATGTGCGGGTCAACGGCCACACCCACCTCGAAGGCGGCGCCGTAGCGAGCAAGGCTGCCAGCAACTACTTCGTCGGACCTGCAAAACGCCCACAACCCGCATGAACACTGGTGATGCGGGGTGAATGCCGATGGTCAGAACTCCCAGAATCAAATTCAATGGTCATTGATTTCTGGGAGTTCTGGAGGAATGGCGATGGCGACCGACGACTTCTTCCGCGCACGGCTGGATGGCATGGTGGATCCCCGCCACCCGCTCGCGGTTCTCGGTCGGCGCATGCCCTGGTCTCAGATTGAAGCGTCACTTGCTCCGCTGTTCGCCCGCAAGGCCCGCATGGGCAAGTCCCGCGAGGACGCCGATATGTTTGGCCCCACGCTGGTGGTAGCCGCCGGCGGCGTGAGCCGTGCGGGCCGGCCGCGTCTGCCGATCCGGCTGATGGTCTCGCTGCTGTACCTGAAGCACGCGTTCAACGAGAGCGACGAATCCGTGGTCGAGCGCTGGTCGGAGAACGTCGTGTGGCAGCTCTTCAGCGGCATGGAGTACTACCAGAGCAAGCTGCCCTGCGACGCCACACAGATCGGGCGTTTCCGTCGCGTGCTGGGCGAAGCCGGCGTGGAGCAATTGCTCAAGACCACCATCGAAGCGGCGGTCGCAATGAAGGCGGTCAAGCCCGTCGAGTTGGAGCGCGTGACGGTCGACACCACCGTGCAGGAGAAGGCCATTGCCCACCCGACAGATAGCCGGTTGCTGGAGGTTGCGCGGGCCAAGATCGTGCGCCTGGCCAAGCGAGCAGGCCTGAAGCTCAAGATGACGCACGAGCGCGAGGGCCAGAGCTTGCGGCGTCGTGCCGGTGGCTACGCCCATGCCAAGCAGTTCAAGCGACTGCGCCAGGTGGTGCGCCGCCAGCGCACGATCCTGGGCGTGCTGCTGCGCGAGGTGCAGCGCAAGATGACGACGCTGGCGCAGGCCGCACAGGATCAGCTCAAGCCCTGGCTGGAGCGTGCTGAGCGGATCCGCAGCCAGCGGACTCACGACAAGAACAAGCTCTACGCCCTGCACGCGCCCGAGGTCGAGTGCATCTCGAAAGGGAAAGCGCGCCGGCCCTACGAGTTCGGTGTGAAGGTCAGCCTGGCTGTCGCACACAAGAGCGGGCTCATCGTGGGCGCTCGCAGCTTCCCCGGCAACCCCTTCGATGGTCACACACTGGCGCAGCAGCTCGAGCAGACCAGCACCTTGCTGCAGGATCTCGGCGTCAAGCCCATGACCGCCGTCGTCGACGTGGGTTACCGCGGTGTCGACGCTGACATCGCTCCGGTGGAGTTGATCCATCGGGGCAAGTACAAGTCCTTGAATGCGCAGCAAAGGCGCTGGCTCACGCGCCGGCAGGCCATCGAGCCCACCATCGGTCACACCAAGCACGACCACCGGATGGACAAGTGCTGGCTCAAGGGCAGCGAGGGCGACGCGCTGCACGCGGTGCTGTGCGCTGCCGGCTTCAATATCCGCTGGTTGCTGCGGGCGCTGCGGCGTCAGCTGCAGGCTGGCGGCCTGAAGCACGTTTACTTGGCCTTGATCGCCGTATGGACGACCTCTCTGGCAGCGGCGATGGCGGGGCTCAGCAGCGTCTTGGGTGCCAATGCCGACCTATCGCGTCAGCCGCCGCTCCACGCGTCATGACCGCGCGCTGCTCGCCGGGGCCGTCCCGTCAGCGAGTTGCGTGGAAATGGATTTTGCAGGTCTGACTAAAGATTAAGAAGTGGTGAGGTTTACATGACTAGGCTGGGTGTCCATAAGCGCTGGAACAAAAAGTTTCTGTTGAAGGAGGTGGAATGTCGCGTCCCGGAACAGATCGACTGGACGCCGGATCGGCTTGCTGAATCTTTGGCAGGGCATGCTCGCAATGAAAACAAGATCGCCGCTTACGCTGCCGGGGATCCCGATTTTGAGCTGGGTGATGCGGTGTTCCCGCTTCAGTGGCATGCACAACTCCTCATGCGCCGAGTTGAGTTCGATATCTACAAGCGCGAGAGTGCTGACCGCATTGAATTTGCGCTTGCTGCGTGGCACAACGTAGTTCGGCATTTGATGCTATTTGGTCGCGGTGCAGCTTTACTCGGCACAGCTCCGTGCTGGGGCTCCTCCATCCGCGACCTAGCCGAATCCCTCGCCATGGCCTACGCACTAGGTTGGAACGCGGCGGCTGACAAGATCGCCCAGTGCGCTGTCCTAGTGATGCCCCAGGGCGCTCTGTGGTCAGCCGGTGACCTCGATCCCCGCAACGAAGCGCGCCGCGAGCCCTTTGCCCGCTTCACGCTCGCTCTGTACGCCGACTTTGCTGGCATCACGCTGCCAGAGCTGCCGCCCCATCCGTACGAATCGCCGGCCTATGACGCTTTGTTTGCCTGCTGGCGTGACCCCGACCCAGAGGTGCTCATCGAGCCGCTGCTTGCCACCTGCGACTGGCATACCCACGAATGCATGTACAGCCGTTCGGATCGCCCGAGTAAGGATGTGGATTTCATCAACGACACCTTGATGGGCTGGCCCGTCGAGGTGCACATGGTCTACCGGCTGCGGGAGCGGCTGGGCTTGCGGCTTCCCGCTGAGCTGGATCATCCGTTGATGAAGTCGCCCCTGGGGGCGTATTTGCCGCCGCAACCCGTGCCGCAGGACGAGCGTCTGAACAAGGTCATCCGGCGGGCGTGCGCCGAAGTGCCGGGGCTGGCCGACGTGTTGGCAGGCGTCATCTGATGTGAGCCTGACCGTCGCCAAAGCTACCGGCGAGACCGCGTTGTGGCGCGCGTGGGCAGCGCGGGCGCCATGGCCGGCTCCAGCGTTGGCCATGCACGCATCGACACCAACGAGACCTTCGCGACGAAGAGCAGCATCGCAGGCGGCGTGACGCTCACCCGGCCGGACCTGCAAGCCAGCTATGTCGCGGCCCTCAAGGCTGCACAGCGCGAACCGCTGCAGTCGCAACGCGACGAGAAGAGCGAGCAACTGCAGCAACTGTTGTGGAACGAGCCGCCGCCTTGCGACGGGTGCCACTACGCCTACAAAGCGCCTACGCTGCCAGGAGCTGAGGCCGTGAGCTTGGGCGCGGCAAGCCAGGGCAAGGCAGAAGGGGTGTCGGTGGCGGGCACGGCGCAGGCCGTCAGCGCGGTCAGCGCGGTCAGCTCCCGTGCGGTGCTGGGCAGCGCATCGACAGTGCTTGGCTATGGCAGCAACAGCCAGTGGAGTGACTGGAACGCGGCAGTGCAGGCGCTGCAAGCCGAGATTGCACAGCTGGACACGCGCATCGCGGCCATCGACGCCAAGGTCTACCAGGACCGCAGCAGCCTGAGCACCAGCCCCAGCGGCCTGCACCAGCCGCTGCTGCACACCTTCGACAAGACCAAGGCCACGCAGGAGCTGCGGGACGGGGTGGCGGTGACGGCGGCGTTTGGGAAGGCGGCGTTCCAGGCAGCTGGCACGTTTGCTGGCAAGCAGGCGGAGGCGGCGCAAACGGCTTGTGGCGGCCCGGGCCAGCCCTGCCCGGAGGCAGACAAATGGCGCGATGGAGGCAGCTACAAGGCGCTGCTGCATGCAGTGGTGGGGGGCGTCTCCAACGGCAGTGCCGGCGCGGTGGGGGCGCTCACCGCCGAGCTGGCGACGCCCTACATCCGCAAGGAACTCATCGCGGCCGGAGTGGCCGCGGAGACGGCAGCCTATGACGTGCTGATGTCGGGGGCCAAGTCCCTCATCGGGGCGGGTGTGGGAGGTGCAACCGGCGCGGCCTCCGCGTTCAACGCCGATGCCAACAACCGCCAACTCCACCCCGATGAGGTGGCCTACGCCAAGCGCAAAGTGTCTGCGTGGGCAAGCCGCCGGGGGATCTCTCTCGCGCAGGCCGAGCAGGAGCTGGCGCGCGGGGCTCTCTATGGCAACGACCTTAAGTGGCAGGTGGCTTACTCCAGCTACTCGGCTGAGCAGGTGGATGCCTATGCTCAGGCCGCCGAGTTCTTGCGTGTAGAGGCTCAGCGTGACGGCTTCCACTTCCAAAACCTGGAGGGAAAGCTGCAGGCGGGCTTCACGTCCACCCCAACCCAGTTTGAGAACACGCGCTATCTGATGCAGGTCGCGTTCGCAGACGCCGGGACTCGCAAGTTCTACAGCGACAACGCCGCGCTCGCGCTCGGCGACCTGGGCGCCAAGGGCCTGGTGCGCTTCTCCGCCGCTGGCGGCCTTGGCGTTGCGAAGGGCTTGCCGCAAGGCGTGGAGGAGGCGCTGCGAACTTACGCGTCGCTGATGGACGCCGCCACCTACCAGCGGTTTGCCAGCGCCGTGATGGCTGTGGCGGCCAATCCGAAAGCCACCTTCGAGCAGGTGTTGGCAACGGCCAAATCGCAAGGCCAGGAAGCCGTTTTCGGCACCTACCTGAGCTGGATGCAGAAGGATAGCGCTGCACTCGGCGAGTCGGCAGGCAAGGTCCTGGGGCAGTTCCTGGTGGACAGCGTCGCCATGGCTTCTGGGGTGGCGCTCTACAAGAACGGCGCCTACATTGCTGACGGCCTCACGACGGTGCAAGCGGCTCTGGCGCGGCGCATCAGCCTTGAAGTGGACCGGATCGCCGAGAATGCGCTGCTCAAGTCAGGCGGCGTCTTCAGACCCGACGGCACCCCGTGGCTGGACTTGAAGACGCTCAGCAATGATCAGAAGCGCATTGCCGGCGAGTTCTGGGGGGAAAGCATGGTGCGCGTTGCAGTGCCAGACGGCACGAAGCTGGGGCGCACGCAATCCATGGGCTCGACGGGTATCGACGATCTCTACAGGGTCAATCGACCTGGCGTTGACTTTGTTGTGATCGAGTACAAGTTCGACAACCAAGGCATGGCGCAAACGCTCGATGGCCGGCAGATGAGTGATTCGTGGCTGCTTGGGAGTGTGACGCGGACCGATCGAATCCTGGAAGCTGTCAGTGGCAATTCGGCGCTCGCCGATCAGGTCAAGGATGCGATGGCCCAGGGCCGCGTCGAGAAATGGAAGATCAACGTGAAGCCCGACGGCAGCACCGAAATCAGGGTTCTTGATGGGAAGGGTTACGTGAAGCCGATTACCCAAAACGGATCCAAGATCCTTTGTGGGAGGCCGGATGACAAGTGCTGACGCCTTGATTCGTGCCCCCCTTGGGAATCCTCAGTACTGGCGTCATTGGCATCAGTACCGCTTGGGAGCCATCGAAAAGGGGTGGCAGATCATCGCCCAATCCGGCGCAAATCCAAGCTACGAGCCCCAGTACTTGGCAGTGCAGGCACAGCGGCACTGGGAACTGATGGTCTTCCTCTACTCCGCTGGCGCCCCCATTCGAGACCTCGCGCCGTGGTTCGACGGCCTATTGCATGCCTGGGAACAATCTCAGGCGCTGGAGCCCAGCGTTTATTCACCGGAAGTGGTCCACAGCCGTCGCACTTGGTCCATCAACTTCGATCTCTACGGCGAATGCATGTGGTTGATCGGCCTGGCCCTGGCTTTGGAGATTCCCGACGCGCAGTGGCAGCGCCTGCTGGCGTTGATTGGCAATGAAGGCGAGGACGCCGTGCTCGATACCCTCATTGCCAGCCGTCAGATCGGGCGGCGCATTGGCGCCAAGCTGCTCTACCCCAAGCCCTACGCGCGCCTGCATGCTGCCATGACCGCGCCACCCCAGGCCCGGCCAGCGCTGCTCAAGGACTTCGTCGAGCACTGGTACGTCGAGTTGGACCGCAAGGCCACCAAGGGGCGGCCAGCGATCTACAACCGCCTGTACTGGTACAAGCTCGGTGACGAGAACTTCGAGGGCGGCGCGTACTTTGGGCGCTGGTGCATCGAAGCTGCGGCTGCGGCCAAGGCCTTCGGCATTGACGATGCGCTGTGCTGTGGCCTGGAACACTACCCGGGTGACCTGCTGCGGCCGGATGGGCCCAGCATCCATCCGCAGCGGCACTTTGCGGCATCTGCGCCGCCGCCGTGGTGGAAGCGGTGGTTGTCGTCCCGGTGAGCGACGTGGGTCTGCTTTCACGATCGTCATTCGCGGGTTCACTCCGATCGGTCCTTCACGAACAATGCAACGCCTTCTCGAATTGCTGATCATCATTGGCAACTCGACGATGCAGTCACCGGCAGTGCGAGGTACGGGCCGGGTGACCTGCCGTTGTGGAGCAGCCCAGTGCTGAACTGCGGAAGTCGATGAACCAATGCCGCCCTGGTGCGCTGCTTCGGCTTGCCGGCAGCAAGAGCCCTGATCGCAGGACAGTTCCTGCCACACACACCAGCGGCCAATTCCCTTCAATTTCACTTCAACCTTCAGCACTGATGCGCCTCGACTTACGCCTCCCCCTGTCCATCGTTGCGGCCGCGCTCATGGCCGCCTGTGCCGCACCGCCCTACCGTGGCGTCGGCGGCATGACGGCCTATGACATCAAGCCCGAGGTCTACGCCTACCACTACGAACATGGCTTCACCGGCGTGGATGCCATGGGCTGGGACCCGAACCTGCAGTTCGCCTGGTCACGGCTGGGCGCCGCCAAGACCTGTGGTGTGCCTTTCGATGAGCAGGCCATGCTGGCGCAGCTGATCTCGCGCTTTGGCCACGACCGGCTGGCGCACGGCATGAACGGCGTGGACTTCCATCACCTGCAAAGCCAGCGGGTGCCCGGGTTTTGCAGCGATGCGCGCCTGGCGGAGCTGCGCGCTGTGGTGCCTGCGATGGCTGCCGGACGGTTCGAGCAGCGGTCCGCCGCGCCGGCTCGGTCACCTGCCTCATCCAAACCGGTCTGACCTGTGTGGCGGACTGGCCATGCTTTCTTCCATGCCCCGAGCGCCTTGAAGTGGCGGTTCGCGGCGCATGTCCTTTCAAGCTTTGTTCCCAACTTCATGCACGCCAACTTTTGGTCTCAAACCGCGCCAGCCGCACCATCAAGCTGGCTTGCAGGCCATCGCATCTCGCGTCTGCTGAGCGTGCTGGCTGCGTCCTTCGCCATCAGCGCCTGTGGCGGCGGGGGTTCCGACACGCAGGTGACCGCGGTGAACGGGCAGATCGTGTCGCAAACGCCGTGTAGCGCCGCCGCGAACCTGACGTTGTCGGCCGTGTATGACATCGCTGGCGTGAGCCATGGCGCCGGCACGGTCATCACCCTGCCTGCCGGGCAGTCAGTCACCGCAAGCCCCAGGCTCGTCGGGCTGCCCGAGAGCTGCGCAAACTCGGTGCGCTGGACTTTCAGCGCGCTCAGCAGCGCGCAGGCTGGGCTGAATGCCAGCACCGATTCCGGCGTGGTCACTGGCACGCCGCGCAACGGCGAAGTGCTTGAGGTGAACGTGAACTGGTTGGTCGTGGGCGCGCCGCAGACGGGGGGCGGCACGTTCCGGTTCGTGGGCCGGAGCTGAGGCGCAGCCTGTAGCTTGGGTGACCACCGTGGACCCCAACATATCCCGAGGGCAAGCGCGTTGGGGTTCGCATGGCTCACCGCGCTGATCAAGGTGTTCAGCGTCTAGCCCTGGCGCGCGGCGCAATGCCCGGCGCCGCATCGGGTGTGCGCAGCAGCGCGCGGAAGGGCTCGAACAGCCAGGAGCGCATGCCCAGCACCAGCGTGTAGGCCGTCTTGTCGGCGGTCGGGCGGGCCTGGTCGGCCACGTGCTGGTGCACGAAGTCCTGCGCCAGACGCTGCAGGCGGTCGTGGAAGTCAGCGGCGCGGGCATGGGCGATCTGGCCGTGCACCAGGGCCAGCTGCTCGCCGGGGCCGTCGAAGCCGCCTGCGAAGTAGTCGGGCACGGCGTGGCGGCGGAAGAAGGCCATCACCGGGCCGTCGGGCCGCCAACGGAAGGTCTGGTCCACCTTCAGCCGGTAGCGGTTGTGGGCGCGCAGCTCGATGAAGCCCAGGCGGTCCAGCGCCGTCAGGGCCGCCACCAGCTGCGCATCGCTGAGGGCGTAGGTCTCCAGCATCTGCGCTGCCGTCCAGCGCGCCTGCACGCAGATGGCCACCAGCAGCAGGTGCGGGTCGGCCACCACGGCGGCCTCCTGTTCGGCGCTCAGCGCCTGGCGGGCCGGCGCCGCCAGCGCCACCTCACGAGCCAGGGCGGCGAAGTCCAGCTGCAGCACGGCCAGCACCTGGTCGATGCGGGCCAGCGTCAGCTCGCCGCGCGAGAAGATGCGCTTGACGCTGCTCTCGGCCAGGTTCAGGTGGACGGCCAGCTGCGCGTAGGTGATGCCGGCGCGGCGCAGCTCGGCCTTCAGCGCGGCGGTCAGGGCCTGGGTGGCGTTCATGGCCGCAAGTATCAATGGGCGATACCGGTGGGTTTGCCGGTCGTCACCAGCGAGGCAGCGCTGGCAGCGTTGCGGCCCGCGCCCCACCATCCGCACCCGTTGCCACTGCCCCTTCCATCGCCATGCGCTGTTCGATCCTCGCCCGTCGCCACCTCAGCTCTCGTCGTGCGTTGCGCGCCCCATTGCTGGCGCTGTGCGTTGCTGGCGTGGCCGCGGCTGCGACCGAGCCCGCCCGAGCGCAGGCAGCCGGTGACCATGCCGCGCTGTTCTCTCGCGTCGAGGCGGCTGCCGGCCGTGGCGACCACCCCGCGCTGAAGTACCACCTCGGCATGCTGTTGAACAACGGCGTCGGCACCGCGCGTGATCTGCCGCGCGCCTACGCCCTGTTCAGCGAGGCCGCCGCGGCCGGCGAGGTGCTGGCGGCCTACAAGGTGGGCTGCTACCTGGCAGGTCAGTTCCCTGGCGTGGTGCCGCTGGACGAGGCGCAGGCGCTGGCGTTCAAGCAGCGTGCCGCCGACGCCGGCTACGACCTCGCCCAGCACGATGTGGGGTTGATGCTGCTGAAGCGCGGCGACCGCACCGGCGCCGAGCGCTGGCTGGGCCTGGCCTCGCACCAGGGCCACGTGCCGTCGACCGCGCTGCTGGCCTGGTTGGCGGAGAAGGACGGCCAGGATCCCGTCCAGGCGCTGGGCCTCGCCCTGGTGGTGCAGGCCGGCATGAGGCAGGCGCCCGTGGGGCTGCCTGACCGGATCGCTGCCTTGAAGGCCGGGATGGATGAGGCCGGCCATCAGCGTGCCGCGGCGTTGGCGGCCGGCTGGGTGACGGGCCCGACCGCGCTGACCCAGCAGGCCCGCGCCGGCATGCGCGCCGTGGCGCCGTTGCTGGCGGCCGCCCCACCGGCCACGCAGCAGCCGTGAGCGGCTGAGCGTCGGCAGCCGCGCCGGCTCTGGCCCAATACGGGCATGGACACCCCTCTGCAGGCGCTGGAGCAGCGCATCACCGACCTCGAGATCAAGGCCAGCTTCGCCGAGGACACCGTCGAGCAGCTCAACGCCGTCGTCGTGCGCCAGCAGGCGCAGATCGACCGGCTGGTGCGCGAGCTTGTCGAGCTGCGCGACCGCGCGTCGGCGGCCGAACCGGGCGGCGTGCGCTCGCTGCGCGACGAGCTGCCGCCGCACTACTGATGTCTTTGCGGGACAGACCGCCCGAGCGCAGCGAGTAGCGCTGTCCCTGCCGGACGCGATCCAGGGCCGTGGCTGCCGGGTGCGACTTTGTGCACAGCACGCGGGCGCGGCGCTGTGCCGCAGCCCGGTTTGGCGGCCTACGCTTGAGCCGCGTGTCGGTCATCTCAAGCGGCGGCCACAGCCCCGTCCGGCACTCCACAGGGAGCCAAGTCTTGCGTGGAGTCGTGCGCCATGGACGTCCTGATGGAAGTTGCCGCCAGCCCCGATGGGGTGCGGCCAGAACCCGCCCCATTGCTTCAACGTGATGATCTGCAGTGGCAGCAACGCCGCTCGGGGTCGGAGTTGATGCGGGTGCGCGGGGCCTACCGCAACCCCTACGCGCGCGACCGTGCCCGCGTCATGCACAGCCAGAGTTACCGCCAGCTGCAAGGCAAGGCGCTGCTGGGCGGGGTGGACGACGGTGAGGTCTTTCGCACGCGCGCAACGCTGGCGCAGGAGGCGGCCCAGTTGGCGCGTGGCCTGCTTCGGTCGTTGCAGCACCTGCATTCGGCCAGCGCGCCGTGGACACGGCTATTGCCCGAGCCCAATCTGATCGAGGCGATCGCCTTCGGTCGGCAGATGGGCTGCCCGGCGTTCGGCGAGGCGGGCGAGGTGGCGTTGAACCACTGGCTGCAGGCAGACGGCGGTTTCTCGGCCACGGCCCAGACGCTGCGGCTGCTGGCGCGCCAGGAGCCGTATGCCGACCAGTTCGGGCTGGATCCGTCGCGCCGCGTGCTGCTTGGCTGCCTGTCACACCCCGCGCCGCGGCGGCTGGTGTTCAGCGCCAGCGGCGCGGCCGGGCGCCCGGACCGCCGCCGGCCGCCCGGCTGCTACTACGACGCCGACCAGGACGTTGTCGACTGGGCGCTGCTGCCCGCCAGCAGCAGCGACAGCCATGCCTTCATGCTGCCCTCGGCGTTGCCGCGCGACGGCCAGCATGGTGTGGCGGGCTGGGGCGGTTTTGATGCCAGCCTGATCGGCGTGGCCGAGGCCATTGCGGTGGGCGTGCATGTGCTGGAGGACGGCATCCGGCTGGGCCTGGTGACGGCCGAGCGTTGGCTGCGGCTCAAGCCTGATCCGGGCTGGGCGGCCGCGGTGGAGCTGGGCGCCCCGTCGCAGCTGGCGCAGGCGCTGTTCGGCAGCTCGGAGTCGGCGCGGCGGCGGGCCGTGGGCACCTTGATCAACGCCTTCATCGTGTCCGTCGAGGTTGATGAGCGGGACGATCTGGAGGAAGCGCTGCTGCGTTACCGCGTGTGCCTGCTGACCGAGGCCGAAGCCTTTCTCGCACAGCTCAGCCACCTGGTTCACGAGGTGGTGCTGGGCGCTCCGGGCGTGATGGCCTACCAGCGCCGGGGCGGCCGCTGCCTGCAGGCGGTGGCCGAGGCCTTCTGGGACGACCCGTCGCGCCTGTTGCCCGAGGCGCAGCGCCGGGTCCACGACATGGCGGGCAGCACCGGAGAGCAGCGCCGGCTGTTGGCAGACTGGCTGGCCAGCGCCTGCGACGCGCGCGTGTTGCGCTGGCACGCGCAACTGGTGGGCTGAGCCGGGGCGCGCTTGTGCCGCGGGCAGGAGCGCGCGCCCGCTCTGATGCAGCGAGCAGCGTGGGCGCCGGGCGACGGCCCGCGCGGTGCGGCGACAATCGCGGGCTTCCGCCATGCAGTCGCCCGCCCACGCCTCCCTCGCCCCTGACACGCCGCAAGCGGTGCTGTCCCAGGTTTTCGGCTACACCGCCTTCCGCGGCCAGCAGGCCGAGATCGTCGAGCAGGTGGCCGCGGGCGGCGACGCGCTGGTGCTCATGCCCACCGGCGGCGGCAAGAGCCTGTGCTACCAGGTGCCGGCCATCCTGCGCCACACGCGCGGCCAGGGCGTGGCCATCGTCGTCAGCCCGCTGATCGCGCTGATGCACGACCAGGTCGGCGCGCTGGAGGAGGCTGGCGTGCACGCCGCCTTCCTGAACAGCAGCCTCACCGGCGAGGAGGCCAGCCGCATCGAGCGCGAGATGATGAGCGGGCGCCTGACGCTGCTGTACGCCGCGCCCGAGCGGCTCACCACGCCGCGCTTCCTGGCGCAGCTGGAGAGCCTGCGCGAGCGCGGCCTGCTGAGCATGTTCGCCATCGACGAGGCGCACTGCGTCAGCCAGTGGGGGCATGACTTCCGTTCGGAGTACCTGCAGCTGAGCCTGCTGCACGAGCGCTTCCCCGAGGTGCCGCGCATTGCGCTGACGGCGACGGCCGACGACCTGACGCGGGCTGACATCATCGAGCGGCTGCAGCTGCAGGACGCGCGCGTCTTCATCAGCAGCTTCGACCGGCCCAACATCCGCTACCTCATCGTCGAGAAGAATGGCTCGCCGCGCGAGCAGCTGCTGCGCTTCATCAGCGACGAGCACGAGGGCGAGGCCGGTGTCGTCTACTGCCAGAGCCGCAAGAAGGTGGAAGAAACCGCCGAGTGGCTGCAGAGCGAGGGCATCAACGCGCTGCCGTACCACGCGGGCCTGGACGCCGACCTGCGCCGCCGCCACCAGGACCGCTTCCTGCGCGAGGACGGCCTGGTCATCGTGGCCACCATCGCCTTCGGCATGGGCATCGACAAGCCCGACGTGCGCTTCGTCGCCCACCTGGACCTGCCCAAGAACATCGAGGCCTACTACCAGGAGACCGGCCGCGCCGGCCGCGACGGCGCACCCGCCGAGGCCTGGATGACCTACGGCCTGGCCGACGTCGTCAACCAGCGCCGCATGATCGACGAGAGCCCGGCGGACGAGGTCTTCAAGCAGGGCCAGCGCGGCAAGCTCGATGCGCTGCTGGCGCTGTGCGAGGCGACGGACTGCCGGCGCGTGCGGCTGCTGAACTACTTCGGCGAGATGAGCAGCGCGTGCGGCAATTGCGACAACTGCCTGAACCCGCCCGCCACGTGGGACGCCACCGAGGCGGCCCGCAAGCTGTTGTCCTGCATCTACCGCTTCCACCAGCGCGGCCAGAGCTTCGGCGCTGGCCACTTGATCGATGTGCTGCGCGGCAAGGCGACGGACAAGACCCGCCAGCACGGCCATGACCAGCTGTCCACCTGGGGCTGTGGCGCCGACCTGTCCGAGCAGCAGTGGCGCGCCGTGCTGCGCCAGCTGATCGCACTGGGCCATGTGGCGGCCGAGGGCGAGTTCAACACGCTGGCGCTGCAGGACAGTGCGCGCGGTGTGCTCAAGGGCGAGGTGGAGATCCGGCTGCGCGAGGCCGAGGAGAAGAAGCCGCGCGGCAAGGGGGCCAAGTCTGGCCGGGTGGCGAAGCCGAAGGCCGACCCGGCGCTGGGGCTGGACGCCGAGGCCGCCGAGCGCTTCGAGGCGCTGAAGGCCTGGCGTTCCGAGGTGGCGCGAGAACACGGCCTGCCGGCCTATGTGATCTTCCAGAACACCACGCTGGCCGAGATGGCGAGGCAGATGCCGGGCGACCTGGCCGAGCTGGGCGAGATCAGCGGCGTGGGCGCCAAGAAGCTGGACGCCTACGGCCGCGAGATCCTGCGCGTGCTGGGCCGTTAGCCGCCGCGCCGCCGGCCTGTCCGGCCGCCGCGCAGTTCGTCCGATCCGGGCTGCAGCCCGTCGGCCGCCGGGCGACCCGCCAGCGATGGCTCCGAAGAATGCCGCGCGTCGCAACGGCATCACGGAGCTTCGCCATGGACACCTTCACCTCCGCCGGCCGGCCCAGCCGCCCGGTCGCGGCCGCCGCCGGCCTCTGGTACCTCGTCGCCGCCACGGGGCTGGCCATCTTTGCGCTGTACATCGGCGTCAGCTACGGGCGCGCTGCGCTGGGCGGGCCGCCGGGCGAGTCGCGCTGGGTGGCGGGCGACGGACTGGGCAACGCGATGCTGAGCCTGCACCTGGTCTTCGCGCTGTTGATGACCGGCATCGGCGTGCTGCAGCTGATCCCGCCGCTGCGCCGGCGCATGCCGGCCGTGCACCGCACGCTGGGCCGCGTGTTCCTCGCGGGCGCCCTGCTGGGCACGGTCAGCGGCTTCTACCTGATCTGGGTGCGCGGCACCGTGGGCGGCGTGACCATGCAGCTGGCCACCAGCCTGAACGGCGTGTTCATCGTCACCTTCGCGGCGCTGGCCTGGCGGCATGCGCGGGCGCGGCAGTTCGAGGCGCACCGGCGCTGGGCGCTGCGGCTGTTCATCGCGGCCAACGGCGTGTGGTTCTTCCGCGTCGGCTTCATGCTGTGGATGCTGATCTGGCAGGCACCCGTGGGCTTCGATCCCAAGACCTTCACCGGGCCCTTCGTGACGGCGATGAACTTCGCGCAGTTCCTGCTGCCGCTGGCGGTGCTGGAGCTCTACCTGCGCGCGCGCGGCCGGGGGCTGGTGCTGGCGCTCGCGCTGGTGCTGCTGAGCGTGGCCACGGCCGTTGGCATCTTCGGCGCGACGCTGGGCATGTGGTTGCCGCGGCTGGTCTAGCCGCGGCGCTCAGTTCAGTGCGCTGCCGGCGCTGGCCAGCTGGGCGCCGTCGGCCGTCGGGTCGCGGCGGCCGGTGACCACCACGCGCGGCAGCTGCTTCACCTCGGCCACCTGGGTGCCGGCGCGCCGGCCTTCGACAACCACGCGCTCCAGCTGCACCACCGGCACGTCGTCGGCCGGCACCGTCAGCGTCATCCACGCGGCGCCGGTCAGCGCCACGAGGGCGACGAGGGCGGCGGCGCTGGCCGCCTGCAGGCGGGTGGCGACGCGGTGGCTGGTGGTGCTGATGCGGTTCATGGTGCTCTCCCGGTTTGGTGAGCGTGACTGTGCCCGCCTAGGGTTTGCCCGTCCTAGGGTTTGCGATAGGCCGCCGGTTTCCGCGGATGAACTGCGGCTGGCGGCGACGAGGCTCGTCGTCACGCTTGTGGGCGACGCGTGGCCGGCCTGTCACGGCTAACACGGATACTGCGCGCGCTCATCCAAGGGAGACAGAACATGGCACGCGGCAACGACGTCCAACTGGGCGGCATCACCGACCTCAACCTGCTGGCCGACATCAAGCGCGGCTTCGTCGACGCACTGGAAGTCGTCACCTACGTGGACCGGCTGCGCAAGGTGTTGCGCACGCTCAACGGCCTGCGCCTGGGCTCGCGCGAGAGCAGCGCGCCGGCCTCGCCCTACACCGACATCGTCGCGCGCTGGCGCATCGTCCATTCCTTCCGCTGGAGCATCGTGGAGGGCAAGGACGGCGCGCCAGACCGGCTGCTGCTGTGCGTGAACTTCGACGGCGGCTGGGAGCCCTACATGCGGGTCATCTGGGACCAGCTCGGCTCCACGCTGGACCTGATGCTGTGCCACACCGAGGGCTACACGCTGTCGCGCGACTGCAGCTTCGAGACCTATGCGCGCTGGGTGCGCGAGCACGAGGTGTCGGCGGACTTCCTGTTCATCGAGTCGGGCCGCACCGTCAGCGACGCCGAGTACCTGGCCAAGCTGGAGGCTGCCCAGCGCGGCCGCGCCAGCGAGCTGGAGTTCAACCGCCTGCGCGCGCCGGCCTCCGGCGAGGTGCAGCCGCTGCCCACCGCCGACAAGGACCGCTTCGCGATGGCCGCGCGCGGCCTGGTGCCGCTGGCGGGGCTGTTCACGCTGCAGCGCTTCTTCGGCGCGCATGCGCCGGACCGCGCCTGTCTGCTGCGCGCCACGCACGACATCCTGTTCGAACTGCGCGAGCTGAACACCGCCCAGCAGTTCCCCAACGACGGCGGCAAGACGCCCGGCGGCGCGCTGCGCCAGCGGCACTACGAGATGCTGCAGTGGTTCGAGCAGCCGCTGCCCGAGCCGCAGGGCCAGGCGCGCGCGCTGTCGCTGAACCCCGGCGACCTGCAGGCCTGCATCCTGACCAAGCCGCCCGGCAACCGTGGCGGCCTGGTGCTGCTGCGCGTGGCCAACGCGGCGCAGGCCGTGGCCTGGCTGAGCACGGCGCCGGTCAACCGCGACAACGACAGCACCAGCCCCGACGGTGTGTGGCGCCAGGTGGCGCTGACGCTGGCCGGCCTGAAGGCGCTGGGCGTGCCCGCCGCGCGGCTGGAGCGTTTCCCGCAGGCCTTCAAGGAGGGCATGGCCGCGCGCGCCGGCCTGCTGGGCGACGTGCGCCACAACCACCCCACGCACTGGGCGCTGGCCCGCCATGTCAACGGCGTGGACCGCGTGGACCCGGCGAATGCGCACGTGCTGGTGCAGCTGCGCTTCCCGGCCGCCGAATCCGGCGACGCCTTCACGCCGGCCGACGAGCAGCGCCTGCGCGCGCTGGCGGACGCGCTGACCGTGGGCACCGGCCTGGCGCTGGTGGCGCTGGAGCCCATGCGCAGCAACGCGGCCGACAAGGAGCACTTCGGCTTCAAGGACGGCATCAGCCAGCCCCAGCTCGCCGGCGCCGGCACGCCCGGCACCGCCTGGGACGACACCGTCAAGACCGGCGAGATCCTGCAGGGCTTCCCCACCGAGCGCGACAAGGGCTACGCCGTGCCCGAGCAGCCCGACGCGCTGCTGGACCGCGGCAGCTTCCTCGTCGTGCGCAAGCTGCGCCAGTACACCGGCCGTTTCGCCAAGCGCACCTACGAGCAGGCGAAGAAGATCGGGCTGGACCACGACCTCGTGCTCGCCAAGCTGATGGGCCGCTGGCAGGACGGCCGCGCGCTGGCCGCGCCCGCCGTGACCGGCAACGACTTCAACTACGCCAAGGACGCGCAGGGCGCCGCCTGCCCCTTCCACGCCCACATCCGCCGCGCCAACCCGCGCGACCTGGCCGGCACCGCGTTCGCCAAGAGCCGCATGCCGCGCATCCTGCGCCGCGGCATGAGCTACGGCGCGCCGGTGCACGCCGATGCGCCGGACGACGCGGACCGCGGCCTGGTCTTCATGGCCTACAACGCCCACCTGGCCGAGCAGTTCGAGGTGGTGCAGCGCTGGATCGCCGGCGGCAACGCCAGCGGCGGCTACTCGGGCCAGCCCGATCCGCTGCTGGGCGTCGTGGACGGCAGCGCCGGCCCGCGCTTGTTCCCGTTCGAGCATGCCGGCAAGCCCTACGAGGTGGACCTGGGCCCCGAGCCCTTCGTCACGCTGCAGTGGGGCGCCTACTTCTTCGTGCCGTCCATCGCCGCACTGAAGGGCCTGCCGGGCCTGGTGGAGCTGGCCCTGCCGCTGCCGGCGCCCGTGCCGGTGCCCGAGCGCGTGCCCGACCTGCAGGACAAGGCCGCCATGCAGCTGTGGCTGGAAGACACCAACACCCGCGACCAGGCCTGGGCCTGGGTGCGCGCCCAGCCCGGCGGCGTGGTGGACACCGCCTACGGCGTGCTGGTGGGCGCGGCCGAGCGCGTCTGCGAAGTGTTGCGCAACCAGCCCGACCGCTACTCCAACAGCGGCTACGGCGAGCGCATGCACGACTCCATCGGCGTGGGCTTCCTGGGCCTGGACGACGACACCGGCCACCGCGAGCAGGCGCCGGCCGTCAATGCCGCCATCGAGGCCTACAGCGAGGCGCAGTGTTACGCCACGGCCTACAAGATCGCCAAGCTGGGCCTGGAGAAGCTGAAGGCCGAGGCTCGCGCGCTGCTGGACGCCTTCCCCGCCAGCCAGAAACCCAAGGACCTGCCCGCCGACACGCCGCTGGACTTCGAGCGCCTGAGCGAAGGCGTGCTGGCCGCGCTGTGCACCGCCTGGTTCGGCCAGCCCGACGGCAAGCGCATCTGGGGCACGGAGTTCCACGCCGAAGCCTATGCCGGCGCGCCGGGCGTCGGTGCCGTGGCGCCGCGCTGCCCGCGCGACCTGTTCAAGGTGTCGCGCCACGTGTTCGGCCCCTACCCGACCGACGCCGTGAAGGCCGAGGGCCGTGCGGCAGGCCAGCGCTTCCTGGCGGCCACCCAGGCCTGGCTGGACGAGCCCGGCACGCAGCTGCCACCGCTGGCTGCCAAGATCGTCGCCGCCGCCCAGGCCGTGCCCGGCGCCACGCCCGACCTGCCGGCGCGCACGCTGGCCGGCATCATGCTGGGCTTCCCGCCCACCACGCATGCCAACCTGCTGACCGTGCTGGCCGGCTGGGTGCAGACCCGCAAGCTGTGGGAGCTGCAGCCGCTGTGGACCGAGGTGAAGCCCGACGCGGCCACCGGCATGCGGCCGTATGCCGAGGCCGTCGCGCGGCTGCGGCCCACGATGGTCGCGACGCTGAACCAGCGGCCCACGCCGTTCCAGATCTGGCGCAAGGCGCGTGTGGCGCACAGGCTCGGGCAGGTGGATGTCCAGCCGGGCCGCGTGTTGGTGGTGGGCCTGGGCTCCGCCACGCAGCAGGACCCGCTGCGCCACCACGTCGCCTTTGGCGGCGACCGCGCCGACCCCAAGGGCGCGCCGCCGCACGCCTGCTCGGGCTACGGCATGGGCATGGGCGTGATGCTGGGCGTCATCGCGGCGGTGCTGGACGCAGGGGTGATGCGCTTCACGGGGGCGCCGACGGTGGTGGCGTTGGCGGTGTGACCCACGTCGGGCAGGTCGAGACCTGCCCGACGACCGAGGCCCGCAGCGTCAGCAGCTGATCTTCGCGAAGTTCGTCCCCGCGCCCGCTGCTGCCGGCAGCTTCTGCTTCACGCAGGACGCCGGCTGCAGCGTGTAGCTGTACGGGATGCCCAGCGGGAAGTTGGCGGTCGTCGTCCAGTCGGTCGCGTCGCGCGATGGCGACGAGCCGCTGGCGACCCAGGTGATGCCGTAGGTCGCGAAGTCGGCCGGCGAGCGCACGTTGTTGTCGCGCAGCTGCCAGTAGCCGATGGCCGAGCTGTCGCGCGAGGTGACCGGGTTCTGCGCGTTCTCGAACCAGTTGCCCTCGATCAGCGAATAGCCACCCATGCGGATGTTGGCGCCCGAGGTCTTCACGCCGCTATAGAGGTTGTTGTAGAGGTGGGTGTAGCCGCCGCGCTGCAGCGGCAGGCGGGCGCTGACGTTCTGGTAGTGGTTGTGGTGGAAGGTGATGAAGCGGTCGCTGGCGTCGCTGTCGCTGCTGCCGATCAGGCCGACCTTCTGGTGGTCGTGGATGTGGTTGTACGAGTAGGTGATGTGGTGCGCGCCGGCCTTGCTGTCGATGAGGCCGTCGAACTCCAGGTCGCCCGCGCCGCTGCAGTCCTTCAGGCTGCTGAACAGCGTGTTGTGGTCGATCCAGATGTAGCCCGGATAGCCGCCGCCCTGGCCTTCGATGCCGATGGCGTCGATGGAGCCGGGCAGCAGGCCGATGGTCATGTTGCGGATGATGACGTTCTGCGCATTGCCCTTGATGGCCAGGCCGAAGTTGGCGCCCGAGCCGTTGGCGCCCTCGATGGTGACGTTGCTCTTGTTCTTGACCTCGACGATGGCGCCGGCCGGCTTCTGCCATTGCGTGCAGCTGTCGGTGATGGATGCGAAGTCGAAGGTGCCGGTGTAGCGCAGCACCAGGCCGGAGCTGCCGTCGTAGGCGTTGATGGCCGCCTGCATCGCGGCGGCCGTGCTGACGGTGACGGGCGCCTTGCTGCCGCCGCCGGTCACGGTGCCGCCATAGCCGCCGCTGTGGCCGGCCGGCGCGGGCGCGGGCGTCGGCGCCGGGGTCGGTGCGGGCGTGGGCGCTGGGGTGGGTGCCGGCGTCGGTGCCGGGCCGGCCACCGGGCCGAGAGCGCATTTCTCCTTCAGGCCGGGGTTGGGGTCGCTGCCGAAGGTGGCCGTCGTGCAGGCGATGTTGCCGCTGAGGTTCTTGATGACCCACTTGTCCTTGACGCCGAAGGACACGGCGCGCGTGGCGGTGCCGACCTTGCAGGTGCCGCCTTCATCGGCGCACTTGGAGTAGCCCGAGGGCCAGTCGGCGGCGTGCGCGGCGGTGGCGGCCAGCAGCAGGCTCAGGGCAGTGCCGGCCGTGCGCACGGTGGGCAGCGGCGGCGGGGTCAGGGGCTTGGGCGAATGGGGCATGGAAGTCTCCGTGGTGGTGGGTGGGCCGCACGCCGGAGCCAGACCCGGTTCACGCGCGCAGCCACGCCCGCGTCGGCCGGCGCGCAGCAGCGCACGGCCAGGGCGAACGTTGTTTGTGGGCAGGGGGAGCCAGCGCAGACGTCAGGTCGCCGCCGGTCGATCTGCGCGCACCGCGCAGCGACGTCAGGTCGGCGCGGCGTCTTCACCGCGCATCGTGGCGGCGATCATGAAACGATGTTTCGATTTGGGCGATGCGGGCTTGCACGTAGCCTGCAGCGGGGGCGCTGCAGGTGTAAGCGACGTGACCGGATGCTGCGGCGCCGGCGGGCCCGTTCAGGGCTGCGGCAGCCGCTGCGCGCGCTGCAGGAAGCCGGTCATGCCCATGCGCTCGAACTCGGCGAGCGCCAACGCCAGCGCAGCCGGCCAGCCGCTGTCCAGCCGCAGCTCGGCCTCCAGCAGTGCGGTGACGGCCGATTCGTGGTCGGAGTTGCGCTGCTCACCGGCGCCCCGCGCCAGCGCCAGGTAGCGCCGTGCCTGCATGGTGTCGCCGGCCTGGGCGGCCAGCCGGGCGGCGGCGCGGTAGGCCATGGCGCCGCCGATCCAGTCGTGCTGGCGGCCGCGCTTGAGGGCCCGTGCGATGTGGTGGCGCGCGGCAACGTTGTCGGCCTGGGTGGACAGGATGTCGGCCAGCCAGCCGTGCTGGAAGCTGCTGTACAGGCCACCGCCGCGCGGTGCCAGCCAGGCCGTGGCGTCGAGGATGTGCTGACGGGCCAGCGGGTCACCAGCCTCCATCCAGGCGCCATAGGCCCCCGCGGCGTGGCCCATCGCGCAGGTGAACATGCTGCGCACCTGGGCGCCGACGCGGTGCGCCACGGCCGCGGCCTGGCGGGCGTCGGCCCAGCGGCCCTGCCACAGCAGCACCGCGGCGCGCCAGCCCTGGATGCTGGCTTCTACCGCGTGGCCGCTGCCGTCGAAGGGCTCCAGCGCCTCGGCGAACACCTCATGGGCGTCGCTGAAGCGGCCCTGGTCGCCCAGCACATAGGCGCGGCAGCACAGCGAGAACGACAGGCCGATGCGGTTGACGGCGTTCTTGCTGGCGCGCGGGCGCTGGCGCTGGATGGCCAGGTCCAGCATGGGCATGGCCTGGGCGTAGTCGGCCGCGGCGGCCTGCAGCTGGCCCACGGTGCCGGGCAGCTGGGCCAGCAGCGCGTGGTCGCCACACTGCTGGGCCTGCTCGACGGCGGCGCGCGCGTGGCGCAGGCTGTCGCGCGTCTCGCCGAGCGCGTAGCCCACATAGGCCAGCCAGTACTCGGTGCGGGCGATGACGCCGGCGTCGCCATCGGCCTGGGCCAGCTGGGCGGCATGGCGCAGCACGCGTAGGTCGTCCTGCGAGGCGTCGAACACGCAGGCCATGCCCAGCCGCTGCGCGACGCTGATCCAGCGGCGGCGGCGGCCACGCCCGGCGTCGTCGCCGTCGGGCAGGAACTCCAGCGCCGCCAGCGCGGCGCGGAACTGCTTCTTGGCGCGGTCCAGCGCCGACGCGGCCAGGGCCTGGTCGCCCGCGGCCTCGGCATGCAGGCCGGCGGCCGGCCAGTCGTTGGCGGCGGCGGCGTGGTAGGCGAGCTGCTCGTGCAGCTCGGCGCCGCCGCGGGCAGTCAACTCGGTGCTGATGCGCCGGTGCAGCGCCTGGCGCTCGTGCAGGCCGGTGGCCTCGTAGACGACATCGCGCGTGATGCCGTGCTTGAAGCGCAGCAGGCCGGGGCTCTGGTCCGGGAAGATGAAGTCCTGCGCGGCCAGCGCGCGCACGTCAGGGTGCTGCTCGCCGCAGCCGCTGAGGGCTTCGAGCAGCCACACCGGGATGACCGTGCCGATGACGGCGGCGAGGCGCACCAGGCGCGCCTGCTCGGGTGGCAGCCGGCCCATGCGCGACTCCACCAGCGCCGCCAGCCACGCGGCGCTGCTCTGCCCCGCCACCAGGCTGGCGCCCGCGTCGGCCGCGGCGTGGCACAGCTCTTCGATGAACAGCGGGTTGCCGCCGGCGTGGCGGCGCACCTCGGCGGCGATGAAGGGGTCGCCCTGGGGCAGCAGCTGCTGCACGGCGTGGGCGGACTCGCAGTCCGTCAGCGGCGGCAGCGTGATGAGCTGCTGGGCATGGTCGTCATGCGCGCCCAGGCCGCTGCCGCCAGGCTGCGGGCGGCTGGCGGTGAGCAGCAGCAGCGGCAGGCCCTGGCGCTCGGCGGTGGTGCGCAGCCGGTGCAGCAGGCGCAGTGAGGCGTCGTCGGCCCATTGCAGGTCGTCGATGAACACCAGCTGAGGCATGCGCCGGGCCAGCGCGAGCAGCAGGTGCAGCAGCGCATCGGCGCGTTGCGGCGCGGCGCTGGCCTGGGCTTCGGCCAGTTCGGGCGGCGCGTCGGGCATGCCGTCCATCGCGCGCAGCATCTGCAGGAAGGGCTGCAGCGGCTCGGCGCTGAGGTAGCTCTCGCAGTAGCCGCGGTGAATGTGGAAAGGCTGTTCGGCCTGGTCGACGACGTGGCGCAGGAACTCCTCGATGAGCCGGGTCTTGCCCACGCCGGCGCCGGCGCGCAGGCCCAGCCAGCGGGTCTGGCCGGACAGCGCGGCGGCTAGCCCGGCCGACAGCGCGGCCAGTTCGTCGCCGCGGCCCACGAAGGGCGCCAGCCCGCGCCGCATGCTGGCCTCGTAGCGGCGGCTCACATCGGCGCGGCCCAGCACGCGGTAGGCCGCCAGCGGCGTGGCGCGGCCGCGCAGCTGCAGCGAGAAGCGCGGCCCGGTCACGAAGAACTGCGCCTGCAGGCCCAGGCTCTCCTCGCTGGCGATGATCTCGTCGCGCTTGGCGGCTTCGCTCAGGCGGGCGGCGATGTTGGGCGCATTGCCCAGCAGCTCGAAGCGGCCGCGCATCTGGTCACCCTCGCCCACGAGCACGATGCCGGCGTGGATGCCGCTGTGCAGCGTCAGGCCGGGAAAGTCGGCGGGCAGCGGGCCGGGCGGGCGCAGGCCGCGCACGGCGGCGTGCAGCTCCAGCGCGGCCTCGGTCGCGCGGCGGCCGTCGTCCTCGCGCACCTCGGGGTGGCCGAACACGGCCAGCATGCCGTCGCCCTGGATGCGCGCGATGACGCCGCCGTGGTGCGGCACGATGCGCTCGTACAGGTCGCGCAGGGCCGCCAGCATGGCGGCGTAATGCTCGGCCTCCATCCACTCGGCCATCGCGGTGGAGCCGCTGAGGTCGACGAACAGCAGCGTCAGCAGGCGGCGCTGGCCTGCGGCCTGGGGGCCGGTGGCGGTGGAGGCAGGGGGCAGAGTCACAACGCCCGGGATGCTAGCGGCTGCCGCCCCCGCTTTCGCCGAGATCGGGCGCGAGTGGGGGCCGGGCTCTAGACATGACCGGCGCGCCGCTCAGGCGTGCAGCGGGTGCAGGTCGGGCTCGGCCACGGTGCGGGCCACGGTGGCCGGCAGGTCTTCCTCGCGCAGGCCCAGGTAGATGGGCTCGCCGTTGCGGCGGTGGATGTTGATCTTGGCGTTGTAGACGCGGTGGATCAGGCCATGTTTGTCGGCGATCTGGTACTCGCTGATGCCCCACAGCCCGGTGCTGTCACGCCGGCCGGTCAGGTAGCAGGCGATCTCGTCGACCTCGGAGCCGGCCAGCCGCAGGCCGTTGAGGCTGCGCAGCGGCGCGCGGGTGCGCTCGACGAAGTCCAGGCTGTCGATGCGCACGTCTTCGCCGGTGGTGGCGTCGTGCATCAGCGTGTTGAACTTGCCCACCAGGATCTGGCCGGGCTGGGCGTTGTCGATCATGCGCGCCAGCTCGATGGTCACCTGGCCCACCAAGTAGCTGAACGAGGTCGGGTTCAGGCCCTCGGATTGGTAGAACTCGTAGTGCGAGCCGACGTGGAAGCAGGCGCGCAGCCGCGGCACGGACTCGGGCCGCGTCGCGCGCTCCTGGGCCAGCGCGTTGTCGGCCAGGATGAACTGCATCAGCTGGTACAGCTCGACGTTGGCCTCCACGCCGCGCATGCGGTTCCAGATGTAGAAGCCGTCGCCCGTGGTGGTGCGGGCGAAGTTGATGTTGATCTCGCGGTCCAGCAGCTTGGCGTAGGCGGCGTTGACGGAGCAGGACAGGCTGTTGAGCTGCACCACCTGCTGCAGCGGCGTGAGCAGCGAGAAGCCGACGGCGTCGAACAGGATGACGGCGCGGTCTTCCACCAGGCGCACGCCGTAGCGCGCGGCGATGGCAGCGATCAGCGGCAGGCCCAGGCCGTCCTCGGGCGCGAACGGCAGCTCGATCAGGCGGGGCTGCACGTCCAGCGCGCTGGCGACGCGGTCAAACTCGGCGGCCTCGAGGTGTTCCTGATTGGACAGCAGCTTGTCCAGCAGCCGGGCGCGGCGCGTCAGCTCGGCGGGCGGCAGGCTGCCGTCGCCCAGCGCGAACTCGGTCAGCAGCGGGTGCGGCGCGACGATGACGCGCAGCCCGCGGGCCTCGGGCGTCCAGCCGAACAGCAGGTTGTCGCCGAGGTTCCACAGCGCGTAGAGCGCCTGGTCCAGCAGGATGATGTTGTCGCGAAGCTGGGTCTCGCCCAGGCCCGCCGGCGCGGGGTAGGCCATGAAGCCGTCCAGCCACGAACGGCGTTTGCGCAACTCTTCTTTCACAAGCGGGCTCCGATGACGAAGCCCGGATTGTCTTTCAGAGCTGTGACTTTTTACGCAAATTGACAAGCCGACTCGGCGGCGCAGCCCCGGCCACGGGCCTGCTGCGCCGGCGACTCGGCTCGTGGTGACGACATGCGACGGGTGCGCATGCAGCTCAGGCGCGGCGGGCCGTGACGGTCACGCGCGGCAGCTGGGCCACCTCGCGCTGCGCGTAGCCGGTCACGACGACGCGAGGCAGCTGCACCACGGTCTTGACGGCGGTGCCGGTGACGACGACGCGCGGCAGCTGGTGCACGGTCTGCGGGGCGGCGCTGGCGGCCAGGGCGGTGAAGGCAAAGGCGGCGATGGCAGCGGCCTGGATCAGAACGGTGGTCTTCATGGTGGTTTCTCCTGGTGTTCGCACGGCGGAATCGCGGTGTCGATGGCAGGCAGTGTGCGCAGCCGCGCCGGGCGCCGCGAGGCGCTTGCGATGAACCGCAGGCGGGGCATGGTGAGCTGCGGCAAGCCGGGATGAAGCGCCGCGCCTATCATGGCCGGTTCGCTTGCAGGCGCCGCCATGTCCCATCCGCAGTCCCCCGAATCCCGTTTCATCCGCGTGCGCGGCGCGCGCACGCACAACCTGAAGAACATCGACGTCGACCTGCCGCGGCACTCGCTGGTGGTCATCACCGGCCTGTCGGGCTCGGGCAAGTCGTCGCTGGCCTTCGACACGCTGTACGCCGAGGGCCAGCGGCGCTACGTGGAGAGCCTGTCCAGCTACGCGCGGCAGTTCCTGCAGCTGATGGACAAGCCCGATGTGGACGTCATCGAGGGCCTGTCGCCGGCCATCTCCATCGAGCAAAAAGCCACCAGCCACAACCCGCGCTCGACCGTGGGCACCGTCACCGAGATCCACGACTACCTGCGCCTGCTCTACGCCCGCGCCGGCACGCCCTTCTGCCCCGACCACGACCTGCCGCTGGAGGCGCAGAGCGTGAGCCAGATGGTGGACGCGGTGCTGGCCATGCCCGACGAGAGCAAGCTGATGCTGCTGGCGCCCGTGGTGCGCGACCGCAAGGGCGAGTTCGTCGAGCTGTTCCAGGACCTGCAGGCCCAGGGCTATGTGCGCTTTCGCGTGGATGGTGCCACCGTCGAGGTGCCTGACATTCCGGCGCTGAAGAAGGCGGAGAAGCACGACATCGACGTCGTCATCGACCGCATCAAGCTGCGCCATGACAGCGCCGACAGCCTGCGCCAGCGCCTGGCCGAGAGCTTCGAGGCCGCGCTGCGCCTGGCCGACGGCCGCGCGCTGGTGATGAACATGGACAACAGCGAGACCACGCTGTTCTCCAGCAAGTTCGCCTGCCCGGTGTGCTCGTACTCGCTGCCTGAGCTGGAGCCGCGCCTGTTCTCCTTCAATTCGCCGGTGGGCGCCTGCCCCAGCTGCGAGGGCCTGGGCCAGGTCACGGTGTTCGACGAGGACCGCGTGGTGGCCTTTCCCACGCTCAGCCTCGCCAGCGGCGCGGTGAAGGGCTGGGACCGCCGCAACCCCTACACCTTCTCCATGTTGGAGGCGGTGGCCGCGCACTACAGCTTCGACGTGGAAGCGCCGTGGGACAGCTTGCCCGCTGACGTCCAGCAGGTGCTGCTGCATGGCTCGGGCGAGACCGAGATCGCCTTCACCTACCAGGCCGAGACGGCCAGCGGCAAGAAGCGCTCGGTCAAGCGCAGTCATGCCTTTGAAGGCATCCTGCCGACGCTGTCGCGCCGCTACAAGGAGACCGACTCGACGGCCGTGCGCGAGGACCTGGCGCGCTACATGGCCGCCAAACCCTGCCCGCACTGCGAGGGCTCGCGCCTGCGCCGCGAGGCGCGCAACGTCGTGCTGCAGCCCGCCGACGCGCCCGCCGGCACGCGCGGCCGGCCCATCTACGAGGTGGAGCATTCGACGCTGCGTGAGTGCCTGCACTACTTCGAGGGCCTGAAGCTCAAGGGCAACAAGGCCGACATCGGCGACAAGGTGATTCGCGAGATCGCGTCGCGCCTGCGCTTCTTGAACGATGTGGGCCTGAACTACCTGAGCCTGGACCGCAGCGCCGACACGCTCTCCGGCGGCGAGGCGCAGCGCATCCGGCTGGCCAGCCAGATCGGTTCGGGCCTGACCGGCGTGATGTACGTGCTGGACGAACCCAGCATCGGCCTGCACCAGCGCGACAACGATCGGCTCATCGCCACGCTGCGCCGGCTGCGCGACCTGGGCAACTCGGTGCTGGTGGTGGAACACGACGAAGACGCGATCCGCGCCGCCGACTGGGTGCTGGACCTCGGCCCCGGCGCCGGCGTGCACGGCGGCCGCGTGATGGCCCAGGGCACGCCCGATGAGGTGGCCGCCAACCCGAACTCACCCACCGGCCGGTATCTCAGCGGCGCTGCGCGCATCGAGGTGCCGGCCACGCGCCACACCGCGCCCGAGGGGCAGACCCTGCGCATCGTCAACGCCCGGGGCAACAACCTCAAGGGTGTGACGGTGGACATCCCGGTCGGCGTGCTGACCTGCGTGACCGGCGTGTCCGGCTCGGGCAAGAGCACGCTGGTGAACGACACGCTGTACGCCGCCGTCGCCAAGAAGCTGTACCAAAGCCACGCCGACCCCGAGGCGCACGACGAGATTGAGGGCCTGGACGCGTTCGACAAGGTCATCAACGTCGACCAGTCGCCCATCGGGCGCACGCCGCGCTCCAACCCGGCCACGTACACGGGCCTGTTCACGCCCATCCGCGAGCTGTTCGCCGAGATGCCCACCGCCCGCGAGCGCGGCTACGGGCCGGGCCGCTTCAGCTTCAACGTGGCCGGCGGCCGCTGCGAGGCCTGCCAGGGTGACGGCGTGCTGAAGGTGGAGATGCACTTCCTGCCCGACGTCTACGTGCCCTGCGACGTGTGCCAGGGCCGGCGCTACAACCGCGAAACGCTGGAGGTGCTCTACAAGGGCAAGAACATCACCGACGTGCTGAACATGACGGTGGAAGACGCCTTCCAGCTCTTCAACGCCGTGCCCACGCTGGCGCGCAAGCTGCAGACCCTGCTGGACGTGGGCCTGGGCTACGTGAAGCTGGGCCAGAGCGCGACCACGCTGTCCGGCGGCGAGGCGCAGCGGGTGAAGCTGGCGCTGGAACTCTCCAAGCGCGACACCGGCCGCACGCTTTACATCCTGGACGAGCCCACCACCGGCCTGCACTTCGCCGACATTGCACTGCTCTTGAAGGTGCTGCACCAGCTGCGCGACGCCGGCAACACCATCGTCGTCATCGAGCACAACCTGGACGTCATCAAGACGGCCGACTGGCTCATCGACATGGGCCCGGAAGGCGGTGCGGGCGGCGGCACGCTGCTGGTGGCCGGCACGCCGGAAGACGTGGCGGCCTGCGAGGCCAGCCACACGGGGCGCTACCTGGCGCCGCTGCTGAAGCGGTGATCAGGCGCGGGGCGCAGCCCCGCGGCGGGCGCGCCAGCCCAGCAGCAGCAGGCCGAGTGCGGCCATGCCCCAGGTGCTGGGCTCCGGCACGGCCGGCGTGATGGGCGGCACTTCGGCGACGCGGATGGTGCCCGGCGGCAGCGTCGGCGTGCCCAGGTCCACCAACGATGGCAGGCCACCGCCCGCGGTGCGCGCGCCACCGCCAGCCGGGCCGCCGCCACCGATCAGGCTGCCGCCGCCGCTGTTGGCGCCGCTGCTGCTGGCCAGCGCCGGCACGCCCGATTGCTGGGCGAAGCTGTCCGGCGCGGCCGCCGCCATCGGGCCGGCACCCGGGGCCTCGAACTCCAGCGGCGTGTTGTTGTTGTCGGCTTCGCGCGTGGCCGAGGCCACGTTGCCAGCGCCCGACGGCGCCACGGCGGCCGGTTTCTCCAGGCGCTTGATGCGGCTGACGTTGCGGCAGACCGTGGGCACCAGGATGCACTGGCCGTCCTCGCAGTACACCAGGCCGCGTTCCTGGGTCTTGGCCGTCCACTTGGTGCGCGTCACCGTCTTGCAGACAGCGCCCGGCCCGAAGTGCATCTCGCTGATCTCGGGCGCGTATTCGGTGCGGCCCTGGCCCTTGATGGCGTCGCGCTCGATAACGGCAATGTCGTCATAGCTGCGCGCCTTCATGCGCGCCTTGAGCTTCTCGCGGGTGGCGGCCGGGATGTCCTGGTAGCGGTCCACGGCCGCCACCACGTCGCCCATGAAGGGGTTGGCGCCCGGGCGGTCCCAGTTGCACTGGGGCAGCGTGGTGCCGGCAGAGACGGCAAGAGCAAGCGTGGCAATCAAGGACATCAAGGGGCCCGAACAAGGAATTGACGCCCAGGGTCGGGCGCATGTCCTAAATGTTAGGGATAAGCAGGGTTTTTCCGCGTGGCAGACCCTCGAAGAGGGGGTGTGGCCGCGGTGCGAAATGTCACGCAAACCAGGGAAACGAGGCGCGCCGGCCGGCGGCGGCATTGCTGCTATCGTGCCGACCGCAGTAGCTACCCCCGTTCCGCCATGTCCGACCGCGCCTCGCCGCTGGTGCTTTATGTCGAAGACGACCGCATCCATCTGATCCTGATGGAAGAGGTCTTCCGGCTGATGCCGGAACTGGCGCTGCGCTGTGCGGACAGTGGCGAGGACGCGCTGGCGGCGCTGGCGCAATGCCGGCCCGATGTGCTGCTGGTGGACATGAACCTCAGCGACATGACGGGCATCGAGCTGCGCACCCGTGTGGCCGCTGATGCGGCGCTGTCGGCGGCACTGGCCGGCGCCCGCTGGGTGGCGTTGTCGGCTGACGATCCGCCGGACACCGTGCGCGCGGCCCGCGAGGCCGGCTTTGACGCCTACTGGCTCAAGCCTATCGACGTGTTGCAGCTGCAGGCCGGGTTGCGGGAATTGCTGGCCTCCCGGCCCGCCCAGCCGCGCTGAGCGCGACGGCTGCCACCAAAGAAAAAGCCCGGCAGTGCCGGGCTTTGCTCAAGGTGCCGCTCGCGCGGCGCCGCATCACTTCAGGTGGCTGTTGATCAGCTTGGTCATCTCGAACATGTCGGCCTTGGCCTTACCGAAGATTTCCTTCAGCTTGGCGTCGGCGTTGATGACGCGCTTCTGCAGTTCGTCCTGCAGCTTGTTCTTCTTGATGTATTCCCAGACCTTCTTGGTCACGTCGGTGCGCGGCAGCGGGGCTGCGCCGACGATGGCTGCCAGCGCAGCGCTGGGGGTCAGGGCCTTCATGAAGGCGGCGTTGGGCGTGCGCTTCTTGGCGGGCGCTGCGGCCTTCTTGGCCGGAGCTGCCTTCTTCGCGGGAGCGGCGGCCTTCTTGGCCGGGGCCGCTGCCTTCTTCGCGGGCGCAGCCGCCGTCTTCGCCGGGGCGGCCTTCTTCGCCGGTGCTGCCGCCTTCTTTGCGGGCGCGGCCTTCTTCGCAGTTGCCATGTCGATTCACTCCATCAAAAGTTGTTGATGTGCCGGGTCCGGGTGAAGGCCGCGTAAGCCTTCAATACTCTCTAGCACCCTGCGGCGGCGATGGTACTGCGCTCCATAGGGGAAGAGAAGGATTTCTCCCAGGAGAAAACGCGTACGAGCCCAGGAAACATCGGGGTTGTCGCGGGCCTGCATCACCACAGGCCCGTGGCCACCGGGTTCAGTACACGTCGCGGCGGTAGCGGCCCTGGCCGATCAGGTGGTCGACGGCGCTGTCGCCGAGGGTCTCGCGCAGCACCGCATCGACCGCGCCGGCCATGCCCTGCAGGCTGCCGCACACGTAGACGGCGGCGTCGCGGGCGACCCAGTCGCGCAGCAATGCGGCCTGCTCGGCCAGCAGGTGCTGCACGTAGCGGGGCTGCGGCGCGTCGCGCGAGTAGGCGCGGTCCAGGCGCGCGAGCAGGCCTTGCGCGGCCCAGGCCTGCAGCTCGGCGTCGTAATGGGCGTCGTGCGCGGCCTGGCGTTCGCCGTACAGCAGCCAGGCGGGCGGCGCGCCGGCGCCGGCGCGGGCCTTGAGGTGGGCGCGCAGCCCGGCCAGGCCGGTGCCGTTGCCGACGAGGATGAGCGGCCGCTGCGCGTTGTCGCCGATGCGGAAGCTCGCGTGGCTGCGCACGCGCAGCGCGATGGCATCGCCAGGCTGCGCATCGTGCGTGAGCCAGCCGGAGGCCAGGCCCGGGCGGCCGTCCTCGCGGCGGGTCTGGCGCACCATGAGGTGCAGGCGGCCGTCGGCGGGCAGCGAGGCGATGGTGTATTCGCGCGGCTGGCCGGGCTCGTCGGCGTGTTGCACCTGCGCGAGGTCGCCGGCCTGCCAGTCGGGCAGGGGCTGGCCCGGCGGGGGCGTGAGTTCGAGATGGAACACGCCGCCGCCGGCGCTGCCGGGGTTGAGGTGCTGGCGCGCGGCCAGCTGCCAGGGCTCGAAAGGCGCTTCCTCCCAGGCCGGCAGGTCGGCCGTGCCGGCGAGGTGGCTGAGCTGGTGGCGCCAGTGGTCCAGCGCGGCGGCGTCGCTGCGGTCCACGTCGATGCGCTCGAACAGCGGGTTGGCGCCGCTGCGCCGCAGCCAGTCGTCCAGCGCCTGGCCGAAGCCGCAGAACTGCTGGTAGCTGCGGTCGCCCAGCGCGAGCAGGCCGTAGCGCAGGCCGCTCAGGTCGGTGCTGCCGTCCAGCGCGGCGCGCCAGAAGGGCGTGGCGGCGTCGGGCGGGTCGCCCTCGCCGTAGGTGCTGGCGATGAGCAGCGCGTGGGTCGCGCCGCGCAGCTCGTCGGGGCGCAGGCTGCCCAGCGCGGCCAGGCGCACGGGCTGGCCGGCCAGGTGCAGCGCGCGTGCGGTCTGCAGTGCGAGCTCCTCGGCCTGGCCGGTCTGGCTGGCGTGCAGCACCAGCATCGGCGCGCTGCCGTCGGCCGCCGGCAGCAGCTGCGCGGCGGTGCGGGCCTGTGCCTGCAGCTGGCGGCGGTGCCGCCAGGCGACGGCGGCGCACAGCAGCAGGTACAGGGCGATCAGCGCGATCGCCAGCGGCAGGCGGCCGGCGATCACAGCGCGAGGTCCTGCAGCGCAGGCGTCCAGGCCTCGGCGAAGCGGCCATCGGCCTCGCGCCAGACGAGCAGGGCGGCCAGGCCTTGTGCCTGCGCCAGCGCAAGGCCGGCCTCGGGGCCGAGCACGGTCAGCGCGGTGGACCAGGCGTCGGCCCACATGGCGCTGTCGTGCACGACGCTGACCGAGGCCATGCCGTGCGTGATGGGCCGGCCGCTGCGCGGGTCCAGCGTGTGCGGCAGGCGCCGGCCGTCGGCCGTGGTGAAGTGCTTGCGGTAGTCGCCCGAGGTGGCGATGGCCAGGCCGTGCAGCGCCAGGCGCACGGGCGCCAGGCCGCAGTCGGGGGCGGGCGGTTCCAGGTCCACCCACCAGGGCTGGCCGTCGGGCTTGAGGCCGGCGCCGCGCAGCTCGCCGCCGATCTCGACGAGGTGGTCCGGCAGGCCGCATTCCGCCAGCGCGTCGGCCACGCGGTCTACCGCATGGCCCTTGGCGATGGCCGACAGGTCCAGCCGCACGCCGCCGGGCTGGGTCAGCCGGCGCTGCGGGCCGTCCCAGCGCAGTGCGCGCCAGTCACGCTGGGCGGCGGCGACTTCGGCGTCGGTGGGCAGCGTGAAGCCGGGGTCGTCGTGGCGCAGCCGCAGGCCGGCCGGGCCGAAGCCCCACAGCGCGACGAGTTCTCCGGCGCCGGGGTCGTAGGCGCCGTCGCTGGCGCTGGCCACGCGCAGCGCGGCGTCGATAACGGTGGCGAAGCCGGCGGGCAGAGCCTGCACATGGCCCGCAGGCGCCGCATTGAAGCGGCTCAGCGCGGAGCCGGGCTCCCAGTGGCTCATCTGCGCGATGACGTCGTCCAGCGCTGCGGTGATGACGGCCTCGATGGCCTCCAGCCGCAGCGAGGCCGGGCCCACGCAGCGCACCGACCAGGTCGTGCCCATGCTCTGCCCCTGCAGCGCATGGACGACTTGGCCCCAGGCCGGCGGCTCGCCACGGATGGCGAGCGGCACCAGCACGCGGGGCGCGAGGTCGGTGGCTGGCGTCATTTACTTGGGCAGCACTTCGAAGGTGGCGGCCAGGCTGGCGCGCTGCAGCGGCTTCTCGCGCGTGCCCTGCGGCTGGCCTGGCGCGGGGCGCTCGCCGTGGTTGGCGCCGATCAGGTAGCGGCCGGGCTCGGTCCAGGTGACGCTGAACTCGCCTTGGTCGTCGCTCTTGAGCGGCTGCTCGCCGAGCTTGTAGCGGTAGCGGTTGCCGTCGCGCAGCAGGCGCAGCGTGGCGCCGGCCAGCGGCTTGCCGTCCAGCAGCACGCGAAAGCGCGTGGTGTCGCCGTGGCTGAGGTCGGTGACGGGGCCCAGCGGCAGCAGCTCCAGGCCGTCGCCTTCGGGCGCGAACACGGTCTTGCCGGCCTGCTCGCGCGTCACGAAGGTCTGCTGGCGCGTGGTGGTGACGGCGAAGCTGGTGATCTCGGCATCGGCCGGTACGTCCTTGGCGAGGGTGGCCGGCGTGGTGCGGAAGCGCTTGGTCTCCGTGCCCTGCTTGTAGCTGCCCATGATGGCCTGGCTGACGTTGCTGATGCGGTAGGTGCCGTCCAGCGGCAGCTTGAGCTCGAAGCTCTCGCGGTGGCGCGAGGCGACGCGGTTCTCGGCCTCCAGCGGCTTGCCATCGGGGCCGGTGATGCGCAGCACGTCAAGCTTGATGGCGCGCTCGAAGATGAAGAGGTCTTCCGACACGGCGGCGTCGAAGGCCGCGACGGGGGCTTCGCGGCCGGCGTTGAACTGGGTCTGGTTGGGCAGCAGCCAGGTCTGGTGGGCCTGGGCAGCGCCTGCGAGCAGCGCGGCCGACAGTGCTAGGGCGAGCGGGGCGATACGGGCAGTGATGTTCATGCGGGTCTCCTCGGGGTCAGGGCTTGACGGTCAGTTGCACGGCGCCGAGCTCGTGCTCGCCCTGGGCCTTGGCCTCGGCGGCGGTCTTGACGGGCCAGGTGAAGGGGATGCGCTGCACCTCGCGGCCGCCGGCTTCACGGCTGGATTCGATGACCAGCTCGTACTGGCCGGCCGGCAGCTTGGCGAGGTTGGGGTGCTTGTCCAGCGACAGCACATGCTCGCCGGGCGCGCGCGTGGCGCCGCTGACGCCGTCCACCGGCATGCTCAGCTCGCGGCCGCCCTGGCGCCACCACTGGCGCATGTCCTTCAGCCACTTGGTGCCGCCGTTGTTGGGCTTCTTCAGGTCGTACCAGACGGCCAGCTGCGCGGCGGCGCCGGGCTCGCCGGCCTTCTCCAGCCACACGCCGATGTAGGGCTTGTGGTACTCGGCGACGTTCAGGCGCGGCACTTCGATCTTGAGCTGCACGGTGGCGGCCCAGGCGGAGCTGCCGACGCTCAGGGCGCCCAGCGCGCCGATGGCGGTGAGGGTGGGGGTGAGGCAACGACGTGTCATGACGGTTCTCGCTTGCAGAAAAGATTCAGTGGATGAGCAGCAGTGCCAGCAGCGCCGGCAGCACAAAGCCGATGCCCACCAGCGGCCAGGTGCTGGGGCGGTGGGTGGCGTGGTACTTCAGGATCAGCAGCCCGGTGATGCAGAACACCAGGCAGGCGATGGCGAAGAGGTCGAGAAACCAGCTCCAGGCCGTGCCGGCGTGGCGGCCCTTGTGCAGGTCGTTCAGGTAGGAGATCCAGCCGCGGTCGGTGGACTCGTACTCGGCGGCGCCGCTGCGGCGGTCGATGCGCAGCCAGGCGTCGCCGCCCGGGCGGGGCTGGGCGAGGTAGATCTCGTCGGCCGTCCATTCGGCGGCGAGCGTGGCGTCGAAGCTGCGTTCCAGCGTGCGGCCCATCCAGGCCTGCAGCGCGGCGGGCAGGGGTTTGTTCTCGTCGGCGGCGTCGCTGGTGGCGTGCACCAGCGGCAGCAGTTCGGCGGGCAGCTGCAGCTGGCGCTGCACGATCTGCGGCTTGGCCTCGATGCTGCTGGCGTGGTTGAGCGTGATGCCGGTGATGGCGAACAGCATCATGCCGACCAGGCACATGGCCGAGCTGATCCAGTGCCAGGTGTGCAGTTGCTTGAGCCAGCCGGCGCGGTGCTTGGCGGCGCTCACAGCTCGGCCCACTGCCGCAGCAGGTTGTGATAGTGGTGGGTCAGGGCCTGGGTGTCGGCGTCGTCGCCCAGGCGGGCGCGCAGGCGCTGGATGGCCTGGTCGAGTTCGAACAGCATGGTGCGGCGGCCGTCGTCGCGCACCATGCTTTGCGTCCAGAAGAAGGAGCACACGCGGGCGCCGCGCGTGACGGGCTCGACGCGGTGCAGGCTGCTGCTGGCGTAGACGACCATGTCGCCGGCCGCCAGCTTGACCTCGTGCTCGCCATAGGTGTCGACGACGATGAGCTCGCCGCCGTCGTACTCGTCGGGCTCGCTCAGGAAGACGGTGGTGGAGACGTCGCTGCGCAGGGGGTGATCGCTGCCGGCCTGGCGCATGATGGCGCCGTCCACGTGCAGGCCGTAGTGCTCGCCGCCTTCGTAGCGGTTGAACAGGGGGCTGAGCGTGCGCACGGGCAGCGCGGCCGAGATGAACAGCGGGTGGCGTGCCAGCACCTGGCGGATGTGATCGCCGATCTGCTGGCCCAGCGGGTGGCCCACGGGCAGCTGGCGGTTGCGCTTGACCTGGGCGCCCTGGGCGCCGACGGTCTCGCGGCCGTCGGTCCAGTCGGCGGCATCCAGGCCGCGGCGCATCTCGCGCACGTCGGCTTTGCTCAGGACAGCAGGAATGTGGAGAAGCATGGCTGAAGTGGCCAGGCCCGCGCCGACGCGGCGGTCGACGCGGGCTGGTGTTGGCTAGCGGGAGGCGGGCATCAGAACGAGAAGCGGCCGGTCAGCGTGACCGAGCGCGGCGTGCCCAGGAACAGGCGCGAGCCCCCGTTGTTCAGCGCGGCCATGTAGACCTTGTCGGTCAGGTTGGCGACGTTGAGCTGCAGGTTCACGTTCTTGGACAGGCGGTACGCGGCCATCACGTCCACCACCGAGTAGGCGGGGATGTTGGGCGTGTTGCCCGGCGTGGCGCCGGCCGCCAGCGCGGTGATGACGCGCTTTTGCTCGCCGGTGTGGCGCACGCCGCCGCCGACGGTCAGGTCATTCCACTGGTAGGACGTCCACAGCGTGGCCGAGAACTCGGGCGACCAGCGCACGCCTTCCGTCACCGTGGCGGTGGTGACGCCGTTGGTGGTGCTGAAGCTCTGCTGGTTGATCTGCTTGGTCTTCATGGTCTGCAGACCGGCGGTGACCTGCCAGAAGTTCGTGATCTGGCCGACGGCGGCCAGCTCGATGCCTTCCACGCGGGTCTTGCCGCCCTGCACGCTGGCCAGCGTGACCGGGTCCTGCGTGACCTGCTTGTCGTTCTCGCTGCGGTACAGCGCGGCGCTGAGGTTCAGGCGCTTGTCCAGCAGCTCCCACTTGGTGCCCAGCTCGTAGTTGGTGGCCTCCTGCGGCTCGGCGGTGCCGGCCTGCTGACCGGTGGCGGCCAGCGTGAAGTTGGTGCTGGCCGGCGGCGTCAGCGAGTTGGCGACCGAGCCGTACACCGTGGCGTTGGGGGCCAGCTTGTAGACGGCGCCCAGGTTCCAGCTGGTCAGCCAGTCGGAGGCGCTCAGGTTGGTCGGCACGATGGCGCCGACGCCATAGCCGCGCGACTGGTAGGTGGCCAGGTTGCCGCCCGTGCCACCGGTCACCAGCGTGCCGGTGTTGGTGGTGGTGGTGTAGTGCTCCACGCGCAGGCCGGCGTTGAGCTTCCACTGGTCGTTCAGCGTGATGGTGTCGAAGGCGTAGAGCGCCTGCGTGAAGGTCTTGCCCTCGGTGTCGGCGCCGGTGAGCAGCGGCGTGCCCAGGACGTCGGCGCTGTTGGGCGCGTAGAGGTTGGCGGCCGGATTGCTGATGGCGGCGATGGTCTGGCCGTTCAGCACCACGGTGGTCGTGGCGGTGCTGCCGGTGGTCGTGCCGCGCGACAGCTGGCGCTCGACCATCAGCTCCATGCCGGTGGCCAGGTCGTGCTTGATGCCGGCGGTTGTGAAGCTGGTGTTCAGGCTGGTCTGGTTGGCCAGGATCTCGTTGGTCTGGTCCACGCGCTGGCGCGAGCGGGCGATGGTCCATTGCGCCTGCGGCAGCAGCACGGCGGTGGCGCCGGTGCCGGTGGCGGCGGTGATGCCGTTCACGCCGGTCATCACGCGGTCCATGTGCGTGCGGCCGTAGCGGGAGATGTTGCGCACGGTGGTGCCGCTGCCCAGGTCCATCTCCAGCTTGGCCGTGACCATGTCGGCCTCGACCTTCTCGTAGTCGTTGGTGCTGCCGTAGTAGTTGCTCGTGTTGGCGCGCGGCGCGGCCAGCAGGGCCGACTGCACGGTGGCGTTGTTCGCGAAGACCTGGCCGAAGCCGGGGAAGCCGACGGTCGAGATGCCGCCGTCGGGCGTGTTGTCCTGGCGGGCGTGCTGCGAGTAGACGAAGAAGCGCGTCGGCGTGCCCAGGCCGAAGGCGATGGACGGCGCGATGGCCCAGCCCTTCTTGTCGATGGCGTCGCGGCCCGGCGTGCCGTAGTCCTGCGTCATCACGTTCAGGCGCACGGCCGTGCCTTCGCCGAGGCGGTAGTTGGTGTCCAGCGTGGCGCGCTTGCGGCTGGCGTCACCCAGCGTGAGGGTGGCGTCGGTGATGTTGTCGCGCTGCGGCAGCTTGCTGATCAGGTTGATGTAGCCGGCGCTGGCGCCGCGGCCCGTGTCCGAACCGGACGGGCCCTTCACGATCTCGATCTGCTCCAGGTTGAACACGTCGCGCGTGACGGCACCCAGGTCGCGGATGCCGTCCACGAAGGTGGACGTTTGCAGCGCGAAGCCACGCATCTGGAAGGTGTCGCCAGCCGAGGTGTTGCCGTTCTCGCCCAGCTGCATCGTGATGCCGGGGGTGTTCTGCAGCGCTTCCATCAGCGAGACGGCGCCCTGCTCCTGAAGGGTTTCCTTCTTCACGACCTGGATGGTCTTGGGCGTCTCCAGCAGCGGCTGGGTGATCTTGGACGACGCGCTGACGTCGGCCTTGAACGGCACGTCCTTGGCGGCCTGCACCTTGACGGTGGGCAGCGCGGCTTCGTCCTTCTTGGCGGCGTCGGCCTGCTGGGCGACCACGGGCAGGCTCAGGCTGGCGGCCAGCGCGGCCAGGGCGTGGGGAGCAAGCTTGTGCTTGCGGCTCTTGATCATGGACATGGGGAAGTCTCCGAGGGGATGGCGGGCCGACCCGCTCAGGCGGGCAGCGCATCGGCGTGCGGCGCCTGGGGCGGCGGTGGGACGGGGCGTCAGGATTGACGCGATATGCAAATGCTAATAATTCGCATTTACTAAGGCAAATGAACTTTGGCCTGTAGGGGCTTGGCGTCGCAGCGGCGCGACGCCGGCGGTTGGAGGTGTCAGCGCTCCGGTTCGCTGACGAAGCCGACCTTGCTCAAGCCGGCCTTGGAGGCATCGGCCAGCGTCTGGGCGACGGCCTTGTAGGCCACCTCCTGGTCGGCGCGCAGGTGGATCTCGGGCTGCACGGGCTTGCGGCCTTCGGCGAGGAAGCGCGCCTGGGCTTGTTCGCGCGTGACGGTCTCGCCGTTCCAGTAGCGCTGGCCGCTGGCGTCGATGGCGAACTCGATCTTGTCGGGCTTGATCTCGTTGGCCTTGGAGCTGACCTTGGGCAGGTCCAGCTTGACGGCGTGTGTCAGCAGCGGCGCCGTGACGATGAAGATCACCAGCAGCACCAGCATCACGTCGATGAGCGGCACCATGTTGATCTCGGCGACCGGCGCATTGCTGCGCTTGCTGTCGAAGGAGGCAAAGGCCATGGCGCGGGCCTCAGTGCGCGGCGGCCGGCTTGAGCGGGCGCACGGTCGTGGTCTGTGCGGCGGCGCCCGGCGCCTCGCCCAGCGTCAGGAAGCTGTGCAGCTCGTAGGCGAAGGCATCCAGCCGCGCCGACAGCACGCGGTTGCTGCGCGTGAAGGCGTTGTAGGCGATGACGGCCGGGATGGCCACGGCCAGGCCGATGCCGGTCATGATGAGCGCCTCGCCCACCGGGCCGGCCACCTTGTCCAGCGTGCCGGCACCGCTCATGCCGATGGCCAGCAGTGCGTGGTAGACGCCCCAGACCGTGCCGAACAGGCCCACGAAGGGCGCTGTGGCGCCCACGGTGGCCAGCGTCGTCAGGCCGGACTCCAGCCGCGTGGTTTCCTCGTCCAGCACCTTCTTGATGGTGCGGGTGATGAAGTCGGTGGCCGTGCCGGCCTCGCTCAGCTTGGCCGCGCCGTAGCGGGCGTGGTGGGCCTGGGCGTGCAGTGCGTGGGCGCTGAGGTGGGAGAAGGGGTCGTGTGCGCCGTGCGTGTTCAGCTCGGCCTGCACCGCGTCCAGGCTGCGCGCGTTCCAGAAGAAGTCCAGGAAGCTCGTCGAGCGCTTGTTGCGCAGGAACTGCGACACGCCCTTGGCGATGATCAGGCCCCAGGAGATGACCGACATCAGCACCAGCGCGCCCAGCAGGAACTTGCCCACGGCGTCGGACTGGGCGATGAAATGGCCGAACCCGGGGGCGGGTGCGGCGGCGGTGATGGCGGTGGCGTCCATGAGGGTCTCAGTCAGCGGTCAAAGTTCGTAGGCCAGCGGGGCCAGGGTCTGCCATTCGACGGGCTTGCCGTCTTCCAGATAGGGCGCGAAGCGGGCGCTGCGGATGTCGCTGAGCGCGGCCTGGTCGATGCTCGCGAAGCCCGATGAGCGCTGCACCGTGGCGGCCTTCAGCCGACCCTCGGCATCCACGGTGATGCGCAGCACCACGGTGCCCGACTCGCGGGCCCGCTTGGCCAGGGCCGGGAAGTTCAGCTCCGGCAGCTTCACGTAGCGCACGGCGCTGGGGGCAATCTGGCGCGGGCCGGCGGGCGCGGGCGGCGCGGGTGCGACGGCGGGCGGTGCCGGGGGCGCCGGGGCGACGTTGACCGGTGCCGGCGGCGCCAGCTCGGGCGGCGGCGCCACGAAGGCCACGGGTGCCGGCGTGGGGCTTGGCGCGGCGGCGATCACCGGCGCAGGTGTCGGTGCCACGCGCTGCGGCGGTGCCGGGGGCGGTGGTGGCGGCGGCTTGGCGGGCTCCGGCGGCGCAATCATGTCCACCATCAGCACCGGCACAGCCTGGGCCACGGCGCTGCGCACGGCGTCCACCTGCATCAGCGCCCAGGCGCCGACGAGGTGGGCCGCGAGCACGCCGCCCACCAGGGCACGCCGCCCCACGGCGCCGAGTTCATCGCCGCGCGCGGGCGGCGGCGGCAGCGCCACGGGCCGCAGGGGAGCGGGCGGCGCGGTGTCGGCAGGCAGGCTGGAGGCAGGCAGGCTGGAGGCAGGAATCACGCGGGCGGCAATGCAAGTGGGCGCTCAGCCAGCGATGCCCACCCCTGCGGGCGCGTCAGCAAACTGGCTTTACACGACAGGCATGGATAGTAACAGGAATGCGAATGATTCCTATTGAATGATTTGCGTGCCCAGCGCGGCTTGTATGCTCGGCAGCCATGAAGACACTCACCCGTTGGCTGTTGCTGGCTGGCGCGCTGCTGCTGGTGGCGCACCTCTACGCGGGCGTCGTCGTGACGAGCTTCACCTCGGCGCTCATCGCGGCGCTGGTGCTCGGGCTGCTGAACACCGTCGTGCGGCCCATCCTCGTGCTGCTGACGCTGCCCGTGACCGTGCTGACGCTGGGCCTGTTCCTCTTCGTCATCAACGCCCTCACCTTCTGGGCGGCGGCCTCGCTGCTGCCTGGGCTGGCTGTCAACGGCTTCTGGGCGGCGCTGATCGGCTCGCTGATCTACAGCCTGTGCGGCATGGTGATCGACGTGGTCGTCGAGCGGCTGTTCCCGGCCGACTGAGCGCGGGCGCTCAGTCCGGCAGCCGCGCGTCCGGCGGGATGTAGCGGCCCGGGTACATCGCGCCCATCAGCGCCTGGCGTTCGTAGGTGAGCGCGCGCAGCCGGGCCTCGATGACGGCGGCTTCCACCTGATCCGCATCCGGCCGGCGCGACTGGCGCAGGCCGGAGCTCATGCGGTCGATCGCGCCGTTGAGGTCGCCGGCAGCCGCCCGCGTTTCCGCCTGGGCGCGCACCGCGCGCAGCGGCTGGCCCAGCTTCTCCCACACAAGCGCCAGCTGCGCCCAGGCCAGTGCGTCCAGCGGCTCCAGGCTCACATGGGTCTGCAGCGCGTCTGCCGCGTCGCGCAGCATCGCGTCGCCGGGGGCGCCCGCCAGCGCCAGGCCCACGCGCTGCAGCAGCAGCGGGCGCGACTTCTCGCCCCGCAGCGTCTCCAGCGCGGCCACGCCTTCCATCGGCCGGCCACGGGCCTGGGCCAGCTCGGCGCGCAGATAGGTCAGCAGCCGTTTCGCCGCTGCCGTCTCGGCGGGGCTGGGGTTGATGAGCTGCAGCGTGACCTCGGCGCTGCGCAGCGTCGCCTCGGCGCGGTCGAAGTTGCGCAGCTTGATCGACGCCAGCGCGGCCGCGTAGCGCGCGCCCAGCTGCTCGTAGCCGCCGCTCTCCTTGATGTTGCGGGCGCCGGCGTCGTAGTTCTCCAGCACCTTCCAGGCGTCCACGCGCTGGTCCATCAGCACGCGTGCCCGCGCCGCGATCAGCGCATGCTCTGCCAGGCCGCGCGGCCGCACGAATGGCTCCAGCGCCAGGCGCGTGCGCGCATCCCCGATGCGCTCGCTGGTCAGCGGGTGGCTGCGCAGGTACGGGTAGGCGCCATCGTCCATCAGGTGGTAGGCCTGCTCCATGCGCTCGAACATGCTGACCATGCCGCTGCCCGCGAACCCGGCCTCCACCAGCACGTTGAAGCCCACGCGGTCGGCCTCGCGCTCCATGTCGCGCGAGAAGTTCAGCGACATCTGCGCCGCCGCCGCCTGCCCGCCGACGATGCCCGCATTGGCCATGTCGATGTTGCCGCGCGAGGCCGCCAGCACGCCGAGCAGCAGGCCGGCGATGGCCACCATGTTGTTCTTGGAGTCGCCCGCGATGCGCCGGGCGATGTGGCGCTGCGTGACGTGCGAGATCTCGTGGCCGATCACCGAGGCCAGCTCGTCGCGCGACACCGTCATCGCAATCAGCCCCAGGTGCGTGCCGACAAAGCCGCCCGGCATCGCGAACGCGTTGATGCTCTTGTCCTCGACGAGGAAGTGCTCCCAGGCCAGCCGCCCCTGCTCGTCGCTGATGTGGCCCAGCTTGCGCGCGGCTGCGATCAGCGGGTTCCAGATGCCGGCCATGTATTCCTGCAGCAGCGGGTCGTGCACGTAGGCCGGGTCCACCCGGATCATGCGCATGTAGCGCTCGCCCAGCTGCCGCTCGGTGTTGATGTCCAGGTCCTGCGAGACCGAGTCGCCGAGCGCCGGCAGGTTGACCTGCGCATGCAGCGGCGCGCCCGGCAGGGCCAGCATGGCGGCTGCGAGCAGCGTGAGCAGGGGGCGGGTGGCGAACGAGGTGGTCATCTGGCAGAGGCTCCGGCCGCCGACGGCGCAGGCCCGGGCGGCTGTCTATGATGCCTGCAAGCCAACGGCCCAATGTTTCGTGAAGATGAAGTCCCTCGCATGAGTTCCCCGCTGACCCACTTCGACGGCGACGGCCAGGCCCACATGGTCGACGTGTCCGCCAAGGCCGAGACGCACCGCGTGGCCGTCGCGGCCGGCGAGATCCGCATGCAGCCGGCCACCTTCGCGCTCATTGCCAGCGGCACGGCCAAGAAGGGGGATGTGCTGGGCGTGGCGCGCATCGCGGCCATCCAGGGTGCCAAGCGCTGCAGCGACCTCGTGCCGCTGTGCCACCCGCTGCCGATCACACGCGTGAAGGTCGACTTCGAGCTGGACGAGGCCCACAGCCGCGTGCTGTGCCGCGCCCAGGTGGAGACGCTGGGCCGCACGGGCGTGGAGATGGAGGCGCTGTGCGCCGTGCAGGTGGGCCTGCTGACCGTCTACGACATGTGCAAGGCCGCCGACCGCGGCATGGTCATCGCCAACGTGCGCGTGCTGGAGAAGCAGGGCGGCAAGTCGGGCGAGTGGCGGGCGCTCGATTCAGCGGAGTGATCGCCAGTCGATGATCGCCGACGCGGGCTGGCACTGCACCATGGGGGCCGATGCCGGCTCGGTGCAGCTGGCGAACCAGCCGTCCCCGGTAGGGTTGCGGAACTCCCGCAGACGGTCCGCCAGGTAGCGCGCGCCGTCGAGGTCGCCCGTCGCCTCCAGCGAGCGGGACCAGTGCATCAGCAGCCGGGCATCGATGAGGCTGAACGCCGTGCGCCGCGCCGCTGCCAGCGCGGCCGGGCCCGGCGGCTGGCTGGTGGCGGCTGCGTAGTCGGCCTGGTGCGCAAAGAACGGCGACGTCTGACAGACCGTGATGCGCTGCCCCAGCGGCAGGGCATCCTCGCCCGGCGCGTAGATGGCGACGATGCGCTGGTAGTCCCACACGGCAAACAGGCTGCCCGTGACCAGCAGCGCACCCGCCAGGCTCAGCGGCAGCGCTGACACCTTGCTGCGCACGCGCGCCTCGGCGGCCGGCAGCGCCAGCCCCATCGCAAAGCACGCCGGCAGCAGGAAGTAGGCGTACCACAGCGGGTACTCCAGCAGGCTGTGCAGGCCGATGGTCAGCACGATCATCAAGGCAGCACGGCGCAGCGGCGCATCCTCATCGGCCCGCGCAGCGCCCCGCCAGGCCTGCCACAGCGCCCAGCACAGCAGGGCCAGCACGGCCCCCGCCCAGGGCAACCCCAGCTCGACCGCCAGCTGCGACGGCAGGTTGTGCGTGTGGTCGAAGAAGGCAATCGGGCGGTTGGGGAACGGTGTCAGGCTCCACGCGAAATTGAAGCCGCCCCAGCCCACGCCGAGCAGCGGATGCGCCAGCGTCAGCGCCCAGGCATCGCGCAGGATGGCCAGCCGTGACGGCGAGCCCGCGCCCTCCGACAGCCGCGATGCGGCGCCGAAGGCATGGCCCTCGGCCGACCACTGCGTCATCAGCCACCAGCTCAGGCCCAGCATCAGCGGCGTGGCCAGCAGCGACAGGCGGGCCGTGCGCGACAGCTGGCGGTCCACCAAGCCCCAGATCGCCAGCATCGCGATGCCGATGAAGCCGGTGCGTGACGCGCTCAACACCACCGTGAACACGCTCGCGAACAGCAGCGGCGCCAGCAGCCAGCGCCAGCCACGCCGCTCAGTGATGAAGACGGCCGCCACGGCCATCCACATCATCAGGCTGGCCAGGTGGTTGGGTTGGCGCAGATTGCCCACCGCGCGGCCGACGATGCCGGAGCGGGCGATGACGCCGCCACTGGCCAGGTCCGGCGCGAACACCTGCACCAGGCTGATGGCCACGCTGAGCAGCCCCGTGACGAGCAGCCCCCAGCACAGCGCTTCGGCCGCGGTGCGCCGCACCGCGGGGGCCAGGCCTTGCGCCAGCAGCAGCACCGCCAGCCCTGCCCCAAGGATGGCCGCCGCCCCCAGCCCCAGCGACGAGGGCAGCCCGCGCCACAGCACGGAGGCGAGCGGCGCGATGACCAGCAGCGCCAATGCCAGTGCGGCAGGTGATGTGAGCCCCGCGCGCCAGTTCGGCAGCGCCCGCGCGCACAGCAGCAAGGCCAGACCCCAGCCGGCCAGCGCGAGCAGCTGGTTGTAGAGCGTGGCGGCGGGGGTCTGGTTGAAGGCCAGCAGAGGGGGCAGGGCGGCGGCGATGACGATGCCGAAGATGGCGGCGTCAGTGGCGGGGGCGGTCTGGGTTGACATGGGCGCGCATGATGTCATGGGCGTCGTCCGCCTCCCGGGCTTCGCTATGCTGCATGTCGTGCTGGTTACCGAATTGATTCCTATGAAGCGGCGCGTGGAGCTGGTGCTCGTCGGCGCCGCGTTCGCCTGTTCGGGCTTTGCGGCGCTGGTCTACCAGCTGGTCTGGCAACGGCTCTTGTTCGGTGCGATCGGCGTGGATGTCGAATCGGTCACCGTGGTGGTGTCGGTTTTCATGCTCGGCCTGGGCGTCGGGGCGTGGATGGGCGGCTGGTTGGCTGACCGCTATCCGCGTCGCATCGTTGCCGTCTTTGCCGGTTTCGAGCTGGGCATCGCTGCTTGCGGCTTGGTCAGCGTGGCCGTGCTGACGGGTCTGTCAGGAAGCCTGGCCCTGCTGCCGCGGCTTGGCGCGGGTTTGGTCTGCTTTGCTTTGCTGCTGTTACCCACGGTGCTGATGGGTGCCACCTTGCCCATGCTGGTCGCCCACGCTGCCCAAGGCCGCGAGGGCATCGGTCGGGCCACCGGCTGGCTGTACTTCGTCAACACGCTGGGCGCCGCCTTTGGTGCATGGAGCATGGCCTTCCTGCTGCCCTACTGGCTGGACCTCGCGCAGATCGTGCGCTTGGCGGCCGGCCTCAACCTGGCAGCCAGCTTCGCTGCGCTGCTGGCGGTGGGGCGCCGAGCATGACGATGCGTCGCCTTGCCGTTCTGCTCTCCTTCGGCATGGGCCTGCTGAGCCTGAGCCAGGAGATCGCCTGGGTGCGGCTCGTGTCGTTCGGGCACGAGGGCCGGCCGCATGCCTTCGCTATCGTGTTGGTGGCCTTTCTGCTGGGCATTGCGGCCGGTGCGCTGTGGGGGAGCCGGCGCTGCCAGGGCGGGCGTCCGTTGTTGCCGCTGGTGCTGCGCATTCTTGTGTTGGCAGCGGTACTGGACCTGAGCGTGCCGTGGCAGGCGCCCTGGCTGATGGCGCAGGACCCCGAGGCGCTGACGGCACTGATGCTGGTGGTGGGCATCTGTGCCATGGTCAAGGGCACGCTGTTTCCCATCATTCATCACCTGGGTGCTCAGGCCCAGGACGAAGGCATAGGCCGCGGGGTCTCACGCGTGTACGTGGCCAATGTGCTCGGCTCGGCGTTGGGGCCGGTGCTCACCGGCTTCGTGCTGCTGGACTTGCTGACCGTAGACCAGATCTTCTCGGTGGTGAGCCTGGGCACTGCAGCATTGGCCTGGGTCGTCTGGCGCCACGAGCGGCCCGCCAGCGGATGGTGGCTGCCCGCAGGGGCCACGCTGCTGGGCGTGGCGAGTCTCGCCTGGCCGGCTAGAAGCCTGGAGACCATCGCGCAGATGGGCGGCGGCACGCTGCGCCACATGGTGCAGAACAAGCATGGCGTGGTGCACGTGATGGCAGGGGCCACGGGGGGGGACATCACGTTCGGCGGCAACGTCTATGACGGTCGCATCAGCGTGGACATGCATGCCAACCTCAACCGGCTGGATCGCGCCTACCTGCTGGCCGCCCTGCATCCTCGGCCAGCACGCGTGCTGGTCATCGGTCTGAGCACGGGGGCCTGGACGCAGGCCCTGTTGGGCATGCCGGGCGTGGAACGCGTCGATGTGGTGGAGCTGAACCCCGCCTACCTCGATCTGGTGCGCCGCTACCCCGAGGTGGCGCATGTGCTGACCGATCCGCGTGTGCAAGTGCACATCGACGATGGGCGTCGTTGGTTGAAGCGGCATGCGTCGCAGCAATTCGACCTCGTCGTCATGAACACGACCTTCCACTGGCGCGCTTACGTGTCGCTGCTCCTGTCTCGCGAGTACATGGCGCTGGTGCGCGACCGGCTGACGCCGGGCGGCATCTTTGCGTTCAACACGACCAGCAGCCTGGACGCCATGCTGACAGCCAGCCAGGTGTTCCCGGACGTGGTGCGGCATGCGAACTTCGCCTATGCCAGCAACCGTCCCATGGCCAAGCTGCCAGATGCGCTCGAGCGACTGCAGGCCTGCCGTGTGCCCGGCGGTCCCGCGTTGGCGCCTGACCTGTTCGCGCCGGGTGCCCTCGGCGAGCAACTGGCCCACGCGCCGTTGGAGCGCGCTGCCGACTATGTGGCGCGCAGCATGCCACCCGGCGCGCCGCCGGCCGAGCTCATCACCGACCTGAACCTGCTGACCGAATACCGCCACGGCCGGCCGCCGCCTCTGGGGGCGCTGCGGGACTGGCTGCCGCCCACGCCGCTGCAGCGCTGAGGCTCAAGGCCGTGCAGGCCGCGCGGGCTTCGTGGTGTCGGCCGGCGCATCGCAGGCCAGCTTGCGGAAGGAGCCGTCATAGTCGCCAAAGTGGGTGACCACGCGTGGGAAGGGCGCCCAGTCGCGCGCGCCCAACGCCTTGGGCCCGTGCTCGAAGCCGGCTTCGAAACCGGCGAGATGGGTGAGCGTCGGGAACATGGCCAGCGTCGTGACCGGCGAGTGCTGCCGCGCCCGCAGCTGCTGCCACGTGTCGGGTTGCGCATCGCGCCAGGCGTGTGAGGCCCAGACGAACATCGGTATGTGGTAATTCGCGATGGCCGCAAAGCCATGGCCGGCCTGCTTGCATCGACCGTCGAACAGCGACTCGCCATGGTCGGCGGCGTAGGTGACGGTCGCCTGCACGCCGGCCTTTTCCACGAGGCGGATGACCTGCTCCAGCACGTGATCGGTGTAGAGCACGCTGTTGTCATAGGCGTTGAGGAGGCGTTCCTGCGGGCCGCCCCAGACATCGGGCTTGTCGCTGGCCTGCAGCGCGGGTTTGAAGCGTTCGAACTCGGCCGGGTAGCGGTGAGCGTAGTTCAGGTGGCTGCCCAGCGTGTGCAGCACGATGAATTTGCGGGGGGCCGGGTCTTGCATGGCGTTGGCCAGCAGCGGCAGCAGTTCGCCGTCCAAGGCCCCGCGGCCGCGGTAGTCCACCTGGTTGATGAAGTGCTGATGATCTGCCTCATGGGCCAGCACGGATACCGGGGTCTCATGGATGCCGGCCGTCCCCTGCGCACTGAGCCAATAGGTCTTGAAGCCGGCTTGCGAGAACGCTGTCAGCACGGAGGGCTCGCCCATGGGCTTCAGCGGCTCGAAGCCGTGCCGCCGCGTCAGCATCAGCGGCACGGACTCGCGTGTCGCTGACGAGGCGCTGGCGGTGTCGTGGAAGGTCGCAACTTCGGCTGCGCGGTCCCGGCGCACCAGTAACGGCGTGGTGTCGCGTCCGTAGCCGAAGAGGCTCCAGCGGTCCGCGCGTGCGGTTTCGCCGATGACCAGCACGTGGACCTGCGGTGTGGCCTGCGCAGGCCTGACCCATCGGACGTCAAAGCGGAAATCTTGGCTTCGCCCCAAGTGCAGTGCCAGCGCGTTGCGATGCTCGAAGTACCGTTGCGCCCGAATCGGCATGCCCCAAGGGAAGGTCGTCTCAAGTTCGGCCAGCAAGCCCGTATGAGCGCCGGTCATTCGGTGTTCGAGGTAGTGCTGGCTTTCTGTCGTGGTGTCGATGTCGCTTGCGCCAGTGGCGGCAAACACCAGGCGCTGGCCGAAGGCGACGAAAGCGCCCAGCAATCCTGCCGCCGTCAGCACCCACCAGCGTGAGCGATGCTGCCAGCGCAGGTCAGCCAACCAGACCGTTCGGCACGCCAACGCCACGAGTGCGAGAAAAAGCAGACTGACCACGCCTAGCGGGGCCAGCCATGCGCCCAGCAGCGCATGGGTCTCGTCCCAGGTGGTCTCCGCGATGACGCCGTAAACATGGGCGCCGGACGGCAGGCCGAAGCGGTTGAAGTAGAAGGCCTCAGCCGGCCCCAGCAGCGCGGCGAGCGCCAGCAGGGGCAAGCACCAACGCAGCCTACCGAACACCGCAGCCACGGTCAGCGCTGCACCGAGGTGCAGCGCCACTGCGTTCAGTGCCGCCAGCCGCTGCAGCTCGGTACCTTGCCAAGCCTGCAGCATCTGCCAGAGCAGGGGCGCCTGTGCTGCCAGTGCCAACAGGAGCAGAGACAGGTACAAGGCGAGTCGGTGGGTACTTGCTGGCATGCACGGAATGAAAAAAGGGGCCGAAGCCCCTTTTGGTGTCGTGCGACCGCTTAGCTAGCGCTGGCGCTGCTGACGTTGCCCTTGCTCAGATAGTCCTTGACTGCGTTCACCGTCACGTTGCTCACGTCGACAGTCCAAACCACGTTGGACTTGGTGTCGTTTTGCGAGTAGTTCGGCGTGACCGTGAAGGTGACAGCAGCATCTGCGCCGATGCCGGCAGCCAGCGTTGCGGTAATCACGCCATCGGTAACGGACGCAGCGGTAACTTCTTTGCTGGGTGTGTAAGCCGGGATACCAGACGAGCCCGTGTCGCAACTCGCCAGCGAACCATTCTCTTGCGCGCACAGGCCGATCGCGGTCTTCAGCGAGTTCAAGCTGCCCAGCGCTGCAGCAGCTTTGGACTTGGCCGTGTAGTCCTTGTACTGAGGAATGGCCACAGCCGCCAGGATGCCGATGATGGCCACAACGATCATCAGTTCGATCAGGGTGAAGCCCTTCTGGGCTTGGGTGCGAGCGTTCAGTTGCATGTCAGAACTCCAGTGGGAGGGGTTGGGGGTGAGGACAGTCCCCTTGAATGCAGGGGGCGTGCCAGCTTTTTGAGGGCTTGGGTGCGTGCAAAAGCGCACGTTTGCCGGGCCAATTGGCCCCGGGCTGACAAAAACCGTCACTTCGGGCTGCCGTGTTTTGTCAGGCGGCCGCGTTCGGGCAAGAAACGTCAGGCATGAAAAACGGCGCCCGAGGCGCCGTGGTTGTAAGCCGGCTTACGCCGCGTTACAGCGTCATCACCTGCCCAGCCTGCAGCGCGCTGATGCGGTGCGGGCTGTTCAGTGCCTGCACGCCCTGCATGACCGCCTCGACCTCTCCGGGCTTGATGTGCGTGATGCGCACGTCCACGCTGCCGTCCAGCTGGCTCAGCTCCTGGCCGAGGTCGGTGGGGCAGAGGTGCTGGCTGACATGGGCCAGCGCGATCTCGTCGTCGCTGAACGCGGTTTCGATGACGAGGTGCGAGAGCCGCAGCGCCGCCAGGCGGCGCCACAGGGCCGGGTTGGGGCCGGTGTCACCCGTGAACACCCAGTGTGCGTGGCCGCTCGCCGGGCCGCCATCCACGGCGAAGCCGACAGCGGGCACGGTGTGGACGGCCGACAGGACTTCCACGATGCGGCTGCCCAGCGCGAGCCGGTCGCCGACCTGGAAGGGGTGCAGGCTGAGCACGGGGGCCTCGCGGCTTGGCAGGCGGGTGAAGTCGGGCCAGATGGCGCCGTTGAAGACATGCTGCTGCAGCGCAGCGAGCGTCTCAGGCAGGGCGTGAACCTGGATGGGCGGGCGGCCTGCCGCGGCACGCAGACGCAGCACGGCGTCGGCCAGCAGCGGAATGCCCAGCACATGGTCCAGGTGGGAGTGCGTGAGCAGGATGTGGTCGATGGCGGCCAGCGCATCCAGCGGCAGGTCGCCCACGCCCGTGCCGGCGTCGATGAGGACATCGTCGTCCAGCAGGAAGGCAGTGGTCTTGCAGCCGGCGGCGATGGCGCCGGAGCAGCCCAGGACGCGGATGTTCATGCGGTGCGGTGGCTCGGAATCGGTGGCCTCGCGGTGCGCGAGGTGGAGCCAAGAATGTACGCACGCGCCCCCAGGGGCTGCCGGTCGGAATACCGGGTTGGGGCTGTCCCTGGCGTGAGGATGTCACGCAGCCGCTCAGGCGGGCTGTGCGCGCCCTCAGCCCTGCACGAATTGCATCTGCGTGCCGGCCAGCTCGATCAGGTCGCCGGTGCGCAATGCGATGGATTCGCCGGTCAGCGGGATGCCGTTGACGCTGGGGCGCTGGGCACCCTCGACGTGGGCGAAGACGTAGCCGGTGGGGCGCTTGGTGATGGAGGCTACCTGCACGCCGGGCTTGCCCAGCGTCGTGACGACCTTGGTCAGCGCGACTTCTCGGCCCGCCGCTGCGCCGGTCAGCACCTTGATGGCTGCCGGGCCGACGGTGCCGCCGCCACCGCCCAGGCCGCCGAAGGACGAGCCCGTGCCAGCGCTGCCGCCGAGGCCGGGCAAGGCCGCGCCGGGCTTGAGGATCATGGTCTTTTCGTAGTCGCCGCTGTCGTTGAGCAGGAACTTGATCTTGTACTTGCCGATCTCAACGGTGTCGTTGTCCGCCAGCAGCTGCTTCTTGATCGCCTTGCCGTTGATGTAGGTGCCGTTGGTGGAGTTGAGGTCTTCGATGAAGACGTCGTTGCCCACCATCTGCAGCACGGCGTGCTCACCCGAGACGGCCAGGTTGTCGATGACGATGTCGTTGTAAGGACGCCGACCCAGCGTGGTCTTGTCCTTCGTGATCTGCACCTCCTTGATCACGACGCCGTCGAGCGAAACCACCAGTTTGCCCATGAATGACCTCAAGTTCTGTTGTTCGTGCCGCGACTCTCAGGCGGGGATGTCAGTTGCCGCCACGCCGTCCGAAGGGCCACCAGCCTCGCCCTTCGGTGCGTTGACGGCCCTCCGCGCGGGCCAGGATGAGAGCGATGTTATCGCGGCCGCCATGGTCATTGGCCGCATTGATCAGTGCCTGCGCCGCCTCTGGCAGCGTGGCGTGCGCATTGAGCAACGCGGCGATGCCGTCGTCCGGCAGCATGTCGGACAGGCCGTCGGAGCAAAACAGGTAGGTGTCGCCGGGTTGCACCTCGTGCAAGTGCAGCTCCATCAACACGGTGTCTTCGACGCCCACCGCGCGCGTGACGAGGTTCTTGTTCGTGGAGTAAGCCGCTTCTTCGACGGTCAGCAGGCCGGCGTCGATCTGCTCCTGCAGCAGCGAGTGGTCGCGTGTGATCTGGGTGAGCTGGCCGGCGCGCAGGCGATAGCCGCGCGAGTCGCCCACGTGGCCCAGCAGCAGGCCTTCGGGCCGGAACACGCCCAGCACCAGCGTCGTGCCCATGCCGGCGTACTGCGGGTTGGTGTTGGCGGCGTTGAAGATGGCGCGGTTGGCGTTGTCGACGCAGATGTCCATCGCGCGCTTCACTTCGCTGGCGCGGGCTTCTCGACCGGCCTCCTTCAGCCAGCGCCCCAGTTCGGCGGCGATGAAGCCGGTCAGCATCTGGCTGGCGACCTCGCCGGCGTTGTAGCCGCCCATGCCGTCGGCCAGCACGGCCAGGCCGGCGGCTTCGTCCAGCGCGACCGAGTCTTCGTTGTTGTCGCGCGCGCGGCCCACGTCGGTGGCGCTGAAGAACTCCAGGATCATGAGGCTCGGGCGGGGTCTTGGGGCTCGTGGGGCTCGCCGGGGGGCGTGAAGGAGCGGCGATTCTGCCCTGCTTCCTCCGGCGTCAAGCGCAGTGTTTGTGCGAAGGCTTCATCCTGGGGGCGTGCGGCCCCGGGTTCGCTGGCAGCCGGCTCAGCCTGCAGGGCCATGATGAGCACGGCCTCCAGGTCGCGCGCCATCTGCTCGCCGCTGGCATAGCGCAGCTCCGGGCGCTTCTCGAGCGCCACGGTCAGCACCAGTGCCAGCGACTCCGGCAAGCCGGGGCGGTGAATCCTTACGTCGGGCGCTGGTTCGGTCGCGATCTGCTGCATCAGCCTCGCCATGGAGTCGCTTTGGTGCGGCAGCACGCCGGTCAACAACTGGTACAGCAGCACGCCAAGGGAATACAGGTCGCTGCGCCCATCAACCGTCAGGCCAGCCAATTGCTCCGGTGACATGAATGACGGCGTGCCCAGCACCAGGCCCGTTCGCGTGCGGCTGCCGTCGCCAACGCGGGCGATGCCGAAGTCCATCAGCTTCAGCCCGCCATTGACGCGGTCCAGCATCACGTTGGCGGGCTTGATGTCTCGGTGGACGACGCCGCGGCTGTGGGCGTAGTGCAGCGCGCGCGCCAGCCGCACGCCGATCTGCACCACTTCGCGCACGGGCAGCAGCTGGCCTGGCTTGGTGAAAAGGCTCAGGTCGCGGCCCAGCACGTACTCCAGCGCGATCCACGCGTCGCGGCCGTCCTGGCCGGCGTCGACCACTTGCAGGATGTCAGGGTGCTCCAGCTGCCGCGCAGCCTTGGCCTCGCGCATGAAGCGGTCGCGCACATCGACGAGGTCTTCGGCCGAGAACTCGCGGCTCAGCGCAAGCCGCTTCACGGCCACCTGGCGGCCCGTGGAGCGCTGTGTGGCCTTGTAGACGATGGCCATCGCGCCGCGGCCGATCTCGGCGCCGAGTTCGAAATCGTTCAGTTCGGGGGGGGCGGGCGCCGGTTTGACGGACGCGGCCGATGTACCCGGCGCCTGGGTTTGCTGAACGAGGGGCAACGTGGACAGTTCGCTGGGCACGGTGTCGTCGCCCGCACGCCCGATGAGGCGCTGCCAGAACCCAGGTTTGCCGCTAGCCATGGTGAACATCTTAGGGGGCTGGACAGGCCATGAAAAAAGCCGCCGGTTTCCCGGCGGCTTTCAAGCCTGAGCGTGAGGCGCGATTTACAGCAGGCCCTTGAGCAGGCGGCCCATCTCGGACGGATTGCGCGTGATCGTGAAGCCGCACTCTTCCATGATGGCGAGCTTGGCGTCGGCCGTGTCGGCGCCGCCGGAGATCAGCGCACCGGCGTGGCCCATGCGCTTGCCCGGAGGGGCGGTGACACCGGCGATGAAGCCGACGATGGGCTTCTTCATGTTGGCCTTGCACCAGCGGGCGGCTTCCGCCTCGTCCGGGCCGCCGATTTCGCCGATCATGATGACGGCGTCGGTGTCAGGGTCGTCGTTGAAGGCCTTCATCACGTCGATGTGCTTCAGGCCGTTGATCGGGTCGCCACCGATGCCGACGGCCGACGACTGGCCGATACCCAGCTCGGTCAGCTGCGCCACGGCTTCATACGTCAGGGTGCCCGAACGCGACACGACGCCGATGCGGCCCTTGCGGTGGATGTGGCCCGGCATGATGCCGATCTTGATTTCTTCCGGCGTGATCAGGCCCGGGCAGTTAGGGCCCAGCAGCAGCGTGCGCTTGCCGCCGGCGGCTTCCTTGGCCTTCATCTTGTTGCGCACTTCCAGCATGTCCCGAACCGGGATGCCTTCGGTGATGCAGATGGCCAGGTCCAGGTCGGCTTCAACGGCTTCCCAGATCGCGGCTGCGGCGCCTGCGGGCGGCACGTAGATGACCGACACGGTCGCGCCGGTCTGCGAGGCGGCTTCCTTGACGGTGGCGTAGATGGGAATGTCGGAGAACTTCTCGCCGGCCTTCTTGGGGTTCACGCCCGCGACGAACGCGTTCTTGCCGTTGGCATAGGCCTGGCAGCCCAGGGTGTGGAACTGACCGGTCTTGCCGGTGATGCCCTGGGTGATGACCTTGGTGTCTTTGTTGATGTAGATCGACATGGTGTGGAACTCCTGGGCTTTACTTGACGGCGGCGACGATCTTGGTCGCGGCTTCGGCCATGGTGTCGGCCGCAATGATGGGCAGGCCCGACTCGGCCAGCATCTTCTTGCCCAGTTCTTCGTTGGTGCCCTTCATGCGCACGACCAGCGGCACGGACAGGTTCACGGCCTTGCAGGCGGTGATCACGCCTTCGGCGATGGTGTCGCACTTCATGATGCCGCCGAAGATGTTGACCAGGATGCCCTTCACTTCCGGGTTCTTCAGCATGATCTTGAAAGCTTCGGTGACCTTCTCGGCCGTGGCGCCACCGCCGACGTCCAGGAAGTTGGCCGGCTCGCCGCCAAACAGCTTGATGGTGTCCATCGTGGCCATGGCCAGACCGGCGCCGTTCACCAGGCAGCCGATGTTGCCGTCCAGCGAGATGTAGGCGAGGTCAAACTTGGAGGCTTCGACTTCGGCCGGATCTTCTTCGTCCAGGTCGCGGTAGGCGACGATCTCGGGGTGACGGAACAGCGCGTTGGCGTCGAAGTTGAACTTCGCGTCCAGGGCCATCAGGTTGCCCTTGGAGTCACGGTTCAGCGGGTTGATTTCCACCAGCGACGCGTCCGTGTCCATGTAGCACTTGTAGAGCTTGGCGAACAGGTCGACGGCCTGGTCGACCGTGTGGCCTTCCATGCCAATGGCGGCAGCAATCTTCTTGGACTGCTCGGTGGTGATGCCGGTCAGCGGATCGATCACTTCGGTGACGATCTTCTCGGGCGTGCTGTGGGCCACTTCTTCGATGTCCATGCCACCTTCGCTGGAGGCGATGAACGCAACCTTCTGCGTGGCGCGGTCGGTGACCAGCGAGACGTAGAACTCCTTGCCGATGTCAGCGCCGTCTTCGATGTACAGGCGACGCACCTTCTGGCCTTCCGGGCCGGTCTGGTGGGTCTTGAGCTGCATGCCCAGGATGGCTTCGGACTTTTCCTTGACGTCGTCAATGGTCTTGGCGACCTTGACGCCACCGCCCTTGCCGCGGCCGCCGGCGTGGATCTGGGCCTTCACGACCCAAACCGGGCCACCCAGCTTCTGGGCGGCCTCGACGGCCTCCTGCACGGTGAAGGCCGGGATGCCGCGCGGCACCGGCACGCCGAACTGGCGCAGGATTTCTTTGCCCTGGTATTCGTGGATTTTCATGGCTGGGTCTTTCGGGTCGGGGAAGTCAGGAAGCGGTCGAAGCTGGCGCTGCGGACAGATGCCAGCGGGGATAGAACTGAGCGACGGTGGCGCTGTCGCGGCGCAGGGCGTGACAGCGGTCGAGCTGGTAGGGCGGGTTGCCGGCGGCGTCGCCCTCGCGGGTGTCGATGACCGACCCCGCCAGCGCCTGGATGACGGCGGTCGGCAGGATCTGGCAGAGCTCGGTGATGTGGGTGCAACCCTGCGTGCCGCCCAGGCGTTCAACAACGGCCTGGCGGAAACCCTTCATCAGGTTCAGCCCGACGAGGCGCGTATAGGCATCGCCGTGCTCGCTGCAGGCGGGGGCGTAGGGCATCCAGCGCGTGTCGGAGGTGGCCGCCGTGATGGTCAGCTGGGCGTCCACGGTCAGCTGCAGGTGCATTTCGTGGATGGGGTCGCCGACCTTGCGGGTGCCGCCGGCCAGCGGCACATCGTGCGACTTGGTGTCGCTGAGGCTGGCTTCGACGTCGAACAGGCCGTCATCGCGCGCGAACACCTGCACATCGAGGGCGCGGCGATGCAGAGGGCGGCGCGTGATGGACGGGTGGGCGGGGAGCATGCAGCAGGGCGGGAGAAACAACCCGGCCAGTGCCGGGGTACGGCGGTGGGACCGGCTCTCAGGGCCACTTTGCCAAGGAGCTGGGAGGTATGTAACCGGGTGAACCGCCGTTTTGGCGGCAACCAGCAATGTAGCACGCTGGGAAAAATGCCGATCTGCGCCCGGTCAAGCCGGGCTCAACCCTTGAGCAAGCGGCGCACCAAATCAGGGGCAAACCCGCGTGTCAGCAGGAAGCGCGTCTGCCGCGCCAGCTCCGGTGCCTCGCGAGAAGGCGCGTCGCCGAAGCGCTTGTGCCAGACCTCGCGGGCGCGTTCCAACTCGGTTTCCCGAAGGGCGACCTGCTGCTCGGCATCCAGCTTCAGCCCGTGGCGGGCCAATTCCTGCTGGATGCGTTGTGCACCGAAGCGGCGGGCACGCACATGCAATCGCGATTCGACGAAACGGCTTTCGTCGAGATAACCCTCGGCTGCCAGCTGGTCGAGCAGCGGGTCGACGACAGCGGTGGCGTCGACGTCCGGCGTTGCGTCGTCCTCGGTATCGGGGGGGGTGCTGTCATCTTGGCAAGCGGCAGCGTCGTGCAACGCCGCGCGCCGGGCCAACTGCTGCTGGATGCGCAGCAGCTTGCGCCGCAATTCAGACCGGCTGTGTTCCCGCTGGGCCAGCAGCCCGATGGCGCGCGCCTTCAGTGACAGGGGCGCGCGCGTTGCCATGGCGCCAGCCAGACCGAGCGCGCTTGTTTACTCGTCGCCGGTTGCCGACGCAGCCTGGGGCGCAACGCCCACGGCCTCGCGGATGCGGTTCTCGATCTCGTGGGCGATGTCGGGGTTCTCGCGCAGGAACTCGCGGGCGTTGTCCTTGCCCTGGCCGATCTTCTCGCCCTTGTAGGCATACCAGGCGCCCGACTTGTCGACGATCTTGTGCAGCACGCCCATGTCGACGATCTCGCCTTCGCGGCTGATGCCTTCGCCGTACAGGATGTCGAACTCGGCCGTCTTGAACGGCGGGCTGACCTTGTTCTTGACGACCTTGACCTTGGTCTCGGAGCCGATGACTTCCTCACCCTTCTTGATGGAGCCGATGCGGCGGATGTCCAGGCGCACGGAGGCGTAGAACTTCAGCGCATTGCCGCCGGTCGTGGTTTCGGGCGAGCCGAACATGACGCCAATCTTCATGCGGATCTGGTTGATGAAGATGACCGTGCAGTTGGTCTTCTTGATCGTGGCGGTCAGCTTGCGCAGGGCCTGGCTCATCAGGCGGGCTTGCAGGCCGGGGAGTTGGTCGCCCATCTCGCCCTCGATTTCTGCGCGCGGGGTCAGTGCCGCGACCGAGTCGACAACGATGAGGTCCACCGAGCCGGAGCGCACCAGCGCGTCCACGATCTCCAGGGCTTGTTCGCCGGTGTCAGGCTGGCTGATGAGCAGATCGGTCAGGTTCACGCCCAGCTTTTGCGCGTACTGGATGTCCAGCGCGTGCTCGGCGTCGATGAAGGCGCAGGTGCCGGCGAGCTTCTGCATCTCGGCGATGACCTGCAGCGTCAGCGTCGTTTTGCCGGAGGACTCGGGGCCGTAGATCTCGATGACGCGGCCGCGCGGCAGGCCGCCGACGCCCAGCGCGATGTCCAGCCCCAGCGAGCCGGTGGAGACGATCTGGATGTCTTCCAGCGCCTCGCCCTCGCCCAGTCGCATGATGGAGCCCTTGCCGAACTGCTTTTCGATCTGCGCGAGGGCAGCTTGCAGGGCCTTGGCTTTTTCGGTGTTCAGGGCTTTGACGGGGGCGTCCATGTGGTTCTCCAGAGAATGGAATGAATTATGGGGCAATCTGTATGTTTGTACAGTGGTTTGTCCCCAGGCTTGATGAATCATCGGCGATGGGTGGCTCATGGCGTGAGCCATAAGCGCACCACATAACATCGGGCGAGGAGACAAGACCATGCGCATCCTGATTGCGGAAGACGACCAAGTGCTGGCCGATGGCCTGCTGCGTGCGCTGCGGGCCTCGGGCTACGCGGTGGACCGGGTGATGTCAGGCACGGAGGCCGACACGGCCCTGGCGACCCATGAGTTCGATCTGGTCATCCTCGACCTGGGCCTGCCGCGCCTGCATGGGTTGGAAGTGCTGCGCAAGCTGCGCGCGCGCGGCTCGACGATGCCGGTGCTGATCCTGACCGCGGCCGACAGTGTCGAGCAGCGCGTCAAGGGCCTGGACCTGGGCGCCGACGACTACATGGCCAAGCCCTTCTCGCTGCAGGAACTGGAAGCCCGCGTGCGGGCGCTGACGCGCCGCGGCCTGGGCACGGCCAGCAGTGTCATCAAGCACGGGCCACTGAGCTTCGACGCCACTGGCCGCGTGGCCTACATCAACGACCAGATGCTGGAGCTGTCGGCGCGCGAGCTGTCGCTGCTGGAGGTGCTGCTGCAGCGCGCCGGGCGGCTGGTCAGCAAGGATCAGCTCGTCGAGCGCCTGTGCGAATGGGGTGAGGAGGTCTCGAACAACGCGATCGAGGTCTACATCCACCGGTTGCGCAAGAAGATCGAGCAGGGGCCGATCCGCATCGCGACGGTGCGCGGCCTGGGCTACTGCCTAGAGAAGATCGCGTCCTGATCGATGCCGGCGAAAGACGGCGCCAGCCCCCAGCAGGGCTCGCTGTTCGGCGAGATCCTGGACTGGATGCTCGCGCCGCTGCTGCTGATCTGGCCGATCAGCGTGGCGCTGACCTGGCTGGTGGCGCAGGGCATCGCCAGCCGGCCCTACGACCGCGAGCTGGGCGAGATGGCGCGCAGCCTGGGTCAGCAGGTGGCGTCGGTGGAGGCACCCAGTCGCGGGCGGGACCGCTACGCGCTGGCCCCGGAGGCCGCAGCGCTGCTGCGCGTGGATGCGTCGGACACGGTCTTCTACCAGGTGCTGGGCTTGCGGGGCGAGTTGCTCAGTGGTGATGCGACCTTGCCCGTGCCCACGCCGGACGGGCCGATTGCGCCCTGGGAGCTGCATTTCCGCGATGACGAGGTGGGCACGGACGGCGTGCGCGTGGCCTACCTGTGGGTGGCGCCCGAGGGCGAGGTGGTGCCTGGCCGGCTGATGCTGGTGCAGGTGGCCGAGACGCTGGGCAAGCGTTCGCGGCTGACCAACGAGATCATCAAGGGCGTGATCCTGCCGCAGTTCGTGATCCTGCCGCTGGCGGTGCTGCTGGTGTGGCTGGCGCTGGCGCGCGGCATCTCGCCGTTGAACGAATTGCAGCGGCGCATCCGCTCGCGAGAGAGCTCCGACCTGTCGCCCATCGACGAGCAGCGCGTGCCCGACGAGGTGGCGCCGCTGGTGCGCGCCATCAACGACCTGCTGGCGCGGCTGGATTCGTCCATGAGCCGGCAGAAGCACTTCCTGGCCGACGCGGCGCACCAGTTGAAGACGCCGCTGGCAGGCCTGCGCACGCAGGCGGAGTTGGTGCAGCGCGAGATCGACGCGGGCCGCTCCAGCCCGGGCGAGCTCAAGCGCTCGCTGGCGCAGATTGCCAAGGCCAGCGAGCGCGCGGCGCACATGGTCAACCAGCTGCTGGCCATGGCGCGCGCGGAGGATGTGGAGCAGGCGCTGCGCCGCGAGCCGGTCAACCTGGCCGAGATCGCCATCGACACCGTGCGCGACTTCGTGCCGCGCGCGCTGGAGCGGCGCATCGACCTGGGCTACGACGGCGTCGTGCCGGACGACAGCCGCCTGTGCGTGCAGGGCCAGCCGGTGCTGATCGGCGAGCTGATCCGCAACCTGGTCGACAACGCGCTGCTGTACACGCCGGCCGGCGGCGTGGTGACGGTGCGTGTGGTGGAAGACCCCTTCGGCCAGGTCGTCGTGCTGCAGGTGGAGGACACCGGCCCTGGCATCGCGCCGGCCGAGCGGGAGAAGGTGTTTCAGCCCTTCTATCGGGCGCTGGGCAGCGGCGTGGAGGGCTCCGGGCTGGGGCTGGCCATCGTCAAGGAGATCGTGCAGCAGCATGACGCCGAGCTGATGCTGGACGACACCCGCGTGCGCCGGGCGGCGGGCGGCGAGTCGCCCGACGGCCAGGGGCCGGGGGCGCGCTTCACGGTGCGCTTCAAGGCTCAGGCGCGCGCGCTGGAGGCGCCCTGAGCTGGTCTGAGCGGCGGGTTGCCGCGCAGTGTCAGGTCTTGACGAGCTTCTTGACCCGCGCGATGGACATCAGCATGCCCAGCGACAGCCCCAGCGTCACCATGGCCGTGCCGCCGTAGCTGATGAAGGGCAGCGGCACGCCGACGACGGGGAGGATGCCGCTGACCATGCCCATGTTGACGAACACGTAGGTGAAGAAGGACAGCGTCACCGCGCCGGCCATCAGGCGGCCGAACAGCGTGGGCGCGTCGGACGCGATCATCAGCCCGCGCAGGATCAGCGCCGTGAAGCCGGCCAGCAGCGCCATCGCACCGAGGAAGCCGAACTCCTCGCCGAAGGCCGCGAAGATGAAGTCGGTGGTGCGCTCGGGGATGAACTCCAGGTGCGTCTGCGTGCCCTGCATGAAACCCTTGCCCGTCATGCCGCCGGAGCCGATGGCGATCTCGCCCTGGATGATGTGGAAGCCCTTGCCCAGCGGGTCTTTGGACGGGTCCAGCAGCGTGCAGACGCGGTGCTTCTGGTATTCCTTCAGCAGTACCCATTTCACGTCGGGCTCGCAGATGCGCTCCTCGCTGAGCACCAGCGTCGTGATGCCGGCGGCGGCCAGCACGAAGGCCGGGGCGATGAGCTTCCACGGCAGGCCGGCAAAGAAGATCACGTACAGGCCGGCGGCCAGCACGAGGATGCCGGTGCCCAGGTCAGGTTGCTTGGCCACCAGCAGGAAGGGCAGCAGCAGCAGCGCGAACGCGGCCATGAAGTCCGGCCAGCGCAGGATGCCCTCGCGCTTCTGGAACCACCAGGCCAGCATCAGCGGCGTGGCCAGCTTGAGCAGCTCGGACGGCTGGATCTGCGTGATGCCGATGTTGAGCCAGCGCGTCGCGCCCTTCTTGGAGATGCCGAACAGCGCCGTCGCGATCAGCAGCGCGATGCCCAGCGTGTAGACGGGCACGGCCAGCGCCATCAGCCGCTGCGGCGGCACCTGCGCCACGATCAGCATCAGCCCCAGGGCCAGTGCCATGTTGCGGGCGTGGTCGACGAAGCGGGTGCCGTGGTCGTAACCGGCCGAGTACATGCACAGCAGGCCCCAGCCGCACAGCCACAGGATGACCAGCAGCAGCGGGACGTCGAAGCCGCTGAGCCAGGGCTTGAGCCGGCTCAGCAGCGGCGGGCGTTCGATGACGGTCATCGCGAGGCTCCCCGGGCGGGTGTGGACGCGGCAGCAGCAGTCGAGGCGGCTGACGCGGCGGATGCGGCGGAGGCGGGCGTGGCCGGCGCTGACGCGGCCTGACCCGGCAGCGGCACGTCGGCCGCGCGGCGCGGCGTGCCGATGGGGGCGAAGGTCTGGCCCAGCTGGGTCTTGGCGATGTCTTCCTCGCTGGGGTAGGTGCCGGTCAGCAGGTAGTCGAACACGCGGCGTGCGATGGGCGCGGCCGCAGCCGAGCCCCAGCCGGCGTTCTCGACGATGACGGCCAGCGCCACGGTGGGCTGCTCCAGCGGCGCGAAGGCGACGTAGAGCGAGTGGTCGCGTTTGCGCTCGTCGGCCTTGATGGCGCTGTAGCGCTCACCGGCGCGCAGGCCCACGGCCTGGGCCGTGCCGGTCTTGCCGCCGCTCTGGTAGGTCGCGCCCATGAAGACCTGGCGCGATGTGCCTTCCAGCGTCACGCCGTTCATCGCGTTGAGGATCACGCCGACATCGGCGGCCTTCAGCGGCAGCGGCTCGCGCGCGTCGCTGGCGATGCGGCGCTGCTCGTGGCGGGCCACATCCTCGATCTCGCGCACCAGCCGGGGCTTGAAGCGCTGGCCGCCGCTGGCCACCGTGGCATAGGCATTGGCCAGCTGCAGCATGGTGAAGTTGTTGTAGCCCTGGCCGATGCCCAGCGAGATGGTCTCGCCGGCGTACCACTTCTGGTTGAAGCGGCGCCGCTTCCACTCGGTGGACGGCAGCACGCCGGTCACCTCGCCCTGCAGGTCGATGTCGGTGCGGCTGCCGAGGCCGAACGGCGACAGCTCCTGATGGATCAGGTCCACGCCCATCAGGTTGGCGAGGTCGTAGAAGTAGACGTTGCTGGACGACACGATGGCCGCGCGCATGTCCTTCGGGCCCGGTCGGTCGGCCTCGGGGCTGCCGAAGCTGCGGCCGCCGAAGCTGTAAACCAGGTTGTCCTGGATGACGACATGCGGCCCGCGCTTGCCGCTGGTCAGTGCAGCCATGGCCATCAGCGGCTTGAAGGTGGAGCCCGGCGGGTAGGTGCCGCGCAGCGCGCGGTTCAGTAGCGGCTTGTCGATGTCCTCGTTGAGCTCGCGCCAGCTGTCGGCGTCGATGCCGTCGACGAAGAGGTTGGGGTCGAAGGTGGGCTTGGAGACGAAGGCCAGCACCTCGCCGTTGCGCGGGTCGATGGCCACCAGCGCGCCGCGCCGCTCACCGAACAGCTGCTCGACGAGCGCCTGCAGCTTGATGTCGATGGACAGGTTCAGCGTGTTGCCGGGCGTGGGCGGGCGGTGGTCCAGCCGGCGCACCGCGCGGCCGCCGGCGCTGGTCTCGACCTGCTCGAAGCCGGTGATGCCGTGCAGCTCGCGCTCGTAGGCCTGCTCCAGCCCCAGCTTGCCGATGTACTCGGTGCCGCGGTAGTTGGCGAGGTCTTCTTCCTCCCAGTCGTCCATGGCCTTCTTCTCGGCCTGGTTGATGCGGCCGATGTAGCCGATCAGGTGCGAGCCGATGTCGCCCAGCGGGTAGGAGCGGAACAGCCGCGCCTTGATCTCCACGCCGGGGAAGCGGAAGCGTTGCGCCGTGAAGCGCGCGACCTCCTCATCGGTCAGCTTGGTGCGGATGGGCAGGGAGTCGGTGTGCTTGGCCTCTTCCAGCAGGCGCTTGAAGCGGCGCTTGTCGCGCGGCTGGATGTCGATGAACTGACCGAGCTGCTCGATGGTCGCGTCCATGTCGATCACCTTGGCCGGGTTGATCTCCAGCGTGTAGGCCGAGTAGTTGCTGGCCAGCACGACGCCATGGCGGTCCTTGATGAGGCCGCGGTTGGGCACGATGGGCACGACGGCGATGCGGTTGGACTCGGCCCGCTCGGCCAGGTTGTCGTGCTGCACGATCTGCAGCCACACCAGCCGCGCCACCAGCAGCCCGAAGCAGAACAGCACGAAGGCGCCCGCCGCCAACACCCGCACGCGAAAGCGCGCCAACTCCTGGTGCAGGTTCTTCAGGACGACCACGGGATGCGCTCAGAGAGGGCGGTGCGCGTCGCGGTCCGGCGCGCGGCGTTGCGGCGCCAGCAGCAGCGCGCTCGCGACCGGCCACAGCGCGGCCTCCAGGAAGGGCGCCAGCAGCACCGGCCAGCCCGGCCACATGCCGCCGACGAGCATGCGCACCACCAGCGTCAGCACATGCGCGGCCACGAACAGCGGCAGGATCTGCACCGCCTGGCCGACAAGGCTGAACCAGGCCATTCGCCGGTGCAGCGAGATTGCGCCGAAGCTCAGCGCGCTGTAGGCCAGCGCGTGCTGGCCCAGTACCGCGCCGTCATGCACGTCGATCAGCAGCCCGAACGCGAACGCCCACAGCACGCCCACGCGGCGCGGCTGGTGCACACCCCAGAACGCCAGCACGATGGCCAGCATGTCCGGCATCCAGGCCAGCCGGCCCAGCGGGATCATGTCGATCAGCAGGGCGACCAGCAGCGAGAAGCCGATGAACCAGGGGTTGGCGGGCAGCAGCAGCTTCTCGGCTGCGCGCGGCATGATCATGGTGTCGCTCCCGAGGCCTTGGCGGCGGCCTTTTCGGCGGCCTTTTCGGCGCGTTCGGCCTTCTTGGCGGCCCGCGCCTGGGCCTTGGCCTCAGCGGCCGACGCGGCCTGCGCGGCGGCGGCGGCCTCGGCTTCCTGCTTGGCGGCCAGGTGGCGGCCCACGGGCAGCAGCACCAGCACGTGGCGCGCGCTGTCGGGCTGCGCAACCGGGGCGAGCTGCACCTGCGCGAAGCTGGAGTCGCCGCGCCGCTCCACCGCCGTGACGCGCGCGACTGGCAGGCCTGGCGGGTAGATGCCGTCCAGCCCCGACGTGATCATGGCGTCACCCACCTTGATGTCCGCGTTGGCGGCCAGAAAGCGCAGCTCCATGCCGCTGCCGTCGGCACGGCCGGCGGCCGCATTGCGCATCTGCGTGCGCGCGTTCAGCAGCGGGATGGCAGCGTCCTTGTCGGTCAGCAGCGTGACCTCGGCGGATAGCGGGTACACGCGCGTCACCTGGCCCAGCACGCCGGCCTCGTTGATGACCGGCGAGCCGGCCAGCACGCCCTGCGTGGCGCCGCGGTCGATGACGACGCGGCGCGAGAACGGGTCCGGCGCCTCGAACAGCACCTCGGCGGCCAGCGACGGCACCGCCAGCGCGGGTTGCAGCGCGAGCAGCTTGCGCAGGCTGTCGTTCTCGGCCTGCAGCGCGGCCACGCGCGCCAGGCGCTCGGCCTGCTGCGCCAGCTGGCGCTTGGCCAGGTCCTCGGCAGCCATCGCGCGCTGGGTGCCGCGCAGGTAGTCGCCGGCCTTCTCCCAGGCGTCCACCGGCGTCAGCAGCAGGCGCTGCACGGGCTGCAGCACCAGCGCCAGCGCGCTGCGGGCCGGGTGCATGAGCTTGAAGCGCGCGTCCGCCACCATCAGCAGCAGCGCCAGCGCCGAACACAGCGCGAGCTTGGTAAGCGCCGACGGCCCCTGGCGGAACAGCGGCGGCGGGTTGCGGTCGAGGGTGCCGAGGGGCATCGCAGAAAGAAGGGGGTGATGCGCGCGGCTGTCAGCGGAGAGCCGGGCCGCCCCAAGGCGGCTGACGACCTTCTCGGAGGGTGGGCTCGGTACTCCGAGACCGGGTGCTCACATCAGTCGGAGGTGAAGATGCTGCCCAGGCGCTCCATGCGCTCCAGGGCCATGCCGCAGCCGCGCACCACGCAGGTAAGCGGGTCTTCGGCCACCAGCACCGGCAGGCCGGTTTCCTCGGACAGCAGGCGGTCCAGGTCGCGCAGCAGCGCGCCGCCACCGGTCAGCATCATGCCGCGCTCGGCGATGTCGGCACCCAGCTCGGGCGGCGTCTGCTCCAGCGCGTTCTTCACGGCGGAGACGATCTGGTTCAGCGGGTCGGTCAGGGCTTCCAGGATCTCGTTGGACGAGATCGTGAAGCTGCGCGGCACGCCCTCGGCGAGGTTGCGGCCCTTGACCTCCATCTCCTTGACCTCGGAGCCCGGGAAGGCGCTGCCGATGTTCTTCTTGATGGCCTCGGCGGTCTGCTCGCCGATCAGCATGCCGTAGTTGCGGCGGATGTAGTTGATGATGGATTCGTCGAACTTGTCACCGCCGACGCGCACCGAGCCCTTGTAGACCATGCCGCCCAGCGAGATGACGCCGACTTCCGTCGTGCCGCCGCCGATGTCCACCACCATGGAGCCCGAGGCCTCGGCCACCGGCAGGCCGGCGCCGATGGCCGCGGCCATGGGTTCCTCGATCAGGTAGACCTCGCTGGCGCCGGCGCCCAGGGCCGCGTCACGGATGGCGCGCTTCTCGACCTGCGTGGAGCCGCAGGGCACACAGATGATGATGCGCGGGCTGGGCTTGAAGGTCTTGCTGTCGTGGACCATCTTGATGAACTGCTTGATCATCTGTTCGGTCACGACGAAATCGGCGATCACGCCGTCCTTCATCGGGCGGATCGCCTCGATGTTGCCGGGCACCTTGCCCAGCATGGCCTTGGCCTCGCGGCCGACGGCCTGGATGGTCTTCTTGCCGTTGGGGCCGCCTTCGTGGCGGATGGACACGACGGACGGCTCATCCAGCACGATGCCCTTGCCGCGCACGTAGATCAGGGTGTTGGCGGTGCCGAGGTCGATGGCCAGGTCGGTGGAGAAGTAGCGGCGCAGGGAGGCGAACATGGTGTGGCGCGGGGAGCCTCGCCGGCAGGGCGCGGCTTGAAAACGGGGGGCTGAATAAGCAGCGAGGCCGCCCGGGCCGCGACGGAATGCATCGCGAAGCGGGCAGCCTCGAAGGCTTGCAAGATGGGCGGCGATAATAACCGATCACCCCTGTTTTGAGCCCGCCGCCACGCGCTTTTCGGCTCAATCCTTACACCTGAAAACGCCCTCCATGAGCCTCACCCACGACGACGTGAGCCGCATTGCCAACCTGGCCCGGTTGGAGCTGCAGCCGGCCGAATCCGCCAGCCTGCTCGGCAACCTGAACGACTTCTTCAAGATCGTCGGCCAGATGAGCGCCGTCGACACGGCCGGCGTCGAGCCGCTGTACACGCCGCTGTCGGCCATCCAGCAGGTGCAGCTGCGCCTGCGCGAGGACGCCGTCACCGAGAGCAACCAGCGCGAGCTCAACCAGCGCAGCGCCCCGGCCGTCGAGGACGGCCTCTTCCTCGTTCCCAAGGTCATCGAATGAAGCCCGTTCACGACATGGGCGTGGCCGAGCTGGCCGCCGCCCTGAAATCCCGCGCGCTGTCCAGCCGCGAGGCCACGCAGGCGCTGCTGGCCCGCATCGCCGCGCATGACCACGCGCTCGGCGCCTTCCTGCACGTCGACGCCGACGGCGCGCTGGCCCGCGCGGCCGCGGCAGACGCGCTGCTGGCCGCCGGCCAGGGCGGCGCGCTGACCGGCGTGCCGACCGCGCACAAGGACATCTACGTCACGGCCGACATGCCCACCACCGCCGGCTCCAAGATGCTGGCCGGCTACCGCAGCCCGTTCGACGCCACCGTCGTCGCCCGCCTGAACGCGGCCGGCACCGTCTCCCTGGGCAAGCTCAACTGCGACGAGTTCGCGATGGGCTCAGCCAACGAGAACAGCGCCTTCTTCCCGGCCAACAACCCCTGGGACCTGGGCCGCGTGCCCGGCGGTTCGTCCGGTGGCTCGGCCGTGGCCGTGGCGGCGCGCCTGGTGCCTGGCGTGACCGGCACCGACACCGGCGGCTCCATCCGCCAGCCGGCCAGCTTCACCGGCATCACCGGCATCAAGCCCACCTACGGCGTGTGCAGCCGCTACGGCATGATCGCCTTCGCCTCCAGCCTGGACCAGGCCGGCCCCATGGCCCGCTCGGCCGAGGACTGCGCGCTGCTGCTGTCGGCCATGAGCGGCTTCGACGAGCGCGATGCGACAAGCGTCAACCAGCCGCCGCAGGACTTCCATGCGCAGATGCTGGCCGCGCGTGATGGCGCCACCGCCGCGCAGCCGCTCAAGGGCCTGCGCATCGGCCTGCCGCGCGAGTTCTTCCCTGCCGGGCTGTCGGCCGACGTGAACGCCGCCGTGCGCGCCGGCCTGGCGGAGCTGGAGAAGCTCGGCGCCACGCTGGTAGACGTGAGCCTGCCGCGCACCGAGCTGGCCATTCCGGTGTACTACATCATTGCGCCGGCCGAGGCGAGCTCGAATCTGTCGCGCTTTGACGGCGTCAAGTTCGGCCATCGCGCCGCGCAGTACGACGACCTGCTGGACATGTACAAGAAGACCCGCGCCGAAGGCTTCGGCGCCGAGGTCAAGCGCCGCATCATGATCGGCACCTATGTGCTGAGCCACGGCTACTACGACGCCTACTACCTGCAGGCCCAGAAGCTGCGCCGCATGATCGCGGACGACTTCCAGCAGTGCTTCACGCAGTGCGACCTCATAGCCGGCCCGGTGGCGCCCACCGTCGCCTGGAAGCATGGCGAGGGCAAGGACGACCCGACGCAGGCCTACCTGGCCGACATCTTCACGCTGCCCGGCTCGCTGGCCGGCCTGCCCGGCATGAGCGTGCCGGTGGGCACCGGCGCCGGCGGCATGCCCGTCGGCCTGCAGCTGATCGGCAACTACTTCAAGGAAGGGCAGCTACTGCACACCGCGCACGCCCTCCAACTGGCGACCGACTGGCACCAGCGCGCCCCGGCCGGAATCTGAACATGCCCACGACGCCCCAACTCATCCGCGGCTACGAAGTCGTCATCGGCCTCGAAAACCACGTCCAGCTCTCCACGCAGAGCAAGATCTTCAGCGGCAGCTCCACCGCCTTCGGTGCGGCGCCCAACACGCAGGCCTCGCCGGTGGACCTGGCGCTGCCCGGCACGCTGCCGGTGCTGAACCGCGCCGCCGTCGAGCGCGCCATCCGCTTCGGCCTGGCGGTGGGCGCCAAGGTGGCGCCGCTGTCCATCTTCGCGCGCAAGAACTACTTCTACCCCGACCTGCCCAAGGGCTACCAGATCTCCCAGTTCGAGATCCCGGTGGTGCAGGGCGGCAAGGTGGAGTTCTTCGTCGGCGACAAGAAGCATGTGGTCAACCTGACCCGCGCCCACCTGGAGGAAGACGCGGGCAAGAGCCTGCACGAGGACTACCACGGCCAGTCTGGCATCGACCTGAACCGTGCCGGCACGCCGCTGCTGGAGATCGTGTCCGAGCCCGACATGCGCTCGGCGCAGGAGGCGGCCGAGTACGCCAAGACGCTGCACGCGTTGGTGATGTGGCTGGGCATCTGCGACGGCAACATGCAGGAAGGCAGCTTCCGCTGCGACGTGAACGTGTCGGTGCGCAAGCCCGGCGAGCCCTTCGGCACGCGCCGCGAGATCAAGAACCTCAACAGCTTCCGCTTCCTGGTGGACGCGGTGAACTACGAGGTCAACTGGCAGATCGACGAGATCGAGGACGGCCGCAAGATCCAGCAGGCCACGGTGCTCTACAACCCGGACACCGGCGAGACCCGCGCGATGCGCAGCAAGGAAGACTCGGCCGACTACCGCTACTTCCCCGACCCCGACCTGCCGCCGCTGGTGATCGCGCCGGAATGGGTGGAGCGTGTGAAGGGCGAGATGCCCGAGCTGCCGGCCGTGATGGCCGCGCGCTTCATCGAGGTCGACGGCCTGCCCGAGTACGACGCGACGATGATGACGCAGAGCCTGGCGACGGCCCGCTACTACGAAGCCGCCAAGGCCGCGGGTGCGACGCCGAAGCTGGTGGCGAACTGGGTGATGGGCGAGATCAGCAAGCGCTTGAATGCGAGCGGTGGCGAGATCGCTGCGGCACCGGTCGGCCCCGAGCTGCTGGCCAAGCTGATCACGCGCATCTCGGACGGCACGATCTCCAACAACGCTGCCAAGCAGGTGTTCGAGTCGCTGTGGACGGGTGAAGCCACGGACGTGGACGCCGTCATCGAGGCCAAGGGTCTGAAGCAGGTCAGCGACACCGGCGCCATCGAGGCCATCCTCGACGAGGTGTTGGCCGCGAACCAGAAGTCCGTCGACGAGTACCGCTCGGGCAAGGACAAGGCCTTCAACGCGCTGGTCGGCCAGGCCATGAAGGCCACCAAGGGCAAGGCCAATCCGGCGCTGGTCAACGAACTGCTGAAGAAGAAGCTCGGGTGATGGCAAGCCCGGCGCCGCGTGCGCCGGGAGGGCCTCAGCGTTGGGGTGCGGAGGACGTGGTCGGCGGCGCCAGCTTGGGCGCCTCGCCCAGCGGCGGCAGGGAGCCGGGCGCCGCGCCGGCCCACAGCTTCTTCAAGCGCGCCAGTTCGGCGTCGTAGCGTGCGTTGATGCGCACGATCTCGGCCTTCTGGTTCTCGATGAGCTGCTGCTGGGCCTCGACGGCGGCGTCGTTGGCGTCCAGCGACTGCTTGAGCTTGCCCGGCAGCGGCCGACCCTTGTAGAACTCGGCTTCGTCCAGCAGCGGCTTGCGCTCGGTGCCGAGGTCTTTGATGCGGCGCTCGGAGATGCGCATGGCCTTGTTGGCATCGTCCAGCGCGGCGTTGCGGGCGCGCTGGTGCGCGGCTTCGTTGGGGTAGCGCTGCACCAGCGTGCGGTCGCGGCGGATGGCGTCCTGCTGGGCGATGCGCTCGGCAGCGGCGCGGCGGTCGGCGGCCTCCTTGGCGGCGCGCTCTTCCGGGCTGAGGAAGGGCGGCAGCGTCGTGCGCTGCGAGCCGTCGGCGTTCAGCACGCGCTGTTCGCGCGCGGTGCATTCGGCGATGGGGCGGTCGCTCGTCAGCCGCCGGCCATCCGCCGTCGTGCAGGTGTAGATGCCCTTGCCCGGCGCACCGTCCTGGGCCCAGGCGGTGGCGGTGAGCAGCAGACTGGTGACGAGCAGCAGGCGCATCAGACCCCGTAACGCTCTCGGTAGGCCAGCACGGCCGGCCGATGCGCGGCCAGCTCGGGCGCGCCGTCCAGGTAGGCCAGCAGGTCGGCCAGGCCGGCGATGGCGACAACGGGCAGCCCGTAGCGTTCCTGCACCTGCTGCACGGCCGATTGCGCGCTGTCCACGCCGCCCTCGGCCGCTTTCTCCTGGCGGTCCAGCGCGATGGACACACCGCAGGGCGTCGCGCCGGCGGCCTCGATCATCTGGATGGACTCGCGCACCGAGGTGCCGGCGGAGATGACGTCGTCGATGATGAGCACGCGGCCCTTGACCGGCGCGCCGACGAGCGTGCCGCCTTCGCCGTGGTCCTTGGCTTCCTTGCGGTTGTAGGCAAAGGGCACGTTGCGGCCGCGGCGGGCCAGCTCCATGGACACGGCGGCGGCCAGCGTGATGCCCTTGTAGGCCGGGCCGAAGATCATGTCGAAGGCAAGACCTGACGCGATCAGGCGCTCCGCGTAGAAGCCGGCCAGCTGGCCCAGCTTGGCGCCGTCATCGAACAGGCCGGCGTTGAAGAAGTAGGGGCTGAGCCGCCCGGCCTTGGTCTTGAACTCGCCGAAGCGCAACACGCCTGCCTCGACGGCAAAGGCAACAAAGGACTGGGCGAGTGGGTCGGCAACGGGATACATGTTGCAAAGATTCTAGGGGCCAAAAAAAACGGCCCGACCCCTAGGAAGGGTCGGGCCGTCGGGTGGTTTTCACCAAGGGGCCCGGGGCCCCTGCGGTCGTTGCCTCAGAACGAGGCCTTGAACTGCACGCCGTAGCTGCGCGGCTCGTTGACGATGCCGGTCATGTTGTTGAAGTCGATGGCGGCCACGATCTGGCGATGGTTGGTGATGTTGCGGCCATAGGCGGCCACTTCGTACTTGCCATCGGCCCAGGCGTAGCCCACGCGCAGGCCGCCTTCCAGCGCCGACTTGGCGCGGTACTCCACGGCCTCGTACAGGAACATGTTGTACTTGTCCTTGTAGGCCCAGTCGGTCAGCACGGTCAGCTCGCCGCCAGCCAGCTCGGTGCTGTACTTCAGCGTCCAGTTCCACACCAGCTTGGGTGCGCGCGGCAGGTCGTTGCCGTTGATGCTGACCGTGCCGGCGAACGGGCCCGCCGGGTCACGCACCGTGCAGCCCGAGCCGCAGGGCGACACGAACAGGCCGGCGTCCTTGATCTGCGTGTCGTTGTACGAGAAGCCCAGCGTCGTGCGCCAGTCGCGCGCGATGATGGCCTGCGCATCGACCTCGAAGCCCTGGCCTTCGGCCTTGGCAGCGTTGACCAGGCGGTTCTGGTTGACGCTGCCGCTGCCGGCGGTCAGCTGCAGGTCCTTCACGCGGTACTTGAACACCGTGCCGGTGATGCGGGCGGTGTTGTCCAGCAGGTCAGCCTTGAAGCCGGCTTCGATGGACAGCATCTTCTCGGAGTTGGCCACCGAGATGGTGTCGCCGAACAGCACGCGGCCCTGGATGGATGGGGCGCGGTAGCCGGTGGCCACGCGCGTGAACAGGCTGGTGGTCTTGCTCAGCGCGTAGTTGGCGCCCAGGTCCCAGCTCCAGTTCGTCGACGCGGGGTTGGCCGTCAGCGGGCCGACGTTCTTGCCGCCGAACGGCGTCTGCGTGCGCGCGGCGTCGAAGTCCTTCTTGTCGTCCGTGTAGCGCAGGCCGGCCGTGAGCTTGAGCTCCGGCGTCACCGTGTACTTCACGTTGCCGAAGGCGGCCCAGGACTTGGCGTTCTGGTGCTGTACGGCATAGCCGTTCTGCGTGTCGCCGGCGTTGAAGCTGTCGAAGTTGAAGCTGTCCACCTGCAGCTTCTCGTTGAAGTAGTACAGGCCCAGGATCCACTGCATCGCGTCGCTGGTGGTGGACTGCAGGCGGAACTCCTGCGTCGTCTGGCGCAGGTAGGGGATGCCGTCAGCGGTCTGCGCGTCGAACGGGATGTTGGCGTTCTGGCTGCCGTAGTTGGGGCCCGACGGCGGCGCGTAGGGGGCGCCGAAGCCGCCGTCCACGTCACCGCGGCTGTAGAACTCGGCGCGGGCGTGCGACGTGATCGAGTACAGCGACACGCCGGTGAAGTCCCAGCGCAGGCGGGCGCTGACCTCGTTGGACTTCAGCGTCTGCGAGTTGTAGCCGTCGGTGGGGTAGTAGGCGTCGTTGTAGCCGTCGACGAAGTCGTTCGTGCCCTTCTTGATGATGTTGGCGCGGAAGGTCGTGGCCGTGCCCTTGTAGTCACGCGCCTGCACCTTGAACAGGCCTTCGAAGCCGGTGGTCTTGTACAGGGCCTGCAGGCGCAGGGCCTTGTCGTTGTAGCCCTCGAGGTCAGACGTGGCGCCTGCGATGGGGTTGTGCACGCGGTCGTCCTGGCGCTGCACCAGGCCGGCCACGCGGACCTGCAGGTCATCGCTGACCGGCACGTTGACGGCCGCTTCCAGGTTGGTGGCGTTCCAGCGGCCGAAGCCGATGTTGGCGTAGCCCTCCAGGCGCTTGGTCGGCTTGGCGGAGTCGAACTTCATGACACCGGCCGGCGAGTTGCGGCCGAACAGCGTGCCCTGCGGGCCGCGCAGCAGTTCCACCTGCGCCATGTCGAACACCGGGAAGCCCTTCAGCGCGATGCTTTCCTGCACCACGTCGTCATACACCAGGCCCACGGGCTGCGAGGCGTTCATGTCGAAGTCGGTATTGCCCAGGCCGCGCACGTAGAAGCGCGGGAAGGTGCGGCCGAAGTCGGACTCGATGTTCAGGCTGGGCACCTTGCCCGACAGCGCGCGGATGTCCTGGCCGCTGGCGTTGTAGGTGTCCAGCTCCTCCGACTTGATGGCCGAGATCGACAGCGGCACGTCCTTGAGGTTCTCGGCGCGGCGGCTGCCGGTCACGATGACGGCCTCCAGCTGGCTGACGTCCTTCTTGGCTTCCGGCGCGGCGGCGGCTTGCGCCACGGCGGCCTGCATCGGGAAGGCGGCGCCCAGCGCGAGCGCGAGCAGGGTCGGAGTGAGACGATGGTTCGGCATGAAAAATCCTCGGGTTGACGGGGGTTGGGCTGCGCGGAACAAAAAAATGGGCGCTGTAACGCCTCTGTTTCCTACGGGATCGTAAAGATCAGATGACGCTTTCGTGATGAAAGCGGGTCGGGGTGTTGTGCGTTTGCTGCACTGCGATACTGCGCGCCGCCTCATCTCCTCGCAAACCCGATGCGCTTCATCACCGCCAATCTCAACGGCGTGCGTTCCGCCGCCAGCAAGGGCTTCTTCGACTGGCTGGCCCAGCAGAAGGCCGACGCCGTGGGGGTGCAGGAGCTCAAGGCGCAGGCCGACGTCGTCGAAGCGCAGTTCCGCACCTGCGACCGCCTGGCGGGCCACTTCCACTACGCCGAGAAGAAGGGCTACTCGGGCGTGGGCCTGTACACGGCGCAGGAGCCCAGCGAGGTGCTGATCGGCTTCGACGGCGGCGAGTTCGACGGCGAGGGCCGCTGGGTGGAGACTCGCTACGACAAGCCCGGTCGCAAGCTCAGCCTCATCAGCTGCTACTTTCCCAGCGGCTCCTCGGGCGAGGACCGCCAGCAAGCCAAGTACCGCTTCCTGGACGCGATGTACCCGCACCTGCAGGCGCTGAAGGCCGAGCGCGAGTTCATCCTGGTGGCCGACGTGAACATCGCGCACCAGCAAGCCGACCTGAAGAACTGGCGCAGCAACCAGAAGAACAGCGGCTTCCTGCCCGAGGAGCGGGCCTGGATGACGCGCCTGCTGAGCGAGGGCGGCCTGGTGGACGTCTACCGCCGGCTGCAGCCCGACACGACCGACACCTGCTACACGTGGTGGAGCAACCGGGGCCAGGCCTATGCCAACAACGTGGGCTGGCGGCTGGACTACCACCTGGCCACACCGGCGCTGGCCGCGCTGGCCCGCAGCGAGGCCATCTACAAGGACCAGAAGTTCAGCGACCACGCGCCGCTGAGCATCGACTACGACTTCCAGCTCTGAGCTGGCAAGGCCGTCGCTGAGCCGGCCCGCGCAGGCCGGGCCTTCAGGGGAATCCCGAGGTTTCGCGGCGCAGAAACCGCGCGCTGGGGCCGGACAATCGCGCTCCTGTCTGCGGGCCACCGCCCGCGCCGCCGCCCTATCGGGTCCCTCCTGGAACGACTGACGTGACTACCCCCACCTCCGTGGCCCATCCGGCCACGCCGCCTGCAGGCGCCACCATTCTTGGCCAGCCCAACCAGCTGTTCGTCCTCTTCTTCACGGAGATGTGGGAGCGCTTCTCCTACTACGGCATGCGGGCGCTGCTCGTGCTGTTCCTCATCGCCGAGGCCAGCAAAGGCGGCTGGGGTTGGACGCGCGAGCAGGCGCTGGACCTGTACGGCTGGTACACGCTGTTCGTCTACCTGACGCCCATCCTCGGCGGCTATGTGGCCGACCGCATCCTGGGCACGCGCCGCTCGGTGCTGCTGGGCGGCTTCATCATCGCCGCCGGCCACATCGCGCTGTTCCTGGAGACGGTGCCCAGCTTCTACGCGGGCCTGGCCCTCATCGTGCTCGGCACCGGTCTGTTCAAGCCCAACATCTCGGCCATCGTGGGCCAGCTCTATGGCAAGGACAACGAGGGCGCCCGTGACGGCGGCTACACGCTGTTCTACATGGGCGTGAACGCGGGCGCCTTCTTCGGCATCTCGCTGTGCGGCTACATCGGCGAGAAGATCTCCTGGAACCTGGGCTTCGGTCTGGCCGGCATCTTCATGATCCTGGGCGCGCTGCAGTTCTGGCTCAGCCAGGGGCTGTTCGGCAAGATCGGTGACAAGGTGGACGCCGAGTCTGCCGCGCGCCTGGCCGCCGCCGAGGCCCAGGACGACACGCCCAAGCACGTGGTGGCCGACCGCCTGAAGGCCATCTTCGTGTTCTCGTTCTTCACGATCTTCTTCTGGTTCGCGTTCGAGCAGGCCGGCGGCTCCATGACCATCTTCGCGGCCGACTACACCGACCGCACGCTCAGCGGCAGCGCCGGCCTGATCTTCAAGGTCATCAACACCGCGATGACGCTGGTGCCGGCCGCCATCCTGACCTGGCTGCTGTTCAAGCTCTACCGCGCCACGGGCGGCAAGTACGCGCTGGCCAATGCCTCGCTGGCGCTGGCCTTCGCCATCATCTGGGGCCTGTGCCTGTGGATGCTGGGCCGCGAGTTCGCGATGGACCAGAGCGAGGTGCCCGCCACCTGGTTCGGCGTGTTGAACAGCTTCTTCATCGTCGTGCTGGCGCCGATGTTCTCCAAGATGTGGGAGGACAAGTGGAACCCGTCCGGCCCGGTCAAGTTCGGCACCGGCCTGGTGCTGCTGGGCCTGGGCTTCGCCGTGCTGTCCTACGGCTCGGCCGGCATCCCGCAAGGCGCCAAGACCGCGCAGGTCAGCATGATGTTCCTGACGCTGGCTTACCTGTTCCACACCATGGGCGAGCTGTGCCTGTCGCCGGTGGGCCTGAGCTACATCTCCAAGCTGGCCCCGGCGCGCCTGCTGGGCCTGATGTTCGGCGTCTGGTTCCTGAACTCCGCCATCGCCAACAAGATCGCCGGCTCCACCGGCGCCTACATCGACCACATCTCGTCCACGTACTCGATGTCGGCCTTCTTCCTCATCTTCACCATCATCCCCATCGGCGCCGGTGTCGTGCTGATGGCCATGACGCCGCTGATGAAGAAGTGGATGCACGGCGTGCACTGAGCCTGCACTCCGCTGCTGCTAAGCCGCCAGCGCCCGCCGGGCCTGGCGGCTTTTTCATAGCCCGCCGAGGCGGGCCTCAGTAGCCCAGCGTCAGCTTGGCGAACAGCTCGTGGCTGCGTGCCAGGCCGGGGCGTGCGCTGGCGCGGTTCAGGCCCAGGCTGGCCAGGCGCGACAGCCCCACGCGGTGCTGGAACATCAGCGCCAGCTGGCGGTGGCGCTCGGCGGCGGCCGCGAGGCCGAGGGCGGCGTCGTCGCGGCGCGTGGTGTGCGTTTGCTGGTGGATCAGGCGCAGCGTGTCGCGTGCGCTGAGGTGCAGCACCACCAGGCTCTGCGCGCTGCGGTCGGTGAAGGCGCGCCGGCCATCGGGCGCGTCCACGGTGCCCAGGCCCAGGCGCTGCTCGAACTCCAGCCACCAGCCACCCGGCAGCGGCGTGCGCAGCTTGGCCTCCAGCTGGGCCTGCAGGCCCGTGCCCACGCGGTCGGCCTCCACGTCCAGCCGGCGGCCCCACTCGACCTCGGCCATCACAAAGCTCAGCCACTCGCCCGGGTTGGACTCCACGCCCAGCAGCAGCGTGCGCGTGTCGTGCCGCCGACCGCCGCTCCTCGCGCGATAGCTGTCCAGCCCCACATGCCCCCAGACGCCGGTGTTGCGCGCGGCGGCAAACCAGAAGCCGGGCTGGAACAGCCGGTCCACCACCTGGCCCGCCGCCACGCCCAGCAGCGGGTCGGCCAGCGTGCGCGTCTCCTGCAGCTTGAGCGTGAGCTCGCTCTCATGCATGTCCACACCCAGCAGCGTGCGCTCGCCCAGGCGCCGGTAGCCAAACAGCGACGCGCGGCGGATGCCGCTCTGGCTGACGAAGCCGTTGTCGTTGGCGAAGCGCGGGCTGACCTCCTCGACGTTGACGTTGGCGAACCAGTCCGCATCGAGGTGGCGCCAGCCCAGCCACGCGCGGTGGCCGCGCTGGCGCGCCACACGCCCGACCCCGCCGTCCTCGGTCACGCCCAGCGTGGTGGCCGACAGCAGCAGGTGGCCGCGCCACTGGTCGTTGTCGCCCGCACGCCAGGTGCCGTCGCTGCCGGCCACCTGCGTCGTGAGCCCGGGCCCGAAGTCGCGGTGCGACACCAGCCCGGCCAGGCCGAGCGCACCCCATTGCAGGCGCCCGCGCGCGAAGCTGGCCTCCGAGTCGCGCGGCTGCACACCCGTGCGCGTGGCAAACGCGCCGGCCCGCAGCACCGGGCCGCCGCCGCCATCGCGCAGGTGCAGCGCCGTGGCCTCGGCGCCCGCGCCGCGCCAGGTGGCGCGCAGGCCCCAGGCCGGGTCGGTGATGGCGCGCGTGTAGAAGGCCGCGAGGCTGCGGTTCTCGCCGGACTCGTCGGCCTGCGTGGGCCCCACGACGTCGGCGCTCTCCAGGAAGAACGGCCGCTTCTCCGGCACGCTGAGTGCGAAGCGCGTGTTGCCGGCGAGCTGGGGCTCGTCCAGCTCCACCTGGGAGAAGTCGGGGTTCAGCGTCGCGTCCAACACCCAGTCGGCGCGTGGCCGCCACTTGAACTCCGCGCCCAGCGAGGCCTGGCGGGTGCGCCGCGTCGGGCCGGCGTCGTCACGCGTGGTGGTGGCGCGCAGCGTCAGCTCGGGCCGCAAGGTGATGAAGCTGCGCTCGCGCACCTGCGCCACCAGATCGCCCAGGCCCTCCAGCGGCTGCAGCTCGGCGATGAAGTTCAGCGCGTTCTTGGTCATGGCCGGCGCGCTGACATCCAGCGTGCGCTGCTCGCGCGGGATGTTGCGCGCAACCATCACGCGCCACGGCGCGCCGTCGGTGTGCGGGAAGCGCAGCGCCGCCAGCGGCCAGCGCAGCTCGACGCTGTAGCCGTCCGGCAGGCGCTGTGCGGCGGCCTGCAGGTCGAAGTCGGGCGCGCTGTCCTCGGCGTCGTCCTCGGCGGTGAAGAGGCCATCCTCCAGCACGCCGGCCGGGCTGACGCGCGCGTACTGCGCCGTGCGGCGGTGGCCCACGGGGTCGATGAAGACGGTGATGAAATCCTGGTCGGACTTGACCTGGTCGCGACGCGCCAGCGGCGCCACCAGGCGGCCGGGCTCGGGGTCCCAGGCGCGGATGCCGAAGACGAGGGCGTCGTGCGTGACCAGCACCTGCATGGTCGTGCGCCAGCGCGCGGGTTGCCGGTCGGTGGGCAGGAACTGCACGAAGCGGTCGTGCACGGGCACGCGCCGCCAGGCGTCGTCGTCGAGCCGGCCGTCGATGTGCGGTGCGGTGTCGGCGGGGCCCAGGCGCAGGGCCAGGGGCGGTTGGGCCCAGGCGGGCAGGGCCAGGGCGAGCAGGCCCAGGCCGAGGAGGCGGAAGGTCATGGTGTCAACAACCGATGGCGCCGCGGGCCCGGGTCGGGCGGCGGCGGAATGCAAGGCGCCCGGTGGGGCGGCGGGTGCGGGCGCGCTGGAATGAGCGTCAGCGCGCGAGCCTTAGCAGGGGTGAAGAACCTTCAACATCGTGCCCTCCTTGGCCGCCTCGGTGCAGCGGCAATCGGTGCGAGGCGCGCAGTGTAGCCACGCGTGCCTTGCCGCGCTCACTCGGTCGCGCGCTTCTTGCGTGGCCGGCGCGCCAGCAGGCGGTCGTACAGGCTGTTGGGCAGCAGCCGCAGGACCTTGGCCAGCACGCCCATCTGCCATGGGATGACGCGGTAGCTGACCTGCGCGCGGATGGCCCGCACCGCCTGCGCGGCGAAGTCCTCCACCGGCATCAGGAAGGGCATGCTGTAGCGGTTGCCGCGCGTCAGCGGCGTGTCGATGTAGCCCGGCAGCAGCGTGACGACGCGCACGCCGAAGGGCCGGCACTCGCCCCGCAGGCTCTCGCAGTAGGCCACCACCGCCGACTTGCTGGCGCAGTAGGCGCCGTGCCCCGGCAGGCCGCGGATGGCGGCCACGCTGGCCACGCCCACCAGCGTGCCGCTGCCGCGCCGGCACATGGCGTCCACGAAGGGGTGGAAGGTGGCGGCCAGGCCCACGTTGTTGGTGGCGAAGGTGCGGCGCATGACGTCCAGGTCGTCGAACTGCGCGGTGTCCATGCCGACGCTGATGCCGGCGTTGGCGATGACGACGTCGGGCAGGCCTTGGCGCGCGATGCAGTCGCGGCCGGCGCGGGCGATGGCCTCGCTGTCAGCCACGTCGGCGCCGTAGATGGCGAAGCGGGCGGCGTCCAGCTGCTGCTCGGCGGCCCAGCGCGCAACCTCGTCCGTGCGGCGTGCCACGAGCGCGAGGCGGGCGCCATCGCGGTAGTAGCGCAGCGCCAGCGCCTGGCCGATGCCGCTGGACGCGCCGGTGATGAAGACCAGCTCGCTCATCGGCCGGTGTTGATCTGCCCCTGCGCCTTGCCCGCAAAGCGCAGCTGGCCGGTCAGGTGGCGGTACTCGAAGTTGCCGACGTTCAGCGTCACGCCACCCTGGCGCACGGTGGTCGGCAGGTGGGAGCGCAGCACCTCGCTGTTGGACAGCGCCTGCATGAACTCGCTGCGCACCTCCATCAGCGCGGGCGCGTTGTCGGCAGCGCCGGCCGGCAGGCGGCGCAGCCGCACGTCCCCGCTGAGCTGCAGGTCGCTGCCGTCCGCGTTGCTGAGCGCGCGCTTCGCGTCGGCGATGGCCAGCGTGCCGTCCGGCGCGATGGCGCGCACGCGCACGTTGTCGATCTCGATGGTGTCGGTGTCGGGGTAGTGGCGCAGCTCGGCGCCGGCGATCTGCACGCTCAGCCGGCCGTCCGCGCCGATGCGCTGGATCTCGAAGTTGGCCATGCGGTAGTCGGGCACATGGCGCGGCGGCGCCAGCTCACCGGCCTCGCCCAGCAGCGGCGTGTTCTTCACCAGCCACCAGGTGCCGCCGGCCAGGAAGGCCATCAGCAGCAGCGGCAGGTAGTTGGACAGCAGGCTTTGCACCCGCCACAGCCAGGGCTGGGGCGGGCGGCGGCGCGGCGTCGGGGCCGGCAGCGTCGTCGCGCTCAAGTGCGGCCTCCGTCCAGCGTCTCGTGGTGGGCGTGCAGCAGCCGCTCGTAGTGGCCGGCCGCCATCAGCAGCAGGTCGCAGCACTCGCGCGCCGCACCGAAGCCGGCCGGCGCACGCGTGACGTGGTGGGCCACCGCCAGCACTTCCGCATGCGCCCCGGGCGGCGCGCAGGCAAAGCCGGCGCGGCTGAGCAGCGGCAGGTCGGGCCAGTCGTCGCCCATGGCGGCCACCTCGCCCCAGTCCACGCCCAGCTGCTGCAGCAGCGGGCGCGCGGCAGCCAGCTTGTCGCTGATGCCGTACAGCGCATGCGGCAGGCCGAGGTCGCCCACGCGGCGGCGCACGGCGGGGCTGTCGCGGCCGGTGATGATGACCGGCGTGATGCCCACCTGCAGCAGCGACTTCAGGCCGTGGCCGTCCAGCGTGCTGAAGGCCTTGAACTCCTCGCCGCGCTCGCCGATGTAGATGCGGCCGTCGGTCAGCACGCCGTCCACGTCGAACAGCGCCACCTTGATGGCCAGGCCCGTGCCCTGGGCGCGCACAAGCAGCTCGGGCGGGAAGCGAAGCGCGGCCATCAGATCACCTTCGCGCGCATGAGGTCGTTGATGCTGATGGCGCCCAGCAGGCGGCGCTCGGCGTCCACGACGAGCACCACGGTGATGCGGGCGGCCTCCATCAGGTCAGCGGCGTCCACGGCCAGCGCCTCGGCGGGCACGGTGCGCGGCTTGGGGTGGGCCACCTCGGCGGCGGTCAGCGCGCGCAGGTCGCGGCCCTGCTCGATGAGGCGGCGCAGGTCGCCGTCGGTGAAGATGCCCTGCACGCGGTCCTCGGCATCGACGACGACCGCCATGCCCAGCGCCTTGGCGCTCATCTCGCGCATCAGCTCGCTGAAGCCGGTGTCGGCGGCCACGCGCGGCAGCGCGTCGCCGTGGCGCATCAGGTCGCGAACGTGGGTGAGCAGCTTGCGGCCCAGCGCGCCGCCGGGGTGAGAGCGGGCGAAGTCCTCGGCCTTGAAGCCGCGCGCGTCCAGCAGCGCCACGGCCAGCGCGTCGCCCAGCGCCATCTGCGCCGTGGTGCTGGCGGTGGGCGCCAGCTGCAGCGGGCAGGCCTCTTCGGCGACGGCGCTGTCCAGCACGATGTCGGCATGCGCAGCCAGGCTGGACTGCGCCCGGCCGGTGACGGCGATGACGGGCACGCCCAGTCGCTTGAGCACCGGCAGGATGGCGTTGAGCTCGTCGCTCTCGCCGGAGTTGGACAGCGCCAGCACGATGTCGCCGCCGGTCACCATGCCCAGGTCGCCATGGGCGGCCTCGGCGGGGTGGACGAACAGCGCCGGCGTGCCAGTGGAGGCCAGCGTGGCGCTGATCTTGCGGCCCACGTGACCGCTCTTGCCCATGCCCATCACGGCCACACGGCCGCGGCAGCTCAGGATGGTCTGCACCGCGCGCGCGAACGGCTCGGCCAGGCGCGGCGCCAGTTCGGTCAGCGCACGGGCCTCGACGGCCAGCGCCTGGCGGCCGATCTCGATGGCGCGCTGGGCGTCAAAAACGGGGGAACTCATGCGGCCAGTGTAGACAAGGCCCGCCCGGCGCTGCGTTGGCCAGCGGGCCGCCCGCCACCGTGCGCGGTGCTCGGCGCACAGTGCTTTGCACGGCACAACACTCGGCAACAGAGCACAGACACGTCGGCAAAGCGCCGTGCCCAGACTGGCCGGCGATGCCTGCCACCCCGCCGCTCCACCCCGTTCCGTCGTCGCGCCGTGCCTGGCTGGTGCTGCTGGTGTTCACGTTGTGGGCGGTGGTGGGCGTCAGCTGGTTCATGCGCCACTACTTCGGGCTGGTCACGCCAGACCAGGTGCTGTTCCACCTGCAGCATGGCGGCCTGGGCGAGGCCGACGGCCGGCTGCAGTGGCGCGCGCTGCGCTGCCTGGCCGGCGTCGTCGCGCTGACGGCGCTGAGCCTGCTGCTGCTCGGGCGGCTGCGGCGCTGGCCCCGATGGCCCTTGCTGGGCTTGCTGGGCGCCGGGGCGGTGGTGTCGGTGCAGGCGACGGTGGCCGACCCCTGCGAGCCCGAGCCCGACGGCAGCGACTACCTTGCCCGCCATTACGTGGCGCCAGACCGCGTGCGCTGGGCTGCGCCGGCCGTGCGGCCGGATGTGCTGCTGGTGTTCGTCGAGTCGCTGGACCAGGCCTACACCCGCCCGCGCGACCCGGCCGCGGCGCTGCTGCCGGCCCTGGCCCGCTGGCAGGGCGAGACGCAGACCCTGGGCCAGTTGCGCAACCTCAGCGGGGCCAGCTGGACGATGGGCGGGCTGTTCAGCGCGCTGTGCGGCCTGCCGCTGCAGCCGGTGGGCGTCATGAGCCGCAACGCCTTTGAATACGCGAGCCACTTCTTTGCCGGCGGCAGCTGCCTGACCGATGTGCTCGCGGCGCAGGGCTGGCAGCTCAGCTTCTACGGAGGGGCCTCGCTGCGCTTTGCCGGCAAGGGCCAGTTCCTGCGCGACCACGGCGTGGCCCGGCGCTTCGGCGCCGAGCAATGGCGGCAGGCCGGCGTGCCGGTGCCGTCGCAGGGCTGGGGCCTGCTGGACAGCGCGCTGGTGGACCAGGTGCTCGCCGACCTGCAGCGCCCGGCGGCCGGCAGCGCGCCGCAGCTGCGCCTGGTGCTGACGGTCAACACCCACGGCCCGGCTGGCGCACGCGAGCCGGGCTGCGACGCGGGACCTGCCCGAGCGGCCGACGAGGACGACGACGAACAGCCCGCCGAGCTGATGCGCGGCGCGCTGCGCTGCGCCGACCGGGCCGTGGCGCGGCTGGTGCAGGGCTTTGTCGCGCAGCGCGATGGCCGGCCCAAGGTGGTGTGGGTGATGGGGGATCACCTCAACCCCGCGCCGCTGCTCGACGACGAGCTGCAGCCGCCGGCCGCCGGCGGTCGCGCCGTGTTCCATGCGCTGGCCCGTTACGACGCCGCTGGCCGGTTGCTGCCCGCGGCCGACCGGCAGCGCGAGTTCACGCACGTGGATGTGCTGCCCACGCTGGCCGAGGCGGTGGGCCTGCGCTGGTCGCCGCAGCCGCATCGGCTGGGCCTCGGGGTGTCACTGCTGGCCGAGGCCCAGCCCGCGACGCTCGTGGAGCGCGACGGCCTGGCGCGCATGGACGGCCGCCTGTCCTGCCGCTCGCCGTTCTTCCAGCGGCTGTGGCTGGCGGCGCGCTGAACGGCGGCTGGGGGCTGTCGCACCGGCGCCCCGGATGGCGTCTGTCCCAGTACGACGCCCTCATTGCTGCTGCCATGAACGCTCTGCCTCAACGCCTGCTGAATGCCCTGATGCCGCCGCCGGGCCTGCCGTACCGCGCGGTTGAGCCGCGCCTCGGACTGGACGGCCCGGCCGTGCCGGTGGACCGCCGCACGGTGGAGCAGCTGCTGGCCGAAGGCAGCCGGCGCATCTACACCCCGCGCCAGGAGGCCGAGGTGCTGGACACGCGGCGGTGCCGCTGAGCGATCAGGCCTGCACGACGTTGCGGCCCTGGCCCTTGGCGCGGTACATGGCCGCGTCGGCGCGGGCCAGCACGGTGCCGCCATCGGCGTCGCCGCGCTCGGCCTCGGTGATGCCGAAGCTGGCGCTCAGTGGCCAGTCCTGCTCCAGCCAGCGCAGCGGCGTGGCCTCCACCAGCGCACGCATGCGCTCGGCCACCAGGGCGGCACCGGCGATGTCGGTGTCGGGCAGCAGCACGCAGAACTCCTCGCCGCCGAGGCGGCCGAAGCGGTCCACCTCGCGCAGGCAAGGCTGCAGCTCGCGCACCATCTGGCGCAGCGCGGCGTCGCCGGCCGCGTGGCCCAAGGTGTCGTTGAGCTGCTTGAAGCGGTCCATGTCGATCATCACGAGCGCATAGCCCCGGCCGCGCTTGAGCCAGGCGTGCGCGTCGGCCAGCGCACGGTCGAAGGCGCGGCGGTTCAGCGTGTCGGTCAGCGCGTCGCGTTCCAGCAGCCGCTCGATGCGCTGGATCAGGCGCATCAGCACCAGGAAGGCCAGCGTCGAGTTCTGCACCAGGGTCAGCACCAGCGCCGCCCACAGGAAGGCCAGGTTGAACGGCGTGGGCAGGCGCATGTCGGGGGTGCGCCCGGGGTTGATGAAGGTCTCCAGGCCGCGCGCCGCCATCAGGGCGCCGATCAGCAGCAGCGGCATGGCCAGCCGGGCGGGCGTGCGGCGGACATCGATGGCGCGCAGCTGCCGCCACACGGCGATGCCGGCGGCCAGGCACAGCGCGGCGCAGCCCGCATTGACGACGCGGGCCGGCCAGCGCAGGTCGCCCTCGTAGGGCAGCAGGGTCAGCAGCAGGCCGGTGCAGGCGGCCGTGAGGGCGGTGGCCCGCCAGGGCGGGTGGCGGTGGTAGACGGCCTGGGCTGCCGTGCCGAGCAGCGCGAACGCCAGCACGGCCAGCAGGTCGCTGAGCCGGTAGGTCAGCAGGTCCGGCAGCACGCCGCGCAAGGCGTGCAGCGCCAAGGACGCCGCCGAGGCCAGGTTGGCGCCGGCCATCAGCAGCGATGCGCGCGGTGTGATGCGCGCGGCCCACGCCAGCGCCATCCACACCAGCGAGGCGATGGCGCCGACCATGATGATGGCGGCCAGCAGCGTCAGCGTCTGCGCGGGCGAAATCATGGCGTGCCGCCCAGCGGTGTCGCCACGCAGACGCGGTTGCGCCCCTCGGTCTTGGCGCGATAGAGCTCGGCATCGGCCCGCACCAGGCCGATCTCGCCCTGGGCATCGCCCACCACCGGCAGCGCCACGCCGAAGCTGGCGGACAGCGGCATCGTCAGGCCCCGCCAGCGCAGCGGCTGCGCCGCCAGGCCGGTGCGCAGGCGCTCGGCCACGGCGGCGGCGCTGCTGAGATCGCTGCCGGGCGCCAGCGGCAGCAGAGCGCAGAACTCCTCGCCGCCCAGGCGGCCGAGGCGGTCAACCTCGCGCAGGTTGGCCTGCCAGATGCGCACGCAGTGCTGCAGCGCGGCGTCGCCGGCCTGGTGGCCGTGCTGGTCGTTGATGCGCTTGAAGTGGTCGATGTCGATCATGGCCAGCGCAAAGCCGTGGCCGCGCTGCAACTGGGCCTGGGCGCTTTCCAGCGCCTGCTCGAACGCGCGGCGGTTCAGCGCGCCGGTGAGCGGGTCGCGGTAGGTGAGGTGCTGGATGCGGGTGACGACGCGCCAGATCATCAGCGCGATCAGGCTCAGCGTGGTGCTGACGGTGATCAGCAGCCACAGCGAGGCGCGGGCCGCCGATGGCGAGGTGCTGGCCATGCTGCGTGCCGCCCAGCCCGGGTCGGTCAGCAGCTCGGCGCCATGCGCCAGACCCATGAGCACCATCGCGATGAAGGGCAGCGTGGTCAGCGCACCCACCGTGCGCGACAACTCGCTGCCGGCGCAGCGCACGACCTCGCGCGTGGCCAGCGCCGCCAGCACGGTGGCCGCTGCGGTGCTGCTCAGTGCTGCGATCACGGTCGCCGGCTGGCTCAGCCCGACGGCGATGCCCAGCGCTCCCAGGCCGCTGACCCAGGCCACATCGTGGGCACGCTGGCGGCTGCGCAGCATGCGGCGCACGGCCAGCAGCAGCAGCGCCAGACAGCCCAGAAGCCCGAACTCCGTCAGGCTGTCGCGCAGCAGCGCCGGCCAGCCGGCCATGCATTCGGTGCAGCCCTGCGTCAGCAACCGCGTCAGGTGCACGGCCGCCATCAGCCGGCTGGCGCGGGGCGCGATGCGAAAGCTTTGGGCGAGCACCAGCCAGGCCAGTGCTGCCATCAGGTTGAACAGCGCGCTGACCTGCAGAATCGTCGAAACGTCGAGGAAATCCATGCAGAAAGAGAGAACAGCCCTCATGCCAGGCCAGAGGGCCTGGGTCTTGATCACCGGCGCTTCGCGGGGCATCGGCGCGGCCACCGCACTGCGTTGTGCCGAGGCCGGCTGGGACGTGGCCATCAACTACATGCAGGATAGCGCCGCCGCCGAGCGGCTGGCCAGTCAGGTGCAAGGCTTCGGACAGCGTGCGCTGACCCTGCAGGCCGACGTGGCGGACGAGGCCCAGGTGGCCGCGATGTTCGCGCGGCTGGATGCGGCCGGCGGCCGCCTCGGCGGCCTTGTGAACAACGCCGGCATCGTCGCCCCGCAGGCGCGGCTGCAAGACATGACCCCCGCGCGCTGGCGGCGGCTGTTCGATGTCAACGTCATCGGCACGCTGCTGTGCTGCCAGCAGGCCGCGCGGCGCATGAGCACGGCCCGCGGCGGGGCCGGCGGCTCAGTCGTCAACCTCAGCTCGCGGGCGGCCGAGTACGGCTCGGCGGGCATCTATGTGGACTACGCCGCCACCAAGGGCGCCGTGGACACGCTCACCAAGGGCCTGGCCCGTGAGCTGATCAGCGAGGGCATCCGCGTCAACGGCGTGCGGCCCGGCATCATCGAGACCGACATCCACGGCCGCAGCGGCATGGACGCACAGGGTGCCGCCGCCACGCTGCCCATCCAGCGCCTGGGCCGCCCCGAGGAGATCGCCGAGGCCGTGGTCTGGCTGCTCAGCGACGCGGCCAGCTACACGGTGGGTGCGCTGCTGGACGTGGCAGGCGGGCGCTGAGACGGCCCGCGCCGTCAGCGCTTCTCGATGAGGCTGCTGTCCAGCCCGCGCTCGCTACGCAGGCGCTCGGCCAGCGTGCGCGCCTCGTCCACGGTCGGGAAGGGGCCGGCGCGCAGCCGGTGCAGGCCGGCCTCGCGCACGATGGTCAGCAGCGGCAGCAGGCTGAGGTCAGCCTCGGCGACCTTCTGGCGCAGCGCCTCGGCGCCGTCCAGCCGGCTGAACGCACCGAACTGCAGCCACACACCGGCGCCGATGGACGCGCCGGGCGTGCCCTCGCGCTGCGGGGCGCCGGGGGCGCCGTCGGGCACGAACAGCGGCGCCGGCTCGGCAGGCGGCTGCCATCGGCCCGCGCGGATCTCGGCGTAGGTGATGCGTCGCACCTCCACCGGCGCCACGCCGCGCAGCAGGTCCAGCTTCAGCGCGGCGGTGTAGCTGAGGTCGATGATGCGGCCCTTGTGGAAGGGGCCGCGGTCGTTCACGCGCACGATGACCTCGCGCCCGTTGGCCGGGTTGCGCACCCGCGCGTAGCTGGGGATGGGCAGCGTCGGGTGTGCGGCCGTCATCGCGTACATGTTGTAGACCTCGCCGCTGGCCGTGGGGCGGCCGTGGAACTTCTTGCCGTACCAGGAGGCCAGGCCGCGGTCGGTGTAGGGCGCGTCCACGGTGATGGGCTCGTAGCGCTCGCCCAGCACCTCGTAGGGCTTGTTGGGGCCGCCCACGCGGATGGCCTCCAGGCGCGGCACGGCGTCGGGCACCTGGTTGAGGTTGGCGGGCGGGCTGGCCTCCGGGCCGTCACGGCCGCTGGCCGGCGGGCGGCTGGCGCAGCCGCTGAGCAGTGCCGCCAGCGCGAGCGCCAGGGCCGGCCCAGTATGCTGCGCGGTCTGTGTCCATTGGCGATGCCAATCCATGAGCAACTTCGTCTTTCCTCCGGCCGAGATTCCCAGTGCCGCGGTGCGCGGCACGGACGCGCGTTACGCGGTGCGCCGCATCTTCTGCGTCGGCCGCAACTATGCCGATCATGCCCGCGAGATGGGCGCCGACCCGACGCGCGAGGCGCCGTTCTACTTCACCAAGCCGGCCACCGCGCTGACGCCCTCGGGCGCCACCGTGCCCTACCCGACCGAGACCAAGAACTACCACTACGAGATGGAGCTGGTGATCGCCATCGGCGCGCCGGTGTTCAAGGTCACGCCCGAGGCGGCCACGGCCGCCATCTGGGGCTACGCGCCGGGCCTGGACATGACGCGCCGCGACCTGCAGGCCGCCGCCAAGGCCGCCGGCAAGCCCTGGGACACGGCCAAGGGCTTCGACCAGTCCGCCATCCTGGGCGAGATCGTGCGCGTGGCCGACGTGGGCTTGCTGGAACGCGGCGCCATCACGTTGGCCGTCAACGGCGCGGAGAAGCAGCGCGGCGACCTGGCCGACATGATCTGGCGCCAGGCCGAGATCGTGTCCAACCTGTCCCACCTGTACCGCCTGCACCCGGGCGACCTCATCTATACCGGCACGCCGGCCGGCGTGGGCGCGGTGCTGCCGGGCGACGTGATCACGGGCCGCATCGAGGGCCTGGGCGACATTGCACTGACGATCGGGCCGGCCGAATGATGTTTGAAGAAGAGACCCTGGCGCAGGCCCGCGCCCGCAACATCCACGACGCGCTGGCCGAGGACATCGGCCGCTGCGACTGGACGGCCCAGCTCGTGCCCGCCGGCCGGCGCGTGGCGGCGCAGGTGCGCGTGCGCGAGCAGGCCGTGCTGTGCGGCCGCGAGTGGTTCGACGGCGTGTTCGCGACGCTGGACCCGAGCGCCCGCATCACCTGGCTGTACGACGAGGGCGCGCTGATGGCGGCCGACAGCATCGTCTGCCGCATCGAGGCTGATGGCCGGCTGCTGCTGAGCGCCGAGCGCCCGGCGCTGAACTTCCTGCAGCTGCTGTCCGCCACCGCCACCAGCACGCGTGCCCATGTGGACGCGGTGGTCGGCGCCAGCACCAACCCGCGCGGCTGCGCCATCCTGGACACGCGCAAGACGCTGCCCGGCCTGCGCCTGGCGCAGAAGTACGCGGTGCGCGTGGGCGGCGGGCAGAACCAGCGGCTGGCGCTGTATGCCGGCATCCTGATCAAGGAAAACCACATCGCGGCCGCTGGCGGCGTGGCGCTGGCGCTGCGCGCCGCGCAGGCGCTGCAGTCCGGCGTGGACATCCAGGTCGAGGTGGAGACCATCGCCCAGCTGCACGAGGCGCTGGAGGCGGGTGCGGTCAGCGTGCTGCTGGACAACTTCAGCGAGGCGCAGATGCGCGAGGCCGTGGCCGTCAACGCGGGCCGGGCGCTGCTGGAGGTGTCGGGCGGCGTGGCGCTGGAGCAGCTGCGCTGGATCGCGGCCACTGGCGTGGACCGCATCTCCATCGGCCGCCTGACCAAGGACGTGCGCGCGACCGACTACTCGATGCGGGTGCTGGGGCCAGTCTGAGTCAGCCCAGCAGGTGCGCCCGCACGCGGGCCGCGGTGTCCTCGGGGTGCTCTTGCATGAAGCAATGCCCGCCGGCCGTGACCTGCACATGCACGTGCGGCGCGTTGTGCGCGTGGGCTCGCGCGCAGCCCGTCTTCACGAAGGGCATGGTGGTGTCGCCGTGCAGCAGCAGCGTGGGCACGGCGATGCGGCGCAGCCGGCTCCACAGCCGCTCGGGCATGGTGCTGAAGATGGTGGACTCCAGCGCGGGTGAGCACTTCAGCTGAACCTGGCCGGTCGGGCCGTCGGGGCTGTCGCGCAGCGCGTGGGCGACGAAGGCATCCAGCGCCGGCTCGGTCCAGCCGCGGTAGGTGCCGCGCCCGCGCAGGGCCTGGCGGGCGTGCTCGCGGCTGGGCCAGCTGGGGCGGCGGCGCTTGGTGGCGCGGGCCAGCGGGTTCACCAGGCCGGTGCCGGTGCGGCCCATCAGCCGCGCGGCCAGCAGCATGGGCGGCGGGAACAGCACCGGGTCCAGCAGCGCTGCGCGGCTGAAGGGCTGGCCGGCCGTGCCCAGCAGCAGCGCCGTCTGCACGCCGCCAAAGCTGTGGCCCACCGCCATCACCGGCACGTCGCCATAGGCTGCGCGGCCGGCCTGCAAGGCTTCCAGCGCGGCCTCGGCGCAGCGGTTCCAGCCCAGGAAGCGGGGCGTGGCTTCGCTGTCGCCGTGGCCGGGCGCGTCGCACAGCCAGAGGTCGAAGTCGCGCGCCAGCAGCTGCAGTAGCGGCTCGTAGACGCGGCCGCAGAAGCCGTTGCCGTGCAGGAAGTGCAGCAGCGGCCGGCCCGTGGGCGCGGAGCGCCAGCCGTGCAAGGTGGTGCCCGTCACGGGCGAGGCGTGGGTCCAGGGCTGCAGCGTCAGCGGCGGGGCCGTGCCGGCGCTCATGTCGAGAACCACGGCTCGTTGGGCAGCTCGTCGAAGACCTTGCGCAGGCCGGCGCTCCAGCCGCTGCGCAGCGACAGGAAGTAGGGGTCGTCGCGCTCGATGCGGTGCGGCGGCTGCATGGCCTGCTCGAAGCGGTTGGCGCGCAGCATCAGCATGTCGATGGGCAGGCCCACGGACAGGTTGGACTGGATGGTGGAGTCAAAGCTCACCAGCGTGCACTTGGCCGCCTCTTCCAGCGCCGTGGTCTCGTAGCGGATGACGCGGTCGATGATGGGCTTGCCGTACTTGCTCTCGCCGATCTGGAAGTAGGGCGTGTCTTCCGTGGCCTCGATGAAATTGCCCTGCGGATAGACGTGGAACAGCCGCGGGCCTTCGCCCTGGATCTGGCCGCCGATCAGGAAATTGGCGCCGAAGTCCACGCCCTGGCCCTGCGCGCCGCCCGGCGTGTCGCGCGACACCACCTCCTTGAGCGTGCGGCCCAGCAGCACGGCGGCGTCGTACAGGCTGGGCACGTTCAGCAGGTGCTCACCCTCGCCCTGCAGGCGCTGGTTCAGCAGCGACATGACGGACTGCGTGGTGGCCAGGTTGCCGGCGGTCAGGATGACGATCTCGCGCTGGTGCGGGATCTGGAACTGGTACATCTTGCGGAAGCTGGCGATGTGGTCCACGCCCGCATTCGTGCGGGTGTCGGACGCAAACAGCAGGCCTGCGCGCAGGCGCATCGCGACGCAGTAAGTCATGGCGGGGGTCCTTGCGGAGGTGATCTGCCGCGCATGTTACGGGCCGAGGTCCAGTTCGACGCCGAAGCCCGGGCCGCCAGCCAGCAGCCGCAGGCGGCCGCCGTGGGCGCGCGCCACGATGTCGGCCAGCATCAGGCCCAGGCCCATGTGGCCGTCGTACTGCTCGGCCTGCAGCGCGGCCTGCAGCTCCGCAACGCGCTCGGGCGTGCAGCCGCTGCCGTCGTCCCGCAGCTGCAGCCGGTTGTGCCCGACCGGCGCCACCTGCAGCCGCCGGGCGCCATGGCGCAGCGAGTTGTCCACCAGGTTGATCAGTGCCGCGGCCAGCAGGTCGGCATCGGCCTGCACGGTGGCGGCGGCTGGCGCGTCGATGTGCAGGCCGTCCAGCGGCAGCCGCTCCAACAGGCCGGCCACGTCCACCGGCTGGCGCTGCAGGTCCACGCCGCTGCGGAACAGCGTCAGCAGCGCCGTCACGACGCGGCTGAGCCGGCCGGCCGCCTGGCGCATGCGGGCCAGCCGCAGGTGCAGCGGTGGCGGCGCCTCGCGCAGCGCGACGGCCAGCTGCGCGTCCAGCCCGGCCAGCGGCGTGCGCAGCGCGTGGGCGGCGTGCGCCGTGAACGCGCGCTCGTTGGCCAGCCGGCGTTGCAGCCGCTGGCCCAGTTCGGCCAGCGCGTCGTGCATGGGGGCGATCTCGGCCCGCGTCGCGGCGGGCAGGGTGGCGGCCGGGGCCAGCGGGTCGTGGCCGCGCAGCGCGGTGGAGAAGTCGTGCAGCGGCCGCAGCTCGCGCCGCAGCCGCGCGCGCAGCAGCGCCAGCGCCAGCAGGCCCACGCCCAGCGCCGTGCCCGCGCTGGCCAGGCCCACGGCGGTCAGCGCCTCGCGGCGCTCCTGCGTCGTCTGCGCCACGTAGAGCGTGGCTGCGCCCAGGGGCCGGCCGTAGGTTTGCCAGCGGTCCTGGGCCTCCGCAAAGCCGTGCTGCGGCACGGCATGGAAGGGCTGGGCCGGTGCGCGCGCCGAGCGGGCCTGCAACCGCCCGTCGCCGCCCACCAGCTGCCACGAGAAATGGCTGTCCGGCGCCGCGCCGCTCACCACCACCGCGGCAGCCCCGCTGGGCGGTGGCGCCACCTGCAGCGCCTGGGCCATTGCGTCGGCGGCGTCCTGCAGCGTCTCGTCCATCAGCTCGTCCACCTCGGCGCGCACGGCCAGCCACACCAGGCCCGCGCCCGCGAGCGCCCACAGCAGCGTCAGCCCCAGCACGAAGCGGGACAGCCGGCCCTGGATGGACGGCAGCGCCGTCATGGCGCCGGCACCAGGCGGTAGCCCAGGCCGCGCCGGGTCTCGATGAGTTCGCGCCCGAGCTTGCGGCGCAGGCTGGACACATGCACCTCCAGCGCGTTGCTGGCGACCTCGGCGTCGCCGCCCAGCACGATGAGCTCCAGCTCGCGCTTGTCGACGATGCGGCCGCTGCGCTGCACCAGTGCTTCCAGCAGCGCCCATTCGCGCGCGGTGAGCTCCACGTCCACGCCGTCGCGCCGCGCCAGCCGGGCGGCGAGGTCGATCTCCACCGGGCCCAGCGCCAGCGTGGCGCTGGCCGCACCGGCGCGCCGCCGCGCGATGACGCGCAGCCGGGCCAGCAACTCCTCGGGCTCGAAGGGCTTGACGAGGTAGTCGTCCGCGCCGCTGTCCAGCCCTTCGATGCGGTCGCTCAGCAGGTCCCGCGCGGTCAGCACCACGACCGGCGTGGTGTTGCCCTGGCGGCGCAGTGCCCGCACCCAGGCGATGCCCGAGCCATCGGGCAGCTGCCAGTCCACCAGCAGCGCGTCGTAGGGGTCGGCCGCCAGCGCGCGGGCCGCGCCCAGCGTGCTCGCCCAGTCCACCGCGTGGCCCTCCGCCGCGAGGAAGTCTCGCAAGCCCTCGCCCAGCACGTCATCGTCTTCCAGCAGCAGCAGGCGCATCGTGGTCGGGTCGGGCATCAACAGGTCAGGGCTGCGAACGCTAGCACGCGGGGCGTGACGGCTTCAGCCTGTCTTCAGGTGGCGTGGGCTCAATGCGGGGCCATGTCGTTGTCAGCCCCGCCCCTGTGTCCGCTGTCGCTGCCGGCCGGCGCGCAAACGGCCCTGCCCGCCGGGCGTGTTGAACGGTGGGCCACGCTGCTGTCGCTGGGCCTGCTGCTGGCCTGGGACGCGTCGGGGCTGGACCTCGCCGCCGTGCGCGCCTGGGGCGGCGCGGGCGGCTTCGCGCTGCGCGAGCACTGGTTCACCAGCGGCGTGCTGCACCAGGGCGGCCGGGCGCTGGCCTGGCTGATGGCGGGCGTGCTGCTGCTCAACGTGGTGCGGCCGCTGCTGCCTGCGCAAACCCGCCGCGAGCGCGTCTGGTGGCTGGGCATGACGCTGCTGTGCGTGCTGCTGATTCCGCTGCTCAAGCGCGCCAGCACCACCAGCTGTCCGTGGGACCTGGCCGAGTTCGGCGGCCTGGCCCAGTACGTGTCGCACTGGCAGCCCGGCGTGCTGGACGGCGGCGCCGGCCACTGCTTTCCATCGGGCCACGCCAGTGCGGCCTTTGCGTTCTTCAGCGGCTACTTCGCGCTGCGGCGCGCCTACCCGCGCGCGGCCATCGCGTGGGTGTGGGCGGTGCTGCTGGTAGGCGCCGTGTTCGGCTGGGGGCAGATGGTGCGCGGCGCGCATTACCCCAGCCACACGCTGTGGACGGCCTGGATCTGCTGGGCCGTCACGCTGGCCGGCAGCCGGCTGCTGAAGCAATCCTGACCCCGGGCGGGCCCCGCCCGCCGCCCTTGACCCCCAAGCTCCCCGTGACCCTCCCCCTCAAGCGCTTGCTGGCCTGGTGCCGGCCCGATGTCTCTCGCCCGCTCACCCAGGCCTGGCTGGCCGCGCTGTGGATGGGCCTGCTGGCCAACTGGCCGCTGTGGCGCCAGCTGCAGGCGCTGCCCGAGGTGGCGGGGCTGCGCGGCCTGGGCTTCGGGCTGGCGATGGCGGGCATCGTCACGGCCGCCACCGGCGCGCTGCTGAGCCTGCTGGCCTGGCCGCGCGTGGGGCGGCCGCTGCTGGCGCTGCTGCTGCTGGCTGCGGCGGCGCTGGCGCACTTCATCGGCAGCTACGGCATCGTGTTCGACCCCAGCATGGTGGTGAACATGGCGCAGACCGATGCCCACGAAACCCGCGACTTGCTCAGCGGGCGCCTGCTGCTGAGCCTGGCGCTGCTGGGCGCGTTGCCGGCCTGGTGGCTGCTGCGCCGGCCCGCGGCCCCGGTGCAGCGGCTGGGCGCCCGGCTGGGTGGCAATGCCGCCGGCTTCGTGCTGGGGCTGCTGGCCGCGGCGCTGTTGGCCGTGGCCGTGTTCGCCGACCTGTCGTCCACCATGCGCAACCACAAGCGGCTGCGCTACATGATCACGCCGCTCAACGCCGTGTACTCGCTGGGCGCGGCCGCCTCGCGCGGCGGCGTGGTCCCGGCCGGGCCGCCGGCCGTCATCGGCGCCGACGCCCGGTTGCTGCCGCGGCCGCCGGGCAGCCGGCCGCCGCTGCTGCTCATCGTCGTCGGCGAAACGGCGCGCAGCATGAACTTCAGCCTCAACGGCTATGCGCGGCCCACCAACCCCGAGCTGGCCGCGCTGCCGGTGCTGAGCCTGCGCGACGTCACGTCCTGCGGCACGGCCACGGCAGCTTCGCTGCCCTGCATGTTCTCGCCGCTGGGCCGCGAGGCCTTCCTCGCGCTCAAGCAGCCGCAGGAGAACCTGCTGGACGTGCTGCAGCGTGCCGGCCTGGCCGTGCTGTGGCTGGACAACCAGAGCGGCTGCAAGGGCCTGTGTGACCGCGTGCCCCACAGCCCCACCACCGAGCTGCCCCGCGGCGCCGCGCCCTTGCCCGCCGGCCTGTGCGATGGCGACGAATGCCTGGACGACGCGTTGCTGCACGGCCTGGACGCGCGCCTCGCCGCGCTGGACGCCGAGCGCGCCAGCCGCGGCGTGGTGCTGGTGATGCACCAGATGGGCAGCCACGGCCCGGCCTACTTCAAGCGCTCGGCGCCTGACCAGAAGCTCTTCCAGCCCGAGTGCCGCAGCAACGCGCTGCAGCAGTGCCCGCGCGAGCAGGTCGTCAACGCCTACGACAACAGCCTGGTCGCCACCGACCGGCTGCTGGCGCGCAGCATCGCCTGGCTGCAGGCGCAGCAGCAGCGCTTCGACACCGGGTTGCTGTACGCGTCGGACCACGGCGAATCGCTGGGCGAGGGCGGGCTCTACCTGCACGGCATGCCCTATGCCTTCGCCCCGCGCGAGCAAACCCACGTGCCCATGATCCTGTGGATGCCCGCAGGCGGCGCGCTCGCGGCCTCGCTCAAGCCCGGCTGCCTGCCCGCGCTGCGTGACCGGCCGGTCTCGCACGACCACTTCTTCCACACCGCGTTGGGCTGGGTGGGCGTGCAGGCCAACGTCTACCGGCCCGACTGGGACCTGCTGGCCGGCTGCCGGCGCTGAGCGGCCCCCGGTGAGAATGCGCCCCGCTGTGGCCCGGGGCCGCAGGGGAGCCACACAGCGGGAGCGTCATGAACCACCGAGCCCTGTCGGCCTGCATCTGGCGGGTGGCCGACCTGCTGCGCGGCGACGACAGGCGGCGCGGCTGCAGCCGGGTCAGACGTGTGGGGGCGGGGCGTCATTCGCCGCAGCGCTTTGAACTCACGATCCAGGGCGCATTGCGTCCATTGAAGCTTCCAACGCAACGCACACAACGCAGTAAGCCAGTCCTCGAAGGTTTGGCGTTGGAATCAAGAACACGGCATCGCAGCCGGACCGCTCAGCCACGCGGGTCACTCGAGTTCGGCCAACGCCTTCACACAGCTAACTGCGCGCGGGCGTAGCGCTTGGCGAGGACGCCTGAGAGCTTGGGGTTCTCGGCCTCGATCAGGCCCAGGGCTTCGTCGATGAGCTTGTCGATCTCGGGCCGCTTGACCCGGCCACGTAGCGTTTACCAGCGGGCGTCTTCGGGTACCCAGAACACGTTGACGGCGGTGTAGCAGTCGCAGTCGTCGGCCTTGGCGGCCAGGTCTTCGGGGCTGGCTTCGCCGTAGAAGTATTCGTAGGCCGGGTCAGCCAGCCGTGCCACCACCGCGGCGCGCGGCGAAGGTGTCGGAGATGTACTTCAGGAAGATCAGGCCCAGCACCAGCTGCTCGTATTCGGCCGCGGCCATGTTGGCGCGCAGCTTGTCGGCCGTGCGCCAGAGTGTTTTCTTGATGTCGTCGAGGATGGATTCAGGAGGCTAATCTAGGGAGTTCCTTGCGGTGCGGCTGCAGGTGCGGTGGGCGCGTCCTTGGGCGCGGCAAGGGCAACCGTCCAGTGGCCGCCATCCTCTTGCCTGAGATGGAGCAGATCGTAGGTCTTCAGCATGTTGAGCAGGCCGGAGTGCCCATGGGTCTGCGGGGAGAAGGCGGGGTCGGTGCGCCGCAGGTAGGAGCCTAGCGCGCTGACGGTGACATGGCCGTCCGGCGTGTCTGCTGCTAGCAGCCGCACGGCATTGATGACCGTCTTGGGCCGCTGCTTGGGTTTGGCCGGGGCGGGCGCCTTGGCTGCGGCGGTTTCGCTTGGCACGGCAGGCTCGGGCGGCGTCCATTGGAAGAACTGGTCGCTGGCGTTGCGCAGCGCATCCGGCGTCTTGGCCTCGCCGACGATGTGCACCGTGGCGCCGCGCTCGCGCAGCTTGCGGCAGAGGTAGGCGAAGTCTGAGTCGCTGGTGACCAGGCAGAAGGTGTCGGCGCGTTGGTCGAAGAGCGCCTCAACGGCGTCCAGCGCCAGCGCGATGTCGGCGGTGTTCTTGCCGGCGGCGTATTGGTATTGCAGGCAGGGCGTGAATGCCAGGCGCACCAGCGCTTCCTGCCACTTGTTGGCCAGCGTGGCGTGGTTGCCATAGCCCCGGCGCAGCACCACACGGCCGAACTGGGCGACCACACGCAGCGCGTACTCCAGGATCTCGGGCGTGGTGTTGTCGCAGTCCACCAGCACGGCGACGCGCGAGTCCGCGCCCGTCTCTGTTGATGCCATTGGCTTCCTCCCTGATTTTTGGGAGCGATGTTATGCGGGCAGCTGACGGGCCAAGTCAGCGCAGGCGGCAAGCATGGCCTGCGTGCGGTGCTGGCGCGATGAATTCGGTGGTCAGCATGCGGTGCGCGGGTTTCGGGGGGTGATTTGGCGTGGAACCCGCTGCTCGATGGTCAGCCGTAGATCCAAGAATGGGCGCATCACTGGCCCCGAGGTGCTCATGAACCGTCACGCCTTGTCATCCCAGCTGCCGACCGAGTTCCTTGGCGGCGATGTGCTGCTGACGGTGCGCCAGGTGATGGCGATCACGGGTTTGAGCCGCAGTTCGATCTATTCGTTCATGGCAGCGGGGGCGTTCCCGCTGAGCGCCATCGTGGGTGGGCGGTCCGTCAGGTGGAGCTTGCTTGAGGTTCGGTGCTGGATGGCTGAGCGATTCGCGCTGCGCGACAAGTCCGGCCGAGCTAGGGGCGCGATGCGCTGATGCCGCCTACCAGCCCAGCACATGCTGGGCCTTCAAGCCTGCCGCACGGGAGTGGTCGGTAGGCGGGTACGGCTGGCCCGGTAGCGCCGGGCGGGTTCTCTTCTGTCCTGCGCGCCAGCGCCTGCTGCCTGCGCCGTGGCGCGGGCATCCCTGTTGTCAATGCAGCTCATGCAGGTGGCAACAAGCGCTGGTGCGTCGCCTGGCTGCGCACCGTCGGTCAGGGGCTGTTTAGGCCACTTTTAGGACACCGATAAAGAAAAAGCACCTAGCCGCGAGGCTAAGTGCTTGTCATGTTTGGCGCGCCCGGTTGGGATCGAACCAACAACCCCTGCCTTCGGAGGGCAGTACTCTATCCATTGAGCTACGGGCGCGAAGCCGTGCATTCTAGCAGCGGGGTTCCCCGCAGCAGGAGACGGGTTGGGCGCTGCCATAATTCACCGGTTTCACGCGCCGCAGGCCGCCGCGATGGCCTGCAAGAAAAACACCGACGAGGACAGTCAAGAGGACTCCATGAGCGCCAGCCACGACCACGACCACGACGACGCCCACACCGGCCCGATCAAGACCCCCAAGCAACTGGCCTGGGCTGTGTTCTTCGCGTTCGTGGTGCCCATCATCCTCATCATCCTGCTCGCGAACTACGTGACGACGTCCAGCAAGCCGGCCGCCGGCACGGGCGCGCTGGAGGGCGAGGCGGTGGCCGCGCGCATCGCGCCGGTCGGTCATGTGGAAGTCAAGGACGCCAATGACACGGCCGCGATGAAGACCGGCGAGCAGGTCTACCAGGCCCAGTGCGCTGCCTGCCACGCCAGCGGCGCGGCCGGTGCGCCCAAGCTTGGCGACGCCGCAGCCTGGGGCCCGCGCATCAAGACGGGCGTGGACGCGCTGCTGACGTCGGCGCTGAAGGGCAAGGGCGCCATGGGCGCGCAGGGCGGTGGCGATTTCAGCGACTTTGAAATCAACCGCGCCGTGGTCTATCTGGCCAACCAGGGCGGTGCCAAGTTCGACGAGCCCAAGGCGCCGGCGCCGGCAGCGTCTGCGGCCAACTGAGTTGCCCACCTTCTTGCAGCATGAAGCCCGCCTCGAGCGGGCTTTTTGTTGTTCACACTTTCCGGCTGTTGACAAGGAATGTCAGCAGCATCACTCGGTTAAGCCTTCCACTCATTCGCAGGCAAGTCGATCTGGCTAGAGTCGCGCGCTTGCTTTCGGAGTACTCCATGACCAAGAACCGCCTGGCGCTTCCCTTCCTCGTCGTCCTGGCTGCCTGTGGGCAGCAGCAGGGCGGCCAAGCCGGCCATGCGGGCGGCCCGCCGCCCGTGTCTGTGGCGCCGGCCACGCAGCGTGAGATCCAGGAGTTCGAGGAGTTCACTGCCCGCCTGGAGGCGCCTGACACGGTGGACGTGCGTGCCCGCGTGGCCGGTACCGTGGAGGCTGTGCGCTTCAAGGAAGGGCAGTTCGTGCGCAAGGGCGAGCCGCTGTTCACCATCGATGCCCGCGCCTACCGCGCCGAAGTGGCGCGCGCCGAGGCGCAGGTGGTGGCGGCACGCACGCAGGCCGAGCTGGCCAAGGCCGACCTGGCGCGTGCGGAGAAGCTGGTCAGCGCCAACGCCGTCAGCCCGCAGGAGATTGACCAGCTGCGCGCGGCGCAGCGCGGCGCCGAGGCGAGCCTGAAGAGCGCCGAGGCAGCGCTGGTGCAGGCACGGCTGAATGTGGAGTACGCCAACGTCACGGCGCCGGTCAGCGGCCGCACCTCGCGCGCCAACGTGACGCCGGGCAACCTGGTGGGCGTGGGTGATGCGGTGCTGACGACGCTGGTGTCCAGCGACAAGGTCTATGCCTACTTCGACGCCAGCGAGGCGGCCTACCTGCGCTACATGCGCGCGGCCAAGCCGGGCACGGTGTCGGTGGCCATGGGCCTGTCCGACGAGCAGGGCCACCCGCATGTGGGCAAGCTCGACTTCATCGACAACCGCCTCAACCCCGCCACGGCGTCCATCCGCGCCCGTGCGGTGTTCGACAACAAGGGCGGCCAGTTCACGCCGGGCCTGTATGCGCGGCTGAAGATCGGCGGCGGTGGCAGCTACAGCGGCGTCGTCGTGCCGGAGCGTGCGATCACGACGGACCAGACCCGCAAGGTGGTGCTCATCGTGGGCGCCAACAACATCGTGCAGCCGCGCCCGGTGAAGCCCGGCGCGCTGCTCGACGGCATGCGTGTCGTGGAGGGCGTGAAGGCGGGTGAGCAGGTCATCGTGGACGGCGTGCTGCGCGCCATGCCCGGCGCGCCGGTCACGCCGCAGGTGCTGAAGGTGGACGACAAGGGCATGCCCATCCCGGCCGCGCCCGCCGCCCCGGCCGCAGCCAAGTAAGCGCGAGGTTCGCCCATCATGGACATCTCCCGCTTCTTCATCGACCGGCCGCGCTTCGCGACCGTGTTGTCCCTCTTCATCTTCCTGATTGGCGCGCTGGCCATTCCGCTGCTGCCGATCTCCGAGTACCCCGAGGTCGCGCCGCCGCAGGTGGTCGTGCGCGCCCAGTACCCCGGCGCCAACCCGCGCGTGATCTCCGAGACTGTGGCTGCGCCGCTGGAGGAGCAGATCAACGGCCTGGAGAACGTGCTGTATTTCGAGAGCCAGGCCACCGGTGACGGCGGCATGAGCCTGACGGTCACGTTCAAGATCGGCACTAACCCCGAGGCGGCCGAGACGGCGGTGCAGAACCGCATCAACCGCGCGCTGCCGCGTCTGCCCGACATCGTGCGCACCATCGGCGTGACGACCGAGAAGAGCAGCCCCAACCTGACCATGGTGGTCCACCTGGTCAGCCCGGACAACTCGCGCGACGCGCTCTACCTGCGCAACTACGGCTCGCTGAACGTGCGTGACGACCTGCTGCGCGTGCCCGGCATGGGCTCGGTGCAGACCTTCGGTGCGGGCGACTACGCGATGCGCATCTGGCTGGACCCGCAGAAGCTCGCCGCGCGCAGCCTGACGGCCTCCGAGGTGGTGGGCGCGATCCGCGAGCAGAACTCGCAGGTCGCGGCCGGCGTCGTCGGCGCGTCACCCGCGCCCAAGGGCACGGAGTTCCAGCTCGCCATCAACACGCAGGGGCGCCTTGCCAGTGAGGAGGAGTTCGCCAACATCATCGTGCGCGCCGACACCCGCAGTGGCGCCATGGTGCGCCTGCGCGACGTGGGGCGCGTCGAGATCAGCGCCAACACCTATGCGCTGCGCAGCCTGCTGAACAACAAGGAGGCCGCCGCCATCGCCATCTTCCAGGCGCCGGGCTCCAACGCGCTGGCGATCTCGGAGAACGTGCGCGCGACGATGGAGCGCCTCAAGCCCAACTTCCCGCCGGGCGTGGACTACGCCATCGTCTATGACCCGACGCGCTTCGTGCAGACCTCCATCGAGAAGGTGGTCAGCACGCTGTTCGAGGCCGTGGCGCTGGTGGTGCTGGTGGTCATCATCTTTCTGCAGACCTGGCGCGCGTCCATCATTCCGCTGGTGGCCGTGCCGGTGTCCATCGTCGGTACCTTCGCGGTGCTGCTGCTGCTGGGCTTCTCCATCAACACGCTGACGCTGTTCGGCATGGTGCTGGCCATCGGCATCGTCGTGGACGACGCCATCGTGGTGGTCGAGAACGTCGAGCGCAACATCCAGGACGGCCTCACGCCGCGCGCCGCGACGGTGAAAGCCATGCAGGAGGTCTCGGGCCCCATCATCGCCATCGCGCTGGTGCTGTGCGCGGTGTTCATTCCGCTGACGCTGGTGCCGGGCCTGTCGGGCCAGTTCTACAAGCAGTTCGCCGTCACCATCGCCATCTCGACGGTGATCTCGGCGTTCAACTCGCTGACGCTGTCGCCCGCGCTGGCCGCCATCCTGCTGCGCCCGCATGACGCGCCCAAGGACGCGCTGACGCGCGGCATGGACCGCGTGTTCGGTGGTTTCTTCCACTGGTTCAATCGCATGTTCCACCGTCGCTCCGAGAGCTACGGCCGCGGCGTGACCGGGCTGCTCAAGCGCAAGTCGGCGGCCCTGGTGGTCTACGCGCTGCTGCTGGGCGCCACGGCGCTGCTGTTCACGCGCCTGCCCAGCGGCTTCGTGCCCGCGCCGGACAAGCAGTACCTGATCGGCGTGGCCCAGCTGCCGGCCGGTGCCAGCCTGGACCGCACCGAGGAAGTGATCCGCAAGATGAGCGAGATCGCGCTGAAGGTGCCCGGCATCGTCGACTCGGTGGCCTTCCCCGGCCTGTCGGTGGCCGGCTTCTCGGCCGCGCCCAACGAGGGCATCGTGTTCTTCGGCCTGGAGGACTTCGACAAGCGCACCAGCCCCGACAAGAGCAAGGAAGCCATCCTCGGCGCGGTCAACGGCGCCATCCAGCAGATCCAGGGCGCGCGCATGTTCGTCGTGCCGCCGCCGCCGGTGGACGGCCTGGGCATTGCGGGCGGCTTCAAGGTGCAGGTGCAGGACCGCAGCAGCCAGGGCGAGCAGGCCCTGTACGGCGCCGTGTGGGGCACGCTGGGCCAGGTCTACGGCAACCCCAAGACCAGCATCGGCACGCCGTACTCCAACTACGACATCAACGTGCCGCAGCTGTTCGCCAACGTGGACCGCACCAAGGCCAAGCAGATGGGGGTGCCGCTGGCCAACATCTACGACACGCTGCAGATCAACCTCGGCTCGCTGTACGTCAACGACTTCACCAAGTTCGGCAAGACCTACCAGGTCATCGTGCAGGCCGACGCGCCCTACCGCGCACACGCCGACGACATCACCAAGCTCAAGACCCGCAACGAGGCCGGCGAGATGGTGCCGCTGGGCTCGCTGATGAGCGTGGAGCCCACCTTCGGCCCCACGCGCGTCACGCGCTACAACGGCTTCCCGGCCGCAGACATCAACGGCGCGCCCAACCCCGGCTTCTCGTCGGGCCAGGCCGAGGCCGAGATCGAACAGCTGCTCAAGGGCCTGCCGCGCGGCATGAGCTACGAGTTCACCGACCTCAGCTACCAGGACCGCCTGACCCGCGACGTCGCCGTGCCCGGCACCACGCTGAAGATCCCGACGCTCGCCGCCGTGCTGCTGTTCTCGGTCGTGCTGGTGGTGCTGGTGCTGGCCGCGCAGTACGAGAGCTGGAGCCTGCCGCTGGCCATCATCCTGATCGTGCCGATGTGCATCCTGTCGGCACTGTTCGGCGTGTGGATCTCGCACCTGCCGCCCTTCATGCAGGCGGGAGACCTGAACATCTTCACGCAGGTGGCGCTGGTCGTGCTGGTGGGCCTGGCGTGCAAGAACGCCATCCTCATCGTCGAGTTCGCCAAGGAGCTGGAGGAGAAGGGCCGCTCGGTGGCGGATGCCGTCATCGAGGCCTGCCGCCTGCGGCTGCGCCCCATCCTGATGACGTCCATCGCCTTCTGCGCTGGCGTGATCCCGCTGATCCTGGGCAGCGGCGCCGGCAGCGAGATGCGCCGCGCGATGGGCATCGCCGTGTTCAGCGGCATGCTGGGCGTGACCTTCTTCGGCATCTTCCTGACGCCGGTGTTCTACGCGCTGCTGCGCAAGGGCACCGAGAAGCGCCGCGCCCGCGCGGCCGCGCTGCGCGCCCAGGTCGAGGCCTCGGCCCACGCCTTCCACCCCGGTGTCGACGACGACGTGCCGACGAACAAGGGCCACTGACATGAAGACCCAACTCACCCTTCTCGCCGCGGCCGCGCTGTTGGCCGGCTGCGCCGCGCCCGGCCTGTCGCAAGGCCCGGCCAACCTGGCGCCTGCCGCGTTCACGCAGCTGCCGGCCATCGACGCGCGGGCCGGCAACAGCGCCGCGACGATGACCGCCGCCTTTGTCGATAGCGCGCAGTTGCAGCGCGTCGTTGATGACGTGCTGGCCCACAACCGTGACCTGCGCGCCGCCGCCGCACGCCTCAAGCAGGCCCAGGCGCTGGCCGACGCGGCCGGCGCCCAGCGCCTGCCCAGCGCCGGCGTGGGCGCCAACGCCAGCCGCCAGCGTGCCGCCAATGACCAGGGCCAGTACAACACCTTCAACAGCTACGGCGTCAACGCGACGGCCGGCTGGGAGGTCGACCTGTGGGGCCGCGCGTCGGCCACGGCGCAGGCCGCCGGCTACGACGCGCAGAGCGCCGCGCTGGACCGCGACGCGGCCCAGCTCAGCCTGGCCGGCACCGCGCTGAACCTGCAGACCCAGCTCATCGGCCTGGGCCATCGCCTCAAGCTGGCCCAGGAGACGCTGGTGGTGCAGAACCAGCTGCTGGACCTCGTGAAGGCCCGCGTTGGCGCCGGCCGCAACACCGCGCTGGACCAGGCCCGCGCCGAGGCGCTCGTCGCGCAGACCGCCGCCAGCGTGCCCGCGCTGCGCAACGCGGCGTGCCTCACGCGCCTGCAGCTGGACGTGCTGCGCGGCCAGCCGCCGGCCGACTGTGGCAAGGCCGACAGCGACCCGCTGCCCGCCATGCCCGAGCCGCGCCTCGTCAGCCTCGGCACGTTGCCCGACCCGGCCGACCTGCTGGCCGCGCGCCCCGACGTGAAGGCCGCCGCCACGCGCGCGCAGGCCGCTGCGTCGCGCGCCCAGGTGGCCTGGGCCGCGCGCTGGCCCAGCATCGGCCTGTCGGGCTCCATCGGCTGGAGCACCGGCCGTGCCGAGGACCTGTTCAAGAGCGCCACGCGCGTGCACAGCCTGGCCGCCGCGCTGAACTGGAACTTTCTCGACTTTGGCGCCCGCGCCGCCGAGGAGCGCGCTGCCCGCGCCGGCTTCGAAGGGGCCGTGGCGGCCGCAGAGCAGGCGCAGCTTGTCGCGCTGCAGGACGCGCAGGGCAGCCTGTCCACGCTGCGCGAGGCCGAGTTGCAGGCCGTGTCCCAGGCCCAGGCCGCCGAGGCCACCGTGCGTGCCCGCGACCTGGCCTTCAAGCGCTACGACGCCGGCGTGACCGACTTCTACGCGCTGCTGAGTGCCGAGCAGGAGCGCCTGGCCGCGGCCGACGCGCTGATCCAGGTGCAGACCCAGCGCGCCGCCGCGCTGCTGGCGGTGCACAAGGCGTTTGCGGCGCGCTTGACGGCACCCTGACGCCGACCGGGCGGGCGCCGCGCGCGCCCGCTGTTCGCCAGTGTTCAGTCCAGCGGCTGCGTCTGCGGCGTGCGCTGGAAGGCGGCCTTGTCGAAGCCCAGCGCGGCCGCGCGGTCCAGCAGCGCCTGCAGCGTGGCCTCGTCCAGCTGCGGCGTGCGTGACAGCACCCACGCGTACTTGCGGCTGGGCGCGCCCACCAGCACGTGGCGGTAGTCGGCGTCCAGCGCCAGCACCCAGTAGTCGCCATAGAACGGCCAGAAGAAGCTCACGCGCAGCTTGGCGTTGCCGCTGTCGGCGACGACCTTGGCATGGCCGGTGATGTCGTCCACGCGGCCATCGGCCATGCGGCAGCGGTTGATCACCTGCACGCGCGCGCCGTCCAGGCGGTAGCGCGCCTGCGTGTCGGCCACGCACTGCTTCTGGAAGCGGTTGGGCAGCAGCGCGATCTCGTACCAGGCGCCGGCGTAGCGGGCCAGGTCCACCTGCGCGACAGTGGGCAGCGGGGCCGGCTCGGCGGTGGCCGTGCCGATGCACGCGGCGCTGGCCAGGGCAGCGGCGAAGGCGCGTCGGGCGGTGTGAAGCAGCATGGCGTGAGGGGCTGGCAGTGGAGCCGCCATTGTCCGTGGCGGCGGGCCAAGCACGTGTCGCGTCAGTGCCGTCGCGGTGGCGGGCCGTCAGCCGCCGGCGCCTGCGCCACCCGGTTGCGACCCTGCGCCTTGGCCTCGTAAAGCCCGGCATCGGCGCGGTTGATGAGGGCGTCCAGCGTGTCCTGCGGCAGCGCAGTCGCCACGCCGATGCTGACGCTACAGGGGGGCAGGTGCGCGTCCACGCAGGCGCTGGTGCGCAGGCGTTCGGCCACGGCCAGCGCCTGGCCCATGTCGGTGTCCGGCAGCAGCGCGACGAACTCCTCGCCGCCATAGCGGCCCAGCACGGCCGGGCGGCGCAGCACCGCATGCGCGCGGGCCACAAAGTCCACCAGCACGCGGTCGCCCACGCGGTGGCCGTGCGCGTCGTTGATCTGCTTGAAGTGGTCCAGGTCCAGCATCAGCACCGCCAGCGGCCGGCCCTGCCGCCGTGCGCGCGCCAGCTCGGCCTCGCCGGTGGTGAACAGGGCGCGGCGCGTCAGCGCGCCGGTCAGGCTGTCGTGCGTGATGAGGCGCTCCAGCTCGCGGCGCAGGTGCTCGGCCGCCATCAGCACCGTGCCGATGCTGGTCAGCAGCGTGCCGAAGGCCAGGCCCAGCAGGTACATCATCTGCATGGGCGCGGGCGTGAACAGCCCCTCCTGCGGCGGCGCGAACGGCGCGCTGACCGCGCGGGCCAGGGTGATGGTGCTGCTGATGGCCAGCACGGTGCCGGTGAAGCGCGTCGCAAAGCTGTGCACCGGCTGGCGCCAGACGACGGCCGCATGCCAGGCGCCCACGCCGCTCAGCAGCAGGCCCATGAACAGCACGCGCCAGCCGTAGTGGCCGCTGAACAGGCTCATGAACACCAGCGTGGCCGCGCCGGCGAGCCACAGCAGCGCCGTGGCTCGGGCCGGCAGCGGCTGACCGAAGAAGCGGCAGCTGCCCGCCAGGAAGGTGGCAGCCGCCGCGAACAGCAGCGCGTTGGCCAGCCCGGCCGACAGCAGCGCGGGCACCACGCCGCGCAGCGTGAACAGCACGGCCGACGCGAACGCCAGCAACGGCGCGGCCGTCCAGTGGCCCAGCCCGTGGATGGTGGGCGGATAGCTGCGGCGCTGGAAGAACATCACCAGCGCCATCAGGCAGCCCATCACCCCGGTGACGCCGCTGATGGTGCGCAACTCCAGCATGTCCAGCACGGTCGGCCCTCCTGCCGCCGCAGCCGCGCCGGCATGCGCAGTCTAGGAGCCCGCAGCCGCCGGGGCGAATGGCAGGGCCGGTGGGGCGAACGGCGCGGGTGGTGCCGTGGCGGCGGGGCACACTGCGGCATGCCCATCCTGCCGCGCCGCTGGCGCCTGCCCTACGTCGCGCTGCTGACCGTCGTCGGCGGGCTGCTGAGCGCGTCGGCGCTGCAGGCCTACCGGCTGGGCGGCGGCACGCAGCCGTGGGAGCCCTTGCTGTGGGAGTTCAGCTCGGTCTTCGTCATCGGCGCGCTGGCGCTGGGTGTGCACGCCCTCGTCGGCCGGCTGCAGGGACAGCCCTGGCCGCGGCAGCTGCTGGCGCATGCGGTGGCGCTGCCGGTCTTCAGCGTGCTGCACATCGCCGGCATGTTCGGCTTGCGCCTGCTGGTCTATGCGCTTGTCGGCGCGAGCTACCGCCCCGATGACATCCCCACGCTGCTCGTCTACGAGGGCGGCAAGGATGCGGTCAGCTACCTCAGCTTCTGCCTGATCTCGCGCGGCGTCTGGATGGCGCAGGCGGCCGAGCGCGCGCGCCGCGAGCTGGCCGAGCTGCGCCTGGCGCGCCTGGCCGACCAGGTGCAGCCGCACTTCCTGTTCAACACGCTGAACCTGATCTCCTCGGTCATGTACGAGGACGTGCCTCGCGCCGACCGGCTGCTGTGCCAGCTGGCCGATCTGCTGCGCCAGACGCTGGCCGCGCAGCAGCGCGCCGAGCACACGCTGCGCGAGGAACTGGCGCTGGTGCAGCCCTTCCTCGCGCTGATGCAGGCGCGCTTCGGGCCCGAGCGGCTGGTGGTGCGCCTCGACGCCGACGACGCGGCGCTGGCCTGCCGGCTGCCAGCGCTGCTGCTGCTCGCGCCGGTGGAGAACGCCGTCAAGCACGACGTGGCGCGGCACCGCGGCCGTGTCGAGGTCATCGTGGCGGCGGCGCGCGACGGCGAGCGCCTGACGCTGCGCGTCAGCAACCACGGCGACACGCCCGTGCCCGCGTCGCTGCCCGACCCCGACGGCGGCCTGGGCCTGCGCAACCTGCGCGAGCGGCTGGCGGCACGCTACGGCGGCGCGGCCAGCGTGCGGCTCGGGCCCGATGGCCGCGGCATGAGCCTGGTTGTGGAGTTGCCGTGCGCGTGTTGATCGTCGACGACGAACCCGCCGCGCGCGCCCGGCTGCGCCGGTTGCTGGCCGCCCAGCCCGACGTGGCCGAGCTGCTGGAGGCGCCCGACGCGCCGGCCGCGCTGGCCCTGGTGCAGACGCTCGCCGCGCCGCCCGACCTCGCGCTGCTGGACATCGAGATGCCCGGCGGCAACGGTGTGCAGCTGGCCGCCGCGCTGCGCGAGCGGGGCGTGCGCAGCGTCATCTTCTCGACCGCGCACGCCGAGCACGCGCTGCAGGCCTTCGAGCTCGCGGCGCTGGACTACCTGCTCAAGCCCTACACGCCCGAGCGCCTGGCCGCTGCGCTGGCCCGCGTGCGCGAGCGCCTGGCGCAGCCGCCCGCGCCGGTGGGCGAGTGGTGGGTGGGCGGCGAGCGCGTGAAGCTGGCTGACGTGCCGTGGATCTCGGCGGCCGACAACTACATCGAGCTGCACCTGCCGCCGCGCAGCCTGCTGGAGCGCGCCACGCTGGCCGACGCGCTGGCACGCCCCGGCTGGGCCGCGCGCTTCCTGCGCGTGCACCGCAGCCACGCCGTCAACCCGGCGCATGTGCAGCGCATCGAACGCCTGGCCAGTGGCGAGGCGCTGCTGACGCTGGCGGGCGGCGAAGTGCTGCGCGTGTCGCGCGGCTACCGCGACGTGCTGGACGCGTTCACCCCCTAGCGCCCGCCACTCGCCCCGCCGCCATCGCGCCGCACGGCCGGGCCGGCGACGCTGCGGGCCATGAACACACCACGCCTGCCCTTCCTCGACGGCCTGCGCGTCGCCGCCTTTGCGCTGTTGATCCCGTACCACGTCGGCATGTACTACGTGACCTGGGACTGGCACGTGAAGAGCGCCGCCACCAGCAGCACGCTGGAGCCCTTCATGCAGCTCAGCTCGCCGTGGCGGCTGTCGTTGCTGTTCCTCATCGCCGGCGCGGCCTGCCACGGCCTGTTCGCGAAGCACGGCGTGCTCGGCACGCTGAAGGACCGCTCGCGGCGCTTGCTGCTGCCGCTGTTGTTCGGCATGGTCGTCATCGTCACGCCGCAGGCCTACTTCGAGGTGCTGACGCAGGCGCCCGAGCTGCTGCCGGGCGACGGCGGCTATCTGGATTTCTGGGCGCGCTACGTGAAGGGCGGTGCGCTGTGCCGCGGCGACGACTGCTTGGACGTGCCGACCTGGAACCACCTGTGGTTCCTGCCCTACCTGTGGGTCTACGCGGTCGTGGGCGCCGCGCTCGCGTCGCTGAAGCTGAAGCCGCGGGCCATAGCGCTGCCCACCTGGGGCTGGCTGCTGGCGCCCGCAGTGCCGCTGGCGCTGCTGCGCGTGACCGTCATGTCGCACTGGCCCACCACGCACGACCTCGTGCACGACCTCTACAACCACCTGCAGTACGGCTTCGTGTTCGCCGTCGGCTGGGCCAGCCGTACGCCGCTGGCGCAAGGCCTGTGGCCGGCGGCGCTGCGGCTGCGCTGGGTGTCGCTCGCGACCTGGGCCGCGCTGCTGGCCTTCAATGCCCGCTATGCAGACGCGGCGCCGCCCGACGCCGTGCTGGTGGCCGCCCGCACGCTGCGCGGCGCGCTGACGTGGTGGGCCATCGTGGCCTGCTGTGGCTGGGCGCAGCGCGCCTTCCCGCGCGAGACGCCCTGGCTGCGCCAGGCCGCCGCGGCGGTGTTCTGCCTCTACATCCTGCACCAGAGCGTCATCGTGCTGCTGACGCAGGCCCTGAAGCCGCTGGCACTGCCCTGGGGCCTGGAGGCGCTGCTGCTGATCGTGCTGACCTTCGCGGTCTGCGCGCTGGCCTACCTGGGCGCGCGCCGCGTGCCGGGGCTGGCGTTGCTGCTGGGCATCCAGCGCCGGCCGCGGGTGGCCGGCCCGGTCGTCAGTTCGGCAGCAGCGGCGTGAACAGCGGCGCGGCCATGCGCACCGGCGTCACGTCCAGCCGCACCTTCAGCACCGTGTAGTCGTCGCCGCCCAGCGCGTTGCTGAACCAGCCGACCGTGCCCGGCCCCTTGTAGAGCCGGAACTCGAAGCCCAGCTCCGGCGCCAGGTCGCCCGGCCGCGGCCGCACGCGGTAGGCCAGGCCGCGCACCTCGGGCGAGCGCGTGTCCAGCAGGTGCGCCATGGCGGTGACGAGGGTGTTGTCGGCCAGGATGTCGAGGAAGTAGTGGTCGAACTGCAGCGCCGGCCGGTAGTCGGCGGCGGCGGGGTCGATCTTCTGGTCGCGCAGCTTGTGGGCGGCCGGCGTCGTGAGGCCGGTGGCGAGGTCGTGGCGGTCGCCGCGGTCCAGGTAGCTGAGCTGCGCGCCGCGCAGGTTGAAGGCCGGCAGGCGCGGGTCGCTCGTGGCCTCGGACAGATCCACCAGCACCGCACCGCGCGCGCCGATGATCTCGACCTGCCGGCCCTTGATGACGGCCGCGCTGTTCTCCTCGATGCCCAGCGCCAGCGTGTAGCCCAGCGCCCGCATCGCCGGCAGCAGGCGCCCGATGCGGCCGCGCTTGAGGAAATGCTGGTCGACGAAGAGGCCCGCGTCCACGAAGCCCAGGCCCTGGTCGTACTCGCGCTTCTCGCGCCACAGGCCCTTGAGGATCTGCAGGTTGTCCGGCGCATCGCGGAACATCACGCGGCTCATGATGGCTGCCCCCGCGCTGGTGCCGGCCACGACGCCGCCCTTGTCCACCACCTGGCGGATGGCCTTGAGCATCGCCGTCGGCTCGCCGCCGGGCTGCAGCGTGTCGACGATGTACTCCTGCGCGCCGCCGGAGAAGAACACGCCGGTGGACGCCGCCACCTTGGCGATCAGCGCCGGGTCGTTGAGGTGGGCCTGCCAGTCCACGTCCTTCTGCCGGGGTGTCACGGGAATGGCCTCGGCCTGCGCACCGCGGCGGTTCAGTGACGCGACGATCAGCCCCGCCGCGCGCTCGGGGTTGGCGGCGGCCGTGGCGAACACCGCGATGCGTGCGCCCGGGCCGCCCGCCTCGTCGACGACACGCTGCCAAACGGCGTCGTTGTCGCTCTTGGTGGCGCCGCCGATGACGATGGCCGTGCCGGCCTGCGCGGCGAGGTGGAGAAACAGGGCCGCCACGGCGGCCATTCGCAAAGAGATCAACGGGAGCAAGCGCGTCATGCCGCCATATTGGCAGCAGAACGGTTCAGGCCGCTGCCGGCGTGCGGATGCCCTCGCTCATGAAAACGCAGTCGCCCTGCGCAAACACCCGCACCTCGCCCGGCCGAAACGCCTGCCAGTCCTCGTCGTGCGTCAGCGGCTCGGTGGCCACGAGCGTCATGCGGTCGCGCGGGCCGTTCAGCAGCGCGAGGTCGAGGCTCAGGCCGCCGTCGCGCAGCTGCACCTGGCGGAACGGCGCCTGGCGTCGCAGCCAGTGCAGCCGGGTGGAGGCATGGGCCAGCATGGCGCGTCCGTCCGTCAGCAGCAGGTTGAAGCGCCCGTGCTCGGCCACTTCATGCAGCCAGGGCGCCAGCGTGGCGGCCAGCTCGGGCCAATCAGGCAGCCGGTGGCCGAAGCGCTGTTGCAGGCGCTGCATCAGCCAGCAGAAGGCGCGCTCGCTGTCGGTCTGGCCGGCGGGCGTGAAGCTGCCGTCCAGGTCGGGGTGGAAGTCCTGCAGGTCGCCGTTGTGGGCAAACACCCAGCTGCGGCCGGCCCAGTCGCGGCGGAAGGGGTGGCAGTTCTCCAGCGCACGCACGCCCTGCGTGGCCTTGCGGATGTGGGCCACGATATTGCGGGCCGGCACCGGATGGCGGCCGTAGTGCGAAGCCAGGGCCGATTCGGCGGCCGGCTGGTCCTCCACGATCACCTCGCAGTGCTCACCGGCATGGAAGGCCACGCCCCAGCCGTCGACATGGTCTGCCGTGCGGCCACCGCGCGCCGCAAAGCCGCTCAGCGAGAAGTGGGCGGCGGCGGCCAGGCGGCTGTTGAGGGCGAAGAGCTCACACATCGGCGGCGTCGGGGCAGTGCAGATGACAGATCAACGCAGCCAGTCTGATGCCGGATGACCGTTCTGCCCAGCCAACTTTCCGCATGAGCTCATGCGGCCGTGTTTTATTGCACGCACCGCGTTGCGCAGGGCCCGCAATCCCTAGTTCTGTGTGACGTTTGCTGCAGCCGACGCTGGTCGGTGATTCCTTCACAAACACATTCCGCAACATTTACGACAGCCGGCGAACCTGCTCTCCTACGCTTTATGGAAGTCCGCTGAGGGAAGGCGGGCAAGGAGTGCAGCCGTGTGGATGAGTGAGTTTGTGCAGCCGGGCCAGGCCCCGGGTCGTCGCGAGGAGCGCCGCCAGGCCGCCTCGCTCTCCAGCCAGTGGCTGGGCTTGGTGCTGGAGGAGCTGGACCACGGCGTCGTGCTGCTGAACGGCGCGGGCCGTGTGCTGCATGCCAACCTGGCCGCGCGGTCCACGCTGGACGACAACCACCCGCTGGAACTGGTCGGCCCGCATCTGCGCGCGCGGTTGCTGACCGACGCCGTGCCCTTCGCCGAGGCGTTGGAAGGTGCCGAGGCCGGCGGGCGCCGCTGCCTGCTGCGCTTGGGCGACGAGCGCGCCGAATGCGGGCGCGCCAACGTCGTGGTGGTGCCGCTGAATCGCGACGTCAGCCAGGCAGCCGTGCTGCTGATCCTGGAGCGCCGCCAGTTGTGCGGCGACCTGGCCGCGCAGTGGTTCGCGCTGCGCTACCAGCTGACGCCGGCAGAGACCGAGGTGCTCAAGGCGTTGTCCAACGGCGTCAAGCCCACCGAGGTGGCGCAGCGCCAGGGCGTGGCCATCTCCACGGTGCGCAGCCAGATCCAGAGCATCCGCGCCAAGAGCGGTGCTGACAGCATTGGCGACCTGATGCGCCAGCTGGCGCTGCTGCCGCCGCTGGTGTCGTCGCTACGGCCGCAAAAGCAGGTCAACTGATCTGGTGAACTAACATCCGCCGCGTCGCAGCGAGGCCTCTTGCCCGCTGCCACGCCCGGATGGCTGACCAACCTCTCGACAACGAACTCCTGTCCCTGCCCACCTCGCTGCGCCTGCTGGCGGCACGGGGCATCGCGCGCAGCTACCGCAAGGGTGTGGTGCTGATCGAGGAAGGCTCGGTGGGCGACAACCTCTACCTGATCCTGTCCGGCTCGCTGCGGGCCTACAGCAGCGATGCGCGCGGACGCGAGATCACCTACGGCATCTACGGCCCCGGCGAGTACGTCGGCGAGATGAGCCTGGACGGCGGGCCGCGCTCGGCCAGCGTCATCACCGAGGCTGGCAGCCGGCTGGTGATGGTCACGCGCGCCAGCCTGCTGACGCACATCAGCGAGCACCCCGAGTTTGCGTTCGAGCTGCTCACCAAGGTCATCCGCCGTGCGCGCGCGGCGACGCTGTCGACCAAGCAGCTGGCGCTCAACGACGTCTACGGCCGCCTGCGCGCGCTGGTGGACGAGATGACGCAGGACGGCCGCCATCTGGAGCTCACGCACCAGGGCATGGCGCAGCGCCTGGGCTGCTCGCGCGAGATGGTGTCCAAGCTCGTCAAGGACCTGGAGCTGGGCGGCTACCTGCGCCGCGTGGCGGCCGGCCAGTACGAGCGGCTGAAAAACCTGCCAGCGCGCTGGTGACGCCGCGCGGCCCTGTCAGCCCGCCTTGAGTGGCGGCGCGACGGGGAAGCGCTTGTCGGGCCGTGGCGCGCGCTCGTACAGGCCCGCCACCTTGGGCAGGTTGGCCTGGATGTCGCGGATGCGCGTTGCGTTGGCCGGGTGGGTGGACAGCCACTGCGGCGGCGCACCCTTGCTGGCGGCCATCATCTTTTCCCACAGCCGCACGGCCGCCGCCGGGTCATAGCCCGCGCGGGCAGACAGCTCGATGCCCACCAGGTCGGCCTCGCTCTCGTCCTCGCGGCCGAAGCGCAGGCTCAGCAACTGGCCGCCCAGACCGGCGGCGTAGCGGCCCAGGTCACCCAGGCCCAGCAGCGCCGAGCCCAGCTCGACGATGCCGTTGGTGACGACCGACTTGCCCACGCGTTCCCGCGCATGCTCGCGCAGCGCGTGCGCCACCTCGTGGCCCATGATGGCGGCGACCTCGTCGTCCTCCAGCTTGAGCTTTTCGAGGATGCCGTAATAGAACGCGATCTTGCCGCCCGGCATGCAGAAGGCGTTGAGTTGCGCGTCGCCCAGCAGGTTGACCTCCCACTTCCACTGACGCGCGCGCTCGTTCCATTCGTAGCTGTGCGGAATGATGCGCTGGGCGATGTAGCGCAGCCGCTGCACCTGCGGGTGGTTCATGGGTGCCAGGCCGCGCTGCTGGTTGGCCTGGGTCATCATCTGCGCGTACTGCTGGCCGCCGGCCTTCTCCAACTGCTCGGCCGAGACGAGGCCGGTGAACTTGCTCTTCTCGCCGACCTCCACGCCTTCGCGTGCCCAGGCCGGTGTGAGGGCGGCCGCACCCAGCAAACCAGTGAACAGCCGCCGCCCGCGTTGGCGGGGCGGCGCGCAGCGGCCGGCGGCGCAGTCGGCGCAGGCGCCGAACTGGCGTTGCGGCAGGTGGGGCAGTCGCAGGTCGTCGTGGACGATGAAGTCGTTGGCGTGCATGGCCGTCATTGTGCGGTGGCTGTATGGCAGCTGCCGTAGGACTGGCGACAATCCCGCCATGGATAGCCAGCATTTCCGCGCCGCCCTCGGCATGTTCGCCACCGGCGTGACCGTCATCACCGTGCGCTCGGCGGACGGCGGCCTCGTGGGGCTGACGGCCAATTCCTTCAACTCCGTGTCACTGGACCCGCCGCTGGTGCTGTGGAGCCTGGCGCGCCGCGCCGGCTCGCTGCCGACCTTCACGCACGGTTCGCACTACGCGATCAACATCCTCGCGGCCGACCAGAAGGAGCTGGCCCAGCGCTTCGCCACGCGCGACATCGACCGTTTCGCCGGTGTGGCCTGGCGCGAGGGCGCCGGCGGCGCGCCGGTGCTGGACGGCGCCGTGGCCACCTTTGAGTGCGCCAACCGCAGCCGTTACGAGGAGGGCGACCACGTCATCTTCGTCGGCGAGGTGGAGCGCTGCACCTCGCGGCCGGGGGCGCAGCCGCTGATCTTCCACGGCGGGCGCTACTTCACCGAGCTGCCGATCTGAGTCTGTCAGGCCACCAGCCGCCCGGCCGGCAAGGCCGAGGGCGCAGCGGCCAGCCGGGGCCAGCGCCAGGCCAGCAGTGCGGCCGTCAGGCCGGTCAGCGCCAGCCCCTGCATCCACAAGGGCACGATCTGCTCGGCCGCCAGGGTGTGGCAGATGCCGGCCAGCGTGAGAAAGGCGAAGCTGGGGGCCACGGCCGTCATGCTGGTGGGCGCGCGCAGCAGCGCCGGGCGTCGCGTCAGCATGAAGGCGGCCACCGGCAGCGCAGCGAGTGGCAGGCTCAGCAGCAGCTGGTTGCCGGCGGCCAAGCCCAGCGCGAACAGCAAGGCCGTGGTCAGCAGCCCGGCGACGACGAAGTCCCGCCATTGCAGCCGCGCGATCGCGATGTTGACCGCCCGGCCCTGCGGCATGCCCGGCAGCAGGCGCAGCAAGGCCTGCTCGCGGCGGCTGCCCCATAGCGTGTACGACAGCGTGAACGCCGTGCTGAAACCCGCGCTGGCGATGCCGATGCCCATGCCGAAGCTGCCATGTTTGAGCACCACACCCAGCTGGGCGCCCGTGCTTGCGAGCACCAGCGTGAACGCGATCAGCACCAGGGCCAGGATGGTGCCCATCGCCAGCGCGACCCGCAGCCAGTGCTGCTGGCCATGCAACACGATCTCGGCGCGCGCCATGACGCTGCGCAGGCAGGTGTTGTCGGCACGGGCCAGCACATGCTGCAACCAGGCCGACAGGATGCGCACATAGGGCCTGCCCAGCCACTCGAACGGGGCCCAGGAGTGGATGGCCGGCGCCTTGCCCTCCATCTGCATCTGCATGACGCGGCGCATCAGCATCAGCCTGGCATAGCGGGCCTGGTGCTTGGCGCTGCCGTCGGCGAAGGCCCGCATCACCAGCCAGGCCTGAAAGAGCAGGCACAGCGTCAGCACGCCGAAGGTCTGGGTCTCCCACAGCGTGGCGATCAGTTGCCGCAGCGGCGCCAGGTGTTGGCCGAAGGCCACGCTCAGCGGCGAGATCAGCATCATCATCAACCACAGCCACACCAGCCGGGTCGTCCACAGCAAAAAGGTCGCGAGGAAGCCGCTGCACAGCAGCAGGGGCAGCATCTGATGAATCGGTGCCAGCGCCCAGCCCAGCAGCGTGAACAGCAGGGTGCTGGTGGCCCAGCCAGCCAGCGCGGCACGCCTGAGCGTGCGCACATGGCCGGGCACCGTGCGCGCCGCCGTGGGCTGGTTCTGTTCCTGCAGGCTCATGGCCATCGCCATCCAGGTGCTCAGCACGATGACGACCAGGCAGCCCAGTGGCACGCGCCACGCCAGTGCGGTCGGCAGCCAGAGTGCGCCCCCCACGCAGATCAGCAGCATCAGCGCGGCGACCACGATGCGCCCCCAGCGCGACAGGAACTGCCCCTGGCGCCAAAAGGCCAGCAGCACTTGGGAATAGCGGGCCGTGGCGTTCATCAGGTCAGCTCCGCAAACAGGTCGTCCAGGTTCACAGGGTCCACCGCCACGCCGCCGGGCACGGCCTCGCCGGCCGGCAGCCGCGCCAGCACGCGCTCGCGGCCGGCCTCCAGCGGTGTGCGCTTGAGTGGCTGTGCGTTCAGGCGTGCCATCAGCGCGGCCATCTCGGTGACGCTGCCGGTGAAGGCGCACACCTGGTCCAGCAGCTCGTCCAGCGGCGCCTGCAGCGCGATGCGGCCCTGCGTGAGGAAGGCGACGTTGAAGGCCACGCGCTCCAGGTCGGACAGGATGTGGGTGGAGAACACGACGGTGGCGCCGCGGTCCAGCACCTCGCCCACCAGCTCGCGCAGGAAGTCGCGCCGGCCGGCGGGGTCCAGGCTGGCGACGGGCTCGTCCAGCACCAGCAGGTCGGGCTCGTGGGCCAGCGCGCGGATGATGGACAGGCGCTGCTTCTGGCCGCCGGAGAGCTTGCGAATGGGCTGTTCGGCGCGGATGTCCCAGCGCGACATCAGGCCTTCGACCTTGGCGTCGTTCCAGCGCGGGTAGAAGCTCTTGAAATAGGCCAGCAGCTGGGCCGGCGTGAAGCCCTCGAACAGGTCGCTGTGCTGCGGCACATAGCCGATGCGGGCGCGGGTGGCGTCGTCCAGATGCTGCACATCCTGGCCGAGGAGATGCACGCGCCCGGCATCGGGCTCGCGCAGACCCAGCAGGGTTTCCAGCAGCGTGGTCTTGCCGGCGCCGTTGCGGCCCAGCAGGCCCACCACCTGGCCGGGCAGCAGCTGCCAGTCCAGGCCGTTCAGCACGGCGGGGCCCTTGGGGTAGGCGAGCTGGATGCCCTTCAGCTCGGCGCTCGGGGAGTCGGTATGCGGGAAATGCGTCATGGGGCGCTTTCGTCGAGGATGGTCTTGAACAGCTGCAGGGCCTGGGCCTTGGACAGCTCCAGTTGCCGCGCCTCCGCGGCGGCCTTCTCCAGCGTCGGGCGCAGCAGCTCGACGCGGTCGGCGGTGGGTTGGGCCTTTTGATGCTGGGCGGCCACCACCATGGACAGGCCGCGGCGGCGCTCCAGCACGCCGTCGCTCTCCAGCAGCGAATAGGCCTTGGAGATGGTCATGGGGTGCACGGCCAGCGCCTGGGCCAGCTCGCGCACCGACGGGATCTCGTCGCCCGCCTTCAGCTGCCCGGCCGCCACGCGGCGCTTCACCTGCTCGATGAGCTGGCGGTAGATGGGCTCGGGCGAGCCGGTGTTGATGTGGACGAAGTGGGTGGGATCCATGTGTACTGCCAACGTGTACTAGTACGATAGTACACGTGGACACTGGGCGTCAAGCGCGCACACTCAGCGGAGTTGCGCAAAATGGCGCTTCCTCATTGCTACCGAAGCCACTGCCATGCGCCGCCTGCTGCTTGCCGCCCTCCTGTCCACCGCTGCTGCCGCCCAGGCCCAGGTGAAGGTCGACGACCCCTGGGTGCGCGCCACCGTGGCGCCGCAGAAGGCCACCGGCGCCTTCATGCAGCTGACCGCCGACAAGCCGATGAAGCTGGTGGCCGTCAGCTCGCCGCTGACCGGCATGGTCGAGATCCACGAGATGAAGATGGACGCTGGCGTCATGAAGATGCGCCAGGTCGAGGCCCTCGCACTGCCGGCCGGCCAGGCCGTGGCGCTGAAGCCGGGCAGCTACCACGTCATGCTGATGGGCCTGACGGCGCCGGTGAAGGCCGGCGACACCGTGCCGCTGACGCTGACGGTCGAGGGGGCGGACGGCAAGCGCACGGCCGTGGACGTCCAGGCCAAGGCGCGCTGAGGCAGCCCCGCCAGAAAACGCTCAAGTTCGCGGCACGCGGGTCGATCTGCACTGATCCTGTCGTCGGAAACCGCTGTGCTGCCTCCCGTCAACGCCACCGCCAGCGCCGCCCCAGCCGGGGTGGCTGCGTCGCCCGCGCCGGCACGCCTGGCCGAGCCGGACGCCGCCTCCGCTGTGGTAAACGTGTCGGCTGCCGGCACGCGGGCGGCGGCGTCGCAGGACACGGCCAAGGTCGCCACCGGCACCGTCCGCGTCAGCGCGGACGTGAACCGCGATGGCACGGTGTCGGACCAGGAGCACCAAACCGAGACCGCCCAGCTGGCGCTCAAGCGGGCCCAGATGGAAGGCGGCCCCAACCTGGAGCGGGCGCTGGAGGCCTACCAGGCGGTGGCGTCGCTGGCCGACGTGCAGCGCTGAGCCGGGCTCAGGCGCGTGCCGCGTTGGCGGCGATGCCGGCCGCCAGCGCCGGCCACAGCGGTTCGGGCAGGTCGTGGCCCCAGCCGGCAATGATGTCCAGCTGCGCACCGGCGATGCGCCGGGCCAGGTCGTGCGCGGCGGCCACCGGGATCAGCGGGTCATGCTTGCCATGCTGGATGAGCGTGGGCGTGGCGATGCGTCCCAGCCGGGCGGCGCGGTGACGGTCGGCCGCGATGGCCACCAGCTGGCGCACCACCGCCTGCGGCCGGAACGAGCGGCGCACGCTGTGCGCGATGCGCTCGCGCAGCGCCTGCGGCTCGGTCGGGTAGCCGGGGCTGCCGATCAGCCGGTACAGCGCGACGAAGTGATCCAGCACATGCTCAAGGCGCTGCTCCGGCGTGGCCGCAGGGCGCGGGCGTGACAGCAGCGCCCGGCGCACGCGCAGGCTCTCGGTGGGCAGGGCGCGGTCGCCGCTGGTGGTCATCATCAGCGTCAGGCTCTTGAGCCGCTCGCCATGCGAGAAGCCCAGGTGCTGCGCCACCATGCCGCCCATGGAGGCGCCGCACACATGGGCGCGGGTGATGCCCAGTGCGTCCAGCACGCCGACGGCGTCACGCGCGAGATCGGCCAGCTGGTAGGGCGCCTTGACCGGCAGGTGCAGCGTGTGCAGCAGCGCGGTCAGCGGCAGGTTGGGCGTGCCCAGCGCGTCGAAGGGCTGGGACAGGCCCACGTCGCGGTTGTCGAAGCGGATGACGCGAAAGCCGTGGCTCACCAGCGCGTCCACGAAGCCCTCGGGCCAAGCCACGAGCTGCATGCCCAGCCCCATGATGAGCAGCAGCGGCTCGCCGTCCGCCGGGCCGCGGAGGTCGACTTCGAGCCGGACGCCGTTGGCGCTGACCTGCATCAGTCGGGCGTCGTCAGCCCAGGTCGGCCTGGCGCTCGATGACGCGCGACACCAGGCCGTAGGCGATGGCTTCGTCGGTGCCCATCCAGAAGTCGCGCTCGATGTCCACGCGCACGCGCTCCAGCGGCTGGCCGGTTGCCGTGGCGATGGTGGCCGCGATGCGCTCGCGGGTGCGGATGATCTCCTTGGCCTGGATGGCGATGTCGCTGGCCTGGCCGCCGGCGCCGCCGGCCGGCTGGTGGATCATGAAGCGCGTGTTGGGCAGCGCCAGGCGGCGCTCCTTGGGCACGGCCAGGTAGATGTGCGTGCCGGCGCTGGCAACCCAGCCCGTGCCCACCACCGTGACCGGGGCGCGCACGAAGCGGATCATGTCGTGGATGGCATCGCCGCTCTCCACGTGGCCGCCGGGGCTGGAGATCAGCAGCGTGATGGGCGCGTCGGACTCCTGGCTCAGCGCCAGCAGGCGGCGGCAGGTGGCGTGGGCCATCTTGTCGTCGATCTCGCCAAAGATCATCACGTAGCGGCCCTTGAAGAGCAGCTGCTCTTCCATCTTCTCGGGGGCGGCGTCTTTCTTGGCAGCCTTGTCGTCGGCGGCGAGGGTGTGGTGGTGCATGGCAGTCCTTGTGTCAGGCCGCAACCATACAGGCTGTTGCGGCGGGGAAGCGATGTGGGGTCAGTCGGTGGCGTGCGGGGTCTTGTAGAACCACCGTCGCGCGCCCTTGGGTTCGAAGTGCTGCCACTGGCCTTCGGGCTGGGCCAGCCGGTCAGCCAGCGCGTACAGCGCCATCGGGTTGAAGCCCAGGCCGATGTGGCTGGCCTGCACCTCGATGTTCTCGGCCAGCGGCGAGGGCTCCATGACGCTGCAGCGCCAGGCGACAACGCCGTCGGTCTTGGAGTAGATGGATGTCGTGGGCACCGGCGGCGCCTCGCGGATGGCGTCCAGCAGCGTCGCGTCGTGGGCGGTGTGGCCGCTGACCATCTCGAAAAAGCGCCAGGCGTTCGTCGCCCGCGGGTGGCCGGTGAAGGGCGTGCCCAGCGTGACGACGCAGCGGGCCTGCGCCGGGCATTCCTTGGCCAGCTCGCGCGCATAGATGCCGCCCAGGCTCCAGCCCACCAGGCTGACCTTGCGGTGGTGGCGGCGCTGCAGGTCCTGCAGCCGGGCCTTGCACTGCTCCAGCACGCCGGTGCGCGGGCCGAAGTTGAAGCCCTGGCCCCAGGGCTGGGTGGCGTAGCCCAGCGCATCCAGCAGCGCGCGCAGCGGCGCGGTGCTGAGGTCGTTGGCGCCCAGGCCCGGGAACACCAGCACCGGGTGGCCGTCACCGCGCGGCAGCTTGCGCATCCAGGGCAGCGCGGCCAGCAGCGCGGCGTACTCCCAGGGCGCGCGGCCCTCCAGCATCAGCAGCCAGGCGTTGGGCGCGCGCAGGTCGTCGTGGTCGGCGGTGTCGGGCGTCGAGGAAGGCCGGCGCGGAATGCGCGGCGGGCGGGAGGCGGGCATGCGGAACGGGGAAACGGGCGAAGCCCCCGCATTGTCAGCCGGCGGCGGCCTTCTTGCGGGGCGTGCTTGCCCGGGCGCGCGGTGTCGCCGGGGTGACGCCGGGCTGACGGCGGGCCGGCTTGGCCGGCGCCTTGGCTGCAGGCTTGCGCGCCGTCGTCTTGCGGGCCGGTTTGTCCTCGGCCGCGGGCAGGGCCTGGAACTCCAGAAAGGCCGTCTCCACGTAGGCGGCCAGTTCGGCGGTCTCGGGGCAGGCGTGGCCGCAGGCCATCAGGCCCATGTCCAGCGACTGGTCGTAGGTCTGCACCGTCACGTTCAGCGCCAGGCCGTGCACGGCGATGGAGGCCGGGTAGTTGCTCAGCATGCGGGCGCCGGCCAGGTACAGCGGCACCTGCGGCCCCGGCACGTTGGAGAGCACGAGGTTGGCCACCACAGGCAGCTTTTCGGCCACGCGGGCGCGGCCGTAGAGCTGGGCGCCGGCCTGCATCAGCCACGGAATGCCCAGCGCCGGGAAGTCGGTGGGCATGAGCTGCTTGAGCGGCCCCAGCTGCGCCTTGGTGGCGTGGCTGGAGGCCAGCACATGGGCCAGCCGGTCCGCCGGGCGGGCGAGGTGGGTGCCCAGGCTCATGAGGCTCATGGTGGCCTGGGTGTTGGCGGTGGTGTCGCCCGCCGCACGCATGGACACCGGCACGGCGGCGATCAGCGGCTTGCGCGGCAGCGGGCCGTGCTTGGTCAGGAAGCGCCGCAGCGCGCCGCCGACGATGAACAGCACCGCGTCGTTGAGGCTGGCGCCATGCCGGCGGCGCGTGCGGTTCAGCTCGGCCAGCGGCAGCGACACCGTGGCGAAGGCCCGCGTGTCGGACAGGCTGACGTTGAAGCGCGTGCGGGGCGCCGAGCCCAGCTGCGCCAGGTCGGCGCGGCCGCGCAGCAGGGCGGCGGCCTGGCCGGTGGCGTCGGTCAGGCTGCGGCGCAGCGTGGTCAGCGTCGTGCCGGCCAGCGCGCTGCCGACGGCGCCGGCTGCCATCTGCCCCAGCACGCCGGCCGCGCCGGGCAGCTGGCGCACCAGCTTCAGGCTCTGGCTGAACTGCTGGCCGACGGCGGTGCGCAGCAGGCCCAGCTTGCCGGGGGCGTGGCGCTTGCGGCCGCGTGCGGCGAGCGCGCCGGGCGCGCGTGGTTCGGGGCTGGTGTCGAGCAGCACCTGCGCCAGCGCGACGGCGGCCTGGCCGTCCACCGCCGCATGGTGCAGCTGGGTGTAGAGGCCCACGCGCACCTCGCCGTCGTGGCCGGGCTCCAGCCCGGTGAACACATGGAACTTCCACAGCGGGCGGGCCCGGTCCAGCAGCTGCGTGTGCAGCTCGCCGACCTGCGCCTCCAGCTCGGCCAGGCCGCTGTGCGCGGGCAGCGCGATCTCGACGACGTGCATGTCCAGATCGGGCTCGGTCTCCACCCAGCCGGGGTTGGACAGGCCCAGCGGCATGGGCAGCAACTGGCGGCGCAGTGCGGGCAGCTGAGGCAGGCGGGCGCGCAGGTGGTCGCGCAGGTCCTGGGCGTAGTCGCCGTCGTAGCCGGCCGGCAGTTCCAGCAGGTGCAGCGCGCCCACGTGCATGGGCATCTGCGGCGTTTCCAGGTGCAGAAAGCTGGCATCAAGGCCGGCGAGCAGTTGCATGAGACCACCCCCTACGGCCTGACGGCCGCCCCCTCAAGGGGGCACTGCCGACGGCCCGGCAAAGCCGGTTCCGTGGCAGTCGCTTGAGGGGTCGGCCTGGCGGCCTCCGTTATTCCTCCGGTACGAAGATCCAGAGGAGGATGTAGAGCAGGATACCGCTGCCGGCGGCCAGGAACAGCGCGACGAAGATCAGGCGCCAGATCCACGACTCCACGCCCGTGGCGCGGGCGATGCCGCCGCAGATGCCGCCCAGCCAGCGGTCCATGCGGCTGCGGCGCAGCGCATTCATGGCCTGCACGGCCGGCGTGGGGGCGGTGCCGGTGCCGGGCTGGGCGTGGCCGCTCAGCACGCGGGCCTTGGCCTGGGCGAACTCGGCGTCGCTGAGCACGCCACGGGCGTGCAGGTCAGCCAGCTTGTTGAGTTCGTCGGCGTCGTTCATGGTGGGCTCCTTGGTGTTGATGGGGCGAAGCCTACCGGCTTGCCGCGCACGGGCCAGCGGCGTGCGACAGGCCGTCGAAACGGCGGCATGCACCCGGCGATTTCAGTGGATGGGCGGTGTGGTGGGCGTGATGTCCACGTACTCCCACCAGTTCTGGATGAACATCGGCCGGCGGTAGCCGCGCAGCTGCGGCTGCTCGATGTCGAGCAGGAAACGGTGGCCCTTGATCTTGTAGGGCATGTAGGCCACGCCGATGCTGCGCAGGCGCTGCAGCTTGGCCAGGCGCTCGGGGCCGTCGGGCATGCTGGCGATCTCGTCCACCAGCCGGTCGGCCTCGGGCAGGCTGAAGCGGGCGATGTTGTTGCCGCCCGCGTGCGTGCTGGAGAAGCGCGTGGCGGCGCTGTACGCGTCGGGCTGGGCCGACGAGTACGCCACCATCCACATCTGCAGCTTGCCGGCGCGGGCCGCCTTCAGCTGCTCGGGCCATTTGGCGGTGCGGAACGGGATGCACAGCCCGATGCGGCGCATGTCCTTGTCGAACAGCTCATCGATCTGGCGCTGGATGCCCTCGGGCGTGGTGCCCATCTCCAGCTTCAGCGGGCCGCCGTCGGGCGCGTCGCGGCAGCCGTCGCCGTCGCGGTCGCGGTAGCCGTAGAGGTCCAGCAGCGCCTTGGCGCGCGGCGGGTCGAAGTCGCCGTTCTCGCTCTTGAAGGCCGGGTCGTAGCCCAGCGTGTGCGGCGGGAAGTTGCCCTGCGCAGGAATGGCCTGGCCGCCGCGCACGAGGCGGATCTCGCGTTGCACGTCCATGCCCAGCGCGATGGCGCGGCGCAGCGCGATCTGCTGCGGCGCCAGGCCGCCGACGACCGGGTCTTCCATGTTGAAGAAGGCCAGGAAGACGTCGGAGCCCAGCGTGCGGTGCAGCTTCATGCCCTGCTTGGCGAGGTTGGGGGCGAGCTGGTTGTTGGGGGCCGCGATGCCGATGAAGGGCTCAGGCACGCGCTCCAGGAAGTCGTGCTCGCCGCGCACAAAGCTCAGCCAGCGCGGCTGGTCTTCCGTCAGGATGCTGATCTCCACGCGGTCGATCATGGGGATGCGCCGGCCCTTGAACCTGGTCAGCAAGGCCTGGCCCTCGGCGTCGTCCGGCGCGGGGTTGGCCTCGTAGACGCGCTCGCGGTAGGCGGGGCTCTTCTCCAGCACGATGAGGCTGCCGCGCCGCCATTGCTTGAGCACGAAGGGGCCGGTGCCCACGGGGCGGGCCATGGTCTGGTCGCCCGCGGCCTCGATGACCTCGCGGGCCACGGCGCCAAACAGGTCGGCGTTCGCGAGCTCCTGCAGGAAGCGCGGGTTGGGCTTGTCGAGCTGGAAGCGCAGCGTGTAGCGGTCCAGCTGCTGCAGGCCGGCGATGGGGGCGTCGTAGTCGAAGTCGCGCTTGCTCTTCAGCGCCGCATCGCGGGCGGCCTTCAGGCCGGTCACGCGCCAGCCTTCCACGGTGCTCCAGGCTGGCGAAGCGACCTTGGGGTCGGCGAAGCGCTTGTAGGTGTAGACGTAGTCGGCTGCGGTCAGCTCGCGCTTTTTGCCGCCGAAGGCCGGGTCGTCCTGGAAGTAGATGCCGGGCTGCACGCGCGCTGTCCACTGCGTGAAGTCGGCGTTGGAGGTTGGCAGCTCGGCAGCCGTCAGGGGCTTGAGCTGCACCGGCCGCGCCAGGTAGTCGTAGGTGACCAGCGACTCGAAGATGTGCGGCGTGACGGTGCGCGAGTACAGGTCCAGGATCTTGGCGGGGTCGAAGCCCGTCTCGGCCACGCGGAAGGCGTAGCGCAGCGTCTTGGGGCCGGTGGCGGACGGCGGCTCTGCCGCTTGTGCGCTACCGATCACCAGGCCCAGGGTCAGCAGCAGCGCACGCATGGTCAGCGCCCCGCTGCGGCCTTGGCGGCCGTGTCGATGTCGACGTACTGCCAGAAGTCGCGCCGGAAGACGTTGCGCTCCGCGCCGATGACCCAGGGCTGGCTCAGGTCGGTCCAGATGCGGTGGCCGCTGATTTTGTAGGGCATGTAGGCCACGACGAGCTTGTTGGCCTGGTCCATGACCTGCTGGCGCTCGGGGCCGTTGGGCAGCACGGCCTGCTGTTCGTACAGGCGGTTGAACGCCGGCAGGTCGAAGCGGCTGTGGTTGGCCTGGCCGCCGTTGGGGCCGTAGGCGATGGCCAGGTGGTAGCCGGCATCGGGCGTGGTGGCCACCCAGGCGAGGTTCCACATCTGCAGCTTGCCGGCGCGGCTGGCCTTGATGTTCTCCGGGAACTTGCCCTGCTTGAAGCCGATGCGGATGCCGATGGCGCGCATGGCCTTCTCCATCAGCTCGTCCAGCACGCGGTAGTCGGCCGTGGGCTGGGTGGCGCGCTGCAGGCGCAGCTCGCTGCCGTCGGGGCGCTCGCGCCAGCCGTCGCCGTCCACGTCCTTGAAGCCGTGCAGGTCCAGCAGCGCCTTGGCCTTGGCGATGTTGTGCTCGCTCATCTCGGTCTTCAGGTCTGGCCGGTAGCCCCAGGTGCCGGGCGGCATCAGGCCCTGCGCGGGCACCATCTGGCCCTTGCGCGCCAGGCGGATCTCGCGGTCCACGTCATAGGCCAGGCCGATGGCGCGGCGCAGCGCCACCTGGGCCGGCTCGTAGCCGCCGACGACCGGGTCCTTCATGTTGAAGAAGGTGAAGTTGATGTCCGCCTGCGGGTAGCGGTTCATCTTGATGTTGCGCTTGGCGAGGTTGGGCGCGAGCTGGCCGTTGGGCGCGGCCACGCTGATGAACTCGGCCGGCAGCTCCTGGAGGAAGTCCGCCTCGTCGTTCAGGAAGGCCAGCCAGCGCGGCTGCGGCTCCTCGATGATGGCCACCTCCAGCCGGTCGATCATGGGCAGTTTGCGGCCCTTGAGGCGCTCGGCCATGGCCTGCAGGTCGGGGCGGTCGGCGGGGGCCTGCTCGTTGTAGAACTCGTCGCGGTAGGCCGGGTTCTTCACCAGCACGATGCGGCTGGAGCGCCGCCACTCGTCGCGCTTGAGCATGAAGGCCGCCGTGCCCACCGGGTGTTCGCCGATGCGGTCGCCATAGGCCTCCACCACCTCGCGCGCCAGCGCCGCCGCCAGCGGGTTGGCCAGGTTGTTGACGAAGCGCGGGTCGGGCTTGGCGAGCTTGATCTGCCAGGTGTACTTGTCCAGCGCCTTCAGGCCCTCGACGGGCGTGTCGTAGTCGAACGGCGTCTTGTCCTTGAGCGCCTTCTTGCGCAGCTCGCTCAGGCCCAGCACGCCCGCGCCCTCCAGGATGTAGAGGTTGGGGCTCTTGGTCTGCGGGTCGTAGTGGCGCTTGAGCGAGTAGACGTAGTCGGCCGCAACCAGCTCGCGCTTCTTGCCCTTGAAGGCCGGGTCGTCATGGAAGAACAGGCCCGGGCGCACCTTGAAGGTGAGGGTCTTGTAGTCGGCCGACACCTCGGGCAGCTCGCAGCCCGAGGGCTCCAGCTTGAAGGGGCGGGCCAGGTAGGCCCAGCGCACCGGCGCGTCGAACATGCCGGTGATCAGCGTGTTGGAGTAGGTGTCGGAGACCTTGGCGGGGTCGAAGCTGGTGATGTCGCTGCGGAAGGCATAGCGCAGCACCTTGGGCTCGGCCGGCGCCTGGGCACCCACCCGCAGCGGCGCCGCCGCCAGCACACCTGCGGCAAGCGCCGCCAACAAGACGTTTCTCATCCCCACTCCAACGACCTCTTGAGCACGCCCCGGCCCAGGGCCGGCGGCGCAGTGGGCGCGAGTGTAGGCAATGGGCGGAAGGCTTCGCCTGGGGCGGAGCCCAAGTGCCTGGTTTGCGCATTGACAACGGCAGCGCCCGATCGCTGGCTAACCCCATCCAGGGGGCTTCAGATGTCGCCTAGACTCCGGGCCCTCGTCCTCGAAACCCGCCCCGGCGGGTTTCGTCTTGTTGTAGGTGTTGTCTGAAGAAGGGGCCGCCCGATGACGGCTTATCTGATCCGGCGCTTGTGGCAAATGATCCCCACGCTGCTGGGGGTCGTGCTGCTGGTGTTCTTCCTGTTCAAGTTCTTCGGCGGCGATCCCGCCGAGATCCTCGGCGGCATGTCCGCCACCGAAGAGCAGATCAATGCGATCCGCGAACAGCTGGGGCTGAACCAGCCCTGGTGGGTGCAGCTGGGGATCTTCCTCAAGCAGATCGTCACCTTCGACTGGGGCAACAGCTGGGCCACGAATGAGAAGGTCAGCCAGCTGTTCTTGAGCCGCATGCCGGCCACGCTGACGGTGATGGTGCCCATCCTGCTGCTGGAAGTGCTGCTGGCCATTCCGCTGGCCATGGGCGTGGCCTATGTGCGCGGCAGCCTGACGGACCGCGTGGTCATGATCACCACCACCATCGCCGTGTCGGTGTCGCTGCTGGTCTACGTCATCGTGTTCCAGTACTTCTTCGCCTTCCGCCTCGGCTGGTTCCCGGTGCAGGGCTGGAGCGACTCGTTCTGGACCAACCTCAGCACCTACACGCCGCTGCCGGTCATCGTCGTGTCGCTGGTGGCGCTGGCGCCGCAGACGCGGCTGTACCGCAGCTTCTTCCTCGATGAGCTGGGCCACGACTACGTGCGCACCGCGCGCGCCAAGGGCCTGACCGAGAAGACCGTGCTGATGAAGCATGTGCTGCGCAACGCGCTCATCCCCATCATGACCAATGTGTCGGTGCTGCTGCCGGGCGTGTTCGTCGGCAGCTTCCTGATCGAGGTGTTCTTCTCAATCCCGGGCCTGGGCCGCGAGATCCTGCTGGCCGTCAACCGCAGCGACTACCCCGTCATCCAGGCCTTCGCCATCTACCTCGCCGCCATCACGATGCTGGTGAACCTCATCACCGACCTGCTGTACAGCCTGGTCGATCCGCGAGTGGTGCTGAAGTGAGGCCCCTCGCCCATCCTCGCGTCGCTGGACGCGAGCGAGTCTGGTCGGTCCCCCGAGGGGACGGCGATGCTTGCGGCATCAAGCCGCAAGCACATCGCCAGAGCGGGCCGGCTTGGGAGCGGCCCGGCGCTCGGCCCGCCACAACGCGTTGCGGAGAACAGAAGTGAGTGCGGTAGCAATGAAATCCCAGGGCGTGTGGTCCCTGGCCTGGAAGCGCCTGAAGGCCGACCGTGTCGGCATGGTGTGCTTGTGGATCGTGGCCGCCTTCATGGTGCTGGTGGTGCTGGCCGCCGCCGACGTGGTGGCCGGCAACTGGCAGAAGGAGATTGCGGTGCCCAACGCGCCGCCGCACCTCGTCGGTGCCCGGGCTGCCGAGGCCCTGGGCGCCATCGAGTCGCCCAAGGGCCCGAACGTCGACCTGTCCGATGTGGACCCGCTGGCGCCGCGCTACGCCGAGTGGGCCGAGGCCGCGAAGAAGTACCAGACCGAGGACATCCAGCGCGCCGAGACGCTGCCGCTGGGGGCCGACCGCTTCGGCCGCGACATCCTGCAGAAGGTGCTCAAGGGCGCCGAGGTGTCCATCGTCGTGGGCCTGCTGGCCGCGCTGGTGGCCACCGTCATCGGCACGCTGCTCGGGGCCGTGTCGGGCTTCTTCGGCGGCAAGATCGGCGATGCGCTGGAGTGGGTCTACAACGTCTTCACGGCCATCCCGTCCATCCTGCTGATCTTTGCGTTCGCGGTGATCTTCGGCCGTGGCGTGCTGTCGGTGGTGCTCATCCTGGGCCTGACCGGCTGGACCGGCATCTACCGCCTCGTGCGCGCCGAGTTCATGAAGCACCGCCAGCGCGAGTATGTGCGCTCGGCCGAGGCCATTGGCGCGAGCAGTGCGTCGCGCATGTTCAAGCACATCCTGCCCAACGTGTCGCACGTGGCGCTGGTGCAGCTGAGCCTGCACGTGGTGAGCTTCATCAAGAGCGAGGTCATCCTGAGCTACCTGGGCCTTGGCGTCAGCGTGGACCAGGTGAGCTGGGGCACCATGTTGTCGGAGGCGCAGAGCGAGTTGATCCTCGGCTACTGGTGGCAGCTGGCCGCCGTGACCTTCACGATGGCGCTGTTCGTGACGGCGTTCGCGCTGTTCACCGATGCGCTGCGTGATGCGCTGGATCCGAAGTTGAGAGGCCTGGAGTAACACCATGCTGTTGAGCATCCAAGACCTCAAGGTCGCCTTCCGCCTCGGCAAGGAGAACGGCGAGCAAAAGCGCGCGCTGGCCGTCAAGGGCGTCAGCTTCGACATCCCCGAGAACAGCACGGTCGCGCTGGTGGGCGAGTCGGGCTCGGGCAAGTCGGTCACGGCGATGTCCATCCTGAACCTGCTGCCCAGCAACGCCGAGCGCAGCGGGCAGATCCTGTTCCAGGGCCGCGACCTGCTGAAGGCCTCGCTGCGTGAGCTGCAGGCCATGCGCGGCAAGGAGATCGCCTGCGTCTTCCAGGACCCGATGAGCTCGCTGAACCCGGTGTTCACCGTGGCCCAGCAGCTGATGGAGCCGCTGATCACGCACCTGGGTCTGTCGCCGCGTCAGGCCCTGACCCGCGCCGAGGAATTGCTGCACGAGGTGGGCATCCCCGAGCCCAAGCGGCGCCTGTCGGCCTATCCGCACGAGATGAGCGGCGGCCAGCAGCAGCGCGTGATGATCGCGATGGCGCTGGCCTGCGAGCCCAAGCTGCTGATCGCCGACGAGCCCACCACGGCGCTGGACGTCACCATCCAGCGCCAGGTCATGGAGCTGATGGGCCGGCTCAAGGACAAGCACCGCATGTCCATGCTCTTCATCAGCCACGACCTGGGCGTGGTGGGCGAGATCTCGGACCATGTGGTCGTCATGCGCCACGGCGAGATCCGCGAGGCCGCGCCGGTGGCCGACATCTTCAACGCGCCGCGCGACGCCTACACCAAGGCCCTGCTGGCCTGCCGCCCCTCGCTGACCGAGAACCCGGCGCGGCTGATGGTCATCGACGACCACATCGCCGGCAAGGCCGCCAACATGGACCACAAGGCCAAGGACCCCGACGCCCCCGTGGTGCTGGAGGTCACCGGCCTGCAGAAGAGCTTCTGGCTCAAGCAGGGCGTGTTCGGCAAGCGCGAGTTCAAGGCCGTCAAGGGCGTGAACTTCAAGCTGCGCAAGGGCTACACGCTGGGCGTGGTGGGCGAGTCCGGCTCGGGCAAGACCACCATGGGCCTGACGCTGCTGCGCCTGCACGAGCCGACCGGCGGCCAGGTGATGTTCGACGGCCGTGACCTGCTGAAGATGAGCGGTGCCGACTGGCAGCAGATGCGCCGCCGCATCCAGGTCGTGTTCCAGAACCCCTATGCCTCGCTGAACCCGCGCTTCACCATCGCCCAGACCCTGCGCGAGCCGATGGAGATCCACGGCATCGGTACCGACAGCGCCGACCGCGAGGCGCGCGCGGTGGCGCTGCTGAAGAAGGTGGGCCTGGACGAGAGCGCCATGGCCAAGTACCCGCACGAGTTCTCCGGCGGCCAGCGCCAGCGCATTGCCATTGCGCGCTGCCTGACGCTGCAGCCCGAGGTGCTGGTGCTGGACGAGTCGGTGTCGGCGCTGGACGTGTCGGTGCAGGCCCAGGTGCTGAACCTGCTGAAGGACCTGCAGGACGAGTTCGGCCTCAGCTACATCTTCATCAGCCACGACCTGGCCGTCGTCAAGTTCATCTCCGACGAGGTGCTGGTGATGCAGAACGGCGACGTTGTCGAACAGGCCGCCACGCAGGCGCTGGTGTCGGCGCCGCGTGAGGAGTACACGCGCCGCCTGCTGGGTGCGGTACCACGCGGCTACCAGGGCCCCAGCGCCTGAACGAGATGCGGCAGGGCGTGTGCAATCCGAACGCTCTGCTGTTTTGCCCGGATGACGGGCTGCCCGCTGGCGCGCTGAAATGCGAGCCTCGGGGCGTTGCCGCTCCGGCTCTGCTGCCTTGATGCCTTTGATGCTGGCCCGCCTCTTCCCCGTCGGCGCCGCGCTTGCCGCGGGGCTGCTGCTGGCTGCCTGTTCGCCCGGCAGTCAGGCGCCCGGGGCGGGTTCTGTGTCGGCCGTGGCGCCGGCCGACGACCGCCTGGCCGGTGAACTGACCCGCATTGAACGCGCCGCGCGCGCCAAGCCCGCGCAGTATGAGTTGGCCTTGCGCCAGGCGGCCGACGCGGTGCCCGGCGGTGCGGCGCGGCTGGATGTCGTCGTGATGCGCGGCCAGCTGGCGGCGATGGCCCGCGACCGGGCCTTGACCCAGCAACTGGTGCGCCGGCTGCGCGCCTGGCCGGTGGCCGAGCAGCGCGCCGAGGCGAAGGTGGCGGCAGCCACGGTGGATGCCGAGTACCTGCGCTCGCAAGCCGACCTGCGTGGCGCGCGCAAGCGCCTGGCCGATGTGGACACCGCGGCGCTGGCCGCCACGGGCCCGCTGCAGCGCTGGCGCTATCACCGCCTGCTGGCCCACATCTGTGGCGACATCGGCGAGCTGGACGCCGCCATGACCGAGGGCCATCAGACCTTGCGCTTGGCCCAGCAGATCGGCCAGCCTTGGCGGGTGGCGCTGTCGCTGGCCGATCTGGCGTACACGACGATGCGCGCCGACACGCCGGCCCGGGCGCGCCAGCTGGTCGCGCAGGCCTTGACCGAGGCCCAGAAAGACCCCGACCCGATGACGCTGAACAGCGTCTACACCATGCGCGGCATCATCCACACCGACGACGCGGACGCCAGCATCACGCTGCAGTCCTATGCCGACGCGCTGGAGCAGGCGGCGGTGGCCGGCGCCGACTCGGTGCGCGCGCTGGGCCTGGGCAACTTCGCGGATTACCACCTGCGCCAGGGCCGCTACGCCCGTGCGCTGGAGCTCGCCGAACAGGCGCTGCCGCTGGCGCTGGCCACGGGCAGCCTGGGCGCCGAGGGCGTGGCCCGTTCCAACATCGGGCTGGCCAAGATCGCGCTGGGCCGCGTGGCCGAGGGCGCCAGCGAGGCGCGTGCCGCTATCGCGCTGGACGAGCAGCAGGGTTCCATCGCCTACGCGTCGGATGGCTGGCAGGAGTTGGCCATCTTCCTGGAGCGTGCGGGCGACCTGGCCGGCGCCGTGAACGCCTGGCGCGAGTACCGCCGGCTGTCCGAGCGCGTGCTGCGCGACGAGACTCGGCAGCTGCTGCTGGAGGCCCAAGAGCGGCAGGACGCCGAGCAGCGCGCGCGCGACATCGAACTGCTGAACCGCGACAACGCCCTCAAGACCGAGCAGGTGCAGCAGCGCAACCTGGGCCTGATGCTGTGGGCGGCGCTGGGGGGCTGCGTGGTCGTGTCGCTGGGCCTGATGTGGCAGGCCTTCCGGCGCGTGCGCCGCACCAACGAGGCGCTGGCCACGAGCAATGCGTCACTGAAGCACCAGAGCGAGACCGACCCGCTGACCGGGTTGGCCAACCGGCGCCACTTCCAGGCGGCCATCCGCAGCCTGTCCGGCCCGGACGGGCTGTCGGCCAGTGTCTTCCTCATCGATGTCGACCATTTCAAGCGCCTCAACGACAGCTTCGGTCATGCCGCAGGCGACGCCGTGCTGGCCGAGATCGCCGCGCGGCTGCGCCAGGCGGTGCGGGATGACGACCTGGTCGTGCGCTGGGGCGGCGAGGAGTTCCTCATCGTCGCGGCCTCCCGCGAGGGCCTGTTCGCGCCGCAGCTGGCCCAGCGCCTGCTGGACCTCATCGGCAGCCAGCCCGTGGCCTACCAGTCGCGCAGCATTGCCGTCACGGCCTCCATCGGCTTCGTCAGCCTGCCGGTGCCGCCGCACGGCCTGCGCCTGCCCTGGGAGCGCGCCATCGACCTCATCGACACGGCGCTCTACCTGGCCAAGGCCCATGGCCGCAACAAGGCCTATGGCGTGGAGCGCATCCATGCGAGCGACGTGGCTGCCGTGGAGCAGCTCACGGCGCGGTTGGAGGCTGCGTGGAGCGAGGGCCAGGTCGGCCTGATTGCGCTCAGTGGGCCGGGTGGTGGCGTCGCGTTGCCAGGAGGGCGGGCGTGAGGGCCGTCATGCTGACGCTGGCGCTGCTGCTGGCCCTGCCGGCCGCCGCCGTGCCCGACCTGGCGGCTGAGCGCGAGCAGCTGGCCCAGCTCACCCGACGCGCCTTCGACGAGCCGGCCGCCATGCTGGCCGAGCTGGAGCGTCGCTGGCCGCAGGGGGCCGAGCCGGCGCGTGAGATCGCCTGGCTCTACGCCCGTGGGCGCGTGCTGCTGGCTGGCAGCCAGTTCGAGGCTGCCGATGCCGTGGCGCTGAAGCTGGCCGGGCTGGAGGGCGGGGCCGACCACGGCTGGCTGCTGCGCGCACTGACGCAGGAGCGCGCCGGCAAGCCGGCCGGCATGCTCGCCGCGCGGGCGCTGGAAGGCCTGGGCCGGCGCTGCCCGGCCGGTGACGAGGCGCACGCAGTGCGCGCTCCGGGCTGCGACTTCCGCGCCGCCGCCGATGCGCTGCGCCTGTTGCAGCGCGAGCAGGCCGGCCAGGGCGCATTGGTGGAGGCCGAGGGCAGCGTGCGGCGCGGATTGGCGCTGGCTCGTGCGGGGGGAGACCGGCACCTGGCGGCGCTGTTCATGGCGCAGCTGGCCGTGCTGCTGCAGGCGCAGGACGACCTGGACGCTGCGCGTGCCGAGATCCGTGCTGCGCTGGCCGAGGCCCAGGGCGACGCGCTGGCCAGCGCGCGGGTGCGCAATGCCGAGGCCGTCGTCGAGCGGCGGGCCGGCGAACGCCAGGCGGCGCGTGCGGCACTGGAGTCCGGGTTGGCGCTGGCCGAGCAGGCCCGGTCGCCCCATCTCGCGGCGCAGCTGCGCGCCAACCTGGTGGATGCCTACATGTACCTGGGCCAGTACCGCGAGGCGCTGGCCGCCGGGCGGCTGGCGCTGCCGGTGCTGCAGCGCTTCCGCGACCGCACCTACGAGCGCGCGCTGCATCACAACCTGGCGGTCACCCACATCAAGCTGCGCCAGTTCGATGCGGCGCGCCAGGAGCTGGCGCGAGTGGCCGAGTTCCAGCTGGACCCGTCCGAGCTTGTGTCGCGTGCGGGCGAGTTGCGCGAGCTGGGTGACACCTGGGCCGACGCCGGCCAGCACAAGGAGGCGCTGGCCGCCTACCGCAGCGAGCGCGAGTTGAGCGCCCGCATCAACGAGCGCAACCGCGCCAGTGCGCTGGAGGAGCTGCGCCGCAAGTACGACACCGCCGCCAAGCAGCGCGACCTGGCGCTGCTGGCGCGTGACGGTCAGCTCAAAGACCAGCAACTCGCCAACCGCCGGCTGCTGCAGCAGCTGGGCCTGGCCGTGGGCGTGCTGTTGCTGCTGTCCATCGTGCTGGTGGGCGCCACGCTGCTGCGCATGCGCCGCGCGCAGGCCCGCCTGACGGCCAACCAGCAGCTGCTGCGTGCGCAAAGCGAGCGCGACCCGCTGACCGACCTGTCCAACCGCCGCCACTTCCTGGCCGTCATGGACGCGCGCAGCCATGAGCTCGGCGCGGACGGCTTCCGCGGCGCGCTGATGATGATCGACATCGACCACTTCAAGCACGTCAACGACCGCCATGGCCATGCGGCGGGCGATGCGGTGCTCGTCGAGGTGGGCCGGCGCATCCGCGCCGCCGTGCGCGACACCGACCTGGTCGCGCGCTGGGGCGGCGAGGAGTTCCTGGTGTTCGCCCCCGAGTTGCCTGGCGAGGACCTGGCGCAGATGGCCGCGCGCGTGCTCAACGGCATCGGCGGCACGCCCGTGGCCACGCCCGAGGGGCCGCTGCGCGTGACGGCGTCGCTGGGCTTTGCGAGCTTCCCGCTGGGCGGGCGCGGTGGTGCCCAGCTGCGCCTGCACTGGGAACAGGCCGTGAACTGGGCCGACATGGTGCTCTACCAGGCCAAGGCCGAGGGTCGCAACCGCGCCATTGGCATTGCGGGCGTGCAGGCGCCGGATGCTGACACGCTGGCCGCCATCCTGCAGGACTTCGACGCCGCCTGCCAGCAGGGCCAGGTGCAGCTGGTGGTGCTGACGGGGCCGTCCGCGTGAGCCCGGGCCGACGTGCGCTGCTGCTGTGGCTGGCCGCAGCCCCGGGCATGGCGGCGGGCGCCCAGCCGGCGCCGCCGCTGCGCATCGTGGTGCCCTATGCGGCCGGCGGCGCGGCCGACCAGGCGGCGCGGCTGCTGGCGCCGGAGCTGCAGAAGCGGCTGGGGCAGCCGGTCGTCGTCGAGAACCGCCCGGGCGCTGACGGCAACATCGGCACCGCCGAAGTCGCCAGCGTGGGCGACGGCCGCACCTTGCTGATGGGCAGCCTGGGCACGCATGCCGTGAACCCGCTGCTGTCGCGCCGCCTGCCCTACGACCCGGTGCATGACTTCGCGCCCGTGTGTCTGGTGGCCACCGTGCCGCTGGTGCTGGTGATGAACCCGGCCACCGCGCAGGCACACGGCGTGCGCCGGCTGGCCGACCTGCTGCGGGTGGCAGCGGCGCAGCCGGGCCGCTTGCACATCGCCTCCAGCGGCAACGGCAATCCCACGCATCTGGCTGGTGAGCTGTTCAAGCGGCTGACGCGCATCGACCTGCTGCACTTTCCCTACCGCAGCGCGGCGTCGGCGCAGGAGGACGTCATCGCCGGCAACATGGACCTGATGTTCGACACGCTGCCCGCCGCGCTGCCGCAGATTCAAGCCGGACGGCTGGTGGCGCTGGCCGTGACCAGTGCGCGCCGCAGCCCCAGCCTGCCGGCACTGCCCACGGTCGAGGAGGCCGGTGGGCTGGCGCTGCAGGGCTACGAGGCCAGCGCATGGCTGGGGTTGTTTGCGCCCAGCAGCCTGCCCATCGAGCCGCTGACGCGCCTGCAGCAAGACAGCGTCGCTGCGCTCGCCGGCCCGGCGCTGCGTGCGCGGCTGACGGCGCGCGGCATGCTGGTGCACGGCAGCGGTGCGGCGGAGCTGTCGGCGCTGATCTCGGCCGAGATGACGAAGTGGGCGCGTGTGATCCAGCTGTCGGGAGTTCAGGTTGACCGCTGACATCGCCTCGGGGCGCTGGCGGGCTGACCTGATGGCCGGCGCCGTTGTGGCCGTGCTGCTGATCCCGCAGAGCCTGGCCTACGCGATGCTGGCCGGCCTGCCAGCCCAGGTGGGGCTGTACGCCAGCCTGTTGCCGCTGCTGGCCTATGCGGCGTGGGGCTCCAGCCCCGTGCTCGGCCTGGGGCCAGTGGCGGTGCTCGCGTTGATGATTGCGCAGGCGCTCGCCGGGCTGCCGGCCGGCGTCAGCCCCGAGGCCGGTGCCTTGGTGCTCGCGGCCGAGGTGGGCCTGCTGCTGGCGTTGGCCGCGCTGCTGCGCCTGGATGCGCTGGCCAGCCTGCTGTCGGTGCCGGCGCTGCGCGGCTTCGAGACCGGCGCCACGCTGATGATCGCGGCCAGCCAGCTGCCCGTGCTGCTGGGCAGCGCGGCCACCGGCGCCACGCTGCCGGGCCTGGCGCTGGCGATGGTGCAGGCGGGCCTGCAGCCGCTGAGCCTGGCCTGGGGGAGCGTGGCCGTGGTGCTGCTGCTGGCGTCGCGCCGGGCCGGCTCGCGCACGCTGGCGCGGCTTGCACCGCTGCTGCTGCTGCTGGGGGCCATGGCCGTGGCCGCGCTGACGCCGGCCGCGCAGGGCGTGGCCCAGGTGGGGGCACTGCCGCAGCTGTCGCTGCCGCTGGGCCTGCCGCTGCTGGATGGTGCGCTGTGGCTGCACCTGCTGCCGTCGGCGGCGCTGGTGGCGCTGATGACCTTCGTGTCCAGCCTCGCGGTGGCCGAGTCGCTGGCGCAGCGGCGCGGCGAAAAGCTGCTGCCTGCGGCCGAGATGCGCGGGCTGGCCGCAGCCAACCTGGTCGCCGCCGTGACGGGCGGCATGCCGGTGGCGGGCAGCTTCTCGCGCTCCATCCTGCTGCATGAGGCGGGCTCGCGCAGCCGCTGGGCGCTGGTGTTCGTGGCCGGCTTCATGGCACTGGCCATGCTGCTGCTGGCCGGGCCGCTGGCCTACCTGCCCAAGCCGGTGTTGGCGGCCACCATCGTCGTCGCGGTGCTGAGTGGCTTCTCGCTGCGCCCCTACCGCGAGGCCTGGCGCTATGCGCGTGCCGAGGGCCTGCTGATGGCGGCCGTCACGGCCGCCGTGCTGCTGTGGAGCGTGGGTGCGGCGCTGGCGCTGGGCGTGGTGGGCTCCATCGCGCTGCTGATCCAGCGCACGGCGCAGCCGCATGTGGCGCGCATCGGCCGCGTGCCGGGCACGCAGCACTACCGCAACCTGGAACGCTATGCCGTCGAGTGCCGGCCCGAGGTGGTGGGCCTGCGCATCGACGAGAGCCTGGTGTTCACCAATGCCCGTGGCCTGGCCGACGTGGTGCTGGCCCATGTGCGCGCGCACCGGGCCAGCGTCGGCGAGCCCCGGCGTGTGCTGATGCTGATGGCGCCGGTCAACCACATCGACGTCTCCGGGCTGACGGCGCTGGAGGAGCTGCACACCGCACTGCGCGCCGAGGGGCTGCGGCTGGAGTTCTCCGAGGTCAAGGGCCCGGTGCTGGACCGGCTGAAGGCCGTGGGCTGGCTGGAGCGCCACGACGTGTCGCTCTACCTCAGCCACCACGAGGGCATCCAGGCCGGTGAACATGACCTGAGGCCCAGTCTGGCCGACATGGACGCGCCAGGGCAGCTGTAACGCCGTTCTGATACCGTCTCGGCCCAATCAGCGCGTGAGACGCCATGAATGACAACGAGACCCTGCTCGGCATCCGCCGTGGCATCGAGAAGGAAAGCCTGCGCGCCCTGCCCGGGGGCGGCCTGGCGCTGACGCCGCATCCGCAAGCGCTTGGTTCTGCGCTGACGCACCCGCACATCACCACCGACTACAGCGAGTCGCAGCTGGAGCTCATCACCGGCGTGCATGCCGGCGTCGATGACGTGCTGACCGAGCTGACCGAGGTTCACCAGGCCGTCTACCGCGCGCTGGGCGACGAGCGGCTGTGGGTCAGCTCCATGCCCTGCGGGCTGCCGGCCGACGAGACCATCCCCATTGGCCGCTACGGCAGCAGCAATGTGGGCCGTGCCAAGAGCGTTTACCGCATGGGCCTGGGCCAGCGCTACGGCCGACGCATGCAGACCATCTCGGGCATCCACTACAACTGGTCGCTGCCGGGTGTGGGCACCGAGGGCTACTTCGGCGCCATCCGCAACTTCCGCCGCGAGGGCTGGCTGCTGCTGTACCTGTTCGGCGCCAGCCCGGCGCTGTGCGACAGCTTCGTGCAGGGCCGCGACCACGGCCTGCAGCGCCTGTCCGAGCACAGCCTGTACCTGCCGCACGCCACCTCGCTGCGCATGGGCCGCCTGGGCTACCAGAGCGACGCGCAGTCGAGCATCTCGGTCAGCTACAACTGCCTGGAGAGCTATGCGGCCTCGCTGCAGGGCGCGTTGACGACGCCGTACCCGGCCTACGAGGCCATCGGCGTGCAGACGCCGGGCGGCGACTACAACCAGCTCTCCACCAGCCTGCTGCAGATCGAGAACGAGTTCTACAGCACCATCCGCGCCAAGCGCGTGATCCGCTCCGGCGAGCGGCCGCTGCATGCGCTGCGCGAGCGCGGCGTCGAGTACATCGAGGTGCGGCTGATGGACCTGGACCCGTTCGAGCCCGTGGGCATCGGCGCCGACGCCGTGCGCGTGCTGGACGCCTTCCTGCTGCACTGCCTGCGCAGCCCCAGCCCCAACGACACGCCGGACGAAATCGCCGCCAACGCGCGCAACCAACACCGCGTCGCCGCGCGCGGCCGTGAGCCCGGCCTGATGCTGGAGCACTGGCAGGGCGGCGAGCGGTCGCTGCAGGACTGGGCCGGCGCCATCCTGGCCGGCTGTGCCACGCAGGCTGCGGCGCTGGACGCCGCCCACGGCGGCAACGCCTATCGCGATGCGCTGGCCCGCGTGGCCGAGCGGCTGGCGCGGCCCGAGCTGTGCCCGTCGGCACGCGTGCTGGCCGTCATGGCGCAGGACTTCGGCAACAGCCATGTGGGCTTCATCCGCCACCAGAGCGATGCGACGCGCGCGGCCCTGCTGGCACTGCCCTTCCCGGCCGCCTTGCAGCAACGCTTTGAGGCGATGGCGGCCGAGTCGCTGGCCGAGCAGGCGCGCATCGAGCGCGCCGACACGCTGGACTTCGAAACCTTCCGGCGCTTCTACGTGGCGCCGGAGCGCATGGCCGTCTGAGCCGCCGCGGCGCGCTACTGGGAGATCTTGGGCAGGCCGTCGACGTCGGTGAACACCGAGTCGCTGAAGCCCAGCCGCGCGTCGTCGCCCTGTGACTGCTTCGCCCAACGGGCCAGCTCCTGCGCGGGCATGGGCCGCGCGAACAGGAAACCCTGCAGCTTGTCGCAGCGCTTGGCGCGCAGCACCTCGGCCTGGCCCTCGGTCTCCACGCCCTCGGCCACCACCTCCAGGCTCAGCGCATGGGCCAATTCGATGACGGCGTTGACGATGGCGCGCGCGTCGGCGCTGGTTTCCAGGTCCTGGACGAAGCTGCGGTCGATCTTCAGTTGCGACACCGGCAGCCGGCGCAGGTAGGCCAGGCTGGAATAGCCGGTGCCGAAGTCGTCGATGGACAGGCTCACGCCCAGCTCCCCCAGTCGCTGCAGCACGCGCTCGGTGGCGGCGGCGTCCGCCATCGCGACGGACTCGGTGATCTCGCAGCTCAGTTGCGCCGCGTCCAGGTGGTGGCGCGCGAGCGCCTGCTCCAGCCGCAGCAGCAGCGCCTCGGGCTGGCGCAGCTGCTGCACCGACAGGTTGATGGCCACGCGCAGCTTGAGGCCCTGGTCGCGCCAGTCGGCAATCTGCCGGCAGGCCTCGTCGATGACCCAGTCGCCCAGCTGGATGATGAGCCCGAAGCGCTCCGCCACCGGAATGAAGGTGCCGGGGCTGATGGGGCCACGGCGCGGGTGCTGCCAGCGCAGCAGCGCCTCCACGCCGCGCACGCGGGTGGTGTCGCCGGCCACCTTGGGCTGGTAGTGCAACGCCAGGCCCGCGCCGCCGGCCTCCAGCGCCGCGCGCAGGTCGCGGGCCAGTTCCAGCTGGTCGCGCACGCCGTCCTGCATGTGGGCCTCGAAGAATGCGAAGCCGTTGCCGCCACTGCGCTTGACGGCCTGCGCGGCCGAGTCGGCCTGTCCGATGAGCATGCGGGTGGCGATGTCGCTGCCGCCGTGCGCGGCGATGCCGATGGACGCGGACAGCCGCAGGGGCTGGCTGGCCTCGCCAGTTCCGATGCGCATGGGCTGGGCCACCGCATCCAGCAGACGCTGGGCGATCTGGGCCAGCGTGGCCTCGTCGGCCTCGCCCTCCAGCAGCACGACGAACTCGTCGGCGCCCAGCCGGGCCACTGTGTCGTGGCCACGCGCCTGCGCCTGCAGCCGGGTGGCCACTTCGCGCAGCACGGCATCGCCGGCCGCGTGGCCGAAGGCCTCATTGACGGGCTTGAAGCCGTCCAGGTTCAGCATCAGCAGCGCCACGCCGGTGCGGTCGCGGCGGCCGCGCGCGATGGCGTGGTTGATGCGGTCGTCCAGCAGTTGGCGGTTGGACAGGCCGGTCAGCGGGTCGCGCAGCGCCTGCTCGGCCAGCTCCGTCGTGGCCTCGCGCAGGGACTGCTGCAAGCCCGCAGCGCGTTGCTGCAGCCGCGCATCCAGCAGCGAGGTGAACAGCGTCAGCAGCAGCAGCGCCAGCGTGGCGCCGGCCACCAGTGTGCCGAGGTTGTCACCGCGCAGCCCGTTGGTGCTGAGGCACAGGCTGCCTTCGGCAATGCCAGCGGCGGCCATGCCGGTGTAGTGCATGCCGGCCACGGCCGCGCCCATGACCAGCGCCGCCGCCAGCTGCCCCCAGCGGGCCTGCGCAGCGGACAGCCGGCGCAGCCAGAAAAAGATCATCAGCGCCGCCGCGGCGGCTCCGGTGGCCACGCCCGCCGATGCGGCCACCAGGCCCCAGTGCCAGCGGATGCCCGGCGCCAGCACCAGCGCGGCCATGCCGGTGTAGTGCATGCCGCAGATGCCCACGCCCATGCTGACGGCGCCCAGCGTGAGCCGTTTCACCGTCAACTGGTCGAGCGCCGCCACGCGCAGCGCGATGGCGGACACGGCCACGGCGGCCAGCCAGCTCAGCGCGGTGATGGCCGTGTCGTAGCCCGTCTCGAACGGCAGTTGCAGCGCCAGCATGCCGATGAAATGCATGGCCCAGATGCCGCTGCCCATGGACAGCGAGCCGGCAAGCCACCAGGCCATCGCGCTCTGCGGGTCCGGCGTGCGTACGCGTTGTGCCAGGTCCAGTGCCACGTAAGAGGCGAAGGCGGCAGTGAGATAGGACAGCACCACGACGCCGGGGTCGAAGCGCAGCGCGAGGTCGGCGATGGGCATCGAATCCAGTATGCAAGCGGAGCGCCTGCGTGGCGCGCCGGTGCGATGGCGGGGGTGCGGCAGGCTTCACGGTCTGCGGCGCTGCGAAAAAAAGACCCGGTCAGCCATGCTGCCGGGTCTGCAAGCCCTCGAGGGGAGGGCGTCGTTGGGAAGATCCACTGTAGGGGGCGGCCCGGTGTGTGGGGAGGCACTATTCACGCCTTGCTGTCGATAATTCGACGATGAAACCCATCGCCGACACCCTCTCAGAAGCTGACCTGGACCGCCTGCAGGCGCTGCTGGACGCGCTGCCTGCGCCGCTGGAGCCGCTGGACGTGGGCATGGTCGACGGCTACCTGTGCGGCGTGCTGCTGCAGCCCGAGGCCGTGCCCTTGTCGGCCTGGCTGCCGCCCATCCTCGACAGCGAGGGCCGGCCCACGCCTACCCGCGTGAACGACGAGTTGCTGGCCTTGCTGCGCCGTCGCCACAAGGAACTGAACGTGGCGATTGCCGGCCGGCAGTGGTTCGACCCGTGGATCTTCGAGCTCGACGAGACCGACGACCCCAGTGAAACCGTGCTGCCCTGGGTGGCCGGCTTTGCGCATGCGCTGGATGCGCACCCGGCGCTGATGCAGTTGCCCGAGGAGCCGCTGCTGGAGCCGTTGGCAGCCATCTACCTGCATCTGGACCCGGATGATCTGGAAGACGCCGACGCGCTGCTGGAGGAGATTGAGTCCCTGGAGCCGCCGGCTGACCTGGAGGAGGCCGTGGAAGGCCTGGTCAGCGCGGTGCTGATGCTGGCGGACGTGTCGCGGCCGCAGAAGCCCACGGCACGCCCAGGGGCGCGGCCCGCGCCGCATCCGGCGCAACGGCGCCGGACCGCGCCACCCCGCCGGTAAGCCCGCGGGGCTGACGCGAGGCGCCTGCGGTCAGCGGGGCGCCTTGGGGTCGGCCGTCTGCCGCTTCATCCAGGTGCTCATCTCCCACAGCGTGTGGCCGATGGACTCGCGCGCCGAGTAGCCGTGCGACTCGTGCGGCAGCACCACGTAGCGCACCTGGCCGCCGGTGCCGGCCAGCGCCTGGTAGAAGCGCGCCGACTGGATGGGGAAGGTGCCCGGGTTGTCGTCGCTCTCGCCGTGGATGAGCAGCAGCGGCGTCTTGAGCTTGTGCGCGTAGTTGAAGGGTGAGAGCTTCAGGTACACGTCCTGGGCTTCCCAGTAGGTGCGGCGTTCGCTCTGGAAGCCGAAGGGCGTCAGCGTGCGGTTGTAGGCGCCGCTGCGGGCGATGCCGGCCTTGAAGATCTGCGTGTGGGCCAGCAGGTTGGCGGTCATGAAGGCGCCGTAGCTGTGGCCGGCCACCACCATCTGCTGCGGGTCGCTGACGCCGAGTTCAGCGGCCTTGTCGACGATGGCGCGCGCATTGGCCGTGATCTGTTCGACGAAGCTGTCGTTGACCGTCTTGGGGTCGCCGACGACGGGCATGGTCGCGTCCATCAGCACCACATAGCCGTCCAGCAGCAGCATCAGCGGGCTGGAGCCGGCGAAGCTGGTGAAGCGGCTGCTGGAGCCGCTGACCTGGCCGGCCGTGGAGGCGTCGGTGAACTCCAGCGGATAGGCCCACACCAGCGTCGGGCGGCGCTGGCCGGGCTGGTGGTCCGGCGGCAGGTACATCCAGAAGGACAGCTCCACGCCGTCGGCCCGCTTGAACTTCACCAGCTCGCGCTTGATGGCGCGCAGCTGCGGCGTGGGGTCGCTCACGCGGGTCAGCGGCTGCAGCTGGGCGAAGCCCTCGCCGCTGCGCAGCATCAGGTTGGGCGGCTCGGCGGCGCTCTCGCGGCTGGTCAGCAGGCGGCCGTCGGCCAGCAGCGTGATGGGGCGCTCGTAGTGGGTGGTGCCGGAGCGGAACAGGCGCGTGGCCTTGCCGTCCTGCAGGCTCACGGTGTCGATGAAGGGCAGGTCGCCCTCCTTGCTGGCGCCGGCCCCGGCGAACAGCAGCCGGTCGCCGTCCACGCGGGCGGCGGCGCGGCCATTTGGCTGCACGCGCGTGGTGGCCTGGCCGGGGTCGTTGTAGCGATCGCGCCAGGAGCGGTCCTGCAGGCGCAGCGGCTTGGCGCTGCCGTCCAGCGCGATGAGGTCGGTCGTGACCCACAGGCGGTCGCGGTCGAAGTCGGTCACCAGCGCGCGGGGCTTGCCTTCGGTGAACACCAGGCCGGCCAGGCGGCCTGCGGTGCGGTGCACTTCCTGCGGTTCGCCCTGGTAGGGCGGCGTCAGGCGCATGAGCTTGTCACGCTGGGGCACCTTGTTGCGCTGGTCCCCGCCGTCCAGGGCCTCGACCCAGTAGACCGCGCCATCGGCCAGCGGCGAGCTGCTGAAGTTGCGCGGGCCGGTGATGACGCCCTCGACCGGCACGCCCTCCTTAAGCTTGACGGTGCCCAGGTCGCGCAGCCGCTGGCCCTTGGCGTCGTGCAGCTCCACCTGGCGGGCGAAGTCCTGCCAGGTGACCTGGTAGCTGAACGGCGGCACCAGGCGTTCGGTGAGCAGCACGCCCTGGGTGCCAACGGCTTCCAGGTCGGCGTACAGGCCCGGTTGGCCGATCTCGCGCGACGCGCCGGTGCCGAGGTGGATGCGCCGCAGCGCCGAGCTGGCGTGGTGGCTGAACAGCGCCTCGTCCTGGCTGTTCTTCAGCAAATCCTGCAGCGTGCGCTCGGGCGAGGCCCGGCCCATGGATTCCTGGATGCTCGGGCCGCTGGGTGCCTCGAACACGGGCGCCGGGCCGCGCCGCTCGGGCACGGTCAGCGCAACGATTTCGTCAGGCGCGACCCAGGCGATCGCGCTGCTCAGGATGGTGTTGAGCTTCACGCCCTTGAGCTGGCGCAGCTGGCCGCTGGCGGCGTCGCCCACCCACAGCTCGGTGGCGCTGGTGGTGCGGCGCTGCAGCAGGAAGCGCCGGCTGTCCGGCGACCAGCGCAGCGCCGAGAAGCTGCCGCCGGCCGGCAGCTGCACCACACGTTCCGGCGCTGCCGGGTGTGTCAGTTCGCGCAGCGTGAGGGATTCGATGGCGACGGTCAGCTGCGGGCTGCTGGCCCCGGCGTCGATGCGTGCGCCGGCCAGGCGCAGCACCGGCCGGGCCAGTTCGGCCACGCTGCGGTAGCGGCGCATGCCGATGCTCGCCAGCGTGCGCTGGTCGGGCGACAGCATGTGGCCGGGCAGGGGCGGGGCGTCCAGCACCGCGCGGATCTCGGCGGAGGGTTGCTGGTAGGTCTGGGGCTCGGCGGCCGGGGCCGCGGTGGCGGCCAGGGCGAGCGAGGCCCAGGCGAGGGCTTTGATCATGGGGCGCGTCCTCGTGATGCGAAGCCGGCCAGCGTAGCAGCGCCGGTGGGGCGATGCCGGAGGTCAGGCCGTGGCGAACAGCCGCCGCGCGTGCAGGCCCAGGCCGGTCGCCACCGAGGCAAAGCGGTCGCCCGTGACGCGCGCCGCGCCGGGGAAGCCGGCCGCCATGCCCTCCACCAGCAGCCGCAGGCCGGTGGAGCCGCCGGTGAAGTACAGCGCGTCAACCTGCTCAGGCCGCAGGCCGGCCATTGCTACGGTCTCGTGGGCGGTGGCGATGATGCGGTCCAGGTCGGCGCGCAGCGCGTCCACGGCCGTCTTCTCGCTGAGCGGCAGCACCAGGCCGCGCTCCACCAGGCCCAGGTCCACCGTGGTGTCGGCGCCGCCGGAGATGGCAATCTTGGCGCCCTCGGCGCGCGCGGCCAGCTCATGGCCCAGGCGCTCCTCCAGCACGGTCATCAGCCGGGCGTGCTGGCGCACATCGTTGAACCAGCTCTTCATGCCGCGCCACTCGGCCACGCGCAGCGGCGCGTAGCAGGTGTTGATGAGGTGCCAGGTGGCCAGGTCGAAGTAGATGCCGCTGGGGACTTCGCGCCCGCTGGGGCCGGTGGCGCGGTAGCCGAACTCGGGCAGCAGGCCGGCCAGCTCGATGTGGCGGTCGAAGTCGGTGCCGGCGATGTGCACGCCGTGGCTGGCCAGGATGTCGTCGCGCCGCGCCAGCCGCTGCACGCGCTCGGGGCCCACGCGCACGAGGGAGAAGTCGCTGGTGCCGCCGCCGATGTCGGCCACCAGCACGATCTGCTCGCCGCGGCCTTCGCGGATGGCCTGCTGCTCGAAGTCGAACGCGGCGGCGATGGGCTCGTACTGGAAGTGCACATCGGTGAAGCCCACGGCGCGCGCGCAGGCCTCCAGCTGCGCCTGCGCGGTGGCGTCGCGCTCGGGCTCGCCGTCGACAAAGAACACCGGCCGGCCCAGCACCACGCGCTCGGGTTCGCCTGCCAGGCGGCGCAGGCGCTTCAGGTAGCCGGCCACGATGTCCGAATACTTGGCGCCGCGGCCGCCGCCGACGTCGGTGGTCTGCTCGATCAGCGCCGAGCCGAGGATGCTCTTCATCGAGCGCATGAGGCGCCCGTCGTGGCCGTCCACATAGGCGGCGACGGCGGCGCGGCCGAAGGCGCGCGGCGGGCCGTCGGCGTCGTGCGCGCCCTCGGCAAAGTAGAAGACGGCCGTGGGCATGGTGCGCTGACCCGGCTCCAGCTCGATGAGGCGCATGGCGCCATCAGCGCCGGGGATGGCCACCGCGGAGTTGGACGTGCCGAAGTCGATGGCGCAAAAAGGGGGGGCGGCACTCATGGCGTATTACCGGCCTTGGGGCCAGTCCTGACAGGGGGCGCGGATTCTAGGAACACAATCGCGCGCCCGTTGCCGGAGAACCGATGAAGACTCGTTTGCTTGCCCCTCTCCTGCTGGCTGCCGTGCTGGCCGCCTGCTCCCAACAGCGCTCCGAGCAGGAGCTGCTGAGTTCCGCGCAGAAGCTCATGGCGCAGAAGGACACTGCCGGCGCCATCATCGAGCTGAAGAACCTGCTGCAGAAGAACGCCGAGAACGCCAGCGGCCGCCTGCTGCTGGGCCAGGCCCTGCTGGAGGCTGGCGACATGGCCGGGGCCGAGATCGAGCTACGCCGCGCCGAGGAACGGGGCGCGCCGCGCGACCAGGTGCTGCCGCTGCTGGCGCAGACGCTGTTGCAGTCGGGCCAGTCGCGCAAGCTCGTTGCTGATTACGGCGACCAGAGCCTGGCCGACCCCAAGGCCATGTCGGTGCTGCTGCAGCAGCTGTCCATGGCCTACCTGGCGCAGGGCAATCTGACCGAGGCCAAGGCCACCGCCGTGCGCGCGCTGCAGGCCACCCCGGAGGACGAGGGGGCGGTCGTCGTCGGCGCCCGCACCAAGCTGGCGGGCGGGCTTGTGGACGAGGCGCTGGCGGCGCTGGACGAGCTGTTGTTCCGCGCGCCCAAGTCGGTCAAGGCCTTGCAGCTCAAGGCCGAGGTGCTGCTGGTGCGCGGCAAGATCGACGAGGCCCAGCCGCTGCTCGCCCGCGTGCTAGAGCTGGACGCCAACAACTACGACGCCCGCGCGCTGCTGGTGCGCCTGGCCTTCAACCAGCAGAAGCTGGACGACGCGGCCAAGCTCATCGACGGCATGCCCGCTGCGATCGCCAAGAAGCCGCAGGGCCGCTTCCTGCAGGCGCAGCTGGCGCTGGCCAAGAACGACGCCGCCAAGGCGCGTGAGCTGGCGCTGCCGCTGCTCAAGCTGATGCCCAACTACCTGCCGCTGCTGCGGCTGGCGGCGGGCGCGCATCAGCAGCTGGGCGAGCTGGCGGATGCCGAGAACCTGCTGAACCAGTCGCTCAAGCTGGCGCCGGAAGACGCCGGTCTGCGCCGCCAGTACGCCAGCCTGCAGCTGCAGCGCCGCGCACCGGCCAAGACGCTGGAGACACTGCGCCCCGTGCTGGAGACGGGCAAGGCCGACGCGGAGACCCTGTTGCTGGCCGGCAAGGCGCAGCTGATGCAGGGCAACTTCGACGGCGCTGACCAGGCCTTCGGCGCCGCGGTGCGCCTGCGCCCGGACGACGCCAAGACCCAGGCTGCGCTCGCGCTGACGGCCATCGTGCGCGACTCCGCCTCGCCCGGCGGCGCCGGCCGCGCCAAGGCCGATGCGGCCCTGGCCCAGCTGCGCGAACTGGCCGCCAAGGACAGCGGCAGCAACTACGACCTGATGGTGGTCAACGCGCTGATGCGCCGCCAGGACCTGGCCGGCGCGCTGACGGCGCTGGACAAGCTTGCGCCCAAGATGAAGGACAGCCCGGTGCCCGACGCGCTGCGCGGCCGCATCCAGCTGGTGCGCAAGGACATGGCCGCCGCGCAGACTGCGTTTGAGGCCGCGCTGAAGGCTGATGCGAGCTACCTGCCGGCGGCGCTGGGCCTGGTGGCCATCGACCTGCATGCCAAGCGCAATGACGCGGCCGTCAAGCGCATGGAGGCCTTTGTCGCCAGCCAGCCGCGCGTGCCGCAGGGCCGCCTGGCACTGGCCGAGCTGCTGCTGCAGACGGGTGCGGCGCCCGAGCGTGTCACCGAGGTGCTCAAGGTGGCGGTGCGCGACGAGCCCAACGAGGCGGCGCTGCGCTTGGCGCTGATCGACCACCAGCTGCGTGTGGGCAACGTGGCGGCCGCTGCGCAGGCTGCGCAGGAAGCCTCGGCCGCCCAGCCGCTGAACCCTGACCTGCTGGAGCGGCTGGCCCGCACGCAGCTGGCCACGGGTGACCGGGTGCAGGCGGCCAAGACCTACGCGCGCCTCACCTCGCTGGCACCCGCACGCGCCTACGGCTGGCTGGGCCTGGCGCAACTGCGCTTTGTCGACAAGGACTACGCCGGTGCCGAGCGCGAGGTCAAGCGCGCGCTGGAGGCCCAGCCGGGCTCCGTCATGGCGCAGCGTCTGCTGATCCAGCTGGCGATGCGCCAGGGCCGCACGGACGAGGCCCTGGCTGCACTGCGCGAGCGCCAGAAGCGCCTGCCGCAGGAGGCGTTTGCGCTGGTGCTGGAGGCTGATATCGAGGTCGCCCGCAAGCGGCCGGATGCAGCCATCGCGTTGCTGCGCAAGGCCACCGCGCTGCCCGACCCGGCCGATGCCGCGCCGCGCCTGTTCGCCGTGCTGCTGACCAGCGGCAAGCGCGACGAGGCGCTGGCCTTCGAGAAGCAGTGGCAGGCCAGCCACCCGCAGGACAACGCCTTCGCCACGGCGGCGGCCGATGTGACGCTGGCGCGCGGCGACTTCGACGGCGCGCTGACGCGCTACGAAGCGCTGCTGGCGCGCTACCCGGACGTGGTGCCGCTGATCAACAACGTGGCCTGGCTGCGCAGCAAGGCCGGCAAGCCCGGTGCGCTGGAGCTGGCCGAGCGCGGCCTGAAGCTGCGCCCCGACGATGGCGCGCTGCGTGACACCTACGCCACCGTGCTGGCCAACGAGAAGCAGTTCAGCAAGGCGCTGACGGTGCAGCGCGCGCTGGTGTCCGACCAGCCCGACCAGCCCAGCTACAAGCTCAACCTGGCGCAGATCCTCATCCAGTCAGGCGACAAGGCCAAGGCCCGCACCGAGCTGGAGGCGCTGGCCCAGCTGGGCAAGAAGTTCCCACAGCAGGCCGAGGTCGAGGCGCTGCTCAAGACGCTCTGACGCGGCGCCGCCTCGGCCGCGGGCCGGGGCGTCAGTAGAAGCCGAACTGCAGGTCCGGCTTGCGGCCGGCGATGAGCTCCGCCATCGCCCGGCCCGAGCCGGCGCCATGCGTCCAGCCCAGCGTGCCGTGGCCGGCGTTCAGCCACAGGTTGCGCGCGCGCTTGCTGCGGCCGATGTACGGGATGTTGGTGGGCGTGCTGGGCCGCAGGCCGGTCCAGTAGTTGGGCTCGCTGGTGTCCGCCACGCCGGGGAACAGCTCCTCGTAGCGCCGCACCAACGCCGCGCAGCGCACGCGCGCCGTGGGCGAGTCCAGGTTCAGGTCGAAGCCCGACAGTTCGGCCGTGCCGGCGATGCGGATGTGGTCGCCCAGCCGCGAGATCGCGATCTTGCGGCTGTCGTCCAGCAGGCTGACGGTGCTGGCCGCCTCGGGCTTCTTGAGCCGCAGCGTGGCCGAGTAGCCCTTGGCCGGGTAGATGTTCAGGTGCTCGCCCAGCGGCTGCACCAGCGCGGCCGTGTACGAACCCATCGCGGCGACGAAGGCGTCGGCCTTCACGGTCTTGCGTTCGCCGCTGCGCACATCGGCGATCTGCACGGCCTCGATGCCGTCGCCACCGCGCTGCAGCGTCAGGATGTCGTGCTCGTACAGGAACTGCGCGCCGCGCGCCGCGCACAGCGCTGCCAGCTTCTGCGTGAAGACCTTGGCGTCGCCGCTCTCGTCGCTGGGCGTGAAGGTGCCGCCGGCCACCTGTGAGCCGAAGCTGGCCAGCGCGGGCTCCACCTTCAGCACCTCGTCGCGGTTCAGCACGCGGCGGTCCACGCCGTGGCGGCGCATGATCTCGGCGCCCGCGGCCCCGGCGTCGAAGTCTTCCTGGGTGGAGAAGAAGTGCAGGATGCCGCGCTCCAGCCGGTCGTACTCGATGCCGGTGCTGGCCACCAGGGCCTTCAGCGACTCGTGCGAGTAGCGGCCCAGTTGCACCAGCTGTTCCACGTTGCGCTCGAAGGCCGCCGTCGTGCATTGCGTCAGGAAGGACAGGCCCCAGCGCCATTGGTTGGGGTCGAGCCGCGGGCGGAACAGCAGCGGCGAGTCATCGCGCAGCAGCCACTTGGCCACCTTGAACGGCGCGCCCGCGTTGGCCCAGGGCTCGCAGAAGCTCACCGAGATCTGGGCACCGTTGGCGAAGCTGGTTTCCAGCGCGGCGTCGCGCTGGCGGTCGACGACGATGACGTCGTGACCCTCGTCGAGCAGATACCAGGCGGTGGCGATGCCGATGATGCCGGCGCCGAGGACAACGATCTTCATGAGCGGGTGGCCCTTAGAGCGGTTGCAGGAGGAGTTGTAAACCCAGGCTGGCCATCAGCAAAGCGACCAGCCCGTCGAGGACCCGCCAGGTGTGGGCGTTTTGCAGCTTCGGCGCCGCGGCCGCTGCGCCGAAGCCCAGCAGGCTGAACCACAGCGCCGACGCGACACAGGCGCCCGCCGCGAAGGCCGTGCGCAGCTCCGGCGGCTGGCGCGCGCCCAGGCCGCCCAGCAGTACGACGGTGTCCAGGTAGACGTGTGGGTTCAGGTAGGTGAAGGCGAACGCGGCTGACAGCGTTGCGCCCAGGCTCGTGGCCGAGCCGGCAGCGGAGAGCCCCGACGCTGGTCGCCAGGCGCGCTTGGCAGCCAGCACCGCGTAGCCCAGCAGGAAAGCGGCGCCGCCGAAGCGGAAAGCCTCCAGCAGCAGCGGGCTGCCTTGGATCAACGCCCCCAGGCCGAACACGCCCAGCGCGATCAGCAGCCAGTCCGACAGCGTGCAGACCGCCACGACGGCGCCCACATGCTCGCGCCGCAGCCCCTGTCGCAGCACCAGCGCGTTCTGCGCGCCAATGGCCAGGATGAGCCCGGCGCCCATGGCCAGGCCCTGCGCAAAAACGACGGCGGGCGTGGCGAGTGGTTCGGGCATCGCCAGATTCTCCGAAGCGAGGCCGAAATCAAGAAGCCCCATTCATATTCTTCGCCATACATTAGTGCTTCTTATGAACGACTTCGATCCTGCCGCCCTCGACTGCCTGGCTGCGCTGGCGGACGAGCAGGGCTTCGAGCGGGCTGCTCAGCGGCTGTCCATCACGCAGAGCGCCGTGTCGCAGCGCCTGCGATCCCTGGAGACCCAGGTGGGCCAGCCGCTGGTCGTGCGCTCCCGGCCGCTGCGGCTGACGGAGGCTGGCAAGGTGCTGCTGCGCTTCGCCCGCCAGTTGCAGGCGCTGCGCGTGGACGTCGCCCGGGAGTTGGGCGAGCGCGTCGCGCCGCAGTCGCGGCTGGCCATTGCCGTCAATGCCGACAGCCTGGCGACCTGGGTGCTGCCGGCGCTGGACGAGTTGGTTCAGCAGGGCCTGCGCGAGGGCTACGGGCTGGAGTTGGTGGTGGACGACCAGGACTTCACCCACGACAGCCTGCGCCAGGGTGCCGTGCTGGGCTGCGTGTCCACGGTGGCCGAGGCGCTGCAGGGCTGTCGCGTTCAGCCGTTGGGCGTGATGCGCTACGTGGCCGTGGCGAGCCCAGGCTTCCTGGCGGCGCAGTTGCCGGAAGGCCTGCACGCCGGCAACTTTGCCGACACGCCCTTTCTCGTCTTCAACCGCAAGGACGACAGCCAGGCGCAGTGGGTGGCCCAGGCCTTCGGCGTGCGTGCGCCGCGCCTGCGCGAGCGCTTCGTGCCGTCCAGCGAGGCCTATGTCAGCGCTGCCGTCATGGGCTGGGGCGTGGGCGTGGCGCCTGAGGTCCAGGTGCGGCCGCTCGTCGAGGCCGGACGGCTGGTGGTGTTGCGGCCGGAGGTCGGTGTCGACGTGGCGCTGTACTGGCACCAGTGGCAGCTGCAGGCCCGTGGCGCGCTGCTCGACCGCATCGGACAGGCGCTCGCCGACGGCGCGCGGCGGGCGCTGGGCTGATCCGCAGGCGCGTGATCGCGCCGATGTGACGTATGGCCGCGACAGCTGGCCTGAAGAACGTGGGGCGGGCCCCACCCTGAACGTGTGGTATTTGCAGGTGGGGCAATATTTACTCACAGTTGCAGGGTTCGCTTGTCACACGAATCCCGCACACTGCCCAGCACTCCAGCCGATGTGGTTGTCGGCGCTTCACCCCAAGAGGTTCGTCATGCGATTCGTCCCAGCGCTGCGCTTCTTCCGCCGTGACGCTGCCGTGCGCAGCGAGCCGGATCCCGCCGACCTCGGTACGGCCTTCGGCCTGGACGCGTGCCTCGATGGCGGCGGCATCAGCGAATACCGCAACCAGCCGCCGAGCGACTACCTGGAGTCGCAATCCGGTCGCGGCACGCCGGACTCGCCGCTGAGCTGGCTGTCGCGTCGCAGTGCCTAAGGGCAGGCGCGACGCTCAGGGCCGATCGACCAGCCGCTGGGTTTGTGCCGGGCGCAATGCCTTGCGCAGCAGGTGGTAGGTCAGCAAGGGCCAGGGCATGCGCAGCCAATGCGCGCGCACGTAGAGCGCCCGGCAGCACCAAGCCGTCCAGCCGTCAACCGTGCTGCTGTGCAGCGGGCGTAACACGCGGCCGTAGATGAAATCCAGGCGGCCGTCCGGCTGGTCGGCGCCGGTTTCGCGCAGCACCGAGTCGGGAATCGGGGTGTGCAGCACCCGATGGCAATGGCGCAAGGCCAGTCGCAGCGCTTGGGTCAGTCCATGGTGTTGGGCGCGAGCCACCAAGCGTGGCCAGAAGTTGGGCTCCGCGGCGAAATGCTGCATCAGCAAGTCGAGGTCGCTGAGGTCGCGCAGCAGGTTGTCCGGCTCGCCTTCGTGGAACAGATGGGTGGCACTGTGCAGCACCATGTCCACTGGTGCGAGCACGAAGACGCCAGGCATGCCGCTTACTGGCACCTTGTCCTCAAGCAGTGCGGCAGCGTCCACGTGGCTGCGGCTGGTGGGCGGCAGCAGCGTGTGGTGCACGTCGAGCGCCGAGCCGCGGAAGATGTGCTGCAGCGGGGGCAATTCGTGCATCCAGCGTCGGTAGTAGCGCTGGTCGTAAGCGTCGACGGTGTCTCCGCTCCAACCCTGCAGCGCAAGCAGCGATTCGGCTTCGTCCAGGGACTGACGAGGCAGCAGGATGTCCACATCCGCGAACACCCGGCCCGAGGCCGCCGGTAAGTCAGTGGCGACGTAGGCGGCGCCCTTGAGCAACACCAGTGGCGCCTTCAGCGGCGCCAGTGCTTCCAGCAGTTTGCCGACTTCCAGGTGCACTGACAGGTGCTGGCGTTCGGCCATCGCCGCGGCTGAGCGCAAATGGGCAGACGGCCGGACCGGCACGTCGATGCCGGTTGTGGCGAGCAGGTGGTGCAGCCGTCCCAGCAGGTTGGCATGCCGTGCCTGGCGCACGAGCAGATCCCAGTCCGACAGCGAGAGGTTGCTGGCGACCTTCGGCTCGCGCAGCACGCGTGTCAACAGCGGAATCATCATCCGGGCCGCCGTGCCAAGTCGTCGAACACCTGCATTGCTTCGTCGAGAAGACCGTAGCGAAAGCTGAAATGTTCGCAGCGCGCGGTCAGGTCGCCAACAGTCTCGAATCCTTGGCGGCCGAGGATGGCGTAGTTCATCGCGTTGTCGGCGATCTGCAGAAATGCCTGGCCCCGCGGCATGGGTTCAAGCGTGGCTGCGGCACCCGCCTGGTACTTGGGCAGCACCATCCAGCAGGGGCGTGCCGGTCGGGTGCCGGCATGCACGCTGGTCGCGGGTGGCGCCATCAGCGCCACCGTGCCCTTGGTGGTGTCGTGGATGGGGCGGGTCAGAAAGGCATCGGGCGCGAAGCGTCGGATGACGTCAATCGACGCATTCTTCAGGTTGACCGGGCGGGCCAGGCCGCGGACGAGGCCGGCATCCAGGTCCACCAGCGTCAATTCATCGCTGAGCAGGCGCCAGCCGCGGTTGACCAGTGCTGCGCACAGCGTGCTTTTGCCAGAGCCCGGCGGTGCGGGGAGGATGACGGCGCGGTCATCCCGCGCGACGCATGCTGCATGCAGCACGAGCAGGTGATGGCTGTAGGCTGTGACGCACCAGTTCAGCCCCCACTCCAGCATCGGCAGCGCCTGGGCGCGTGGCAGAGGTGTGAATGGGGAAACACCGTCCGCCAGGAACTGCACCTGGGGCCGCAGCCAACGCCGCAGCCCATGGGGCGCGGTCACTTCCACGTGGAAATCGACCATGTCGTCCGCTGGGGCCAGTTCATGCTCGCCATAGAGTGCCGCAAGCTCTTCGGCAATCGGGCCGACGTCGGTGCGCAATTGGCAGTTGAATGGCCCCGTGACGATGCGCAGTCCACGGCGCAGGGCTGCGCGACGATCGGCGGTGCTGAGTTCCTTGACGCGCATCAGCGGTTGGCAGCACAGGTTGCGAAGCCGGCCTGCTGGAGTTCTGCCAGCGCGTGTATCACCTGGCTGCGCGCTTCCACTGGGTTGGCGTTTGAGTCATCGGCGGCCAAGACTTCGGCAACGAGCGCATCCAGCGGCAGTAATTCGCCCAGGCGGCGTGTGCCGACGTCCAACAGAAAGTGCGCGAGATGGGAGATCAGCAGCGTCTCGCCTGAACCGGGGTCGAAGCACACCATGCCATCGTCGAACTCTCGCGACATCAGGCGCTGTGCGCTGGGCGCAAATTGCCAGTGCTGCCCCAGGCCGCTCACGGCCATCAGGCTCAGACGACCTGGTTGGTCAGGTACATCAGATAAGCGATGACCTTGGCCTTGGTCCAGGCCACCGTCTGGTTGGGGGGCGTGTAGCCAGTGCCCATGACACCGAGGTTCCACATGTCGACAAAGCGCTGCTTCGACGGCCAGTTGGAATCATTGCCGCTGTGCACCGCCTGCAGGTAGCAGGCCATCACCAAGCCGTACTCGCTGGTGTCGCCCTTGGCGAGCCAACTGCTCACGGTAGTTGCGCTGGTGTCCGCACCCAGCTTGAAGCCCAGGGAGGCGACAGTCGTGCTCTTGGTGATGGAGTACGTCGACGTGCCGTACTTGTACGCGAACGGGGAGGTGGTGTTGCAGTAGGTTGCCGAGTTCCAGTCGGACGCCTTCAGACCAGGCTGCGCGCAGTTCTTGGGGCCGCGGCTGAGATTGCCAGACACCGTGAAACCGGAGGGCAGCTTGCACGTGGTGGCACTGACCGAAGCCGGCTTGAGGGCCACCAGGGCCGGTGCGCCAATGGCGCCGGCGCGCAGCAGGCTGCGCCGTGTCTTGGAGACACCGGAGGCGGCCACGGGCGCAGGCTGCGCTTGCGGCGTCTGCTGCGGGTCGTGGGGTCGGTGTTCGCTCATGACGGGGCCTCGTGAATCCGTTTAGCCGTGTTCTGGACAGGGCGCCGATGCTAACGGAGGGGTCGACGCTTGGCCGGAAGTGTTTCACACAAGCCTCGGGCAGGGCGAGGGCGCGCCCCCTTGATTGGGTGGCAAATCGGCAGGTGAATCTGCGCATTGATGGGCTGCTTGACGAAAACCTGTCACACGAAGGCGCTGCGCGTGTGCGCACAGGCGGCCTGGACCTGGGTTCCAATGCGGACGTGAATCCAACCGATCTCTGGTGGCAGGTGTTTCGCGAAGGCCCTCTGCTGTTGGCTTGGTTCGATGCCGATGGGCGTCTGCAGCAGGCCAACACGGCCTACCGTCAGGCCTGGGCGTTGGGCGAGCGCGACGCGCCAAAGCGCTGCGACATGGCTGCTGCTGCGCATGTGGCCGGGGTCGGGCCGGCGGACCGCGCGGCGCGTCGGTCATCGTCTGATCGCCGTGGGTATGAGCAACTCTGGCTGGACGGCCGCCGCCTGTGGTGGGTAGAACAGCCGGCGCCAGACGGCGGCTGTATTTGCGTGGGCGTGGATATCAGCGGGCTGGATCGCCCGCGCCCGCCAGGTGGCCAACTGCTCGACGCACAGGCCGGGATGACACTGCTGCAGTCGCTGCTCAGCGACGCGCGTGCCTGGCCGCTGTGTGTCGCCACGACCTTGCCTGGCGTCGAGGCGCAGACGCTGCTGGCCAGCATCCGTGCCGACGATGGGTGTGCCCGCTTGGCCGACGGGCGCTTGCTGTTGATCCTGCCGTCCACCGGCCCGGCTCAGGCTGCTGCGCTGTGCGAGCGCCTGGGCGGGCTGGAGATGACCGAGGCGCAGTGGGGCGAGTCGGCGACGGAGTTGCTGCTCAGGGCTTGAGGCCCAGATCCCGCCCCTGCGATTGGGCTGGTGCCGGCAGCCCGGCCACGGCGGCCAGCGTGGGCGCCAGGTCGGCCACTTCTGCGGGCGTGCTGATTTCGCCGCGGCCCACGAACGACGGCCCCCAGAACAGCAGCGGCACATGGGTGTCGTAGCGGTGGGGCGTGCCATGCGTGCTGCCGCCGGGGCGGTAGCTGGCAATCCAGTGCGGCTTGAGCACGATCTGCAGCTGCGCGGCGCGCGTGGGGTCGAAGGACTTGCGCATCGCGGCCAGGTACGGGGTGGCCACGTCATCGCCCAGCAGCTGCTCGCGGGTGAAGACCGTCTCCACACCCGGCAGCTTGAGCAACTCCTCGCGTGCGGCGGCCTGCACGGCTGCGAAGTCCAGGCCGCGCTGTGCTGCGAGCTGGTCGTTGAGCAGCAGGCCGGCGGCCGAGAAATCGCGTGCGAGCTTTTCCACGCCGAACCGGCTGGCCAGCGCGGCATTGACGGCGGCCAGCGACGGCGCCGACGCAAAGCGGCCGGCGTCGCGGCCCTGGGTGAGCGCCCATTCGGGCGTGTCGGAGAAGCCGTGGTCCGCTGTCAGCGCCAGCACGTAGTTGCCTGCGCCCACGGTCTTATCCAGGAACTGGAAGAAGGCCTGCAGGTGGCGATCCAGGTGCAGCAGGTGGTCATGCGACAGCCGTGATTCGGGGCCGTAGGCATGGTTGATGTAGTCGTGGCTGGACAGGCTGACGGACAGGATGTCCTGCACGCCACGCTGGCCCAGCTTCTCGTTCGTGACGGCAGCGCGCGCGAACGCCAGCGTCAGCTCGTCGCCGAAGGGCGAAGCCAGCAGGTTGCCGTAGTAGCGTGGGCCAGGCGCATCCATCTTGTCGCCGATGACAGCAGGCAGGCGGTTGCCGTTGCCGCTGGCGACCTGCCAGGACTGGCCGTCGGGCACGGAGCGGGCATAGGCCGACTCGGGCAGCAACGGTGCCCAGGTTTTCTTGAAGAACGCGTCGGCCGGCTTGCCGGCGTTGAAGCCCTTCACCCAGGCCGGCAGCGCGGGCATGTAGTAGGTGCTGGACGAGAACTGGCCCGTCTCGCTCATGTACATGTAGGCGGTGCCCAGGTGTCCGGCCGGCAGGATGGCGCCGCGGTCCTTGCCGGAGATGCCGATGACCTTGGAGGCCGGCGAGCGCGTGCGCAGCACGTCACCCAGCGTCCGCACCTTCAGGCTGCGCGGGCTGGTGCCGGCCAGCGGCGCTGTCGGGTTGTCGAGGTAGGTGTGTGCCGCGTCTCCGGTGTTGTAGACCGGTGCGCCGGTGGCCGGGTCGCGCCACTCGTTGCTGATGATGCCGGTGCGTTGCGGGTGGGCGCCCGACAGCATCACCGCGTGGCCGGCCGCCGTGACGGTATGGCCGTGGCCGTAATGCGCGTCCGAGAACCAGCGGCCGCGGTCCAGGAAGCGGGCGAGGCCGTCGGCCGCGAGCTGGTCGCGGTAGCCGGTGACCTGGCGCATGGGCAGGCCGTCGACGACCATCAGCACCAGCAGTTGCGGGCGTTGCGGCGAGTGTGCGGTCGGCGGGGTGGAGCAGGCCGTGAGGCCCAGGGCCAGGCTCAGGCCCAGCAGGTGGCGGCGGGTTGGTAGCGGCATGGGAGGCGCATGGATGTCGTGGCCGCAAGCTTACGCCGCGCCGTTGGGTGGCCCGGTGCGAACGCCGCCGTGCGTGTGACGCCGCAGGCCAAATTCAAGGGGTGTTGAAAGCCCTAGGCCGGACACCCCGGACATGGTGGAAAATACAGGGCCCCAGCGCCTGCCCGGCGTTCCTCACTCACAACTCTTCGACAGGACCAGCGTGGCCAAAGAAACCACCAAGACCACCATCGAAGCGGATGGTCTGCGCTACCGCTCCAAAGCCCCGGGCTCGCCCTTCGCGGCGACCTCCTCCTTCGGCGCAGCAACCATGTCCTGCTTCCTCTGCGGCAAGCATCGCCCGCGCGCCATGCTCAAGTCCAAGAAGCTGCTGGGCAAGTCGCAGCCCGTGTGCTCGCCGTCCTGCAAGGAGCTGGACGCGCAGATCGCCGCGAAATGATGCCCCTCGCCCGGGCTCGCCGCTGAACGCGGGCGAGTCCGGTCGATCCCCCGAGGGGACGACGATGTCCGCAGCATCGAGCTGCGAACATCGCCAGACGGGCCGGCTTGGGAGCGGCCCGGCGCTCGGCCCGTGAAGGCACTACGTTTTGCCTCGATTCTTTGTTGATACCCCGTTGATCCAGCCCGGCGAGATTGCTTTGCCGGCGGGTGCTGCACGCCATGTGCAGGTGCTGCGTCTGCAGCCGGGCGACGCGCTGACGCTGTTCGACGGCAGCGGCCCGGAATGGCGGGCCGAGGTGACGGCAATGGGGCGCAGCGAGGTGCGGGTGAACCTCATCGACGCCGAACAGCCGCAGCGCGAGCTGGCGCGCGCCGTGACGCTGGCCGTCGTCATGCCGGCCAATGACCGCATGGACTTCCTCGTCGAGAAGGCCACCGAGCTGGGCGCCGTGGCGCTGCAGCCGCTGATGGGTGAGCGCTCGGTGCTGCGCCTGGCTGGCGAGCGGGCCGACAAGAAGCGCGCGCACTGGCAAGGCGTGGCCATCGCGGCGGCCGAGCAGAGTGGGCGCACGGTGCCGCTGCACGTCGAGCCCGTGCAGACGCTGCCGGCCTGGCTGGCCGGCTTGCCGGCACCTGCCGCCGACGAATGGCGCGGCCTGCTGAGCCCGCGTGCGGCGCAGCCACTGGCTGGCCTGGCGCCGTCGCGCGCGCTGTTCCTGAGCGGCCCGGAAGGGGGCCTGAGCGACGCCGAGGAAGCCGCAGCCCGTGCGCGGGGCTTCGTGGCCGTCACGCTCGGCCCGCGCGTCCTGCGGGCGGACACGGCGCCGCTGGCCGTGCTGTCCTGGCTGGCTTTGTCCTGAGCGGGCCGGGCGGCTCGCAGACCTTCTTGCTCAGGTTTTGACCAGGCGCGGCTGACCGGCCTCGACCGTGAAGCTGGCCGCCGTGCGCACGGCCGGCGTGTTGGTGGCGAGGCTGTCGACGACACGGAAATCGCAGCGCAGGCGCTGTGGCGTCACGTCGATCAGCGCGTAGCCGCAGGCGCTGCCGTCGGCGTAGCGGGCATGCGGGTTGGCGGCCAAGATGTCGGGGGTCATGCGCGGGAAGAAGGACTTCATCGTGATGCCGGCGCCGACGAACTCCGTGGCCACCGGCTTGCCGTCGGGCTGGCGGATCTCCGTGGCCCAGTTCTCGTGCAGGTCGCCGCCGAGGAATACGGCGCCCGGCGTGCGCTGCGCCTGCAGGCGCTCCAGCAGGCGCTGGCGCGAGGCGGGATAGCCGTCCCAGCCGTCGATCCAGACCCGGTGCCCGCCGCCGAAGGGGATGCGGCGCGGCGCCACCATGGTGGTCTGCAGCATCAGTTGCCAGGGGCGTTCGGTGTCGGCCAGGCCGTCGAGCAGCCAGGCTTCCTGCTCGCTGCCGAGCAGCGTGCGGTCGGGACGCTGCAGCCCCGCGCAGTCATCGGGGGCCACGAGGCCGCGCAGCCCGGTGCAGGCTGGCGCGCTGCGGTACTGCCGGCAGTCCAGCAGGTGCAACTGGGCCAGCCGCCCCCAGGCCTGGCGGCCGTACAGGCGCAGTTCGTCGCCCGTCTGCGTCAGCCCCGCGAGGCCGCGGCGCAAGGCCGACAGCGGCAGCGGCATGTGCTCGTAGTAGGCCTGGTAGGCGGCCGCGCGGCGGCGGGCGTCGCCGCTGCCCAGCCCCTGCAGCGGCGCACCGGCGTAGTCGTTGACGACCTCGTGGTCGTCCCAGGTCACCAGCCAGGGCACGGCGGCGTGGGCGGCCTGCAGTGTGGGTTCGAGCTTGTGGGTCTCGTGATGCAGCCGGTAGCCGCCCAGATCGGTGGCGGGCGTCAGCCCGCGCGGCAGGGCGGCCGTGGGCCAGGCGCCGGACTCGTAGATGTAGTCGCCGACGAAGGCGATCAGGTCCACACCGTCCTCGATCAGCCGCGTGTAGGCGCCGAACAGGCCGGTGCCCAGCCGCTGGCAGGAGGCCAGGCCCAGGCGCAGGCGGTCGACGGCCTGGTCGGCCGCCGGCAGCGTGCGCGTGCGGCCCACGGTGCTGGTCGCGTCGCCGATCAGGAAGCGGTAGAAAAAGTGCGTGTCAGCCGGCAGGCCCTGCAGCTCCACGTGCACGCTGTGCGCCAGCAGGGGCAGGGCCTGCACGGTGCCGGCGCGCAGCACCTGGGCGAAGCCGGGGTCGGCGGCCAGTTCCCAGCGCACGTCCAGCGTTTCGCGTGCCCAGGGGTTGTTCAGCGGGTTCAGCGGCATCAGCCGCGTCCACAGCACGACGCTGCTGGCCGTGGGGCTGCCGCTGGCCACGCCCAGCTGGAAGGGGTCGGCCTCCAGCCTGGGGGTGGCGCCATGGGCGCTCGTGAGCTGGCCGAGGCCGGCAGCAGCCAGGACACGGAAGAGGTCGCGGCGCTGCATGGGCGGCGTCAGGTGGGCGTGTCCGCGGGCGCGTCGCTGGGCTTGCGTGCCGAGCCCTTGATGAGGTCGAAGCGGAACAGCCGGCATTCGATGGGGCCGTTCCACATCGGCACGCGGCGCGCTTCCTTCAGCCGCATCTTGCTCGGCAGCTTCATGTCTGGGCTGAGCATCCAGGCCGTCCAGCCGGCGGGGTTCTCGGTGTATTGGCGCTTCCAGTGCGCAGCCAGGCGGGGGAAGAAGTCGTCGCCGCCGTCGCGTTCCTCGCTGCCGCCGGCATCGCGCGTCATCGCGGCCTTGCCGCGCACCTCGATGCGCTCGCCGTAGGGCGGGTTCATGACGATGGCGCCGGGCATGCTGTCGGGCAATTGCGGCGCAGGGCGCTCCAGCGCGTCGCCGCCGTTGAACTGGATGTACTGCGCCACGCCCGCGCGCTCGGCATTGCGGCGCGCGAAGTCGACCATGCGGAAGGCCACGTCGCTGGCGTAGATGGGCACGGCTGGCGCGTGGATGCGCGCGCGGGCGGCCTGCGCCATCTCGCCCCAGGCGACCTTCATGGCCGGCGTGGAGAAGGGCAGTTGGTGCTCGAACGCGAAGCGGCGCTGCAGGCCGGGGGCGGAGTCGCAGGCGATCAGCGCGGCCTCGATGGGGATGGTGCCGGAGCCGCAGCAGGGGTCGTGCAGCGCGCCGCCTTCCTCGGGCGTGCCACGCCAGCCGGCGGCGGCCAGCATCGCGGCGGCCAGCGTCTCCTTCAGCGGGGCGTCGCCCTTGTCGATGCGCCAGCCGCGCTTGAACAGCGGTTCGCCGGAGGTGTCGACGTAGATCGCCGCGCGCTCGGGGCCCACGTGCAGCACGACGGGCAGGTCGGGGCGCTGCGTGTCGACGCTGGGGCGCTCGCCGGTGTGCTCGCGCAGCTGGTCGCAGATGGCGTCCTTGATGCGCAGCGCGGCGAAGTTCAGGCTCTTCAGCGGCGAGCGCTGCGCGGTGGTGTCGATGCGCAGCGTGTGCTTGGGCGTCAGCCAGTCGCGCCAGTCGACACGGCGGGCCAGCGAGTAGAGGTCGTCTTCGTGGCGGTAGGGGCCTTCGATGATCTCGACGAGCACGCGCTGCGCCAGCCGGCTCTCGAGGTTGATGCGCATGACGTCCTCGGCCGTGCCGAGCACGCCGCAACCGCCGCGCAGGGCTTCGACCTTGCTGCGCACGCCGGGCGGCAGGAAGCGTTTGAGCTCGGCCTCCAGCAGCGGCTCGACGCCACCGGGGCAGGACACGAAAAGGGATAACTTGTTGGGCAGGCTCACGCCGGCATTGTCGCCGGCCCTAAACTGGATAGCGTTATCCAAGCCTGGAGCCTGACCGTGAAGCGAATCGTTCTGTCCCTGGCCTTCCTGTTCGGCGCTGCGCAGGTCCAGGCGACTGACCCGGCGCCGGCCTACCCTGCGCACACCATCCCCAACACCCAGCTGCGTGCGCTGCCCAAGAACGCCGACGGGCGGGCCTACCAGCTGCACATCCACCTGCCGGGCTCATTTGCCAAGGAGCCCCAGCGGCGCTACCCGGTGCTGTACGTGACCGACGGCTACTGGGACTTCGCCACTGTCGTCGCGTCGTACAACAACCTGGCCTACGACAAGGTCGTGCCGGAGTTCATCGTTGTCGGCCTGGGCTATGCGGGCGACAACCTGGACTACGGCGAGTTGCGTGGCTGGGAGCTGTCGCCGGTGAAGCTGGGGCCGCTGGCCTTTGGCACCGGCCATGCCGACAAGTTCATCGCGTCGCTGGAGAAGGACATCTTCCCGCTGCTGGAGCGCGAGTACCGCGCCGACCCGGCGCAGCGCTACCTCGCCGGCAGCTCGCTGGGCGGGCTGTTCACGCTGCATGCGATGTACGCCAAGCCGGAATTGTTCAAGGGCTACATCGCGGCCAGCCCGGCGGTGGTGGTGGGGGGCGACTGGATCGTTGGCCAGGCCAGGGCCTACGCCGCGACCGGCAAGCCGCTGAATGCGCGGCTGTATGTGACGGGTGCCGCGCATGAGTGGCCTGGATTCCTGGCTGGCATCCAGCGCTACCAGGCGCTGCTGCCGACGCTGAAGCACCCGGGCCTCGTGTTCCAGAACCGCACCATCGACGGCGAGCGCCACGCCGGCACCAAGGCCGAGAGCTACACGCGCGGCATGCGCTTCGTGTTCGAGCTGCTGGCGCCGGAGACGGGCAAGTCGAAGGACTGAAGAGGTCACCCGGCTCTTGGCCGGGTGACCTCTTGCTGCTTACTTGCTGATGAAGTCCAGCAGATCCTGGTTCAGGCGGTCCTTGTGGGTGTCGGTGATGCCGTGGGGGCCGCCGGCGTACTCGATGAGGCGTGCCCCCTTGACGAGCTTGGCCGTCGCGCGGCCGGTCGTCTCGATGGGCACGATCTGGTCGTCGGCGCCGTGGATGACTAGTGTGGGCACGTTCACCTTCTTCAGATCCTCGCGGAAGTCGGAATGGAAGAAAGCCTCGATGCTGTCGTAGGTCGCCTTGGCGCCGGCCTGCATGCCCTGCACGTAGAAGTTGTCGGCCAAGCCGGCCGAGACCTTGGCACCCGGGCGGTTGAAGCCGAAGAACGGGCCGCCCGCGATGTCCTTGTAGAGCTGGGCGCGGTTGTCGAGTGACGCCTTGCGCAGGCTGTCGAACACGGCCTCGGGCACGCCCTCGGGGTGGGTGGCGCTGGCGCCCATGATGGGCGTCACGGCGCCCACCAGCACAACCTTGGCGACGCGTGCCGTGCCATGGCGGCCGATGTAGCGGGCCACCTCGCCGCCGCCGGTGGAAAAGCCTACCAACGTGGCGCGCTTGACGTCCTTGGCGCGCAGCACGGCGTCCAGATCGTCGGCGTATTGGTCCATCGTGTTGCCCGCCCAGGGCTGGCCGGAGCGGCCGTGGCCGCGGCGGTCATGCGCGATGGCGCGAAAGCCGCGCTCGGCCAGGAACTGCATCTGCGACTCCCAGCTGTCCGAGCTCAACGGCCAGCCGTGGCTGAAGACGACGACCGGGCCGTCCTTCGGGCCCCAGTCCTTGACGTACAGCGGCGTGCCGTCGGCGGCGGTCACGTACTGGCTGGCGATCGCGGTGGCGGCGGTGGGCGTGGCGGCGGCTGCTTCGGTCTGGATGGCAAAGCTGCCGACGGCGATGGTGGCGGCGAGGGCGAGGCGGGTGACGGCGGACATGGCGGGCTCCTGTGCGTTGTGGCTGAAGGTGTTGGATCTGTCTTGCGACAGGGATGAACTGTGCCGGCGATGTGCGTACCCGAGGTGTCGTAAAGTACGTTAAACTTTGCATTTGGTACCGATCATGGCTGACCGACTTGCTGCGCTGTTCACGCACTTCGCCGTGCGCGCCGAGACCTTCCAGACCGGCGCGCTGTGCGGCGTCAACAGCCTGGCGCCGCAGGCCGGGCGCGGCCAGCTGCACCTGATCCGGTCGGGCGACGTGGCCGTCCACCATGACGGCGTGCCCGAGCCGCTGCGGATCACCGAGCCCAGCCTGCTGCTCTACCCGCGCCCGCTGGCCCACCGTTTCGTGACGGACCCAGCGTGCGGTGCCGAGTTCCTGTGTGCCCACATGGCCTTCGACGGCGGCGCGGGCCATCCCATCGCCGCGGCGCTGCCGGCCTGGGTGTGCCTGCCGCTGGTGTCAGTGCCCGCTTGCGCGCCGGTGCTGGCGCAGTTGTTCACCGAGGCCGAGGCCACGCACTGCGGCCGCCAGCTGATGCTGGACCGGCTGTTCGAGGTGTTGCTGATTTGGGTGCTGCGCGAGCTGATGACGCAGGGCAGCGTCGAGTCCGGCATGCTGGCCGGGTTGTCGCACCCGAAGCTGCGTGGCGCGCTGGTGGCTATGCACGAGGCGCCGCAGCGCGACTGGCCGCTGGCGGAACTGGCGGCGGCAGCGGGCATGTCGCGCACGGTGTTCGCCAACAGCTTCCGCGACGTTGTCGGCTGCACGCCAGGCGTCTACCTGCAGCGCTGGCGCATCGGTCTGGCGCAAAAAGGGTTGCGCGAGGGCCGCGCGCTCAAGCACATCGCGATGGACGTGGGCTATGGCGGCGAGGCGGCCCTGTCGCGTGCCTTCCGCACCCACACGGGCAAGTCGCCGCGTGAGTGGATCAAGGCCTTGGCGCAGCAGGGCTGACCGACCGGTGGGCCAGACGGACCGATCGCTTCGACGTGGTGCGCGTGCGCGGTGCTGATCTCAGCGGGCCCGCACCACGCGGACTTGGAAGGGCACGCCTTCGATCTCCAGGAAGTACGCGCCAAACAAGCCCCGATGCACGACAGCCTTGGGATCTTGCAGGTCGTACAGCGCCTCGCTGTCGTCCGCGATGCGCCAGACCTGGCCGTTCTCCAGCTCAATGCGCTGGTTGGGTCGCCAGCCCTGGAAGCGACCGCGGATGCGGCTCTCCATCTGCTGCAGAGCGGGTTGCGCGCCGGCCGGCGGCTTGACGGCCTCCTGGCCGAACTTCGCAATCGCTTCGGCGGCGGGTGCGCTGGGCTTGGTTGTTGCCGTTGCCACGGCTGAGCTGCCCGGCACGTTCATCGCGTCATAGCAGCGCAGCCGGCTCATGGCGTCGCCCTGCTGGCGGCAGGTTCTCACGTCACTGGCGAGGTCTTGAGCGCCAACGACGCTGGCGCCACCAATCAGCAACAGCGCGATGAACAGGTTGCGTGTCATGCAAGCTCCTTACAGCGCCTTGCGCAGGTTGGCCGGGGCGATCTTCATCGCCTCGCGGTACTTGGCCACCGTGCGCCGCGCGCACTGGATGCCTTGTTCGTCCAGCATGGCGGCCAGCGCGCTGTCTGACAGCGGCTTCTTGGTGTCCTCGGCCGCGACGAACTGCTTGATGAGCGCGCGTACGGCGGTGCTGGAGGCCTCACCGCCGGCCTCGGTGCTGAGCCCCGAGCCGAAGAAGTACTTCAGCTCGAAAGTGCCCCAACTCGTGGCCATGTACTTGGCGGTCGTCACGCGCGAGATGGTGGACTCGTGCAGGCCCAGCTCGTCGGCGATCTCGCGCAGCACCAGCGGCTTCATGGCCAGCTCGCCGTGCGTGAAGAAGCCGCGCTGGCGCTCCACGATGGCCTGGCTGACGCGCAGGATGGTGTCGAAGCGCTGCTGGATGTTCTTGATGAACCAGCGCGCCTCCTGAAGCTGCCCGCCCAGCGGCGAATTGCTGATGCCGCCGCGCGTGGCGCGCAGCGCGTTGGCGTAGAGCTCGTTGATGCGCAGCTTGGGCGCCACCTCGGGGTTGAGCATGACGCGGAACTCGCGGCCCACCTTGCGCACGATGACGTCGGGCACGATGGCCGCGCTGGCGCCCTGCGCGAAGCGGCGGCCGGGCTTGGGCTCCAGCCGCGTGATCAGCGCCTGGGCTTCGCGCAGCATGGCCTCGTCGGCGCCCGTTTCATTCATCAGGCGGCGCATGTCGCGGCGCGCCAGCAGCTCCAGGTGGCCCTGGCAGATGCGCAGCGCGATGACCTGGGGCACGCTGCGGGGCAGTGCGCGCAATTGCAGCGTCAGGCACTCGGCCAGGTCGCGAGCGCCGATGCCGGCGGGGTCCAGGCTCTGCAGCAGGCGCAGCGCGATGCGCAGGTGGTCCAGCAGCTCCTCGCGATCCTCGTCGTCGTCGGGCACCAGCGCCGCGGCCAGCTCTTCCAGCGTGTCTTCCAGGTAGCCGTCTTCGTTCAGCGACTCGATGAGCACATGCAGCGCGGCACGGTCCTCGCGCGACAGCGTCATGCCGGCCAGCTGTTCGGCGAGGTGTTCGGCCAGCGTCGTGCCGGCGGACTCCTGGCTCTCGCGTTCGCCGTCGTCGTCGCTGCCGGCCGAGCTGCTGCTGGGCAGCTCGCGGATGCCGTCGAAATCGTCTCGCTCGGTGCCGTTCTCCCAGTCCTCGCGCTCGGTGCCGCCGAAATCCTCACCGGACAACTCGGCGGTCTCACCGCCCTCGGATTCTCCGGCCGAGGCCTCGGTACCGCTCTCGGCGGGCGCGTTGGTGGCCAGCTCCGGCGCGCTGACGCTGAACTCCTCTTCCGCCTCCAGCAGTGGGTTGGCGGCCAGCATCTGCTCGACTTCCTGGTGCAGCTCCAGCGTGGACAGCTGCAGCAGCCGGATGGATTGCTGCAGCTGGGGTGTCAGCGCGAGGTGCTGACTGAGGCGGACCTGGAGGGTCTGCTTCATGCTGCGCCGCCAGCGTGTGGCGCATTCGGGCCGAGCGCCGGGCCGCTCCCAGGCCGGCCCGCCATGGCGATGTGCTTGCGGCTCGATGCCGCAAGCATCGCCGTCCCCTCGGGGGACCGGTCAGGCTGGCCCGCGTTCAGCGGGGCAAGGCTGGACGAGGGGCTCATTACATCCTGAAGTGTTCGCCGAGGTAGACCTTGCGCACGTCGGCGTTGGCCACGATCTCGTCGGGCGTGCCTTCGGCGAGCACCGCGCCCTCACTGATGATGTAGGCGCGGTCGCAGATGCCCAGCGTCTCGCGGACGTTGTGGTCCGTGATCAGCACGCCGATGCCACGCCCCTTCAGGAAGCTGATGATGCGCTGGATCTCCAGCACCGCGATCGGGTCCACGCCGGCGAAGGGTTCGTCCAGCAGGATGAAGCGCGGCTGCGTGGCCAGAGCGCGGGCGATCTCCACGCGGCGCCGTTCGCCGCCGGACAGCGCCGGTGCCGGGCTGTCGCGCAGTCCTTCGATGGACAGGTCGTGCAACAGGCCGTTGAGCAGCTCGTCGATGCGGGCCTTGGACAGCGCCTTGCCGCGCTCGTCCTGCTGCAGCTCCAGCACGGCGCGGATGTTCTGCTCGACGGTCAGCTTGCGGAAGATGGAAGCTTCCTGCGGCAGGTAGCTCAGCCCCAGCCGGGCGCGCGAGTGGATGGGCAGGCGCTGCACCTCGGCGCCGTCGATGCGGATGATGCCGGCGTCCGAGCGCACCAGGCCCACGATCATGTAGAAGCTCGTGGTCTTGCCCGCGCCGTTGGGGCCCAGCAGGCCCACTACCTCGCCGCAGTCCACGCGCACATGCACGTTCTTGACGACCTTGCGCACGCCATAGGTCTTGGCCAGGCCTTCGGCCTCGAGCCGGCTGCCGCCGCAGCTGGCCGGCGGAGTCTGGGCGACGCTGCTCGTCACGACGGCTTGCCCGGCTGCAGCGTCGTCGACGGCTTCAGCGGCAATGTCGGCGTGGGCGCCGAGCTGGCGTCGTCGGCCGCCTCGGCGCGCGGCATCACGACGATGCGGGTGCGGCCGTTGGGGTTGGGCGAGGCGCTGCCGCCTTCCAGCGTGGCCACCTCGGTGCGGCTGTTGTAGATGATGACCGCGCCGGCCATCTCGTTCATGACCATCGCGCCGCGCGTGGTGCGCACGCGGGCATTGCCGATGAAGCGCACGACCTCCGTGCGCGTGTCGTATTCGACCTGGTCGGCCGTGCCATCGATGGCCTCGCCGGGCACATCGCGGGCCTGGCGGAAGCTCACCGGCTGCTCGCTGGTGCCGCTGGCGTAGGCCTGGTGGTAACCGTCGCGGGTCTCGCGCACGTCCACCTTCTCGGCCCGCAGCGCCAGGCTGCCCTTGGTGACGACGACATTGCCCACCAGCTCCAGGCGCTGGTTGACCTGGTCGATCTGGCCCGGCTTGTCGGACGAGAACACAAGGGGCTTGCTGCGGTCGGCCTTCTCCGCGAAGGCGGCGCCAGCAGCAAGGGCGAGCAGCAGGGGAAGTAGGCGCAGAGACATGGCGGCACGGAAGTTGCAGGCCATTCTATGGGTGCCGCAGCGGCCTCAGCCTCTGCGTCGCGGCAACCGGATGAGTGGTTGCCGCGACGGCCGGGCCCGGCGCGGTTTACTTCTTGGCGCGCACGCGCTGGATCAGGAAGTCGGTGACCTGCAGGGCGCGCTGGCCCGACTCATGCTCGGCCAGGCGCTGGCCGGCGCTGGCGATCGCGGGCGAGGTGATGAAGCGGCCGGCAATGCCCAGCGCGGGCACGCCGTCGGCGCGGTAGGCGTCGAACAGCTTGTCGGCCTGCGAGCACTTGGTCTGCACGCCGAAGGAGTTGTAGGCGTCCAGGTACTTGGCCGCGTCCACGCCCAGGTTGGCGAGGAACTTGGCCTGCACCTTGGGGTCATCCAGGCTCTGGCCCTGCTGGTGCATCGCGGCAAAGATGGCCGGCCGCGCCTGGGCTTCCTTGCCCAGGGCTTCGAGCGCATAGAACATGCGCTGATGCGGCTTGAGGCTGCCGCGGAAGGCCACGTGCACCTTGCGGAAGGCGATGTCGGCCGGCACCTGCTTGGCCCAGGGTTCGATCAGCGGCTCGAAGGCGTAGCAGTGCGGGCAGCCGTACCAGAAGAACTCGATCACCTCGATGCGACCGGGTGCCGTGGGCAGCGGTTGGGCCAGCACGTTGTAGTGCCGGCCTTCGACCGGGCCGCCCTGGGCGAGGGCGGTGCCCGCGAGGGGCGTGGTGGCGAGCAGGGCAGAGAAATCGCGGCGCTTCATGGCGTCAGGTTCCTAGGGTGGTGTCAGCGTTGTACACGAACGAGGTTGGCCTCGAAGCCGGCGCCCTCGATCTTGCGTTGCAGGTCTTCGGCGGCGTCGCGCGTGTCCAGGGGGCCCAGGCGCACGCGGTAGACGGTGCGGCCGTTCTGCTCGCGCTCCATCAGCTTGGCCGTGAAGCCCTGGATGGCGAGCTTGGCCTTCTGGGCCTCGGCGTCCTCGGTGCGCGTGTAGGCGCCGGCCTGCACGAAGTAGACGAAGGCGTCGGCCGCTGCCGGGGCCGAGGCGGCCGGCGTGGCGGGCGCTTCAGCCTTGGCGGCTGGCTTGGCCGGGGCGGTGGCCGCCGTGGGCGTGCTCGCCGCAGCGACCGGGGCGCTGGCCGTTGCCGGCACGGCCGGTGGCGGCGTGGTGGCTGCAGGCGGCGCGTTGACGACACCGCTGGCGCTGCGGGTGCCCTTGCCGGCCAGCGGCGCGTTGGGGTCCCAGTTCTTGTTGCGCTCGGCCTCGGCCGCGTCCTGCTCGGCCGTGCGCTGCGGCACCTTGTCGACGAAGGGGATGGGCACCTTGGTGATGTACAGCGCCACGCCAAGGGCGACGGCCAAGCCCACCAGCAGGCCCACGATCAGGCCGAGGACGAAGCCGCCCTTCTGGTTCTTCTGGCCGGCGGGTTTGGACGCTGAGGTCATGCGCTCTCCGAGGTTTCCGAGGTGTCAGCAGTGTCGCGGTTCATTTGCTCGGGCGCGCTGACGCCCAGCATGCCCAGGGCGTTGGCCAGCACCTGGCGCGTGGCGGCCAGCAGCGCGACGCGGGCGCGGCTGAGTTCGGGCGCCTGGTCCAGCACGCGCTCGGCGGCGTAGTACGAGTGGTAGGCACCAGCCAGGTCGCGGGCGTAGAACGCGATGTCGTGCGGCGCCAGGCCGGCGGCTGCGCCGCTGAGCATGTCGGGGTAGGCGGCGAGCTTGAGCATCAGCGCCTCCTCGGTGGGGGCGGTCAGCAGGCTCAGGTCGGCGCTCATGGCCGATCCAACGTCGCCACCCCACTTGCGGATGACCGAGCAGATGCGGGCGTGCGCGTACTGCACGTAGAACACCGGGTTCTCGTCGTTCTGCTTCAGCGCCAGGTCGATGTCGAAGACGAACTCGGTGTCGGCCTTGCGGCTGATCAGGAAGAAGCGCACCGCGTCGCGGCTGGTCCAGTCGATCAGGTCGCGCAGCGTCACGTAGCTGCCGGCGCGCTTGGAGATCTTGACCTCCTCGCCGCCCTTCATGACCGTGACCATCTTGTGCAGCACGTAGTCCGGGAAGCCCTGCGGGATGCCGAGGTCAACCGCCTGCAGGCCGGCGCGCACGCGGGCGATGGTGCCGTGGTGGTCCGTGCCCTGGATGTTGATGCACTGCGTGTAGCCGCGCTCGAACTTGTTGATGTGATAGGCCACGTCGGGCACGAAGTAGGTGAAGCCACCTTCCTTCTTGCGCATGACGCGGTCCTTGTCGTCGCCGTAGTCGGTGGTGCGCAGCCACAGCGCGCCGCCTTCTTCGTAGGTCTTGCCGCTGGCCACCAGCCGCTCGACGGTCTTCTCCAGCTGGCCGCCCGCATACACGCTGGACTCCAGGAAGTAGCTGTCGAACTTCAGGCCGAAGGCCTGCAGGTCCAGGTCTTGCTCATGGCGCAGGTAGGCGACGGCGAACTGGCGGATGCTGTCGAGGTCGTTGACGTCGCCCGAGGCGGTGAACTCGCGGTCATCGGCCTTCACCGTCTCCTTGCGCAGGAAGGCGTCGGCGATGTCCTGGATGTAGTCGCCGTTGTAGGCGGCCTCGGGCCACTCGGCGTCACCGGGCTTGAAGCCCTTCAGTCGCATCTGCGTGGAGTTGGCGAGCGTGGCGATCTGCACGCCGGCGTCGTTGTAATAGAACTCGCGGGTCACGTCGTGGCCCTGGCTCTGGAACACCGAGCACAGCGAGTCACCCAGCGCCGCCTGGCGGGCGTGGCCCACGTGCAGCGGGCCGGTGGGGTTGGCGGACACGAACTCCACCATCACATGCTTGCCCGTCGCGGCGCGGTGGCCGAACTTGTCGGCGGCGCCCAGCACCTCGGTGACGACGGCCTGCTTGGCGGCGGGCTTGAGGCGGATGTTGATGAAGCCGGGGCCGGCGATCTCCAGCGCCTGCACCCATTGCTGGAAAGCCGGCTTGGCTTCGAGCGCGGCGATCAGGCGCGTGGCCAGTTCGCGCGGGTTGGCCTTGAGCGGCTTGGCCAGCTGCATGGCGGCCGTGCAGGCGAAGTCGCCGTGGGCGGCCTGCTTGGGGGATTCGAAGGCCGCCGGGGCGTTGGCGCCGGGGGCAATTTCCTGGAGGGACTCGGCGAGTGCGGCGAGCAGCGCCTGCTTGGCTTGGATCATGGGCGGGATTTTAGGAGGCGCGCCCGCTCAGGCATGGCGCGGCTGGCTCAACAGCCGCACGGCGAGGCCGCCCAGCACCAGGCCCATCAGCCAGCGCTGCACGGCCAGCCACAGGCGGTGGCGCCCGAACCAGCCGGCGATGCCCGCCGCCGACAGCGTGACCAGCAGGTTGATGCCGCCGCCGATGAATGCCTGCGTGGCGCCCAGCAGCAGGCTCTGCACCAGCACCGAGCCGCCGTCCGGCGAGATGAACTGCGGCAGCACCGACAGGTAGAACACGGCGACCTTGGGGTTCAGGACGCTGGTCAGCAGGCCCATCGTGAACAGCTTGCGGGGCGATTCTGGCGGCAGGTCGCGGGCCTCGAAGGGCGAGCGTGCGCCGGGCCGCAGCGCCTGCCAGGCCAGCCAGCCCAGGTAGAGCGCGCCGCCGAACTTCAGCAACTCGTAGCCCAGCGGCACGGCCATGAACAGCGCCGTCAGCCCGATGGACGCGCACACCACGTGCACCGTGAAGCCCAGCATCACGCCCGCCCACGACAGCAGCCCCGCGTTGCGGCCCTGGCACAGCGAGCGCGACAGCAGGTAGACCATGTTGGGCCCGGGCGTGAGGGCCATCAGCAGCGCAGTGGCGGCAAAGACGAGGTGGCTGGACGGATCGGTCATGGCGTGGCGGGCAGGGCGGCGCGCATCATGGCAGCCGCCGGGGGCGCCTGACGAAACGCATGGCGCGGCTGTCGGGCGAGTTCAGCCGTCTGTCGGCTCGTGGCAGGCCCGGCACCGCCCGGCCATCAGCGGCCGGCCGCAGGCGAGGGCGCGCGTGAAGTCGTTTGTGGCGACAACGGCGTGGGCGTACATCGGCCGGCTCCGTCATGGGCGGCCCGTATCATGACCCGCGTGAGTGCCCCAGCAGACGACCTGCCCTCCCACATCGGCCGCTATCAGGTGCTGAGGCGCCTGGGCGAAGGCGCGACCAGCGACGTGTTCCTGGCGCGCGACCCGTTCCAGGGCCAGGATGTCGCCATCAAGCGCATGCGCACCTGGGCGCCCGCGCCGGACGCCCCGAACAGCGACTTCAGCAACCGCTTCTTCAGCGCCGAGGCCGCGCTGGCCGGCCGCCTGCATCACCCCAATGTCGTCGCCATCCTGGACGCCGTGGCCGAGGACGCGTCGCCGTACCTCGTCATGGAGTACGTGCCCGGCGTCACGCTCAAGCACTTCTGCCGCAGCGACCGCCTGCTGCCGCTGGATCAGATCGTCGAAATGGCCTTCAAGTGCGCGATGGCACTGGGCTACGTCTACCGCCAGGGGCTCATCCACCGCGACGTCAAGCCGGCCAACCTGCTGGCGGTGCTGGACGCGTCGGGCCAGGTGGTGGACGTCAAGGTCAGCGACTTCGGCTCGGCGCTGAACCTGCATGCCGACTCCACGCAGATCCACCGCGTCGGCTCGCTGGCCTACATGCCGCCGGAGCAGATCGAGGGCGGCGATGTGGACTGCCGCGCCGACATCTACGCGCTGGGCGCCGTGCTGTACCACCTGATCGGCGGCCGCCCGCCCTTCGATGCGCCGCACCAGATGGCGCTGATGCACCAGATCTACCACCAGCCGCCGCTGCCGCTGATGGGCCAGCGCGAGGGCGTCACCGAGGCGCTGGACGCCGTCGTGCAGCGTGCGCTGGCGAAGGCGCCGCACGAGCGTTTCGCGACCTGGGACGCCTTCGCGCAGGCGCTGTCCAGCCTGGTGGCCACGCAGCAGGTGCCGCTGAACCGGCTGGGCGAGGTGCGCGACTCGGAGCGCTTCAACATGCTGCGCGCACTGGAATTCTTTGCCGAGTTCGGCGATGTGCAGCTGTGGGAGGTGGTGCGGCGCGCGCGCTGGAAGCGCTACCCCGAAGGCCACCCGCTGTTCAAGCGCGGGCAGGAGGGCAACAGCTTCCACATCATTGCGCAGGGCGAGGTGCAGGTGCACCGCGACAACCGCATCGTCGCGACGCTGGGCCAGGGCACCTCGGTGGGCGAGATGGCCTACCTGGCGCCCAACCCCGACCTGCGCCGCCACAGCACCGACATCAAGGTCACGCAGCCCTGCACGACGATCTGCTTCACGCCGGAGTCGCTGGGCCAGCTCAGCCCGGAGTGCCAGCACCGCTTCGACCGCGCCTTCATCCGCGTGCTGGTGCGCCGCCTGCATGCGGCCCACGAGGCGCTGGCCCATCCGCGCCGCATCCTCTGACGAGCGCTTGAGCCGCCGCGCGCGGCGTGCTGGAATCGACCCGCCCCATCACCCATCTCAGGAAGGAGTCCTCGCCATGAAACACCTCACGCTGGCCATCGCCCTCGGCTGCGCCGTGCTGACCGCGCAGGCGGCCGACAAGGCGCCCACCGCGCAGCAGTCCAAGATGACCACCTGCAACAAGGAGGCCGGCGACAAGAAGGGCGACGAACGCAAGGCCTTCATGAAGGAGTGCCTGTCGTCCAAGGGCAGCGCTGCTGCTGCCGAGTCGCCGGCCAACGCGGCCTGCGAGAAGTCCGCCGCCGACAAGAAGCTGCACGGCGCGGCCGCCAAGGCCCACATCAAGAAGTGCACCGCCGACGCGGCCTCGGCGCCCAAGGCCTGAGCCGGCGCGTCGCCAAAAAAAGCCACCCCGCGGGGTGGCTTTTTCGTGGCCGAGGGGCTCAGAACTTGTAGCGCGCCTCGACGTAGTACTGGCGGCCCGAGGTGTCCACCTTCTGCGGCTCCAGCTCGCTGTAGCGGTACTGGCCGCGCGACGGGTTGGTCAGGTTGGTGCCGCTGAAGGACAGGCTCAGGCCCGGCATCACCGTGTAGTTCACGCTCAGCGCGACGTTGGTGACCGGGGCCTGGATGGTGGGCGCCGTGGGCATGGTGATGCCCTGCACCACCGACAGGCCCTGGCTGTTGGCCGTGGGTGCCGGTGCCGTCGTGCTGTTGACGTACTCGCTGCGGTAGTTCCAGGCCAGGCGCACGCTGAACACGTCGTTCTCGAAGTAGCCCACCAGGTTGGCGCTCTTGCGCGACGCGCCCACCATGGGCCGGCCGTCTTCCACATGGGTGTCGGCGTAGCTGAGGTTGGACTGCAGCCCGAAGCCGCCCCATACCGGCTGCTCCCAGCTCAGCTCGGCGCCGCGGATGCGCGCGCGCTGGTTGCTGGTGGTGTTGATGAAGTAGGTGCGCACGACGTTCTGGCTGTCCAGCAGGTCCACGGTCACGTCCTGGCGCACGGCGCCGGTCTTGGCGTAGTTGCGGATCATGGAGTCGAACACGCTCAGCACCAGGGCCGAGCGCTTGCTGTAGTACCAGCCCAGCGACAGGTCGGTGTTGGCCGCGGTCATGGGCTGCAGCTGCGCGTTCGGGCCGTTGACGGTGCAGCCCTGCGCATTGCAGGTCTGGCCGGTGAAGCCGGCACCGTAGATGTTGTAGTTCTGCCGGCCCAGCGTCTTGGACAGGCCCAGCCGTGCGATCCAGCCCGGCGCCACCTGCCAGCGCGCGTTCAGGCTGGGCAGGATGTGGTCGAACTGCTTGTGGCTGGGCACCTTGTAGTAGATGGTGCCGGTGTTGGGGTTGAAGGGCACGCCGTCGAAGTAGCTGGCGCCGTCGCCGGCCGTCACGATGGCCGTCGGGAAGGCGGCGCAGGGCACCACGGGCTGGCCGGGCTCGATGCGCTGGCAGCGGCCGGTGGGCACGGGCGTGGCGATCTGCGCGTCCACCACCGTGCGGGCGTAGCGCAGGCCGATGTTGCCGCTCCAGGCGCCGTCGGCCGTTTCCAGGTTCTGCTGGAAATACAGCGCCGACTGCTGCTCGCGCAGCTCGATCTCGGCGGCCACGCGGCGCTCGAACTCGGGCGTCGTGGCCTTGGTGATGCCGTCGTAGAAGGAGCGCAGCACCTCGCGCGGGAAGTAGAAGCCATTGTTCTCGAAGCCCCGGCCGAGGTCGGCGCCGAAGTCGCCCGGGTAGCTCACGGCCAGCGAGGCATCGGGCGCCACGGTGGCCGAGCTCTTCAGCGCCGGGGCCGAGCGGCGGTGGTCGCGGCGGTGGTCGGCGTGGCGGAAGCCGAAGTCCAGCGTCTGGAAGATGCCGCTGTTCTGCTGGTACTCGGCATCCAGCGCCAGGCTGCGTTCCTTGTCGATGGTCAGGTAGCGCGTGGGCACCGAGCGCGAGATCAGCCGGTAGCCGCTGCCGTCGGCGTTCAGCACCGGTTTGCTGCCGTCACCGGCGCCCTGGTAGGCCCAGGTCGGCGCCTCGTTGACGCCCTGCAGCTCGAACGTGATGCCCGTGCCGTAGCGGGCGTAGGTGATGCCGCGGTCCTGGTCGGTCGTGCCCTCGCCGCGCGTGGTGCTGAACAGGGCCTTCACGGTCAGGTCGTTGCTGAGCTTGACCTTGGCGTCCAGGTCCAGGAAGCCGCTGCTGGCGCTGGCGCCGCTGCGGAAGAAGCCCTCCGAGTTGCCCACGTACTGCGGCGTGGTGCCGTTGGCGAAGGCGATGGTGCCGCCGCGCAGCACCTTGATCTTGTCGCCATAGATCGTCGTCTCCTCGACGATCTTGGGGTTCAGCAGGGACGCGTACACCCGCTGGCCGTTGGAGCTGGTGTTGGCCGCCGCGGCCGTCACGGCGCCGAAGGGCTCGGCCTTGCCCACCAGCATGGAGTACATCGCGCCCGAGGTCAGGCGGCCATAGTTGTCCGAGTTCATCTTGGACTGGAAGGCCGTCAGCCCCAGGTCCACGGCCTGGGTGGGGCGCCACTGCACCGACACCATGCCGCCCTTGCGGTCGCGCACGCCCTCGACGAACTCGGTGGACATGCTGCCCGGCAGCCGCACGCCGTTCAGGTCGGCAGCCGTGTAGCCGGTGCCGGCCAGCGATGCATTGGTGATGCCCAGCATGGTGGACGTGTTGATGACGTCCCAGCCGCTGCTGGCGCCGTAGGCGAAGCGCGAGGCCGAGTCGCGGCGCACGTAGCGCTTTTCGGCGAACACCTGGCCGATGACGCCCAGCCGGTTGTCATCACTTTTCCAGTTCAGGCTGGCGTTGAGCTGCGGGCTGGTCTTGTTGGGCAGCGTGGCGTGCACAGCGCCCACGCTGACGACGCCGCCGAAGCGTGCCTTGGCATCCAGCGGCTTGCGCGTCGTCACGTTGACGGTGCCGGCCAGGCCGCCGTCCAGCACGTTGGCCTGCGAAGTCTTGTAGACCGTGGCCGAGTTCAGCACCGAGCTGGGCATCAGGCTCAGCGACGTGGAGCGGCTGCTGGAGGTCTGGTCGGAGATGTACCAGTCGCCGCCGCTGACCGTGTGGCCGTTGAACAGGATCAGCGTCATGTCCGGGTTGGTACCGCGCAGGGCCACCTTCTCGGCCTCGTCGTAGTCGGTGCGCACGGCCACGCCGGCCAGGCGCTGCAGCGAGTCGGCCAGGTTCTTGTCGGGCATCTTGCCCACGTCCTCGGCGGTGATGACTTCGACGTTGGCCGAGGCCTCGCGCTTGGCGGTCAGCGAGGCCTCGGTGGACGCGCGGATGCCGGTGACGACGACCGCCTCCAGCGACTGCTTGGCCTTGAGGTCCGCCGCGCGGGCCGGCGCGGCTTGCTGCGCGAGCGCGGCGCCCTGCAGCGACAGCAGCAGGCCCGCCAGGCCGCAGGCGATGGGAGTGGGCTGGAATTTCATGCGCGTGATCCTCGTGTTGCCGAATGCGAGGATTCTTGTGACGCCGGTCACGCCGGGTCAGAGGTCAAGCGCGGGAAATCAGCGCCGCCGCAACAGTCGGCGCATCACGGAATGGGCGCCGGGCATGTGCGGCGGTTATAGGGTGTGGCAGGCCACGCGCCGGCCGTCGAGTTCGCGCAGCGCGGGCGCCTCCTCGGCGCAGCGCGCGGTGGCCAGCGGGCAGCGCTTGTGGAAGCTGCAGCCCGAGGGCGGGTTCAGCGGGCTGGGCAGCTCGCCGTGGATGACGATGTGCTCGCGCCGGTCGGCCGCGCGCAGCGCCGGGGTGGCGCTCATCAGCGCCCGCGTGTAGGGGTGCAGCGGGCGCGCGAACAGCGTCACCTTGGGCCCCACCTCCACGGCCGCGCCGAGGTACATCACCATCACCTCGTCGGCCACATGCTGCACCACCGACAGGTTGTGCGAGATGAACACATAGCCGGTGCCGAACTCGTCCTGCAGGTCCATGAACAGGTTCAGGATCTGGGCCTGGATGGACACGTCCAGCGCGCTGACCGGCTCGTCCGCAACCACGATGCCGGGGTTCAGCACCATGGCCCGCGCGATCGCGATGCGCTGCCGCTGGCCGCCCGAGAACATGTGGGGATAACGGCGCAGATGCTCGGGGCGCAGGCCCACCTTGGCCGCCAGCGCCTCGACGCGCTCCTGGCGCTCGGCGGCCGACAGCGGCGTGTTGATCAGCAGCGGCTCGGCCAGCGTCGTCGCGATGGTCTTGCGCGGGTTCAGCGACGCGAACGGGTTCTGGAACACCATCTGCACGTCGCGGCGCAGCGCCTGCAGCGTGGCCTTGTCGGCCGTGGCGGCATCCGTGCCGCGGATCTTGAGTGAACCCCGCGTGGGCGGCTCGATCAGCGTCAGCTGCCGCGCCAGCGTGCTCTTGCCGCAGCCGGACTCGCCGACGACGGCCAGCGTCTTCTTCGGCGCCAGCGTGAAGCTCACGCCGTTGAGCGCCTTCACGGTGGCCTTGGGGCGGAACAGGCCGCGGCTGACGCTGTAGTGGCGCGCCAGGTCGGTGGCTTCGAGCAGGAGTTCGGTCATGCGGCCTCCACCGCGGCATCCACCGGGAAGAAGCAGCGCACGCCGGCCTGCAGCGCCGGGCGCTCGGCGTGGCAGCGGGCCTGCACGCGCGGGCAGCGCGGGCTGAGCAGGCAGCCGGTGGGGCGGTCCAGCGCGCCGGGCACGATGCCGGGCAGGGCGGACAGGCGCCGGGCGCCCGCGCTGTGCTCGGGGATCGCGGCCAGCAGCGCGTTCGTGTACGGGTGGCGCGGCGCCTCGAACAGCGCCGGCACCGGGCCGGTCTCGACGATCTGGCCGGCATACATCACGGCCACGCGCTGGGCCATCTCGGCCACCACCGCGAGGTCGTGCGTGATCATGATCAGCCCCATGCCCTGCTCGCGCTGCAGCTTCAGCAGCAGCGCCATGATCTGGGCCTGGATGGTCACGTCCAGCGCCGTGGTGGGCTCGTCGGCGATCAGCAGCTTGGGGCCGCAGGCGATGGCCATCGCGATCATCACGCGCTGGTTCATGCCGCCGGAGAGCTGGTGTGGGTAGGCACTGGCGCGGTTGGCGGCGTCGGGGATCTCGACCAGCTCCAGCAGTTCGACGACGCGCTGCCGGGCCGCCTTGCTGCCAAGGCCGAGGTGAGTCTTGAGCACCTCGGCGATCTGCGCGCCGACGGTGTAGCTGGGGTTGAGGCTGGTCAGCGCGTCCTGGAACACCATGGCCACGTCGCGGCCGATGAGGCGGCGGCGGTCGCGCGGGCTGAGCTTCAGCAGGTCCTGGCCTTGGAACTCGATCGCGTCGGCCGTGACGCGGCCCGGCGCGTCGATGAGGCCCATCAGCGCGAGCATGGTGACGGACTTGCCGGAGCCGGATTCACCGACGATGCCCAGCAGTTCGCCTGGGTCCAGTTGCAGGTCGACGCCGTCGACGGCGGGGAAGGCGCCGAAGGTGACGCGGAGGTTGCGGAGGGTGAGCAGGCTCATGGTTTGTGGGTTGCTCTTGCCTGGAGCCTTTGCGTTCGGTGCACCGTGCCGGGAGTTCGCCCCGGCGGGCGACCTACTTTTTGAGCGACCAAAAAGTAGGCAAAAAGTCGCCCCCCGAACCGCCCGGCCCTGCGGGCTGCCCTGCGCTGCTCAGGCCTTGAGGGCCCGCGCAAAACTCGCTTCGCTACGCTGCGCTCAAACAGTTGCGCGGAGTCAGAGCTTGAAGCGCGCTGCGCGCGCGCCCTCAAGCCCTTGCGCTGCTCGGCGGGCTCCAGGGGGGACAGCAGGAACAGCCGGCGCCAGCCGGCGGGTGCGTTTGGCGGTTGGCTGTTTCGGCTGTTTGGCTGTTTCGGGGTCTCCCCTTCTAAACCGCCGAGAAGCGCAGAAGCCCGGGGCGCGCGCGCAGCGCGCATCAACATCTGACTTCGCGCCCCTTTGTCTGAACGTAGCGAACGCAGTGAGCGAAGTGAGTTGGGCGCGGCCCCGGGCTTCGAGCATCGCAGGGCACCCACCCGCAGGGTGGGCGGTTTTGCAGGGGCCGCTCTTTGCCTACTTTCTGGCGGGCCAGAAAGTAGGTCGCCCGCCGGGGCGAATTCCCGGCTGGGCCTGGCTACCAAGCCAAACCCACGCAGAAGCATCGAAGCGCCGCAGGCAACCTCCATCACGCCACCTTCTTCAACTTCGGATCGAGCGCATCCCGCAGCCCATCCCCCATCAGGTTGATGGCCAACACCGTCACGAGGATGGTCAGCCCCGGCAGCGTCACGACCCACGGCGCCCGTGTGATGTAGTCCCGCGCCGCCGACAACATCGTGCCCCACTCCGGCGTGGGCGCCTGAACGCCCAGGCCCAGGAAGCCCAGGCCGGCCGTCTCCAAGATGGCCGATGAAAAGCTCAAAGTCGCGTTGACGATCAACGGCGCCATGCAGTTGGGCAGCACGGTGATGAACATCAGCCGCCACACACCGGCACCGGCCACGCGGCTGGCGGTCACGTAGTCGCGGCCGATCTCGGCCAGCGCGGCGGCGCGCGTCAGCCGCACATAGCCCGGCAGCGCGCCGATGGCGATGGCGATGACCGTGTTGACGAGGCCGGGGCCCAGGATGGTGATGACGCAGATGGCCAGCAGCAGCGCCGGCAGCGCCAGCACGATGTCCATCACGCGCATGATGGCTGGCGACAACCAGCGCTGGAAGAACGCTGCCAGCAGCCCCAACAGCACGCCTGGCAGGAGCGACAGCGCCACCGCCGCCAGGCCGATGCCCAGCGACACGCGGCCGCCGTGCAGCAAGCGGCTCAGCATGTCGCGGCCCAGCTCGTCAGTGCCCAGCAGAAAGCGTGTGCTGCCGCCCTCGGCCCAGACGGGCGGCGTCAGCATGTGGTCGCGGTACTGCTCGATGGGGTCATGTGGCGCGATCAGCGGCGCGAACAGCGACGCCCCGGCGATCAGCGCGAACACCACCAGCGCGGCAAAGGCGCCGCGGTTGGCGGTGAAGCCCTGCCAGAACTCGCGCAGCGGGCCGGGCGGGTGTGCTTCGGTCACCAGGGTGCTCATCAGTGGCCACCTCCGCGGATGCGCGGGTTCACCACGCCGTACAGCACGTCCACCACCAGGTTCACGCCGATGAAGGTCAGCGCCGAGATCAGGATGCCGGCCTGCACGACGGGATAGTCGCGCCGCGCGATGGAGTCGATCAGCCATTTGCCGATGCCGGGCCAGCTGAAGATGGTCTCGGTCAGCACCGCACCGGCCAGCAGGCTGCCGGTCTGCAGGCCCACCACCGTCAGCACCGGGATCAATGCGTTGCGCAGCGCATGCACGACGACCACGCGCGTGGGCGACAGGCCCTTGGCGCGGGCTGTGCGCACATAGTCCTCGCGCAGCACCTCCAGCATCGACGAGCGCGTCATGCGTGCGACGACGGCCAGCGTGCTCGTGCCCAGCACCAGCGCCGGCAAGATGAGGTGCATCAGTGCTGACTTGAAGGCGCCTTCCTCGTCGCTCAGCGCCGCGTCGATCAGCATGAAGCCGGTCACGCGTGGCGGGTCGAACTCGATGCCGATGCGGCCGCTCACCGGCGTCCAGCCCAGCTGCACGCTGAAGAACATGATGAGGATCAGCCCCCACCAGAACACCGGCATGGAGTAGCCGATGGTGGCCGTGCCCATGACGCCCTGGTCCAGCAGCGAGCCGCGCTTGAGGCCCGCGCTGACGCCCAGCAGCAGGCCCAGGCTGACCGCGAAGATCAGCGCGGCCGCGGCCAGCTCGACGGTGGCCGGGAACAGCGCGACGAACTCCCTGGCCACCGGCTCACGGCTGACCAGGCTCTCGCCCAGGTCACCGCGCAAAAGCTTGCCCACGTAGTCCGCGTACTGCACGGGCAGCGGCTGGTCCAGCCCCATGCGCTTGACCAGGGCGGCGTGGGTCTCGGCGTCGAGCTGGCGCTCGCCCATCATGACCTCGATGGGGTCGCCGGGCACCAGGCGGATCAGGCCGAACGCGACCAGCGTGATGCCGATCAGCGTCGGCACCAGCGTGGCCAGGCGCTTGAGCAGAAAGCCCAGCATCACCAGCGCGAGGTGTAGGGGCGTGTCTCGCCCTCGCCCGCGCCCTTCACGCGCATCAGCGCGGGCGTGGCGGCCACGTCGATGAGCGCGGCCGTCTCGGCGTCCACGGTGCCGGAGATGTCGCGCGGCCGGTACTTCATCTGGAAGGTGGACACCACTTCCTTGGTCAGCGTGTCCATCTGGCCCGAGCGCGACACGTTGTAGCCGATTCGCGTCAGCCGCTCCTGCAGCCACGCCACGTCACGCGGCGCCACCTCGTGCTCCAGCGTCTTCACGAGCACGGCGGGGCCGTCCGGCCAGGGGATCAGCCCGGCGTCGGCCAACTGCTTCCACGGGAAGTTGGGGCCGGGGTCCTGCTTGCGGCCGGGCGCGATGTCGGCGTGGCCGATGATGCGTTCGGGGCGCACGTTGTGGCGCTTCTGGATGTCGCGCACCAGCGCGATGACCTCGTCGATCTGCGCCTGCGGGAAGGGCGCGTAGACGCGGCCGCCCGGGCCGTCCACGTAGCCGGCGTTGACGATCTCGATGCCGATGGACGAGGAATTCAGGTTGCTGTGCCCGGCCCAGAAGCTGGCGCCCGCGTGCCAGCTGCGGCGGTTCTCGTCCACCAGCGCGTAGCTGATGGCCGGGTTGTCACGCACCAGGTAGTGGCTGGAGACCTGGCCGCCGGTGGTCAGCACGCGCAGCGACTTCTCCCAGTCCAGCACCGTGTAGTGCAGCACGATGAAGAGGCTGCGACTGTCCTGGTTCTGCGACGTGTGGCTGCGGTCGATCTGCGGCGCGCGAATCTCGCCGCTGGCGCTGCGCAGCGGCGGGGGCAGCGTGGCGGGGGTGGCGGCGCCGGTCTGGGCGGGCGCGGAGGGCGAGGGCGGCGGGCTGGCGCAGGCGGCCAGCAGCAGGGCCAGCGCGGCGGCAAGGACGCGGGAGGGGGCGGTCATGGGGCTGGATTGTTGCAGTGCCCACCGCCTGCCCGGACCCGGGCCGGCCCGCAGCAGCCATGCGCGCCGGCCGGGTGGGTATGAGCGCAGGTGATGGCCGGGCCGCAGCCTCGGGCGCTCAATGCAGCCCGGCCAGCAGCTGCGCCTGCTCGGCGGGCCACAGCCCCGGCGCGCGGGCCAGCAGCGGTGCCACCTGGGCGGGGTCGATGTCGTGCAGGCTTTGCGCCAGGGCCTGCCAGGCGTGGCGGCGGCGGTCGGGGTCGGCAATGCGGGCCACCAGGTCCAGCGCCTCCAGCGGCGCATGGCGGGCCAGTTCGTCGCCGCTGGCGTGCCGGGCCAGGGCCTCGTCCAGCGCGGGTTGCGGGCCTTGCGAGCGCAGCCAGTCGCGCGCGGCCGGGCCGTCCTGCGCGGCCCAGCGCGCCCAGCCGTCGGCCAGCAGCGCGCCGCGCGTCTCACCGGCCGGCAGCATGCTGGCGAACACGGTGGCCGAGCGCGCATCCTGCTGCAGCCAGCGGTCGTGCAGCGGCGCCAGCAGGCCGGCCTGGCCCGGCGTGGCCTGGGCCCAGCGGGCGGCCTGGTCGGGCGTGGTCTCGGCCCAGTGGGCGAGCAGCGGCTGCAGCAGCCGCTCGCGGGTGTCGGCGTCCAGCGGCGCGCGGGCCAGCGCCTGCACGGCCAGCGGGTGCTGGCGCCGCTGGGCCCAGTGGGCCAGCAGCTGTTCGTACAGTGGCAGCGCCAGCGCGGGCTGGCGGGCAGCCAGGGCCTCCAGCGCCGGCAGCGCGGCGGCCGGGTCGCGCGCCAGCTGCTCGCGCAGCGCGGGCAGGCCCAGGGCCGGGTCGGCCGGCGCGGCGGTGGCGGCCTGTGGCGCCGCCACGGGCGCCGGCTTGAAGACGTGCAGCGGCGGCGGCGCCGCCGCCTCGGCCGCAGGCATGGTGGGCACAGGCGCTGGCGCCGGCCGCAGCGCCAGCGCCGCGAGACCGGCGCTGGCCGCCACCAGCCCCCAGGCCAGCGGGCGCAGGGCGCTCACTTGAACACGCAGGCGCGGGCGATGTTGCTGGCGTTGGTGTCCTTCACCGGCTCGCTTCCCGAGCCCGTGCCCACAAAGCCTTCGCACTTGGCCTTGGAGCCGCTGTAGACCAGGTCGGTGATGGTGGCCACGTCGTACTGGCCGGCGATGCCCGACTTGCTGTCGTAGCTGCTGTTCACGCCCACGCCGGACGAGTTCACCGTGCCCAGGCGCACGCCGGTCACCGTGATCTTGCGGGCGTACTGCGTGGAGCAGTTGCCGCAGGAGCGGGCCAGCTTGCCGATGTTGTCGGCGTAGAAGTCCTGGATCACCAGCGTGCCGTCGCTGTTGTGCTGGAACAGCTTGTCGGCCGCCTTGAAGGCCGCGCCGCCGCTGATGGTCAGCTTGCTGGTCACGCCGCTGAGCTTGCGCACCGTGGCGCCGTCCTCGCCCACATCGGCCCAGTACACATTGGTGATGTTGCAGACGCCGTAGCAATGCACGCCGTCAGCGCCGCCGGCGGCCAGGTTGGTGCCGCTGCCCAGCGAGCCGTCACCGATGACCACGTTCTTCACCGTCGCGCCGTTGTTCAGCTTGAACATCGGGATCTGGCTCTCGCTCTGCGTGCCCTTCATGTTGGACGCGGTGCCCACCAGGCAGACCCATTTGCCGTACTTGGCCACGCCGTCCCAGGTCGTGCCTGCAGGCACGTCGATGGTGGCGCTGACGTTGACCTTGGTGCAGGCCGGCACCGTGCGCACGCCGGGCGCGGCCGTCGCGCTGCCGGCAGCAGCCACCAGGGCCAGCGCCACCACACCGCGCCACAGGCGGCGCGCCATCAGGAATCCGTTCATGTCTTGTCTCCAGTCGTTGCTTGTTGTGTGAGGTCACGGCCACGGGCGTGGCCGCGGCTCGGCACGCGGGCGTCTGGGCAACGCGCGACGGATCAGGGCAAGGCGGGGGAGGTGAACAGCGGCTCCGGCCCGTCAGGCGCTGACGGTCGAGATGTCCAAAACGGCGTGTTGCGCCGAACGAAACGTAATTTCGTATTTTCGGAACGTAGTTCCAATTGGTGTTTGCCTGAGCCTGCTTGCAGGCTCGGCGCCCGCCGCCACCCTCAGCGCTTGCGCGCCGCCGGCTTGCGGGCGGCCGCCTTGGCCGGCGCCGTGCGGGCCGGCGCGCGCGCGCCGCGGGTGGGCTTGTCGTCGGCAGCGGGTTGCAGCGGCGCCAGTGCGGCCAGCGTGTCGAGCTGGGTCAGCAGGCGCTGCAGGTAGTCGGGCGCCAGGGCCTGCAGTTGCTGCAGCGCGCGCGTCACCAGCACCTGGCTGTTCAGCGGGCCCAGGTGCTCGGGCACCGGCGCGCTGACCTCGGCCATGCGCTGCGCGGTGCGCAGCTGGCGCCAGGTGCGCTGGTGGGCGGCCACGGTGCGCAGCTCGCCGCCGCCGGGCGCCTGGCTGTGCAGCAGCGCCAGCAGCGCGGTCAGCGGGCTGGGTGTGGGGACGGCGGCGGCGCGGGCCGGCGGGCCGGCCGGCGCGGCTTCGGCGCGCTGCAGCAGCCGGTCCACCAGTCGCTCGCGCAGGGCGCCGGGCGGCAGCGCGGCGGCGCGGCGCGCCAGGCCGTCCAGCACGCGCCGCTGCACCGGGTCGCCGGCCAGCAGGTCGGTGCGTGCCTGCAGCCAGGTCAGCGGATCGCGCAGCGCGTCGTCCATGCTCAGCGGGCCGGGGCTGATGCGGGCGCCGAGGCGGCAGCAGCGCGCTGGGGGCGCGGCGTGGGGGCGATCTCCACGCGCCGGTTCAGCGCGCGGCCGGCCGCGTCGTCGTTGGAGGCGACCGGCTGCTGCGGCCCGAAGGCGGCCGCGAACACCGCGTCTGGCGGCAGGCCCTCGGCGGTCAGCACGCGCATGACGGTCAGCGCGCGCTGGGCCGACAGCTCCCAGTTGTCGGCGAACTGCCCTGTCACCACGGCGCGGTCATCGGTGAAGCCGCTGACCATCAGGGCCTCGTCGCGCTGCGCGAGGTAGCTGCGCAGCGGCCCTGCGAGCCGCTTGAGCAGGGCCCGGCCGTCGCCATGCAGCTCGGCCGAGCCGGTGGCGAACAGCACCGCGCCGCTGATGCCGATGCGGCCCTCGGCCAGCGTGATCAGCCCGGCCTTCAGCGACTCGGCCAGCGGCCCCGCCAGCGCCTGCTCCAGCGCCTCGCGCCGGGCCTGCTCGGCTTCGCGCTGGGCCACCTCGGCCTGCAGCTGGTGGGCCAGGTCCAGCTGGCCCACCAGCGCGGCGGCCAGCACCAGCACGAAGGCACCCAGCACGCCGGCCATCAGGTCGCCGAAGGCGGCCCAGGCCGGCGCGCTCAGGCCGTCGGCCGGGGCGTCGTGCTCCAGGTCCAGCGGCTCATCCATGGGTGGCCGCCGTGTTCTGCAGCGCGTCCAGCACGGCCTTCTGCGAGCCCAGGCACAGGTCGATGACCTCGCGCGCCTGCGCCACGTAGTAGCTCAGCTGCTCGTCGCTGCGCGTCAGCGTGGCGCCCAGGCGTTCCTCCAGGGCGGCCAGGTGCTGCACCAGCTGCGCGTTGGCGCCCTGGAACTGCGCGACCGCCGTGCTGAAGCCCTCGCCCAGGCTGCCCATTTCGGCGGCGCTGGCGGCCATCGTGGTGACGGCGTCCGACAGCGCCTGGCCGGTGGCGCCGGCCTGCTCGGTGAAGCGCTGGCCCAGGCTCTCCAGCTGCGTGGCAGAGCTGCCCATCAGCGTGTGTACCTGCGTGGCGGTGCCGGCCAGCAGCGTCTCCACCTGGCCGGCGGCGCCCTGCAGCAGCGCGTCCACCTTGGCGGCGGCGCCGTCCAGCAGCGTGCCGACCTGGGCCGACGTGCCGCCCACCAGCGTGTCCATGCGGCCGGCGGCGCCCGCCAGCAGCGCGTCCAGCGCGGCGCGCTGTTCGCCCGCGGCCTGCTGCAGCGAGGCCAGCAGCGTGGAGACGGTCTGCATCAGCTCGGCGCGCTCGGCGAGCGCGGCGCGGTCCTGGGCCTGGCTCTGGGCCAGCTGCTCGCGCAGCGCGGCCACCACCTCCACGGCCGCGCGCGGCGCCTCGCCAGCTGCCTGCAGCAGGGCGCCGGCCTCGCTGAGCGTGGTCTTGGCCTGGGCCTCGGTCTGCGCGACGAGGTCGCGCGTGTGCTGCAGCAGGCCGTCGGCCAGCTGCTGTTGCTGCGCCAGCTGCGTGGCGCCGGCGGCCTGCAGCTCGTGGCGCCAGGCGGCCAGGCGCTCGGCGTCGTGGCTGGCGTGGGCCGTCTGCAGTTGGCTGTGGGCGGCGGCGATGGCGGCGATGGCGGCCTGCGTCTGCGCGGTGAAGCCGGCCGTCAGCTCGGCCAGCGCGTCCTGCGCCCGCTGGCCGCTGGCGGTGAGCAGCTGGTGGGCGGCGTCGCGCTGGGCGGCCAGCAGGCGCTCGTTGGCCTCGCGCTGTGCGGCCAGGGCCTCGGCCTCGGCCCGCGCCTCGGCCCGGGCCTGGGCGTCCAGCTCGGCCTGCAGCGCGGCGTGGCGGGTCTGGGTGTCGGCAATGCGGTCCAGCAGGTCCTGCGTCTGCGTCGCGAAGCCGGTGGTCAGCGCGGTCAGCGCGTCCTGCGCACGGGCGCCGCTGTCGGCCAGCAAGGCCTGCGCGGCCTCGCGCTGGGCGGCCAGCAGGCGTTCGTTGGCGCTGCGCTCGTCGGCCAGCGCCTGGCGCTCGGCCGACAGCGCGGCGCGGGCCTGCTCGGCCTGAGCCGCCTGCGCGGCCTGCTGGCGGGCCTGGTGCTCGGCCAGGCGCTCGAACAGGGCCTGCGCCTGCGCGGCCAGCCGCTCGGACGCCTCGGCCAGCGCCTGCTGGGTGGCGCTGCGCTGCTGGGCCAGCGCGTCGGCCTGCTGGCGCAGCACGTCGGCGCGCTCGGCATCGGCCTGGGCCTGGGCGGCCTGCTGGCGGCCGGCGGCCTCGGCCAGCGCGGCCAGCAGCGTCTGCGCGGCGGCGTCCTGCTGCTGGGCCAGGCGATCAACCGCCTGTTGCGTGGCGCTGCCGGTGTCGGCCAGCAGCTGGGCATGGGCCTCGCGCTGGCGGGCCAGCGCGTCGGCCTGGGCGGTGGCGGCGGCCTCGCCCTGCTGGGCGATGCGTTCGGCGCCGGCCTCGAAGCGCTGGGCCAGCGTGCCCAGTTGTTCGCCCACCTGCGTGCCCACGCGCTCATGCAGCGCGGCGGCCTCGCGGGCGATGCCGGCCATCACCGCCTTGGCGGCGGGCTGGATGGCGGCGCCGGCCAGGCGGGCGCTCTCGGTGAGGCTCTGGCGCAGCGTGGCGTCCACGCTGGCGGCCAGCGCGGTGTAGGCCGCGCGGGTGTCGGTGTGGAAGCGGTCGTTCTGCGCGGCCAGCTGGCAGGCCACCTGCTGGGCGAACTGCTGCAGCTGGTCCACCAGCGCCTGCTGCTGCTGGCGCGCGGCCTCGGCGGCGGCAGCAGCGGCGGCCTGCTGGACCTGCTCGCGGCGGTGGGCAGCGGTCAGCGGGCGCAGCGGGCCCAGCAGTGCGCTGTCCAGCAGCGCCACGGCGGCGGCGCGCTCGCGTCGTGCCAGCGCCACCATCAGGCCCAGCATGGCCGAGCCGGCCACGCCGGCCACGCTGGCGCTGAAGGCCAGGCCCAGGCCCTGCACGGGCGCGCCCAGGGCGGTGCGCAGCGCGGCGAGGTCGGCCGACGCGCCCAGCGCCGAGGCCGTGCTGCCCAGCGTCAGCACCAGGCCGATGAAAGTGCCCAGCATGCCCAGCAGCACCAGCAGACCGGCCAGCGCGGGCGCCAGGGCCAGGCCCGGCAGCGCGACGCGCAGGCCGTCCAGCCGCTGCTGCACGGCGGCCTGCAGCGCGGCGGGCACGCGGGCCGGGAAGTCGTCGCCCGTCAGCGCCTCGCGCAGCGCGCGGCTGGCGCGGCGGAAGGCGGTCAGCTCCCACACGCCCACGGCGAAGAAGGCGGCGATCAGCAGCGTCATCGCCAACGCCACCGGGTGGTGGCGCGCGGCGGACAGCGCCGCGCCGGCAATGGCCGCGAGGCCGGCGGCCAGGGCGAGGGGGTAGAGGGCGGTCAGGAAGCGGTTCATGGGGAGTCGGCCTGGTGCAGCGCCTCAAGGGAGTCCATGAGGCCCAGCACCGGTTGGAGTCGGAGGTCCAGCTCGGCCCGCAGCAGGCGCTGCAGGTCGGCCCAGAAGGGGAGGCGCCAGCCGCGCGCATCGGCGGCGTGGTGGGCCTCGGCGCGGCGCGTCAGCAGCGTGGCCAGGCCGGCCAGCGCCTGCTTTTCGGCGGCCAGTGTGGCGTGCTCGATCACGGCATCCAGCTGAGCCAGCCTCATGCCGGTGCCCGAGGCGTCGGCCAGGTGCGGGCGCAGCCGCTCACGCAGCGTGGCGATGCGGGCGGCCATCAGGCGCTGCTGCTGCGCGTGGTGCAGCCGGAACGGCGCCAGCAGGTCGGCCAGCGACACGCCGTCGGGCGCGGGCTCGGCGGCGTCGCGGGCCAGCAGGGCGTCGTCGAAGGCGTTGGCGAGGTCGCTGTGCAGGCGCTCCAGCGCGGCCGCCGCCCAGCGGCGCGCCTCCTCGGCCGCCGCGGCGTTGACGCCGCTGGCCGGTGGCGTGGCCAGCACCTGCGACAGCCCGATCGCGTCCGCCCAGCCCAGCCAGCCGCCCAGGCGCGGCGCCACCGGCGTGGCCGGCACCGGCGCGACGCCCCATTGCAGCAGCAGCCGGGCCAGCGGCTCGGGGGCTGTGGAAGGGGGGGAGGCTTGCATGCGGGCGGCGGTCGCGCACACGGGTCGCGCGCGAGGAAAAAGGGCGAGAGTTTAGTGAACCCCGATCAGCAGGCCCTTCCCGGCCCATGCCGGCAAGCCAACGAGGGGCTGCGCGCGCGTTGCCTGGCCCCCCAAGGGAGGCGCGCTGGGCGCCGCCCGGCCGTGGGGGGCTCAGAACGACACGCGCGTCGTCAGGCTCAGCCGGCGGTACTGGGCGGCGTCCAGGTTGACGGCGTTGCGGCGCAGCTCGTGGCGCAGGCCCACGCGCAGGCTGTCGGTCAGGTCGTAGCCGAGCTCGGCGTCGCTGTCGATGCCGGTCTCGCCCCCTGGCCACCGGTACAGGCGCAGCGTGTGATCCAGTCGCACCCTGGGGCTCAGCCGCAGGTGGTTCTCCAGCAGCAGCGACAGCGGCCGCCACGTGAGGCGGCGGTGCAGGCTCAGCACGTCCAGCGCCACGCGGTCGGCATTGAGCACCAGCAGCGTCTCGCTGGCCGGCGACCAGGCCTGCCGCCAGCCCAGGCCGGCTGTGGCCTGCACCAGCACGTAGTCCAGGTCGGGCAGCGGATCAAGGGCGAAGGTGCTGCGCTCCAGGTTCACGCTCAGCAGCCCCACCCAGGGGCCATGCAGCGCGCGCAGCCAGCGCAGGCTGCCGCTCTGCTCGTTGTTGTCCACGTTGTCATCGACCACCTTGTAGTCCGCCGCCAGCGTGGCCTGGATCTCGTGGCGCGCCGAGCGCCAGGTCGCGCCCAGGTCCAGGCTGAGGTTGCTGGTGGTCGAACCGTCCTTTTGCTGCCAGTAGCCCGACGCGCCGACCGACAGGTCCACCGGCTGCCAGCCCGGCGCCGGCCTCGCGGCCTCGGGCGGCGCCGGTGCCGTCGCCACGGCGGGCGGTGTCGCGGGCTCGAAGCGGGCCTCGGCGTCGCGGAAATCGATGTCGCCAAACCGGTCGGTGCGCACCCGGCCGCCGGCCGCATCGCGCGCCAGCAGCACGCCCGACAGCGTGTTGCCATCGGCAAACCGCAGCCAGCCGCGCACCGGCGCGGGCTCGGCGGCGCGAGCTGGCGCTGCCAGCAGCAGGGCGAGCAGCAGCGGGAGCAGGGGGCCCCGGCGCCAGCGATGGCGCGGGACGGACAGGCGAGGCGCAGGCATGGTGCGGGCGCGAGTGTGCCGCAGCGCGCTTGCGCCGCCACAAACGACAACTGCCGCCGGCCCGGTGTGGGCACGGCGGCAGCGTCGGGGTCAGCCGGGCGGGATCAGCGCGACGAGGTCGGCGCCGGGCCGCGGTTGGCCAGGTGTCGGAACGTGATGCGACCCTTGCTCAGGTCGTAGGGCGACATCTCCAGCGATACGTTGTCGCCGGCCAGGATGCGGATGTGGTGCTTGCGCATCTTGCCGCCGGTGTAGGCGATGACCTTGTGGCCATTCGTCAGCGTCACGCGGAAGCGCGAGTCCGGCAGGATTTCGTCGACGACGCCGTGCATTTCGATCAGTTCTTCTTTGGCCAAGTCAGTGGGCTCCGTAGGCGCGGGCGCGGCACGGGGCCACGCAGGATCTTTGGCAATGCCCGATCCGGTGCGGCGGGCGGCCGAGCCGGGGACATTGGACGGGCTCCGCCTGGCGGCTGCCGGGCGGGACAGAAACACTCAAGAGCTTCAGCAAGATTGCTGTGGCGAGCCGCTCAGGAGTCGGGCCAGGGGATGACCGGTGCGGCTGCTGGGAAGACCCCGGGGGTCTTGCGCGTATCTATGCCCGGATTGTACCGGCCACCCCCGCGATCCGTCCTGCCCGACGCGCGCAAGCCCCGCGAACCCGGGAAGATCGCGCGAAATCGGGCCGGCCGGCGGGCCTGCCCGGCGGCCGTCAGGCCTTCTGCGCCAGCAGCTTCTCGATCTCGTCCAGCAGCCGGTCCATGTGGCGCACCAGGGCCTGGTAGGGCGCGGGCGAGTCCATGTCCAGGCCGGCGGCGCGCAGGCGCGGCACCGGGTGCACGCTGCCGCCGGAGCGCAGCACCGACAGGTAGGTCTCGGGCATGCCGGGCTTCTTCTGCAGGATCTGCTCGGTGAAGTAGGCAGCGCCGGCCATGGAGGTGGCGTACTGGTAGACGTAGAACGGGCGGTGGAAGTGCGGCACGAAGGCCCACTCGCTGCAGACCACGGGGTCGATCTTCATCACGCCCTGGTCGGCGCCGTGGTACTTGCGCAGCAGGCCGCAGTACATCGCCGTCATGCGCTTGCCGGTCAGCGGCTCGCCGCGCTGCAGGGCGTCGTGCGTGGCCAGTTCGAACTCGGCGAACATGGTCTGGCGGAAGTAGGAGCTGCGCAGGCGCTCGACGGCCTCGGTCAGCAGGTACAGCCGCTCCTCGCGTGACTTGGCCTGGGCCAGCATGTGTTGCTGCAGCAGCAGCTCGTTGCTGAACGACGCGATCTCGGCCAGGAACAGCGGGTAGCCGGCCGTCTCGAAGGGCTGGGCCGCGTTGGCCAGCACGGTGTGCATGCCGTGGCCCCACTCGTGGGCGAAGGTGCTGAGGCTGTCGAACGTGCCCTGGTGGTTCAGGAACACCAGCGGCGTGAGGCCGTAGACGCCGCTCTGGTACGCGCCGGAGGATTTGCCCGGTGCCGGGAACACGTGCATGGTCTTCGCGCCCAGCGCCTCGCGCAGGCGGCGCTGGTAGTCCGCGCCCAGCGGCGCAGTCGCGGCCACGGTCAGGTCGCCCGATTCCTCCGGCGTGTAGCGGCGCTCGCTCTTCACGAGGTCGGGGTAGATGTCGTGATACGCCAGGTCGGGCAGGCCCAGCAGGCGCTGGCGCAGCTTCAGGTAGCGGTGCAGCGTGGGCAGGCCCTTGTTGGTCTCGGCCACCAGCGTACGGTAGACGGACTCGGGGATGTCGTTCTCCGCCAGGCTGGCCGCGACGGCGGACGGGTAGCCGCGCAGGCGGGCGTTCACCACGCCGGTCTCGACGCGCTGGCCCAGCAGGCTGCCCAGCGTGTTCTCCAGGCGGCCGTAGGTGCCGAAGAAGCGCTCGAACACCTGCTGGCGCACCGCGCGGTCCGGGTGGGCGCGCAGCCGGGCGTAGCCGATGTCGTTGAGCTTCTCGGTCTTGCCGTCCACCACCAGCGTGGGCCAGTCGGTGTCCACGGTGGTCAGCAGCGTGCGTGAGTTGGTGGCCGCACCCAGCACCGGGCCGAAGGCGGCCAGCGCGCCTTCCGCCTCGGGCGTGAGCTGGTGCGCGGCCTGGCGCAGCACCTCGCGCAGGCGCTTCTCGTGCTTCTTCAGGCCCGGCTCGGCGGCCAGCCAGGCGTTGACCTTGGCTTCGCCCAGCTGGCGGATCTCGCTGTCCACCCAGCTCAGCGCGCTGCCCCACTGGCCGCCCAGCGAGCGCAGCAGCGACTGGCGCTCCTGGTTGCGGGCGTCGCGGTTGTCGGTGGAGGCCATCGCGCTGGCGTAGACGGCCACGCGGCTGTAGCGCTGGCGCCAGCTGGACAGCGTGTCCAGCGCCTGGCGCAGGCTGGCGGCGTCGCGGGTGAAACCGTTGCGCAGTTCGCGCAGCGAGGGCAGCGCGGCCTGGATGGCCAGGCGCTCGGCGTCCCAGGCCGCGTCGTTCGCGAACATGGGCGTCAGGTCCCACACGTAGCGGGCATCGGGCGCCGCGGCGGCGGCCGGGGTGGCGGCCTGGGCGTGGGCGAGGGAGGGGCCGAACGCGGCGCAGGCGGTGGCCAGCAGCGCGGCGAGCAGGGTCGGGCGGGTCGTCATGGGTGGGCGAGGCGCAACGGGTTGAAAAACCCGGCAGCGTAGCCGCATGCGCCGCGGCGGGCCGATGGTCACGCCCGTTGAAAGTGAAGGGAAATTCGGGCAAGACCTGACACCAGGATCCGCTCGGGCGCCAACTTCGACCGCGGCCGGCGGCCCGCCTTGCGGCACACTCTCGCGACATTGCGCACGCCCGGCAGCTCGCCTCCACGAGCCAGATCAGGCGGCCGACAGGGAGGATTTCATGACTGACAAGCTCGGCCCGTCGTTGGCCGATGGCCCGCCCGCGACCCTGCTGGCGCACAGCCACGAGCTCTGGTGGCGCGAAGACGCGCAGGGCTGCCTGCAGGAGGTGTCGGCCTCGGTGCTGCCGCTGTGCGGCTGGCCCGCCGAGGCGCTGCTGGGCCAGCCCGTGAGCAGGCTGCTGGAGCCCGGGAGCGACGCCACCGATGCCGCGGGCCGCGCGCTGCTGCTGGCGCGCGAGCGGCCGCCTCGCTGGGTGGCTTTGCATGCGAGCCCGCTGGTGGATGCGCTGGGCCAGCCCGCCGGCCGCTGGGTGCTGGCCCGCGACCTCACCGAGCAGTTGCGCCTGGAGGCCCGGTTGCAGCACAGCGAGCGGCGCTACCTGGAGCTGGGTGAGACCGCCAGCGAAGGCGTGGCCGTGGTGCAGGACTGGTGCTTCAAGTTCGTCAACCGCCACCTGTGCGAGTTCGTGGGCTTCCCCGAGGAAGAGCTGTTGGGGCGCCCCTTTCTGGACTTCATCCTCGAGGAGGACCACGAGCTGCTCAAGAGCAACCACCGCAAGCGGCTGGAAGGCGTGCCCATGCCGATGCGCTACGAATACCGCGTCAAGACCCGGGCGCGCGGCGTGCGCTGGCTGGAGATGGGCGGCTCGCTGATCGACTGGCAGGGCCGCCCGGCCACCATCAACTACATCAACGACGTGACCACCCGCAAGGAGCTGGAGGCGCAGGTGCGCCAGCTGGCCTTTGTGGACGCGCTGACCGGCCTGCCCAACCGTCGGCTGCTGGACGACCGGCTGCGCATGGCCGTCCACCAGGGGCCGCGCACCGGCCTGCATGGCGCGCTGCTGTTCGTGGACCTGGACCGCTTCAAGCCGCTGAACGACACCCACGGCCACGCGGCCGGCGACCAGCTGCTGGTGGCCGTGGCCCAGCGCCTGCAGGCGGCCGTGCGGGCGTCGGACTCGGTGGTGCGCCTGGGCGGCGACGAGTTCGTCGTGATGCTGACGCCGCTGCCGTCCGACCCCGAGTTGGCCGGGCACCAGGCCGAGCGCGTGGCGGCCAAGCTGCGCGAGCGCCTGGCCCAGCCCTATGTCCTGCGCCTGCCCGGCGGGCCTGGCGGCGAGCGTTGCGTCGAGCATCGAGGCTCGGCCAGCATCGGTGTGGCGCTGTTCGGCCCGCAGGACGACAGCCCCGAGGCCGTGCTCCAGCGGGCCGACCAGGCCATGTACCGCGCCAAGGCGGCGCGCTGAGCACCGCCGCCGCGGGCGGCCGTCAGTCGGCGGCGGGCGCGGTGACGTGGCCGCGCAGCAGCACGGCGTCCAGGTCGTTGAGCAGCCGCACCACGTTCAGCGGCTTGGTCCAGTAGGCGTCGAAGCCGCAGGACATGGCCAGCTCGATGTCCTGCGGCATCGCGTCGGCCGACACGGCCACCGCCGGCACGCGCTCCGCGCCCGGGCAGGTACGCAGCTGGAACAGCAGCTGCATGCCGTCGGTGTCGGGCAGGTGCATGTCCAGCAGCAGCAGGTCGGGCACGCGCGACAGCACGGCCTGGCGCGCGTCGGCGCCGCTGCGGGCCACGCGCAGCGCCAGGCCGGGGCGGCGCATCAGGATGGACTCCATCAGCAGCACGTTGACCGGGTCGTCCTCGACATACAGCACCTCCACCGCACCCTGCGGCGGCGGGGCCGGCTCGTGGGCTGGCGGCAGCGGCGGCGGCAAGGCCGGCGCGGCGCCCTGCGCCTGGCGCAGCCGCAGCACGAAGCAGCAGCCGCTGCCCTCGGGGGACGCGAGGTCCAGCGCGCCGCCCATGCTCTCGGCCAGGCTGCGCGAGATCACCAGCCCGAGCCCCGTGCCTTCGGTCGGCGTGTACTCGGCGCCCAGGCGGTTGAAGGGCTGGAACAGCTGGCTGCGCTGCGCTTCGGTCAGGCCGGGGCCGTCGTCGTGCACCGACACCAGCACCTGTCCGTCGAGCGCGCGCACCGTGAGCCTGATCCAACCGCGCGGCCGGTTGTACTTGACGGCGTTGGACAGCAGGTTGTTGAGCACCTGGTGCAGCCGGCCCTCGTCGGCCTGCACCTGCAGCGTGTCGGCGTCGGGGCCGTCGGTGTGCAGCTCGACGCGGATCTGCCGTGCTGCCATCGCCGGCTCCAGCCCCTGCACCACGCGCCGCAGGCTGGGCAGCAGCGGCAGGTTGCGCATGTCGATGCGCAGCCGGCCGGCCTCGATGCGCGCGATGTCCAGCACATCGTCGATCAGGCGCAGCAGCAACTGGCCCGCGTTGTGGATGACTTCCAGCCGCGGCAGGGCGCCCGCTGCGGCGACGGCCGGTTCCTCGCTCAGCAGTTGCGAGAAGCCAATGATGGCGTTCAACGGTGTGCGCAGCTCATGGCTCATGCGCGCCAGGAATTCGCTCTTGCTGCGGCTGGCGCGCTCGGCGGTGTCGCGCTCTCGCTCGGCCTGCTCGACGGCGTGTTGCTGCGTCACGTCCACCACCATGCCGTGCCATACGGTGCGCTGGTCGGGCTCCGCATAGGGCTGGGCACGCAGCTGGTGCCAATGCCAGCCGTTGCCGGCGGCCCGCACGCGGTAGCGCGCCTGCCAGATGCCCAGCCGCCGGGCTGATTCATCGCGCGCGGCAAGCAGCGCGTCCACATCGTCGGCGTGCACGCGGGCGAGCCAGGGCAGGTCGCTGAACTCCAGCGCCTCGGGGCTGAGGTCGTACAGCGACACCAGGCCCGCGCTGGCATAGGGCATGGACGCGCGGCCGTCGGCCTCGCGCACGTACTCGAACAGCAGCAGTGGCGCCGCGTCGGCCGAGCGCTGCACGCGCAGCAGCGCCGTCTCCAGGCGCAGCCGCTCGCGCATGGGCGTCAGCACCAGCTGCATGCGCTCATCGGGCGGCGGCAGCCGGCTGGCGCAGGCCAGCACCTGCACGGGCCCGGCCGGGCTGCGCAGCTCCAGCGTCAGCTCCTGCACCGTGCGCCCCAGGTTCAACATGGGCAGCAGGTGCGTGTGATAGACCACCCGGCCCGCGCGGCTCAGCACCGCGTCCAGGGGTGTGCCGGCCAGCTTGGCCGGTGTGCAGCCCAGCCAGTCGGCCACGCAATGGTTGGCCGCCAGCACCTGCCCGTCGCGGTCGAGCTGCAACAGCCCGACCGGCAGGTGCTCCAGCTCAGCGCCGAGCACCGTCACGCAGCACGCCCTCCAGCAGCCGGATGGTCATCTCCGGGTGGCTGACGTGCGGGCAGTGGCCGGCGATGTCCAGCTCCTGCAGCGTGGACATCGGCACGTGCTGCTGCAGCCACCGGCCCACCGCCACGGGGGCGATGCTGTCGCGCATGCACTGCACCAGCGTGCTGGGCACCTGCAGCTGCTGCATTTGCGCGCGGACGTCCACGAGGAAGGTGATGCGCGCGAACTGCCGGGCGATGCGCGGCTCCAGCGTGCACAGCGTGCCTTCGAACTCGCGCACCAGCTCCACCGGGTTGGTCTCGCCCATGGCCATGGGCGCCAGCAGCGCCGCCCAGCCGAAGTGGTTGGACTCCATCAGCCGGAACATGCCGTCCAGGTCTTCGCGCTCGAAGCCGCCGACGTAGTCGGGCGGGTCGTTCAGGAAGCGGGGCGACGGCGCCAGGTGCACCAGGTGTTCAAAGCGCTCGGGCTGCTGGTGCGCGGCCAGCGCCATGACGACGCTGCCCACCGAGTGGCCCACGCACACCACCGGCGGCAGGTCCAGGGCCGCCAGCAAGTCCAGCAGGTCCTGGGCGTAGCCCTGCAGCGACGCATGGCGGCTGGCGTCCCAGGCGGGGATGGCGCGGCCGCAGCCGGCCTGGTCAAACACCACCACGCGATAGCGGGCCTCGAAGGCCGGCGCCACCAGTCGCCAGATGGAGCGGTCGCACCCGAAGCCGTGGACGAACACGATCGTGCGTTCGCCCGATCCGCTCACCTGGGCATGGAGGCGTTCGACAACGTGTTCTGCAGCCATGGGTCCTCCTTGTGCGTGCCCTTGACCGCCTGTGCTGCGGCAGGGCGCATGCGTGGCCGGCACGGTAGCACGGCAGCGGGGCGCCCGTCGCCTCTCGTCAGGGCGCCGCCCTGCCCAAAAACTCACGGATTGCGCGCGCCGGGAGCAGGCTGCTGTGACGGCGCTGCCGGGGCCGCCGCCGTCAGGCTTCGCCGGGCTGCGGGCCGTCGTAGCCTTCGACGATGACCACGTCTGCCTCAGCGGCCGGGCGGCGCAGCGCGATCTGGGCGGCGTACTCCGGCGAGCGGTAGCAGGCCAGCGCCACCTCGTAGTTCGGGAACTCGATCACCACGTTGCGGCCGCGGCTGCTGCCCTCGGGGTTCTCGAACTGCCCCGCGCGCACCAGGAAGCGGCCGCCGAACTTCGCGAACACCGCGTTGTTGCGTTGCGCGTAGAGCTTGTAGGTCTCGGCGTCGGAGACATCGACGCGGGCAATCCAGTAGGCCTTGGGCATGGGGCGGTGGTGGGCAGTGGGAAAGGGTGGGAACGTGTGGCGCACGGTGGTGCCGTGCGGTGCAGTGTGGCGCATCGCGCGTCAGCGCCGCCGCACCCGGGCGCTCTTGCGCGTGGCAACGAAGAAGTCATCCGGCTTGCGCTGCACCCAGCTCACAAAGCGCCGGATCTCCGGGTGCGCCAGCAATGCGTCCACGGTGGCGTACTGGCGCGCGAGTTCGGTCTCGGTGAGCAGCGCATGAATCTGGCGATGGCACACCCGGTGCAGGAACTCCGTGTGCCGGCCGCCCTTGCACTTGGGCACGAGGTGGTGGGCGTCGCGCTGCGCGGGCGGGATGGGGCGCTCGCACAGTGGGCAGACAACGATCGCGGGATCAGGCGACGGCATTGCGTGAAGCAGCGTTGCAAGCGGTGGATGGTGTCGGCAGGTTCGGGGTGTTGCACGGCGCGGCGAGCAAGACCCTGTGCTGCGGTGGGCTCCGCTTGAGTGGCAGTCGCTCAGCAGCTAGGCCTCGGCCCGATGTTTCATGAGTCCAAGGATGGACCGGTGAAAGTCCTGCAAGACCAGCCTGCCCCAAACGTTGCCGTAGAGCTGCAACCGGGATTTGTTGACAAAGCGCGTGGTCAGGCTGAGCGTCGAGCCGCCTGCCGGGTTGGGGGCGACTTCATAGCCGCCATCGATCAGGTCGAAATAGTCACCGCCCACCTCGACGTGGCGGTCCAGCGCATCGCGCGGGATGGCGCCGCGCGGAATCACGAACTTCCAGTGCATGACCGACGGCGCCTGCCACTGCGTGATGACCTCCTGGAACCAGACGTTCTTCTCCCACCGGCTGGTGCGAACAGCACCAGGGCCGCTGCCGTCCATCGCGGCCTGGATGGGCCTGGGCAAACCAATCGAGTGCACGAAGCTGAAGCCGAGCTCATCAGGGCGGATGTCGCGCACCTCGGCCAGGCGGGCGAAGACTTGCTCCGGTGTTGCAGCAATGTGGATGGTGTTCGTCACGCTCTGGATGTGTGTTTGTGGCGGCGAGAGGCCGTCTACGGGCGCCATCAGCAGGGGCAGCAAGGCAAACGCGGACAGCGTGGACGTCCGAGCTCGCAGGCGGTTGTGCGTCCATCCTGCCGCCAGTCCACCCACCATGGCAGCCACGTAAAACACGGGTGCCACCAGCACCAGGCAGATCAGCCCCTCCAGCAGGGTGATGAACATGGCGATGAGAAACAAGGACATCGCTGCGACCGACACACCCAGCTGGGTGCGCACCGAGACGTGCGCCGTGCCTGCACCCCACAGTACGGCGATCGCTCCGACGGACAGCGGGCAGACCACGAGGAACGCCGTCGAGATGATCTCCACGAATGGCAGTGGCTGGGCCCATTCAAAACCGGTTCGCAGCGCCAACCCGTAGAAGGTGCCGGCCAGGATGGCGCTTAGAACGCGTTGGGTTGACGTTGAGATGAGCATGGACAGATCGGGATCCCGGGGGGCGGTGTGTGCGGTTGTCGCGAGGCGAGCCAATAGAAGCGCAGCGCATGTTGGCCGCTTGAGCCAACGTCAGCCGCCGGTGCTCAGCAGCTTGTCAGTGTCTCTCGCGTCTCGAGCGTCTGCGGCCATGGCGTTCATCACGGCGATGGCGGCGCTGCGCCACACCTGAGCTGGCTCGCGCTCAACCCAGGCGGTCAGGATGCGCGCCAGGCGCGAGTCCAGGCGCCAACCGTGGTCGAGCCAAAACTCGGGCTTGCGCATCTCCTCAGGCAATTGGCGCTCCCATTCTTCGCGCAGCAGCGTGGACCAGCAGATGAAACGTTCGTCTTCCATGGCGGTTCGAGGTGTTGAGATGGTGCGTTCTGAGCTGTCAAAAGCGTAACCCCGCTATCCGTGTGGCGACCGGCGAAGCCGGGCCACACGGACCTTCAGCCGCCCTCGCCCGCCGCCTTCGGCAAGCGCACCGTGAAGCAGCTGCCCCCGCCCTCGGCCGGGGCGACGCTGATGCTGCCGCCGTGCACCTCCACGATGCGGCGCGCCAGCGCCAGGCCCAGGCCCGAGCCCTCGTAGCGGCGCCGGGTGTGCAGGCGCTGGAAGGGCTTGAACAGCCGGGTGGCCGCGTCGGCGCTGATGCCGATGCCGTGGTCGCGCACCTGCAGCACGCGCATCGGCCCGTCGTCGAAGGCGCTGAACGCCACCTGCGGCGCCTCCCCGGCGTTCACGAACTTCAGCGCATTGCTCAGCAGGTTCTGCAGCAGCGTCTGCAACATGGCCGCGTGGCCGTGCACCTGGCCCAGCGGCGTGGTGGTGATGCGGGCGTCGCTGTTCGCGATCTGCGCGGCCAGCGCGTCGCGGGCGGACTGCAGCGTCTCGTCCAGGTCAACCCGGCCCATCGTGGGCGCCTCGTGCTGCTGCAGCCGGGCAAAGGCCAGCATGTCGTCCAGCAGGCTGCGCATGCGCTCAGTGCCGCGCAGCATCAGCGCGAGGTGCTGGCGGGCCGCGTCGTCCAGCGGCTGGGATTCCTCGCGCAGCAGGCTGCCAAAGCCGGCAATGGTGTTGAGCGGCTCGCGCAGGTCGTGGGCGGCGAAGTGCACGAACTGCTCCAGCCCTTCATTGGCGCGCCGCAGTGCCTCACCGTGCTGGGCCAGGCGCTGCTGGCTGCGCCGCAGCTCATGCAGCGTGGCAGCCAGCAAATGCCCCGGCAGCAATGCAGCGGCGAAGGCGATGTAGATGAACACCTGCTGCCACGCGGCGCTCAGCGGCGGCGCCGGCAGCAGGCCACTGCCCAGCGCGGCGGCCAGCGCGATGGAGACCGCCAGCGTCAGCAGATAGGCGCCGCTCAGCGGCAGCACGACCGCCGCCGTCACCAGCGGCAGCGTGATGAACACCATGGGGTAGGGCAGGTAGGCCGCGGCCAGCAGCGTGGCGCCCACGGCGGCGCACAGCAGCGCCCAGGCCAGCGCATTGCCCGCCAGCCGCCGCAATGCCTGCGGCCCTTCGCTGGCCAGCAGCAGTGCCAGTGGCAGCGTGGACAGCGCACCGATGGCGCCGCCCTCCAGCCAGGGCAGCCACAGCCCGGTGAAGCCCTGGCCGATGAGCGGCCCCACCGTCAGCAGCGCCACCGTGGCGCTGACCACGGGCGCCGCCAGCGCCGCCATCAGCAAGGCCCAGCCCAGCGTGGTGGCCGAGCCGATGCCGCTGCGGTGCAGGCCTGCGCGCCGCAGCCCGGCCGCCGCCAGGCTCACCTCGGCCAGGTTGGCCGGCGTGAAGGACAGCGCCAGCAGCAGCTGGTCTCCCCACAGCGCATTCGCCGTGGCAATCGCCAGCGTGACGGCCGCCAGCAGTGCCGGCCAGTCGCGCCGGGGCCGGTGCGCCAGCGTCGCCACGGCCAGCGCGTTGGCATACCAGATGGACGCCACGCTGCCCGGCTGGCGCGACAGCTCCAGCGACAGCACGGCCGCCACCGTGTAGGCCAGGGCCAGGCCGGCGGCGGTGGGCAGCAGCGGCTGCAGCGCCAGCCACGAGGCGGGCGGTGGGCTGCCGTGCGTGGTGTCGAGGTGGCGGGGCGGGGTGGCGGCCGTCATGTCAGCGTGGACGGGCCGGTGTCGCGGGCCGCGTGCCGCCGCCGCCGACGCCACAGCAGCCAGGCCATCAGCAGCCCGGCCGCGCCCAGCCACACGGCCGCCCAGCCCACCAGGCGGTGCCAGCGCGGCTGCATCAGCGCGCTGCCATGCAGCGGGCCCATCCAGCGCTGCTGGATCTCGCTGCGGGCCTGCAGCGGCAGCGCGGCAATCGCGTCGTCCAGCCGCTCCACCAGGTCGGCCCGGGCCTTGGGCACGGCCAGGCTGAGCGCGTAGTCAAAGCCGATGGGGCCGGCCGCGCCGAGCTCGCCCAGCCCATGGCGCTGCGTGATGAAGGCGGCGCTGGCGGCGTCCACCACGGCGGCGTCGAAGCGCCCCTCGCGCACGCCGCGCAGCGCCTGCACGTCGTCGGGCACCGCCTCCCAGCGCACCTGCGGGAAGCGCGCGCGGGCAAAGCCCTCCACCGCATAGCCCGCGCCCACCGCCACCGGCCGGCCCGCCAGCCCCAGCAGGCGGGCCTGGCCGTCCATGCCCGGCAGCACGGCGCCCGCCCCGGCGCGCACCACCAGGATGGCCGGCACGGTCACATACGGCCGTGTGAAGGCCAGGTACTCGGCCCGCTCCGGCGTGGGGCGCAGCGACGACACCAGATCCGCCCCGCCCGCCCGCAGCAGCGCCAGCTGCTCGGCCAGCGGCGCGGGCGGCAGCGTCTGCAGCCGCAGCCCCGCCGCGGGCGCCAGGCGCGCCAGCAGGTCGACCGACAGGCCCTGCACGCGCCCCTGCTCGTCGGCAAAGACGAAGGGGCCGTAATCGCGCTCGGGCGCAAAGCGCACCGTCAGCGGCTCGGCGTCCGCCGCGGCGTTGGCGGCGCGGGCCGGCGGCACCAGGGCCGGCAGCAGGGCAGTCAGCGCCACCAGCAGCGCCCGTGCTGCTGCGTGCAGGGGCCAGGGCCGGACCGTCATGCTTCAGCCAGCCGTGGCGGCTGCCCCAGGTGCTGCGCTTGGGGCAGCGTCAGCGGCTTGACGAGGTAGTCCTTCACCACCGGGTGGGCCAGCGCGCGCTGACGCTCGGTGTCCAGTGGCGAGCTGCTGAGCACAACGATCTCCGTCCCGGCCCGCACGGCGGGGGGCAGGCGCTCGAAGGCGTCGATGAACTCGAAGCCGTCCATGCCCGGCATGTTGAGGTCCAGCAGCACAAGGGCGATGTGCCCGGGCGCCTGCGTGATGGCGTTCAGCCCCTCGGCGCCGCACTCGCACTCCTGCACCGCCCAGGGCAGGCCCGTGCGGCCGAGCACGATGCGCGTGTACATGCGATCGAACTCACTGTCATCGACGAGCAGGACGGGGATGGTCATCACCTGTCGGTCCGGGAGCGCTGACGCGTTGACTGAGTGTAGTCAGCCCGGGCGGCGCGGTGTGCATCGGCGTGAGCCCCGCCTGCCGGCCCCGCGTCAGTCGCCCGCGCCGGGGCCCGAGGCCTGACTTTCGGCCGACTGGTCGATCATCAGCCGTGCCATCAGCAGGGCCACCAGCGCCTCCACGGCGGGGTCATCGCTCAGCAGCTCCACGACGTGGCGGTTGCGCAACGTCAGCCATTGGCCCTGCGCCGTGGCCAGCAGCTGGCCGCGGTGCTCCACGCGGAACGACATGTCGATGAGGTTGCCGGTCAACGTGGCGCCGTCAAACGGCCCGCCCTCCACCACCAGCGTGCGCCGCAGCGTGAACACGCGCTGGCACAGCGTGAAGCTGCCCAGCGGCGAGCTGATGTCCCACCGCGGCACCCAGCTCAGGATGCGCCGCCGCATCACCGTCTCGGCCCCGTTGGCGGCCGTCAGCACCCACACCTCGCGGAACCAGGCGAAGCGCCAGGTGCAGTCGTACAGCTCCACGGGCTCGCTGCCGTCGCCGCGCTCCTCGCGGATCTTGAAGCGCTCCTTCAGGGACAGGCGCTTGGCGGCGATGCTGAGGTGGCGGGGCATGGGGGGGCAGAAGGGGGCGAGGGGGCTGGAGTCGGACCAGGTCAGTAAGTTGGGCGGAGCTCGCGACTCCAACAAGCAGCGCATCGGGCAACTCGAAGCGCTGGGACCGGCCATGAGTGAATCCAGGCGGTTTCCTCACCGAAGGGTTTAGATTTGAGAGCTGACCCCGAGCCTGCGCTCCAGCACCGGTGACGGTCGGTAGGCCCGTCCTACTCGGCTCGAGGTGCAACCCGCGCCGGCATCGATTCCTTAGCCAGTACGTTCGATACGAATAGCGCGGGGGCCCTTAGGCTCGTCTCTCAAGCCGAATGAAACATGTGCCCCGTCGAACAGAATATCTTCGCTGGCTGCGTCCAGTCTGTAGAAGAAGACGTCCTTGCCTTTCGGTCGACGAATGAACCCAAAGCCCTTGATAGGGTAATAGCAACGGATAACTCCGGTATGCCGTTCATCCATAGATTGCCTCGTCCTTGGTGCAAGTGGGTGCGTGACGCCCCAGCTTGGCGTGAAGTTCTGCGGCAAGCGAGGCGTTAGTGCGCGAAACGATATTAACGCGGTATCGAGCCTGATAATAGCGTTCAATATAGCTGACGTTGTCTCGCTTCCCTAGCGTCACTCGGCAAATGGAGTTGACAATTTTCTCTGTTTTGGCGATTTCGGAGGGGCTATAGAGAGGCGCGGCAAGGCGCAGCACTTTCCTGTACCTCTTGGCTTCAACATGTTTCAGCTGGGCCAACATCGCGACCTTACCTGAAGTCTGGTTGTGAAGGTCGTGAAACTCTTTGCTTGTCCTATCGAATTTGGCGAGCCGGATGCATTTCCTTACGGCTGTTCGGATCTTGGCTCGATCATCGCCTTTGACACGAGGTTGACCGAGATTCAACTGGAGGCCGGTCACCTCCATGGGTGTATGCGGATTCTCGCGCGATGCAACCTTCGTTTTCCGTCTCTTAGGCGCAAAGCCATGACACTTGAGCATCTCTGCTACCTGCTCTACCAATGACTGAATTCGCCGAGCTGACAATGGTCGGGTGGAAGAGATGGAGATATCATCGATAAGGCGGCTGTAAGTTAGCCCCTCATATCGCAGATTATTTACGAAGCGATGTTCGATATCGTAGAGCGCGAGATTTGCGATGTATGAGCTTGTGCAAGCACCTTGTGGCAGCTCGCCATTTCTCGTGCACAGATCGGCAAGCACTTGGGCAACTGCATCCGAGAAATGGAAGAAGTGCTTGAATATGTCGACTACCGCATTGCGCTTGATGGACGGAAAAAAGTCTCGAACATCCATCGCAACGATCACGTGCGCACGCGCGTGGCAGTGCGCATTGTGGATATAGTTCCTATCCTTTATGCTGCCGTACAGATAGGGCGGGAAGCTGACGTTCTCGAAAATCTGCCTGTTAATTCTACGTTGGACAGTCTTCAGCTCTTGGGTTGGGCCGGCTACTTTGCGAAAAGAGCCATCTCGCTTTGGGATGTCGAATTCGCGATAGTGACTCGTGGCAGAGCCAGCTAATGTTTTCAGCTGCTGTGTAGAAAGCAAGAGTGCGCGGGCAAGCGAATCTACGCTTCCAATGGGTTTGCTGTTGTAAACCGGGCGCATAAAAGAAACAGACACCTACTTAACCGAACAGATCACTCTGATCAAGAAAAGTTTTCAAAACCTCAATGAGTCGATACCAACTCGCGAGACTTTGAATACCTCGAAGAGCACCACCAACAACTTTGCCCCATTCAAGCTGGGCAGAGTTGTTCTTTTTAGCGGCATTCCTGCCGCAATTTGACGAACTTGACTTTTTGGACTTGCGTGCCATCGTTATCTCCTTAGTTTGGGTTTACGCCTTGCACACCAGCGTGCTCGGCTCGCTCACTCAACATCGGAGATAGGTAGAAAATAACGACTCTTCGTGGTCAGGTGTCTGCACATTCGCTCAACAACGGTGTACACCGGTTTCGATCTTCTCCGCCTTCTCGTGAGAGGGCAGGGCCGAAATCGGGGCATCCGGGTCTAGCCTTGAAAACAAGGCGCCTTTTGCAAGGCTTAGACTTTTCTACCCAAGTTCGCAAATTTTCAAAGAACGGTGATTCAGACTTTCGCCTGACGACGCCGACTAGCGACGCTCGCAGATGCTAACGCTTCAAGTCATCTGATTTGTTCGGTGCGTTATGTAATTTTTCACGTCGACGTTCGGGCGGATCGAGCGGGGCAAGCGCAGTTCGTCGCGCTAAGCGATGCGCCTGTACAGCGTGTTTCGGCTAATCCCCAACCTCCTCGCCGCCTCCGACACATTCCCCCCCGTCGCGGCCAACACCGCCCGGATTCGCGCGTCTGTCAGCCGCCGCAGATCCTCCGGCCCGTCGCCCTCGGCATCGCCGGCCGGCGCGGCAACCGCAGCCACCTCGCCCCCCGCCCCGCGCCCTGACACCTTCGCGCCGCGCGGGCTGTCCGCCGGCATCGCCGCCATCTCTGCCCGCACGTCATCCGGCAATTCCTCCGCCGTGATGACCTCTTCTCCATCCCCCAGCAGCGCCACCCCGGTCCTCACCACATTCGCCAGCTGCCGCACATTCCCCGGCCAGCGCAGGCGCGCAAATTCCGCCATCACCGCCTCATCCACCCGCAGCGCCCGCTCCGGCGCCTCGGCCTGCAAGAGCCGACCCACCAGCGCGGGCAAGTCACTGCGCTCGCGCAGCGGCGGCAGGGTCAGGGTCAGGCCGTTGAGCCGGTAGTACAGGTCTTCGCGGAAGCGGCCCGCGGCCACTTCGTCGGCCAGCCGGCGGTGGCTGGCGCAGATCAGCCGGAAGTCCACCGCCACCGTCGCGCCGCCGCCCAGCGGCGTCACTTCCCGCGCCTCCAGCACGCGCAGCAGCCGGGCCTGCAGGGCGAGCGGCATGTCGCCGATCTCGTCCAGGAACAGCGTGCCGCCGTGGGCCTCGCGGATGCGGCCCGGCGCGCCCTGGCGGCTGGCGCCGGTGAAGGCGCCGGGGCGGTAGCCGAAGAGCTCGGCTTCGATCAGCGTCTCGGGCAGTGCCGCGCAGTTGACGGCGACGAAGGGCTGGCTGCGCCGGGCGCTGCCGGCGTGCAGCGCGCGGGCCAGCACGTCCTTGCCGGTGCCCGTCTCGCCGTGCAGCAGCAGCGGGATGGCGGGCTTGTCGAGCACGCGGCGGGCGCGCGCCAGCGTGGCGTGGAAAGCGGCGTCGCCGGTGTCCAGCGCGGCGAGTGCGTCGGTGGCGGCGGGCGGTGTGGGGGGCGTGTGGGGCGCGGCGCGCGTGACGGCCGGTGTCGACAGCGCCACGGTGTGGCGCAGCGTGAGGCCGCGTTCCACGCGCAGCCACAGCGGGGCGCTGCCGCCGCCGCGTGGCAGCAGGCGCGGCGCGGCGCCCTGGGCCAGCAGGGCGCGCACGTCCAGCCCCAGTGCGCGCTCCACGGTGGCTGCGCCGATGTCGCGGCGGGCCAGGCCCAGCAGTTCCAGCGCGGCGGTGTTGGCGCCGGTCACCCAGCCGTCTTCGCTGACGGCCAGCAGGCCTTCGGTGACGCTGCCCAGGCCCTCGGCCTGCGGGTGCAGCCGCAGGTGCAGGCCGGCGGCGTGGCGGGCGGTAAAGAGCTGGTGCTCGATCATGCGGGCGCCGCTGCGCGCCAGCGCCAGCGTGTGGCGGTGGTAGCCGCGGCGGTCGCCGGAGATGTCCAGCACGCCGAGCAGCTGCCCTGCGGGGTCGGCGATGGGGGCGGCGGCGCAGGTGAGGAAGCCGTTGCGCGACAGGTAGTGCTCGCCGGCATGCACGACGAGCGGCTGGCCCTCGGCCAGCGCGGTGCCGATGGCGTTGGTGCCGCGCCATTGCTCGCTCCACACGGCGCCGGGCCGCAGCGCGACGCGGGCGGCGCGGTCGGCAAACGGGGCGTCGCCGCTGGCGTGCAGCAGCAGGCCGTGGGCGTCGGCCAGCAGCACGAGGCTGTCGCTGCCCTGCACCTGGTCGTGCAGGAAGGCCATCACGGGCTTGGCGTGGGCCATCAGCGTGTGGCGGTGTTCCAGCGCGCGGGCCAGCTGGGCGGCGCTGGCGTGGGGCGCGCCTTGCGGGCGGCCTTCGGGGGCGAGGCCGTAGTGGTCGCGGCAGCGGGCCCAGCTGGCCTGCAGCGGGCCGGCGATCAGGCCGCTGGCGACGGTGCCGGTGTCCAGCCACTGACGGCGGGCCTGGCGGATGCGGTCGGGCGGCGTTGGAGCCTCGGATGCGGGCATGGGGTGTCTCCAGTGCGGCGCCTCGGGAGGGCGCTCTGCGTGCCGGGCCAGCATGCCCGGCGAGCCGGACGCTAGCCTGACGCCGCGCGGCGTCAAGCGCTTGTGCCGCATTGGCGCAATGTGCCAGGGCAGGTGTGCCATTTCGTGACAGTCCGGCCGCGGGCGGCCCCGGGTTTGCGCCGCGTCAAGCCCGCGGCGGCGCAAGCGGCGCTGGCACGGGCTTTGCGCTGACGGGGGCAGCCCGGCCAACACGAGCCGGGCCCTTTTCATCGGAGACAAGCCCCATGACCGTTTACGCCGCACCCGGCCAAGCCGGCGCCAAGATCGCCTACAAGCCCCGTTACGACAACTTCATCGGCGGCAAGTTCCAGCCACCCGTGGAGGGCCAGTACTTCGACGTGATCTCGCCGATCAACGGCAAGGTCTACACCCAGGCCGCGCGCTCGGGCGCCGCGGACATCGAGCGGGCGCTGGACGCCGCCCATGCAGCCGCCGCCGGCTGGGCCGCCGTGCCGCCGGCCGAGCGCGCCAACATCCTGCTGAAGATTGCCGACCGGCTGGAAGCCAACCTGGAGCTGCTGGCCTACGCCGAGACCGTGGACAACGGCAAGCCCATCCGCGAGACGCTGAATGCCGACATCCCGCTGGCGGTGGACCACTTCCGCTACTTCGCCGGCTGCGTGCGGGCGCAGGAGGGCGCGCTCAGCGAGATCGACCACCACACCATCGCGTACCACTTCCACGAGCCGCTGGGCGTGGTGGGCCAGATCATTCCGTGGAACTTCCCCATCCTGATGGCGGCCTGGAAGCTGGCGCCCGCGCTGGGCGCCGGCAACTGCGTGGTGCTCAAGCCCGCGGAGAGCACGCCCATCAGCCTGCTGATCCTGACCGAGCTGATCGCCGACCTGCTGCCGCCGGGCGTGCTGAACATCGTCAACGGCTTCGGCCGCGAGGCCGGCATGCCGCTGGCCAACAGCAAGCGCATCGCCAAGATCGCGTTCACGGGCAGCACGGCCACCGGCAAGGTGATCGCGCAGGCGGCAGCCAGCAACCTGATCCCGGCGACGCTGGAGCTGGGCGGCAAGAGCCCCAACCTGTTCTTCGACGACGTGATGGCCGAGGACGACGCCTTCCTCGACAAGGCCATCGAGGGCCTGGTGCTGTTCGCGTTCAACCAGGGCGAGGTGTGCACCTGCCCCAGCCGCGCGCTGATCCAGGAAAGCATCTTCGACAAGTTCATGGACCGCGCCTTGAAGCGCGTGGCGGCCATCAAGCAGGGCAACCCGCTGGACACCGACACCATGATGGGCGCGCAGGCCTCGGCCATGCAGATGGACAAGATCGAGAGCTATCTGGCGCTGGGCAAGGACGAGGGCGCCAAGGTGCTGGCTGGCGGCAGCCGCGCGCAGCTGGGCGGTGACCTGGCCGGCGGCTACTACATCCAGCCCACGCTGTTCCAGGGCCACAACCAGATGCGCATCTTCCGCGAGGAGATCTTCGGCCCGGTGCTGGCGGTGACGACCTTCAAGACCGAGGCCGAGGCGCTGACCATCGCCAACGACACGCCCTATGGCCTGGGTGCCGGTGTGTGGACGCGCGACGGCAGCCGCGCCTACCGCCTGGGCCGTGCCATCCAGGCCGGCCGCGTGTGGACGAACTGCTACCACGCCTACCCGGCCCATGCCGCGTTCGGCGGCTACAAGGAATCGGGCATCGGCCGCGAAACCCACAAGGCCATGCTCGACCACTACCAGCAGACCAAGAACCTGCTGGTGAGCTACAGCCCGAACGCCTTGGGCTTCTTCTGATCGCCACCCGCGACCAGCAGGCAGGGGGCGGCTACAGCTGCCCCCTTTTTTCTTGGACCCGGTCTGAGCCCATGCCCATGCCTACGCCCATGAGCCCGACGATTCCCCGCGTGCAGGCCAGCGCGGCGGCGCTGCAACTCATTGCCGAGCTGCGCGCCGCGCATGGCGACATCCTGTTCTACCAGTCGCACGGCTGCTGCCTGGGCAGCGCGCCGCTGTGCTTCACGGTGCAGGAGCTGCGCCTGAGCGAGAGCGACCGCCGCCTGGGCGAGGCCGGCGGCGTGCCGGTGTACGCCAGCGTGTCGCAGTGCGACTACCTGGCCGGCCTGCAGATGACGCTGGACGTGGCGCCCGGTGACAGCGGCAGCTTCGGGCTGGAGGACGGCTCGGGCCAGCACTTCGTCGCCCGGCTGCGGCTATGGACGGACGACGAGCTCCCACACCTGGCGCCCATCACGGCGGTCGACCCCGCCGCCACGCCGCGCTGACGCGGGCGTCAGCGGCGCCGCCGGCCCAGGGCCAGCAGCCCGAGCGCCAGCGCCGCCAGCGGCAGCGTGCCGGGCAGGGGCACGGTGTTGCCGTCGCCGCGCAGGGCCACGCGCAGGTTGTCCAGCGTGGTCTCTTCGTTGCCGCCGCTGCCCTCGTGGGCTTCGGTCCAGCGGAAGCCGGTGATGGCGCGGTCGGCAACAACGCCAACGAAGATGCTGGCGCCGGTGGCGTTGCCGGCGATCTCCAGCAGTTCGGTGCTGCCGTCGCTGAAGGTGAACAGCAGCTGGCCGGTATCGACCGCCGTGCTGCTGTTGCCGGGGATGGACTCGAAGCTGCCGATGTCCAGCGCCACGGCGCGGTAGGGCAACGCGTACTGGGCCTCGTAATAGACGTTGCCGTTGTCGCGCCCGCCCAGCGCGAAAGCCGCCGGGTCGACGCCGAAGACTTCGAGCCGCTGGGTGTTGCTCGTCAAGCTCATGCCGGGCAGCAGCGTCTCGCCGAACAGGCTGGTGCCTGCCGCGTAGCCGGAGAAATCCTGCGTCTGCACGGCGCCGGTGAGGGCGGCCTGCCAAGTGGCCAGGTCGGTGTAGATGCTGACGGCGGCAGCGTGGGCGGTTCCTGCGGCAAGCAGCGCGAGAGCAGCGAGAGAGCGGCGCATGGAAGTCTCCTGAGGCGTGACAGACCGCGATTGGGCGCGGCGCCCCGCCACGCGGCCACCCCACATGTTTGGGGGCACCCCGCGGACATGCGCCCCGCGGCCTGCCGATGCGGGATGGCGGCGAGCCCGCGCGGGTCAGAGCACCCGCTGCGCCACCGCCGTGTAGACCGGGATGCCCACCAGGATGTTGAGCGGGAAGGTCAGCCCCAGCGACATGCCGAAGTACAGCGCCGGCCGCGCCTCGGGGATGGCGATGCGCACCACCGCCGGCACGGCGATGTAGGACGCGCTGGCCGCCAGCACCATCAGCAGCGCGCCATTGCCCACCGACAGGCCGCAGGCCGAGGCCAGCGCCAGCGCCAGCGCGGCATGCACGGGCGGCGCGATCAGCGCGTAGGCCAGCAGCCGGGGCGACTCGCCGCGCAGCGAGCCCACGTTGCGCGCGGCCAGCAGGCCCATGTCGAGCAGGAAGAAGGCGAGCATGCCCTTGAACAGGTCGCCGGTGAAGGGCTGCATCGCGGCCTCGCCCGAGGCGCCGGTGATCAGGCCCACGGCCATGGCGCCGATCAGCAGCAGCTGCGCGCCATCGGTCAGCGATTCATGCAGCACGGCCTTGAGGCTGTGCGAATGCGCCGTGCTGCCCTCGCGCTGGCGGGCCAGGTTGGCCAGCACCACGGCCATGATGATGGCTGGCGACTCCATCAGCGCCATGGCCGCCGCCATGTGGCCGCCGAAGGCGATGTCCTGGTTGCCCAGGTATTGCGTGGCGGTGATGAAGGTGACGGCGCTGACCGAGCCGTAGGTGGCTGCGATGGCCGCCGCGTCGAAGCGCGACACCAGCCGCTTCAGCAGCAGATAGCCCACGGCCGGCACCACGACGGCCAGCAGCAGCGCGCAGCCCAGGCTGACGGCCACCTCGGCCGTGAGGCCCGACTTGGCGAGGGCGAAGCCGCCTTTCAGGCCCAGCGCCATCAGCAGGTACAGCGACAGGAAGCGCGCGATGGGCTGGGGGATCTCGAGGTTGGATTTGACGGCGCCGGCCAGCAGGCCGAAGACGAAGAACAGGATGGCGGGATCGAGGAAGTTCTGCATGGCGGGGCGCGATGATGCGCAGGCCGGGGCTTCTGCACAATTGATGGATGTCGATGCCATTCATCGGATATGCCAATGCATGAAGCGCCGCCCCCGGGGCTGGAGAAGGCCTGGCGGGCCAACTGGCCGCAGCTGCGCAGCCTGGAGGCCACGGTGCGCCTGGGCGGCGTGGGCCGCGCGGCGCGAGCCCTGCACCTGGCGCAGCCCACGGTCTCCACGCAGCTCAAGGAGTTGGCGGCCAGCCTGGGCCTGGTGCTGTTCGAGCCGCACGGCCGGGGCCTGGCGCCCACGGCGGTGGCTGTGCAGCTGGCCGAGGCGGTGCGCGACATGGCCGCGCGCTGGCAGCGCTTCGAGGAAGATGCCGCCGCGCTGCAGGGCCTGCGCCAGGGGCGGCTGCGCATTGCGGCCGTCACGACGACCGAATACTTCCTGCCCGACCTGCTGGGCCCGTTTGCCCGCGCCTACCCGGGCATCCGCATCGAGCTGGCGGTGGAGAACCGCGACGCGGTCGTGGCCCGGCTGGAGCGTGGCGACGACGAACTGGCCGCCATGATGCGGCCGCCCGCACACCTGCCGCTGGCGCGCTGGCCTTTTCTGGAGAACCCGCTGGTGTTCATCGCCGCGCAGGACCACCCGCTGGCCGCGCGCCGCCGGCTGCGGCTTCAGGATCTGGCGAGCGAGCCGCTGCTGGTGCGCGAGACCGGCTCGGGCACGCGTGCCGTGCTGGAGGAGGCGCTGGCCGAGCACGGCATGGCCTGGCCGCCGCGCATGGCGCTGGGCAGCAACGAGGCCATCAAGCACGCGGTGCGGGCGGGGCTGGGGCTGGCGCTGCTGTCGCGCCATACGCTGGCGGCCGACCCGGCCAGCGAGGGGCTGGTGGTGCTGCCGGTGGCGGGCTTTCCGCTGCGCCGGCAGTGGGTGCTGGTGTGGCGGCAGGACCGCGCGCTGTCGCTGCCGGCGCGCACGCTGCTGGACGACCTGCGCACACGGCTGCGCGTGCGCGCCGCGCCGCCCTGACGGCGCGGTGCGCGGCCTCAGCCGCGGCGGCGGCGGGCCATGGCGCCGATGACAGCCAGGCCGCCCACCAGCAGCGCCCAGGTCTGCGGCTCGGGCACGGCGCTGATCTGGAAGCTCACGCCGTGGTCGTTGTAGCTCAGCGTGGTGTTCCACAGGCTGGCGTCGACGCCGGTCAGCTCGACGCTGTCGAAGCGCCCCTGCAGCGCACCGCCGGACGTGCTGATCAGCTGAAAGGCCACGCCTCCCAACACCTGGCCGGCGCTGGCCAGGTTCAGGCGCAGCGTGCCGTCCAGTTGCGTCAGGCCGCTGACCATCAGTGCGCCACCCACGCTGGGCATGTCCACCACGTACTCGAACGTGGCGCCGTCGGCCAGCGTCAGGTTGCCGCCGATCTGCAGATTGCCCGGCGCGTAGTCCACCAGCGTCGCACCGCCGGCCACGCTGACGTGGCCGCTGCCCAGCGCATGGGCTGATGCGGCCACCAGCTCGCCGCCCATGACGCTGACGCCGCCGCTGAAGCTGTTGTTGCCGGTCAGCGCCAGGCTGCCGTCGCCCTGCTTGACAAGGCCGCCCGCGCCGCCGATGTCGTTGTGCCAGGCGTCGCGCGCGGCCATGCCGCCGTCGGCGCTGTCCATGACGACGGTGACCGTGTTGTCGAAGCGGCCGTAGCCGTCGCCGGCAGCGTAGAGGTTGAGGCGACCCCAGCCCTCGGCGTCATCGGTGACGGCGTGGCCGGAGGCGATGGCGGTGGTGCGCAGCACCTCGCGGCGCTGCTCGGCGCTGAGGTAGTTGAGCTTGGTCTCCAGCAGCACCTCGGCGCCCTTGGGCACGACGGCGTCTACGTTCAGCGCCTGAGTCGTGGGCAGGCCGTAGGTCATGCGAAAGGTGTACAGGTCGCGGTTGGCGCGGTTGGTGGCGACCGCCGCCGCGTCCAGGCCGTCGAAGCGGCCGGCGCTGGCGCCGGCCATCAGGGCGGCGCCCTGCGCGCGCGCCTCGGCCTTCAACGTGGCATTGCCGGCCTCGTAGAGCTTGGCGGCCGACAGCGCCGTGCCCAGCATGCGGCCGCCGATGACGTCCAGCGGCAGGTGCTGGCCGGCCACGATGCGCAGGTCGCCCATCTCGGACGCGTTCAGCAGGAGAGACGAGAAGCGTTCGGGCGCTGCATAGGCCAGCGCGATGCTGGCCAGGTAGGCAGCGTTGGTGTGGCCGCTGACGAAGCCGCCGTCGGAGGTCGGCGTCGTGCTGCGCACGGCCATCAACGAGGGCGCGACGACGACGCTGCTGTTGTAGTCGGGGAAGTAGGTCAGCGGCTTGCTGAGGTCGGGCGTGCCGTCGGCCAGCACGGCCGTCGTGTAGCCGGTGGACTCCAGGCCGGTGGCTGTGACGGTGGCGCCGTCATCGCTCAGCCGCCATGGGCGCGGCGAGTTGAAGTAGTTCTTGGACGGGTTGGACGAGGTGTTGCTGCCGCGCAGCGTGTTCACCAGCGTGACCATCTTGCCCACGGTGGCGGAGGTGGTGTCGCCGGCGCCGTTGCTCTTGTCGTCGTACTTGGCCGTGTTGGCCAGGCCCAGCGAGGTTATGGTGGTGAAGGCGCCGGCGGCCGACTGGAAGGCGGCGGCACGGTCACCCAGGCCGGCGATGGCCGAGAAGCTCTGGTGGCGGCGGTCGTTGTAGTAGGCGGCCAACTCCTGCTCGGCCGTGCGGTTGCGCGTGACCTGGATGACATAGGCCTGGTTGGCGGCCAGCACCGGCGCGCCCAGCGCGGTGGCCGAGCCGGTGTTCCAGGCCGTGCCGGTGGTCCACAGCTGGCTGTAGCCCTGCAGCAGGTGGACGGCCGCATTGTTGGCAACGCTCTGGTTGGCGGTGGTGTTGGTGTTGTAGCTGTCGACGAACACCGACACGTCGGCACGCGCGCCGGCCGCGAAGGCGGCCAGGGCAAGGGCGATGCTCAGGGGGCGCAGGGTGGGTGGGAGGAGAGGCATGGCGTGACCGCGGGGCGTGAATGACGGGAGGCGCCATTGCAGCGCCCAGTGGTGACGCCAACATGAAACGGCGTTTCGGAAACGCCGTCAAACGGATCAGGCCTCAGCGCTGCCCGGTGCAGTTGGCGTAGAAGCTGGTGGTGGCCGGCCAGTCGGAGAACACACCCAGCACGCCCACCTGCTCGGCCAGTACGTCCAGCACGCGGTAGACGTCGCCCTCGCGCTTGATGGCGCTGTCGAAGGTCTGGAAGTAGAAGCCGTTGCCGCCGTCGGCCAGGATGCCGCTGCGCTCCAGCGTCCAGGTGATGATGTCCAGGCCGGCGGCGCGGGCGTCGCGGGCGTACTGCGAGGGCAGCAGGTTGCCGCTGGTGTCGGCCGTCAGCAGCGCGAACAGCGGCGGCGCGACGATGCGGATGCCCTGCGCGCGGTAGGCGCGCAGCTGCTGGGCGGTGGGCAGGTCGGCCACGGTGTTGGCGTCGTCCAGGTAGACGGCCTGGCGGCCGTAGGCGGGTTCGTTGTTGACCCAGTACAGCACGTCGTTGATGTCGAAGCTCTGCGGCCACAGGTCGCGCGGCGGCACGCCGGCTGCCTTGTGCTCGTCGATCATCTTCTGCGCGTAGGCGGCCTGGCTGAAGCCGTCGAAGGGCATGGGCACGCTGGGCGACTTGAGCTCCGGCGTCATCTTCACGCCCAGCTGCTTGAACAGCGCGATGGCCTCCTTCAGCGTCAGCAGCGTGCCGCTGGTGGGACCGGCCTGCATGTCGGTGCGCCAGTTGGCGGTGCCGGCCATGTACTCGGCCACGCTGCGGGCGCGCGGGTTGAAGGCGTCCATCTTGCCGCGCAGGGTCTTGAACTCGGCCAGCGTCAGCTCCGACGTGCGGCACTCGGCGGCGGCCGGGGCCACCAGCGTGCCGGCGGCGTCGAACACGGCCGGCGTGAACGGCTTGATGCATTTGGCCGCCAGCGGCGTGGCCAGGATGTTGGTGGTGGTGTGCAGGTCGTTCTGCGCGTGGCGGCAGACCAGGGCCTTGTCCTTGGTGAAGGTCACGTCGCACTCGACGATGCCCGCGCCGCTGCGCGCAGCCGCCACATAGCTCTCGCGCGTGTGCTCGGGGTACTGCAGCGGCGCGCCGCGGTGGCCGATGGAGAACAGCGTGGGCTTGAACTCGTCGCGCCGCGCGGCGCAGTGCTGCAGCCGGCGCTTGAGCGGGCTGTCGGCCATGTCGTCGGCCAGGAAGAAGGGGCGCGGGCCGAGCTGCACGCTGCCGACGCTGGCGCGGCGCTCGGCGTCGTGGTCATGGGCGCTGGCCGGCAGGCTGGCAGCGGCCAGCGTCAGCAGGGCCAGGTGGGCGAGGAAGCGGCGCATGGGTGTCTCCGTGGATCAGGTGGCGGCACGCTAGGCAGGCGCGATGAAGGCGGCATGACAGGCGGGCCATGACGCTGCGAGTTAGGGGGCCGCGCGCCGGCCTCCCCCGCGCTGTGGATGTGCGCCGCGAGGCCGGCGGGTAGAACCCGCGCCAGCCATCCCACAGGAGAGCCACCATGCCCCAGTTCACCCTCGGCAACCGCTCGCTGGCCGAGCTCAAGGGCGTCCACGCCGACCTGGTGGCGGTCGTCAAACGCGCCATCCAGCTGACGGTGCAGGACTTCTCGGTGCACGACGGCATCCGCACCGTGGCCGAGCAGCAGCAGCTGATCGCGGCCGGGGCCTCGCAGACCATGGACTCGCGCCACCTCACCGGCCACGCGGTGGACCTGGTGCCCTATGTGAACGGCAAGCTGCGCTGGGAGTGGGACCCGATCTACGTGATCGCCGATGCGGTGCGCATGGCGGCGCGCGAGAAGGGCATCCCGCTGCGCTGGGGCGGTGCCTGGGACGTGGATTTCACCGCCTCCGACGACACGCCCGAGGACCTGGTGGCCGCCTACGTGGCGCGGCGCAAGAAGCAGGGGCTGCGGGCCTTCATCGACGGCCCGCACTACGAGCTGCCCAAGGCCTTCTACCCCTGATCAGGGCGCGGCGTAGGCGCCGTTGCGCAGCGCGTCGGCGATGCCCTTGCGGTTCTGCGCCAGCGCCACCATCGAGAAATGGATGTGGCCGCTGCCCGGCGACAGCCGGCGGATGCTGTCGATCTGGCCGCTGATCTCGCTGGCCGGCCAGCTCTGCGGTGTGTCGTTGATGCGGCTGGTGAACAGGCCCGGGTGGATGGGGCGGTCCAGCGGGTTCAGCGCGCGCCAGGTCTGCAGCAGCACGTCGAAGGCCTGGGCCGTCTGCGCACGCGGCCAGTAGAGCTGCGGGGCGAGGTAGTCCAGCCAGCCCTCGCGCAGCCACAGCTCCACGTCGGCGTAGAGCTTGTCGTACTGGCTGAAGCCGGCGATGCCGGGCGGCCGCGCGGCCGGCTTGGGCAGGCCGAAGGGGCTGATGCCCACGCGCGTGCCGGGCCGCACCTCGTGCGCCAGCGCGTACAGGCGCTGCACCAGGCGGTTGACGTTGTCCCGCCGCCAGTCGTGCCGGGCCAGCGTGCCGCCCTGGGCGAGGTAGGCCTGCCAGCTGGGCTCGTCGGGGAAGTCGACTTCCTGCTTGGTGGCGGGGTCGGTGACGGGGTAGGGGTAGAAGTAGTCGTCGATGTGCACGCCGTCCACGGCGTAGCGGCTCAAGCAGTCGCGCACGACGGCCAGCGTGTGCTCGGCGGCGGCGGGCTCGCCGGGGTCCATCCAGAGCTGGTCGCCATAGCGCTTCACCCAGGCCGGGCGGCTGCGGCTGACGTGGTTCTCGGCGGCCGCCGAGCGGCCGGCGTTCTGCCGCGCGCGGTAGGGGTTGAACCAGGCATGCAGCTCCAGCCCGCGCGCCTTGGCCTCGGTCAGCCAGACGGCCAGCGGGTCGTAGCCCGGGTGGCGGCCCTGGGTGCCGGTGAGGTACTCGCTCCACGGTTCCAGCGCCGACTCGTACAGCGCGTCCGCGCTCGTGCGCACCTGCAGGATGAGCGCGTTCAGCCCCGTGCGTTTCGCGGCGTCGCACAGCGCGCGGATCTCGGCCTGCTGGGCCTCGGCGCTGAGGCCGGGCTTGCTGGGCCAGTCGATGTTGGCGACCGTGGCCACCCAGGCGGCCCGCCACTCGCGCGGCGGCGCGGGTGGCAGCGCGGGCGCGGCCGTGGGGGCGGGGTCTTGCACGGGCAGCGGCGCGCCCAGCGCGGCTTCGCCGGGCGAGGGGGGTGCGGGCGGGGCCGGCGGGAGCAGCGGCGCCGGGGAGCTGGCGCAGCCGCCCAGCACGGGCAGGCTGGCCAGGCTGAGGAGGTGTCGGCGTTTCATGGCTTCAGACTTTCACGAACCAGCGCTGGCGATGCATCAGCCAGGCCACGGCGTACATGACGGCCACAAAGCCCAGCGCATGCAGCAGCGAGGCGTTCTTGGCGCCGATGTCCAGGTCCAGCAGCGGCTGGTAGAGGTGGCGGCCCAGGCTGCGGCCGTCAGCCAGCTTGAGCGTGTACAACAGCTTGGCGAGCAGGCCCGACAGCGCGAACAGGAACAGCGCGTTCATGCCGAACACCACCAGTGGCTGCAGCCGCCGCGCCCAGCGCTGGCGCGACAGCGGCTGGGGCTGCGCGTCCAGCAGCCAGTAGAGGCTCGCAAACACGATCAGCGCCCAGCCCGCCATCGCGAACACGAAGCTCGGCGTCCACAGCGACTTGTTGATGGGCATCAGCCACGCATCCAGCACCTGGCCCAGCCACACCGCGGCCAGGCCGGCGAGCATCCAGGTCATGGCCTTCTCGGCGGGCTGCCGGTTGGAGGCGAGCACGTAGCCGCCCAGCACGCCCAGCAACTGCGAGGCCACGGCCGGCAGCGTGGAGAGCAGGCCTTCGGGGTCCCAGGTCTTGGCCTGGCGCCACAGGTGGCCGTCCATCAGCTGGCGGTCCAGCCAGGCGCCCACATCCTTGCCCGGCTCCAGCACGCCGGTGTGGACCACGCCGTCGGCGTCGGGCACGGGCACGCACAGCTGCACCGCCGCGTAGACCGCCATCAGCCCCGCGGCCCACAGCGCCACGCCACGCGCACCGCACCACAGCACGATGGGCGCTGCCAGCAGCGTGCACAGGCCCAGGCGCTGCAGCACGCCGGGGATGCGCATCGTGCTGACGTCGAAGCTGGGGATGAGGTTGAGCAGCAGGCCGATGCCGATGATGAGCGCCGCGCGCCGCCAGGTGGCCAGCAGCAGCGCGGGCTTGTCGGCGCCAGCCTGGGCGCGGCGGGCCAGGCTGATGGTCATTGCCATGCCGCTGATGAACACGAAGAACGGGAACACCCAGTCCGTGAACGTCCAGCCGTGCCACGGCGCGTGCAGCAGCGGCGCGTAGACCTGGCCCCAGTCGCCCGGGTTGTTGACGAGCAGCATCGCCGCGATGGCGAAGCCGCGGAAGGCATCCAGGCTGAGGACGCGGCCGTTCACTCGACCTTCTTCCCGAAGCCGTCGGGGATCTTGATCAGCGCGGCCATCGCGACGCTGGGCACCGTGGCCACCAGCACCCACGCGAAGAAGGGCACGTAGCCGATGTGGTCCTGCAGCCAGCCGCTCCACATGCCGGGGATCATCATCCCGAGGGCCATGAAGCCGGTGCAGATCGCGTAGTGCGCCGTCTTCTGTGGGCCATCGGCCACGTGGATCATGTACATCAGGTAGGCCGTGAACCCCAGGCCGTAGCCGAACTGCTCGACGGCCAGCGCCGCGCTGATGACGGCCAGGCTGGTCGGGTGTGTCAGTGCCAGCACGAGGAAGGCCACGTTGGGCACGTGCATGGCCGCCACCAGCGGCCACAGCGCCTTCTTCAGGCCCACCTTGGAGATGACCCAGCCGCCGCACAGCCCGCCCAGCGTCAGCGCCGTCAGGCCGACGGTGCCGTAGGCAATGCCGACGTCCTTGGTCGACAGGCCCAGGCCGCCCTCGCTGACCGGGTCCAGCAGGAAGGGTGTGGCCAGCTTCAGCAGCTGCGCCTCGGGGAAGCGGTACAGCAGCAGGAAGCCCAGCACGACGAGGATGCCAGGCTTCTTGAAGTAGCTGGCGAACACCGCGAAGAACTCCGCCACCAGCCCACGCGCAGCCGCGCCGCCCGCGCCGCGCACATCCGCAGCCGGGCGCGGCAGCATCAGCCCGTGCCACAGCGCCAGCAGCACGAACAGCCCGCCCAGCAGCCAGAACACCCAGGTCCAGGCCTGCGCCGCGCTGCCGGTGCGCTCGGTCAGTTCGCCGGCCAGGTAGACCAGCCCGCCCTGGCCGCCGATGTTGGCCAGCCGGTAGAAGGTGGAGCGCACGCCGACGAACGCGGCCTGCTGGTGCTGCGGCAGCGCGAGCATGTAGTAGCCGTCGGCCGCGATGTCGTGCGAGGCCGACGCGAACGCCATCAGCCAGAACACCGCCAGCGACATCTGGAAGGCGCGCTCCATCGGCAGCGTCAGCGCCACGCCCGCGAGCGCCGCGCCGATGAAGAACTGCAGCACCGTGACCCAGGCCCGCTTGGTGCCGAACAGCTCGGCCAGCGGCGACCACAGCGGCTTGATGACCCAGGGCAGGTAGAGCCAGCTGGTGTAGAGCGCGATGTCGGTGTTGGAGATGCCGAGGTTCTTGTACATGACGACCGACAGGGTCATCACGACGACATACGGGATGCCCTGCGCGAAATACAGCGTGGGGATCCACGCCCACGGTGAGCGCTGCCCGCTCATGCGCCGAGCGCCCGGCTCACGCTGCCGTCGGCGGCGTCCAGCAAGGCCCGCGCGTCGCTGGCCGACACACCGCGCTTGAGCATCACCAGCGCTGTCTTCACGTGATGGTCGCATTGCGCCAGAGCAGCCTGCGCCTGCGCCTCGCTCGCGCCCGACGCGCGCACCGTCAGCGCCAGCGCCCGCTTCACGAGCTTGGCGTTGGTGGCCTTCAGGTCCACCATCAGGTTGCCGTACACCTTGTTGAGCTTGACCATCAGCGCCGACGAGAAGGTGTTCAGCGCGATCTTCTGCGAGGTGCCGGCCTTCAGCCGCGTGCTCCCGGAGATGACCTCGGGCCCGGTGTCCAGCGTGATGCCAATCTCGGCCTGCTGGGTGACGGGCGCATCCGGGTTGTTGGCGAACGCGATGGTCAGCGCGCCGGCAGCGCGGGCGGCCTCGATGGCACCCAGCACATACGGCGTGCCGCCCGAGGCGGCCAGCAGCAGGGCCACGTCGTTCGGGCCGGGGTTCAGCGCGGCGAGGTCGGCGGCGCCCTGGGCGCGGTCGTCCTCGGCGCCCTCGACGGCGACGAACATCGCGCCCGCGCCGCCGGCCATCACGGCCACCGCCCGCTCGCGCGGCCACGAGAACGTGGGGTACAGCTCCACGCTGTCCAGCACGCCCAGCCGGCCCGAGGTGCCAGCGCCGGCATACAGCAGTCGCCCGCCGGCACGGATGCGCGGCAGCGCGGCATCCACGGCCGCGGCCAGTTGCGGTGCCGCCGCCTTCACGGCCGCGACGGCGGCGGTCTGGTCGGTGATGAAGGCGTCCAGCAGGGCCGGCGTGGCGTAGGTGTCCAGGTCGGGGTGGCGGTTGCTCGGGGTCTCGGTGTTCAGCATGGGGCGGCGGCAGCGGGGCTGGCGGCACTCTAGCCGCTGGCGCCGCGCGCTGACGAATGCCACCCGCCGGTGCGGCCATAACGGCAGGTAATCCGGCGCTGCAACGCGCCACAGCGCGAGGCCTGGGCCGGGCTTGACCGGGCGGATCGATGGGCTTTGTCGGCTTGGCTATCCTGCCGGCACCCGACCACGCGAGGTAGCTCCATGTCCCGACTGCTGACGGCCCTGCTTGCGGCCCTGTTCATCCCCACCGCCCATGCCGCGCTCGCCGTCGGCGCTCCGGCGCCGGACTTCACCACCGAAGCCGCCGTGGGCGGCCAGCCCTTCAAGTTCAAGCTCGCCGACGCGCTGAAGCAGGGCCCGGTGGTCGTCTACTTCTACCCCAAGGCCTTCACCAGCGGCTGCACCGTCGAGGCACATCAGTTCGCCGAGGCGACCGACAAGTTCAAGGCGCTCAACACCACCGTCATCGGCCTGTCCAACGACAACATCGAGACGCTGAAGAAGTTCAGCGTCGAAGCCTGCCGCAGCAAGTTCGCCGTCGGCGCCGATGCCGCGGGCAAGGTCATCAAGGCCTATGACGTGGAGCTCAAGATGGTGCCCGGCACCATGGCCGACCGCGTGTCCTACCTGATCTCGCCTGACGGCAAGGTCGCCGCCGTGCACGCCAGCATGAACCCCGACGGCCACATCGACGCGATGCTCAAGGCCGCCGAGAAGCTTAAGAAGTGATCGCCGCGCTGTCGGTTGCCGAGCTGCTGGCGGGCTACCGCAGCGGCGCGCTGTCACCCGTCGATGTGATGCAGGCCGTGCTCGCGCAGGCCGATGCGCGCGAAAGCCAGCTGCATGCGCTGTGCGCGCTGGACGCCGACGCTGCGCTGGCCGCCGCCCGCGCCAGCGAGGCCCGTTGGCGGGCCGGCACGCCGCTAGCGCTGGACGGTGTGCCCGTCACGCTGAAAGAGAACATCGCCGTGCCGGGCGCGGCCTACCGGCTGGGCACGGCCGCCACGCCCGCCGATGCGGTGGCCGGTTTTGAGGCCCCACCCGCCGCCCGGCTGCGCGAGGCGGGGGCCATCGCGTGGGCCCGCACCACCATGCCTGACTACGGCATGTTGAGTTCGGGCCTGAGCAGCCTTTACGCCGAGCCGGCGCGCAACCCCTGGGACACGGCGCTCACGCCGGGCGGCTCCAGCGCCGGTGCCGCCGCCGCGGCTGCCGGCGGCTATGGCCCGCTGCACCTGGGCACCGACATCGGCGGTTCCATCCGGCTGCCGGCGGGCTGGTGCGGCCTCGTGGGCCTCAAACCCAGCCATGGCCGCGTTCCCATCAAGCCGGGCTATGCCGGCCGCGTGGCCGGCCCGCTGACGCGCACGGTGGCCGACGCTGCCGCGATGCTGGCCGTGCTCGCGCAGCCCGACGCGCGCGACCCGACGCAGCTGCCGCCCGGCGACGTGGCCCCGCGGCCGATGGACGTGCGCGGCCTGCGCATCGGCCTGATGCTGGACGCCGGCTGGGGCGACGCCGTGCAGCCCGAGGTGCGGGAGGCCATCACGGCGGCCGCGCGCGCCTTCGAGCAGGTCGGTGCCATCGTCGAGCCGTTGGCCGGCTTCACCACGCGCGACATGGCCGACGGCATCGACCGCTTCTGGCGCATGCGCTCGTGGCTGGACATCTCGGCGCTGCCTGCGGCGCAGCGCGAGCGCGTGCTGCCCTACATCCTGGACTGGGTGGCGCCCGCTGCCGGCTACGACGGCGGGACGGTCTTCCACGGCTACAGCCAGATGCAGGCGCTGCGCGAGGCTGCCAACGCGGCCTGCGAGCCGTTCGACTTCGTGCTGTCGCCGGTGTCGCCCATGCCAGCCTATCCGGCCCGCCAGGCCAGCCCGCGGCACGACCCGGCGCGGCCCTTCGAGCACATCGCGTTCACGCTGCCGTTCAACATGAGTGAGCAGCCGGCACTGGCCATCAATGCCGGCTGCACGGCGGCGGGCTTGCCGATCGGTTTGCAGATCATTGGCCGGCGCTTTGACGATGCCGGCGTGCTGGCGCTGGGTGCGCTGTGGGAGCAGTGGCGGCCGGCGCCGCCGCCCTGGCCGTTCAGGGCCTGACGGGCGGGGCCTGTGCCGGCAGGCCGGCGGCCTTCAGGTCGGCATTGACCAGCGCCCAGGCGGCGTCGAAGGTGTCGGCGCGGCGCACAGGGCGGCTGGCCCGCCAGATGTCCATCAGCGCCGGCAAGCGCTCGATGCCGGGCAGGCCGGGCGGCACCAGAAACACCGTGGACACGGCCACGACACCCCGGCGCGCAAAGCTGTCGATGCTGGCCCGCAGTGCGGCCAGCGCATCGGCGTCCATCACCAGGCTGCTGCGGATCTCCAGCAGGTCGCCAAAGCGCCGGTCCTGCGGCAGGCGCTTGCCCGCCAGTGCGATGGCGCGCTTGGTGGCCGTCATCAGCGCGGCGTCGAACGGGCCCTCGGCCACCGACAGCATCACCCGGCCGTACACGCCCACGCTGACGCGGCCGAAGCTTGTGCGCGTCGGCGTGCGTCGAAACGGGGGCAGGGCTTGCGAGGCATTCATGGCGGTGGTTGATTCTGCACCGCTCGACAGTGCCGTCAGGTGCCTGTTTGCGACACCCTGTCGACGGCTCGGGATTGCAGCCGTGAATTTGGCGCCCCGCTGTGTTCTGCGTCAATTGACCGGCGGTGGCAATTCACTACGATTTGATGAACCCGTCGCCCGAGCGGCCGAACAAGGAGACACCCATGAATATTGCGACCTGGATGCGTGGCTTCACCATCAGAACCCGCATGCACGGCGCCATCGCGATGGTGTTGTTCATGTTCGCGCTGCTGGGCCTGACCGGTTGGCTGGGCGGGCGCCAGCTGATGGCGCTGAACCTCGAGGTCACCACGCACGGCATCAACGAGCTCCAGCAGCTGGGTGCCATCCGCCAGGCGCTGGGCGAGCTGCGGCTGGAAGAGAAGCAGATGGTCATCGCCTATGAGGAGCCGGAGCAGGTCAAGCAGTTCCGCCAGCGCTGGGACGGTGCGGCGCAGCGGCTCGCGGCAGCGTTGAAGTCGCTGCAGGAAGCCAGCCGGGGCGAGAACCAGACCCTGTCCGCCGAGGCGCAGAAGTTCCTGGAGGACTATCGCAAGGGCGCGCAGCCGGTGCTGAGCCAGATCGAGTCCGGCGGCTTCGACACCGCGCGGGTGGCCGACCGCATGCTGAACCGGCCCAAGGCCGCGATGACCGAGATCGAGAAGCGCGTGGACCGGCTGGGCACTCTGGTGAATGAGCAGACGCGGGCGGCCGAGGCGGAGTTCCTCGCCGAGATGGGCCGCATCGGCTGGCGCTCGGCCGCCGTGCTGGCCATCGTGATGGTGCTGGTGGTGCCGCTGACACTGATCAACTCCGCCACCATCACCAGCCCGATGCGCTACGCCGGCACGGTGGCCAAGTCCATTGCCAGCGGTGACCTGAACAACCTCATCCGCGCCGAGGGGCGCGACGAGGCGGCCGACCTGTTGCGGGCGCTGGACGCCATGCAGGGCAGCCTGCGCGGGCTGGTGAGCCAGGTGAAAACCTCGGCGCAGAGCATCGAGACGGCCAGCAGCGAGGTGGCCTCGGGCAACCAGGACCTGAGCCAGCGCACCGAGCAGGCCGCGTCCAGCCTGCAGCAGACCACCAGCTCCATGGAAGACCTGACCAGCGGCGTGCGCCACGGCGCCGATGCGGCCAGCAAGGCGCGCCAGTTGGCGGCAGGTGCGGCCGAGGTGGCGCGGCGCGGCGGTCAGGAGGTGGGCGAGGTGGTCACGACGATGGACCAGATCAACGAGAGCTCGCGCCGCATTGCCGACATCGTGGGCCTGATCGACAGCATCGCCTTCCAGACCAACATCCTGGCGTTGAACGCCGCGGTGGAGGCGGCGCGCGCGGGTGAGCAGGGGCGTGGCTTTGCGGTGGTGGCCAGCGAGGTGCGGGCGCTGGCCCAGCGCTCGGCGGGCGCGGCGCGCGAGATCAAGACCTTGATCGCCGCCAGCGTGGACCGCACGGAGGCCGGCGCACGCCTCGTGCAGCATGCCGGCATGACGATGAACGAGATCGTCGAGAACGTGCAGAAGGTCAGCGACATGATTGGCGAGGTGGCCGAGGGCGCGGCCGACCAGAGCACCCGTATCAGCCAGATCAACAGCGCCGTCACGCAGCTGGACCACATGACGCAGCAGAACGCCGCGCTGGTGGAGGAATCCGCCGCCGCCGCCGACAGCCTGCGCCAGCAGCTGCAGCTGCTGACGGGCGCGGTGGCGCAGTTCAGGTTCTAGAATCCCGTCACAGCGCCGATTTGTTCCGGATTGCGGGCGCTCTACAAATGCCGCTAAACAGGGCGCTCCGGTCAACCGGCGTCCCGCAAGTGGCGCCGGTTTTGTTTTTTCTGGAGTGAGGCCATGACGGGCCGTAGCGTCGGCGACGTGTCGCCGCAGACTTTCCATTTCGACGAGCCGCTCAAGCTGCGCAGCGGCGCCAGCTTCGGGCCCTACGACCTCATGGTCGAGACCTATGGCCAGCTCAACGCCGAGCGCAGCAACGCGGTGCTGGTGTGCCATGCGCTGAACGCCAGCCACCATGTCGCCGGCACCTACGCCGGCCAGGCCAAGAGCGAGGGCTGGTGGGACAACCTCATCGGCCCGGGCAAGCCGCTGGACACCGACAAGTTCTTCGTCATCGGCGTCAACAACCTGGGCTCCTGCTTCGGCTCCACGGGGCCCATGCACATCAACCCGGCGACCGGCAAGGCCTGGGGCGCGGACTTTCCCGTCGTCACCGTGCACGACTGGGTGGACGCGCAGGCCCGCGTCGTCGAGCGCTTCGGCATCCTGAAGCTGGCGGCGGTGCTGGGCGGGTCCCTGGGCGGCATGCAGGCGCTGGACTGGGCGCTGCGCTACCCCGACCGCATGGCGCACTGCATCGCGATCGCGACGGCGCCCAACCTGTCGGCGCAGAACATCGCGTTCAACGAGGTGGCGCGCCGCGCCATCGTGACCGACCCCGACTTCCACGGCGGCCACTTCTACGAGCACGGCGTGGTGCCCAAGCGCGGCCTGCGCGTGGCGCGCATGATCGGCCACATCACCTACCTGTCCGACGACGTCATGGCCGAGAAGTTCGGCCGCGAGCTCAAGACCGGCGAGTTGGGCTACACGACGCAGGACATCGAGTTCCAGATCGAGAGCTACCTGCGCTACCAGGGCGACAAGTTCAGCGACTACTTCGACGCCAACACCTATCTGCTCATCACCCGCGCGCTGGACTACTTCGACCCGGCCGCCGCGCATGGTGGCGACCTGACGCGCGCGTTCGCCGCGGCCAAGGCCAAGTTCCTCGTCGCGAGCTTCACGACCGACTGGCGCTTCTCGCCGCAGCGCTCGCGCGAGATCGTCAAGGCATTGCTGGATAACCGGCTAGACGTGTCGTACGCGGAGATCGATGCGCCGCACGGCCATGACGCCTTCCTGCTGGACGACGCGCGCTACCACGGCGTGCTGCGCGCCTACTTCGAGCGCGTCGCCGGCAACCTGTGCCCGGCGGCGCGGCCGTCGCTGCAGATCAAGGGGGTGGCCGTATGAGCTTCGATCCCGCCATTGCGGCGCTGGTGCCGCCTGGCTCCCGCGTGCTGGACCTGGGCTGCGGCACCGGCGAGCTGCTGGAGCACCTCATCAAGCACAAGGGCTGCACCGGCTACGGCGTGGAGCTGGATGACGCCAACCTGCTGGCCTGCGTGAAGCGTGGCGTCAACGTCATCCAGCGCAACCTGGAAGAAGGCCTGTCCATCTTCGAGGACCAGAGCTTCGACGTCGTGCTGCAACTGGAAACGCTGCAGCACCTGCGCAATGCCGAGCAGATGCTCAAGGAGACGGCGCGCGTCGGCAAGATCGGCATCGTCAGCTTCCCCAACTTCGCACACTGGCCCAATCGGCTGCAGGTGGCGCTGGGCCGCATGCCCGTGACGCGCGCGCTGCCCTACGAGTGGTACGACACGCCCAACATCCGCGTCGGCACCTTCGCCGACTTCGGCGTGCTGGCGCGCAAGAACCGGCTCAAGATCCTGGACAGCTTCGGCCTGCAGAACGGTCAGGTGCACCGCACACTGCCCAACCTCACCGCCAGCGTGGCGGTGTTCAAGTTCGAAAGGGAATAGGCGCGCCTCGTCCGGTCCGCCGTGCCTGAACGCGCGGCGGCCCGGCGGCGGGGGTCAGCCCTTGCGGGCGGCCTTCTTGCCGGCCTTCTTGTGCTTGGCCTTGGCGCCCGCCTTCTTGGCGTTCTTCTTCAGGGCCTTCTTGCCCGTTTTGGCTGCCTTGGCGGCCTTGGCCTTGACGGTGGCGCTGGTGTGGGGCTGGCCGTGGGTCGGGCTGACGCGGGCCTCGGCGGGCACGGCCAGGAAGGCGATGGCCAGGGCAGCGGCGATGAGCAGGTGTTTCATGGGGTCCTTGGTCTCAGGGGTTCACAGTATCCCGGGCTGCGCCGGCCTCAGCCGCCCTTGCGGATGGTGTGGCCGTCGTCAGTGCGTTCGTCGTCCTTGAACACACCCTCCCAGCGGTCGCCGCTGGGCCAGTGGAAGGTGCCCTGGCCGTGCTTGAGGCCGCGGGCCCAGGCGCCTTCGTAGCGCTCGCCGCCCTTCCACGCGTACTTGCCCGTGCCGTGCGCCTTGCCGGCCTCGAACTCGCCCTCGTAGACGTCCCCGCTCGGGAAGACCATGCGGCCCTTGCCGTGCGGCAGGCCGGCGCTGAGCTGGCCCTCGTACTGGTTGCCGTTGGCAAAGCGCATCTTGCCGTTGCCTTGCGGCTTGTCCTGCACCCAGTCGCCCTCGTAGCGCTGGCCGCTGACCCAGGCATAGCTGCCCCGCCCGTGCGGCTGGCCCTGCTTGATCTGGCCGGTGTAGACGTCGCCGGACGCGTAGGTCATCTTGCCCTCGCCCTCGGGCTGGCCATCCACCAGGCTGCCCTCGAACTGGTTGCCGTTGGCGAAGGCCATCAGCCCCTTGCCGGTGGCGCGGTCATCCACCCAGTCGCCCTTGTAGCGTTGGCCGTTGGCCCAGCGGATTTCCCCCACGCCGTGGCGGCGGCTGCGCGTCAGCGGGCCTTCGTAGACGTCGCCGTTCTTCCATTCGACGCGGCCGGTGCCGCTGACCGTGTCGTCGTCCTCGCGCACGAACCGGCCGACGTAGCGCGTGTCGCCGGCCGTGCGGTCGAAGAGCTTGGGCTCGGGCGCCGCCGCAGCAGCAGCCGGCGGCGCGGCGGCCACCGGCGGCGTGGCGGTGGGTGCGGGCGCGTTCACGCTCGGGCGCGCGGCAGGCGTGGTTGCTGCGGCCGCAGTTGCCGCCACGGTGGCTGCGGTGGTTGCGGCCGTGGCCGTGGCGGGGCGCGCCCCCGGCGCAGCGGCAGGCGTCGCTGGCTTGCCGGCCGGGGCCGCGGCTGCGGTGGCCGGCGCCGGTGCTGCCTTGGGGGCGGGCGGCGCGCCGGGCAGTGGCGTGGACACCCAGGGCGTGCCGCGCTCGCGGGCCAGCGCGAGCGCGTTGTTCATCGCCAGTTCCTGCGCGTTGCCGCGGCACTGCGCAGCGGTGTCGCGCCACAGCGTCTCGCCGATCTGGCTTTGCGTCTGGCGTTCGGCCAGCGGCAGCGCGGCGGCACTGTTGCGCAGCTTGCCGGAGAACTCCCGCGCCCGCTCGAAGGGCGGCGCGCAGAACTCTGCGTTGTGGCCGTCCACTTCGCTCTGCTCGCGGCGTCGTTGCGCGGTCTGCTGCTGGCTGCCGCTGCATTGCTCGGCGGCCAGCTCCCACATGCCCTCGGCCTTGCGGTAGAGGCTGGCGGCGTCGGCGAAGCGGCGCTCGCTGAAGGCGGTGCCGGCCAATTCCTGCAGCGCGCTGGCGTCACGGTGGGCGCCTTCGCACTGGCTGCCGGCCTGCAGCTTCTCGACCAGCGCGTCATGGGCCTTTTGGCTGTCGGCGAGGTTGCGCTGGGCACGGTCGCGGGCGCGGCCGTCGCAGGCCGCGATGGCTGCGCCCCACTGCGCCACGGCCTCGTCGTAGAGCTTGACCTGGGTCTGCAGCGGCTGGTTCTGCGACTGGGCCGTGGCAGCCTTCAGGTCGGCCGACAGTGCGCGGCTGGTGAGCTGGGCGCAGCTGGGCGGCGGCGGGGCCGGCGTGGGGACGGGCTCGGGCAGGGAAGGCGCGGAGGCGGCCGGCTCCGGCGCGGACGCCGCAGGCTCGGGCGGTGTCTGGGCCTGCGCGGGCGCGGTCGCAGCGAGCGCCAGGCACAGCAGGGCAGCGAGTCGGACAGTCATTTCTTGCGTCGGCCCGATTCGGCGGGCATGTCGAGCATGGCGTCCACCAGGCCGCGCGAGAAGCGGCCGGCGCCGGGGTCGTCGGGGCTGTCGAACGAGAAGGCGGTCTGCGTGGAGGCCAGCGGCATGGCGCCGATCTGGGCCGCCAGCGTGTCGGCGCGGAAGCCACCCAGGATGGCCGTCACTTCGCCCTCGAAGCCGCGCCCGGCGGCCAGCTTGTTCAGCGCGGTCAGGCGGTCGGCGTCGAACAGCAGCGCGTTCTGCGCCAGGCTGCGTTCGATGAGCTTCTGGTGCAGCGTGAAACCGGCCAGTGGCGGCGCGCCGAGAGCGGCCATGCGCGTGAAGGCCCAGGCGTCGGCGCGCTCGAAGGCGGTGGCGGCGATGCGCGAGATGCCCGACAGCGAGCCGCGGTTGGCGGCCGCCGCCTGCATGACGTTGAGCACCTGCTGGCGGGTCAGGTTTTGCGCGGCATCCATCAGGCCTTCGCGCAGCTTCTGCGCGGCCAGCGCCCGGCCCTGCTCGATGAGCTGGTTTTTCAGGAACTCGCTGGCCACGTTCGCGGCCGCGCTCTTGGCGGCGCTGAGCGCTGCGTCGGCCGCCAGCGCGGCGGCCTTGACGCCCGAGGCCAGCGTGGCCAGGTTGTAGAGCGTGCCGGCGATCTTGACCGCGTAGTGGTAGGTCTTCATGCGCGCGCCGCCCTCCTCGGACAGGCCCTGCGTCCACAGCACCGCCCACAGGGCCTCGTCGGGCGTGGGCTCGGCCTGGATGACCTCCAGCGGGTGCAGGCTGAGCAGCCAGTGGTAGTCCTGCATCTGCGGCGTGTTGGGCGGCGCGAAGCGCGTGTAGCCGCGGCAGACCTCGAAGGGGTGGATCAGCACGGTCTTGCCGGCGGCCGTGCCGACGTTGAAGGGCTGGCCGGCGTCGCGCACCTCGGCCAGCCATTCCAGCAGTTGCTCGCCGTCGTCGCTGGCGCGCCCGGCAATGTTGACGAGGCGGGTGCCGGCGGGCAGCGGCGAGTCCTGTGTGACGGCGATGACGGTGAGGCGCTCATCCACCTGCAGCGCGCGCGCCCAGGCCACGCGGTCGTTGTCGCTCCAGCCGGCGCTGGTGGCCACCGCGAAGGGCAGCTCCCACTGCTTGTCGCAGTCCTTGTCCTTCAGCGCGGCGCTGCGGGCGATGGCCGGGCGGATGAGGCGTTCTCCGGCCCCGTAGGCCCGCATGCCGGCCAGCAGCTGCTCGTTGACCGGGCGGCCATCGTCCACGGTGAACTTGGGGCCGGAGGCGCAACCTGCCAGCAGCAGGCTGATGAGGGCGAGCAGGGCATGCAGCAGCTGACGTGTCATCGTGACCGGAGACTAAGTGGCGACTCTGCGGCCCTGGGCCGTCGTTTTCCCCGATCTTGCCGCAGGCTTGATGACGCTAGCCCGCTTCCCGCAGCGGCTGTGGTGGCGGGTCTGCACAGCGCACCTGGTTGCGGCCGTCTGACTTGGCGGCGTAGAGCGCGCGGTCGGCGTTGCGGTAGAGCTCGTCCAGCTCGACCGGCTGGCGCGCTTCCACCCAGGCCAGGCCGAAGCTGGCGGTGATCTGCAGTGGCGTGCCGTCGGGCAGCTGCACGGGCTGCGTGGCCAGGGCCAGGCGCAGCCGTTCGGCCAGCTGGCGGGCTTCGTCGGGCCGGCAGCCCACGGCCAGCAGGATGAACTCCTCGCCGCCGTGGCGCGCCAGCAGTTCCCCCTGGCGCACCTGGCCGCGCGCAATCTCGGCGGCCGCGCACAGCACCGCGTCACCGGCCGGGTGGCCGTGCTCGTCGTTGATGCGCTTGAAGTGGTCCATGTCGAACACGATGAGGGCCACCGGCCACCCGTGGCGGCGTGCCTGGGCGAGCAGCCGTGCCGCCTGCTCGCTGAAGGCGCGGCGATTGAGCAGGCCGGTCAGGAAGTCGGTGTCGCTGGCCTGGCGCAGCTGCGCGATGAGCTGCTCGCGCTCGGCCTCGAGCGCGCGGCTGCGCTGGGTGGCCTCCTGCAGCGCGGTGACCGCCCGCGCCATGTCGCCGATCTCGTCGGTGCGCAACATGGTGGCGGAGTTGGCCGCGGGCTGGATGTGTTCGCCACGCATCACGGCGTTCATGGCGCGCGTGCTGCGCAGCAGTGGCAGCAGCACACGGTGGCGGATCAGCAGGAACACCGTCAGCTCGATGCACAGCACCGCCAGCCCCAGCCCGGCATTGATCGCCATGCGCAGGCGCGCCGCAGCGACACGCTCGGTGGCGCTGTCGCGCGCGGCGGCGAACAGCGCATCGCGCAGCGCGACGATGCTCTTCATCGGCGGCACGTAGCGGGCGACAAACGCGGCCGAGTCCAGGCCATAGGGCTGGCCGGTGATGCCGCGCTCGGTGAGCTGCTCGATGAAGGGCAGGTCGGCGGCGAAGTACTGCGCCTCCATCGCGGCGATGGCGGCCTGCAGCGGTGCCGGCGTGTGGCCCGCGCGGGCCTGCAGCTCGATGAGCTTGCGCAGTTGCTCGATGCGCCCCAGCAGCAGTGGAATCTCGCGCTGTTCCTCGCGGCCCAGTGGCTGGCCGGTGGCCAGTGGGGCGGTGAACTGCGAGCCCAGCCGGCCGGCGTACTCGCGCAGCTCGGCCGCGTAGCGCGCGCCGACCAGCGGCATGGCCAGTTCGGGGTAGACCGCCTCGGCGGCGGCGGACTGCGTGGTGACGCCGGCCAGCACCGTGTCGATGACGGCAAACATCAGGTCGATGGGCGCGCGCGTCAGCCGCTGGCCCGGTGCGCTGCGCCGGGCGTGGGGCAGCGCGGCGACGCGGTCGACCTCCACGCGCGCATGCGCCAGCTCCCGCCGCGCCTTCTGCAGCTGGGCCAGTGTGGACAGCGAGGCGGCGTCGCTCAGGCCGGTGAGCGCGGTCAGCGCTTCGTCGAAGGCGGCGTCGGTGGTGTGGCGGAAGGCCTGCAGCCGCTCGCGTTTGGCGGGGTCGGCAGGCTCGGTGTCGTTGAGCACCGGGATGGCCGGCCCGCGCTCGGCAGAGGCCTTCTCGGCCACCTTCATCACCAGATAGGCGCGCTCCATGGCGGCCAGCCCCAGCTCCGCGGCCGCCACCTGCCGCCCATCCATCCAGATGGAGCGCAGCAGCAGCGCGGAGACGAGCGCCAGCAGCAGGCCGGTCGTCAGCAGGAACAGGCGGGTCAGGCGCATGGGTGAGGGTGTAACAGCCCATTATGGGAGCGCCTAAACTGGCCGGCGCGCGCCACAAGCGCCGACACAGGAGTTCCGCCATGAATGCACGAGATCCCCACCTGCCCCTGCAGGCCGACGAGGCCACCGCGCTCGGCGCGTTTGCCGCCCAGGTCTGGGACGACGAGATCGTCCCCGCGCTGACCGACTACATCGCCATCCCCGCCAAGAGCCCCATGTTCGACGCCGACTGGGCGGCCAATGGCCACCTGGAGAAGGTGTTGACCCAGGCCGCGGCGTGGGTGGAGAGCAAGAAGGTCGCGGGCCTGACGCTGGAGGTGGTGCGCATCCCGGGTCGCACGCCGGTGATCTTTTTCGAGGTGCCGTCCACCAAGCCGGGCAGCGACGACACCATCGTGCTGTACGGCCACCTGGACAAGCAGCCCGAGTTCAGCGGCTGGCGCAACGACCTCGGCCCCTGGACGCCCAAGTACGAGAACGGCCTGCTCTATGGCCGCGGCGGTGCGGACGACGGCTACGCGGTCTACGCCTCGCTCACCGCCATCATGGCGCTGGACCAGCAGGGCATTCCGCGCCCGCGCTGCGTGGGCATCATCGAGACCTGCGAGGAAAGCGGCTCCTACGACCTGCCGGCCTACATCGACATCCTCAAGCCGCGCCTGGGCAATGTGTCTTTGGTGGTCTGCCTGGACTCCGGCGCCGGCAACTACGACCAGCTGTGGCTCACCACCTCGCTGCGCGGCATGGTGTCGGGCGTGCTCAAGGTCGAGGTGCTGAGCGAGGGCATCCACAGCGGTGATGCGTCAGGCTGCGTGCCGTCCTCCTTCCGCATCCTGCGCCAGGTGCTGGACCGGCTGGAAGACAGCAAGACCGGCCGCCTGCTGCCCGAGAGCTTCCACTGCGAGATCCCCGGCGCACGCCTGGAACAGGCCCAGGCCACCGCGGCCATCCTGAAGGACGAGGTCTACAAGCGCATGCCCTGGGCCTGCGGCGCCGATGGCGGACCGGTGCTGCCGGTGACGACCGACCCGGTGGAAGTGCTGCTCAACCGCACCTGGCGGCCGACGCTGTCGGTGGTGGGCGTGGACGGCTTCCCCGAGCTGAAGAACGCCGGCAATGTGTTGCGCCCTTACACCGCCTTCAAGCTCAGCCTGCGCCTGCCGCCGCTGATCGACGGCAACGAGGCCGCACTCAAGCTCAAGGCGCTGCTGGAAGACAACGCGCCGTACAACGCCAAGGTCACCTTCGTGCCCGACGGCCGCGCCGGGGCCTTCGGCGCCACTGGCTGGAACACGCCCGACCTGTCGCCTTGGCTCAGCCAGGCGCTGAACGACGCCAGCCAGACGCACTTCGGCGCGCCGGTGGGCTACATCGGCCAGGGCGGCACCATCCCGCTGATGAGCATGCTGCAAAAGGGCTTCCCGAGCGCGCAGATGATGGTGTGCGGCGTGCTGGGCCCCAAGAGCAACGCCCACGGCCCCAACGAGTTCCTGCACGTGCCCTACGGCAAGCGGCTGACCGCTGCAGTCGCGCAGGTGATGGCCGCCCATCCCTGATCGCCCGCGCCGGATGGACCAGCTCCGGGCCATCAAGGTCTTCGTCCGCGTCATCGATGAGGGCAGCTTTGCCGGCGCGGCGCGGGCGCTGGACCTGGCGCCGGCCGTCGTCACGCGGCTGGTGGCCGAGCTGGAGGAGCACCTCGGCACGCGGCTGCTGAACCGCACGACGCGACGGCTGGCGCTGACCGAGATCGGCGAGGCCTACCTGGAGCGCGCGCGGCGCATCCTGGCCGATGTGGACGAGGCGGCGGCGCTGGCCGCGTCGGCCACGCAGGAGGTGCGCGGGCTGCTGCGCATCCTGTGCCCGCCGGCCATCGCGGTGCACCAGCTCGCCAAGCACCTGCCGCGCTTTCACCGCGACTACCCGGCCGTGACGCTGGAGATCACGTCGCCCGGGCCGGTGGAGACGGTGGACGATGGCTACGACCTCACCATCTTCCTGACCCGCGACCTGCCCGACGGTGACTTCATCGCCCGCCGCCTGGCGCGCAGCGAGTTCATCATGTGCGCGTCGCCGGACTACCTGGACCAGCGCGGCCGCCCGCAACACCCGCTGCAGCTTAAGGAGCATGACGCGCTGCTGCCGCCCACGTCCATCCTGATGCGCGGGCTGACGTTGCAGCGCGGCGACGGGGCCGAGGAGGTCACGCTGCCCATCGTGCCGTCGCGCGCGGCGCTGTCCACCACGCACATGGACACCAACTACGCCGCCGCCCTGCACGGCCTGGGCGTGGCCGGCCTGCCCAGCTTCATGGTGGAAGACGCGCTGCTGGAGCAGGCGCTGGAGCGCGTCATGCCGCAGTGGCGGCTGTTCAGCACCACGCTGTGGGCCGGCATGCCCACGCGCAAGTACGTGCCGGCGCGCACGCGCGCCTTTCTGGACTTCCTGCTGCAGGTCTTCGGCGGCGAGGACCGCGACCCCTGGCTGGTGGCAGCCGGCTGCGCGACCTGCCCCTGACTACCTGAGGCTGAAGCCCAGCTCGAAAAACTCGGGGAAGCGCGCCTCCATCGCGCGCTTCAGCGCGCCCAGCGCCACGTAGCGCGAGGCCGTCTTGACGATGTAGGCCAGCAGCCGGCGTTCCTCGGCATGGCCCTGGCCCAGCAGCGTCAGGTGGTGGCGCAGCGCGCTCCATTCCAGGCGTCGCCAGTACTCGCCGAAGTCGGCGGCCAGCTCGTCGTGCAGTTGCCCGGCGGCGCGGCAGGCCTCCCAGTGGCGCACGGCGACGTCGATCTCCTCGGCCTCGTCCCGGCTCTGCGTGGCCGGGCGCAGCAGGGCGGCGATGCCGTCGGTGGGCGAGCCCTGCGGCGCCTCGTCGATCAGGCGCTGCAGCACGGTGTCCAGCCCGGCCTCGGCGATGCGCGCCAGGCCGGCCTGCAGCGCGGCCGCGTCGGGCGGCAGCCGGGCCGGCGGCTGCGCGCGCAGGGCGGCGCAGGCGTCGCGCAGGAGGGTGTCGGCGGAGGTGGCTGGGGAGGTCATGGGCAGGAAAGGGCTCGTGGATAATGAAATTCTAAGAAGCCGGCCCCGGCAAACCCACTGACTTCGTGCCCCCTTGCCGCCTGTGCCGCGCCTGCCCCGAACGCCCCACCCCCGCCCGCTGTCCGCGCTGATCGCCCTGGCCCTGTGTGCCTGGGGGCCGGTGTCGGCCCGGCCGGCCGAGGAGGCCGTGACGCTGCGCGGCAGCCGGCTGCTGACGGCGCCGGCCAAGCCGACCACCAAGCCGGCCATGGTCATCACGGCCGGCAAGCTCACGGCCCAGACCGACCAGGATGCCCAGGCCGAGGACGGCGTGGAGCTGCGCTATGGCGAGCTGCTGCTGAATGCCGACAAGCTGAGCTACCGCGTCGTCGAGGACCTGGCGCGCGCCGAGGGCAACGTCCGCATCCAGCACAACGGCAACCTGTTCACCGGCCCGCTGCTGCAGATGTATGTGAACCGCTTCGAGGGCGAGTTCCTGACCCCGAGCTTCTTCCTGGCGACGACCGGCGGCGCCGGCAAGGCGCAGGTGGTGCGCTTCCACGACAGCAACCGCTTCAGCGCCACACAGGCCAGCTACAGCAGCTGCCCGGTTGTGGAAGATCAGGAGCCTGCCTGGCAGATCACCGCCAAGCAGCTGCGCCTGGACATGGCCGGCAACGAGGGCCAGGCCGATGGCGCCGTGCTGCGCTTCCTCGGCGTGCCGCTGCTGGCCGCGCCGGCACTGAGCTTCCCGCTGAGCTCGGCCCGCAAGTCGGGCTGGCTGCCGCCCAACATCTTCCTGGACAACCGCTCCGGCCTGGAGCTGGGCGTGCCCTACTACTGGAACATCGCGCCCAACCGCGATGCCACGGTGGCGCCGTTCGCGATGACCAAGCGCGGTGTGGGCGTGGACGCCGAGTTCCGCTACCTGGAGCCCGGCCACGCCGGCCGTATCAACGTCGACCTGCTGCCCGGCGACCGCGTCTACGGCAACTCGCGCTGGAGCCTCAAGCTCGAGAACGACGGCACGCTGGGCGACTGGCGCTACCGCCTCAAGAGCGAGCGCGTGTCCGACGACGACTACTGGAAGGACTTGTCGCGCCGTGTCGAGAGCCAGACGCCGCGGCTGCTGGCCAACGACTTCTCGCTGCAGCGCCACCGCGAGCTGTCCTGGGGCGTCATCGACAGCTACGCCCGCGTGCAGCGCTGGCAGACGCTGCAGGGCAGCGACGCGCTGTCGCGCTTCGACTCGCCCTACCAGCGCAGCCCGCAGCTGGGCGTGCGCGTGTCCACCGCCGCCGACGAGGCCGTGCTGGACAGCTTCCGCCCCTGGGGCCGCAAGGCGCGGCTGGAGGGCGGGCTGGAGCTGGAATACAACCGCTTCGACCTGCCGGGCTCGGCACTGGCCGGCCAGGCGCAGGGCGGCCAGCGCATGCACGCGCTGGGGCATGTGGCGGCGCCCGTGGGTGGCGAGGCCTGGTGGCTGATCCCGCGCGTGTCCGTCAACGCGGCGGCCTATGACCTGGATCAGCCGCTGGCCGATGGCCGCCGTCGCATGAGCCGGCTGATCCCGACGCTCAGTGTCGATCACGGCTGGGTGTTCGAGCGCGACACCAAGCTGTTCGGCCGCGCGATGCGCCAGAGCCTGGAGCCGCGCCTGCTGTACGTGAACACGCCGTACCGCGACCAGCTGAGCCTGCCCAACTTCGACTCGGCGCCCAAGGACTTCAACTTCGACTCCATCTACACCGACAACCAGTTCTCGGGCGTGGACCGGGTGTCGGACATGCATGCGCTGAGCTTCGGCGCCACCAGCCGCTGGATCAGTGCGTCGCAGGGCGAGGAGATCCTGCGCGTGGGCGCCGTGCAGCGCGTGCTGTTCCGCGACCAGCGCGTCACGCCCGATGGCCAGCCGGTCACGCAGCGCTTCTCCGACCTGCTGCTGGCCGCCGCCGCGCGCCTGGACGAGCGCTGGTGGGCCGACAGCACGCTGGAGTTCAACCCTGAGACCAACCGCTACGTGCGCTCGGTGGTGCGAGCCCGCTACTCGCCGGGGCCGTTCAAGACCTTGAGCGTCGCCTACCGGCTGGCGCGCGCGCAGAGCGAGCAGGTCGAGCTGGCCTGGCAGTGGCCCATCTACGGCCAGCCCGTCACCCAGCGCGGCGCCAACAGCCAGAGCTGCGGCGGTGCGTGGTACAGCGCCGGGCGCGTGCAGTACTCGCTGCGCGACAAGCGGCTGACCGACTCCGTGGCCGGCTTCGAGTACGACGCCGGCTGCTGGCTGCTGCGCTTCGGCGTCGAGCGGCTGTCGACCGGCCGGGCCGAGACCAACACCCGGCTCATGCTGCAGCTGGAGCTCGTGGGCCTCAGCCAGCTGGGCTCCAATGCCCTGAAGGTCTTGAAGGACAATGTGCCCGGTTACCGCCGGCTGAGTTCCGACCGTTCGCCGAGTTCAGACTTCCTCCCATGATCCATCGCCTTGCTCCCACTTTCCTCGCAGTGACGCTGGCCCTGGCCGCCCTCGGCGCCACGGCCCAGACGGCTCCCACGCTGCAGCCGGGGGACTACATCGCCGCCGTCGTCAACCAGGACGTCGTGGCCGCCAGCGAGGTCATCGCCCGCACGGAGCGGCTGCGCCAGGAGGCCCGCCAGAAGGGCGAGGTCATGCCCGAGACGGCTGGCCTGCGCAAGCAGGCGCTGGAGGCGCTGATCGAGGATCGCGTGCTCGTGACCCATGCGCGCGAGACCGGCAACAAGGTGGACGAGGCTGAGCTGGACCGCGTCGTTGCCAACGTGGCCGCGCAGAACAAGCTGACCATGCCGCAGCTGCTGCAGCGCCTCAAGCAGGACGGCACCGACTACAAGAGCTTTCGCGAGAACCTGCGCGACCAGATGATGACCGAGCGCGTGCGTGAGCGCGAGGTGCAGGGCCGCATCAAGGTCAGCGATGCCGAGATCGACGCCTGGCTGGACAAGAAGCGCCAGGCGCTGGAGCAGGGCGGGCAGGTCAACCTGGCGCAGGTGCTGGTGACGGTGCCCGACGGCGCCGCCGAGGCCGTCGTCGCTGAGCGGCGCGCGATTGCCGAGGCGGCGCTGGCCCGTGTCCAGGGCGGTGAGGATTTCGCCAAGGTCGCGCGCGAGGTCTCGGAGGACGGCAACAAGGCCCGTGGCGGCGAGATCGGCCTGCGCCCGGTCGACCGCCTGCCTGACATCTTCGTCAGCGCCGTCAAGGACCTGAAGAGCGGCCAGGTCGCCCCGGCCCTGCTGCGCAGCGGCGCGGGCTTCCACATCCTCAAGGTCGTTGAGCGCCAGGGCGCCGGGTCCATGACGCAGAGCCTGCAGACGCGCGCCCGCCACATCCTGCTGCGCCCCTCGGCCCAGCTGACCGCCGAGGTCGCCGCGCGCCGCCTGGCCGAGATGAAGCGTCAGATCGAGGCCGGCCAGGCCAAGTTCGAGGACCTCGCCAAGGCCAACTCCGAGGACGGCAGCGCCGAAGGCGGTGGTGACCTGGGCTGGATGGGCGCGGGTGGCTTCGTGCCCGAGTTCGAGGAGGCCATGAACGCGCTGGCGCTGAACGGCATCTCCGGCCCCGTCATGTCGCGTTTTGGCGTGCACCTGATCCAGGTGCTGGAGCGTCGCACCGTCGAGGTGGACCCCAAGGTGCTCCGCGACCAGGCCCGCGGTGCGCTGCGCGAGCAGAAGTACGACGAGGTCTACCAGGACTGGGTCAAGGAACTGCGCGCCAAGGCCTTCGTCGAAGTGCGTGAGTGGCTGGATTGAAGAGCCACATCCCCCGCAAGCGCTTCGGTCAGCACTTTCTGACCGACACGGCGCTGATCGACGCCATCATCGACCTCATCGCGCCGCAGGCCGGCGAGACGCTGGTGGAGATCGGCCCGGGCCTGGGCGCGATGACGCTGCCGCTGCTGGCGCGCATCCCGGCCGAGTCGCCCAAGCTGACCGTCATCGAGCTGGACCGCGACCTCGCCGCGCGCCTGCGCAAGCGTGACGACGTGGAGGTCATCGAGAGCGACGTGCTCAAGGTCGACTTCCGCGCGCTGGCCGTGGCCAAGGGTGCGAAGCTGCGCGTTGTCGGCAACCTGCCCTACAACATCTCCACGCCCATCCTGTTTCACCTGCTGGACGCGGTGGACGATGTCGTCGACCAGCACTTCATGCTGCAGAAGGAAGTCGTCGACCGCATGGCCGCCGGCCCTGGCAGCAAGGACTACGGGCGCCTCAGCGTCATGCTGCAGTGGCGCTACGACATCGAGTCGGTGCTGGATGTGCCGCCCGAGGCGTTCGATCCACCGCCGCGCGTGGACTCGGCCATCGTGCGCATGCAGCCGCTCAAGGCCCCGCCGGCGCTGGACCCGGCGCTGCTGGGCGAACTCGTCGCCAGCGCGTTCTCGCAGCGCCGCAAGCTGCTGCGCCACAGCCTGGGCAAATGGCTGGCCGAGCGCGGCTACCAGGGCCGCTTCGACCTGCAGCGCCGGGCCGAGGAAGTGCCGGTGCACGAGTTCGTCGCGCTGGCGCTGGAAGTGGCGCCGCCGCAATGACAAACGGGACCCAAGGGTCCCGTTTTCTTTTGGCTGGCGTTCGGCGCGTCAGGCCGCCGAACGTGACGTACGCGCGGTCAGGCCGCGCTCAGCCACATCGACGTGTCGAAGGCGCTGCACATCATCGGCATGTTCACGCCGAAGTTGGGGTTGCCAATTGTCGACTTCGCGCTTTTCGGCGCAGGCTTTTCAACCACCGGGGCCACCTCAGCAGCCCGCTCCCATGACCCGTTTTCTTGGGAGCGGGCTACTGAAAAGAATAGAAGCACCGGAAGGGGATCTTCCTGTCGGCCCAGTAGTCGGCCGTGTCGCGGAAGACGTCGAGCAGCTGCTCGCGGGCCTCGCGATCGAAACGCACGTTGTCGGGCAACTGCTCCAGCACCACGACGAAGCCCGGCTGGCTGCCGGCCTTGTGGACGAGGTCGGTCATGCAGTCATGCAGGGCGTCCAGGTTCTTGCCGAAGTGAGCAGGGAAGAGGAAGGCCTGCGCGATGCCGTCCAGCACGTCCTGCTTGGACTGCGCCTCCGACAGATTGGCGTACAGGAAATGCTGGCCCGCCTCTTGAGCGGCCTGCATCAAGTCCTCGACCCGGTAGGCCCGTATGGCCTGCACGATATTGGGACGGACGGTCTGCAAAAGCATGGTCGCGTTCCTCCTTTCAAGTCACAAAACAGCTGAACCTTGGCTTCACCGGCCGGCCCCGGCGCGAATGCGCTGGAAGCTGGCGTAGTGGTCACCGGTGTAATAACAGACCTCGGGCGACGTGGGCGGTGTGCCGCCACAGACGAGGCGGCGAGCGCCCCGGTTGCGTGCGCCAGGGGTCTTGACCGTGTATTCGCGATAGAAGCCGCGCGCCTTGCGGGGCAGCAGTCGTTCGCGATTGCCGAACACCGTGCCGTCCTTGCTGTAGGGAAATGGGCCGCCGGCCAACACGAGCCGGTGGGTTTCCTGAGCCTGGGCGGGCAGCTCGCTCAGCGATATTTCAGCCAGAGCGGGCGAGTCGGTGGGGGCTGCTTCCCTGGCCTGCACACCTCCGGCGAGGCCGGAAAGCAGCAGGGCGGTGGTGACCGCCGAGGCGCCGGAGCGCGCCAGCCACGAGAGCAAAGACACGGGTTTACCCTTGATTCGAAACCGATATGGTACCGAAGCGACCCCGAAAGCTCAAGCCGGCTCGGGGTGCCGGAGTTCCGCGCAAGGGCATGTGAGCCCGTGCTTACATGCGCGCAAGTGCTTGTTCTGAAAAGAGTTGTGACGGGGCGGTGACAGAAATTTTGGAATGAAAACTTCTGTCAATTGGGGGAGTCCGGGCGAGCTTGTCCGGCCCGTCCCAAGCCCAGCGCCCCTCAGCCTCGTGCCGCGTTGGCGTCGGCAACGGTCAGCGCCGTCATGTTGACGATGCGTCGCACGGTGGCCGATGGCGTCAGGATGTGCACCGGCTTGGCCGCCCCCAGCAGCACCGGGCCGATGGCGATGCCGCCGCCGGCGGCAGTCTTCAGCAGGTTGTAGGAGATGTTGGCGGCGTCGATGTTGGGCAGCACCAGCAGGTTGGCTTCGCCAGTCAGCGGGCTGTGCGGCATCAGCTGCTTGCGGTAGCCGGCGTCCAGCGCGGTGTCGCCGTGCATCTCGCCGTCGACTTCGAGCCACGGCGCCAGTTGCTGGATCAGCGCCAGCGTGTCGCGCATCTTGATCGCCGAGGGCTTGTCGCTGGTGCCGAAGTTGCTGTGCGACAGCAGCGCGGCCTTGGGCACCTGGCCGAAGCGGCACATCTCCTGCGCGGCCATGATGGTGATCTCGGCCAGCTGCTCGGCGGTGGGGTCGTAGTTGACATGCGTGTCGACCAGCATGACCTGACGGCCCGGCAGGATCAGGCCGTTCATGCACGCATACGTCTTGACGCCGGCGCGCTTGCCGATGACCTGGTCGATGTAGGACAGGTGGGTGGCCGTCGTGCCCCATGTGCCGCACAGCATGCCGTCGACCTCGCCCTTGTGCAGCATCATGGCGCTGATCAGCGTCAGGCGGCGGCGCATCTCGATCTTGGCGAGTTGCTGGGTGACGCCCTTGCGCTCGGTCATGCGCAGGTAGGTCTGCCAGTAATCGCGGTAGCGGTCGTCGTGCTCGACGTTGACGACGTCGTAGTCGCGGCCGTGCTGCAGGCGCAGGCCGAAGCGCTCCACGCGCTCGGCGATGACGGACGGGCGGCCGATCAGCGTCGGGCGGGCCAGGCCTTCGTCGACGACGACCTGGGCCGCGCGCAGCACGCGCTCTTCCTCACCTTCGGCATAGGCGACGCGCTTGTTGGGCGCGCGCTTGGCGGCGGTGAAAATGGGCTTCATCGTGTTGCCGGACGCGTAGACGAAGCTCTGCAGCTTCTCGCGGTAGGCATCCCAGTCCTGGATGGGGCGGGTGGCGACGCCGGAGTCCTCGGCCGCCTTGGCCACGGCCGGCGCGATGCGCGTCATCAGGCGCGGGTCGAAGGGCTTGGGGATCAGGTATTCCGGCCCGAAGGACAACGTCGCGCCCACGTAGGCGGCGGCCACCACTTCACTCTGCTCGGCCTGGGCCAGCTCGGCGATGGCGTGGACGGCGGCGATCTCCATCTCGACGTTGATGGTCGTCGCGCCCGAGTCCAGCGCGCCGCGGAAGATGTAGGGGAAGCACAGGACGTTGTTGACCTGGTTGGGGTAGTCCGTGCGGCCCGTGGCCATGATGGCGTCGGAGCGCACCTTCTGCACTTCCTCGGGCAGGATCTCGGGCGTCGGGTTGGCCAGCGCGAAGATCAGCGGCTTGTCGGCCATCGCCGCCACCATGTCGGCCTTCAGCACGCCGCCAGCCGACAGGCCCAGGAACACGTCGGCTCCCTGGATGACCTCGCGCAGCGAGCGCGCGTCGGTCTTCTGGGCGTACTCGGCCTTGTCCGGGTCCATCAGCTCGGTGCGGCCCTCGTAGACGACGCCGGCCAGGTCGGTCACGAAGATGTTTTCGCGCGGCAGGCCCAGCTTGACGAGCAGGCCCAGGCAGGCCAGCGCCGCAGCACCGGCGCCGGACGTGACGAGCTTGACCTGCTTGATGTCCTTGCCAACGACCTTGAGGCCGTTCAGGAAGGCCGCGCCGACGACGATGGCCGTGCCGTGCTGGTCATCGTGGAAGACGGGGATCTTCATGCGCTTGCGCAGTTCGCGCTCGACGTAGAAGCAGTCCGGCGCCTTGATGTCCTCGAGGTTGATGCCGCCAAAGGTCGGCTCCAGCGCGGCGATCACGTCGACGAGCTTGTCCAGGTCGTTCTCGGCCACTTCGAGGTCGAAGACGTCGATGCCGGCGAACTTCTTGAACAGCACGCCCTTGCCTTCCATCACCGGCTTGGACGCCAGCGGGCCGATGTTGCCCAGGCCCAGCACGGCCGTGCCGTTGGAGATGACGGCGACGAGATTGCCGCGCGAGGTGTAGCGGAAGGCGTTGGCCGGGTCGGCGACGATTTCTTCGCAGGCGGCGGCCACGCCGGGCGAGTAGGCCAGCGCCAGGTCACGCTGGTTGACCAGCGACTTGGTGGCCGCGATGGCCACTTTGCCGGGCGTCGGGAACTCGTGATATTCGAGGGCGGCCTGGCGGAGTTGGGCGCGTTTTTCTTCGGAGCTGGGCATGGCGGAACGGGCAGAACGGAGGCGCAAGGCCGGCGGGGTGGGAATCATGCCACCGCCATCCGGGCGTGGTCGCTGCGGATGTCCACACGCAAGACAATCGCGGCGATGGGTGAATTCGATCTGATCCGGCGCTACTTCCAGCGCCCTGCGGCTGCCGGCGTGGATGTCGGCGTGGGCGACGACTGCGCGGTGCTGGCGCCCACGCCGGGCGCACGCTGGCTGGTGTCCAGCGACATGCTGGTGGAAGGGCGGCATTTCCTGTCGACTGTCGATCCGGCGCGGCTGGGCCACAAGGCGCTGGCCGTCAACCTCAGCGACCTGGCCGCCTGCGGCGCCGCGCCGCGAGGCTTCACTTTGGCGCTGGCGCTGCCGCGCGTTGACGAAGCCTGGCTGGCCGGTTTCTCGCGCGGGCTGCTCGCGCTGGCCGATGCACACGGCTGCCCGCTGGTGGGCGGCGACACGACGCAGGGCCCGCTGAACCTGTGCATCACCGTGTTCGGCGAGGCGCCGGGCGGCCAGGCGCTGCTGCGCAGCGGCGCGCGGGTGGGCGACGAGATCTGGGTGTCCGGCATGCTGGGCGATGCGCGGCTGGCACTGGAGGTGTTCCGCGGCACGGTGGCGCTGGCCGGCGATGCCTTCGAGCGCGTGCGCCTGGCGATGGAATGCCCCACGCCGCGCGTCGCGCTGGGCCAGGCGCTGCGCGGCGTCGCCACGGCGGCGCTGGACCTCTCCGACGGCCTGCTGGGCGACCTGGGCCACCTGCTGGCCGCGTCCGGCGTCGGCGCGCGCCTCGATGTCGACGCGTTGCCGCGCAGCGCCGTGCTGGCCGCGCAGCCCGCCGCGCTGCAGCACACCTGCGTGCTCGCCGGTGGCGACGACTACGAGCTGGTGTTCACCGCGCCGCCCGGCGCCCGGCTGCCGGACGTGGGCGTGCCGCTGACGCGTGTCGGCGTCATCGAGGCCGCGCCGGGCCTGCGCGTGGTGGACGCCCAGGGCCGCGACCTCGCGCATGGCCTGCGCAGCTTCGACCATTTCGCCGCATGAGCGCCGCGCCGTTCGAGCCGCAAGCGCCCGTGCGTCCCACGCTGGGCTTCATGGTGCGCCACCCGGCGCGCTGGATCGCGTTGGGCTTTGGCAGCGGCCTGGCGCCGCGCGCGCCTGGCACCGTCGGCACGCTGTGGGCCTGGGCCGCGTTCAGCCTGTTGTCGATCTGGCTGGGCGACGCCGGCTGGGCGCTGCTGATCGGCCTGGGCACGCTGGTCGGCTGGTGGGCCTGCACGCGCTGCGCCCAGCACCTGCACACGCCCGACCCGGGGTCCATCGTCTGGGACGAGGTGCTGGCCTTCTGGCTGGTGCTGTGGCTGATCGCGCCAAGCGGCCTGCTGGCCCAGGCCGTGGCCTTCGGCCTGTTTCGCTTCTTTGACGCGGCCAAGCCCGGCCCGGTGGGCTGGGCGGACCGTCTCTTCAAGGCCGAGCGCGGTGCGCCCATCGGCTGGGCGCAGGGGCTTGGCATCCTGGTGGACGATTTCGTGGCGGCCGGCTGCACGCTGGTCGTCGTGGCGCTGTATCGCGTGCTGATGGGGTGAGGCGATGGATGAACGGATGGACCGCATTGCGGCCGGCCTGCTGCGCCGTGGCGAGCGCCTGGGCACGGCGGAGAGTTGCACGGGCGGGCTGATCGCCGCGGCCTGCACGGACATGGCCGGCTCCAGCCAGTGGTTCGAGCGCGGCATCGTCAGCTACAGCAACGCGGCCAAGGCCGAGCTGCTCGGCGTGCCGCCTGCGCTGATCGAGGCGCACGGCGCCGTCAGCGCCGCGGTGGCCGAGGCCATGGCGCTCGGGTTGCTGGCGCGCGCGCCCGTGGACTGGGCGCTGGCGGTCACCGGCATTGCCGGGCCTACGGGCGGCAGCCCGGCCAAGCCGGTCGGCACCGTGTGGCTGTCGCTGGCGCGGGCCGGCGGCGCCGTGCGGGTGTGGCGCGAGCGCTTCGACGGTGATCGCCAGGCCGTGCGCGCGCAGACCGTGGCGTCGGGGCTGGCGGCGCTGGATGCCGCCTTGGACGCCGCCACGAACGCTGCGTTGGGCGACGCCTAAGCCGCCTGCCGCAGGCGCCATAGCGCCACGCCGCTGCACAGCACCGTGAAGCCCAGCAGCACGGCGAAGGCCATCTCGGGCGGGATCCAGCGGAACTTGGCGACGCCGCCGGCCGCGAACACCAGCTGGTCCAGGTGGAACTGCGGCCACAGCACGGTCTGGAAGTGCATGGACTTGGGCAGCGGGAAGAACAGCCCCGACAGGTAGATGCCCGGCAGGTAGACCAGGTTGGCGTAGGCCGGTGCGGCCGAGCCGCTGGTCAACGAGCCCAGCATGACACCCAGCGCGCAGAACGGCAGGGCGCCGGCCAGCAGCACGGCGCTCATGGCCGCGAGCTGCATGCCGCTCAGATGCGCCTGGCCGGTGCAGGCGGCCAGCACGAGGATGGGCAGGTAGGCGATGGCACCGCTCACCAGGCCGGCGACGATCTTGGCCGCCAGCCAGGCGCCGGGCGGTGCGGGCTGGGCGCGCTTGAGGGTCAGCAGGCCCTGCTCGCGCTCCAGGGCCAGGTGGGGGGCGGTGGCGAACAGCGCGGCCATGGTGACGGCCATCACCGAGAAGCCGGCGAACATGAAGCGGCCGGTGTCGGGGTCCTTGGCCACCGCCTCGCCCGCGACCGCGAATGCGAACAGCAGGTAGGTGCCCACCGGCAGCAGGAACATCGGCAGCGCGAAGGCCGGCGAGCGCAGCAGGCGCAGCAACTCCAGCCGCATCTCCACGGCGTAGGGTGACGTGCGGCGCGCGGGCGCCGCGAGCGGGTGGGTCAGGGTGCTCATGCGGCCTCCCGGGTCAGTTGATGGAAGGCCTCGTTGAGGCCGGCCTGCTTCACTTCCAGGCGGGACAGCTGAGGGTCGGCCGCCAGCAAGCGGCGCACGACGGCCTCGGCGTCGGTGGTGACGATGGACAGCTGGGTCGGGTCGCCGGCCACGTCGACGACGCCCGGCCAGCGCCGCACCTCGCCCTGGGGCAGCGTCGTCGCGCAGCGGATGTGGCGGCGCGACACCAGCGTGCGCATCGCGTCCACGCTGCCCGAGGCGATGACGCGGCCCTGGGCCAGCACGGCCACGCGCGTGGCCAGCGCCTCGGCTTCCTCCAGGTAATGCGTGGTCAGCAGGATGGAGCAGCCCTCGTCCAGCAGCGCGCGGATGCGGGCCCACAGGGCCTCGCGGGCCGGCAGGTCCAGGCCGACGGTGGGCTCGTCCAGGAACAGCACGCGCGGCCGGCCGCACAAGGCCAGCGCGAACTGCACCTGGCGCTTCTGGCCGCCTGAGAGCTGGCCGTAGCGGCGCTCCGCCAGCGCGGCGATGCCGGCGCGGTCCAGCGCCTGCGGCACCGTCAACGGCTGCGGGTAGTAGCTGCACGACAGCGCCACCAGCTCACGCACCTTCAGGTCCTTGGGGCACTCGACGTCCTGCAGCATGACGCCCAGGCCCTGCCGGCGCGCGATGTCCTGCGGCGGGCCGCCCAGCAGCTGCACGCGGCCCGCGTCGGCTTCCTGCAGGCCCAGCCACAGCGCGATGGCCGTGGACTTGCCGGCGCCGTTGGGGCCCAGCAGCGCGAGCAGCTCGCCGCGGCGCAGCTGCAAGTCCACATCGCACAGGGCTTGCAGCGTGCCGTAGCGCTTGGACACGCCGGTCAGCGACGCGACGACACTGTCGCCGTCGAGCACCGGCGTGGCTGCTGGGGGCGCTGCACGGCGCGGGTGGGCGCGGCCGTTGAGCACCCGGCCGATGACGGTTGGGCGCACGAGCAGGTGGTAGCTCGCCAGCAGCAGCGCCAGCGTGGCGGCGACGACGAACGGGTACTTCAGCCCCCAGGGCAGCGGCCAGTGGCCCACCCAGACCTGCAGCGCCGCGACGACGGGCAGGTGCGCGAGGTAGATCCAGTAGGACGCGTCCGCCACGTAGCGCACGGCGGCGTTGGGCGTCGACAGCCAGCGCAGCGCCAGGCCGGTGAGCGCCAGGGACCAGGCCCAGCTGGACGTGACGAAGGCCAGCGTGAAGGCGAGCCTGGGTGCGTCGGGCATGCCCAGCGGCGGCTGCGTCTTCATGAGGTACAGGCAGATGGCCGACGACGCGACGGCCAGCGCTGCCTGCAGCAGCCCGCTGCGGCGCAGCGCGGCCAGCGCGCCGGGCGCTCGCTGCACCAGCCAGCCGAACACGAAGGCCACGCCATAGGCGACCGTGGCGGGCAGCTGGGGGATCAGCGAGCGGTCGGGCGTCGGGATGCCGCCCCAGGGAAACCAGGCAGGCGTGGCCAGCAGCACGGCCGCCAGCGGCAGGCCCAGCAGCAGTGTGGCGGCCGGCCCGCGCAGTGCGCCGGTGACGGCGCGGTCCAGCAGGCTGCGCAAGGCCTGGCCCCGGTCCAGCCGCACGATCACGCCGCGCGCCAGCAGCGTGCCGGCATACAGCCACAGCAGCTGGTAGAGGAACCACAGGTGCGTCAGCGGGAAGGCGCCGGGCGCCTGGGGCAGTGCGGGCAGGGCCGGCGGCGCGCCGTGGAAGACCTTCTGCAGGCCCAGGTGCCACACGAATGCGATGGCCGGGAACAGCAGCAGCCAGCCGACGATCAGTGGCAGGGCGATGCGCTGGCCGCGGTTTGCCCAGAAGCCGCGCGTGCCCAGCCGCTGGTGCAGCAGGCGGCCGAAGAACCCGGCGATGAAGAAGAACAGCGTCATGCGGAAGCTGTGCGCGACGAAGCTCGCATCGCCGAGGAAGGCGCTGGGCGAGTGGTCCGTCATTGCCCACAGGCCCGGGGGCAGGCCGGGGATGAAGGACAGTGCCGCGTGGAAGGCCACGCCCAGCAACAGGGCAAAGCTCCGCACGGCGTCGAGGGCATGGAGCCGCTCGGCGTTGGGGTGGGTGGACATGGAGTTCCTTCTAGAGGGCGTCTCGCCGTCGCGCGGCGACGAACAGCGGCAGGCACAGGGCCAGCAGGGTGGCGGCCAGCTCGGCGGCCAGCAGCAGCCAGAACGTGGCCGTCCACACGGGCGCGGCGGCGCCCATGTGCTCGCCGATGCCGGGCAGGCGGCCGACGCCGGCCAGGAACAGCGACACCGACATGTTGGTCAGGATGATCACGCCGCCCATGCCGGCCTCGGACGCGATGTGCAGCGCCGCGCTCAGCACCACCGCGTAGTTCAGCAGCAGGTAGACGCACAGCAGCACGGTGTAGGGCAGCAGGCCGTCGGCCAGGCCCGGCAGCGCCACCACCAGCACCACGGCGCCCGCGCTCAACACGGCCCAGGGCAGCGCGAAGCAGGCCACCAGCCCGAGCAGCTTGATGCGCACGTAGTCGAGCGGCGACAGCGGCAGGCTGAGCACGAACAGGCGCGCGCGCTCCTTGCGCTCGTTGCTGACGCCGAACATCGCCAGCATCACGCCCAGCGCGATGACCGCCGTGAGCCACACGACGAAGGCCACATGAAAGCCGCCGCCTCCGGTGAGCGCCAGTGGCAGCGCGGCCAGGCCGGCGGCGGTGGCGGCGGCCATCAGCGCGCGGTGTTGTTGGAACTCCTTGGCGAGCAGCCGGGTGGTGAGGGCGTTCATGCGGCGAGGCCTTCCTGGACGTGGCGGCTGTGCATGACGGCGGCGACGAAGATCTCCTCCAGGCTCATGCGCTGCACGGCCTGCACCGGGGCGCCCAGCCGGGCCAGCCAGGCCTCGCTGAAGCCGTCCACGGTCAGGGTGGCGAGGCCGCCGTCGCGCTCGCAGTGCACCACCTCGGGCAGCGTCGCCAGGCCCTGCCCGGGCGGCAGGCGCAGCTGCACGCGGCGCCAGCGTTCGAGGAAGTCCGCCGTGTCGCTGGCCGCCACCACGCGACCGCGGTCGATGAAGGCGAGGCGGTCGGAGATGCGCTCCACGTCCAGCGTGTTGTGGGACGAGAACAGGATGGCGCGGTCCTCGTCGCGCAGCACGTCCATGAACTCGGTCAGCAGCTCGTGGCGGGCGACGGGGTCCATGCCCGATGTGGGCTCATCCAGCACCAGCAGGCGCGGGCGGCGTGCCAGCGCCAGCAGCAGCAGCGCCTTGCCATGCTCGCCGGTGGACAGGCCCTTGACCGGCTGCTCGGCGCGCAGGCCGAAGCGCTTGAGCAGCTGCGCGGCGTAGGCCGCGTCCCAGCCCGGGTAGATGGCCGCGGTGAAGTCCATGTGCCAGGCCAGCGTGGCGTGCGGGAACAGTCGCATGTCGTCGCTGACGAAGCCCACGTCGGCCTTGGCGGCGGCCTGCTCGCGCGGCATGGCGCGGCCCAGCAGCCGCACCTCGCCAGCGTCGGCCGTCAGCAGCCCCATCAGCAGCCGGATGGTGGTGCTCTTGCCGGCGCCATTGGGGCCCACCAGTCCCATGATCTGGCCGGGCGCCAGGCGCAGCGACACGTCGTTCAGCGTGAAGAAGGGGAAGGCCTTGCTCACGCCGGTCATCTCGAAAACGGGGGACGCGCTCATGCCGCGGGCTCCTGGGTGGTCAGCGCATGGCGCAGTCGGTCGAGCAGCTCCTGCTCGGGCAGGGCCAGCGAACGGGCGATCTCGGCGGCCGCGCCCAGGTGCTCGTCCAGCTGCGCCAGCCGCATGTCCACGGCCAGCCCCTGGGCGTCGGCGACGAAGGAGCCCTTGCCGTGCCGGGTCACGATGACGCCCTCGGCCTCCAGGTCCAGGTAGGCCCGCTTCACCGTGATGACGCTGACCTTCAGGTCCGCCGCCAGCGCACGGATGGACGGCAGCTCCTTGCCCGGCGGCCAGTCTCCGGCGGCCACGCGCTGGCGGATCTGCTCGGTGATCTGCAGATACATCGGCCGCGCGTCGGCCTGGGAGATGAGGAGACTGCTGTGCATATTGTGTATACACAGAATATATGCCCGGCCGTGCGAACGCAAGCCCGCGGGCGGATGGGGCCGAGCGCCCGGCAGCTGGGCGAGGGCTACAGCTTCAGCAACGCGTCCAGGTTGACCCGCAGCCTCAGCTCCACCGGCGCGAGGCTGGCGGCGATGGCCTGCGTGGCCAGGCGGGTGTCGCGCGGCACGGGCGCCGACAGCGGGCTGCCGCTCTTGCCGATCAGGGCCGCCACCAGCGGCTCGTTGGCGCTGTAGCCGCGCTTGAACACCATGCCCACCTCGCCGTTGGTCAGCCGCACCAGGGTGCCCGGCGGGTACAGGCCGACGGCCTTGATGAGGGCGGCGCCGGCCTCGTCGGGCTGGCCCAGCTCGTCCAGGAACACGGCGCGGGCCGCAGAGGCGCCGCTCATGGCCGTGCGGCTGCGGCGCGGGGACAGACGGGCGCCGAACAGGTCGATGCGGCGCAGCAGCCGCGCGAGCTTCTCGCCGTCGCCGCGCGCTGCCAGCGGGCCGGGGCCGGCGTCGTGGTGCAGGCGCACGGCCGTCAGCCAGACCTCGTCGGTCACGCCGGCCTGGGCCAGCCGCTGCGCGGCGCGTTCGCCGTGGGCGCTGAGCGCGTGGCGCTGGGCGGGCGTGGCGCGGTCGACCTGGTTGGCCAGGCGGTCATGGGCGGCGCTGGCGCCGAGGTTCATCGTCAGCGCGGCGTTGTGCAGCGTCTCGCGCAGCGGCGCGGCCAGCTGCAGTTGCTGGGCGACAAGGTCGCACAGCGCCAGTGTCAGCAGCGCATGGCGGGCGCTGTAGTCCTCGAAGGCCTGGCTGGTCTCGAACACCAGCAGCATCAGCGTGGCATCGGGCTGGGCGTGCAGGCGCTTCAGTGCGGCGTCGCGCAGCTGGGCCACGCGGGCGGGGAAGTCGTCGTGCTCGCCGTCGCGCAGCAGGTGGTGGGTGTGCAGCAGCAGGTCCGACCAGGCCTCCCGCGGCCCCACCTCCGGGCGGGGCGGGGCCGGCGGCTCCAGGCGGAAGCTGGCGTCGGCCTTGGCGATGTCGGCGATGGGCACGTCCTGCATCACCAGCGTGTCCAGCCGGTGCGCGCGGGCGCGCTGGTATTCCACGGTGTCGGCCGCGTTGACCCACGCACCGCCGGCCATGAGGCTGCGCACCAGCGGCGAGTCGCGCAGCACCTGGCCACGGGCGAACAGCAGCTTGCCGCCGGCGTCGAACAGGTCGTAGGGCAGCGTCATGCCCAGGCGCAGCGTGTGGGCGGGCAGGGGGATGAGGTCGGCAGCCATGGCGCCGCGGATTCTGCGGGGCCTTCGGGGCCTGCGACCTGCTCTTGAACCCTGGCGAAGGCCCCGCTGCGTAGAATTCCCGGCTCTCCGAGGAGCGCTGCGACGGGTGTTCGGCCCGCCAGGCTCGGATACCGACGAACGGCGCTCATCGACCCTCAGCCCGAGCCGCCTCGATGACCATTTCGCCGCCCCCCCTGAAGCTCTCCGGCCTGGAGCCCGTCGCCATCGGCGAGGGCTCGCTGTTCGTCAACATCGGCGAGCGCACCAACGTCACCGGCTCCAAGGCCTTTGCCCGCATGATCCTGGCGGGGCAGTTCGAGGAGGCGCTGGCCGTGGCCCGCCAGCAGGTGGAGAACGGCGCCCAGGTCATCGACGTGAACATGGACGAGGCCATGCTGGACAGTCAGGCGGCCATGGTGCGCTTCCTGAACCTGATGGCCAGCGAGCCCGAGATCGCCCGCGTGCCGGTGATGGTGGACTCGTCCAAGTGGAGCGTCATCGAGGCGGGCCTGAAGTGCATCCAGGGCAAGGGCATCGTCAACTCCATCTCACTGAAGGAAGGCGAGGACGAGTTCCGCCGCCAGGCGCGGCTGGTGAAGCGCTACGGCGCGGCGGCGGTCGTCATGGCCTTCGACGAGCAGGGCCAGGCTGACACCTTCGCCCGCAAGACCGAGATCTGCGCGCGGGCCTACCGCATCCTGGTGGATGAGGTGGACTTCCCGCCCGAGGACATCATCTTCGACCCCAACATCTTCGCGATCGCGACGGGCATCGAGGAGCACGACAACTACGCGGTGGACTTCATCGAGGCTACGCGCTGGATCAAGCAGAACCTGCCCGGGGCCAAGGTGTCGGGCGGCGTGTCCAACGTGTCGTTCAGCTTCCGCGGCAACGAGCCGGTGCGGGAGGCCATCCACACGGTGTTCCTGTACCACGCCATCCAGGCGGGCATGGACATGGGCATCGTCAATGCCGGCATGGTGGGCGTCTACGACGACCTCGACGCCGAGCTGCGCGAGCGCGTGGAAGACGTGGTGTTGAACCGCCGCCCCGATGCGGGCGAGCGCTTGATCGAAATCGCCGACCGCGCCAAGAGCGCGGGCAAGGACGACTCGGCCCGCCTGGCTTGGCGCGCAGGTGATGTCAACGCGCGGCTGTCGCACGCGCTGGTGCACGGCATCACCGACTTCATCGTCGACGACACCGAAGAAGCCTGGCAGGCCATCAAGGCTACCGGCGGCCGGCCGCTGCACGTCATCGAAGGCCCGCTGATGGCCGGCATGAACGTCGTCGGCGACCTGTTCGGCCAGGGCAAGATGTTCCTGCCCCAGGTGGTCAAGAGCGCCCGCGTGATGAAGAGCGCGGTGGCCCACCTCGTGCCCTACATCGAGGAAGAAAAGCGCCAGCTGGAAGCGGCCGGCGGTGACGTGAAGCCCAAGGGCAAGATCGTCATCGCCACCGTCAAGGGTGATGTGCACGACATCGGCAAGAACATCGTCACGGTGGTCCTGCAGTGCAACAACTACGAGGTCGTGAACATGGGCGTGATGGTGCCGGCCCAGGACATCCTGAAGAAGGCCAAGGAAGAGGGCGCGGACATCATCGGCCTGTCCGGCCTCATCACGCCCAGCCTCGAAGAGATGCAGCACGTGGCGGCCGAGATGCAGCGCGACGACTACTTCCGGTCGCGCCACATGCCGCTGCTGATCGGCGGCGCCACCACCAGCCGCGTGCACACCGCCGTCAAGATCTCGCCGCACTACGACGGCCCGGTGGTCTACGTGCCCGACGCCTCGCGCGCCGTGGGCGTGTGCTCGGAGCTGCTGTCCGACGAGCGCGCGGCCGCCTACATCGCCGAGCTGCGCGCAGACATCGAGAAGACCCGTGCACTGCACGCCAACAAGAAACAAACCCCCTTGGTCACGCTGGCCGCCGCCCGCGCCAACGCCGCGCCGCTGGACCTGAGCCGCGTGCCGCCCGCCCCGAAGTTCACCGGGCGCCGCGTGCTGAAGAACCTGGACCTGGCCGAGCTGGCCAAGTACATCGACTGGGGCCCGTTCTTCCAGACCTGGGACCTGGCCGGCCCCTACCCCGCCATCCTGGACGACGAGATCGTCGGCACCGAGGCGCGCAAGGTGTTGGCCGATGCGCAGGCCATGTTGAAGAAGATCATCGACGGTCGCTGGCTGCAGGCGCATGCGGTGTTCGGCCTCTACCCGGCGGCCCGCGAGGGCGACGACATCGCCATCCACAGCGAGCCGCCCATGACCTGGCGCGGCCTGCGCATGCAGTCCGAGCGTCCGGTGGTGGACGGTGTGAAGCGCCCCAACCGCTGCCTGTCCGACTTCGTCGCCGAGCAGGGCGACCACATCGGCCTGTTCGCCGTGACGGCGGGCCTGGGCGTGGACAAGAAGGAGGCGCAGTTCCTGGCCGCGCATGACGACTACGCGTCCATCATGCTGAAGGCGCTGGCCGACCGCCTCGCCGAAGCCGCCGCCGAGTGGCTGCACGAGCGCGTGCGCCGCGAGTTCTGGGGCTATGCGCCGGACGAGGCGCTGAGCAACGAGGCGCTGATCGCCGAGCAGTACAGCGGCATCCGCCCGGCGCCGGGCTACCCGGCCTGCCCGGACCACCTTGCCAAGGCCGACCTGTTCAAGGTGCTGGCGCCGGACGAGATCGGCATGGGCCTGACCGACAGCATGGCCATGACGCCGGCCGCCAGCGTGAGCGGCTTCTACCTGGCACACCCGGATGCGGCCTACTTCAACGTCGGCCGCATCGGCGACGACCAGCTGGCCGACTGGGCCGCGCGCTGCGGCCTGAGCGAGGCCGACGCGCGCCGCGCGCTGGCGCCGCTGCTGGGCTGATCCCGCTCCCGAAGCATCTGCTTACCTTGCGGCCGGCGGGCCGGGGCGCTGTCCTACAGGGGCGCCCGGCGGCGCTGGGCATGCTGACGGCATCTCAAGAACCGTTGGAGCTCCGCATGTCCACTGCCCCCATCAAGGCCCCCCAGATCGTTGCCGGCGTTGCCGTCGTGATGGCGCTGCTCGGCGGCGCCTACGCGGTGGGCCGCTCGCAAGGCGTCGACAGCCCGCCGCCGGCCGAACTCGCCGACAGCCCCGCCGCCACCGCCAATGCCGGCCCGCAGCGGCAGGCAGCGGCTGAGTTGCCGCGTGAACACCGCCGCGAAGACGCCTCGCGCGAGCCGGCGCGCACCGCGCCCATCGCCGCCAAGCCCGTGGCCGCGGCGCTGTGCCAGGGCTGCGCCCGCGTGACCGCCGTGCACACCGAGACCCGCCGCGGCGAAGCCAGCGGCGTGGGTGCCGTGGGCGGCGCCGTCGTCGGCGGCCTGCTGGGCAACATGGTGGGTGGCGGCAACGGCAAGAAGCTGGCCACCGTGGCCGGCGCCGTGGGCGGCGGCTATGCCGGCAACGAGATCGAGAAGAACCAGACGAGCTACACGGTCTGGGTGCTGCAGATGGAAGACCGCGACGGCCGCACGCGCCGCTTCGAGCGCCGCGCTGACCCGGGTCTGCGCGTGGGTGACGAGGTGCGCCTGAGCGAGAACGGCTTCAGCCGGCTGTGACGGGCGCTCAGTACAGCGTCTTGCGGTAGGCGTCCTCGAGCGCGTCGTCCAGCCTGCGCATCTCGGCCTCGGCCGGGGCGCCGGTGGTCTCGTCCAGGATGATCTTCACCAGCGAGGGCATGTCGCGCCGGTTCTGGAAATGCGCCGGATCCCAGAGGTGGGAGCGCCGGAAGGCCTTGGCGCAGTGCATGAACACCTCGGTCACCCGCACCACGATGGCCAGCGTGGGAATGCGGTCCTGCACCGCCATGCTGCGCAGCAGGGACGGCTCGGTGACCAGCGTGGCCTGGCCGTTCACGCGCAGGGTCTCGTCATAGCCGGGAATGATGAAGATGAGCCCCACGCTGGGGTTGGCCAGGATGTTGGACAGGCTGTCCAACCGGTTGTTGCCGGGGCGGTCGGGAATGGCCAGCGTGCGCTCGTCCAGCACCTTGACGAAGCCGGGAGGGTCGCCGCGCGGACTCACGTCGGCTCGGCCGTCGCGGTGCTGGGTGCCGATGCACAGGAAGGGCGAGCGGCGCACGAAGTCCTGCGCATGCCGGCCCAGCCGGTCCTGGCATTTCTGCAGCGCCAGCGCGTGCGTGGGTTCGAACAGGCCGCGCAGGGTCGCTTCGTCGGCGATGACGTGCGCCGGGTCGACGGCATAAGGCGTCGTGGTGTCCAAGTGCTGTGCCTCCCGCTGTCAGGCCCGCAGCCTGCGGGCGCGCGGATTTCAGCCGTTCGCTGCGCGGCTGTCGAGCCGCCTTTTTCCGGCTCAGGCCGCCAGCGCGCCGGGCAGCGCGCGGCGCAGCTGGATGGCTTCGGCCACATGGGCTGTGCCGATGAGCTCGGCGCCCGCCAGGTCGGCCACGGTGCGCGCCACGCGCAGCACGCGGTGGAAGCTGCGGGCCGACCAGCCCAGCTTCTCCGCCGAGCGTTCCAGCAGCGCCTTGGCTGCGGGCTCCAGCACGGCGTGCTCGGCCAGGTCCTGTGCCAGGAGCAGCGCGTTGGCCACGCCCTGTCGCGCCATCGCCCGCTCGCGCGCCGCCGCCACGCGCCGCGCCACCACGGCGCTGGGTTCGCCGGGGGCGAGGTCCTGCAGTTCGCGCGGCGGGATGACCGGCACTTCAATCAGCAGGTCCAGCCGGTCCAGGAACGGCCCGCTGAGCCGTGCCTGATAGCGCGCGATCTGGTCCGGCGAGCAGCGGCAGGCGCGCAAGGGGTTGCCCAGGTGGCCGCAAGGGCAGGGGTTCATCGCTGCGATGAGTTGGAAGCGCGCCGGGAACTCCGCCTGCCGCGCGGCGCGAGAGATGAGGATGCGGCCGGTCTCCAGCGGCTCGCGCAGGGCTTCGAGGGCTTGCCGGTTGAACTCGGTCAGCTCGTCGAGGAACAAGACCCCATGCTGGGCCAGCGAGATCTCGCCCGGCCGTGGCGGCGATCCCCCGCCCACCAGCGCGACGCTGGAGGCCGAGTGGTGCGGTGCGCGAAATGACCGCAGCCCCCAGCGCGCGATGTCGAACTGGCCGGTCAGGCTCAGGACGGCCGCGGACTCGAGGGCTTCGCTGTCGTCCAGCGGTGGCAGCAGGCCGGCCAGGCGTTGCGCGAGCATCGATTTGCCGGTGCCGGGAGGCCCGCTCATCAGCAGCGAATGCCCGCCCGCCGCGGCAATCTCCAGCGCCCGCTTCGGCGCGGCCTGGCCTTTGATGTCGGCCAGGTCGGGCAGGCCGGCCTGTGCCTCGCGCGGCAGCGCCGCCGCGCGGGGCAGGGCCTCGCCCTCGGGCTGCAGCGCGGCCACGACGTCCAGCAGGTGGTTGGCCCGGCGCACCACCAGGCCGTCGACGAGCGCGGCCTCGGCGGCGCTGGCCTCGGGCAGCAGCAGCTCGCGCCCCGCACCAGCCTGGCGCAACGCCAGGGCCATCGCCAGTGCGCCGCGCACCGGGCGCAGCTCGCCGGCCAGTGACAGCTCGCCCGCGCACTCCAGCCCGGCCAGCCGGGCCGGGTCGATCTGGCCGTTGGCGGCCAGCAGGCCCAGGGCCATGGGCAGGTCGAAGCGGCCGCCTTCCTTGGGCAGGTCGGCCGGGGCGAGATTGACCGTGATCCTTTTATTGCCCGGGAAGCCCAGTCCGCTGTTGGCCAGCGCGGCGCGCACGCGCTCGCGGGCTTCCTTGACCTCGGTGTCCGCCAGGCCCACGACCGTGAAGGACGGCAGGCCGTTGGCGAGATGCACCTCCACGGTGACCGGCGCAGCCGCCAGGCCGTCGAGGGCGCGGGAGTGGACGGTAGCCAGGCTCATCGATAGCGGGAGTGGATGGTGCTGGGCAGCTCGATTTGGTTGCGGGCCAGTCTAGCGGGGGCTTGCGGGCCTGTCCGCAGCGTCGGGCGTGTGCTTTTTGCACACGGCGCACCGACAAGGTGCGAAATTGGGCATCAGGGCGCTGCCCTGGTGCGGCCGCCTGGGTTGTGGGCGTGCGGCGCCCAGATTTGTGCGGCTGCGCCCGTGGCGTGACGCTTGGCACGGAAGCTGCAATGAAGGGCTGGAGTACCCCCTACCTTGACCAACTTGAACTAGGAGCCCCGCCATGAAGTTTTCCCCGTCGCTGATCGCCCTGGCACTGTCTACGGCGCTGCCGGCCTTTGCTCAGGAGGCCTCGCCGCTGACCTTCAATGCCAGCGTCGTCAGCGATTACCGCTATCGCGGCATCTCGCAGACCCGCGTGAAGCCGGCGCTGCAGGGCGGCCTGGACTACGCGGCACCGGCCGGTTTCTACATCGGCGCTTGGGCGTCAACGATCAAGTGGATCAAGGACTTCGGTGGCAAGTCCGACGTCGAGATCGACGTCTACGGCGGCTGGAAGGGCGAGGTCGCCCCGGGCCTGACGCTGGACGTCGGCGGCCTGCAGTACTACTACCCCAGCAACAACCTGAACCCCAGCGCCAACACCTTCGAGCTGTATGGCGCGCTGAGCTACGGCCCGGTCACGGTGAAGTACTCGCACGCGCTGACCGACACCTTCGGCAACGCCGACAGCAAGGGCAGCGGCTACCTGGACGTGTCGGCCAGCTTTGAAGTGACGGACGGCTGGATGCTGGCGCCGCACGTCGGCCACCAGAAGATCAAGGGCCCGCTGAGCGGCGCCGCCACCTACACGGACTACTCGCTGACGCTGTCCAAGTCCTTCGGCGCCCTGACGCCCAGCATCGCCGTCGTCGGCACCGACGCGGACAAGGGCTTCTACACCGTCAAGGACAAGTTCCTGGGCAAGACCTCGGTCGTCGTCGGCCTGAAGTACGCCTTCTGATTTCCCGCGCTGGAGAACCGCATGAAACTGATCACTGCCGTCATCAAGCCGTTCAAGCTCGACGAGGTGCGTGAGGCCCTGAGCGCCATCGGCGTGCAGGGGCTGACGGTCACCGAGGTCAAGGGCTTCGGCCGCCAGAAGGGCCACACGGAGCTGTACCGCGGCGCCGAGTATGTCGTCGACTTCCTGCCCAAGGTCAAGATCGAAGCGGCCGTCAACGAGGACGTCGTCGAGCGCGTCATCGAGGCCATCGAGTCTGCTGCCCGCACCGGCAAGATCGGCGACGGCAAGATTTTCGTGTCGCCGCTGGACCAGGTCGTCCGCATCCGCACCGGCGAGACCGGCAACGACGCGCTCTGAGGCGCCGTCACTCACAACGTCTGGAGAAACCTCACATGAAGAAACTCCTCGCCGGCCTCGCGCTTGCCGCCGGCCTGCTCGCGCCGGCCGCCTGGGCCCAGGACGCCGCCTCGGCGCCTGCTGCCGTGGCCGCTTCGGCTGCTCCTGCCGCTGATGCGGCCTCCGCGGCCGCGCCGGCTGCACCCGCGGTCGCTGCGGAAGCCGCGTCCGCCGCAGCCGCGCCCGCCCCGGTGCCCAACAAGGGCGACACCGCCTGGATGATGGTCTCGACGCTGCTCGTCATCCTGATGACGCTGCCGGGCCTGGCCCTGTTCTACGGCGGCCTGGTGCGCAGCAAGAACATGCTGTCGGTGCTGATGCAGGTGATGGTCGGCTTCTCGCTGATCGTCGTGCTGTGGTTCCTGTACGGCTACAGCTTCGCGTTCACCGAGGGCAACAAGTTCATCGGGGGCACGGATCGCCTGTTCATGAAGGGCATCTGGGACAACGCTGCGGGCACCTTCGCGAACGCCGCCACCTTCTCCAAGGGTGTGGTGATTCCCGAGATCGTGTTCGCGGCCTTCCAGGCCACCTTCGCCGGCATCACCGCCTGCCTGATCATTGGCGCCTTTGCCGAGCGCATCAAGTTCGCCGCCGTGCTGGCCTTCCTGGTGCTGTGGTTCACGTTCAGCTACCTGCCCATCGCGCACATGGTCTGGTACTGGATGGGCCCGGATGCCTACACCTCGGCCGCTGTGGCTGAAGAGATGACCGCCAAGGCGGGTCTGATCTGGCAGTGGGGCGCGCTGGACTTCGCCGGCGGCACCGTGGTGCACATCAACGCCGCTGTGGCGGGCCTGGTGGGTGCCTACATGGTGGGCAAGCGCGTGGGCTACGGCCGTGAGGCGTTCACGCCGCACAGCCTGACGCTGACCATGGTGGGCGCTTCGCTGCTGTGGGTGGGCTGGTTCGGCTTCAACGCCGGCTCTGCGCTGGAAGCCAACGGCTTCGCCGCGCTGGCCTTCATCAACACCTTCGCTGCAACGGCCGCTGCCGTGCTGGCCTGGTGCGTGGGTGAGGCGCTGCTCAAGGGCAAGGCCTCCATGCTGGGTGCCGCCTCGGGTGCTGTCGCCGGCCTCGTGGCCATCACGCCGGCCGCCGGCAACGTCGGCATCGGCGGTGCGCTGGTCATCGGTGTGGTCGCGGGCTTCGCCTGCCTGTGGGGTGTGTCCGGCCTGAAGAAGCTGCTGGGCGCGGATGACTCGCTGGACGTCTTCGGCGTCCACGGCGTGGGCGGCATCGTCGGTGCCATCCTGACCGGCGTGTTCAACAGCCCCAGCCTGGGCGGCCCCAGCGCCGTCGGCGACTGGGTCACCGTTGCGATGATCGCGCCGGATGCCTACTCCATCGCCACCCAGGTCTGGACGCAGACCAAGGCCGTGCTGCTGACCCTGGTGTGGTCGGGCGTGGTCTCGGTCATCGCCTTCAAGCTGGTCGATCTGACCATCGGCCTGCGCGTGACCGAAGAGGAAGAGCGCGAAGGTCTGGACATCTCGTCCCACGGCGAGACCGCGTACCACAAGTGATGCGCCGGCCGGCCTCGCGCCGGCCTCCCGCTCGCGAGCAAGCCGCCCTTCACGGGCGGCTTTTTTCATGGGCGCACCCAGGGCGCCGGTATGCTGGGCCGCATGGATGTCATCACCCTGTTGGTGGCCGTGCTGGTCAATGCGCTGCTGATGAGCCTGGCGCTGGTGGTCTGTGTGGGCATGCGCGTGCGCAGCGGCTTGCAGGCCTGGCAGTTCATGCTGCTGGGGCAGGCCGTGGGCTTCGGGCTGCTCATCGTCTCGACGCGCGCGGCGCCCGGTCTGCTGTCCACGCTGGGCGTCATGGTGCTGAGTGCCTCGGCCTCGGCCATGGTGGTGGCGGTATGCCGCTTTCTGGGCACCACGGTGCCGCCGCTGTGGCTGCTGGTGCCACCGCTGGTACTGGGCGCGGTGCACGCATTTGTGTATGACAAGCAGGTGCTGGCGACCGGCGCCACCAATGTCGTCATCGGCCTGCAGATCCTGTGGGGCAGCGCGCTGCTGTTGCGCGGTGCGCGCCGCGTGCGCTGGCGCTGGCTGTGCGGCATGGCCGGCGTGGCCAACGGCGTGCTGACGCTCGCGCGGGCGCTGCTCGTGCTGGGCTGGCCCGAGGTGTACCCGCGCTTCATCGCGCCCCACCCGCTGAACTTCGCCTCGCTGATGGTGCTGAACGCCACGATGGTGCTGGGCACCATGGGCTTTCTGCTGGCGCACCGCGACGAGGCGGAGCAGGCGCTCGTGAAGCTGGCCTCGCTGGACATGCTGACCGGCCTGCTCAACCGCCGCGAATGGATGCAGCGCGCGGGCCGGGCGCTGGGGCAGGCCGACGGCAGCGCGGTGTTGCTGATGCTGGATCTGGATCATTTCAAGCGCATCAACGACGAGCGTGGGCACCCGGTGGGTGATGAGGTGCTGCGCCTGACTGGCGAGGTGCTGCGCGGCGAACTGCGCGCGCGTGACCTCGTGGGCCGCTACGGCGGCGAGGAGTTCTGCCTTCTGCTGCGGCATTGCGAGCCCGAGGCCTTCGGTCGGCTCGACGCCCGGTTGCACCAGGCGCTGAGGCGCCGCTGCGAGACCAGCCTGGGGTTCCCGGTCGACTTCAGCGGCGGCGCCGTGCGCGTGCTGCCGGGCGAGACGCTGGCCACCGCCATCCAGCGCGCCGACGACGAGCTCTACCGCGCCAAGGACGCCGGCCGAGGCTGCACGCTGTGCGCAGACGGCGTCTTGTGAATTGCGCTGGCGCCCACAGATGGTGCCGGCTGCGCATCTGAGATCATTCCGCCATGGTTCCCCATCTGATCACCGCCCTGAACGGCCCCATCAACGAGTTGGAGGCCCGCGTCCTGGAGTCCATGCCGGCCACCGAGCGATGGTTTCGGCTGGAATGGATGGAGCACACGCCCACCTTCTATGCGTCGGTGGACCTGCGCAATGCCGGCTTCAAGCTGGCGCCGGTGGACACCAACCTCTTCCCCAGCGGGTTCAATCACCTCACGCCGCAGATGCTGCCGCAGGCCGTGCAGGCGGCCATGGCAGCCATCGAGAAGATCTGCCCTGAAGCGCGCAACCTGCTGCTCATCCCCGAGCCTGGCGCGCGTTGCAGTTTCTACCTGGACCATCTCGCCACGCTGGTGCGCGTGTTCACGCAGGCTGGCCTGAACGTACGTCTGGGCGCGCTGGACCCGGCGCAGACCGCGCCCGAGGAACTGCCGCTGGCCAGCGGCGGCAGCCTCGTCATCGAGCCCGTGGTGCGCAAGCGCGGCCGGCTGATGATCAAGGGCTTCGACCCCTGCACCATCCTGCTCAACAGCGACCTGGCCGCCGGCACGCCGCCGCAGCTGATGGGCCTGCACGAGCAATACCTGCTGCCGCCGCTGCATGCCGGTTGGGGCGTGCGGCGCAAGAGCCGCCACTTCGAGGCCTACGACGAGGTGGCCAAGCGCTTCGGCAAGCTGTTGGGCATGGACCCCTGGCTCATCACGCCCATGTTCCAGAGCGTGGACATGCGCGGCAAGAAGGGCGTGGAGGCGCTGCAGACGGCCGCTGACGCACAACTCACCAAGGTGCGCCGCAAGTACAAGGAATACGGCATCAACGAGAAGCCCTTCGTCATCATCAAGAGCGACGTGGGCAGCAACGGCCGCAGCATCATGACCGTGCGCGACGCGCGCGACATCGAGGCCCTGGCCCAGGGCCTGCCCGACAGCCTGGGGGCCGAGGTCATCGTGCAGGAGGGGGTGCCCACGCACGAGCGCGTGCACCAGGCCGTGGCCGAGCCGGTGGTCTACATGATGGACCGCTACGTGGTGGGCGGCTTCTACCGCGTGCATGCCGACCGCGGCATCGACGAGAACCTCAACGCCCCCGGCGCCAGCTACGTGCCGCTGGCCTTTGCCGACTCACCGGTGCTGCCGCGCCTGGGCGAGAAGCCCGGCGCCAGCGCGCCCAACCGCTTCTACATGTACGGCGTCATCGCGCGCCTGGCCATGCTGGCGGCCAGCTACGAGCTGGAGGCCACCGACCCGCAGGCAGAAGTCGAGGCGGCCTGACGCCTGAACCCGCTCCCCTCGGAGCGGGAAATGTTGCTTTTTTGTTTCTGGACGCTCAGGGTAAACGCGGCTTTTGATGTCTGACCTTCGGCGGCCGGCGGGTGCGCCAGTAGGGTGGTGGCTTCGTTGTTTCTCAGCCTACCGGCTGTTCTCGGAGCTCCACCATGCCACGAATCCGCCCGATGCGACCGCATTGGTTTGCCGCCGCCTTCGCCCTGCTTGCCGCCCAGGCGCAGGCCCAGACCGCCACCGAGCCGGTCAACAAAATTGAGCGCGTTGAAGTCACCGGCTCGCTGATCAAGCGCATCGACCGCGCGACGCCGTCGGTGGTGCAGTCCATCACCCGCGAAGACATCCGCAGCTCCGGCTACGCGACCATCGACGAGATGCTGCGCGCCAACAGCGCGGTGGACGCCAGCTCCATCCAGGACGGCGCGGCCACCGGCTTCGTGGGCGGCCTGTCCACCATCTCGCTGCGCGGCTTCGGCTCACAAGGCACGCTGGTGCTGATCAACGGCCGGCGCATCGCCCCGGTCGGCGCCGTCGACATCAACTTCGGCCGCGGCTCGCTGATCAACACCAACACCATCCCCAAGGGCGCGATCGATCGCATCGACATCCTGAAGGACGGCGCGTCCGCGCTGTACGGCTCCGACGCCATGGCCGGCGTCGTCAACTACGTGCTGCGCAAGGACTTCCAGGGCGTGGAAGGCAATGTGGCCTACAGCGCCAACGACCAGGGCGTGGGCGTGCAGAAGACCGGCGGTCTGACCTTCGGCTTCGGCAACATCGACACGCAGCGCTTCAACGTCTTCGGCGGCATTGACGTCGCCAAGCGTGACTCGGTCATGCACTCGGAGCTGAAGGACCGCGGCGATCAGGCGGCCTATGACCGCTACCTCAACGCCACCGCGTCGGGCACCACCAACGGCCTGACCCGCTTCACGCCGGACTCGGTCGCCTCGATGTACAGCAGCTACTACCGCGTGCCGACCAGCACCGCGGGCAGCTCCACGGTCAACGGCGCCTCGGTGGCCAACAACAGCCCCTTCGGCGCCAACTACCTGGGCACGCTGCCCGGCTGCCCGGCGGAGCTCACCGTCGGCAAGGGCGTGCCGCTGCGCCCGGTGGGCCTGGGCCCGACCGGCCCCAGCCTGCGCGACGGCCAGTGCCGCTTCAACCTGGACAACGCCGATGAGGCCATCTCCGCCCAGGAGCGCGTCAGCGGCATGCTGCACGGCACCTTCGCGCTGAGCAACGACCTGACGGTCTACGCCGACGTCATGGTCTCCAAGACCAAGACCACCGAGCGCGGCGTGCCGCGTGTGCTGACCACTGGCATCTTCAGCGCGGCCACCGCACCGACCGCCGTGACCTGGCCCAAGCTGGATGGCACCTTCCTGCGCCAGAGCGCCATCGTGCTGCCCGTCGGCCACCCGGACAACCCGACCAACGGCACTGCCAACGCGCAACCCGTGCAGCTGATCCACCGCTTCGAGGATGTGCCGGCGAACGACATCTCCACGCTGCAGTCCGGCCGCTTCCTGCTCGGCATCGAGGGCGTCATCGCCGGCTGGGACGTCGATGCCGCTGTCATGCACAGCAAGCAGGAGAACGAGCGCGTGCAGCAGAACCGCCTGCGCTCTTCCAAGCTGACCGCCTCCATCGCGTCGGGCACCTACCGTTTCGGCAAGGTCAACACGCCTGAAGCCATCGCCAGCATCGGCTCCGACGCCATCAACACCGGTGACTCCACGATCACCAGCGTTGACGCCCGCGCCAGCCGCGAGCTGTTCAGCCTGCCTGGCGGCCGTGCCGCCATTGCGCTGGGCGCCGAGTACCGCCAGGAAGAGCTGAACTCCACACCCGACGCCAACTACCTGGCTGGCGACTACATCGGCCTGGTGGCCAACGGTGCCAGCGGCAAGCGCAAGGCCAGCGCCGCCTTCAGCGAGCTGAGCCTGCCGGTGCTAAAGGACCTGGAGCTGCAAGCCGCACTGCGCTTTGAGCACTACAGCGACTTCGGCAACTCCACCACCGGCAAGCTGGGCTTCAAGTGGGCGGCCATCCCGTCCATGCTGGCCGTGCGCGGCACCGCCGCCACCGGCTTCCGTGCGCCGTCGATCTCGCAGATCGGCGACTCCTACCTCGCGTCCTTCCACAGCTTCCAGGACTACGCGGTCGTCGACAACCTGCGCTGCAACAACGGCGTCAGCCGTGCCGACCCGCCGGTGCTGCGCGACTGCAACGTGCTGGGCCGCACGACCACCAACGCCGCCGGCAGCATCCCGACCGTCGTCAGCGCCAACCGCAACCTCAAGCCCGAGGAGTCCAAGTCCTTCACCTTCGGCGTGCTGATCTCGCCGAGCAAGGAGATCGACCTGAGCCTGGACGCCTGGTACTTCCGCCGCAACCAGGAAATCCGCGTGCAGCGCGGTGTGGACCTGATGGAGCGCTTCAACGCCGATCCGGTGGCCAACGCCGCCAGCGTCATCCGCGATCCCAACCCGGCAACCTGGCTGCCGGGCGTGCAGAACAGCGGCCCCATCCTGGCGCTGATCCGCCAGTACGGCAACTTCCAGTACACCAAGACCGCGGGCCTGGACTACGAGCTCAACGTGCGCCTGCCGGCCGGCAACTGGGGCAAGTTCGGCGGCAAGCTCAGCGGCACCTACACCCAGCGCTTTGACCAGCTGGTGCTCGCGGGCGGCACCGTCGACCGCCTGGCCGGCACGGCCACGGCCGACTTGCCCAAGACCAAGGCGACGCTGGAGGTGAACTGGAAGGGCGAAACGCTGTCCGCCTGGACGCGCTACAACCACCAGGACGCCCTGTGGCGCACCACCACGGCCGGTTGCCTGAGCTCCACGACGGCCGCCAACGTGCTGCTTCAGCAGGACAACGGCTGCTTCGTCGGCCGTGAGGGCACGCTGGACTTCGGCGGCGCCTACCGTGGCATCAAGGACCTGGTCATCTCGGCCAGCCTGCTCAACGTCACCAACAGCTACCGCCGCGCCATCAACATCCCGTCGGCCTTCACCTTCTGGGATGCGGGCACCACCGCCCAGCTGGGCCGCCGGTTCAACGTGTCGGTGGACTACGTGTTCAAGTGATCTGCCACCGCCGGGCCACCCGGCGGGCGGCCTGCCAGCGGCGCCTTCGGGCGCCGTTTTTCGTTGTCAAGGGTGGACGCCCGAAGATTGTTGCGCTGCACAAATCCCCAAAACCGGGCGCAGAATCGCGGCTTTCGAACAAACGCCACCCCAAGCCGGTGGCTTCCGCGACGTGAGTTCTTCCCACGCGGCCCGCAGCCCCTCGGCAACAGCAGGCCTGACCCTTGGCGCCCTGGGCGTCGTCTACGGCGACATCGGCACCAGCCCGCTCTATGCGCTGAAAGAGGTGTTCCACGGCGGCCATGTGGCCACCACCCCGGACAACATCCTCGGCGTGCTCTCCCTGCTGTTCTGGACGATGACCGTCGTCGTCTCGTTCAAGTACGTGCTGCTCATCCTGCGCGCCGACAACAACGGCGAGGGCGGCCTGATCGCCATGCTGGCGCTGGCCACCAACGCCGTGAACGACAAGCCGCCGCTGCGCCGCGTGCTGATGCTGGTGGGCCTGTTCGGCACGGCCATCTTCTTCGGCGACGCCGTCATCACACCGGCCATGACGGTGCTGGGCGCCATCGAGGGCATCGAGGTCTACGCGCCGCAGTACCACGACGCCGTGCTGCCCGTCACGCTGCTGGTGCTGGCCGGGCTGTTCGCGGTGCAGCGCTTCGGCACCGGCGGCATCGGCAAGGCCTTCGGGCCCGTGATGCTGGCCTGGTTCGTGAGCCTGGCGGCGCTGGGCCTGCCCTACATCCTCGACAACCCGCGCGTGCTCGCGGCCGTCAACCCGGTCTATGCGCTGAACTTCTGCCTGGAATACCGCTGGGTGGCCTTCGTCGCCCTGGGCGCCGTGGTGCTGGTGGTCACCGGCGGCGAGGCGCTCTACGCCGACCTGGGCCACTTCGGCAAGAAGCCCATCCGCATTGCCTGGTACGGCATCGTCATGCCCGCGCTGGTCATCAACTACTTCGGCCAGGGCGCCATGCTGCTGAACAACCCGGAGGCCATCAAGAACCCGTTCTACCTGCTGGCGCCGGACTGGGCCGAGATCCCGCTGTTCCTGCTCGCCATGGCGGCTGCCACGGTGGCCTCGCAGGCGCTGATCACGGCGGCCTTCTCGGTCACCAAGCAGGCCATCCAGCTGGGCATCATGCCGCGCCTGCGCATCCTGCACACCAGCGTGCGCGACACCGGCCAGATCTACGTGCCCTTCATCAACTGGAGCCTGTTCGCGCTGGTGGTGGTGGCCGTGGTGTTCTTCGGCTCGTCCAGCAAGCTGGCCGGGGCCTACGGCGTGGCGGTCACCATCGACATGACCATCACCACCGTGATGACCTTCTTCGTCATCCGCTACGGCTGGAAGTACCCGCTGGCGCTGTGCATCGCCGCCACGGGCATCTTCTTCGTCATCGACGTCACCTTCCTCGCCTCCAACCTGCTCAAGCTGGGCCACGGCGGCTGGTTCCCGCTGCTGATCGGCGTCTGCGTGTTCACGCTGATGCTGACCTGGAAGCAGGGCCGGCGCCTGCTGTCCGACAAGCTGCGCCAGGACGCCATCGAGCTGCCCGCCTTCCTGGAGGCCGTGTTCATCAACCCGCCCACGCGTGTGTCGGGCACGGCGGTGTTCCTGTCGGCCGAGCGCGGCAGCACGCCCAACGCGCTGCTGCACAACCTCAAGCACAACAAGGTGCTGCACGAGCAGAACATCTTCGTCACCGTGAAGCACCACGAGGTGCCCTTCATCGGCTTCGAGAAGCGCTGCGAGGTCGAATCGCTGGGCAACAAGTGTTGGCAGGTGTCGCTGCACTTCGGCTTCAAGAACGAGCCCGACGTGCCCGAGGCGCTGGCGCTGCTGAAGACGCATGGCGTGCAGCTGGACGACATGGAGACCAGCTACTTCCTGAGCCGCGACATCATCATCCCGACCATCGGCTCGGGCATGTCGCTGTGGCGCGAGAAGCTGTTCGCCAGCATGCACCGCAACGCGTCGGCGGCGGCGGACTTCCTGCACCTGCCGACCAACCGCATCGTGGAGCTGGGCAGCAAGGTCGAGATCTGAGCCTGTGCCCTGCGAAATCGCCGCAGCCGAGAGCGGCTTCGGGTCGACAGCAGGCCACCAACAGAAAACGGCCCCTCGGGGCCGTTGTTCATGCAGCGCTGAAGTTCAGATCGTCGAGACGAACTGGTCCTTCGCGCGGCGCACCTTCTTCAGGTTCACCAGCCAGTCGCCGTCCGCCTGGCGGTAGCCCAGGGGCAGCAGCAGCACGGAGCGCAGGCCGCGGGCCTGGAGGCCCAGGATCTCGTCGACCTGGGCGGGGTCGAAGCCTTCCATCGGCGTGGCGTCGACCTGCTCTTCAGCCGCGGCGATCAGCGCCGTGCCCAGGCCGATGTAGGCCTGGCGGGCGGCGTGCTGGAAGTTCTCTTCGGCGCTGCGGTTCGGGTAGACCGACAGCAGCTTCTGGCGGTAGGCCTCCCAGCCGTCGTTCTTGAAGCCGCGCACCTCGTTCGTCAGGTCGAACATCTGGTTGATGCGCTCGGCCGTGTAGTTGTCCCAGGCGGCGAACACCAGCAGGTGCGACGCATCGGTGACCTGGGCCTGGTTCCACGCGTGCTCGCGGATGCGGGCGCGCAGCGCCGGGTCCTGGACGATCAGCACTTCATAAGGCTGCAGGCCGCTGGAGGTGGCGGTCAGGCGCACGGCTTCCAGGATGCGGTCCAGCTTGTCCTGCGGCAGGGGCAGGGCGGGGTTCATCTTCTTGGTGGCGTAGCGCCACTGGAGCTTGTCGATCAGGGTGGTCATGGGAGGGGCAAACAACGCAAGGGGCGGCATGGTGCCAAGGCCGGCCTGCGGCTGCAGCGGGCCGCCGGCTTGGCCTTGGCGCGGCCCGGGATTGAGGGACGTCAGAAGTTCAGGCGGGCGCGGGCGTAGTAATACGCGCCGTTGAAGCCCACCGGCGACAGCACGTCGTACGGGAAGTTGCCGAAGTAGCTGATGTCGGCGATGGAGCGCGTCGGGTATTTGTCCGTCGCGTTGATGGCGCCCAGGCTCAGCGCCAGCGTCTTCGTGACCTGCACCTGGGCTTCCAGATCCAGCTGCCAGACAGCCGCGTAGGTCTGCGTCGGCACGAAGCCGTCGCCGAAGTCGAACACCCGCGTCGTGCTGCCGTGGCGCGTGGCGCGCGCCTGCAGGCCCCAGAGGCCGCCCTGCCAGTTGGCGCTGAGGATGTGGCGCTGGCGCGGCGACGCGTCGGTCAGCGTGTTGATCTCCTCCAGCCCGACGCTGCCGCCGCCGCGCACCGTGGTGCGGTTGACGGAGGCCGTCCAGCCCAGGCTCAGCTCGCCGCCCAGCGCGGCGCCGCGCCACTGCGTGACGAGGTCGGCGCCGCGGGTGCGGGTGTCCAGCGCATTGGTGAAGAAGTTGACGCCGTCGATGCCGCTCGCGCCGAACTTCGCGGCCAGCTCGCCGGCCAGGCCGTCGCGGCTGATGCGCTGCGACAGCGTGATGCGGTTCTTCACGCGGATCGCGTACGCGTCCAGCGTGGTGGACCACGCCTTGCCCGGCTGCCAGGAGACGCCCACGCTCGCGTTGCGCGAGGTCTCGGCCTTCAGGTCCTGCGCGCCGAGGTAGCGGGCGATCGGATGGTCCACCGGCAGCGTGCGCACCTGGCTCAGCGTGCCGCCGTCGCCGCGGTCGGTCACCGTGAACGCGAAGCCCTGCTGCGCGAGCGACGGCGCGCGGAAGTTGCTCGATACGGCGCCGCGCAGCGCCAGCGTGCGGTCCAGCGCCAGGCGCGTGGACAGCTTGGCGGTCGTCGCGCCGCCGAAGTCGCTGTAGTGGTCGTGCCGCAGCGCGAGGTTGGCCTGCCAGTCGCGCGTCAGGTCGGCGCTGAGGTCCAGGTACGCGCCGGCCACGCTGCGGTGGCGCGTCGTCGCGTCGCCCGCCTGCAGGCCCGGGCCGGCCTGCGCGCCGGCCGGCGCGTCGAAGGTGCCGACCGCGTACGACGCCGCGTCGCCCGCGCCGGTCACGAAGCCGTCGCGGCGCAGGTCCAGCCCCGCGGCCAGTGTCAGCGGCCGTGCGATGCCGGCGACGTTGATCTCATGGCTCAGGTCCAGTGTGACGCCGGTGAGCCGGCTGCCGAAGTCGGCCAGGTGGAACTCGCGCGGGCTGGTGGCGCCCAGCGACGCGTTGATCGTGCGGCGCACGCCGTAGTCGAAGTCGTTGCGACCGTGGTTCAGCGCCACGTCCACGTCCCAGTCGGCCCAGCTCGTCTTCAGGCCGGCCACCAGCTGCAGGTCGCGGTTGTCGCCGGTGGTCTGCGGGCGGTAGCCGTCGGGGTAGACAGCCTTCACGTTGGCCCCGCTGTCCGGGTAGCGGAAATAGGCCGCGCCCAGCGAGCGGCGCTGCTGCCAGGTGCCGAAGGCATAGGCGCGCGTGCCGGGCGCCACGTCCGCCGCGCCGTTGAACCAGGCCTGCCACTGGTGGGTTTGCGGCTCGCCCGGCGCGTAGTTGCGCTGGCCGATGGTGGCGAGGTTGGCGGCGCTCTGGTCTTCCCACGGCGGCAGCTCGTCCAGGCCGGCGCGGTTGGTGGCGTTGCGGTGCAGGCCTTCCAGGCCAGCGCGCAGGAAGCCGTTGCCGCCCAGCGCCCAGCCCTGCGTGACGCGGGCGGATTGCGTCTGCCCGTCGGTCAGCGTGCGGCCGATGGGCTCGAACTTCGTGTGGAAGGCGCCGAGCTCGGTGGTCAGCTCGCCGCCCGCCTTGCGCTCGTCCAGGATGATGTTGACGACACCGGCGATCGCGTCCGAGCCGTACTGCGCGCCGGCGCCATCGCGCAGCACCTCGATGCGGGCCACGGCCGACAGCGGGAGGGTGTTGAAGTCCACCGGGTTGGTGCCCTTGCCGGTCTTGGACTCCAGGTTCACGACGGCCGACGTGTGGCGGCGCTTGCCGTTGACGAGCACCAGCACCTGGTCGGGCGACAGGCCGCGCAGCTGCGCGGCGCGCACGTGGTCGCCGCCGCCGGAGTTGGACTGGCGCGGGAAGTTGAACGACGGCAGCAGCGCCTGCAGCGCGGCGGCGAGGTTGCCGTCGGCACCGGCGGCGCGCAGCACATCGTCGCGGCTCAGCACGTCCACCGGCACGGCGGTGTCGGCCAGCGTGCGGTCCTTGGCGCGGGTGCCGGTCACGACGACGGCGTCCAGCGCGGTGGGCGAGGCCTGGGCGAAGGCGGCGCTGGCAAGCAGGGCCTGCGAGGCGGCGAGGGCGATGTGGCGGAGGGTGGGCATGCGGGGCAGCGGTACAGCGGAAAGGGCCGAGAGCCTAGGGCCTGTTGGCCCCTTCGCTTCAGACAAGTTGCGCATATGCACATGCCAGGTCGCGTGCCGCTAGCATCGCGCCCTTTGCCCCGCGCTCCTTCATGACCGCCACATCCTCCGCCCAGCCCGAACGCCGCCTCGACGTGCAGCATGCCGGCGCGCTGTGCGTGGGCATGGTCATCGGCGCCGGCATCTTCAAGACCTCACCCATGGCCGCGCAGGCGCTGGGCGACCCGACGCAGCTGCTGCTGGCCTGGGCGCTGGGCGGCGTGCTGTCGCTCATCGGCGGCCTGTGCTTTGCCGAGCTGGCGGCGGCTTTCCCCGACACCGGCGGCGACTACCACTTCCTGCGCCGCGCCTATGGCCACCGGCTGGGCTTCCTGTTCGCGTGGTCGCGCTTCGCCGTCATCCACACGGGCTCGATGGCGCTGCTGGGCTTCGTCTTCGGCGACTACCTCGCGCAGGTGGTGGACCTGACGCCCTGGCTGGGCCCGCATGCCAGCGCGCTGATGGCGGCCGGGCTCATCGTGGGCCTCACGGCGCTGAACCTGCTGGGTGTGCGCGTGGGCCTGGGCACGCAGCTGGGCCTGAGTGCGGCCGTGCTGCTGGGCCTGCTGCTGCTGGGCCTGGGCGCGGGCGCACAGGTGCTGGCCGGCCACGCGCCCGCCACGCCGCCGCCGGCCGTGCCGGGCACGGACTGGGGGCTGGCGCTGGTGTTCGTGTTCCTGGCCTACGGCGGCTGGAGCGACGCGGCCACGCTGTCTGCCGAAATGCGCGACCCGCAGCGCGGCATCCCGCGCGCGCTGCTGCTGGGCCTGGGCCTGGTGATGGGCCTGTACCTGCTGGCCAACTGGGCCTACCTGCGCGTGCTGGGCGTGGCCGGCCTGGCCGCCAGCGACGCCCCGGCGGCCGACCTGATGCGCATCGCCTTCGGCCGCGGCGCCGAGCTGCTGATGGTCGGCGTCGTCACGCTGACCGCGCTGTCGGTGATGAACGCGCTGCTGATTGCCGGCCCGCGCACCACCTACGCCGCCGCGCGCGACCTGGCCACCGAATGGCACCTCGCCCGCTGGAACCATGCCCGCGGCACGCCCACCGGTGCCGTGCTGGCCACGGCCGGCGTGGCGCTGGCGCTGGTGGCCTTCGGCGCGTTCACGCGTGGCGGCTTCTCGACCATGGTGGACTACCTGTCGCCGGTGTACTGGTTCTTCATGACGCTGAGCGCGCTGGCCGTCATCGTGCTGCGCCGCCGCGAGCCGGAGGTGCCGCGGCCGGTGCGCGTGCCGCTGTACCCGTGGCTGCCGCTGCTGTTCGCGGGCAGCAGTGCTTACGTGCTGTGGTCCAGCGTCGTCTACGTGAAGGCCGGCGCCGTCGTCGGCGTGGTGGTGCTGGCCGTGGGTGCGCTGCTGCTGTGGGGGCACGGCCGGCGCTCGCGCTGACCCCGCCGCTATGCTGGGCCGCATGCGCCCGTTGCTGAAAGACTTTTCCCCCGCCACCGTCGTCGCCGGCTTCGTCGCCGTGCTGGTGGGCTACACCAGCTCGGTGGCCATCATCTTCCAGGCTACGGTGGCATTAGGGGCGACACCTGCGCAGACCGCTTCTTGGTTGTGGGCACTGGGCCTGGGCATGGGGCTGACCAGCCTGGCCCTGAGCCTGTGGACGCGCCAGCCGGTGCTCACCGCCTGGTCCACGCCCGGCGCGGCGCTGCTGGCGTCCACGTCCGGCGTAGCCATGCCCGAGGCCATCGGGGCCTTCATCGTCTGCGGCCTGCTCATCGTGGCGGCCGGCGCCAGCGGCGGGTTCGAAAAGCTGATGGACCGCATCCCGGTGGCGATTGCGTCCGCGCTGCTGGCCGGCGTGCTGGCGCGCTTCGGGCTGGACGCCGTGGCCAGCGTGAAGACCGACCCCGGCCTCGTGCTCGCGATGGCTGCGGCCTACTTGGCCGGCCGCCGCTGGTGGGCGCGCTATGCCGTGCCCGGCGTGCTGGCGGTCGGCATCGCCTACGCGCTGGGCGAGGGGCGTCTGAGCTTCGCCGGGCTGGACACGTCGCAGCTGTGGGCGCTGCCGGTGTGGACCTCGCCCACGTTCACGTGGCATGCCGCCATCGGCATCGCGCTGCCGCTGTTCATCGTCACGATGGCCTCGCAGAACCTGCCCGGCGTGGCGGCCCAGCGGGCCAATGGCTACCAGACGCCGGTGTCGGCCTCCATCACCGTCACCGGCGCCGCCACCACGCTGCTGGCGCCCTTTGGCGGCTATGCGTTCAACCTGGCGGCCATCACGGCGGCCATCTGCATGGGCCGCGAGGCGCATGAAGACCCGGCCCGGCGCTACACGGCGTCCATCGCCGCCGGCCTGTTCTACGTGCTGCTGGGCCTGGCCGGCGGCGCCGTGGCGCTGCTGCTGGGCGCCTTCCCGCGCGAGTTGGTGGTCGCCATCGCGGGCCTGGCCCTGCTGGGCACCATCGCCGGGGCGCTGGGCACGGCACTGAAGGACGAGGCCCACCGCGATGCTGCCATCCTGACCTTCCTGGTGTGCCTGTCGGGCGTCAGCGCCTTCGGCATCGGCGCGGCCTTCTGGGGCGTGGTGGCCGGTGGCGTCGCCACGGCGGTGGCCGCGTGGCGGCGGCCCTAGCTGGGCAGGGCTGAGGGCCCTGTGCAACACTGGCCGGACTGCACTGCGCTCACTGCACCGCCGACCATGAAGCTGCTTTTCGTTGCCGACCCGCTCGCCACCTTCAAGACCTACAAGGACTCCACCTTCGCGATGATGCGCGAGGCCGCCAAGCGCGGGCACACGCTGCTGGCCTGCGAGCCGCAGCAGCTGGTGTGGCTGCGCGGCGGCCGCGTGACGGCGCGGGCTGCCGTCGAGATTGCGCTGACCGGGGATGCCGACAACTGGTACACCGTGACCGCCACGGCCGACGTGGCGCTGGCCGACGTCGACGCGGTGCTGATGCGCAAGGACCCGCCCTTCGACCCCGAGTTCTTCTACGCCACCCACCTGCTCAGCCAGGCCGAGCGGGAGGGCGCGCGTGTGTTCAACAAGGCTGCCGCGCTGCGCGAGCATCCGGAGAAGCTCGCGATCATGGAGTTCCCCGAGTTCATCGCGCCGACGCTGATCACGCGCGACGCGGCCGAGATCCGCGCCTTCCACGCCGAGCACCGCGACATCATCCTGAAGCCGCTGGACGGCATGGGCGGCATGGGCATCTTCCGCGTCAAGGACGACGGCCTGAACCTCGGCGCCATCATCGAGACGCTGAACAAGGACGGCGCGCAGACGGTGATGGTGCAGCGCTTCATCCCGGCGATTGCCGAGGGCGACAAGCGCATCCTCATCATCGGCGGCAAGCCGGTGCCGCACTGCCTGGCGCGCATCCCGCAGGGCGGCGAGGTGCGTGGCAACCTGGCGGCCGGCGGCAAGGGCGTGGCCCGGCCGCTGACTGCGCGGGACCGCGAGATTGCCGAGTACCTGGGCCCCATCCTGGCCGCGCGCGGCCTGCTGCTGGTGGGCCTGGACGTCATCGGCGAGAACGTCACCGAGATCAACGTGACCAGCCCGACCTGCTTCCAGGAGATCACCGACCAGACCGGCTTCGACGTGGCCCAGATGTTCGTCGATGCGCTGGAGGCCGCGCTGTGAAGCGGCGTGAGTTTGTCGCGCTGGGTGTGGCCAGCGCCGCTCTGCCGGCATGGGCAAAGACCGCCGGGTTCGATGCCCAGGCCGAGGCCTTCCTCGAAGCCCTGTGGCAGCAGGATGCGGACGCCGCCGTCATGTCCGGCCGCTTCGAGTTTGCCGGGCGCATCCGCCTGCCCGGTGCCGCGCAGCGGGCCGCGATGCGCGGTTTCCTGGCCGGCTGGCGCCAGCGCTTCCAGGCCGTGCCCGAGGCCAGCCTGTCCACCGCCCAGCGCATGGACCGCGCGATGCTGCTCGCCAAGATCGAGAGCGATCTGTGGCGGCTGGACACCTTGCGCGAATGGGCCTGGAACCCCGCTGAGCACAACCCCGCCGCGCCCATCGACCTGACGCTGAACACCGACTGGGCCCCCGTGCAGCAGCGCGTCAAGGCGCTGCATGCGCGCATCCGGCAACTGCCGGCCTTCTACGCCGAGGCGCGCAAGAGCCTGGCCGGCGTCACGCGCGAGCACACCGAGCTGGCGCTGCAGCAGGCGCCGGGCGTGCTGGCGGTGCTGGAGGACCTGGAGTCCCACGCCCAGCAGGTGGGCCTGGGCGCGCTGATGCAGCCCGACCTCGACAAAGCGCGCCGTGCCGTGGCGGGCTACCAGGCACACCTGAACACGCTGCTGCCCGGGGCCAAGCGCAGCTTCCGCCTCGGCGCGGCGCTGTACGAACCCAAGTTCCGGCACGACATCCAGTCCGCCCGCACGGCGCGCGACACCTACGAGGCCGCGCTGGCCCGCCGCGAGGCCGTGCTGGCCAGCATGCAGACGCAGGCCACGGCGCTGTGGCCCCGCGTGATCGGCAGCGAGCCGCTGCCGGCCGACCGTTTCGCGCTGATCGGCCGCGTCATCGACAAGCTCAGCGTGCGGCACGTGGCGCGCGAGAAGTTCGTCGACGAGATCCGTGCGCAGATCCCGCAGCTGGAGGCCTGGATACGCCAGCACGACCTGCTGACGCTGGACCCCGCCAAGCCGCTGGTGGTGCGCGAGACCCCGGTCTACCAGCGCGGCATTGCCGGCGCCAGCATCGAGGCGCCCGGCCCCTACCGTCCGCAGGACAGCACGTACTACAACGTCACGCCGCTGGACGACCTGACGCCCGAGCAGGCCGAGAGCACGCTGCGCGAGTACAACCACTGGATCCTGCAGATCCTCAACATCCACGAGGCCATCCCGGGCCACTACACGCAGCTGGTCTATGCCAACCAGGCGCCCAGCAAGGTCAAGGCCTTGTTCGGCAGCGGCTCCATGGTGGAGGGCTGGGCCGTCTACGGTGAGCTGATGATGCTGGAGAGCGGCTATGGCGCCTCACCGGAGATGACGCTGATGTGGGGCAAGTGGCACCTGCGCTCGGTCACCAACACCATCCTCGACTACAGCGTGCACGTGCTGGGCATGAGCGAAGCGGACGCGCTGGACCTGCTGACCCGACAGGCCTTCCAGACCGAGCGCGAAGCCAAGGAAAAGTGGCGTCGCGTGCAGCTCACCTCGGTGCAGCTGACGAGCTATTTCAGCGGCTTCAGCGAGATCCACGCGCTGCGTGAGCAGCTGAAGGCCCAGCCGGGCTTCCAGCTCAAGGCCTTCCATGAGAAGTTCCTGAGCTACGGCAGCGCGCCGGTGCGCTTGATTGCGGCGGAGATGGGCAAGGCCTGATCAGGCCCGCTGCACCTGGTGCCCGGCAGCGGCCTTGTAGGCGTTGACCTCGGCCGCCACCTCGGCCGGGCTGATCACGTCAGCCAGCCGGGCGAAGCCTTCGGGGGCCAGCGCCTCCACTCGGTCCAGGATGGCGTCCAGCCCCTCGAGGCGGTTCATCTCGACGATGCGGGCGCACAGCGGCCGGCGCTCGTTTTCGTAGGTGGCCAGCGCCGCAGCCAGCTCGGTGTGGCGCGTCAACGCGTCGGCCAGTGCCTGCGCATCCATGATGGCCTGCGTGGCCCCGTTGGAGCCGATGGGGTACATCGGATGCGCCGCATCGCCCAGCAGCGTGGTGGGGCCCAGGCGCCAACGCGGCAGCGGGTCGCGGTCCACCATGGGCCATTCCAGCATCTGCTCGGCGCGGGTGATGAGGCCGGGCACGTCCAGCCAGTCGAAGCGCCAGGTGCCGAAGGTCGGCAGCAGGTCGTCCAGCTGACCCGGGCGGCTCCAGTCGGCGCGGTCGGGTGCGGTGAGGCCGGGCACCGGCTCGCGCACGCGGCGGTCGGCAATCCAGTTGATGAGCTGCAGCCCGTCGGCGCGCGGCGCGCTGAGCGGGTAGACAACGAACTTGGCCTGGCTGTGGCCGGCCTGCACCATGGTGCGGCCGTCAAGGAAGGGCGGCGCCCAGGTCGTGCCGCGCCACATCATGACGCCGCGCCAGCAGGGCGTGCCCTCGTCGGGCGCGAGTCGCTTGCGCAGCGCGGAGTGGATGCCGTCGGCGCCGACGATGAGGTCGGCCGCCTGCTCGCGCGGGCCGTCGGTGGTCTCGATCAGGGCCACGTGGCCGTCGCGCACGCCCACCACGCGCTGGCCGCTCAGCACCGTCAGCCGGGCGCAGGCCTCGCGCCACAGCAGCATCTGCAGCTCGCCGCGGTGGACGCTGAACTGCGGGTGGCTGTAGCCGCCATACACGCCGCGTGCATCGCGGTGGATGGTCTGGCCGTGCTTGTTGGCGAACACCAGGGCCGAGGTTTCCACCGCCATGGCGCGCAGCGCCGGCAGCAGGCCCAGGCCCTCCAGCACGCCCACCGCATGCGGCAGCAGGTTGATGCCCACGCCCAGCGGCCGCGGCTCGCGCACGGCCTCCAGCACCGTGACGGCATGGCCGCGTTGGTGCAGCGCCAGCGCCGCCGTCAGCCCGCCGATGCCGCCGCCCGCGATCAGGATGTTCATGGATTCAGGGTAAGCGAGATAGTTGCGCTACGCAACAAAAACTACCCTGAGTGCATGAGCAAGACCGACAGCGCTGCGGCGCCTGCGCCCGAGGGGCTGATGCTGCCCGTGCCCGGCGTGGACTATGGGCTGCTGGACGGTCTGCTGGGCTATGCGCTGCGCCGCGCGCAGAACGCGCTGTACCTGGACTTCCACCGTGCCACGGCCGCCTGGGACGTCAGCCCGCAGCGCTTTGCGGCGCTGGTGCTCATCGCCCGCAACCCGGGCATGCGGCAGGGGCTGTTGGGCCAGGCCATGGGCCTGCATCGCAGCGGCGCGCTGCGCCTGACCGATTGGCTCACCGCGCAAGGCTGGGCCGAGCGCCGCGACGCGCCCGACGACGCCCGGGCCTGGGGCCTGCACCTCACCGCCGCCGGCAAGCGGCGCCTGGCGCAGCTGGAAGCCGCCGTCGCCGCGCATGACCGCACACTGTTGGCCGGCCTCGGCGAGCAGGGGCCCGCATTGAAGGCGGCACTCGACCGCCTGGCCTGGGTGGCCACCGCCCAGAGCACGACACCGCAGAACAAACCCAGGAGACAGACACCATGATGGATCGCCGCCACGTTCTTGCCTCACTCGCGGCGCTGCCGCTGGCCGCCCGCGCACAGGGCCAGCCGCCGCGCCTCCTCGTCGGCTTCCCGGCCGGCGGTTCGGTGGACGCCACCGCGCGCCGGCTGGCCGAGTTCGCGCGCGGCAAGCTGGCCGACAGCGTGCTCGTGGAGCAGCGCGTGGGAGCCGGTGGCCGCATCGCCATTGCGGCACTGAAGGATGCCGCGCCCGACGGCCAGACGCTGCTCGTCAGCCCGTCGTCCATGTTCACCATCTACCCGCACGCCTACCGCAAGCTGGCCTACCACCCGGCCAACGACGTCATCGCCGTCGCGCCGCTGGCGCTGTCCACCTGCGGCTTCGGCGTCGGGCCCATGGTGCCGGCCACGGTCAGGACGCTGGCCCAGTTCGCCGACTGGGCCAAGGCCAACCCCGACAAGGCCGCCTACGCGTCGCCTGCGGCCGGCGCCATGCCGCACTTTCTGGGCAACCAGTTCGAGCGCGCCGCCGGCCTGGCCCTCACGCATGCACCCTACCGCGGCGCCGCGCCGGGCATGCAGGACCTGATGGGCGGCCAGATCGCGTCGGGCTGCTTCTCGGTGGGCGACTTCCTGCCCCACCTTGCCGCCGGCCGCGTGCGCCTGCTGGGCGTGACGGACAAGGCCCGCTCGCGCTTCGCGCCCGATGTGCCCACCTTCGAGGAGCAGGGCTTCAAGGGCATCGTGGGCGTGGAGACCTACGGCCTGTTCGTGCCCGCCCGCACGCCGCAGGCCGTGGTGGACAAGCTGTCCGACGTGGCCCGCGCTGCGGTGCGCGAGCCGGCCGTGGTGGAGGCGCTGGCCAAGCTGGGCTTCGAGCCGCTGAGCCAGGCGCCGGCCGACTACGCCCGCCGCCTGGCCGCCGAGCGCGACTACTGGGGCCCGGTGGTCAAGGCCTCGGGCTTCTCGTCGGACGACTGAGCGGGCGCTGCCGACAAGCGCTTGCTCCGCTGCTGACGCGCGCTCAGGCCGACGCCGCCAGGCGGGCGCCCAGCAGGCCCAGGCCGAACAGCAGCCAGTCGTTGAGGATGTGGGCGCCGGTGGACACCCAGATGTTCTTGGTCAGCAGCCAGGGCAGCGTGAGCACCAGGCGCGCCGAGCCGATGATGACGATGCACTGCACGAGGTTCCAGCCGTAGGTGGGCAGGTGGATGAGCCCGAACAGCAGCGACGACACGCCCCAGGCCAGCAGCACGGCCTGTCGGCGCCCCAGCCCGAAGCGCTGTGTCAGCAGCGCCATCAGGGCCAGGAAGGGCAGCAGCGTGATCAGTTCCTCGCCCAGCAGCTGCGGCAAGGTCTTCGCAAAGAACGTGAGGCGCTCGGTCGTGTCCATGGCGAGCAGCTGGCCGGCGGCGGCGTTGTTCGTCACGTCGCTGAAGCTGCGCACCAGGCTGCCGATGCTCATGCTGATGACCACATTGAGCAGCGCAAAGCCCACCATCAGGCGCAACTCGCGCGCGCCGACTCGCCCGAACACGGTCCGCCAGTGGTGCGGCGCAACGCGGGCCAGCGCGGCCAGCGGCAGCGCGACGAACAGCACCGCCGGTGCCAGCGTGCCGGCCACGCCGGCCGGCCAGGGCAGGGGCGCGATCAGCGCCGCAAAGCCGGCCACCACGCCAGCCATGACGAGCAGCCATTGGGCGGCGGACAGCGCCACCGGCCGGCCGTTGTAGAACGGAAAGTCGCCGCTCCTGCCTTCCAGCCGCAGGCGTTGTGAGGGCGGGAGGGGGTGAGGGGCGTGCTGGGTCACGGGGGCCTTTGTGGCAGAGGGGGGCGGGGCGCAACGGGCCCGCATGATGGCCCGGCCGCGTCGCGGCAGGCAAGCCTGCCGGCAGGGCTAGCATGCGCCCCTCATCAATGGAGTTGATCTCATGCCCTGGCGCCGCCTGGCCGTTGGCCTCGCAGTCTGTCTCTCGCTGCACACCGCCGCGCTGGCGGCCACCGACACCGCCCGGCTGCACACGCTGCTGACCGCGCAGCGCTATGCGCAAGCCCGGCCCGCGCTGGACGCGCTGCTGCGCGTGCGCCAGCCCGACGCCGCCGAGCGCGCCGTGCTCTACCAATGGCTGTTCGCGCGGGATGACACCGCTGCGGTCGCACGTCGCACCCGCCAGGTGCTGACCGACGCGCGGGCCGAGGCCGTGGACCTGCTGGCCGCCGGGCGGCTGGCGCTGTCGCTGCAGGACCATGAGCGCGCGCGCCAGTGCTTCGAGCGCGCGCTGCGCCAGGCCACGCGCCCGGCCGAGCGGGCCGAGGCGCTGCGCGGCCTGGGCCAGCGGCACTACCAGCTGCGCGAGTTCGACGCCTCGCTCGCGCAACTGGAGCAGGGCCTGGCCGCCGAGCGCACGGCCGACGGCCTGAGCGCGCTGGCTGACACGCTGATCCGCCTGGGCCGTACCGAGGACGCCATCGCCGCCGCCGAGGCTGCCGTGGCGCTCAACCCGCATCACGAAGCCGCCCACTACCTGCTGGGCAACGGCTATGTGCGCGAGAACTACACGCAGCTCGCCGCGCGGCTGGGCGGCGAGCTGGCGCCGCTGCTGGCCGAGGTGCGGCGTGCGTCCGACGCCTTCGAGCAGGGCCGTTTCGACGAGGCGCTCGCGCTCAGCCTGGCCGTGCTGCAGCGCTGCCCGCAGCTGGGCCGCGCGCATGCCATCGCGGCCAAGGCGCTGGAGTCGCAGCGCTTTGCCATCGACGTGCGCCGCGCCGACTACGAGCGCCGCTTTGCCGCCACGCCCATGCCGGTCATCCCCGGCATCGAGCGCTATGTGCTGAACTGGCAAGACCTGTCCCCGCGCCACCGCAAGCGCGTGGCGCTGTCGGTCGCGCCGTGGAAGGCCTTCATCCCGGTGCTGGTGGAGGGCGGGGCGACGCACTTCATCAAGCCGATGTGGATGCGCCTGTCCGAGACGCCGCAGGCGCAGGCGCTGAAGGACGCGCGCATCGACTACGACTCGCGCCTGTGGGACGACGTGCGCGGCATGGGCGGCCACTTCACCGTCACCGGCATCGAGGACGTGGAGCGCAGCATCTTCGACAAGTACAACACCGTGCTGCACGAGCTGACGCACCAGGTGCACGGCGTGCTGACGGCCGACCAGGCGCGCGAGATCCAGGCGCTGTACGCCCGCGCCAAGGCCCGCGACGCGAAGACGCGCCAGGCCTTCCTGTCGCGCTATGCGGGCGGCTCGGTGTGGGAGTACTTCGCCGAGGGGGCCAACGCCGAGATGTCGCCGCGCCGTGACGCCTTCGACGGCCGCGAGATCGTGCGCGAGCGCCTCGTCGCGACCGACCCGGCCCTGCGCGCGCTGGTGCGCCGGCTGTTCGCGCTGCGCGACACGCGGGCCAGCCTGCCGGTGGCGCTGGTCAAGGCCGGCCAGCAGAAGCTGGAGGACGGCAAGCTGGCCGAGGCCACGCCGCTGTTCGAGCGCGCGCTGGCGCTGGCCCCGGCCGACGAGGACGCGCTCGGCGCCCGGCTCTACGCGCTGGCGCTGGCCGGCGAGGGCGACGCGGCCCGCGCGCTGGCGGGCCGCGCGCTGGCCCGCCACCCGCGCAGCGGTGCGCTGCATGTCACGGCGGCCGATGCGCTGTGGCATGGCGGCGCCTCGCTCGCGGCCGACGTGGTGCCGGCGCTGGCCCGCGCCGCCGCCGGGCTGCAGGGCGAGGACGCCTTCCGCGTGAACCTCGCGCTGGCCGACCACCACCGCCGCCTGGGCCAGGTGGCGCCCGCGCTGGCCGCCTACCAGGCCGTGCTGGCCTACCAGGGCGACCAGCCCGAGGCGCTATGGGGCCGCGCCGCCACGCTGGCGCTGGACGGCCGCTGGGACGCCGCCTTTGCGCAGTACGAGGCCGTGCTGCGGCTGCGCACGGGCCTGGTGCCGCTGCGCCGTGACTACGCGCTGGACCTGCTGCGCGCCGGCCGCGTGGACGCTGCCCGCGTGCAGCTGCGCGAGGCCCTGCTGCTGGACCCGCGCGACCCCGACACGCTGGCGCTGCAGGGCTGGCTGGCGCTGCAGGCGGGCGACGCGCCCGGCGCTCAGCGCATTGCCGAGCAGGCGCTGGCGCTGGGCGGCTGGAGCGACCTCGCCCGCATCGTGCAGGCCGGCGCGCTGCAGGCCCAGGGCCAACAGGACGCTGCGCAGCAGGCCATTGCGCCGCTGCGCCAGCGCATGGCTGACGGCAGCGCGCCACGCTACGTCTACCGCGCCGACAAGTCCGCCTGGTTCTCGGTGCATGAGCTGCCGGCCAGCGAGCGCCGCGTGCTGGCGCTGCTGGTGAAGTGAAGGCCTTCTTCCAGCGCCTGGAGGCGGCGCACCTCAACGGCCTGAGCGTCGCGCTCGGCGTGGCGGTGGTGCACCTGGGCGTGGACGCCGTGTTCGGCGACACCGCCGGCCTGGCCGCCGTGGGCGGCGCCGTCTGCGCCAGCCTGACCGATGTGCCCAACCCGCCGCAGCGGGTGCTGCCGCGCGTGCTGCCGGCAGCGTTCGCGGCCGGGCTGGTCACGCTGGGCGTGGGGCTGGCGCACGGCTCGCTGCCGCTGACGCTGGCCCTGGTGGCGGTGGTGGCCTTCCTGTCGCTGATGACGCTTGCCTGGGGGCTGCGCGCCGGGCCGCTGTCGTTCTCGCCAGTGCTGGCGCTGGTGTTCGCGATGGCCTGGGACCGCACCGCCGGCGCGGCCTCGCCGGTCGAGCATGCGCTGTGGGTGGCGGTGGGCGGCTTTCTGTACGCCGGCTGGGCGCGTGGCGCGGCCGTGCTGCTGCGCCACCGGCTGCGCGAGCTGGCGCTGGTGCAGGCGCTGCGCGCCACCGAGCAGCGCATGCGCTCGCGGGCCCAGCGCATTGCGCTGGCGGTGGGCGCCGAGGAGGCGCGAATCCGCGCCTCCATCGCCGACGACGTGGCGCTGGCCGACGCGCTGCAGGCCGCGCGCGACCAGGTGTTTGCCGCCCGGCGCTCGCCGCGCAGCCGCAAGCAGACCGACCTGGTGCTGGGCCTGATCGAGGTGCGCGACCTGCTGCTGGCCAGCCGGCTGGACACCGAGCTGCTGGGCCAGGACTTCCCCGGCCGCCAGTGGCGCGCGGCACTGGCCGACACACTGCGCCACCTGGCCGATGCGCTGGCCGCGCTGGCCGACACGCTGGCCTCGGGCGCGCCGCTGCCCGAGGTGTCGGCCGAGGCCTGGCGCGCGCAGCTGGCGGCGCGGCTGGCCGACGTCAGCGCGCCCGCCGGTGACTCGCGCGGCCACCTGGTGTCGGCGCTGCAGTCGCGGCTGGGTCACATGATCGACGACGTCTGCGCCATGGTGGCCCGCCAGGCCCGCACGGACGACCCGCCCAGCCCCTGGACGCCCGAGCGGCTGGCGCCCTTCCTGTCGCCCGAGGGCTGGCCGCTGGCCGCGCTGCGGCCGCACCTGACGCTGCAGTCCAGCGTCATGCGCCATGCGCTGCGCTCGGCCATGGCGCTCACGCTGGCCTACGGCCTGGGTGCCGCGCTGCCCTGGGCGGCGCACCCGTTCTGGCTGCTCATCAGCGTGGCCGTGGTGCTGCGCGGCAACCTGGAGCAGACGCTGTCGCGCCGCAACGACCGCATCGCCGGCACGATGCTGGGCTGCCTGTTCGTGATGCTGCTGTCGCATGTGAGCTGGGTGCCGCTGCTGAGCCTGTGCTTCGTGGCGGCCGTGGGCACGGCGCATGCCTACGTGAACCGCCGCTACCGCGTGGCCGCCACGGCCGCCACGCTGATGGCGCTGCTGCAGCCGCTGATGCTGGACCCGAGCAGCGACCCCGCCATCGTCGAGCGCATCGCCGACACCTTCATCGGCGCCGGCCTGGCCTGGCTGTTCAGCTTCGTGCTGCCCAGCTGGGAGCGCGCCGCCGTGCCGCGGCTGGGCGCGCAGCTGCGCGGCGCGCTGGCGCGCCACGCCGGCAACATGCTGCAGTGGCGGCCCAGCGCCGAGGCGCAGCTGGCGCAGCGCGTGTCGCGCCAGCAGGCCTACACGGCGCTGGCCGGCCTGGCCGCGGCCGCGCAGCGCACGCGCGTGGAGCCCGAGAGCGTGCGCCTGCCGGAGGCCGACATCGAGGCCGCGCTCAGCCACGGCTACCGGCTGATGGCGCTGCTGGGCGCCGTGCAGCAGCTGACGCAGCGCCGCAGCGACCGGCTGGACGAGGCCCGCGCCCAGGCCGCACTGCCGCTGGCCCGCACCGCGTGCATGGACGTGCTGGGCGGCGCGCCCATGACAGGCACCGCCCCGGCCGACACGCCCGACGGCGATGCCGGCGCCTGGCCCGAGCACCTGGGCCAGCACGACCTGACCCCGTGGCTGCTGCGGCGGCTGCGGCTGTGCCGCCACGAGGCGCGCGAGTTCGTGGCGGCGCTGGAGCGGCTGCCGTAACCCCGCCGCTGCACGCAGCAGCCGCCACGCGGTGTAATGCGGCAGGAATCAATGCGCCTGGCGCGCCAAGGAGTCACCCCATGCCCATCCAAACCCGTGCTGCCGTCGCCTGGAAGGCCGCCGCCCCGCTGACCATCGAGACGCTGGACCTGCAAGGTCCGCAGGACGGCGAAGTCCTCGTCGAGGTCAAGGCCACCGGCATCTGCCACACCGACGACTTCACGCTGTCCGGCGCCGACCCGGAAGGCCTGTTCCCCGCCGTGCTGGGCCATGAGGGCGCGGGCGTGGTGCTGGAGAGCAAGGTGCCGTGGCTCAAGCCCGGCGACCACGTCATCCCGCTCTACACGCCGGAATGCCGTGAGTGCAAGTTCTGCCTGAGCCGCAAGACCAACCTGTGCCAGTCCATCCGCGCCACGCAGGGCAAGGGCCTGATGCCCAACGGCACGTCGCGCTTCAGCCTGAACGGCGAGCCCATCTTCCACTACATGGGCACCAGCACCTTCTCCAACCACATCGTCGTGCCCGGCATCGCGCTGGCCAAGATCCGCCCCGACGCGCCCTTCGACAAGGTCTGCTACATCGGCTGCGGCGTGACCACCGGCGTGGGCGCCGTGCTGTTCACGGCCAAGGTGGAGGCGGGCGCCAATGTCGTCGTGTTCGGCCTGGGCGGCATCGGCCTGAACGTCATCCAGGGCGCCAAGATGGTGGGCGCCAACAAGATCATCGGCGTGGACATCAACCCGGCCCGTGAGGCGATGGCGCGCAAGTTCGGCATGACCGACTTCGTGAACCCCAAGGATGTGCCCAACCTCGTCGACCACCTCGTGCAGCTGACCGATGGCGGCGCTGACTATTCCTTCGAGTGCGTCGGCAATGTGCAGCTGATGCGCCAGGCGCTGGAGTGCACGCACAAGGGCTGGGGCCGCAGCATCATCATCGGCGTCGCGCCGGCGGGCGCGGAGATCAGCACGCGGCCGTTCCAGCTGGTCACTGGCCGGCACTGGGAAGGCTCGGCCTTCGGCGGTGCCCGTGGCCGCACTGACGTGCCCAAGATCGTCGACTGGTACATGGACGGCAAGCTCAACATCGACGAGCTGATCACGCACAAGCTGAAGCTGGAAGACATCAACGAGGGCTTCGAGCTGATGCGCCGCGGCGAGAGCATCCGCTCGGTCGTCGAGTTCTGACGTGGTGCGGGCGCTGGCGCTGCTGGCTGCCTGGCTGCCGCTGGCCGTGATGGCCGAGACGCGGGTCTACATCGGCACCGACACCGGCGGCGACAGCCAGGGCATCTACGTCGCCACGCTGGACGAGGCCAGCGGCACGCTGTCGCCGCCCCGGCTGGCGGCGGCCGTCGGCAACCCGGGCTTCCTGGCGCTGCATCCGTCCCGGCCGTTCGTCTACGCGGTGAGCGCCAGCCGCGCGGCGGACGGCGCGTGGCGGGAGGAGGTCGCCGCGTTCGCGATGCAGCCGGACGGCCGCCTGGCGCTGATCAACACACAGCCGTCGCAGGGCAGCGGCCCCTGCCACCTGGCGCTGGACGCGAGCGGGCGTGTGCTGCTGCTGGCCAACTACAACGGTGGCAATGTCGTGTCCTACCCGGTGCGCGACGACGGCAGCCTGGGGCCGGCGGCGTCCACGCTGCAGCACGAGGGCGCCAGCGTCCACCCGCAGCGCCAGACGCGGCCGCACCCGCACGGCATCTACCCCGGCCCGACGCAGGCGCTGGCCTATGTGCCCGACCTGGGGCTGGACCAGGTGCTGATCTATCGGCTGGACGCCGGCACGGCCCGGCTGGCGCCGTCGGCCGCCGGGCGTGCGGCCACCGAGCCTGGCGGCGGGCCGCGCCACCTGGCCTTTGCGCCCGATGGCCGCCATGTCTATGTGGCGCTGGAGCTCAGCTCGCGCGTGGCGGCCTATCGCGTGGATGCCGTGAGCGGCGCGTTGCATCCGGTGCAGGCGCTGTCCAGCCTGCCGCCGGGCGCCGCGGCCGAGGGCAACACGGCGGCCGAGATCCTCGTGCACGAGAGCGGCCGCTTCCTCTACGTCTCCAACCGCGGGCATGACAGCCTGTCGGTGTTCGCGATCGACCCGCAGGACGGCACGCTGCGCTTCGTCGACAGCACACCCAGCGGCGGCCGCACGCCGCGCAGCTTCGGCCTCGTGCCGGGCGGGCGCTGGCTGGTGGTGGCCAACCAGGGCGGTGGCAGCGTCGCCGTGCTGCGCATCGACCCGGACCGCGGCACGCTGACGCGCACCGGCAGCGAACTGCGCATCGACAGGCCCAAGCACGTGCGCATCCTGCGCCGCTGAGCGACGCGACGCTTTGCCGTGCGAGAACCGCGGCTTCGCGGCCCGCCGCCTTGCACGGCCGCGGCGCGGTTCGGATGTGGGAACACACAATCGCCACCGCCGGCCCCGGCCCCTAAGCTGACGGTTACAGCCAGTTCCAACCGCAGGACTGGACGGAGCCGTTCATGCATCACACCCCCACATCCAGGCAGCCGCTGTACAAGTCGCTGTACGTCCAGGTCATCACCGCCATCGTCATCGGCGTGCTGGTGGGCCACTTCTTTCCGCACACCGGCGAGGCGCTCAAGCCGCTGGGTGACGGCTTCATCAAGCTGATCAAGATGATCATCGCGCCCATCATCTTCTGCACGGTGGTGGTGGGCATCGCCGGCATGGAGGACATGAAGCGCGTGGGCAAGACCGGCGGCTACGCGCTGCTGTACTTCGAGATCGTGTCCACCATCGCGCTGGTGGTGGGCCTGGTGGTGGTGAATGTGCTGCAGCCGGGCGCCGGCATGCACGTGGACCCCGCCACGCTGGACACCAAGAGCATTGCCGCCTACACCGCGCCGGGCAAGATGCAGGGCACGGTGGACTTCCTGCTGGCCATCATCCCCACCACGGTGGTGGACGCCTTCGCCAAGGGCGAGATGCTGCAGGTGCTGCTGTTCTCGCTGATGTTCGGCTTTGCGCTGCACCGCTTCGGCGGCCGCGGCACGCTGATCTTCGACGGCATCGAGAAGACCTCGCACGTGCTGTTCGCCATCGTCGGCATGATCATGAAGCTGGCTCCCATCGGCGCGTTCGGCGCGATGGCCTTCACCATCGGCAAGTACGGCGTGGGCTCGCTGCTGTCGCTGGCCAAGCTGATGGGCGCGTTCTACGCCACCTGCTTCTTCTTCGTGTTCATCGTGCTGGGCTTCATCACCCGTGTGCACGGCTTCTCGGTCTGGAAGTTCATCAAGTACATCAAGGAAGAGCTGTTCATCGTGCTGGGCACCTCGTCCAGCGAATCGGTGCTGCCGCGGATGATGGCCAAGCTGGAGAACCTGGGCGTGCGCAAGTCCACGGTGGGCCTGGTCATCCCGACCGGCTACTCGTTCAACCTGGACGGCACGTCCATCTACCTGACCATGGCCGCCGTCTTCATCGCGCAGGCCACCGACACGCCCATGACGCTGACGCAGCAGCTCACGCTGCTGGCCGTGCTGCTGCTGACGAGCAAGGGCGCGGCCGGCGTGACGGGCAGCGGCTTCATCGTCCTGGCGGCCACGCTGTCGGCCGTGGGCGAGGTGCCGGTGGCGGGCCTGGCCCTGATCCTGGGCATCGACCGCTTCATGTCCGAGGCGCGCGCGCTGACCAACCTCGTCGGCAACGGCGTGGCCACGGTGGTGGTGGGCAAGTGGACCGGCGACCTCGACACCGAGCGCCTGCAGGCCGTGCTGAACGAAGAAACCCCGGCGCAGGCCGACGAGCCCGAGGCCGTTCTCGATACAGTGGACCAACGCATGGCCACTTGAGGGAAGGTTGAGGATGGAACTGTTGTCTGAACACGGCTGCTTTGGCGGCACCCAGCGGTTCCACCGCCACGCCTCGGCCGAGATCGGCCTGCCCATGCGCTTCGCGCTGTACCTGCCGCCGGCGCCCAAGGCGCTGCTGGTGTTCCTGGCCGGGCTGACCTGCACCGAGGAGACCTTCACCATGAAGGCCGGTGCCCAGCGCCTGGCCTCGCAGCTGGGCCTGGCGCTGCTGATGCCCGACACCAGCCCGCGCGGGGCGAACGTGCCCGGCGAGGCCGAAGCCTGGGACTTCGGCGTCGGCGCGGGCTTCTACCTCGACGCCACACAAGCACCATGGGCCCGGCACTGGCGTACGGAGAGCTACCTGTTGAACGAGCTGATCCCGCTGGTGCAGCGCGAGACCGGCCTCACCAAGACCGGCCTGTTCGGCCACTCCATGGGCGGCCACGGCGCGCTGACGTTGGCGCTGCGCCACCCGGGGCGCTTCCAGTCGCTGTCGGCCTTGGCGCCCATCGCGGCGCCTGCGCAATGCCCGTGGGGCCACAAGGCGTTTGCCGGTTATCTGGGTGACGACAAGGCCGCCTGGGCGGCGCACGACGCGAGCTTGCTGATGCGGGCGCAAGCGGCTGCGCCGTACCCGCAGGGCATCCTTATCGACCAGGGCCTGGCCGACAAGTTCCTGGCCGAGCAGCTGCACCCCGAGGCCTTCGAGGCCGCCTGCGCCGCCGCCGGCCAGCCGCTGACCTTGCGCCGCCACGCCGGGTACGACCACGGCTACTACTTCATCGCCAGCGTCGTCGACGACCACCTGCGCCACCACGCCGAACGGCTGATCTGATCTGACAAAACCGCGGGTCGGTGCCGGGCCGTCCCCTCGGGGACCGGCTGGGCGAGCTGCGTCCAGCGGCGCTCGACCGGACGAGGGGCCGACAATACGGGTATGGCTGTCCTCTCCCTCACCAATGCCCATCTCGCGTTCGGGCACGTCGCGCTGCTTGATGGCGCGGGCTTTTCCCTCGAAATCGGCGAGCGCGTCGGCCTCATCGGCCGCAACGGCACTGGCAAGTCGTCGCTGCTGAAGATCCTCGCCGGCATCGAGAAGCTCGACGACGGCCTGCTGCAGCAGCAGCAAGGCCTGACCAACGTCTACGTGCCGCAGGAGCCTGAGCTGCGCGGCGACGCAACCATCTTCGACGTCGTCAGCGAGGGCGTGGCCGAGGCCAAGGCGCTGCGCGAGCGCTACGAGCGCCATGACGAGAACGACGACCTCGCGTGGGTGCAGGAGCGCATCGAGCACATCGGCGCGTGGAACTGGGAGCAACGCGTTGACGAGACGCTGCACCGCCTGGGGCTGGACGGCTCGCGCCTGGTGGGCAGCCTCTCCGGCGGCCTGAAGAAGCGCGTGGCGCTGGGCCGTGCGCTGGTGGCCCAGCCCGACGTGCTGCTGCTGGACGAGCCCACCAACCACCTGGACCTGGACGCCATCGCCTGGCTGGAAGGCCTGCTGAACGACTTCAAGGGCTCGCTGCTGCTGATCACCCACGACCGGCAGTTCCTGGACAACGTGGCCAACCGCATCGTCGAGCTGGACCGTGGCCAGCTGCGCGGCTACCCCGGCAACTACGCCGCCTTCCAGGCTGCCAAGGCCTACGAGCTGGAGAACGAGGCGCTGGCCAATGCCCGCTTCGACAAGCTGCTGGCGCAGGAAGAGGTGTGGATTCGCAAGGGCGTGGAGGCGCGGCGCACGCGCTCCGTGGCCCGCGTGCAGCGGCTGCAGGAGATGCGGCTGCAGCATGCCGCGCGCCGCGATGTGCAGGGCAAGGTGCGGCTGGACATCGACACCGGAGCGAGCAGCGGCAAGATCGTCGCGGAGCTGGAGGATGTGTCCAAGAGCTGGGGCGAGCGCGCAGTCGTGCGCGGCTTCACCAGCACCATCCTGCGTGGCGACAAGGTGGGCCTCATCGGCCCCAACGGTGCCGGCAAGACGACGCTCTTGAAGATGATCCTCGGCGAGCTGCCGCCCGACAGCGGCACGGTGCGCCAGGGCTCGCGGCTGACGGTGGCCTACTTCGACCAGATGCGCGACACGCTGAACCTGGACGCCACGCTGGCCGACACCATCAGCCCCGGCTCGGAGTGGATCGAGATCGGCACGCAGAAGAAACACGTCAAGAGCTACCTCGGCGACTTCCTGTTCTCACCGGCGCGGGCCAACTCGCCGGTGCGCACGCTGTCGGGTGGCGAGCGCAACCGCCTGCTGCTGGCGCGCCTGTTCGCGCGGCCGGCCAATGTGCTGGTGCTGGACGAGCCCACCAACGACCTCGACATCGAAACCCTGGAGCTGCTGGAAGAACTGCTGGCCGAGTACGACGGCACGGTCTTCCTCGTCAGCCACGACCGCCGCTTTCTGGACAACGTGGTCACCTCCACCATCGTCTACGAGGGTGACGCCCGCTGGCGCGAGTACGAAGGCAGCGTGCAGGACTGGCTGACCCAGTCCAAGCGCGCCGCGGCGCTGCAGGCACACGCCGCGCCCAAGGCCGCGGCGCCGACGCCGCCTGCGCCGGAGCCGGCCCCGGTCGTCGCCACCAAGCGCAAGCTCAGCTACAAGGAACAGCGCGAGCTGGACGAGATCCCCAAGCAGATCGCCGCGCTGGAGGCCGAGCAGACGCAGCTGAATGCGCTGCTCAACGGCACCGAGCTGTACACGCAGGGCGCCAAGCGCATCGCCGAAGTGACCGAGCGCGCTGGCGAGATTGACGGCGAGCTGCTGGCGCTGATGGAGCGCTGGGAAGTGCTGGAAGCCAAGTGAACGCGTTGCACCACGAATGGCTGGCGCTGCAAGGCCAGCATGAACGCTACGAGGCGTTGGCGCTGGGCGTGAAGCTGGTGGCGTTTGCCGCCTGCGCGCTGGTGGCGCAGCCCGCGTTGGCCGTGCCGTTGCTGGCGCTGCTGTGGCTGCAGGAAGCGGTGCTCAAGACCTTCCAGTCCCGGCTGGGTGAGCGCCTGCTGGCCGTGGAGCGGGGCCTGACGGCCGGCGACGCGGTGGCGATGCAACTGCACAGCGACTGGCTGGCCAGCCGGCCGCGTGGCGCCGGCCTGGTGGCGGCCTACCTGAAGAGCGCGCTGCGCCCGACGGTGGCGCTGCCCTATCCGCTGCTGATGCTGCTGGTGGTGGCGGTGGCTTAGCCCAGCCGCGCGAGCGTGCTCTCGGCCGTGGCCGACACATCCGGCGGCTGCCAGGTCTTGGCCCAGGTGACGAACTGCTCCTGCGGCATGGGCTTGCAGATGAAGTAGCCCTGGCCCTCGTCGCAGCCCAGCTGCGCCAGCATGGCCCAGGCCTTGGCCGTCTCCAGCCCCTCGGCCACGACGCTGAGGCCCAGGTTGTGCGCCAGCTCGATGGTGGAGCGCACGATGCGCGCATCGTCCAGGTCGCGCTCCATGGCCATGACGAAGCTCTTGTCGATCTTGAGCTCGTCCACCGGCAGGCGCTTCAGGTAGGCCAGCGACGAGTAGCCGGTGCCGAAGTCGTCGATGGACAGCTTGAAGCCCATCGCGTGCAGGTGCTCCAGCGTGGACAAGGCCCGTTCGGGGTCGTCCATGATGGCGCTCTCGGTGATCTCCAGGCACAGCGAGCCGGGCGCAACCTCCAGCGGCGCGAGCATGGCCTCGATCTTGGCGGGCAGTTCCTGGTCCATCAGGTCGCGCGTGGACAGGTTGACCGACAGCCGCAGCGTGAGGCCCGCATCGCGCGCCTCGCGCGCGAACCTGGCCGAGCCGGCCAGCACCCAGGCGCTGAGCACGCGGATGAAGCCGGTCTGCTCGGCAAACGGGATGAACTGCATGGGCGGCACGAGGCCGCGCACCGGGTGCTGCCAGCGCACCAGCGCCTCGGCGCCGATGACCTTGCCGCGCTGCAGGTCGATCTTGGGCTGCAGGTACAGCCGCAGCTCGTTGTTCTCGACCGCGCGGCGCAGCTCCGACAGCAGCGACAGCGACTCCTGGCTGCCGGCATCCAGCTGCGCGTGGTACAGCAGGCTGCCGCACTGGCGCGTCTTGGCGGCGTACATGGCCAGCTCGGCGCGGCCCAGCAGCAGGTTGACGTCCAGACCATGCTCGCCGAGCAAGGCGATGCCGATGCCAGCGCCCAGGTCGATGGTCTCGTCGTCGATCTGCAGCGGTTGCTCGAAGTCCTTCAGGATGGCCAGTGCCACCTCGCTGGCCTCGCGCGCGTCGGCATGCGGCAGCAGCAGTGCGAACTCGTCGCCCGACAGCCGCGCCAGGATGGCCTGAAGCGGCTGGCACAGCGCCTGCAACCGCAGCGCCACGCTCTGCAGCAGGCGGTCGCCGAAGTCGTGGCCCAGCACGTCGTTGACGTGCTTGAAGCGGTCCAGGTCCAGCATCAGCACGGCGCCGTGCGTGTGGCCCAGGTCGAGGTGGAACTGCAGCACCTGCGCGAAGCGGGCACGGTTGGGCAGCTGGGTGAGGCCGTCCACGTAGGCCAGCTCGTTGACCAGCTCGTCGCGCCGGCGGATGCCCTCGCGCATGCTCTCCAGCGCCAGTGCGAGCTTGCGCACCTCAATCAGCGGGGACGTGGCCGGCACCGGCGTCTCGTAGTCGCCACGCTCCAGCCGCAGCGCGGCGCCGGACAGGGCCTTGATCGGGTTGCTGATGCCGCGCGCCAGCAGCACGCTGACCAGCGCGAACACCGCCACGCCCAGCAGCGTGATGCCCACCAGCGTCAGCTGCAGCTGGCGGTAGGGCGCGAGCGCGGCGTCCAGCGAGCGCAGCAGCAGCACGCCCAGCTGCTGCTCGCCCAGCAGCAGCGGCACGAAGCGCGCCCGCTGGCGCTCGCCGGCCAGCGTCAACACCCCTTCGGTCGGCTGCTGCGGGCCCAGCTGTTGCGCCAGAGCCTCGGCTGCGAGCGGTGGAAGATGGGCCACCGTGCCCTGCCAGCGCTGGCCGGCAGGCTGCAGCAGCAGCGCGCTGTCCAGCCCGGACAGCGCCTGCAGGTCGTCCAGCACCTCGCGGTCCAGCCGGAAGGCCATCAGCACCCAGCCCACCGGCGCCGGTGTGCGCACCTGCACGGCGACAACCTGGAACACGTCGGTGCCGCGCACCGCGAGCGCGTTGCCATCGGGCTGGTCGACCAGCTGCTGCAGCGTGCTGCCGAACGAGGCCGCGCCGTCGCGCGTGGCCGCCACCAGCTGCAGCTGCCCGTCGAAATAGGCCACCATGGACGCCCCGACACGCTCGCCCTGGTTGGCCAGCGCGTCCTTGATGGTCTCCAGCGTGCCTTCCTCGGCCAGCGACAGGCCGATGGTGGTGCGAAAGCCGTAGTCCTTGGCCAGCAGTTCGGCCGCGTCGCGCAGCTTGCCGGCGCGCTGCTCCAGCAGGCGGCGCAGCACCAGCTCGCCGGTCTGCAGCTCGGCGCCCAGCGAGGCCTCGGCGTTGCGTGTGATGCCGGTGTGGATGGTGGTGAAGCTGAGCAGCTGCACCACCAGCAGCAGCGCCAGGAACAGGCCGACGATGCGGCCCTCCAGACGGCGGAGATTGAGCCAGGCGGGCATGGGTCAGTCGGCCAGCGTCAGCGTGGCGTTGCCGCCGGCCGCGGGCACGCTCAGGCGCAGGCTCTGCAGCGTGGGTGATTTCTGCGCCGCGTGCCAGGCCTTGACGCTGTGTTCGCCGGGCGGCAGGTCCAGCGTGAGCTTGCCCTTGTCATCGGTGCGGCCGAACAGCGCCGTGTCGACGACGATGACGTGGGCGCTCATCTTGTCGTGGATGTTGCAGCCCAGCGCCGCGACGCCCGGCTTGTCGAACACCACCGGCTCGGTCGGCGTGCCGGAGTACAGCTTGATGTCCATGACCTTGATCGGCGAGATCGAGTAGACGTGGTGTCGCACGGTGTCGAAGTTCGGGAAGTTCACGGCCGTGCCGGTCTGCACGATGAGCACCTGCGGCGTGAACTGGCGGTCGCGCTGGCCGATCTCGGCCTTGGCGGTGCTCGTCTTGGCCGGCCGCCCCTTGACTTCGACGGCGAGCGCCGCTCCGGCCAGCGGCTGGCCGCCCGGCCCGCGCAGTTGCACGGTCAGGGGCACAGCCTGTGCAGCGAGCGGGCACAGCGTGAGGGTCAGCAGGGCGAGGCAGCGGGCGATGGTCATGGCAGCGTGATTCCGCTCCGCACGATAGCCCAAGCGCGCTCAGCGGACCGTGAGAACTGCCCCGGTTTTGCCGCTTGCGGTTTCTGCCAGCATCAGGGCGAGGCGGCGCAGCGCGGCCCAGGGGTCGCCGGGCCAGTCGGGGTGGCGCAGGCCCTTGACGAGGCCATCGCACACCTGCGCGGCCTGCACCAGCGCGCCGGCCTTGGCCGAGTCCAGCCGCGGCGCGATGCGCTCGATGAGCCGCTCCTTGGCGCCCCACACGCGCGCTTCGCGCATGGCCATGGGCAGCGGCCGGCCGGCGTCCAGCGCGGCGCGCACGCGGGCCAGCGCGCGGGCGTCCTCGGCCAGGTTCCAGTGCACCAGCACGGCGGCCTCGCCCTCGGCCTCCAGGCCGTCCAGCATGCGCAGCAGGCGCGGCACGTTGCCGGACAGCACGGCCTCGCTGAGCTTGAACACGTCGAAGCGCGCCACGTCCAGCACGGCGGCCTCGATCTGCGCCAGCGTCAGTTCGCCCTTGGGGTGCAGCAGCGCGAGCTTCTGCAGCTCCTGGTGGGCGGCCAGCAGGTTGCCCTCCACGCGATCGGCAAAAAAGCTCAGCGCGCGCTGGCCGTCCTCGCCCTCGGGCACGGACTGGCCCTGCGCCTTCAGCCGCTGTGCCAGCCAGGCCGGCAGCAACCGGCGCTCGACCGGCTCCACGCGCAGGGACACGCCGTGGCCGTCCAGCGCCGTGAACCAGGCGCTGTTGAGCTGCGTCTTGTCCAGGCGCGGCAGCGTCACCAGCGTCAGCACGTCGTCGGGCGCGGCCTCGGCGTAACGCTGCAGCGCCTCGGAGCCATCCTTACCAGGCTTGCCGCCCGGGATGCGGATCTCGATGAACTGGCGCTCGGCGAACAGGCTCATGGCCTGGGCCGCGGCCAGCACGGGTGCCCAGTCGAAGTAGGCGCCCGAGACGGTGAAGATCTGCCGCTCGCCGAAGCCCTGCGCGCGCGCGGCGGCGCGGATCTGGTCGGCCGCCTCCTGCGCGAGCAGCGGCTCGTCGCCGTGCACGGTGTAGATGCGGGCCAGGCCCTTGCTCAGGTGGGCGGCGAGGCCCTCGGCGCGCAGCTGCATCAGCCGGGCAACCTGATGGCCGCGAGCCGCCGCATCACCTGGGCGATGGCGTCGGAATGCATCGCGCTGTAGAGGTTGGCGGCCTCCTGCTCCTTGGCCAGCGCGGCGGTCTCGGTGTAGTTCATGTCGCGCACGAGGCGCAGCTCGACCTTGGGCACCAGCAGCTCGCCCTCGGCCGTGCGCACCAGGTAGTCGAAGCGCAGCCGCAGCTGGAATTCGCGCACTTGCCCGACGCTGGTGGAGGCCACCACCGAGCGGTCGCGCTGCTCGTCCAGCGCCTCCAGCACGACCTGCGCACGCGCCGGGTCGTCCAGCACCTGCACCGGCGTGCGCTTGATCTGGCGCTTCAGGCCGAGCGCCAGCGGCGAGTCGGCGCCAAAGCCGGTCAGCGCCAGCGTCTTGAACGGCAGCTCGGGCTCGCGGCGCAGCGCAAAGCCGCAGCCGGTGAGGGCTGCAAGGCCGATGAGCGCGAGGCGGCGGTCCAAGACGCCGCCGGGCCGTCCCAAGGCGTCTTGCGCCCCCTCGGGGGGCAGCGAGCGCGAGCGAGCGTGGGGGCGCATGTGCTTAGACGACGATGTTGACCAAACGGCCCGGCACGATGACGACCTTCTTCGGCGCCTTGCCTTCGCTGAACTTGGCGAACTCGGGGTTGGCCAGCGCGGCGGCCTCGATGGCGGCCTTGTCGGCGCTTGCCGGCACCTTCACCGAGCCGCGCAGCTTGCCGTTGACCTGCAGCATCAGTTCGATCTCGTCCTGCACCAGCGCGGCCTCGTCGACCGTGGGCCACGGGGCGTCGAGCAGATCGCCCAGTTCGGCCGCGAAGCCGAGGTCTTGCCACAGCGTGTGGCTCAGGTGCGGCGTGGCCGGGTAAAGCACGCGCAGCAGCACCGAGAAGCCGTCGCGCACGGCCGCAGCCTGGCCTTCGGCCTTGAAGCCTTCCAGCGCGTTCAGCAGCTTCATCGCGCCGGAGACGACGGTGTTGTACTGCATGCGCTCGTAGTCGTAGCTGACCTGCTTGAGCACGTTGTGCACCTCGCGGCGCAGCGCCTTGCCGTCGCCGTTCAGCGCAGCGAAGTCGTTGCCACCGGCCTTGATGGCCTCGGCGTTGCGCACGCCGAAGTTCCACACGCGCTTCAGGAAGCGGTGCGCGCCTTCGACGGCGGCGTCGTTCCACTCCAGCGTCTGCTCCGGGGGGCTGGCGAACATCACGAACAGGCGGGCCGTGTCGGCGCCGTACTGGTCGATCAGGGCCTGCGGGTCCACGCCGTTGTTCTTCGACTTGGACATGGTCGTCATCTCGTACTCGAGACGCGTGCCGTCCTTCTTCAGCGTCGCGCCGGCGATGCCGCCCTTGTCGTCGTGGATGACGTCGATCTCATGGTCCCAGTAGTAGTCCTTGCCACCGCCCTCGGGCTTGTGGAAGAACGCGCCCTTGAGCACCATGCCCTGCGTCAGCAGCTTCTGGAAGGGCTCGGACACGTCCACGAGCTTGAGGTCGCGCATGACCTTGGTCCAGAAGCGCGCGTACAGCAGGTGCAGGATGGCGTGCTCGATGCCGCCGATGTACTGGTTCATCGGCATCCAGTACTTGGTGCCGGCGCCGACCATCGCGTCATCGTTGGTCGGGTCGCAGTAGCGCATGAAGTACCACGACGAGTCCACGAAGGTGTCCATCGTGTCCGTCTCGCGCTTGGCGGGCTTGCCGCATTTCGGGCAGCCGACGTTCAGGAAGCCGGCGTGCTTGTTCAGCGGGTTGCCGCTGCCATCCGGGATCAGGTCCTCGGGCAGCGTGACGGGCAGGTCCTTCTCCGGCACCGGCACGACGCCGCAGTCATCGCAATGGATGATGGGGATGGGCGTGCCCCAGTAGCGCTGGCGGCTGATGCCCCAGTCGCGCAGGCGCCAGGTGGTCTTCTTCTCGCCGATGCCCTTCGCGGCCAGCAGCTCGGCCACCTTGTCGACGGCGGCCTTGTGGCCGAGGTCGTCCAGCACGCCGGAGTTGACGCACACACCGCGGGTCTTGTCGCCATACCACTCGGCCCAGGCGTCGGTCGTGAAGGCCTCGCCGTCGACGGTCACGACCTGCTTGATCTCGATGCCGTACTTCTTCGCGAACGCGAAGTCGCGCTCGTCATGCGCCGGCACGCCCATCACGGCGCCGTCGCCGTAGCTCATCAGCACGTAGTTGCCGACCCACACCGGCACCTGCGCGCCGGTCAGCGGGTGCGTGACGAACAGGCCCGTGGGCACGCCCTTCTTGTCCTGCGTGGCCAACTCGGCCTCGGTCGTGCCGCCGGCCTTGCATTCCTCAATGAACGCGGCGACTTCGGGCTTGTCTTTCGCAGCGATCGTCGCCAGCGGATGCTCCGGCGCCACGGCGCAGAAGGTCACGCCCATGATGGTGTCGGCACGGGTGGTGAACACCCAGAGCTTGTCGCCGCCGCCTTCGATGCTGTGCGGGAACGCGAAGCGCACGCCCTGGCTCTTGCCGATCCAGTTCTCCTGCATCAGCCGCACGCGCTCGGGCCAGCCGGACAGGTAGTTCGGATCTTCCGGGTTGGCCACGGCCGACAGCAGCTCCTCGGCGTACTGCGTGATCTTCAGGTAGTAGCCTGGGATCTCGCGCTTCTCGACCAGCGCGCCCGAGCGCCAGCCGCGGCCGTCGATGACCTGCTCATTGGCCAGCACGGTCTGGTCCACCGGGTCCCAGTTGACGACCTGCGTGCGGCGCTCGGCGATGCCGGCTTCCAGCATCTTCAGGAACAGCCACTGGTTCCACTTGTAGTAGCTGGGCTGGCAGGTCGCGACCTCGCGGCTCCAGTCGATGGCCAGGCCCATGGCCTGCATCTGGCCCTTCATGTAGGCGATGTTGGCGTACGTCCACTGGGCAGGCGGCACCTTGCCCTTCATCGCGGCGTTCTCGGCCGGCAGGCCGAAGGCGTCCCAACCCATGGGCATGAGGACGTTGTAGCCCTTCATGCGCAGCTGGCGGGCCAGCATGTCGTTGATCGTGTAGTTGCGCACATGGCCCATGTGCAGCTTGCCCGAGGGGTAGGGCAGCATGGAGCAGGCGTAGAAGTGCGGCTTGCTCGCGTCTTCCGTGACGCGGTAGGCGTCGCGCTCGGCCCAGTAGGCTCGGGCGGCGGCTTCGATCTCGTTGGGGTTGTAGCTGGGCGCTTCGGTCTTGGCGTTCATGCGCCAAATTGTAGGTGCCACCCTCCCGGTGGCCCTTCGCTCAAGGGGCCGACGCGGCCGCCTGCGCGACGAAGGCGATGCGGTTCAGCCCGGCGGCCTGCACCCAACCAATCAGCTCAGCCACCTGGCCGTAGGGCACGGCGCGGTCGGCGCGCAGTTGCACTTCCAGCTGCGGGTTGGCGCGACCCAGATCCGCAATGCGCTGCTGGAAGGCCTTCGCATCCAGCGCTTCGTCGTCCAGGTGCAGCTGGCCATCGGGTGTGATGGCCACGGCAATGAAGCTGGGCGCGTCACTGGGCGTGGCAGCCTCGCTCTTGGGCAGGTCCAGCCGCAGCGAGGCGGTCATCAAAGGCGCAGTGATCATGAAGATCACCAGCAGCACCAGCATGACGTCGATGAGCGGCGTCATGTTGATGTCGCTCATGGGGCGAGCGGTGTCGGGGCGTTCAAGCCGACCGAAGGCCATGGTCAGGCGTCGTTGTCCAGGAGCTCGCGCAGGTCGTGCGCGAAGCCTTCCAGGTCGGCCTCGCAGGCCGCCACCAGCTTGCCGAAGATGTTGTAGGCCAGCACTGCCGGAATGGCCACGGCCAGTCCCGCGGCCGTCATGATCAGTGCCTCACCCACGGGCCCCGAGATCTTTTCGATGGTGATGTTGCCGGCGGCCGAGATGCTGACCAGCGCGTGGTAGATGCCCCAGACGGTGCCGAACAGGCCCACGAAGGGGGCCGTGGCGCCGATGGAGGCCAGCATCACCTGGCCGAACTGCAGCTTGGCCAGCACCGCGTGCAGCGCGTCGCGCAGGCGGCGCGTCAGGCGCGATTCACGCTTGGCCGAGGCGTCCAGCGTGGCGGTGCGCGTTTCGGCCGTGGCGGCGTCCAGCAGCGGCAGCAGCAGGCGTTCGGTGTCGAAGTTTTGCAGGGCCGTGCGGCCCTCATTCACGCCGGCTGCCGACCAGAACGCCGGCACGGCGCGCTGCAGCCCTTTGCGGGCGCGGCGCAGCAGCCAGGTCTTCCAGAGGATGAGCGCCCAGGCGCTGACCGACATGGCCAGCATGAGCAAGGCCACGCCGCGGCCAATCGCATCGCTCTGGGCCCAGAAGGTCGTGAACATGTCAGCGGCTGAAGCCCAGCACGTCGTTCATGCCGAACAGTCCGGTCGTCTTGCCGCCGGCCAAGAAGCGCGCACAGCGCAGGCTGCCCTGGGCGTAGATGCTGCGGTTGGTGGCCTTGTGGCTGACCTCGATGCGCTCACCGATGCCGGCAAACAGCACGGTGTGGTCGCCGATGATGTCGCCGCCACGCACGGTGGCGAAGCCGATGGTCGACGGATCGCGCGCGCCGGTGACGCCTTCGCGGCCGTAGACGGCGCATGCCTTCAGGTCACGCCCCACGGCGTCGGCGACGACCTGGCCCATCTGCAGCGCAGTGCCGCTGGGCGCATCGACCTTCATCCGGTGGTGGGCTTCGACGATCTCGATGTCGTAACCCTCGGCCAGCGCGCGGGCGGCCATGTCCAGCAGTTTGAGCACGACGTTGACACCCACGCTCATGTTGGGCGCGAAGACGATGGCCGTGCGCTCGGCGAGCTGGGCGAGCTGGGCCTTCTGGGCGTCGTCGAAGCCGGTGGTGCCCACGACGGCCTTCACGCCCAGGTCGGCGCAGATGGCCAGGTGTTCCAGCGTCGCCTCGGGGCGGGTGAAGTCGATCAGGACATCGGCACCGGCCAGGCCGGCGCGCACGTCATCGCCCTTGTCCAGCGTGACGTGCAGCGTGCAGTCGTCGGCGGCCTGGACGGCCTCGATGAGCATCTTGCCCATGCGGCCCGAGGCCCCGGTGATGGCAACCTTGATCACGAGCCGGCTCCCGTCTTGGCATCCAGCGGCGGATAGACGCGGCCGGGCGCCGGGCCTTCGGCGGCAGCGGTGGGGGCCGGCTCGGCGCTCTTCTTGGGCGGCGGCAGCGCGGCGCGCTCGGCGTCGCTCAGGGCCAGCTTGGGCTGCTTGCTGCCAGGCTTGAAGGTGTTGATGGCGGAGACGAACTCGTTCTCCGTCGGCAGGTCGTCGGGCACCGTCAGCGCCTTGAGCTTGTCGCCGTCGAACTCGGCGACCACCAGGCGGTGCTGCTCTGGCGCGCCTTGGCGGCGGATCGTGAACGGGTAGTCCCAGCGCGACTCGTGAAAGATGTCGGTCAGCAGCGGCGACCCGAGCAGGTCGCGCACCTGCGCCTTGGGCATGCCCGGCTTGACGCGAGCCACCATTTCCTTGGTCAGCACATTGCCCTGCACGACCTCGACCCGGTAGGGCGTCAGCACGCCCAGCACCTTGTCGCCGGTGATGGTGGGCAGCGAGTCCCATGTGGGCAGGTAGGAGCAGCCGCCAAGCAGCGCGAGCAGCGGGAGAGAGGCAAGCAGGGGACGCATGGGCGGCTGAAGATGGGACGGAGAACGCCCGCCGAGGGCTCGGCTGGCTATGATCGCGCGGATTCTAGCGGGGGCCCTGTCGGGCTCCGGCCCACGCGCCATGCCCACTTCTGCCAAGACCCAAACCAGCGACATCAAGAACAGCGGCCTCAAGGCAACGCTGCCGCGCATCAAGATCCTGGAGATCTTCCAGCGCGCCCAGCAGCGCCACATGACGGCCGAGGATGTCTACAAGGCCCTGCTCGGCGACGGCGCTGACATCGGTTTGGCGACGGTGTACCGGGTGTTGCAACAGTTCGAGCAGGCGGGCCTGCTCAGCCGCAACCATTTCGAGACCGGCAAGGCCGTTTACGAGCTCAACGAGGGGCACCACCACGACCACCTCGTCTGCCTGAACTGCGGCAAGGTCGAGGAGTTCTACGACGCTGGCATCGAGTCGCGCCAGAACGCCATCGCCACCGAGCGCGGCTTCCAGCTGCAGGAGCATTCGCTGGCGCTGTACGCCACCTGCATCAAGGCCGACTGCCCGAACAAGGGCTGAGCCGCGTCGCTGCGGGTCAGTCCAGCGACCCGCTGTCGATGGCGCGCTGATGGCGCTCGACGAATTCCTTGTAGGTGTCGATGCCGCGCAGCTGCAGGATGGTGTTGCGCACGGCAGCCTCCACCAGCACGGCCAGGTTGCGGCCGGCGTCCACGGCGATGACGACCTTGCGCACGGGCATGCCCAGCACGTCCTCGTACAGTGGCTCGTAGGGCAGGCGCTCGAAGTCGCGCTCCATCGTCTCCTTGCGCACCAGGTGCACGATGAGCTTGAGCCGCATCTTGCGGCGCACCGCCGTCTCGCCAAAGATGGCCTTGATGTCCAGCAGGCCGATGCCGCGCACCTCCAGCAGGTTCAGCAGCAGCGCCGGGCAGCGGCCTTCGATGGCGGTCTGCGCGATGCGGAAGAAGTCCACGGCGTCGTCGGCCACCAGTCCATGGCCGCGCGAGATCAACTCCAGGCCGAGTTCGCTCTTGCCCAGGCCCGACTCGCCGGTCAGCAGCACACCCAGGCCCAGGATGTCCATGAACACGCCGTGGCGCGTCGTGCGGTTGGCGAACAGCTGTGACAGGTAGCCGCGCACCAGGTCGATGACGTGACCGGCAGACTCGTTGGTGCGGAACAGCGGGATCTCGGCGCGGTCGCACATGGCCACCAGGCGCGGAGGCGGCACCGAGTCGTCCGCGATGATGATGACCGGCGGCTCCAGCGTGACGATGCGCGAGATGCGCCTGTCCTGGATTTCGGTGCTTTCCTGGCTCAGGTACGCCACCTCACGGCGGCCGACGATCTGCACCCGGTACGGGTGGATGTAGTTCAGGTAGCCGACCAAGTCGGCGGCGCTTTGCGCGTCGCGCACGGCGGCTTCGTCGAAGCGGCGCTCAGGGTGGGCGTGGCCGGCAATCCACTCCCAACGCAGCGCCTCGCGGTGCTCTTCAAACAGCCGCTCGGCACTGATGGAGGTGGGTTTCATAGAGCCGCCAGACGGGCTTGGGCGCCAGGACCGCCCCCGGCGCGTGGTTGTTCAGGGGTTGCGCGAGGCGTTTTCAGGCGACGGACTTCAGCGGCTCCCAAGCCGCGATCAGCTTGTGCAGCGTCTGCGCTTCCGGCTCGCTCTTGAGTTGTTCGCGCAGTTCGCGATCCGACAGCATTTCGGCGATTTCGGACAAGATTTCCAGGTGCCGCTGCGTGGCAGCCTCGGGCACGAGCAAGAAGATCAGCAGCCCCACCGGTTCGTCGTCAGGCGCATCGAATGCGATCGGCTGCTGCAGGCGCAGCACAGCAGCCAGCGGGTTTTTCAGCCCTTTGACGCGGCCGTGCGGGATGGCCACGCCGTGACCCAGACCGGTGGATCCCAGGCGTTCGCGAGCGAACAGGTTGTCGGTGACCAGCGCGCGAGCCATCTGGTGATGGTTCTCGAACAGCAGGCCCGCGTGTTCGAAGGCGCGCTTCTTGCTGGACGCATCCACGTTCACCAACACGTTGTCGGCGGGCAGGATGGCGGCGAGACGGTTCATGGGCAGATACCTGGCGTCGGGGGCGCCTGGTGGGCGCGGCCGCAGCCGGGTTGTGGGTCAATCAGAGGTACGGATTATGGAACTGCGCGTCGTTTTCAGGAGGGCGCGTGGCCTTGCTGGCGTTGAAAACGTCCTTCGTCACCCCTGAATGCGGGCTTTTGCGGCACTGCAGCAACAGCCGTCGAAGCGCGCGTAGCGTGACGCGCAAATGACAAAGCGGCCGAGCGGCCGCTTTGACGGTGCGAGGGCGCGGGTCAGCGCGCTGGCAGTTCAAGGCGCTTGGCCGAGGCGTGGTGGTGGTCTTGCACCTTGTCCTTGTGGCGGCACACCTGGCGATCCAGTTTGTCCATCAGTTGATCGATGGCGGCGTACATGTCTTCGTGGGCCTGTTCGACAAAGATGTCGCGGCCCTTCACGTGCAGCGTGACTTCAGCGCGCTGGCGTCGTTCCTTCTCCTTTTGCTTCTCTACGGTCAGCAGGACGTTGATATCAACAACCTGGTCGAAGTGGCGAGTCACACGATCCAGCTTGGTGAGCACGTATTCGCGCAGCGCCGGGGTGACTTCGAGATGATGGCCACTGATCGTCAGATTCATAAAGCCTCCTTTCAGAGGAATGGGTCGAGAAAAACGGAACCAAAAACTGGGGAAGGGGGGAGGTAGGAGGAGGGGTCTTTCGAGTAGCGGAGGTGGGTGGGAGTGGGGAATCGACGAGCCCAGTCTGCGCGCAAAGTGACTGCGTGACAAGGGGATGACAGCCAGCTTTTGCTTCCGCCGACGCCTCGCTTTTGCGTCTTCTTTCACGGCTTGCGTGGGTGCAATAATCTGCGGCTATTTCCGCTACGGAGTTCTACTTGGACAGCGATCACCCTCGGTGACCGTCCACTCCCGCCGGCGGCCTGCAACAGGCCGCGCCCGCCCGGAGTGAGACGGTTGACTGACCCCGCCACCCCGGACGGCGCCCGGCGTCGTCCTTTGCCAGCGCTGCTGGAGACGATGCATGCTGAATGTGTTCACGCTGGACAATGGCCGCTTGAAGGGCGGGTTGTTCCAGGAAGAAATCGAGACCGCGGAAGACCTGGCGCTGTCACGCCCGATCTGGGTGGATCTGGAGAGTCCCAGCGCCGAGGAGAAGGGCTGGATCCGCGATCGCTTCGGGCTGACCATCCCTGAAGACATCGTCGACGAGGACTTGGAGGAGTCGGCGCGCTTCTACGAGGAAGACAACGGCGAACTGCACATCCGTTCCGACTTCCTCATCGAGGGCGGCGAGGACGCTGACGGTGGCAAGCCGGCGCGCAATGTGCGCGTGGCGTTCATCCTGTTCAACAACGTGCTGTTCTCGGTGCATAACGAGGATCTGCCCGTGTTCCGCTTGCTGCGGCTGCGAGCGCGCCGCATTCCGGCGTTGATCGAGGATGCCAAGGACGTGCTGCTGAAGCTCTACGACGCCGACGCCGAGTATTCAGCTGACGTGCTGGAGGGCATCTACGACAAGCTGGAAGCCGTCAGCGCCCGCGTGCTGAAGAGCGACGTGACCGACGCCGAGGCCGGCGAGGTGCTGTCAGCGATCGCCCGTGAGGAAGACTTGAACGGCCGTATCCGCCGCAACGTGATGGACACGCGCCGCGCGGTCAGTTTCATGATGCGCAGCCGCATGCTGAATGCCGAGCAATTCGAGGAGTCGCGGCAGATCCTGCGTGACATCGACTCGCTGGACTCGCACACAGCCTTCCTGTTCGACAAGATCAACTTCCTGATGGATGCCACGGTCGGCTTCATCAACATCAACCAGAACAAGATCATCAAGATCTTCTCGGTGGCCAGCGTCGCGCTGCTGCCGCCCACGCTGATCGCGTCCATCTACGGCATGAACTTTCAGCACATGCCGGAGCTGCAGTCCGAATGGGGCTATCCCTTCGCGCTGACGCTGATGCTGCTGTCTGTGGCCGCGCCCTTCATCTACTTCCGCCGCAAGGGCTGGCTGAAATGACGAGGGCCCGTGTCGTGCGACACGGGCCCGGGTTGTAAAAGCGGCCGCGGAACGCCTCGAAGCCAATGAGGGAGGGAGGAGGAGAAGGGCTCCGAGATTGCAGCTCTGTACTCAGAGAGGTTGGGCGGCCTAATTCCTGCAGACGAGCCCGCGGTCGGCGGGCTGAATTCGGGTTTGTGCGGTGTGTAGCCGGCATGGGCGGTTGACGGTGCGCGAGCTGTCTCGTTGTCACTGCTTCTGGTGACGATTGTTGCCCGGTGCGGCAGGAGCCAGGCGCATGTCCGCGTGCATGAGATGTGGCCTGCAAACAGTGCCTGCACGGGGCTTTCCGACGGGTTGACCTTGGCCCTGTGAGGTCAGAACTCGGCGCGCCGCCTGAACTTTTAGAATCCGGGCTCTAAACGAGGATTCACCATGCTTTACCCCGAACTGTTCAAGCAACTTGAGGCCGTGCGCTGGAACATGGACAGCGACATTCCCTGGGACAAGTTCGACGCCAGCCTGCTCACCGACGAGCAGGCCCAGACGATCAAGATGAACGCCATCACCGAGTGGTCGGCGTTGCCCGCCACGGAGATGTTCCTGCGCGACAACCGCGAGGACAGCGACTTCTCGGCCTTCATGTCGGTCTGGTTCTTCGAGGAGCAGAAGCACAGCCTGGTGCTGATGGAGTACCTGAAGCGCTTCCGCCCCGACCTCGTGCCCACCGAACAGGAGTTGCATGAGGTGCGCTTCGACTTCGACCCGGCGCCAGCGCTGGAAACGCTGATGCTGCACTTCTGCGGCGAGATCCGCCTGAACCACTGGTACCGCCGTGCCGCCGAGTGGCACACCGAGCCGGTCATCAAGGCCATCTACGAAACCCTGTCGCGCGACGAGGCCCGCCACGGTGGCGCCTACCTGCGCTACATGAAGCGCGCCATGGCCAAGTTCGGCGACGAGGCGCGCGCCGCCTTCGCCAAGGTCGGCGTGCTGATGGCCAGCGCCCGCCGCACGGCCCAGGCGCTGCACCCCACCAATCTGCACGTGAACGCCAAGCTGTTCCCGCGCGACACCATCCAGAGCCGCCTGCCCGACCCCGAGTGGCTGGAGCGCTGGCTGGACACACAGATCCAATTCGACAGCGTGTGGGAAAACAAGGTCGTCGAGCGCATCCTGCACAACATGAGCCTGCTGATGGACCGCAGCTTCGCCAGCGTGCAGGAGCTCAACCGCTTCCGCAAGGAGATGGCGGCTCGCCTCGTCAGCCCTGCCAAGGACGACGGGCTGGCCGGCGCGTCGGCCTGAGCCGGCGGCGCAGCCACCAACTGAAACCGGGGCCAGAGGCCCCGGTTTTCTTTTGCGCGTGCCCGCGGCGTCAGCCCGCGCGCTGCCGCTTCAGCGCCACCAGCGCAAAGCCTGCGGCCGCCACGGCCGCCCAGCCGATGAACTCCAGCGAGGCCAACTGGCTCACGGCCTGGCCGAGGTCCAGCACGGCCCATTGCCAGATGGCGCCCGTGTCGCCGGCCTTCAGCGCTTCGCCCAGCACCATTTCACTGCCGAAGAGCGCGTGGCCCGCCTGCTGCACCAGGCTCTGCAGGGCCTGCAACGGCCATTCGATGTCGTAGGCCTTCTTAAGCACTGCCACGGCAACGCCGCCGCCCACCAGCACCACCGGCACGCCCAGGCGCTTCAGCCAGGCCGAAGCCGCCATCAGCGTGAAGATGGCCGGTGCCAGCCACAGCAGCAGCAATGCCGTGCCGGCGATGGCGCGGAGCAGCATGGGGGCGATCAGGGCCAGTATCTCGCCCCAGGGCAGCGTACCGACGGCGGCCAGGCCCTCCTGCTTGGCGACCACCGCCGCCGCGATCGGCGCGCCCAACAGGGCGCCGACCAGCAGGCCGCCCAGCGGTGCCAGCCAGGCATGGGCCAGCACGGTGGCTGCGATGCTTTCGCTCGGTCGCCCCGGCAGTGACAGCCAGAACTCGATGGAGCGGTCCTGCACATCGCGGCGCGCCAGGCCCGGCAGTTGGAACAGCGCGATCAGCAGGCAGATGCCGTAGACCGACATCGTGCTGACCGCGAGCACCATGGTGGCGGTCAGTGGCAGCTTGTCGCCCGGCAGCCCCTGGACCGTGGCCGACGGGATCAACAAGATGCAGAGGAACAGCAGCGGCGGCGCGAATGCCGCCGTCAGCCAGCCGCGCTTGTGCTGCATCCATTCGCGCAGCAGCAGGGTGGGAATGTGGGTGTTCATGGCAAATCCTCCGAGGTTCAGGCCTGGGCCTTGTTCAGCGCCGGGTTGCGGGTCAGCGCCATGAAGAGATCGACGAGACTGGGACGCACGCGCTGCCCCAGGCTGGTCAGGTGTTCGGGCGGGGCGCCGTCGAACAGCGAGGTCGTGCGACCCTGCTCGCGGTAGCGCAGTAGCGGGTGGGCGGCCGCCATCGCGTCAGCGGCGGCCGGGTCGTGGTTCAGCGCGACGAAGCGGCGGTCGATGTCCTCCAGGCTGATGGCCAGCGCCACGCGGCCCTCGTCCAGCATGATCACGTCGGAGAGCAGCGCCTCCACCTCCTCCACCTGGTGCGTCGAGATCAGCACGCTGCGCTCACCGTCGCACCACTCGTCGATGAGCATCTCGTAGAAGCTCTTGCGCGACACCACGTCCAGCCCCAGCGTCGGCTCGTCCAGCACCATCAGCTTCGCGTCGATGGCGGCGATCAGCGCCAGGTGCGTCTGCGCCACCATGCCCTTGGACAGGCTTTTCACCTTGTCGTTTTCGCTGACACTGGTGCGCTTGAGCAATGCCCGGGCCCGGTCGGCCGAGAACTTGGGCTGCAGCCGGCTCATCAGCGTGATCAGCTCATGCACGCGAGCCCAGCGCGGCAGCACAGCCACATCGGGGATGTAGCTCAGCTGCTCCAGCAACTTCTGGCGGTTCTGCGACGGGTTGAGGCCCAGCACCGTCACCTCGCCCTGCATCTGCTGAAGGCCGACCAACGCCTTCATCAGCGAGGTCTTGCCGGCGCCGTTGTGGCCCAGCAGGCCGACGACGCGGCCGGCCGGCACGGCGATGGAGACATCGTTGAGCGCCGTCTTCTTGCCGTAGCGCAGGGTGGCGTTCTTGACTTCGATGAGGTTCATGTCGACTCCCAGTTCAGATCCTTGGCGGACAGGCCCAGCCGCTTGAGCTTGGCGCGCAGCGCGGGCCAGTCTTTCTGCAGAAACTGCTCGCGTTCCTGGCGCAGCAACCGTTCCCGCGCGCCGGCCGTGACGAACATGCCCAGGCCGCGGCGCGGCTCCACCAAGCCGTGCTCGGCCAGCGCCTGCAGCGCCCGCGTGACGGTCAGCGGATTGATGACGTACTGGCTGGCGAGTGCGCGCACCGAAGGCAGGGCTTCGCCTTCCGGGGGGCTGCCGTCCAGCAACTGCACGGCCAGTCGGTCGGCCAGCTGCTGGTAGATCGGCGCCTGGTCTGTCCAGGTGGGAGTCATGGGAGCTCCGTGGTGTGTTGCTGATGTAGCACACCATATCGGCCCAGGGGGCTGCGACCTAGCGTGGCGCGACAGACTGCAGATTCGAGGGGATGAGCGACATGGGCTCGACGGATCATCGACGCGACGTGCGCATGTGGCCGGGGTCTGGGGCGCTTCCTCTCCGACGGCCGCGCTCGGAAACAAAAAAGCCCAGCGGGTGAACGCTGGGCTTTTGTCTGAGCGGGCTCAGGAATGATTGGTGGCCAAGGGCGGAATCGAACCACCGACACGCGGATTTTCAATCCGCTGCTCTACCAACTGAGCTACTTGGCCTTGTTTCCGTGCTGTGCGGCATTTGCCGTTCAGCGAAGTCCGCGACTGTAGCACAGACTTTTGCGTGTTGTCAGCCCCCGGCGCCGCGTTTGTTGCGGCTGAGGTCCACGCCCAGCTGCTTGAGCTTGCGGTACAGGTGGGTGCGCTCCAGGCCGGTCTTCTCGGCCACGCGGGTCATGGAGCCGTTCTCCTTGGCCAGGTGGAACTCGAAGTAGCTTTTCTCGAAGGCGTCGCGTGCCTCCCGCAGCGGGCGGTCGAGCTCGAAGGTTTGCTCGGAGGTCAGCGCGCTGCTGTGGTGGCTGGCGGGCAGATGGCTGGTGAGGCTGGCGGCGCTGTGTGCGGGGGCCACGGCAGACATGCCAAGGCCCAGGCCGGATGCGGGCTCCGTGCGCGCATAGCTGGTGAGGCCAGCTGCAGCCGGTGCCGGCCGTGGCGGTGCGGTCTTGACGAGGGCCTGCTCGACGGCACGCAGCAGCTTTTGCAACGTGATGGGCTTTTCAAGGAAGGCGATGGCGCCGAACTTGGTGGCCTCCACGGCGGTGTCGATGGTGCCGTGGCCGCTCATCATAATGACGGGCATCGTCAGCAGGCCGGCGCCGCCCCATTCCTTCAGCAGGGTGACGCCGTCGACGTCGGGCATCCAGATGTCGAGCAGCACGAGATCGGGGCGCGAGCGCTCGCGCGCGGCCCGGGCCTGCGCGGCGTTCTCTGCGAGCTCGATGGTGTGCCCCTCGTCGCTGAGGATTTCAGAGAGCAGGGCGCGGATGCCCAGCTCATCGTCGACAACAAGAATGGTGGCCATGAATCCTTAGGTCTTGGTGCCTGCGCCACCGGGCTCGGTGGCAGGCGCCAGATTCGAAAATGATAGCGAAACTTGTGCGCCGATCACGGCGCCCTCCGGCGCGTCATCAGCGGGAGAACCCGCATCGGAAGCGGCGTGCAGGTTGCGCAGCGTGATGCGTGCGCCATGCTCGTCGGCGATCTTCTTGACCACGGCGAGCCCGAGGCCCGTGCCCTTGGTCTTGGTGGTGACGTAGGGCTCGAAGGCGCGCTTGAGCACCTTCTCGGCAAAGCCGGGGCCGTTGTCGAGGATGTGCAGCCGCACGGAGCGGGGCTTGCCGTCCTCGGTGAGCGACAGCGAGGAGCGCACCACCACATGACCTTCGGGCCGGTCGTACACGGCGTCCAGCGCGTTCTGCACGAGGTTGTGGATGACCTGGCGCAGCTGGCTGACGTCGCCCTTGATGGGGGGCAGGTCTCGCGCCAGCTGCGTGGCGAGCCGGCCGGTCTCCTGGGCCTCGGCGTACAGGCTGAGCACCTCGTGGATCAGCGCGTTGAGGTCCAGCGCCTTGAGCTGGGCCGAGGGCAGGCGGGCGTAGTCGCGGAACTCGTTGACCAACTGCTTCATCGCCTGCACCTGGTTGACGATGGTGGCCACGGAGCGCACCAGCATGGCCTGGTCGGGGCCTTCGAGCTTGGCTTCGAGCTTGTGCTGCAGGCGCTCAGCCGACAGCTGGATGGGCGTCAGCGGGTTCTTGATCTCGTGCGCCAGGCGGCGCGCCACCTCGCTCCATGCGGCCGAGCGTTGGGCAGAGACGACTTCGGAGATGTCGTCGAACACCACCAGCCGCGCGCCGTAGGGCAGCGGCGCGCCGCGCACCAGCAGGGTCAGCGGATCCTGCTTGGGGTCCAGCTGCAGTTCGAAGGACTCCTGCCAGAGCTCGCGGTCCATGTCGCGCTCGGTGGGGTCGGGGCCGAGGTGTTGGTCGAAGCGCTGGGCGAGTGCGGCTGCGAAGTCGGCAAGACCTGGCACGTCGGCCAGCGGCCGGCCGATGTACGCGGACAGCGGCAGCTTCAGGATGCGCGTGGCGCCGGGGTTCACGGTCTCGACGAGGCCGGCGGGGTCGAAGACGAGGACGCCGGCGGTCAGGTTGTCGAGGATGGTCTGCAGGTGGGTTCGGGCGGCGTCCAGCTCGGCCACGGTGCGGGAGACCTGCGCGCGGGCATCGGCGAGCTGGCCGGTCATGTCGGCGAACGAGCGGGTCAGGCCGCCCAGTTCGTCGCGCGAGGCGAGCACGGGCCGCACGGACAGGTCGCCGCGCGCCACCAGCCGCATGCCGTCGGCCAGCAGCAGCAGCGGCCGCGCGAGCTGGTTGCCCAACGTGACGGCCAGCAGCAGCGCGCCGAACACGGCCAGGATGAGCACCAGCGTCAGCGTGCCCAGGTACATGCGGCGCAGCCCGACGCGCTCAAGCGCCCGCTGCTGGTACTCGCTGTTGGCCGTTTGCACGGCGAGCGCGTTGCTGAGCATGCTGGCCGGCACGCGCTCGATCACCATCAGGTAGCGCTCGCCCAGGCCCAGGCGGAGCTCGGTATTGGGCAGCAGCGCCAGCGCGCGGATCTGGGCGCCGTGCTGCAGCGCGGCGGCCTCGTCCTCCAGGCCTTCGAGCTGACTGGCCGGCGTGCCGCCGCGGGCGCGGCTGAGCATGGTGTCGCTGGGCCGGTCGGGGGTGAGCTGGCTAGTGTCGCCGCCGCTTTCCAGCAGGATCTGGCCGCGCCCGCCCACCAGCGCCACGGTGCGGGCGCCGAGCTTGTCGCGCAGGCGCTCCAGCGCCAGCAGCTGGGGCGTGCCGCCATCGGCCAGTTGCTGGGCGGCGTCGCGGGTCTTGACGCCGAGGTCGTGAACCATGGCGTCCAGCGTGCCGCGGCCGAGGTTGAGGCCGGCCTCCAGCGCACTGGCCAGCCGCACGTCGAACCAGGTTTCGATGCTGCGGTTCAGGAACTGGTACGAGACGGCGTAGATCATCGCGCCGGGCACCACGCCCACCAGCGCAAAGATGCTGGCCAGCTTGAGCAGCAGCCGGCTGCCGAAGCGCCCGCGCCGCACGCGCACCACCAACTGCACGGCGGCCGTCAGGATGACCAGCGTCAGCACCGCCGCCACCGCCACGTTGACCCAGTACAGCCAGTGGTAGTGGCGCTCGAAGAAGCCGCGTTCGCTGGTGGTGCCGATGGTCAGCACGAAGGCCAGCACGCCGGCCACGCCGGTCAGCGTGACCAGCGTGACGATCCATCCCCAGCGCGCGGTCTTGGTCATGCGGAGGGCTCCGCTGCCACCATGTCGGGCCGGGGGAGGCGCCTCATTTCAGCGAGAAATCGGGCGCGAGGTTGCGCTTTTGCTCCACGCTCAGCGCGAAGCCGGATTGCAGCCCGATCTGCATCGGGCGGGGCAGCTGAGTCACGTCCAGCCGGTAGCTGAACTCCAGGTAGTGGCTGCCGCTGTCCTCGATGTCGCGCGGCTCGGCGATCCGCCAGGCGCTGAGGCCGCGCAGCACGTTGAGGGCCTCGTCCAGCGTGGCAAAGCTCTGGTGCAGGCCGCCGGTGGAGATGCGGTACTGGCGGGTCAGCGACTGCCATGCCAGCCGCCACGTGCGTTCGGCATGGGCGGCGCGGGCGTCGCGCCAGTACCAGCGGTTGCGCAGCACCGTGGCCTCGGCCACGAAGTACAGCGGCACGCCCTTGTGCAGCGCGTCCTCGGCCGCGCGGCTGAGCTCGAAGCGGGTGGCGAAGCTCAGCTCCAGGCCGTCGTCGGACTTGCGGGTGGCCAGTTGCGCCAGCTCAATGCCGTCGGCGCGCACACCGCCCGGCAGCAGCGCGAGCAGCAGGGCGATGAAAGCAGCAATGGCGATGCGGGCGAGCAAATCAGGGCTTGGTGATCAACGCGTAGAAGAAGCCGTCCAGGGCCGGGGGCTGCGAGCCAGCATTCTCAGCGACGGGGAGCAGGTGGCCGGTGAAGCCGGTCACGTCGTGGGACTTGGCGTCGGGCTGGCGTTGCAAAAACGCGTCGAGCTGCGCCTGGCCCTCGGCGCGGAACACCGAGCAGGTGGCGTAGACCAGTCGCCCGCCCGGCGCCAGCAGCGGCCACAGTGCATCGAGCAGCTCGGCCTGGATCTGCGCCAGCGCGCCGATGTCGCCGGGCCGGCGCAGCCAGCGCACATCGGGGTGGCGGCGCACGATGCCCGAGGCGCTGCAGGGCGCGTCCAGCAGGATGGCGTCGAAGGGCTGGCCGTCCCACCAGCTGGCGGTCTGGCGGGCGTCGGCGGCCTTCAGCGTTGCGTGCTGTTGCAAGCGTTTCAGGTTGTCCTGCACGCGGGCCAGGCGCTGGGCGTCGGCGTCCAGCGCGGTGAGCTGCAGGTCGGGCTGCAGCTCCAGCAGGTGGGCCGTCTTGCCGCCGGGGGCGGCGCAGGCGTCCAGTACGCGGGCGCCGGGCCTCAGCGGCCGCTCCGTGCCCATGCCGACAACCAGCGGCGCGGCCAGCTGTGCGGCGGCGTCCTGCACGGACACCAGGCCGTCGGCAAAGCCGGGCAGCGCCGCCACCGGCACCGGCTTCTCCAGCACCACCGCCTGCGGCGTGGGCGCGCCCAGCGTGCGGGCCGCGATGCCCAGCGTGGCCAGGCGCTCGACGTAGTCGGCCGCCGTGCCCCGCTGGGCATGCACGCGCAGCGTCATCGGCGGCGGGCGGTTGTTGGCCGCCAGGATGGCCTGCCACTGGGCGGGCCAGTCGGCCTTGAGCTTCTCCACCCACCAGTCCGGGTGGTTGAAGGCGCCCAGCGGGCTGCGCTGGGCGGCGGCCAGAAGCGCGTCGCGCTCGCGCAGGAAGCGGCGCAGCACGGCGTTGACGAAGTTGGCGCTGGCCGGCGCGCGCTGCTTGGCGGCGTGGACGGCCTGATCCACCAGCGTGTGGTCGGCATACATGGGCGCGGCCTGGGCGTCGGGGTCGGGCCACAGCAGGGCCAGCGCCGTCACCAGCAGTGCGTCCACGCGCGGCGGCGGCGCCTTCGGGGCGAGCTGCTGGCGCACGGCCTGCGCGCTGCCCAGGCGGCGCAGCACGGCGAAGGCCAGGGCCTGCGTGCCGGGGCGCAGGTCGCCCGGCACCTTGGCCAGCAGGTCGGTCAGCGAGCGGCCGTCGCGCACGCCCTGCACGGCGTCAGCCGCCTGGGACAGCAGCCGGTGCAGCGGGGCGGAAGGGGGGCCGGAGGAAGGGCTTTGGGACATGGGGGCAGTGTAGAAGTGGGCTTTGGCCCCAGAATCGTTGCCATGAATGCCCCCGCCCCCGACGCGCCCGTCTCCGAGCGCATCCGCTACCGCCTCGTGTCGGCCGGCTGCCGCCACCATGCCAACGACAACATCGCTGCTTTCATCGAGCCCGGCGAGCTGGACGCGCTGCAGGCCGAGGTGCAGGCCAAGATGCAGGCCGTGCTGCAAAGCCTGGTGATCGACACCGACAGCGACCACAACACGCAGGAGACGGCCAAGCGCGTCGCCAAGATGTTTGTGCGCGAGGTGTTCGCCGGGCGCTACGCGCAGGCGCCTTCGGTCACCGAGTTCCCCAACTTCAGCCGTCTCAATGAGCTGATGATCGTGGGCCCCATCACCGTGCGCAGCGCCTGCTCGCACCACCTGTGCCCCATCATGGGCAAGGTCTGGATCGGCCTGCTGCCCAACGAGCACTCCAACCTGATCGGCCTGTCCAAGTACGCGCGGCTGTGCGACTGGATCATGAGCCGGCCGCAGATCCAGGAAGAGGCCGTCACCATGCTCGCCAACGAGCTGCAGGAGCGGGTGCAGCCCGACGGCCTGGCGCTGGTGATGGAGGCTGACCACTTCTGCATGCACTGGCGCGGCGTCAAGGACAGCGAGTCCAAGATGACCAACAGCGTGATGCGGGGCGCGTTCATGAAGGACGCCAACCTGCGCCGCGAGTTCCTGTCACTGATTGCCAAGGGCTGAACCATGCTCGTCCGCCTGATGTACGCCAGCCGCGCCACCGCGGCCTTCTCCGAGGCCGACCTGGCCCAGATCCTCAAGACCTCGCGCGAGCACAACCCGGCCGAGGGCATCACCGGCCTGCTGTGCTACAGCGACGGCATGTTCGTGCAGGTGCTGGAGGGCGGCCGCGAGGCGGTCAACGCGCGCTACAAGCACATCGTGCTCGACAAGCGGCATCGCGATGTCGTGCTGCTGGGGTACGAGGAGATCGTCGAGCGCGGCTTTCCTGGCTGGAACATGGGCCAGGTCAACCTGCACCGCCTCAACCCGGCGCTGGTGCTGAAGTACTCCGAGACCGGCAGGCTCGACCCCTACGCGATGAGCGGTGGTGCGATGGCCGCGCTGTTCCGCGAGATGTGCGCCTCGGGCGCGATCGCGGTCAGCTGAGGCCGCACCGCGGCGCGCCGCTCACAGCGAGCGCGCTTCCTTGAAGCCGTAGAGATTGGCCAGCACCCGCGTCGGGAACTGGTTCATCGCCTCGTTGTACTGCGCCACCGCCTGGTTGAAGACCTGGCGCGTGAAGGCGCGCTGTCGTTCGATCAGCTTGAGCTCGCTGACCAGCGCGTCGATCTCGGTCTCGCTGCGCAACTCGGGCTGGTGGTCCAGCAGCGACAGCAGCCGGGTGAGCGCCGCCGCATGCAGCGCGCCGGCCACGGCCAGGCTGCCGGCGGGGTCGGGCGCCCAGGGCTTGCCGCGCGCGGCCTGGGCGGCGGCCTGCGACTCGGCCTGCGCGCTGGCCAGCGCGTCAAACGTGGCCTGCTCGCTGGGCAGGCGTGGGCCCACGGTGGCCAGCAGCCGGTCGCAGACCTCGCCGCGCTCCTTGAGGTGCGCATCCAACTGCGTGAAAGCGTCGCCGATGGCGTTGCGCAGCGCCATCAGCCGGTTGTAGGCACCCACGCCCCAGAAGAAGAGCAGCGCCGCGCCGGCAACGCCCACCCACTGCCAGGCGGTCATGTGCCGTTCCGGTAGCCGGCAAAGCCCTTGGCCCGCAGCTCGCAGGCCGGGCAGTGGCCGCAACCATGGCCCCAGTCGTGCAACGCGCCGCGCTCGCCGAGGTAGCAGGTGTGCGTCTCTTCGACGATGAGCTTCACGAGCGCGTCGCCACCGAGCGATTCGGCCAGGCGCCAGGTGGCGGCCTTGTCGATGAACATCAGCGGCGTCTCCAGCGTCATGGGCGCGTCCAGACCCAGGCTGAGCGCCACCTGCAGCGCCTTCATCGTGTTGTCGCGGCAGTCGGGGTAGCCGGAGAAGTCGGTCTCGCACATGCCGCCCACCAGCACCGACGCGCCACGGCGGTAGGCCAGCGTCGCGGCGAAGGTCAGGAACAGCAGGTTCCGGCCCGGCACGAAGGTGTTGGGCAGACCGTTGGCCTGCAGCTCGATGGCGCGCTCGCTGGTCAGCGCCGTGTCGCTGATCTGGCCCAGCAGCGACAGGTCCAGCAGGTGATCAGCGCCCAGCTTGCCGGCCCAGGCCGGGAACTGCGCGGCGATCTGCGCGCGCACGGTGTTGCGGCAGTCCAGCTCGATGCGATGGCGTTGGCCGTAGTCGAAGGCCAGCGTCTCGACCTCGGCGTAGCGGTCCAGGGCCCAGGCCAGGCAGGTGGTGGAGTCCTGGCCACCGGAAAAAAGCACGAGGGCTTTGCGGGTGTCTTGCATGGGCGGGATGCTACCGTTGTCGCCCCTTTGCATCCCGGGAAACCCGCATGCGCACCTTGCCCTTCCTGCTCGTCAGCCTTGCCCTCGGCGCCCAGGCGCAATCCCGCATCGACGAGGTGCTGGTCTACCCCGGCGGCGCCCAGGTCACGCGGCTGGCTCCGGTGGCGGCCGGCGCGAAGGAGCTGGTGCTGCACTGCCTGACGGCCCGCTTCGACCCCGACTCGCTGCAGATCACGGCGCCGGCCGGTGTCCATCTCGGGCCGGTGCAGATCGAGACCCTGCCGCGCGAGCGCGTGCCGGACTGCGGCAAGGGCCCGCTGGACGAGGACATCCGCAAGCTCGAAGCGCGGCGCGATGCCATCACCGCCGAGCTGGGCGCGCTGGACACCGGCCTGGGCTACCTGAGAGCGCTGGGCTCCGGCGAGGCGCGCGGCACGCCGGCTGCCGGCATTGCCGGCACGGCCGACAGCATCCGCAAGACCGCGCAGGACGCGCTGACCCGCCAGGCCCAGCTGCGCCGCCAGCAGGAGGAGCTGGACAAGCAACTGGCCCCGCTGCAGGGCGAGCGCGACCGGCTGGCCAGCGCCAATCCGCAATGGCGCAGCCTGCGCGTGCGGCTGTCCACCGCCAAGGACGTCGAGCTGAAGCTCAGCTACCGCATCGCCCAGGCCGGCTGGGCGCCCAGCTACCGTGCGCTGCTGGACAGCGCCAGCGGCGCCGTCAGCCTGGAGCGGCTGGCTCAGGTGTCGCAGCAGAGCGGCGAGGACTGGCAGGACGTGAAGCTGCGCCTGTCCACCGCACAGACCACCCCGCGCGTGGCCATCGGCCTGCCGCGCCCCTGGCAGCTCGACATCTACAAGCCGCAGCCGCCGCTGGCCGAGATGCGGGCCATGCCCGCGCCGGCGCCGATGGCGGCCAAGGCCCAGTCGCTGGAGAACGTCATGGTGACGGGATCGCGCGTGACCGAGCCGGAGCGCTTCGACCTCAGCGTGTTCCAGGGTGCGCATGCCACCGAGTTCACGCTGCCGCTGCGCGTCAACATCGCCAGCGGCACGCAGCGCGCCAGCCTGACGCTGGGCAGCGAGAGGCTGCAAGCCAAGCTCATCGCCCGCGTGCAGCCGCAGGCCGAGGCGGCGGCCTATCTGGTGGCCGACCTGGCCCGGCCCGCAGGCAGCTGGCCGCGCGGCCCGGTGCAGTTGCTGCGCGACGGTGCGCTGGTGGGCAACAGCACGCTCAACGTCGCCGGCAGCGAGGAGTGCCTGGAGCTGCCCTTCGGCCGCGACGACGGCCTGCGCGTGCAGGTCGAGCCCGAGCAGAAGAACGCAGGCAACACCGGCTTCATCGGCGTGCGCGCCGAGCACCGCTACGCGCGCGGCTACGTGATCGAGAACCGCCATGCGAACGCGGTGACGCTGCAACTGGTGGAAGCTGCACCGGTGTCGCAGCACGAGGACATCAAGGTGCAGGCGCAGTTCACGCCGACGCCGACGACGCAGGCCTGGAAGAAGCAGCCTGGGCTGGTGCTGTGGGAGCTGCCGCTGGCGGCGGGGCAGAGCCAGCGGTTCACGGCGGAGTATGTGATCAGTGCGCCGAAGGAGGCGGTGGTGACGGGGTTGAGGTGATGGCGTGACGTCCGGTTTGGGATGTCTTCACGACGAATCTTCTGACCCGCTGCATTGCGCCGGGATTTCGCCCCGGCGGGCGACCTACTTTCTTGTGTCGACAAGAAAGTAGGCAAAGAAGCGACCCCCGATCCGCCCGCCCTTCGCTGCGCTTCGGGTCCCCTGCGGTACTCAGGCCTTGAGGCCTCGCGCGGAACTCGCTTCGCTACGCTGCGCTCAGACAACCGCGCGAAGTCAGTTCACGAGGTGCGCTGCGCGCACGGCCTCAAGCCCTTCCGTTCCTCGGCGGGCTCAGAGGGGGGGGAAGACAAATACCTCGGGGCGGACGGCTGGTGGGCTTGGTTTTTGGCTGTTGGGGTGTTGGCTGTTCCTTCACTCCCCTTTGGAGGAGCCGAGCATCGCAGGCGGCCGGGGCGCGAGCGCAGCGAGCTTCGTCATCTGACTTCGCGCCCCTTTGTCTGAGCGTAGTGAGCGCAGTGAACGAAGCGAGTTGGGCGCGGCCCCGGCCGCCGAGAAGCGCAGGGGACCCCGTAGCGCAGCGAAGGGGCGACGGAACAGGGGCGACTTTTTGCCTACTTTTTGGTCGGCCAAAAAGTAGGTCGCCCGCCGGGGCGAATTCCCGGCTGGGCCTCACGCAGCAAGCCAACAGCCACGAAGGCAATCCACGGCCAGCATGTCGCTGGGGTTCATTGCATTCACTCCAGCCTACCCAGCTCAGCAACCACATGAGACGGCCACACAAAAAATGACAGGCACGTCCAACAGATAAGCCGCCAACAACGGGCCCAAGAAGCAAGCGACGGCCACGAGGGCAAATCCACAGCCATCCAATCGAGCGCGTAACCCTGATCTGACTCTGGTTCTCGACCAAACCCATGCCCCAGGGAACGGGGATTGGCCCGACCGCAAAGTCAGCAAAGCAGCGCGGGAGACGGCCAGCCCTGCCAGCCAAAACAGTCCCACAAAGGCCAGAACGATGCCCCGAAGCCAAGGGAGCGATTCACAGACGGGCAAGGCTCTCACGTAGCCCATGAAGGGCTGCCACCAAATGTCCACAGCGACAGACACGGCAAGTCCTGCGATTGCGCAAACGCCGAGCTTCAATCGACCGGCAGCCGTAGGCTCGATGAACCGATCGTCCATGTGTCAGCCAGGGGCAGGCATCAGCCCCTCACCTCCCCCTGCCCCAACACCACCCACTTCATCGAAGTGAGCCCCTCCAGCCCCACGGGCCCCCGCGCATGGAACTTGTCGGTTGAGATGCCGATCTCGGCCCCCAGCCCGTACTCGAAGCCATCGGCAAACCGCGTGCTTGCATTGACCATCACGCTGGCTGAATCGACTTCGCGCAGAAAGCGCATCGCCGACACATGATTCGTCGTCAGGATCGCATCCGTGTGATGCGAGCCGTAGCGGTTGATGTGCGCAATCGCCTCGTCGAGTGAATCGACGACCTTGATGCTGATGATGGGCGCCAGGTACTCCGTGGACCAGTCTTCCTCAGAAGCCGCCACCGCGCCGGGCACCAGGGCCAGCGTGCGCAGGCAGCCGCGCATCTCCACGCCCTTGGCCTTGAACACGGCCGCGATGCGCGGCAGGAAGGCCGCCGCCTGCGCCGCATGCACCAGCAGCGACTCGGTCGCGTTGCAGGGGCTGTACTTCTGCGTCTTGGCGTTGTCCACCACCTTGACGGCCAGGTCCAGGTCGACGAACTCGTCCACGTAGCTGTGGCAGTTGCCGTCCAGGTGCTTGATGACTGGCACGCGCGCCTCGGCGCTGATGCGCTCGATCAGCCCCTTGCCGCCACGCGGGATGATGACGTCCACCCACTGCGGCTGCGAGATCAGCAGGCCCACGGCGGCGCGGTCCGTCGTGTTGACGAGCTGCACGGCGGCGCGCGGCAGGCCGGCTTCCTCCAGCGACGCGGCCACCAGCTCGGCCAGCGCGAGGTTGGAGTGGATGGCCTCGGAGCCGCCGCGCAGGATGCAGGCGTTGCCGCTCTTGATGGCCAGCGACGCCGCCTCGATGGTCACGTTCGGGCGGCTCTCGTAGATCATGCCGAACACGCCCAGCGGCACGCGCATCTGGCCCACGCTGATGCCTGTGGGGCGGCGCTTCACGCCGGTGATCTCGCCGATGGGGTCGGGCATGGCGGCGATCTGCTCGCAGCCTTCGGCCACCGTCGCCAGCGTCTTCGCGTCGAGCTTGAGGCGGTCGCGCAGCGGGCCGCTGAGTTCGGCGGCGCCGGCCAGGTCGCGCGCGTTGGCGTCGGCCAGCGCCGGGCCGGCTTCACGCAGGCGGCGGGCCAGCGCCAGCAGCGCGGTGTTCTTGGCGGCCGTGGAGGCGGCGGCCATCGTCGTGGCGGCAGCGCGGGCGGCGCGGCCGAGGTCGTCCATGTAGGCGTTCAGAGACATGGCCCGATTGTCGCGGGCCGTGCCGCCTGGCGGCAGCGCAGAGCCTTCGTCGCTCGGACAGGCGGCCGGCGTGGCGCGCTCAGCCGTCGCGGCGGTTGTGCAGTGTGATGCTGCGCCGGCCCGCTAGCCCCAGGGGGCGCAGCACCGGGTCGAACGCGGCGTCGAACAGCCGCTTCATCTCGCCGCTGCGGGCCAGCTGGGCAAGCTGCTCTTCTAGCGCATCCACCTGCGGCTGGGGGTGGCGGCCGGCGAAGATGTGGTTGCCGGCCGGGTAGCGGAGCATCAGGCCCGGGGCGATCGTGAGGTCGGGGCTGTCCAGCGTTTCCAGCTCTTCCAGCACCTCCAGCGCCGAGCGCGGGAAGTAGTCGATGTGCCCGCGTTGCAGCATTTCGTACAGCGCCAGCGTGCCACCGGCGGTGTCCACACGAAAGCCGTTGTCGCGCAGGATGTCGACGTCCGGCCAGTGCAGGCCCTGGCCCGCGCGGCGCGCCTGCAGCACGCGGGTGGCCAGCGACGCGGGCCAGCGGGCGAGGTCGTCCACTCGCACCACCAGCAGGCGGCAGCCGATCAGGCCTTCGTCCAGCCGCGGTTCCAGGCAGCGCAGTTCGCTGCGCCGCTGGGCGTTGGACATGCCCCACATCAGGTCGGCCACGCCACCGCGGCGGCTGACCTCCAGCTCCAGGCGGCGCTGGGTGATCTGCATGGGCGGCACGGCCTGGAAGCGCAGGCCGCGCCGCTGCCGCACACGCTCCAGCAGGGCCAGCACGTAGCTGCCGAAGCGGTCGCCGGTGCCGGGCGCGATGTAGCGCAGCGGCGGCGCATCGTCGGCGTGGCTGCTGCCCGCCGCGCCGGCCAGCGTTGCCAGGGCACACAGCGCGTGGCGACGGTCGCCGCGGAAGCCGCTCATCGCGCGCGACCCCGCGGCCACCCGCCGGCCAGCCCCCAGGCGCTGCCGGTCATGCTCAGCCTCCGAACATCATGCGGCGCGCCAATGCGGTCTTCACCGGGCCGGCCAGTTCCAGCCCGGCCAGGGCCACGCCGCGCAGCGCGGGCAGCCCGGGCAGGCGCCAGGCGAAGCTGCGGGCCAGGAAGTCGGTCGCGGCGATCATGGGCCAGCGGTCGGGCGCGCGCTGCCAGTCCACGCGGGCCAGCGTGGCGTCCAGGCTGAGGCCGGTTGCGCCGGTCACCTCCGTCCACTCCCGCAGCGCATCCACCAGCGCCTGCGCGTCGCGCAGGCCCAGGTTCAGGCCCTGGCCGGCCACCGGGTGCAGCGTCTGGGCGGCGTTGCCGATGCGCAGCGCGCGGCCGTGCAGCAGCCGGGTCTCGGCGTTCAGGCCCAGCGGGAAGCATTTCAGCGCCGAGATGCCGGTGAGCCGGCCGGCGGCGGCTGGCAGCTGCTGCTGGATGACGGTCAGGCGCTGCGCGTCGGTCAGCGTGGCGATGTCGTCCTCGGCCTGCGGCAGGCACCACACCAGCGCCGCGCGCGGCCCCTGGGCGTCGTCGGGCAGCGGCAGCAGCGCCAGCGGGCCGTTGCGCGTGAAGCGCTCCACCGCCAGGCCCTGCAGACCGGGCGACGCCAGCCGCACGGTGCCGACCCAGGCGTTCTGGTGGTAGTCGCTGCGGATGCGCTTGCGGGCCTGCTCGGCGAACACGCCACCTTCGGCGACGACGGCGAGGTCGAAGCGCTCCACCAGCGGGCCGTCGCCGCTGTCCAGCTCGACGCCGTCGGTCTGCGTGCGGATGGCGTGCACCGCGGTGCCGAAGCGCGTGAACAGCCGCTGCGGCGCGGCAGCGGCCAGCGCCAGCCAGCGCTGCTGCAGCGGCGCCACCAGCGCGCCATAGCGCAGCACGGCGCCCAGCTGCGGCACGCCCAGGTCGGCCGCACGCAGCCACACCTCGCCGGCCACCGGGGCCGGCGGCGCCTGGCTGACGTGCACGCGCTGGATGGCCTGGGCCGCCTCGGGCTGCCAGGCCTGCAGGCGCTGCAGCAGGCGCACGCTGCCCAGGTTGAGCGCCAGCGTGCGCGCGTCGCCGCTGACGTCCTGCGTCAGCGGGCGGGTGTCGAACAGGTGGATCTCGGTCTGGGGCAGGCGTTCGGCGGCCAGCAGCGCAAGCGCCAGACCGGCCGGGCCGGCGCCGATGACGGCGAGTTTCATGGGGCAGGAACGATGGGACGAAGGCCGCAACGATACCCGGCTCCCGCCAAACCCCCCGGTGTTGCGGGGCAGCCCGTAGTCCGAACAGCAGGGGGCAAGACATGAGGCCACAACGGGCGGCAAGCACAGTGCTCCAGCCTGCCGCCGCCCTGGCGCACTGTCCGCTCAATCCCTCAGGAGTTCCCATGAAAGGCAAGTCCCATCCGACCAACGATCAGTCGTTGAACCCGTCCGGCAATGCCAGCATCCGTGACGTCATCGACCAGGTGGACAGCGCCCGCCGCCGCTTCGTGCAGGGCTCGGTGGGCTCCGCGGCGCTGGCGGCTGCCGGCGGTCTGAGCCTGGGCGGCCTGGTGAACACCGTGCAGGCGGCCCCGGTGGCGGCAGGCCCGGGCTTCCCCGGCATCGGCTTCGAGAGCATCCCGGCCGAGACGCGCGCCCGCAACGTGGCCGTGCATGGCGGCTCCGCGACCGCCGTCGTCGACCGCGTGACGGTGCCGGCCGGCTACACGGCCGAGCTGTTCGTAGCCTGGGGTGACCCCATCATGCCCGGCGGCCTGCCCTTCAGCGGCACGGCCAGCGAGACCGCTGCCGAGCAAGCCAAGCAGTACGGCATGCACACCGACGGCATGCACTTCTTCCCGTTCAACGGCACCGACGGCAAGCCCTCGTCCGAGCGCGGCCTGCTGGTGGCCAACAACGAGTACACGCACGAGGACATCCTGTTCACCGACGGCCAGGTCGGCGCCGGCTACACGCTGGCCAAGACGCGCAAGTCGCAGGCTGCACATGGCGTGTCCGTGGTGGAAGCCCGTCGCGTGGGCGGCAAGTGGCGCGTGGCCAAGACCTCGCTGTACGGCCGCCGCATCACCTCCAACACGCCCATGCGCATCGCCGGCCCGGCCGCGGGTCATGCGCTGATGCGCACGCGCGAGTTCGTCATCACCGACGCCGCCAGCATCGCCACCGGCAACATGACCGACGGCACGACCTGCTTCGGCACGGTCAACAACTGCGCCCACGGCATCACGCCCTGGGGCACCTACCTGGCCTGCGAAGAAAACTGGAACGGCAACTTCGGCGGCACCGGCGCTGTCGACACCTCGGCCACGACCGAGATCGGCAAGCTCAACCTGCGCTACGGCGTCAGCGCCGGCGGCTTCGGCTACCGCTGGCACACCACGGACGCGCGCTGGGACGTGACGACCAACCCCAACGAGCCGCACCTGTTCGGCTGGGTGGTGGAGATCGACCCGTTCGACCCCAAGTCGGTGCCCGTCAAGCGCACGGCGCTGGGCCGCTTCAAGCACGAGAGCGCGCAGTACGTCGTCGACAAGAACGGCGATGTCGCGTTCTACATGGGTGACGACGAGCGCAACGAGTACATCTACAAGTTCGTCTGCGCGGGCAAGTTCAACCCGACGAACAAGGCCGCCAACCGCAACCTGCTGGACAGCGGCACGCTGTACGTCGCGCGCTTCGACGGCAGCCTGGTGGGCGAGTGGCTGGCGCTGGTGCCGGGCACCGTCGGCAAGGACGGTGTCGCGCTGCGCAACAACCCGAACTTTGCGGGCGCCAACGACGCCGAGGTGCAGGCCAAGATCCTGATCAAGACCCGCATGGCGGCCGATGCCGTGGGCGCCACGATGATGGACCGCCCCGAGTGGACGGGCGCCCGCCCGCGCATCGGCGGCTTCAGCGAGATCGAGGTCTACTGCACGCTGACCAACAACAACCGCCGCGGCACCAACACGCCCTCCGTCAACCAGATCGACGGCAGTACCGGGGCCGGCGCCGCCCGCCCGCCGGTGGATGCGGCCAACCCCCGGGCCGACAACGTCTACGGCCACATCATCCGTTGGCGCGAATCTGGCCAGTCGGTGCGCGCGACGAGCTTCGCGTGGGACATCTTTGCGCAGGCCGGCGACACCGCCACGGCCAAGACGGCCCGGCCCACCAATGACTACAAGGGCAACATCGTCGACGTGCCCGCCGGCAGCGCCGACTTCGGCGCCCCGGACGGCCTGTGGTTCGACTACTTCGGCCGCCTGTGGGTGCAGACCGACCAGGTGGGCGACGGCTCGGGTGACTGGATCAACATCGGCGCCAACTGCATGGTCTGCGCCGACCCCAACACCGGCGAGATGCGCCGCTTCCTGACCGGCCCGAACAAGTGCGAAGTCACCGGCGTGACCATGACGCCGGACGGCAAGACCCTGTTCGTCGGCGTGCAGCACCCGGGCGAAGACGCGGTTGCCGCCAACCCGACGCAGTTCTCCAACTGGCCGCAAGGGCAGTGGAGCGTGGCTTCCGACGGCGTGACGCCGCTGGCCGCCGGCCGGCCGCGTTCCGGCGTCGTCGTCATCACCAAGAACGACGGCGGCGTCATCGGCAGCTGACCTCATCCTCCATTCAGGAACCTCATCATGAAGACCTCTTTCGCCTCCCTGGCCCTGGTGGCCGCGCTCAGCGCCGCGGGCGTGGCCCACGCGTCGAGCATCGTGTCGACCACGGCCAGCTTCGCGCCGGTCAGCGTCGTCAACTTCGACGGCTACGACGGCCTGGCTGTCGACGCGTCCAAGCGCGTCTGGCTGGACAGCGACACGCTGTACGTCTCTGACGCTGCCTCGCTGCTCGGCGCCAACAACCAGGACCTCGCCGGCAACGGCCTGTGGGGCGCGCGCGTGGGCGAGACAACGCCCACCGGCAGCGGCCATTTCCTGGCCGCCACCGGCCCGGTGCTGTTCAGCTTCTTCGGCGGCGCGCAGGCCCAGGTCGGCGCCTACTTCAACCTGAGCCAGCCGCTAGACGGCCTGAAGACGGCCACGCTGACGCTGACGGCCTACACCGCCGCCAACCAGGTGCTGGAGTCCTTCACCTACAAGGTCGACACCAGCTGGGACAGCTACAACGAGGGCATGTTCCTCGGCTTCTCGCGCGCCCAGGCCGACATCTACGGCTTCGGCATCACGGTCAGCGGCGGCCAGTCCCTGGTGCTGGACGACCTGCAGCTGAGCGCCGCACCGGTGCCCGAGCCGGCCAGCATCGCGCTGCTGGCCGCCGGCCTGGGTGTGGTGGGCGCCGCCGCCCGCCGCCGCGCACGCCGCGGCTGATCGATCGACCCCTCTCCTGCATGCCGACGGGGCCGCGCGTAAGCTGCGGCCCCGTTTTCACTCATCACCGCACCACCATGCAATACCGCCGTCTCGGCCGCGCCGGCCTCCAGGTCTCGGAACTGTCGCTGGGCTCCTGGGTCACGTACCACAACCAGGTCGACACCAAGGCCGCCACCGAGATGCTGGCCGCGGCGTTTGATGCCGGCATCAACTTCTTCGACAACGCCGAGGTCTACGCCCAGGGCGAGAGCGAGGTCGTGATGGGCCAGGCCTTCAAGGCGCTGGGCTGGAACCGCCTCGACTACATCGTCTCCAGCAAGTACTTCTGGGGCTTGAGCCGCGATGGCGTGACCACCACCAACCGCAAGGACACGCTGAACCGCAAGTACCTGATGCAGGCCGTGGACGGCTCGCTCAAGCGCCTGCAGCTGGACCACATCGACCTGATCTACTGCCACCGGCCCGACCCGCACACGCCCATCGAGGAGACCGTGTGGGCCATGAGCGACCTGATCCGCCAGGGCAAGGCGCTGTACTGGGGCACGAGCGAGTGGAGCGCCGCCGACATCCGCGCGGCCTGGGACATCGCCGAGCGCCACCACCTGCACAAACCGGTCGTCGAGCAGCCGCAGTACCACCTGTTCCACCGCAAGCGCGTGGAGCAGGAGTACGCGCGGCTGTACGAGGACATCGGCCTGGGCCTCACCACCTGGAGCCCGCTGGCCTCCGGCCTGCTGACGGGCAAGTACCGCGGCGGCATCCCCGACGGCAGCCGCGGCGCGCTGGAGAGCATGGGTTGGATGCGTGAGCAGCTGCAGGACCCGGCGCGCAACGCGGCGGTGGGCCAGCTGGCCGACATCGCGGCGGAACTCGGCTGCAACACGGCGCAGCTGGCGATTGCGTGGGTCAACCGCAACCCGCGCGTGTCCACCGTCATCCTGGGGGCCAGCCGCATCGAGCAGCTGCGCGACAACCTCGGCGCCCTGGCCGTGACGCCCCAGCTCACGCCGGACATCGTGGCCCGCATCGAGGCCGTCACGGCGCCGCTGGCGCGCTGAGGCTCAGCCTGGGCCGGCCGGGCCCGTCACCGGCACCCACACGCGAAACCGCGTGCCTTCGCCCGGGGCTGACTGCACCTCGATGCGGCCGCCGTGCTTCTGCACGATGGAGAAGGACATCGACAGCCCCAGCCCCGTGCCCTGGCCGACCGGCTTGGTGGTGAAGAAGGGTTCGAAGATGCGGCGCTGGACTTCCTGCGACATGCCGCAGCCATCGTCGGCCACCTCGACGCAGGCCCAGTCGCGGCCATCGACGCTGTGCAGCGCGCTGGCCAGCGTGATGTTGCCGCGCCGCTCCGTGGGCATCGCGTGCGCAGCGTTGACGATGAGGTTCATGAACACCTGGTTGAGCTGGCCGGCCAGGCAGCGCACCGGCGGCAGCGTGCCGTACTGGCGGTGCACGTCGGCGCGGTACTTGACCTCGTTCATGACGACGTTGAGCGTGGACTCCAGGCCTTGATTGAGGTCGGCGTCCTGCCAGTCGGCGTGGTCCACGCGTGAGAAGTCCTTCAGGTCCTGCACGATCTTGCGCACGCGGGACAGGCCGTCCTCGCTGTCGTCCAGCAGGCAGGGCAGGTCTTCGGCAATGAATTCCAGGTCGGCAGCCTGCTTCAACGCCGCCAGTTCCGCATCGAGCGGCTCGTGCTCGCGGCTGACGTAGGCCTGGGTCAATGCCATCAGCTGCTCGACGTAGCGACGCAGCGTTCCCAGGTTGGAGTTGACGAAGCCGATGGGGTTGTTGATCTCGTGGGCAACGCCGGCCGCAAGCTGGCCGATGGAGGCCATCTTCTCGCTCTGCAGCAGCTGGTTCTGCGCTTCTTCGAGCCGCGCGTTGGTTTCCTGGATGTTGCGGTAGTTCTGCACCAGCTCTTCCTGGGCGCGCAGCACCTCGGTGCGGTCTTGCAGCAGCCACCACATGCCGGGCGAGCTGCCCGCCGGGTTGGACGCGTAGCCGATCAGCTGCACCCAGATGCGCCGGCCCGTCCAGGTTTGCAGCCACATCTCGTGCACCAGCGATGTGCCGGCGCGCAGCGCGCTGTTGGCCAGCCGGCCGAGGTCGTGGAAGTCGTTGTCATCGAGGAAGAAGCGCCGCATGGGCATCTCGGCGACGCTGATGTCGTCGGGCAGCTCCAGGATCTGCGCGAACTTCTTGTTGCTGCGCGCGACCTGCAGCTGGCGTGTGGCGGCGATGCCCACCGACGCGTTCTCCAGGAAGGCTTCGAGCTCCTGGTGCGTCAGGCGCAGCTCGGCGGTGCGTTGCGCAACGATGGACTCCAGTTCGGCGTGGTGGCGCCGCAGCTGTTCCTCGACCTCGTGGCGTGCCGTGACGTCCTGCAGCGTCTCGATGGCGCCCATCAGCTGCCCGCCAATGCCACGCAGCGGCGCGGCCGTCACGTACAGCCACCGCCCGCTCGGGCCCAGCTGAGGGAAGAAGCCTTCGTAGGCGTAGCTGTCGGGCAGCAGCGGCGACTGGTTCAGCGCCAGGCCGTAGTGCAGCGGGCCCTCGGTCTCGACGCAGCCGTCCACGATGAGCTCCGCGAGCATGGGCCGCTGCTCGGCGTAGAACGCGCGCCAGGTGTCGTCCTCGCCCAGCATCTGGCTGGAGCTGCGGCCGGTCAGCTGCGCACAGGCCGCGTTCCAGTGCGTGACGCGATGGTTGCTGTCGATCACGTAGCTGGCCACCGGGCCGTTCTCGACGATCTGATACATCACGCGGCCGACTTCGAGCAGGCTGTTCTGCACGTGCCGCATGTCGCTGAGGTCTTGGCAGGTCAGCAGCGCCAGCGGCGCGCCGTTGTCGGCGTACAGGCGCCGTGCGGTGATCTCCAGATGGCGGCTGCTGCCGCTGGCGCTGACGGCCTCGACCTCCATGGTCGGCAGGGCGCCTTCGCAGTCCAGGCAGCGCTGGCCGTAGTCCCGCAGCGCGGCTTGCTGGTCGGGCGCGGCCCAGGCCTCGGGCGCGAGTTGCTGCAGTTCGGCCTGGTTGCGCCCCAGCAGGCGCAGCATGGCGTCGTTGGCGAACGTGATGTGCTGCCCGTTGTGAACCAGCAGCGGCGCGCTGACAGCCTCCAACCCCGCCTGCAGTGCAGCAGGCAAGAGCTGGACGGGCGCGAGGGGCAGGGCGGCGTTCATGGTCAGAGCGCCGAGGCGCCGGTGGGGTCGAGCACGTAGGCACCGTCACTGGTCCACTGCACGCGCGTGATGCCGGGTTCCATGCGCTCCAGGCGGCGCCGTTCGGCCTCCTGCGGGCTCAGCGAGCCCAGTGCCAGCAGCTGGCGTTCGGCCAACAGGCCCAGCTCGACGCGGCGGCGGTACTCGTCGAGCTGTTCGCGCACCGCGTTCTTGAGCTCCGCTTCGTTCCACGGCTTGGACAGGAACAGCGCGATGCGGGCCAGGTTGATCGCGTCGGTGAGCCCGTCGAAGTCCGCGTGGGCGGAGAGCATCAGGCGGCTGCAGTCCGGCTGCAGGGTGCGCAGCGCGGCGAGGAACTGCGCGCCGTTCATCGCCGGCATGCGGAAGTCGCTGATGCACAGGGCAAAGGACTGCTCGCGGGCGCGCGCGAGCGCCAGGGCCGGCTCGGTGAAGGTCTCGACGTGCAGTGGCGCCCACAGGCCGTCCGCCGTGCCGCTGCGCAGCGTGCGCAGCAAGGCCTGCAGGATGGCCGGCTCGTCATCAACGAGCATCACGTGGTGAGACGGGGGGCGGGGGGTGGCAGGCATTGCAGACCTCTTCAGGCAGTCATGACGGCACCGCAGCAGTTGCCGCAGGGGGGACGCGGATCTGGAACGCGATGTCCAGGCCTTCGCGCCGCACCAGGTCACGGATGGTGTTGATCACGCCGGGCTCGAACACAAAGCCTGACGCCAGCAGCAGCGTGCCTTGCGGGCTGAGCAGGTCCTGCGCCATCACCATGCCGGGCTTCAGGTCGGCGGCGCTGACCTGGATCTGGCTGGGGGCGGGCGCTGGCGCGGTGCTCATCAACTGCTCGAAGGCGTCGATGACGATGGGCGCGAAGCGTGTGCCCGACAGCCCGCGCAGCACGGCGCGAGCGCTGTCGGCGTCGTGACGGCGCTCGCTGAGACGGCCTGCCTGCAGGCCCTCGAAGGCCGCTGCCAGCCCGACCGCCTGCGCCGCCAGTGACAGTTCCTCGCCGCGCAGCCCATCCGGGAAGCCCATGCCGTCGACGCGCTCCTGGTGCGAGCGCACCAGGCGCGCGGCGCCGCGCAGGCCGGTCAGCGGCATCAGCGCCGCCTCGCCGAGCAGGGTGTAGCGACGGTAGAGCACCAGGTCGTCGCCGCGCATCAGCGAGACCGGCTTGCGCAGCAGTGCGTCGGGCAGGCCGATCTTGCCCACCTCGTGCAACAGGCCAGCGGCGTAGCAGTCGTCCTGCTCTGCAGCGGGCAGATTCAGCGCCACGGCCAGGCGCCGGGCCAGCTGGCCGACGCGTTCGGTGTAGCCCGCCCGGCCGGCCTCGCGCAGCTCCATCAGGCCGGCGAACACCTTGATCGACAGCAGGAAGTTCTCGCGCAGGTCGCCGAAGGCGCGCTCCAGCATGTCGTTCACCTGCGACAACTCTGCCGTGCGCGCCGCCACGCGGCGCTCCAGCTCCTGGTTGTGCGCCTGCGTCAGGGCCTGGAGGCGGCGATTCTCCTCACGCAGCCGGGCCCGCTCCAGACCTTCGCGAACGGCCAGCAGCAGCTCCTGGTCGTCCCACGGCTTGGAGATGTAGCGCTGGATCTCGCCCTGGTTGATGGCCGCAATCGTGGAGCCGATGTCGGCATAGCCCGTCAGCAGCAGCCGTGCGACGTCGGGCCAGCGCTGGCACACCGACTGCAGCAACTGCGCGCCATTCATGCCGGGCATGCGCATGTCCGACAGCACCAGGTCCACCTTCTCGTGCTCCAGCATCTGAAGCGCGGCCTCGCCGCTTTCGGCCAGCAGGATGCGGTGGCCCAGCGGGCGGAACAGCCGCCGCAGGGCGCTGAGGATGCCGGGCTCGTCGTCCACGAACAGCAGCGTGCACGGTGCTGACGTGGCGGAGGACGGGGCGGCGGGTGCGAGGGGGGAATCCATGAGGAACTCCGTGTGCCCCGGAGTGAAGGAACAGGCTGAGCCGGGGCGTGGCCACAGTGTCCAGCAAATTGATAGAAGTGATGCTTCGCGAATTGATAAAAGCGAGGGCGAGCATCGACTAGTTCACACCTTGCGCCGCCGCGGGCGTTGCGTGGCAGAGAGGGGGGAGTTTTCCCGTGCGGGCTTGTGCCGTCCCGGGCTGTCGGTGGCGTCACGGAGAATGCTGCGCCATGAGGGCGTCCATGAAAAGAGGCAGTGCGGCCTTGCTGTTGCTGCTCGTGTTGGCCACAGCCAAGGCGGTGGTGCCGCGGTTCGAACCGGTCGGCGAATCGGGAGCCGTGCGGGACAACGTGGTCTCGGCACTGGCGCTGGATGCGCGCGGCCTGCTGTGGGCGGGCTCGCCGGAAGGGCTGATGCGCTTCGACGGCTACACCTTCAAGCACCATGCGTTGTCGGCTCCGGACGGCCAACTGCTGCCCGAGCAGTTCGTGCGCGCCATGCTGCCCGACCCGCGCGGCTGGCTCTGGGTGGCGGCCGGCAACAGCGGCCTGGTGCGGCTGGACCTGACCACCGGCCGCTGGTCGCGCTGGACGCGCGACGGCAACTCCGCCGACGAGACGGCCCCCGCCGCCAACACCGTGCGCAGCTTTGCGCTCGAGAAGGACGGCACGTTGTGGGTGGGCGGCAGCGGCGGGCTGGACCGCTTTGACGTCAAGCGCGACCGCTTCACCCATCACCGCGGCAAGGAAGACGGCCTGCCCGACCCGCGCGTGCAGACGCTGCTGGTCGACAAGCAGGGCACGCTGTGGATAGGCACCTGGCGCGGCCTGGCCCGCAAGGCGCCCGACGGGCCCATCGAGACGCTGGACGTGGGGCTGTCCGACCAGCTCGTCACGCTGCTGGCCGAGACGCTGGACGGCCGCATCATCGTCGGCACGGCCCAGGGCCGGCTGCGTGCGCTGTCCCCGGCCGGCCTGCAGCTGCCGTTCAGCGCTGGCGCGCAGGAAGACGGCAGCGGCAGCGTCTGGCCCATCATGACGATGGCGCAGGCGGACGCCGACGAGCTGTGGTTTGGCGACGCCTCGGGCCTGTCGCGGCGCCGCGCGACCGACGGCGCGCTGATCGAGCGCCTGTCCGCCACCGGCCCGCGCAGCGACGTGCGCGCGCTGCTGCGCGACCCCTCCGGCACCATCTGGGCCGGCAGCTACGGCGGCGGCCTGATGCGCCATGTGCCCTCGCTGCCGGGGCTGTCCATGGTGCGCGAGTCCATGAGCTCGGCGGTGCTGGACGTGCGCAGCATCCTGCACCTGAGCAATGGCGAAATCTGGCTGGGCACGCTGGCCGGCGGCATCGAGCGGCGCGACAGCGCGCTGCAGCCGCTGGCCCACATCGCGCCGGGCAGCGCAGGCCTGCCGGCCGGGCGCATCAATGCGCTGGCGCAGACGCTGGACGGCTCGGTCTGGGTTGCCATCGACACGCAGTTGCTGCGCTTTGACGACCAGGGCCGCTGGAAGGAGACGCTGCGCAGCGGCAACGCCGTGCCGCGGCGCTTTCACGCCAGCAGCGACGGCGCGCTGTGGATCGCCACGCTCGACGGCCTGCTGCGCTGGACGCCCGCGCAGCCGCAGATGCGCCCCGTGCCCACGGCCGGCCTGGTGGGCGGCACCGGCGAGGTCAACGCCTTCGCCCGGCTGCCCGACGGCAGCCTGTGGGCGGGCGGCGCGGCCGGGCTGTTCCGCATCGCCACGCCGGGCGACGCCGAGCCGGTGGCCGAGTGGGTCGAGACCAAGGGCCTGACCGGCCAGACCGTGCTGGGCATGGCCGTGGACCTGGCTGGCCGGCTGTGGGTGGACACCGGCACCGGCCTGCACCGCATGGTCGACAACAAGGGCGCACACGCGCGCTTCGAGGCCGTGGCGGCCTCCGACGTGGGCGGGGCGTTCGGCGCCAACCTGCTGTTCGACAAGCAGGGCCGCATCTGGTCGCAGCGCAACATGTACGACCCGCGCACCGGCGAGCGCCGCGAGCTCAGCGCCGCCGACGGCGCCGACCTGGGCACCGGCTGGTTCCGCGCCTACGAGAAGCTGGCCGACGGCCGCATGCTGTTCGGCGGCGCGCGCGGCCTGCTGGTCATCGACCCCGACCGCTTCACGCCCTGGACCTACCAGCCGCCGCTGGTGGCGTCCGAGTTGCGCGTGGACGGCGACGAGCGGCCGCTGCCGCCGCCCGGCACGCCGCTGGTGCTGGCGCCGGGCGAGACGGCCTTCAGCTTCTCCTTTGCGGCGCTGGACTACACCCAGCCCGGCCGCAACCGCTACCGCTACCGGCTGCAGGGCCTGGATGGCGGCTGGGCCGATGGCACGCTGGGCCGCACGGCCACCTACACCAACCTCGCCCCTGGCCACTACCGGCTCTATGTGCAGGGCAGCAACCGCGACGGTGCCTGGGCGCCCAAGGAGCTGACGCTGGACGTGCATGTGCGCGCCGCCTGGTGGCAGACGCTGTGGGCCCGCGCGCTGGCCGTGCTGGCCGCGCTGGCTGCGGTGGCCGCCATCGTGCGTGTGCGCACCCGCTGGCTGCTGCGCCGCCAGCGCATGCTCGAAGCCCGCGTGCAGGAGCGCACCCAGGCGCTGGAGGCCGCCACCGCCGCGCTGACGGCCAAGTCCGCCGAGCTGGAGGAGGCCAGCCTCACCGACCCGCTGACCGGCCTGCGCAACCGCCGCTTCCTGGACCGCCAGATCCCGGCCGATGCTGCGCTGGCCCAGCGCCACTACGAGCCCATCGCCCACATCCCCAGCCCCGGCGGCAGCGAGCAGGACCTGCTGTTCTTCCTCGTCGACATCGACCACTTCAAGCGCATCAACGACGCCCACGGCCACATGGCCGGCGACGCCGTGCTGACGCAGATGCGCGGCCGGCTGGAGCAGGTGTTCCGCGCGACGGACTACCTGGTGCGCTGGGGCGGCGAGGAGTTCCTCATCGTCGCGCGCGGCACGCCGCGCAGCCGCGCTGCCGAGCTGGCCGAGCGCGCGCGCCAGGCCGTGTCGGCCCAGCCCTTTGCGCTGGATGGCGACCTGCGCCTGTCGCTGACCTGCTCGGTGGGTTTCAGTGCCTTCCCGCTGTGCACGCGCCTGCCCGCCGTGCTGGACTGGCATGCCGCCATCGACCTTGCCGACGCGGCGCTGTACGAAGCCAAGGACACCGGCCGCAATGCCTGGGTGGGCCTGGTGGACGCCGAGGCGGATGACGAGGCAGCGCTGCAGGCCGACGCTCGCAGTGGCCTGGAGGCCTGGGCCGCGACCGGGCGGCTGACGCTGCTGCGCTCGCGCCGCTGAGGCGGCGGGCTGCTGCCCGGCCGCGGCCGCTCAGGCCAGCCCCGGCCCCCAGCCGAACGGCGACGGCAGCGCCGCCAGGATGCGCTCGCGCAGCGGCGCGTAGGCCGTGTCTGCCGCCTGGCCGGGGCGTGGCGCCAGCGGGTCCTGGTGGCTGCCGAAGGCCTCGTCCAGCTCGGCCCAGTCCTGGGGCTTGAAGGCCTCGAGCGCGCGCGGCAGCAACTCGATCTCCTCGCGCTTCATGTGGCGCAGGTAGCGCGCCGCGTACACGCGCAGCTGTTCGGCGAACTTGTCGCGCCGGCACTCGCCCATCTGCTCCCAGGCCAGCAGGCTGTGCTGCAGTTCGCGGATGGCGCGCTCGCCCTGGGCATGGTCGGCCTCCAGCTCGTCGAGCGTGGCGCGCAGCGTTGGCGTCAGCGCGCGCAGCCGCGGGAAGAGCAGCTCGCTTTCCTTTTTGTGATGCAGGCGTTCTGGAAATTCGTCGACGTAGAACAGCATGGCCCGCAGCGCGCCGAAGTCCGGCGCGGCGCCCGCACGCTGTTGCGCCTGCAGCAGCAGCGGCACGGTGCGCAGCATCGCGGCGAGCGCGTCGTGTTCGGCGCGGATGACGCGCACGGTCAGCGGCAGGGTCGAGGCAACCATGGTGCGAAGCGTCGCGCGACGGCGACGTCCCGGCCTTGCGCTGGATCAAGGCCGGCGAGCATCGCTCCGTAGAATCCCGGGTTTTGCTCCACCCCCGAAGAAAGCCCCGGCCATGACTGCAGCATCGACCGCCTCCCCCACCCTCATGGCCCACGCGATCCGCGCGCTGGCGATGGACGCCGTGCAGGCCGCCAACTCCGGCCACCCGGGCGCCCCCATGGGCATGGCCGAGATCGGCGTCGCGCTGTGGGCCCGCCACCTCAAGCACAACCCGGCCAACCCGCACTGGGCCGACCGTGATCGCTTCGTGCTGTCCAACGGCCACGGCTCGATGCTGATCTACGCGCTGCTGCACCTGACGGGCTACGAGCTGCCCATCGAGGAGCTGAAGGCCTTCCGCCAGCTGCACAGCAAGACGCCCGGCCACCCTGAAGTGGGCATCACCGCCGGCGTCGAGACGACCACCGGCCCGCTGGGCCAGGGCATCACCAACGCCGTGGGCCTGGCGCTGGCCGAGAAGCTGCTGGCGCGCGACTTCAACCGCGACGGCCACCAGATCGTCAACCACCACACCTACGCCTTCCTGGGCGACGGCTGCCTGATGGAAGGCATCTCGCACGAAGCCGCCGCGCTGGCCGCCTCGTGGAAGCTGAACAAGCTGATCGCCATCTACGACGACAACGGCATCTCCATCGACGGCCAGGTCGCGCCCTGGTTCGGCGACGACACCGCCAAGCGCTTCCAGGCCTATGGCTGGAACGTCATCGGCCCGGTGGACGGCCATGACGTGGACGCCGTGGATGACGCCATCGGCCGCGCCAAGCAGAGCACCGACAAGCCCACGCTGGTCATCGCCAAGACCCACATCGGCAAGGGCTCGCCCAACCGCGCCAACACCAGCAAGGCCCACGGCGAGCCGCTGGGCGCCGAAGAGATCAAGCTGACCCGCGAGGCCATCGGCTGGACGCACGAGCCCTTCGTCATCCCGGCCGAGGTCTACGCCGCCTGGGATCACAAGTCTGCCGGCGACCGCGTCGAGAGCGAGTGGGACGTGCGCTTCGACGCCTACGCCGAAGCCCACCCCGAGCTGGCCGCCGAGTTCCAGCGCCGCATGGCCGGCGTGCTGCCCTCCGACTTCGCACAGATCGCCGTGGACGCCGTCGTCAAGGCCCACGCCGACGCGGCGACCGTGGCCAGCCGCAAGGCCAGCCAGATCGCGCTGGAAGCCTTCACCGCCAAGCTGCCCGAGATGCTGGGCGGCAGCGCCGACCTGACCGGCTCCAACCTGACCAACACCAGCAGCACGCCCAACCTGCGCTTCGAGGCCGACGGCACCCCCAACAACGGCCGCCACATCAACTACGGCGTGCGCGAGTTCGGCATGGCCGCGATCATGAACGGCGTCGCGCTGCACGGCGGCTTCATCCCCTACGGCGGCACCTTCCTGACCTTCAGCGACTACAGCCGCAACGCCATCCGCATGGCCGCACTGATGAAGCAGCGCGTCATCCACGTGATGACGCACGACTCCATCGGCCTGGGTGAAGACGGCCCGACGCACCAGTCCATCGAGCATGTCGCCAGCCTGCGCCTGATCCCGGGCCTGGACGTCTGGCGCCCGGCCGACACGACCGAAACCGTCGTCGCGTGGACCATGGCCCTGGGCAACGCGCAGCGCCCCAGCCTGCTGGCGCTGTCGCGCCAGAACCTGGCCTACTCGCCCAAGACGAATGTGGACGAGATCGCCAAGGGCGCCTACGTGCTGGCCGAGCCGGCCAAGGGCAAGGCCAAGGCGGTCATCATCGCCACCGGCTCCGAGGTGCAGCTGGCCCTGGCTGCGCAGAAGCTGCTGGCCGACGAAGGCGTGAAGGTGCGCGTGGTCTCCATGCCGTCCACCAACGTGTTCGACCGCCAGGACAAGGACTACAAGAAGAGCGTGCTGCCCAAGGGCCTGCCGCGCGTGGCGGTGGAAATGGGCGTCAGCGACTTCTGGTGGAAGTACGGCGTCGACGCCGTGGTCGGCATCGACACCTTCGGCGAATCGGCGCCGGCGCCGGTGCTGTTCAAGCACTTCGGCTTCACGCCCGAGAACGTGGCCGCGACCGTCAAGGCCGTGCTGAAGAAGAAGTGATGTCCGGGGCCGCGTTTGCGGCCCTGCTTTCTCATGGTGGCGATGATCTGCATCAAGCACTGAAATCGGGCTGAAACCCTCGGCAGGCTTGAATCGCCGAGAATCCCGCCGCACAGAATTTTTATCCTCCTGGAGACTTTTCCATGACCATCAAGATCGGCATCAACGGCTTCGGCCGCATCGGACGCATGGTGTTCCGTGCCGCTGTCGCGAACTTCAAGGACATCGAGGTCGTCGCGATCAACGACCTGCTGGAACCCGACTACCTGGCCTACATGCTCAAGTACGACAGCGTGCACGGCAAGTTCGAGGGTGATGTCGCCGTCGAGGGCAACACGCTGGTCGTGAATGGCAAGTCCATCCGCCTGACCGCGATCAAGGACCCGTCCGAGCTGAAGTGGGCCGAGGCCGGCGCCGACATCGTCATCGAGTCGACGGGCATCTTCCTGGACCAGGCCGGCGGCGAGAAGCACCTGGCCGCGGGCGCCAAGAAGGTCATCTTCTCGGCCCCCAGCAAGGACGAGACGCCGATGTTCGTGTTCGGCGTGAACCACACCAAGTACGCCGGCGAGAAGATCATCTCCAACGCCTCGTGCACGACCAACTGCCTGGCCCCGCTGGCCAAGGTGCTGAACGACAAGTGGGGCATCAAGCGCGGCCTGATGACCACCGTGCACGCCGCCACCGCCACGCAGAAGACCGTGGACGGCCCGAGCAACAAGGACTGGCGCGGCGGCCGCGGCATCCTGGAGAACATCATCCCCAGCAGCACCGGCGCCGCCAAGGCCGTCGGCAAGGTCATCCCTGAGCTGAACAAGAAGCTGACCGGCATGGCCTTCCGCGTGCCCACCAGCGACGTGTCGGTCGTCGACCTGACCGTCGAGCTGAACAACGAAGCCAGCTACGCCGACATCTGCGCCGAGTTCAAGGCTCAGAGCCAGGGCGCGCTGAAGGGCGTGCTGGGCTACACGGAAGACAAGGTCGTCGCGACCGACTTCCGCGGTGACGCCCGCACCTCCATCTTCGATGCCGAAGCCGGCATCGCGCTGGACGGCACCTTCGTGAAGCTGGTGTCCTGGTACGACAACGAGTGGGGCTACTCGAACAAGGTGCTGGAGATGGTGCGCGTCGTCGCCGCCTGATCCGGTTCACCGGTCGGTCACAAGGGGCGCATGGCGCCCCTTTTTTTGTGCCCTGCCCACGCGGCATGCACAGGCCGAAAAAAACCCTTCGGTCGGTGATCCGGGCCGAAGGGTTGAATCCACCGCACGGGGTGGAGGAGACAAACGAAACAGGCCTGAACCTTACCGCGTGTCTGTGCGCCAGACCAATCAACTTCGCGAGCGAACCGCCCGCAAACGGCCATGCGCCACGCGCCGCAGCGCTGAGCTTCAGGCGGCCGGGCTGGAGGGGGTGCCGGGCAGGGCGCCCAGTTCACCGGAGGCACGCGCCTGGCGGCCGTAGACCCACTCGAACACCGGGCTGGCCATCATGGTGGTCACCACCGCCATCAGCACCAGCATCGAGAACAGCGCCGGGCCGATGATGCCTTTCTGCAGGCCGATGTTGATGATGATGAGCTCCATCAGCCCGCGCGAGTTCATCAGCGCGCCGATGCCCAGCGCCGTGCGGTTGTCCTCGCCGGCCAGCCGCGCCGCAACGTAGCAGGCGCCGAACTTGGCCAGCACCGAGGCCGCCAGGATGCCCAGCGCGATCAGCAGCAGCTCCATGGAATTGATCATGTCCAGCCGCGTGTTCAGGCCCGAGTAGGTGAAGAACATGGGCAGCAGCAGGATCACCGTCAGCGGTTCCACCTTGGCTTTCAGCTCGGTGGCGAACAGGCCGCGCGGCATGACTGCGCCGAGGATGAAGCCGCCGAAGATGGCGTGGATGCCCACCGCGTCCATCACGAAGGCCGAGACGCAGAAGGCCACCAGCGTCAGGCCCAGCACGGTGTGGCTCATGTGGCCGTCGCGCTCCACCATGCGGCCCAGCGGCGCCAGCAGCCGGCGGCCGAACAGCAGCACGAAGGCCGCCCAGAGCGCGCCGCCGCCGATGGCCAGCACGGCCACGCCCGCCCCGGCACCAAAGGCCGCCAGCACCAGCGCCAGCACGCACCACGACACCGCGTCATCGAAGGCGCCCGCCGTCAGCGACAGCGTGCCCAGCGAGGTGTTGGCCAGGCCGCGCTCGTTGATGATGCGCGCCAGCATGGGGAAGGCCGTCAGCGCGATGCAGGCGCCCATGAACAGCGTCGCATTGGCCGTGGAGATGCCCTCGGCAAACAGCCCCGGCACCTGCAGCAGCAGGGGCGTGATCAGCACGGCGATCAGGAAGGGCGCCGCGATGCCCGACACCGACACGCTGACCGCGCTGCGCGCCTTGGTGGCGAAGTGGTCCAGCCGCAGCGTCGTGCCCACCAGGAACATGTACAGCCCCACGCCCAGCTGCGCGCCGCAGTACAGGACGTTCTTCATCTCCTTGGGGAAGATGGCCGCCTGCGTCTCGGGCGCCAGCATGCCGAACAGCGACGGGCCGAGGACGACGCCCGCAATCATCTCGCCCACCACCTGCGGCTGGGCCAGGAACTTCTTGCCCAGCCAGCCCACCACGCGGCAGGCCAGGATGATCAACGCCAGCTGCAGGAAGAAGTGCACGCTGAAGTCCGTCGGCGAGTAGGTCTGTGCGGCAGCCGGCGCGGCCGGCCCATGCTTGGCGAAGATGTCCGCCAGCAAGGCCGGGAGGTCGATGTTGCCGAGATCCATGGCGTGTCCTTTGTGGTTCTTGCGGGTGGCAGGCGCCGGTGTGAAAGCGCTGCCAACGTGGCTGGCGACTGTGCCAGCGCGGTTTGCGCTGTCCATCGGGATTGGCCTGTTTGTGCCTACGTACCTACATTGGCATTGAGGCGTCGCAGGCACGTCGCTACGATGCGGCCCCATGAAGCTGCTCACCAGCCGCGAGTTCAACCGCGACGTCAGCCAGGCCAAGCGCGCCGCGCTGCAAGAGCCCGTGCTGGTGACCGACCGGGGCCAGCCCACGCATGTGCTGCTGAGCATCGCCGAGTACCGCCGGCTGACGGGCGAGGGGGAGAGCATCCTGGACCTGCTGGCCATGCCCGAGCCGGTGGTGCTGGATGGGGCCGACGCGTCGGCCGACGGGGCCTGGGACCACCGCGAGCCGCTGGACGGCGGGGGGCGCTGATGTACCTGCTGGACACCGGCATCGTGCTGGCCCTGCGCCAGGCGCGCGCGCTGCAGCCCGACGCCGGCCTGCTGGCCTGGGCCGGCGGCATCCCGCGGCAGCAGCTGTTCATCTCGGCGCTGGTGTTGCTGGAGATCGAGAACGCTGCCGCGCGGCTGGGCCGCAAGGACCGCGCCGCCGGGCTGGCCGTGCGCGACTGGATCGACCATCGCGTGATGCCCGCCTTTGCCGGCCGCGTGCTGCCGGTGGACGCCGCCGTCGTGCGCCGCCGCGCCCAGCTGCCCTATGCCAACACGCGCGACGGCCTGCTGGCCGCTACCGCGCTGGAGCATGGGCTCACCCTGGTCACGCAGCGCGTGCCGGCCTTCCGGGCCGGGCGCGTGAAGCTGCTCAACCCGTCCGGCTACGTCACCCCGCCCGGCGAGGACGACGAAGACTGGAGCCAGGGCACGCAAACCGGTCACCAATGGCTCAAGAACCTCTACACCCGGGCATGAGGCCCCTCGTTCAACGCGTACGTTGGCCGGTCCCCCGAGGGAACGGCGATGTTTGCGGCGTTGAGCCGCAAACACATCGCCCGAGCGGGCCGGCTCGGGGTCGGCCCGGCGCTCGGCCCGCAAGGAACGACTGACATGTCCAGCAAAAGACGCATCCTCATCGTGGGCGGGGGCACCGCCGGCTGGCTCACGGCGGCCTACCTGGCGCGGGCGCTGCGGCTGCCGGAGCGGCCGCAGCTGGAGATCACGCTGCTGGAGTCGCCCGACATCGGCAGCGTCGGCGTGGGCGAGGGCACCTTCCCCACCATCCGCAGCACGCTGCAGTTCCTGGGCATTGCCGAGACCGAGTTCATCCGCGAGACGGGCGCCACGCTGAAGCAGGGCATCCGCTTCGTCGACTGGGCGCAGGCGCCGCAGGCCGGCCAGCGCCACGCCTTCTTCCACCCCTTCGAGGCGCCGTTCTATGCCGAGGAGCTCAACCTCGTGCCCTACTGGCTGCTGCAGGACGAGGCCACGCGGCCGCCGTTCGCGCAGGCGCTGACGCTTCAGCACCGCGTGGCCGAGGCCCAGCGCGCGCCCAAGCGCGTCGGTGAGGCGCCGTTCGCCGGGCCGCTGAGCTACGCCTACCACTTCGACGCCATCCGTTTCGCCCGGCTGCTGGCCGGCCGTGCTCGCCAGCTGGGTGTGCGGCATGTGCAGGGCACGGTCACGCAGGTGGCGCTGGACGAGCGCGGCGGCATCGCCCATGTCGCCACCGCCGAGGGGCGCTTCGAGGCGGAACTGTTCATCGACTGCTCCGGCCTGCGCGCCGAGCTCATCGGCGCCGCGCTGGGCAGCCCCTTCAAGTCGGTCGGCGACCAGCTCTTCGTCGACCGCGCGCTGGCCTGCAAGCTGCCCGCGCCCGAGGCCCCCGACGCGCCGCTGGAAAGCGCCACCATCGCGACGGCGCACGAGGCCGGCTGGCTGTGGGACATCGGCCTGAACGGCGCGCGCGGCGTGGGCTGCGTGTACGCCAGCCGCTACATGAGCGATGCGCATGCGGCCGACGTGCTGCGCAGCTACTGCGGCCCCGGCCATGAGGACGCCGTGCTGCGCAGCATCCCGTTCTCGCCCGGCTACCGCGAGCAGCAGTGGGTGGGCAACTGCGTGGCCGTGGGCCTGTCGGCCGGTTTCCTGGAGCCGCTGGAGGCCACCGGCCTGGTGCTCATCGAGGCCGCCGTCGGTATGGTGGCCGAGATGCTGCCGCACAGCGGCCCCATCGACGCGCCGGCGCGCCGCTTCAACGAGCTGATGCAGGCGCGCTTCGACAACATCGTCGCCTTCCTGAAGCTGCATTACTGCCTCAGCCGACGCACCGAGCCCTTCTGGCGCGACAACGCCGACCCCGCCAGCTGGCCGCCGCGCCTGGCCGAGCTGCTGGCGCAGTGGCGGCTGCGCCCGCCCGGCCGTTTCGACTTCGCGCTGGACACCGAGACCTTCGCGTTCTTCAACTACCAGTACATCCTGTACGGCATGGGCTTCCCCACCGACCTCAGCGCCGGCCGGGCCGACTTCACGCAGCAGGCCCAGGCCGAGCGCCTGTTCGCCAAGATCCAACGCTTCGCCGAGCGCGCCGTGGCCGACCTGCCCAGCCACCGCGACTTCGTGCAGCAGATCAACGCGGCGCGCTGAGCGCCAGCCCCGCCGCGGTGGCCGCCCTGTTCGTTGTGTTCAACCGCGCGTCGGGGCGCGGCGATACCGATGGCTTCGCCCCCGCCGTGCAGGCCGCCTGCGCGGCGGCCGGGCGCGACTGCCATCTGCTGCCCGTGCAGCGGCCGGGCCAGCTGGCCGAGGTGGCCCGCGAGGCCGTGCGGCAGGCGCGCGCGGCCGGCGGCATCGTCGTCGCGGCCGGGGGCGACGGCACGCTCAACGGCGTGGCCCAGGCCGTGCTCGGCAGTGGCTGCCGCTTCGGTGTGCTGCCGCGCGGCACCTTCAACTACTTCGCCCGCACGCATGGCATTCCGCAGGACCTGGACGGCGCGCTGCGCGTGCTGCTGACCGAGGCGGCCCGGCCCGTGCGCGTCGGGCGGCTCAACGGCCGCGTGTTCCTGGTCAACGCCAGCCTGGGCCTGTACCCGCAGCTGCTGGAAGACCGCGAGGCATGGAAGCAGCAGTTCGGCCGCAGCCGGCTGGTGGCGCTGGTGGCGGGCATCCGCACCGTGCTGCAGGGCCACCGCAGCCTGCGCCTCACGGTGGAGCGGGCCGGCCAGCAGCGCCAGCTGCGCACGCTGACGCTGTTCGTCGGCAACAACGCGCTGCAGATGGAGCAGGTGGGGCTGCCGCAGGCGCCGGCCATCGACGCCGGCCGGCTGGCGGGCGTGGCGCTGCAGCCGGTGGGGCGCTGGACGCTGCTGGCCCTGCTGGCGCGCGGCGCCTTCGGCCAGCTCGGCGAGGCCGACCAGGTGCAGCACTTCGCGTTCGATCGCCTGACCGTCAAGGGCCGCAGCTTCGGCGCGCGGCGCATCAAGGTGGCCACCGATGGCGAGGTGTTCTGGCTGCCGCTGCCGCTGCAGTTCGATGTCGCGCCCGAGCCGCTGGCGCTGATCCGGCCGGCCGGGCTGGCGCCGGAGCGGCAGGAGGCGCGCGCATGAGCGTGGTGCTGCAGGTGTCGGATACGCATTTCGGCACGGAGCGCCCGGTCGCGATGGCGGCGCTGCAGGCGCTGTGCGCGCAGCTGCGCCCCGACCTGCTGCTGGCCACCGGCGACATCACGCAGCGCGCCCGCCACGACGAGTTCGCCCGCGCCCGCGCCTTCTTCGACAGTCTCGGCGTGCCCGCGCAACGCGTGCTGCCGGGCAACCACGACATCCCGCTGTTCGACCTGGTCGCGCGCGCGTTCCGGCCGCATGCGCGCTACCTGCAGGCCTTCGGGCCGGCGCTGGAGGGCGAGTTCTCGAACGACGCACTGCTGGTGCTGACGCTGAACACCACGCGGCGCTACCGGCACTCGCGGGGCGAGGTGTCGGCGGCGCAGATCGAGGCCGTGGCGCAGCGCGTCGCCGCGGCGGCGCCGGGTCAGCTGCGCCTGGTGGCCGTGCACCAGCCGGTGGCGGTGACGCTGGCGGCCGACCGCGGCCACCTGCTGCGAGGCCACGAGGCCGCCGTGCGCCGCTGGGCCGAGGCCGGCGTGGACGCCGTGCTGGGCGGCCACATCCACCTGCCCTATGTGCTGCCGCTGCGGCAGCGCTGGCCCGCGCTGCCCCGGCCGGTGTGGGCAGTGCAGGGCGGCACCGCGCTCAGCCACCGGTTGCGCGGCGGGCTGTCCAACTCGGTCAACGTGATCCGCGCGCAGCGCAGCGCCGTGGTGGAGCGCTGGGACCTGGACGAGGCGGCCGGCCAGTTCCGCTGCGTGGCCAGCACCGTGATCCGCTGAGGGTTGGTCAGGGCTGGGCGCCCTCGTGCGACTGCATGTCGGCCTGCGTGACCACGCTGCCCGGCGCGACGCTGCGCGTCAGCCACACATTGCCGCCGATGACGGCGCCGCGCCCGATGGTGACGCGGCCCAGCACGGTGGCGCCGGCGTAGATGACGGCCTCGTCCTCCACGATGGGATGGCGAGGCTGGCCCTTGAGCAGGTTGCCGTCGCCGTCGGTGGGGAAGCTCTTGGCCCCCAGCGTGACGTTCTGGTAGATGCGCACGCGCCGGCCCAGCACGGCCGTCTCGCCGATGACGACGCCCGTGCCGTGGTCGATGAAGCAGCCCGGGCCGATGGTGGCGCCGGGGTGGATGTCGATGCCGGTGTCGGCATGCGCGAGCTCGGCGATGACGCGGGCGATCAGCGGCAGGCCCAGGCGGTAGAGCTCATGCGCCAGCCGGTGGCTGATCAGCGCGCGCAGCCCCGGGTAGCACAGCAGCACCTCGTCCACGCTGCGGGCGGCGGGGTCGCCCTGGTAGGCGGCCAGCACATCGCTGTCCAGCAGTTCGCGCAGCGCGGGCAGCGTCTGCAGGAAGCGCGCGGCCAGCGCGTCGGCGTCCTGCGCGGGCGCGTCATCGCCGCGCTGGCGGGCCTCGTGGCGCAGCTCCAGCGCAGCCTGCTGGCGCAGCGTCACCATCGCCGTGCCCAGCGTGTGGCCGACGTAGAAATCCTCGTCCTCCGGGTGCAGCGTGGGCGGGCCCAGGCGCATGGGGAACAGCGCGCCGGACAGGCTTTGCACCATGGCCGCCAGCAACTCGCGCGACGGCAGCTCGCGGCCGTCGCCCCCGCGGCGGTGGGCGTCGCGCCAACGCTGGCGGGCTTCGCGCAGCGCCGCGACGACGGCGGGCAGGTCATCGGCGGGCGTCGGGCTGGGGTGCTGGGTCATGGTGCGTGCAATGCGTGGCGATGTCCGAGGGGCGCAATATGCCCCAGTCCGGCGCGCCGCGTAGCGTGCCGGACCTGACCGCGATACTGCGCGGCATGACGCGCTCCCGCCTCCTGCTGATTCCCGCGCTGCTCGCCTGTGCCGTGGCGTCGGCCAACCCGGCCTGCGAGCGCACGCCGGTGCCGCCGCCCTCGGCCGGTGCGCCGCAGCGCATCCTGTTCGTCGGCAACAGCTTCCTGCACGGCCATGCGCCGCCGGTGCTGCACTACAACCGGGCGGGCGTGACCGACCTCAACGGCAGCGGCTATGGCGGCGTGCCGGCGGTGTTCCAGCGGCTGGCGGTGGCGGCCGGCCTGCAGGTCGATGTGAGCACCGAGCTGGCCAGCGGCCAGACGCTGCGCTTTCACCTCGCGCAGAAGGCCGCGTTGATCGGCAGTCGGCCGTGGGATGTCGTCGTGCTGCAGGAGTACAGCACGCTGGACCCGCAGCGCCCGGGCGATGCCACGGCCTTCGTTGCGGCGGCGGCGGGGCTGCAGCAGCTGGTGCATGGCGTGAATCCGTCGGCCCGCGTCTACCTGCTGCAGACCTGGGCGCGCGCCGACCAGGTCTACCGCACGCCCGGCGGCCGCTGGGCGGGCCGCACGCTGGAGGACATGCAGGCCGATCTGCGCGCCGCCTACGCGCAGGCGGCGGCAGCAGCGCCCTGCATGGCCGGCGTGCTGCCGGTGGGCGACGCGGCGCTCAGCGCGGTGCAGGCCGGCGTGGCCGACCGCAACCCCTACGACGGCATCGACGCCGGCAAGGCCAGCCTCTGGGCGGCAGATCATTACCACTTCGGCGCTTGGGGCAGCTACCTGGAGGCGCTGGTCATCTTCGGTCGGCTCACTGGCCGCGATCCCGCCAGCGTGGGCCTGGCCGTGGGCCGCGAGCTGGGCCTGAGCGACACGCACATCCAGGCCGCACAGGCCGTGGCGGTGCGTCAGCTCGGTCAGGCCGTCAGCGGCCCCGCATCGCCCGCTGCGCCGACAAGGCCATGAAGCTGGCGAATGCCACCACCACCACCAGCCCCCAGGTCAGCGACGAGTACTCGGCGATCAGCCCGATCAGCGGCGGTCCGGCCATCATGCCCAGGTAGCCCACGCCCGACACGGCCGCGATGCCGTGTGCGGGGCTGACGCCGGGCGTCTGTGATGCGGCGCTGAACAGCACCGGCACGACGTTGGACAGGCCCAGCCCGACGAGCGCAAAGCCCAGCAGCCCCACGGTGGGCGAGGGCACGGCCAGCGCCAGCGCCATGCCTGCCGCGCCCAGCACGCCGCTCAGGCGCATCAGCCGCGTGCCCGACATCCGCGCCCGCACCCAGTCGCCGCCGAAGCGGCCGGCCGCCATCGCGCCGCTGAAGCTGGCGTAGGCCAGCGCCGCCGTGGCGGCCTCGCTGCCGCGCTCCTGCTTCATGAACAGCACGCTCCAGTCGTACATCGCGCCCTCGGCGATCAGGCCCATGGACGCCAGCACGCCCAGCAGCAGCAGCGGGCCGCGCGGCAGGCTCAGCGGGTGTTTCTCCTCGCCGGCCTTCTCGGGCACGGGCAGCATCGCGCGGCTGGCCAGCAGCGCGGCCAGCGCAGCTGCGCCGGTGGCCAGCAGCAGGTGGTGCTGCGCCGCCAGGCCCAGCGGGGGCGCGGCGCTGCCCAGGCCGGCGCCGGCCATGCCGCCCAGGCTGAACATGCCGTGGAAGCCGCTCATCAGCGGCCGGCCGCTCAGCGCCTCGATCTCGCTGGCCTCGGCATTGAGCGCCACGTCGAACAGGCTGCCAAAGCTGCCGAACACCAGCATCACCGCGATCAGCGCAACGTAGTGCGAGGACAGCAGCAGGCTGGCGATGGCCGCACAGCTGACGCAGCCCATCACCGCCGCGATGACGCGCGGCCCGAAGCGGCCGACGATGCGCCCCGCGTAGGCCAGCGCCGCCAGCGCGCCCACGCCGCTGGCCAGCATGGCCAGCGCCAGCGCCTGCTCGCCCAGGCCGTAGTGCGCCTTGACCGTGGGCACATGCACGCCCCAGGTGGCGAACAGCACGCCCATGACGAAGAACTCCGTGCGCAGCGCGAACGCGGCGCGGGTGACGGACGGCGCGCTCATCGCGGGCCTGCCTGCGCGGCGGTGCCGTGAGGGAGCCAGGGGCTCAAGGAGAACAGCGGAACGGCAGGCGTGGCGGGCATGGACAGGGGCGCGGAATCTGAAAGCGTTTTCAGAGTCTAGGGTGAAAAGATTGTTTAGTAAACGATCGGATGCGCGTGCCTGCGGCTCAGGGGCGCGCGGCAGCGGCCTCGAAGAAGCGCCAGAGCGTGTCGTTGGCGTTCAGCGCCTGCGACGCCGCCGGCTTGTTGCGCCGGCCGTGCTCCACGCCGGGCCAGGCATGGCCGCCCGTCTCGGTGACGCACAGCTGCACGCGCACGCCGCCGGCGCAGCCGGTCTGCGTCTCGCACCAGGCGCCCGGCACGCTCAGCGTGCGCTGCGGCGGCGCCGGGCACTGGTTGCGCTGCGCCCAGCGCGCCATGGTCTCGGGCACGGACACAAAGTCCATCACCTTGCTGCGGTCGCGGAAGGCGTCCGGGCCGGCGCCGCCGTTGAACAGCACATGGCTGTCGTCCTGCGCGTGGATGTGCAGCACCGACACCGGCCGCGACGGCGTGCAGCTGCGCGTGGCGTCAGTGCCGGCCACGGCGGCCACGGCGCGGAACACGTCGGCCGCCTCGCAGGCCAGCCGGTGGCTGAGCATGGCGCCGTTGGACATGCCGGTGGCGAACACGCGGCCCGCGTCGATGGCGTACTTGGCCTGCAGGGCCGCCACGACGGCGCGGGCGAAGGCGACGTCGTCCACGCCCTTGTCGCGCGCATCGCCGCAGCAGCCACCGGCATTCCAGGTGGCCAGCTTGCCGCCCGGGAACTTGCTGTCGCCGTTGGGGAAGGCCACGATGAAGCCGGCCTCGTCGGCCTTCTGGCGCAGGCCGTAGTGCTCGGCCATGTGCTCGGCATGGCCGCCGCCGCCGTGGAAGGCCAGCACCAGCGGCGTGGGCCGGTCGGCGCGGTAGCCAGTGGGCAGGTGCACCAGCACCTGGCGGCCCTGCACCTTCAGGTCCTGCAGGCCGCCGGCGGCGTCGGCACGGCGCTGTTCGGCGCGGGCCTTGAGGCGCTCGCGCAGCGTGTCCTGGGCCTGGGCGCCACTGACGAGCAGCGCGGCGGCGAGCGTGAGCAGCAGGGACTTCATGCGGTTCTCTCCTCAGGGGGTTGCGGCTGGCAGCGCCTGCAGCCGGGCGGCCTGCACCGCGCGGCCGATGGCTGGGCCCTGCGCGCCGCGGGCCATGGCGGCAGCGGACACGGCGGCCAGGTCCACCTGCTGTGTGGCGGCCAGGTCGGCCAGGCGCTGGGCGCGTTGGGGGTAGTCGCGGCTCTCCAGGCCGAGGCGGCCGCGCGCATCGCACTCGCAGGCCCACAGCAGCTCGGCAAAGCGCTGCGGCCGGCGCCAGGCGTCGCAGCGCTCCAGCAGGCGCAGCCGCGCCTCGGCGCTGAACGCGGCGCTCTGGTGCACATGCGTGTGCTCGCGCGCCACCAGCGCGGCCAGCTCGCGGCAGTCGGTGGGCACCTTCCAGCGCTCGCTGACGCGGGCCGCCAGCTTCTCGCTGCGCGACTCATGCGCGATGTGGCGCGGCCATTCCTCGCGGCGCGTCGTGCCCTTGCCGAGGTCGTGGCACAGGCAGGCATAGCGCACGGTCAGCGGCGCCTGCAGCCGCGCGCACTGATCCAGCACCATCATCACGTGCAGGCCGGTGTCGATCTCCGGGTGGTGGGCCTCGGGCTGGGGGACGCCGAACAGCGCGTCCACCTCGGGCAGCAGCACGCGCAAGGCGCCCGCCTCGCGCAGCACGGCAAACATGCGCGAGGGCCGCTGCTCCATCAGCCCGCGCGACAGCTCCTGCCACACGCGCTCGGCCACCAGCGCATCCACTTCGCCGGCCGCCACCATGTCGCGCATCAGCGCCACGGTCTCGGGGGCGACCGTGAAGTCGGCAAAGCGCGCGGCGAAACGGGCCAGCCGCAGGATGCGCACCGGGTCTTCCGCGAACGCGGGCGACACGTGGCGCAGCACCTTGTCGGCGAGGTCTCGCTGGCCGCCGTAGGGGTCGACGACCTGGCCGGTGTCGTCCTCGGCCATCGCGTTGATCGTCAGGTCGCGGCGGGCCAGGTCTCGTTCCAACGTGACGTCGGGTGCGGCGTGGAAGGCGAAGCCGTGGTAGCCGGCGGCCGTCTTGCGCTCGGTGCGGGCCAGCGCCACTTCCTCGTGCGTGTCGGGGTGCAGGAAGACCGGGAAGTCCTTGCCCACGGGCTGGTAGCCGGCGGCGAGCAGCGCCTGCGGCGAGGCACCGACGACCACCCAGTCGCGGTCCTGCACGGGCAGGCCCAGCAGGCGGTCGCGGACGGCGCCGCCGACGAGGTAGGTGTTGAAGGAGGAGGACATGGAGGCGACGTGCTCGCGTCGGTTCAAGAGATGCCGGTGAGGAGGGAGAGGAACCAGCGCCCGCCGGGGATGCCGTACGCGCGCGTGGACGTGCCACCCAGGCTGGGCGAACAGCCCATCGACCGTTCGCGGACCGCGATGACACCGGTGGGCGCGTCCGCGCCGCTGGCCTGGACGGCGGCGTGGCCGCGATCGAGCTGAAACGCGATGTAGAACAGCCACTCGTCGGCTCGTCCTCGGCCATCCACGCTGGCGCACGAGTTCAGCGTGGCGCGCGGCGTCACGGACTCAAGCAGACTTCGTGCTCGGCGGGTTGTCCACATCGAGTTGTGGTCGTCGCCGGGGTGCGAAGCGATGAGGCCCCTGGCGTGGGCCTCCGCTAGCGCCTTGTCGAGCAGCACGGTGGCGTGCTGCAGTTGCACGGCGATGCAGGAGGCCGGGCGCTGGGTCGGCGCCGGAATCTGCCTGTTGGTCACCTGGCCGCACTCTGCAGGCGCTGCGAAGCTGGGCGCCAGCAATGCCAGGCAGGCGAGGGGAGTCCGCCGGGCAAGGCGTGTGATCCGGGTGAAGCAAGGCATGGCGCAAGTATCGGCCTCCATGCCGACTCACTCACCAGCGCGGCGGCACCTGCTCGCCGGGCAGCAGCTCGTAGGGTGGCTTCCAGCCCGGCAGCGCCGTCTTCAGCCGCTCGCGCCAGGCGGCGATGGCCGGGTACTGCGTGGCCACATCGATGCCGCTCTCATCGACCGGGAAGAACTGGTAGCCCGCCAGCGACAGGTCGGCGATGGTGGGCGCGCTGCCGACGATGAACTCGCGGCCGGCCAGGTGCTTGTCGACGATGCCGAAGGCGTTGTCGATACGGCCCTTGAACCAGGCCATCAGCGCCGGCTCGGGTGGCGTGCCGGCGAAGGATTTCATGAAGCGGTAGGTCGCGAAGTAGCTGGTGAACTTGTGGTTGTCGAAGAACAGCCAGCGCAGCACGTCCTGCTGCTCGTCGTCGGTCGCGCCGCCGTACCTGCCTTCGCGCCGGGCCAGGTACAGCAGGATGGCGGCCGATTGCGTCAGGCGCTGGCCGTCGATCTCCAGGATGGGCACCTCGCCCATCTCGTTCTCGCCCTGGCGCCACGCGTCGGAGCGCGTCAGGCCGGCGGCGAAGTCGGCCAGCGGCACATGCCGCGCGGTTCAGGGCAGCTGCAGCGCCAGCAGCATCAGCGCGACCTTGTAGGTGTTGCCGGATTGGGAGAAGCCGTGGAGGGCGATCATGGTCAGCGTTGTTCGGGTGGCAGGCCGCCCAGCGCGGCGACGAGGCCGGCGTGAGCGGCCAGGTCCACGGGCCGGTGCTTGGGCTCGGTGCGGGCAGGGTGGGTGCCCAGCGAGTTGCCGCCCTTCCAGTCGCGGGCGGGCCGCACCGGCCGCGGCACGAAGCCTCCGCCGCAGTTGGGGCAGACGTCGCCGAGCAGTCCTTCTGCACAGGCCGCGCAGAAGGTGCACTCGAAGCTGCAGATGCGCGCTTCCAGCGAGTCCGGCGCCAGCGTCGCCGCGCAATGCTCGCAGCAGGGGCGGAGTTCCAGCATGTCAGCGTGAGTTGCGGTAGGGCTCGTCCTCGACGATGAAGTCCTGCTCGCGCAGCGCCTCGGCCACCCAGTCCTCCACGGCCGGGTGGGCCAGCAGTGCATCGCGGTAGGCGGCGGCCGCGTCCGACACCGGTAAGCCGAAGCGGCTCAGCCGCACGGCCACCGGCGCAAAGTAGGCATCAGCCGCGCTGAAGGCGCCGAACAGGAAGGGGCCGCCGCTGCTGGCCAGCGCGTCGCCCCAGGCCTGCTCCAGCCGCGCCACGTCGGCGCGCAAGGCTTCGTCCTCGGCCCACAGCTTCGCGCCGACCTCGGGGAAGAAGGCCTCGATGTTCATCGGGCACAGGCTGCGCAGGCGCGAGAAGCCGGCGTGCATTTCGGCGCACAGGCTGCGCGCGCGGGCCCGGGCCCGCGCGTCGCGCGGCCAGATGGGCAGCTCGGGATGGCGGTCGGCGATGTACTCGGTGATGGCCAGCGTGTCCCACACGGTGAAGCCGTCGTCCTCCACCAGCACCGGCACGCGCTTGGTGGGCGTGATGGCGGCGATGGTGCGCGTCCACGGCGAGTCGGGCGAGAAATCAAAGCGCAGCTTGACCTCCTCGAACGGAATGCCGAACGCGGCCAGCAGCACGCCGCTGCGCATGGACCAGGACGAGTAGTTCTTGTTGCCGATGTAGAGCTTCACGGGGCCTCCTGAATGGGATGGCGCCAGCTTAGGCGGCGCGCGGCCCGCGTGTGATGAGCAATGCGCAAGAGATCAATGCCGCGCGCGCCACGCGTTCAGCCGTGCGACGCCGCAGCCCGGGGCCAGGTAGGTGGGCAACACCGCCTCCAGCGACGCCGGCTGCAGGCCCAGCGCCGCCAGGCCGGGCAGGTGGCCGCTGGCCACGTTGGGCACGCTCAGCGAGGCCAGGTTGTCGCGCGACAGCAGCGGCTCGCCCGGCAGGCATTCCATGGCCAGCGCCTGCAGCGTGGCCAGCGGGCCGGGCAGCGGCAGCATGGGGCGGGCATGCCCGGCCACGCGGCCCGCCACTTGCACCAGCTCGCCCAGCGTCAGCACGCGCGGGCCGGCGATCTCGTAGGTCTGGCCCACGGCCTCGCTGCGCAGCAGCACCTCCACCAAGGCCCGTGCCAGGTCTTGCACCCACACCGGCTGCAGCTGCGCACCGGCGCCGGCCAGCGGCATCAGCGGGAACAGGCGCTGCAGCCCGGCAAAGAGGTTGACGCTGGCATCACCCGCGCCGAACACCAGCGAGGGCCGCACCAGCGTCAGGTCCAGCGTGCCGGCCTGTACGGCGGCCTGCAGTGCGGCCTCGCCCGCGGCCTTGCTGCGCAGGTAGCGCGAGGGCGCGTCCGCCGCCACGCCCAGCGCGCTGACATGCACCAGCCGGCGCACGCCCGCCGTGGCCATGGCGGCGGCGATGTGCCGGGGCAGGGCTGCGTGCACGCGCTCGAAGGCGTCCGCGCTGCCCTGCAGGATGGCGATCAGGTTGACCACCGCATGCTGCCCGGCCAGCAGCGCCGGCAGCTCGCGGAACACATCGGCCTGCACGACGGTGACGCCCGGCAGGCTCTGCACCGCCTGCGCATGGCGCAGCCGCCGCGTGGGCACGGTGATGCGCACGTCGGCGCCGAGGCGGCGCGTCAGCTGCTCGCACAGCGCGCGGCCCACAAAGCCGCTGCCGCCCAGCACAAGAAGGTTCAGGCTCATGGCAGGTCGTCCTCGTTGCGTTGCTTGGCCGGGCCGACGTTGCCGCCCAGCCGCTCGCGCAGCTGCGTGGCCGGCAGGCCCAGCAGCTGTGCATAGATGGCGCCGCCCAGCAGCACCTTGCGCACATAGTCGCGCGTCTCGTTGAAGGGGATGTTCTCGGCCCAGATGGCCGCATCCAGCACCGGGCCTTCGCGCCAGCGCGCCGGGCGGCCGGGGCCGGCGTTGTAGGCCGCGGCGGCCAGGGCCTGGGCGCCGTCGAAGCGGTCCAGCACCAGCTTCAGGTAGTGCGTGCCGATGCGCAGGTTGAAGTCGCGGTCGTGCAGCCGCTCGGGGCTGTAGGGCAGGCCGACCTTCTTGGCCGTCCACTTGGCCGTGGCAGGCATCACCTGCATCAGGCCGGCGGCGCCGACGTGGGAGCGCGCATCCAGCACGAAGCGCGACTCCTGGCGCACCAGCCCGAACACGTAGGCCGGGTCCAGCGCCGCGGCGCGGGCCTCGCGCAGCAACTCCTCGCGGTGCGGCGTGGGGAAGCGCTGCGCCATGTCGATCTCGGTCTTGGTGCGCTCGCTGGTGTTGATGCAGCGGTCCCAGACCTGGCGGTCGCAGGCCTCCTGCGCGGCGGCCAGCAGCTGGCGGTCGTCCATGCCGCGCAGCGAGAAGTTCCACTCCCGCACGCCCTCGCTGCGCAGGCCCAGCTCGATGAGGCGCAGCCCGCGCGCGAGGCCGGCGTGGCTGCGCGCGGCGCGGCGCTCGTCGGCCGTCAGCGGCGCGGGCGCGGGCGGCAGCGGCGTGGGCTGGCCGAGGTCTTCGGCGGCGAGGCGGCCGAAATAGTTCAGCGGCGCGGCCTGCGTGGCCGTGGCGAGCGCCTGCAGCTGCGCGCGTGCGCCGGCCGCGTCGCCCTGCATGCGCGTGGCGCGGGCGCGCCAGTAGGCCCAGCCGGGATCGCGCTGCTCGTGGGCGCTCATCTGGTCGATGGCGCGCAGCGCCACGGCCGGCGAACGGGCGCGCAGCGCGGCCCGGGCCCACCAGGCCAGCGCGTCTTCGCTCCAGGCCTGCTGCGGCGCGAGCTGGTGCGCGCGCTCGAAGGCGGCCAGCGCGTCGTCCTGCAGCCGCAGCGCCGAGTGGCGGGCTATCTGCGTCCACAGCCAGGCCCGCAGATCCTGGGGCAGCTTGGCCCACTTGGCGGTGAGCACGGCGCCGGCCTGGTCGGGGTCGTTGGCAGCCACGCGGGCCAGGGCCAGCGCGGTGAGTTCGGCCTCGGCGCGCGGTGTGGTGCGGGCCTTGCGGGTCAGGTAGCGGCCGGCGTTGTCCTGCAGCTCGGCCAGCTTCTGGCTCAGCGCCTTGTTGTCCAGCAGCGCGACGGCCTGGCGCACGGCCGTGGCGCGGCCCTGCTCCTGGGCCTGGCGGGCACGGGCCCACAGCGTGTCAGGCTTGAACGTGCCGGCCTCCACCATCGCCGCCGCGAGTGCGCGGCAGCCCTCGTCGGCATCCTTCTGGGCGAACCAGGCGCCACGGGCGGCGTCGAGGGTCAGGCGCGCGCCGGCCGCGTGCTCGGCCAGCAGCGCGTAGCAGACGACCTCGCGGTCGTCGCGCATCTGGTAGGCCGCGTGGTCACGGCGGAAGTTGGCCCAGTCGCGGCGCCGGCCCAGCTCCAGCAGCCAGTCATTGCGCAGCCGGTCTTCCACGTAGCTGCCGGGGTAGCGGGCGTAGAAGGCGTCCATCTCGGGCTGGCGCACCTGGGCCAGCCGGGCGTTGAGCTCGAAGTACGCCACCCAGCCCGCCAGCGGATGGGCCTGCGCCTGGGCGGCTTCGGCCAGCATGGCCAGGCGTGAGCGGTCGCGCTTCGCCCAGGCCTCGCGGGCCTGGACGGCCAGGTCGTCGGCCGGCTGCGCGGGGCTGGCGGCCGGCGCGAGCGCCGCGGCCATCGTCAGCAGCATGGCCAGCTGCCGCGCCGGGGCGCGCAGCCCGTCCAAAATTGCCCACTTCCTACGCACCACCGCTCTCCTGTCCATGACCAGCTCCCGCCCCGACCCTGCCGACCGTGCTGCGCTGCGCCGCGAGCTGATCGCCGCGCGCCGCGCCTTTGCCGACACGCCCGCCTTTGCGGCCGCCCAGGCCGCGCTGGCAGCGCCGCTGCGCGAGTTGCTGGCTCAGCTGGAACCGGAACTGCTGGGGGTCTACTGGCCGTTGCCGGGGGAATTTAACCCAGGGCCGCTGCCCTTCGCGCAGGCCTTGCCATTCGCGAAGCGCGAGCCGGCAACGATGGCCTTCCGGCGCTGGGACGGCCAGCCGCCCACGCTGCGCGACGAATGCGGCATCGCCACGGCCAGCGGCGCGGTGGCCGTGCCGGACGTGGTGCTGGTGCCTTGTGTGGGCTTCACGCGCGAAGGCTACCGGCTGGGCTATGGTGGGGGCTACTTCGACCGCTTCCTGGCCGCCCACCCGGGGGTCACCACCATCGGGTTGGCCTGGAGCGGCGGCGAGCGGCGTTTTGACGTGCAGCCGCACGACCAGCCCCTCACCCTCCTCCTCACCGAGCGCGAGCTGATCGCGCCCTGAACGACAGAAAGGCTCCCGCACGATGCATGACGGCATGACCCTGATCTCCACGCTGGCCGCGGCCTTCGGTCTGGCCCTGGTGCTGGGGCTGCTCGCGCAATGGGCGCGGCTGCCGGCGCTGGTGGGCTACCTGCTGGCGGGTGTGCTGATCGGGCCGCACACGCCGGGTTTTGTGGGGGACGTGCATCTGGCGCAGCAGCTGTCCGAGGTGGGCGTGATGCTGCTGATGTTCGGCGTGGGCCTGCACTTCTCGGTGGCCGACCTGATGTCGGTGAAGGGCATCGCGTTGCCCGGCGCGCTGGTGCAGATGGCGGCTGCGACGGCCATGGGGGCAGGTCTTGCGTACGGGTGGTGGGGCTGGGATCTGGGCGCGGCGCTGATCTTCGGCCTGGCGCTGTCGGTGGCCAGCACGGTGGTGCTGCTGCGGGCGCTGGAGTCGCGCGAGCTGCTGCACAGTGGCAACGGCCGCATCGCCGTGGGCTGGCTGGTGGTGGAAGACCTGGCCATGGTGCTGGCGCTGGTGCTGATTCCGGTGCTGGGCGGGCCGGCCGAGGGCGAAGGCGGCGGCAACCTGGCCCTCACCATCGTCACCACGCTGCTGGCGGTGGCGGCGTTTGTGGCCGTGATGTTGATTGCTGGGCGGCGGCTGCTGCCCTGGCTGCTGTGGCAGGTCAACCGCACGGGTTCGCGCGAGCTGTTCACGCTGGCCACCGTGGCGGCGGCCGTGGGGCTGGCGGTGGGGGCGGCGGCGCTGTTCGGTGTCAGCGTCGCGCTGGGCGCGTTCTTCGCGGGCCTGGTGCTGCGGGAGTCGGCCTTCAGCGAGCGCGCGGCGCACGAGAGCCTGCCGCTGCGCGATGCCTTCGCCGTGCTGTTCTTTGTGGCCGTGGGCATGCTGTTCGACCCCATGGTGCTGGTGAAGCAGCCGCTGGCCGTGCTGGCCACGGTGGCCGTCATCCTGGTCGGCAAGACGGTTGCAGCCGCGGCGCTGGTGCTGCTGCTGAAGTACCCGCTGTCCACCGCGCTGACGGTGGCCGTGAGCCTGGCGCAGATCGGCGAGTTCAGCTTCATCCTGCTGGGCCTGGGCCAGAGCCTGAAGCTGGTGCCGCCCGAGGCCACCAGCCTGGTGGTGGCGGGCGCCATCGTGTCCATCGCGCTGAACCCGCTGCTGTTCGCCGGCGTGGAGCCGCTGCGCCGCTGGGTGCTGAACCGCTCGGCCTGGGCGCGCCGGCTGGAGGCGCGCGACGACCCGCTGGCCGAGCTGCCGGCCGACACGCCCGGCACCGCCCTGGCCGGGCAGATCGTGCTGGTGGGTCATGGCACGCTGGGCACGGCGCTGCACGCCTTGCTGGGCGAGCGCCCCGTGGTGGTGATCGATCGCGACCGCGAGGTGGTGGAGCAGCTGCGTGCCGAGGGCCAGGCGGCCGTGCTGGGTGATGCGTCCGAGGCCATGACGCTGGTGCAGGCCCACATCGCGCAGGCGGCCTGGCTGGTGGTGGCGCTGGCCGATGTGCGCGGCGTGCCGGCGCTGCTGGACCTGGCGCGGCAGCTCAACCCCGGGTTGCGTTGCGCAGTGCTGGCCCACACGGACGAGGAGGAGCAATGGCTGGGCGAGGCCGGCGTCAGCCATGTGCTGCGCTCGCAGCGGGCGCTGGCGGAGGCGCTGGCGCGGGTGGTCAGCGAGCCGGCTCCGGCCGCCGCCGCGCCCGCACATTGAGCGCGCTGCTCACACCTGGGCGAGCTGCTGCCGCGTGAGGGCCGCCTGCGCGCGCACCCAGTCGGCAAAGGCCTGCACCTCGGGCCGGGCCGACGCGGCCGGTGACGTCACCAGCCAGTAGGCATAGGGGCTGGTCAGGCGGCCGGCCGGGCCGAAGGGCTCCAGCAGCTCGGCGCGCTGCAGGTGCTCGTGCACCAGTGGCAGCCGCGCCAGCGCCACGCCCTGGCCCGCCAGCGCGGCCTGGATCTGCTGGTAGGTGAAGTTGAAGTACATCCAGCGCAGCGGCTGCAGGTCGGGCTCGCGCTGGCGCGTCAGCCAGTGCCGCCAGGACAGGAACTCGGCACTGGGGCGCGGGTCGTCCTCCTCGGTCAGCGCGTGGGCGGCCAGGTCGCCCGCGCGGCGCAGCGGCGGCAGCCGGCCGTTGCGTGTGGACTCGGCGTACCAGGGGCTGACGACCGGGGACACCGTCTCCTCGAACATCAGCTCGCCCGGCGCGCCCGTGCCCGGGCCGGCGATGTAGCGCAGGGCCAGGTCGTGCTCGCCGTCGTCCAGGTCGATGAGGCTGTCCAGCGCGGAGACGCGGATGTCGATGTCCGGGTGGTGCTTCTGGAACTCGCACAGCCGCGGGATCAGCCACAGCGACGCGAAGGACGCGAAGGTCGTCACGTTGACGACGCGCCGGCCGCGGGTGCGGCGGATCTGGCGCACCGCCTGGTCCAGCCGCGAGAGCACGGCCACGGCGGTGGGCAGCAGCTGCGCGCCGTCCACCGACAGCTCCACCTTGCGCGTGCCGCGCAGGAACAGCGTGCAGCCGATCTCGTCCTCCAGCGACTGGATCTGCCGGCTGATGGCCGACTGCGTGAGGCTCAGCTCCTCGGCCGCCGCGCGGAAGGACAGCAGCCGCGCCACGGCCTCGAAAGCCCGCAGCGGGCCGACGGACAGCGGCCTCTGGCGTATCGGCTGATTCATGCGCGGATGGTATCAATCGGCGCGGCGGAGTCATTGGACTGCCCCAGCGTGCCTTCGCAGAATCAGCGCCATCAACGCAGGAGCAGGATCATGAGTGATGCGCAATCCACATGGCATCTGGACGGCGGCCGGGCCTTGACGCTGGCCGGCAGCGCTGAGGCGCGGCGCCTGGCGGTGGCGCGCGGCCGGGTGTGGTTGACGCTGTCCGGGACGGCGGCCGAGCCGGCGCAGGACCACTGGCTGGAGGCCGGCCAGGCCATCGCGCTGGCACCCGGCCAGGCGGCGGTGCTGGAAGGCTGGCCCGCGGCGGATTTCGAAGTGCTGGTGCCGCCGCAGTCAGCCGCGCCCGGGCGCCGGTTTGCGGGCCGCCGTCTTCTTGGCCGGCGCTGAGCGCGGCGCCGCCTTCGCGTTGGCCGCCCGCAGCGCGGCCTCCATGGCCAGGCGTGCCCAGGGCAGCATCAGCGGCGCAGACTCCAGCGCCTCTTCGGGCGGTCGGTAGTAGCCGTGCATCACGCGCTCGCCGTCCCGGGTGGCGTAGCGAAAGGGCGGGCAGCCCGCGTCGACGAAGTGCGCACGCGTCTGCGCATCGGCCTTCAGGTAGAACTGGCCGTCGGCGATCAGCGCCATGAACAGCCCGTCCACGTAGAAGCCCCGGCCGCCGAACATGGGCCGGGTGCGCACCGGCCCCAGTGGGGCCAGCAGTTCCGCGCAAAGTTCGCTCAACGCATCCATGCGGGCGAATGTAAGCTCCGCCGCCATGGATGCGAACGACCGCGCCGCGCTCCGGCACAAGTTGATTGAGCAACGCCTGGCCCTGCCTGACCGGCTGGCGCGCGCCGCTGACCTGCAGGAGGTGCTGCGCGTGTGGCTGCTGCGGCGGCGCGAGACGACCATCGGCGCCTACTGGCCCATCAAGGGCGAGTTCGACCCGCTGCCCGCGCTGTACCGCTGGGGCGAGGACCACCCCGAACGCCGCATCGGCCTGCCCGTGGTGGACAAAGCGCACCGCACGCTGCGCTTTCACGTCTGGTATCCCGGCTGCCCGATGGAGGAAGACGCCTTCCACATCCCCAAGCCCAAGGGCACCGAGGAGTTCCAGCCGCAGCTGATGCTGGTGCCCTGCCTGGGCTTCGGCCCCTGCGGCCTGCGGCTGGGCTATGGCGGCGGCTTCATGGACAAGACGCTGGCCGAGATGCAGCCCCGCCCGGCCGCCGTGGGCATCGGCTATGCGCAGGGCTTTCTGCCGCTGCTCAAACCCAGCGCGCTGGACGTGCCGCTGGACGCGATGCTGACGGAGGAAGGCGTGGTGTGGGACCGCGAGGGCTGAGCGCCGCCTGCTTGCGAGCAGCCGCGCGCTGCGCCGATGGACAATCCCTAGCCCCGATTGCCACAAGCAAGTCCCGTCATGTCCACCAAGCCCACCCTGCTGATCCTCGCTGCCACCGCCATCCTGCTGACCCAGGTCGTCCAGGCCGCGCCCAAGCCCTGCGATGAACTGAAGGCCGAGATCGCTGCCAAGCTGGACGAGAAGGGCGTGAAGGGCTACGAGATCACGGCCGTGGAGAACGACAAGGTCGCGGCCCTGGGCGAGAAGGCCAAGGTCATCGGCAGCTGCGACGGCGGCAGCAAGAAGCTGACCTACGTGCGCCAGTGAGGCCATCGGCATGAGCCTCTACCTCGACCACCTCGCCACGCTGCAGCAGCAGGCCGAACGCGCGCTCGCGCGCTGCGGGCATGACGCCCTCGTCATCGCCGCCGGCATCGAGAAGTACGCCTTCCTTGATGACCGGCCCTACCTGTTCCAGCCCAACCCGCACTTCAAGCACTGGCTGCCGCTGACCAATCACCCGCACTCGTGGATCGCCGTGCGGCCGGGCCGCCGGCCGCGTGTCGTCTACTACCAGCCGCACGACTACTGGCATGTGCCGCCCGAGGCGCCAAGTGGCGAGTGGGTGGCAGCGGTGGAGCTGGTCGTCATCCGCGAGCCCGAGCAGGCGGCCGCCGCGCTGGCCGATGTGGTCACGCCGCACACGGCCATCCTGGGCGAGGCCGATGCGGCGCTGCCGGGGCTGGTGCCCAACAACCCCGAGCGGCTGCTGAACCTGCTGCACTGGGCGCGCGGCATCAAGACGCCCTACGAGCTGGCCCAGATGCGCGCCGCCCAGCGCCGCGCCGTGCCTGGCCACCTGGCCGCGCGCGCGGCCTTCCTCGGGGGCGAGAGCGAGGCCGGCATCCACCGCGCCTACCTGCGGGCCACCGGCCACACCGACCGCGACCTGCCCTACACCAACATCATCGGCCTGAACGAGCATGCCGCGGTGCTGCACTACCAGTACCAGGACGAGCGCGCACCGGCCGAGGCCCGCAGCTTCCTCATCGACGCAGGCGCGCAGGTCAACGGTTATGCCAGCGACATCACACGCACCTGGGTGGCCGACGGCCACGACGAGTTCGCCGCGCTGATCGCGGCGATGGAGCGCGAGCAGCTGGCGCTGGTGGACGAGGTGCGCGAGGGCGTGGACTACCGCGACATCCACCTCAGCACCCACCGCCGCGTGGCCCGCGTGCTGCGCGAGGCCGGCCTCGTGCGCATGAGCGACGAGGCCATGGTGGCCGAGGGCGTCACCAAGCCCTTCTTCCCGCACGGCATCGGCCACCTGCTGGGCCTGCAGGTGCACGACGTGGGCGGCTTCATGGCCGGCGAGGACGGCGGCGTGGCTGACAAGCCCGAAGGCCACCGCTACCTGCGCCTGACCCGCCCGCTGCAGGCCGGCATGGTGGTCACCATCGAGCCGGGCCTGTACTTCATCCCCCTGCTGCTGGACGAACTGCGCGCCACCCCGCATGCGGCCCAGGTGGACTGGGCGGCGGTCGAGCGCCTGTCGCGCTATGGCGGCATCCGCATCGAGGACGACGTGGCCTGCCGCGCGGGCGGCGAGGCGCCGGTGAACCTGACGCGCGAGGCGTTCGCGGCCGCGGCCGCCTGACGCCCTGGCCCTCGCGGGCGAGGGTTGGCGGTGTTGCACGGGCTGCGCGGTGCCAGCCCGCAGGGATCGCCGCCCCGTGCTTCCCGGCTCGCATGCGGGGCGTGGGCTGCCGGCCGTGCGGCCTCAACCGCTGCATGCGAGCTTGTGTGAGCCGCTGCCAAGCCGCGGTGGTCGGATAACAGGCACATGCGCCCAAATGCGGGTTTCGGCCAGGAGCAGCCGTCGACGACTGGCTGCTTCATGGCGACCATGGTGTGGGGCCTGCGCTCAAGCGTTGAGTCGGCGTCGCCACTGCCGGAGCCGCCCCAACGCGTCGGCCTCGAGCCAGGGTTCTCCGCACGATGCTCGGACTGCTGGCAATGGCAACATCCAGGCGCCCTCGATAGGTTTGTAACCGGCGCGGCATTTGCCCGGAAAAATAGCACCCGATCAGTAGCGCAGCACAGTGGAGGGAACTCATATGCAACAAGCACTTAGCCCAGCTCCGGGCGGCCCGTTACTGCGCGGACTGCCGTGATAGACCGCACTGGCCTGCGGGCTACAACACGTTAGGTGCAGCATGCATTTTCGCTCACTCCCAATTGTCGAGCACGACTCCGTGTATGTCCGGCCATTAAGTGTCTCGGATATGTCGGCATGGGCCAGCTATCTGAACAACCCGGCTGTGTATGAACATACGAGCTGGAATCATCCGACCATCGAAGATCTGAGCAGGTATCTGGGTAACGAAACGAGTGATGAACCTGATTCCCGCCTTCGCCTGGCAATCGCTTCAAAAGACGGCGATGAACTGGTTGGCACCATCGGGTTCCATAGCGTCGCCCCAGTCAATAAGTCTGCTGAACTTGCCTACGATCTAAACCCGGAGTTTTGGGGCAAGGGAATCGCCACCGCCGTCGGTAACGTACTCGTGGGCTGGGCTCATCAACATGTCGGCCTCGTCCGAGTACAGGCTACGGTTCTGGAGTCCAATCTCCGCTCTATCCGCACCATCGAGCGCATGGGGTTCGCTCAAGAAGGTCTGCTCAAAAGCTACCGGCATGTACGCGGCACACCCCGCAACTTTTTCATGTACGCACGGTTGGCTGGCAGTGGAAATTGCACCTAACCTTTCGGTCAACGTGACGTCCCAAAGCTGCGCTTTGGGTTCCCTTCACGCCTGCGGCGTTCCGGCCGCACGTTACCTCCAACGTTGAGCGGCAGCTTTCCCGAAGCTTGGTAGGTCGGTTCCGACGCCCGCTTCGGGTCGATCGCTGGCGATCGCCAAGTCAGGTGGGTGCGGCTGCGGCCGGTTGCGATCAGCGCTCGCCAGGCATCGCCGTCAGCGACGCGCAGGCGATTCGTCGATCAAGGCCGGCTTGGGCGGCCGGTGACGTCAGCCGCTGAGTGCGACGGCGCGTCGCCATACAGCACGCCCCGCCCGTGCGTGCCCACATAGACGCGGCCGAAGACCTTGGGGTCGCCGGTGATGTGCAGGATCAGGCCCCACTGGTGGGCGTCGTCGTTGATGCGTTGCCAGTGGGCGGCGGCGTCGGTGGAGCGGAACAGGCCGTAGCGGCCTGACACGGTGCCGACGAGGTAGAGGGCCGGGTTGGCCGCGCCCGGCGCCGCGCGGCCGAAGCCGAAGGCGTGGATCTCGCTGACGCCGGGCAGGCGCTCGAAGCGCTGGCTGTCGCCCGCGCGCTGGCGGTACAGGCCGTGGAAGGCCGCCAGCCACAGCTCGCCTTCGCGGCCGGGCGCGGCGTAGAGGCGGTCCTGGCCGCCGCGGTCATCGCCGCGGCTGCTGTGGTTGTGACTGCCAGCGGCACTGCGCGTGACGGGGCCGTCAGGCAGCGTGAGCGGGCGGGCGCTGAAGCTCAGGCCGGCGTCGGTGCTGGCGAACAGCTGGCCGTCGAACAGCGCCATCGCGTGGAAGCGCGCGGGGTTCACGGGGTCGGCCACGACGCGGGTGCCGGCGGGCAGGCCCTGGACGGGCTGCCAGGTGTCACCGCGGTCGTGGGTGACGTGCGGCACGTGGCCCTTGGGCGTCCACACCCAGGCGCGGCCGTCGGCCGACACGGCGATGAAGCCGTCGCCCGGCAGTTGGCCCGGCGGCAGGCTGGCGGGCTCGCGCCAGGTGGCGCCGCCGTCCAGCGAGTAGCCAAGGTTCTTCTTGCCGCCGTCGCGTGCGTGGCCGATGCGCACGATGACCTCGGGCGCCAGCGCCGCGCCCGTGACGTCGTGCGTGTTGCCGAAGAAGGGCGGCTTGGGGTTGCCGGCGGCAGGGCGGTCGAGGTCGGTGTGGACGAAGCCAGAGTAGTCGCCGATGGCGGTCACCAGCGGCACGCCCTGCGTGGGGCTGTGCAGGGCCAGGGCCACGGTTTCCTCGATGCCGCGGCTCATGACGCGCCAGGTGGTGGGCTGGCCGCGGTCGGCGGCGCGCAGGTCGCGCGTCTCCCAGCCGCCGTAGCCGGTGGTGAAGATCGCGTGGTCGGGGTCGGCGGAGTTGATCTTGACGTCGTACAGCCAGTGCAGGTGGGTGTCGGCCACGTAGGGCGCGGCCGAGGCGTCGAAGCGGGCGGTGGTGAACAGGGGCTGCCAGGTGGCGCCGCCGTCGGTGCTGCGGAAGAGCTCGTCGCCACGGCCGCGCCCGGCGGTGCTGGCCAGCAGGCGCTGCGGGTGGCCGGGGTCCACGGCGACGGTGGCGTAGCCGAAGGGGTCGGTCGCGGCGGGGCGGGCGGGCGTGATGTCGGCCCAGGTGGCGGTGTGCGGGTCCAGCCGCCAGACGCTGCCGTCCTTCATGCGGTGCGGGCCGGGCTCGCTGGCGTAGGCGATGTAGAGCCGGCCGTCGCTGGCCAGCGCCGCGCGCATGGGGCGGTGGGTGGCCGGGCCGCCGGGCAGGGGCTGCCATGTTGCGCCGGCGTCCTGGCTGCGCCACAGGCTGGGCCGGCCGATGACGGAGACGCCCGCGTAGATGGTGCGGCTGGGCTGGCCGCGGGTGCCGCTGCGCGGGTCGAACAGCAGGAAGTTGATCGTGGCCTTGCCGTCGCTGCCGCCCCAGCTGGGTGGCGGGCCGTCGCTGGCGTCGCGGCGCCAGGCGGCGTCGGGGAAGCTGTCCACGCGCTGCCAGCTGGCGGCGCGGTCAGTGCTGCGCCACAGGCCGGCGAAGCGGCTGCCGAGGTAGAGCACGCGGCCGTCGTTGGGGTCGACGGCCAGGCGTTCGCCGTTGCCGCGCCCGCCTTCGTTGCCGCCGAGCTTGAAGGGCAGGTCGGTGCGCTGCCAGCTGCGGCCGCGGTCGCGCGAGCGCAGCACGGCGCCGTTGGGCTCGGTGGGTGCGGTGTAGGTGCCGCAGGCGAGGTAGACGGCGTCGGGGTCGTGAGGGTCGACGGCCAGGCTCTCGACGCCCATGAGGTTCACGTCGGCCAGGGGCAGGTGGTCCAGCAGCGGCTGCCAGGGACTGGTGGCGCTGTCGCGGCGGTAGGCGCCGCCCATGTCGGTGCGGGCATAGGCCAGGCCCGGCACGCCGGGGTGGAAGGCGATGCCGTCCACGAAGCCGCCGCCAACGATGGCGACGGGCTTCCAGGTGTAGGCCGCGTCGTCGGCGCGAACGGGCGCCGCGGCGGCAGCGGCCAGCGTCAACTGGGCGCCGAGCAGGGCGCCCAGCCAGGGCTTGAGGGAGGTCATGTCGGGCGGTGTTCAGGGAAGCGCATGCCGGCATCGTCCATTTGTTTGCCTGTCGAACAAATACGGCTTACCCGCGGAAACCTGGCGTGGCGGCGCGGCGCCGGGCCCTCCGGGTTCCCGGCAGGTGCCGCAGAAGCCGGACATGGGATACTTGCCGGAACAAGAGGCCGCAAAAAATGGAACGACAGTCCATTTCAGCAGGAGACAGCGCATGACAGGCAGAACCATCTCGTTGAAGCACACGCTGAGCTACGGCAGTGCGAACCTGCTGGGCAGCGGGGCCTTGGCCATCGCGTCGGCCTGGCTGCTGTATTTCTACACCACCTTCTGCGGCCTGACGGTGGTGGAGGCGGCCACGATCTTTGCCGTCGCGAACATCGTCGATGCGCTCAGCAATCCGGTCATCGGCTACATCAGCGACAACTTCTACAACACCCGGCTGGGGCGCCGGTTCGGGCGGCGGCGGTTTTTCATTCTGCTCGGCATTCCGGCGGTGTTGCTGTATCCGCTGATGTGGCTGGAGGGTTTCGGCTTCTGGTATTACCTGAGCATGTACATCCTGTTTGAGCTGGTGTACACGATGATCATGGTGCCGTACGAAACCCTGGCCACCGAGATGACGGACGATTTCGCCGTGCGCACCAAGCTGACGGGTTCCAAGGCCATGTTCGGCAAGGCGGCCAACTTCCTGGCGGCGTTCATTCCGGCGCAGCTGTTCCTGATCTACAGCAAGGAATCGGCCACGCCCTTCCTGCTGACCGGCATCATCTACGCGTTCATCATGTGCGGTGCGATGGTGGCGCTGTACCTCACGTCCTGGGAGCGCGCGCCGCACGAGGTGGTCCAGGAGCGTGCCGGCAGCCTGTTTAAGGCGCTCAAGAAACTGTGCCTGGACATGCTGTCCACCTTCCACCTGAAGATTTTCCGCAAGCACCTGGGTATGTATCTGCTCGGGTTTGGCGCGGAATGGCTGTTTGCCTCGATCTTCACCTACTTCATTATTTTCGGCCTGGGGCATGACAAGGCGACGGTGGGGTATCTGAACAGTTTCAGCTCGGTGATGCAGCTGATCTCGACGATGCTGTTCATCGGTTTTTGCATCAAGTTTGGTTTTGCGCGGCCCTACCGGCTGGCGCTGCTGGTGGTGCTGGGCAGCGTGCTGGCCTACACGGCCTTGTTCTACCTGGGCTGGTCCAAGGAGACCACGGTGATCGCGCTGTTCGCCATCACGGCGGTGTTCGGCCTGGGCACGGGTGGCGTGTACTACATCCCCTGGACGGTCTACACCTTCCTGGCCGATGTGGATGAGGTGCTGACGGGCCGCCGCCGCGAGGGCATCTATGCCGGCGCGATGACCTTTGCCGGCAAGATCACCCGCTCGGCCGTGGTGTTCGCGATGGGCTGGGTCCTGGGCGAGTTTGGCTTCCAGTCCGGCCAGGCTGCGCAGCCGGAGAGCGCCGTCAACGCCATCGTGGGCGTGTTCTCGCTGGGCGTCATTGCGCTGGGCCTGGGCGGCATCTACTACACCTACCAGATGAAGCTGGACCGCCAGAACCACGCGGTGCTGCTCAAGGAAATCGCCCGCATCAAGGCCGGCGGCCGCATTGCCGATGCGCCGCCCGAGGCGCGTGCCGTGGCGGAAGAGCTGACCGGCTGGAAGTACGAGCAGTGCTGGGGCAACAACAAGCTCGCGCCCAAGGACAGCCCGGTGGAGGCGCGCGCCTGATGGCGCCACGCGGCGGGCTCAGCGGCGGCGCAGTTCGGCCGCGATGAGGCCGTCGCAGGCAGCTTCCACCAGGTCCAGCACGGCCTCGAAGCCAGCGTCGCCGCCGTAGTACGGGTCGGGCACCTCGCGCTGGCCCAGCTGCGGCGCGTAGTCCAGCAGCAGCTTCAGCCTGTCGCGCTGGCCCGGTGGGCACAGGCGTTCGGCGTGGGCGAGGTTGTCGTCGTCCATGGCGAGCACGAGGTCGAAGCGCTCGAAGTCTTCGGCCACCAACTGGCGGGCCCGCAGGCCGCTGAGGTCGTAGCCGCGCCGGCGTGCGTGCGCCTGGCTGCGCGCATCGGGCGGGGCGCCAGCGTGCCAGCCGTGCGTGCCGGCCGAGTCCACCTCGGCGTGCAGGCCGGCGGCCTGCAGCTTGGCGCGCATGACGCCGTCCGCCGTCGGGCTGCGGCAGATGTTGCCCATGCAGAAGAACAGGATGCGCGGCGCCGGCATGGCGGCGCTCACAGCAGCAGGAATGCGGCGGCTGCCAGCACCGTGGGCAGCAGCGCGCCCAGCAGCAGGCCGCCGGCGCCGATGGACTCGTCCTCGAAGCCGCGCTTGAGCAGCGCGACGCCGGCCGGGTTGGGCGCGTTGGCAATCACCGTCAAGCCGCCGCCGGCCACGGCGCCGGCCACGAGCATGTACTTGGCGTCATCGGAGATGCCAGCGATCAGCGAGCCGAGGTAGGTCAGTGCCGCGTTGTCGGTGACGGCCGTGAGGCCCAGCGCGCCGAAGAACAGCGCCAGCGGCTCCAGGCTGGAGACGATGGGCTGCAGCCACCAGGCCTGCATGCCGCCCAGCACCACGAGGCCGGCCAGGAAGAAGCCCACCAGCAGCGCTTCCTTCAGGATCAGCGGGCTCTGGTGGCGCTCGTAGGCCTGCGTGAAGCCGAGGAAGAGCAGGAACAGCCCCAGGAAGGCCACCGGGTGGTGGGCCAGCAGCACGACGCCGGCCAGCAGCGCCAGGTGAACCAGCACCACGGGCAGCGGCACCGGCGCCTCCTTGGCCGCGGCGTCGGCGCTGCTGCCGTGCAGGTGCTTGCGCAGCAGCACCGTGGCCAGCGTGGCGTTGGCCAGCACGGCCACGGCCGCTTTCCAGCCGAAGTGGCTGAACATGAAGGCGCTGTCCCACTGCCAGGTGGCGGCCACCATCAGCACCGGCGGCGCGGCATAGGAGGTCAGCGTGCCGCCGATGGAGATGTTGACGAACAGCACGCCCAGCGCGAAGTACTTGATGCGCTCGGGCACGTCGGGGCGGAACACCTGCGGCGCCAGCATCAGCGCGGCGATGGTCATGGCGGCGGGCTCGGTGATGACCGAGCCCAGCAGCGGCACGGCCGCCAGGCCCAGCCAGGCGCTGGCCAGCGCATTGGGCATCGGCAGCAGGCGGGCGGTGGTGTCCACGGCCCACACCACCGTGCGCAGCACCGGCCGCGAGGCGGCCACCACCATGACGACGAAGACGAACAGCGGCTCGGTGTAGTTGCGTGACTCGGCATAGGCCAGCGCCTGCGCGCCGCCCTGGCCCAACGCCATGGTCAGGATGAGCACGATGGCCCAGAAACCGAACACCACCTCCACCTCGCCCAGCAGATGGAACAGGCCCGCATGGCGCGGGAAGCGGTGGGACAGGCGCTCGAACTGCTTGGCCGCGAAGGTGTGGGCCAGGGCCAGCGCGAAGAGTGCGAGGGCGGTGTACTGCAGGGCGGTGTCGGACATGGCAGCCTTATCTGCGGGGCCGGTGTGCGGCCCACGGGTCACATGCGAGGCGGCCCGACCATCGCAGAAGTCCTGCCGCCCCGACGTGGCGAGGCGGCACCCGGCGCGCAGTGTAGCGAGCCGGCCGCCGCCTAGAAGCGCATGTCGGCGCGCAGCGAGACGACGCGGAAGGTCTTGTTGCGCGACCAGCTCTCGGTCAGGTACTCACGCTGCGTCACGCTGTTCAGGCTGGTGCCCTCGGAGCTGTCCTCGGCGTCGCGCGGCAGCAGGTTGGCCATGGACAGCCGCCAGTTGATGCCGTCGCGCACGGCGCCGCTGCTCCAGGACAGGTAGGCATCGAACTGGCGGCGCGCCGTGATGTCACGGCGCAGCGTTTCGGTCACCTGTTCGCGTGTGGCGGGCACGTAGTTGGCGTTGAAGCCGCTGCCGAAGTTCAGCCCCCAGGCCTTCCAGCGGTGGTCGATGCCGACGTTGAAGCTGCCGCGCGGCTGCTGGTCGATGCGGTTGCTGTTGCCGGGCAGGCCCTTGACCTGGTTCTTGAACACGGCGGCGTTGAAGCGCAGCAGCATCATCTGCAGCTCGGCCGGGGCGTCTTCCCACAGCTCGTCCATGCGGGCCTTGAACTCGAACTCCAGCCCCATGCGTCGCGCGCTGCCCATGTTGCGCGGGCGGCTGACCCAGCGCTGGGCGGTGTCCCAGCTCACGGTCTCCAGCTGCACCTGGCTGCGGATCAGCTGCTTGATGTCGCGCAGGAAGGCGCTGCCCGAGATGATGCCGCCGGTGGGCAGCCAGTGCTCCAGGCTGAGGTCGGCGCCGGTGGCCAGCTCGGGCTTGAGGTCGGGGTTGCCGGCGCGGTCGGCGTGGGTCTGGTAGTTGGGGCCGTCGGGGTAGGTGGTGTTGATGGTGGGGCGGGCGGCCAGGTCGTTCAGGTTGGGCGCGCGGTAGCTGCGCGTGAGCGCCAGGCGCACCTGGTCCTTGGGGAAGGCGGCGGGCCGCCACAGGATGTGGAACAGCGGCGACGTGACCTGCGAGACGTTGCGCGTCTCGGGCAGCGCGCCCGCGGCGGCCGCCGTGGTCTCGATGCGCTCATAGCGCAGGCCGGCGTAGAACGCCCACTGCCGGCTGGGGCTCCACTCGTCCTGCGTGAAGGCGGCGAAGCGCTGGTTGCGCGTGGCCAGCGTGTTGCCGAAGCGCACCAGGCCCGGCAGCGGCGCGCCGTTGACCAGCGTGTCGACCACCTGCGTGCGCTGGCTGCGCTCGGCTTCGGCGCCGGTGACCCACTGGTGCTCCTGCGCGGTCTTGAGGCTCCAGCGGCCGTTCAGGCTGGTTTGGTCTTCGTCCACCGTGCTGCGGTCGACCTGGGTGCGGTCGGTGCTGGTGCCGCCAAAGGTCTGCTGGTCGCGGCGTTCGCTGTGACGGGTGTTGCGGGAGGTGCCGGTGCCCAGGCGCAGGCTGAAACTCTCGCCCGCCTGCGGGCGGTAATCGGCCGACAGGTTCAGTCGCAGGTTGTGGTTCTTGGCGTCGTTGTCGCTGTGGACATCGCGAACGCGCGTGCCCGCGGAGTTGTACTGGCTGCTGCCTTCGTTCTGCGACAGGAAGAACGACGGCGTGATGTTCAGGTTCAGCGTGTCGCTGTATTTCCAGCGCAGCCGGGCGTTGCCGTTGAGGCTGGTGTTTTGGCTCTCGCTGGTGCCGATCTGGGTGTTCTGCTCGATGACCTCGCCGGTCAGCGTGTCGGTGCGGCGGTTGCCCGAGTCGACGTTGTTGTAGAAGCGCCGGATGGCGCCGTTGGTGGAGATGGCGCCGACGAACTCATCGCCATTCGGGCCGCCCCACTTCAGGTTGCGCGTCCAGCTGGCATCGGCCTGGGGCTCGTTGCGGTCCCAGCCCAGGCCCATGCGTACCTCGTGGTTGGACTTCTGCAGCGGCTCGCGCAGCACGATGTTGATGGTGCCGGCGATGGCCCGCGTGCCGGTGGCTGCGGTGGGGGCGCGGTAGATCTCGATGCGCTCGATCTGGTCGGGCGGCAGGTCTTCCACGGCGAAGCCCGGCGGCGGGCGTTCCTCGTCGATGAGGATCTGCGTGGCGCCGCCGCCCATGCCGCGCATGCGGATGTCGCCGCCGCGGCCCGGCCGGCCGCCCAGCGTCACGCCCGGCAGGCGGCGCAGCACGTCGCCCAGCACGACGTCGCCGTACTTCTCCAGGTCCTCGCGCTCGATGACGATCTTGCTGGCCGTGCTGTTGCGGCGGCGGCTGTTGGCCGTGGGGCCGCTGCTGACCTCCACGCGCTCCAGCTTGTTGTCCTTGCTCTCGGCGGCCGGTGCAGCCGCTGGCGGCGCGGCAGGCGCCTTGGCGGCGGGCGCAGGGGGCGTGGCAGGTGGCGTCTGCGCCAGGGCCTGTGCGCTGACGGCACAGATGCACGGCGCGGTCAGCGCAAGGAGGAGGCGGCTCATGGCCGCGCATTCTGGAGGGCGGCCGTGAGTGTGGCTCACGTAAAGCGCTCATTTACATGAGCGCCGGTTGAGCGGTGCTGCGCGGCTCGCCGCCGCACCGCTCGTCATCCCCCGCGAGGGATGCCTCAGAAGCGCCAGCCCAGGCCCACGCTGGCCAGCGTCGGGTTGACCTTGAACTTGCCGGCCGAGGCGCCGTTGGAGTACACGGTCGTGCCCAGGTTCACCTTCTTCACGTCGAAGTTCAGGTAGGTGCCCTTGCTGATCTCGATGTCGGTGCCCACCTGCCAGGCCAGGCCGAAGCTGTTGTGCTTGATGCCGGGCTTGAGCGCGGTGGCCACGGCCGGCGCGAACTTCACGCTGGAGAAGTTGGTGTAGTTCACGCCCACGCCCACGTAGGGGCGCACGGTGGTGTCGGGGCTGAAGTGGTACTGCAGCGTCAGCGTGGGCGGCAGGTGCTTGAGCGAGCCGATCTCGGTGCCGTTGGAGTACAGGCGCTGCTTCTGCGGGTAGGTCAGGATCAGCTCGGCCGCGATGTTGGGCGTCACGAAGTAGCTGAAGTCGACTTCGGGCAGGGTCTTGTTGTTGATGGACAGGCCCAGGCCGGTGCTGTCCTTGTTGGCCGAGTCCAGGTGCACGGCGCGCACGCGAACCATCAGCGGGCCCTCGTTGGCCTGGGCCGGTTGCAGGGCGAGGGCGGCAACGGCGAGGGCGGCCAGACGCAGGGGGGTAGCGAACTTCATCAATGACTCCTGGTGAATGGGACGTGTCCCGATGGCAGTCATTGAACGCGCCGCCCGCCCGGCGCGATTTGAGCCAACACAAGCTGCCGCGGCGGGCGCGCCGCGCTCAGCAGGTGGCTTTGTGCTGGATCAAGCTTGTGTGCCGAGTCCGAGGCGTTCGCACAACGCCAGCGTCAGCGCGCTCTGGTTGAGCGTATAGAAGTGGATGCCCGGCGCGCCACCGGCGATGAGCCGCTCGCACAGTCGCGTCACCACGTCCAGGCCGAAGGCACGGATGCTGGCGGCGTCGTCCATGAAGCCTTCCATCTTCATCTGCACCCAGCGCGGGATCTCGATGCCGTCGCGTTGCGCGAACTGCGCAATGCGGCCGTAGTTGTGGAAGGGCATGATGCCCGGCGTGATGGGCTGCGTGACACCCAGGCGCCGCGCCTCGTCGACGAAGTGGAAGTAGGCGTCGGGGTTGAAGAAGAACTGCGTGATCGCACCGTCGGCACCGGCGCGCATCTTGTCAGCGAAGTGCTGCAGGTCGCGCGCGGCGTAGCGCTGCTGCGGGTGTGTCTCGGGGTAGGCGGCCACCTCGATGTGCCAGTCCGGCCCCTGCGTCTCGCGGATGAAGCTCACCAGCTCCGACGCGTAGCGGAACTCGCCCGCCGTGGCCGTGCCGCTGGGCAGGTCGCCGCGCAGCGCGACGACGCGGCGGATGCCGCGCTCGCGGTAGGTGGCCAGGATCTCGGCGATGTTCTCGCGCGTGGAGCCCACGCAGGACAGGTGCGGTGCGGCGTCGAAGCCGGCGCCGGCGATGTCCATCACCGCGGAGAGTGTCTTGTCGCGCGTGGAGCCGCCCGCGCCGTAGGTGACGCTGAAGTACTGGGGCTTGAGCGCACCCAGTTCCTGCACCACGGTCTTGAGCTTGTCGACACCGACCGGCGTGTTGGGCGGAAAGAATTCGAAGGAAACGGACGTGCTCATCGGGACGCGTGTAGAAAGAATTCGCGGTTGCCATCACCGCCGGTGATGGGGCTGTCGAAGTAGTCGAGCACCTTCAGGCCCAGTGCGGTGCAGGCCAGGCGCACGCGGGCCTCCAGCGTGGCGTAGTCGGCCTCGTCCTTGATGAGGCCGCGCTTGTCCAGCGCCTGGGGGCCCAGCTCGAACTGCGGCTTGATCAGCAGCAGCAGGTGGCCGTGCACCTCCAGCCAGGGCAGCAGGTACGGCAGGCTGCCCACCATGGTGATGAAGCTCAGGTCGCCCACGATGAGCGTGAAGCCGCCCGTGGGCGTGTGCGGGCGCAGCGCGTCGAGCTCGCGCACGTGCACGCCTTCCAGCGCGGTGACGCGCGGGTCGGCCTGCAGCCGGGCGTGCAGCTGGCCGTGGCCCACGTCCACGCCCACCACATGGCGCACGCCGTTGGCCAGCAGGCAGTCGGTGAAACCGCCGGTGCTCTGGCCCACATCGAGCACGGTGTGGTCGGTCAGATCCAGCCCTGTGCGGGCCAGCGCGCCTTCCAGCTTGAGCCCGCCGCGCGACACGTAGCGCAGCTCCGCGTCGTCGGTGACGCGCAGCTGCGCCGTCTCGGGCAGGTCCTCGCCGGCCTTTTTCAGCGCGGCCCAGCCGGTGGGCGCCGCCCATTCGGCCGCGCCGTTGGCGATGAGGCGCTGGGCCACCGAGCGGGTCGGGGCCAGGCCTTGGGCGACGAGGAGCTGGTCAGCGCGCATGTCAGCGGCGCCCGGCCGCCCGAAGGCGCTGACGCGCCCACTCGGGGGGCAGCGAGCGGAGTGAGCGTGGGGGCTGCATGGCTGGGATCAGTAGCGGTAGGTGTTGGCCTTGAACGGACCGGTCTTGCTCACGCCGATGTAGGCCGCCTGCTCGTCGGTCAGTTGCGACAGCTGCGCGTTCAGCGTGGTCAGCTGCAGCAGGGCGACCTTCTCGTCCAGGTGCTTGGGCAGCACGTAGACCTTGCCGGCTTCGTAGCGTTCCTTGTGGGCGAACAGCTCGATCTGGGCGATGGTCTGGTTGGCGAAGGACGAGCTCATCACGTAGCTCGGGTGGCCCGTGCCGCAGCCCAGGTTCACCAGGCGGCCTTTGGCCAGCAGGATGATCTTCTTGCCGTCCGGGAAGGTGACGTGGTCCACCTGCGGCTTGATCTCATCCCACACGCAGTTCTCGATGGACGCGACGTCGATCTCATTGTCGAAGTGGCCGATGTTGCAGACGATGCTGTTTTCCTTCATCGCCTCCATGTGCTCGCGGCGGATGACGTTCTTGTTGCCGGTGGCGGTCACGAAGATGTCGGCCTTGTCGGCGGCGTATTCCATCGTCACGACGCGGTAGCCTTCCATCGCGGCCTGCAGCGCGCAGATGGGGTCGATCTCGGTCACCCACACCTGGGCCGACAGCGCGCGCAGCGCCTGGGCCGAGCCCTTGCCCACGTCGCCGTAGCCGGCCACCACGGCGATCTTGCCGGCCACCATCACGTCGGTGGCGCGCTTGATGGCGTCCACCAGGCTTTCGCGGCAGCCGTAGAGGTTGTCGAACTTGCTCTTGGTGACGCTGTCGTTGACGTTGATGGCGCGGAACTGCAGCGTGCCCTTGGCCGCCATCTCGTTCAGGCGCAGCACGCCGGTGGTGGTTTCTTCGGTCACGCCGATGATCTCGGCGGCCTTGCGGGTGTACCAGGTGCCGTCTTCGGCGACCTTCTTCTTGATCGCGGCGAACAGGATGCGCTCTTCCTCGCTGCCCGGGTTGGCCAGCACGGAGAGGTCCTTCTCGGCCTTCTGGCCCAGGTGCATCAGCAGCGTCGCGTCGCCGCCGTCGTCCAGGATCATGTTCGGGCCTTCGCCGGCCGCGCCCTTGGCGCCGAAGTCGAAGATGCGGTGGGTGTAGTCCCAGTAGTCTTCCAGCGTCTCGCCCTTGTAGGCGAACACCGGCGTGCCCACGGCGGCCAGCGCGGCGGCGGCGTGGTCTTGCGTCGAGAAGATGTTGCACGAGGCCCAGCGCACTTCGGCGCCCAGGGCTTGCAGCGTCTCGACCAGCACGGCCGTCTGGATGGTCATGTGCAGCGAGCCGGCGACGCGGGCGCCCTTGAGCGGCTGGCTGGCGGCGTATTCCTTGCGGATGGCCATGAGCGCCGGCATCTCGTGCTCGGCGATCTTGATTTCCTTGCGGCCCCAGTCGGCCAGCGACAGGTCCTTGACGATGTGGGCGGGGAGGTTGGCGGTCATGACGGCTCCTTCAGGGAATGAAGCCGCTGGCGCGTGCCGGGGGGAGTACAGGTCTCACCCCGACCATCGGTCAGCGGGTGAGCGCAGTTGCAGGGTGACTGTTCCGAGCCTGGCCTCAAGGGTGCTGAGGTTGCAACGCTCCTCGGAAGCCCTGGATTCTAGCGATGCCCGGCGCCGCGTGCGCGCTCAGCCTGCGCCGCCGCCTGCCAACAAATCGTCGCCCGGCAGGGAGACGAGTGCCGGCCGCCCGACGATGAGCGGGTCCACAGCGCCCACGCGCTCGGGTTTGCGCTCGGCGTAGGGCAGGCGGTTCAGCACGAAGCGCATCGCGTTCAGGCGCGCGCGCTTCTTGCAGTCGCTCTTGATCACGGTCCAGGGCGCGTCGGACGTGTCGCAGTGCAGGAACATGGCCTCCTTGGCCCGCGTGTAGTCGTCCCACTTGTCCAGGCTGGCCATGTCGATGGGGCTGAGCTTCCACTGCTTGAGCGGGTGCAGCTTGCGCTCCTTGAAGCGGCGGCGCTGCTCGTCGCGGCTGACCGAGAACCAGAACTTGAACAGGTGGATGCCCGAGCGCACCAGCTGGCGCTCGAACTCCGGCGTCTGGCGCAGGAACTCCTGGTACTCCGCCTCGGAGCAAAAGCCCATGACGCGCTCGACGCCGGCGCGGTTGTACCAACTGCGGTCGAACAGCACGATCTCGCCGGCCGTGGGCAGGTGGGCCACGTAGCGCTGGAAGTACCACTGGCCGCGTTCCACCTCGCTGGGCTTCTCCAGCGCCACGACGCGGGCGCCGCGCGGGTTGAGGTGCTCCATGAAGCGCTTGATCGTGCCGCCCTTGCCGGCCGCGTCGCGCCCTTCGAACAGGATGACGACGCGCGCGCCGGTTTCCTTCACCCAGGCCTGCAGCTTCAGCAGTTCCATCTGCAGCCGGTATTTCTGCTTCTCGTAGTTCTTGCGTGACAGCAGGTTGCGGTACGGGTAGCCGCCCTGCCGCCAGCGCGGGTTCAGCGCGGTGTCAGCGTCCGTCTCGGCCTCCGGCGTCACGGCGTCCTCGTGCTGGCGCAGCGCGCGGCGCAGATGGCGGCGCTCGTCGGGCGAACTGCCGTCCAGCAGCGTGGCGAGGTCCTCCGCCAGCGCCTGCGGGCCGGCATCGCCCTGCTGGTGGCGGCGCAGCAGCTCGGCCAGCGTCTCGCTGCCCATGGCCTGGTGGCGCGTGGTGGCGCGGGCGACGCGGTGCTTCTCGAGCCCGGCCGCGTCCAGCCGGGGCGCGGTGTCGCCGGCCGCGGCGCGGCGAGCGCTGCTGCGGCGCGGGGTCGGGCGCACGGGTTCGGCGCTGCGGGCGCGGGGCGGGGTGGGCATGGGCGTCGCTCCTCGTTGTGACAGGGGTGTGACGATGCTGCGCGCGGCCGCGCCGGCCGGGCTTGATCGCGGTCAAGCCCGTGGGAGCTTCAGCCGTCGAGGCCGAGGAAGTCGTGCAGGCGTGCCACCTCGGCGTCCAGCGCCGGAGCGAAGGCGGCCTCGCGCGGCGGCTTGCCGGCCACATAGCCGACCTCCACACGCAGCGCGCCGGCTTTGACGCTGGCATTGGCCCAGCCGATGACCTGGTCGCGCCACAGCAGCGGCAGCGCATAGTGGCCGCGCACGCGCTTGGCGGCGGGCGTGTAGGCCTCGAAGCGGTAGGCCCAGCCCCAGAGCAGCTCGAAGCGACGGCGGTCCCACACCACGGGGTCGAAGGGCGCCAGCAGTCGCACTTGGGCCGGGATGCGCCAGCCGCGCGTGGGGTCTTCGTCGGCGGGCCAGTACCAGTCCACACCGTCCACGCGGGCATGTGCCAGCCGCGCCTTGGCCCGGGCCAGCGTGGGCTTGCGCAGCGCCTCCCACTGGTGGGCGGCGTGAAACAGCATGTTGATGAGTTGCGACAGGCTGCCAGCGGGCAGTGGCGCGTACTTCTGGATCACCACGTCGGCCAGCGCGTCCATGGCGGCTTGGGGGTCGGGATGGGCTTGCCAGGGCGCGGCGAGTCGGTAGACGCGCGTGCCGCTGTCGCGCCGTGCCACGTCCAGGTGGCCGCGGTAGTGCAGGCCGTCCAGCAGCTCGGTGGACAGTCGGCTGTTGCCACCGAACCAGTTCTTCACGGCGCCCTGGCCCAGCGCGGCGTCCACGTCGGCGGGGTGGGCGTCGCCCAGTCGTTCGACCTCGGCCAGCACGGCATGCGCCAACTGCCAGCGCGCGGCGTCCCAGTGGCGGCGAGCGCTGCGCGGGTGCATGAGCGCACGCAGCGCCGGCGTCACGAAGCCGTAGTTGATGAAGAAGTCTTCCTGCAGCGCCAGCTTCGGGTAGCGGCGCTCCAGGTCGCCGGCCCGGTAGCCGTTGACGCGGTGGCGCAGCGTCAGGTCCTGGGCCCGGGCCGGCGCGCGCAGCGGGTCGGCCTGGACAAAGCCGCCGAGGCGCTCCACGGCGGCCATCAGCGTGGTGGGGGTGAACAGGCTGCGCGCGACGGCATGGCGGCGCAGCGCCGCAAGGTCGGGGGAGGCGTTCATGCGGGGCGGCGTCAGCGGTCGGAGCGGCAGGGTGTTCCAGGGTAGCAGGCGGGCGGATCGAAGCGCGCCCCGGCACTAGAATCCAAGGTTGCTTTGCGGTGGCTGCGGCCGCCCGACAAGCGATCAGATCTTCAAGGAAATCAACGTGTTCATCTCCAACGCCTACGCCCAGGCCGCCGCTCCGGCCGCCAGTCCCGAGTCCGGCCTCCTCGGCATGCTGCCGCTGGTGCTGATGTTTGTGGTGCTCTATTTCGTCATGATCCGGCCGCAGATGAAGCGCCAGAAGGAGCACAAGGCCATGATCGAGGCGCTGGCCAAGGGTGACGAGGTCGTCACGGCCGGCGGCATCGCCGGCAAGGTGAGCAAGCTGGGTGACAGCTTTGTGCACATCGAGGTGGCCAATGGTGTGGAGCTGCAACTGCAGCGCAGCGCCATCACCCAGGTTCTCCCCAAGGGCAGCTTGAAGTAAGCCGGCACGGCGCCACCTCCGGTTGCCCGCTGCGGCGCTGATCAGAAAGTCTCGAATGAACCGCTATCCGCTCTGGAAGTACGCGATCCTGCTCGTCGCGTTGCTGATCGGCACGCTCTACACCCTGCCCAATTTCTTCGGCGAAGCGCCGGCGGTGCAGGTGTCCAGCGGCAAGGTGACCGTCAAGGTCGACGCCTCGATGCAGGAGCGCGTCGAGGCCGCGCTGAAGGCTGCCGGCGTCCAGGCGGACTACGTGCAGTTCGACGGCAACTCGGTGAAGGCCCGCTTCAGCGACACCGACACGCAGATCAAGGCCAAGGACGCGATCAGCAGGGCGCTGAACCCGGATACTGCCGATCCGTCCTACATCGTTGCGCTGAATCTGCTGTCGCGCTCGCCGCAGTGGCTGACGGCGCTGCATGCCAACCCGATGTACCTGGGCCTGGACCTGCGTGGCGGCGTGCACTTCCTGATGCAGGTCGACATGAAGGCGGCCCTGACCAAGAAGGCCGAATCGCTGACCGGCGACGTGCGCACCCTGCTGCGCGAGAAGAACATCCGCCACGCCGGCATCAGCCGCGACGGCAACACCGTGGTGGTGGCCTTCCGTGACGCCGCACAGCGCACGGCAGCGCAGGCGGTGCTGAAAGACCAGCTGTCCGACATCGTCTGGACGCCGCTGGGCGAGGGCAGCGAGCTGCGCCTGAATGGCGAGCTGTCGCCGCAGGCGCGCACGGCCACGCAGGACGCTGCGATCAAGCAGAACATCACGACGCTGCACAACCGCGTCAATGAGCTGGGTGTGGCCGAACCCATCATCCAGCAGCAGGGCGCCGACCGCGTCGTCGTGCAGCTGCCGGGTGTGCAGGACACCGCCAAGGCCAAGGACATCATCGGTCGCACCGCCACGCTGGAGCTGCGCATGGTGGACGACAGCGCCGAGGCCATCGAGGCGTTGAAGGGCAACGGCCCCGTGCCCTTCGGCACCGAGCGCTACATCGACCGCGGCTTCGGCCCCATCATCGTGAAGCGCCAGGTGCTCGTCACGGGGGACAACCTGTCCGACGCGCAGACCGGCTTCGACGACAAGCAGCAGCCCGCCGTGCACCTGACGATGGACGCCAAGGGCGGCCGCATCATGAAGGAGGTCTCGCGCGAGAACGTCGGCAAGCGCATGGCCATCCTGATCTTCGAGAAGGGCAAGGGCGAGGTCGTCACCGCGCCGACCATCAACTCCGAGATCAGCAACCGCTTCTACATCTCCGGCGCCATGACCACGCAGGAGGCGGCCGACACCGCGCTGCTGCTGCGCGCCGGCTCGCTGGCCGCGCCGATGGAAATCATCGAAGAGCGCACCATCGGCCCGAGCCTCGGCCAGGAGAACATCGAGAAGGGCATCGCCAGCGTGACCTGGGGCTTCGTGGCCGTGGCCGTGTTCATGTGCGTGTACTACCTGCTGTTCGGCGTGTTCTCGTCGCTGGCACTGGGCTTCAACCTGCTGCTGCTGATGGCCGTGCTGTCCATGATGCAGGCCACGCTGAGCCTGCCGGGCATCGCCGCCATGGCGCTGGCGCTGGGCATGGCCATCGACTCCAACGTGCTGATCAACGAGCGCGTGCGTGAGGAGCTGCGCAACGGGCTGCCGCCGCAGCAGGCCATCAACCTCGGCTACAAGCACGCCTGGGACACCATCCTGGACTCCAACGTGACGACGCTGATCTGCGGCCTGGCGCTGCTGATCTTCGGCTCCGGCCCGATCAAGGGCTTCGCCGTCGTTCACTGCCTGGGCATCCTGACCTCGATGTTCTCGTCCGTCGTGTTCTCGCGCGGCCTTGTGAACCTCTGGTACGGCCGCCAGAAGAAGCTCAAGAGCGTCTCCATCGGTCAGGTCTGGCGGCCTGACGGCGCCCCGCAGCCGGCCGCCGAGGCCACCGACGACGCCGCCAAGGCCTGAGGACAGCACCCCATGGAACTCTTCCGTATCAAGCGGGACATCCCGTTCATGAAGCATGCGTTGATCCTCAACGCGATCAGCTTCATCACCTTCGCCGCCGCCGTGTTCTTCCTGGTCACGCGCGGGCTGCACTTCTCCATCGAGTTCACCGGCGGCACCGTCGTCGAGGTGGCGTATCCGCAGGCGGCCGAGATCGACAAGACCCGCCACACCATCGAGAAGATGGGCTACGGCGAGGTGCAGGTGCAGAACTTCGGTTCGTCGCGTGACGTGATGATCCGGCTGCCTGTGCGCCCTGGCGAGAAGCAGACCGAGGTGGTCGGCAAGGTCTTTGCCGAGCTGTGCAAGGCCGAGGCCGGCACGGTCAGCGAACACCAGGAGGTGACGGCCCAGGGCGAGCAGGTCAGCAAGCAGAGCTGCAAGACCGCCGCTGGCGCCGAACCCATCCAGTTGTCGCGCTCAGAGGTTGTTGGCCCGGCCGTGGGTGAGGAACTGGCCTGGGATGCCGCCAAGGCGCTGGCCATGACCGTCATCGGCATCATCATCTACTTGGCCATCCGCTTCGAGTGGAAGTTCGCGCTCGCCGGCGTCATCGCCAACCTGCACGACGTGGTCATCATCCTGGGCTTCTTCGCCTTCTTCCAGTGGGAGTTCTCGCTGGCGGTGCTGGCGGCCATCCTGGCGGTGCTGGGCTACTCGGTGAACGAGTCCGTCGTCATCTTCGACCGGGTGCGCGAGACCTTCCGCAAGTTCCGCAAGCTGGACACGCGCGAAGTCATCGACCACGCCATCACGTCCACCATCAGCCGCACCATCATCACCCACGGCTCCACGCAGCTGGTGGTGGTGTCCATGCTGCTGTTCGGCGGCCCGACGCTGAAGTTCTTCGCCGTCGCCCTGACCATCGGCATCCTGTTCGGCATCTACTCCTCCGTGTTCGTGGCGGCCGCCATTGCGATGTGGCTGGGTGTCAAGCGCGAGGACCTCGTGAAGGCCCCCGTGAATCGCGACGACCCCAACGACCCGAACGCCGGGGCCGTCGTGTAGAGTGACTTCGAACTGCCACCATCGCCGCGCCCTAACGCTCCCATGACCGCCGCCCGCAACCAGGCCCTGGCCACCCAGGCACGGCGCGTCTATCTCGAAGCCCTGGTGCGGGGCATGACACCCCTGGTGGCCGCGGTCGGCCAGGGGGCCGCGCAGCTGCTGTCGCAGGGCGCGCCGCATGCGGTCATGCTGGCGCGGCGTGATGCGGTGCAGGCGTGGCAGAAACTGGGCCCCAACTGGCAGATGGCCGTCGTCGGCGCACTGCGCCATGCGGCCCAGCATGGGGTCAGCGACAACGCCCGCGAGCACGACACCGCCGCGGCGCCCCAGACGCACAAGATGAGCTTGGTGGACGACTCCACCATCGAGCGCGAGATCACCAGCTCGCGGCTGTCGCTGGTCATGATGGACCGCGCGACCTGGGAGTTCACCGACCTGCGCACCCGCATGCAGACGCTGGAGGCTCATGACGACCTCGAGCCGCTGGATCTGCTGCGCGCCCATGTCATTGCCCGCATCGCACTGGACGCCTGGACTCGCGTCGGTCTGGACGCTCCCATCTGGCAGCTGCTGCATCACGAGCTGCATGAGGAGTTCGCCCAGCTCATCAGCGAGGCCTATCACGAGACCAACCGGTGGCTGATCGCGCAGAAGGTGCTGCCCGAGGTGGACCTGCGGCCCTTCATCCGCCGCACGGCCCAGGCCGCGCGGGACGCCGCGGCTGCGGTGGGCGGCGGGCCGGGCGCCCCTGCAGCGGCGACGCCGGTGGCGCCGACCTCCGGTCTGGCGCCCCTGTCTACACCGTCCGGCAGCGGCGAGCTGCCCCGCAGCCGCGCCAGTTCACAAGCCGACGAGGTGATGGCGCAGCTGCAGCGCGTGCTGGCCCGCCATGTGCCGGGCTTCCCGGTCACCAAGAGCCAGGTGCCGGCGCGCCCCGGCGCCGGCAAGCCCAGCCTGGCCGGGTTGGGCGCCACGACTGTCACGCCCGAGGCGGCCATGGCCAAGCCCTCGCTGGCCGATGCCGAGCCGGCAGCGCCGGCGTCGCCGCGGCTGATGGGTGCCATCCGCCATGCGCAGGACGCGTTCCAGCGCCGGCCCGCGCCTGCCGGGGCTGCGGCGCCCGCGGTCGGCGGCGACAGCGGCCCGAGCGCGCCGCGCCAGCTGGAGGAGATCGGCGCTCGCAACCAGGCCTTCAAGCAGGTCCTCAAGCAGGCCGCCAATTCGCCCGCCGAGCGCGCCACCATCGAGATCGTGGCCATGATGTTCCAGAGCATCCTGACCGAGGAGCGCATCCCGGCGTCGGTGCGCGTCTGGTTCGCCCGGCTGCAGATGCCGGTGCTGCGCGTGGCCGTGTCCGAGCCTGACTTCTTCGCCGCCGCCGATCACCCGGCGCGCCGCCTCATCGACCGCATGGGCGCCTGCGTGATGGGCTTCAATGCGGCTCAGGTCTCCGGCCCCGGCACGGAACGCGCCAGCGGCGACGCACTGGAGCGCGAGATCAAGCGCGTCGTGCAGGTCGTCGAGGCCTACCCCGACACCGGCCGGCGAGTCTTCGCGACCGTGCTGACGGAGTTCGAAAAGTTCCTCGATCATTACTTCGAGAACGAGAACCAGGCCTCCAAGCGCGGCGTCTCGCTGGCCCAGCAGGTCGAGCAGCGCGAGACGCTGGCCATCCAGTACACCATCGAGCTGCGCAAGATGCTGTCCGAGGTGCCGGTGCAGGACGGCGTGCGCGACTTCCTGTTCCACGTCTGGGCCGACGTGCTGGCCGTCACGGCCGTGCGCGCCGGCGCGCAGTCCGACGTCACCAAGGCCATGAAGCGCGCGGCGGCCGACCTGATCTGGAGCGCCAGCGCCAAGTCCTCTCGCGAGGAGCGTGCGGACGTCATCCGCCGCCTCCCGCCACTGCTCAAGACCCTGCGCGACGGCATGAGCCACGCCGGCTTGCCGACCGACAAGCAGGACGACCATGTGCGCCTGCTCAACAACGCGCTGGCGGCCGCCTTCACTGCCAAGACGGCGGCCATCCCGCGCGAGCGCCTGGACGAGCTGATGGACCAGCTGGAAACACTGGAAGCCATGCTGCCCGAGGACATCTCGGGCGACAGCCATGTCGACGAGATGCTGGTGCGCGACCTGTCCGGCCACGAGTCCGACGGCATGGAGGTCGTCGCCGAAGGCGGCTCCGCGCCGACGCCGGCCATGGTCGCCTGGGCGCGCGAGCTGCAGGTGGGCGGCTGGTTCATGCTGGACTACCGCGGCCGCAACGAGCAGGTGCAGCTGGCCTGGCGCGGGCTGCGCAAGCAGCTGGCGTTGTTCGTCACGCCCAAGGGCCGTGGCGTGCTGTTCTCGCTGAACCGCATGGCCGCCTTCCTGCAGGCCGGCCTGTTGCTGCCGGCGCAGGATGAGGCACTGACCGTGCAGGCCACGCGCAAGGCGCTGGCCAAGCTCGATGCTGACCCGAACCAGCTGCTGAAATGAAAACGGCGCCGCAAGGGGCGCCGTGTTGCTGCAGTGAAGCAGATGCTCAGTGAATCAGCCTGTCCTCGGGGGCGACGAACAGCTCGTCGAGGATGAGCGCGTCGGGCTCTTCGCCCAGGCTCCAGAACACCATCAGCACGATGATCTTCAGGTCGTCCAGCTCCATGCCGTTGCCGGCGATGGCCATGGCGCGGTCGATGACCATCTCGCGCATCGGGCCGGGCAGCACGCCAGCGGATTCCAGGAAGCTGATGAAGCTGATGGAGGCCTCGCCGAGGTGGTCGATCTCAGACGCGGAGTACACGCGCAGTGCATGCGGGCTCTGCTCGGCCTGCACCGCCTCGCCCGCCGCCGCCAGGCCTTGCAGCCAGCTCAGCGCCTCCTGGATTTCCTCGTTCTCGAAGCCCACCGCCGTCAGCTTGCGCGTCAGCTGCGCATGGTCGGGGCAGGCGTCCGGGCGCCAGTAGGTCTCGTAGAGATAAACCAGGACATCGAACATCGTGAGGGGATGATAGCCCAGCGTTTCGGCCCGTCCGGCTGCGAATAACCCCCTGGATCAGCCCCTCATGTTCGCAGCTAAGCTCGCTATCCCTTGCTGCGGCGCTGGAACAGCTGACCGGCCAGCCGTGCCACTTCGCCGTCCAGTTCCAGCTCCAGCAGGGCCGCGCTGAGTTCGGCAGCCGGCCAGCCGCTGCGGGCCATCAGCGCATCCAGGCTGACAGGGTCAAAGCCCATCGCGTCCAGCAGCGCCTGCTGCTCGTGCGGCGTCTCGGTGATCTCGGGTGCGGTCGCTGGCGTGACGCCGGACAGCTCCTCCAGCACATCCTGCGCCGACTCCACGAGCTTGGCGCCTTGGCGGATCAGCGCATGGCAGCCGCGTGCCTGCGGCGAATGGATGGAGCCGGGAATGGCGAACACCTCGCGCCCTGCCTCGACGGCCAGCCGTGCGGTGATCAGCGAGCCCGACTGCACGGCCGCCTCCACCACCAGGCAGCCCTGGCTCAGGCCGGCAATCAGGCGGTTGCGGCGGGGAAAGTTGGCGGGCAGCACCGGCGTGCCCAGCGAGTACTCGCTGAGGATGAGGCCACCCGCGGCCAGCAGCCGCGCCGCCAGGCCGGCGTTGCGGCGCGGGTAGACCTGGTCCAGCCCCGTGCCGACGATGGCGATGGTGGCGCCGCCGGCGTCGATCGCGCCCTCGTGCGCGGCGGCGTCCACGCCCAGCGCCAGGCCCGAGACGATGGTGTAGCCGGCCCGCGCCAGCGCCTCGGCGAAGGCGCGGGCGTTGTCGCCGCCCTGGGCCGTGGGGTTGCGGCTGCCCACGACGGCCAGCGACGGCGTGGCCAGCAGTTCGCGCCGGCCCTGCAGCCACAGCAGCAGCGGCGGGTCGGCGGTGGCCAGCAGCTGGGGCGGGTAGTCCGGGTCGCCCAGCGCCATCAGCGCGTGGCCGGGTTGGGCCAGCCAGGCCTGTGCCTTGTCGATGAGCTCAGCCAGGTGCTCGGGCGGCTGGTTGAAGGCGCCGCGCTGCTTGGGCGGCAGGGCCTGGTCCAGCGCAGCGGCCGGCAGCTGGAAGACTGCTTCGGCGCTGCCCGCCATGGCCAGCAGCCGCCGCGCGGCGCCCGGGCCAACGCTTTCGGTCAGCCGCAGCCAGGCGGCCAGCTCGGCCGGGGCCATCAGGGTTGTGTGAAGCGGTCGCCGGGCTTGACCGGCTCCTTCACCGAGATGATGAGCGCGTAGGACACACGCTCGTAGACCTCGAAGACGAACAGCACGCCGTGGCGCTCGTCGGGCAGCTTGATGGCCTGCGGGCGGTCCTGCGTCTTGTCGACGGCCGCATCGCCGTCACGCCACAGCGCGAACACATGGCCGCGCTCGACGCCGTCGCGCTTGCCGCGGTTCAGCGCCACGATCTGGTTCTGCCCGGCGTTGATGGCCTCGCCATAGATGGCAGCAATCTGGCCCGTCATCGGCCGGTCGGGTGCGTGGGGCACGTACCGCTCGAGGTTGCGCTGCGGCGCCGGGGCGAGGCGGTCGCCCACGCCCACCTCCTGCTTGGCCAGGCTGATCTGCAGCGTGGCGGGCACGATCTCGGTCTTGCCGTTGGCCAGTTGGCGGTTCTCGCCCTGGCGGATCAGGTCGGCGGTGCCGACGTAGGGTGCTTCGTAGCCCAGGATCTCGTTGCTGGCCGGGTCGCGCAGCACACGCGAAGTGCGGAAGATGCGGAAGTCCGTTGCGCCGCGGAAGTCGCCACGGGCGTAGGCCAGGTCGCCCTTGCCCAGCAGCACATGGCCTTCCTGCGTGGCGACGATGCGCGGTGCGTTGGCCAGCGCGTCGGTGTCGAAGATGACGGCGTCGGTCAGGAAGGCTTGGATCAGGTGCAGCGGGATGGACGGGATGGCGCTGTTGTCCAGGGCCGAGATGCGCATCTGCGGGCGCAGCTTGACGGTGTCTCCCGCGCTGCCGCCCACGCGCTGGCCGAGTTGCAGGCGTGCGCGGCCGTCCACCTTGACCAGGTGCAGGATCTGGCCTGGGTAGATCAGGTGCGGGTTGCGGATCTGCTCGCGGTTCATGCCCCACAGCTCCGGCCAGCGCCAGGGGCTCTTCAGGAACAGCTGGGAGATGTCCCACAGCGTGTCACCGGCGACGACGGTGTGGCTGTCGGGCGCGTTGGGGGCCAGCTCGGACAGCGGCACGCCGGCGCCCGCCACTTGCTCGGCCACGCGGCGCTGTTCGGCGGTAACGGGAAAGGTCTGCGCCCAGGCGGCGGTTGTCGCGAGGGTCAGGCAGGCCGCAAGAACAGCGAGGTAGGCGGGGCGGGCAGCGGGCATCAGGCGCGGTCTCCGAGGGGGGATTGCCGGATCGGCGAAAATCCCGGCGATTCTGCCCGCATTCAACCCCGGCGGCCGGTGCTTGCGAGTGCTTACAAAGCGCGCGCCGTGGCCGGCGGCCCACATCCCATGGCTCAACTCAACATCCTCCGCTACCCCGACCCGCGCCTGCACACCGTCGCCAAGCCCGTGGCCGAGGTCGACGCGCGCATCCGCCAGCTGGTGGATGACATGCTGGAAACCATGTACGCCGCCGACGGCGTGGGCCTGGCCGCCACGCAGGTGGACGTGCATGAGCGCGTCGTCGTCATCGACACCTCGCAGGAGCGCGACACGCCGCGCGTGCTGATCAACCCCGAGATCATCCAGCGCAGCGAGCGCATGGTGGACGGCGAGGAGGGCTGCCTGTCGGTGCCCACCATCTACGACAAGGTGCCGCGCCATGCCGAGGTGACCGTGCGCGCCACCAACCGCGATGGCGAGGTCTACGAATTCAGCGCCGACGGCCTGCTCGCCGTGTGCGTGCAGCATGAGCTGGACCACCTCGCCGGCAAGGTGTTCGTGGAGTACCTGAGCCCGCTCAAGCGCGACCGCATCAAGACCAAGCTGGTCAAGAAGGCCCGCGAGGACGAGGCCGAAGCCCGCCGTCGCCCGTCGCGGATCTGAGCGCATGCGCGTCGTCTTTGCCGGCACGCCGGAATTTGCCGCCGTGGCGCTGGATGCACTGCTGGCCGCTGGCTTCAGCGTGCCGCTGGTGCTGACCCAGCCCGATCGTCCTGCCGGCCGCGGCATGAAGCTGCAGTCCTCCGCCGTCAAGCAGCGCGCCGTGGCGGCCGGCATCCCGGTGGCTCAGCCGCAGGGGCTGAAGCTGGACGGCAAGTATGCGGCCGATGCCGCCGCCGCCCGCGAGGCGCTGCTGGCGGCACAGGCGGACATGATGGTCGTCGCGGCCTACGGGCTGATCCTGCCGCCATGGGTGCTGGACATGCCCCCGCGCGGCTGCCTGAACATCCACGCCTCGCTGCTGCCACGCTGGCGCGGCGCGGCGCCCATCCACCGTGCCATCGAGGCCGGTGACACCGAGACCGGCATCACCATCATGCAGATGGACGCCGGCCTGGACACGGGCGACATGCTGCTCGTCGAGCGCGAGCCCATCCGTGCCGACGACACCACGGCCGCGCTTCACGACCGCCTGGCTGCGCAGGGCGGGCGCCTCATCGTGCAGGCGCTGCAGGCGGCCCGACTGCAGCGCGCGCCGCAGCCAGCCGAGGGCGTGACCTATGCGCACAAGATCGAGAAGGCCGAGAGCACGATCGACTGGCGCCAGGCAGCGGCCGAGATCGAGCGCCGACTGCGCGCCTTCGACCCCTTCCCGGGCGGCGTGGCCACGCTGGCCGGCGAGGCCATCAAGGTCTGGCGCGCCGAGCTGGCCGAGGGGCACGGCACACCGGGTGAGGTCATCGCACCCGGGCCGGTGGTGGCCTGTGGCCAGGGCGCGTTGCGCCTGACCGAGCTGCAGCGCGCCGGCGGCAAGCGCGGCCCGGCGGCAGCCTTCCTGCAGGCGCGCCCGATCGCAGTGGGCGAGCGGTTCGAGCTGCCGGCTTGAAATCCGCCTGGCGTGGCACCATCTGCCCGTCGTTGCCCACCACCGGAGTCTGCTGACATGTTCAACCTCGTGAAGACCGCCATCCTGATGGCCGCCATCACGGCGCTGTTCATGGCCGTCGGGGCCATGATCGGCGGCCAGACCGGCATGCTGATCGCGCTGCTCGTCGCGGTGGGCATGAACTTCTTCAGCTACTGGTTCTCGGCGGACATGGTGCTGAAGATGTACAACGCCCGCGAGGTCGACGCCTCGTCGGCGCCGCAGTTCTACGGCATGGTGGCCGAGCTGGCCCAGCGCGCCAACCTGCCCATGCCGCGCGTCTATCTGATCGACGAGGCCGCGCCCAATGCCTTCGCCACCGGCCGCAACCCCGAGCATGCCGCCGTCGCGGCGACGACCGGCATCCTGCGCGTGCTGTCCGAGCGCGAGCTGCGCGGCGTCATGGCGCACGAGCTGGCCCACGTGGCCCACCGTGACATCCTGATCAGCACCATCAGCGCCACCATGGCCGGCGCGATCTCCATGCTGGCCAACTTCGCGGCTTTCTTCGGCGGGCGCGACGAGAACGGCCGGCCCACCAACCCGATCGCCGGCATCGCCGTGGCCATCCTGGCGCCGATTGCGGCCAGCCTGATCCAAATGGCCATCAGCCGCGCCCGCGAGTTCGAGGCCGACCGGGGCGGCGCCGAGATCTCCGGCGACCCGGCCGCGCTGGCCTCGGCGCTGGACAAGATCCACCGCTACGCCCAGGGCATCCCGATGGCGCCGGCCGAGGCCCATCCCGAGACGGCGCAGATGATGATCATGAACCCGCTGTCCGGTGGCGGCCTGCGCGGCCTGTTCTCCACGCACCCGGCCACCGAGGAGCGCGTGGCGCGCCTGATGGCGATGGCGCGTGGCGGCGGCCGGCGTTGATTCAAGCTGGCGCCCTGCACGCCGATAAGGTCACCATGAAGCGTCTTCTTCTCGTGCTGCCCCTGCTCGCTGCGCTGTCCGCCTGCGAGCAGCTGGGCATCGAGGACCCCGCCAAGGTGGCGGCCGCCAAGGAGGCCGACGGCAAGGCCATCGGCAGTGCCTGCCGGCATGCGATGCGCGCCATCGAGGACTGCTACGTGCTCAACCCCAAGGCGCAGAAGGCGGCGGTGCATGCCGGCTGGCGCGAGATGGACGAGTACATGCGCGAGAACAAGCTCGAAGGCGTGGCGCCGGTGGTGCCGCGCCCAGGCGCCAAGCCCTCCCAGCCGGCCGAGGATGCCGAGGACAAGCCCGCCGAGAAGTCGACAGACAAGTCGGCCGACAAGGCCAAGGCGCACTGACCAGCGCCGCCAGCCGCAGTTGGCGCCCTCAATCCGGCGGATCGTCGCGACCGGCGCGACCGGCGCCGCGCTGCTGGGCAACATGCCGTCCATCGCAACCCGCTTGATGGAGCCCGCCATGAACACCTCCCGCCGCCTCTTCGCCCTCGGCCTGGTCAGTGCCGCCGTGATCTGCACCTCGGCCCATGCCTGGAGCTGGGGCGGCAAGAGCGAGCGCGTCGCCGGCACCGGCGACGTCACGGCCGAGGTCCGCGACGTCAGCGGCTTTGACAGCGTCTCGCTGAGCGGCGGCTTCAATGTGCAGATCCGCCAAGGCGCGGGCGGCAAGGTCGAGGTCAAGGCCGACCGCAACCTGCTGCCCTACATCGAGACGCAGCTGGACGGCCGCACGCTGCGCATCCAGCCCAGGAAGGGCTTCAGCCTGTCGACGCAGACGACGCCCGCCCTCACGATCGAGATGCCGGCGCTGCGCAGCGTGGCCGTTGCCGGCTCGGGCACCATCAACGTGGACGCGATGAAGACGGGCAATGTCGAAGCTGCCATCGCCGGTTCGGGCGACATCCGCTTCGCCAACCTGACTGCCGAGAAGCTGGCCATGAAGGTCAGCGGCGCCGGGGACATCGTGGCCAGCGGACGTGCCGCGAGCGCCTCGGTCACCATTGCCGGCAGCGGCGATGTGAAGGCGGCCGAGCTGGTGGCCGACGAGGTCAAGGTCAGCATCGCCGGCAGCGGCGACGCGCGGGTCAACGCGACGAAGAAGCTCAATGTCAGCATCGCGGGCTCGGGTGATGTGCGTTACGCCGGCTCGCCGGAGATCTCCTCCTCCATCGCCGGCAGCGGCGGCGTGACGCGCATTGACAAGTGAGCCCCCGGCGGCCGTGAGGCCGGCCGCAGCGCAGGCCCGGCTGCCGCACAAGCTGCGTCGACAATGCCGCGATGCAGCTCGTTGAACGACTGCGTGCGCTGGCGGCGGATGCCGATTTCCGCCAAGGCGTGCGCGACATGGCCTCCCCGTCGCTGGGGCTGGCCGCCTGGGGCCTGGTGACCGGCGTCACGATGGTGAAGAGCGGCCTCAGCCTGCCGCTGGCCTTCGGCATGTCGCTGCTGGTGTTTGCCGGCAGCGCGCAGCTGACGGCGCTGCCGCTGATCGCGGCCGGCGCGCCGCTGTGGGTGCTGTTGGCCACGGCCTTCTGCGTGAACCTGCGCTTCGTCATCTTCAGTGCGCAGTGGCGCCACTACTTCGGCCACCTGCCGCGCGCCCAGCGGCTGATGCGGACCTACTTTGCCGCCGACCTGAACTTCGTCTACTTCGTCAAGCGCTTCCCCGACCCCGTGGCCCAGCCGGCGCAGGCGCGCTACTTCTGGGGCGGCGTGGCGGTGAACTGGCCCACCTGGCAGGCCTGCTCCTTCACCGGCATCCTGCTGGCTGACAGCATTCCGGCGCACTGGGGCATTGGCTTTGCCGGCGTGCTGGCGCTGCTGGGGCTGTCGTACTCGCTGCTCAGCGAGAAGACGCTGTGGTGGGTGGCGCTGACGGCCGGGGCCGTGTCAATTGCCACCTACGCGCTGCCGCTGAAGCTCAACATCCTGTGCGCCATCGTCGCGGCCGGTGCCGTGGGCTGGTGGTTGGATGCCCGCAAGGCGCGCCATGAGTGACGCGCTGACCTGGGTGGCCCTGTTCGGGCTGGGCGTGGTCACGGTGATCACGCGTGGCTTCTTCATGATCAGCGACCAGCCGCTGCCCATGCCCGGCTGGCTGCGCGAGCTGCTGAAGGTGGCACCGCTGGCGGCGCTGGTGGCTGTCGTGGCGCCGGAGATCTTCATGACGCAGGGCCAGCTCATCACCACCTGGCAGGACGCGCGCTGGCCCGGCGCGCTGGCCGCGACCGGCTACTACTTCTGGCGCCGCGACATCCTGGGCACCATCCTCGTCGGCATGGCGGTCATGCTGCCGCTCAAGCTGAGCCTTGGCTGGTAACCGCGCCGGAACGCGGGGCGGTGAGAATGCCGGCAGTTTTCATCAACTGCACCGCCCGACCATGAACGTCATCCGCTTCTCCGACCTGATCGCCGCCGGCAAGGTGTCCGGCCAGCGCGTCTTCATCCGCGCCGACCTGAACGTGCCGCAGGACGATAACGGCAAGATCACCGAAGACACCCGTATCCGCGCTTCGCTGCCCGCCATCAAGGCCGCGCTGGACGCCGGCGCCGCCGTGATGGTCACGTCCCACCTGGGCCGCCCGACCGAGGGTGAGTTCAAGCCCGAAGACTCGCTGGCCCCGGTGGCCGAGCGCATGGCCGAGTTGCTGGGCCGCCCGGTGCCGTTGAAGGCCAACTGGGTTGACGGCGTCGACGTGGCCCCGGGCGAGCTGGTGCTGCTGGAGAACTGCCGCGTCAACAAGGGCGAGAAGAAGTGCAGCGAAGAGCTGTCGCAGAAGCTGGCCGCGCTGTGCGACATCTTCGTGCACGACGCCTTCGGCACCGCCCACCGTGCCGAGGCCACGACCTACGGCATCGCCAAGTTCGCCAAGATCGCGTGCGCCGGCCCGCTGCTGGCCGCCGAGATCGACGCCATCTCCAAGGCGCTGGCCAACCCGAAGCGTCCGCTGGTGGCCATCGTCGCCGGCTCCAAGGTGTCGACCAAGCTGACCATCCTGCAAAGCCTGTCCAAGAACGTCGACGGTCTGATCGTGGGTGGCGGCATTGCCAACACGTTCATGCTGGCTGCCGGCCTGAAGATCGGCAAGTCGCTGGCCGAGCCGGACCTGGTCGACCAGGCCAAGGCCGTCATTGCTGCGATGGCCGAGCGTGGTGCCGCCGTGCCGATTCCTGAAGACGTGGTCACGGCCAAGCGCTTTGCCGCTGATGCCGAAGCCACCGTCAAGGCCGCCGCCGACGTGGCCGACGACGACCTCATCCTGGACATCGGCCCCAAGACCGCCGCCAAGCTGGCCGAGCAGCTGAAGGCCGCCGGCACCATCGTCTGGAACGGCCCGGTGGGCGTGTTCGAGTTCGACGCTTTCGCCCAGGGCACCGAGACGCTGGCCCGCGCCATCGCCGACAGCAGCGCCTTCAGCATCGCTGGCGGCGGCGACACGCTGGCGGCCATCGCCAAGTACGGCATTGAGAAGGACGTGGGCTACATCTCCACCGGCGGCGGTGCCTTCCTGGAAGTGCTGGAAGGCAAGACGCTGCCGGCGTTTGAGATCCTCAGCCAGCGCGCAGCTGGCTGATTGACGGGCGGCCAGCGCGCCGCCGGCTGATCGACGGGCCGCCAGCGCGCTGCTGGCTGATTCCGTCACGCTCTGCCCGGCTGTCCCGGATGGACGCCGGGTCGGCCGGGCCTCCACAATGGCCCGATGGTTCTGCGCTGGCTGCTCGCCTTGCTCGTCGTCGTGACGCTGCTGGGCCTATGGGCCAACGAGCACGGCATGACGCGACGCGTGGTGCTCGACGGGCGCGCGCCCGGCCAGCATCTGGAAGTGGTGGATGACAGCGGCAGTGGCGGCGCCAGCCGTGCCCAGCTCAGCGAGACCGCGGACGGCGCGCGATTGCTGCGCTGCGACATCCAGCCCGGTTTTGACTGGCCTTTCTGTGAGCTGCAGATCTCACCCACCGAGGGCGATCTGAATCTCACCCGCTTCAGCAGCTTGCGCCTGTGGGTCAGCGTGTCCGGCCCGCAAAAGGACGGCGGGCCGGCGCAGTTGCGCGTGTTCCTGCGCAGCTTCCATCCGGACTACCCCGGCACTGGCAGTGGCCAAGACCTGAAGCCGCACGAGGTCATCTTCGCGCCGGCCGGTTTGGCCATGCCGGTGGAGCTGCGACTGTCGCAATTCATGGTCAGCAGCTGGTGGGCACAGACCCATCCGTTGCCGGTGCACCTGATGGGCCCGCAGCTCAACCGCGTGCGCGCCATCAGCTTCAGCACCGGGGGCCAGGTGTTGCCCGGCGAGCATGTCATCCGCCTCGAGCGCGCCGAGCTGATCGGCCACTGGGTGGCGCCCGAGACCTTCCGGCTGGGCCTGGTGGGGCTGTGGATGTTCAGCCTGCTGGGCTATCTGGTGTGGGAGAGCTGGCTGGTGCGGGCGCGGCTGCGCCGCTCGGTGAAGCGCTCGCAGGTGCTGGAGAAGCTCGCGCTGCGCGACCCGCTGACCCAGGTGGCCAACCGCGAGGGCCTGAACCGGGCGCTGGAGTTGTTGATGCGCGCGCAGGGCGAGCTGATCTTCCCCATGTCGGTCGTGTTCGTCGACGCGGACCACTTCAAGCGCATCAATGACGAGCACGGCCATGAGGTGGGCGACCAGGTGCTGACGCTGCTGGCGCAGACGCTGCGCGCCAACCTGCCGCGGGATGATCTGGTGGCGCGCTGGGGCGGCGAGGAGTTCGTGCTCGTGATGCCGCAGACGCCAGCGGGCGAAGCCGTGGCCGTGGCCGAGCGGCTGCGCGGCGTGCTGGCCCGCACGCGCTGGCCGGCTGGCCTGGCCGTGACGGCCAGCTGGGGCGTGGCCGAGGCCTGCAACGAGGCCGGGCTGGAGGCTGCGATGCGCGAGGCCGACCAGGCCATGTACCGCGCCAAGCATGCCGGGCGCGACCGCGTGATATCGGCTTCGGCATAGATTGCCAAGAAACCGGCATCAAGCCGGGCTGAAACGCGGCGTAATCTCGTGGGTTCCCTCTGCGAGACCGACCGCCATGGAAAAGAACAACGCTCCCTTGTCGCCTGCCGAAGCCGCGCTGCGCGACGCCGCCCGTGAGTACCACCGCGCCCCGACGCGCGGCAAGATCTCGGTCACCCCGACCAAGGCCTTGAGCAACCAGCGCGACCTGTCGCTGGCCTACTCGCCAGGCGTGGCCTACCCCTGCCTGGACATCGAGCAAGACCCGGCACTGGCCGCCGAGTACACCTCGCGCGGCAACCTCGTCGGCGTCATCACCAACGGCACGGCCGTGCTGGGCCTGGGCGACATCGGCCCGCTGGCCGCCAAGCCGGTGATGGAAGGCAAGGGCTGTTTGTTCAAGAAGTTCGCCGGTGTCGATGTGTTCGACATCGAACTGGCCGAGCGCGACCCCGACAAGCTCATCGAGATCATTGCCGCGATGGAGCCCACGCTGGGCGGCATCAACCTGGAGGACATCAAGGCGCCCGAGTGCTTCTACATTGAGCGCGAGCTGTCCAAGCGGATGAACATCCCGGTGTTCCACGACGACCAGCACGGCACGGCCATCATCTCGTCGGCCGCGCTGCTGAACGGGTTGGAGCTGGTGGGCAAGGACATCGGCGCGGTCAAGGTGGCCGTGTCAGGCGCGGGCGCGGCGGCCATCGCCTGCCTGGACGTCATGGTGGGCCTGGGCGTGAAGCGCGAACACGTGTTCGTGTGCGACTCGCGCGGCGTCATCCAGAGCCAGCGTGAGGACGCCAAGGCCGGCAAGCTGGACGAGTCCAAGCGGCGCTACTGCCAGGTCACCACCGCGCGCACGCTGGCGGATGTCGTCAATGGCGCCGACGTCTTCCTGGGCTGCTCGGCCGCCGGCGTGCTGACGGCCGAGATGGTCAAGACCATGGGCGCGCAGCCCATCATCCTGGCACTGGCCAACCCGGAGCCCGAGATCCGCCCCGAGCTGGCCAAGGCCGCGCGACCGGACTGCATCATCGCGACGGGCCGCTCGGACTATCCCAACCAGGTCAACAACGTCCTGTGCTTCCCCTACATCTTCCGCGGCGCGCTGGACTGCGGTGCGACCAAGATCACCGAGGGCATGAAGCTGGCCTGCGTGCGCGAGATCGCCGCACTCGCCAAGGCCGAGACGTCGGATGAGGTGGCTGCCGCCTACGCCGGCCAGGAGCTGGCGTTCGGGCCCGACTACCTGATCCCCAAGCCCTTCGACGCGCGCCTGATCCTGCGCATCGCGCCTGCGGTGGCTGCCGCCGCTGCGGCCGATGGCGTGGCCACGCGGCCGGTGGAAGACCTGGCTGCCTACCGCCAGTCGCTGGAGCGCTTCGTCTACCAGACTGGCATGTTCATGCGCCCGGTGTTCAACGCGGCCAAGGCCGAGAAGGCGCGTGTCATCTATGCCGAAGGCGAAGACGAGCGCGTGCTGCGCGCCGTGCAGGTGGCGCTGGACGAGGGCATCGCCCGGCCCACGCTGATCGGCCGCCCGGCGGTGCTGGAAGCGCGCATCCAGCGTGCCGGCCTGCGCCTCAAGTTGGGCAGCGACGTGGCCGTCATCGACCCCGAGGACGATCCGCGCTTCCGCCAGTACTGGGAGGCCTACCACGCGCGCATGAAGCGCAACGGCGTGACGCCGGAGATGGCCAAGTCGGCCGTGCGGCGCTCCAACACCGCCATCGGCGCGCTGGCCATCGAGCTGGGCGACGCGGACGCGATGATCTGCGGTCTGGTGGGCAAGTTCGACCGCCACCTGGAGCAGGTGCGCGACCTCGTCGGCCTGGCGCCCGGTGCGCGCCAGTTTGCCGCGATGAACGCGCTGATGCTGGAGCAGATGACGCTCTTCATCACCGACACCTTCGTCAACGATGACCCGAGCGCCGAGGAGCTGGCCGACATCGCCGCGATGGCCGCCGAGGAGGTGCGCCGCTTCGGGCTGCCGCCCAAGCTGGCGTTCGTGAGTCATTCCATGTTCGGCTCCAGCACGCGGCCGTCGGCGCTGAAGATGCGCCGCGCGCACGAGCTGTTCGCAGCCGCCCACCCCGAGGTGGAGTGCGACGGCGAGATGCATGGCGACGCGGCGCTGTCGGAAAGCGTGCGTCAGGCCTTCCTGCCGGACAGCAAGCTGACCGGTGCGGCCAACCTGCTGGTGCTGCCGACGCTGGATGCCGCCAACATCCTGTTCAACGTGCTGAAGATCAGTGCGAGCCAGGGCGTCACCATCGGCCCCATGCTGCTGGGCGCCGCCAAGCCCGTGCACATCCTGACGCCGTCGGCCACGGTGCGCCGCATCGTCAACATGACGGCGCTGGCGGTGGCCGATGTGCGCGAGGCCAGGCTGAACCGCGGTTGACCGTCATTGCGGTTTTGTGCGGGCCGAGCGCCGGGCCGCTCCCAAGCCGGCCCGCCTTGGCGATGTGCTCGCGGCTCGACGCTGCGAGCTTCGCCGTCCCCCCGGGGGACCAACCGACCTCGCTCGCGTTCAGCGACGCGAGGCTGGGCGAGGGGCTGGGTTCCCCGGGCTGAACTGCGCCAGCGCCACACCGGCCAGGATGACGCCGGCGCCCAGCAATTTGTGGGCGCTGAACTGCTCGCCGCCCAGCAGCCACGCGGCCAAGCCGGCCACCAGCGGCATCAGGTAGATCAGCGGCGCTGTGCGTGCCACACCGCGCCGCTCGTTGGCCCAGCCCCAGGCCAGCCAGCCGATGAAGCCGCCGCCGGCCACCTGCCAGACGACGCCGCTCCACACCCAGGTGGGCTGGCCGGCCCAGTCCATCGCGAGCAGGGCCGGCGCGCACCAGGCCAGCATGGGCAGCGTGCAGACCAGGCTGCCATAGGCCAGCACGGTGACACCGCCGTGGTGCTGGATCAGCGGCTTGCTGGCCACGGTGTAGTAGCTGAACAGCGCGGCGGCGGCCAGCAGCATCAGGTCGCCCAGGCCGGCCTGCCAGTCCGCCTGCTGGGCGCCCAGCAGCTTGTCGGCCATGAACAGCAGTGCGCCCGCCGCCGCTGCGGCAACGCCTGCGATCTGGCCGCGTGACAGCCGCTCCACGCCACTCAAGCGCAGGATCAGCAAGGTGAACACCGGCCCGCAGGCCAGCAGCACGCTGGCGCTGAAGGCGGTGGAGCCCTGCATGCCGTAGTTGGACAGCATCAGGTGCAGGCCCTGGCCCACCAGCGTCAGGCGCACCAGCGGCCACACCTCGCCACGGTCCAGGCGGGGCCAGCGCCGCCCGAAGCGCCAGCACAGCAGGGCCACGGCGCACAGCGGCACCAGCAGGTAGCGCAGGCCCAGGAAACCCGCAGGCCCGACCTGGTTGAACAAGGCCTTGGACAGCGGGAAGTTCAGGCCCCAGACCAGCACGACGGCCAGGGCGGCCAAGAAGGGGGTGGTCTGGCGGTCGATCATTTCGGCTAGCATCTTCTCATATGGGAGAAAACTTCTCTGATGTGAGCGACGAAGACCACTTCGAGCGCCAACTGGCCGAGCGGCTGGCGGCGCTGCGCATGGCCGCGGGCTGGTCGCTGGACGAGCTGGCCACGCGCAGCGGCGTCAGCCGGGCGACGCTGTCGCGGCTGGAGCGGGGCGAGACCAGCCCCACCGCGACGCTGCTGTCGCGGCTGGCGCGTGCGCATGGGCTCCCGTTGAGCCGGCTGCTGGCCGAGGCCGAGGCGCTGCCCGTGCGCCTGCTGCGCGCGGCCGACCAGCCGCGCTGGCACGACCAGCACAGCGGCTTCGAGCGCCGCATGCGCTGCCCGCCGCTGGCCGGCTTTGCGACCGAGGTCATCGAGGCGGTGCTCGCGCCCGGGGCCGAGCTGGTCTACGACGAGCCGCCCGTGGCGCGGCTGGAGCACCACCTGTGTCTGCTGGACGGCCAGGTGCGGCTCACGCTGCAGGGGCAGCCCTTCGAGCTCGCGCCCGGCGATTCGCTGAGTTTTCGCTGCCAGGGGCGCAGCATCTTTGCCAACCCCGGGGACCGGCCCGCGCGCTATCTGCTCGCGATGACGGTGCCCACGCTGTAACCAAACGCGCAAGACCATGATCGATGACCCTGCCCTGCGGCTCGAAGCCCTCGACCCGGGCCACCCCCAGGCCCAGGCGCTGATGGCCCGTTCCGAGGCCTTGATGAACGCGCTCTACCCCAGCGAGAGCAACCACTTCGAGCCGCCGGCCGGGCTGCGTCCGCCGGGCGGCAGCTTCTTCGGCATCTGGCGCGGCGAGCAACTGCTGGCCTGCGGTGGCGTCAAGCATGTCGCGGCGGGCGAGGGGCCGGCGTATGGGGAGATCAAGCGCCTGTTCGTGCTGGACAGCGAGCGCGGCCGCGGCCTTGCGCGCCGGCTGATGGCGCGGTTAGAGGCCGAGCTGCTGGCGCGCGGCGTGCGGCTGGCGCGGCTGGAAACGGGCATCTACCAGCCCGAGGCGCTGGCGCTGTACGAGCGGCTGGGCTACGTGGCCTGCGGGCCCTTTGGCGGCTACGCGCCCGACCCGCTCAGCGCCTTTCTGGAAAAGCAGCTGTAGCCCGCGCCGCACCGAAACACGGCGAAACTTCCCGGAGGTCACGCGGCCCATAATTCCGCGCCCCCCTGACAAGTTGAGACAAGCCATGACCCGCGCCACCAAGATCGTCGCCACCCTCGGCCCCGCTTCCAACACGCCGGAGGTGCTGGAGCAGATGATCCGCGCCGGCGTCGACGTCGTGCGCCTGAACTTCTCGCACGGCAAGGCGCAGGACCACATCGACCGCGCGACCATGGTGCGCGAGGCTGCGGCGCGCGTCGGCAAGTCGGTGGCCATCATGGCCGACCTGCAGGGCCCCAAGATCCGCGTCGGCAAGTTCGAGAACAACAAGATCGAGCTCATCCCCGGCGCCAAGTTCATCCTCGACGCCGACCGCACCGAGCTCGGCAATCAGGACATCGCCAGCCTGGACTACAAGGAACTGCCGCGCGACGTGAAGCCCGGCGACACGCTGCTGCTGAATGACGGCCTGCTGGTGTTGACGGTCGACCACGTGCGCGGCGCGCAGGTGCACACCACCGTCAAGCTGGGCGGCGAACTGTCCAACAACAAGGGCATCAACAAGCAGGGCGGCGGCCTGACGGCCCCGGCCCTGACCGGCAAGGACATGGAGGACATCAAGACCGCGATGTCCTTCCAATGCGAATACCTGGCGGTGAGCTTCCCCAAGAACGCGACCGACATGGAAATGGCGCGCCAGCTGGCCAACGTGGCCGGTGAGCCCTATCGCCACAAGCCGGCCATGATCGCCAAGATCGAGCGCTACGAAGCCATCCCGCACCTGGAAGCCATCCTGAAGGCCTCCGACGGCATCATGGTCGCCCGCGGCGACCTGGCCGTGGAAGTGGGCAACGCCGCCGTGCCGGCGCTGCAGAAGCGCATGATCAAGATGGCCCGCGAGCTGGACAAGGTGTCCATCACGGCCACGCAGATGATGGAGTCCATGATCGTGAACCCGGTGCCCACGCGCGCCGAGGTGTCCGACGTCGCCAACGCGGTGCTGGACGGCACCGACGCCGTCATGCTGTCGGCCGAGACGGCCGCCGGCAAGTTCCCCATCGAGACCGTTGAGCAGATGGCCGCCATCGCGCTGGAAGCCGAGCGGGCCGAGTTCGTCACGCTGGACACCGACTTCGCCGGCCGCCAGTTCGGCCGCATCGACCAGTCCATCGCGATGGGCGCGCTGTTCACGGCGCATCACCTGGGCTGCAAGGCCATCCTGGCGCTGACCGAGTCCGGCTCCACCGCGCTGTGGATGAGCCGCCACCGCATCAACGTGCCCATCTTCGGCCTGACCAGCAAGGTCGTCAGCCAGCGCCGCATGGCGCTGTACCGCAACGTCACGCCGCTGCTGATGCCGGACTTCGACGATCGCGACGAGGCCCTGGCCGCCGCCGAGAAGATCCTCGTGGAGCGCGGCGTGCTGATGCCCGGCGACACCTACGCCATCACCTGCGGCGAGCCGATGGGCTACCCGGGCGGTACGAACATGCTGAAGGTCTGCCGAGTGGGCTGACCCACCCCCGAGGCGCTCACGCGCCTCTCCCCAAGGGGGCGCCGCCGGTGGCCCGGCAAAGCCGGTTCCACGGCGGCTGCTGCATGAGAAGCCGACCGCTGGCGCGGCGGTTTCAGTGGCTGTGGCCGATGTGGTTTTTTGCCGGCGGTTCGGCGCCCGGCTGGGCCAGGCCTTCGAGGATGGCGCAGGCGCCCTCGGTGCCGGTGCAGCGGGCACGCAGCGCGCGCAACTCCCGCTCCAGTTCCTGCAGCGCCGCGATGCGCGCGCTGACATGGCCGATGTGCGCCTCCAGCAGCGCACTGGTCTCGGCGCAGTGGCCGCCGGCCTGCAGCGCCAGCAGCGTGCGCACCTCGGCCAGGTTCATGTCCAGCGAGCGGCAGCGGCGGATGAAGTGCAGGCGCTCGGCGTCCGCCGCGCCGTAGATGCGGTAGCCCGCGTCGGTGCGCGGGGGCGTGTCCAGCAGGCCCTCGCGCTCGTAGTGGCGGATGGTGTCGATGGCCGTGCCCGTCAGCCGGGCGAGTTCGCCGATGCGCATGCGGCGATTGTGGCGCGTCATCCCGCTTGACTCTGGGGTGGCTCCAGGGTTTGCAATGGCGGCATCGTTCACCAGCCCTTGCGCATCCCCATGAGCCACGCCTGCCACGACCATGACCACTGCAGCAGCAGCCCGGCTGCCGATTCGCCGCGCTACCGGCGCGTGCTGTGGGCGGCGCTGCTGATCAACGCCGCGATGGCCGTCATCGAGGTGGCCTCGGGCTGGCGCGCGGGCTCGCTGTCGCTGTGGGCCGACGCGGTGGACTTCATCGGTGATGCCGCCAACTACGGCGCGTCACTCGCCGTGCTGTCGGCTGGCCTGCTGTGGCGGGCGCGGCTGGCCTGGCTCAAGGGCGTGACCATGGCGGTGTTCGGGCTGGGCGTGCTGGCGCACGCGGCCTGGTCCGCCTGGGCCGGCGCCGCACCGGAGGCGGCCACCATGGGCATCGTCGGCGCGCTGGCGCTGGCGGCCAACGTGGGCGTGGCGCTGATGCTCTATGCCTTCCGCGAGGGCGACGCCAACATGCGCGCCGTGTGGCTGTGCAGCCGCAACGACGCGCTGGGCAATGTGGCCGTGGTGGCCGCCGCCGGCGGCGTGGCGCTGACGGGTCAGGCCTGGCCGGACCTGCTGGTGGCCGTGGCGATGGCGGGGCTGGCGCTGCATTCCTCGCGTGACGTGCTGCGCCGGGCGCGCCAGGAGCTGCGCGAAGCCGCGCCGGCCCACGCGCACTGAGTCGCCCTTGGCAGGGCTCAGCCGCGTGGCGGCAGGCGGTGCGTGGCGCCGATGGGCAGCGTGAAGAACGCGCCCTCGTCCAGCCCGCGCGCGGCGCGCTGGGCGCGCAGCTGGCGGGGCGGCTCGTCCAGCGATTCGTCGGTCAGCTCGAAGGTGCCCCAGTGCACGCCCAGCGAGCGCTTGGCGCCCAGGTCGGCGTGGATGTTGAGCGCCTCCTCCACGTTGACATGCTGCGGCGCCATGAACCAGCGCGGTTCGTAGGCGCCGATGGGCAGCAGCGCGATGTCGAAGCCACCGTCGCGTTGCCGGGGTGCGAAGCGCGCGCGGATGTCGGCAAAGTCGCGGGAGTAGCCGGTATCGCCCGCGAAGAACAGCTGGCAGTCCGGCGCGAACACCGCGAAGCCGCCCCAGAGCGTCTTGAGCCGGTCGTTCAGGCCTCGGGCGGACCAGTGCTGAGCCGGCACCAGCGTGATCTCCACGCCGTCCAGCGGCGTGTGCTGCCACCAGTCCAGCTCCACGACGCGCGCGATGCCGCGCCGCCGGAACCAGTCGGCCAGCCCCAGCGGCACGACGAACAGCGGGCCGCCGCCCGGCTGCGCCGCCAGCGCGCGGCAGGAGGGCAGGTCCAGGTGGTCGTAGTGGTTGTGCGACACCAGCACCGCGTCGATGGGCGGCAGCTCGGTCAGCGCCACGCCCGGCGGCTGTGCGCGCCGCGGCCCGGCGAAGGAGACCGGCGACGCGCGCGTCGAGAAGATGGGGTCGGTCAGCAGGTTCAGCCCGCCCAGCTGGGCCAGCACGGTGGCGTGGCCTATCCAGGTGACGGCCGGCTGCTGCGCCAGGCCGCGGTTGGCGTGCAGGAAGGGCAGGTCGGCCGGCTGCGTGGGGATGGGCTCCACCGGCGGCCGGGGCAGGCCCTGGCGGGCCGCCTGCCAGCGCCAGCGCAGCACGTCGGCCAGCGACTTGGGTTCGAAGTCGCCGTGGTTGTTCTGGAACGCGCCGTCGCGGTGGTGCGGCGGGCGGGCCATCAGCCTTCGGCGATGCGCTTGGCCAGGTGCGCCAGCGCTTCCTCCACCTGGTCCACCAGCACCAGGCACAGGTCGCCCGGCTGCAGGCGGGCCAGCGCCCGGTCGATGGCGAGGAACTCGCCGACGATCTCCTCGATGTGCGTGGTGCGCGTGGCGCCCTGCAGGCCGGCACGCAACAGCGCCACCACCTCGCCGGCCTCGCGGCCGCGCTGGCAGGCGTCTTCGTACAGCACGACGTCGTCGAACGCGGCGCCGAGGATCTCGGTCTGCACGCGGATGTCCTCGTCGCGCCGGTCGCCTGCGCCGCTGATGACAACGACGCGCTTCTTCGCCGGCATCGCGGCGACGGCGCCGACCAGTGCCTTCATCGCGTCGCCGTTGTGGCCGTAGTCGGCGATGACGGTGGCGCCGCGGTAGTCCATCACGTTGAAGCGGCCGGGCGCGTTGTCGGCGTCATTCGCGAAGCTGCCCACGCCGCGGCGGATGGTGTCCCAGTCCAGCCCCACGCCCCAGGCCGCGGCGACGGCGGCCATCGCGTTCTCGACCTGGAAGCCGATGACGCCGCCGCGCGTCAGCGGGATGTCGCGCAGCGGGATGCTCTCGCGCCACACGCCCTGCGCGGCGACGAGCTGGTCGCCGTCCACGTAGACGCAGCGCTTGCCCTGGGCACGGTGCGTGGCCATCACCGGGTGGTGGCGATCGGCCGCGAAGTAGATGACCTGGCCGGGGCAGATGGCGGCCATCTGCGCGGTCAGCGGGTCGGTGGCGTTCAGCACCGCGTAGCCGCTCGGCGCCACGTTCTGCACGATGACGCGCTTGACCAGCACCAGGTCTTCCGCGGTGTGCAGGAAGTTCATGCCCAGGTGGTCGCCCGCGCCGACGTTGGTGACGACGGCCACCTGGCAGCGGTCAAAGCCCAGGCCTTCGCGCAGGATGCCGCCGCGCGCGGTTTCCAGCACGGCAGCTTCCACGTCCGGGTGCATCAGCACGTTGCGGGCGCTCTTGGGGCCGGAGCAGTCGCCGCTGTCGATCTGGCGGCCGTCCACGTAGACGCCGTCGGTGTTGGTCATGCCGACCTTCAGCCCGCAGCTGGCGAACATGTGCGCGATCAGGCGCGTCACGGTGGTCTTGCCATTGGTGCCCGTGACGGCCACGACCGGGATGCGGCCGTCCTCGGCCTTGTTGCCCGTGCCGAACAGGTGGCCGATGATGGCCTCGCCGACGTTTCGGCCCTTGCCGAAGCTGGGGCTCAGGTGCATGCGCAGGCCCGGCGCGGCGTTGACCTCGACGATGCCGCCGTTGATCTCCTCCAGCGGGCGCAGCACGCTCTCGGCCACCACGTCCACGCCGCACACATGCAGGCCCACGACCTGCGCGGCCGCGATGGCGCGGGCGGCCACTTCGGGGTGCACGTCGTCCGTCACGTCGGTGGCGGTGCCGCCGGTGGACAGGTTGGCGTTGTTGCGCAGGATGACGCGCTGGCCCTTCTCGGGCACGGACTCGGGCGTCAGGCCTTGCTGCGTGAGGCGCGCGACGGCGATGTCGTCGAAGCGGATCTTGGTCAGCGAGGTGGCGTGGCCGTCACCTCGGCGGGGGTCGCTGTTGACCTTGTCGACCAACTGCTTGACGGTCAGTTGGCCGTCGCCGATGACATGCGGCGGGTCGCGGCGGGCGGCGGCGATGAGCTTGTCGCCGATCACCAGCAGCCGGTAGTCGCCGCCCGGCAGGAACTTCTCGACCATGACCTGGCCGATCTCGTCGGCGGCCTTGTAGGCGATGTCGAAGTGGGCGCGGTCGACGACGTTGACCGTCACGCCCTTGCCCTGGTTGCCGTCCTGCGGCTTCACGACGACCGGCAGGCCGATCTCCTGGGCCACGGCCCAGCCGTCATCCGGCGAGTCCACCGGGCGGCCGATGGGCACCGGCACCCCGGCTGCCTGCAGCAGGCGCTTGCAGAGGTCCTTGTCCTGCGCGATGGATTCGCTGACGGCGCTGGTCGCATCGACCTCGGCGGCCCAGATGCGGCGCTGCTTGGCGCCCCAGCCGAACTGCACCAGGCTGCCCTGCGTCAGGCGCCGGAACGGGATGCCGCGGGCGATGGCCGCGTTGACGATGGAGCCGGTGGACGGGCCGAGGCGGATGTCCTCGTCCAGTTCGCGCAGGGCGGCCAGCACGGTGTCGGCATCGAACGGGCTGTCGTCCAGCGCGGCGTTGACCAGCTGCACCGCATGCTCGAAGGCGAGGCGACCGACATCCTCTTCGCTGTACTCGATGACGATCTGGTAGGTGCCGGCCTCTGGCGTGACATGGGTCTGGCTGAAGGTGACCGGGCAGCCGGCCTGGGCTTGCAGCGCCAGCGTGGCCTGCTCCAGCACCTGGGCCAGCGAGGCGTCGCCGCGCAGCGCGCCGATGGTGGGGAAGCGCTGGCGCAGGCGGGCCTCGAAGCCGGGCAGGCGCTCCAGCGAGCGCTCGGCGTCATTGCAATGCACGACGGCCTCGATGGCCGTGTGGCGGCTCCACATGTTGGGGCCGCGCAGCGCGCGGGTGCGGGAAACGTCCATGGTGTTGTGGGGTCTGTTGACGTCAGGCGAGGTGGAGCTCGGGCACGAAGGTGTCCAGGCCGGCAGCGATCAGCTCGGGTGAAATGCCCAGCGCCCAGGCCGCGGCCACGGCGGCCAGCAGCGTGGCGGCGTCGGGGGCGGGGGCGCCGAAGCGGCGCAGCAGCGCGTCGATGTTGGCGCCGGGCGTCTCGGCCGGGCCGTGGGCCAGCACCGCCGCACCGCCGCGCAGGAAGACGGCACGGCCGCCGCGGTCGCGGTGGCGCTGCAGCGCGTCCAGGCTGCCGTCCTCGGCGTAGAAGACGACCTCGCCATCGCTGAGCTCAGCCATATCCACCAGGCGCGGGTGGGCCGCATGCAGCACGCTGGCGCCGTCGCTGAGCACCACGTCGACCTGGGTGCGCAGCACCTTGTAGAGCTGGTCCACGTCCTGCACGTCGAACTCGGCCAGGCCGGCGATGCCGTCCAGGTCGGTGACGACGCCGACGCTGGCGCGGTCATAGGCCAGGCCGTCGCGCAGGATGCTGGCGGCATCGTTCTCGACGACGACCGCGTTCACGCCGCGGTTCATCAGCAGGCGGTGGGCGGCGTCCCAGCGGGCGCTGTCCTTCTTCTCGACACAGCGCGTGCCCAGGAACAGGCCGTCACGGCAGGCCAGTCCCACATGGCGGCCGTTCAAGTGCAGCAGCCAGGCGACGAGGCGGGCGATCTGGCGCCCGCCGCGCGAGCCGGCCACGCCGACGATGGGAATGCGGCCGGTCTCGTCCTCGGCAAACAGGTGGTCGATGATGGCCTGGCCCACGGGCTGCGGCGCGCCGCCGGCAGGCTTCAAATGCATCAGCAGGCCGGGGCCGGCGTTCACCTCGACGATGGCGCCGCCGGTCTCGCTCAGCGGCTTGGCGATGTCCTCGGTGACAAGGTCCACGCCGGCGATGTCCAGCCCCACGGTGCGCGCGGCCAGCGACACGGCATGCGCCACCTCGGGGTGGACCTCGGCCGTGCAGTCGATGGCGACATTGCCGTTGCGCTGGATCAGCACCGCCTTGCCGGCCGCCGGCACGGACTCGGGCGTGACGCCCTGGCGCTGCAGGTCCAGCAGCACGACGGGGTCGTCGCCCAGCACGATCTTGTTGAGCGGGAACTCCTCGGTGACGCCGCGGCGCGGGTCGGTGTTGATCTGCAGGTCGATCAGCTGGGCCACGGTGTGCGTGCCGTCGCCGTGGATCCACGCGGCCTCGCCGCGCGCGGCCGCCACGACCTGGCCGCCAACCACCAGCACGCGGTGCTCGTTGCCGCGGATGTAGCTTTCCACCAGCACCGACGAGCCTTCCTCGTCCGCCAGCTTGAAGGCGGCCTCGCAGTCGGCTTCGTTCGTGATGTCCAGCGTGACGCCGCGGCCATGGTTGCCGTCGCTGGGCTTGATGACGACGGGCAGGCCGATGTCCTGCGCGGCGCGCCAGGCGGCGGCGGCGGTCTTGACCTCTTCACCCTCGGGCACCGGGACACCCACGGCCTTGAGCAGCGTCTTGGTCAGGTCCTTGTCGCCAGCAATGCCTTCGGCGATGGCGCTGGTCATGTCGGTCTCGGCCGTCCAGATGCGGCGCTGGCGCGCGCCGTGGCCCAGCTGCACGAGGTTGCCGTCGTTCAGGCGGATGTGCGGGATGCGGCGGTCGGTCGCGGCCGCGACGATGGCGGCCGTGGAGGGGCCCAGGTAGCAGTCGTCCAGCTTGTCGCGCAGCCGGGCGACGGCGGCGGGCACGTCGAAGGGCTGGTCGTTGATCATGGCCATGATGAGGGCGTGGCCCTCGGCCAGCGCCGCGCGGGCCACCTGCTCGTCGCGGGCGCGGAACACCATGCGGTAGACGCCGCGCTGGCTGGTGCTGCGCGTCTGGCCGAAGCCGGTGGGCATGCCGGCCAGGTTCAGCAGCTCGATGACGATGTGCTCCAGCACATGGCCCATCCAGGTGCCGTCACGCAGGCGCTCGATGAAGCCACCGCGCTCGCCGACGCCGCAGTGGTGTTCGATGAGGGCGGGCAGGGCGGCGGTCAGGCGGTCGTTGAAGCCGGGCAGCAGGTTGGAGGGGAAGTCCTCCAACTCGCCCAGGTCCAGCCAGACCTCCAGCACAGGCCGGTAGGTCCACATGTTGGGACCGCGCAGGTAGTTGATGCGCAGCAGGCGGATGTCTTCTTTTTTGCTCATGGGGGTGGTTTGGGCGCGGCGGGCGCCCGGAATTGTGCGCCGAAGTCATCGGGGAGAATCGCGTCAGCCCTTCCGAGCCAACAACTGCATGCAAGACCTACTTCCAGTGACAGCACCTCATCCGCAATCGGCCGCGCTGCAGGGGCGGCTCCTGGCTGGCGAGAACGTGCTGGCGACCGTGGAGGTTGACCTGGACGCGCAGGGGCGTTTCGCCCAGGGCCTGCTGGCGTTGACGAGTTCACACCTGCGCGCCTTCGAACCCGCCACCGGCACCTGGAGCGAACACGCGCTGGCGCCGGGCCAGGCGCTCAAGCTCAGCGACCACGGTGGCTTGGCCTTCCTCGAACTGTCTGATGCGTCCGGCCGCCTGGCGCGCTGGCGGTTCACGCTGGCGGGCAACCCCGCGGCCGTGCGCCTGGTGGACGCCTTTGAGCGCGAGGTGCAGCGCCTGGCCGGCCAGCCGCTGCCCGAGCCCGAGGAGGAGGGCGAGGACTTCGATTTCGGCGAGTCCAGCGCGCCGCCCAGCACCTGGGTGCTGCTGCGGCTGTGGCGCTTTGCCAAGCCCTACCAGGGCCAGCTCTTGCTCGGCTTTGCGCTGATGCTGGGCGCCACGGGCGCGACGCTGGTGGCGCCCTACCTCACCATGCCGCTGATGGACCGGGTGCTCATCCCCTTCCAGAACGGCCAGGCCATCGACACCGGGCTGGTGGCGCTGCTGCTGAGCGGCTTGGCCGGCGCGGCGTTGCTGTCCTGGATGCTGGGCTGGGCCAAGACCTACCTGCTGGCGCTGGTGTCCGAGCGCATCGCGGCAGACCTGCGCACCGCCACCTTCGAGCACCTGCTGGGCCTGTCGCTGGAGTACTTCGGCAACAAGCGCACCGGCGACCTGATGGCGCGTATCGGCTCGGAGACCGACCGCATCAGTGTGTTCCTCAGCCTGCATGCGCTGGACTTCATCACCGACGTGCTGATGCTGGGCATGACGGCGGTCATCCTGTTCAGCATCCACCCGGGGCTGGCGCTGGCGACGCTGGTGCCGCTGCCCTTCATCGCGTGGCTCATCCACCTCGTGCGCGACCGGCTGCGCACCGGCTTCGAGAAGATCGACCGCGTATGGGGCGAGGTCACCAACATCCTGGCCGACACCATTCCCGGCATCCGCGTCGTCAAGGCCTTCGCGCAGGAGGCGCGCGAGGCGCGGCGCTTCAAGGCCGCCAACGCCGCCAATCTGCAGGTGAACGACCGGCTGAACAAGACCTGGAGCCTGTTCACGCCCACCGTCGCGCTGCTGACCGAGATGGGTCTGCTCGTCGTCTGGGGTATCGGCATCTGGTTGATCGCGCACCAGAGCATCACGGTCGGCGTGCTGACAGCCTTCCTGGCCTACATCGGCCGCTTCTACTCGCGGCTGGACTCGATGAGCCGCATCGTCTCCGTCACGCAGAAGGCCGCGGCCGGCGCCAAGCGCATCTTCGACATCCTGGACCACGTGTCCAACGTGCCCGACCCGGTCAATCCGCTGCCGTTCGAGAACGTCACGGGCGCCATCTCGATGCAGGGCGTCAACTTCCGCTACGGCTCGCGCTCGGTCATCCGCACGCTGAACCTGGACATCCGCCCTGGCGAGATGGTAGGCCTGGTGGGCCACAGTGGTTCGGGCAAGAGCACGCTGGTGAACCTGATCTGCCGCTTCTACGACGTGACCGAGGGCGCCATCAAGGTGGACGGCGTGGACCTGCGCCGCGTCAAGGTGGCCGACTACCGCAGCCACATCGGCCTCGTGCTGCAGGAGCCCTTCCTGTTCTTCGGCACCATTGCCGAGAACATCGCCTACGGCAAGCCGGGCGCCACACGTGACGAGATCGTCGCGGCCGCCCGCGCCGCCCACGCGCACGAGTTCATCCTGCGCCTGCCTCACGGCTACGACAGCCTCGTCGGCGAGCGCGGCCAGGGCCTGTCGGGCGGCGAGCGCCAGCGCATCTCCATCGCCCGCGCGCTGCTGATCGACCCGGCCATCCTCATCCTCGACGAAGCCACCAGCGCCGTGGACACCGAGACCGAGAAGGAAATCCAGCGCGCGCTGGACAACCTCGTGAAGGGGCGCACCACCATCGCCATCGCCCACCGGCTGTCCACGCTGCGCAAGGCCGACCGCCTGGTCGTCATGGACCGCGGCGAGATCGTCGAGCTGGGCCCGCATGACGAGCTGATCGCCAAGCAGGGCCACTACTGGCGCCTGTGGGAGGCCCAGGCCCGGCGTGTAGACCAGGAAGACCTGGAAGAGCACGACGTCGCCCCCAACCCCAATGCACACACGGTGAACGCATGAGCGATCTGCCTTTTCGTGACCTCGCCGTGGATGCCCACGGCAAGCTGGTGCTGACCGACCTGGACGGCGCCACGCACGCCGGCGTGACGCCCGTGCGCGCCCACCCGATCTCGGCGCCGGACGAGGGCGTGTCGCTCATCGGCGTGCATGGCCACGAGCTGGCCTGGGTGCCGCGCCTGTCCGCACTGCCTGACGCGTTCCGCCGCGTGCTGGAGGCCGAGCTGGCGGCGCGCGAGTTCCACCCCGTGCTGCAGCGGCTGATCTCGGTGAACACCTTCGCCACGCCCAGCACCTGGCGCATCCAGACCGACCGCGGCGAGGTGGACTTCGTGCTGAAGAGCGAGGAAGACATCCGCCGGCTGGAGGAGGGGCGGCTGCTCATCACGTCCACGCACGGCGTGCAGCTGCAGGTGCCGGATCGCTGGGCGCTGGACAAGGCCTCCAAGCGCCTGCTGGAACGATTCCTTTGATCGACGGCCGCGCGCCGGGAGTTGCCGATGAAGACCCTGCTCGCTGCCACGCTGATCTGCCTCTCGATGCTTGCGCACGGCGCAGCGCCGTCGTGCGACGCCCGCTGGCAGCGCGACGTGCAGGCCCGCCTCGGCGGTGACGGCCACGCGCCGGACCTGGGCAGCGCCGAGTGGCAGGGCGCCGTTGAACACCAACTGGGCCTGCGTGACCTGCCGGCGCGCGACACGCCGGCCTGGTGCGCCCGCGTGCAGCAGGCGCTGGACGAGGCCCGCCGCGCGCCCACCTGCCGCACCCGCCAGCCGCGCGGCAGCGTGGAGGCGCTGGTATGCGAACGCGCCGGGCTGGCGCTGCTGGATGCGCGCGTGGCCCAGGCGTTCACCGCTGCGCAGCAGCGCGCCGTGAACGAGCGCCCGCCGGTGCTGGCGGCCGAGCAGCAGGGCTGGCGGCGTGAGCGCCACGATTGCTGGAAGGCCGGGCCGGACGCGGCGTCCGCCACCGACACGGCGGCCCGCGTGGCCTGCGTGCGCGAGTCGTCGGCCCGCCGGCTGCTGGAACTGCAGGCGCGCTACCGGTTGGTGCCGGTGTCCGCCACGGCGCGTTGGCAGTGCGATGACCGCAGCGAGGTGACGGTCAGCTTCTTCAACGCCACCGAGCCGCCCAGCCTCATCGCCGAGCGTGGCGACCAGCGCTCGCTGATGACGCAGCAGCCCGCCGCCAGCGGCAGCCGCTACCAGGGCCGCAACGAGACCTACTGGGAGCACCAGGGCGAGGCCCGCGTCGTCTGGGGCTGGCAGGCGCCGGAGCTGCGCTGCCTGAACACGCCGATGCGCTGACGCGTCGGCGGCGAGTGTCAGGCTTCCGCGCTTTGGAAGTGACGCTCCCGAATTGCTTGCTGTGAGCGGCGTGCTGACGCCCCTACGTTACGGACTCCTTCCACTGCTGGAGTCCTGCCATGCAAGTCTTGTTCAGTTGCCGTGCGCCTCATGCCGGCGACCTCCGTGAGTTGGCACGCCTGCGGCTGCGTGCGGCGCTGCAGCGGCTGTCCTCGCGCGTCCCGCGGGTCACGGTGCAGCTGACCGATGTCAACGGCCCCCGCGGTGGCGTGGACAAGCGCTGCCAGCTGACGCTGCACACGGCCGGGGCCGGCAGCGTCATCGTCACGGCGGTGGCCAGTCAGTGGCGTGCAGCGTTTGACGAGGCCCTGGCCCGCGCGCAACGGCTGTTGGCACGCCTGCTGCACCGCCTGCCGCGCCGTGCCACGCCGCTGCGCCGGCTGCGCGAGCCCGCACGCTGATGCGCGAGCGTCTGCCGCCTTGTTTGCGTCATCACCACGAGGATCGTCCATGAAGTGCCCCACCTGCCCCGATGCCACCCTGGTCATGGCCGAGCGCCAAGGTGTCGAGATCGACTACTGCCCCAGCTGCCGCGGCGTCTGGCTGGACCGCGGCGAGCTGGACAAGCTGATCGAGCGCTCTGCCGCCGCTGCCCCTGCTGTGCCCGTGGCGCCCCCGCACATGCCGCAGGGCCAGCGCCGCCCGGATTTCGTTGATTCCGACTACGGCCACAAGTCCGGCTATCGCCGCAAGTCCTGGCTCAGCGACATCTTCGACTGACACCCCGCCACCACCACAGAGAGTTTGCATATGAAACGCGTCATGCTGTTCCTGCTCACCAACCTGGGCGTCATGCTGGTGCTGGGCCTGGCCGTGCACCTGCTGGGGTTGAACCAGTTCCTCACGGCCAACGGCCTGAGCGTCGGCGGCCTGCTCGCCTTCGCGGTGGTGATGGGCTTTGGCGGCGCGTTCATCTCGCTGCTGATCAGCAAACCGATGGCCAAGTGGACCGCCGGGGTGCAGATCATCGATGGCTCGCCAGACCCGACCCACCGCTGGCTGGTGACCACCGTCGCACGCTTCTCGGCGGCAGCGGGCATCCGCGCGCCCGAGGTGGGCATCTACGATGGCCCGCCCAACGCCTTCGCGACGGGTGCGTTCAAGAATTCGGCGCTGGTGGCCGTGTCCACCGGGCTGCTGCAGTCCATGACGCGTGAGGAAGTGGAGGCCGTCATCGGCCACGAGGTGGCTCACGTCGCCAACGGCGACATGGTCACGATGGCGCTCATCCAGGGCGTCATGAACACCTTCGTCGTGTTCCTGTCGCGCGTCATTGGCTACGTGGTGGACAAGCTGGTGCTGCGCAACAACCAGGAAGGCCCCGGCATCGGCTACTACGTGACGACCGTGGTGCTGGACCTGCTGCTGGGCGTGGTGGCGGCGATGGTGGTGGCCTGGTTCTCGCGCCAGCGGGAGTTCCGCGCCGATGCCGATGCGGCGCGGCTGATGGGGCACAAGCAGCCCATGATCAACGCGCTGGCCCGGCTTCACGGTCTGGACCCGGGCGAGATGCCCAAGGCGCTGCAGGCCATGGGCATCAGCGCGCGGCCCAGCGGCTGGCTGGCGCTGTTCTCCAGCCACCCGCCGATGGATCAGCGCATCGCCCGGCTTCAGCAGACGCCGCTGCAATGACCGGCGCGGGGCGGCCGCAGGCCTCGCCACAATGCGTGGCCAACGCAACCGCCCCGCCGCCCATGCCTGCCCTGCCACAAAAGCTGCCCAACACCGGCACCACCATCTTCACCGTCATGTCGGCGCTGGCGGCCGAGCATGGCGCCGTCAACCTCGGCCAGGGCTTCCCGGACTTCGGCGCCGACCCAGGGCTGCTGCAGGCCGTCACCGACGCGATGGCCGCCGGCCACAACCAGTACCCGCCGATGACCGGTGTGCCGGCGCTGCGCGAGGCCGTGGCGGCCAAGCTCAACACGCTGTACGGCGCCGCCTACGACGCCGGCAGCGACATCACCATCACCGCTGGCGGCACGCAGGGCCTCATCACGGCGCTGCACGCCTGCGTCGGCGCGGGCGACGAAGTCCTCATCATCGAGCCCGCCTACGACAGCTACGACCCCGCCATCCGCCTGGCCGGCGCCGTGCCGGTGGGCGTGCCGATGACGGCGGATTACCGCATCGACTGGGCCGCCGTGCGCGCCGCCGTCACGCCGCGCACGCGCGCCCTCGTCATCAACACGCCGCACAACCCCAGCGGCCGCGTGGCCACCCGCGCGGACCTGCAGGAACTGGAACGCATCGCTGAAGCCCATGACCTCTTCGTCATCAGCGACGAGGTCTACGAGCACATGGTCTACGACGGCGCGCCGCACGAAAGCGTGGCGCGCCACCCGGCGCTGCGCGAGCGCAGCTTCCTCGTCAGCAGCTTCGGCAAGACCTTCCACGTGACGGGCTGGAAGGTCGGCTTCGTCGCTGCGCCACCGGCGCTGAGTGCCGCGTTCCGGCGCCTGCACCAGTACACCGTGTTCACCGTGCACACGCCGACGCAGCACGCGCTGGCCTCCTACCTGGCCGACCCCGCGCCGTGGCAGGGCCTGAGCGGCTTCTACCAGGCCAAGCGCGACGCCTTCCGCGCCGCGTTGGCGGCCACGCCGCTGAAGCTGCTGCCCTGCGAGGGCACGTACTTCCAGACGGTGGACTACAGCGCCGTGTCCGACCTGAACGAGCTGGACTTCGCCCGCTGGCTGACCACCGAGATCGGCGTCGCCGCCATCCCGCTGTCGGTCTTCTATCAGCAGCCGCAGGAGCGCCGGCATGTGCGCTTTTGCTTCGCGAAGCGGGACGAGACGCTGGCCGAGGCCGTGAAGCGCCTGGCAGCATTGGCCTAACGCGCCACGCGGCGGCGCCTGCCGTGATTGGCATGCCCCGTGCTAACCCTCGTGATGAGGCGACGGCGGGCCTGGCGGCCCGGATGTCCGTCGTGAACCAGATCACGGAGACCCATCATGCTGCACCAGTCGCGTGCCCCCGGCGATGCACCAAAGCGAGCCACGCCCGCTGTGCGTGCACAGACGGCCGGCGAGTTGTTCGGCAAGACCATCAACCTGTCGGGGCGCCGCCGCTTCACGTCGCAGCGCGTCGTGCTGTATGCCGTGCTGGCCGCGCAGGGGCGCGAAGGCGCGCTGCTCACGGCGCGGGAGGCGCTGGCGACCTTTGGCGACGCGCATGGCGCCCTGCTTACGGGCGAGCTGGCTCCGCAGGCGTTGGGTGAGGCGCTGACCGAGGCCTACTTCGGCGCCGACAAGGCCAACGAGCGCATCCTCGCGTTCATCGACCAGGCGCGCCGCACGCTGGACGCGATTGCCGCGCAGGCCTTCAACGCGCCGGCGCAGCTGGAGGCCTTGGTGGAGGCCGCCACCCCGTTGCTGGCCACGCTGAACCGGCTCACGCAGGTCTATGAAGACCTGGCCCGCCAGCAGGCTGCGCAGGCCAAGAAGCAGCTCACCACGGTGATGGGCGACATCGAGCAGATCGCCAAGCATGCGCGCATCGTGTCCTTCAACGCGCAGGTGGTGGCGGCGCGGGCCGGCACGGCCGGGCGCGAGTTCGCCGTGGTGTCGGGCGAACTGACCAGCATCACCGGCCGGCTCGACGGCCTGGTGCGCGAGGCGGTGCGCAGCGCCGTGGCCTGAACGCGCTCAGGCCTGCGGCCGCAGCGGGCAACTGGCGCCGGCTTCGGGCGTCTCGGCCAGCCGCGTGGCCAGCGTGGTGCGCAGGCCTTGCAGCGCGCTGATGCGGGCGTCGATGTCGGCCAGCTTGCGCGTCAGCGTGGCCCGCAGCGCCGGGCCGGCGTCCTCGCCTTGGACCAGCTGTGGCAGGTCGGCCGCAATCTCGGCCAGCGTGAAGCCCAGCTGCTGCGCGGTGCGCACATAGCCCAGCCATTGCACGGCGTCCTCGGGGTAGTCGCGGTAGCCGTTGGCGCTGCGGCGCGCCTGCAGCAGGCCGCGCTTCTCGTAGAAGCGCAGGCTGTCGCGGGAGAGGCCGGTGCGCTCGCTTAGGGTGCCGATCTGCATGGGGTGTCAAAAAAGCCTTGACCCTGGAGCGTAGTCCAGGGGTGACGCTGCGCGCCTTCGTCACTTCACTCTGCGCCCATGCCCGCCTTCAGCCCCGCCCAGTTTCGCCGTGTCGTGCAGGCCAGCGCCGTGTACGACCTGGTCGTCACCGCGCCCTTCGCCACGCCGTGGACGTTTGCCATCGCCTTCGGGCAGCTGAGCGCCGTCAACCAGGCGCTGGGCGGCCAGCCCTTGCCGGCCTTCGCGCCGATGCAGCTGCTGTTCGCACTGCTGATGGGCAGCGTGGTGATGGTGTGGAGCGTGCTGCGGCTGCGTCAGCCGACGCGTCAACTCGGCCGGCATGACGCCGCAGCGCGGGCGCTGTTCAGCCTGTGGATGGCCTGGACCTGGGCGCAGACGGGCGAGCCGGTGCTGCTGCTGTTCCTGCTGCCCGAGCTGAGCTGGGCGGTGGTGCAGGCCTGGCGCGTCGCCGGCGCGGAGCATTCGGTAAGGGGCAACCGAGCTTTCGGGGCGCTTTTGGAATAACCCTGGCGCCGGCGCCGCCGGACAATCGCAGCTCCCTTGCATCCGCACCGACTGCTGCCATGCCCACGCCTTACCGCTCCAAGACCTCCACCGCCGGCCGCAACATGGCGGGCGCCCGCTCGCTGTGGCGCGCCACCGGCATGAAGGACGACGACTTCGCGAAGCCCATCATCGCCATCGCCAACTCCTTCACCCAGTTCGTGCCCGGCCACGTGCACCTGAAGGACCTGGGCCAGCTGGTGGCGCGTGAGATCGAGCGCGTGGGCGGCGTGGCCAAGGAGTTCAACACCATCGCCGTGGACGACGGCATCGCGATGGGCCACGACGGCATGCTGTATTCGCTGCCCAGCCGCGACATCATTGCCGACTCGGTCGAGTACATGGTCAACGCCCACTGCGCCGACGCGCTGGTGTGCATCTCCAACTGCGACAAGATCACCCCCGGCATGCTGATGGCCGCGATGCGGCTGAACATCCCCGTGGTGTTCGTCTCCGGCGGCCCGATGGAAGCCGGCAAGGTGCGCCTGGCCGTGCCCGGCACCGCCACCATCGAGATCAAGAAGCTGGACCTCATCGACGCGATGGTCATGGCCGCCGACAGCAAGGTCAGCGACGCCGACCTGGCCGAGGTCGAGCGCTCGGCCTGCCCCACCTGCGGCAGCTGCTCGGGCATGTTCACGGCCAACTCCATGAACTGCCTGACCGAGGCGCTGGGCCTCTCGCTGCCCGGCAACGGCACGGTGGTGGCCACGCACGCCGACCGCGAAGAACTGTTCAAGCAGGCCGGCCGCACCGCCGTGGAGCTGTGCAAGCGCTTCTACGAGCAGGACGACGCGAGCGTGCTGCCGCGCGCCATCGGCAAGAAGGCCTTCGAGAACGCGATGACGCTGGACATCGCCATGGGCGGCTCCACCAACACCATCCTGCACATCCTGGCTGCGGCGCAGGAGGCCGGCATCGATTTCGACATGAGCGACATCGACCGCCTCTCGCGCGACGTGCCGCAGCTGTGCAAGGTGGCGCCCAACACCAACAAGTACCACATCGAAGACGTGCACCGTGCCGGCGGCATCATGGCCATCCTGGGCGAGCTGGACCGCGCCGGCAAGCTGCACACCGACGCGCCCACCGTGCACGCCAAGACCCTGAAGGACGCGCTGGACCAGTGGGACATCGCCCGCAACCCGAGCGACGCGGTCAAGACCTTCTACAGGGCCGGCCCCGCCGGCATCCCGACGCAAGTCGCCTTCAGCCAGAACACCCGCTGGCCCAGCCTGGACTTGGACCGCGCCGAGGGCTGCATCCGCTCGTTCGAGCATGCCTTCAGCAAGGAAGGCGGCCTGGCCGTGCTGCGCGGCAACATCGCGCTGGACGGCTGCGTGGTGAAGACCGCCGGCGTGGACGACAGCCTGCTGGTGTTCGAAGGCCCGGCGCACGTCGTCGAGAGCCAGGACGAGGCGGTCGCCAACATCCTGGACGACAAGGTCAAGGCCGGTGACGTCGTGGTGGTGCGCTACGAAGGCCCCAAGGGCGGCCCGGGCATGCAGGAAATGCTCTACCCCACCAGCTACATCAAGAGCAAAGGCTTGGGCAAAGCCTGCGCGCTGCTGACCGACGGCCGTTTCTCGGGCGGCACCTCGGGCTTGTCCATCGGCCACTGCTCGCCCGAGGCGGCAGCCGGCGGCGCGATCGGCCTGGTGCGCAACGGCGACCGCATCCGCATCGACATCCCGAACCGCACCATCGACGTGCTGGTCAGCGACGAGGAGCTGGCCAAGCGCCGCGCCGAGCAAGACGCCAAGGGCTGGAAGCCGGCCGAGGCGCGCCCCCGCAAGGTGAGCGCGGCGCTCAAGGCCTACGCGCTGCTGGCGACGTCCGCCGACAAGGGCGCCGTGCGCGACCTGGGCCAGCTGGAAGGCTGATCTCGCGCGCTGGCGCCAGGCAGCAAAAAGCCGCCCCGAGGGGCGGCTTTTTCATGGCGCAGGCGCGGCTGCTCAGGCGGCCTTGCGGCGGCGAGCGGCGCCGAACACCAGCGCGCCACCGGCGGCCAGCAGGGCCAGCGAGCTGGGCTCGGGCACGGCGGCGATGGGCGTGGCCAGGCCGGTGGACACGGATAAGCGTGCCTGCAGCCGGGTGGCCTCGGCGCTGTAGTTGGCGAAGCTGGCTGACAGCAGGCCCGAGGAGCTGGGCGTCAGGGTGCCGGCGCCGAAGCTGGCAAAGGCCTGGCGCGTGCCGGTGCTGCCCACGGTCACGCCGTCGCCGGGCTGCAGGAAGCGCAGGCTGGCTTGGCTCATCAGGTCGGTGTTGTCCACGATGTCGCTGCCGTTGACGGCCACGTGCGTGTTGGCGCTCATCAGGATCAGCGTGCCCGGGCTGACGAGGACGTTGAAGCCCGCCAGGGCCTGCGCGCCGGCGTCGCCGTAGGGCGAGGGCAGGGCGCTGTTCAGGCTGGCCATCAGGCTGAAGCTGGTGGGCGAGCCGGCAACGCCGGACACCGAGGCCAGGGCCGACAAGCCCGTGCCGCTCAGCGAGGCCTGGGCCGTCAGGCCGCCCTGGCTGTCGAGCAGGCCCGATGCGGTGTACGTGGTGGCCGAGCCGATCTGCGACCCCACCAGCGTGAAGCTGGCGGCGATGCCGTCGTCCGGTGTCAGGTCGAACACCTGGATTTGCAGGTTGGACACGGTGGCCGTCAGGCCCGCTGCGGCGGCGTGGCCGGCGATCAGCAGCAGCGCGCTCAGCGCGGCGGCCTTCTTGGTGAACGTCATGGGGCTAGAGCAGGTGAGATTTGGCAAGGGCGCGAGGGTAAGCGCCGCCATGCACGCAGGCCGGCGTACAGCACCCCGCAGGCGCGGGGTGGGTTGTTGCGTGGGCGCACCCCCAGGCTGGCAACCGCCGGGCTGCAACGCATGCAGTAGGCTCGCACATCTGTTGTTGTTCTGGCCTTTCCACCATGCCTGTCGCGCCTCGCACCCCGCCCGACCTATCGTCCTGCCAGCCGTCCCGGCGCCACCTGCTGGTGATGGCGGCGGGCCTGCTGGCGGGCAGCTCGGCAGCTGTCGCCGAGCCCCTGCCGGCGCTGATCGCACGGGTCAAGCGCTCCGTTGTCGCGGTGGGCAGCTACGGGCTGATGGACACGCCGCGCTTTGGCTTTCGTGCGGCGGGCTTCGCCGTCGGCGACGGCCTGCATGTGCTGACCAACGCGCATGTGGTGCCCGAGGAAACGCCCGAGCGCATCGACCGCAGCATTGCGGTGCAGGTGTGGCTGGGCGACGACCAATGGCAGCTGCGCAGCGCCAAGCTGCTGGGCCGTGACCTGCGCAACGACCTTGCGTTGCTGGCCATCGACGGGCCGGCGCTGCCGGCGTTGAAGCTGGCCGAGCAGGATGCGCCGGAAGGCACGTCCATCGCGTTGATGGGCTTCCCCATCGGCAATGCGCTGGGCCAGGTGCTGGCCACGCACCGCGGCATCGTGTCGGCCTGGACGGCCATCGCGACGCCTGCGGGCGGCCCGGCGGGCCTCAACCCGCGCGCCGTGCGCCAGCTGCGCGACGGCGCTTTCAAGGTGATGCAGCTCGACGCCGTCGCCTACCCCGGCAACAGCGGTGGCCCGGTGCTGGACATCGAGACCGGCGAGGTGGTGGGTGTGCTGCAGGGCGGCGCCATCAAGGGCACCAAGGAGGCGGCGCTGAGCGCGCCGACGGGCATCAGCTATGCGGTGCCCGCGAGCACGGCGGCGAGGCTGCTGGCGGAGTACAAGCGCTGACCGATCTGTCCGGCTCTGACCTAGGACAGTTTGTGATCCGTGTGGACTCTGCTGGGCAAGAATTCAAGTCGTTATGGGAGGACTTGAGATGAAGGACAACAGGTTCCGATTTGGTTTGATTGCCACCATTGCTTGGCTTGGCCTGATGACGTGGCAGTGGTACAGCGTGGGCTTGCCTGACAAGCTCAACGAACGTGGCGTTTTTTTCGCTGGTTTTTTTGCGCCACTCGCATTCCTGTGGCTAGTCCTAGGGTATTTGCAGCAAGGCGAAGAGCTACGTCAGAGCACCGAAGCATTGAGATTGCAGGCTGAGGAGTTAAGAAACTCCGTCGAGCAGCAAAGCCAACTGGTTGAGGTCAGTCGACGGCAACTGGAGCAAGAGGCGCATGCGCTTCAGGAAGAGCGCCAGCGCCACACCGATGCATTGCGGCCTCGATTCCAGTTGTCTCACAACGGGTACGCAGGAGCGAACGGTTATTTCAACGTGCCGCTCGTTTTCCGGAATGAAGGTGGAGCGTCAGTTGACACCACCGTGTTGTTGACCGCACCCAATGGCAAGGTAACGGTGGTGAGCCATGAGCTAATTCGGCGTGGCGGGGAGCGGCTTGTAGTTGTCAATCTCACGAATGGCCACTGGCAAGGAGAGATTGAATGGAAGGATGAATCCGGCAACCTAGGCCGCGAGCTGTTCGCGCTAAGAATGGATGGAAGCACGCTGCTGTTTGATCAGCCAACGCCTAGCGAGTCGTCGCACATGTAGTGAGTCGCACGTCGCCCAGTGCCTGACGTGCTTTGTTTTGTCCGGCGTGTTGCGTCCCAGCAGCCTATGAGTTTCTTCGCGCCGAACTTAGCATCGCCTGCAGCAGCACGTTGCACCCCGCCTCGATGTGCTCGGGCTTGGCGTCCTCGATCTCGTTGTGGCTGATGCCGTCCTTGCAGGGGATGAAGATCATGCCGGCCGGGGCCAGGCGGGCCATGTAGACGGCGTCGTGACCGGCACCTGAAACCGCGGGCATGTTGCTGTAGCCCAGCGCGTCGGCAGCCTGTTGCACGGCGGCGATGCAGTCGGGGTGGAAGGGCTGCGCGGGGTAATGGCTGACCGGTGTGATCTCGATGCTGAGCCCTGACTCGGCCGCGAGCTTGGCGGCCACGGCGCGGATGTCCGCGTCCATCGCGTCGCACAAAGCGTCGGTCGCGTTGCGCAGGTCGATGCTGAACTTCACGCGGCCCGGGATGACGTTGCGGCTGTTGGGGTGCACCTGCACCATGCCGACCGTGCCGCGGCCATGCGGTGGGTGGCGGTGGGCGCAGGCGACGACCTCCTGCATCAGCTTCGTCGCCACCTGCAGCGCGTCACGGCGCAGCGCCATCGGCGTGGGGCCGGCGTGTGCCTCCATGCCGGTGACGACGCAGTCGTACCAGCGGATGCCCAGCACGCCGGTCACGACGCCGATGGTCTTGTCGTGATCCTCCAGCACCGGGCCCTGCTCGATGTGGGTCTCGAAGTAGGCGCCGATGGGGTGGTCGCCGGGCTCCTGCTCGCCGATGTAGCCGATGCGCTCCAACTCGCCCTTGACCGTCTTGCCTTCGGTGTCGGTCGCCGCGTAGGCATGCTCCAGCGTGAAGGCCTTGGCGAACACGCCCGAGCCCATCATGACGGGCACGAAGCGCGAGCCCTCTTCGTTGGTCCAGAAGGCCACCTCGATGGGCGCCTCGGTCTCGATGCCGTGGTCGTTGAGCGTGCGCACGACCTCGATGCCGGCCAGCACGCCGTAGTTGCCATCGAACTTGCCGCCTGTGGGCTGGGTGTCGATGTGGCTGCCTGTCATGATGGGCGGCAGGCTGTTGTTGCGGCCTGGTCGGCGCATGAAGCCATTGCCGATCTGGTCGATGGTGACCGTCATGCCCGCCTCGCGCGCCCAGCGCGTGACGAGGTCGCGGCCCTGCTTGTCGAGGTCGGTGAGGGTCAGGCGGCAGACGCCGCCCTTGTCGGTGGCGCCGATCTGCGCGAGCTCCATCAGCGAGGCCCAGAGGCGCGGGCCGTTCACGCGCAGCGCGGCGAGGTCGATGGGTTTGGTGGGCATGTCCATGGTCGAGTCCTCAGCGTGCGACCGCGGTGGGCGCGAGATCGTGGGCGCGCTTGGCAGCCGCATCGAACTGCGGGCCGTAGGGCGGGCGCTTCAGGTAGCGGCCGGTGCCGGGTTCGGCGCGCAGGTCGCCGCGCGCGAAGACGACGCGGCCCTGGGCGATGGTGTGGCTCGGGATGCCGCGCACGGTGCGGCCCTCGAAGATGTTGAAGTCGTTCTTCGAGAACTGCGTCTTGGCCGACAGCGTCTTGGTGCCGGCCGGGTCCCACAGCACGAGGTCGGCGTCCGCCCCCTCGGCGATCACGCCCTTGCATGGGTACATGTTGAAGAGCTTGGCGGCGTTGGCCGACGTGATGGCGACGAACTCGCTGGGCGTCAGGCGCCCGGAGTTCACGCCGGCATCCCACAGCACGGCCATGCGCTCCTCGACGCCGCCGCAGCCGTTGGGAATCTTGGCGAAGTTGTCGATGCCCGCGGCCTTCTGGCTCGCGCAGAAGGTGCAGTGGTCGGTGGCCGTCGTGTGCAGCTGGCCGCTCTGCAGGCCGCGCCACAGGAACTCCTGGTGGATCTTGGGCCGGAACGGCGGGCTCATGACGTAGGCCGCGGCGGTGGCGAAGTCGGGGTCGCGGTAGACGCTGTCGTCGATCAGCAGGTGGCCGGCCAGCACCTCGCCGTACACGCGCTGGCCACGGGCTCGCGCGCGGGCGATGGCTTCGGCGCTCTCGATGCAGCTCACGTGCACGATGTAGATGGGCACGCCCAGCACGTCGGCAATGGCAATGGCGCGGTTGGCGGCCTCGCCCTCCACCATGGGTGGGCGGCTCATCGGGTGGCCCTCGGGGCCGGTGATGCCCATCTTGGCGACCTCCGCCTGAAGCAGGTAGACGAGCTCGCCGTTCTCGGCGTGCACCGTCGGCATGGCGCCGAGTTCGAGCGCACGCTTGAAGCTGTTCACCAGCGTCTCGTCGTCGCACATGATGGCGTTCTTGTAGGCCATGAAGTGCTTGAAGCTGTTCACGCCTTCCTCGCGCACCAGGTTACCCATGTCGTCACTGACGCTCTGGTCCCACCAGGTCACGGCCACGTGGAAGGCGTAGTCGCTCGCGGCCTTTTCGGCCCAGCCGCGCCAGGTGCGGTAGGCGTCCATCAGCGGCTGCTGGGGGTTGGGGATGACGAAGTCGATGATGCTCGTCGTGCCGCCGGCCAGCGCGGCCGCGGTGCCGGTGAAGAAGTCGTCCTGCGTGACCGTGCCCATGAAGGGCAGCTGCATGTGCGTGTGCGGGTCGATGCCGCCGGGCAGCAGGTACTGGCCGGTGCCGTCGAGCGTGGTGGTGCCGGCGGGGGCTTCGCGCGCGGCGCGTTCGCCCAGCGCGGCGATGCGGCCGTCGACACAGAGAACATCCTGGCGCGTCTCGGCGTCGGCATTGACGACCGTGGCGCCCCGGATCAACAGTGAACTCATCGCGAACCTCCGCGTGGCATGGAGAAGTAATAGACCGTGCCCGACACCGCCAGGCTGAAGAACCAGCCGAAGTCGAACAGCGTGACGAGGGCCGGTGCGACCGAGGCTTTGTCCAGCACGCCCGACACCACCAGGTAGCCGGGCAGGCAGGGCAGCACGCCCAGCGCCAGCGCCAGCAGGGCGCGGCCGTTCCAACCGCCGCTGTACTCGTAGGCGCCCCCGCGGCGGTAGAGGTCGGCGCTGTTCAGCTCGGTGCGGCGGATCAGGTAGTAGTCGGTCAGCAGGATGCCGGCGATGGCGCCAAGCAAGGTGCCGTAACCGCCCAGCCAGGTGAACAGGTAGCCGCCGGACGTGGCCAGCAGCTTCCAGGGCATGAAGAGCAGCCCGATGACCGCCGCGATCAGCCCGCCCATGCGGAAGCTGATCTTGCTCGGCGCGAGCTGCGAGAAGTCGTAGCTGGGCGACACGAGGTTGGCCGCGACGTTGGTGGTCAGGTTGGCCAGGAGGATGACCAGCAGGCCCAGGCCTGCAGCGACGGGGCCCATCTTGGCCAGCAGCGCGTCGGGGAAGAGCTCGGCCTTGCCGTACAGGATGGCGCTGGCCGAGAAGCCGATAACACCGACCATGGAGAACAGTGCCATCGGTACGGGCAGGCCGAGCGCCTGGCCGACGGTCTGGTCACGCTGCGTGCGGGCGAAGCGCGTGAAGTCGGGGATGTTGAGCGCCAGCGTCGCCCAGAAGCCCACCAGGCCGGTCAGCGCTGCCCAGAACTTGGAGCCGCCGGGCACGTCCTTGGCCGGCAGGCCGAAGAGCTGGGCGCTGGGCACCAGCATCACCAGTGCCACGACCAGTGCGATGGACGCGCCGATCATCAGCGGTGCGGCAATCACTTCCAGCAGCCGGATGGACTCCGTGCCCTTCCAGATGAAGACGATGTGCAGCGCCCAGAAGGCGATGAAGCAGGCGAGCTGCGAGCTGCTGATGGTCTCGCCCGGCGCGGGAGCAGCCAGGCCCAGGCCCAGCACGTTCAGAAAGCTGTGCAGCGCCAGCGCGCCGAAGTAGCAGTTGATGGAGAACCAGCCGCAGGCCACCAGCCCGCGCAGCACGGCCGGCAGGCTGGCGCCCTTCACGCCGAAGGACGCGCGCGCCAGCACCGGAAAGGGAATGCCGTGCTTGGGCCCGACCCGGCCGATGAGGATCATCGGCACCAGCACGATGAGGTTGGCCAACAGCACGAGCCCGACCGCCTGCTGCCAGCTGAAGCCCTGGTCCAGCATGGAGCTGGCCATGGTGTAGGTCGGCACGCACACCACCATGCCCACCCACAGCGCCGCGAAGTCCTGCCAGCGCCACGTTCGCTGAGCAACAGTCGTCGGGATCAGATCGTGGTTGCTCAGCGAGGGGTCAGTCATGGCGCGTTTCCGTGAGGTTTAAGTGTTCTGAGGAAAAGCAAATTGCGGGCCCTTGGGCGTGCTGTCGGGCCAGCGCTGCATGACAGCCTTGTGCTTGGTGTAGAAGCGCACCGCCTCGGGCCCGTAGGCGTGGTGGTCGCCGAACAGGCTGCGCTTCCAGCCGCCGAAGCTGTTGAAGGCCATCGGCACCGGCAGCGGCACGTTGACACCCACCATGCCGACCTGGATGTGGTGCACGAACTCGCGCGCCACATGGCCGTCGCGGGTGAAGATGGCGACGCCGTTGGCGTACTCGTTGGCCTCGATGAGCGCGATGGCGGCGGCCAGGTCGGGCACGCGCACGACGCACAGCACGGGGCCGAAGATCTCCTCGGTGTAGCAGCTCATGTCGGCGCTGACGCCGTCGAGGATGGTGCCGCCGACGAAGAAGCCGTCTTCATGGCCCGGCACCTTGTAGCCGCGGCCGTCCACCACGGCGGTTGCGCCGGCCTCGACGCCTTCGCCGATCAGTCGCTCCACACGCTGCTGCGAGGCGCGCGTGATCAGCGGGCCCATTTCGGCGCCGGCCTGGTGGCCTTCGCCGATCTTCAGTGCTTTCACCTTCGGCGCGAGTGCTGCCACGAGCTTGTCGCCGACGTCGCCCACGGCCACGCAGACCGAGATGGCCATGCAGCGTTCGCCGGCCGAACCGTAGGCCGCGCCCATCAGCGCGTCCACGGCGCCGTCGAGGTCGGCGTCGGGCATGACGACCATGTGGTTCTTCGCGCCGCCCAGCGCCTGCACGCGCTTGCCGTGGGCGCTGCCCACCTTGTAGATGTGCTCGGCCACCGGCGTGCTGCCGACAAAGCTGACGGCCGCGATGCCGGGGTGGGCCAGGATGGCGTCCACGATGTCCTTGTCACCCTGGATGACGCTGAACACGCCGTCCGGCAGGCCGGCTTCCTTCAGCCACTGCGCCATCAGCAGTGACGAGGACGGGTCGCGCTCGCTGGGCTTCAGGATGAAGGCATTGCCGCAGCCGATGGCGATGGGATACATCCACATCGGCACCATGGCCGGGAAGTTGAACGGCGTGATGCCGGCCACCACGCCCAGCGGCTGGCGCATGCTCCAGGCGTCCATGCCACGGGCGATCTGCTCGGTGTACTCGCCCTTGAGCAGCTGCGGCATGGCGGTGGCGAACTCCACCACCTCGATGCCGCGGGCCACTTCGCCCAGTGCATCCGGCACGGTCTTGCCGTGCTCGCGCACGATGGCGTCGGCGAGCTGCTCCTTGCGCTCCTGCAGCAGCGTGAGGAACTTGAACAGCACGCGGGCGCGGGCCAGCGGCGGCGTCTGGCTCCAGGCCTTGGCGGCCTGCGTGGCGCTGGCGACGGCGGCGTCCAGGTCGGCCACGCTGCCCAGCAGCAGGCGGCCCTGCACCTGGCCGGTGGCGGGGTTGTGGATGTCTTGCTGGCGCTCGCCGCTGCCGCGCGTGGCAGCGCCGTTGATCCAATGGCCGACCTCGTAGTGACTCATCACTGATCCTTGTGTCACGCGCAGCCGCTGCGCATGGGGTTGTTGGGATGCGTGGTCCAGTTGGCGTAGCTGCCGTCAATGACGCGGCCGGTACGCGCATCCGTCTCGCCGGGCTGGAGCGCGCGCATCGTGATGGTGCCAGGGACGGGGCAGATGGACACGCACAGGTTGCAACCCACGCATTCGGCCTCGTTGACGTGGAAGTGGCGCTGGCCGTCCTTGGTGGCCCAGATGGCCTGGTGCGAGGTGTCCTCGCAGACGACGTGGCAACGGCCGCACTGGATGCAGCTGTCCTGGTTGATGACGGCCTTGTCGACGTGGTTGAGGTTGAGCTGGTTCCAGTTCTTGACCGTGGGCACGGCGCGGCCGCGGAAGTCGTCCAGCGACGTGTAGCCCTTTTCGTCCATGAAATTGGACAGGCCCGAGCACAGGTCCTGCACGATCTTGAAGCCGTAGACCATGGCCGCCGTGCAGACCTGCACGGTGCCGCAGCCCATGGCGATGAACTCGGCCGCGTCGCGCCAGGTGGTGACGCCGCCGATGCCGCTCAGCGGCAGGCCGGCCGTGGCCGCGTCGCGCGCGATCTCGGCCACCATGTTCAGCGCGATGGGCTTGACGGCCGGGCCGCAGTAGCCGCCGTGCGAGCCCAGGCCGTCGGTGGACGGGCTCATGATCATGCGGTCCAGGTCCACGCCCATCACGGAGTTGATGGTGTTGATGAGGCTGACCGCATCGGCGCCGCCGGCCTTGGCCGCACGCGCCGGGATGCGCACGTCGGTGATGTTGGGCGTGAGCTTCACGATCACCGGCAGCTTGGTGTGCGTCTTGCACCACTCGGTGATCTGCTGGATGTACTCGGGCACTTGCCCCACGGCCGAGCCCATGCCGCGCTCGCTCATGCCGTGCGGGCAGCCGAAGTTCAGCTCCACGCCGTCGGCGCCGGTGTCTGCCACGCGGGAGAGGATGTTGCGCCAGGCCAGCTCGTTGACCGGCACCATCAGGCTCACCACCATCGCCCGGTCCGGGAAGTCGCGCTTCACGCGGGCGATCTCGTCGAGGTTGGTCTGCAGCGGCCGGTCGCTGATGAGCTCGATGTTGTTGAAGCCGATGACGCGGCGGTCCTGGCTCCACAGCGTCGCGTAGCGCGGGCCGTTGACGTTGACGACAGGCGGGTCCTCGCCCAGCGTCTTCCAGACGACGCCGCCCCAGCCGGCCTCGAAGGCGCGGCGCACGTTGATCTCCTTGTCGGTCGGCGGCGCGGACGCGAGCCAGAACGGGTTGGGGCTCTTGATGCCGAGGAAGTTGGTGCTCAGGTCAGCCATGGGCGGCCTCCTTGTCGAGATGGCGGACGGTGGCCAGGCCCAGCGCCTGATCGATGCTCGCGGCGGCGCGCTTGCCGTGCTCCACGGCTTCCACCGTGAGGTCGCGGCCACCCGCGCGGCAGTCGCCGCCGGCCCACACGCGGGGCAGGCTGGTGCGGCCGTCGGCATCGGTCTTGAGGCGGCCACCCTGCAGCTCGAGGGCTGCGCCGACGGGCTGGGCGTCAAAGGTCTGGCCGATGGCGCGAAGCACCAGGTCGGCCTCGATGACGAACTGTTCGCCGGTGTCGATGAGCTTGCCGCCTTCCAGCCGGGTGGCTGCAAAGCGCATGCCGCGCAGCACACCGCCTTCGGCCAGCACGGCCAGTGGACGCGCCCAGCAGCGGATCGTCACGCCATTCGTCTGCGCCCAGTGCTGCTCGTGCGTGGAGGCCGACAGGCTCTCGGGCCCGCGGCGGTAGACCATCGTCACGGCCTCGGCACCCAGCAGCTTGCTCTGCACGGCCGCGTCCACGGCCGTCATGCCGCCGCCGATGACGAGCACCTTGCGACCCACCGGCACCTGGGCCGGGTCGCACTGGCGCAGCTCGGCGATGAAGTCGACCGCGTCGCGCAGGCCGGGCAACTCGGGCTCGGCAATACCCAGCGCATTCACGCCCTGCAGGCCCAGGCCGAGAAAGACGGCGTCGTACTCGGCCAGCAGGCCGTCCAGCGTGATGTCGCGGCCCAATCGACAGTTCAGCCGCGGCGTGATGCCGCCGATGGACAGCAGCCAGTCAATCTCGCGCTGCGCAAACCCACCGGCGACCTTGTAGGTCGCGAGGCCGTATTCGTTGAGGCCGCCCAGCTTTGGTGCGGCGTCGAACAGCACGACGTCGTGTCCGCGCCACGCCAGGCCATGCGCGGCAGCCAGCCCGGCCGGACCCGCACCGACCACGGCGACCCGTTTGCCGGTCGGCTGGCCGCGCTCGAACAACGGGCGGGCTTTGGGAGTGGCGAAGTGAGCCTCAACCGCGAAGCGCTGCAGCAGGCCGATCTCGACCGGCTTGCTCTCGTTCGTGTTGCGCACGCAGGCCTGCTCGCACAGCACCTCGGTCGGGCAGACGCGGGCGCATAGGCCGCCCAGCGGGTTGGCCGTCAGGATGGCCTCGGCCGCGCCGCGCACGTTGTCCTGCGCAATGCGCTGGATGAAGGTGGGCACGTCGATGCCCGTGGGGCAGGCCGTCTGGCACGGAGCGTCGAAGCAGTAGTAGCAGCGCTCCGCCTCGATGAGGGCCTGGGTGCGGTTCAGCGGCGCATGGGCATCGCCAAAGCGGCTCGCATAGTCGTCAGCGGCCAGTCGGCCGGGCTTCAGATCGGCAGGGTCCACGGGCTTCTCCCGAGTGGAAAACGGCCAAACATTACTAGCCCGTAAAAATTGACGTAGACGTAAAAACCCGCAGCAAGCGCTTGGTGCGTAACGTCAGAATCCGGTGCATGACCGTGACTGCTCCCGCGACCCGCACGCCGCGCGCCGCCACCTTGCGCAAGCAGGAGGCCATCCTCGCCGAGGCCGAGCGCCAGTTCGCCCGCTTCGGCTTCGAAGGCGTCAGCCTCGACAGCATCGCCGCGGCGCTGGACCTCTCGCGCCAGAACCTGCTCTATCACTGGCCCAGCAAGGAGGACCTGTACCGCGCCGTGCTGGACAGCGTCATGGGCGAGTGGATGGCCAGCATGTCAGCGATTGCCCAGGCTGACGAGCCTGAGGCGGCCATCCAGTCCTATGTGTCGGTCAAGCTGCGCTTCAGCCGCGAGCGCGCCAGCGGCAATGCGGTGTTCACCCGCGAGATCATGGCCGGTGCGCCGCGCTACCGGGATGTGCTGAAAGCCCAGGTCATGCCGCTGCTGCACGCCGACGTGGAGCGCTTCGAGCACTGGGCCGACCAGGGGCTGATCCGCCGCCTGGACTTCACGCACCTGATGTTCCTGATCTGGTCGTCCACGCAGGCCTATGCCGACCTGGGGCCGCAGTACTCGCTCTACATGGGCAAGCCGGCGCTGGACGAGGAAGACTTCGAGCGCGCCCGCCGGCTGCTGACCGACATCATCTGGCGCAGCCTGCAGATCACGCCGTGATCAGTCGGCGTCGCGCCGGCGCCCCGCCTTGACCTCGCTGCGCCGGGCCTTGCCCTGCAGCCGGCGTTGCTGCGAGCCGTAGGTCGGTTTGGTGGCGCGCCGCGCCTTGGGCACATGGGCGGCCGCCCGCACCAGCTCGATGAGGCGGGCCACCGCGTCGGCGCGGTTGAGGGCCAGGCTGCGGGACTCCTGGGCCTTGATGACGACGACGCCGGCTGACGTGATGCGCTGGTCCGCCCAGCCGAGCAGCCGCGCCTTCACGCCGTCCGGCAGGCTGGAGGCGCGGATGTCGAAGCGCAGGTGGACGGCGTTTGAAACCTTGTTGACGTTCTGGCCGCCGGGGCCGCTGGCACGGATGGCGTCGAACTCAAGTTCGCCGGGTTGCGGCGACCAGCGGAACTCAGGCACTGCGGATGGGCACGCGTGGGGCCACGGCGCACATCAACTCGTAGCCGATGGTGCCGGCGGCCTGGGCCACCTCGTCGATCGGCAGCCGCGCGCCGTGCGGGCCCTCGCCCCAGAGCGTCACCTCGCTGCCCCAGCCGCTGGCCGGCAGGTCGGTCAGGTCCACCGCCAGCATGTCCATGGACACGCGGCCGATGGTGCGGCTGCGCCGGCCGTCCACCAGCACCGGCGTGCCGGTGGGCGCGTGGCGCGGGTAGCCGTCGGCATAGCCGCAGGCCACGATGCCGATGCGCATGGGCTGCTCGGCCGTGAAGGCGCTGCCGTAGCCCACCGTGTCGCCCGCCTGCAACTGCTGCACGCCGATGATCTTGGAGCGCAGCGTCATGGCCGGGCGCAGATCCCAGTGGGCGGCGTCGTGCTCGGGGAAGTCCGGCACGCCGCCGTAGACCATGATGCCGGCGCGCACCCAGTCGTGGGCCGTGCGGCCGGCGTGGCGCAGCGTGGCCGCGCTGTTGGCAATCGTGCGCTCGCCGGCCAGGCCGTCGGTGGCCGTGTCGTAGGCGGCCAGCTGGTGGGCGATGCCGTCATGACCTTGCCGCAAGCTGTCGGCGTCAGAGAAATGCGTCATCAGCCCGATCTCGTCCACCTGCGGCAGCGCGTCCAGCCGCGCGTAGGCAGCGCGGAAGGCGGCCGGCGGGAAGCCCAGCCGGTTCATGCCCGAGTTCAGCTTCAGGAACACGCGGTGCGGCTCGTGCGTCTTGTGCATGGCCAGCCAGTCGATCTGCTGCTCGCAGTGCACGGCGTGCCAGAGCTTGAGGCGCGAGCACAGCTCCAGGTCGCGCGGCTCGAACACGCCTTCCAGCAGCAGGATGGGGCCGCGCCAGTCCAGCGCGCGCAGGCGTTCGGCCTCGGCCAGATCCAGCAGCGCGAAGCCGTCGGCGGCGCGCAGGCCCTCGAAGGCGCGCTCGATGCCGTGACCATAGGCATTGGCCTTCACGACGGCCCAGACCCGGGCGTTCGGCGCCTGCGCGCGGGCGCGGGCGAGGTTGTGGGCGAGGGCGTCGGTGTGGACCAGGGCTTCGATGGGACGTGGCATGTCGGTGAACGCTGGGCTGCGCGGTGTGCGCGGGTGCCCTCATGGGGCGGCGGCGGTCGGCAGCGTCGGGGGGCATCAGGGATGCGCGATTCTGCGCCGGCCGGCTTGCAGGAAGGCGGCGCAGGCCGCGTGCTATAAACCCGCGCCGCCCGTTGGTCGGCCAAGCTACAAGCATCCGAGACAGTCCTGATCGCGCCCGACGACCGATGAAACGCGGCTTCTACACCATCATGTCGGCGCAGTTCTTCAGCTCCCTGGCTGACAACGCGCTGTTCGTTGCCGCCGTCGAGCTGCTGCGTTCCTCCGGGTCGCCTGAGTGGCAGCGCGCTGCGCTGGTGCCCATGTTTGCGCTGTTCTACGTCGTGCTGGCGCCCTTCGTGGGCGCGTTTGCCGACTCGGTGCCCAAGGGCAAGGTGATGTTCTATTCGAACAGCATCAAGGTCGTGGGCTGCCTGATGATGCTGTTCGGCACCCACCCGCTGATGGCCTACGCCATCGTTGGCCTGGGCGCGGCGGCCTATTCGCCGGCCAAGTACGGCATCCTCACCGAGCTGTTGCCGCCGTCGCAGCTGGTCAAGGCCAACGGCTGGATCGAAGGCCTGACCATCGCCTCCATCATCCTGGGCGTGCTGCTGGGCGGCCAGTTGATCGGCGACCGCATCGCCGGCACGCTGCTGGGTTTTGACCTGCCTTTCATCGACACCGGCATCGACACCGGCCCCGAGGCCGCCATCGCCAGCCTGGTGTCGCTCTACATCGTGGCCGCGCTGTTCAATCTGCGCATCCCGCGCACCGAGGCGCCACTGCAGCCGCTGACGCTCAGCCCCGTGGACCTGGTGCGCGACTTCTCGGCCTGCAACAGCCGCCTGTGGCAGGACAAGCTGGGCCAGATCTCGCTGGCCACGACGACGCTGTTCTGGGGGGTCAGCGGCAACCTGCGCTACATCGTGCTGGCCTGGGCGGCGGCAGCGCTGGGCTACGGCACGCAGCAGGCCTCGTCGCTGGTGGGGGTGGTGGCCGTGGGCACGGCAGCGGGCGCCGTCGTCGCGTCGCTGTACTGCCGGCTGGACCGCGCCACCTCGGTCATCCCACTGGGCATCGCGATGGGCCTGCTGGTGATCTTCATGAACTTCATCAGCAACGTCTGGGTGGCCGCGCCCTTCCTGATCATGCTGGGGGCGATCGGCGGCTACCTCGTCGTGCCGATGAACGCACTGCTGCAGCACCGTGGCCACAACCTGATGGGGGCCGGCCGCAGCATCGCGGTGCAGAACTTCAACGAGCAGGCCTGCATCCTGGGCCTGGGCGCCTTCTACACGGCCATGACGCGCTTCGGCCTGTCGGCCTTTGGCGCCATCACCATCTTCGGCATCGTCGTGGCCGGCACCATGTGGATCATCAAGCGCTGGCACCAGCGCAACCTCGTCCAGCACAAGGACGAGGTCGAGCACCTGCTGGACCTCGCCCGCAGCGACCACGTCACGTCGGTGGATCGCTAGGCGGCAGTCGGGCTTACTTGGCGCGGCTCTTGCGGCCGGGGCCGGAGGTGGGCTGCAGCAGGTGCTTGCCTTCCAGCACCATCTCGATGTGTTCGCTCCACGCGCGGGCGATCTTGAAGCAGCCGCTGTGGTTGAGGTGGATCTCGTTGTGCCAGTCACCACTGATGCCGGTGGAGCCCGGCGCAGCCAGCGCCAGCGGCACGGTGGTCGAGTCGAACACGAACAGGCCTGGGAAGCCTTCCTTGTCGGCCGCCATGCCCTTGAGCAACTGCGCCAGGTGGAAGACCATCAGCCGGCTCACCGCCGCCCAGTCAGCCGCCGGCACGCCGTAGGCCTTCATGGCCGGGTACAGCCAGGGGCCGCTGGCGGCGCCCAGGTCGTCATTGCTCTCGGCGCCCGCCGGGCGGGGCATGGGCACGGCATAGCAGTGCATGAAGACCGGCTTGCCGGCCGAGGGCCCCTGATCGCGCAGGCTCAGCAGGTGCTTGACGTTGGCGCGCAGGTACTCGGCATAGGTCGCCCAGCCGGGCTCCGAGAAGTAGCGCGCCACGCCGGCCGACGGCGGGCCCCATTCGGTCTGGCGGCGCATCAGCCGCAGCTCGAGCGGGATGGGCGCGCCGGCCGCGTCGTGCGCGGGCGTCCGGGCAGCGGCGATCAGGTCGTTGCCGCCCACCGACAGCAGCACGCCGTCCCAGGCCGGGGCTTCGGGGCCGGCCAGCAGGTGCACGAAGTCGGGGCTGGACTCCAGGTCCACCATGTGCGCGAGCGCATTGCCGGTGCCGGCGCAGTTCACCGTCATCGCCGTTCCGCGGAACACCAGTTCCTGCAGCAGGTTGGCGTGCGCATTGAGCTTGGCGCGTGAGTTTGAGAACCACGAGTCGCCCTGGGCCAACAGCTTCCAGCGGTAGGCGCCGAAGTCGGGTGGGGTTCGTCCAGCCAGGTCGGCCGGGGTGAAGCAGGCCAGGTGATCCATGAACATGGGCAGGTTCCGGGGCAGGTTGTGGGCCGGTGCCACCCCAGAGGGCAGCTCCGAAGTTCGCGCGATTGGAAGGCCAGCGACGCAGCGGCCGCCATGCTACAAACCCTCACGCGTGGCGGGCAGTAGCATGCGCGGCTTTTCGCAGGGCCACTGCCGGCCCGCGGCGACGCGTGCAGCGCAAGGGGGTACACATGACCGACAGCGTTTTCGGCTTCCAGGCCGTCTCCATCACCGGTGAGCCGGTCGACCTCGCCGCCCAGCGCGGCAAGGTGCTGCTCATCGTCAACACCGCCAGCGAATGCGGCTTCACGCCGCAGTTCAAGGGCCTGGAGAAGCTGTGGCAGGACTACGGCCCGCAGGGCCTGGTCATTCTCGGCTTCCCCAGCAACGAGTTTGGCGGCCAGGACCCCGGCAGCAACGACCAGATCGCGAGCTTTTGTGAGCTCAATTACGGCGTCAGCTTCCCCATGATGGCCAAGATCAAGGTCAACGGCAGCGAGGCCCACCCGCTGTGGAAGTTCCTGAAGAGCGAGAAGCCGGGCTTCCTGGGCACCGAGGCCATCAAGTGGAACTTCACCAAGTTCCTCGTCGGACGCGACGGGCAGGTGATTAAGCGCTTTGCGCCCAATGACGCGCCCGACAAGCTGCGCGCCGACATCGAGGCCGCGCTCAAGGCCTGACCCCAGAAGCGGGCGTCTTTTGCCCACAACACCTGATGCCTCACGCGGATGGTCTTGACGAACTCTCCGCCGCGTTGCGGGCGGGTGAAGTGGTGCATGTGTTGCATCACGACTGCATCCACCTGCCGCTGCGCGACGACGCGGGCCACCTGGAGGTCAAGGTGTGGGCCGGGCATCCGCCCTCGGTGTCGCTCACGGTTCGCGGCCAGTGGATGGATCTGGGCGAGATCGAGGAGGACCTCGCCACGCACGCTCAGGCCATCGCGCAACGTTTGACGCTGCAGCTGAGGCAGCGTGGTGTCGAGCCGGTGAACCGAGGAGGCGGTGCTGCGTGAGGTGCAGCATGGCCATCGAACGGATTCCCATGCTCAGCAACGCCTTGTGGCGATTTGGCCGTGCTGGGTGGGGCAGCGGTCGGTGGCGCGCTGCGGCAATGCTGTCGCCATCCATCAATCGTTGAGCAGCAAGTGCAAATCTTGCTGGGCTGCGCTGGGCACCGTGAGCCTACCCGGTGGCCGCGGTTTGCGTTGGTGGCTGGAGATTGGTCTTCGCGTGAGTCCTCGCCGGGAGTTCGCCCCGGCGGGCGACCTACTTTCTTGTGCGCACAAGAAAGTAGGCAAAGAAAGCGCCCCCGATCCGCCCGCCCCTCGCGTTGCTCGGGGTTCCCTGCGGCACTCAGAACTTGAGGCCTCGCGCAGAACTCGCTTCGCTACGCTGCGCTCAGACAACTGCGCGAAGTCAGTCCACAAAGTGCGCTGCGCGCACGGCCTCAAGCCCTTCCGTTCCTCGGCGGGCTCAGAGGGGGGAAGCGGAATACCTCGGTGCGAATGGCTTGTGGGCTTGGCGGTTGGGGTGCGGGTTGTTCACTCACGCCGCTTCTAAACGCCGAGTAACGCAGGAGCCCCGGGGGCGCGATTCAAAGCCCATGAGGCCGCAGCCCCCATCCCTCCACCACCATTGCCCCCGCCCGCGCCGCACCTGCCCATCGGCTTCAGCCGCCGCCAGCAGTTCGTTGGCCGTCTGCCGTGACACATGGGCCAGCTGCGCCAGTTCCGACTGCGTGGCCTGCACCCGCACCCAGCCGTCGCCTGCCGGCACGCCGCGCTCGCCCGCCAGTTGCGCCAGCGCCAGCCGGAAGCGCTCGGGCGCCGCGAGGTGGCGGGCGGCCTGCAGCTGGCGCAGCGTGCCGTCATAGCGCTGCGCGAACTCGGCCATCAGCGCCCGCGCAAAGCCTGGCACCCCGTCCATCAGCAGCGTGTAGGCCTCGCGGCCGATGACGAACACCTCGCTCGCGCCACGTGCCACGGCCTCGTACTCGGCCGGCAGGCGCGCCGCGAAGGCAGCCAGGCCGAAGAAGCGCGGCGGGGCCACCTCGCCCAGCACCGAGATGCGGCCGTCCGCGCCGGTGAAGCGCGATTCGATGGCACCGGCTGCCACGGCGTAGAAGGCTGTGGGCCGCTGCCCCTGAACGAACAAGCTGCGGCCGTCGGCCAGCCGGCGCCGCGGCACCAGGGCGGGCAGCCGGGCGGCCACGGCGGCCGGCACCCGCAGGCCGGGGAAATTGGCCGTGATCAGCTGGACAACAGCGTCTTCCGGCTGGACGTCATCAGGCATGTCGGCATTGTCGGCTGGCCGACACGGGTGGGTGGCATGGCTGCCTATGCTGGGCGCATGGACTCACGACAAGACCTGCCCACGCTGCTACGCCGCTTCGGGTGCGAGGAATGCAGCCAGGAGCCGCTGTACATCGCGCTGTGCGAGCTCGCTGCTATCGACGAGTGCGCGCTGGCGCTGCTGGCCGAGGCGCCGCCCGAGCAGCGCAAGGCCAATCTGCTGCTGGCGGCGCTGCATGAGCGCGTGCTGGCCGGGGCGGCGCCCGAGCTGGCGGCCTACTTCCCGAGCGTCGGTGGCGAGCGGGCGCCCGATGCGGCGCTGGGCCCGGCCTTGCGGTCCTGCCTGGCGCGCGAGTGGTCTGCACTGGTGCAGCACCTGCGTCACGGCGCCACGCAGACCAACGAGATCGGCCGCTGCGCGGTGATCTGGCCGGCGCTCGGCGCCGCAGCGCAGGCGACCGGCGCGCGCCATCTCGCGCTGCTGGACTTCGGCTGCAGCGCGGGGCTCAACCTGGGCGTGGACCGCTATGGCTTGCGTTACCGCACGGACGACGGCGCCTGGCACGAGCGCGGCGGGGCGTCGGTGGCCATCGAGTCCCGCTGGCTGGGCGCCGTGCCGCCGCCGGCCGAGGCCGGTTGGCGCCTCACGCTGCGCCACGGGCTGGACCCGGCGCCCGTGGACGTGAGTGACCCGGCCCGGCTGCGCTGGCTGCAGGCCTGCCTGTGGCCGCACGATGCGCGCCGCCACGAGCGGCTGGCCGGCGCGGCCGCACAGCTGGCCAGCCTGCCCGTGACGCTGACGCAGGCGGAGGATTGCATCGCCGCCATCGAGCCCTGGCTGCGGGGGCTGCCGGCTGGCGTGCAGCCGGTGCTGCTGACGAGCTGGGTGCTGTACTACCTGAACGCGGCCGCGCTCGCGCGGCTGCGCGCCACCGTCGACCGGCTGGCGCTGAGCCACGGGCTGGCCTGGATCTGCGGTGACCTGCCGGCCCTGAGCGCGCCGGCCGAGGCGCTGCCGCCGGCGCCGGTGCTGCCCGCGGGCGAGGCGCCGTCGTCGCTGACGCTGTGGACGCTGCGGCATGCCCAGGCCGGCCGCGTCGCCGAGCGGGCGCTCGCCTGGAGCCACCCGCACGGGCGCTGGGTTTCTTGGCTCTGATAATCCGGCCTCCCCAAGGAGACCGACCCATGTTCCAGCACGTCGACGCCTATGCCGGCGACCCCATCCTGAGCCTCAACGAGGCCTTCCAGAAAGACCCCCGCGCCGGCAAGATCAACCTGTCCATCGGCATCTACTTCGACAACGACGGCCGCATCCCCATGCTGCCGTCGGTGCGCGCTGCCGAGCTGGCCGTGGTCGAGGCGGCCGGCGCCCGGCCGTACCTGCCCATGGAGGGCGCGGCCAACTTCCGCAGCGCCGTGCAGGGCCTGCTGTTCGGCGAGGGCCACCCGGCCATTGCGGCAGGCCGCATCGCCACGATCCAGGGCGTGGGCTCCAGCGGCGGCTTGAAGGTGGGCGCTGACCTGCTCAAGCGCTACTTCCCCGACAGCAAGATCTACCTGTCCGACCCGACCTGGGACAACCACCGCGCGGTGTTCGAGGGCTCGGGCCATGTCTGCGAGACCTATCCCTACTACGACCCTGCCACCGGCGGCCTGCGCTTCGACGCGCTGCTGGCCTTCTTCAAGACGCTGCCGGCGCGCAGCGTCGTGCTGATGCACGCCTGCTGCCACAACCCCACCGGCGTGGACCTGACGGCCGAGCAGTGGCGCGCGCTGGTGCCCGTGATCCGCGAGCGTGAGCTGCTGCCCTTCCTGGACCTGGCCTACCAGGGCTATGGTGACGGCATCGACGAAGACGCCTTCGCCGTGCGCCTGCTGGCCGACGAGGGCATCAGCTTCCTCATCGCCAACAGCTTCTCCAAGAGCATGAGCCTGTACGGCGAGCGCTGCGGCGCGCTGAGCGTGGTCTGCCCCGATGCGGACCAGGCTGCCCGCGTGCTGGGCCAGCTGAAGTTCATGATCCGCCGCAACTACTCCAACCCGCCGCTGCATGGCGGCCAGATCGTGGCCAAGGTGCTGGGCACGCCCGAACTGCGCGCGATGTGGGAGGCCGAGGTGGCCGAGATGCGGGGCCGCATCCAGGCCATGCGGCGCCAGCTGCACGACGTCATCGCCGCCAAGCTGCCGGGCCGGGACTTCAGCTACTTCCTGACCCAGCGCGGCATGTTCAGCTACACCGGGCTGAGCGCCGAGCAGGCCGAGCGGCTGAAGACCGAGTTCGGCGCCTACATCCTGCGTTCGGGCCGCATGTGCGTGGCGGGGCTGAACACCCGCAACGTCGAGGCCACCGCCGAGGCCATGGCTGCCGTGCTGGCTTGAGGCCGCTGACGTTCGGGCCGAGCGCCGGGCCGTCCCAAGCCGGCCCGGCCTGGCGATGTGCGAGCGGCTTGCCGCCGCGAGCATCGCCGCCCCCTCGGGGGGCCGACTGGCCTCGCCCGCGTTCAGCGGGGCGAGGCCGGGCGGGGGCACCTCATAACGCGGGGTGATGGCCGCCGCTGCCGGTTTCATTGGCAGCGGCTTCCCGGCGTCCTTACCCTGCCGGCCAGTTCAAGAGCCCAGGGTCAGGATGAAGCATTGCGTGGTGATCGGCGGCGGCGTGGTGGGGCTCACCACGGCCTGGGCCTTGCTGCAGCGCGGCCATGCGGTCACGCTGGTGGAGCAGGCGACCGATGTGGCCCAGGGCGCCAGCCGGGCCAACGGCGGCCAGCTGAGCTACCGCTACGTGTCGCCGCTGGCCGATGCCGGTGTGCCGCTGAAGGCGCTGCGCTGGCTGCTGGACCCGGATGGCCCGCTGCGCTTCAAGCCCGAGTTCGACCGCGCCCAGTGGTCGTGGCTGGCGGCCTTCCTGCGCAACTGCCGTGGCCCGGTGAACCGGCGCGCCACCGAGCGCCTGCTGGCGCTGGGCGCCTACAGCCAGGCCGCGTTCGCGCGGCTGCAGCAGCAGGCGCAGCTGGGCGAGGCCGTGGCGCTGCGCGCGCCGGGCAAGCTGGTGGTGTACCGCCAGCCGGCCGAGTTCGCCCGCGTCGCGGCGCGGGCACAGGGGGGGGCGGAGCAGGCGCTGTCGCACGACGACTGCGTGGCGCTGGAGCCGGCACTGGCCGACACCGAAGCCACGCTGGCCGGCGGCATCTTCACGCCCGGCGAGGCGGTGGCGGACTGCCACGCCTTCTGCCGCCAGCTGCATGAGCGCCTGGCCGCGCACGAGCACTTCCGCGGCCGGCTGGGCGCGCGGGTCGACAGCTTCCTGATGGACCGGGCCGGCGCCGTGTTCGGCGTGCGCACCCCGGCCGGCGACGTGACGGCCGACGCCGTCGTGCTGGCCGCCGGCCTGCACAGCCGCGCGCTGGCGGCCACCGTGGGTGTGCGGCTGCCGCTGTATCCGCTGAAGGGCTACAGCCTCACCGCGCCCATCGGGCCGGGCCACCGCGCGCCCGAGGTCAGCGTGACCGACTTCGAGAAGAAGATCCTCTACGCCCGCATCGGCAGCGATCTGCGTGTGGCCGCGATGGTGGACTTGGTGGGCGATGACGCCTCGCTGGACGCCGGCCGGCTGGCCTCGCTGCAGCGCTCGGTGCGCGCCACCTTCCCGCACGCGGCCGACTACGACCGCGCCACGCCCTGGGCCGGCCTGCGCCCGGCCACGCCCAGCGGCGCGCCCATCCTCGGCGCCAGCGGCGTTGCCGGCCTGTGGCTCAATGTGGGCCATGGTGCCTTGGGCTTCACGTTCTCGTTCGCGACGGCTGACATCGTCGCCGCGCTGGTGTCAGGTCATGCCAGCCCGCTGCCGCTGGACGGCCTCGCGCTGTGACGGCTGACGAGCTCGCCCAGGCCTTGTGCCGGGCCGTGCTGGCCCAGCGCTTCGAGCAGACGGCCGATGCGCTGCAGGGCGGTGCGCCGCTGGGCGTGATGCCCAGCATCGACCTGGCCGTCGTCGTGTTCGGCGACGCCGGGCCGGTGGCGGCCAATGTGCTGTTCTCGCGTGAACACCCGCAGGGGCTGGTGGCGCATGTCGACGGCGCGTTCGGTGCCGTGGCCAGCATCGCCTTCCATGCGGACGTGCGCGATGCGCAAGGCCGCTCGGTGGCCTGGCTGCCGGGGGCGGACTGGGGCCGCCTGCACTTCCCGCCCTGGTTCGGCGCCGGGCCGCGTTTCGTGTCGCCCTACCCGGCGTCGCTGCTGAAGCTGATGGTGGCCGTGGGCGTGGCGCGGCTGGTGGACCAGGGCCGCAGCGACTGGCTGCAGGTGCTGGCGTACGGCGGCCAGGCGCGCCCGGTGGCTGACTGGCTGCACGACATGATCACCATCAGCTGCAACGCGTCCACATCGGCGTTGGTGGCCCACCTGCACGCCTGCGGCGCCATCCGGCGCGACGGCGAACGCGAGCTGCACAACGAACTGCATGACCTGTTCGCCGCCCACGGCCTGCCAGGCCTGCGCATCGCCAACACGCGGCCCGACGGCGGCTGGGGCAACGATGCCGGGGCCGGCGTGGGCGAGATCCGCATGACGGCCTGGGACGCGCTGCGGCTGCTGTGGCGGCTGGACGCCGACGCGCCGCCGCCCGCCGGTGCGCCCGCGCTGCTGAGCGCCGCCAGCCGGGCCGTGCTGCGCCGCACGCTGGACGCGCAGCAGCTGCACCACATCCTGAACAGCGAATCCCTGCGCGCGCTGCCCGGCTGGCTGCCGGGCATCCCCACGCCGCCAGCGACCTTCGCGCACAAGACCGGCAACACGCAGAACTACAGCAGCGATGCCGGCATCGTGCACGACGGTGGGCTGCACTACCTGATCGCCGTCACCACCAGCCTGGGTTCGCGCTACGCACCGCACGCCGATGCCGCCACGACGTGGCGCTTGCCGGCGCTGGGGGGCGCGATTCATGCATGGTTGACGTGCCATCACCCGGCATGAAGCCGGGCCGAGCGCCTGGGCCATGCGCTCAGGTTATGCCCGGCGCGCAAAGCGTGATCGTCATGGATGCGACGACCCGGGCAGGCCCCTCTGTTCTCCAGGGCCGGCCTGCGGCCATCATGTCGTCAGCGTGTCACTTCACAGGAAAAAAAGCATGAAGCCCACCCGTATTGCCTGCGCCGCTGCGCTGTTGTGTCTCAGTGGTGCCGTGACGGCCCAAACCGGTGCGAATGCACCGAGCGAGCAGCAGAAGCTGCAGAAGGTCACCATCACCGGCTCCAGCATCAAGCGGCTGGCGGACGAGAAGGCCATGCCCATCGAGGTGATGACGGCCGCACAGATTCGCGAGCTGGGCGTCAGCAGCGCGGACCAGTTGGTGGACTTGCTGTCGGCCAACGTGGCGGGCAACACCAACCAGGTCACCAACAACGCGGTGTTCGGCACCGATGCCGACAAGACGCTGGGCGGCGCCAACTTCGCCAACCTGCGCGGCCTGGGCCCGACCGGCACGCTGGTGCTGCTGAACGGCCGCCGCGTGTCCACGCATGGCATGAGCGGTGGCTCGGTGGACCTGAACGCCATCCCGATGGACGCCATCGAGCGCATCGAGGTGCTGAAGGACGGTGCCTCGGCCGTGTACGGCACCGATGCCGTCGGCGGCGTGATGAACTTCATCACCCGCAGCGACTACCAGGGCTTGTCGGTCCGCGGCAGCTATTCGACGCCGCAGGCCGCCGGTGGCGGCCAGACCCGCCGCATCTCGGCGAGCGGGGGCGTGGGCAGCCTGGTGCGCGACGGCTACAACCTGATGGCCACGGTCACCTTCGACAACAACGAGATCCTGCGCGGCACCGACCGCCCGTGGGCGACCGGCTACCAGCCCGATCAATACCTGACCCCGGACTCGACCAGCGCCATTCACGCCAACATGATCGCCGGCAGCTCCTCGACGACGTCGGCGGTCTACAACACGGCGATCCCGGCGACCGGCACCACGGTGGGCAGCAGCGGTGACACCACCCGCTACACCAACCTCAACCTGCTGGCCATCCAGGGCCGCTGCCAGGACATCCCCAACCAGGTGCCGCTGGCGCCCAACATCCAGATCTGGGATCTGTTCGGCTACACCAAGGCCAATTCGCAGTACCGCTGCACACGCGACTACGGCCGCAACTACATGCTGCGCTCGCCGCAGGAGGCGACGAACGCGCTGGTCAAGGGCACCTTCAACATCAACGACAAGCACCAGGCCTCGCTGGAGCTCATCGCGTCGGACGTGACGAACCGCGGCGAGTACTCGCCGCTGCAGGTGAGTTCCGGCAACACGACCGCCACGGTCAATGGCGTGACCACGGTCTCCAACACCCACCTGCAGACCACCAGCCCCCACTACCTGAACATGCGCACCCTGGTGGGCGCCGCGCAGTTCGACCCGACCAAGCCCATCGCCTACCGCGTCAACTTCCTGAACGACCTGGGCTTCCGCATCCGCGAGAACAACACCAAGAACCTGCGCGCCCAGGCCTCGCTCGAAGGCACGATCGCTGGCTTCGACTACAGCGTCAGCGCGGGCTACGGCGAATCCAAGAGCTCGGCCACGCTGATCAGCGGCTTTGCCAACACGCGCAAGCTCGTCAATCTGCTGGCCTCCGGCAAGTACAACCCCTTCATCATGCCGGGGCAGACGCAGTCCGCCGAGGTGGTTGCCGCCTTCGAAGACATGCAGATGCGCGGCAAGATCTACGACGGCAAGACCAGCGTCAAGCAGTTCGACGCCACGCTGTCGGGCTCGTTGGGCAAGTTCATGGCCGGCGACATCCTGTTCGCCACCGGCGTGAATGCCCGGCAGGAGACCTACGAGTTCTCGGGGTCGCAGAACTTCCTGTGCGTAGACAGCATCACGGCGGCCACGCTGGCCACGTATGACAACGCCGCACTGACCTACGGCTGCCCGGGCAACACCTCGTCGCCCACGCTGTCGCGCGACATCGCCGCCGTGTTCGGTGAGCTGGTGGTGCAACCGCTGAAGAGCCTGGAAGTCACGCTGCAGGTGCGGCACGACCAATACCAACAGATCGGCGGCACGACCAACCCCAAGGTCGGCATCAAGTTCACGCCCTTCGACAGCCTGCTGCTGCGCGCCTCGGCCAACACCGGCTTCCGTGCGCCCACGGCCCAGCAGGTGCGCCAGGGGGTGGTGGTGTCGGCCATGACTGGCCAGTTCCGCGACCCGGTGCTGTGCGCCGACGTCAACGCGCCCAAGGACGCAACCCAGTGCGCGCGCCTGAGCACGCCGTACGCGACCGGCGGCAACCCGGACCTCAAGCCCGAGACCTCCAAGCAGTTCTCCGTCGGCATGGTGTTCGCGCCCATCAAGGACTTCCAGGCCTACGCCGACTACTGGCAGGTCGAGCTGGATGATCGCATCCGTGCGCTGAGCATCACGGAGATGGTGTCCAACTACGAGCTGTTCAAGGACAACTTCGTGCGCGACCCGGCCACGGGCATCGTGCGCTACATCCAGGCCGGCTGGGTCAACGCTGCCGGCAGCGAGACCAAGGGCCTGGATTTCGGCATCAAGCACCAGATGACGGCATTGGGCGGCACGATCTCCAGCTCGTTCAGCGGCACCAAGATGATCAGCCACAAGGAACGCGCCCTCGAGACCGCGCCCATGCGGGAGTACGTCGGCAAGTGGTCCAACACGACGCTGTACCTGCCCTGGCGCCTGAACGCCAGCGTCAGCTACCGCACGGGCGCGTGGGGGATGACGCTGTCCGGCCTGTACCGCGACAGCTACGAAGACCAGAACCGCGGCCCGACGGCCCAGGGCGGCGCCAACTACACGACGGCCCAGCCGTACACGCGCACGGTGAGGTCCTACTCGACCTTCAACCTGGTGGGCAGCTTCTCGGGCATCAAGAACGTGACGCTGAGCGGCAGCATCCTCAACGTGGCCAACCGCAAGCCGCCGTTCACCTGGCACAACGTGGACAGCGCCTCGGGCGCAGGCTGGGACCCGCGCGTTGCCGACCCGCGTGGCCGCACGTTCATGTTCTCGGCCGGCTGGAAGCTCTAAGCTCGCCGGCATCGTGCGAGCGAGGCCCCTGCGGGGGCCTCTTTCACTTGTCAACCGGAGTTCCCGTGCACCTCATCACCGAAGCCCAGGTCGCCGCCGCGCTCGACGCCGAGACCGCGCGCCACGCCCTGCGCGCCGCCTTTGCCCAGCATGGCCGTGGCCAGGCCCAGGTGCTGGCCCGCCACCGTGCCACCAGTGCCGTGGACGGCGCCGCGCTGGCCATCAGCGCGATGGGCGCCATCCTGCAGGCCGACGGCGATCTGCCCGCCGTGCTGGGCACCAAGGTCTACTCGGCCCGCAACGGGCGCTATCACTTCCTGGTCAGCCTGTTCTCGGCCGACACCGGCGCGCCGCTGGCGACGCTGGAGGCCAACGAGTTCACGCGGCTGCGCACGGCCGCCGCCACCGCAGTGGCGACCGAGCTGCTGGCCCGGCCCGAGGCGCGCACGCTGGCCGTCTTCGGCGCGGGCATCCAGGCGCGCGCGCATCTGGAGGCGCTCCTGCCGCTGCGCCGCTTCGAGCGCGTGCTGGTCTGCGCGCGCTCGGGCGCCGAGGCGCTGGCCGCCGCGTTCGGCGGCGAGGCCGTCGATGCCGCCACGGCAGCGGCCGAGGGTGACGTGATCGTCACCGCCACGCGCTCGCCCACGCCGCTGTTCGATGGCGCGCGGGTGCGGCCGGGCGCCTTCGTCGCGGCCGTGGGCTCCAGCACGCGCGCCGCGCGCGAACTGGACGACACGCTGCTGGCCCGCGCCGCGACCATCGCCGTCGAATGGCGCACGGCCGCCGAGCTGGAGGCTGGCGACCTGGTCCACTGCCCGCCCGAGCGCTGGGTGGAGCTGGGCGAGCTGGTGGCCCGCCCGCGCCCGCGCGCGGTGCAGGACATCGCCGTCTACAAGAGCGTGGGCATCGGCCTGGAAGACGTGGCGCTTGCCCGTGTCGTGGCGCGTCGCCTGGGGGCGTGCTGATGCGTGCGCTGTGGTGGCTGGCGGGTGCGCTGCTGCTGAGTGGCTGCGCGACGACGACCGTGCCCGACCCCGTGCAGGCCGTGCTCGCGCGCCAGCGCCTGCCGGCCGACAGCGTGGGCTACCTGCTGCAGCCGCTGGACGGCTCGCGCCCCGCACTGGCGCGCCGCGCCGACGACCCGATGTCGCCCGGCTCGACGATGAAGCTGGTCAGCGCCATCGTCGCGCTGGACCGGCTGGGCCTGAACCACCGCGGCCGCACGGAGCTGCTGGCGGCGGCGCCGCCGGTGGGCGGCGTGATCGAGGGCTCACTCATCCTGCGGGGCGGCGCCGATCCCGACCTCGACTGGCCCGCGCTGTGGTGGCTGCTGCGCCAGCTGCGCGAGAGCGGCGTGCACGACATCCGCGGCGGTCTTGTCATCGACCGCACGCTGTTCCGCCCGGCGCGGCCGGACCTGGGCCAGCCGCCGTTCGACGAGTCGCCCGAGTTTCCCTACAACGTCATCCCCGACGCGCTGCACTTCAACGGCAGCCTGCTGGACTACGAGCTGCAGGCCTCCCCGGCGGGTGTCGCGGCGCGCAGCCTGCCGGCGCTGCCGGGGCTGGTGGTGGACGCCAGCGCCATGACGCTGGCCGCCGGCCGCGCCTGCAAGGACTGGGATGACGGCTGGCAGCCCGCGCAGGCCCGGCCCGACGGCGACGGCCGCATCGTGCTGCGGCTGCAGGGCGAGTTCCCGGCGGGCTGCCGCCAGCGCGCCAGCCTGCAGCTGCTGGACCGTCAGTGGCTGGTGGCGCAGGCCGTGCGCCAGCTGTGGGCGGAGCTGGGCGGCACGCTGGGCCCGGGTGATGCCGAGGCCGCCGCGCCGGCCGGCGCCGTGGTACTGGCCACGCACCGCGGGCGGCCGCTGGCCGAGGTGATGCGCGGCGTCATGAAGAGCAGCGACAACGCGCTGAGCCGCCTGATCTATCTGCAGCTGGGCGCGCAGGCCGCGCGTGAGGGCGAGCCCACGCTGGCAGCGGCCGATCGCGTCGTGCGCGACTGGTTCCGCGAGCGCGGCGTGGAGGTGCAGGGGCTGGTGATGGACAACGGCTCCGGCCTGTCGCGCCACGAGCGCATCAGCCCGGCGCAGCTGGCGCGGGTGCTGCGCGTGGCCCAAGCCGGCCGGCTCGCGCCGGACCTGCTGGCCACGCTGCCGATTGCCGGCGAGGACGGCACGCTGTCGCGCCGGCTGCGCGACGGCCCGGCCACCGGGCTGGCGCGGCTCAAGACCGGCACGCTGCGCGACGCCGTCGGCCTGGCGGGCTTTGTGCCGGATGCGTCGGGCAGGCCCTGGGTGTTCGTGGCCTTCGTCAACCACCCCGACGCGGCGGCCCAGGGGCGCCCGGTGCTGGACGCGTTGGTGAACTGGGTGGCCAGCCAGCGCTGAGCCGCCTCAGGCGGCGTCCGCGCGCATCGCCTGCCCGAGGCAGCGGCCGCACACGGTGTCGGCCACGACCAGATCGGCGCTGCCGCTCGCAGGGCCTGCGCCGCGCGCCGGTGTGCCGGCCAGCAGTCGCAGGCATTGGCTGCATCGATAGCAGGCGGCCTGCTGGGGCGGGCCGTAGCGCAGCGCGGGGCCGCGCGGCGGGCGCGCCTCGCTGTGCAGCAGGCGGTGCCGCACGATGATGTCGCCGCCCGGCAGCGGCTCCAGCGTCATCTCCAGCGCGCGGCGGCGCTGCGGCGCATCGCAGCGGTAGGGCAGCGTGCGCGGCTTGCCCGTGAGGCGGGCGGCCTCCAGCGCGGTCTCCAGGTACATGCGGGTGATGTCGCCCGTCAGGAAGTCCGCCAGCGGCCGCCCGAGCACATGGGCGCGCGTGGCGCGCTCGCCGCCGTTGCTCAGCGCGAAGCGATCCCAGTCAGGGTCCACATCGACGATGCGGCCGGCTGCGTCGATGCGGTACCAGCGCGCGATGAGGTGTTCATCGGCCGTCACTGCAGCACTTTCCCAGGCTGGCACCAGGCCAGCACCTGCTCGGCCGGCATGGGCCGGGCAACGTGGTAACCCTGCAGCACCGGCGCGCCGCTGAAGTGGCGCAGGCAGTCGGCCTGGGCGGCGGTCTCCACGCCCTCGGCCACCACGCGCAGCCCCAGCGCATGGGCCATGGCCATGATGGCTGCGACGATCTCGCGGTCGTCGCGCTGGTCCACCACGCCGTCGATGAAGCTGCGGTCGATCTTGAGCTCGGTCAGCGGCAGCTGGCGCAGCCGGGCCAGCGAGGAATAGCCGGTGCCGAAGTCGTCCAGCGACAGTTGCACGTTGAGCCGGCGCAGCTGGCGCAGCAGCGGCTCCAGGTGCTCGCGCTGCTGCATCAGCGCGCCCTCGGTGATCTCCAGCACCAGCCGGTCTCCCGGGATGCGGTGGTGCATCAGGTGGCCTTGCAGCTTGTCGGCAAAGCTGCGGTCGCGCAGCTGGCGTGGCGCCACGTTGACCGACACCATCAGCTGCTGCAAACCGGCGGCGCGCCATTGCGCCAGCTGGGCGCAGGCGGCGTCTAGCACCCAGTCGCCGATGTCCTCGATCAGCGAGGTCTCCTCGGCGATGGGCAGGAACATGGACGGGGCCACCCAGCCGCCGTCCGCGGTCGGCCAGCGCAGCAGGGCTTCCACGCCCAGCAGTTCGCCGGTCGCGGCGTCTACCTGGGGCTGGTAGTGCAGGCGCAGCTCGCGGTTGGTGACGGCCTTGCGCAGCTCGCTCTCCACCGTCAGGCGGTTGCGGGCGCTCTCGCCGACCTCGGACGAGAAGAACACGTAGCGGCCGCGGCCGCTGCGCTTGGCGCGGTACATGGCCGCGTCGGCGTTGCGCATCAGCACGTTGCTGTCCGTGCCGTCCGACGGGTAGATGGCGATGCCGACGCTCGCGGCAGTGGTGAGCACGGTGTCGTGCAAGGTGAAGGTCTGCGCCAGCGTGCGCGTCATGCGCTCCACGGTCTGCAGGCACTCGTGTCGCGAGCTGTGCTCCAGCACGACGACGAACTCGTCGCCGCCGAGGCGCGCGACGGTGTCGGCGGCGCGGACGCTCTCGCTGATGCGGCGTGACGCCATGCACAGCATCTCGTCACCCGCCTCATGGCCGAGGCTGTCGTTGACGTGCTTGAAGTTGTCCAGGTCCAGAAAGATCACCGCCACCTCGGTCTGGCCGCGCTCGGCGGCTTTCAGCGCGTGCTTGAGGCGGTCCAGCAGCAGGCGGCGGTTGGGCAGCTTGGTCAGCGGGTCGTGGGTGGCCAGCAGTGCGGCCTGCTCCTGCAGGCGATTGAGCGCGGTGATGTCCGAGAACACGCCGACGTAGTTCATCACCCGGCCGCTGCTGTTGCGCAGGGCGGAGATGGTCAACCACTCCGGGAACTCCTCGCCGTTCTTGCGGCGGTTCCAGATTTCGCCCTCCCACATGCCGGTGTCATTGATCTTCTGCCACAGCGTTTGAAAGAACGCCGCGTCATGCCGGCCGGAGGAGAGCATGTGCGGCGTCTTGCCCAGGGCCTCGTCGGCGGTGTAGCCGGTGATGCGCGTGAAGGCGGTGTTGACCTTGACGATGCGGCGCTCGGCGTCGGTGATGATCTGGGCCTGGCCGCTGCATTCGAAGGCATTGGCCGCGATGCGGATGTCCAGGTCATCGCGGTGCCATTGCGTGATGTCGATGGCCTGCACGCAGACGGCCGCAACGGCGCCGTCGTCGTCGAACAACGCGAAACGGCTCACCCACCACTGGCGGCATTGACCGTCGACCAGCACCGATTCCTCATGGTCGACGGCGCTGTCGGCCTTCAGCGCCTCGGCGTCGCCGGTGCGCAGCACCTGGGCCAGGGCGGCGGGCAGGCATTGCTGATCGGTGCGGCCCACCATGTCGGCCGGGCTGAGGCCGAAGAAGCGGCTGTAGCCTTCGTTGACGAACTCGTAGCGGCCGGCGGCATCCTTGATGGCCACCATGGCGCTGCCGTGCCGCAGCACGTTCAGCAGGCGCTGCTCGGTACGGCGTGTGCTGCGTTCGGCGCGGGCCAGCTGGGTGTTGTCCACCAGCGTGATGACCATGCCGCGCCGCTCGTTGCCCGCGACCTTGTGGGCCATGTGCAGCACGTACTCCCGGCCGTCGTGGGTGGGCGGCAGGTTGATGGCCACGGCGCTCGCGGAGGACTGTGCCAGGCGCAGGTGGTCCAGCAGGTCTGGCATGCCTTCGGGGCGGCGCATGGTGGAGATGTGCAGGCCCTCGCAGCCCGGGCTCAGCATGAAGATGCGGGCCGCCGCATCGTTGAAGCGGGTGATCGAGAACTGGCTGTCCACCACCAGCAGCGGCAGGTCGATGCAGTTCTGGATGCTCTGCAGTTCCTCGGACAGTTGCTGGTAGCGCCGCCACTGGTGGTTGAGCTCGGCGTTGACGGTGGCCAGCTCCTGGTTGGTGGCTTGCAGCTCCTCGTTGGACGCTTCGAGCTCCTCGTTGCTGGCCTGCAGCTCTTCGTTGGTGGCCTGGGCTTCCTCGTTGAGGGCCTGCATCTCTTCGGTGCTGGCCTCCAGTTGTTCGACCAGCGCGCGCAGGCGTTCGCGGGCCTCGTCGAGCGCGCCGTCAGCCGTCAGTGCAGCAGGCGCGGCCGAGGCGCTGCGGCGCGGCCGTTCGCGGCGCAGGAAGGCCAGCAGCGCCTGACGGCGGCTGCCGCGCGTGAAGGGATGCAGCACGGCGCGCCATTGCTGGCGGCTGCGCCCTGCGCCCACGGTGAGGTCCACCTGGCTGGCTTGCTGTTGCTCGGGCGGCAGCGCGCACAGGATGCGCAGCTCACCCGCCACGTCGGGCCGCGCGAGCGACAGCAGGTCAAACGTCTGGGTGCCGGGCTGCAGGCTCAGAAAGGCGCTGATGTCGCCGTGGATCTGCAGCACCTGCAGACGCTCATCCAGCAGCACGCACGGGGGCAGGTAGTGTTGTGAAGCCAGGCGCAGCAACTGGGCTTCGGTGTCGGGCATGGCGCTGCGGCGCAGCGGTGCGGGCAGGGGCGGCGGCGTCGCGTTGGCCATCAGCCCGGGTGAAGGTTGCACCGGCTGGCGTGCATAGAGCCTGTCCACTGGGCGCACCGGCGCGAACAGGCTTTCATGGTGGAGCACCGACTCGCTGCGCCCGAGCAGCAGCAGCCCGTCGGGCTTGAGCGCGTAATGGAAGGCGGCCATCACGCGCGCCTGCGCATCCGGCTTCAGATAAATCAGCAGGTTGCGGCAGCTGATCAGGTCCATGCGCGGCAGTGGCGGGTCGCGCGTGACATCCTGGCGTGAGAACACCACGCGCTCGCGCAGCCGGCGCGAGAACTCGTACTGCGCCCCCTGTGGCTTGAAGTAGCGCGCCACCAGTGCCTCGGGCAGGTCTGCCAAGGCGGTTGCCGGGTAGATGCCGCGCCTGGCGATCGCGAGCGCCTCCATGTCGAGGTCGGTGGCAAAGATCTGCAGCGTGTCGGAGGCGAGCCGTTCGCCGAGTGCCTCGGCGTAGAGCATGGCCAGCGAGTAGGCCTCCTCACCGGTGGCGCAGCCCGGCACCCACACCCGGATCGGTGTTTCCGGCAGCGTGTTGCGCAATTGCTCGGCGACGTGGGCTGCCAGCGCGCTGAAGGTGTCGGGGTCACGCCAGAACGTGGTGACCGAGATGAGCGCATCGCGGGCGAGGTGGTCCAGCTCCGCCGGGTCGTCCTGGCAGACCTGCAGATAGCCCGCCATGTCGGCGATGTCACGCGCCTGCATGCGGCGGGCAATGCGCCGCAGCAGCGTGCCTTCTTTGTAGTCCGCAAAGTCGATGCCGCAGCGTTGGCGCAGCAGGGCCAGCAGCACGCCGGTCGCGGCGGCATCGATGGGCAGGTCGACGCCGTGCTGCTGCAGTTGCTGCAGCAGGCGCTCGATGCTCTGGCCGATCGCCGCCGCGTCCACGGCGGCGTCGGCCCCCACGCTCTGCAAGGCAGCCTCCGGCATGCCGCTGTAGCGCGCCGCCGTGGGGCGCTGCACCAGCGCGCGGCCGCCCGCAGCGCAGATGCGCCGCAGGCCGATGGCGCCGTCAGACCCCGTGCCCGAGAGCACCACGCCCACGGCCTGCGGGCCCATCGCGTCCGCCAAGGACGAGAAGAACAGGTTGATCGACGGGCGCGGCAGCGAGTGCGGGTCGGGCACGGTCAGGTGCAGGCGGCCGCCGTGCAGTTCGACATGTGCGTTGGGCGGGCACACCAGCATCGTCCCGCCCTGCAGCGCATCGCCATCGCGGATCTCGCGAACCGCCAGGGTGGTTTGCTTGGCGAGGATGTCGGCGAGCAGTGAGCGGTGCGTGGGCGCCAGGTGCTGCAGCACCACATAACAGACGCTTGGCCCGACGGGCAGCCCAGGCAGCGCCAGCTTGAGCGCCTCGAGACCGCCCGCGGAGGCGCCTATGCCCACGACGAGGCCGGGAAAACGGAAAGTTTCGGGAGGTGCAGCCTCCGTCGCCATCTCTGTCATGCTTGTCCCTTGCCCACCTGGCGGCGGGTCAAAGGCAGCATACGTCATGGGGTTATTGCCGGCGAGCCTGACTTGTCAGTCAGCTGACGGCGGGGGCTGAAAGCCGGAGGGTGCCGGTGTCCGCGTCCATCTCGGCCAGCACCCCCACCGGCACCGTCAGCTTGCGGCGGATGTGGCCGATGGCGGCGCCGCGGAACACGGGCACGTTCAGCGGCAGGAAGTAGTCGTCGAACACCTCATCCAGCGTCAGGCTGCCGTAGCCGTCGCCCGGCTCGCACTTCGTGAACCGGCCCAGCACGACGCCGGCCAGCTGCGACAGCGCGCCGGCCAGTCGCAGCGTGGAGAGGCAGCGGTCGATGCGGTAGATGTACTCGTTGATGTCTTCCAGAAACAGGATCGCGCCGCGGCAGTCCGGGAAGTAGGGCGTGCCGGCCAGCGAGGCCAGCACCGTCAGATTGCCGCCCACCAGCCGACCGTGGGCGCGGCCGGCGCGCACGGTGCTGATGCGCTCCTCGCGGGCCACGAGGTCGTCGGCCGGCCTGACGACCGGGTTGCGCAGCACGGCGGCCTCGGCGTTCATCGCCACGGCGCGGAAGCTCTGCACCGAGAAGTCGTTCCACTCCGACGACGCCACCGGGCTGTGGAAGGTGACCAGGCCGGTGCGCGCGTGGATGGCGTTGACGAGGCTGGTGAGGTCGCTGAAGCCGCCGAAGAACTTCGGGCGGCGGCGGATGAGGTCGTAGTCCAGCCGGTCGACGATGCGGTTGCAGCCGGAGCCGCCGGTCAGCGCGAGGATGCCGGCCACCGAGTCATCGGCAAACATGGCGTTCACATCGGCGGCGCGCTGGGCGTCGGTGCCGGCGAAGGGGCCGCGCCGCGCGCTGACATGCGCGCCCGGCTTGACCTGGAAGCCCAGCGCCTGCAGCGACTCGATGGCGATCCTCAGCGGCTCGCGCTCGAAGGTGGCGTTGGCGGGGCTGACGAGGCCCAGCGTGTCCCCTGCACGCAGGCGTGCGGGCCGCAGCGGCCCGGCGGCGTGGGCCGATGCCGAGGTGCCGGCCAGCAGGCTGGCGGCAGCGGCGGTGCCGAATTGCAGGAGGTCGCGGCGTGACGTGGCCATGGTGTTCTTGCTGAGTCAGGGATGGAAAGGTAACTGCATACTGAGCGCGTGAAGCAGAGTTCTTGGCGCCGTTGTGTGGTGATCGCCGTGGTGGCGTTGTGGGTACAGGCTGGCCGTGCGGCCGGCACGGAGGGCAACTGCCCGGCGCGGCTGCGCATAAGCTTTCCGGACGCGCCGGCCGAGCCCTACCTGCAGGGGCGTGGTGACGCCTTTGCCACGCCGCCGGGCCAGCTGGTGGACTGGGTGCGCGGCGCCCTGAAACGGCTGGGTTGCGACGCGCAGGCCGAGCTGCTGCGGCTGCCGTCGCGGCGCGTGCGGGCCATGATCGACAGCGGCGAGCTGGACCTCGTGGCCGCCGTGGCCCAGGGCGGGCCGATGGCCGCCTTGCTGACCCTGCCGCCGCCGCAGGGCGCGCGGGGGCAGTTCGACCTCAGCCTCGCCCAGGTGGAGTACGCGCTCTATGCGCACCGCGATGCCGTGCCGGCGCAGCGCGGGGCGTCGGGGCCGGTGCTGCCGCCGCAGGCGCGTGTAGGCGTCACGGCCGGCGGCAGTGCGGAGCGGCTGGCCCAGGAGCGCGGCTGGCCGCTGGAGCCGGCGCCCAGCCACGAAAGCGCGCTGCAGAAGCTGCTCGCCGGCCGCACGCCGCTGCTGCTGATGCACAGCTACTACCTCGATGAGCGGCTGCGCCGCGATGCGGCGCTGGCACGCCAGGTGGTGCGCGTCGGGCCGCCGGTGGAGCGGCTGCGGCTGCATGTGGGCGCGCGGCCCGCGTTTGCTGCGCAGCAGCCGGCGTTTGTGAGCCGCTTCTGGCGTGAGCTGTGCCGGCAGTCGGCCGCTGCCGGCGGCGCATGTCGTTTGCCGCCGTGAGTTCCAATGCCGGCATGAGTGAAGACCTGCCCCCGCTGCCCGCCCTGGCCCTTGGCCGCTATCGCCACTACAAGGGGGGCGAGTACGAGGTCATCGGCGTCGCCCGCCACAGCGAGACGCTGGCGCCGCTGGTGGTGTACCGGCCGCTCTACAACGACAGCGGCTGGTGGGTGCGACCGTTCGAGATGTTCACCGGCACGCTGCTGGTGGACGGCGTGCAGCGTCCGCGCTTCGAGCCCATCGGCTGAGGCCACTCACAGCACCCGCGGCAGCTCGCGCCGCACGGCCACGCGGTCGCCGAAGTCGAAGTGCCACCACTCGGTGGCGATGCCCTGGAAGCCGGCCTCGCGCATGGCGGCGCGCAGCCAGCCGCGCTCGGTGAGCTGCTGCGCGGTCAGCAGGCCCAGCGCGAGATGCTCGGCCTCGTGGTCGGGGTGGGAGGTCAGTGTCATCTCGTCGAAGCCGCTGCCCATGTCCACCTCGCGGCCCTGCGGGTCCAGCAGCGTGAGGTCCACGGCCATGCCGAAGCTGTGGATGGAGCCGCGCTCGGGTGGGGCGAGGTACATCGTCAGCGGCGTGCCCTGCAGCTCGTCCCAGAGGCGCTGCTGCACACGCTGCGGGCGCAGCGCATCGAGCACCAGCAACCGCCAGCCGGGGCGGCGCGCGTCCAGCCAGGCGGCGGCGTGCTCCAGCGCCTCGGCCGCCTCGCGGCGCAGCCAGTGGCAGTCGAAGCCGTCGTACACGGCATGGCCCACGAAATTGTTGGCGCTGGCGTAGCGCAGATCCACGGCGATGCCGTGGCGCAGGCTGTCCAGCCGACGGAAGTGCGGGTGGGCGGCGATGTCTTCGATGCGGACGGGGGCGGCCATCAGGGCAGTCGAGCAAGGTGTTCGTGGGCGGCGGCGGTGATGAACTTCACCAGCCGGCGCGAGGCCTGGCCCAGCGGCGCGCTAGCGGCGCTGAGCAGGTAAAGGTGGACGCCGACCTGCGGCGCCAGCGCGCGCACACGCACCCTGGTGGTGTCGGCGCTGGCGGCGGTGAACGGATCCACCAGCGTCATGCCCACGCCGGCCTCCACCAGCGCGCGGGCGAGCTGGTAGGTCTGCACGGTGATGCGGCTGGCCAGCGTCTGGCCTAGCGCCTCGCCGGCGTGATGCAGCAGGCCGGCGAGCGGGTCGTCGCTGTGCAGGCCGACGATCTCGGTGCGAATGTCGGCCAGGTCCAGCGGCCCGTCGCCGCGCGCCTCGGGGCTGGCCAGCGGGCACAACGCCACCATGGCGCCGCTGGCGATGACCTCGGCCTTGATGCCGGGGTGGCGCGGGTCCTGCAGCGACAGCGCCAGGTCGGCCTCGCCCAGCAGCAGCGCCGACACGATCTCGCGCGTGTGGTGGGTGGCCAGCGAGCAGTTGGCCTGCGGGTGGGCCTTGCACCAGGGCGTCATGGCGGCCGGCACGATGGCCGTGGCCAGCGCGGGCGTCGCCACCAGGCGCACCTGCTCGGCCTCGCCGCTCTTCAAGTTGGCGGCCAGGCGGCGGATGCCGACGAGGTCGCGGTTGAGCTTGTCGATCTCGACGAACAGCCGCTGCGCCTCGGGCGTGGGGTAGAGCTTGCCACGCACGCGGTCGAACAGCGGCATGCCCAGCTGCAGCTCGCAGTGCTGCAGCACCTTGGTGACGGCTGGCTGCGAGATGTGCAGCAGCTGCGCGGCACCGCTGATGGTGCCGGCCTGCATGATGGCGTGGAAGACCTCGATATGGCGTAGTCTCATGGTGCCCCCGGCCCAGCGCAAACGCTGGTCCGCCCCCCGAGGGGGCCGGCCGACTGCCGGGCCAGGAGCCCGGCCGCCAGCCGTGAGGGCCGGCTTGGGACGGCCCGGCGCTCGGCCCGTGAAGGCACTACGGCCACGGTGCTCATTTCCGGTAAACGCCTTCGAAGTCCACGGAGCCGTTCGGCGCCATCTTGAAGCCCACCACGTCCTTGCGCACGGGGATGTAGACGGTGGAGTGCGCCATCGTGATCCACGGGCGTTCGCGCTTGAAGATCTCCTGCGCCTTCTCGTACAGCGCGTTGCGCTTCTTGGTGTCGGGCGTGGCGCGGGCCTCGTCGATGAGCTTCTCGAACTCGGCGTTGCAGAACTTGATGCCGCCCCGGCTGGTCGCGCAGCTGAGGTTGGGGGTCAGGAAGTCGTCGGCGTCACCCGTCTCGCCGCTCCAGCCGCTCATGTAGACGTTGTGCTCGCCGTTGTTGGCGCGCTTGAGGTACTCGCCCCACTCGAAGGTCTTGATGTGGGCCTTGACGCCGATCTTGGCCCAGTCCTGCTGGATGAGCTGGGCCATCAGCTGGCCGTTGGGGTTGGTGGGGCGCTGCACAGGTAGGGCCCACAGGTCGAGCTCGAAGCCGTTGGGGTAGCCGGCCTTGGCCAGCAAGGCCTTGGCCTTGGCGGGATCAAACTCGTTCTTCAGTGCCTTGTTGTAGCCCGGAATGGCGGGCGGGAAGGCGCTCACCGCCTGCATTGCGTCGCCGCGCGGGAACAGCGCCTTGAAGATGGCGTTGCGGTCGATGGCGATGTCCAGCGCCTCGCGCACCTCGCGCTTGTCGGTGGGCGCTTTCTTCAGGTTGAAGCCCAGGTAGGAGATGTTCAGCGCCTGGATCTTCTCGACGCTGACGTTGGGGTTGCTGCTCAGCGTGCCCACGTCCACGTCGCGCAGCGCGGCCGTCACATGGCATTCGCCAGCGGCGATCTTCTGCACCCGCACATTGGGCTCGCGGCTGATGCTGAACACCAGCGTCGGCGTGGGCTGCTTGCCGCCCCAGTAGTCAGGGTTGGCCGTCATGCGCAGCACGTCGTCCTTGGCGTAGCTCTTGAACATGAACGGGCCCGTGCCCACCGGCTGCACGTTGATCTGGCTGGCCTTGCCGTCCTTGAGCAACTGCGCCGCGTACTCGGCGGAATGGATGCCGGCCCACGCAAACGCGAAGTTGGCGATGAAGGTGACATTGGGCTGGTGCAGGCGGAAGCGCACCGTCAGCTCGTCCACCTTGTCGATGCCCGCGATCAGCTTGGCCAGGCCCAGGTTCTGCGGGTAGATGAAATTGGCCGGGAAGGCCTTGTTGAATGTAAGGCCAGCGTCAATGAAGCGGCTGAACGTGAACACCACGTCATCGGCGTTCAGCGTGCGCGTGGGCTTGAACCACGGCGTGCTGTGGAACTTCACGCCCGGTCGCAGCTTGAAGGTGAAGCTCTTGGCGTCGGGCGAGATCTCCCAGCTCGTCGCCAGCTTGGGCACGAGCTCGGTCGTGGGGCGCTTGAAGCCCAGCAGCCCGTCGAACATCTGGGCGCTGACGGTGTTGGTGCTGGCGCTGTCCCACAGGCCGGGGTCGAAGCCCTCGGGGCTGGCGTCGGCGCAGTAGACCAGCGGCTTGCCTTGGGCCAGGGCGGCGGCGGGCAGCAGGGCGAGGGCGGTGCAGAGCAGGGCGGTTTTCATCGGCGGCGAAAGGCGGGCGGCGTGCCCGGCGGATTGTTCGGTGCGGCCCAGCGCGCGCAAGCGCTGCGGCAGGCAGGGGCCATAACAAAAGCTTATACCGTGGCGGCCCACAATCGCGGGCATGTGGACCGGCTTCCAACCCTTCAACGCCCAGCGCGACGGTGTTGCGCTGTTCGCCCGCCATGGCGGCCCCGCGACCGACACCCGCCCACCCTTGCTGCTGCTGCATGGCCATCCGCAGACCATGGCCATGTGGCACCGCGTGGCCCCGGTGCTGGCGCGCACGCGCCGCGTCGTGCTGATGGATTTGCGCGGCTATGGCGACAGCGACCGCCCACCGGCCGGCGAGGGCAGCGCCGCCTACGCCAAGCGTGAGATGGCGCTGGACGCGGTGGCCGTCATGCGCCAGTTGGGCCACGAGCGCTTTGCCGTGCTGGCCCACGACCGCGGCGCCCGCGTGGCGCACCGGCTGGCGCTGGATCATCCCGAGGTGGTCACCCGGCTGATGCTGCTGGACATCGCGCCCACGCTGGCCATGTACGAGGGCACGACCGAGGCCTTCGCCCGCGCCTACTGGCACTGGTTCTTCCTGATCCAGCCCGCGCCGCTGCCCGAGCGCCTCATCGAGAGCGACCCGCTGGCCTATCTGCGCGACGGCATGGGCCGCCGCGGCGGCAGCTTCTTCGCGCCCGAGGCCTGGGCGCAATACGAGCGCTGCATCCAGCGCCCGGGCACGGCCGCCGCCATCTGCGCCGACTACCGCGCCGGGGCTGGCATCGACCTCGCGCATGACCGGGCTGACCGCGACGCCGGCCGGCTCGTCACGCAGCCGCTGCGCGTGCTGTGGGGCGCGCATGGCGTCGTCGGCCGCTGCTTCGAGCCGCTGGCGCTGTGGCAGGCCGCGGCGGCGGACGTCAGCGGCCGCGCGGTGGACAGCGGCCACTACCTCGCCGAGGAGGCGCCCGACGCCGTCATCGCCGAAGCGCAGGCCTTCTTCGGCCCTTGAGAAGCGGGCGCGGGCCGCAGGCTGCGAAAATGCCGCCACCATGAAGCCCATCGCCTACACCCGCGCCAAGGACCTGCCCGCCACGCTGCAGCAACGCATCGCCATCCTCGATGGCGCGATGGGCACCATGATCCAGCGCTACAAGCTCGGCGAGGCCGACTACCGCGGCGAGCGCTTCAAGGACCATGGCAAGGACCTGAAGGGCAACAACGAGCTGCTGCTGTTCACGCGGCCCGACGTCATCCGCGAGATCCACGAGCAGTACCTCGCGGCCGGCGCCGACCTCATCGAGACCAACACCTTCGGCGCCACGTCCGTCGCGCAGGAAGACTACGACCTGCCCGAGCTGGCCTACGAGATGAACGTGGTTGCCGCGCAGATCGCCCGCCAGGCCTGCGACAAGTACTCGACGCCCGACAAGCCGCGCTACGTGGCCGGCGCCCTCGGCCCCACGCCGCGCACCGCGTCCATCAGCCCGGACGTGAACGACCCCGGCGCCCGCAACATCGATTTCGACACGCTGCGCGACGCCTACTACGAGCAGGCCAAGGGCCTGCTGGACGGCGGGGCCGACGTCTTCCTCATCGAAACCATCTTCGACACGCTGAACGCCAAGGCCGCCATCTTCGCGGTGGACCAGCTGATGGAAGACAGCGGCGAGCGCCTCCCCGTCATCATCTCGGGCACGGTGACGGACGCGTCCGGCCGCATCCTGTCGGGCCAGACGGTCACTGCCTTCTGGCACTCGGTGCGCCACGCGCGGCCCATCGCCATCGGCCTGAACTGCGCCTTGGGCGCCACGTTGATGCGGCCCTACATCGAGGAGCTGGCCAAGGTGGCGGGTGACGTGGCCGTCAGCTGCTACCCCAACGCCGGCCTGCCCAACCCGATGAGCGACACCGGCTTCGACGAGACGCCCGACGTCACCGCGCGGCTGGTGGGCGAGTTCGCGCAGGCCGGCTTCCTGAACATTGCCGGTGGCTGCTGCGGCACGACGCCCGACCACATCGCGGCCATTGCCAAGGCCGTGTCGGCCTACAAGCCGCGCATCAGCGGCGACCGCTTCTTCAGCAAGATGCTGGACGCTGCTTAGGTCGTTAGCATGCCGGCCGAGCCAGGGGCGTTCCCTGGCACCCGGGAGCTGGCATGGATTGGCAGACGGTCGTCGCGCACCACGCGCGCACCCAGGGCTGGGACGAGGCGCGGCAGCGCAAGCTGCTCGCGCTAGACGACCTGGGTCAGCCGCCCGCAGCGCTGCAGGCCCACGGGCCGCTGGCCCTGCTGGGGCTGGCCGGCCTGCTGGTCGGGCTGGGGCTGATCTTCACCGTCGCGGCGCAATGGGCTGAGTTGTCGCGGGCTCAGCAGTTCGCGCTGCTGCAGGCTGGCGTGGCGGCAGGTGCGCTGGGCGTCGTGGCCTGGCCGGGGCTGCGCATGCCGCTGGGGCTGCTGAGCCTGCTGGCCATGGGCGGCCTGCTGGCGTACTTCGGCCAGACCTACCAGACCGGCGCCGACCCCTGGCAGCTGTTCGCGCTGTGGGCCGCGCTGGGCCTGCCGCTGGCACTGGGCGTGCGGGCCGACACGCTGTGGAGCGCCTGGACGCTGGTGGCCGCGACGGCCATCGCCTTGTGGATGGCCGCCCACACCGGCCACCGCTGGCGCGCCGATCCCGACGACCTGGCGGTCCACTTGATCGGCTGGAGCGCGGCGCTGGCTCTGGTGCTGGCGTTGGGCAGCACGCCGGGGCGGCGGCTGGGCGTGGGCCTGTGGGCGCGCCGGCTGGGCGCCACGCTCGCGGTCTTCCTGGTGACCAGCAGCGCCACCTGGGCGCTGTTCAGTCAGCGCCCGGCGCTGCAGGTGGTGCTGGCGCTGGCCGTGCTGGCGCTGGCGGCCTGGGCGGCGGCGCGGCCGGCGACGTTCGACCTGTTCACGCTGAGCGCGGCCGCGCTGGGCCTGAACGTGGTGCTGGTCGGCGGGCTGGGGCGCTGGTTGTTCCACGGTGCCACGGGCGGCAACGGGATGGGTGAGTTCCTGCTGCTGGGGCTGGTGGCTGCCGGCCTGCTGGCGGCGACGGTCAGCGGGGTGCTGCGCCTGGCGCGCCGCGCCGGGAGCGCTGCATGAGCGGCGATCGCGTCGAGGCGCTGTGGCGGCAGGCCCAGGCTCAGCAGCTGCTGCCGGCGGACGCCGTGTTGCCGCCGCCCGAGCCGGCGCGGCCCTGGCCGGTGGTGCTGCTGACGGCGCTGGGCGCCTGGTTGGCCGCCGTGCCGCTGGTGGCGGTGCTGGCGCTGGCCTTCGGTCCCTTGTTCCAGCATGGCGGCGCCTGGCTGGCCGGCGGGCTGCTGCTGGCCGTGGCGGGCGTGATCCTGCGTGCCGACGGCCTGCCGCTGTTCGTCGAGCAGCTGGCCGTGCCGCTGCTGCTGACGGGCGGCGCCAGCCTGGGCTTCGCGATGTTCCAGGACCTGCCCGACCCCGCCGCTGCCGGGCTGATCGGGGCGGTCGCGCTGCTGCTGGGCGTGCTGGTGCGGCCGCTGTGGCTCAAGGCCTGCCTGGCGGCCGCGGCGGCGCTGTTCTGCGCGGTGGCGATCGGCCGCCTGGTGTCGCCACGCGGTGCATGGCCGCTGCCGCGCCCGGAGTGGCTCGGCTGGCATGCCGGCGTGTTGATCTGGCTGATCGCGCAGCGCGCCTGCCGCCCCGTGAGCCTGCGCCCGGGCCGGTTGGCGCTGGCCACCGGTTGGGGCGCGATGACGCTGCTGGGCCTGGCCCTGTCCTCGGGCATGGCGCTGCTGACCAGCGGCACGCTGGGGCGCTGGGGCAGCACGCACGGCATGGCCTGGGCGGGCTGGGCGGGCGGCGTGTCGGCCCTGCTGGCACTGGCGGCCGCCGCCTGGCTGGGGCGTGCGTGGCCGCTGCTGCGCAGGCCGGGACCTCTGGGCGTGGCGCTGGTGCTGGCGGCGCTCGCGGGCTTCATGCCGGCGCTGGGCGCGGCGCTGCTGATGGGCGCCGTCTGCCTGGCCTGGGCGCGCTGGCGGCTGGCGGTGGTGGCCGCGCTGGCGGCGCTGTGGATCGTCGGCAGCTTCTACTACCAGCTCAGCTGGCCGCTGGCCACCAAGGCGGCGGTGCTGGCAGGCGCCGGCCTGCTGCTGGGCCTGCTGGCCTGGCCGGCCTGGCGGCGTGCAGCGCCGGGCCAGCCTCAGCCGCGCACAGCGCTGCGGCCTGCCCGCTGGGGCGCGGCCGTCAGCCTCGTGGCGGTGCTGGCCGTCGTCAACGTGGCCATCGTGCAGAAGGAGGCGCTGATCGCCGAGGGCCAGCCGGTGTTCCTGCCGCTGGCCCCGGTGGACCCGCGCTCGCTGATGCAGGGCGACTACATGGCGCTGAACTTCAGCCTGCCGGGCGGGTTGCGCGCGGTGGACAGCGGCGCGCTGGGCAGCGCCCGGCCGCAGGTGGTGGCGCGGCGGGATGCGCAAGGCGTGGCCCGCCTGACGCGTGTGCACGCCGGTGAGGCGCTGGCGGCGGACGAGCTGCTGATCGAACTGTCGCCCAGCGGTGGGCGCTGGACGGTGGTGAGCGATGCCTGGTTCTTCCGCGAGGGCGAGGAGCAGCGCTGGGCGGCCGCGCGCTTCGGCGAGTTCCGCGTCGCGCCGGACGGCCGGGCGCTGCTGGTCGGCCTGCGCGGCGCCGGCCTGTCCCGGTTGTGAATGCGTACGTTGACAAATGAATTCACGTGAATACATTTGCGTTCATTGGAGTTCATGAAGGCAGGTGGTCGCATGGCGACTCAGACCGTCACGATGGAGCCCTTGTCGGCGCGCATCCCCAGCGACCTCTACCTGTGGCTGGCCCAGCTGCAGGTGGAGGGCGCCACGACCAACAGCGACAAGCTGCGCGTGCTGCTGGGGCAGCTCAAGCGCCAGCACGATGGCGCGTTCGACTATGTGGCCGCCCACGCCTGGGCGCGGGACCTGACGCACCGGCTGCGCGAGGCGCTGGTGCGCATCGAGGGCCAGGAGGGCCGGCATTCCGAGGTGCTGGGCGGGCTGGTGGAGCAGGTGGCGGCGCTGATGGCGCTGGTCATCAGCCATGCGCCGGCCACAGCCGAGGATGCCGCCCGGCTGGAAGACGCACTGGTTCGCCGTGCGGCGCTGCTGGGCGAGTCGCTGCTGCGGCAGGCGACGACCGGCGCCGCCCATGCCTTCGATCCGGGCGTGGTGCGCCGCCACCTGGCGACCACGGCCGAACTGGCCGCCACCCTGAAGACCCTGGAAGGAGCCTGAGATGGCCGAGTCCCTCAAGACCCGCGTGGGCCGCGTGATGGCCGGCGGCCTGCATGCGCTGCTGGACAAGATCGAGGACCTGCAGCCGCAGGCGGCGATGGAGCAGGCGCTGCGCGAGGCCGGTAGCGTCATCGACGAGGTGCGCCACGAGCTGGGCAGCGTCAGCGCCAACCGCCACCTCGCCCAGCAGCAGCATGCACGGCTGAATGCCAGCCACGAGGACCTGCGCGACCAGGTGGACCAGGCGCTGGCCGCCGGCCGCGACGACCTGGCCCGCGCGGCCGTGGCGCGGCAGATCGACATCGAGGCCCAGCTGCCCGTGCTGGAGGCGACGCTGGCCGAGCTGTCGCGTCAGGAGCAGGAGCTGCAGGGCTTCACCGCCGCGCTGCTGGCCCGGCAGCGCGAGATGCAGGAGGCGCTGGCGGCCTTTCGCCACAGCCGCGCGGCAGCAGCCTCCGCGGCCCAGCCGGCGGGCGCGTCGGCCGTGGAGCAGCGGCTGACGCAGGTGAGCGAGGCTTTCGAGCGCATCTACAAGCGCCAGACCGGCCTGCACGCGGCGCAGCCCGGCAGCGCGGCGCAGGAGGCGCAGCTGCGCGAGCTGGACGACCTGGTGCGTGAGCACCGCATCGCCGAGCGCCTGGCGCGGCTGAAGGCGGGGGAGCTCTGAGCATGCGCTGCGATCTCACCGGAGCTGCGTCATGAACCTGTTCACCGCCCCCGAGACCTTGCCCTTCGGCGTGGCCGTGGCACTGATCGTGGCCGTGGCTCTGCTGGAAGGCCTGGGCATGCTGGTGGCGCTGAGCCCGAGCAATGCCATCGACGAGCTGCTGCCGCAGGCGATGCCCGAGTCGGGGCTGGACCGCGTGCTGGGCTGGCTGCACCTGGGTCGCGTGCCAGCGCTGGTGCTGCTGCTGCTTTTTCTGCTGGGCTATGCGTTGTTCGGCTATGCGCTGCAGAAGGTGGCGCTGAACCTGGCCGGCGGCTTCCTGCCGGCCTGGGTGGCTGGCTTGCTGGCGGTGCCGCCGGGCCTGGCCACGGTGCGCGGCCTGGGCAGCCTGGTGGCCCACATCGTGCCGCGCGACGAGACCAGCGCCGTCAGTGAGCAGTCGCTGGTGGGGCGGGCCGGCGTCGTCAGCGCGGGTGCGGCACGCCGCGGCCTGGCCGCGCAGGCGCGGGTGCGCGACGCCTTCGGCCGCATGCACTACCTGATGGTGGAGCCCGACCTGGACGACGACGTGTTCGAGGAAGGCGCGCAAATCCTCATCGTGCGCAAGCTGGGGCCGTTCTACCGCTGCATTGCCAACCCGCATCCCCACCTGATCTGACCAACCTGGGAGTAGAAGCAAGACATGGACAACCTCATCGAGATCTCCGCCATCGCCGGCATCGGCCTGCTGGGCCTGCTGACCATCGGCTTCGTCTTCGCGCGCCTGTACAAGCGCAGCACCAAGGAGACCGCCTTCGTGCGCACCGGCCTGGGCGGCCAGAAGGTCATCATGGACGGCGGCGCCATCGTGCTGCCGGTGTTCCACGAGCGCGTGCTGGTCAACATGAACACGCTCAAGCTCGAGGTGCAGCGCCGCGAGCGCGAGAGCCTCATCACCAAGGACCGCATGCGGGTGGACGTGACGGCGGCCTTCTTCGTGCGCGTGAAGCAGACCGAGGAGGCCGTGAGCACCGCCGCGCAGACGTTGGGTGCGCGCACCATGAGCCCGAACGAGCTCAAGGCGCTGGTGGAGGACAAGTTCGTCGACAGCCTGCGTGCCACGGCCGCCACCATGACCATCCAGGAGCTGCAGGACAAGCGCCGCGACTTCGTGCAGGCGGTGCAGAACGCCGTGGCCGAAGACCTGGAGAAGAACGGCCTGGAGCTGGAGTCGGTGTCCCTCACCAGCCTGGACCAGACCGACAAGCAGTTCTTCAACCCGAACAACGCCTTCGACGCCGAGGGTCTGACGCGTCTGACCGAGCAGACCGAGGCGCGCCGCAAGCAGCGCAACGATGTCGAGCAGGACACCGAGGTGCAGGTGCGCACCAAGAACCTGGAGGCGTCGCGGGTCAAGCTCAATATCGAGAAAGACCAGGAGTTCGCGACCTTGTCGCAGCAGCGCGAGATCGAGACAGCCCGCGCCGAGCAGATCGCGCTGATCGCCGCTCAGCAGGCCGAGCGCGGCCGCGAGGCCGAGACGGTGAAGATCGAGGCCGAGCGCCAGGTGGGCCAGCGCCGCATCGAGGCCGAGCGCGAGATCAAGGCGGCCGAAATCGAGAAGAACCTCGTCATCCAGACGCGCGAGATCGAGCAGGAGCGCCAGGCTGAGCTCAAGCGCGCCGAGCAGCGCAAGCAGGTGGAGATTGCGCGCCAGGACACGCAGATTGCGATCGCGACCAAGTCGCGCGAGCAGTCCGAGGCCGACGCGGCCGCCAACCTGGCCCGCGCCGAAGCCGTGAAGGCCGAGGAGACCGTCAACACTGCGCGCCAGGTGGCCGTGGCCGAGCGGGACAAGGCCATCCAGCTGATCGAGGCCAGCAAGGACGCCGAGCAGAACGCGATTGCGGTGAAGGTGTCGGCCTCTGCCGAGAAGGAGGCCGCCATCGACCGCGCCGAGGCGCTGACGATCGAGGCCAAGGCCAAGCAGGCCGCCGCGATGGCCGAGGCTGAAGGCCGCCGTGCGATCAACGAGGCGCTGAACACGCTGTCCGTCGCGCAGATCGACCTGCAGGTGCGCACCCAGCTGCTGCAGCAGCTGCCCGCCATCCTGGCCCAGGCCGTCAAGCCCATGGAGCAGATCGACTCCATCCGCATCGTGTCGGTGAACGGCATGCCCGGCCAGGGCGGCAGCGGGGCGGGCGAGGGCGGCGCGGCGAACGGCGCCACCTTTCCCGAACAGGTCATGAACTCGGCGCTGCAGTACCAGATCGCCAAGCCCATCGTCGACGCCGTCATGCAGGACGCCGGCCTGTCCAACCAGGGCATCACCGGCATGGCGCAGAACCTGGCCGACATGCTCAAGCCCGCGGCGGCGCCGTCAGCCTGACGCTGCCGCGCGCCCAACAAAAAAGGCCTGCTGGATCAGCAGGCCTTCTTTGCGTCGCCGTCCGGCTCAGCTGGCGTCGCCCATCTGCGACTGCAGGTAGTTCTGTGCGCCCACCGTCTGCACCAGCGCGAGCTGGGTTTCCAGGTAGTCGATGTGCTCCTCGGTGTCGTCCAGGATCTGCACGAACAGCTCGCGGGACACATAGTCGCGCACGCTCTCGCAGTAGGCGACCGCCTCCTTCAGGTGGGCATGACCGGTCTTCTCGATCTTCAGGTCGCACTCCATCGTCTCGACGGCGTTCTCGCCGATGTAGAGCTTGCCGAGGTCCTGCAGGTTGGGCAGGCCTTCCAGTGTCAGCACGCGCTCGATGAGCTTGTCGGCGTGCTTCATCTCCTCGATGGACTCCTCGTACTCGTGCTTGGCCATCTTCATCAGGCCCCAGTTCTTCAGCATGCGGGCGTGCAGGAAGTACTGATTGATGGCGGTCAGCTCCAGCTTGAGCTGGGCGTTCAGGTGAGCAATGACTTGCGGGTCGCCTTGCATGGTGGGGCTCCAGGTTCGTGAATTCGGAGCGAAGTATCGCGAGCCAAAGCCCCACAGCAAAACCGCTCTTTGTGCAAATAAGATCGATTCGCATTAGAATGCGCAGCATGATTGTCTGTGTCTGCCATCGCGTCTCCGACCGCGACATCGCCATTGCGGCGTCGTCGGGCTGCCCGAGCTTCGAGGCCCTGCAGGACGACCTGCGCGTGGCCACGGCCTGTGGCGCCTGCCGCGATTGCGCCTGCGAGGTGTTCGAGGAAAGCCGCATCAAGGGCGGCGCCCGCGCGCACGGCGGGCCGGTGCCGGTGGCCATGCTGATGCCCGTCTGACGGACACCGCTAGAATCTGTTTCCAGGCGCCAGGCAATGGCGCCATTTTTTTGTTGGCCCTGTCCCGAAGTTGTTGTGTTGTCGCAGCCGCTCACGGCGGGGCCGCACAGCACGACAACCGCAAGGAAATTTCATGAGCACCCAGCAGACCGGCATCGTCAAGTGGTTTGACGACGGCAAGGGCTACGGCTTCATCACCCCGGCCGACGGCAGCAAGGACCTGTTCGCTCACCACAGCGAAATCAAGAACAACGGCGGCTTTCGCACGCTGGCCGAGGGCGCCCAAGTGGAATTCGAAGTGAAGCAGGGCCCCAAGGGCCTGCAAGCCGCGAACATCCGCGCGCTGTAATTCACACGCCCGTCTGAAGCAAAGCCCGCGCTTGCCGCGGGCTTTGTGCTTTCCGGCCCAGCCCCACGACGACAATTCGAGGTTATGTCCGCCCTGCCTGTCTCCCCGCCCAAGGCCTTGACCGCCAAACCGTTGACGGGGTATCGCCCTTTCTGGGCCAAGCGCTTCGGCCCCGCGCCCTTCCTGCCCATGAGCCGGCAGGAGATGGAGCAGCTCGGCTGGGACAGCTGCGACATCATCATCGTCACCGGCGACGCCTACGTCGACCACCCCAGCTTCGGCATGGCCGTCATCGGCCGCACGCTGGAGGCGCAGGGCTTTCGCGTCGGCATCATTGCGCAGCCGGACTGGAACAGCGCCGACGCCTTCAAGGTGCTGGGCAAGCCCAACCTGTTCTTCGGCGTGGCCGCCGGGAACATGGATTCGATGATCAACCGCTACACGGCGGACCGGAAGATCCGCAGCGATGACGCCTACACGCCCGGCGGCGAGGGTGGCAAGCGGCCGGACCGCGCCACGCTGGTCTACACGCAGCGCTGCCAGGAGGCGTTCAAGGACGTTCCCATCGTCATCGGGGGCATCGAGGCCAGCCTGCGCCGCATTGCCCACTACGACTACTGGCAGGACAAGGTGCGCCGCTCCATCCTCGTGGACAGCAAGGCCGACCTGCTGTGCTACGGCAATGCCGAGCGCGCCATCATCGAGATCGCCCACCGCCTGGCGCGGCGTGAGCCGGTGGAGCAGCTGACCGACGTGCGCGGCACGGCCTTCATGCGCCGCGACAACGACCCGTCGGCCGACGGCTGGTTTGAGCTGGACTCCACCGAGGTCGACCGCCCTGGTCGCATCGACGAGCTGATCAGCCCCTATCAGGAGATCAAGCAGGAAACGACCTGCTCGACGGCCGAGGCGGCAGCGCCCGATGCGCCCAAGCCCATCACCATTCACAAGACCGGCCGCATCACCATGCCGCCGCGCGAGCGCACCGTCGTGCGCCTGCCCGCCTACGAGGTGGTGAAGAGCGACCCCGTGCTCTACGCCCACGCCAACCGCGTGCTGCACCTGGAGACCAACCCCGGCAACGCCCGCGCGCTGGTGCAGCGCCATGGCGAGCGCGATCTGTGGATCAACCCGCCGCCCATCCCGCTCTCGACGCCGGAGATGGACCACGTCTTCGACCTGCCCTACGCCCGCGCGCCGCACCCGAGCTACGCTGACGAGCACGGCAGCCACGATGGCGCGACCAAGATCCCGGCCTGGGAAATGATCCGCTTCAGCGTGAACATCATGCGCGGCTGCTTCGGCGGCTGCACCTTCTGCTCCATCACCGAGCACGAGGGCCGCATCATCCAGAGCCGCAGCGAAGACTCCGTGATCCGCGAGATCGAGGAGATGCGCGACAAGGTCAAGGGCTTCACCGGCATCGTGTCCGACCTCGGCGGCCCCACGGCCAACATGTACCGCATCGGCTGCAAGAGCCCCGAGATCGAGGCCGCCTGCCGCAAGCCCAGCTGCGTCTACCCGGGCATCTGCCCGAACCTGAACACCAGCCACGACCCGCTGATCAAGATGTACCGCCGCGCGCGCGCGCTGCCGGGCGTCAAGAAGATCCTCATCGGCTCGGGCCTGCGCTACGACCTGGCCGTGCAGTCGCCCGAGTACGTGAAGGAGCTGGTGACGCATCACGTCGGCGGTTATCTGAAGATCGCGCCCGAGCACACCGAGGGCGGCCCGCTGTCCAAGATGATGAAGCCGGGCATCGGCACCTACGACCGTTTCAAGCAGATGTTCGAGGCCGCCAGCGCTGCGGCCGGCAAGAAGCAGTACCTGATCCCGTACTTCATCGCGGCCCACCCCGGCACCAGTGACGAGGACATGATGAACCTCGCCATCTGGCTCAAGCGCAACGGTTTCCGCGCGGACCAGGTGCAGACCTTCTACCCCAGCCCCATGGCCACCGCCACGGCGATGTACCACTCGGGGCTGAACCCGCTGAAGGGCATCAGCCGCGACGAGACGCGCGGCGAGAAGGTCGACATCGTGCGCGGCGAGCGCCGCCGCCGCCTGCACAAAGCCTTCCTGCGCTACCACGATGCCAACAACTGGCCGTTGCTGCGCGAGGCGCTGAAGGCCATGGGGCGGGCCGACCTGATCGGCAACGGCAAGCACCATCTGATCCCGAGCTACCAGCCCGTCACCGACGGCAGCTACGAGAGCGCACGGCGCAAGAACTCCACGCCCACCAAGGCCGCGGCCAAGCCGGCCACGCCGCGCAAGGGGCAGCTGCTGACGCAGCACACCGGCCTGCCGCCGCGCGCCACCGGCGCCCGTCCCGGCCCGCGTGTGGCGCCCGGGCGTGCGGGCAAACCCGGTAAGCGCTGACCCCGACACGCGGGCTTTTGTCCGTAGTTCCCGTGGCGACGGCCCTGTGGATGCACTACGCTTGCGTGTCCTGACCGACGAGGCCGCTGCGGCCCGTGCCCGGAGCCTTCTCCCCCATGCAAGATACAGCGCCTGCCGACGACGACCTGCTCGAACTGCTTGATGAACCCGAGCATGCCGATTCGGAGCACCGCCCGCACGACCGTCCTTGGCGCATCCTGATCGTTGACGACGACGGCGACGTCCACAAGGCCACCGAGCTGGCCATGCAGGGCCTGACCGTCGAGGGTCAGCCCCTCGTCTTCCTGCACGCTTCGTCAGCCGCCCAGGCGCGGCAACTGCTGGGCACCGAAGGCGATCTGGCCGTGGTGCTGCTGGACGTCGTCATGGAGAGCGAGGACGCCGGCCTGCAATTGGTGCGCCACATCCGCGACGAGTTGCGCCTGAACGCCGTGCGCATCGTGCTGCGCACCGGCCAGCCCGGCTACGCGCCCGAGATCGAGACGGTGCAGGCCTACGACATCAACGACTACAAGACCAAGTCCGAGCTGACCCGCACGCGGCTCTACACGGTGCTGACCGCAGCCGTGCGCTCCTACCGCCAGATCTGCGCGCTGGAAGCCAACCGCCGCGGCCTGGAGATGATCGTTGAGAGCAGCACCTCGCTGTCGCGCATGCGCGGGCTCTCCCGTTTTGCCGAAGGCGTCGTCACGCAGCTGTGCGCGCTGCTGGGGATCCTGCCCGAGGGCCTGGTGTGTGCGCAGTTCAACGGTGATGTGCGCGAGGAGGTGCGCATCGTCGCTGCCGCCGGCCAGTACAGCGGCCTCATCGACCGGCCGCTGGCGCTGGTCAAGATCCCGGCTGTGCGCGACCGCCTGGAGCGCTGCCTGCGCGAGCAGAAGAGCTTCTACGACGACGGCACGGTGCTGTATTTCGGTCTGGGCCAGGGGCGGGCCATGGCCGCGTTGGTGGACGTGGGCCGCCAGCTCGACGAGCTGGACCAGCAGCTGCTGCGCGCCTTCTGCTCCAACATTGCGGTCGGCTTCGAGAACGTGCTGCTGTACAGCCAGCTGCTCGACCAGGCCTACAACGACCCGCTGCTGCGCCTGCCCAACCGCAACCGCTTCGTCGAGCTGCTGGACCAGAACCTCAAGGACCCCACCGGCGTCACGCTGGCGCTGATCGACATCGACGACTTCTCCGACATCAACGACGCCTTCGGCCAGCACTTCGGTGACCAGGTGCTGCAGGCCGTCGTGCAGCGCATGAGCGAGATGCTGGGCCTGAGCACGGCCATGGCCCGTGTTGGCGCCGACACCTTCGGCGTGCTGGGCGAGCACGCCAAGGTCTGCCCCGAGACGGTGTCTGCCGTGTTTGCCGAGCCCTTCATCGTGTCCGGCGAGCGGCTGCAGCTGTCGGCCACGACGGGCCTGGTGCGCCTGGGTGAGTCCACCGCCGTGGGCTCGGAGCTGCTGCTGGACGCCCAGATCGCCCTCAAGCGCGCCAAGCAGCACCAGCGGGGCTCGTCGCAATACTTCTCCGCCGCCATGGGCAGCGATGCGCGCGAGCGCTTCAAGCTGCTCAAGGGCCTGCGCACCGGCTTCGAGGAAAGCCAGCTCTTCGTCGTCTACCAGCCGCAGATGGATCTCGGCACGGGCCGCGCCATCGGTGCCGAGGCGCTGCTGCGCTGGCGCACGGTGGACGGCCGCTTCATTCCGCCCGACCAGTTCATCCCGCTGGCCGAGCAGAGCGGCCTCATCATCCCCATCGGCGAGTTCGTCATGCGCACGGCCTGCGCCCAGCTGCGGCGCATGCAGGGGCTGGGTCATGCCGACTTCCGCATGGCCGTCAATGTGTCCATGGCGCAGTTCCGCCATCCCGGCTTCATCGACATGCTGGCCCGGTCGCTGCAAGACGGCGGCGTCGCGGGGCACAGCATCGAGCTGGAGATCACCGAGTCCATGGCCATGGAGGATGCGGAGCTGGTGCGCCGCGTGCTGGCCGAGATCAAGCAGCTGGGCTTCAGCGTTGCCATCGACGACTTCGGCACCGGCTTCTCCAGCCTGAGCCAGCTGCGCCAGCTGCAGGTGGACCGCCTCAAGATCGACCGCGCCTTCGTGCAGGAGGCGCAGACGTCCACGGCGGGCTCCACCATCGCGCAGATGGTGGTCAACCTGGGACGTGGCCTGGGGCTGACCGTCATCGCCGAGGGCATCGAGACCGAGGCGCAGCGGGATTACCTCGTCGGCCTGGGCTGCCACGAAGGCCAGGGCTGGCTGTTCGCCAAGCCCATGCCGGCCGAGGACCTCGAAGCCTGGATGAAGCGCTGAGGCGGTCCCGCCTCAGGCGGCCGGCGCCTCCAGCCGGTAGCCCATGCCCCTGACGGTGTGGATGAGCGGTCGCGGGTGGCCCTCGTCGATCTTGGCGCGCAGGCGCCGGATGAACACGTCCACCACGTTGGTGAGCGGATCCTCGCTGGCCCCCCAGACCGTGGCCAGGATGCGCTCGCGGCTGAACAGCCGCCCCGGCGCGCTCATCAGCAGCTCCAGCAGGGCCAGCTCGCGGGCCGTGAGTGTGAGGGCGCGGCCCGCTCGGCTGGCGCGCATCTGCTGCCGGTCGAACACCAGGTCGTCCACCACCAACTGGGCCGCGCGTGCCGGGCGCAGGCCGCGGCCGCGGCGGGCCAGGGCTTCAATGCGGGCCAGCAACTCCTCGAACTCGAAGGGCTTGACGAGGTAGTCATCTGCCCCGGTGCGCAGGCCGGTGACACGGTCTTCCAGTGAGCTCAACGCTGTGAGCATCAGGATAGGCATGCCAACGCCAGCGGCGCGCAGCGTCTGGCAGACCTCCAGGCCGTTCATGCCCGGCAGCATCAGGTCCAGCAGCAGCAGCGCGTCCTCGCCCTGGGCATCGCTGCCGGCAGCCTCCTGCGCGGCAGCCAGGGCCTCCGGCCCGGTGCCGGCCAGCTGCACGTGGTAGCCCTCGGCGCGCAGCCCGCGCTCCAGAAAGGCCGCGATGCGGGCATCGTCCTCGGCCACGATGAGCTTCATGCGGCGGCCCTCGTGCCGATGGCGCACAGCGGCAGGGTCAGCGTCGCCACGGTGCCGCCTGTCGGACGCGGCGCGAGGCGCACGTCACCGTCGTGCCCGCGGGCCAGCGCTTGCGCAATAGCCAGGCCCAGGCCGCTGCCGTCAGCCCGGTGGCGGCGGGCCCGTTCGCTGCGCCAGCGGTGCTCGAAGACGCGGCCCAGATCCTCGGGCGCCAGGCCAATGCCTTCGTCTTCGATGCACACCTCGGCGCAGCCGGGTGCGTCTCCCACCACCTGCACCCTCACGTGTACCGTGCCGCGCGGGTGGGAGTACCGCACCGCGTTGTCCAGCAAGGCCATCAGCAACTGGCGCAGCCGCTGCGCATCGCCCTTCACCGGCAGCGCATGCAGGGGCAGGTCGACATCGGGCAGGTCGACGCCCTGCGCAGCGGCCAGGGCTTGCGCCTGCTCCACCGCCTGCCGGATGGGCTGGCCCAGGTCCAGCGGCACCCGGCGGATGTCGACCGCCTCGATGTCGCTGCGCGCCACGGTCAGCAGGTCGTCGATGACCCGGCCGAGCTGCCCCGCCGTGTCGGCGATGCGACGCAGGGCGCCCTGGTACTCGTCCACCGGCTTGTCGCGCCCGCGCAGCGTGACCTCGGCCTCGCCGCGGATCACGGTGGTGGGCGTGCGCAGCTCATGGCTGATGTCGGCAAACAGCCGCCGGCGCCGTTCCTCGGCGATCTGCAGGGCCTCCAAGGCCTCGCTGAGTGCTCGCGTGCGTTCGGCCACCTGCTGCTCCAGCGCCATGCGCCGCTGGGCATCGCGCTCGCGGTGGGCGGAGAGCTCGGCGGCCATGGCGTTCACGCTGCCCGCGAGCAACGCGAACTCGTCGCGCCCCTGCAGCGGGATGCGGTGCTCCAGCTCGCCCCGTTGCAGCGCTACCGCCGCCGCCCGCAGCGCGCTCAGCGGGCGGCGCAGCGCGCGGGCGAAGTACACGGCCAGCGCCAGCGCCAGGGCGCCGATGGTGACGGCCGTCGTGATCCACAGCGTGCGCATGCGCGTCATGGCGCGGTCGGTGTCGTCGCGCTTCTCGCGCACCGACTCGGCCTCGCGGGCCGTGCTCTCGGCCAGCAGGCGGCGCAGGTCTCGCCCCTGGGCCATGTCGAAGTGTTCGCTCGCCGCCGCCCAGAGCGCGGCCGGACTGCCGCTGCCCGGCACAGGGTGTTCGCTCAGTTGCGGCACCAGGGTGTCGAGCTTCTGGCGCAGCACCACCAGCGCATCGCGCCGTTGCAGCTGGCGTTCCCGGGCGCGGGGGCGGTCGTCCAGGACCTCGGCGCGCTCGGCCAGCCGGTCCAGCCGGTCCAGCGTGGCGCGCATGGTGGCGGCAAGCTGCTGCAGCTCGGGCAGGTGCGCGCCCGCGTCGAACTCCCGCTGCGCGGCCCAGGCGCGCAGCCGCTGCTTGTCGGCCGACAGCTGCGAGAAGCCGAGCTGGATGTCGGCCGCCACGCGCCCGCGCAGCACCTGATGCTCGGCCACGCGCACCGACCACAGCGCCAGCGCGCACTGCGCGACCGCAGCGGCTGCCAGGAAGATGAGGGCCCAGGTCAGGCGGCGTCCGAACATGGCCGGATTCTCGGGCGCCGTCGGGCGCGCGTGCATGAACGCCAGATGAACAGCCCATGCGTGGCCGTTCATGCGCGCGTCAGCCTGGCCTCATCGGCCGACCACGGCGAGTTCATGGCCCGCGGGCTCAATGGCGCCACGGCGCAAGCGGCGCCGAGCATTCACCAGGAACCCCCTCATGAAGAAGACACTGTCCCTGTTCGCCCTGCCTGCGGTGCTTGCCGCTGCCGTGCTGCCTGCCCAGGCCGAGGTGCCGCTGGCCAACCGGGCCATCACGCAGGCCGAGGTGCTGGCCGCCCAGACCGGCTGGTGCAAGGCGCTGCTGGACATCGGTGCTGCAAACGCCAGCGGTGGCCAGGCGGCGGCCAAGGCGCTGGCCGAGAAGGTCATCGACACTGCCTACGGTTACCAGATGGGCCCGGTGCTGTTCAAGCCGACGCTGACCGTCGCGCCGCAGACCTTCCGCACGACCAAGGCCGGCGCGCTGGCCTACTTCGTCGGCGGCGACCCGGCCTTCCCGAAGGACGACGGCTTCGCGCTGAAGGGCTGGACGCGCTGCGAGGTCAGCAACAGCGCCATCTTCATCGCGGGCGACTCGGCCAGCACGCAGGGCAACGTCAGCTTCACCGGCAAGGACGGCAAGGTCACGACGGTGGACAAGACCTGGAGCTATGTGAAGGACGACGCCGGCCGCCTGCGCATCGTGGTGCACCACTCCTCGCTGCCCTACACGCCTCGCTGAGGCCGGCGCTCGCCGCTGTGAGGTCGCCGGCTTAGACTGCGGCGACCTCACCGCAAGGAGCGTTCATGAGCCTCGCCAAGATCCTCGTCGCCCAGGGTGGCGGCCCCACCGCCGTCATCAACCAGAGCCTGGTCGGCGTGGTGCTCGAAGCGCGACGGCAGGCCGGCGTGGGCAAGGTCTATGGCGCTCGCCACGGCGTGCGCGGCATCGTCAACGAGGACTTCGTCGACCTGACGCAGGAGACCAGCCACAACCTGGAGCTGGTGGCCGGCACGCCCGCGTCGGCGCTGGGCTCCACGCGCGACAAGCCTGATGCTGCCTACTGCCACGAGATCTTCACGGTGCTCAAGGCGCACGAGATCACGCACTTCTTCTACATCGGCGGCAACGACTCGTCCGACACCGTGCGCATCGTGTCCGAGGAGGCGCAGGCCGCGGGCTATGCGCTGCGCTGCATTCACATTCCCAAGACCATCGACAACGACCTGGTCGGCAACGACCACACACCCGGCTACGCGTCCGCCGCGCGCTTCGTGGCCCAGGCTTTTGCCGGCGCCAACCTCGACAACGCGGCGCTGCCGGGCGTCTACGTCGGCGTCGTCATGGGCCGCCACGCCGGCTTCCTGACCGCCGCCGCGGCCCTGGGCAAGAAGTTCGACGACGACGGCCCGCACCTCATCTACCTGCCCGAGCGCGCCTTTGACACCGAGCAGTTCCTGCACGACGTGAAGGCCACGCATGAGCGCTACGGCCGCTGCGTCATCGCGGTCAGCGAGGGCATCCACGACGCGAGCGGCGCGCCCATGCTGTCCAAACTCGCTGGCGAACTGGAGCGCGACGCGCACGGCAACGTGCAGCTCAGCGGCACGGGCGCGCTGGCCGACCTGCTGTGCGAGGAGATCAAGGCCAAGCTGGGCATCAAGCGCGTGCGTGGCGACACCTTCGGCTACCTGCAGCGCAGCTTCCTCGGCTGCGTGAGCGACGTGGACGCCCGCGAAGCCCGCGAGGTGGGCGAGAAGGCCGTGCAGTACGCCTTCCACGGCGACCGCGACGGCTCCGTGGCCATCAAGCGCACCGGCACCTATGCGGTGGATTACGAGCTGCTGCCGCTGACCGCCGTGGCCGGCAAGACGCGCACGATGGAAGACCACTTCATCAACGCCGCCGGCACGGACGTGACCGACGCCTTCCGCCTCTACCTGCGCCCGCTGCTGGGTTCGGGCATGCCGGACGCCTTCCGGCTGCGGCCCAACCCGGTGCCCAAGGTGCTCAAGCGCGGCTGAGGCGCGCCAGCGCCCACACCTCCACGCGGCCCTGTGCCCAGGTGAGCGCCAGCCCGCTGCCACACCACACGGCGAACAGCATCAGCGGCGACACCCAGGCCCCGGGCAACATGGCGTAGCCCAGTGCCGCCGCTGCGGGCAGCAGCGAGTACATGGGGCCCCAGCGCAGGCTCATGCGCAGGGCATGGGTCACCGGGTACAGCAGCGCGGCCACCGGCATGGGCAGGCGCAGCCGGCCGTCGGCGTGGGCTGCCCCCAGCAGCACCACCAACGCCGCCCCGCACAGCACCGTCACGGCCAGCCCCGCCGTGGCCGGGCCGCTGAGCAGGGCCGCTCCCGCCAGGGCGATCAGGCCGACGCAGGTGATGCCCTGCTCCGGGTCCCGCGGCCAGGCGCCCGCGAGCCCGGCCAAGCCCAGCAGCCCGCAGGCCACGTCAATGAGCCCGCCCGCCGCAGGTGCGCCGCCAGGCTGTAGCAGCTGAGCGCCGGCCGTGTTGACGTAGGCCAGCAAGGCAGCGGCCGCCAGCAGCCCCAGCCCCAGGGCTGGCTGGCGGCGGGACAGGGCCCAGGCCTGGAGCAGGCGGCCGGCGCGGCCCGGTGGTTGGGCGAGCACGGCGCCCGCCGTGTAGACCGCCCCCAGCGCGAAGCCGCTGCAGACCAGCCAGGTCAGCGTGCGGCCCAGCAGCGGCACGCCGGGTGCGCCCAAGGCCAGGCCGCTGGCGATGAAAGCGGCCGCCGCCAGCGCCACGCGCAGCAGGCCCGCCCGGCCGGCGAGCGTGTGCAGCCGGGCGTGCTCCTCCAGAGACAGGCCCAGCCGCCGCAGCACTGCCGGGCCGATCTGCGTCAGGTCGCGCAGCAGGCGCGGGTGCAGCAGCACCATCAGCACGAGGGCGCTGGTGTCGCGGCCGGCGCGCAACCGGTCGCACAGCTGGCGCAGCGCTTGCGCGCGGGCCATCAGGCCGGCGTCGTTGAGCATGCGCGGCCAGCGGGCCTCCAACGCTTCTTCCAAGCCCTCGGCTAGGGCGTCGCCCAGCAGTGGGCGGCTGCGGTAGTCGTCCCGCCAGCCGAACTCGGCGGCGAGCCGGGCAACGAATGCGTCCGGCAGCTGGGGCAGCCGGATCACCCAGCGGGCAAACGCCGCGGCGAGCCCGGCGCGGGCTGGCAGCGGCTGGGTCAGCAGCGCCGGTTGCGCCGCGGCCCAGGCCAGGTCCAGGCCGTCGTCGCCGTTGCGCCGCCAGGCCAGCTCCAGCGAGTCGATCAGCACCTGTGCGTCGATGGGCGCCGGCGGTGCAATGCGCTCGGCGGCTGCGGCGCTGGAGGGCGCAAGCTCTGGCGCGGGCTCAGGCCCGGTGCCGCAGCGCTGCGGGGCAGCCGGGGGCGCCTGCCGGTGTGCCCCCCGTTGCGCCGACTGCCGCGCCCACTGCTGCGCCCGCTCATAGGCCCCGCGCAGCGCCTGGTAGGCCTCGGCATCGTCGTCCGGCCGCGTGGTCTTGAGCTGGCGTGCATAGGCCGTCTTGATGGCCGCCAGGTCTGTCGTCGGGTCAAGGCCCAGGCGGGCCCAGTCCTGCTCGCCCATGTCAGGTGGCGCGCCTCAGCTGGCCCAGCGCCCAGTCGTCGGCCTTGCCCTGCAGCCAGGCCGTGCCCAGGATGGCGAACACCCAGGTCAGGAACAGCGTGCCGGTGCGCACCGGGCCGTCGGCCAGCGCCACGTAGGCGCTGCAGACGGCCAGCGGCGTCAGCGCCACCATGAAGGTCCAGCGCTGCGACAGCGCCAGGCTGTTGAGCATGGGCCGCAGCGGCCATTGCGCCAGGCCGGTCGCGCGCACGCGCTCCTCGTGCACCGCGGCGCCCAGCAGCATCCACGCCAGGGCCAGCGGCACGGCCGTGCCTGGTGCCACCCAGGGCGCCAGCGCCAGCGTGAACAGTGCGCCCACCAGCGGCGCCAGGCCCGCCACCACCCAGCCATGCAGCGGCGCCAGCGGCCAGGCCATTGCGAGGCCGGCGATGCCGAAGGCCCAGGCCGCCGGCTCGTACAGCCAGTCCGGCAGCAGCGACAGCGGCGGCGTTGCCGGCTGCGTGGCGGGCGTATCTGCCATCCACGCCAGCCAGGCCGCGAACACCAGCCAGGCCAGGCCCAGGGCCGGCTGCATGGGGTGTTGGCGCCAGCGTTCCAGCGGCAGCGCCAGCCGGCGCTGGCCATGGGTCAATGCCGGGCCCACGCGAACGAGCATCGCGACGAACAGCGCTGCCAGCACCACGCCGCCCGTGCCCAGCAGCCAGCCCAGCAGGTGGGCCGTGGCGATGATGGGGTCGCCGTGCAGGGCCAGCGCTGCGGCCAGGCACAGCGCGCTGGCCGAGCCCACGCGCAGCCACTGGCCGCGCTTGACCAGCCGGGTCAGGCCTTGCTGGGCGTGCAGGTCCAGCCCCAGGCGGCGCAGCCAGTCCGCGCCCAGCAGGAGTTGGGCGCGCGCCAGCGTGGGCTGCAGCAGCAACAGCAGCAGGTGCAGGCGCCACCAGCCGCCGGCCTGCTGCAGCGCGTGGAAGCGCTGCAGCGGCTCGCCCAATTCGCACACGGCCTCGGGCACCGGCGCCGGGTAGAGGCGCTCGCCGAAGTGGGCTTGCAGCGCCTGCGTCAGGGCGCTGCCCAGCTGGCGCTCGGTGCGGAAGTCGTTCAGCCAGCCGAAATGCGCGTCCAGCGCCTTCAGGAACTCGTCGGGCAGCGTGGGCAACTGCAACGCCCACTGCGCGAAGGCGGCCGAGAACTCGGCCTGGCGGCTCAGCGGCTGCAGGTCCAGCTCGTGGCGCACGGCCGGCCAGGCCTGCAGCAGCGCGGCCGTGCCCTCGCGGCGCCAGCGCAGTTCCAGCGTGTCGATGAGCTGGCGTGGCTGCACGGGCGTGGGCTCGTCACGCGCAACCTCCGCTGCCACGACGTCCGCGGCCGGCAGCGCCTCGGCGGGCGGTGCCGGCGGCTCAGCGGGCGTGGTTGCAGGCGTGGGCTCAGGGACGGGGTCTAGCTCGGCAGTCAGCGCCTCGGCCGGTGGGGCCTGCTCGCGCTGCCACTTGGCCCATTGCTGCGCACGCTCGTATGCGCCGCGCAGCGCCTGGTAGGCCTCGGCGTCGTCGTCGGGCCGCGTGGTCTTGAGCTTGAGCGCATAGGCCTTCTTGATGGCGCCGAGTTCCGTCGTGGGTTCAATGCCCAGCAGGGCCCAATCCTGTTCCCACATGGCGGTCAGAAGCGGAAGGAGGTGTCGATGCTGTCCAGCGCGTCCTTGAACTGCTGGCGGGCCTGGCGGATGGCGCGGCCGTCCTGCGTCTGCAGCACGGCCTCGAACTGCGCCAGCCAGTCCTGCAGCATGACGCGGTCATTGCCCAGGCGGTCCTCGAACAGGCGCTTGGCGCGCTCGATGAGGTAGCGGTTGTCCTGCTCGTCGCGCGGGTGGCGCTTGAGCGCTTGCAGCCGCTCGCGCGTGGCCGCAATCTCGGCCGCACTCAGCCGCGCGCCCTGGCTCTCGATGACCAGCTCATGCCGCTGGCCGCCGGGGAAGTCGATGGCCTCCACCTCCAGCAGCCCGTTGGCGTCGTAGGTGAAGCGCACGTCCACGCCGGCTTCGCCGGCCGGCGCCGGGGCGATGGGGATCTCCAGCCGGCCCAGCGACAGGTTCTCCGAGCCCACCGGCGACTCGCCCTGGCGCACGTCCACGAGGATGAGCTTCTGCTGGTCGCCCAGCGTGCGGTACTGCGCCATGCGCGACACCGGCACCGGCGTGTTGCGCTCGATGATGGGCGAGAAGCGGTCGCTGACCATGCGGTCACCGATGGAGGTGGCCGCGATGATGCCCAGCGAGTAGGGCATCACGTCGGTCAGCACCACGTCGTCCAGCGCGGCGTCGCGCGCCTTCAGGCCGGCCTGCACGGCCGCGCCCATCGCGATGGCGAGGTCGGGGTCCAGCGTGCGCAGCGGCAGGCGCTGGAACAGCCGCGTGACGAGCTGGCGCACCATGGGCATGCGCGTGGCGCCGCCGACGAGCACCACCTCGGCCAGGCCGCCGGTGTCCAGCTGCGCATCGGCCAGCGCGCGTTCGATGGGGCGGCGCAGGCGCTGCAGCAGCTCGGTGGACGCGGCCTCGAAGTCGGCGCGGGTGATGAAGGTGCTCAGCGGGCGGTCACGCCAGGTGGTGCGCAGCTCGGTGCCGTCGCGCTCGCCGAGGTCGCGCTTGGCCTGCTCGGCCAGGCGCCACCAGGTCTCGCTGGCCAGCCAGGCCTCGCGTTCGTCGGCGCTCAGGCCCTCCACCTGCTTGGCGAACAGCTGCGCGATGGCGCGGCTGAAGTCCTCGCCGCCCAGGCGCGTGTCGCCAGCGCTGGCGCGCACCTCGACGACGCCGTCGAAGTACTCCAGCACCGACACGTCGAAGGTGCCGCCACCCAGGTCGAAGATGAGGAAGCTGCTGTGCTCCGGCCGCTGCTGCAGCCCGTAGGCCAGGCCGGCGGCGGTGGGCTCGTTGAGCAGCCGCTCGACCTTGAGCCCGGCGATCTCGCCCGCCGTGCGCGTGGCGCGGCGTTGGGCCTCGTTGAAGTAGGCGGGCACGGTGATGACGGCCTCGGTGACGGGCTCGCCCAGGAAGGCTTCGGCATCGGCCTTGAGCGTCTGCAGCACCAGCGCTGACAGCTCTTCGGCGCGCAGTGTCTTGACATGGGCGCCGCTGCGCAGCGTGATCTGCTTGTCGCTGCCCATCCAGCGCTTGAAGGCCAGCGCGGTGGACTCGGCGTGCAGGCCGGCGCGCTCGCGCGCAGCCAGGCCCACCAGCGTGTGGCCCTGGTCGTCCAGCGCCACGGCCGACGGCGTCAGGAAGTCGCCGTGCGCATTGGGGATGAGGACGGCCGCGCCGTCGCGAAACACCGCCGCCGCACTGTGCGTGGTGCCCAGGTCGATGCCCAGGATCATGGTTCAAAGCCTCCCGTTGGAACGGGGCGAAGCGTAGCCGCAGTTGCGCCGCGCGCGCCGGCTCAGGGCTTGGGCTTGATCAGCTTCGGATGCCATTCATTGACGGCCAGCAGCGCTGCCGAACCGAAGTGGCGGTGGATGTCGGCCACCATCTCGCCGTGGATGATGACGGGGTCGGTCTCCACGGCCTTGCGTGCGACCTCCAGGTCCTTGGTCGCGAAGATGAACAGCCCGCGCAGGCCGTTCTGGCCATCCAGCGGGCCGGCGTAGACCAGCAGGCCTTCCTTGGCCAGGCGCTCCATGTTGGCGAAGTGGCCCTTGAACATCGCGTCCCGCTCGGGGCCGGCGGGCATGGTCTTGGGCCCGCTCTTCAGCAGCACGAAGACATAGGGGCGCAGGCCCTGATCGTTGGCGCCCCAGGCCTGGGCCTTGGTGGCGTCGTAGGCGTGGGGGGCGTCCTGCGCCTGCGCGGTCAGCGCGCAGAGCAGGGCGAACAGGCAGGCGGGCAGGCGGTGCGTCATGGACGGTGGTCTCCAACGGGCGAGCCGCCATTGCAGCGCAGGCCGGTCGCCGCGGCCAGCGATGAAACCCGCGCAAGATCAGTGCCCGGGCAGCGCGCGGAACTCCACCGTCGTGTCGGTGAACTGCACGCGCTCGATGCTGCGCACGATGATCACCGCGCCGTCCGGGCTGCCGCTGAGCGCGTGCGCGTCGGGGCGGCCCGTGTTGGGCGGCAGGTGGCGGTAGGGGCCGTAGGCATTGAGCCTTGTCAGGCGCGCGGCGGCGCTGGGAAAGCCCACCACCAGGGTGTCGCGTGCCAGGCCGCCGTCCACGCGGGACAGCGTCTTGGCCGCCGTCTTGAGCTCGATGGTGTCGTCGCCGCCGCCCGCAAAGATGCTGTTCGGCGCCAGCGGTTTGCCGACGATGCGGTCATCGCCATCGCCACCGTGGAAGGCGGCATGCGCACGCGGCGCGTCGGCGCCCTGACCCTGGGTGGAAAGGTCGACCGTGCGACCCACCTCGCCGCCCAGGCTGGCGGCCGTGCGCTCCACCAGCAGGTCCACGTTCGGCGAGTCGGCGCCGCCAACGGCCTCCACCTTGATGAACACGGCGCCGTCCTGCAGCGCCAGCAGTGCAAAGGCCAGCGGGTCGTCCAGCGGGCGCTCGCGGTCCAGCTCGCCCAGGCCGGCGTAGAGCTGGTAGCCGGCGGCGTCATGCACGGTCAGGTTGCCCGCCCAGGCGTTGTTGCTGGAGAAGCGATAGAAGTGTCCGCGGCTGAGCTCGACCCGGTACAGACCCGAGCCCAGCACCAGCGCCTGGTGCGTCCAGCCGTGGGCGTTGGCCCCGGCGTCGCGGTACGCGCTGGCCGCCAGCGGCTGCGCCTGCGCGGCCTGGGCTTCGGCCAGCCGCCACTGCTCGTCGTAGCCGTTGGGCTGTGCGATGTAGGGCGAATGCACGGCCAACGCCGGCTTAGGCGGCTTCGGGGTGGGCGTCGGTGTGGGTGTTGGTGTTGGTGTTGGTGTTGGTGTTGGTGTTGGTGTGGGTGTGGGTGTGGGTGTGGGTGTGGGTGTGGGTGTGGGTGTGGGTGTGGGTGTGGGTGTGGGTGTGGTGCCCGAGGGCGGCGGTGCGTCGTTGCTGCCGCCGCCACCGCCGCAGGCCGTCAGCATCAGCAGCAGCGCTGCGGTGGCGAGGGCGGTGGCACCATGGGTGCGGCGTGGGCGGCTCACGTGGTGGACAGGCATGGGGGCGAAGAGCTCCGGGATGGTGAGTGGGGGCGGGGCGCGTGCGCGTCGCCCCGGTGTGAGTGGCCAACGGCTGGCGCGCCGTGGCGATGACGGTCGTTACGGTCGCTTACGGCATGGGCGGCAAACAGGGCAAGACCTGGCCCCGCGGCGGCGCCGCCCATTCAAGGCCAGCGCCAGTCCAGCGGCAACCAGCCCTGGCGGAACTGCTCCTGCTGGCGGTGCCACGCCGGGTCCTGCAGCTTGCAGCGGCCGCCGTCCTCGGCTGCCCAGGTGCAGCCAGGGGGCGTCAGCGCCGACTTCATGCGCTGCATCAGCGCCGCGTCCAGCGGCAGCTCGGGTGCCATGTCGGGCGCGAGCTGGCGCTTGAGGTGGATCAGCCGGTTCACCGCCTGCGGGGCCGACCATGACGTCGTCGCGTGCGACAGCGGGCGCAGGTCCAGGCCGTAGACGGCGTCGGTGGTCAGCGGCGGGGCCGTGTTGACGACGGGCGGGAAGCCGCCGTCCTGCATGCCCGTGCTGAGGAACACGTCCACCCAGCGTCTGTCGTCGGCATTGGGCTCCAGCACGGCCGGGCGTTGGGCACCCGTGATGCCATCGGCCGGCAGCTGTGTCGCGCCCGGGTGGAAGAAGCTCACCAGCACGCGGTGGGACATCGGCATCGTCTCCAGCGGATGGCTGGCGGCGGTCAGCGCCACGCCGGCTGCCTGCACGCCCAGCGCGTCCGGCGCGTCGAACAGCGTGGCATACAGCGGCCGGAACGCCAGCATCAGGCCCTGCGCATCCGCCGCCGTCAGCGCACCGTTGCAGGCCAGCGGCGCCCAGCTGTCGGGCAGGTTGCTGCTGTCCAGGCCGCCCGACAGGTTGACGTAGTCCACCCCGTGGGCCTGCATCACCGTTCGCAGGCTTTGCGCCATGCGTTGCACCCCCTGCTCGAGCGCTGCCCAGTCCTTGGCACACACGGCTGCACGATGGGCGCGCAGCAGTGCGTCAAAGGGCATGGGGTCCAGCACCACGAAGCCGGCTTGCGGGCTGGCCTCCACCAGCTGCGCCAGCACCATGTTGCCGTGGGCAACACGGTCGAGCATCGCGAAGTCCCGCGGTCCGCGCAGCAAGGGCTGCAGCTCACTGAGCCATGCCGCCGGCACGTGGGCCGGCCGCTGCTGACCGGCGGCGTCGCGGTAGTGGAAGCCGTCCAGCGCGCGCAGCAGCTCCGCGCCCCAGCGGGGCGTGGCAGGAATCACGGGGTCGTGGGGTTCCACCAGGCCGGTGCGGTCGCTGACGCGGTAGTAGCCCAGCATGCGGGCCCGGTAGCGCAGCGTGGCCGCATGGGCGACGCCGCTGTCGATGAGCAGGATGGTCTGGTCGGCCCGCAGCCGGGCCGGCAAGGCCTGACCCTGCGAAAAGCGGAGGTCGCGCAGCGTCTCGCAGTCGCCGGTCGTCGACTGGCTGCAGTCCAGCGTGGCAAGCCGGGCCTTCTGCTGGGCCACCCAGGTCTGCACCTGTGCGCGCAGCACGAGCTTGTCGATGCCCACCGGGTCACCCGGTGGCGGCGCTGGCTGAGGGGGCGGTGAGGCCTCCGTACTGCCGCCGCCGCCACAGCCCGCCAGCAGCAGGGCCAACACCCAGCTGGCGCACAGGGGCATCCCCGCCCAGCGCCTCGCCCGTTCACGCATGCCATCCTCTCCCTGGTTATCGGCCGTCGCGCGGCCGGCCAAGCTGCGGGCCGTCCGTCGCGGGGTGCCGATTCCAGCAGGTCAGAATGAACTGGGCGTTAAGTCATGGGTGCATCGCACCCGCTGATCGCCCTGTCAGCCTGTGCGCTTGGCCAGCAGCGCCCGCGCCACGCGCGACACCGGCGGGCGGCCAAGCACGCCGGAGATGAAGGCGCCGGCATCCACCAGCTTGTCCAGGTCGATGCCGGTCTCAATGCCCAGGCCGTTCAGCAGGAACACCACGTCCTCGGTGGCCACGTTGCCGGTGGCGCCCTTGGCGTACGGGCAGCCGCCCAGGCCCGCCACGCTGGCGTGGAAGCTGTGCACGCCCAGCTCCAGGCTGGCGTAGAGGTTGGTCAGCGCCTGGCCGTAGGTGTCGTGGAAATGGCCCGACACCTCCGCGGTGGGGAAGTGCTTCAGCGCCCGCTCCATGGCCGCCTGCACCTGGCGCGGCGTGCCCACGCCGATGGTGTCGGCAATGTCGATGGCGTCCACGCCCAGCGCGCGCAGCGGCTTCACCACAGCCTCCACCTGGTCGGCGCTGATGTCGCCTTCGTAGGGGCAGCCCAGCGCGCACGACAGCGCCGCGCGCACCTTCACGCCCGCCGCGTGCGCGCCTTCGATGACGGGCGCGAAGCGCTCCAGACTCTCGGCGATGGAGCAGTTGATGTTCTTCTGTGTGAACGCCTCGCTGGCCGCTGTGAAGACGAGGATCTCGTCGGGCTTGCTCGCCAGCGCCGGCTCCAGCCCCTTGAGGTTGGGCACCAGCACCGAGTACCTCACATCGGAACGCCGGCTGATTGCGGCCATCACCGCGGAGTTGTCGCCCATCTGCGGCACCCACTTCGGGCTGACGAAGCTGGTGACCTCGATTTCCTTCAGGCCGGCGTCCTGCAGCATCGCCACGAGCTGCGCCTTGTGCTGGGTGGCGACGTTCTCTTTCTCGTTCTGCAGGCCGTCGCGGGGGCCGACGTCGAGGATCTTGACGTGCGAGGGCAGGGCCATGCTCAGGCCTCCAGCTTCAGCAGTTCCGCGCCGTCGCTCACCTGGTCGCCCACGGCGAACAGCAACTCGGCCACGGTGCCGTCGCGCGGCGACGAGATGGTGTGCTCCATCTTCATGGCCTCCATCACGGCCAGCGGCTGGCCCTTGGTGACGGTGTCGCCGGCCTGCGCGAGGAAGGCGATGAGCTTGCCGGGCATGGGCGCGGTGAGCCGGCCGCCTTCCGTCCCGCCTTCGCCGGCGTGGGCGATGACGTCCACCTCGGTCAGCACGGCCGAGCCGTTCGCGGCGAACACGGCGACGCGCTCGCCCTGGGCGTAGGTCTTCACGCGAATGCGGTCGGTGCCCAGGAAGAGTTCATGTGTTTCAGCGTCGCTCGATTGCACGGCGAAATCGATGGCCTCGCCGGCGACCGTCAGCGTCATGCCGCCACGGTGGTGGCGGGCCAGCAGCACCTCATGGTGCGTGTCGCCCGCGGCCAGGTCGAAGCGGCGGGTGGCCGCGCCGAACAGGCGGAAGCCGTCGCGCGCGCTCCACGGGTCGGCGCCTTGCGTGGCCGCTTCCACCGCCAGCGTGTGGGCGACGACGGCAGCTGCGCTCACGCGCAGCGGCAGGCCGGGCTGGTCGAACAGCACGGCCTTCTCGCGCTCGATGAGGCCGGTGTCCAGGTCGGCGCCCGAGAACGACGCCGTGGCCGCGCAGCGGCGCAGGAAGGCGACGTTGGTGTGCAGGCCGACGATGTGGGTGTCGCGCAGCGCGGCGTCCAGCCGGGCCAGGGCTTGCGCCCGGTCCTCGCCCCAGACGATGAGCTTGGCGATCATCGAGTCGTAGAAGGGGCTGATCGCGTCACCCTCGCGCACGCCGGCGTCGATGCGGGTGTTGCCTCGTTCAAACGCGACATGGTCCGGCCAGCGCGCCACGTCCAGCGAGCCGGTGGCGGGCAGGAAGCCACCATCCGGGTTCTCGGCGCAGATGCGGGCCTCGATGGCGTGGCCGTGCATGCGCAGCTCCGATTGCTTGAGCGGCAGTGGCTGGCCCGCGGCCACACGCAGTTGCCACTCCACCAGGTCTTGCCCGGTGATGGCTTCCGTCACCGGGTGCTCCACCTGCAGGCGGGTGTTCATCTCCATGAAGTAGAAGCGGCCGTCCTGCTCGGCGATGAATTCCACCGTGCCGGCGCCCACATAGCCCACGGCCTTGGCGGCGGCGACGGCCGCTTCACCCATCTGCGCGCGGCGCTCCGGCGTCATGCCGGGCGCGGGGGCTTCTTCCAGCACCTTCTGGTGGCGGCGCTGCACCGAGCAGTCGCGCTCGAAGAGGTAGACGCAGTCGCCGTGGGTGTCGCCGAAGACCTGGATCTCGATGTGGCGCGGGCGTTGCACGTAGCGCTCGATCAGCACCGCGTCGTCACCGAAGCTGTTGATGGCTTCTCGCTTGCAGGAGGCGAGTGCGGCGTCGAACTCGTCAGCGCTGAACACCGCGCGCATGCCCTTGCCGCCGCCGCCGGCGCTGGCCTTGATGAGCACCGGGTAGCCGATGCGGTCCGCCTCGCGCTTGAGCAGCGCGGGGTCCTGGTCGGCACCGTGGTAGCCGGGCACCAGCGGCACCTTGGCCGCTTCCATCAGCCGCTTGGACTCGGCCTTCAGGCCCATCGCCTGGATGGCGCTGGGCGGCGGGCCGATGAAGACGACGCCGGCATCGGCGCAGGCCTGGGCGAAGGCCTCGTTCTCGCTGAGGAAGCCATAGCCGGGGTGCACGGCCTCGGCGCCGGTCGCCTTGGCGGCGGCCAGGATGCGCTCCCATTGCAGGTAGGAGTCGCGCGGCGCGGGGCCGCCGATCAGCACGGCCTCGTCACAAGCCTTGACGTGCTGTGCGTTGGCGTCAGCCTCGGAATAGACGGCGACGGTCTGGATGCCGAGGCGGCGCGCAGTGGCCGCGACGCGGCAGGCGATTTCCCCTCGGTTGGCGATGAGGATCTTCTTAAACATGGCGTGCTCCCGAGGGGAACTCGCCTGTGTGCTCGGCTGCGCCGAGCACCATGCAATTTGTCGCTTGCGCGACCGCGCCTTCGGCGCGAGCACCGCGGTTGGCGATCAGGATCTTCTTGAACATCTCTCTTGTCTCCGGTCTTGTGAACCTTCTACAGGCTTGTTCTTCTGGGGCCGGGGTCACCGGCGGGTGAGGCAGGCAGGCGGCGGGCGGTCAGCCCGGCTGGCCTTCCTTCAAGCGCTTGCGGCGCGCCTCGTAGTCGTCATAGGCCGGCGCGTTGCGCTTCTCGCAGGCGCGGCGGTCCTGCGGGTTGCTGTTGCTGCTGGCGCACTGGGACTGCGCCACCTCCTGCGCGTAGTCGTAGACAACAGCGCAGCCGGACAGGGCGAGCGAGGCGAGGATGAGCAGGGCGTACTTCATGTCAGTGCGTGCAGACCTGCACCTTGGCGGCGGCGTCAGACGGTGTCAGCTCCGCCTCGGTCGAGCAGCGCATGCCCAGGCGCTCCAGCAGCGCGCGGTCCTTCTCGGCCTGCGGGTTGCTGGTGGTCAGCAGCTTGTCGCCGTAGAACATGGAGTTGGCGCCGGCCAGGAAGCACAGGGCCTGCATGGTCTCGGGCATCTCCTCGCGGCCGGCACTCAGGCGCACCATCGCGCGCGGCATGGTGATGCGGGCGACGGCAATCGTGCGGATGAACTCCAGCGGGTCCAGCGGCGCCACGCCGGCCAGCGGCGTGCCCTCGACCTGCACCAGGTTGTTGATGGGCACGCTCTCGGGGTAGGGGTCGAGGTTGGCCAGTTGCACGATGAGGCCGGCGCGCTGGCGGCGCGTCTCGCCCATGCCGACGATGCCGCCGGAGCAGACCTTCAGGCCCTGCGCGCGCACGCGGTCCAGCGTGTCGAGACGGTCCTGGTAGGTGCGCGTCGTGATGATCTGGCCGTAGAACTCGGGCGCGGTGTCGAGGTTGTGGTTGTAGTAGTCGAGGCCTGCTTCCTTCAGCTGCTCGGCCTGGCCGTCTTCCAGCATGCCGGCCGTCAGGCAGGTCTCCAGGCCCAGCGCCTTGACCTCGGAAATCATTTCGCCGATGGCTTCCAGATGGCGGGCCTTGGGCGCGCGCCAGGCGGCACCCATGCAGAAGCGCGTGGCGCCGTTGGCCTTGGCGGCGCGGGCAGCTTCCATCACCTCCTGCAGCGGGATCAGCTTCTCGGCCTTGAGGCCCGTGTCGAAGTGGGCCGACTGCGGGCAGTAGGCGCAGTCCTCCTCGCAGCCGCCGGTCTTGATGGACAGCAGCGTGGACAGCTGAACCGCGTTGGCGTCGAAGTGCTCGCGGTGCACGGTCTGTGCGCGGAACAGCAGGTCGTTGAAGGGCAGCTCGAACAGCGCGGCCACCTCGGCCACGGTCCAGGGCTTGGCCTGGCGGCGGTCGGCGTCGGTGGTGGGGGTGAGGGTCTGGATCTGGTTCATGCGAAAGCCACCAAGGGGGAAATGTCGAGACACGCCGGCGCGGCCAGCGGGTCGGAAAGTCGGGGGATGTGTCCGAGGCAGGGGGCCTTCAGGCCGGCCTGCAGCGCGTGCAGATTGTCCGTGACGTGGGGTTGATGGGCGTCCACGGTGTTGGCCACCCACGCGGCGAGTCGCAGGCCGCGCGCGCGCACCGCTTCGGCCGTCAGCAGCGCATGGTTGATGCAACCCAGCCGCAGGCCCACGACGAGGATGACGGGCAGGCCCAGGTCCACGGCGAGGTCGGTCGTGTCCCAGGTGTCGGTCAGCGGCACGCGGAAGCCGCCGACGCCTTCGACCAGCGCGAGGTCGGCCCGGGCCGCCGTGGCGCGGATGGCGGCCAGCAGCGCGTCGCGGGCGATGCCGCGGCCTTCCAGCCGGGCCGCGATGTGCGGCGCACAGGGCTCGCGGAACTGCAGCGGGCCCACCTCCGCGTCGGTCAGGCCCAGGTTCTGCGCCGCGAGCAGCGTGGCCACGTCCTCGTTGACCCAGCGGCCGTCGACGAATTCCTGCCCGGCGGCCAGCGATTTGACCGGCGCGACGCGCCGGCCCGTTGCCGCCAGCGCGCGGGTCAGCGCGGCGGTGACGAAGGTCTTGCCGATCTCGGTGTCGGTGCCGGTGATGAAGAAACCCTGCATGGCCTGGGCGAGTGGGCGGAGTGTCATCGGAAGGTCGCCCACGAAAACCCGTTGACCGGGTGGTTCATATGCAGCACGGGACATTGGCAGTCCGATGAACGCACCACGGCGACGGAGACCGGCAGTTGCGCCAGTGCCTGGAACTGCGGCGAGCCGGCGACCTGCTGCTCGAAGGCCAAGGCGTTCGCCTTGTCCCAGCAGTCGAGGGTCGCGACGACGGGGCTCAGCTGGAAGATGCTCAGGTCGGGGTTGGCGCCGATCTGCAGGGTCAGCTGCGATGCTCGTCGCCAACCGCTGCGGCCGAGGGCGTCGGCATCGGCCGCGGCCGCCACCACGCGGCAGAGCGTCATCACGAAGTTCGTCCTCCGGTCCCGGAGCAGGTCGAAGTTGACGACCAGCCCGTCGTCTGGCGCATCCCCCAGATCATTGACCGCGGTGGTGCGCCAGTGCTGGACGAAGCTCGCCAACGCCTGCGCCATCGATAGGGATTTCAGCGTCGGCGTTTCGCGGCGCAGCGCTGCCCGCAGCGACTTCTCGAGCTGGTCGTGCGCAATGGCGCTCATGCCGCCATCTCCTGCGCCGCCGCAGCGCGTTCCAGCGCGGTCAGCAGCGCGTCGACATCCGCCGCCGTGTGCGTGCCGCACAGCGTGATGCGCAGCCGCGCGGTGCCGGCGGCCACCGTGGGCGGGCGGATGCCCGGCACGCGCAGGCCAGCCGTCTCCAGCGCGGCGGCCAGCGCCATGACCTCGGCATTGCCGCCGACGATCAGCGGCTGGATGGGCGTGGCCGCGTCAGTGAGCTGCCAGCCCAGGTGCGGGTGGCGGGTGATCAGTGCCAGCAGTCCGTCACGCAGTTGCGCTTGCCGCGCAACGAGGTTGGCGCGGCGTTGCGCGCCCAGCGGGCCTTCGATGAGCGCGAAGCTGGTCAGCAGCGCATGTTCTACCGCCGGTGGCGACGCGGTCGAGAAGATGAAGTTGCGCGCGGCCTGCAGCAGGTACTCGACGATGGTGGCGTGCGCCGCGACGAAGGCGCCGGCCAGGCCGGCGGCCTTGCCCAGCGTGCCGACGAGGATCAGCCGCTCGCTGTTCAGGCCGAAGTGCTCCAGCGTGCCACGGCCGCGCTCGCCCAGCACGCCAAAGCCGTGGGCGTCGTCCACCACCAGCCAGGCGTCGAACTCGTTCGCCAGCGCGAGCAGCGCGGGCACGGGGGCGAGGTCGCCGTCCATGCTGAACACGGCGTCGGTCACGATGAGCTTGACCTTGGCCGAGCTGGCCGCCAGCAACGCACGCAGGCCGGCCACGTCGGCATGGCCGTAGCGCTTGACGGTGGCCTTGGCGAGCCGCGCCGCGTCGATGAGCGACGCGTGGTTCAGCTGCTCCGAGAAGATCTCGGTGTGCTCGTCGCCCAACGCGGTGACGACGGCGAGGTTGGCCATGTAGCCGGTGCAGAAGCCGATGGCGCGGGCCTGCGGGATGTGGGGTGCGTACCAGCGCGCCAGCGTGTCGGTCACGGCTTCGTGCGCAGCGCTGTGGCCGCTGACGAGCGGCGACGCGCCGGAGCCGCCGCCCCAGCGGCGGGCGCCGTCGGCCAGCGCGTCGGCAATCGCCGGTTCGGCGGCCAGGCCGAGGTAGTCGTTCGAGCAGAACATCAGCAGCTCGCGGCCGTTGACGGTCTGGCGGGGCGCGGTGCCGGTGTCGGCACGGCGCAGGGCGCGCTTGAGGCTCTGCGCCGAGATGGCGCCGAGCTTGGCGCTCAGGTGATCAAGCAAGGACATCGTTCAGCGTCGCCGTCACGGCCTGGGCCAGGAAAGCCGCGGTCGTGTCGTCGATCAGGTAGGGGGGCATCAGGTAGACGGTGCTGCCGATCGGTCGGATCAGCAGTTCGTGCGCGCGGGCCTTCAGGTGGAAGGTCTCGGCGAAGCGCGCGGGGGCGTTCGGCACATCGAAGGCCAGGATCATGCCGCGTTGGCGCAGGTGGGTCACGCGGCCGGCCAGTGGCGCGAAGGCGCGGGTGAGGCGGTCGGCCTGCGCGCGGGTGTCGTCCAGCAGGCCGGCGTCGAAGCGGTCCAGCACCGCGTTCGCTGCCGCACAGGCCAGCGGGTTGCCGGTGTAGCTGTGCGAATGCAGGAAGCCGCGGGTGACATCGTCGCTCCAGAACGCGGCGAACACGTCATCGGTGGTGAGCACCAGCGACAGCGCCATGGTGCCGCCGGTGATGCCTTTGCTGAGCAGGATGAAGTCGGGCCAGTCGGCGCCAGTGTGTTCCCAAGCGAAGAAGGTGCCGGTGCGGCCGCAGCCCACCGCAATCTCGTCGGCGATGAGGTGCACGCCGAATTCGCGTGTCAGCGCGCGCAGGCCGCGCAGGTACTCGGGCGAGTACATCACCATGCCCGCCGCGCCCTGGATCAGCGGCTCGACGATGACGCAGGCGATCTGCGCGTGCCGCTCAGTCAGCAGCGCGCGCATCGCAGCCAGCGCCTCGGCCTCGTTGCCCCGGCGGGCATCGGGCGAGGCCACGATGTGCGCGCGCATCAGCAGCGGGTCGTAGGCGTCGCGGAACACCTGCACGTCGGTCACGCTCAACGCGCCGAGCGTCTCGCCGTGGTAGCTGTTCTGCAGGCACACGAACTCGCGCTTGTCCGCCTGCCCCCGGTTCTTCCACGAGTGGAAGCTTTGCTTGAGCGCAATCTCGACAGCGCTGGCGCCGTCGCTGCCGAAGAACACATGGCCCAGCGCACCGCCGGTGCGGGCCGACAGGCGCTCGGCCAGGCGCACGGCGGGCTCGTGCGTGCAGCCGGCCAGCATCACGTGGGGCAGGGTGTCGAGCTGCTGCTTGATGGCGTCGTGCAGGGCGCGGTCGCTGTGGCCGAACAGGTTGACCCACCAGGACGAGTTGGCGTCGAAGTAGCGGCGGCCGTCGGTGTCGATCAGCCAGGGGCCCTCGCCGCGGGCGATGGGCAGCGGCGGCACGTTGGCGAGGCGGGCCATCTGCGTGCAGGGGTGCCAGACGGCGGCGCGGCTGCGTTGGGCGAGGTCGGGGGCGGTCATCGGGGAAGGGTCAGGGCAGGCGCGGCTTGAAGTGCGGCACCGTGGCGTTGAACAGGGCGAGCGCGGCCGCCCGGTCGGGGCCGCAGATCATCAGGAAGTGCAGCAGTTTGCGCGGCGTGGCGTAGCCCAGGTACAGCGCCACCTGTTGGCCGGGCAGCTCGGCGGCGAACGACAGCTCCAGCCCGGCGTCGCTGCGGTGCGGGCGCACCTGCTGCTGCAGCGTCTGCCAGTCGCCGGGCGTGGCCTGGGCCAGCGCGGCGAGGCGCTGCGCGATGACCTGCTCGCCCAGCGCCTGCAGGTCGTCGGCACCGCTGGCGATGAAGTCCACCGACACGACCAGCGCCGCGTCTGCGGCCGGTTGGTGGAAGGCGACGGCGTTGTCTGCTTCCGGCGCCTGCGCTTGCCAGGCCGGCGGCAGGTCCAGCACGAACTCGGAGTAGACCGAGTCGCGCGTGGTCGCTGGCGTCAGCGAGACGGTGTAGCGGTAGACCATCGCTCAGCTCGCCAGCCAGCCTGGCTTGCGCTTGGCGAGGAAGCTCTGCACGCCCTCGCGGCCTTCGGCGCTGGCGCGGATGTCGGCGATGCGGCGCGCGGTGTCGTCGCGCAGCGCGGGCGTGATCTCGCGGCCGGCCACGTCCTTCACCAGCTGCTTGCAGGCGCGCACGGCGGCAGGGCCGTTGGCCGCGATGGCGGCGGCAAGCTCGTCGACCTTGGCGTCCAGCGCGTCGGCCGCGACGACTTCGTGCACCAGGCCCAGCCGCTGCGCCTCGGCGGCGCCGAAGCGCTCCGCCGTCATGAAGTAGCGGCGCGACGCCTGCTCGCCGAGCGCGCGCGCGACGTAGGGGCCGATGGTGGCGGGCAGCAGGCCCAGCTTGGCTTCGCTGAGGCAGAAGCCGGCGGTGTCCACCGCCACGACGATGTCGGCACACGCCACCAGGCCCACGCCGCCGGCGTAGACGTCGCCCTGCACGCGGGCGATGACGGGCACGGGGCAGCTGTAGAGTGACCACAGCATGTCGGCCAGCCGGGTGGCGTCGGCATGGTTTTCCTCCCACGAGTAGCCAGCCATGGCCTGCATCCAGTTCAGGTCGGCCCCGGCGCAGAAGGCCTTGCCCTCGGCGGCCAGCACGACGGCGCGCAGCGACGCGTCCTGGGCCAGCGTCGTGAAGGCGTGGGTCAGTTCGGCGATCAGCGCCTCATTGAACGCGTTGCGCACGTCGGGGCGGTTCAGTGTGACGCGGGCGGTGTGCCCGTGGCGGGCCAGCGTGAGGTGAGAGGTCATGGCGTGCTGCGGACGAGGGCGTCGTCGACCGCGTGGAGGTGGCAGGTGGAGGCGGGCGTGCCGTCCGTGGCGGTGGGCACATGGCGCTGGCAGAAGGCCAGGGCGCGCGACAGTGCGTCGTCGCCTTGGGCGTAGCCCCAGCGACCGGCGCCGTCGGTGGCGAAGGCGCGGGGCGGCTGGGTGGCGAGGAACTTCTGGAAGCCTGCCCGCAGCCGGGCCGGTGCGCTGGCCTCGCCGTCCAGCGGCCGCACGGGCGCAGGCCGGGCGACGCTGCCGGGCTGGCCGAACCCCAGCGGGGCCAGGAACTCGTCAACCAGTGGCTGCCAGACGTCGTTGCCGGCCGCGAACAGCTTGTGGCCGTCCTCGCCGTGCGCGGGCAGCAGGCGCAGGTCCACGGCGCCGCCGCCGTCGGCATAGGCGCTGGCCCAGCGGCTGGCATGGCTGGGGGCGAAGTAACGGTCGTTCTCGGCGTAGATCCACAGCGTGGGTGTCGCCGCCCCGGCGGCCGCGTTGGCCTCGGCGTAGGCGCGGTAGAGCTTGCGCAGCTGGTCGCTCTGGCAGGGGGAGCCGGGGCGCTTTTCCGGGTTGCCGCCGTGGCCGCCGGCGAAGCTGATGGCGGCGACCTGGCCCGGTGCGCGCGCCGCCGTGGCCGCGATGGTGGCGATGCCGCCGACCGACACGCCCACCAGCACGGTGCGGTTGGCATCGATGTCGGGCTGGCCGGCCATGAAGTCGCGCACGGCCAGGATCTGCTGGGCCGCCGCCCTCAGTGCGGTGCCGTAGCGCGGCGCGTCGCAGGACACGCTGCTTTCCGGGTCGCCCGCGTCGGCCAGCTCGCCATAGCCCAGGCGCAGCGGCACGGCGACGGCGAAGCCCTTGCGCACGAAGTAGCGCGCGGCAGACTCGAAGCGCGGGCGCTTGTAGTCGGCTCGCTTGTCCGAGTTGCGCCCGTGGCTGATGACGGCCAGCGGGAACGGGCCCGGCCCCGCAGGGCGGAAGGTGGTGACGAGCAACTCGCCCTCGACCGGCTTGCCGAAGGCATCCACCACACGGGCTGGCACGCGCACGATGGCTTCGCGCACATCCGCCTGCAGGCGCTCGGGCGCCGAGGCGGACGCGTCCGCGGAGGCGGGCGGCTGCGCGTGCGCCAGGGCCGCGCCAGCCAGGCAAGCCATCAACAGCCACTTCATGCCACGGCCTCCGGCGCGGCCAGCGTCTTGACCATCAGCACGCTGGCGTAGGTTTTGCCCCGCCACTGCACGCCGCCCACGGTGCGGTAGCCACGGCGCTCGTAGCGGCGGCGCAGCGCGGTGGCGGGCTCGGCGGTGTCCAGCGCGATCTGCGTGAAGCCCTGGGCGAGCGCCCAGGCCTCGGCGGCGGCGATGAGCTGCTCGGCCAGGCCCTGGCCGCGGCAGTCCGGGTGCACGGCCAGCTGCGACAGGATGGCCGTGCCCGGCGTGGTGTAGAGCGCCGGTGGCGGGTCGGCGATGTAGGCCTCGCCCGCTGGCTTGGGGCCTCGCACGGCCACGGTGCCTGTCAGCCGACCGTGCTGCTCGGCCACGAAGGCCTGCGCCCCGGCCAGCCGCTGGCGCGTGACCTCCACCGGCTGATCCACCGCCGTGAAGTTCCAGCCCTGGGCGGCCAGGCTGGCGTAGGCGGCGTGCAGCAGGTGGGTGAGGTCGTCGAGCGAGTCGCTCGGTTGCAGGGGGCGAACGGTCATCACATCCGGAACACGCCGAACTTGGTGTCCGGGATCGGCGCGTTCAGTGAGGCGGACAGGCCCAGCGCCAGCACGCGGCGGGTGTCGGCGGGGTCGATGACGCCGTCGTCCCACAGGCGCGCCGACGCGTAGTACGGGTGGCCCTGGTCTTCGTACTGCTGGCGCAGCGGGGCCTTGAAGGCTTCTTCCTCGTCAGCGCTCCAGGTGCCGCCCTTGGACTCGATGGCGTCGCGGCGCAGGGTGCTCAGCACGCTGGCGGCCTGCTCGCCGCCCATGACGGAGATGCGCGCGTTGGGCCACATCCACAGGAAGCGCGGGCTGTAGGCGCGGCCGCACATGCCGTAGTTGCCGGCGCCGAACGAGCCGCCAATGATCACGGTGAACTTGGGCACCTGGGCGCAGGCCACGGCCGTCACCATCTTGGCGCCCGCGCGGGCGATGCCCTCGTTCTCGTACTTGCGACCCACCATGAAGCCGGTGATGTTCTGCAGGAACACCAGCGGAATCTTGCGCTGGCAGCACAGCTCGATGAAGTGCGCGCCCTTGTTGGCGCTCTCGGCGAACAGGATGCCGTTGTTGGCGACGATGCCCACCGGCATGCCCTCGATGTGCGCGAAGCCGCAGACCAGCGTGGTGCCGTAGCGCGACTTGAACTCGTCGAACTCGCTGCCATCGACGATGCGGGCGATGACCTCGCGCACGTCGAAGGGCTTGCGCGTGTCGGTGGGGATGACGCCGTGCAGCTCGGTGGGGTCGTAGGCGGGTGCCTTGGGGGCCTGCACGGCCAGCGGGTTGGTCTTGCTCCAGTTCAGGCGGGCGACCGACTGGCGGGCGATGGCCAGCGCGTGGGTGTCGTTGTTGGCGAGGTGGTCGGCCACGCCGGACAGGCGCGTGTGCACATCGCCGCCGCCCAGGTCTTCGGCGCTCACCACCTCACCGGTGGCGGCCTTCACCAGCGGCGGGCCGCCCAGGAAGATGGTGCCCTGGTTCTTGACGATGATGGTTTCGTCGCTCATGGCGGGCACGTAGGCGCCGCCGGCCGTGCACGAGCCCATGACGACCGCGATCTGCGGAATGCCCTGGGCGCTCAGGTTGGCCTGGTTGAAGAAGATGCGGCCGAAATGGTCGCGGTCGGGGAACACCTCGTCTTGATTCGGCAGGTTGGCGCCGCCGCTGTCCACGAGGTAGATGCAGGGCAGGCGGTTCTGGTCGGCAATCTCTTGTGCGCGCAGGTGCTTCTTGACGGTGATGGGGTAGTAGGTGCCGCCCTTCACGGTGGCGTCGTTGCACACGATCACGCACTCGACGCCGGCCACGCGGCCGATGCCGGCGATGACGCCACCGCCCGGTGCGGCGTTGTCGTAGAGGTTCAGGCCGGCCAGCGGGGCAATTTCCAGGAAGGGCGTGCCCGGATCCAGCAGCATCTCCACGCGGTCGCGCGGCAGCAGCTTGCCGCGGGCGGTGTGCTTGGCGCGCGCCGCCTCGCCGCCGCCTTGGGCGATCTGGGCGAGCTTGGCGTTGAGGTCGTCGATCAGGCCGCGCATCGCGTCGGCATTGGCCTTGAAGTCGGCCGAGCGCGGGTTGAGCTGCGTGTTCAGGACCGGCATGGAGTCTCCTGGAGCGGGGCCCGGCAGTGCTTAAGCTGGGCTCAATTATTTGAAGGTCGGCCCGGTAAGGCGCGCAAAGGCCGTCAGGATAGACCAGCGATTGCATGGATGCAATGCCGACTTGAGTGATCCTCAAAAGTTGCGCAGAATGCGTCTGCCATGTGCGCGCTCGCTCCCCCACCGCAACGCCGTTCGCCCGCCGGCCCCAAGGCCGAGCAGCGCGTGCGCGACATCCTGCGCGTGGGCCGTGAGGTGTTTGCCGAGCGCGGCTACGAGCGCGCCACGACGACCGAGGTGGCGCAGCGGCTGGGCGTGTCCGAGGCCACCGTCTTCACCTACTTCCGCAGCAAGCGGGAGCTGTGCGTGCGCGTCATCCAGGACTGGTACGACGAGATCATCGCGGCCATCGAGGCCGGCCTGCCGCGCGAGGCGCCGGTGCGCGAGCAGCTGGAGTTCGTCGTGCTGACCCATCTGCGGCTGTTCCTCATCCAGGGCACGGGGCTGTGCGCGCTGGTGCTGTCCGAAGGCCGGACCAAGGGCCAGGACCTGGGCGAAGGCTTCGTCGAGCTGCAGCGCCGCTACACCGCGCCGCTGATGGACCTGCTGGCGCGCGGCCAGCAGGCCGGCGAGGTGCGCAGCGACATCCCGCTGCGGCTGCTGCGCTCGCTGGTGTTCGGGCCGATGGAACACATGCTGTGGGAGGTGGTCATCACCGGCCGGCAGATCGACGTGGCGCAAAGCAGCCGCGACCTCGTCGCGCTGCTGTGGCCGGCGCTGCAGGCGCCCGAGCATGAATTGCTGCAACTGCGCGCGCTGCGCGATCAGCTTCGCAGCGCGCTCGCGCACACCTGAACCTTCCCTGAGGGGCAGGGTGCTGACAGCGCAGTCGCTACCATCGCCCGCTGGAATTTCAGGGAGGGTCTGCGATGAACGGACGCAAAGTCTGCTTGGCAGGTTTGTTATGGATGAGCGCCGCATGGGCGGGTGCGGCGCCGGAGGCGGCTGACGCCGATTGGCGCTACACCATTCAGCCCGGCGACACCTTGCTGTCACTGACCGAGGCCTGGCTGGACGCGGGCAAGACCTGGCGTGACCTGCAGAAGCTCAACCGCGTGCCCGACCCGCTGCGCCTGCGCCCCGGCGCCACGCTGCGCATGCCGGTGGCCTGGCTGCGGCGCGAGGCCGGTGTGGCCGAGGTGCTGTTCGTGCGCGGCGATGTGCAGCGCCAGCGCGGCGCCAGCAGCGAGCCGCTGGCCGCCGGCGCCACGCTGCAGGGCGGCGACCGCCTGCGCACCGGGCCGCAGGCCAGCGTGTCGCTGCGCTTTGCCGACGGCTCGCGGCTGCTGCTTCCGCCCGGCAGCGAGGTGACGCTGACGCAGCTGCTGGTGCTGGGCCGCGGCGCGCTGCCGGCCGTGCGGCTGAACCTCGACAAGGGCGGTGCCGACAGCCGCGTGGCGCCCAATGCGCAGCGCGTGCCGCTGTACGAGCTGCGCACGCCGCACGTCAACCTGGGCGTGCGCGGCACCGAGTTCCGCGTGCAGGCTGCGGCGGCACAAAGCCGCATGCAGGTGCTGGCCGGTGCGGTGCAGGCCCACGGCATGGCGGCCACCGTGAATGCCGGGCAGGGCCTGCTGGCCGATGGCCAGGCGCTGTCGGTGAGCGCGCTGCTGCCCCCGCCGGACCTGGGCGGCATCGCGGCCGTGGCCGATCGCCTGCCGCTGCACCTGGCCTGGACGGGCGGCCCGGCTGGCGCCCAGACCTGGCGCGCACAGCTCTACCCCCGGGGCGACTTCGACCGCCTGCTGCTGGACGCCGAGGTCGGCGAGCCCGCCGTCACCTGGCCCGAGGCGCGCGAGCTGCCCGACGGCGACTACACGCTGCGCGTGCGCGCCATCGACGCCCGCGGCCACGAAGGGCGCGCCGCCGATGCCGAGCTGCGCCTGCAGGCGCGGCCCGAGCCGCCGTTCATCCAGGCGCCCGCGCCGGGCGCCGTGGGCTACGGCAGTGGCATGGCGCTGGCCTGGAGCCGCAACACGGCGGCCCCGGCCGTGCGCCTGCAGATCGCCCGCGACGCCGCATTCAAGGATCTGGTGCTGCAGCCGCCGCCGCTGGACGCGGCCCGCTTCGAGGCGCGCCTGGCCGACCTGGGCGGCCACGGCGTCTATCACTGGCGGGTCGCGTCCGTGGAGGCCGGCGGCCGCGCCGGGCCATTCAGCGAGGCGCAGAGCTTCGAGCTCCAGCCGCCGCCGCCCGCGCCGCCGCCGGCCCAGCCCGACCTCAGCGGTGACCAGCTGCAGCTGCGCTGGCGCGCCGACAAGGGCGTCGTGCGCTACGAGCTGGCGTGGAGCAGGACGGACGCCTTCGACGGCACCGACGTCCAGCACTTCACGACCGACAAGCCCGAGCTGACCATGCCCAAGCCGTCCTGGGGCCACTACTTCCTGCGCGCACGCGGCGTGAACGCAGCCGGTGTGGCCGGCCCCTGGGGCCAGACGCAGCGGATCGAGGTGCCTTACCCGCGCTGGTTGTGGTTGCTGCCGCTGCTGCTCGTGCCCGTGCTTTGAAGCACCTGCGCTGGCTGGCCCTGCCTGCGGCGCTGCTGCTGTGGGCGCTGCTGGGCCTGGTGGGCGTGCAGCCGCGGCTGGACCGTGCGCTGGCCGACCTGCTGCTGCAGGCCACGGCGGCGCCCGCGCCGCGCGCGTCGGGTAGCGTCGTCGTGGACATCGACGACGCCTCGCTGCGCGCGCTGCGCGAGCCGCTGGGCGAGTGGCCGTACTCGCGCGAGGTGCATGCGCTGATGCTGGACTACCTGCGCCAGGCCGGCGCGAAGCTGGTGGTGCTGGACATCGTGTTCGCCGGCCCGCGCGAGGGCGATGCACGGCTGGCGCAGGCGCTGGCCCAGGCGCCGCCCGTGGTGCTGGCTGCGGCCGGGCTGGCGCCCGGGCAGCGCGCCGCCGTGGAGCTGGCGCCGGCCACGCCGGCCGAGCGGGCGGCGCTGCAGCGTCTGGGCGGGCCGCCGGCCGGCATCGCCTGGGCCGGGCTGACGCCGCCGGCCGACGTGCTGCTGGATGCACTGACCGCGCCCGGCAGCCTGGGCGTCATCTCCGCCGCGCTGGACGACGACGGTCGGCTGCGCCACCTGCCGTTGCTGCACCAGGTGCAGGGCCGCTCGCTGCCCAGCCTGGCGCTGGCGGCGCGGCTGCGGGCCGACGGCGCGACGGGCTGGCGGCTGGACGGCGGCGAGCTGGTGGCCGGCGCGCGGCGCTGGCCGGTGGACGCGCAGGCCCGGCTGCGGCTGCGCCTGCCGCCACAGGGCGGCGAGCTGCCGCGCGTGAGCTGGCAGCGGCTGATGCGCGCCGCGCTGGGTGAGGCCGACGATGCGGAGCTGCCTCGGCTGCTGGCGGGGCGCAGCGTGTTCGTCGGCAGCAGTGCGTTTTTTGCGGACGAGGTCATGCTGCCCGAGGGGCGCGTCAGTGGCACGGTGCTGAACGCGGCGGTGTTCGAGGCCCTGGGGGCTGAGCCCCTGCCGCTGCTGCGCGAGCGCGGCGCGGCGGTGTGGGTGCTGAACGGCCTGCTGCTCGCGCTGGGCGCCCTGCCGCTGCTGCTGCGGCGCCAGCTGCTGGCGGCCGGCCTGGCGCTGGCCGGGTTGGCGGCGGCGGCCTGGGCTGCCGTGGGGGGCGGGCTGCTGCCGTCGCCGGTGCCGGCGCTCTATGGGCTGGCGGCGGCGCTCGCGCTGAATGCGCTGCTGCGCGCCCGCCAGGCCCGTGCGCGCGAGCGCGAGCTGCTGCGTGAGCGCGAACTGGCCGACGCGCGCAGCCGCGCCAAGACGGAGCTGCTGGCCCAGGTCAGCCACGAGATGCGCACACCGATGAACGCGGTGCTTGGGCTGTCCGACATCCTGGCGCGCTCGCCGCTGCGGCCCGAGCAGGCGCATCACGTCGAGGTGCTGCGCCACGCCGGCCGTCAGGCCTTCGCCCTCATCAACGACCTGCTGGACAACGCCCGCATCGAGAGTGGCCGCCTGACGCTGGCCTCACACCCGTTCAACCTCGTGGACCTGGTGGAGCTGCAGCTGGAGCTGCTGCGCGAGCGTGCCCAGGCGCAGGGCCTGTGGCTGCGCGTGTTTGCGCGCACCGACGCGACGGGCTGGGTGCTGGGCGACGAGCAGCGCGTCGCGCAGATCGTCAACAACCTCGTGGGCAATGCGATCAAGTTCACCTCGCAGGGTGGCGTGGTGGTGGAGTTGTCGCGCGAACCCGGCGACGGCGTGCACGAGGGGCGCATCGTCATCGCTGTGCAGGACACCGGCATTGGCATCGATGCGGCGCAACTGGCCCGCATCTTCGAGCCCTTCGAGCAGGCCGATGCCAGCATCTCGCAGCGCTTCGGCGGCACGGGCCTGGGCCTGCCCATCACGCGCAGCCTCGCGCGGCTGATGGGTGGCGACATCAGCGTGCGCAGCACGCCCGGCGAGGGTAGTCGTTTCGAGGCGCGGCTGGACCTGCCGCCCGGCCGGCCGCCTCAGGACGACGGCGTGCCGCCACGCGCCGAGGGCGTGGCGCCCACGCGCGCGCTGTCGCTGTTGCTGGCCGAGGACAACGAGGTCAACGTGCTCGTCATCGAGGGCATGCTGGCGCCGTTGGGCCACCGCGTCACGCGCGTCAGCGACGGCGCGCAGGCCCTGCAGGCGCTGCAGGCCGGGCAGTTCGACCTGGTGCTGATGGACATGCTGATGCCGGTACTGGACGGCCTGTCGGCGACGCGCCAGTGGCGCGCCGTGGAGGCCGCCGAGGGGCGCGTGCGCACGCCCATCGTCGCGCTGACGGCCAGCGCGGCGGACACCGACGCCCAGCAGTCGCTGGCGGCCGGCTGCGATGCTCACCTCACGAAGCCGCTGAGCCTGGCCGCGCTGCTGCAGGCGCTGGCCCGTCATGCCCGCCGCGCGGGCAATGCCTGACTGGCAGACGGGGGCAGGCGTTCTGGCTAGAGTGCCCGCTTCCCACACCCGGAGGCCCCCGATGATCAACCTGACCGTGAACGGCCGCGCCGTTGCACTGGACGCCGAGCCCGACATGCCATTGCTGTGGGCCGTGCGCGAGGAGCTGCAGCTCACCGGCACCAAGTTCGGCTGCGGCGCCGCGCAGTGCGGCGCCTGCACCATGCACGTGGCCGGCGCCCCGGTGCGCTCCTGCCTGATGCCGGTGTCCGCCGTGCAGGGCCCGGTAACCACCATCGAGGGCCTGGCGAACGACAAGGTCGGCCAGGCCGTGCAGGCGGCCTGGGTGGCGCACGACGTGGCCCAGTGCGGCTACTGTCAGAGCGGCCAGGTCATGAGCGCCACGGCCCTGCTCAAGGCCAACAAGAAGCCCACCGACGCGCAGATCGACGAGGCCATGGCCGGCAACATCTGCCGCTGCGGCACCTATCCCCGCATCCGTGCGGCCATCCACGCCGCCGCCGCGGCCCTGGCTTGAGGAGAACGGCATGCTGAACCCCCGTCGCATCGACGAGATCGTGACCGGCGGCCTGTCCCGCCGCGCCTTCGTGGCCACCACGGTCGGCGGCGCCGTCGGCCTGGCGCTGCTGCCCGGCGCCGCGTCCGCCCAGGCCGCCGCCAAGCCTGGCAGCAAGCCCACCGAGCAGCCGCTGGCCTTCGTCAGCATCGCGCCGGACGGCACCACCACCATCCTGTGCAACCGCATGGACATGGGCCAGGGCATCGAGACCGGCCTGGCCATGATCTGCGCCGAGGAGCTGGAGGCCGACTGGAGCAAGGTGCGCACCGGTTTCGGTGACCAGCGCGGCGCCTACGTGGACCCGCTGTTCGGCATGCACCTGACCGGCGGCTCCAACTCCATCAAGAACAGCTACGGGCAGTACCGCGAGCTGGGGGCCCGCACCAAGGCCATGCTGGTGGCCGCGGCGGCGCAGCGCTGGGGTGTGCCGGCCGCGTCGCTGACGGCGGCCAACGGCGTCGTCAGCGGTGCTGGCCAGTCGGCCGGTTATGGCGAGCTGTTCGAGGCCGCGATGAAGCTGCCCGTGCCCGAGGCCGTCACGCTGAAGGACCCCAAGGCGTTCAAGCGCATCGGCCAGCCCACGGGGCTGGTGGTCAGCCAGGCCAAGAGCAGCGGTGCCCAGGCCTACGGCATGGACGTGCAGTTGCCCGGCATGGCGGTGGCCGTCATCCAGCGCCCGCCGGTGTTCAACGGCAAGGTCGCCAAGCTCGATGCCAGCGAGGCGCTCAAGGTCAAGGGCGTGAAGGCCGTGCTGCCGGTGCCGCTGGACCGCGGCGGCCAGGGCGTGGCCGTCGTCGCCAGCGGCTACTGGGCCGCCAAGAAGGGCCGTGACGCGCTGAAGGTGGACTGGGACCTCGCCGGCCTCGGCAAGCCCGACACCGCCGCGCTGACGAAGCAATACTTGGCGCTGGCCAGGACCGCCGGCACGCCCGCGCCCAAGCCCGAGTTCCAGGCCGACGTCAGCGGCTGGAGCAAGGCGCCGAAGAAGATCACGGCCGACTTCTTCTTCCCCTACCTGAACCACGCGCAGATGGAGCCGCTGGCCTGCACGGTGGACCTGAAGGCCGATCGCTGCGACGTCTACTACGCGGCGCAGATGCCGGGCCTGGACGCGATGGCGCTCGCTAAGACCGTGGGCCTGAAGCCCGAGCAGGTGCAGATCCATGTGCAGATGGCCGGCGGCGGCTTCGGCCGCCGGGCCACACCGGCCAGCGAATGGCCGCGCGAGGCGGCCGCCGTCGCCGTGGCCCTGCAGCAGTCCGGCAAGCCCATGCCGGTCAAGGTGATCTGGAGCCGCGAGGACGACGTCAAGGCCGGCTACTACCGGCCCATGACCGTGCACCGCGCCGAGATCGGCTTCGACGCCACAGGCAAGATCGCCGGCTGGCAGCACCGCATCGTCAGCCAGAGCATCCTGAAGGGCTCGCCCCTGGAGGGCTTTGGCTACCAGAAGGGCGTGGACGGCACGACCACGGAGGGCATGCGCGACCCCTACGACATCCCGATGCACCTCAGCGTGCACCACCCGGACGTCAACGTGCCCGTGCTGTGGTGGCGCTCGGTGGGCGCCACGCACACGGCCTATGTGATGGAGACGCTGATCGACGAGATCGCGTTCACCACCAAGCAGGACCCGGTGGCCTACCGCCTCCAGCTGATGGCCGGCAACGCCAAGGCCGAACGCCACCGCCTGGCGCTGCAGGCGGCGGTGGACAAGAGCGGCTACGGCAAGCGCAAGCTGAAAGTCGGCCAAGCCTGGGGCGTGGCGGTGCACGAGAGCTTCGAATCCGTCGTCGCCTACGTCGTCGTCGCCAGCCTGAAGGGCAAGGGCAAGGACCGTCAGCCGGTGCTGCAGGAAGTGCATGCCGGCGTGCACTGCAACCTCTGTGTGAACCCCAAGGCGGTGGAGGCCCAGGTGCAGGGCGCGGCCATCATGGCGCTGGGCACGACGATGCCGACGCACCGCGTGACCTTCAAGGACGGTGTCGTGGAACAGGGCAACTTCTACGACATGGCCATGCCGCGCATCACCGACGCGCCGGCCGTGATGACCGTCAGCATCGTGCCCAGCCAGGACCCGCCCAAGGGCATGGGCGAGCCGGGCCTGCCGCCGCTGGCTCCGGCGCTCGCCAACGCCGTGGCCCGGCTGACCGGCCAGCGCCAGCGCGAGCTGCCGTTCCGCTTCGCCTGAACGGCCAAGGCGCGGGCGTGAAAAAGGCGGGCCAGCGGCCCGCCTTTTCTTTGGCTGTTGGTGCTGCGCTCAGCCTTGGCGGCGGCGGCGCACGCCGGCGGCGGCCAGCAGCGCGGTCAGTGCGAGGCCGGCGCTCATGGGCTCGGGCAGGCCGGCGGGCACGTCTTGCACGCGGGCGATGGCAGGGAAGGGGTCGCCCGTGCGTGCGCCTGCGCCGCAGTAGGACGTGAAGGCCTCGCCCCGGGGCTCATCCGGGACTTCGGCCACCAGAGCCGCCACCTCACCGCCGCCTTCCAGGTTCTTGTTGCTCTGCAGGTAGGCGGTGCAGACGCTGGTCTGGGACACCTGGCCCGAGGCCGTTGACGTCATCACGTAGGAGATGTCGTAGGTGCCGGCATCCAGCGGGATGAAGTAGTTGCCGCCCGCGAAGCCGTAGCTGTAGAAGCCGTCTGCGGCGCCGCCCGTGCCGCTGGAGCTGATCGCGTAGGTGCCGTTGGACGTGTAGCTGTTCGTCACGGCGCCACCGGCGGCAACTTCCACGCTCCACAACTCGTCCAACCAGGTGGTGGTCTGGCCCGAGGTGGTGTTGGTGATCTGCAGCTTGATGGCCAGCATGGCCTTCTGGAACTCGCCAGCTGCGAAGGCCGTGCTGCCGAAGGCGCCCACTTCGCCCGCGTCCAGGTAGAAGCTGAAGCCGTCAGCGGCGTCGAGCGTCAGCTGGGTCAGCACCGAGCCGACGCCGTTGGCGTAGAAGGTGTTCTCGCCGGAGGCACGGCTGCCGAAGTAGTTCGGCGTGCCATCGCAGGCGTAGGCGTGGACGACGATGTTGTTGCCGTTGGCATCGCCGTCGAACGCGATGGCGTCCTGGCCCAGTGCCGCGCCGCAGCTGGAACTGCCGGCGGCCGTGAGGCCGGGCGGTGTGGCGCTGCCGAGGTTGTAGCTGCCGACGCCGGTGTAGGTGGGGGCGGCCCATGTGGGCGCGGCGAGCGCAGCCAGCGTGGCGGCGAGGGCGATGTGACGGACGTTGTGCATGACGGATTCCAGCGCGGAGGTGCGTCATGCTAGGCGGCGCGGTCGTTGCTGCCTGTCCCGTGCTTCAGGGGCGCCCCCCTCAAATGCGGGTGGCGTCCGGCGCGGGCGGGTAGCCGGCCTCGGCAAGCGCGGCGGCCAGCGTCTCGCGGGGCAGGGCGCTGTCCACCTCGGCCGTGCGGGCGTCGCGGTCGATGGCGATGCGGGCCTGCGCGTCCAGCGCCTGCAGCGCCTCGGTGATGGCCGCCACGCAGTGGCCGCAGCTCATGTCGGGCAGGGTGAAGCGGTACATCGCGAGGGCTCCTGGCGCAGATCAAGTCGGGGCGTCATCGTAGTCCTCATACTCGGGGCATGAGGACGCTGAAGCTGAAGATCTCGGGCATGAGCTGTGCCAGTTGCGTGGGCCGGGTCGAGAAGACCTTGAAGCGGCAAGCGGGCGTGCTGGGCGCCGAGGTCAACCTCGCGGCCGAGACGGCCCGTGTGTTGCTGCAGGACGACGCCCGCGCGGAGCCGTTGCTGGCCGCGCTGGCCAAGGCCGGCTACCCCGCGGCGCTGGACGGCCCGCTGCGCACGCCCTGGGGGCAGACCGGCTGGCCGGTGCTGATCGGCGTGCTGCTCAGCCTGCCGCTGGTGGCGCCCATGCTGCTGGGCCACGGTGCCATGTTGCCGGGGTGGTGGCAGCTGGCGCTGGCCGCGCCGGTGCAGTTCGTGCTGGGCGCGCGCTTCTACGCCGCCGGCTGGCGGGCGCTGCGCGACGGCAGCGGCAACATGGACCTGCTGGTGGCGCTGGGCACCAGCGCGGCCTTCGGGCTGTCGCTGTTCGAGTTGTGGCGCGGGCAGGAGCATGCGCTTTACTTCGAGTCCGCCGCCGTCGTCATCACGCTGGTGCTGGTGGGCAAATGGCTGGAGGCCCGCGCCAAGCGCGGCACCGGCGAGGCTATCCGTGCGCTGGCCCGCCTGCAGCCCGAGACGGCGCGGGTGCTGCGCGAGGGTGCGGAGCAGGAGCTGCCCATCACCGCGCTGCGCGTGGGCGACCTGGTGCGCGTGCGGCCCGGCGAGCGGTTGCCGGTGGACGGCGTCGTCACCCAGGGCCACAGCGCCGTGGATGAGGCCCTCATCACCGGCGAAAGCCTGCCGGTGGCCAAGACCGAGGGTGATGCGGTGACCGGCGGTGCGGTCAACGGCGAGGGGCTGCTGACGGTGCGCTGCACGGCGCTGGGCGCGGAGTCACGGCTGGCGCGCATCGCCCGCTTCGTGGAAGACGCGCAGGGCGCCAAGCCGCCCATCCAGCAGCTGGTGGACCGCGTGTCGGCCGTGTTCGTGCCCGTGGTGGTGGGCCTGGCGCTGCTGACGCTGCTGGGCTGGGGCTTCGCGCGCGGCGACTGGGCGCAGGCACTGCTGCACGCGGTGGCGGTGCTGGTGATTGCCTGCCCCTGCGCGCTGGGCCTGGCCACGCCGGCGGCGCTGATGGCCGGCATGGGCGCGGCGGCGCGGCACGGCATCCTCATCAAGGACGCGCAGGCGCTGGAGTTGGCGCGTGGGCTGGATGTCGTGGCCTTCGACAAGACCGGCACGCTGACCGAGGGCCGGCCGCGCCTGGTGGCGCACAGCGCACCGCTGGCGCTGGCCGCCGCACTGCAGTCCGGCAGCGAGCACCCGTTGGCCCGGGCCGTGTGCGACGCCGCGCCCGGTGTGCCGCCTGCGCAGGCGCTGCAGGCCGTGCCGGGCCGGGGTGTGCGTGGTGAGGTGGACGGCCAGCTGCTGGCGCTGGGCAGTACCGCCTGGCTGGCCAGCCTGGGCGTGGCGCTGCCCGACGATGCGGCCGCCGAGGCGCAGCGCCGGCAGGGCCACAGCCTGTCGTGGCTGGCGCAGCTGGGCGAGGCGCCGCGGGTGCTGGGCTGGCTGGCCTTTGGCGACGAGATCAAGCCTGCGGCCGCCGAGGCCGTGGCCGCGCTGCATGCGTTGGGCGTGCGCACGGTGCTCATCAGCGGCGACCACCGCGCCGCAGCCGAGGCGGTGGCGCACCGGCTGGGCATCACCGAGGTGCATGCCGAGGTGCTGCCCGAGGACAAGGCCCTCGTCGTGGCCCAGCTGCGCGGCGCCGGCCGCGTGGGCATGGTGGGCGATGGGCTGAACGACGCGCCCGCGCTGGCGGCGGCCGATGTGGGCCTGGCCATGTCCACCGGCACCGAGGTGGCCATGGCGGCGGCCGGCATCACGCTGATGCGCGGCGACCCGCGCCTGGTGGCGGCGGCCATCGAGCTGTCGCGCCGCACGGTGGCCAAGATCCGCCAGAACCTGTTCTGGGCCATGGCCTACAACGTGGTGGGCATCCCGCTGGCGGCGCTGGGGCTGCTGAGCCCGGTGTTCGCGGGCGCGGCGATGGCGCTGTCCAGCGTGTCGGTGGTCAGCAATGCGCTGTTGCTGACGCGCTGGCATCATGGCCCGGCCATCCGTGGAGAGACCCGCCCATGAAGATCCTCGCCCTCAGCGGCGCGCTGCGCCGCGCCTCCGTCAACACCGCGCTGCTGCGCGCCGCCGCCACGCTGGCGCCTGCGGGCGTCACGGTCGACGTGCGCACGCTGCACGGCATCCCGCTGTACGACGGCGACGTCGAGGCCGAGGGCATCCCCGCGGCCGTGACGACGCTGCGCGAGGCCATTCGCGCCGCCGACGCGCTGCTGATCGCCACGCCCGAGTACAACAACAGCATGCCTGGCGTGCTGAAGAACGGGCTGGACTGGCTGTCCCGCCCCAGCGGCGAGGGCGGCAAGCTGTTCGGCGGCAAGCCCACCGCGCTCGTCGGCGCGACGCCCGGAGGCTTCGGCACCGTGCAGGCGCAGGACGCGCTGCTGTCCGTGCTGCGCGCCTTCGGCAACGACTTCTGGATGGGCGGGCGCCTGATGGTGTCCAAGGCCGGCACGGTGTTCGACGCCGACGGCCAGCTTGTCGACGACAAGGTGCGCGCGCAGCTGCAGCAGTTCGTCGCGGGCTTCGTCGGCTTTGTGCAGCAGCGGTCGGCATGAGCGCCGTGCTCGTCGAGCGCATCACCAGCCACGTCGGCGACGTGGGCGGCCTGCCCATCCAGCGCGCACTGCCGAACAAGGGGCGCCGCGTCATCGGTGCCTGGTGCTTTGCCGACCACGCCGGCCCGGCCACGACAGTCAAGCGCATGAATGTCGGCCCGCATCCGCACACGGGGCTGTCCACCTTCAGCTGGATGATCGAGGGCGAGATCCTGCACCGCGACAGCCTGGGCTCCGAGCAGGTGCTGCGCGCCGGCCAGGTGAACCTGATGACGGCCGGCCACGGCATCTCGCACAGCGAGGAGTCGCTGAGCGACCGTATCCACCTCGCGCAGCTGTGGATCGCGCTGCCTGACGCCGAGCGCGAGCGCGCGCCCAGCTTCCAGCACTTCCCCGAGCTGCCGCGCTGCGCGGTGGGCGGCTTCGACGGCACGCTGCTGGTCGGCGAACTGGACGGCCAGCGCTCGCCGGTGCCCAGCTTCACGCCGCTGCTGGGCGTGGACCTGGCGGCCGACGGCCCGGCGGATGTGACGCTCACGCTGAACGCGGACTTCGAGCATGGCGTCATGCTGCTGGAGGGCGAGGTGGAGGTGGCGCCGGCCGGCCATGACACGGTCGAGACCGTCGTGCCGGGCACGCTGCTCTACATCGGGCCGGGCTGCGCGTCCGTCGAGCTGCGCTGCCTGTCGGCCACGCGCTTGTTGCTGCTGGGCGGCGAGCCCTGGGCCACGCCGCCGCTGCTGTGGTGGAACTTCGTCGGCCGCGAGCCGGCGGAGATGCAGGTCTGGGCCGAGGACTGGGCGCGGGAGGACGGCGGCCGCTTCGGCACCGTGACCGGCTATGTCGGCCCGCGCATCGCGGTGCCGCCGGTGCCGGCCTTGCGCAAGCCTTAGGTGCGGGCGCTCTTGATGAGCGCCTCGATGCGCGGGCTGGTGTTGACAGCCACCAGCTCCACCTGCGGATTGGCCTTGGCGAACACGCGGAACAGCTCGTCCGTGAAGCCGTGGCCCACGTCGGTCACGCCGTCGAAGTCGATCTCGGCGCGCTTGAAGGTCGTCAGCCGCGAGCCCACGCGGCGGGCGGCGGCGCGCGAGTCCAGCGCCTGGCCCTCGGTGGTCAGCAGGCGCAGCTGCACGCGGGTCTGGTCGAACTCGATGCCATCGCCGCTGAGGCTCCACGCGTTCATCACGCCGTCCAGCGTGCGCGTGGTGTTCAGCGCCAGTGCCATGTAGATGGAGCTGCCCTGGCGTGGCAGACCCTTGCCCTTTTTCCAGCCTGAGGCATCCCAGGCGCGGCGCTGGTAGGCGGTGTTGTTGGCGTGGATGTCGAACACATCGGCCAGCTGGCTGCTGAAGAACAGGCCGCGGCCGGTGTGCGCGTCGGGCGCGCTGGTCAGCCGCCCCTTGCTGAGCTCCAGCATCGCGTGCTGGGGATCCTCCAGCTGGAAGGCGGTGCAGATCTTGTCGAACACGCCCACACCGTCGTCGCTGACCAACAGTTGGACGTGGGACGGCGTCTGGCGCAGCGACACCGTGACACTGGTGCCGCCGGAGTGGTCGGCTGCGTTGTTGACCAGCTCGGTGAAGCCGTGCTGCACCATGCGCTCCACATGCTTGGGCAGCGCGAAGTGCGGCGCGAAGTCGCGTTGCCAGGGCAGGTCTTCCTGCAGGCCGTACAGCGTGTAGCTGCGCACCACCTGACGCAGCGCGCCGGGCGCGAACACCGGGCGGCGGCTGGTGCCGCTGCGCGTCAGCCAGCCGGCGTCCACCAGGCGCTTGAGCGCGGCGAGCGCGGCGCGGCGGCTGGCGCCGGTGCGCTCCTCGATGTGGGCGGCCAGGTCCAGCGAATGTTCGCCAGCGGCGGCCGTGATCCAGTTGGTCAGGTGGTCCAGCACCAGTCGTGTCATTTGCGCATTGTGCTGACTACTCCTATCCGTGGGGGTGGGGCATGCCCGCGCCTCCATAGAATCCCCTACCAGTTACGGCGCGGTTACCACCTACGTTGGCAGTCGCAGTCGGCCCAGATTTCTCAACTCCACCCGGGATTTCCCATGCCTCTCGTCTCCATGCGTCAGCTGCTGGACCACGCCGCCGACAACGGCTACGGCATTCCAGCCTTCAACGTCAACAACCTGGAGCAGGTGCAGGCCATCATGGCCGCTGCCGACGAAGTCGGTGCGCCGGTCATCCTGCAAGCCAGCGCTGGCGCCCGCAAGTACGCGGGCGAGCCGTTCATCAAGCACCTGATCCAGGCCGCGGCCGAGATGTACCCGCACATCCCGCTGGTCATGCACCAGGACCACGGCACCAGCCCCAAGGTCTGCCAGGGCGCCATCGATCTGGGCTTCGGCTCGGTGATGATGGACGGCTCGCTGATGGAAGACGGCAAGACGCCGTCAAGCTTTGAGTACAACGTCGAGGTGACCCGCAAGGTCGTCGAGATGGCGCATGCCGTGGGCGTGACCGTCGAGGGCGAGCTGGGCTGCCTGGGCAACCTGGAAACCGGCGATGCCGGCGAGGAAGACGGCATCGGCGCTGCCGGCAAGCTGGACCATTCCCAGATGCTGACCGACCCCGAGGAGGCCGCCACCTTCGTGAAGGCCACGCAGCTGGACGCGCTGGCCATCGCCATCGGCACCAGCCACGGCGCCTACAAGTTCAGCCGCAAGCCCACCGGCGACATCCTGGCCATCAGCCGCGTGAAGGAAATCCACGCGCGCATCCCCAACACCCACCTCGTGATGCACGGCTCGTCGTCGGTGCCGCAGGACCTGCTGGCCATCATCAACCAGTACGGCGGCAAGATGAAGGAGACCTTCGGCGTGCCGGTCGAGGAGATCCAGGAAGCCATCAAGCACGGCGTGCGCAAGATCAACATCGACACCGACATCCGCCTCGCGATGACGGGCGCGGTGCGCAAGTTCATGGCCGAGAACCCGGACAAGTTCGACGCCCGCGAATGGCTCAAGCCCGCCCGCGAGGCCGCCAAGGCCATCGCCAAGCAGCGCTACATGGAGTTCGGCTGCGAAGGCCAGGCCGCCAAGATCAAGGGCCGCACGCTGGTCGACATCGCCGCCGCCTACGCGCGCGGCGAGCTGGCGCAGAAGGTGCAGTGAGCACGGCTCACTGCTTCACCTACGGCTCGCTGATGTGGGCCGACATCATGGCCCGCGTCTGCGGGCGTGAGTTCGCCAGCGAGCCCGCCTCGCTGGCGGGCCACAGCCGCCACCCGGTGCGTGGGCAGGACTACCCCGGCCTGCGGCTCGCGCCCGAGGGCTGTGTGCCCGGGCGGCTGTACCGCGACGTGGATGCCGCGGCCTGGGCACGGCTGGACGCCTTCGAGGGCGAGGAGTACGAGCGCGTCGAGGTGCCCGTGGCGCTGGCCGATGGCCGCAGCGAGACCGCCTGGGTCTACCGCTTCCGCCCGGCGTTCGCCGAGCGCCTGCTGCCCGGCGCCTGGGATGCCGACGCTTTCGAGCGCGAGGGCCATGCCCGCTTCACCGCACGCTACGTCGGCTTCGAGCTGTTGACGCCGCGCTGAACCGGCCGGCGCGCCAGCGGAAAACAGTTCCCCCGCCGGCCCGACAAGTCGTCACAATCAGCCGACATAACCTCACTTTTTGAGTGAGGCGGGGAGCGTGTGATGGACGAGCTGACCGGTTTGGTGGCGCGGGCAGGCTTCCTGCCCCACGGCTATTGCTTCCAGTGGTCGCCGGGGCTGTTGTGGACCATGGTCGGCTCCGACCTGGGCACGGCGCTGGCCTACTTCTCGCTGCCCTTCATCATCACGCGCCACGCGCGGCTGCGCCCGCAGCTGAACCTGGGGCGGCTAGCCACGCTGTTTGCGGTGTTCATCTTTGCCTGCGGCATCACGCATGTGCTGGATGTCTGGACCATCTGGCGCCCCGACTACGAACTGCAGACCCTGGGCAAGACCGTCACGGCGCTGGCCTCGGTGCTGACGGCCATCGTGGCCTGGCGGCTGAGCCCGCGACTGCTGGCGCTGCCCTCGGTCGAGGAGATGCGCCAGGCCAACGAGGCCTTGCGGCGTGAGATCGACCGCCGCGCCAGCGCCGAGGATCACTTGCTCGAGACTGAGCAGAGCCTGGCCACCACGCTGGCATCCATCGATGCCGGCTTCCTCACCACGGATGACCGCGGCTGCATCACGCGCCTCAACGCCGTGGCCGAGCGCCTGACGGGCTGGCCGGTGGGCGAAGCCCGGGGGCTGCCGCTGTGGGAGGTTTTCGTGTGCGAGGGCCTGCCGCCCGAGTGGGCCGGCCGCAACCCCGTGGACCTGGTGCGCGACCAGGCGGCCGACGTGGCGCTGCGGCGCCAGGCGGTGTGCCTGTCTCGCGAGGGTGGGCGCTGCCCGGTGGAGTTGCAGGTCAGCCCCACGCACCACGCTGACGGCCGGGTGCGCGGCCTCACCGTGGTGTTCCGCGACATGGGGCGGCTGACCCAGGCCGAGGCCGAGGTCAGGCGGCTGGCGGCCGTGGTCGAGTCCTCGGCCGACGCCATCGTTGTGAAGTCGCTGGACGGTCGCATCACCAACTGGAACGCGGCTGCCGAGCGCATGTTCGGCTACACGGCCGATGAGGCCGTGGGGCGGCCGGTGCAGATGCTGATTCCCCCCGAGCGCGAAGCCGAGGAGCGGCGCATCCTCGCTGCGCTGGCGCGCGGCGAGCAGGTGCCGCCGTTCCGCACCGTGCGCCTGGCCAGTGACGGGCGGCGCGTCGAGATTTCGGCCCAGGTCTCGCCGCTGCGCGATGCCGGCGGGCGCATCGTCGGCGGCATCAGTTCGGCGCGTGACCTCACGCACCAGCGCCAGATCGAGGCTGCGCTGCGCCAGAGCGAGGCCCGGCTGCGCTTTGCGCTCGAATCGGCCGCCATCGGCGACTGGGAAATGGCGCTGCACAGTGGGCAGATCCTGCGCTCGCGCCGCTATGACCAATGCTTCGGCCTGTCCGATCCGGCAGCGCCCTGGGATCGCGAGTGCCTGCTGGCGGCTGTGCACGCCGAGGACCGCGCAGCCGTGCAGGCCGGCCTGGCCGCGCCGCAGGCGCCCGACGCCATGCCCTCGCCCTGGCATGCGGAGTTCCGTGTCCTCTGGCCCGACGGCAGCCTGCACTGGCTGCGCATGGATGCGCGCGCCACGCGCGACGAGGGCGGCGAGCCCCGCCTGGTGGGCATCGTGGCCGACGTGACGGCCACGCGCACGGCTGAGCAGGCGCGCCAGCAGTCGGTCTGGCTGGCCGCCGAGAACCACCGCGTGCAGGAAGGCAGCCGGCTCAAGAGCCTGTTCCTGGCCAATATGTCGCACGAACTGCGCACGCCGCTGAACGCCATCATCGGCTTCTCCGACCTGCTGACCATGGGCGGCCCGGCCGTCGACCCGGCGCGCCAGCAAGAGTGGCTGCAGCACATCGGCAGCAGCGGCCGCCACCTGCTGGCCATGATCAACGACGTGCTCGACCTCTCCAAGATCGAGGCCGGCAAGATGGACTTCCGCGCCGAGCCCGTCGACCTGCCCGCCGTCGTGCACGACGTGATGACCACTGTCGATGTGCTGGCGAGCCAGCGCGGCCTGCGCCTGGTCGCCAGCATCGAGCCCGGCTTGAGCGGCCTGGTGCTGGACCCGTCGCGCCTCAAGCAGGTGCTGCTGAACTACCTGTCCAACGCGGTGAAGTTCACGCCCGCCGACGGCCAGGTGACGCTGCGCGTGCTGGGCGAGGGGCCGCGGCTGTGGCGGCTGGAGGTGGAGGACACCGGTGTTGGCATTCCGCTCGATCGCCAGGATCAGCTCTTCGTCGAGTTCCAGCAGCTCGATGACAGCGCCACCAAGCGTCACCAGGGCACGGGGCTCGGGCTGGCGCTGACGCGCCGCCTCGTCGAGGCCCAGGGCGGGCGGGTCGGTGTCTACAGCGAGCCCGGCCGCGGCAGCCGCTTCTACGCCGTGCTGCCGCGCACGCCCGAGCCGGCGCTGGCGCCCCGCGCCGAGCATCACCAGCTGGTGGCGCTGCGCGCGCACCCGCTGCGCGACGGCTTGGCCCGCGAGCTGGCCCAGGCCGGCGTGGCGGTCGATGTGGCGGCCAGCGCAGCCGATGTGATGCGGCTGGCCGGCGCGCGCCGCTACACCGAGCTGGTGCTGGACCTGGCGCTGCCCGACGCGCAGGGGCTGGGCGTGCTGGCCCAACTGCGCGGCGGCGGTCCGTCCATGCATGCCGCGGTCAAGGCGCTTGCGCTGACGCCGCCGTCGAGCGCGGGTGTGGCCTTTCCCGTCTTCGACGTGCTCGCCAAACCGCTGCGCCGCGTGGCGCTGGCGCGTGTGCTGGTGCCGCTGCGCGCCCGCCTCGGGCCGGGGCGGCCCATGCTGGTGGTGGACGACGAGGCCGCCTCGCGCGAGCTGATGTGCGCCGCGCTGGCCGCGCACGGCATCGAGGCCGTCGCGGTGAGCGGCGGCGCCGAGGCGCTGCAGCTGCTGCCCCGCCTGCAGCCGGGCGCGCTGATGCTGGACCTGATGATGCCGGGCATCGACGGCGTGCAGGTGCTGCACGAGCTGCGCAGCGAGCCGCGCTGGGCCGAGCTGCCCGTCGTCGTCTGGACCGCGCTGTCGCTCGGGGCCGACGATGTGGAGCTGCTGGCGCGCTCGGCCAGTGCCATCGCCACGGCCCAGGAGGCGCCGCCGCTGGCCCAGGTGCGCGATGCGCTGCTGCAGGCCGCCCGCCAACCCCGCCCCGGCCGCCGCCGCGCGAGCGAACCGGGCACCTAAAATCCGCCGCCATGCCTCAAGCCCTCTACGAATCCAGCCTCACCTCCCTTCCCCTGCTCGGCCGCGGCAAGGTGCGTGAGAACTACGCCGTTGGCGACGACCGCATCCTGATGATCGCCAGCGACCGGCTCTCGGCCTTCGACGTCATCATGGGCGAGCCCATCCCGGGCAAGGGCGCGCTGCTGACCAAGATGGCGCTGTTCTGGTTCGACAAGCTCGACGGCATCGTCCCCAACCACCTGACCGGCGAAGACCCGCTGTCGGTCGTCACCGACGCTGAGCGCGCGCAGATCCGCGACCGCGCCATGCTCGTCAAGCGCCTGAAGCCCCTGCCCATCGAGGCCGTCGTGCGCGGCTACCTGGCCGGCAGCGGCTGGGCCGAGTACCAGAAGACCCAGAGCGTCTGCGGCGTCGCGCTGCCCGCCGGCCTGCGCAATGCCGACAAGCTGCCCGCGCCCATCTTCACGCCCGCCACCAAGGCCGAGATGGGCGACCACGACGAGAACATCTCGTTCGAGCAGGCCGCGGCCATCATCGGCACCGAGCTGGCCGCCCGCGTGCGCGACATCTCCATCCAGCTCTACCAGCGCGCCGCCGACTTCGCGCTGACCAAGGGCATCATCATTGCCGACACCAAGTTCGAGTTCGGCCTCGACGCCGATGGCACGCTGACGCTGATGGACGAGGTGCTGACGCCCGACTCCTCGCGCTACTGGCCCGTCGAGAGCTACGCGCCCGGCAGCAACCCCCCGAGCTACGACAAGCAGTTCGTGCGCGACTGGCTGGAGCAGGCCACCGTGGACGGCCAGCCCTGGGGCAAGGTTGCGCCCGCGCCCGCGCTGCCGGCCAGCGTCATCGCCAAGACCGTCGAGAAGTACGAGGAAGCGCTGCAGCGGCTGACGGCCTGAGCGCCGCGCGAAGGGTGCACCCGTGACCGTCAAGCTGCGCAGCCGGTTGGCCCAGCGACTGGATGGCGAGATCGCCGCCGTTGCCGCCATGCCGGGGCGCAGCGCCGTGCTGCAGGTGCAGCGCGCCATCCTGTGGCTGCGCCATGGCCGGGAGGCCGAGGCCCGCGAGGAGCTGAACCGCCTGCAGGCCCGCGCGCTGGCGCAGCCGCGCATCGAGCTGGCGGCCTGGCTGCATCTGGCGGAAGGGCTGGCCGCCTACTTCGCGGCCTTCGGCGGCGGTGCCCGTGACCGCGTGCGCCGCGCCCAGGTGATGGCCGCCGCGGCCGGCCTGCGGTCGCTGCAGGCGCTGGCCGACGCGTGGCTGGCGCAGATGGCCTTCGTCGATCGCGACATCGACCGCCTCGTCGCCCACGCGGCCGCCGCGCTGGCGGCGCCGGCCGACAACGCCGCCGCCTGCCGCGTGGCCTCGGCGCTGGGCATGGCCTGGGACCTGGCCGGCGACCCGGCGGCAGCCTCGGGCTGGTATGCCTTCGGCCGCCGCGCGGCCGGCGCGGATGGCGACGACGCCGGCCTGGCGGCGCTGCTCTACAACCAGACCCAGATGCGTGCGCTGCGCCTGCGCCACGCGGCGCTGGCCGGCGAGCCCGGCGAGGCGCCGGCCGTGCTGCTGGGCGTGGATTCCATTGGCCACTTCGACGAGGCCGTGGGCGGCTCCGCGCGGGCCGATCTGACGCCGCTGCTGCGCGCGCAGCTGCTCACCGTGCAGGGCGATTTCGCCGCCGCCGCCGCGCTGCTGGAAGCCCACCTGCCCGACGCCGTGGCCACGGGCTTGGCCCGCGTGGGCGGCAGCCTGCTGGCCGACCTGGCCTGGTGCTGGGTCAACAACGGCGAGGCCCTGAAGGCCCGCGCGCTGGCCGACCAGGCCGCCGTCGAGGTGCTGGCCGAAGACTCGCCGCACTGCGACCTCGACGAGCGCGCCGCCCTGCACGCGCGGCTGGCGCAGGTCTACGCGCGGCTGCGCGACGAACTGCTGGCCACCCGCCATGCCGATGCCGCCCAGGCCGCCTGGGCTGACGACGCTGCCCAGCGCCGGCAGTGGGCCCAGCGGCTTGCCGACGCGGGCCTGACGAGCCCGCCGCGCTGAGCAGCGCGTCGCTTTTTTCCGGCTGTCGGCCGTGCGGCGCTGCGTTACCCTCGCGCGCCATGACCGCCGCTGCTGACGACGCCGACAACGCCCTGCTGGCCCTGCCAGCCGGCACGCGCTTCGGCGAGCTGGAGATCCTGGGCACGTTGGGCGTGGGCGGCTTCGGCATCGTCTACCTGGCGCGTGACCATGCGCTGGAGCGCGAGGTGGCGATCAAGGAGTACATGCCCAGCCAGTTCGCGCAGCGCGACGGACGTTCGCACGTGTCGGTGCGCTCCGCCGCGATGCGCGACACCTTCGAGCTGGGCCGGCGCAGCTTCGTCAACGAGGCACGGCTGCTGGCCCGCTTCGACCACCCGTCGTTGCTCAAGGTCTACCGCTTCTGGGAGGCCAACGGCACGGCCTACATGGCCATGCCCCGGCTGGTGGGCCAGAACCTGCGCGAGGGCCGCAAGACGCTGCCCACGCCGCCGCCCGAGGCCTGGGCGCGGCGCGTGTTCGACGCCGTGCTCAGCGGCCTGGAGGCGCTGCACGCGCAGCAGGTGTGGCACCGCGACGTCGCGCCCGACAACATCTTCCTGCCCGCGGATGGCGCGCTGCCCATCCTGCTGGACTTCGGCGCCGCTCGCCAGGCAATCGGCGACCGCACGCAGGTGTTCACCGCCATCCTCAAGCCCAGCTTCGCGCCCATCGAGCAGTACGCCGAGGCCGCCAGCCTCAGGCAGGGCCCGTGGACGGACTTCTATGCGCTGGCCGCCGTCATGCATGAGCTGCTGACCGGCCACCCGCCGCCGCCCTGCACCGCGCGTGCGATGGGCGACGAGCTGGCGCCGCTGGCCGTGCCCGGCTTTTCGCCGGCCTTCCTGTCCGCGCTGGACTGGGCGCTGCGCGTGGCGCCGCATCAGCGGCCGCCGAGCGCCGCAGCATGGCGCGAGGCCGTCGACGGGCGCGCCGAGGTGCCGGCGCCCCAGGCGCTGCACGCTGCCGCGCCGCGGCCGGCGCCCGTCATGGACGACGCCGAGGCGCCGACCGGCCGGCTGGACATCGAGTTCGCCGACACCGTGCAGGCGCTGCCCGAGGATGTGCCACCGCTGCCCGTCGTGGCGCCGCCGCCCCGCCGCCAGCCCTGGCTGCTGGCCGGTGCCGGTGTGATGGCGGTGGCCTTGCTCGGGGCCTTCGTGCTGCAGTTGCGCCACAACCTGCCGGCTGCGGCGCCGGCGCCGGTGGATGCCGCCGCCAGCGCAGCGTCCGCGGCCGCGTCGCCGGCCGATGCCGTGCTGGCCGATGCCGTGCTGGCCGCCTCGGCGCCTGCTCCCGCCAGCGCCGTGCCCGTGACCCAGGTGACCACCGTCTCGCTCGCCGGGCCGGCCTCGGCGCCGCGTGCGTCGGCGGCGCCGACCTCACCGACGCCCCGGCGTGAGAGCGGGGCGCTCAAGCCCATCGTCACCGAGAAGGCGGGAGAGTTCCGCCCGGTGCCGCGCAGCCCGGTGTTCGCGGCGCCGGAGCCGGCCGCCTCGGCCGTGGCCGCACCGGTGCAAGCTGCGGCGGCCTCGGTCGCCGCCGAGCCCCGCACGGCGGCTGAGGCCTGCGGCGGCCGCGTGCTGCTGGCGCGTGCCTGGTGCATCGACCGGCAGTGCGAGAAGCCGCAGTTCCGCAACGATGCGGAGTGCGTGAAGCTGCGCGAGCTGCGCAGCAACCACGGCGGCGTGCCTTAGGCGGCTCGGCCGCGGGCGGGCCGGTGCGTCAGAACAAGGCCATCGACAGCCGGCGGCGGTAGCTGTCGATCAGCGGGTCGCTCTGCACGACGGCGGCCTTGCCGGCGAGTTCCAGCGTGCCGGTCTTGGCCTCGGCTGCCGGCTTGGGCGCGGGCTTGGTCAGCAGCTCCAGGATGGCCACGTAGGCCTTGCGCGCCGCCTCGCCGTTCCAGGCCTTGTCGCGCATGATGATTTCCAGCAGCTCGTCCATGGCGTCGGTGAAGCGCTGGCCGGCCAGGTGGGTCTGGGCCAGCGCGAAGCGGGCGTCGAAGTCGCGCTTGTTGGTGGCGATGGCTGCCTGCAGCGCGGCGGGGTCGGCGCTGGCGGCGGCTTCGCAGGCGGCCAGCCACGTGGCCAGCGCGGCCAGGCGGGGCGAGGGCACCAGCGTGTCGGCCGCCTTGGCGGCCACGGGTGCGAAGGCTTCGCGGGCCTCGGCCACCAGGCCCAGCTCCAGCAGCGCCTTCACGTAGTCGAAGCGGGCGGCGTCGTTGGCCGGGTCGGCCTGCACGGCGTGGGCCAGCTTGCCCAGCACGGTTTCGAGGTCGGCATCGCCTTCGGCATCGGCGGGCGCCTCGTCCTCGGCGGGCAGTTCCTCGCCGGGCGGCACATGCTTGTCCAGGAACTCGCGGATCTGTGCCTCAGGGAGGGCGCCGACAAAGCCGTCCACCGGCTGGCCGCCGGCGAACATCACGCAGAACGGGATGGAGCGCACGCCGAACATCTGGCTCAGCTGCGAGGCGATCTCGGGCACCTCGTCGCTGTTGAGCTTGGCCAGCGTGAAGCGGCCCGCGTAGGCCGTCTCCAGCTTCTCCAGGACGGGGCCCAGCGTGCGGCAGGGGCCGCACCACGGCGCCCAGATGTCCAGCAGCACGGGGCGCTGCTGGGAGGCGACGATGAGTTCGGCTTCGAAGTTCTGGAGGGTGATGTCGATCATGGTCGGAGGGAGTTGAGGCCCCGGCTTCTACAATTCAAGGCTTTTCTGGCCCTCGGAGTGCGTCTTGTCCATCACAGCCCCCACGAACCCTGACGCCGTGATCGGCATCGTCATGGGCTCCAGCAGCGACTGGGACACGATGAAGCTGGCGGCCGAGATTCTGACCGAGTTCGGTGTCGGCTTTGAGGCGCGGGTTGTGTCGGCCCACCGCATGCCCGACGAGATGTTTGCCTATGCCGAGGCCGCCAGCGGCCGGGGCCTGAAGGCCATCATCGCCGGTGCCGGCGGCGCCGCCCACCTGCCGGGCATGCTGGCCGCCAAGACGACCGTGCCCGTGCTGGGCGTGCCGGTGGCCAGCCGCCACCTGCAGGGCGTGGACTCGCTGCACTCCATCGTGCAGATGCCCAAGGGCATCCCGGTCGCGACCTTCGCCATCGGCACGGCCGGTGCCGCCAACGCGGCGCTGTTCGCCGTGGCCATGCTGGCCACGGGCGACGCAGTGCTGCTCGAGAAGCTGAACGCCTTCCGTGCGAAGCAGACGGCCGCCGCCCAGGCCATGACCGAGGACCTCCGCTGATGACGGCGCTGCTTCCGGGCGCCCCGGTCGCGGGCGAATCGCGTCAGGCGACGCTGGGCGTGTTGGGGGGCGGCCAGCTGGGCCGCATGTTCGTGCACGCCGCCCAAGCGCTGGGCTACCGCTGCGTGGTGCTGGACCCCGACGCCGTCAGCCCGGCTGGCGCCGTGGCCGAGCAGCACATCCAGGCTGATTACCTGGACTCCTTCGGCCTGGCGCAGCTGGCGCGCGACTGCGACGCCATCACCACCGAGTTCGAGAACGTGCCGGCGTTGGCGCTGGAGACGCTGGCCGGCATGCGCACGGTGGCGCCGGCCGCTGCCTGCGTGGCCGTGTGCCAGGACCGTGCGGTCGAGAAGGCGCACTTCGAGGCGGCTGGCGTCGCGTGCGCGCCGCATGCCGTCATCACCAACGACATCGAGCTGGCGGCTGTGGACCCTGCGCTGCTGCCCGGCATCCTCAAGACCAGCCGCATGGGTTACGACGGCAAGGGCCAGGTGCGCGTGAGCACGGCCGCCGAGCTGGCCGCTGCCTGGAATGATCTGAAGCGCGTGCCCTGCGTGCTGGAGCAGCTGCTGCCCCTGAAGGCCGAGCTCAGCGTGCTGGTGGCGCGCGGCGCCGATGGCCAGCTGGTGAACTATCCCGTGCAGCAGAACCTGCACCGCGGCGGCATCTTGTCCGTTACCGAGGTGCCGGCGCCCGCCGTGCCGGCCGACGTGCAGCAGCAGGCCGTGGCCGCCGCCCGTCAGGTGGCCGAGGCGCTGGGCTACGTCGGTGTGCTGTGCATCGAGTTCTTCTGGCTGCAGGACGGTCGCCTGGTCGTCAACGAGATGGCGCCGCGCCCGCACAACTCCGGCCACTGGACGATGAACGGCGCCAGCGTGTCGCAGTTCGAGCTGCAGGTGCGGGCGCTGGCCGGCCTGCCGCTGCCCGAGCCGCGCCAGCACTCGGCGTCCGTCATGCTGAACCTGCTGGGCGACCTGTGGTTCAGCGATGAGGGCGGCCCGACCCCGCCGCCCTGGGACCGCGTGCTGGCCCTGCCGGGTGCGCACCTGCACCTGTATGGCAAGGCCGAGGCGCGCCACGGCCGCAAGATGGGTCACCTCAACATCACGGCCGCGACGGCCGAGGCGGCGCACCTGATCGCGCTGGAGGCCGCCCTCATCCTCGGCCTGCCGACCGACTTCTGATGCTGCAGCCCGGCACCGACCCCGCCGCCGTCGAGGCCGCCGCGCGCCGCCTGGCTGATGGTGAGCTGCTGGGGCTGCCCACCGAGACCGTTTACGGCCTGGCCGCGCGGGCCGACCGTGACGAGGCCGTGGCCAAGATCTTCGCGGCCAAGGGGCGGCCCAGCGATCACCCGCTCATCGTCCATGTGCTGGACGCCGCGGGCGCCGAGCCGTTTGCCGATCACCTGCCCGACACCGCACGTCGGCTGATGGATGCCTTCTGGCCGGGGCCGCTGACGGTCATCGTGCCGCGCGCGCCCGGCATGGCCGAGGCTGCCGCCGGCCGGCAGGCCACGGTGGCGCTGCGCTCGCCGGCGCACCCGGTGGCGCGTGCGGTGCTGGCCGCCGCGCGCGACCTGGGCGTGTTGGGCGTGGCTGCGCCCAGCGCCAACCGCTTCGGCCGCGTGAGCCCGACGCTGGCGACCCATGTCGTCGAGGAGTTCGGCGCTGGCCTGCTGGTGCTGGACGGGGGCGCCTGCGAGGTGGGCATCGAGTCCAGCATCGTGGACTGCAGCCGCGCCCATCCCGCGCTGCTGCGCCCGGGCCTGCTGAGCCGCGCGCGCATCGAGGCCGCGCTGGGCCAGCCGCTGGCCGAGCCCGATGCGGCCGCGCCCAAGGCCTCCGGCACGCTGGCTGCGCACTACGCGCCGGCTGCCCGCGTGCGACTGCTGGATGCCGCGGGTCTTTCTTTACGTCTGGCGGCCGCGACCGCCAGCGGGAGCCTGGAAGGGCTGGCGGTATATTCACGCGCCCGGTTGCCGGCCTGGCGCTGGCAGGCCCAGCCGTCCGATCCGGCCACGGCGGCCCACGAGTTGTTCGCGGTGCTGCGGGCGCTGGATGCGGCTGGCGCCCGGGAAATCTGGGTCGAGGCGCCTCCGCACGACCCGGCCTGGGATGGCGTCCGGGACCGGCTCAGCCGGGCCGCCGCCGCCTTCACCGATTGAGTTTTCCCCTGTCCCTGAATTGATCGCCATGCAACGTGTTGTCTCGAAGAAACTGAAGCGCGGACTGGCCGCGATGGCGGTTGCGGCGCTGGTCGCTGGCTGCGGCGGCGGGGGCACCGCGCAGATCGAACCCTTCGCACCCAACCGCATCATTGCCTTCGGTGACGAGAGCGGCACCATCCTGCAGAGCGGCAAGAAGTACACGATCAACGGCCTGAATGCCGACACCCGGCAGGTGGAGTGCGCCGGCAACCCGGTCTGGACGCAGGTGCTGGCCAGCGGTTTCGGCTTCGTCTACTCGCAGTGCAACACGTCGTTCGTGGCGCTGCCGCAGGGCATCATGTACGCAGCGGCAGGCGCCAAGGTGGCGGACGTTCGCGACAAGATCGATCAGCACCTCTCCAACGACCGCTTCGGCCCGAAGGATCTGGTGTCCATCATGGTGGGCGTGAACGACATCCTGGAGCTGTACCGCCAGTTCCCGGCCGTCAACAAGGACTCGCTGATCAACGAGGCCAAGGCGCGCGGCAAGCTGCTGGCCCAGCAGGCCAACCGCATTGCCAATGCCAACGGCCGCGTGGTCATCGCCACGATCTTCGACGTGGGCCTGACGCCGTTCGGCCAGAACGAGCGCCTGCAGCAGACCGACATCGACCGCGCCGCCTTCCTGGACCAGCTCAGCGCGGCCTTCAACGTCGAGATGCGCCTGAACCTGCTGAACGACGGTCGTCTGGTCGGCCTGGTGCTGGTGGATGAAACCATCCAGCAGATCGCCCGATTCCCGGCCGCTTTTGGCTACTCGGACGTCACGCAGGCCGCCTGCCGCAGCGACGTGGCACAGCAGGACTGCACGACGGAGACGCTGAAAGCGGACGCGTCGTCGACCTGGCTGTGGGCCGGTGACACGCTGTTGGGCCCGACCGCGCAGCAGCGCATCGGTGTGCTGGCGCTGACGCGCGCCAAGAACAACCCGTTCTGATCGGTTGCTGTGGCGGCGCCAGGCGGTAGGCCGGGCGCCGGCCTGGCTCGCCGTCAGGCGGTGTTGGTGCGCAGCTCGCGGCGCAGGATCTTGCCGACGTTGCTCTTGGGCAGCTCGTCGCGGAACTCGATGAACTTGGGCCGCTTGTAGGCCGTCATTTGCTGGGCGCAGTAGCTGGCCAGGTCTTCCTCGGCCAGCGCCGGGTCGCTCTTGACGACGAACAGCTTGACGGCCTCGCCGGACTTGGCGTCGGGCACGCCGACCGCGGCGCATTCCAGCACGCCCGGGTGCATGCCGACGACCTGCTCGATCTCGGTCGGGTACACGTTGAAGCCGCTGACGAGGATCATGTCCTTCTTGCGGTCGACGATGCGCACGTAGCCGCGCTCGTCCATGATGCCGATGTCGCCGCTCTTGAAGAAGCCGTCGTCGTACATGACGTTGGCCGTTTCGTCCGGGCGGCGCCAGTAGCCGGCCATGACCTGCGGGCCGCGGATGCAGATCTCGCCGCGCTCGCCCAGGGGCAGGTCTTGCCCGTCGTCGTCGCGGATGGTGATCTCGGTGCCCGAGATGGGCAGGCCGATGCTGCCGTTGAAGGCGCGGATGTCCAGCCGGTTGATGGTGGCGGCCGGCGCGGTCTCGGACAGGCCGTAGCCCTCGACGACCGGGCAGCCGGTGACCTTGAGCCAGCGCTCGGCCGTGGCCTGCTGCACGGCCATGCCGCCGCCGTTGGAGATGGTCAGCTCGGAGAAGTCCAGCCGCGCAAACGCAGGCTCGTTGGCCAGCGCGTTGAACAGCGTGTTGACGGCCGGGAAGATGTGGATCTTGTGGCCGCGCAGCGTCTCGATGAAGCCGGGGATGTCGCGCGGGTTGGGCACCAAGATGTTCAGGTGGCCCATGCGCGCGCCGAGCATGAAGCAGGCTGTCAGCGCGTAGATGTGATACAGCGGCAGCGCGCAGACGTTGGTGAACTGCACGTCGCCGTTGTCGTAGCCGGGCACGGTGGACAGCATGGGCTGGAACCAGGCCTCCACCTGCAGGATGTTGGCGACGATGTTCCGGTGCAGCAGCGTGGCGCCCTTGGACACGCCGGTGGTGCCGCCGGTGTACTGCAGGAAGGCGACGTCGTCGGGGCCCAGCTCGGGCTTCTTGAGGTGCAGGCGCTCGCCGTGGCCGAGCGCCTCGTTGAAGCGCACGACGGTGCGGCCGTCGCCGACGGGCAGGCGGAACTCCGGCACCATCTTCTTCAGGTGGCGCACGGCGAAGTTGATCAGCGGGCCCTTCCACCAGCTCAGCAGGTCGCCCATGGAGGCGAGCACGACGTGGTGGATGTCAGTGGCGGTGATGACCTCGGCCAGCGTGTGCGCGAAGTTCTCCAGCACGACGATGGCGCGGGCGCCCGAGTCCTTGAGCTGATGCTCCAGCTCGCGGGCGGTGTACAGCGGATTCACGTTCACGACGACAAAGCCGGCGCGCAGGATGGCGGCGATGGCCACGCCGTACTGCAGCACGTTGGGCATCATGATGGCCACGCGGTCGCCCTGCTTCAGGCCCTGGGCCTGCAGCCAGGCACCGAGCTGCACGGACAGCCGGTCCATCTCGTCGAAGCGCATGCGCTGGCCCATGCAGATGGCGGCATCGCGGCGCGCATGCTGGCGGAATGCGGCTTCCAGCAGGTCTACCAGTGAGCGGTAGGTGCTGGTGTCGACCTGCGCCGGTACGCCGGCGGGATAGCTCGCCAGCCACGGTTTGGCGCGAGATGTCACATGCGGGACGTCGGCAAGAACGGCGGTCATCGGCGGGCCCTTTTGGCGTGCTCTGCGTGAAGCCGCCGATGGTGGGACTGCCGGTTACATCGAGCTAGGGGAGTTGCCCTAGGGCGGCGGTATCGGCTTGAAAGAGAGCGCGCGCCAATGTGTCTTCGCGCTGTCGCACAGTGGACAGGAACTCGGCCGCGCCGCGCATCGCGCGGAAGGTGTCGAAGCCGGTTTCCAGGAAGGTCTGCAGCGTGCCCAGGCCCGCGACCTGCGCGGGGCCGCGCATCAGTCGCAGGGACTGGCGCAGCAGCGGCTTGCGCGTGAGCCGGTCGAGCGAGTCGCCGACGGCCATGGTCAGCTCGATCTGGCGCTGGCGCGCGTCCGGCTCGCCGCAGGCACGCCATGCGAGGGCGTAGTCCGGCGCCGTGATGGCGGGTGAAGCCAGGTGCTCGGCCATGCGCGTGTCCAGGCGTTCCGACAGCGCGTGCAGGCGGGCGAGCTTGGCGACGGTGTCCACCACCTCGTCGGGGAACAGCCGGGTCAGTGTGGGGATGACGCGGGCGAATTGCGCGTCACGCTGGCGGTAGTCACCAGGGCCGTAGAGCTCGTGCAGGAAGAAGCGCGTGGCAGCGGCATAGCGCGGCGTGGCGAGCAGGTCGGCGTAGGTGTGGGCGAAGCGCTGTTGCTGGTAGCCCTTCAGGGCCTGGACGCGCGCCTGCAGCGCGGGGTCGGCGGCGCGCCGCGCACGCTCGGCGTCGACGGCGCGCAGTTCAGTCAGCAGGGATTCGGCGCTGCGGGAGTCCATGAGGCGCACCGATTTTGCCTTCCTACACTGCGGCGATGAATGCACGACTGCAGAGGATCTGGGTATTGCTGCGGCTGGCCGTGGCGCTGTGGGTGGGCTGGCGTTTCGGCTGGGCCTGGGGCGTAGCGACCTTGGGCCTGCATGCCGCGGTGCTGGCACTCGGCTTTGCGCAGCTGCGCTGGGTCAACCGGCCTGCGCCGGGCTGGGGTCAGCTCTTGCGTGCCTGGGCGGGGGAGGTGGCGGCCAGCGAACTGGCGTTCTCCTGGCGGCAGCCGTGGCGGGAGTGGGCCGAGCCCGATCACCTGCCGGCTGGCGCCACGCAGGGCGTGCTGCTGGTGCATGGCTTCTCGTGCAACCGCGGGCGCTGGAACGGCTGGATGCGGCGTCTGCGCGCGCAGGGCGTGGCCTTTGTCGCGCCGACGCTGGAGCCCGCCTTCGGCAGCATCGACGCCTATGCCGATGAGATCGAGGCCGGCGTGCAGCAGCTCAAGCGCCTGACCGGCCGCATGCCGCTGCTGTGCGCGCACAGCATGGGCGGCCTGGCGCTGCGGGCCTGGTGGCGCCGGCACGGCGCGGGGCACGGGGAGGCGCCGCGCGTCATCACGCTGGGCTCGCCGCACCAGGGCACGCGCATGGCGGCGTTGGGGCTGGGCGTCAACGCGGCACAGATGCGCCAGGGCAGCGCCTGGCTGGCGCAGCTGCCGGGATTGCCGGACGTGGACTGCTTCTGGACGCCGTGCGACCAGATCGTCAACCCGGCCGAGCGCGCCGTGCTGCCCGGCGCGCGGGCGCACCGGCTGGACGGCGTGGGCCACATGGGCCTCGTGCATGCGCCCGAGGCCTGGCAACTCGTTCAGGACGCGCTGGCTTCTTCTTTCAGCACGCCGCGGCGGATCTGATCGAGCTCGATGCTCTCGAACAGCGCCTTGAAGTTGCCCTCGCCGAAGCCCTCGTTGCCCTTGCGCTGGATGAGCTCGAAGAAGATCGGGCCGATCACTTCCTTGGTGAAGATCTGCAGCAGCAGCTCGTTGTCGGCGCCCAGGTGCGTGGCGCCGTCGATGAGGATGCGCAGGCGGCGCAGCTCCTCGACCTTCTCGCCGTGGTTGGGCAGGCGCTTGTCGATGAGGTCGAAGTAGGTGTCGATGGTGTCCTGGAACACCACGCCCGTGCCCTTCATGCCCTCGACCGACTTGTAGATGTCGGTGGTGCCCAGCGCCACGTGCTGGATGCCTTCGCCGTGGTACAGGTCCAGGTACTCGGCGATCTGGCTCTTGTCGTCGGAGCTCTCGTTGATGGGGATGCGGATCTTGCCGCAGGGGCTGGTCATGGCCTTGCTCTTGAGGCCCGTGAGCTTGCCCTCGATGTCGAAGTAGCGCACCTCGCGGAAGTTGAAGAAGCGCTCGTAGAACTCCGACCATTCCTTCATGCGGCCACGGAAGACGTTGTGCGTCAGGTGGTCGATCTCGGTCAGGCCGTGGCCGACGGGGTTGGCATCGACCGGCTGGCCGGCCGCGTCCAGCAGCGGCACGAAGTCCACGTCGTAGATGCTGATGTTGCCGATGGCGCCCGGCTTGGCGCCGCCCTTGCCCTGCCAGCGGTCGACGAAGTAGATCAGCGAGTCGCCGATGCCCTTGATGGCCGGGATGTTCAGCTCCATCGGGCCGGCCTTGTTGTCAAAGCCCCAGGCGCCCAGTTCCAGCGCGCGCTGGTAGGCGTGGGCGGCGTTGTCGACGCGGAAGGCGATGGCGCAGATCGACGGGCCGTGCAGGCGCGCGAAGCGCTGCGCGAAGGAGTCGGTCTCGGCGTTGATGATGAAGTTGACGCCGCCCTGGCGGTACAGCGTCACGTTCTTGTGGCGGTGGCGGGCCACGGCCGTGAAGCCCATCGTGCGGAACAGCTCGCCCAGGGCGGCCGGATCGGGGGCGGCGAACTCGATGAACTCGAAACCGTCGGTGCCCATGGGGTTGTCCCAGGGGGTGAACTTGGCCATGTCTGCCTCGTGAGCTGTGCTGTGGAAGCCGAAAATTCTGCGGCGCCGCATCCGCAGAATTCATGCAATCTGTGGCGCCATGTTTTGATATGGCGCAAGATTCATGCGCGTTGTGAGGCTATGGCGCCGGCCATTCCGGCAGCCCGTAGCCTGCCAGGATGGCTTTCAGGCGCCCGCTGCGGCGCAGCTTGGCCATGCCCTCGCTGAAGGTGCGCGCATGGCTGTGCGCCTGCGGATGCCGTGGCGACAGGGCCAGGTAGGCATAGCTGGGCGCTTCGCAGCCGGCGTTGCGCGCCGCCAGCCCGGGCTGCTGCTTCAGCGTGTAGGCCACGAGGTTCTCTTCCTCGATGAAGGCATCCAGGCGGCCCAGTTGCAGCCGGCGCAGCATGCGCTCGGTCAGGCCGTCGCCGGTGTGCAGCTCGAAGCGCTGCGGCGCTGCTCTGACGGCGGCGTCCAGCCCGGCGCCGTACGAATAGCCCCGGATGACGCCCACATGGCCCAGCGCGTCCAGGCTGGCCGGGCCGCGGTAGCGCCAGGTGGTGTCGGGCCGCGTGTAGACGCAGTAGCGGTTGCGCGAGATGGGCTGGTCGGGGAAGACGAAGTCCGGTGCCTCCTCGCGCAGCGTGGACGGCGTGGCCGTGTAGACGCCAGCGCGCACGTCGAGCAGCGCGCGGCTGTAGTTCTGGTTGACCAGGCGCACCCGGTGGCCGGCGGCGGTGAAGATCTCGCGCACGATGTCCACCGTGAAGCCCTCCTGCGCCGCACCCGCCTTGCAGCTGAACGGGCACCAATAGTCGGGCGACGCGAGCACGATCTCGTCCGCCTGCGTCGGCAGGATGGTGGCAATCAGCAGGGCGATCAGGGCTTTCACGGGCGGCCCCACTGTAGGGGCGGGGCCGCGCACGAAGGCTGCACAATTTCCCGCATGGACGCCCCCCTCGAGCTCGACACCATCGATCGCCGCATCCTGCGCGCGCTGCAGGCCGACGGCCGGTTGACGTATGACGCGCTCGCCGCCGAGGCCGGGCTGTCGTCGTCCGCCGTGCTGCGCCGCGTGCGCCGGTTGGAGGAGGCGGGCGTCATCGGCAGCTACGTGGCGCTGGTGCCGCCGGAGCGTGTGGGCCTGGGCCTGACGGCCTACATCAATGTCAGGCTGGAGAAGCAGACCGAGAGCCCGCTGCGCAACCCGCGCGACCTCTTTCGTGCGGCCGTGCAGACCTGGCCCGAGGTGGTGGAGTGCGCTGCGCTGACCGGCGAGATGGACTATCTGCTGCGTGTGCTGGTGCAGGACATGCAGCACTACGCCCGCTTCATCAGCGACACGCTGCTGATGCACCCCAGCGTGCAGGACTGCAAGACCAGCTTCGTGCTGGAGCGGCTGAAGAACACGACGGCGGTACCAGTCTAGGGGGGTGAGGCGCCGGTGCTTGAACCGGCGGTCGGGCCGGCGGAACCCATGGCCCATGGTCGGCGCCGCAGCCTGCGGCTTGCCGGCCATGTCAGCCCATCCACTCAGGAGTTCTGCATGCGTCTACTTGCTCATACCGCCGCCCTGGCCCTGCTGGGCCTGCCGCTGGCCAGCCACGCGCTGGACGGCGTCACCGATCCCAAGGGCGACTTCCTCGCCACCTTCGCCGGCAGCGCCGCCGCCAGCGCCGACCTGGACGTCGTCGCCGCCAGCGTGTTCTACAACGCCGGCACCGACACCTTCACGCTGACGGCCACGATGGACGGCAACGTCGGCAGCACCGCCACCGGCCTGTACGTCTGGGGTGTGAACCGCGGAGCCGGCGTCGCCAGCTTCGCCAACAGCCTGGGCCTGAACGGCGTGCGCTTCGACCGCGTCGTCCTGCTCAACGCCAATGGCACGGGCACCGTGGCCGGCGCCGGGGCGCTGCCGACGGGCGCGGTCGTCATCAGCGGCAAGACCATCACTGCCACCGTCAGCGGCGCGCTGCTGCCCAGCACCGGTTTCGCCAACAAGCTGGACTACACCTTCAACCTGTGGCCGCGCAACACGACGTTTGCTGGCGTCAGCGCCATCTCCGACTTCGCGCCCAACAACGCCAACTTCACCGCCACGCCGGTGCCGGAGCCGGCCAGTGCGGCAATGTTGCTGGGCGGCCTGGGCCTGGTGGCCCTGTACCGCCGCCGCCGTCAGTCGAACTCGTGAAGTAGCTTCAGCGCGTGGGTTTCGCTGAGGTTCAGCAACTCGGCGATGTCGTGCAGGTCATCCGGCACGCCCGCGTCATCCCAGCCCCGGGCCGTGTGCCGCGCCAGGCGCACGGCCAAGTGCACGCAGCGCACCTGCGGGTCGCGCTCGTGGCGGTCGTTGGTGATGCGCATCAGCAGCTCGGGCAGATGCCAATGCTGCATCAGCGCCTGCTCCAGGTCGGCCAGCTCGATGCCCAGCACCTGGCGCTGCGCGGCTGCGCTGCGCAGCTGGCGGTCGGCGTCCTGCAACTGGGCGATCTGCAGCGCCAGGTCGGGCGCGTGCAGCCACAGCAGCATCTCGGCGAAATCGTGCAGCAGCGCGGCGCTGTGGATGACGGCGGCGTCGGGGTCGGCGCGGTGCGCCGCAAAGCCCAGCGCATAGCGCGAGGCCCGCTCGGCGCGCTGCATCACGCGTGACAGGCCCATCAGGGCCTCGTCATGGCCGGCCAGCGCGGCCTCCATCGTCGGTTGCGGCCCGAAGGCGCGGAAGAAGGGCGTGATGCCCATCAGCACCAGCGCCGCCGTCACCGTCTCGGTGTCGGCCATCAGGCGCCCGCGCTTGAGCTCGCTGGCGCGGGCGATGACCTTCAGCGACATCAGCGGGTCGGTCACGATGAGCTCGGCCAGCCCGTGGGCGTCCACATCGTCTTCGTTGGCGCGCATCAACTCCAGCGCCTCGGCCGTCTCGGCCAGCACCGGGATCTCGGCACGTGCAAAGGCGTCGACCCAGGCATCGAGGCTGGGCAGCGGAGCGGTGAGGGGCAGGCGCACGGGCATGGTGACGCGATGCTAGGCCGATGCGGGGGCGCGCGCTCGCCGCATGCGCCCCCTTTTCACCACTCAGTTCACAGTCTGCGCACGCCGTCCAGCTGTGCGGTCAGCTCACCGTCGGCATACAGCGCGCCCTCCGACGCGCCAGCCTCGGCATAGAACTCCAGCTGGCTGCGGAGGCGCCGGCGGCGGTGGGTGGGGGCGAACACCAGCCGGATCGCGCGGGCCGCGCGCTTGAGGCGGACCCAGCGGCGGGCCCAGGCGGCGTGGGTGTCGGCGGCGTCGGGGCCGCGCAGTTCGATCAATCTCATGAGGGTCTCCTTGGCACCGGCCGGCGGCCCTCATCACATGGATCGAGGGGCCCGCGGTGCGGTTGATTCAGGGGCTGTCGTCGGGGAAGCGGTCGCGCAGCAGTCGTCGCAGTTCCAGGCGGGCTTGCTGGCGTAGCGCGTGGGCGTCGGTGGCGCTCTGGTGTCGGCCGGCCTGGCGCTTGAGCGCCGGCGCAACCAGCGGATTGCGGGGCTTGCGCAGCTTGATCTGCAGCGGGCGAGGGGATGTGAACTGGGGCATGGACAACAACTCCGGTGAAGGCCGCGTGGGCGGCGGGCAATGCAGCGGCTCGACCCAGCAGGGCCTGGCGTTTGCGGCAAGAGGTCAGGGCGCCCGGGGCGTGCGCGCAGTGGCAGCGCGGGCCGGGCGGGTCAGGGATGGCGGGAGGGGCACTCGCCGTGGCGCAAGGACTGCCGCGCCACAACTTGCGCAAATGATAAACAAACGTTGATCTTGCGCAAGGGGGATTTATCGAGCCTCCCCAAGCTTGGGGAGGCCTGCCGTTGGCAGCCGGACAGGCGCCGGGCTCAGCGCTTCTTGGGTTTCAGCGGCGCGATGCCCGACTGCAGCTTGCGCCAGTCGTCCAGCTCGGCTTGCGGGCTGGGAGCGGCGGGCTTGGGTGCCGCCCGCGGGGCCGCGGCGGGCTCGGGGGTGAGCACCTCGCCCAGCAGGTCCAGCAGCCGCGTGCGGGCGCGCTGCGGGTGGCGGCGGTAGTAGGTCAGCACCAGGCCCACGATGAAGCGCTCGTCGTCGTCCTGCGGCAGGCTGGGCGAGGGCTCGGGGGGCGGCGGCGGCACATGGCCCATGGCCGCGGCCATCGAGGTCAGCGGCGCGGGCGTGGCCACGGCGCCGTGCTCCAGGTCCATCCAGCCGGGCGTCTTGTGGCACAGCTGTTCGAACTGGCGCGCCAGCCGCTCGCCGATCTGGCGCGAGCGGCCCTTGATCTGGCTCCAGTAGCTGGGCTGGATCTGCAGCTTCTCGGCGAAGCGGCGTTCAAGGCCACGCAGGGTGGCGGCATCGGGATGTTTGACGGTGGCGCTGACGAACTCTTCGAACAGCCGCATCGCGTTGTCCAAACGGATCTGCGCGACGTCGCGGGGGGCGCTGGGCATGGGGCGGATGATAAATGAGCGTTCACCTGGGGCTTGCCGCCGGTCGCAGAATGCGCCGCATGAAATGCCGACTCAGCGCGCTCGTTCTTTCCTTGTTCGCCACGGCCGCCCCCGCGCAGGGCAGCGCCAACGAACTGCAGGCCATGCTGGCCGAGGTCAGCCCCGCGCGCATCGAGGCGCGCATCCGCAAGCTGGTCAGCTTCGGCACGCGGCACACGCTGTCCGACATCGCCTCCGACACGCGCGGCATCGGCGCGGCGCGGCGCTGGATCACGGCGGAGCTGCAGGCCTGCGCCAAGGCGTCCGGCGGGCGGCTGCGGGTGGAGGCGCAGAGCTTCATCGAGCCCGCCGGCAACCGCGTGCCCCGGCCCACCGAGCTGGTCAACGTCGTCGCCACCCTGCCGGGCAGCGGCGCCGGCAAGGACAGGCTGCTGGTCGTCAGCGGCCACTACGACTCGCGTAACAGCGATGTGATGGACAGCCTGGGCGACTCGCCCGGCGCCAACGACGACGCGTCGGGCACGGCGGTCGTCATGGAGCTGGCCTGCGTGATGGCGCGCCGCCAGTTCGATGCGACGCTGGTGTTCATGGCCGTGCCGGGCGAGGAGCAGGGCCTGCTGGGCGCGGCGCAATGGGCGCGCGAGGCGCGGGCCCAGGGGTTGAACGTGGAGGCCATGGTCACCAACGACATCGTCGGCAGCTCGCGCGGCGATGCCGGCCAGCACGATCCCCGGCGGCTGCGGCTGTTCGCCGACGGGCTGGACCCGCTGGTGCGCCTGCTGCTGCAGGCCCAGTCCAACCGGCCGGCCTCCGTCGCCGACCAGAAGGCCTTTGCCGCGATGCAGGCCGAGCTGCTGCCGCTGCTGCAGGCCGGTGGCAACGAGGACCTGCCCACCCACCAGTTGGGCCGCCACCTGAAGGCGGCCGCCGAGGCGGCCATGCCCGGCTTCACCGTGCAGCTCATCCAGCGCCGCGACCGCTACCTGCGTGGCGGTGACCATCTGCCCTTCCTGGAGCGCGGCTATGCGGCGGTGCGCTTCAGCGAACCCTTCGAGAACTTCTCCCATCAGCACCAGAACGTGCGCACGGAGAACGGCATCACCTATGGCGACCTGCCCGAGTTCGTCGATTTCGCCTATGTGGCCGACGTGACGCGGGCCAACCTTGCCGGTTTCGCGACGCTGGCCTGGGCGCCCGCGCCGCCCAAGGGCGTGCGGCTGGACGCCAGCGGCCTGACCAATGACTCCACGCTGGAATGGCTGGCCAGCGACGACCCCGAGGTGGCCGGCTACCGCATCGTCTGGCGCGACACCGACGCGGCCACCTGGCAGCACGCCCGCGATGTGGGCCGCACGACGCGCGCCACGCTGCCCGTCAGCAAGGACAACGTGGTGTTCGGCGTGCAGGCGCTGTCGCGCAAGGGCCATGCGAGCCTGGCCAGCTTCCCGCTGCCCAAGCGCTGAGCGGCCGCAACATTTGCTTGCGCCGGGCCGCGGCGGCTTGCGCCAACATCGCGGCCAGGAGTTGCCCATGACTGCATCGAATCCCCGCGTGCTCAGCCTGCTGCTCGGTCTGGCCCTGTTGGCGGGCTGTGGTGGCGGCGGTGGCACGGCCGCTGCCCCGACGCCGCCACCGGTGGCCACCACGCCCCCGCCCACGCCCGTACCCAGTGGCCCGCCGCGCGCCACCGTGCAGCCGGTGCAGCTGTCCAGCCCCTGGGGCCTGGCGCAGTTGCCCGATGGCAGCTGGCTGGTCACGCAGCGGGCGGGCAGCGTGGTGCGGGTGTCGGCCGACTACACCACCAGCCAGCCCGTCAGCGGCGCGCCCGTCGTGGACAGCGCCGGCCAGGGCGGCCTGCTGGACGTGGCGCTGGACCCCGACTTCGCCAGCACGGGCCACGTGTTCCTCAGCTACTCGGAGCCCGGCAGCGGTGTCGAGGCCGGCCGCTCCGGCACGGCGGTCGCGCGTGCCCAGCTGGTGGGCAATGCGCTGCAGGGGTTGACGGTCATCTTCCGCCAGGCGCCCAAGGTCAGTGGCGGCGGCCATTACGGCTCGCGGCTGGTGTTCGGGCGTGACAAGACGCTGTTCATCACGCTGGGCGACCGCCAGCTCGGCAGCCCCGCGCAAGACCTGGCCCAGACGCTGGGCAAGGTGGTGCGCGTGAACCGCGACGGAAGCCTGCCCACTGACAACCCCAGCTTCGGTGCCGGCGCCCGGCCGGGGCTGTGGAGCCTGGGCCACCGCAACCCGCAGGGCGCGGCGCTGCACCCAAGCACCGGTGAGTTGTGGGTCAGCGAGCATGGCTCGCAGGGCGGCGACGAGATCAACATCGCCCGGGCCGGCGCCAACTACGGCTGGCCCACGGTGAGCTACGGCTGCAACTACGGCGACCCGGTGGGCACGGCCTGCGCCATCGGCGGCGGCACGCATGCGCCGCGCTTCGTCGAGCCGCTCACGTGGTGGGTGCCGACCTCCATTGCGCCCGCCGGCATGGCCTTCTACGAGGGCACCCTGTTCCCGGAGTGGCAGGGCAACCTCTTCGTCGGGGCGCTCGCCGGCCAGGCTCTGTGGCGGCTCACGTTGTCGGGCAACAGCGTGACGGCGCGCGAGAAGCTGTTCGACGACCTGGGCCAGCGCATCCGTGCCGTCAAGGTGGCCCCGGACGGCGCCTTGGTGTTGCTGACCGACGGCGGGCGTCTGATCCGCGTCGCGCGCTAGAACGCCGCGCTCAGGGTCAGCTGCGCCGTGCTGCGGCGCGTGGCGCCCGCGCCCACGACCGGCCCGCCGCGGCTGGCCCAGACCCAGGCTGCCTGCAGCTCCACGGCCTCGCCCAGCTGCCACGAGCCGCCCGCGCGCAGGTCGGCGCGCGTGGGGCCGTCTGCGTTCCGGGGCCGGCCCCAGCGCGAGTTGCCGGCGGCGTGCAGCACGCCCGCATGGGCCAGCCAGGCCAACGGCGCCGTGGCGGGCCAGCGCAGATTGGCCTCGAGGTAGACGCTGCGCTGGCCGCTGCCGTAGTGGTTGGGCGCGCCATGCAGGCGCAGCTGCCAGCCCTCGCCCAGCAGGCCGGCAAAGGCCTCGGCGTGGTCGTAGCGTGACAGCTGCGCGTAACGGTGCAGCACCAGGCCGGCCTCGGCGTCCAGCCCGGGCCGCAGCGTGATCACCCGGCCGCCATAGGCCCGCCACCAGCGGCCCCGGCGGGTGGCATCGAAGCGCACGGGCGCCAGCGACACGCCGGCATACCAGCCGCCCGTGCCGTCCCAGCCCAGGCCCAGCTGCGCGCCCGGCTGGTTGTCGCTGTAGGACTGGCCGCGCTCGCGCGCATCGGTCTGCAGGGATAGCGTCATGCCGACATCGGCGCGCGCAGCGCTCATCAGCAGCAGAAACAGGGGCAGCAGGCGGGCGGCGGGCATCACTCCGCAGTGTGCACGACCGCTGTGCACGCGGCGTGACGCGGCCCGGCCCAGCGGGCCAGCGTGGCGCAGCCGTCGATGCGGCCCTGCGCGGTGCTCACCAGCGTGGCGTGCCCGTCCAGCTCGCGGGCCAGTGCCAGCAGGCCGGCGGCGTGCGCTGCCGCAAAGGAGCTGCCCGTCACCACCGTCCAGCCGCCGCCCGGCGCGGTGCTGGGCACGTCACGCCCGGGCGCCAGCAGCGCACCACTGGGCACCGGCGGTGCGCTGCCCACCACCAGCACACCCGGATGCTTGGCCGGAAAGGGCGCGTCGCGGCTTGGCAGTGCGGCAACGACGGTGGCGCCGCGCGCCTGGGCCTGGTCCAGCAGCAGGGCCAGCAGCCGGTCGTCCGGCCCGCCCAGGCTGAGGTTGATGATGTGGGCGCCCTGCTGGATGGCGGCGTACAAGGCCTTGGCGAGGCCCAGGCCGGTGCACAGCGTCTGCGCCGGGCTGGCCTGCCAGCAGGCCCGCAGCGCCAGCAGCTTGGCCTGCGGTGCGATGCCGGCGATGCCGGCGCCGTTGTCGGCCCGCGCCGCAATGATGCCGGCTACAGCCGTGCCGTGGTGCTCTGCCGGCGGCGGCTGGTCGCCGACGAAGTTCTGGCTGTGCACCACCTGCCCGGCCAGGTCGGGGTGGCGGGTTTCGACGCCGCTGTCCACCACGGCCACGCGCACGCCGCGGCCCGTGGCCACGCGGTGCAGCTCGGCCAGCCGCCATTGCTGGGCCACCGGCTGGGCGGCGTACAGCGGCTCCTGCGCGCTGCTGCCCTCGGCTTGGTAGAGGCCTACCGGCTGCGCCCAGGCCACGCGGCGGTCCTCCGACACGGCACGCGCCACGTCGGCCGAGGAGCGTCGGTCGCCGGCAGGCAGCTGCATCACGAAGCAGTCCACACCGGCCAGCGGCATGGGCCATTCGCTGCGCATCTCCAGGCCGTGCTGGCCCGCCAGGCTCTGCGCCACCTGCTGGCGGGACTGCCGGCCCATGCCGGCGCCGTAGTGGCCGGCGTAGCTGCCGTCGGGCCGGTAGTGCGCCTTGGGCAGCTGCAGCATCACCAGCACCTGGCGCTGCGCTTCTTCAGCCTGCGCGATCGCTGCGCCACCGATCAGGCTGCAGGTCAGCAGCCACAGCAGTTGCAAGCCCAGCATGAGGTGCTTCATCGCGCCGGCCCCGGCTGCAGCGGCTCGGCCAGCTGCACGATGGGCGCGGCCCGCAGCGCGGCCAGGCCGCGGGCGTCCACGTGCAGCAGCCAGGCGCCCGTCTCGGTCGGGCCGGCCACCACGCGGGCGCCCTGCGCTTGCAGCAGCTCGCGCAGCGCCTGCTCGGTGGTGCCGGGTTTGAACATCACCAGCGCGTCCGCCGCCACCGGCGCCGTGCCGGCCGCCGACAGGCCTTCGTAGGCCGGTGCCTGCGGCGGCGCCTGCAGCCACAGCGTCAGCAACAGCACGCAGGCCGCGCCTTGCAGGCCCAGTGCCCAGGGCATCCAGCGCGGCGCCTCGCGCCGAGGGGCGGGCGGTTGCAGGCGGGCATGCAGCCGAGCCAGGCCGGCTTCCACGTCGCCGCCCGCAGGCGCAGCCCCGGCGCCGGCCAGCAGGGCCTGCATCGGGCGCTCGGCCGCCAGCTCGTCGCGGCACAGCGCGCAGTGCGCCAGGTGCCGCTGCACCTTGGCCGTGTCGGCCTCGTCCAGCTGGCCGCGCGCAAACCAGGGCAGCAGGGCCTGCGCGGCCGCGTGCTCGTCGTGTTCCATCGGGATGACCACGCTCATGACAGCTCTCCTCCATGCCCGGCCAGGTCGTCGAGCAAGGTGCGCAGCCGGCGCCGCGCATAAAACATCCGTGTCTTCACGGTCTCGGCCGGGCAGCCCACCACGTCGGCGATCTCGCCGTAGGCCATGTCGTGGAAGTAGCACAGCTCCACGACGGCCCGGTGCTCGGGCGACAGCTCGCCCATGGCCTCGCGCAGCCGCTCGCGCAGCTGCGCCTGGCCCAGCTGCTGCTCGGGCCCGGGCGCGGTGTCGGCGGCCTCGGGCACGTCCTCATCATCCACCGGCAGGTCTTGCCGGCTCAGCGCCTTCAGGCCCTTGCGGTAGGCGATGCCGAAGATCCAGGTCGACAGCTTGCTGCGCCCGTCGAAGCTGTCGGCGCGCTGCCACACCACCAGCAGGGTGTCGTTCAACGCCTCCTCGATGGCGTCAGGCTGGCGCAGCAGCTGCGTCAGGAAGCGCCACAGGCGGGGGTGGTAGAGGCGGTAGAGCGCGTCGAAATCAGCTCGGCGGCCGCGTTTCACGCCGGCCAGCAGCGCCAGCTCAGCGGCATCGGCGGCCGCGCCCCGCGCGGCGGGCGGCGGCGCCTGGCGTGGAGTTCGGAGGCTGGACCAGATGGACATGCGGCGTGTGTACCCTGCCGGCGCTGGCAGGTTCAAGCCGCAGGGCCGCCATCATGCGCTCAGTCGCGGTGGCCCCGGTCGCCGCGGTCACCCCGGTGATGCGGGTGATCGTGGTGGCGGTGGTGATGGCCGTCGCCACGGCGGTCGTCGTGGCGCGGTGAATCCCAGTGGTGGCGGTGACCGCCGTGGTCGTGGTCGCGGTGCACGACCACATGGCGGCGATACCAGCCGTCGTCCACGAAGTACACCGGCGCGCCGCAGGCGCCATAGTGGCCGCAGTGGCGGCGCCAGTCGCGGCGGTGGCCGGGCGGCACCCACAGGTAGACCGGCTCGCGGTGAACGTGACGGCCCACGTACACCGGCTGCGGTGCCACCAGCACCGGTGGCGGGTAGCGGCCGATGTCCACGCGGCCGTACACCCCGGGCTGGCTGAAGCCGATCGACAGGCTGACATCGCCGGCCTGGGCGGGCAGGGAGCTCAGGCTGCCCAGGCCCAGCAGGGCGGGGGCGAGCCAGCGGGTGAGGGAGGTGCGGATGCTCATGACGGTCTCCTGGGCGGCCGGGCCGCGGTGCGTATTGAACGTCAGCAGGAGGGCCGTCGTTGGCCTCGGCGTGGTAACAAAGGGCAGCCGAGGCCTTGTCCTACACGAGCGGTGCGGGCGGTTCGGCCGCCTCGGCGGGCGCTTGGCGCCTGGGCAGCTGCGCTAGCACCAACGTGCCCCGGCCCGGCGCCGACAGCAGCTGCAGCGTGCCGCCCAGGCTCTCGATGCGGTAGCGCATGCCCAGCAGGCCGTGGTGGCCGGTGCCCACGGCCTCGGGGTTGAAGCCCTGGCCGTCGTCGCGGATCTGCAGCTGCAGCCAGCCGTCCGCGTCGCCCAGCGACACGCGCACCTGCGTGGCCTTGGCGTGGCGCAGGATGTTGGTCAGCGCCTCCTGCACCAGCCGGTACAGCGCCAAGCGGTCGGCGTCGTCGGTGGGCACGTCGGCCAGCTCCAGCTTGAGCTGCAGGCCCGAGCGCTGTGCGAACTCGGTGGCCAGGATCTCCAGCGCCGGGATCAGGCCCAGGTTGGACAGCGCCGAGGGCCGCAGGTCCTCGATGATGCGGCGCTTCAGCGCGATGCCCTGGTCCAGCAGCGCGCTCATGTGGCGCAGGCGCTCGTCGATGTCGGGCACGGCCTTGGCCTGGCGGCGGATGCGGGCCACGTCCAGCTTGGCCGCGGTCAGCAGTGCGCCCAGCTCGTCGTGCAGTTCGCGGGCCAGGTGGGCGCGCTCGTCCTCGCGCACGGTCTGCAGGTGGCGGGCCAGCTCGGTCAGCTCGGCGGTGCGGCGTGCCACCTCGCCGTCCAGCCGGTCGCGCTCCTGGGCCAGTTCCTCGGCATGCTCGCGGCGGGCGCGGTGCAGCGCCTCGTTGCGCCACAGGAAGACGGCCAGCCCGGCCAGGCTCAGCACCGTCAGCACATGCACACCCAGCCGGCCGTAGGTCAGCGAGCGGTTGACGGCCTCGCGCTCCTGCGCGATCTGGCGCAGCTCGTGCCGCTCCAGCTGGCCGACGGCGTCGCGCACCGCCTGCATCTTCTCGCGGCCGATGTCGGACTCCACCAGCGCCTGCCAGCCCGGCGTGTTGCCCTCGCGGTAGAGCTTGATGACCAGCTGCAGCTCCGACAGCTTTTCGTTGGCGCGGCGGCTGGCGTCGGCAGCCAGCGCCGCCCAGTCGGAGCTTTCGTACTGGCCGTGCAGCCGCTGCAGCAGGCCGGGGAGCTCGCGCTCCGCCAACTGCACGGGGGCGAGGTAGTCCTCCCGGCCGGTCAGCAGAAAGCCGCGCTGTGCGGTCTCGGCGGCGGTCAGCAGCGAGCGCAGGCGCAGCCCGTCATCGCGGGCCAGGTGGCGGGCGCGGGACTGCGCCAGCGCCTTCTCGGCGCCCCAGAAGGCGGCCTCGCTGACGCCCATCACGGCCGCCGCCGCCAGCGCCGCGCCGAGCACGGCAAGGCCACGGTGGCGCGATGCCCGCGTCAGCAGCGGGTCCAGGCGGCGCAGCACCATCGGCCGCTCAGCTCGCCGCGGCTGGCGGGTCGGCCAGTTCGACGCAGTAGGAGATCAGGTCGTCCAGCTCGCGGCTCTTGTCGAACACGCGCTCGGCGCCCAGGCTGGCGCAGCGCTTGCGCATCTCGTCCGTGGCGTAGTTGGTCAGCACGACGCGGCGGGCGCGCACGCCCAGCTTCTGCGCGGCCTGCAGTACGCCCAGGCCGGTGCCGGAGCGCAGGAACACGTCGACGATGACGAGGTCGGCCCCGGGCTCGGCACTGCGGCTCATCCAGCGCACCGCCTCGGCCTCGTCGGCCACGGCGCCCACCACCTCCACCTGCGCCAGCTCTTCCAGCGTGGCCACCAGGTTCTCCAGGATCACCGGGCTGTCCTCGACGATGAAGGCTTTGAGTGCTGGCATGGCCCGGCGCGGGGTTGTTCTTGGTGTGATGGGTGCAAGTATCGGCCGCGCGGGCGCCGGTCCGGGCGGCGTGCGTGGCGCGTTGCGTTGTAGGAATTGTCCTAGGCGCCCGCGCCACGCGCGCACGGGCGCCGCGCTCACGGCTTCATGGCTTCACGGCGATGTCGTTGCGCACGGCCACGACGCCCGAGGTCTCGCGCGCCAGCCGGCCGGCAACAGCCTTCTCCGCGTCGCTCTTGGCAAAGCCTGACAGCTGCACCGTGCCCTTCAGCGTCTCGACGCTGATGGCCAAGGCGCTGACGGTGGGGTCGGCCGCGAACTTGGCCTTGACGCGGGTGGTCAGCGTCGCGTCGTCGATGTAGCTGCCGGCGGTCTGCTGGTCGCGGGCCACGGCGCAGCCGGTGGTGGCGCCGACGGTGGCGAGCAGGGCGGCGGACAGGGCCAGGGTCAGGACGGGGCGGTTCAGCATGAGTTGCTCCTTGAAGGTTGTGCGGCCCGTGACGGGGCCGTCACTGCACTATCGGAGCGGCGCGGCGGCGGCGGGATAGTCCGGCGGCGGGCGGCCTTGTCGGAGATGTCCGGCGCGCGTGTAGGACACCGGCCGCTGCCCGCCGCGCGGTGCGGCTGCTACGCTGACCTGATCGCATCCACCCCACAGGCTTTCCATGATCCGCATCGGCATCGTTGACGACCACGCCATCGTGCGCACCGGCCTGCGCCAGTTCCTGTCCGACCATGTGGACCTGCGCGTCACCGGCGAGGGCGCCACGGGCCGGGAGGCGCTGGAGATGGCGCGCCGTGGCGACGTGGACGTGCTGCTGCTGGACATCTCCATGCCCGACCAGAGCGGCGTGGACGCGCTGGCCGCCATCAAGGCGCGCTTCCCCGCGCTGCCGGTGCTCATCCTCAGCGGCTTTCCCGAGGCGCATTACGCGACCACGCTGCTGCGCCAGGGCGCTGCCGGCTATCTGAACAAGGAGTGCGACCCCGAGGAGATTGCCGACGCGATCCGCCTCGTGTCGCGCGGCCGGCGCTACATCAGCCCGGCCGTTGCCGAGCAGCTGGCCGACAGCGTGGTGGGTGGCAGCGGCGCCGCAGGCGCGCCGGACAAGCCGCCGCACGAGGCGCTGTCCGAGCGCGAGTTCCAGGTCTTCCTGCGCCTGGCGCAGGGTGAGACCGTGGGCCACATCGCCGAGGCGCTGTTCCTCAGCGTCAAGACCGTCAGCACCTACCGCACCCGCGTGCTGGAGAAACTCAAGCTCTCGACCAACAGCGACCTGACCTACTACGCGCTGAAGAACGGCCTGATCCAGTGAGCGCGGCCCCCGCGCGGGGCGGTCGTGCAGGCGCCCTGCCGGGCTCAGCGTTGCCGCGGGTCGGCGGCCTCGGCTGGCGTGTCGTCCAGCATCCAGGGCAGGGCGGACTCGTAGCCCAGCTGCGTATCGGGCGCGGCGGCCTGCCTGCCGGTCCACCAGCGCGCCAGCGCGGCGAACGGCGGGCGGCCGGGTCTGTGGTCGGGCTGCTGCCGGTCGGTGGGGGTGGGGTGCTGTGCCATCGTCGCCTCCAGGGAGTGTCGGGTTCAGCATCGCCGTGGCCTCAGGCGCCCCGGGTCAGCCAGCCGCGGCTCGGCGTGTCGGAGAATGCTGACAGCGCGGCGGCGTGGCCGCCCTGGTAAGCCATGAGCCGCGCTGCCTCCGGGCTTGACCACAATCGCGGCGCTATCAGGGAGAACAAGATGCGCATCAAAACAGCGGCTGCCGTCGGCATGGCCGCGTGGCTGTGTTGCCTGGCGCCCGTGCAGGCCGCCGACAAGCCGGCCGCCGGGGCCAGGGCGGTGCTGAAGCCCGCGGCCAAGCCCGCCGCGCGGCCTGCCACCAAACCCGTTGCGAACGAGGTCGCCGCTGCGGCCGCGCCAGCTTCCGCCGTGCCGCCGCCGCCCACGCTGCCGGACTGGGCGCCGGCCGAGATGAACCGGGTGCTCAAGAACAACGTGGCGCCGCGCTTCACCGTGCTGGCCAGCGACGACCTTGACGCCCGCACACGCGCCGCCGCCGAGGCCATGCAGGCCGAACACCTGCCGCGCGTGCGCGCGCTGATGGAACGCTGGTTCCTGGAGGAGCTGGCCCAGCCCCTCCCTAAGCACGCCTTCGCCCGCATGCTGGCGCGGCTGGCCAACGAGTTCGCTCTGTGGGGGCGTGACAGCCTCGGCCCCGAGCAGGACGCCGTGCTCGAACAGATGTTGCAGCAGCCCGGTATGTGCCGGCCGGTGGGCCCGAATGCCAGCGAGCTGGTGATGCGCCTGGCCCGGCTGCGCGGCCTGCCGGCCGAGATGCGCGAGGCGGCCGTGCAGGCCGAGGCCTTGCTGCTCGCGCGCTGGGGCCAGCCGCGCCAGGTCAGCGATGCCGAACCGCTGGCCGCCGAAGAGGCCCTGCTGCAACTGCGCGCCACCGGCCAGGCCCCCGCGACGCCGCTGCCGCCGGTGCTGGCTTTCTTCTACCTGGGCGACCAAGACAACTTCCGCCGCGACCCCTTCATCGCCGACCCGCCTTCCCGCTGCGCCATGCACCAGTGGGCCGGCGCCAGCCCGGCGCAGTTCCGCGCGGCCATGGCCTTGCAGGCGGCCGACTTCGTCTGGCAGGAGCGCCGCAAGGCGGCCGCCAACGCGAGCGATGACAACGCCTATCCCAGCCTGTCGACCTTCTTCGGCGCGAGCGGTGTGATCACGGTGCTGGCCGATGTGAATGCCGAGGGGCGCGTGGTGCGCGCCAAGGTCATCAAGCGCGATGTGGAGGTGCCCGGCATCCGCGGTGTGCGGCCGTTCGCGCACGAGGGCACGCTGGAGCTGGCGACGCTGGCCAAGGCGCGCGCGGTGGACTGGTCGGCCGCCGCGGCCAAGCACGGGGGCCTGAAGGCCGTGGAACGCGAATTCCAGTGGAGCATGTCATGGCGTTGATTCGATGGACGCGGGCGGCGCTGGCCGGCCTGCTGGCCGCATCGGCCTGGGGCGCCCAGGCGCAGTCGGTGGCCGTGCCCGCCGCCGCCGCGCCGCGCGTGTTGGCCGACACCGTGTACGACGGCGCGTCCGAGGCGCTGTTCTGGGGCGACTGGGACGAGCTGGAGCGCCTGTACGCGGCCGCCCGGCAGGACCTGCAGCGCGCCGAGGAAGGCGGGCTGGCGAGCTGCCGCTTCGGCCACGGCATCTGGCGCAGCTACGCGGGGGAGTCGGTCGCCTACCACGAGGCGGTGGCGGCCAACACGCTGGCCTGGGCGCGCAGCCGGCCCCAGTCGCCGCTGGCCCACGCCGTGCACCTGCAGGCCCTGGTGGACCTGGCCTGGTACCACCGGGGTGGCGGCTTCGCCAACACGGTGTCTGACCAGCGCTTCGCCGACTTCAAGGCCAAGCTCAACGACGCGCTGGCCTATGTCAAGGCCCATGGCGACGTGATGGGGCGCGACAACTTCTACATCCGCCCGCTGCTGACGCTGTTGCGCGGCATGGGCGTTGGCCTGCGGCAGCAGCTGGAGATTGCGCGCAAGGGCCTGCGCCAGCACGCGACCGACGATTGCGTCTACCTGGCCGCCTTGCCCAGCCTGCTGCCCAAGTGGGGCGGCGACCCCGATGTGCTGGAGCGCTGGGTGCGCGAGTCCATGAAGGGCCTGCCCGAGAAGGACGCGCTGCGGCGCTATGTGCGCCTCTACAACGCGGCCACGGACGGCGACTACGAGCAGTCGCTGTTCGAGGCCACGGCGGCGCGCTGGCCGCTGATGCGCGATGGCCTGCGCGCCATCCTGGAAGAGTCACCCAGGAGCCGCTACTGGCAGAACCGGCTCGCCTACTTCGCCTGCATGGTGAAGGACCGCGAGACGGCGGTGCCGGCGCTGGAGGCCGTGGGCACTGCCGTGGACGCCGAGGCCTGGGGGCCGACCGGCCAGCGCAACCACCAGTCCTGCAAGCGCTGGGCGCTGCAGGGGTGAGCGGCGCTCAATCCGCCACGCCCGGCTCGGCCGTCAGCAGGCCGCCGCCGGCGCGGCGGGTTTCGTAGAGCGCCGTCTCGGCGCGGCGCAGCAGGTCGGGCAGGCCGCGGTCGCCGGGGCGCAGCCGGGCCCAGCCGGCGCTGTACGACAGCGCCAGGCCCAGCTCGGCCGGGGCGCGCTCGGCCAACGCGGCGCGCAGCCGCGCGTCCAGCGCCTGCGGGCCTTCGGGCAGGCAGCGCGCCATCAGCACGCCGCACTGCTCGCCGGCCAGTCGGCCGGCCAGGTCACCCAGCCGCATCTGCGTCTGCACGCAGCTGGCGAACAAGGCCAGTGCCCGGTCGCCAACCTCCGGCCCGTGCTCGGCCTGCAGCGCCGCGAAGTCGTCCAGCTCCAGCAGCACCAGCGCCAGCGGCTCGTCGAACCGCCGCGCCATCGCGATGAAGTCCACCGAGCGGGCCTGGAAGGCGTGGCGGTCAGCCAGGCCGGTGAGGCCGTCCGTCTGGGCCAGCCGCGCCAGCTCGGCCTCGGTCTGGCCGCGCCAGGCCAGCAGCAGCAGGGGCAGGGCCAGCAGCAGCGCCAGTTGGCCGGTCACGGCCAGCAGCAGATCGGGCCCGGGCCCGGCGTGGCCCAGCAGCGTGGCGCCGGCCCGCGCCAGCAGGGCCACCAGCAGCGGCAGCACGGCGCTCAGGCCCAGCAGCCGCCAGCGCCCGTGGTGCAGCCCGTGCAGCACCTGCTCGCGGCCGGGCCGTGTCAGTGCCACGCCCAGCGCGGTGAGTTGGGCGGCGAGCACGAGGTCGGCCAGCGTGCGGGCCAGCTCGGCCTGTGGCCACAGCACGGCATGGCCGGCGCCCAGCAGCAGCGGCGCGGCGCCCATCAGCCAGCGGCCGCGGTGCGGCATCAGCCACAGGCCGGCGGCCCACCACAGCGCGCTCACGCCCCCGCTCACCAGCGCCAGGCCCAGGCTGTGCAGCGCGCGCGGTGCCAGCGGCACATGTTGCGCCCACGCGGGGCCGGCCAGCGTCAGGCCCAGGCCCAGCGCCAGCAGGCCCAGCTGCGACCAGCGCCCGCCCGCGTTGGCATGGCGCCAGCCGATGAAGGCCATCAGCACCAGGGCCGCCGCCAGCGCCTGCAGCGGCAGCAGCGCGAAGAGGGCGTCGGTCCAGCTCATGGCCGCAGCGGGATGGGCGTCTCGCGCGCGACCGGCACGGCCGTGACGCTGTTCTTGGGCGAGCCGTCGATGAGGCGGTCCGAGTAGGTCAGGTAGACCAGCGTGTTGCGCTGCGCATCGACCATGCGCACGATGCGCAGCTTTTTGAACACCAGCGAGATGCGCTCGTTGAACACCTCTTCCTGCCGGGGCAGCGGCTGCCTGATGGCGATGGGGCCGACCTGGCGACAGGCGATGGAGGCCTCGGCCTTGTCCTCGGCCAGGCCGATGGCGCCGCTGATGCCGCCGGTCTTGGCCCGGGACACGTAGCAGGTGACGCCGGGCACCTTGGGGTCGTCGTAGGCGTCGACGACGATCTTGTGGTCGGGGCCGATGAGCTTGAAGGCGGTGTCCACCGAACCCAGGGGCTCGGCCTGGGCCGTGGTGGCGAGCAGCAGGAGGAGCAGGGCGGCGGGTTTCATCAGGCCAGTCTAGGCCCAGTTCGTGTCACCGTGGTCGCGCCTCAGGCCATGGCGCAGGCGCCGGCCGGGCTGGGCACGCCCGTTTGCCGGCCAGTGAAGCGCGGCGCCTCCGGGTGGCCCAGGCTGAAGTGGCTGAGCTGGTCGCTGCGCTGGTTGCACACGTACAGGTGCTGGCCGGCGATGCAGGCGCTGCGCGGGAAGCTGCCGCGCACCCAGTGGTGGTCCAGCAGGCGCGGGCTGCGCGGGCGGGCCAGTGACAGCACGGCGATGCTGTCGTGCAGCCGGTTCAGCGCGTAGAGGTGGCGGCCGCCGGGCGCGACGAGCAGGTCGGACGCGAAGCTGGTGCCGGCAAAGCCGTCGGGCAGCACGGAGACCTCGTCCAGCACCCGCGCCCCGTCGGCGCCGAGCGCAACGGTGGACAGCGTGGACGATTCCTCCTGCAGCACGTAGACGAGGCCGGCGTCCTGCGGGTGGAACACGAAGTGGCGCGGGCCCGAGCCGGGGCTGAGGGCCAGCTCCTGCACGGGCGCGCCCGGCGTGGCGTCGGTCAGCGGCCAGACGAGCAGGCGGTCGCGGCCCAGGTCGGTGCCCAGCAGCCAGCGGCCGTCGGGGCTGGCCTGGATCATGTGCGCATGCGGTGCGTCATGGCCGCTATGGGCCAGGCTGCCAGGCGGCGCCTTGGCGGCGCGCGTGGGGCCGGGGCGGCAGTCGCTGCTGCAGCTGGGCCAGCTGGCGACCGTGCCCAGGCGACCGTCGGCCTGCAGCGGCAGCGCGGCGAAGCGCGCGTCGCCGTAATGCGCCACCCACATGCGGCCGGCGGCGAGGGACAACTGGCAGGGCCCCTGGCCGCCGCTGGGCTCGCGCTGCAGCAGCGTCAGCCGGCCGGCGTTGTCCTGCGTGTAGACGGCCACATGGTGGGCGCCTTCCTCGGCGGCGTAGAGGCGCCGGCCGTCGGTGGCCAGCCAGCTGGGGCTGCCAGAGTTGGCGGTGACGCCCAGCGGCCGCAGCGCGCCGTCGGCCGCAATGGCGAAGCTGTACAGGCCTTGGCCGGCGGGCGCGTAGGTGCCCACGTGCAGGAAGCGGGCGGGCGGTGCGGCGAGGGCGGTCATGGGCAGCAAGGCGGGCAGGGTGAGCAGGTGGCGTCGCAGCATGGGGGAGTGCGTCAGAGTTTGAGCCGCAGGCCCGCGCGCAGCAGCAGGCGCAGCAGCACGAGCACGCCGGCCAGCAGGGCCACGCCGCGCGCGAGGCCGGCCGCGCCGCTGGACAGCATTGCCGGCCAGGTCCAGCCGGCCAGCGCCAGCAGCGCGCCGATGACGAAGGGCAGCAGGTAGGCCAGCAGCGGGTGGCGGGCGGCGTCGCCCAGCAGCGCCAGCGCGGCGCGGCCGGGGGCGGCCTCGGCCAGCGGGCGCATGACGAGATACAGCAGCAGCGTGGCGCCCGCGCACACCAGGCCCCAGCTGGGCGTGGCGTGGATCTTGGACAGCGCGAAGTGCGGCCGCAGGCTGAAGCCCACGGCCAGCAGCAGGAAGGCCAGCAGCAGCGCGGCGCGGGTGGCGCGGTCGGGCGCGAGCATGTGCTGCGGGTCGTGCAGCAGCACGGCGGTGGCCAGGCCGGCCAGCACCAGCGCCGTGTGCGTGGCGTGTGCGCCGCCGCCGAGCTGCGGCGCCGCCCAGGCGTACCAGGCCACGCAGCCGGCCAGGCCCGCCAGCGCCAGCGGCAGCCGCGCGTCGCGCCCGGCCAGCACGAACAGCAGCGCCGCCAGCCCGTAGGCCCAGCCGATCAGGCCCAGGATGCCCCACCAGTGCACGGCCATGCCGCCGGGGTAGTAGCCATTGCACGCGCCCAGCAGCGCGAGGCCCGCCAGCCGCCACGGCCCGGGCAGCGGCGGCCCGCCGCGCACGCTGCCCCACATCAGAAAGATGGCGGCGAAGGCGGCCAGCAGCCAGCCGGCGGCATTGAAGCCGGCTGGCGCCATCTCGGCATTCACCATGAACAGCCCGGCCACCAGCAGCGCCAGCGTGCGCTCGGCCACGTGCTGCAGCGTGGCGCGGCGGCCGGCGGCGTCCAGCCGCGCCTGCAGCGCCATGGGCAGCGACAGGCCGACGATGAACAGGAAGGCCGGGAACACCATGTCCACGACGCTCATCGCATCGGCGTCGGCCGGCATGTGCTTGAGCCACGCGGGCAGGCCGGCCACGCCGGCCCATTCGTTGACGAGGATCATCACGGCCACGGTGAGGCCGCGCAGCAGGTCGATGCCCGCGAGGCGGGGCGACGAAGGGGCGCTTGCAGTCATGGGGCGCGATTACAAGGCAAAAAAGGGCGGCCCTGGTGGGCCGCCCGAAGTGAGGCAGGAGACTGCCATCACGAGGAGAGGGGCCGGCCCATCCACGCGGGGGACCGGCTGGGCGAGCCGCGTTCAGCGGGCTCGACCGGGCGAGGGGTCAATAGCTGTACCGCAGCACGGCCTGGTAACGCTTGCCGGTGCGGTAGATGCCGCGGGTCAGCAGCTCGGTCTTGGCCACGCCGCCCACGTCCGCGTAGTTGCGGTACTCGCTGTCCAGCAGGTTCATCGCGTCCAGGCCCAGACTGAGCTGGTTGGTGAGCTTCACGTTGGCGCTGGCGGCGAGGTCCTTGCTGCCGTCGGTGACCAGGAAGTTGCCGCGGTCAGCCTGCGTGTAGTACTTGGAGCGGTAGGTGTAGGTCACGCGGGCGCTGAAGCGGTCGCTCTCATAGAACGGGCTCAGGCTGTACTGGTGCTTGGAGTTGAACGGCAGGTGCGAGTTGGCCTGGCTGGAGGTGGCGTCCGAGAAGGTGTAGGTCGTCAGCGCGCCGAAGCCCCAGCCGATGTTGGCCTGGAAGGCCAGGCTGGCGCCCTTGATGGTGGCGCTGCCGGCGTTGTTCGGGCGCGAGACGGCGTAGGTGGTGTTCTGGCGCTCGAACTGGTTGTAGTGCACCTCGGGCTTGGTCGTGACGAGCACGTAGTCGGTGACCTTCTTGTTGAAGATCGTGCCGGCCAGGATGGCGTTCTTGGCGAAGTACCACTCGGCCGAGAAGTCCAGGTTGGTGGACTTGTAGGGCTTGAGGTCGGGGTTGCCGCCGCCGCCGGTCTTGGTCTGGTCGCCGATCCACAGGTAGCTGGACATGTCGCCGTAGTTCGGGCGCGACATGACCTTGGCGGCCGAGGCGCGCAGCACGAGGGTGCTGCTCAGCTCGTAGGCGACGTTCAGGTTGGGCAGGAAGTTGCGGTAGTTCTTCTGCACGTTCGTCGGCACGTACTTGTCGGCCGGGCAGGCCTGGCCCGTGGACACCGAGCAGGCCCAGCCGCCGCTGTTGGACGTGGTGTCCACCACGCGCACGCCGACGTTGCCGCGCAGCGCGTCGAGGGCGTAGTCGGCCTGCACGTAGGCGGCGTCCACCACTTCCTTGACCGACCAGGTGTTGGCCACGAAGGACGGGTCGTTGAACGTGGCGGGCTGCGGCATGGTCTGCCACGGCGCCAGCCACTTGCCGCTGGTGATGTAGCCGGCCAGCGCCTCGCCGTCGATGGTGTAGCGGTTGCTCAGGTCGCCGACGTTGCCGAAGCCGCTGAGGTAGTTGCCCGGCAGCGGCTTGGGCGAGAACTTGCTGGCCGTGGCGTCGCCATAGCCCTTCACCGAGGCCAGCGACACGCCGCCCATGGACTGCGTGGTGTTGTGCTCGCGGTGCTTGATGCCGAAGCGCAGCTGGTAGATGGGGCCGTCGAACTTCAGGCCGCCGTCCAGCTGGATGAACTCTTCCTTGTCCACCGTCGGCTTGAAGACGATGTTGCCGCCCCAGCCGGGGTTCCAGGTTTCCTTCTTGGTGGGGTCGGAGCCCCAGCCGCCGTCGATCTGGAAGGCCGTGGTGTCCTTCAGCGGGTTGGCGCCGGTGATGCTCAGCTTCGGCGTGCCGCTGCTGATGTCGTAGTTGTAGTCCGTCCAGCTCAGGAACTCGCCGAAGACCTGCAGCTTGGTGCCGCCGGTGGCCTTGGAGCGGCCCGCGTGGAAGGACGCGAACCAGCGCTCGTCCTTGTAGTTGCCCTTGAGGTCGTAGGACGAGGTGTCCACCGTTGCCTTGCGGTCGATCAGGTCATACACCATCAGCGCGTTCTTGAACGTGCCCTTGGTGATGACGCCGCCGTCCACGGCCAGGTCGGTCATCTTCATGAGGCCGTTCCAGGCATTGCCCTGGAAGGCGAACATCGAGTGGCTGCGGTTGTCGTAGCCGGCCTTCACGTCCAGCGCGTTGAACTCGAAGTCCAGCTTGTCGTTGGCGCGGGCCTGCAGCGACAGCGACAGCGTGTCGCGCTTGCGGGTCTGCTCGAAGTAGTGCGCGCTGATGGAGTTGGGGCCCACGGCGGTCGGGTTGGCCAGCAGCGTGGTGGCGCAGCTGCCGACGCAGGAGGCCGGCTTCTTGGGCTGGCTGCCGTCCGGGTTGGGCGCGACGGACCAGTCGGTCGGCAGGTTGTTGATGGAGCCGCCGCCGCCGGTGCCGTTGATGTAGTCGCTGCCCTTGACGGTGCCGTACGACTCCACGCCGTCACGGCGGATGCCTTCTTCCGAGCGCTGGGCCGAGAAGATGAGGCCCAAGGTCTTGGCCTCGTTGCGCCAGCCGACCAGGCCGGCCACCGTGGGCTTGCCCTTGCCGATGCGGTCGTTGTAGAGATAGCCCACCGAGCCGGCCAGCGTCAGCGCCTTCTGCTCCAGCGGCTTGCGGGTGGAGATGTTCACCGTGCCGCCGATGGAGCCTTCGTCCAGCCAGGCCTCGGGCGACTTGTAGACCTCGACCTTGTTGATCAGCTGCGGGGCCAGCAGCGAGTAGTTGAAGGTGCGGCCGGGCTGGTCGGCGATGAACCAGTCGGCCGACGCGATGGTCTGGCCATTGATCAGCGTGCGGTTGAGCGCCGGGTCGGTGCCCAGGATGGACACCTTCTCGCCCTGGCCGAAGGCCTTGTCGATGGTGACGCCGGGGATGGTGGTCAGCGCCTCGGCGACGTTGGTGGCGGGCAGCTTGCCCACGTCCTCGGCGGTGATGACGTCGACGATGGCGTCGGCATTGCGCTTGGTCTGCAGGGACTTCTCCATGCTGGCGCGGATGCCGGTGACGACGACGGCCTCCAGGGATTCCGTCTTCTTCTTGGGGGCCTCCTGCGCCAGCGCGGGGAGTGCGGTCAGCAGCATGGCGGCGGCTGCGATGGCCGTCGGGCGGGGGCTTGAATGCTTCCTCATGATTCTCTTTCTCCGGGGTTACAGGGCGAGCAGGGGCAGGGTCAGCACCCGAGCGGGTGCAGCAGGGGCACGCCGAACAGGTCGCTGGCGTGCTTGTAGAAATCGGCGCGGCGCGCGTTCTTGCGCCGGGCATCGGGGCTGTCGGGCTTGTCGCACTCCAGCGGGCCGTTGATGGCGCGGGTCGTCGCGCCGAAGCCGGCGCCACTGCGGATGGCCGCGTGCGAGGCCTGGGTCGACTCGCCGGGCTGCGTCATCCAGTACCACAGCGCCGTGCGCCAGGCGACCGTGGAGTCGCGGGCCACGCGGTCGGGGTCGCGCCACAGGTCGATGCCCATGAAGTCGCCGGCCGCCTTGTACTGGTAGTTCCAGCTCAGCTGGATGGGGCCGCGGCCGTAGTACTGCTGGCCCGGCGCGCAGCCCAGGCGCGCATCGTCGCGGCAGTACTTGTCCCAGTTCTCGCGCTTGTACTCGCGCTGGGCGCGCAGCTGGTCACTTTCGTGCGCGATCTGGCCGAGGAAGGCGGCCATCTCCTGGCGGCGCTGCACCTCGCTGCCCCAGTCGGCAAAGCCGGGCGTCTGGCGCACCGCCTCGACGAAACCCTCGTAGCTGTAGAACGCGATGCGCTCCGGGAACAGCGCATCGAACTGCGCCCGGCTGGGCACGAAGGGCGACGCGGCCGTGGCCGTCAGTGGCGGCAGCAGCAGGAGCAGCAGGCGGGCGAGTACACGAGTCATGTGACAGTTCGTTGCAGGACTGGCAGCGACTGTCCGCCCGGCCGCCTAAGCGCTGCTTCAACGCCTTGTTAAGGCCGTCTTAACGCACCCGGCGCCAGAATCGCGGCCATGCGCATCTGCTTGCTTGAGGACGATCTGGAGCTGGGCCGCTCGCTGCAGGCCCTGCTGCAGAACGCCGACCACGACGTGATGTGGCTGCGCCGCATCGCCGACGCGCGGCTGTGGATTGCCGAGGGCGGCTTCGACGCCGTCGTCATGGACCTGGGCCTGCCCGACGGCGACGGCATGGAGCTGCTGCGCTTGCTGCGCCGCAGCCACCGCAAGCTGCCGCTCATCGTCATCACGGCGCGCGATGCCATCGAGGACCGGCTGGACGGCCTGGACGGCGGCGCCGATGACTACCTCGTCAAGCCCTTCGCCGGTTCCGAGCTGCTGGCGCGGCTGCGCGCCGTGGTGCGCCGCACCCAGGGCGATGGCGCCGAGGCCCAGCCCGCCGAATGGCAGCTGCGCGACCTGGTGCTGGACGAGCCGCGCATGGAGGTGCGCCGCGGCGCGGAGCGCGTGCCGCTGTCGCGCACCGAATTCACCATCCTGCTGACGCTGATCAAGCTGCCCGACCGCGTCGTCACCCGCCGCCAGCTCGAGAACCGCGCGCCCTGCCAGATGGACGGCCGCAGCCTGGACGTGCACATCTCCAACCTGCGCCGCAAGATCGGCGAGGGCTACATCCGCACCGTGCGCGGCGTGGGCTATCTGGTGGAAAGGGAAGGATGAGCGCGGCCGCCAGCGCGCCGCGCTCGCTGTTCCGCCGCAGCCTGGGTGCCGTGTTCGCGGTGCTGTTCCTGTGCTGGCTGTTCCTTGTCGCGCGTGAGCTCATCGACATCCGCGTGCTGCAGGTCAAGAACGGCCAGGCCGAGAACATGCTGTGGGCCGAGCTGGCGCTGGAGCGCGCGCGCGACACCCATGCCGACCCCACCGCGCTGGCCCAGGCGCTGCAGGCGCTGGAGGGCATGCGCGAGCGCGAGTGGCGGCTCAAGGGCCACCGCACGCCGTTCCGGCTGCTGCAGGTCATCCGGCGCGACGTGGTGCTGTCCGAACTCAAGCCCGACCTCACCGGCCGCGACCGCGTGCTGCCGCAGGAGAGCGTGCCGGGCCAGGACGAGCGCTGGCTCTACACCGAGGTCAGCGACGCCGCGCGCGAGCTGGTCGTGCGCCGCTGGCAGGAGCGCCCCGGCGACTGGCATTTCAGCCTCGCCGGCCTGAGCTACTACGCCCGCCCGCTGCTGTACGGCCTGCCGCTGCTGGCGCTGCCGCTGTGGCTGCTGTTCCGCCTGGGCTTTGCGCCGCTGCAGCGCATCGGCGCGCAGATCTCGGCGCGCTCGGCGCAAGACCTGACGCCGCTGCCCGCCACGCGCTACGTGGAGCTGGCGCCGCTGGTCAATGCCGTCAACTCGCTGATGGCGCGGCTGCAGCAGCGGCTGGACCGCGAACACGAGTTCCTGGCCGACGCGGCCCACGAGCTCAAGACGCCGCTGGCCGTCATCCAGCTTGGCGCCGAAGGGCTGGACCAGCCCGACCCGCGTGCCCGCGACGAGTCGCGCGAGCGCCTGCGCCTGGGCGTGCAGCGCGCTACGCACACCGTGCACCAGCTGCTGGCGCTGGCCCGCTCCGGCGCCGACACGCTGGACCTCAGCAAGACCCGGCACGACCTCGTGGACCTCGTGCGCGAGCGCGTGGCGCTGGCCGTCGGGCTGGCGCTGCAGCGGCAGATCGAGCTCGCGCTGGAGGCGCCCGAGCAGATCACGATGTGGCTGAACCGCGAGTCCCTGTGCAGCCTGATCGACAACCTCGTCGACAACGCCATCAAGTACTCCCCGGCCGGCGGCCACGTGACCGTGACGCTGGCGGACCTGGGCGAGCAGGTCGTGCTGACCTGCAGCGACCAGGGCCCCGGCATCCCGGCCGAACTGCGCGAGCGCGTCTTCGAGCGCTTCGTGCGCCTGGCCGGCGGCCAGCCCTGCCACGGCAGCGGCCTGGGGCTCACCATCGTCGAGCGGGCCGCCGCGCAGCACGGCGCCACGGTGGCCTTGCTGGACGGGCCGCAAGGGCGGGGGCTGACGGTGCAGGTCAGCTTCCCGCGGACCGACGGCTGAGGGGCCGAGCCTTCAGGGGCTGAGCGGCGGCAAGCGATGCACGCCCTCGGCCGGCAGCTTGACCATGCAGGCCACGAACAGCGGGTGCGCCAGCCAGCCGTTCAGCCAGCCCCGCACGGACGGCAGGTCCAGCGTTGCGAACCAGGCCGGGTCCACCGCGGCGAACTGGCGCACGAAGGGCATCACGGCCAGGTCGGTGGCGCAGGGCGTGTCGCCGCCCAGGTAGGGCGCGCGGTGCAGCCGGGCCTCCAGCGGGCGCAGCAGGGCGTCCACCGCGCGGTCGCGGTGGGCGTCGGGTGCCAGCACCTCGCCCGGGTAGCGCTGCGGGTATTTCCAGCGGTCCAGGTGGCGCTTGAAGTCGCCGTCATTGCGCTGCACCAGCGCCAGGTTCTCGGGCGACTGCGCCCGTGCCCACGCGCCCTGCGTGTCATGCGCATCGCGCGGCGCCAGGGCCCAGCGCATGATGTCCCAGCTCTCCTCGATCACGCGGCCATCGGGCAACAGCAGCACGGGCACCGTGCCCTTGGGCGACACCGCCACCAGGCTGGCCGGCTTGGCGCGCAGGCTCACCTCCACCGCCTCCACGTGCTGCCCCGCCTGCAGCAGCGCCATGCGGGCGCGCATCGCGTAGGGGCAGCGGCGAAAGGTGTAGAGCCGCGGCAGCGGCGGGCCGCCGGGCGAGCGTGGTGCGGGTCCGGGTGCGTTCATGGCGCCGGCCTGATTGTCAACGCGCCCACAGCACCTCGAACTGCTGCCGCGCCCCGCCCACCTGCAGCGACACCTCGTCGCCCTCGCACTTGCCCAGCATGGCCGCGCCCAACGGGGCTTCGCTGCTGATCACCTGAACGACCTGATCGCCACTGGCCACGCTCATGCTGCCGCCCGGCGGGCCGAGGAACAGCTGCTGCTGCCGGTCGTCGGCATCGACGAGGCAGGCCAGCGTGCCCAGCTGTATGCCCTTGCTGGCGTCATAGGCGCCGGGGCGGAACTGGCGCCAGTGGGCCATCACCGCGCGAATGGCCTGCGCGCGGCGCGCCTGGCCGGTGGCCAGGTAGGCCGCTTCCAGGCCGAGCGTGTCGTACTTGTTCTCGGCGATGTTTTCTTCGTGCGTCGCCGTCTCATGCGCGACCTGCGCGGCGCGTTCGGCTTGCAACAGGTCTTCGGCAAGCCGGTCCAGCACCTGCTGCTGCAACAAGCGTTTGTCCATGGGGAAAGGTGGGGAGGGATCGAACACGCGGGGCGGCGTGATTGTGATGGCGCTTCGGCGGCGGTCGCGCGGGCCAGCCATGGGATGCGGGGGGCTGTCGCGTCCGTGTCAGGCGTGATCCGTCGAGGGCCGCCTGTGCCTCAGGGCGCTGACGGCTTCAGTCTGATCTCGGTCACTCGCGGCGGGCTACTAGAGTGACTGCAACGGCCAACACCGGTCGTTGGCTAACGATGCCATTGGGCGGAAACTCGCAAGCGTCTACTGAACCCGGGGCGATTCAGTGGAACTGGCGACGCTGGAATGGGTAGCTTGGTTCAACCACCACCGATTGATGGAGCCGCTGGGCTATACCCCACCGGCCGAATTCGAGGCCAACTACCATCGACAACGCGCTGGTCAGGCCGCGACCGTCTGACCTAAACCCAATGGCCTCCGTGGAAGCCAGGGCGGTTCACAGGACCCAGATCAAGAAGACTTCAGGGAGCGTTCAGATGTTGACTCGCATTCACCGGCTGCGGAACTTCCGCATCTTTCGAGAGTTCTCGTGGCCTGCGGGCCTGCACGACTTCGGCCGGTACAACGTCATCTACGGCTGGAACGGATCAGGCAAGACCACGCTGTCTACTCTTCTGAAGAACCTGCAGCAGCGGCAAGCGCTCGCGGAAGGCACAGCTGAGTACTTCTTTGGCGACCACCGGGTGATGGGCGACGCCGCAAACGATCCTACTGTCCCCAAGGTTCGGGTCTTCAACCGGGAGTACGTGGGCCGCGCAGTTTTTGAAACCGGTGCAGGGCAGTTCCCACCGGTCTACTACTTCGGTGAAGACAGCGCCGAGAAGCAACGGCTGATCACGGAGTTGGCAACCCAGCGGGACCAGCATCGCGCGGAGCAAGCCCGGCAAGGTCAACTGCTGAAGGTCGCCACTGAGGCGCGTGAGACGTTTGCCACAGAGACGGCCAAGGACATTCGCACGCAGTTGATGGCTGCTGGCGGGGCTTACAACAACTTCAACGCTGGGCCGTTCAAGGCAGAGATGCAACGGTTGGTCGACTCGGAGCAAGCCGAAACCCGGCTGAGCGACGATGAGCGGACAGCGCTTGTTCGGATGAAGGACAGCCGGCCGCTGCCCTCGCTTGAGCAAGTGACCGTCCGCTTCCCTGATCTCATGGTGTTGCGGGCCAAGACTGAAGCGCTGTTGAAGAAGACTGTCGTGTCGGCTGTGGTTCAGTCTTTGGCAGACGATCAATCTGTCGCTTCTTGGGTGGGGCAGGGGCTTGGGTTGCACAGAGGAGATCACGCAACGGCCAACTGCAGGTTTTGTGATCAACCGCTCCCGTCACACCGCCTGGCGCAGTTGGAGGCGCACTTCAACGACGAGTTCGACCAGCAACAGCGTGCGATCGATGCGCTGCTACTGGAGATCGACGGTGCGTCAAAGTTCAACAGCGCCTTCACTTCGCCCCCGCATGAAGCGCTGTACGAAGCGCTCCAGCCCGCTTATCAGACCGCACTGAAAGCCCTTCGGACTCAGGCAAGTTCGCTCGTCGGGGCACTGAGTGCCCTTAAGTCGGCACTGGAGCGCAAGCGTGAGCAGCCCTTCAAGAGCATGGAGCTGGACAGCTTGTTGAAGCAAGTCGTGGACGGCGGGGGGAGCAGCCTGGGCAGGATCATTCTTGGTTTCCTCGCCGTGGCAGTGGAAGGCATGACTGTCACGGCCTCTTTTGAGGGCGCGAAGTCTCTTGCCGCGTTGAACGAGCAGATAGAGCAGCACAACCGCATGACTGCGTCGCATGACGCCGAGGTGAAGTCAGCCCGTGACCGCTTGGCCCTCGACGGCATGGTCGGTGCTTTGAATCAGTGGCGAGAAAAGTGCGCGGCGGTGAGCCAGGCGACAGAAGCCCAGGACGCCGCGCGCGTTGCTGCGAACCGCTTGGATGAGCAGATCATGGACATTGAACGGCAGGTTCGGCAGCACATTGTTCCGGCAGAGGAGCTAACCAGAGATGTGGCAGCGTACCTTGGCCGTGAGGAGCTTCAGTTCGTGCCTGAGCAGAACGGGTACACCGTCATGCGTGGCGGACATCCGGCGAAGAACCTAAGCGACGGCGAGCGTACCGCTGTCGCTTTCCTCTACTTCTTGAAGTCGCTTCAGGGGACCGACTTCGACTTGGCAGATGGCATCGTGGTGATCGACGATCCTGTGTCCAGTCTGGACGCGAACTCCCTCTTCAGCGCATTCGGGTTCCTGAAGGCCCGCACCGTGAATGCCAAGCAGCTCTTCATCTTGACGCACAACTTCAGCTTCTTCCGCCAGGTGCGCGACTGGTTTGATGCATTGAACGAGGCGGCAAAAAGGGTTCGGCCGAAGCCTGAGCCCCCCGCTCGGTTCTTCATGCTGCACGCCACGATTCACGAAGGACAGCGTGCCGCACGGTTGGGGCCGATGGACTCCTTCCTGACGAAGTTCGAGTCGGAGTACCACTACCTCTTCAAGAGGATCTTCGAGGCTTCACGGCTGGAGCAGGGTCAAGGGTTGGAGCAGCACTACGGCTTGCCCAACATCGCTCGCCGCATGCTGGAAAGCTACTTAGCGTACCGAGTCCCAGGCAGGTCAGGGGACTTGCGCGGAAAGCTCAGCGAGGTTGGCGGTGATGACGCCGCGAAGGCGCGCGTTCTTCGTTTCCTGCACACCTACTCACATGGCGACGTTGTGGCGCAGCCCGATCACGATCCCACCATCTTGCTGGAAACTCCGGCCGTTCTGCGCGACCTGCTCGAACTTCTGCGAGCTGATGACCAACGCCACTACGACCAGATGATGGAACTGGCTTTGAGGGACTGAAGGACTAAGCGGCCCGATCGAGGCTACGGCCGCTTCTCTTCGAAAAGGAAACAGCCGTGCGCCCAGGATCGTCCCGGCCAGTGACCGCGTTCTGCCGGTCAGCGTTAGTTCGGCATGCGACCGCGAAAGGCTGAAATCGCTGCGAAGCAGCCACCCCGCTGAGTCCACCCCGTCCAAAGCCAGCGCAGCGAACCTCACTACCCGCCCCGCCCAAGCACCCGCCCGGCGCGCGCTTGCGGCGTGCCGGCCTCCAGCGCCAGCGCTCCGTTGACCCACACTGCCGCGATGCCCGTTGCGGCCTCGCAGGGTTGGCCGTAGTCGGCCCGGTCGGCCAGTTGGTCGGCGTTGAACAACACCAGGTCGGCCGCGGCGCCCGCGCGCAGCAGGCCGCGGTCGCGCAAGCCGAAGCAGGCCGCCGTCAGCCCGGTCATCTTGTGTACGGCGGCCTCCAGCGTCAGCAGGCCGCGCTCGCGGCCGTAGTGGGCCCACACGCGCGGGAAGGCGCCCCACAGCCGGGGGTGCGGGAAGCGGTCGTGCGGCAGGCCGTCGGAGCCGATCATGGCCAGCGGGTGCGTGAGGATGCGGTCCACGTCGGCGTCGCACATCTGGAAGTAGCAGGCGCCGCCCGGCTGCAGGCGCGCCACCGCGTCGGGCTCGCTACACGCCCAGTCGCGCGCAATGTCGGCCAGCCAGCGGCCGGCCAGTTCGGGGTGGGCCTCGCTCCAGGTCAGGCGGATGGGCGTCGCGCCGTCGGCCAGGTCCTCGCGCAGCACGGTGGAGCCGGCGAGATACGGGTAGACGTCCAGCCCCAGCGCCTGGCGCTGACTGAGCCGTTCGATGAGCGCCAGTGTCTGCAGGCTGCGGCCCCACTGCGCGCGGCCGGCGCATTTGTGGTGCGAGATCACCAGCGGCAGGCCGGCCGCGTGCGCGCAGTCGGCGGCCTCGGTGATGGCGCCGAGCACGCCGGCCATCTCGTCGCGCAGGTGAACGGCGTAGACGCCGCCGTGCCGCGCGGCGACGCGGGCCAGCGCCAGCAGTTCTTCGTTGTCCGCTGCGGCGGCGGGTGCGTAGAAGGTGCCCGAGGACAGACCGGCCGCGCCTTCGCGCATCGCGTCGTCCAGCAGCGCGCACATCGCGCCGCGCTCGGCGGGCGTGGCGGGGCGCGACAGGTCGGCCATGCAGCGCAGCCGCAGCGCCGTGTGGCCCACCAGGCCCACGGCGTTGACGGCGGGCCGGGCGGCGTCCACGGCGGCGCGCCAGGCGGCGAAGGACGCGTGGCGGAAGTGCTCGCGCGCCAGCAGGTTCAGCGGCGGCGGCGGGTCGGGCGTCACCAGCGGCGCGAGCGAGAGGCCGCAGTTGCCGGTGACGACGGTCGTCACGCCCTGCGTGAGCTTGGGCGCCATCGCGGGCGTGGCCAGCAGCGCGGCGTCGTCGTGGCTGTGGGCGTCGATGAAGCCGGGCGCCAGCACCAGGCCGCGGCAGTCGCGGCGCGGCACGTTGGCGTTGACGTCCAGCTGCGGCGCCAGTGCCGCGATGCGGTCTCCGGCGATCAGCAGGTCGCCCGTCCAGCCCGGTGCGCCGCTGCCGTCGACGATGAGTGCGCCTTGCAGCAGCATCACGCGAAGTGCGTGGTGATCGCGTCGACGATACGGTCGGCCTCGTCCACGACGGCCAGCCAGGCCCATTTGTCGAAGGTGGTGCAGGGGTGCGACGGGCCCAGCGCCACGCGCTCGCCCACGGCCGGGCCGTCGCATTCGAGCGGGTCCCAGCGCAGGTAGGCGTGCTGATCGTTCAGCCCGGTGACCTGCCAGCCGGCGGGCGCCGCCGTGCGCTGGCCGTTCTCCATGCGCCACACGGGCAGCGGCCAGCCCTGGTCGAACGACACATCGCGCCGGCCGGCGTTCAGCAGCGCCAGGCCGGGCTCGGGGGTGGACAGTACGTGCGTCCACACCTCCAGCGCGGGCTGCAGGCTGGCGCTGCCCAGGCGGTGGTCGATGACGCTGACGTAGCGGCCGTAGTGCGCATGGTCGTGGCACACGTAGCAGCCCGAGCGCAGCAGGCCCAGTCTCGGTGTGGGGCCGGGCCGCCCCTGCAGCACCGGGGCGACGAGGTCGAACAGCGCCGAGCCGCCGCCGCTGAGCCACAGCGGCTGCACGGCGATGAGGCCCTCGGCCTCGACGTCGGCCAGCAGCGCCTCGACGCGCGCCTGCCACTGCTGCATCAGCGCGGTGTCGGGGCCGGTCTCGCCCAGCACCTGCAGGCCCTCGTAGAAGCCGATGCCGCGCAGCCGCAGCGCCGGGTGGTGCTGCAGTGCGCGGGCCAGCGCCAGCGCCGGCGCGTGATCACGAATGCCGCAGCGCGTGGTGCCGAGCTCGATGAGCACGTCAAGCTTCTCTTCGTCGCCGCCTGGCCAGTGCGCCGCGATCAGGTCCAGCTGGGCCTGGGAGTCGACGAAGAACGCCAGCTCCAGCCCGGCATGCGTGCGGCGCAGCGCCAGCAGTTCGGCCAAGTCGGCGCGGCTGACGAGCTGGTTGGCGATCAGCGCGCGGCGCGCGCCGGCGGCCAGGCCCAGGCGCAGCTGGTGCACGTTGGCAAACGTCAGGCCCCAGGCGCCGGCCTCCAGCTGGCGGCGGAACAGCTGCGGGCTCATCGTCGTCTTGCCGTGCGGCGCGAGCTGCACGCCGCGGGCGTCGGCAAAGTCCTGCATCCAGCGGATGTTGTGCGCCAGCGCGGCCTGGCGCACGACGGCCAGCGGCGTGGGCAGCTCGGCCAGTTGCCAGCCGCGCTGTGCCACGTCGGCCAGCGGCAGCGGCGGCTCGGTGGCGGGAAAGCCCTTGAGCCACGGGCCCAGTGTGTCGGGTGGGTTCATGGCGCCATCATCGCGGCGCTGTCTGAAGGTCGTCTAAAGGCGCCGCTTGCATGGGGCGCGAGTGCACACCAGACTGCCGCGCCATGACTGCACTGACCTTCCTCGGCGCCGAGCCCACCGCCAGCGACCGCCAGCCCCGCCCGCTTTCGCCTGCCGTGCGCGCGGGGGACTTTGTGTACGTGTCCGGCCAGGTGCCGGTGGATGCGCAGGGCCACATCGTCGATGGCGGCATCGAGGCGCAGACGCGCCAGGTGTTCGCCAACCTGGAGGCCGCGCTCGCGCTGGCCGGCGCCACGCTGGCGGACGTCTGCAAGGCCAATGTGTGGCTGGAAGACGCGCGTGACTTCGGCGCCTTCAACCGCGTCTACATGGGCTACTTCCCCGGCGGCAAGCCGGCGCGCTCCACCGTGGAGTCGCGGCTGATGATCCCGGCAAAGGTGGAGATCGACGTGGTGGCCTACAAGCCGGTTCAGGCCGGCTGAAGCTTGGTCACCGGCACGAAGGCCGGCTGCCCCTTGAGCTGCACCACCGTCTCACCCTGGCGGTGGATGATGTGCTGGGCCACGTGCACCTGGCCCTGGTAGCGCACCTTGTCGCCCGGCTTGATGACGGGCTCGGGCGGCAGCACGGGCAGCATCTGCCGCACGGGCGGCCGCGCGGGGCGCATGGCGTCGCGCAGCTGGCTGTGCAGGCCGGGCGAGGTCTTGGCCAGCGCTTCCAGCGCGCGGGTCACCTCGGTCTTGAGCTGATCGGCCGTGAAGGGTTTCTTCAGCACGAAGTGCGCGCCGTGGGCCTCGGCCTCGAACTCGTGCTCGGGCGTCACCTCGAAGCTCAGCAGTGACAGCTGCAGCGTGGGCTGCACGTCGCGCAGGCGTTGGAACAGCTGCAGGCCGGTCAGCGGCGCGCGGGCGTACCAGTCGGTGATCATGAACTGCGGCTTGAACGCCAGGCCCTGTGCCAGGGCCGTGTCGGTGTCGGCGCAGCACAGGATGTGCTCGGGCGCGAAGCCGTGGCTTTGCAGCAGTTGTCGGGCGAAGGTCTGGACGCCCGCCAGCGGGTCAACGACGAGGAATTTCACGGGATCGTTCTTGGCACGGTGCGCTGCGGTTCATGGCCGGCGCTTGGGGCGGCATTCTGCGGGCCGCCGCGCTTGCATCTGGTGACAAACCGCCGACCGCTGCGCATTTTTTTGCATGGCGGCCTCAGCCCGCTGCCGGCCGGCGCTGAAGCTCATCCGCGCAGGCGCGCAGCTGCCGCCAGAAGGCCGGGTCCAGCGAGGTGGCCATGTTCACGCGCATCAGCGAGCCCGGTCGGCGCGTGGCGCTGAACAGCGCGCCGGGCGCCGTCAGCCAGCCGGCGTCCAGCAGCGGCTGGGCCAGCCGCTCGGTGTCCACACCGGTGTCCAGCCAGCCGAACAGGCCGTCGGGCGGCGCCGCCCACTGAAACCCCTGCCGCGCCGCCAGCGCCGCCACGCGCTGCCGGGCGGCGTCCAGCCGCTCGCGCAGCCGCAGTGCGTGGCGGCGCAGCCGGCCCTGCGCCAGGCACAGCGCGACGGCGCGCTCCATCACGGGCGAGCTGGTCAGGCCGTCCAGCAGCTTGGTGTCGGTCAGCGCCGTCAGCCGCTCGGGCGCGGCGGCCAGGTAGCCCACGCGCCAGGCCGGCGTCAGCACCTTGGAGAAGCCGCCCACGTAGACCACGCGGCGCAGCCCGTCCAGCGCGGCTAGCCGGGGCAGGTGCTCGGGGGCCAGGAAGCCGTAGCTGTCGTCCTCGATGACGAGAAAGTCGTGTGCGTCGGCCAGGCGCAGCAGCTGGTGGGCGGTGGCGAGGTCCAGGCTGTGGCCGGTGGGGTTGTGCAGCACCGACACCGTCAGGTAGGCGCGGGGCGCGTGCTGGGCGGCCAGCGCGGCCAGCACGGCCAGGTCCGGCCCGGCCGGGCCGCGCGGCACGGGCAGCAGCCGGATGCCGGCCTGCGTCAGGCGCGCAAAGATGACGGACCAGCCGGGGTCGTCCACCAGCACCGCGTCGCCGGGCTGCAGCTGGGTGCGGATGAGCAGGTCCAGCGCATGCGTGGCGCCATTCGTGGCGAGGATCTGGGCCGGGCCGGCGTGGATGCCCAGATCAGCCAGCCGCTGCGACAGCGCTACGCGCAGCTGCTCGTCCCCGCTGGGGTCGCCGTAGCTCATCTGCACCGCCGTGTCGCTGCTGAGCCGGCGCAGCGCCGACTGCAGCAGTGTTGGGTCCAGCCAGTCGGCGGGCAGTGTGCCCAGGCCGGGCGAGCGGGCAGCGTCGGCCTCGAACATGCCGCGGATCAGCGCCGTCGCGTCCACCGGGGCCTGGCGGGGCAGGGCGGTGGCGGGCTGCGCGGCGCGGGCAGCGGTGGCTGGCGGCCGAGTCTCGCGCACGAAGAAGCCGCGTTGCCGCCGCGCCTCCAGCAGGCCCGCGGCCTGCAGCTGGTCGTAGGCCGCGACGACGGTGTGCGGGCTGACGCCGTGCTGGCGCGCGCAGTCGCGCACCGAGGGCAGGCGGGCGCCGGGCAGCAGCAGGCGCTCGCGGATGCGCTGGGCGTAGCGCTCGGCCAACTGGCCGGCCAGGGGCTGGCTGGCGTCGCGCTGCAGGGGCGGGGGTGTACCGGTCGGCATGGCAGTACAGATTCGGGCTGTGGCTGGCTGACTGTACTGGTTCTGTACTGGTTGCGGTGCCTAGACTGAGCGCATGCCCGGCTTGCCCCGCTCCACCACGACGTCGCCCGACACCGCGCGTGGCCTGCTGCTGGGTTTGGCGGGCGTGTTCATGTTCGCGCTCAGCATCCCGATGACGCGGCTGGCCGGTGGCAGCGCCGAGGCGCCGCAGCTGGACCCGGTGTTCGTCGCCTTCGGCCGCGCGGCGGTGGCGGGTGTGCTGTCGGTGCTCTACCTGGCTGCCACCGGCGCGCGGCGGCCGCGCGGGCGCGAGTGGGCGCTGCTGGCGTTCACGGCGGCTGGCGTCGTGTTCGGCTGGCCGGTGTTGTTGGGGCTGGCGGTGCGGCAGGTGGATGCCGTGCATGCGTCGGTCGTCTCCGGCGTGCTGCCGCTGGCCACGGCCGTCATCGCGGCGGTGGTGCTGCGCCAGCGGCCCAGTGCGGGCTTCTGGGCCTGCGCGCTGGCGGGGTTGGCGCTGGTGATCGGCTTTGCCGCCTGGCGCGGCGCAGGTGGCCTGGAAGTCGCCGACGCGTTGCTGCTGGGTGCCGTGGTCTGCGCGTCGGCGGGTTATGTGAGCGGCGCGCGCTTGTCGGCCGCCCTGTCGTCGGAGCAGGTGATCTGCTGGGTGCTGGTGCTGAGCCTGCCGCTCACGGTGCCGGTGGCGGCGCTCACGCGGCCCGTGGCGCCGGTGGCGGCATCGGCGTGGCTGGGCTTCGCCTATGTGTCGCTGGTGTCGATGTGGATCGGCTTCTTCGCCTGGTATCGCGCGCTGGCGCTGGGCGGCACGCTGCGCGTGAGTCAGGTGCAGGTGCTGCAACCGTTTCTGTCCATGCTGCTGGCCGTGCCCCTGCTCGGCGAGCGGCTGGACGCGATGACGCTGCTGTTCGCGGCCGCCGTGCTGGCGGTGGTGTGGGTGGGCAAGCGTCAGCCTGTGGAGGTTCGGGAGGGCCCATGACGGATCGATGTTTCACGACGCAACTCGGCGCCGGCCAGGCGCTGACGCTGGCCGCCACGCGCAGCGCGCGCCGGCTGGTGGTCACCCAGGGGCGGCTGTGGGTGACGCTGACCGGCGGCGCCGCGGATCACTGGCTGAGCGCCGGTGACGGGCTGACGCTGCCGGCCGGCACCCAGGCCGTGGCCGAGGCCTGGCCGGAGGCGGCCTTCCAGTTGCTGCAGCCGGCGGTGCCGCGGCCGGCCCGGCGCGCAGCCAGTGCTAGGCTGCCCGTTTTCAAATTTGGCGTCATCACCTCATGAGCACCATCTGGACCCAGGCGCGCCGTGCCGCGCGCATGAACCCGTCCATCATCCGGGAGATCCTCAAGGTCACCGAGAAGCCGGGCATCCTGTCCATGGCAGGCGGCCTGCCCAGCGCGGACACCTTTCCCGTCGACGCGATCAAGGCCGCCTGCGACCGCGTGCTGACGCATACGCCGCGCGAGTCGCTGCAGTACGCCGCCAGCGAGGGCTATGCGCCACTGCGCGAATGGGTGGCGGCGCGGGCAGCGTCGCTGGGCATGACGGTCTCGCCCGACCAAGTGTTGATCACCAGCGGCTCGCAGCAGGGCCTGGACCTGGTGGGCAAGATCCTCTGCGACGCCGGTGCGCCGGTGGCCGTGGAGACGCCCACCTACCTCGGCGCGCTGCAGGCGTTCACGCCGTTCGAGCCGCTGTTCGCCAGCCTGGCGAGCGACCACGAAGGCCCGCGCCCTGAAGCCATTGCCGCATTGCCGCATGACGCACCGGGCACCCGATTCGCCTACCTGCTGCCCAACTACCAGAACCCGACAGGCCGCGTGATGGGCGCACAGCGCCGCGTGGACGTGGTGGAAGCGCTGCGCCGCGCCAACGTGCCGCTGGTCGAGGACAACCCCTATGGCGACCTGTGGTTCGACGAGCCGCCGCCGGCCTCGCTGTCCAGCCTGTGGCCCGAGGGATCGCTGTACCTGGGCTCGTTCTCCAAGGTGCTGACGCCGGGCTTCCGGCTGGGCTACCTGATCGCGCCGCGCGAGCTCTACCCCAAGCTGCTGCAGGCCAAGCAGGCGGCTGACCTGCACACGCCGGGCTTCAACCAGCGCGTGGTGCATGAGGTGGTGAAGGATGGTTTCCTGGAGCAGCACGTGCCGTCCATCCGTGCGCTCTACAAGGCCAACCGCGACGCGATGGCCGAGGCGCTGCGCGCGCACCTGCCGGCAGGCTGCGAGTGGCAGTCGCCAGCCGGCGGCATGTTCTTCTGGATCCGCCTGCCCGCTGGCCTGGACGCCATGGCCCTGCTGCCGCGCGCCGTGGACGCGGGCGTGGCCTTCGTGCCCGGCGCGGCCTTCTATGCCCAGCAGCCCGACCCGCGCACGCTGCGCCTGTCCTTCGTGACGCTGACGCCCGACCTCATCCGCGAGGGCGTGGAGAAGCTCGGCCGACTGCTGCACGAGGCGCTGGAGCCCGTGGCCGAGCACGCGCCGTGACGGACGCGCGCGACGGCTACCGGCTGAGCTTCGCGCCCGAGGACATCGACGCGCAGGCGGCGCACGCCTTCCTGCGCGGCGCTTACTGGTGCGAAGGCATTCCGCTGGCGACCGTCGAGCGTGCCATCGCGCATTCACTGTGCATCGCGTTGCATGCGGGCGGCGCGGGTCAGGTGGGCTTTGCCCGTGTCGTGACGGACCGGGCGACGTTTGCCTACCTGTGCGACGTCTATGTGCTGCCGCCACACCGGCGCCGTGGCTTGGCCGCGTGGATGATCGACGCCTTGCTGGCGCACACCGACCTGCAGGGCCTGCGCCGTTTCATGCTGTTCACCCGCGACGCCCAGGCGCTGTATGCCGGCCACGGCTTTGCGCCGCTGGCCACGCCGCAGCGTGGCATGGAGATCGTGCGGCCCGGCCTCTACCTTCAACCCTCGCCATCGCCATGACTGAATTGCGCCGCTTTGCTCAAGTCGACGTCTTCACCGCCGAGCCGCTGAAGGGCAACCCGCTTGCGGTCGTCATCGACGCCGCGGGTCTGTCCGATGCGGACATGGCCGCGTTCGCGCGCTGGACCAACCTGTCCGAGACCACCTTCCTGCTGCCGCCCACCGACCCGGCGGCCGACTACCGCGTGCGCATCTTCACGCCCGGTGGCGAGCTGCCCTTCGCGGGCCACCCGACGCTGGGCAGCGCGCATGCCTTCCTGGCCAGTGGTGGCGATGTGAAGAAGCCCGGCGAAGTGGTGCAGCAATGCGCCATCGGCCTGGTGCGCGTGAAGCGCGACGGCGCGCGGCTGGCCTTCGCGGCGCCGCCGCTGCGCCACAGCGGGCCGGTTGATGCGGCGGGCCGGGCCCAGGTGCTGGCGGCGCTGCGCATCGCGCCGGCGCAGTTGCTCGATCTGGTCTGGTGCGACAACGGCCCGGGCTGGATGGCCGCGCGCCTGCCGGACGCCGCCTCGGTGCTGGCGCTGCAGCCGGATTTCGTTGCCATGCAGGGCCTGAAGCTGGGCGTCGTCGGCGCCCATCCCGAGGGGGCGGACTGCCAGTTCGAGGTGCGTGCCTTCGTGCCCGACCTCGGCGTGCCGGAAGACCCGGTGACCGGCAGCCTCAACGCCGGTCTGGCGCTGTGGCTGCAGGGTGCGGGTCTGGCGGGCGACCGCTACGTGGCCGCGCAGGGCGCCGCGCTGGGCCGCGCCGGCCGCGTGCACGTGGTGCGCGATGCCGAGGCCACCTGGATCGGTGGCGACGTCACGCCGCTCATCCACGGCCAGGTGCGGCTGTGACGGCGGCGCCCGTGCTCACCGAGGAGCTGTTCCGCGAGGACGCGACGCTGCTGGCCTGCGAGGCCCGCGTCATCGCGCACGGCGAGGGCGGCGTGCTGCTGGACCGCACGGTCTGCTATCCGCTGGGCGGCGGCCAGGCTGGTGACACCGGCTGGCTGAGCGCCGGTCCGCAGCGCTGGCGCATCACCGACACGCGCAAGAGCAAGGAGCAGCCCGGCGCCATCGTCCACTTGATGGACGGCGACGCGCTGCCGGCGGTGGGGACTGCCGTGCATGTCGACGTTGACGCGGCCCGCCGCCAGGCCCATCGGCGCTTCCACACGGCGACGCACCTGCTGTGCGCGCTGCTGCCGTATCCGGTCGACGGCTGTTCCATCACCGAGGCCTACGCGCGGCTGGACTTCCATACTGACCAGCCTTTTGACAAGGAGGCCATCCAGGCCGGGCTGGACCGCCTGGTGGCCGAGGCCCATCCGGTGCGCCACCGCTGGATCAGCGAGGCCGAGCTCGATGCCAACCCGGGCCTGGTGCGCTCCATGAGCGTGCAGCCGCCCCGCGGCCTGGGGCGCGTGCGGGTGCTGGAGGTTGAGGGCGTGGACCTGCAGCCCTGCGGCGGCACGCACGTCGCCAACACGGCGGAGATCGGTGCCGTGGTGGTCACCAAGATCGAGAAGAAATCTGCCAAGACCCGCAGGGTTGTGCTCGGCTTTGCGGGCTGAGGCCGCTGGCTACACTGCGCCGCTATGTCCGGCCCAGACATCCAGCTCATCATTCCCGAGTCGCCCGAGGACTGGCAGGAGACCCGTCACATCCTGCGCGATTACGCCAACAGCCTGCAGGTGGACCTGTGCTTCCAGGGCTTTGAGGAGGAGTTGGCGGCGCTGCCGGGGCCCTATGCCGCGCCCGGCGGGCTGATGCTGCTGGCGCTGGTGGACGGCGCGGTGGCGGGCAGCGGCGCCTTCCGGCCGCTGCCCGATGCCGACTACCCCAACGCCTGCGAAATGAAGCGCCTGTACGTGCGCCCGGCCTTCCGGCGTTTCGGCCTGGGCCGGCTGCTGGCGCAGAACCTGATGGACCGCGCCACCGAAGCGGGCTATTCGTCCATGCTGCTGGACACGCTGGATGACATGGAGGCCGCACGTGGCCTGTACGAAAGCCTGGGCTTCGTCGAGGTGCCGCCGTTCTACTTCAACCCGATTCCCGGTGCGCACTACCTGAAGGTGGATCTGGGCGGCTTCCGCCCGAGTTACTTCGGATAACAGCCTAGAGTGCCGGCCATGGCACTCGACTACGACATCCGGCCCCTGGGCGCCCACCGCTGCCTGCTGGGCGAATCGCCGCTCTGGCATCCCGACGAGCAGCAGTTCTACTGCGTGGACATCCCCGGCCGCCAGGTGCTGCGCTGGCGCGAAGGGGCAGAGGTGCCCGACGTCTTCCCGCAGGCCGCCGAGCCCGGCTGCATCGCTGCTCGCGAGGGCGGTGGCTTGGTCGTCGCGCGGCGCGATGGCCTGTGGGCGCTGGACACCACAACCGGCGCTCAGACGCTGCTCGCCGCGCCGCCCTACGACCCGGCGCGCCAGCGCTACAACGATGGCAAGCCCGACGCCGCCGGGCGCTTCTGGATCGGCGCGCTCAGCGACGCGCGCGAGCCCGAGGCCGCGCTCTGGCGCGTCGACGCTGCTGGTGCCCAAGCGCAGTTGGACGGCATCGTGACCTCCAACGGCCTGGCCTGGAGCCCGGATGGCCGCACCGTCTATCGCAGCGACACCAAGGCGCACACGATCTGGCGCCACCCGTTCGACGCCGAGGCCGGCACGCTGGGCGAGGCGCAGGTCTTCGCCCGCTTCGAGCCGCGCGCGGTTGACCAGCCGCTGGCAAGCTATGGCGGCCGCCCGGACGGGGCGGCCGTGGATGAGGCGGGCGCCTATTGGGTGGCCATGTTTGAAGGCGCGCGACTGCTGCGTTATGCCGCCGACGGCCAACTGCTGGCCGACATCGCGTTGCCGGTGCGCTGCCCCACGATGCCCTGCTTCGGTGGGCCGGATCGGCGCACGCTGTTCATCACGACGGCGTGCGACAAGCGGCCCGCCGATGAGCTGGCCCGGGAGCCCTGGGCCGGTGCCGTGCTGACGCTGCGCGTGGACGTGCCGGGCCTGCCCGCGCAGCGCTGCAAGCTCTGACGCAGCCGGCCCCGTTCGCCCCCCCGTTGACCGGGGGTTGCTGGCTCGCGCGTGGCGTTCCTTTTGGGAAAGTGCGGGTAACCACATATACTCCCGTGGTTTTGCCGGCCGGCATTTGTGTCGGCGCCCTTTGTCCCGTCAACGCCGACATGACTGCCAGCCCTGAGGTTCGCCCTGCCAGCAGCCCCGTCAGCCCGTGGGACGACGACGCGCCTGACTCCGTGCCCGTGCCGCCCTGGACCGCCCAGCAGGTGCAAGCCCTGCTGGCGCGCGAAAAGCCCCTCTCGCCTTGGCGCGTGGTGGCCCTCCAGGCGGGGGTCGGTGGCTTGTTGGTGCTGGCGTGGTGGCTTTTCGGTTCCGCGCCCGCGCAGCAGGTGCGCTCCACGGTCTGGGGCGCGGTTGCGGTGGTGTTGCCCCATGCCGTCATGGCTTGGGGTTTGCGTCGCCCGGCCGCTCAGGCTCAGGCAGCGTTCCTGTCGTTCCTCGTGTGGGAACTGATCAAAGTGGGCCTCGCGGTCGTCATCCTGGTGGCGGCGGCGTGGCTGGTGCGGGATCTGAGCTGGCCAGCTCTGCTGGTGGCGCTGATCGCGTGCCTGAAGGTACATCTGGGGGCCTGGTGGTGGTTGAGCCGGGCCGTTCAACGAACGAATTGAGTCATAGACGATGAGCAGCGAACAGCACGCGCCCAGCGCCGGTGAGTACATCACCCACCATCTGCAGCACCTGCAGAAGAACTTCGCGTTCGAGAGCGTGAAGCAGAAGGACATCGTTGACTTCAGCCTCTACAACCTGGACTCGCTGGTGTTTGCCACGGTGCTGGGTTTCCTGGGCGTGTTCCTGCTGTGGCTGGGCGTGCGCAAGGCGACGTCCGGCGTGCCGGGCCGCTTCCAGGCTGCGGTCGAGATCCTGTTCGAGATGGTCGACAACCAGGCCAAGAGCGTGATCGACAACGCCAAGAGCCGCGCCTTCGTCGGCCCGCTGGCGCTGACGGTGTTCGTCTGGATCTTCCTGATGAACTTCATGGACATGCTGCCGGTCGATGCGCTGCCGCAGCTGTGGCACACCGCCGGCCCAGCCCTGGGCTTCAAGGACTACCTGCGCGTCGTGCCGACGGCCGACCTGTCCACCACGCTGGGCATGTCCACCTTCGTGCTGCTGCTGTGCATCTACTACAGCGTCAAGATCAAGGGTCTGGGCGGCTGGGGTCACGAGCTGATCGCCGCGCCGTTCGGCGACCACTGGGCGTTGTGGCCGTTCAACTTCCTGATGCAGATGATCGAGTTCCTGGCCAAGACCGTGTCCCACGGCATGCGGCTGTTCGGCAACATGTTTGCCGGTGAACTCGTGTTCATGCTGATCGCGCTGATGGGTGGCGCGTTCGCGATGAGCGTGACGGGTTTCAGCATGGCTTTCGGCCATGTCGTGGCCGGCACGATCTGGACGCTGTTCCACATCCTCGTGATCGTGCTGCAAGCGTTCATCTTCATGATGCTCACGCTGATCTACATCGGTCAAGCGCACGACCATCACTGATTTTTCTTCCCTGTTCCCTTTCCTTTTTTCTTCACTGTCTCTAGGAGATTTCAAATGAACGACATCCTCGGTCTGGTTGCTCTGGCTTGCGGCATCATCGTGGGCCTCGGCGCCATCGGCGCTTCGATCGGCATCGCGCTGATGGGCGGCAAGTTCCTGGAGTCCTCGGCCCGTCAGCCTGAGCTGATGAACCAGCTGCAGACCAAGATGTTCATCCTGGCCGGCCTGATCGACGCGGCCTTCCTGATCGGCGTTGCTATCGCCCTGCTGTTCGCCTTCGCCAACCCGTTCGCCGCGACCCTGCTGGCCAACCTGCCGAAGTAATCACCGGCCCCTTTCAGGCTTGAAAGGAGATAAGCCGTGAACATCAACGCAACACTGTGGATCCAGTGGATCCCGTTTGCGATCCTGGCATGGGTGACGGCTCAGTTCATCTGGCCCGTCATCGCCAAGGCGCTCGACGAGCGCGCCGCGAAGATCGCCGACGGCCTGGCCGCCGCTGATCGCGCCAAGACCGAGCTGGCTTCGGCCAACAAGGCGGTTGAGGCTCAGCTGGCGCAGACGCGCACCGAATCGACCAAGCTGTTGGGCGACGCCGAAAAGCGCGCTGCAGCCATCGTCGAGGAGGCCAAGAAGCGTGCCGAGGACGAGGCAGCCAAGATCATTGCCCAGGCCAAGGCCGAAGCCGACCAGCAGGTCGTGCGTGCCCGCGAGGCCCTGCGCGAGCAGGTCGCCGTGCTGGCCGTGAAGGGCGCTGAGGCCATCCTGCACAAGGAAGTCAACGCCGGCGTCCACGCCGATCTGTTGGCGCGTCTGAAGCAGGAGCTCTGACCATGGCAGAACTCGCCACCATCGCCCGCCCCTACGCTGAGGCGCTGTTCCAGGTTGCCCGCAACGCCGACCTGGCCGCCTGGCGCGGTCAGCTCGACGCGTTGGCCGCCGTGGCGGGTGACGCCGCGCTGCGCCAGTTCGCCGACCATCCCAAGACGGCGGCTGAACAGGTCGTCGCCGTGGCTGCCGAAGCCGCAGAGAAGCAGTTGGGCCAGTCCCTGCTGCCCGGCGTGCGCAACTTCCTGCAGACGGTGGTCGAGAACCGCCGGCTGGATGCTGTGCCGGCCGCGGTCGCGCAGTTCCACACGCTGGCGGCCGGCGCCCTGGGCGTTGCCGAGGCGCAGGTTGACAGCGCCTATGCGTTGGACGCTGCCCAGCTCGCCGAGCTGACCGAAGTGCTGGAGAAGCGCTTCGGCCGCAAGCTGAAGCTGGATGTGCGTGTCGACGCGACGCTGATCGGCGGCGTGCGCGCCACCGTCGGCGACGAAGTGCTCGACACCTCCGTGCGTGCCCGTCTGGAGCGCATGAAGACCGCGTTGATTGCCTAAACACCCAACCACCTGGCGCCTGGGCGCCAGGTCGGGAGACCGACATGCAACTGAACCCTGCAGAAATTTCCGAATTGATCAAGAGCCGCATCGAGGGCCTGGCCCCGAGCGCGGACATCCGTAACCAGGGCACCGTCGTGTCGGTCTCGGACGGCATCGTCCGTGTGCACGGCCTGTCGGACGTGATGCAGGGCGAAATGCTCGAATTCCCGGCCGCCGCTGACGGCACGCAGACCTTCGGTCTGGCCCTGAACCTCGAGCGCGACTCCGTCGGCGCCGTGATTCTGGGTGCCTACGAACACGTCTCGGAAGGCGACACCGTGAAGTGCACGGGCCGCATCCTGGAAGTGCCCGTCGGCCCCGAGCTGATCGGCCGCGTCGTGAACGCGCTGGGTCAGCCCATCGACGGCAAGGGCCCGATCAACGCCAAGATGACCGACGTCATCGAGAAGGTTGCTCCGGGCGTGATCGCCCGTAAGTCGGTGGACCAGCCGGTCCAGACCGGCCTGAAGTCGATCGACTCCATGGTGCCCGTCGGCCGTGGTCAGCGCGAGCTGATCATTGGCGACCGCCAGACTGGTAAGACCGCTGTCGCCATCGACGCGATCATCAACCAGAAGGGTCAGAACATGACCTGCGTGTACGTCGCCATCGGCCAGAAGGCGTCGTCCATCAAGAACGTCGTGCGTGCTCTCGAGCAAGCCGGCGCGATGGAGTACACCATCGTCGTGGCCGCTTCGGCCTCTGACTCCGCTGCCATGCAGTACGTGTCGGCCTACTCCGGCTGCACGATGGGCGAGTACTTCCGCGACCGCGGTCAAGACGCCCTGATCGTCTACGACGACCTGTCCAAGCAAGCCGTGGCCTACCGCCAGGTCTCGCTGCTGCTGCGCCGCCCGCCGGGCCGCGAAGCCTTCCCTGGCGACGTGTTCTATCTCCACAGCCGCCTGCTGGAGCGTGCCGCCCGCGTGAACGCCGACTACGTCGAAGCGTTCACCAAGGGTGAAGTCAAGGGCAAGACGGGTTCGCTGACGGCCCTGCCGATCATCGAAACGCAAGCCGGTGACGTGTCTGCGTTCGTGCCGACCAACGTGATCTCGATCACCGACGGCCAGATCTTCCTGGAAACGAACCTGTTCAACGCCGGTATCCGCCCCGCCATCAACGCCGGTATCTCGGTGTCGCGCGTCGGTGGTGCTGCCCAGACCAAGCTGATCAAGTCGCTGTCGGGCGGTATCCGTACCGACCTGGCCCAGTACCGTGAGCTGGCCGCGTTCGCGCAGTTCGCTTCCGACCTGGACGAAGCCACCCGCAAGCAGCTGGACCGCGGTGCCCGCGTGACGGAACTGCTGAAGCAGGCCCAGTACTCGCCGCTGCCCATCTCGCTGATGGCCGCTTCGCTGTACGCCGCCAACAAGGGCTTCATGGACAGCATCGAAGTGAAGAAGGTTCTGGCCTTCGAACACGGTCTGCACCAGTTCCTGAAGACCAGCCACGCCGCACTGCTCCAGACGCTGGAGACCAAGCAGGCGATGGACAAGGACGCCGAGGCCGAACTGAACGCCGCCATCACGGCTTTCAAGAAGTCCTTCGCCTGAAGCCACGGAACAGCGGGGCTGAGCCTCCACACTCAACCCCGCACTGACTAGGAGTTCGAATGGCTTCAAGCAAAGAAATCCGCGGCAAGATCAAGTCGGTCGAGAACACCAAGAAGATCACCAAGGCGATGGAGATGGTCGCCGCATCCAAGATGCGCAAGGCGCAGGAACGGATGCGCTCGGCCCGCCCCTACGCTGAGAAGGTCGGCAACATCGCCGCCCAGCTCGCCCAGGCCAATCCGGAGTACCGCCACCCCTTCCTCGTGAAGAACGACGGTGCGAAGACGGCCGGCATGGTGGTCGTCACGACGGACAAGGGGCTGTGCGGTGGTCTGAACACCAACGTGCTGCGCGCCGCTGCCAACAAGCTCAAGGAGCTTGAAGGCGAAGGTCAGAAGACCGAGGTCGTTGCCATCGGTGGCAAGGGCTTTGGCTTCATGAACCGCATCGGCGCCAAGGTCGTGGCTCACGCCACGCAACTCGGCGATGCGCCTCATATCGAGACGTTGATTGGCCCCGTGAAGGTGCTGCTGGACGCGTACGCGGAAGGCAAGCTGTCGGCGGTCTATCTCAGCTACACGCGCTTCATCAACACGATGAAGCAGGAAGTGGTTGTGCAGCAACTGCTGCCGCTGAAGGCCGATGAGCTGGCGACGGACAAGGCGGCCCACTCGTGGGACTACGTCTACGAACCCGACGCCGCCACCGTCATCGACGAGCTGCTGCTGCGCTACTCGGAAGCGCTGGTCTTCCAGGCCGTGGCTGAGAACATGGCCAGCGAGCAGTCCGCCCGCATGGTGGCCATGAAGGCAGCGACCGACAACGCCGGCAACCTGATCAAGGAACTCAAGCTGGTCTACAACAAGTCGCGTCAAGCGGCGATCACGAAGGAACTCTCCGAGATCGTCAGCGGCGCCGCCGCTGTGGGCTGATCAGGTCAAGCAGGCAAGCAATACGGAATTGAAGGAACGAAAAAATGGCTAACACTCAAGCAGTCGGCAAGATCGTTCAGTGCATCGGCGCCGTTGTGGACGTGGAATTCCCGCGCGACAACATGCCCAAGGTGTACGACGCGCTGAAGATGGAAGGCTCGGCCCTGACGCTGGAAGTCCAGCAGCAGCTGGGCGACGGCGTGGTCCGCACCATTGCGCTGGGCTCGTCCGACGGCCTGCGCCGCGGCACCGAGGTCTACAACACCGGCGACACCATCAAGGTGCCGGTGGGCAAAGCAACCCTGGGTCGCATCATGGACGTGCTGGGCAACCCCATCGACGAGCGTGGCCCGGTGTCGTCCGAGCTGAGCGCCTCCATCCACCGCACGGCCCCGGCCTATGACGAGCTGAGCCCGTCGCAGGACCTGCTGGAAACCGGCATCAAGGTGATTGACCTGATCTGCCCGTTCGCCAAGGGCGGCAAGGTGGGTCTGTTCGGTGGCGCCGGCGTCGGCAAGACCGTGAACATGATGGAGCTCATCAACAACATCGCCAAGGCGCACAGCGGTCTGTCGGTGTTCGCTGGTGTGGGTGAGCGCACCCGTGAGGGCAACGACTTCTATCACGAGATGTCCGACTCCGGCGTCGTCGTGCAAGAGAAGCTCGAAGACTCCAAGGTCGCCATGGTCTACGGCCAGATGAACGAGCCCCCGGGCAACCGTCTGCGCGTGGCCCTGACCGGCCTGACCATCGCCGAGTCGTTCCGTGACGAAGGCCGTGACGTGCTGTTCTTCGTGGACAACATCTACCGCTACACGCTGGCCGGTACCGAAGTGTCCGCACTGCTGGGTCGTATGCCTTCCGCCGTGGGCTACCAGCCGACGCTGGCCGAGGAAATGGGCCGTCTGCAAGAGCGCATCACGTCGACCAAGGTTGGCTCGATCACGTCCATCCAGGCCGTGTACGTGCCGGCGGACGACCTGACCGACCCGTCGCCTGCCACGACCTTCGCCCACCTGGACGCCACTGTCGTGCTGTCGCGTGACATCGCCGCGCTGGGTATCTACCCCGCCGTCGACCCGCTCGACTCCACCTCGCGCCAGATCGACCCGAACGTGGTCGGCGAAGAGCACTACAGCACCACCCGCGCCGTTCAGGCCGTGCTGCAGCGCTACAAGGAACTGCGCGACATCATCGCGATTCTGGGCATGGACGAACTGTCGCCGGAAGACAAGCTGGCCGTGGCTCGCGCCCGCAAGATCCAGCGCTTCCTGTCGCAGCCCTTCCACGTCGCCGAAGTGTTCACGGGCACCCCGGGCAAGTACGTGCCGCTGAAGGAAACCATCCGCGGCTTCAAGATGATCGTCGCCGGTGAGTGCGATCACCTTCCCGAGCAGGCCTTCTACATGGTTGGCACCATCGACGAGGCGTTTGAGAAGGCCAAGAAGATCCAGTGAGGTTGACCGGGGTGCTCAGCACCCCGTCTCCCGGATCTCCTTCTTCAACATTCGCTAAGGAAGATTGAACATGGCAACCCTCCACGTCGACGTGGTCTCCGCCGAAGAGCAGATCTTCTCGGGCGAGGCCAAGTTCGTCGCCCTGCCGGGCGAGAGTGGCGAGCTGGGCATCCTGCCGCAGCACACGCCGCTGATCACCCGCATCAAGCCGGGCGCCGTGCGCATCCAGCGCGCCGACAACGACCAGGAAGAATTCGTGTTCGTTGCCGGTGGCATCCTGGAAGTGCAGCCCCACCGCGTGACCGTGCTGGCCGACACCGCCATCCGCGGCAAGGACCTCGACGAAGCCAAGGCCAATGAGGCCAAGAAGCTCGCCGAAGAAGCGCTGCGCAACGCCAAGGACAAGCTGGACCAGGCGGCGATCCAGAATGAACTGATGGGCCTGGCGGCGCAGATTGCTGCGCTGCGCAAGTTCAACAGCAAGAAGTAAGTCACCCGGTTCTGCCGGGTATGACAACAACGGCAGGCCTCGCGCCTGCCGTTTCCATTTGCAGCATCTGAAGGCCTTGATGCCATGACCGCGACCGATACCGTCCGACTCACTGCCCCCGATGGCGCTACCGCCACTATGTCACTGCACGGCGGCCACCTCCTGTCGTGGCAGCCGGTTGGCGGCGTGGAGCAGCTCTACCTGTCCCCGCGCAGCGAGTACGCGCCAGGCAAGGCCATCCGGGGCGGCGTGCCGGTATGTTTCCCGCAGTTCGCGGACCGTGGGTCGCTGCCCAGGCATGGCTTTGCTCGCACGGCGCAGTGGGAGCTGGTGAGCCAGGAGCAGGGGCAGGACGATGCGCTGGCCGTGTTGCGGCTGCGCGATAGCGAGGCGACGCGCGCGATCTGGCCGCATGCCTTCGAACTGGAGCTCAGCGTGCGGGTGTCTGGGCGCAGCCTCGACATCGAGCTGGCCTGCGATAACCTGGGCCAGCCCGGCGATGCGCCGCTGCAGTTCACCGCTGCGCTGCACACGTATCTGCGCGTGGGCGACCTGGATGCCGTCAGCGTTGAGGGCCTCGCCGGGCTGCGCTACTTTGATGCCGTCAAGCAGACCGAGGCGCTGCAGCGCATGGATCTGCTGCTGACCGGCGAGAAGGGCGTGCTGGACCTGGACCGCATCTACTTCGGCGTCAAGGAGCGGCCGCTGCTGGTGAGCGAGGACCGCCGCCAGCTGACGCTGCAGCAGCAGGGCTTTGACGACACGGTGGTCTGGAACCCTGGCCCCGAGCGCTGCGCCAAGCTGGCGGACATGCCGCCGCAGGACTGGTCGCAGATGCTGTGCGTGGAGGCGGCCTGCGTCGGCCGCCCGATCGAATTGCAGCCGGGCGAGAGCTGGGTGGGGCGGCAGAGCCTGGCCTTGCTCTGAATCAGGCGCTGGCTCGGGGGTGGCGCCGATAATCCGGTGATGTTCGCCCCCCTGCAAAACGACACCTTCCTGCGCGCCTGCCTGCGCCAGCCCACCGACCACACGCCCGTCTGGCTGATGCGCCAGGCCGGCCGTTACCTGCCTGAATACCGCGCGACGCGCGAGAAGGCCGGTAGCTTCATGGGGCTGGCCACCAACAAGGATTACGCCACCGAGGTGACGCTGCAGCCGCTGGAGCGCTTCCCGCTGGACGCCGCCATCCTGTTCAGCGACATCCTGACCGTGCCGGACGCGATGGGCCTGGGCCTGTCTTTCCAGCAGGGCGAGGGGCCGAAGTTCGCGAAGGTGGTGCGTGACGAGGCCGCTGTCGCGGCGCTGGCCGTGCCCGACATGGACAAGCTGCGCTACGTGTTCGATGCGGTCACGTCCATCCGCCGCGCGCTGAATGGCCGCGTGCCGCTGATCGGCTTCTCGGGCAGCCCCTGGACGCTGGCCTGCTACATGGTGGAGGGCGGCGGCTCCGACGATTACCGCCTGGTCAAGAGCCTGATGTACGCGCGCCCGGACCTGATGCACCGCATCCTGGACGTCAACGCGCGCGCCGTGGCGGCCTACCTGAATGCGCAGATCGAGGCCGGTGCCCAGGCCGTGATGCTGTTCGACTCCTGGGGCGGCGTGCTGGCCGACGGGGCCTTCCAGCAGTTCAGCCTGGCCTACTCGCGCCAGGTGCTGGCGGCCGTGAAGACGGAGCACGAGGGCGTGCGCATCCCGCGCGTCCTGTTCACCAAGGGCGGCGGTCTGTGGCTGGACGAGATCGCCGACGCCGGTGCCGACGTGGTCGGCCTGGACTGGACCGTGAACCTCGGCCAGGCCCGCGCCCGGGTGGGCGACCGCGTCGCACTGCAGGGCAACCTCGACCCCAACGTGCTGTTCGCGCCGCCCGAGGCCATCCGCGCCGAGGCGCGCCGCGTGCTGGACAGTTTCGGCACGCCGGCGGCTGGCAGCGGCCACATCTTCAACCTGGGTCATGGCATCAGCCAGTTCACGCCGCCGGACAGCGTCACGGCGCTGGTGGACGAGGTGCACAGCCACTCGCGGCGGCTGCGCCAGGCGCGTTGAGCACACGACTGCACACACTTGCTCGCGGACTTATCCCCAAAAAGTAGGGGGCGAGCGGGCCAGTTGCTTGTTTCGGCGTGGCCCATCCGAGTTTTCCCGAATCCGTGCTAAGTGATTGATTTTGTTGGCTGGCACCAGAACCATGCATGCAGGCGGTGTCGCGCTGAACAAGCGCGGCTCGGCATGGACGATGCGATCCCGCGGCAATTGCCCACAAAGTTATCCACAGAAATTGTGGGCAACCCGAGAAGCCTTGCAAATCATGAACTTGGCGCTGGTTTCTGAGCCATCGCTTCATCAAACAGCCGGAGCTGTGCATGTCTGAAGCCGTGGCATCGACGGTCGTGCGCGTGGCGGTGGATGCGCCGCAGCACAGCGGCCTGAACGCCCCGCTTGACTATGCGAGTGAGCAGGCGCTCGCCTCCGGCACGCTGGTTCGCGTGCCGCTGGGCAAACGCGAGTTGTTGGGCGTCGTCTGGCCCGGCGAGGCGCTGGGCGAGCCGGCGGTGGCGCTGCGGCCCGTGGCGGCGGTGTTTGCCGGCCTGCGGCCGCTGGGGGCGGATTGGTGCCGATTGCTGGATTTTGCGGCCGGCTACTACCAGCGCAGCGTGGGTGAGCTGGCCAGTGCCGTGCTGCCCCCGCAACTGCGCGAGCTGTCGCCCGACCAATTGGCGGCGCGGCTGCGCAAGCTGGAGAAGAAGAAGGCGGGGGCCGCTGCGTCGACACCGGTCAAGCCCGAGCTGGCGCCCGAACAGGCCGAGGCGGTCGCGCGCATCCAGGCGCAACTGGCGGCTGCCGCGCCCAAGCCGCAGCTGCTGTTCGGCGTGACCGGCAGCGGCAAGACCGAGGTCTACCTGCGCGCTGCTGAGGCCGCACTCGCGGCCGGCCGCCAGGTGCTGGTGCTGGTGCCCGAGATCAACCTGACGCCGCAGTTGGAGGCGCGCTTCACGGAACGCTTCGCGGCCCTGTTGCCGCAGCCGCTGGCCATCGTGTCGCTGCACAGCGCGTTGACGCCCGCCCAGCGGCTGCAGAACTGGCTGGCGGCCCACCTGGGCCAGGCGCGCCTCGTGCTGGGCACGCGGCTGGCGGTGTTTGCGTCGCTGCCGGACCTCGGGCTCATCGTCGTCGACGAGGAGCACGACCCGTCCTACAAGCAGCAGGACGGCGCCCGCTACTCGGCGCGCGACCTGGCCGTGTGGCGTGCACACGACCTGAAGGTGCCGGTCGTGCTGGGCTCGGCCACGCCGTCGCTGGAAAGCTGGCAGCACGCCGAGAGCGGGCGTTACGAACGCCTGACGCTGGCCGCCCGCATCGGCGGCGGCGCCTTGCCGCGCGTGAAGCTGTTCGACATGAAGGCGCTGCCCGCCACGGCCGGCGTGACGACGGCGCTGACCGCGCCGCTGCTGGCCGAATTGAAGGCGCGGCTGGAGCGCGGCGAGCAGAGCTTGGTGTTCCTGAACCGGCGTGGCTACGCGCCCGTGCTGCACTGCGGCGAATGCCAGTGGAAGAGCGACTGCCCGCACTGCAGCGCCTGGCGCGTGTTCCACAAGCGCGACCGCACGCTGCGCTGCCACCACTGCGGCTTCACCGAGCGCGTGCCCAGCGCCTGTCCCAACTGCGGCAACCACGACATCGCGCCGATCGGCCGGGGCACCGAGCGGCTGGAGGAGCAGCTTGCCGAGGCGCTGCCCGGCGCCCGGGTGCTGCGCATCGACGCCGACTCCACGCGCCGCAAGGGCGAGCTGGAGGCGCAGCTGCAGGCCGTGCACGACGGCGAGGTCGACATCCTCGTCGGCACGCAGATGATCACCAAGGGCCACGACTTCCGGCGCATCCGCTTTGTCGCGGCGGTGAACCCGGACGGCGCGCTGTTCAGCAGCGACTTCCGCGCGCCCGAGCGGCTGTTCGCGCTGCTGATGCAGGCCGGCGGCCGCGCCGGGCGCGATGCCGCGGGGGAATCGCCCAGCGAGATGTGGGTGCAGACCTGGCACCGCGATCACGCGCTGTACCAGGCCCTGGCGCGGCACGACTACGTGCGCTTCGCCAAGACCCAGCTCGACGAGCGTCGCTCGGCCAGCCTGCCGCCGTTCTCGCATCTGGCCCTGCTGCGCGCCGAGGCGCGCACGGCGGAGGCCGCGAAGGCGTTTCTGGATGCCGCGGCGGGCCTGCTGCAGGACGACGGCGTGCTGATCTACCCACCCGTGCCGCACGCCGTGGCGCGCGTGGCCGATGTGGAGCGCATGCAGATGCTGGTGGAGGCTGGCCAGCGCGGGCGGCTGCAGGCCTTCCTGCGCGCCTGGGTGCCGGCGTTGATCGCGCTGAAACGCGAACGGCCCGAATTCCGGGCCGTGCTGAGGTGGGCGGTCGACGTGGACCCGCTGGCGATCTAGCGTGGGTTCAGCGGCGCGGCAACGTGCTGGACAGGGCGCTGGCGCGACGCTGTTGTTCCTGGCGGCGCAGCCAGCGGCTGACCGGGCGGAACGCCGCAAAGCCTGCCACGCCCAGCACCAGCAGCCATTGGCCGGGCTCGACGGCCGCGCTCAGCGCGTCGAAGTCCGGGTTGACCGCGGTGTGGCCCCCATCCGTCCAGGCGCCCGCCTCGCGCGCGCCCGGCAGGTTGGTCGCGCTCATCCGGCCGGCGTCCGCCATCACGGCGACCGTGTGCTCAGCCCGGGTCTGGGGTTCGCGGGCGGCAGAGGCCTGCGCGGTGGCGGCCAGAGCGACAAGAGCGGCAGCAAGGAACAGTGATTTCATGATGCGGGCTCGCCGTGGGCGTAAGTTCTGCGACGGATTGTTCCCAGCCTAGCGTGGCGGAGTTGTGAAGACTTCACGCGCCTGAGGGGGCCCCCCCGCGAATGGGCGAGCCGGCCTTGACCATGATCTATGGCGCTGTCGCTCAGGGCGTGGGTTTGTCGTCCCGCGCTGCGGCTTTGGCCGCCAACTCGGCCCGCATGCGCTTGAGCTTCTCGCGCGGGTCCTCGCGGCCGCTTTCCTCGTGCAGCTTCATCTCGGCCAGAAAGCGGCTGGGGATGCCCACCACCGTGTCGCGGCCCTTCTTGCGCCGGCGCAGCGTGGAGACGGCCAGCGTCGTGCGCGCCCGCGTGATGCCCACGTACATCAGCCGTCGCTCCTCCTCCAGCGCCTCGGCGGTCAGCTCGACCTCCTCGCGCTTGAAGGGCAGCAGCCCCTCGTTCACGCCGACCAGCACCACATGCGGCCACTCCAGGCCCTTGGACGCGTGCAGCGTCGTCAGCGTCACCTGGTCCTGCTCATCCCCACGCTCGGCCAGCGACAGGATGACGGAGATCGTCTGGGCCACATCCAGCACGCTTTGCTTGGGCTCGGTGAAGCTGACGCCGCCTTCCTCGCTCTGCTGGCCGCCGCAGCGCTTGGACACCCAGTCGACGAAGTCGAGCACATTGCCCCAGCGCGCTTGGGCGACCTTCTCGTTTTCTTCGTTGTCGACGAGGTGCTGCTCGTAGCCGATGTCCTTGAGCCACTCCATCAGCATCGCGTGCGCGGCGGTGTGGCCTTCGGTGTGCCGGGCCTTGTGCTGCAGCTCGTTCACGGCACGGCCGAACTCGTGCAGGCTGTCCAGCCCGCGCTTGGTAACGGCGGTGGCCAGGCTTTCGGAGAACAACGCCTCGAACATGCTGCACTTCCACTGCGCAGAGAAGGTGCTCAGCGCCCCCAGCGTCGTGTGGCCGATGCCGCGTTTGGGCGTGGTCACGGCGCGCAGGAAAGCCGGGTCGTCGTCCTGGTTCACCAGCAGGCGCAGCCAGGCGCACAGGTCCTTGATTTCGGCCTTGTCGAAGAAGCTCTGTCCGCCGGACACCTTGTACGGGATCTGCGCGCGGCGCAGCGCCTGCTCGAACACGCGCGCCTGGTGGTTGGCGCGGTACAGGATGGCGAAGTCCTTGAAGGCCGGCCCCTTGCCGTCGGCGCGCAGCTGCTGGATGCGGGCCACGGCGCGCTCGGCCTCGTGCTCCTCGCCGTCGGCCTCCAGCAGCGTGATGGGCTCGCCGTCGCCGTACTCGCTCCATAGCTTCTTCTGGAACAGCTTGGGGTTCAGCGCGATGACGTTGTTGGCCGCGCGCAGGATGGCGCCGGTGGAGCGGTAGTTCTGCTCCAGCGGGATGACCTTCAGCGCCGGGTAGTCGGTGGGCAGCTTCTTGAGGTTCTCGATCGTTGCGCCGCGCCAGCCGTAGATGGACTGGTCGTCATCGCCCACGGCCGTGAACATGCCGCGCTCGCCCACCAGCGCCTTCAGCAACTCGTACTGCACGGCGTTGGTGTCCTGGTACTCGTCCACCAGCACGTAGCGCAGCTTGTTCTGCCACTTCTCGCGCGCCTCGGCGTCGGTGGTCAGCAGCTTCAGCGGCAGCGTGATGAGGTCGTCGAAGTCGACGGCCTGGTAGGCGGCCAGGCGCTCCTGGTAGCGCATCATGACGGCGGCGGCCGCGCGCTCGTCGTCGTCAGCTGCGATCTGTGCGGCCTGCAACGGGCCGATGCCGTTGTTCTTCCACAGCGAGATCGTCCACTGCCAGCGCTGGGCCTGCTTGGCGTCGGTCGTGCCGCCGGCATCCTTCAGCACGTTGAGCACGTCATCGCTGTCGAGGATGGAGAACTGCTCCTTCAGCCCCAGGCGCGTGCCTTCCTCGCGCAGCAGGCGCACACCCAGGCTGTGGAACGTGGAGATGGCCAGGTCCTTGGCTGCGCGGTTGCCGACCAGGTGCTTGGCCCGTTCGCGCATCTCCTGCGCAGCCTTGTTCGTGAAGGTGATGGCCGCGATCTGGCTGGGTCGGTAGCCCGAGTGCAGCAATTGCCAGATCTTGGTGGTGATGACGCGCGTCTTGCCCGAGCCGGCCCCGGCGATGACGAGACAGGGGCCGTCCAGGTGGTGGACGGCGGCGAGCTGGGCCGGGTTGAGGCCAGAGGACGGGGCGGGCGACGACATGCGGTGCGCATTGTCATCGGGCCGCGTGCGACCCGCGCGGTTTCAGGCCACGCGGGCCACGCCCTCGCCCGGCAGCGCCCGCAGGCCCAGCCCCAGCAGCAGCAGCGTGAAGAAGATGAAGCCGATGCGCGGCGCGTCCAGCAGGCTGTCGAAGGCGCCGACCGTGGCAAAGCCGATCAGCGCGGCCACGATGGCGGGTGCCAGCGGGTGGTCACGCCCGCGGCCGAACGACAGGCGCGCGAGCACCAACGCCACCGCCGATCCCAGCAGCGCCAGCCCCAGCAGCCCTTGCTCGAACAACACGTGCAGCGCGGCGTTCTTCATGTGCCACGGGAGGTGATGGCGGTCGCTGCTGAAGAACCAGTGCGCCATCTCGCGGTTGAAGTCGCCATTGGTCAGCAGGGCGCGGCCCTGGGCGTCGTGCAGCGCGATGCGGCTGATGTCCACGCGACCGCCGCGTGCGTCCAGCGACATCGAGAACGTCACGAAGCGTGACGCCCACCAGTCGCCGCCCATGGCTTGCACGGCGGGGATGTCAAAGGTCTGTGTCTGCCAGTCGCCCGCGCGCTGAGGGTCGGCTCCCTCGGCCCGTAGCGGCTTGAGCAAAGGCGCGGTGCTGTGGCAGTTGTCCGGGTAGATGAGGTTGCGTTCGCAGATCTCGAGCACGAGGACGGCATCGCTCGCCGTGCGGCTCACCAGCGTGACCTTGGCGACACCGGGGGCAGGCGCGGCGATGCGCTGGCTGACACGGAACAGCTCGCCGCGCCCCAGCATGTGCTTGCCCGACGTCAGTGCCAGGTAGGCCTCGCCCTCGTCGGTGCGCAGCCGGTAGTCGCCGATGCGGGCCTCGTCGGCGCCCTCGTAGAAGTTGGCCGCCACAAAGCGGCCGGTGCCGCGCCCCAGCAGCCACTGCTCCGGGCCGTGCAGCAGACGCAGCCCCTCGCGCCAGTGCGTCAGGCGGAACAGGCCGTCTTCCTTCCACGTCGCAACACGGTCGCGCAGATAGGCGCCGCCACCCAGTGCGGCCACCACGGCCATCACCAGCAGCAACCCCGCAGCCAGCAGGGCTTGCTTGCGCCAGGCCGCCGACGCTGTGGCCCCGCTGTGCTGCAGCGGCCACAGGCGCGGCTCCAGCAGCATGGCCGACCACACCCCGCCCAGCGCCAGGCCCGCGGCCATGGACGTCCAGCGGCCCGTGGTGCCGCCCCAGTAGTCCGCCACGATCACCATGGTGGACAGCAGCCAGAACCAGCTTGCCGTCACCAGCAGCACATAGACCGGGCGCGTCTGCCCCGGCACGTCCCGCCAGCGCAGCGCGGCGCAGCACAGCAGCGCGACGACGTTCAGCACATAGGCCGCCTTGGGCACCGCCACCGACAGCGCCCAGCTCGCCCCGCCCAGCAGCAGCGCCAGCACGGCGCCCATCAGCACGGCCGTCAGGCGCTGGCCCAGGCTGGGGCGCCACAAGCTGGCGGGCATGACCAGCAGCATGACCATGACGAAGAACAGTGCGATCAGGCCGCGGTAGCCGCCGCCCGTGAACACCAAGGTGGCGGCCAGCGCGAACGCGGCGGCCATGGCCAGCGCGCCCAGCTTGGCGAGCTGCGGCAGCGGCGCGTCCACCGTGCCCAGCGTGCTGTCCAGATGGCTGCTCTCCGGCCCCGAGCCGGCGGCGCGCCGGCGCTGCGCATCGGCCAGCAGCACCAGGGGCACGATCATCAGCGGCAGCGCGAGGTACACGCCGCGCGAGAACGTCGTCAGCACCGCATAGGCCGCCAGCAGCACGATGGCCAACCCGGCGGCAAACCACCAGGGTGAACGCGTGCGCAGCAGCGCCAGCAGTGCGAACGGCAGCGTCATGACGAGGAAGCCGTCCAGCGCCGCGCCGCCCACATGCATCTCCCAAAACAGCGCGGTGGTGCGGTAGTCGGTCGAGAAGTCCAGCAGCCCCGTGTAGGCCAGCCGCTCCCACAGCGCAGCGGCACTGCCGGCGGCCAACGCCACCACCAAGCCGAGCAGCAGCCCGCGCGAAAAGCCGCGCGGCCGCGCCGCGGCGGCGGCCGTCCACAGCGGCAGCAGCGCCAGCGCCAGGAACAGCGCCTTGCCGTTGCGCACCGAGTTCATGGGCTCGTGATAGCCGTGGAACCAGCCCAAGGCAATGCCGCCGGCATCCGCGAAGCCGCGCCACATGCCCAGCAGTGCCGATGCGGCCAGGGCCATGATCAGCAGCAGCACCGCAGGCGAATACAGCAGCCCGTGGCGCCAGGCCGGCGCGCGGTCGCGGGCATTGAGCTGCACTGCATAAGCCAGATAGCCGCCGCAGCCGCAGGCAGTCACCAGCAGGTCCAGTTCCTCGAAGCTGATCCAGCCGGTCCAGGGCGCCAGGCCGATCAGCGGCAGCGGTGCCAGCAGCAAGGCCGGCGACTTCACCCACAGCACGGCGCCCGCAGCGGCGGCCAGGCCCCAGGCCACGACGGCCAGTGGGCCCGACAGCGGGTGATGGCGGGCCAGCTCAACCCCGACAACGCCCAGCACCACGCCGGCCAGCAGGGCCAGGATTTGCTGCCAGCTTGCCGGGCGGCTCAGGCGCAGCGCGCCCAGGCCGAACAGCCCGGGCTGTGGGTGACCCGCGGCGGCCATCAGTGGGCGCGCGCCACCGGGCGGTGCGCAGATGTCAGCGGTGCGGAAAGCCGCGGGGAGCGGGCCATGGGAGCCTCCGGGTTTGGGGGCCGCATTGTTGCCCAGTGCTGCGTGGCGGGCATCCCGACAAGCCCGGCCCGTGCGCCGGCTTCAGTGGCTCAGGGCGACTGCGGACGCAGCCAGCGCTTCCACCAGGGCAGCTGATCCCGGGCCGCGCGCGTGCGGCCGGCCAGCGCACTGCGCTTGGGCGCCTGGCCCAGCCATTCGCGCAGTTCGTCGGCCAGGCTCTCGGCGCCCCGCGTGCGCAGCTCGGGCGCTTCCGCCATCGTTGCGCGCAGCAGCGCGTCCAGCTGCAGTTGCAGCCGCTCGCTGAGGCGGGGCCACTGGTCGGCCGAGCTGCCGCGCATCGGCGCCAGGCCCCGTGGCGTGTCTTCCCAGCCGCAGATCAGCACGCGGGCAAAGGCGCCCAGGCCGTAGACCTCGCTGGCCAGGCTGGGCGGCGCACCGTCGCGGCGCTCCGGCGCCGTGAAGGCCGGGGCGGCGCCCAGGCTGAGGCCGCGGTCGAAGGGGTCGGTGGGGTCGGGGATGCGGGCCAGCCCCAGGCCCATCAGCCGCACGTTGCCGTCGGCGTCCAGCCAGATCATGGCCGGGTCCAGCTCGGCCAGCAGCCAGCCCTGCTGGTGGGCCGAGCGCAGTGCCTCGCACAGCTGCACCAGCAGTTCGATGCGCTGGCGCAGGCTGAGCTGGTGCAGCTGCGGCAGCAGCGGCTCGCCGTGCGAGCCCTCAATGATGAGGTAGGGGTGGGCGTCGGGCGTGACGCCGCTGTCGCTGGGCACGGCGATGTGCGGGTGCTGCAGCGAGGCAAGGTCGCCGGCCTGGTCGGCATAACGCAGCATGACGCCGGCGCCCTGGTCGCTGCGGTCCAGCACCAGCACGGCCGCCTTCTGCTCGGCGGCGCGCCCGTGGTGCGCGCTGTACCACTGGCCGGCATGTGCCTGCTCGCCGTCGGGCAGGGGCTTCTCCAGCCGCCAGACGCCGAGTGCCTGGCCTTCGTCCAGCGGAGCGGCGGCGGCAGGGGGCGGCAAAGACAGGTTGGGCATGCGCATCACCGCATATTAGGGGTGACCCGGAGTCGCCGGCCATCCCCTGCGTGGACGAAGGCGGGGGCGGCGCGCATTCGCTCACGGGGAGGCGCGGGCTCCCGGATACTGCGGCCCGCACGCCGCTGCCCGTCTGCCCCGCTCGCCTGCGCATGCTTGCCGTCCTTGCCACCACCTTCCCCTTCTTCGCCCTTGTGCTGTGCGGCTGGCTGGCTGCCCAGCGCGGCTGGTTGCCCGACAGCGCCATCCCTGGCCTGAACGGCTTCGTGCTGTTCTTCGCGCTGCCCTGCCTGCTGTTCCGCTTCGGGCGCGACACGCCGGTGCTGCAGTTGCTGAACCCGGCGCTGCTGGGCGTGTACCTGGCTGCGGCGCTGGGCCTTGTGTTCCTGACGCTGCGGCTGACGCGTGCGCCGACCGTGACGATGAAGGACCTGGCGCTGGGCGCGCTGGTGGCCGCGTTTCCCAACACCGGCTTCATGGGCGTGCCGCTGATCGTCGCGCTGCTGGGGCCGCAGGCCGGTGGCGTGGTCATCAGCACCATCCTGGCCGACCTGTTCGTCACCAGCTCGCTGTGCCTGGCGCTGGCCCAGGCCGGGCCGGGGCTGCGCGCCGAGCGGGCCGCCTTCGTGCAGGCGCTCAAGGCCGCGGCGTCAAACCCGCTGCCCTGGGCCATCGCGGCGGGCGCACTGGTCGGCACGCTGGGCGTGAGCCTGCCGGGCCCGCTGAACAAGACCGTGGCCATGCTGGCCGAGGCGGCGTCGCCGGTGGCCTTGTTCACCATTGGCGCCGTGCTCAGCCGCTCCGGCCGCGCCAACCGGGCCGCCGGCCGCGTGACACCGGTATCGCACTACCTGCCGGTGGCCGCCATCAAGCTGGTGCTGCACCCGGCGCTGGTGTTCGCGCTGGGCAGCGCCGCCCAGGCGCTGGGCGCACTGCTGACGCCGGGCCAGCTCATCGCGCTGACACTGGCCGCCGCGTTGCCCAGCGCGAGCAATGTGTCGCTGCTGGCCGAGCGCTACGGCGCGGACACCGGCCGCATCGCACGCATCATCCTGGCCTCCACCGCGCTGGCCTTCCTGAGCTTCAGTGGCCTGGCGGCGTTGCTGATCCCGGCAGGCTGATCGCCACACACAGGCCGCCGCCGTCGCGGTTGGCCAGCGTCACGCGGCCGTCGTGCGCTTCCACGATTTCACGCACCAGCGCCAGGCCCAGGCCTGTGCCACCCGGCGTGCCCGGCTCGGCACGCTTGGTGGAATAGAACGGCAGCAGCGCCTGCGCCAGCACGGCTTCGCTCATGCCGGGGCCGCGGTCCCGCACCTCGATGCGCTGCTCGCCGCCGGCCATGCCCACGCGCAGCGCGATCTCGTCGGCGGCGCTGCCCGACTCGTGCGCGTTCTTGATGAGGTTCAGCAGCGCCTGCTCCACCTGTGCGGCGTCGAACCAGCCGGGCGCCGCCGGCAGCGCGCCGTCGATGTAGAACTCGGCCAGCGTGTCCAGCCGTTGCAGGAACGCCGCCCAATCCACCGCCTCGCGGCGCGGTGCCGGCAGCTTGGCGAAGCTGGCGTAGCCGCTCAGGAAGCCGTGCAGGTGCGATGCCCGTTCACCGATGCTGGCCAGCACCTGCGGCAGCCGTGCGGTGTCGCCGCGCCGCGCCAGCTCGGCGCCGCTGTGCGCCAGCGACGAGATGGGCGCCAGCGAGTTGTTGAGCTCGTGGCTCAGCACGCGGATGACGCGCTTCCACGTCGCCACCTCGGCGCGTGACAGTTCGCGCGTCATGCGCCGCAGCAGCCGCAGCCGGTGGGGCTGGCCCTGCAGCCGGAATGCGTGCGTGCTGTGGTGGAAGGTTTCCTCGGGCTGGTCGGGCAGCGCGACGGAGAACAGCTGGTCGGCCTCGCCCTGCAGCGCGTCGCGCAGCGGCGCCGGCAGCGGCGCGATGACGGCGGCGAAGTCCAGCCCCGTCAGGCTGCGCCCGCCGGCCAGCAGCTGGCGTGCTGCCAGGTTGGCAATCGCCACCTTGCCGCCGGGCCCGGTCAGCACCAGCGCCGTGGGCGTGTTTTGCACCACCGTGTCCAGCAGCAGCTCGCGCTGGGCCAGGTGCTGCCGTTGCTCGCGCAGCGCCTGGCCCAGCTCGGCATGGCCTTGCATCAGGCCGGCCAGCTCGCGCGGGCCGTCGGGCGCGAGGTTGAGGCTGAAGTCGCCGTCGCGGTAGCTCAGCACCGCGCCTTCGAGCGCGCGCGTCAGCCGCTGCAGCGGCGCCAGCCAGCACGCCGCCAGCCAGGCCAGCAGCGGCAGCATCACGGCCATGGCGGCCGCCAGCGCCCAGCCGTCGCCCAGGCCCAGCCGGCGCACGCCCAGGATGACCAGCGGTGGCACGGCGGCGGCCGTCGCCAGCGCCAGCAGCGCGCGGGCGCGCAGGGACAGCGGCCTCATGGGGTGATGCCGTAGCGCTCCAGCCGCCGGTACAGCGCCTGGCGCGACAGCCCCAGCTGCGCCGCTGCGCGGCTGACGTTGCCGGCCGCTGAACCGAGCGCGGCGACGACGGCGTCGCGGCTGGGCTCGTCGAGGTTGCGCCAGGCAGTGCCGCTGCCGGGCAGGTCGTCCAGCCCGAGCAGGGCAGGCGTGATCTCGCCGCCACCGCCCAGCAGCGCGGCGCGCTCCACGGCGTTCTTCAGCTCGCGCACATTGCCCGGCCAGCGGTGCGCCAGCAGCGCGTCGCGTGCCGCCTCGCCCAGCCGCGCGCGGCCGGCCAGGAAATGCTCGGCCAGCGGCAGCACGTCGTCGCGCCGTTCGGCCAGCGGGGGCAGCCTGAGCTCGATGAGGTTGAGACGGTAGAACAGGTCCTCGCGGAAGCTGCCGGCCTTCACCATCGCACGCAGGTCGGCGTTGGTGGCCGACAGCACGCGCACCCGGGTCTGGCGCGTCTTGCTGGATCCCAGCCGCTCGAACTGGCCGGTCTCCAGTACGCGCAGCAGCTTCACCTGGCCGGCCAGCGGCAGGTTGCCGATCTCGTCCAGGAACAGCGTGCCGCCGTCCGCCGCCTCAAAGCGGCCCACGCGCGCCTTGGCCGCGCCGGTGTAGGCGCCGCTGTCGCTGCCGAAGAGTTCCGCCTCGATGAGGTCCGCCGGCAGCGCGCCGCAGTTCAGCGCGACGAAGGGGCCGTCCTTGGCCGCCGAGTTCGCATGCACAAAGGCCGCGATGCGCTCCTTACCCGCGCCGTTGGGGCCGGTGATGAGCACCGGCACCGGCGCGGCGGCGATCTGGCCGGCCAGCTCCAGCAGGCTCAGCGTCGCGTCGGCCTCGAACACCAGGCCCGAGAGGTCGTGTCGGCGTGCCAGCGACGCCTTGCGCTGCCGTCGCGCCTCGCGCAGCTGCGCCACTTCGCGGCTGGCCTCGCCCAGCTCGAGCAGGTTCTCCACCGTGGCCGCCAGCTTGGCGTCGTCCCACGGCTTGGCCAGGTAGTCCGCCGCGCCTGCCTTCACCAGTGCCACGGCGGCGTCCAGCCGCGTCCAGGCGGTGAGCAGGATGATGGGCAGGTCGGGCCGCTTGGCGCGGATGGCGCGGAACAGCGCCTCGCCTTCCTCGCCGGACGTCGTGTCGGTCGTGAAGTTCATGTCCTGGATGACCAGCCCGAAGGGCCGCGTCTCCAGCAGCGCCAGACCCTCGGCCGGGCTGGCCGCCACGCTGGCCTCGATGTCGTGCAGGGACAGCAGCAGCTCCAGCGCCTGGCCCACGCCGGGGTGGTCGTCAATGATCAGGACTCGTCGCATCGTGCAGGGGTCAAGGGGCTGAGGGCGGGGTCTGGGCTTCCAGCCAGACGCGCTCCGAAGTCTCGCGGTGAATGCGGAACACGGCCGCGGCGCGCGGCACGCTGCGGGGCGGCGTGCCAGCCTCCAGCCGGCCGTTGGCCAGCGCGTGCAGCTCCAGGTGGGTCAGCTGGTCGTCCAGCGCGAACGCCAGGGCCACGCAGTCCGGCGGCACGGCCGTGTAGCGCACGATGCGCCCGCAGTGGTTGCGGCCGGCGCCGATGAAGGCGCAAATGTCTTCCCGCGAGGTGCCGGGCTTGAAGACGACGAAGCGGTCCCAGCCGAAGCTGGTGAGTCGGCCGAGGTCCACCGTGGTGGCCGCCGGGTTGCGCACCTGTTCACCGATGCGCTGGCTGATCATGCCCGGCCCGTTGGCCACCTCGCTGCAGGCAGAGAGGGTCAGGCACAGGGCCAGACTCAGGAGGGCGGAATGCAGGGTGCGCGGCATGCGGGGGAGGATAGCCGGGCGGCGCTGGGCGACAGATCCTGCGCGTGACGCGAGTTCATGGCCTGGGATTGCCTTCAGAGCCGCAACTGCCCTAGGCTGGCCGGGCGGGCGTGTTGCCGCGCAGGAGTGCCCGTGCCATGCCGTTGACCCCTGACACCACCTACGTTCATCTGGCCCATGACGGCAGCGCCACCCCGGTAGCGGGTGGCGAGGCCTTCTGGGGCTTGCCGCCCGAGCAGCTGGGCGAGTTCGACCAGGGCTGGCTGATCACCGAGTTCGAGTGCACGCAGGACTGGCCCAACTGGGAGCGGCATCCGCAGGGCGACGAGTTCATCTACCTGCTCAGCGGCGATGTGGCGCTGGTGCTGGCGCTGGCCGAGGGAGAAACAGTGGTGCGCCTGACCGGCCGGGCCGCACAACTGGTGCCGCGCGGGGTGTGGCACACGGCCCGGGTGTTCGCGCCCAGCCGGATGCTGTTTGTCACCCGCGGCGAGGGCACGGAACATCGGCCCGTGGGGTGAGCGGGCTCCACGCCTGGCCGCCGCGTGGCCTGAGTGAGCTGCGATTTCGAGCGCACCAAAAGAAAAGGGCCTGCATGGCAGGCCCTTGCATTCACGCGCGGTGAGATCAGGCGCGGCGGCGGCGGGCCAGGAAGCCGATGGCACCCAGGCCAGCCAGCAGCATGGCGTAGGTTTGCGGCTCCGGCACGGCGACGGCGGACGCGGTGTACGAGAGGCGGCCGCCCAGGGTGCCCGTCGCAGTGCCTTCCGCACGGAAGAAGTAGTTGCCAGCACCGAAGACGTTCGGCGTCTGGATGCTGATGTAGTCGCCCGTGATCGGGAAGGTGCCCAACGACACATCGGCTGCGTCAAAGCTGCCGATGCTGGTGCCCACGTCCTGCCACAGCGACAGCGTCAGGCCGTCGATGTTGTAGCGCTGCGTGCCCAGGAACACGGTCGGCAGGTCGCTCAAGGTAGCGGAGCCGATGTACGGCTGGGACGCCTTGAAAAAGAAGTCGAATGTGAAGTCGCCAACTGCGATGGCGTGGGTGCCGAAGGTATCGAACTCCGGGGTGATGTCACCGAAGTTGACCGAGCCATAGCTGGCGGCCTGCGCGCCGCCGGCGAAACCGAATGCGATGAGGCTGGACAGGGCGATTTTGCGGAACATGCCGATTCCTGAAGACAAACTTTAGTGGGTTGGAGAATACCGGCCATATCCGCCTACGGGCACCCCTAGATGGGGCGCAATTCACCCGGGGCACCCCCGTGTACGGGGGGGCGAGTGCTGCGCGACTAGCGTGGCGCGCTGAGGGCGGGGGAGGGCGCACCGCAGGCCGGCCCGGCCTGCGGTGCTAGGCTGCCTCACCATGAGCGAAGCCAAGAAGATCGAGCTGTACGACGGCCCCGCCGGGGGCTGGGGCGCGCTGAAGAGCGTGGCCAGGCACCTGAACGAGCAGGGCGTGCCGGTGAAGGGCGCCAAGACGCTGCTGCACGCCAACCAGGCCGACGGCTTCGACTGCCCCGGCTGCGCGTGGCCGGACCGCGACCACCGCTCCACCTTCGAGTTCTGCGAGAACGGCGCCAAGGCCGTGGCTGCCGAAGCGACGGCGCGGCGGGCCACGCCCGAGGTCATCGCCGCGAAGACCTTGAGCGAGTGGGCCGAGGTGTCGGACTACGAGCTGGAGGCCACTGGCCGGCTGACCGAGCCGCTGGCCTACAACCCGCAGACGGACCGCTACGAGCGCACCAGCTGGGACGCCGCCTTCGCGCTGATCGCCAGCGAGCTGCAGGCGCTGGCTGACCCGAACGAGGCCATCTTCTACACGTCGGGTCGCACCAGCAACGAGGCCGCCTTTCTGTACCAGCTGTTCGTGCGCGAGTTCGGCACCAACAACTTCCCCGACTGCTCCAACATGTGCCACGAGCCCAGCGGCTCGGGGCTCAGGCCCACCATCGGCGTCGGCAAGGGCACGGTGACGCTGGCGGACTTCGAACAGGCCGACTGCATCCTCGTGTTCGGCCAGAACCCCGGCACCAACCACCCGCGCATGCTGGGCGAGCTGCGCGCGGCCCGCAAGCGCGGCGCGCGCATCATCAGCTTCAACCCGCTGCGCGAGCGGGGCCTGGAGCGCTTTGCCGACCCGCAGAACCCGATGGAGATGGCCACGCTGGGCGACTCGCCGATCAGCAGCCACTACTTCCAGCTCAAGGTGGGTGGCGACTTCGCGTTGCTCAAGGGCATGTGCAAGCGCGTCGTCGAGCGCGGGCTGCTGGACGAGGCCTTCATCGCCGAGCACACGACCGGCTTCGAGTCTTTCGTCACCGAGCTGCGCGAGCAGCCATGGGCACCGCTCGTCGAGGCCTCGGGGCTGACCCGCGAGCAGATCGAGCAGGCGGCCGACCTTTACGCCAACAGCGAGCGCGTCATCGCCTGCTGGGGCATGGGCATCACGCAGCACCGGCATTCGGTGGCGACCATCCAGATGATCGTCAACCTGCTGCTGCTGCGCGGCAACCTGGGCCGGCCTGGCGCCGGCGCCTGCCCGGTGCGTGGCCACAGCAATGTGCAGGGCGACCGCACGATGGGCATTTACGAGAAGCCCGCGCCCGCCTTTCTCGACAAGCTGGGCGAGGTGTTCGGCTTCACGCCGCCGCGCGCGCACGGCGTCGACACGGTCGGCGCCATCCAGGCCATGCTGGACGGCCGGGGCAAGGTCTTCATCGCGATGGGCGGCAACTTCGCGGCGGCCACGCCCGACACGGCGGCCACGTGGCGCGCGCTTCGCCAGTGCGGGCTGACGGTGCACATCACCACCAAGTTCAACCGCAGCCACGTCGTGCACGGCCGTCAGGCGTTGGTGCTGCCGGTGCTGGGCCGCACCGAGATCGACCTGCAGGCCAGCGGCCCGCAGGGCGTCACGGTGGAAGACTCGATGAGCATGGTGCACCTGTCGCACGGTATGAACGCGCCGGCCAGCGAGCACCTGCTGTCCGAGCCGATGCTGGTCGCACGCATGGCCGCGGCCACGCTGCCGAACAGCCGCACGCCGTGGCTGCAGCTCGCCGGCGACTACGCCCGCATCCGCGACAAGATCGAGGCCGTGCTGCCGGACTTCGCCGGCTTCAACGAGAAGCTCAAGGCCCCCGGCGGCTTCCGGCTGCGCAACACGGCCAGCGAGCGCGTCTGGGCCACGGCCAGCGGCCGCGCGGCGTTCAGCACGCATGCGCTGCCGACCGACCTGGCCACAGAGCGCGTGGCCGATCGCCACCGGGACCAACGCGTCTTCACGCTGACCACGCTGCGCTCGCACGACCAGTACAACACCACCATCTACGGCCACGACGACCGCTATCGCGGCGTCTACGGTCACCGCCGCGTCGTCTTCATCCACGCCGACGACCTGAAGGACCTGGGCCTGAAAGCGGGTGACTGGGTGGACATCACCAGCCTCTACATTGGTGAGGCCGGTGGCGACGTGCAGCAGCGCCGTGCCGAGCGCTTCCTGCTGGTGGCCTACGACATCCCGCGCGGCTGCCTGGCCAGCTACTACCCCGAGACCAACCCGCTGGTGCCGCTGGAGAGTTTTTCCATCACCGCGCGCACGCCCACCAGCAAGTCCATCCCGGTCGTGCTGACGCGGCATGCAGGCTGAGCTGCTGCAGACGCTGCGCGAGCTGGCGCCGGCCGGTGAGCCCGTCGCGCTGACGCGGCTGGCCAAGCGGCTGGACGCGCGCGTCAGCGTGCTGCTGCGCGAGCTGACCGCGCTCAGCGATGCACGCATGGGCGGCGTGCCGGGGCCGGGCCTGGTGCAGCTGGCCTGCGACGACGCCGGCCGCTGGACGGTGCGGTTACTCGCCCAGCCGGTCCAGTAGCGCAGCGTCGATGATGGCGATGCTGCGGTAGCCCAGCTTCACGGCGCCGGCCTTGGCCAGCTCGCCCAGCTCCTTGCTCAGCGTCTGACGGGTCAGCCCCAGCATCATGGCCAATGCCTCCTGAGACACCGGCAGCTGCCGGCGCGGCTCGGTGGCCAGCGTCGCATCGCCGCGCGCCAGCAGCGCGAGGCGCCGGGCCAGCCGGGCGCGGGTGGGGCGCAGCGTGGCGTCCTCGACGATGCCGAACAGCGTGCGCAGCCGCCCGGCCATCAGCCGCGCCAGCGCGGCGGCGAACAGCGGGTCCTGCATGAAGCGCGCAAAGGCGTCGGCCGGCACGGCGAACACGGTGGTGGCGCCCACGGCGGTGGCGTCGTGCACGCGCGGGCCGCCGTCCAGCAGCGAGATCTCGCCGAACCAGTTGCCCGGCTCCAGCACGGCGAGGATGGACTCGGTGCCGTCCACCGCCGTGCTGCTGGCTTTGATCGCGCCGCTGCACACGGCATGCCAGTCGCCCGGCGCATCGCCCTGGCGGAACAGCACCTCGCCCGCGGCCAGGCGCTGCACGCGGCCGGCGGCCAGCACCGCGTCGGCCAGCGTGGCGGGCAGCGACGCGAACCACGGGTTGTTATGCAGGGCCTGGTATTCGGGCATGCCCTGAATTGTCCGGTTTCGGACAGATCGACAAGCCCCGCGCATGCCCCAATCGCCGCACAACCACTTGAAGGAGACAGCCATGACCTCGACCGTGCGCGACCAGGTGAGCCCGGAAGAATGGGCGCTGCGCGAAGACCTCGCCGCCTGCTACCGGCTCGTCGCGCTGATGGGCTGGGACGACCTCGTCTTCACCCACATCAGCGCCCGCGTGCCCGGCCCCGAGCATCACTTCCTCATCAACCCCTATGGGCTGATGTTCGACGAGATCACGGCCAGCAGCCTCGTGAAGGTGGACGGCCAGTGCAACAAGGTGATCGACTCGCCGTACCCGGTCAACCCGGCCGGCTTCGTCATCCACAGCGCCGTGCACGCGGCGCGGCCCGACGTGCAGTGCGTGCTGCACACCCACACGACGGCCGGGGTGGCGGTCAGCGCGCAGGCGGGCGGCGTGCTGCCCATTTCGCAGCAGAGCACCTTCGTGCTGGCGTCGCTGGCCACGCATGGCTACGAGGGCGTGGCCTTCCGCCCCGACGAGGGCCCGCGCCTGCAGGCCGACCTGGGCGCCGCCACCTTCCTGCTGCTGAAGAACCACGGCCTGCTGACAGTCGGCAAGTCGGTGGCCGACGCCTTCCTGGCCATGCACACCTTCGAGGCGACCTGCCGCATCCAGCTCGCCGCGCAGAGCGGCGGTGGCGCGCTCACACAGGTGGACCCCGCCATCCTGCGCGGCACCGCCGAGGCGATGCGCGTGCAGACCGGCGGCCTGGGCGGCGCCTTCGTGTGGCCGGCGTTGCTGCGCAAGCTGGACCGCCTGAACAGCAACTTCCGGGACTGAGGCCGTGACCGCTGCCGTGTTGACCAACGCGCTGCTCGGCGTGCTCGCCGTCGTCATGGCCGGCCTGGGCCTGTCGCTGACGCTGGACGACTTCCGCCGCTTGCGCGACCACCCGCTGGCCGCCGTGCTGGCGCTGGGCCTGCAGGTTCTCGTGCTGCCACTCGTGTGCGTGGCCGTCATCGCTGCGTTCCAGCTGCCGCCGCTGTACGCCGTGGGCCTGATGCTGCTGGCCGCGTCGCCGGGCGGCATCACGGCCAACCTGTTCAGCCACCTGTTCGGCGGGCATGTCGCGATGAACCTGTCGCTGACGGCGTTGAACACCGTGCTGTCGCTCGCAACGCTGCCGCTGATCGCCAACTGGGCCATCGCGCACTACGCCGGCGGCGGGCAGGTGGTGCCGCTGCCGTGGCAGAAGCTGGCGGAGGTCATCGGTGTCATCGCCGTGCCCGTGCTGCTGGGCATGGCGGTGCGGCGTTCGCGGCCCGACCTCGCCGCACGGCTGGACAAGCCGGTGAAGGCGCTGTCCGCCGTGCTGCTGGTGGTGCTGACCGTGGCGGCCATCGCCAAGGAGCGCGAGGCCTTGATGAGCGCAGCCGGCGAGCTGGGTGGCGCCGTGCTGGCCTTTAATGTGCTGAGCCTGGCCGCCGGCTACGGCCTGGGCCGCGTCGCGCGGCTGCCGCGGTCGCTGTGCATCGCCATCGGCTTCGAGGTGGGCGTGCACAACTCGACGCTGGCGCTGTACCTCGCGCTGGGCGTGCTGCAGCAGTTCCCGGTCGCGCTGCCGGCGGCTTTGTACTCGGTCAGCATGTACGTCACGGCGCTGCTGTTCGGCCTGTGGCTGAGGCGACACTCGGCGGCATGAAACTGCTCGGCCGCCTCACCTCCATCAACGTGCGCAAGGTCGCCTGGACGGCCACCCTGCTGGGCCTGGACCTGCCCCGCGAGGACTGGGGCGCGGGCTTCCGCTCGCCGCAGGACCCCGAGTACCTGGCGCTCAACCCCAACGGGCTGATCCCGGTGCTCGTCGATGGCGACTTCGTGCTGTGGGAGAGCAACAGCATCTGCCGCTACCTGGCCGCCAAGCACGGCGTCACGGCACTGCTGCCCGCCGAGCCGCAGGCCCGCGCGCGGGTGGAGCAGTGGATGGACTGGCAGGCCGGGGAGCTGAACAACTCGTGGCGCACGGCCTTCATGGCGCTGGTGCGCGGCCAGCCGGCGGCGCCGGAGGCGGTTCAAGCCAGCGTGGCGGGCTGGAACCGGCACATGGCGATGCTGGACGCGCAGCTGGCGCGTACCGGGGCGTTCGTGACGGGGGATGCATTCACGCTGGCCGACGTGGTGCTGGGGCTGTCGGCGCAGCGCTGGCTGAACGCGCCCATCGAGCGGGCGTCACTGCCGGCGGTGAGCGCCTGGCTGCAGCGACTCGGCGCCCAGCCGGGTTTTTCGACCTACGTCGACAACGGCATGCCCTGAGGCAAGGCGGCGCTCAGCCGGGCAGCTTGAGTGTGCCGCGGCCCACCTGGCGGCCGCCCTCGTAGACGCCGAATTCCAGCTGGTCCTCGCGCAGCCGCAGCGTGTCCAGGCAGGTGGCCGTCAGGTCGGCTGTCTCGCCGGGCTCCAGCTTGTCGGCTGGCGGCGGCAGCTTGAGCGCGCAGGTGACGCCGTCCTTCATGCCGGCGAAGCGCAGCTGCGGGCGGTAGCCGTTGTAGAACGGCGTGTCCCGGCCGATCGGGCCTTGTCGAGTCAGCAGCGTCACGCGGGCGGGCAGGGGGCTGTCCTTGACGAACTCCAGCGTCCTGGGTGCAGGCTCGCCGGCCGTGGCCGACGCGATGACACCGAGCAGCGCGGCCGCGGCGCAGGCAGCGCGCAGGTTAGGAAAACAAAGCGGCATGGGGCGGGGGCCGTGTGAAGCGAAAGAGGCGCGGATTGCAGCAGTACGGGCGCCGCATGGCCATCCCTATGGCCATGCGGCGGTGTATCGCAAGCGCGCGCCCTTGCGGCCTCGGGCCTCAGCCCATGCGCACCGGCACGAAGATCTGCTGCCCGTTGCGCGAGACCAGCAGGGCCACCGAGGCGGGCTTGTCCTTCATCGCTGCGCGCACCTCGTCCACGCTCTGCACAGGCTTGCCGTTCAGCGCCAGCAGCACGTCACCGGGCTGCACGCCGGCCAGTTGCGCCGGGCCGGTCACGCGCTCGATCAGCAGGCCGCCGTCCAGGCCCGAGCCGCGCAGCTCCTGCGGCTGCAGCGGGCGCAGCGCCAGGCCCAGCTGGCCGCCCTGCGGCGCCGCGCTGGCTTCCTGGGTCTCCTTGTCGGCGCGGCCCAGCGCGACGGTCTCGGTCAGGCCCTTCTTGTCGCGCCACAGGCTGAGCTTGAGCTTGTCCCCCGGCTGGGCCAGGCCCACGCGGCTGGACACATCGCCGGCGATGCGCACCGGCTCGCCATCGATGGCGGTGATGACATCGCCCGGCTTCAGGCCCGCCTTGGCGGCCGCACTGCCCGGCATGACGCTGGAGACCAGCGCGCCGTCCGGCGCCTCCAGGCCGAAGGAGGTGGCCAGCGGCGCGGACAGGTCCTGCAGCGTGACGCCCAGGCGCGCGTGCTCCACCTTGCCGGTGGCGACGATCTGGTCCTTGATCTTCAGCGCCACGTCGATGGGGATGGAGAAGGCCAGGCCCTGGAAGCCGCCGCTCTGCGAATAGATCTGTGCGTTGACACCCACGACGCGGCCCGAGGCGTCGAACAGCGGGCCGCCGGAGTTGCCGGGGTTCACGGCCGCGTCGGTCTGGATGAAGGGCACGACACTGTCGCCCGGCAGGCTGCGGCCCTTGGCACTGACGATGCCCTGCGTGGCCGTCTGCTCGAAGCCATACGGCGCGCCGATGGCCAGCACGTAGTCGCCCACCTGCACCTGCTTGGCATTGCCCAGCTGCACGGTGGGCAGGTTCTTGGCGTCCAGCTTCAGCACGGCGATGTCGGTGGCCGGGTCGCTGCCCACCACCTGGGCCGCGAACTCGCGGCGGTCGCTGAGCTTGACGGTGACCTGCTTGGCGTCGCGCACGACATGGGCATTCGTCAGCACCAGGCCGTCGGGGCTGATGATGAAGCCCGAGCCCTGGCCGCGAAAGGGCTGGGCGCCCTGCTGCGGCATGCGCAGGCCCGGCACGCCGCGGAAGAAGCGGAAGAAGGGATCGTTCTCCATGCCTTGCGGCAGCTCCGCACGCTCCTCGCTGCCGGCCTTGTGCAGGCCGGCCACGGTGATGCCGACGACGGCCGGGCCCTGGCTCTGCACGATGGCGCGGTAGTTGGGCACGAGCGCGGGCGGCAGTGCGGCGGCGGGGGCCGGCGTGGCGGCGGCGGCCAGCGCGACGGTGGCAGCCGGGGCGGCGCTGCCGGCGGTGTTGTCAGCCGCGGGCGCCGTCACGGGCGCCTGCGGTTTGGTCAGGCCGGGCAGCGCCCAGCCATTGGCCGCGGTGGTCAGCGTCACACCGGCGCCCAGCAGGGCGGCGGCGGCTGCGGTCAGGGTGAGCTTGGTGGTCTGGGTCATGGCGGGCTCCTTGAGCAACAGGCTGCGGCGCAGCCGACGCCATGGACTCTAGAAAGCCGAGGTGAGCGCTCGATGAGGCGAAAGTGAGGCGAACGTTAGGACGCCGTCCGCACTGCGGCGTGCATTCATGTTGAGCGATGTCTGCCTTTGCGGCATTCATTGGGCCGCATTGCTGCGTCTATGGGTTTTCATTGAGTCCGATTCATTCAGCGAATGAAACTTCCGTGATTGAATTCGACGCGCCAGACAACGATTTCAATGGAGCACCGAATGGCCAAGAGTTTGCAAACCCTGTTGAAGCAGATTGCTCAATTGCAGAAACAGGCCGACGCATTGCGCTCGCGCGAGAAGTCGGATGTGATTGACCGCATCAAGGAAGCCATTGCCCATTACGACATCACGGCCGACGAGCTGTTCGGCGGCAAGCCGGCCCGCGTGGCACGCAAGCGTGCCGCTGCCAGCCAGCCGCGCAAGGCGGCTGCGGCCAAGAAGGCGGGCGGCGTGGCCAAGTACACCGATGGCGCCGGCCGCACCTGGTCCGGCGTGGGCAAGCGGCCCAACTGGTTCAAGGACGCGCTGGCCGCCGGCAAGACGGCGGAAGATCTGCTGATCAGCCGCTGACCCGGCCCGCGCCGCGTGCGGCTCAGTCGCTGCGCATGGCGCCCATGATGGCGGCCAGCAGGGCGCCATCCAGTACGCGGCCGGTTGCCCGGTCGAACAGCGCGAAGCCCTCGCGCTTGTCGAACACGCCGTTGTCCCAGTACACCGGCACCAGCCCGCGCCGGTGGGCGGCGCGCGTCACGTACGCATTCCAGTCGGCGCGGTAGCGCGCCGCACCGGGCTGCGACGGGCGTGCCACGGCGCCGTATTCGCCCAGGATGACGGGCACGCCCCGGTCCACGAATCGGACCTTCATCTTGTCGAACTGCCGGTCCACATGGGCCTCATCACCCCAGCCGGCGGTGGCCTTGGCAGTCGTCGCGCCGCGCCCCCATTGCCAGACCTGGCCCTCGTTGTTCAGCGTGAACTCGTAGGGGTCGTAGTAGTGCACTTCCATCATCAGCCGGCCCGGTGTGGGGTCGGCGGGCAGCACGGCGAAGTCCACCGTGTGGTCGATGTTGGTGTTGAAACCCTGCACGATGAGGTGGCGGCGCGGGTTGTGGCCGCCGGTGGCGCGCACCGTGCTCACGAAGGTCTGGTTGAAGCTGTTCTGCACCTTCACGTACTCGGCACTGGGCTTGCCGTAGTCGCCTTCCACCATGACCTCGTTCGTGCCGGCGAACAGCAGGCCTTCGTCGTGGTCCTTGAAGTGCTCGGCGATCTGCGTCCAGTACAGCGCGAGGCGGCGGTTCACCTCGGCCTGGTGCCGGGCCGTGGGCTGCATCCAGCCGCCGTCCCAGTGGATGTTGATCATGACGATGAGGCCAGCCTCGCGCGCCCAGCCCACCACCTCGGTCACGCGGGCCATCCACTCGGGCTTGATGCGGCCTTGCGCATCGGTGTACTGCTGCCAGGCCAGCGGAATGCGGATGGACTTGAAACCGGCGGCCTTGACGGCCTGGATGAGCGGGCGCGTCGTGCGCGCATTGCCCCAGGCCGTCTCGCCGCCAATGGCCTCCATCGAGTTGCCGAGGTTCCAGCCCGGCGACATCTCGCGGGCGAGTTCGGTGCTGCTGACCTCGCGCCAGGCGCTGGCCTGCGCCGCCAACGAGGCGAGCGTGAACAGTAGGGTGACAATGAATTTCATGGGGCTCTTCTCTTGGGGGGCGAGGAAGGCCGGGCGTCTTGGCCCGGCCCCGCACGATCACTTGGCCGCGTTCACGACGGCGCTGACCAGGCCGGGGTGAACCTGTGCGCCGCTGCTGCGGTCGAACAGGCCCATGCTGTGGTTGGCGTTGGGCGAGCCGGCGTCCCACCAGACGGGCACGGCGCCGCGTGTCCAGGCCGCGCGGGCGACGTAGCGCGTCCAGTTCGTGCGGTAGGTTTCGGCGCCTGCGTACTGCGTGCGGCGGATGGCGCCGAACTCACCCAGGATCACCGGCACGCCGGCATCGACGAAGCGGGTCTTCATCTTCTGGAACTGGGCATCCACGAACGCCTCGTTGGCCCAGCTTTCGGTGTTGGCGGCGCTGGTGGCGGCGGCGCCCCATTGCCAGATCGTGCTGTTCTCGTTGAGGGTGAAGTTGTAGGGGTCGTAGAAGTGGACTTCCATCATCAGCCGCTTGGTGGCGGTGTCATTCGGCAGCGTGGCGAAATTGACCGTGTGATCGATGTTGGTGTTGAAGCCCTGCACGATCAGGTGGCGGGCCAGGTTGCCGCCGCCGGTGGCACGCACCGCGTTGACGAAGGCCTGGTTGAAGCCGTTCTGCACCGTGTAGTACTCGACGGTGGGCGTGCCGTAGTCGCCGTCCTTCATGACCTCGTTGGTGCCGGCGAACAGCAGCGTGTCGTCGTAGCCCTTGAAGTTGTTGGCGATCTGCGTCCAGAACTTCGTGATGCGCGCATTGGCCAGCGCCTGGTTGGCATAGGTGGGCTGCATCCAGCCGCCGTCCCAGTGGATGTTGATCATCGTGTAGAGGCCGGCGTTCTTCGCGTAGTTGACGACCTGGGTCACGCGGCTCATCCAGGTGGCGCTGATGTTGTCGTTGCCGTCGGCGTACTGCTTCCAGGACACCGGGATGCGCACGGTCTTGAAGCCGGCGGCCTTGACGGCGTTGAACAGTGCCTGCGTGGCCGGCGGATTGCCCCAGGCGGTCTCGCCACCGATGGCCTCCAGCGAGTTGCCCAGGTTCCAGCCCGCACCCATCAGCTTGGACAGCTGCAGGCTGGTCAGGTCGCGCATGCCGGGTACGGTGATCGTGAAGGCCTGGGTGGACTTGGCGCCGCAGCTGTTGGTGTAGGTGGCCGTCGCCGTGCAGCTGTGCTTGGCGGTGAGGGCCTGCTCGCGCGCCGTACCGCTGGCACCGCAGCCGCTCCAGGCCCAGCTGCCGCCGGCCGTGGGCTGCGGGCCCAGGCTGACCGTGCTGCCGGCCGCCGCGGTGGCCGTGGCGCTGTTGCTCCAGGCGGCCGTGCCGACCTTGAGGTAGGGCTTGATGGCGGTGGCCGTGCAGGTCTGTGCAACGGCCTGCGTTTGCGCGGCCAGCGCGAGTGCCAGCAGGCACAGGGAGGTTCTGAGGGGCGATGTCATGCTTGTCTCCATGGGGATGGTGGTGACGCGGCGCCTCGTGTCGGGCGCCTGCGCCGGGGGCTCGGGGCTGCCTGAGGCAGCACCTCGATGCTCGGGGGCGCGCTCAGCGCCGGCGGCGCCAGGCCAGCGCGGCCAGGCCCAGTGCCAGCAGGACGGCGGAGGCCGGTTCAGGCACCGGCGCGGCGGACAGCACCTGCGCCGATGTCAGCAGCGTGATGCGGGCCACGGCCGTGTCGGTCGATGGGTTGTCCCAGCTGACCGACAGCGTGCTCGGGCCCGTGTAGGCGAACGAGAAGCCCGGGGCGTCGATGGCCTGGGCCTCGGCGTTGACGAAGCCGGCACCATTGCTGTTCTGCCAGAGGCCCAGCGTTGCGAGGGCCATGGCTGTGCCGCCCTGGCCGGCTGCAGAGAGACTGTCCAGCGTCATCGTGACCACCACGCGGGTGCGCCCGCCGACCATGAAGGCGGCGTCCCACAGCCGTGCGGTGGCGGTGGCCACTTCACCGTTGCTGGCGCTGGCGAACGAGCTGGCGGCGCCGGCGCTGCTCAGGTCGCCGCCGGTGAAGCTGACGCTGGCGCTGGCCGAGGAGAGACCGTGGGCAAGGGCGGCCTGGCGGTTGGTGCCCAGCCAGCCTTGCTCACCGTCCAGCAAGTCGGCATCGGTGAGCTGCGCCGTGACGCCGGTGGACTCGCCGGTGGCTGGCCAGCCGGGGCCGGTGTTCTGCACCAGCCAGGGCCAGGCGCCGGTGATCCACGGCTCGGCATCCAGCGCCACGGTGGACACCACGACGTTGGAGATGCTCACCTGGGCGGTGGCGGCTTCGGCGGCATGTGCCGCTGGGCTGGTCATGCCCAGGACGAGGGTCAGGGCGGCGAAGAGGGCTTGTCTCATGGCTGTTTTCGTAGTGGATCAATCCTTGGGCCTCAGCGGGCGCCGTCCATCAGCGCCGTCAGCACGGGGGCGTCCAGCACCTGGTTGCGGCTGCGGTCCAGCAGGCCGCCGGTGTCCCAATAGAAGGGCACCAGGCCTGCTGCCCGCGCGCGTTGCGTGACGGCCTTGCAATAGGCAGCGCGGCTCTTCCGATGCAGGGCCAGCGCGTCGCCGGTGAGCGTGTTGCTGCGGTCCAGCGCGCCGTACTCGCCGACGATGACCGGGATGCCCCGGTCGATGAAGCGGGCCTTCATCAAGCCCATCATGGTGTCCAGCGTGGCTTCCTCGCCCCAGGTGGGGTTGTGGGCGGTGTCGGTGGCGGAGTGGTTGCCCTGGCCCCAGTAATAGAACTGGTTGCCCCAGCTCTCGTCCTTGGTCATGCCGGTGAAGTTCCACGGCGTGTAGTAGTGGATCTCGGCCATCAGCCGACCGGCCACGGTGTCGGTGGGCCAGCCGGTCATCAGCTGGCTCGTCAACTCCACATCGGTGGACGGGCCCTGCACGACCAGCGTGCGCCAGGCATTGCGCCCGCCGGTGGCGCGCACGGCGTCAATGAAGGTCTGGTGGTAGCTCATCAGCACCGCCATCTGCGCGGCGGTCTTGACGTTGGGCTCGTTGGCGCTGGCGAAGAGCAGCCGGCCGTCGAAGTCGCGCAGCGTCGTGGCGATCTGCTGCCAGAAGGCCCGCTGCCGGTGGTTGACCGCCACCTGCTGCTCGGGCGTGACGTTCTCCTCCAGCCAGCCGCCGTCCCAGTGGATGTTGAGCACCACATGCAGGTCGGCGTCCAGACAGTACTGCACCACCTCCCGCACGCGGGCCAGCCAGGCGGCCTCGATGCGGGCGCTGCCGGCGTCGGCGTACTGGTTCCACGAGACGGGCAGGCGCACGGCGTTGAAGCCCGAGGCTTTGGCGAACTGCACGAACTCGCGCGTGATGCGCGGGTTGCCCCAGTAGGTCTCGGTCTTGCCGCCAACGGCCTCCAGCGTGTTGCCGATGTTCAGCCCGATGCGCAGCTTCTGCGCGATCTGCTGGGCGTTGTCGGCCATGCCGGTGGCATCGGCGGCCTTGGGGCTGGTGTTGTAGTCGGGGTAGGGCGAGGCGGCGGTCGGTGGCGGTGCCGGCGCGACGGCGGCCGGGGTGCTGGCCGAGGCCCCGCCACCGCCGCCACCGCCGCCGCAGCCGGCCAGCCCCGCCAGCAGGCTCAGGGCGGCGTCGCGGCGCCTCATGCGCCCAGCCTCTGCAGGCCCAGCAGCACGACGTCGTGGCTGCGCAGCTTCAGCGTGACGGTGGCCGTGCCCCGGGTGCCCACGCGCAGTTCGCGCCGGGCCTCCGGCTGGTCCGTGGTCAGGCCCTGCAGCGTGGCGAGCTGGCGGGCATCCAGGTTCTTGGGCGAGCCCATCTTCAGGTAGGCCGTGTGCGCATCGTTGACCTCGTAGCCCACGCGGTGCTGCGTGAGCCGGTAGCGGCCGGGCGCCAGGCCCCGCAGGTCGACCGTGGCGGTGCCCACGGGGCGCGAGGGCTGGGGCTTGCCGAAGAAGCTGCGGTTGCTGACCGTCTGGCCGGGGTCGCGCCAGTCCCAGACGATGGCCTGCAGCTGCTGCCCGTCGGTGGCGGCCCAGGTGTGCGCGTCACGCGTGGGCACCTCGCGGCCGTTCAGCGCAGCCAGCTGGGCGAGGTATTTGTAGGTGAACCACACCGGCTTGCGGATGCCTTCGCGGGTCATCATGCCGAAGCCGCCGTGGAAGGGCGCGTCCGGCGGGCCGGGTTCCTCGAACAGGTCGCTGTAGACCCAGTAGCTCATGTGCTGGGCCAGGCCTTGCGTCTGCTTGAGCTTGGTCAGCACATAGGGCGCGCTCATGTAGCTGTCGTGCACCAGGTCGCGCGGGTTGTAGCTGGTGCTCCATTCGGTGAAGAACAGCGGCAGCCCCGGCAGGTGCGAGGCCTCGATCTGCTGGCGCACGCGCCGCACGTCGCCCACGATGGCATCGGGGTTCTTGGACAGCACACGGTCTTCCTTGCCGTACTCGTCCAGGAAGCCTTCATCCACGCCGTAGGTGTGCGTGGTGATGAAGTCCACCGGCGTGCCGGTCGCCTTGGCGTGCGCCAGGAACTCCGGCACCCAGGCCGCGCCAGCGGTGGACGGGCCGCCCACGCGCAGCTGGGCATCGATGGCCTTGATGGCCTTGGCGGTGCGGGTGTAGAGGTCGAAGTAGGCCTGTTGATCGGCCTTCTCCCAGAAGCCGTCGAGGTTGGGCTCGTTCCAGACCTCGAAGTACCAGCTGCGCACCTCCTGCTCGCCGTAGCGCTTGAGCAGGTGGCGCGTGAAGGCGTCGATCAGCGCGACCCAGCCCTTGGGCTCGGGGTGGGAGGTGTTGCCGGCCCAGTAGAAGATCTTCAGGTCCGAGGTCTTCAGCGCCAGCGGCGTGAAGCCCAGCTCGATGAAGGGCTTGATGCGCCGCGCGAGCATCGCGTCGTAGAGCTTGTCGATGTTCGTGAAGTCGAACACCAGCTGGCCCGCGGCGTCGCGCGTCACCGTCTTGAAGACGTCGTGGAAGATGGCGTGGAAGCGCAGGTAGCGAAAGCCCAGCTCGTCCACCGCCGTCTTCAGCTGCGCCAGCGAGTCCTCGCGGAACAGCGTGCCGGGGTAGTCGGCACCGACGCAGTGGTCGAAGAAGCGGTCCAGCGGCTGGCTGGCGGTCGCCAGGTCCAGCACGATGTGGCGCCGCGGGGGCGCAGCCTGGGCCGCCAGCGGCAGGGCGGCGGCGGCGGCGATCACTTGGCGGCGGGAAGGCGTCATGCGGCGAGTCCTCGGTAGCTGAAGTTGCGGGCGCGCACCTCGCCAGCCCCGGCGCTGAACAGCGCAGGCCGCAGGCTGACGAAGCCGCCGAACACGTTGTGATGCAGGCCGGAGACCTCCATCTGCCAGGGGTGCTGAGTCCAGGTGCCGCCGCCGTCGTGGCTGACGTGCCAGGTGACGATGTGCTCGCGGTTGACGAGGCGGATGCGCACGCGGCGCGTGCCCGTCGTGGCGGGGAGCGGCTCGCGCATCCATGCGTGTTCCTGGCCGTAGCCATAGGTCAGCATTTGCGTGGCGCTGAAGCCCAGGCCGACATGGCCGCGTTCCTCGTAGAACAGTGCCAGGCCGCCGTGGCCGTCGCCGGTGATCTCCAGGTCCACCGTGACCTCGTAGCTGCGGTCGCCGCAGGCGCAGGTCAGCGGCGAGCTGTCCGGCAGCGCGCGGCCCTTGCCGCGGATGACCAGGGACTTGTTCTCGAAGCGCAGGCGCCGGGCTTCGTCTGGCCCCGGTGCATGGAAGGCCCATTGCAGGCCGAGCCTGCCCGAGGAGAAGTCATCAGACAGTGCAAAACCTGCCGGGCTCGGCTGGCCGCCGCGCGGCTTGGGCAGTGGCCGGTCCAGCGTGCCGCCCTTGGCGCGCAGCCAGCCGTCGGCGGTCCATTCGACCGGCTCCAGCAGCGCCTGGCGGCCCAGCGTGCGAAAGCCGTTTTCGTAGCCGTGATAGACCATCCACCAGTCCCCCGCCGGTCCTTCGACGACGGTGGCGTGGCCGCGCGACCACCAGGGCTCGTCGATGCTCGTCGTGCGCACGATGGGGTTGTTGGGTGCGTCCTCCCACGGCCCATGCACGGAGCGTGAGCGCGCGACCGTGACCATGTGGCTGGTGGGCGGCCCGGCGGTGCCGCCGACGGCGCTGATCAGGTAGAACCACGCGCCGCGCCGGAACAGCTTGGGGCCCTCGGGCGCGAACATCTCGACCACCCAGTCCTTGGGGTACTGCCAGGGCGTCCAGGCGTTGTCCTGCAGCGGGCCGTCGGTGGCGAGGCCGTCGTCGCTCAGCCGCACGCGGCGGCCGCCGTTGACGAAGAGGTAGCGCCGGCCGTCCTCGCCCACCACGTGGCCGGGGTCGATGCAGCCGGGGATCTTCAGGTCGATGGGCGCGCTCCACGGGCCACGGATGTTGTCCGCATGGATGACGTAGATGCCGGTGCCGGCGTCCTGCAGCACCGGGATGTAGAGGTAGTAGCGGCCGGCGTGCTTGATGAGGTCCATCGCCCAGACCGTACCGATGGGCTGGTGCAAGGCGGCGGTGATGGGCGTCCAGTTCACCAGGTCCTGCGAGTGCCAGATGACGGCACCCGGGTAGGACTGGAAGGACGAGAAGGTCATGTAGTAGTCGGCCCCGTCCTTCAGGATGGTGGGGTCGGCATGGTCACCGGCGACGATGGGGTTGAGGTAGGTCCCGTTGCCGAGGTCGGCCGTGCGCTGGCCCTCGATGCCCGCCCCTGAGCGTGGCGCGGCGAGCGCCGGTGCGGCCGCGGGCAGCGCCGCGCCGGCCAGCGCCGCCTGCATGGCCCTGCGTCGGGAGAGTGTCATACCGTGCCCCGCTTGGCTTCGAGCTGCGTGCGGATGTCCTGCATGCGGGCCTCGGTCAACGGGAAGCGCAGGATGGCGGCCAATGCGATGAGCAGCCCGACCACCGGGATGGCCGACAGCAGGAAGCGGATCCAGAAGATGGCCTCGGGCGATTGCGCGCCTTCCTTGGTCGCGTCGAAGCCGGTGAACTGCAGGATCCAGCCCGACGCACCCACGCCGAGCGCGATGCCGACCTTGGAGATCCACGACTGGCAGGCCGAGAAAGAGCCTTCGCGGCGCTGGCCGGTCTGCAACTCGTCGTAGTCCACCACGTCGCCGATGGTGGCGCCGTACAGCGTCCAGAAGCCGGCGCCGGTGAAGGCGACGAAGCCGCAGGCGAAGAGCTGCAGGTAAGGGCGCTCCGGGTCGTACAGCCACCAGTCGCCGATGAAGGCGCCGATGGCCATCAGCAGCACCGTCACCAGCCCCGTGCGCTTGCCCCACTGGCGCGCGATCCATGTGAAGAACGGAATGCCCGCGAAGCCGAAGGCCATGCCGGCCAGACCCATGGCGGTGTTCCATTGCGTGGCCAGCTTCACATCGCCCTTGCAGACGTAGTAGACGGTGGCGTAGTAGCCGAGCGCGCCGACCATGGCCGTGCCCAGGCCATAGGCCAGCGACAGCGCCAGCACGTTGCGGAAGGGCTTGCAGCGCAGCGTGCGCCACAGCGTGTCCTTGAACGGGATGTGGGTCTGCGTGTGCGACACCAGCTTTTCGTAGTAGCGCTCGCGCACCAGCAGGAAGATGGCGATGGACGCCGCCACCATGATGGCGCCGAGGATGGCGCAGTAGGTCTGTGCGCCGCGCAGGATGTCGGGCTTGCCGGTCTCGGCGTCGTTGAAGAAGGCCAGCGTCGTGAACTGCGCGGCGAAGAACATCGCCAGCTCCGGCCCCTTCTGGATGGCGTTGCGGATGGCCATCACGGTGGTGCGCTCGTGATAGTCCGGCGTCATCTCCGAGCCCAGGCTCACCCAGGGCATGTTGAAGCAGGCCATCACCGGCACGTAGATCAGCATGCTGACCAGCATGAAGATGAAGTACTGCGTCTGGGTCCAGTCCTTGCCCACGGCGAACATCAGCGGCAGGCCGATGCCGGCGAGCACGCCGCCGACGAGGATGAAGGGTCGGCGGCGGCCGTAGCGCGTGCGGGTGTTGTCGGACAGCCAGCCGAAGATGGCGTCGCTGGCGGCGTCGATGAACACCTTGATCATCTGCACCGTGGAGATGAGGCCCGGCGCCACGCCGAGGAAGATGTTGAAGACGTGGAAGGCCAGCGCCGGGTAGAGCCAGTGCCCCCACATGTCGAGGATGGACCCGAGGCCGAAGCCGATCTTCTGCTTCATCGGCAGGCGGCCGGCGCTCGGCACGGCCTGGGACATGTGGAGGGTGCTGGCGTTCACAGGATTCTTCGCTCTTTGATGATGTCGGCGTAATAGCGGGCAGACAGCTTGGGCGTGCGCACCTGCGTCTTGAAGTCGCAGTGCACGATGCCGAAGCGGCGCTGGTAGCCGTCTTCCCACTCGTAGTTGTCGATGAAGGACCACAGGAAGTAGCCCTTCAGCGGCACACCGGCGGCAATGGCCCGGTGTGCCTCGCGCAGGTGGCTGCGCACGTAGTCGCGGCGGTGCAGGTCGGTCACCTCGCCGTTCACCACCGGTTCGTCGTCGTAGCCGCAGCCGTTCTCGGTGATGTAGAGGGCCTGGTGGCCGTACACCTCGTGGCAGAAGCGGGTGCTCCAGTAGATGGACTGGGGCACCAGGCGCAGCCAGGTGCTGTCGGCGCGCGGGTAGTTGACCGGGTGGGTGAGGGCCTCGGGGCCGGCCTTGCCGGCGCGCACGAAGGTGCCGCTGTAGATGTTCAGGCCCAGGAAGTCGGTGGGCAGGCTGATGAGGTCGAAGTCACCGGGCTTCACGTCCGGCGCGTCGGCGCCCACGCGCTTCAGGAAGCTCTCGGGGTACTTGCCCGCCTGCATGGCGCCGAGGATCTGCGCGTTGCGGTCGGTGAACCAGGCCTTGGCGGCGGCGATGTCGGCCGGCTTCTCCGTGACGGGCACGGCAACGCTGCAGTTGTCGGTCAGGCCCACGATGGCACCCGGGCCGCCGTGCTGGCGCACCGCGCGCACGCCATGCCCGTGGCACAGCAGTGCGTGGTGGTAGGTCTGGTTGACCGTCTTGGCGCTCTCGACGCGGCCCGGCGCCTTGGAGCCGGTGCCGTAGCCGAGCAGCGTGAAGCAGAGGATTTCGTTCAGCGTGATCCAGTGCTTCACGTCCTGGGCGAAGGCCTTGACCACGGTGTCGGCGTACTGCGCGAAGGCGTCCACCGTGACGCGCGAGGTCCAGCCGCCGCGATCCTCCAGCGCCTGCGGCAGGTCCCAGTGGAACAGCGTCACCCACGGCGTGATGCCGTGCTTCTTCATGCTGGCGAAGAGGCGGCGGTAGAAGTCCAGCCCCTTGGGGTTCAGCGCGCCGTCGCCGTTGGGGTAGATGCGCGGCCAGGCGATGGACAGGCGGTAGGTCTTGATGCCGAGGGACGCCATCAGCGCGAAGTCCTCGTCGAAGCGGTGGTAGTGGTCGCAGGCCACGTCCAGCGTGTCGCCGTTGTGCACCTTGCCGGGGATGCGCGCGAAGCGGTCCCAGACCGACTCGCCCTTGCCGTCCACGAAGGCCGCGCCCTCGATCTGCGCCGACGCCGCCGCAACGCCGAAAACGAAATCGGCGGGGAAGGGGCTGTCATATGTCAGCGTTGTCGTGCCGGGCGCGACAGGGCGCTGCGGGGGGGCGGCCAGCGTGGCCGCGGGGGCCAGGGCTGCGGCGGCAAACAACTGGCGACGGCGCGGGGAGCGGAGCGAAGTCATCGGGGTTTCCTCGTTAGGCCATAGAGCGGGCAACAGGCCCGCGGCGGCGCGAGGAATATAGGTGGCAGGGTTTCGCCCGGTTTCACGGCAGGTCAGACGATGCGGCGGGTCTCGATGACTTGCGCGTAGTAGCGGGCCGACAGCTTGGGCGTGCGCACCAGCGTCCCGTAGTCGCAGTGCACGATGCCGAAGCGGCGCTGGTAGCCGTCCTCCCACTCGTAGTTGTCGATGAAGCTCCACAGGAAGTAGCCCTTCAGCGGCACGCCGTCGGCGATGGCGCGGTGCGCCTCGCGCAGGTGGTTGCGCAGGAAGTCGCGGCGGTGCAGGTCCAGCACCTCGCCGTTCACGACCGGCTCGTCGTTGTAGCCGCAGCCGTTCTCGGTGATGTAGAGCGTCTGGTGGCCGTAGCACTCGGCCGCGAAGCGCGTGGCCCAGTAGATGCACTGCGGCGCAATGTGCAGCCAGGGGCTGTCGGCACGCGGGTAGTTCGCCGGCAGGGGTACGGCTTCCCAGGCGGCGCCGCTGTTGCTGGCGCGCACGTAGGTGCCGGTGTAGATGTTCAGGCCCAGGTGGTCGGTGGGCAGGCTGATGAGCTCGAAGTCGCCGGGCAGCACGGTGGGCGCGTCGGCACCGACGCGGGCCAGGTAGTCCGCCGGGTAGCGGCCGGCATGCATGGCGCCCAGCACGTGGGCGTTCTTCTCCAGGAACCAGGCCTTGGCGGCGGCGATGTCGGCCGGCGTCTCGGTGACGGGGATGCAGACGTCGCAGTTGTCGGTCAGGCCCACGACGGCGCCCGCGCCGCCGAACTCACGTACGGCCCTCACCCCATGGCCGTGGCACAGCAGCGCGTGGTGGAAGGTCTGGTTGACGACTTGGGCGCTCTCTTTGCGGCCCGGTGCCTTGGTGCCGTAGCCGTAGGCCAGCAGCGTGAAGCAGCGGATCTCGTTCATCGTGATCCAGTGCGTCACCTCGCCGGCAAAGGCCTTGACGATGGTGTCGGCGTAGCGGGCGAAGGCGTCCACCGTGACGCGCGAGGTCCAGCCGCCGCGCTCTTCCAGCGCTTGCGGCAGGTCCCAGTGGAACATCGTGACCCAGGGTGTGATGCCGTGCTTCTTCATGCTGGCGAACAGCCGGTGATAGAAGTCCAGGCCGGCGGGGTTCAGTTCGCCGTCGCCGTTCGGGTAGATGCGCGGCCACGCGATGGACAGGCGGTAGTTCTTGACGCCCAGCGAGGCCATCAGCGCGAAGTCCTCGTCGAAGCGGTGGTAGTGGTCGCAGGCGACATCCAGCGTGTCGCCGCCGAGCACCTTGCCGGGCTCACGGCTGAAACGGTCCCAGATGGATTCGCCTTTGCCGTCGGTGAAGGCGGCGCCCTCGATCTGGGCGGACGCGGCGGCGACGCCGAACACGAAGTCGGCGGGGAAGGGGCTGGAGTAGGTCAGTGCGGTCATGGGGTCAGGGAGGAGGCGCCGTCAGGGCGCCAGCAGAGGGGTCAGGGTGGCGTCCAGGCGGCGGGCCCAGATGTCGTAGCCGGCCGGGCTGAGGTGCAGGAAGTCCGGCAGCAGGTCGCGGGACAGCGTGCCGTCCGGCTGGGTCAGCGCGGGGCCGATGTCGAGCAGGCGCACGCGCTGGCCGTCGGCCAGCGATGGCAGCAGCGCATTGATGCGGGCGTTGTGGCGGCGGGTCAGGTCGTCGGGCGTCTCGCCGCGCGGCAGCAGCGCCATCAGCAGCACGGTGGCCTGGGGCTGGCGGCGGCGGATCTCGTCGAGGTTGGCGCGGATGCCGGCAACGGTCAGCGCCGGGTCTTCCAGCCGCTCGCCGGTGTTGTTGGTGCCGATCAGCATCACGACGACCTTGGGCGCCATGCCGTCCAGCGCGCCATGGCGCAGGCGCCACAGCAGGTTCTCCGTGCGGTCACCGCCGAAGCCCAGCGCCACGGCGTTGTGGGGGGCGAAGTAGCGGGCAAATGCCGCCTTGCCTTCCTTCTCCCAGCCTTGCGTGATGGAGTCGCCCAGGAACACCAGGTCCACGCGCCGGCCGGCGACCTGGTGTGCACGCACCTCGGCGAGCTTGGACTCGTGGCGCGGCAGCCACCAGTCCACCGCCCACGACTCTTGCAGTGGCTCGGGTGTGACGGACTGCGTGCGGTAGTCGGGGCAGGCCGTGGTGGGCTTGCCGGCCTTGTGCAGGCGCAGCCGGCTGACGCGCACCTCACCGCTGCCGGTGCCTTCCAGCGTGAACGGCACGTCCACGGCGCTGAAGTCGTCCCCTTCGCGCCAGAAGCATTTCAGTGCGAACGACAAGTGCTTCCGGCCCTGGCCCGCCAGCGCGCGGCCGGCGAACAGGAAGGGGATCTTGCGTTCGCAATCCTTGCCGCAGCCGAGCTTGAACTTGAGGCCGCCTTGGGCGAGGTCGATGACGTCGAGGTCGAACTCGACGGTGCCTTGCGGCAGGTAGGCGTTCAGGTCCAGCGGCGGGCCGCCCTGCCAGCGCAGCTGCGCGATCCAGCTGTGGCTGAACTGCAGCGTGACGGCGCCGTCGTCGCCGCGCCGGGCGGCCACGCGGCTGCTGGGCACGCGCGGCTGGGCGGGCTTGGGCACGGTGACGCGCTCGCCAGCCAGGCGGGCCTGGCCCTCGAAATCGGTGACGGCGATGTGCCAGCCTGGCGCGGGGCGGCCGGTGTCCAGGTCCAGCGACTGCGCTGTCAGCGGCAGCATGGCCAGGCAGAGGGTGTGAAGCACGCGTTTCATGGCAGAGGGAACTCCAGCGTGCGGGTCTGGCCGGGGCGCAGTTGCAGCTCGATGACGCGCTCGCCCACGCGCAGCCGGCCGCCGCCCGCGCCGGCCACGGCACGCACGGTGGTGCGCGTCACGCGGCCCTGGGCCCAGGCGATGTCGACGACGAAGCCGCCGCGCGCGCGCAGGCCGCGCACCGAGCCTTGCCCCCAGGCCGCAGGCAGGGCGGGCAGCAGGGCGATGACGCCCTCATGCGACTGCAGCAGCATCTCGGCGATGGCGGCCGTGGCGCCGAAGTTGCCGTCGATCTGGAAGGGCGGGTGGGTGTCCAGCAGGTTGGGGTAGGTGCCGCCCTGGTGCACCTCGGCGCCTTCGCGGGCCTTGCGCGCGCCGGGCTGGGCCAGCAGGCCGCGCAGCAGTTCGTGGGCGTGGTTGCCGTCGTGCAGCCGGGCCCAGAAGGCGATCTTCCAGGCCATGGACCAGCCGGTGCTCACATCGCCGCGTGCGGTGAGCGTGGTGCGGGCAGCCGCTGCCAGCGCAGGCGTGCGCGTGGGCGAGATCTGCCGGCCGGGGTAGAGCGCGTAGAGGTGGGACACATGGCGGTGCGTGTCGCGCGGCGTGTCCAGCACCGGGTCCTTCAGCTCCTCCATCCACTCCAGCAACTGGCCCCAGCTGCCGACGCGCGGGCCGGCCAGTCGGTCGCGGATGGCGACGGCGCGGTCGCGGGCGGCGTGCTCGCCCAGCAGCTCGGCGGCCTGGGCGAGGTTGTCGAAGTGGTCCCACAGGATCTGCTGGTCATAGGCCACGCCGTCCTGGATGGGGCCGTGCTCGGGTGACCAGCCGTTGGGCGCGACGAGGCGACCGTCGGGCAAGGTCTTGAGCCGGTCTTCCCAGAACTCGCCCACCTCGCGCAGCACGGGCCAGGCCACGGCACGCAGGAAGGTGCGGTCCTGCGTGAAGGCGTAGTGCTCCCAGAAGTGGCGGGCATACCAGGCGTTGCCGGTCATGTTCCACAGGTAGCCTTGGTGGCCGAAGGGGTTGGTCTCGGTGCGCAGCGCCCAGCCGCGCACGGGGGTGCCGGCTGCGGTCAGGAAGGTTTCCTGCGGCGGCTGCACGGAGTTGTCCCAGGGCGGTGTCTCGGGCGGCAGGGCTGCGGGGTCCTTCAGCGCCAGCGCGGCGCGCTCGGACACGGCCTGCCGCCACGCGGGGATCAGGCGCTGCACGAAGCGGTGGAAGGGCCGCGCGGTCTCGGCGAGGTGGGTCACCTCGGCCGGCCAGTAGTTCATCTGCAGGTTGATGTTGGAGTGGTAGTCGCTGTTCCACGGCGGCTGCAGGTGGTCGTTCCACAGCCCCTGCAGGTTGGCCGGCAGCGAGTCCCGCGAGCTGCTGACGAGCAGGTAGCGGCCGAACTGGAAGTACAGCGCCTCCAGCTCGGGGTCGTTGCCGTGCTGCGTGTAGGCGGCCAGGCGGGCGTCGGTGCTCAGGGCGCGGCGCTCGGGCGGGCTGGTGCCCAGGTCCAGTGTCACGCGGCCGAGCAGGGCGCCCACGTCGCGCTCGTGCGCGGCGCGCAGCGGCGCCCAGCGCGGCGCGGCGGCCACCTGGCGCTGCACGCGCGGCAGCGGCGGCTGGCCGTCGGCAAAGCTGGTGCCGGCGCCGAGGATGAGGGTCAGCGCGTTGACGCCGTTGAAGCGCAGCGTGTTGCCGTCGACGCTCACCGAGCCACCTTCATGCACGACGCGCAGCTGGCTCGCATAGGCCATGCCGTTGGGCAGCGCGCCGACAGCGGTCAGCGTGTTGTTGGCCGCGCTGAGTGCCGCGCCATGGCGGTCGGTCAGCGCGATGCGGCCGTGGTAGCGGCCGGGCCGGTCGGCCGTCAGCCGCCAGGCGATGACCTGGGCCGGGTGGCTGGCCAGCGCCTCGCGCGTGAAGCGCACGCCGTGCTGCGTATAGTTCAGCCGGTTCACGGCGCGGGCGATGTCCAGCTCACGGCGGTAGGCGCTGACGGGCGCGTCGGCGCCGTCCAGCGTCAGCACCACGTCGCCGAAGGGCTGGAAGGCGCCCATGGTGTGGCGGTCGCCGGTCCACAGCGTGATGTCGTTGAACTGCAGGCGGTCGCGCGCCACCTGGCCGAACAACATGGCACCCAGGCGCCCGTTGCCGATGGGCAGGGCCTGTTGCTCCCAGCCCTGCGGTGTGTCCGGCGCCGGGCTGGCGTAATGCAGGACCTGCTCGGCTGCGCTCGCGTTGAGCATGACCGCACCGCACAGCAGGACGGCGACGCGAAGCAGCCGCCGGATCGAGCAGCCGCCGTGGCACCGGCTTTGCCGGGCCACCAGCGGCGCCCCCTTGATGGTGCTGGCGCAGCCGGTAGGGGGGGAGCTCATTTCGGGCGTGCCATGGTGATCTTGAGCATCACGGGCTCGGCCGGCAGGTTCAGGCCCCAGTCCACCTGGTCGCCGTTCCACACGCGCTCCATGACCCAGCGGCCCTGGGCATCGAAGCGGCCCTGCTCGGCGCGCAGCATCATGCCGCTGCTGCCCTCGGCGGGCTCCATGCGCACGCGCACGCGCTGGCCGATCAGCAGGAACTCGTCGGGCCCCAGCTGCGCCATCGCGGCGCCGCCGTTGGGCTCCTCGGTGCCCGGTGCGGGCTTGGCGAACTCCGGGCCCCAGCTGGCCTCGCCGAAGCGGCCCAGGCGGTAGGTCAGCTTGGCGGTCCAGCCGGGGAAGTCCAGCTGCTGGGGCTTGCGGTCGTCGGCCTCGCCGATGCCGCGCACCTTGCCGTCGAAGGCCCATTGCGCCCACTGGCGCTGGATGGGCGCGAACATGCGGTAGACGCGCTCGAAGGGCTCGACGATGGTCTTGTCGGTCGCCGTGGCGCCCAGCGGGTGGTTGCTGTAGTCGAAGTAGTCCATGCCGAAGGGCGACACGCCGATGGCGCCCCGGCCCAGCATGGAGTACAGGTAGCGCCCGTAGGCCGACTTGGAGCCGATCTCGGGCACCCACAGCGCGTTGTCGGCACGCTGGAACAGCCGCAGGTTGGCCTCCACCTGGGCGGACTCGGCGTTGTAGAGGTCGGGGCCGACGATGTCCACGGCCGGCGCGGCGGCTTTGTAGATGTCGATGACGTCCCAGCTCGGGCCGCCGCTGGAGAAGTTGTTGGCCCAGGGCTTGGGCGGCTGCTCCAGCGGGTTGCGCAGCGCGTTGTTGACGAACATGGGCAGGTCGTACACCGCGCGGCCGGCGGCGGCGATCTCGCCGATGTAGCGGGCGATGGCCCAGGCGTGGAAGTACTCGTCGGCGTAGTCGCCATAGACCTCGCGCCAGTTGCCGGTGGCCGCGAGTTTGGGCTTCTGGCGCGCCAGCACGGCGGCGGGCACGGGCTGCTCGAACGCGGCCTGCGCGGCCGGCGCGAAGTCGCGCACCAGGCCGTAGGTGCCGACCTCGTTCTGCACCTGCACCATCAGCACGGTGCGCTGCTGGGCGTCGATCTTCTTGAGGTGGGTCATCAGCGCGACGAAGGCGCGCTTGTCGTGCTTCAGCGTCTCGGTGCCGAAGGGGCTGAGGCAGTAGCTCGCCTTGCCGTCCTTGTCGCGCATGGCCGGGAAGCGCTGCGGCGCGAGCTTGACCCAGGCCGGCGTGTACTGCGCGCTGGTGTTCTTCCAGGTGGCGAACCACAGCAGCACGAGGCGCTTGTTCTGCTGGCGCGCCTGCTGGACGAGTGTGTCCACGAAGCTGAAGTCGAAGCGGCCTTCCTCGGGCTCCACCTGCTCCCAGGCCACGGGCATCAGCACGGTGTTGGCCTTGAGGTCGTTGGCAGCGGCCCAGACGGGGCCCAGCCCGGCGGGGTAGTTGCTGGAGTTGTGCGCCTGCGCACCCAGGATGAGGAAGGGCTTGCCGTCCACGAGCAGTGCGTGACGGCCGTCCTTGGCGACGAGGCGCGGGGCTTCGGCGGCCCAGGCGGGTGCGATGGACAGCAGGCCGGCCAGCACCGCGGCGGCGAGGTGGTTTGATTTCATAGCGGATCCTGAAAGTCCGGCGGCGCGGCGGCCGCCGGACGGTCGTGGTCAGCGCATCAGAACGAGTAGCTCGCCTGCACCGAGTAGCGGCGGCCGGTGTAGTTCACTGCGCGCGTCATCATGCCGATGTTCTGCTGCATCAGCTGCCGTGCCAGCGCGTTGTTCAGGTTCGATCCTTCGAGGCTGAAGCTGAACTTGTCGTTGAAGCGGTAGGTGATGCCGGCGTCGATCTGGCCGTAGTCGTCGCTCCACGTGGGCAGCGCGTAGGCCACGCCGGTGCCGTCGGCCAGGCGGCCGTCGCCACCGCGCGTGCCGTTGGCGTTGACAGCCTGCAGGTACTTGGAACGCCAGCTGTAGGCCACGCGCGCCGAGATCGGGCCGTAGTCGTACAGCAGCGCCAGGTTGTAGGCGTTGCGGGACAGGTTGGTCAGCGGCAGGTTGCCGAAGGTGCGGCCGTCGGTGTCGCAACCGTTGATGTTCAGGTTGAGGTTGGCCGCGTCGGTGCTGGTGCCGGCGCAGAAGGCCGACAGCACCGGGTTGTAGGGCTTGGTCTTGCTGTCCACGTAGGTGTAGTTGGCCTGCACGCCCAGGCCCGACATCCAGCCAGGCAGCATGTCGAAGTAGCGCTGGAACGCCAGCTCGAAGCCGCGCGCATGGCCCTTGGCGCCGTTCACCGGCGAGGTGACCGTGAAGTTCAGCGGCGTGCCGTTGGTGGCCGGCAGTTGCACCGTGGCCGACTGGCTGACGATGATGTCCTTCAGGTCCTTGTTGAACAGCGCCAGCGTCACCGAGCCGTTCTTGGAGAAGTACCACTCACCCGACAGGTCCAGCTGCGTGGACTTGATGGGCTTGAGCAGCGGGTTGCCGCTGGCCGTGCCGCTCAGGTTGACGGACTCGACGACGATGGTGTTGCCGTCGGTGCGCTGCTTGGTGGTCAGCTCCATCGTCGTGTAGGCCTGCAGCTGCGAGAAGTCGGGCCGCGAGACGCCCTTGCCCAGCGCGGCGCGGAACTGCAGCTCGTTGCTGAGCTTGTAGCGCAGGTTCAGGCTGGGCAGCACGTCGGTGTAGTTCTGCTCGGCCTGGATGGGGCTGCTGAAGCTGCTGATGACCGGCACGGCCACGCCGCCCAGGCTCTGGCCGGGGTTCAGCGTGGGGGCGCTGTTCTTGAACGCGACGTAGCCATTGGCCTTCATGTCGGTGCGCACGACGCGCACGCCGACGTTGCCGTCCACCGGCGCGCCCACGTCGTTGAAGTCAAAGCGCAGCTGGCCGTAGACGGCCTGCGAGCGCTCATGCTGCTCGTTGGTGCCGGCCGGGTCGGTGCCGAAGCTGGCCGGGGCCCAGGGCGTGCAGCCGGAGCGCCAGGACTGCGGCATGCACAGCACCTCGTCGTGGTACTTGTGCAGCAGCTGGTAGGAGCTCGGGTAGTCCTTGGCCAGCGACACCGCCGGCACATAGATGGCCGGCACGCTCTGGCCGCCGAAGAAGTTGTCGAAGGTGTGCAGCCGCGTGGGCGCGTTGAAGCGCGGGTCGTTCAGGTAGGCCAGGCCGGTGATGTCCCAGCCGCGCTGCCAGGTCTGCGTGATGGCGGACCAGTTGTAGTCGGGCACCGTCTTGGTGGTGGTGGCATCGCGGTCGGTCAGGCGGATGCCGAAGGACAGGTCCTGCAGCACCGCATGGTCGAAGTTGAACTTGGCGTCCGCGCGCCAGGCCTTCTGCTCGGCCTTGCTGCGGTCCAGGTGCTCCATCGTGAAGGCCCAGTAGTAGTTGGCCTTGTTCTGCAGCGCGGCCAGGTCGCTGGCGTCGAACACCACGCGCGGCGTGCTGCCGCTCAGGTCCAGCGTCTCCTTGGGCATCAGCAGGCCGGTGGCGACGGTGGAGTCGAAGGCGTTGGTGTCGGACTTGACCAGCTGCAGGTCGGTGCTGAACGACCACTTGTCGCTGGCCTTCCAGGCGAGGTTCCAGCCCAGGTCCTTGGTCTTGGAGTTGCGCGTCATGTAGCGCGTGTCGGCGCCGAAGTTGACGCCGCCGTCGGCCGGCGAGGTCAGCGTGCCGCTGACGAAGACGTTGTTCTTGTCGTACTTGGCATCGCTGCCGACGACGATGTTCCAGGGCGTGGTCTGCGCGAACAGCGCGTTCTCGTCCCACTGCATGCGGTACTTGGACTGGAAGTAGGTCAGCGAGCTGCTGAGGTCGTCCTTCTTCCACTGCAGCGCGCCGTACAGGCCGTTGCGGTTGCGCTCGAAGTTGGAGTCGCGCCACTGCGCGCCCTTGGGTACCCAGTGCGTGCCGTCGATCTTGTAGTACGGCTCGACCTGCCACAGGTCGGTGCGCGTGGAGCTCTTGCTGTGCGCCAGGCTCATCAGCATGCCGACCTCGCCGATGTCGGTCTTCCAGCGGTTGGACAGCAGGCCCGAGGCCGCCGGGCTGAACTTGCCCTGCAGCTCGTTGTAGTTGCCGCTGGCCGTGACGTGGCCCTTGAAGCCGGCGTAGTCGAAGGGCATGGCGGTGCGCAGGTTCACCAGGCCGCCGATGGAGCCCTCGATCTGCGCGGACGCCGGGTTCTTGTAGACGTCCACCGCGGCCATCAGCTCGGGCGGCACGTCCTCGAAGTTCAGCGCGCGGCCGCCGTTGGCCGAGAAGGTGTCGCGACCGTTGACCTCCGAGCGCACGTAGGACAGGCCGCGGATGTTCACGCTGGAGCCTTCCACCGAGTAGTGCTCGGGGTCGTTCTTGGCCATCGTGCGGTCGATGGTCACGCCGACGATGCGCTGCAGCACCTCGGTGACGGACTTGTCCGGCAGCTTGCCGATGTCGTCAGCGACGATGGAGTCGACGATCTCGTCGGCGTTCTGCTTGATCTTCTGCGCCGACTCCAGCGCCGCGCGGCGGCCGCTGACGACGACGGTCTCGACCTTCTGCACCGGCGCCGACGCGGCGGCGGCCGGCGCGGGCGCGCTCTGCGCCACGGCCAGGCCGCTGCACAGCAGCGCTGCCTGGGCGGCGGCGATGGAAATCAAGGTTCTCTGGGGCTTGTTCACGGATGTCTCCTCTCGATGTGCTGGGTGGCACGGGGGATGGTGTTTGCCGAGGGGTACTGCTGCTGGTTCGGCGGGGTCAGGGCGTGGGCGCGGCGGCGGCAAGGCTGACGGTGATGTCAGCGTTGTCAGCCGACGCTTGAAAACCCGCCGCCGGACGCGCGTCAGGCGCGTCGCGCGGCGGGGCGGCGGACTCTCAGGCGCAGAGGCGGTTGACGAGGTTCTCCAGCACTTCCTGGCGGCCGGAGACGGGCGCGATGTCGACGTTCTTGGCCAGCACCTCGTCGGCCAGCTCGCCCAGCGTGCGGCGGCCGCCCAGGATGTCCTGGCCAGCGGGCGTGTCCCAGCCGGCATAACGCGCATCCTTGGCGGCTTGCAGCCGGCCGTCGTTGATCATCTTTTCGGCGATCAGCAGCGCCTGGGCGCAAACGTCCATGCCGCCGATGTGGCCGTGGAACAGGTCGGCCGCGTCGATGGACTGGCGGCGCACCTTGGCGTCGAAGTTCAGGCCGCCCGAGCCCAGGCCGCCGGCCTTCAGCACCTCGTACAGCGCGATGGCCGTCTCGGGCACGTTGTTGGGGAACTGGTCGGTGTCCCAGCCCAGCTGCGGGTCGCCGCGGTTCATGTCCAGGCTGCCGAGGATGCCCAGGGCGCCGGCGGTGGCGATCTCGTGCTCGAAGCTGTGGCCCGACAGCGTGGCGTGGTTGGCCTCGATGTTGACCTTCACTTCCTTTTCCAGGCCGTAGCGCACGAGGAAGCCGTAGACGGTGGCGGTGTCGAAGTCGTACTGGTGCTTGGACGGCTCGCGCGGCTTGGGCTCGATGAGGATGGCGCCCTTGAAGCCGATCTTGTGCTTGTACTCGACCACCATGTTCAGGAAGCGGCCCAGCTGGTCCAGCTCCTGGCCCAGTCGTGTGTTCAGCAGGGTTTCGTAGCCCTCGCGGCCGCCCCACAGCACGTAGTTCTCGCCGCCCAGCGCGAGCGTGGCGTCCATCGCATCGCGCACCTGCAGCGCGGCCATCTTGAAGATCTCGGGGTCGGGGTTGCTGGCCGCGCCCGACATGAAGCGGCGGTGGCTGAACAGGTTGGCCGTGCCCCACAGCAGCTTCACGCCGGTGGCCTGCTGCTTGGCCGCCAGCACGTCGACGATGCGCTTGAAGTTGTCCTGGCTCTCGCGCGGCGTGGCGCCTTCGGGGGCCACGTCGCGGTCGTGGAAGCAGTAGTAGGGCGCGCCCAGTTTGGCGAAGAACTCGAAGGCCGCGTCGGCCTTCAGCTTGGCCAGTTCCATCGGGCTGCCGCCCTGGAACCAGGGGCGCTCGAAGGTGGCGCCGCCGAACGGGTCCAGCCCGGTCCAGACGAAGTTGTGCCAGTAGCAGACGGCGAAGCGCAGGTGGTCTTCCATGCGCTTGCCCAGGACGATGCGGTCCTTGTCGTAGTGCTTGAAGGCCAGGTCGTTGGGGCTGTCGGCGCCCTCGAAGCGGATGGCGGGGATGTGGTCGAAGTAGCTCATGTCAGGGTCAGGTCATGCGCCGCGCAGGCGGGCGTACAGGTCACGGAAGCGCGCCAGGCGTGGGGCCAGGCGGGCATGGCGTTCGGGGTCGGGCGTGTGGCGGGCCGACAGCGCGGGGCGGGTGCAGACAGCCTCGACGCTGCCACCGGCCGCCAGCCAGCCCAGGCGGGCGGCGCCCAGCGCGCCACCCGCCTCGCTGCCGGCGTGCACGACGATGTCCACGTTCAGCGCATCGGCGATCAGCTGCGCCCAGTAGGGGCTGCGTGAGCCGCCGCCCACCAGCGAGAGCTGGCTCACCTCGGTGCCGGCCGCGCGCAGCGCGTCCAGCCCGTCGGCCAGGCCGAAGGCCACGCCTTCCAGCGCGGCATAGGTGCAGTCGGCGCGCGTGGTGGCGGCTTTCAGGCCGTGGAACACGCCGGGCGCGAAGGGGTCGTTGTGCGGCGTGCGCTCACCGGCCAGGTAGGGCAGGAAGAGGGGCGCGCGGTCGTTGACTGCGTTGTCATCGCGCGCCAGCTCGGCCAGCAGCGTGCTCTCGTGCTGGCCCACGAGCTGGCAGAACCAGCGCAGGCAGCTGGCGGCCGACAGCATGACGCTCATCTGGTGCCAGCGCTGGGGCAGCGCATGGCAGAAGGCATGCACGGCCGAGGCCGGGTTGGGCCGGTAGCGGTCGTTGACGACGAACAGCACGCCCGAGGTGCCCAGCGAGATGAAACCATCGCCCGGCGCCGTGGCGCCGATGCCGATGGCGCTGGCCGCGTTGTCACCGGCGCCGCCGGCCACGATGACGTCCGCGCCCAGGCCCCAGGCTTGTGCCAGCTCGGGGCACAGCACGCCGCTGGGTTCGCTGGCCTCCACGAGACGCGGCATGTGGGCGCGCGTGAGGCCGGTGGCGGCCAGCAGCTCGTCGGACCAGTCGCGCCGGGCGACGTCCAGCCACAGCGTGCCGGCCGCGTCGGACGGGTCGGACACCTTGTCGCCGGTCAGCTGCAGGCGCAGCCAGTCCTTGGGCAGCAGCACGCTGGCCACGCGCGCGAAGACGTCGGGCTCGTGCTTCTTCACCCACAGCAGCTTGGGCGCGGTGAAGCCGGGCATGGCGAGGTTGCCGGCGATGGCGTGCAGGGTCGGTGCGGCGGCTTCCAGCTCGGCGCATTCGGCATGGCAGCGGCCATCGTTCCACAGGATGGCCGGGCGCAGCACGGTGTCGGCCCCATCCAGCAGCACGGCGCCGTGCATCTGGCCCGACAGGCCGATGGCGCGCACCTGCGCGAACGCGTCCGGGTGCGCCGCGCGCAGCGTGGCCACGGCGGCCTGCGTGGCGGCCCACCAGTCGGCGGGCGCCTGCTCGGACCACAGCGGCTGCGGGTTGGCCAGCGTCAGCGTGCTGCCGGCGCTGCCGACAGTGCGGCCGCGGCCGTCCAGCAGCAGCAGCTTGACTTCCGAGGTGCCGAGATCAATGCCGAGATACATCAGAGGGCTTCCTCAGCCAGGGGCAGTCCCGTGTCTGCCAGCGGCAGGGCGGGGCGGGTGAGTCGGTAGCGGGCCAGCGCGGCCGCGCCCACCGCGACGGCGTTGGCGCCGAAGCGCGAGGTGCGCACGGTGGGCGGCGGCAGGCCGGCCGCGGCGGCGTAGTCGTTCAGCGCGTCCAGCGCGGGCCGCAGGAAGGGCTGGCCCAGCTCCACCACCGAGCCGCCCAGCACGATGCAGCCGGGGTCGTAGGCGGTGGCCAGGTTCTGCAGCAGTACGCCCAGGTAGCGGCCGGCGGAGGCCACGGCCTTCAGCGTCTCGGGGTCTTCGTCCACCAGGTGGGCGCGCACCTCGGCCAGCGAGCGCAGCACGGGCTCGCCGTCGCTGCCGCCGAGCATGGCGCGGGTGGCGATCAGCGCCTCGGCGCAGCCGCGCCGGCCGCAGGAGCAGCGCGGCCCGCCCAGCTGCAGCACCATGTGGCCCACCTCGCCGGCAAAGCCCCGGCTGCCGGTCAGCAGCCGGTCGCCGACGATGACGCCCGCGCCCAGGCCCTGATTGATGGAGACGTAGAGCAGCGGGTCGGAGCCGGGCGCGGGGTTGAACTCCATCTCGCCCAGGGCCGCGACGTCGGCCTCGTTCTGGATGAACAGCGGCACGCCGGCGAGCAGGCTGTCCTGCAGTTTGTCGGCCAGCAGCTCGCCGACGGCGACGTCGCGCCAACCCAGGTTGGGGGCGAAGTGCAGCACGCCGCGCGCCTCGTTCACACCGCCGGGCAGGCCTACGCCGATGCCGAGGATCTGCTGGCTGGCGTCCAGCTGCTTGCGCACCTTCAGCAGTGCGGTGGCCAGCGTGGCCATGCAGGCCTTGGCCGTGCGGCTGGCGCCGTAGTTGGCCGCCGCGCAGGCCAGCACCTCGCCGGTCAGCGAGGTGGCGACCACGCGCACGGACTCGATGCCCACCTCGGCGCCCAGCAGCAGCAGCCGGGCCGGGTCGACGAACAGCGGCGTGGGGCGGCGGCCCAGGTCGCCGGTGGCGACGACCTCGCGCTCCGCCAGCCAGCCCTCTGCCACCAGCTCGCGCACCAGCAGGCTGACGGTGGACTTGGTCAGACCCACGGCCCCGGCCAGGTCGGCCCGGGACAGGCCCGGGTTGGCACAGAGGTGCCGCACCAGCGCCATGCGATTGATGACCTTCAGCAGCTGCTGGCTGCCTGCGGTTTCGGGCTGCACGTGTTGTCTCCTGTGGTGCCTCGGGAGGCGAGGTGCTCCGAGGTTTTTGGCCATATTAGTTCGGCCGTCGCACGAAGTAAATTGGGTGAAAGCCCCTAGCGCGTCGGGCGGCGGTCGGCCGAAGATGCCGCCGGTGCCCGACGCGGTCGGGCCGGCCATCGCCCGTTGCGGGCGACGCGGCACACAACAGAGAGGCAGCGCCCCGCTGCCGATCGGAGACAACCAGGAACCCCTCATGAAGTTCACTGACGGACAGTGGATGCTTCAGCCGGGCGTCGCCGCGCACTACGCGGCCGAGGCCTATGCGGTGCAAGCCCACGCAGACCGACTTGTCGTGCTCGCCACGACCCGCCCCATCAAGCACCGTGGCGACACGCTGCAAGGCCCCACGCTGACCGTGACGCTGAGCTCGCCGCTGCCCGGCGTCATCCGCGTCAGCGTGGAGCACTACACCGCCTCCACGCCGCCGCGCCTGCACATTCCCATGGTCGGCGCGCAGGCCGCGCCGGTGCAGATCACCGAGACCGACACGCATGCGCGGCTGAGCTCGGGCGCGATCTCGGTGGAGGTCAAGAAGGGCGAGGGCTGGAACCTCGTCTTCCGCGAGGGCGATCGCATCCTCACCAAGAGCGACTGGCGCAGCCTGGGCTACATCCAGTGGGGCGACAAGGGCAACCACGTGCATGAGCAGCTCACGCTGGGCGTGGGCGAGAACGTCTACGGCCTGGGCGAGCGCTTCACGCCCTTCGTCAAGAACGGCCAGGTGGTGGAGAACACCAACAAGGACGGCGGCACCGCCTGCGAGCAGGTCTACAAGAGCGTGCCCTTCTACCTGACCAACCGTGGCTACGGCGTGTTGGTCAACGAGGCCGGCCCGGTGTCCTTCGAGGTCGGCTCGGAGAAGGTGGCCCGCGTGCAGTTCAGCCGCGAGGGCGAGAGCCTGGACTACTGCGTCATCGCCGGCCCCACGCCCAAGGATGTCGTGTCCCGGTTGACAGCGCTGACGGGCCGCGCCCCGCTGCCGCCGGCCTGGAGCTTCGGCCTGTGGCTGACGACCTCGTTCACGACGCAGTACGACGAGGCCACGGCCACGCACTTCATCGACGAGATGAAGCGCCGCGAGCTGCCGCTGTCGGTCTTCCACTTCGACTGCTTCTGGATGCGCGAGTTCCAGTGGTGCGACTTCGAGTGGGACCGCCGCGGCTTCCCCGAGCCCGAGGCCATGCTGCAGCGCCTGCATGCCAAGGGCCTGAAGATCAGCTTGTGGATCAACCCCTACGTGGCGCAGAAGTCACCGCTGTTCGCCGAAGGCGTGAAGCACGGCTACTTCATCAAGCGCACGAACGGTTTGACCTTCCAGACCGATCAGTGGCAGCCCGGCATGGCCATCGTGGACTTCACGAACCCCGCCGCCAAGGCCTGGTACCAGGGGCATCTGCGCCGCCTGCTGGCCACTGGCGCCGACTGCTTCAAGACCGACTTCGGCGAACGCATCCCGAGCGAGGGCGTGCAGTACTTTGACGGCTCCGACCCCGTCGAGATGCACAACCTCTACGCGCTCCAGTACAACGAGGCGGTGTTCGAGCTGCTGCAGGAAGTGCAGGGCAGCGATGCCATCGTGTTCGCGCGCTCCACCTACGCGTCGGGTCAGCGCTTCCCGGTGCACTGGGGCGGCGACTGCTGGAGCACGTTTGAATCGATGGCCGAGAGCCTGCGCGGCGGCCTGTCGCTCACCAGCTGCGGCTTCGCGTTCTGGAGCCACGACATCGGCGGCTTCGAGGGCAACCCGCCGCCGGCCGTCTACAAGCGCTGGATCCAGTTCGGCCTGATGTCCTCGCACAGCCGCCTGCACGGCAGCAGCTTCTACCGTGTGCCCTGGCTGGTGGACGAGGAGAGCTGCGACGTGCTGCGCGTGTTCACGCGCCTGAAGCACCAGCTCATGCCCTACCTCTACGCCAAGGCATTCGAGGCCACGCAGACCGGCGTGCCGCTGATGCGCGCCATGCTGTTGGAGCATCCGGACGACCCGGCCTGCGCGACGCTGGACCGCCAGTACCAGCTGGGCGAGAGCCTGCTGGTGGCGCCGGTGTTCACCGAGAGCGGCGAGGTGGAGGTCTACCTGCCCGCGGCCCAGGGCTCGGGCGTCTGGACCCACCTGCTCAGCGGTGAGAAGAAGGCCGGCGGCCGCTGGGTACGCGAGACGCATGGCTTCCTGAGCATGCCGCTGTACGCCGCGCCGGGCAGCGTCATCCCCTGGGGCGCCGAGACCGAGAAGCCCGACTACGACTACGCCCGTGGCACCGTGCTGCGCGTGTTCGAGTTGGCCGACGGCGCCAGTGCCGACTTCACGGTGGTGAGCCTGGATGGCCAGGTCGCGGCGCGTGGCCGCGTCAGCCGCGCCGGTGGCGAGTACCTCGCGCAGGTCAGCGAGGGTGCGCTGCACGACTGGGCGCTGGACGTCGACGGCCGCCGCAGCCCGGTGCTGGCCGAAGGCCGGGAGCTGCGCTGGGGCGCCTGACCCCGCGCATCGCGATGCCGGCCGGCCAGCGCAGACTGCGAGGGCCGGCCTTTTTTTCGTGCCGCTGGGCGCGGGGACGCCGAGCCTCGCCGCCAGGTCGCCCCGTCCTCCCGTGCTCAACCCGTCGCCATGGATGGATCACCCGTCAACACGCCGCGCACCTTTCTCGCGCCCTGGGCAATCACCCCAATGTCCAGCCGCTGACAACGTTGTCAAAATTTCGCTCGCCATGAAGAAATCCTCCCTCCGAGCTGCCCCGCTGCGGGCGTCCCTGATCGCCTGCGCGCTGGCCGCTGCCGCGGCCGGCACGGCCTCGCGGGCTGCCGCCGCCCAGCCGGGCGATGCCGCCGTCAACCAGCTGGGCTACCTGCCCGGCGCTGCCAAATGGGCCGTGCTGCCGGCGGCGGCCGGAGGCGAGTTCCGCGTCGTGCGGGCGGGCAGCGACAGCGTCGTGCTGCGCGGCGCCACCGGCCCGGCCCGGCGGTGGGCCATGTCCGGCACCGAGGTGCGCCTGGTTGACCTGTCCGCGCTGACCGCGCCGGGCGACTACGAGCTGCGCGCCGACGGCCAGGCCCCGGTGCGCCTGCGCGTGGCGCCCGACGCCTATGCCGCGCTGACGGCCGGGGTGCTCAAGGCCTTCTACTTCAACCGCGCCAGCATTTCGCTGGACGCTCGCCACGCCGGCCCCTGGGCCCGCCCGGCCGGCCACCCGGACACCGAGGTGCTGGTGCATGCGTCCGCCGCGAGCGCCCAGCGCCCCGAGGGCACGCGGCTGTCCGCGCCCAAGGGCTGGTACGACGCGGGCGACTACAACAAGTACATCGTCAACTCCAGCATCACCGTCTACACGCTGCTGGCGGCCTACGAGCAGTTCCCGGCGCTGTTCAAGGCGCAGCACCTCAACATCCCCGAGAGCGGCAATGCGCTGCCCGACGTGCTGGACGAGGTGCTGTGGAACCTGGACTGGATGCTGGCCATGCAGGACCCGGCGGACGGCGGTGTCTACAACAAGCTCACCAACCTGGGCTTCGACGGCAACGTGATGCCGCACCAGGCGGTGGGCCCGCGCTATGTGGTGGCCAAGGGCACGGCGGCGGCGCTGGACTTCGCCGCCGTGATGGCCCATGCGAGCCGGGTGTTCAAGCCGTTCGACGCACAACGGCCTGGGCTGTCGGCGCGCCTGCGTGATGCGGCCGTCGCCGCCTGGCAATGGGCGCGTGCGAATCCGCGCGTGGTGTTCAAGAACCCGCCCGATGTGCGCACCGGCGAGTACGGCGACGACAAGCTCGACGACGAGTTCGCCTGGGCCGCGGCCGAGCTCTTCCTCACCACCGGCGACGCTGCCTACCGCGACGCGCTGAAGCTGGAGGCGCAGCCCATCCGCGTGCCCAATTGGGGCGATGTGCTGGGCCTGGCCTGGATGAGCCTGGCCCAGCACCGTGACCAGCTCGCCAAGGCCGATGCCGAGCTCGTCACGCGCCGCGTCGGCGACTTCGGCCGCCAGCTCGCGGCCACCTGGCAGGGCTCGGCCTACCGGCTGACGATGGAGTCTGCCAACGACTTCGTCTGGGGCAGCAACTCGCAGGCGCTGAACCAGGCGCTGATGCTGATCCAGGCCTACCGCCTCGGCGGCGAGCGCGCGCAACTGGACGCAGCGCAGTCGGTACTGGACTACGTGCTGGGCCGCAACCCGCTGGGCATGAGCTATGTGACCGGCTTCGGCCAGCGTTCGCCGCTGCACCCGCACCACCGCCCGTCCGAGGCCGACGGCGTGGATGCGCCCGTGCCCGGCTTCCTGGTCGGCGGCCCCAACCCCGGCCAGCAGGATCAGCCGCACTGCCCCGTGCGTTATGCGTCCAAGCTGCCTGCGCTGTCCTACATCGACCACGGCTGCAGCTACGCCGCCAACGAGGTCGCGATCAACTGGAACGCACCGCTGGTGTACGTGTCGGCGGCGATCCAGGCGCTGACGCCGCCCTCACGCTGACCCGCCGGCGCAAAGAAAAAATACGGAGACCTTCATGACCACCCCCCAACGCCACCTGCTCACCTGGGTGCCCTCGCTCTACCTGGCCATGGGCTTGCCCAATGTGATGGTGGGCGTGGTCGCGGCCATCCTCTACAAGAACCTGGGCGTGTCCAACGAGGACATCGCGCTCTACACCTCGCAGCTCTACCTGCCGTGGGTGTTGAAGCCCTTGTGGGCGCCGCTGCTGGAGGTCTACCGCAGCAAGCGCTTCTGGGTCATCAGCATGGAGTTCACGATGGCCGCGGCACTGGGCCTCATCGCGCTGGTGCTGCCGGTGGCAGACTTCTTCAAGCTGTCGCTGGCCTTCTTCTGGATCGTCGGCTTCGCGTCCGCCACGCAGGACACGTGCGCCGATGGCGTGTTCATGACCACGGCCTCCAAGACCGACCAGGCCCGCTACGCCGGCCTGCAGGGCATGTGCTGGAACCTGGGCGCCGTGCTGGCCTCGGGCCTGCTGGTGTCGCTGACCGGCTACCTGCACAACCAGCTGGGCCTGTCCTGGGTGCAGTGCTGGATGGTGGTGGTGTCGCTGGCGGCGGCGCTGATGGCGGGCTTCGGCGTCTACCACTGGCGCGTGCTGCCGGCGGGCGCGCCCTCGCAGCTGCACGGCCAGGGACTGGCCGGCGGGCTGAAGGCCACGGCCGAGGCCTGGGTCACGTTCTTCCAGAAGCCGCAGATCTGGATGATGCTGGCCGTCATCTTCTTCTACCGCTTCGGCGAGGGCTTCATCGAGAAGTTCGGCCCGCTGTTCCTGCTGGACAGCACCGCGGCCGGCGGCCTGGCCCTGGACAACGAGGCGCTGGGCCACATCAACGGCACGGTGGGCACGCTGGCCTTCATCGCCGGGGCCTTCCTGGGCGGCTTCTTCGTCGCCCGCAAGACGCTGCCGCGCAGCTTCTTCACGCTGGCGCTCGTGCTCAACATCCCGCACGTCACCTACTTCTACCTGGCGCAGACGATGCCGACCGACACGGTCACCATCGCCGCCATCGTGGCCATCGAGAAGTTCGGCTTCGGCATGGGCTCGGTGGGCCACATGCTGTACATGATGCAGCAGATCGCGCCGGGCCCCTTCCGCATGGCCCACTACGCGATGGCCACAGGCGTCATGGCGCTCACCAAGTGGGGCACAGGCAGCGTCAGCGGCCTGCTGTGGAACTACGTGGGCCACAACTACCTGAGCTTCTTCGGCTGGGTGCTGGTGTTCTCCATCCCGCCGGTCATCCTGGCCTGGTTGGCACCGTTCCCGCATGACGGCGAGGCCACCGCGGCGGCCGACGGCCACGCGGCGCCAGCCGGAGCGCACTGATGAGCCTGCTGCTGGCCCTGGCGATGGCCGCCGCCGCACCCGCCTGTGCGCCCGACGCGCTGGGCACCGCCCGCACGCTGACGCTGCCTCGCACGGCCAGCGCCTGGGGCACGGCCCAGCATGCGGCGCTGCCCGGGCTGGCGCGCGGCGAGATCGTGCTGACCTTCGACGACGGCCCGCGCCCCGGCTCCACGCCGCGCGTGCTGCAGGCGCTGGCCGATCAGTGCGTGAAGGCCACCTTCTTCGTCAACGGCGAGCCGCTGCGCCAGCATGCCGAGCTTGCCCGCCAGGTGCGCGACGCCGGCCACACGCTGGGCATGCATGGCCACCGGCACGACAACTTTGCGCAGCTGCCCGCCGAGGCGCAGGGCAGCGACCTCAAGGCCATGCTGGCCGCTTACGTCGACGTGCTGGGCGAGCGCCCGGCGGCCTGGCGGTTCCCGTTCCTGGCCGAGTCGCCGCTGATGATGACGGCGCTCGCCCGGCTGGGCATCACGGTGATGTCGGTGGATGCCGGCGCCGAGGACTGGCTGCCCGCGCAGACGCCGCAGATGCTGGCCGCCAAGCTGCTGGGCCAGCTCGCCAAGACCGGCGGCGGCATCGTGCTGCTGCACGACGCGCAGGACCAGACCGCCGACGCGCTGCCCTTCCTGCTGCAGACGCTGAAGGCCGAGGGTTACCGGGTGGTGCATCTGCGCTGGGAGTGAGCCCGGTGGCGGCCACAATCGGTCGCCATGCGTCGATCCCCGGTGCTCCTGCTTGCCCTGCCTGCCGCGGTGCTGATCACCGCGGGCTGGCTGCTGTGGCAAGACCCGGCCCCGGCGCCAGCCGCCGCGCCAGCGGCAGCAGCTCCGCCGCCCAGCACGCCGCGTCTGCCGCTTGGCGCCGGGGCGCCTACGGGGGCGTCGGCGGCCGCGGCCTTGCCCGCGCCCGAGGGCTGCGCACCCAGCACGCTGCCGGCGCATGAGCAGGCCCTGGGCTGGCAGCGCGCGCTGGCCGTGCTGGCCAGCGGGTCGGGTGCGGACGTGGTGCTGGGCCTGCTGCTGCAGCCGCCGCCGGCTGAGGATGCACCGGCGCAGGCGCAGTGGTCGGCCCAGGTGCGCGACGCGGCGCTGCGCTCACAGGATGCGCTCGCCCTGCGCTGGGCCACTGCGGCCTGCCTGGGCGCGGCCTGCCGGCGCGAGCTGCTGCAGGCTCGGCTGCGGCTGGAGCCGGGCAACGCCGTGCACTGGGCCGCCTGGCTGGAGGAGGCCCCCGATGATGCCGACGCCGCCTGGCAGGGCCTGGCGGCGGCCGGCCACTGGCGCGAGCAGCCGCGGGCCTGGCTGACGCGGCTGGGCGCGGCACTGCCGGCGGCCTGGACGCCCGCGCAGCGCGAGGCCGTGCTGCGCAGCCTGCCGGCGCCAGCCTGGGCGGAGTCGCCCGCGCCGTCGGTGATGCTGGCCAATGCCTGCGGCCACTACGGCGCCGGCCATCCGGTGGGCGTGGCCTGCGCCCATGTTGTCACGCTGATGCTCACGCGCAGCGACGCGCCGCAGGCCTGGCAGCAGGGCGCCGCCCTGGCGCGCCAACTGGGCCGCGCCGACATCCCGCCGCCGCCCGCAGCGCCGGCCGCCGCAGCGATGCCGGCCTGCACGGCCTCGCAATCAAGTCGCTGAGTGATTGCGCCGACTCGGTAGCGCGCCCGAGGCGCCCCCGTGGACCGCTTCCTATGCTGCGCGCCGACCGCACCGGCTGCACAGGGGCGGCAACGCGCCGCGGCGATGACGCTGCCGGCGTGACCACAACGACTGGAGACACATCGATGAAGCACTTTTCGCGCGGGCGCCTGGCGGCGCTCGGCCTGGCGGCGGCCACCTGTACCTTCGCCTCCACCTCGGCGCTGGCCGCCTGGGGCATCACCGACGCCAGCGGCGTGCTGACCGTGGACACCGGCGCCGGCCTCGTGTTCAAGGTCAACAAGAGCAGCGGCGACATCACCTCCATCAAGCTCAACGGCGGCGCGGAGCTGCAAGGGCAGACCAAGTTCTCCCACATCAGCTCGGGCCTGGGCGCGCCGGCCACCTATGCGTTCTCGCCATCGGGTACCACGGCCGTCATCACCATCACGGCGTCCACGCTGAAGCACTACATCGTCGTGCGCCGCAACGAGAACACGCTGTACATGGCCACCCACATCACGGCCGAGCCGGCGGTGGGCGAGCTGCGCTGGATCACGCGGCTCAACGGCAGCGTGTTCACGGGCGTGCCGGTCGAGTCCAGCCTGCGCGGTACCACCGGCGCCATCGAGAGCAGCGACGTGTTCGGCAACAGCGACGGCACGACGCGCTCCAAGTACTACGGCAACCAGCGCGCCAAGGACATGACGATCCGCGGCGTGACCGGCTCGGGCGTGGGCGCCTTCATGGTCTACGGCAGCCGGGAGTCGGCCTCGGGCGGCCCGTTCTTCCGCGACATCCAGAACCAGAGCGGCACTGACACCGAGCTCTACAACTACATGAACTCGGGCCACAACCAGACCGAGGCGTTCCGCATGGGCCTGCACGGCCCCTATGCGCTGATGTTCACGACGGGGGCCACGCCGTCGGCGCCGGACATGAGCTGGATGTCCGGCCTGGGCCTGGACGGCTGGGTCGCTGGCCGCGGCAAGGTGGTGCTGAACGGCTTGAGCGGCATGGACACGGCCTATGCGTACACGGTGGGCTTTGCCAACGGCACGGCGCAGTACTGGGGCACCACGTCCGGCAGCGGCGCGGTGACGGTGGCCAACATGAAGCCCGGCACCTACACCATGACCGTCTACAAGGGCGAGCTGGGTGTCTACACCGAGCAGGTGTCGGTCAGCAGCGGCGGCACGACGACGCTGAACACGCGGGCCATCACGGCCGACCCGTCGGCGCAGGCCGTGCTCTGGCGCGTGGGCAACTGGGACGGCACGCCGCTGGAGTTCCTGAACGGCCAGACGCTCAACGTGCGCCATCCGTCCGACACCCGCAACCCGTCCTGGGGCCCGGTGACCTACGCGGTGGGCAGCGCCACCAACAAGTTCCCGGGTGCGATCTGGAAGGGCGTCAACAGCGGCACGCAGATCACCTTCAACCTGACCAGTGCCCAGCTGGCCGCGCGCACGGTGCGCATCGGCATCACGGCGGCCTATGCGAATGCGCGGCCGCAGATCAGCGTGAACGGCTGGACCTCGACGGTGCCCAGTGCGTCCACCCAGCCCGACTCGCGTTCGCTGACCATCGGCACCTACCGTGGCAACAACGCGACCTTCACGTTCAGCGTGCCGGCCAGCGCCTTCGTGGCCGGCAGCAACACGCTGACCATCAACGCCGCCTCGGGCAGCGGCAGCACCGCCTATCTCAGCGCCGGTTTCGCGGTGGACGCGGTGGACCTGCGCTGAAGGCCGGTCGGGCCTGTCAGTCGGGCAGCCAGCACAGCGCCTCGGCGGGCAGGGCCAGCGCCAGCGCGCTGCCCGCCGCCGGCCGGCTGGCGCCGGGCGGCAGGCACAGCGTCAACGGGGCCTGCCCATGTGCCTGCACCAGCACGCTGGTGTACAGCAGGCCGGGGTGCACGGCCAGCACCTGCGTGGCCAGCGTCCAGGCGGTGGCTGGCGTATCTGCCTGCGCGGGCTGCAGCGCTGCGAGCGGCGCAATCCAGCAGCCGCTGTCGCGCCGCCACGGCCCGGGCGCCGTGCGGGCGTCCAGCGTGTGGAAGGCGCCGAGGAACTCGGCCACGCGGCGGCTGCGCGGGCGCTGCCACAGCTGCTCCGGCGGGCTGCATTGCTCGATGCGGCCGTCCATCATCACGGCCACCTGGTCGGCCAGCTCGTAGGCCTCGTCGCGGTCATGCGTGACGAGCACGCAGCTCTGGCCCAGCGCCTGCTGCAGCTGGCGGAAGGAGCGCCGCAAGGGCACGCGGAAGTTCTCGTCCAGCGCCGAGAAGGGCTCGTCCAGCAGCAGCAGCGAGGGCCGCGGCGCGAGGGCCCGCGCCAGGGCCACGCGCTGGCGCTGGCCGCCGGAGAGCTGCGCCGGCCGCTTGGCCGCATGCTCGGCCAGGCCGACGAGCTGCAGCAGCTCGGCCACGCGCGCCTGCTGCTGTGCGGCCGGCTCGCGCCGGGCTTGCAGGCCGAAGCCGATGTTGTCGGCCACGCTGAGGTTGGGGAACAGTGCGTAGCTCTGGAACACGACGCCCACGCCGCGCTCGGGCGTGGGCGTGTGGCTGACATCGCGGCCGGACAGCAGCACCGTGCCGCCGTCCAGCGGCTGCAGCCCGGCGATGGCGCGCAGCAGCGTGGTCTTGCCGCAGCCCGAGCCGCCCAGCAGCGCCAGCACCTGGCCGGGGGGCAGGTCCAGCGTGATGCCTTGCAGGATGGGGCGGCCGCCCAGGGCCAGATGGGCCTGGTGGACTACGAGCGCGCTGGGGTTCGCCATGAGCTGAGCAGTTGGATGAGCAGGGCCAGCACGGTGAGCACCACCAGGCTGACGACGATGAGGGCGGCGGCCACATGGCCGTTGGCGCCGCGCAGGCCGTTGATCAGCGGCTGCAGCAGTTCCAGCGACCCGGCCAGCAGCAGGTTGGCGATGGCGAACTCCATCGCCGCCGTGGTCCAGGCCAGCAGGCCGGCAGCCGCGAAGGCCGGCGCCAGCAGCGGCAGCAGCACGCGCCGCAGCAACAGCGTGTCCGGTGCGCCCAGCGTGCGGCTGGCGTCGATCAGCGGCTGGGCGTCCAGCTGTTGCAGCGCGGCCGACAGCGTCTGGTGCACCAGCGGAAACAGCAGCCCGGCCAGCAGGCCCACGTAGACGAGGCGCAGGTCCAGCACCTCGCCCCAGCGGCCGACGAAGAGATCCAGCGCGCCGATGGCCACGACGACCGGCGGGATCGCGAACGGCAGCAGCGCCAGTGCATCCAGCAGCCGCCGCAGGCGCGGCGACGCGAGGTGGGCGGCCAGGCTGGCGGCGCCGCCCAGCAGCAGGGCCAGCGCGGCGGCGGCGCCGGAGATCCACACCGTGTTCCAGGCCGCGGTGCGCACGCGCGCATCGGCCAGCAGCGCGTTCAGCCATTGCAGCGTGGCGCCCTCGGGCAGCAGGCCGCGGTCCCAGCGCTCGCTGAAGGCATAGGCCAGCACGGCCAGCGGCGGCAGCAGCACCAGCAGCGCGGTGGCCCAGAAGGCCAGCGCGGGCAGGCGCCAGGTGGGGCGGGCGCTCATGCCGCGTGCCGCCAGCGGGCTGCCAGCAGGCGAGCGCCGACGATGACGAGCAGCAGCAGCGCCGCCATCACGAGCGACAGCGCGGTGGCCAGCTCGGGCTGGGCAAAGATGTCGCCGCTGACGGCCGACGCGATGCGCACGGCCAGCACCGGGCTGGCCGTTCCGGCCAGGGCAAAGGGTGTGGCGTAGGCCGCGGCCGCGTTGGCGAACAGCAGCGCAGCGGTCTCCACGAGGCTGGGGGCCAGCAGTGGCAGGCCCACGCGGCGCCAGAAGTGCGCGGGCCGCGCGCCCAGCGTGGCGGCGGCTTCGGCCAGTGCCGGGTCCAGCAGCCGCACCGGCGCCATCAGCAGCACCAGCGCCAGCGGCAGCTGGAACAGCGTGAACGCCAGCAGCAGGCCGGCATCGCTGTTCAGGTCCCAGCCTTGCAGCAGCCCGGCTTGGCGGCCCAGCAGCGTCAACACGCCCTGGCTGCCCAGCAGCAGCGTCAGTGCCAGCGCCAGCGGCACGCCGGCAAAGTTGGCGCCCAGGCCGGCCAGCACGGCCACCGGCCGCTCCCAGCGCGGGTGGGCGGCCAGGTGCAGTGCCGCGCCCAGGCCCAGCGCCAGGCCCAGCAAGGTGGACGCGGCCGACAGCGCCACGGTGCGCAGCAACGCGTCCAGGTAGAAGCGGTCGGCCCACAGCTCGCGCAGCACGCAGTCACTGCCGCTGACGCAGGCCTGCAGCAGCGCAACACTGCGCCAGCCCAGCGGCAGCAGCAGGGCCGCGAGCAGCAGGGCCAGCAGCGGCGTGGCCGTGGCCCAGGCGCGGGCGGGCGTCAGCTGCATCCGAGGCGTTGGGTGACGAAGCGGCGCAGGCCGGTCTGCGTGTCCGGCCAGCCCTCAGGGGCCGTGCCGCCGCCCTGGTGTGGCAGCCATACCAGCGGCACCTCGCGCTCCACGGCCAGCGGGCCGCCGTGCCAGTGGTCGGCGTGCATGCCGTGGTCGCTGGTCAGCAGCAGGTCGTAGCCGGCGGCGTGCCAGCGCGGCAGGGTCTGGGCCAGGATCATGTCCAGCTTGCGCGCGGCCATGCTGTAGCCGGTGGACTCGCCGCCGTGGCGGTGGCCGGCGAGGTCCAGCCCCATGGGGTGCACCAGCAGAAAGTCCGGCGCGTGCGCCTGGCGCAGGGCCTCGGCGTCGGCCAACAGGTGGGAGTCGGGGTAGTCGTCTTCCCAGTACCAGCGGGCGGCGACGATGTTCAGCGCCGGCAGCGCGGCCTCGCGATGGGCCAGCGGGTCGAACACGGTGCCTGCCAGCAGCTCGTAGAACCAGTGGTAGGCCACCACGGCGGAGCGGCGGCCGGCGGCGGCGAGCTCGTCGAACAGCGTGTCGCCACAGCGCTGGCCGGCCTGGCCGTTGCCGAGGATGCCGTGCTGCAGCGGCGTGCGGCCGTTGATGACGGTGGCGTACAGCGGGCGCGACAGGCTGGGCAGCTCGCAGCGCAGCGTGCTCCAGTGCGCGCGGCCGGCCTCGTTCAGCGCCTGCACGTAGCCCATGTAGTCTCGCGCGGTGTCGGCCCGCAGGCCGTCGACGAGCAGAAGAACGAGCTTGGTCATGCGCCCAGGACTTCCTTTTGCCAGGCGCGCGGCAGCTTCTTCACTTCCTCGGTCCACAGCTGCGGCTTCAGCGCGCGGGCGGCGGCGTACTGGGCCGCGGGCAGCAGCTTCTTCTTCACGTCGTCCGGCAGCGCGAGATGGTCCACGCGGATGGGGCGCGCGTTGCCGCGGGCGAGGTTGAGCTGGCCGGCGTCGCTGAAGATGTACTCGCGCGCCAGGTTGCCGGCGTTGGGCCGCTTGGAATGCACGTTCAGCAGCGTCGTGTAGCCGCTGGTGATGCTGCCGTCGCTGGGGATGAACACCTCGTAGTCGGCCGCGTTGGGCAGCTTGTCGCGGTAGCTCAGCGCGTTGAAGTCCCACAGCAGGAAGACCTCGGCCTCACCGCGCTCCATCAGCGCGGGCGAGGGGTCGGTGGCCAGCAGCTTGCGCGCCTTGGCGAGGGCGCCAAAGGCTTGCAGCGCGGGTTGCAGTTGGGTCTCGCTGCCGCCCAGTGCATGGGCGGCGGCCAGCACGGCGGCGTTGGCCTGTGCAGCGCGGCCCACGGCGCCGATCATCACGCGCGGCGCAGCGGCGAACAGCGCCTTCCAGCTGCGCGGTACCTCTTTGAGCAGTCGCTTGTTCACGGCGAAGGCGATGGTGCCGGTGTAGGCCAGCGCCCAGTGGCCGTCGGCGTCCTTGGCCCAATCGGGCACCTGCGCCCAGGTGCTGGGCTTGTAGGCGCGCGTGAGGCCGCGGGCCTTGGCGATGGGGCCGAACTCGAAGCCCACGTCGCCGAGGTCGATGCTGGCGTTGGCGCGCTCGGCGGCCATCTTGGCGATCTGCTCGGCGCTGCTCATGTCGGTGTCGGTGTGGGCCAGGCCGTGCAGGCGCTGCAGGTCGGCCCAGGTGGCGCGCCAGTTGGCCCAGTCGTCGGGCATGCCGACGCTGGTGATGCGGCCCTCGGCGCGGGCCGCGGCCGCCAGCGAGGCGGGCTGCGCGATGGCCCAAGGGGTGAGGGTGGCGCTGGCCAGGCCGGCCAGCAGGTGTCGGCGGTGCAGGGCGGTCATGCGTGGGGCGGCAGGCGCAGTTGGTCCAGGCTCAGGCGGCGCTGCAGGCGGGTGTCGCCTTGCAGGTCGCGCACGCTGAAGTGCAGCGTGGGCACGGGGGTGGAGAAGTCGATGTCCAGCAGGCCGAAGTTGAGGCCGGCGAACACCTCGCCCACGCGGCGGCTGTTGGGCGTGGGGATGTCCCACACCTCGGTCAGGCCGCTGGCGGTCAGATCCCACAGCGGGTAGCAGCCCGGAGCTTCCCAGCGCGACAGGTCGGCGTAGTGCATGTCACCGCTGACGACCACCAGCCCCTCCGCGCGCTTGGCGCGGATCAGCGCGGCCAGGCGCTGGCGCTCGTGCGGGAAGTTGGCCCAGCACTCCCAGCCCGTGCCTTCGGCTGCGAGCTGCACGCTGGAGACCAGCACGCGCACATCGGCCGGCTCGGCCAGGCGCTCGCCCAACCAGGCCCACTGCGTCTCGCCCAGCAGCGTGGCGGCGGGGTCGGGGTTGGGCACGTACCAGCCCTTCATCGCGCCCAGGCCCATTTTGGCCTTGGCATACATGGCGGTGTAGCCCTGCTTGAGCGTGGGGTCGATGACCGGCGCGGAGCGGTTGAAGCGCAGGTCCAGCACCAGCACCTGCACGCTGCGGCCCGCGCGTTCGATGCGGTAGGCCTCGTAGATGCCGGGGCGGCTGCGGCGCGGGGAGTCCGCGGGCTCGTTCCAGGCGTCGCAGAACAGTTGCTGCGAGAGCTGCTTGTGCGGGTACTCGGCGCCGACGTCGTCGTCGCCGTAGTCGTGGTCGTCCCAGGTGGCCAGGTGCGGCACGTCGCGGCGGAAGGCCTGCAGCGCCTCCACGCGTGCGAACTCGGCGTAGCGCTGGCGCAGCGTGGCGGCGTCGCGGGCGTCGGCGTAGAGGTTGTCGCCCAGGAACAGGAACAGGTCTGGCCGCGCAGCCCGCACCGTGGCCCAGATGGGTTGGGGCTTGGACTGCTTGGCGCAGGAGCCGAAGGCTATGCGCAGATGTTGCAGGGCTTGCTGGTCGGCGGGCGTGGCCAGCGCCAACGGGCGTGAACCTGGGTTCACGCCCGCCTGCGCGCCCACGCCCGCCGCCGCCAGCCCGGCGCCCAGCAGCAGCTGGCGCCGGTCGAGCAGGGCGGCGTCGGACATCAGAGCTTGCCGGTGAAGGTGATGTAGACCTGGCGCGGTGCGCCCGGCAGCAGGGTCTGGCTGTCGCCGCTGTTGACGAAGCCGTTGCTGCCGATGGTGGAGATGTACTGCTTGTCGGTCAGGTTGGTGACGCCCAGTTGCACGCTGGCTTCAGACAGCAGGCCGAGCGACTTGGCACGCACGCCGGCGCTCAGGTTGAGCAGGGTGCGACCGTCGACGGCAGCGTCGTTGAGGTAGCTGTAGTAGCGCTTGGACATGTAGTCCGCGCCCAGGCTGCCGAACCAAGTGCCGTTGTCGTAGCTGAGGATGCTCTTGACCATGCGGTCCGGGGCATCCACCACGTGCTTGCCGGCCGTGGCGACGGTGGTGGTCTGGTTGCTGGCGTTCTTGCTGACGACGTCGTCCTGGTAGGTGGACTTGCTCAGGCTCAGGCTGTTGTACCAGCTCAGGCCGGGCATCAGGCGCAGCGACAGGGCGCCCTCCAGGCCCTTGGTGCGCACGCCGCCGACGTTGCTCAGCACGGTGGGGTTGCCCTGGATGCCGGAGCCTTGCGTCACGCCCAGCAGGCGGTCCTTGAAGTCGACGACGTAGGCCGTGACGGCGGCCTCGTACAGCTTGGAGGTGGTGCGCCAGCCGCCTTCGAGGTTGGTGGACGTCTCGGGGCGCAGCGAGCCCTTGATGGCGTCGAAGCCGGCCTGCGTGGTGGCGAACGGCGTCGTGCCGGTGGCCGCACCCTGGTAGGCACGCATGTTCTTGGACACGCTGGCAAACAGCTCATCCGTGCGGCTGAGCTGGTAGTTCAAGCCCAGCTGCGGCAGGAAGGACTTCTTGGCGGTGATGCTGCCCGCCGGGCCGCTGCCGACCTGGCGCTCCGCATCGATGCTGGCGCGCAGCGACTTGAAGCCGGCGCCCAGCGTCAGGCCCTGGGCGATCTCGATGGTGTCAGACAGCGAGAACTGGTCAGTCTTGGTGTTGAAGGCGTACTGCCACTGCGTGAAGAACGGGTTGCTCGGGAACACGTAGGGGCTGGGCACGGCGTTCTGCGTCGTGGCGTAGAAGCGGCGGGCCTGGTCGAAGTCGTTGTTCTCGTGCCAGAACGAGGCGCGCAGCTGGTGGCCGGCGATGTCGTACTCCAGCGTGGCGCTCAGGCCGGCGCGCTGGATGGCGTACTCGGTGGTGCGCAGCGCCACGGGTGTGCCGTCGGGCGAGGTGGTGTAGGGCGTGAACCACAGGCCGCGGCCGTCGTTCTTGTGGTGGTAGACGGTGGTCTTGAGGGCCAGGTTGTCGGCCAGCTTGGCGTCCAGCGTGGCGCCGGCCAGCGTGTCCTTGCGCAGGCCCGAGCCGGCGTAGTAAGCGTCATCGCACTGGGCGACGTAGGTGCTGCCGTTGTTGCCGCACAGCGTGTTGGAGGCCTTCACGGCAGCCGCGAAGTTGGGGAAGAAGTTGTCCCACTGGTAGCCCAGGCGCTGGAGCATTTCCTTGGACATGTCCTGGTAGTCCACCTCGCGGCGGTTGGACGTGTTGATGAAGGCGGCCAGACGGTGGGCGCCGAAGTTCTTCACGTACTTCAGGTTGAACTGGTCCTGGCGCTGTTCGCCTTCGCCACGCCACTTGTCCGCTTCCTGGCGGGTCAGGCTGGCGTAGATGGCGCCGAACTCCGACTGCCCGCTGTCCAGGCGCACGAAGGTGCGGCTGTTCTTCTCGCTGCCCAGGGTCTGCGAGACCTGCAGGCCTTGCTTCTTGGCCGGGTCGGCCGAGAAGAACTGCAGCGTGCCGCCGAGGTTGCTGGAGGAGGGCGTGTCCAGCGAGCCGGTGCCCTGCGACAGGTCGGCGCGGGCCACGTTCTCGCTGCTGATGGCGCGGCTGATGTGCAGGCCGTTGAGGTTGCCGTAGCTCATGTCGCCCAGCGGCACGCCGTCCAGCGTGAAGCCGAGCTGGTTCTGCGAGAAGGCGCGCACCGTGAAGCGGGCGGACCACTCGTAGTTGCCCAGCGGGTCGGCCGACTGGAAGTTCACGCCGGGCAGGCGCGACACGGTGGCCAGCGGGCTCTGGCCAGCGGCAGCGGCGGCCTCGAAGTCGGCCTTGGTCAGGCCTTGCACCGAGCGAATCTGGCCGCGGCCCAGCGTCACGGTGACGCGTTCGAGCTCGGTGGTTTCCGTGGTCTGGGCCTGGGCGGGCAGCACGAAGGCCAGGCTGAGCAGGGCGGCCAGGGGAGTGAGAGCGTGGACAGCAGATCGCATGGAGGGGTGAGCGCGGGGCGCGTGTGGAGTCGGGAGAAATCGGCCGCGGCGCGTGCCGGGGCCGGTGTTGTGACGGGCCGCAATGTCACAAAAATCCACGACAGTTCTGCGACAAATCCACGTCTGCGGCTTGCCGTCCACAGAACTCCAAAAAGAACCTCGCATTCACACAGGCGCCACACAGGGGCGTTCCACTCAGGCGCATTCCCGCTATTTCCTAACGCCCTGCATGTGGGTTGCCGAACGCCACCGCCGCATCCTTGATCTGCTGCAGACGCACCAGGGCCTCACCACGGATCGGCTGGCGCAGGCGCTGGGCGTGTCCAAGGAAACCGTGCGGCGCGACCTGATCGAGCTGGCGCGCCTGGGGCAGTTGGCGCGCGTGCATGGCGGCGCCGTGCCGTCCGGGGTGCCCCCGGAGCCCGCCTATCGCGACCGCACCGGCCTGCAGCAGGTGCAAAAGCGCGAGATCGCCCGGCTGGCGGCGGCCTTGGTGGAACCGGGGCAGGCCTGCTTCCTGGATGCGGGCTCCACGACCTTGGCGCTGGCGGAGGCGCTCGCTGCGCGCGACGGCGTCATCGTGATCACCAACTCGCTGGACGCGGCGCGCGTGCTGTCGCGCAACGCGGGCCTGGAGGTGAGGCTGCTCGGCGGGCGGCTGGAGACCGACGTGCCCGCGACCTGCGGCGAGCAGACGGTGGCCGAGATCGGCCGCCTGGCGGTGGACTGGGCCATGGTATCGCCCGTCGGTGTCGATGCCGCCAGTGGCGCGATGGACTATCTGTGGAGCGAGGCCACGGTGGCGCGGGCCATGCTGAGCCGGGCGCGTCAGCGCGTGGTGCTCGCGGATTCCAGCAAGCTGGGCCAGGCCAGCCGCATCCAGATCTGTGCGGTGGCCGACGTGGATGTGCTGGTGACCGACGGCCAGGCAGATGCTGGCTTGCTGGCGGTGTTGAAGGCGGCAGGCGTCAAGCGGGTGCTGACGCCGTCATCGGCCGCCGGGGTGCTCGCGTGATCGCAAGGCTCGGCCGGCGCTGAAGGCCGGCCCGGTGCGCCCCGCCGCAGGCGGGGGCGGCTGGCGTCAGACGCCGATGGCGTTGGCGGCCGCGCGGCGGCTCATGAAATCGCCGAATTGGGCCACCAGGGCCACGGCGGAGAAGGCCAGCGTGATGAAGAGCAGTTCCATTTCTTTTCCCTTTGCATGTCGTTGATGTGCGATCAGTGTAAGGGTTTTCACCATGATTGCAAGGGTTAACCCCAGTGTTTGTGCTTGCAATACGGGTGTCACACGCCGTCCGACCGCTTGCCGACATGCCAACTGCATATAGGTCCAGCGAATAAAACGATATTTGCCAACTAGCTGCCCCTCCTAAGCTCACGGCCGTTCTGAAAACATGCCTTGAGCCCATGCGAATCACGAAGCTGACGACCTATCGCGTCCCGCCGCGGTGGATGTTCCTGAAGATCGAGACCGACGAAGGCGTCGTCGGCTGGGGCGAGCCGGTCCTGGAGGGGCGCGCGCGCACCGTCGAGGCCGCCGTGCACGAACTGTCGGAGTACCTGGTGGGCCAGGACCCGTCCCGCATCAACGACCTGTGGCAGGTCATGTACCGCGCCGGCTTCTACCGCGGCGGCCCCATCCTGATGAGCGCCATCGCCGGCATCGACCAGGCGCTGTGGGACATCAAGGGCAAGGTGCTGGGCGCGCCGGTCTATGAGCTGCTGGGCGGCCTCGTGCGCGACAAGATGAAGGTGTACTCCTGGGTTGGCGGAGACCGCCCGGCGGACATCATTCGTGACATCAAGCGCCTGCGCGAAGGTGGCTTCGACACGTTCAAGATGAACGGCACCGAGGAGCTCGGCATCGTCGACAGCGCCCGCAAGGTGGACGAGGCCGTGGCCCGCATTGCCGAGATCCGCGAGGCTTTCGGCCATGACATCGAGTTCGGCATCGACTTCCACGGCCGCGTGGCCGCGCCGATGGCCAAGCCACTGCTGAAGGCGCTGGAGCCCTACCGCCCGCTGTTCGTCGAGGAGCCCGTGCTGGCCGAGCAGGCCGAGTACTACCCGCGTCTGGCCGAGCAGACCGCCATTCCGCTGGCGGCCGGCGAACGCATGTTCTCGCGCTTCGATTTCAAGCGCGTGTTCCAGGCCGGCGGCATCGCCATCGTGCAGCCCGACCTGTCGCACGCCGGCGGCATTACCGAGTGCTTCAAGATCGCCGGCATGGCCGAGGCGCACGACGTGGCCTTCGCGCCGCATTGCCCGCTGGGCCCGGTGGCGCTGGCGTCCTGCCTGGCGGTGGACTTCGTGTCTCACAACGCCGTGCTGCAGGAGCAGAGCATGGGCATCCACTACAACCAGGGCGCCGAGCTGCTGGACTTCGTCAAGAACAAGGACGACTTCCGCATCGAGGACGGCTTCATCAACCCGCTGCGCAAGCCGGGTCTGGGCGTCGAGATCGACGAGGAGCGCGTCATCGAGGCGAGCAAGAACCCGCCCGACTGGCGCAACCCCGTGTGGCGCCACGCCGACGGCTCCGTGGCCGAGTGGTGATGAGCGCAGCTCGTCTGATCGCACTCGACTGGGGCAGCACGCGGCTGCGTGCCTTCCTGCTGGCCGATGGCGGCGAGGTGCTGGCGACGCGCCAGTCCAACGACGGTGCGGCCACGCTGAGCGGTGATGACGCCTACGCCGCGGCGCTGGCCGCGCTGGTGGGCGACTGGCGCGCCGATCATCCCGGCATCCCGCTGCTGGCCTGCGGCATGGTGGGCAGCCAGTACGGCTGGTGCGAGGCGCCCTATGTGCGTTGCCCGGCCGACGCGGCGGGGCTGGCGGCGCAACTGCTGAAGCTGGACAGCCAGCTCAGCATCGTGCCCGGCCTCGTCGACGACGCGGCCCAGCCCGACGTCATGCGCGGCGAGGAGACGCAGATCGTCGGCGCGCTGGCGCTGCATCCGGAGCTGGCGGAAGACGCCTGGCTGGTGCTGCCCGGCACGCATTCCAAGTGGGCGCGCGTGAAGGCCGGCTGCGTGACGGGCTTTGCCACGCACATGACCGGCGAGCTGTTCGCGCTGCTGCGCCAACACTCGGTGCTGAACCGCCTGATGCCTGCCGATGGCAGTTCGCCAGCCTCGCCTGAGGCCTTCCTGAAGGGCGTGGACGCCGCCCAGCAGCCGGGCGGTCTTGGCCACCAGCTGTTCGCCGTGCGCACGCTGGGCCTGTTCAAGCAGCTGTCTGCCGAACAGCTGCCCGACTACCTCTCCGGCCTGCTGATCGGCCACGAACTGGCCAGTGAGCTGAACGGCGCGCAGACGCGCGTGGCGCTCATCGGCGACCCCGCGCTGTGCGCCCGCTACGCGCAGGCGCTCACGCACCTGGGCCAGCCCGCGCCTCTGCTGCTGGACAACACCGCGCCGGCCGGCCTGTGGGCGCTGGCGCAAACGATGAATTTCTGAACCGACATGCTCGAAGCCGCCCTGCAACACCTGCCCCTCGTCGCCATCCTGCGCGGCGTCAAGCCCGAGGAGGTGGAGGCCATCGCTGACGCCGTCTATGCCGAGGGCTTTCGCGTCATCGAGGTGCCGCTGAACTCGCCCGACGCGCTGGACTCCATCGCGCGCCTGGCGCGCCGCATGCCGGCGGATGCCGTCGTCGGCGCCGGCACCGTGCTGAGCGTGCAGGCTGTGGCCGACGTGCAGGCCGCGGGCGGCCGCGTCATCGTCATGCCGCATGCGGACGTGGAGGTCATCCGCGCCGCCAAGGCGCGTAGCCTGTTCTGCGTGCCCGGCGCGGCGACGCCGACGGAGGCCTTCGCCGCCGTCAACGCCGGGGCCGATGCCGTCAAGCTGTTCCCGGCCGAGCTCATCACGCCCACCATCGTGAAGGCCATGCGCGCCGTGCTGCCCAAGGCCTTGAAGCTGCTGCCCGTGGGCGGCATCACGCCGGACAACATGAGCCCTTACGTCAAGGCTGGCGCGGCCGGCTTCGGGCTGGGCTCGGCGCTGTACAGCCCGGGCCTCACGGCGGCCGAAGTCGGCCAGCGCGCACGTGCCTTCGTGGCCGGCTGGCGCGCGCTCTAAGAACAGAACACCCCCCGGAGACATCATGAACTGCATCCGCCCGCTGACCGCGGCGCTGCTGGTGGGGGCGCTCGCCCCTGCGGCCGGCGCCGACACCCTGCTCAAGCTCGACGCCCGCGCCGCCGTGCCGGCACCGACCACCGGCTACCTGAAGCTGGGCACGGCCGTCTCGCCCACCGGCGGGACGCTGGCCGCCAACAGCCAGTACCTGTTGAAGGACGGCAAGCCCTGGCTGCCGGTCATGGGCGAGTACCACTTCACACGCGCGCCGGCCTCGCAGTGGGCCGACCAGCTGCGCCTGATGAAGGCCGCGGGCCTGGACATCGTCGCCACCTATGTGTTCTGGAATCACCACCAGGAGCAGCCGGGTGCTTTCAACTGGCGCGGCAATCACGACCTGCGCCGCTTCGTGCAGCTGGCGCAGGCCGCCGGTCTGAAGGTCGTTGTGCGCCTGGGGCCGTGGTGCCACGGCGAGGCGCGCTATGGCGGCATCCCCGACTGGGTGGTGGACGCCATGCCCACGCGCGGCAATGACCCCGAGTACCTTGGCCATGTCGACAAGCTCTATGCCGAGATCGGCGCGCAGATCAAGGGTCTGCTGTGGAAGGACGGTGGCCCGGTCGTCGGCGTGCAGCTGGAGAACGAATACAACCTGCGCGGCCCCGGCGAGGGCGAGGCCCACATCAGCGAGTTGAAGCGCCTGGCGCTGAAGGCCGGCATGGATGTGCCCTTCTACACCGTGACCGGCTGGGACGGCGCCGTCTACCCGTCCGGCGAGGTGACGCCGGTGTTTGGCGGCTACCCGGACGAACCGTGGTCGCGGCAGGTCAAGGAACTGCCCCCCAAGGAGACGCATGCCTTCCGCTTCAACACCCGCGTGAGTGGCGATCTGGGCGCGCAGACCAAGGCCCACGGCGTCGGCACCGCCGAGTCGGACAAGGACAAGGTGCCCTTCTTCGGCGCCGAGTACGGCCCCGGCCTGCCGGCCATGTACCGCCGCCGCACGCTGGTGTCGCCCGACGACATCGCGTCCATGCTGCCGGTGCAGATCGGTTCGGGTGTGAACCTGCTGGGCTATTACATGTTCCACGGCGGCCGCAACCGCGTCGGCGCGGGCGGCACCGGCCTGGAGGAAAGCACGCACAGCGGCGGCTACAACGACACGCCGCGCATCAACTACGACTTCCAGGCGCCGCTGGGCCCGGACGGCCAGCAGCGCGAGGTGCTGACGCGGCTGCGCCCCTATCACTACTTCCTGCGCGACCATGGCGCCCAGCTCGCGACGATGACGGTGCGCCAGCCCGAGCGCTCGCCGGCCGACCCGGCCGACCTGCAGACGCCGCGCTGGTCGGTGCGCAGCCACGGCGACAGCGGCTTCCTGTTCTTCAACAACCACGTGCGCCAGTACGCCATGCCCAAGCAGGTGGGCGTGCGCTTCGAGATCGCGCTGCCGGGTGGCACCGTGACGCTGCCGAGCAAGCCGGTGGACCTGCCGAATGGCGCCTACTTCGTGTGGCCCTTCAACCTCGACCTGGACGGCGTGACGCTGCGCCATGCCACGGCCCAGCCGGTGGCGCGCCTGGATGCCGGCGCGCAAGGGCTGGTGCACGTGTTCGCGGCCACGGCCGGCGTGGACGCCGAGTTCGCGTTGCCCGATGGGCTGAAGACCTTGCAGCCCGATGCCGGCCGGCTTCACCGCATCGGCACGCGCGCAGGCCGCCCGGTCAGCGTGCTGCTGCTGCCGCCCGCGCAGCTGGCCCAGCTGCAGATCCTGGACATCGCTGGCCAGCGCCGCCTCGTGCTCAGCGAGCAGCAGGCCTGGGTGGCCGACGGCAAGCTGCAACTGCGCGGCTTGGCCACGCAGCCGATGCGCGCGGCCGTGTTCCCGGCGTTGCCCAAGCCTGCTGCCGCCGGCCTGCAGGTGCGCCAGGACGGCCTGCTGCAGCGGCTGGAACTGGCCGCCACGCTGGCCGAGCCGGCGCTGCAGGTGCGCCAGACGCGCCAGGCCCGTTCGGCGCCGCCCATCCGCATCGGCGGCCATGCCAATGCGGCTGTCCAGCCCATCCCCGAGGCCTTCGCGGCGGCGGCCAGCTGGTCGCTGACGCTGCCCGACAAGCTGCCCGCCCAGACGGAAGACGTGCTGCTGGCGCTGGACTTCGTCGGTGACATCGGCCGCGTGTTCGCGGGCACCACGATGCTGGACGACTGGTACTACAACGGCCAGCGCTGGGAGATGGGCCTGCGGCAGTTCGCGCTCAAGCCGGGCGCGGCGCTCAAGCTCACCGTGCTGCCGCTGCGGGCCGACGCGCCCATCTACATCGACGCCGCCCACCGCCCGGCCTTCGCGGCCGGCCAGACCCAGGTGGCCGAGCTGCGCAGCGCGCGTCTGCTGCCCGTGCGCCGGGTCAGCATCGCGCCCTGAATCTATACGGATTCTTGATAGTTAAGGGCTGTAATTCGATTAGTGCGGAATGAGGCGGGCCCGTAACTTACGGCCCGCCGGCCGTTGAGGGACCGGCAGGGCCGCAGCGCCCACACAACGATAAAGACCCGGAGATCCCATGTTCCTTCGCCCGCCCGCCCCGTCCCGCCATCGCCTGGCGCTCGCGGCCAGCCTGCTGTTCACCGCGCCCGCCTGGGCGCAGCCAGCCCCCGCCACCGAGTCGCTGGAGACCGTCGTCGTCACCGGCATCAAGGCCAGTCTCTCCAAGGCGCAGGACCTCAAGCGCAACGCCGACCAGATCGTCGACTCCATCGTCGCCGACGACATCGGCAAGCTGCCGGACGCCAACGTCGCCGAGGCGCTGCAGCGCATCGCCGGCGTGCAGATCTCGCGCAACCGCGGCGAAGGTGACCGCGTGCAGGTGCGTGGCCTGTCGCAGACGCAGACGCTGCTGAACGGCCGCGCCATCTTCACCGCCGGCAAGGAGCGCGGCCTGTCCTTCCAGGATGTGCCCGCAGAGCTGCTGGCAGGCGCCGATGTCTACAAGACGCCCACGGCCGACCAGGTCGAGGGCGGCATCGCCGGCCTCATCGACTTGCGCACCCGCAAGCCCTTCGACTTCACCGGCGCCAAGCTGGCTGCCACCGTCAAGAGCACCCAGGCCGACCTGGCCGACAAGCGCAAGTTCGAAGGCTCCGTGCTGGCCAGCAACCGCTGGGACCTGGGCGGCGGCCAGCAGGTCGGCGCGCTGGTCAGCGTGGCCAAGCAGCAGCGCGCCTACCGCGCCGACACGCAGGAGCTGGGTGCACCGGCCCAGATCGCCGACGGCTCCGGCCCGTTCGCGCCCACCGGCGTGTGGAACGCCTATGAGCTGGGCACGCGCGACCGCACCGGCGTGACCGCCGCGCTGCAGGTCCGCCCCGACCGCGACACCGAGTACGCGCTGGACCTGCACCACACGCGTCTGAAGACGCAGACCGACACCTACGGCTTCTTCGGCTCGCCCTTCTGGGCCAACTGGACCGCCGCCACCAACCTCGGTGCGCTGTGGCCCAACGGCGCCGTCACCAAGGACGCCAGCGGCAACCTGGCCAGCGGCAAGTTCTGGGGCGCCAGCATGAGCACGTCGGCCTTCGTCGCCGACAACGACACCAAGACCACGCAGGCTGCCGTCAGTGGCAAGTGGAAGGTGCAGGACTGGACCGTCAAGTCCGAGCTGGGTCACACGAAGAGCGACTTCAGCCGCCTCTACCAGGAAGCCCGCCTGGGCGTGTGGACCAACAACCCCGCCTTCGGCTTCGACCTGACGACCGAACTGCCCTCGGCTTACCCGGTGCTGGCCGGCGCGGCTGACCTGACGACGCCGTCGCAGTACTGGGCCGACAAGGCGCTGTACTTCAAGCAGCAGAACACCGGCAAGGAAACCACGGCCCGCCTGGACGGCGAGCGCCGCTTCGACGGCGTGCTGTCGCGCGTGCGCACCGGCGTGCGCCTGTCGGAACGCCAGGCCACGAGTGCCGAGATCAACACCATCGACAACCTGTGGAGCGCTGCCGCCACGGGCCCGGTCGCCGGGGCCGCGCCGGCACTGGCCGCCAAGATCGGCGTCATCGGCGAGGGCGACCTGCTGAAGTACGCCGGCGCCGGCAACACGCCGCGCCAGTGGCTGTCCGTCACCGACCTGGCCTGGCTGCGCGAGCCCGCCACGGCCCGCGCCGCGATGGGCCTGACGGTGCCGGCCTTTGACGCCGCCCAGACCTTCGACTACCGCGAGAAGACCCAGGCGCTGTACGGCGTGGCCGACTTCGACAGCGAACTGGCCGGCCTGCCGCTGTCCGGCAACGTGGGCCTGCGCCATGTGCGCACCGAGGGCGAGCGCCGTTACACCACCGCGGCCGGCGCGCCCACGACGCTGAAGACCCGCGACAACGAGTGGCTGCCCAGCCTGAACGCGCGGCTGGACCTGACGGACAAGCTGGTGGCCCGCTTCGGCGCGTCCAAGGTCGTCACGCAGCCCCACTTCGACCAGCTGACGCCGTCGCTGAGCCTGAACGCCAACGACCGCACCGGCTACCTCGGCAACCCGACGCTGGGCGCACTGCATGCCCGCCAGCTGGACCTGTCGCTCGAGTACTACCTGAACAAGAGCGACCACGTCTACGGCGCCGCCTTCCACAAGCGCGTGGACGGCTTCCTGCAGACCCGCACGCAGAGCCTGGCCTACCAGGGCACGACCTACACCGTCTCCACGCCCAGCAATGGCGAGGACGGCAGCATCAAGGGCGTGGAAATCGGCTACCAGGCCTTCTTCACCAGCCTGCCGGGCGCGCTGCGTGGCCTGGGCCTGCAGGCCAATGCCACCTACGTGGACAGCTCCGCGCCGGGCGCGATCGCGGGCCAGAAGACGCAGCTGGAAGGTCTGTCGCGCAGCAGCTTCAATGTGGTGGGCATGTACGACTACGAGCAGGTCGCGCTGCGCCTGGCCTACAACTACCGCAGCAAGTACCTGGCTGGTGTCAGCAACTACTACCCGAGCAATGGCACCGTCATTGCGCAGACGCCCGTGTTCCTGAAGGGCTACGGCATGCTGGACGCTTACGCCAGCTGGGCCATCACGCCGCAGCTCAAGCTCGCTGTCGAAGCCAACAACCTGACGCGCACGGTGCGCCAGAGCACCTACGGCGTGGGCAACCTGGCCCGCGGCACCTATGCGGACGACCGCCGCTACGCCGTGTCGCTGCATCTGGATCTGTGATGCAGCTGAGTGGCGAACTCGAGCTGGCGCTGCCCTTCGGCGCCACCCTTGGCGAAGGCCTGCTGTGGCAGGGCGGGCGCTGGTGGTGGACCGACATCGAGGGCGCCACGCTGCATGCGTGGCGGCCCGGTGCGGCGGCAGCCGAGTCCTGCCGCCTGCCGGACCGGCTGGGCAGCTTTGCCCACACCGCGTCCGGCCGCGTGCTGCTGGGCCTGGCCAAGCGGCTGTGCATCGCCACGCTGGGCGACGATCTGTCGCTGACGCAGCTGCAGACGCTGGCGCCCGTGGACGCGGCCGAGTCGCGCACCCGCATCAACGACGGCCGCACCGACCGGCGCGGCTACTTCGTGTTCGGCACGCTGAACGAGGCCAAGGAAAAGCGGCCCATCGCCAGCTTCTACCAGTTCTCGCTGCAGCACGGCCTGCGCCGGCTGGCGCTGCCGGCGGTGGCCATCGCCAACAGCATCTGCTTCAGCCTGGACGGCCGCACGATGTACTTCTGCGACTCGCTGAGCCAGCGCATCCAGCAGTGCGACTACGACGCCGAGACCGCCCAGGTCGACCACGTGCGCCTGTTCACGCAGATGGACCGCCCCGATGCCTGGCCCGACGGCTCGGTCATCGACGCCGAGGGCTGCCTGTGGAACGCGCAGTGGGGCGCGGGCCGTGTGGCACGCTACGACCCCGCGGGCCGGCTGATGGGCGCCTTTGACGCCCCGGCCGCCCACACCAGCTGCCCCGCCCTTGGCGGCGAGGCGCTGGACCATTTGATGATCACCACTGCCCGCGCCGAGCTGGGCCGAGAGGCCCTGGCCGCGCAGCCGCTGTCCGGCAGCCTGTTCGGACGGCGCCTGCCCCGGGCGCTGGGCGTACCCGATACCTTGTTCCAAGACTGAGGAGACCTGACCATGAAGATGCAACGACGCGCATTCACCCTGGCCGCACTGGCCACGCCCTTCGCGCTGCAAGCCGCCGAGCCGGTCAAGGTCGGCTTCCTCGTCAAGCAGGCCGAGGAACCCTGGTTCCAGGACGAATGGAAGTTTGCTGAACAGGCTGCCAAGGACAAGGGCTTCACGCTCGTGAAGATCGGCATCCCCAACGGCGAGAAGACGCTGGCCGCCATCGACAACCTGGCCGCGCAGAAGGCCGTCGGCCTCGTCATCTGCGCGCCCGACGTGAAGCTGGGCGTGGCCATCAACCGCGCGGCCAAGCGCCACAAGCTCAAGGTCATGTCCGTGGACGACCAGCTCGTCGACGGCGCCGGCAAGCCGATCGCCGACATTCCGCACATGGGCATCTCGGGCTATGAGATCGGCAAGCAGGTCGGCGCCGGGCTGCTGGCCGAGATCAAGGCCCGCGGCTGGAAGCTTGAAGAAGTTGGCGTGCTGCGCGTTGCCTACGACCAGCTGCCCACCGGCCGCGAGCGCACCATGGGCGCCGCCGACGCGCTGAAGGCCGCCGGCATGCCCGCCGCCAACATCATCGACGCGCCGCAGGCCAAGACCGACACCGAGAGCGCCTTCAATGCGGCCAACATCGCGTTCACGAAGAACGCCAAGTTCAAGAAGTGGGTCGCCTTCGGCCTGAACGACGAAGCCGCGCTGGGCGCCGTGCGTGCCGGCGAGGGCCGCGGCATCAAGGCCGACGCGATGCTGGCCATCGGCATCGGCGGCAGCCAGACGGCGCTGAACGAGTTCACCAAGCCCACGCCCACCGGCTTCTTCGGCACCGTGCTGATCAGCCCCAAGCGCCACGGCTACGAGACCGCGACCATGGTGTTCGAGTGGGCCACGCAGGGCAAGCAGCCGCCGGCCGTCACGCTGACCAGCGGCGTGCTGATGACCCGTCAGAACCAAGCGGACATCCGCAAGCAAATGGGTTTGTGATGGCGGCTCTGCAGTTCGACAACATCAGCAAGGTCTTCCCCGGCGTCAAGGCGCTGAACGGGGTGAGCTTTGAGGCCCGGCCGGGCCAGGTCATGGGCCTGCTCGGCGAGAACGGCGCGGGCAAGAGCACGCTGCTGAAGATCCTGGGCGGCCAGTACAAGCCCGACGGCGGGCGCCTGGTCGTGGACGGCCAGGAGCGCCACTTCGGTTCAGCTGGCGACGCCATTGCCGCCGGCGTGGCCATCATTCACCAGGAGCTGCAGTACGTGGCCGAGCTGACCGTGGCCGAGAACGTGCTGCTGGGCCGCCTGCCTACGCGCTTCGGCCTCGTCGACCACAAGGCCGCGCGCCAGATGGTGGCCGCGCAGCTGGCCAATATCGGCGTGGACCTGGACCCGGCCGCGCGCCTGTCGGACCTGTCCATCGCGCAGCGCCAGATGGTGGAGATCTGCAAGGCCGTCATGCAGGACGCCAAGGTCATCGCCTTCGACGAGCCCACCAGCAGCCTGTCGCATCGCGAGACCGAGATCCTGTTCCGCCTCGTCAAGCGGCTGCGTTCTGAGGGCCGCACGCTGATCTACATCTCGCACCGCCTGGAAGAGCTGTACGAGCTGTGCGATGCCTGCACCATCTTCCGCGACGGCCGCAAGATCGTCACGCATGACGTGATGGCCGACGTGCCGCGCGACCGCCTCATCAGCGACATGGTGGGCCGCGAGGTGAAGGACATCTACGACTACCGCAGCCGCCAGCAGGGGCCGGTGCGCCTGGAGGCGCGCGGCCTGCGCAGCGACCGCCTGCCCGAGCCGCTGAGCTTCGCGATGCGCGGCGGCGAGGTGCTGGGCTTCTTCGGCCTGGTGGGCGCGGGACGCAGCGAGCTGATGCGCCTGCTGTACGGCGCCGACCCGCGCCGCGGCGGCGAGGTGCTGCTGGACGGCCAGCCCGTGCGCGCCAGCGCGCCGGCCGACGCGATTGCCGCCGGCATCGTCCTGTGCCCCGAGGACCGGAAGGAGCAGGGCATCCTGGCCCACTCGTCGGTGGCCGAGAACATCAACATCAGCTGCCGCCGCCACGGCCTGGCCGGCGGCGTGTTCCTGCGGCATGCGCAGGAGGCGCAGCGCGCCGACGACTTCATCAAGAAGCTGCGCATCAAGACGCCCAACCGCGAGCAGGAGATCCGCCTGCTGTCGGGCGGCAACCAGCAGAAGGTCATCCTGGCGCGCTGGCTGGCCGAGCCGGGCCTGAAGGTGCTCATCCTCGACGAGCCGACCCGCGGCATCGACGTGGGCGCCAAGAACGAGATCTACAAGATCATTCACGACGTGGCCGCTTCGGGCTGCTGCGTCATCGTCATCTCCAGCGAGCTGCCCGAGGTGCTGGGCATCTCCGACCGCCTCATCGTGATGCGCGACGGCCGCATCAGCGGCGAACTGGACCGCGCCTCGGCCAGCGAAACCGCTGCGCTGGCGCTCGCACTGCCTGACGGCGCCACCGCGGCGCACTGACCATGAACACGACCACCTCCACGACCGCCGCGTCGCCCAGCCCCGCCATGACCCACACCTCCCGCGCCCTGCTCAAGGAGCACAGCATGACGCTGGGCTACCTGGTGCTCTTCGTCGTGCTGTCCTTCAGCGTCGAGAACTTCTTCTCGTCGGCCAACATCGTCGGCCTGCTGCTGTCGGTGGCGCAGATCGGCATGGTGGCTTGCACCATGATGCTGTGCCTGGCCTCGCGGGATTTCGACCTCAGCGTCGGCTCCACGATTGCCTTCGCCGGCGTGCTGGGCGCCATGGTGCTGGAGAGCACCGGCAGCGTGCCCATCGCCATCGGCGCCGGTCTGCTGGCCGGTGCGCTGATCGGCGCGGGCAATGGCGTGCTGATCGCCTACCTGCGCGTCAATGCGCTGATCGCCACGCTGGCGACCATGCTGATGGTGCGCGGCCTCGCGTTCATCGCGTCCCAGGGCCAGGCCGTGGGCATTGCCGATGAGAGCTTCTTCGCCTTCGGCGACACCGTGGTGCTGGGTCTGCCGCTGCCGATCTGGATGACGGTGGTGTGCTTCATCATCTTCGGCGTGCTGCTCAACCACACGGTGTTCGGCCGCAACACGCTGGCCATCGGCGGCAACCCCGAGGCCGCGCGCCTGGCCGGCGTGCGCGTGGAGCGGCTGCGCGTGTGGATCTTCCTGCTGCAGGGCGTCGTCGCGGCGCTGGCAGGCCTGATCCTGTCGGCCCGCATCACCAGCGGCCAGCCCAATGCGGCCACCGGCTTCGAGCTGGACGTCATCTCCGCCTGCGTGCTGGGCGGCGTGTCGCTGGCCGGCGGCAAGGCGCGCATCTTCGGCGTCGTCATCGGCGTGCTCATCATGGGCACGGTCGAGAACGTCATGAACCTGCTGAACGTCGATGCGTTCTACCAGTACCTGGTGCGCGGCCTGATCCTGCTGGCTGCCGTGCTTCTGGACCAACTGAAGACTCGCGGTGAACGTCGTTCATAACGTGAAGCCCCTCGCCCAAGGCAAGCCTCGGTCGGTCCCCCGAGGGGACGGCGATGCTCGCGGGGCGTGCCCCGCTCGCACATCGCCAGACGGGCCGGCTTGGGAGCGGCCCGGCGCTCGGCCCGCGAGAAAGCACTGAGATGTCTATGCAACGTCGTACCCTGCTCGCCGCCGCGCTGGCCAACGCGCTGCCCGCACAAGCTGCCAAGGCGCCGCTGCTCGCGGGTGGCGACATCTCCGCGCTGACGTGGATGGAGCGCGCTGGCGCGGTCTACCGTGACCGCGACGGCCAGCCTGGCGACTGCCTGGCCCTGCTGAAGCGCTACGGCCACAACATTGTGCGCATCCGCCTGTACGACAAGACGGGCCCGGGCACGGGCAACGATGGCTGGTACTGGCCCGAGGGCTCGATGGACCTGCCTGACGTGCTGGCCCTGGCGCGCCGCGCCAAGGCGCAGGGCATGCAGATCCAGTTCACGTTTCACTACAGCGACTTCTGGACCAACTCCAAGACGCAGGACCCGCCCACCGCCTGGCGGCGTGAGCTGGCGGCCTTGCCCGACAACATGGCCCGCTTCAAGCGTTTGCTGGTGCTGGTGGAGCAGCGCACGCGCGAGGTGATGCAGGCCCTGGTGGACCAGGGCACGGCGCCTGAGTTCGTGTCGCTGGGCAACGAGATCGAGCACGGGATGATGTATCCCTACGGCAGCACCAAGGTCTGGCCGCTGCTGGGCGCGCTGTTGAAGGCGGGCTACGCCGCGGTGAAGGCCGTCAGCCCGACGTCGCGCGTCGTGCTGCATCTGGACGATGGCGGCAACGATGCGAAGTACATCGACTGGTTCGACAACGCGCGTGCGCAGGGTGTGCGCTGGGACGTCATCGGCCCGTCCTACTACCCGTTCTGGACCCAGAAGAGCGTCAGCCAGCTGGCCAGCTTCTGCGAGCGCATCAGCCGGCGCTACGACAGCGACATCCTCATCATGGAAGCCGGCTTCAACTTCGCGCCCAAGCGCCACGACGGCTGGCCCGGCCAGCTGGAGAACAACGGGCCTTACGCCGCCAGCATGAGCAGCCCGGAGGGCCAGCGCGACTTCATGGCCGAGCTGCTGGCCGCCTGCCAGGCCACGCCGCGCGTGCTCGGCGTGCTGTACTGGGACCCGATCATGATCGCCAACCCCAAGGTCGGCTGGGCGCTGAGGGAGGGCACCGGCCAGCCCGGGCCCAACGTGGTGTCCAACACCACGCTGTTCGACTTCCAGGGCCGGGCACTGCCGGTGCTGGACATCTGGAAGCAATACACGCAATGAGTGCCCGTTTGCAAGGCAAGGTGGCGCTGGTGACCGGCGCCACGCAGGGCATCGGCAAGGCGATCGCGCGGCTGTTTGTCGCCGAGGGCGCCCAGGTGATCCTGAACGGCTTGGCCGCCGACGAGCGCCTGGGGGCGGAACTCGTGCGCGAGCTCGGCGAGGACCGCGCGCTGTTCATCGCCGCCGACATTGCCGACGAGGCCGCCGTGCGCACCATGGCGGCACGCGGCGCCGAGCGCTTCGGGCCCATCAATGTGCTCATCAACAATGCCGGCATGAACGTGTTCGCCGAGCCGCTGGCGATGACGACGGCGCAATGGCAGCGCTGCTTCGCGGTGGACCTGGAAGGCGCACTGCACTGCAGCCGCGCCGTGCTGCCCGGCATGCTGGCCTCTGGTGGCGGCAGCATCGTCAACGTCGCGTCTGTGCACGGCCACCGCATCATCCCGGACGCCTTCCCGTACCCGGTCGCCAAGCATGCGCTGATCGGCATGACCAAGGCGTTGGGCATCCAGTACGCGGCGCAGAACGTGCGCGTGAACTCCATCTCCCCGGGGCTGATCCTGTCGGAGCGCGTCGTTGAGTGGCTGGACAGCGTCACGCCAGAGGAGCGCCAGCGTCAGATCGACTTGCTGCCGCCGAAGCGCATCGGCGAGCCCATCGAGGTGGCCTACACGGCGCTGTTCCTGGCCAGCGACGAGGCGCGTTTCATCAACGCCACCGACATCCTCATCGATGGCGGCCGCTCGCAGCTGTATCACGAGTAGGCGGGGCATCATTCAGGCATGCCCGATCCGCGCTCCGACCGCTTCGTCCGCTCTCACCTCAAGACCCGCCAGCTCGTGCTGCTGGTGGAGCTGGGGCGGCACGGCTCCATCCTGCACGCGGCGCAGGCCGCCAACCTGACGCAGCCGGCGGCCTCCAAGCTGCTGGCCGATCTGGAGCACGCGCTGGGCGTGAAGCTGTTCGAGCGCCTGCCGCGCGGCGTGGCGCCGACCTGGTACGGCGAGGTCATGATCCGCCGCGCCGGCGCGGCGCTGGCCGAGCTGGACGCCGGGCATCAGGAGGTCATGGAGCTGCTGTCGGGCCTGTCCGGCCGCGTGGCCGTGGGCTCGGTGCTGACGCCGTCCACCACGCTGTTGCCGGCGGCGGTGGTCGCGCTGAAGGCGCGCCAGCCCCGCGTGCATGTGGCCATCACGGTGGACACCAGCAAGCTCATGACCCAGCAGCTGCAGAACGGCGAGCTGGACATGGTGGTGGGCCGCGTGCTGGACAGCGAGTCCGCCGCGCAGCTGAGCTTCGAGCCGCTGATCGACGAGCCGCATTCACTGATCGTGCGCGCCGGCCACCCGCTGGCCGGCCGCGACGATCTCAGCCTGCAGCAGCTGGCCCGCCAGAGCTGGATCCTGCCGCCGTCGGGCAGCATCCTGCGCGATCGCCTCACGTCGCTGTTCCTGACCGCTGGCCTGGACCAGCCGCAGCAGGCCGTGGAGACGCTGTCGCTGCCCGTCATCACCAGCCTGCTGGCGCAGTCCGACATGGTGGTCGCGCTGCCCGAGGAACTGGTGAAGCCCTACCTCGACGTGGGCCTGCTGACCGTGCTGCGCATGGATCTGGGCCTGCGCATGGATGCCTACGGCATCATCACGCGCCGCGGCCATCAGCTGTCGCCGGGGGCGGAGCTGATGCTGACCTGCCTGCGCGACGAGGCGCAAAAGCGGCTGGCTTGAGTTTGCCGCGAAGCCAGCCTTCGTGGCCCGCGGCGCTGGCGGCCGGCGATGTCGGGTAATACCCCGACCGCTCGGTCGAATATCCGCCGATACCATGGCCGCTCACTCGCAGTTGAGCCGCCATGGATCTCACGATTGCCGCCATCTTGGGCCTGGACGGCCTGACCAACGGGGCCATCTACGCACTGGTCGCGCTGGCGCTGGTGCTGGTGTTCTCGGTCACCCGCATCGTCTTCATCCCGCAAGGGGAGTTCGTCGCCTTCGGCGCGCTGACGCTGGCCGCGCTGCAGACGGGCAAGGTGCCCGGCACCGTGTGGCTGCTGGTGATGCTGGCAGTGGCAGTGGCGGTGCTGGACGGTGTGCAGGCCTGGCGTGAGCGCTGGCCGGCCGGGCGGCTGGTGCGGCGGCTGCTGGGGGCGGTGCTCGTGCCGCTGCTGATCGCCGCCGGCACGCATGCAGTGGCCGCCGCGCAGGCGCCGCTGCTGGTGCAGGTGCTGGCGACGCTGGCGCTGGTCACGGCCATGGGGCCGCTGCTGTACCGCGTGGCCTATCGCGCGCTGTCGGCGGCCAGCGTGCTGACGCTGCTCATCGTCTCGGTCGGCGTGCACTTCGCACTCACCGGCCTGGGCCTGGTGTTCTTCGGTGCCGAGGGCTGGCGCACGCCGGCCTTCTGGGAGGCCCGCTTCGATGTCGGCCCGCTGAGCCTGACGGGCCAGACGCTGATCATCTTCGGCGCGTCCGTCGCGCTGATCGGCGCGCTGTTCCTGTTCTTCGAGCGCACGCTGACGGGCAAGGCCCTGCGTGCCACGTCCGTCAACCGCACCGGCGCGCAGCTGATGGGCATCTCGGGTGACGCGGCCGGGGCGCTGAGCTTCACGATGGCCGCCTTCATCGGCGCGCTGTCGGGGCTGCTGATCTCGCCGTCCACCACCATCTATTACGACACCGGTTTCCTGATCGGCCTGAAAGGCTTCGTGGCGGCGGTGTTCGGCGGCCTGGCCAGCTTCCCGATGGCGCTGGCCGGCGCCATCGGCGTGGGCCTGGTGGAGAGCTTCGGCTCCTTCTGGGCCAGCGCGTTCAAGGAGGTCATCGTGTTCACGGTGATCCTGCCCATCCTGCTGTGGCGGTCCTTCGTCGACCCGCATCACGAAGAACATTGATGACGACGATGACGCGCCTTCCCTTCCCGCTTCCGGCGGCTGCGGCCACCGTCCTGCTGCTGGGCCTGCCGCTGCTGCCGGTGCCGGACTTCTGGATCACGCAGCTCAACTACATCGGCCTGTTCTCGCTGGTCGTGCTGGGCCTGGTGCTGCTGACCGGCGTGGGCGGGCTCACGTCCTTCGGCCAGGCGGCCTTTGCCGGCGTGGGCGCCTACGCCACGGGCTACCTGACGACGGTGCTGGGCCTGTCGCCGTGGCTGGGCCTGGCGGCCGGGCTCGCCGTCACGGCGGCGCTGGCGCTGGCCATCGGCGCGCTGACGCTGCGCATGTCCGGCCACTACCTGCCGCTGGCCACCATCTGCTGGTGCCTGGCGCTGTACTACCTGATCGGCAACCTGGAGGTGCTGGGCAAGTACGACGGCCTGCTGGGCCTGCCGGCCGTGACGCTGGGCGACGTCAGCTTCCAGAGCGAGCGCCGCATCTACTGGCTGATCTGGGGCGCCGCGCTGCTGGCGGCGCTGGGTGTCACGCGGCTGCTGGACTCGCGGCCGGGCCGCATCATGCGCGCGCTGAACGCCAACCGGGGCGGCGGCAGCACCATGCCCGAGGCGATGGGCGCCAGCACCTTCCGCTACAAGCTGGTGATGTTCGTCATCGCGGCGCTGCTGGCCTGCGTGTCGGGCTGGCTGTATGCCCACATGCAGCGCAGCGTGAACCCGTCGCCCTTCGGCATCAAGTTCGGCATCGAGTACCTGTTCATGGCCGTCGTCGGCGGTATCGGCACCGTGGGCGGCGCCTTTGCCGGCGCGGCGCTCGTGAAGCTCGCCGAAGACCAGCTCAAGGTCTGGCTGCCGCTGGTTTTCGGCGGCTCGGGCAATTACGAGATCATCGTGTTCGGCATCGTGCTGGTGCTGGTGCTGCGCTTTGCGCCGGACGGCCTGTGGCCGCTGGTGTCGCGCCTGCTGGCCCGCGTGCTGCCGGCGCGCGTCGCGAAGGCGGTGGACGAGAGCGCGCCGCCGCTGGCCTCGCGCAGCCACCCGCCGCGCGGCGCGGCACTGCTGGACGTGCGGGCCATCCGCAAGCAGTTCGGCGGCCTGGTGGCCGTCAACGACATCAGCTTCCAGATCCGCGCGGGCGACATCGTGGGCCTCATCGGCCCCAACGGCGCCGGCAAGAGCACTACCTTCAACCTCGTCTCCGGCGTGCTGCCGCTGACCCGCGGCGAGGTCGAACTGTTGGGGCAGCGCGTGGACGGCCGCGGCAGCCGCGACATCGCCCGCGCCGGCCTGTCCCGCACCTTCCAGCACGTGAAGCTGGTGCCGGACATGACGGTGCTGGAGAACGTCGCGCTGGGCTGCTACCTGCGCACCAAGAGCGGCGCCGTTGCTGCCATGCTGGGCCTGGACCGCGCGGAGGAGCGCCAAGCCCGCGCCGAGGCGATGCGCCAGCTGCGCCGCATCGGCCTGGCCGATCAGGCCTTCGAGCTGGCCGGCAACCTGGCACTCGGCCCGCAGCGGCTGGTGGAGATCGCCCGCGCGCTGGCCAGCGACCCGTCGCTGCTGCTGCTGGACGAACCCGCCGCCGGCCTGCGTCACAAGGAAAAGCAAGCGCTCGCCGAAGTGCTGAAGCAACTGAAGGCCGAGGGCCTGTCGCTGCTGCTCGTGGAACACGACATGGACTTCGTCATGAAGCTCACCGACCGCATCGTCGTCATGGAGTTCGGCCGCTGGTTGATGGAAGGCACGCCTGCCGAGGTGCAGGCCAGCCCGGCCGTGCGCGCGGCCTACCTGGGCGCGGATGACTTGACGGACGAGGGGCGGACATGAGCGCGTTGCTTGAGGTGAATGACCTGCGCGCCGGCTATGGCCGCGCCGAGGTGCTGCAGGGCCTGAGCTTCTCGGCCGCCGAGAACAGCGTCGTCACCGTCATCGGCCCCAACGGCGCGGGCAAGTCCACGCTGCTGGGTGCGCTGATGGGCCTGATCCCGTCGCGCAGCGCGGCGCTGCGGTTTGCCGGCGAAGACATCGCACGGCTGACGCTCGAAGAACGTGTCATGGCCGGCCTGGCCCTGGTGCCCGAGAAGCGCGAGCTGTTCGGCACCATGACCGTCGAGGACAACCTGCTGCTCGGCGGCTGGCGGCCTCGCAAGCTCGGCGACAAGCGCTGGCGCGACGGGCTGGACAGCGTCTACGCGCGCTTCCCGCGGCTGAAGGAGCGCCGCGCGCAGGCGGCCGGCACGCTGTCCGGCGGCGAGCGCCAGATGCTGGCGCTGGGCCGCGCGCTGATGGGGCAACCCAAGCTGCTGATGCTGGACGAGCCCAGCCTGGGCCTGGCGCCGTTGATCGTGCGCGAGATCTTCGCCATCGTCGACGACCTGCGCGCCAGCGGCGTCAGCATCCTGCTCGTCGAGCAGAACGCCCGCGCCGCGCTGCGCGTGGCGGACCATGGCCATGTGCTGGAGACCGGCGAGTTCGGGCTCAGCGGCCCGGCGGCCGCGCTGGCGGCCGACCCGCGCGTCATCGAGACCTACCTGGGGGCCGCGGGCGGCCACTGAGCTGCGCCGCCTGCCGCATGGCGTCCGTCGACCTCGTGGAGGCGCAGCCAGCCTGGCCGGCGCAGTTCCAACAGCTGGCAGACGAGATCCGCGCTGCAATGGCCGGTGCGGTGCCGGCGCTGGAACACATCGGCAGCACGGCGGTGCCGGGCCTGTGCGCCAAGCCCGTGCTGGACGTGCTGCTGGGCGTGCGCGCGCTGGACGAGCTGGCGCCGCATGTCGACGCGCTGGCCCGCTGCGGCCTGGTGTACCGGCCGGCCTACGAGGCCCACATCCCGCAGCGGCGCTACTTCGTTCGCGAGGCGGGCGCGCTGCCCCGGGTGCACCTGCACGCGGTGGTTCAGGGCGGAGCACTCTGGCAGGCGCATCTGCACTTCCGCGATCGCCTGCGCGAGGATGCCGCACTGCGTGAGCGTTATGCCGCGCTGAAGCGCGAGCTGGCGCTGCGCCATGCGCAGGACAAGGCCGCCTACACCGAGGCCAAGGCGCCCTTCATCCGCGCGGTGCTGGCGGCGCCGCGCTGACCCGGCGCCAGACCAGCAGCAGGTTGTTGGCCGGCATCGCAATGCGCTCGTGCAGCGTCAGCCCGGCGGTGTCAGCCACGGCCGCCACGTCAGGCAGGCGCCGCAGCCCCCAGGCGGCATCGCGCGTTCGCAGATCGGCATCGAAGGCCAGGTTGCTGGCCGCGGTGGCCACGCCGTCTTCCAGGTAGGGGCCGTAGGTCAGCAGCACACCGGTCGGCGACAGGTGCCGTGCTGCGCCCTGCATCAGCGCCGCCGTGCAGGCCCAGGGGGCGATGTGGAGCATGTTGGCGCAGTAGATCGCCTCAACCTGCGCGGGCGCACCGGGCCAGGGGTTGTCGAGCACGTTCAGCGTGATGGGCGGGCGCACGCGGCCTAACCCCTCGCACCAGGCCGCAATGGAGGGCAGGGCGGCGGCGTCGACGTCGCTGGGCTGCCACTGCCAGCCGGGCAGGCCGGCGCTGAGGAAGGCCGCGTGCTGGCCGGTGCCGCTGGCAATCTCCAGCATCAGCCCGGCCGGCGGCAGCAATCGCTGCAGCTGGGCGAGCAGGGGCGGGGCGTTGCGTTCGGCGGCGGGGCTGTGGCGGCGGGCGGTGTCCATGCCGCCATCTTGCCCGCTGCCGTGGCGCCCGGGCTAGAAGCTGGTCCAGTCGTCATCCCCGCCGGCCGGGGCGGGCGGGCGAGGGGCGGCCGGCGCGGGCGGCGGCACGGGTGCCGCTGCGGGGGACTTGGCTACCGAGGCGGGGCATGGCTTGGCCGCCGTTGTGGCTCGCGCGGGTGCCGGCGCCGGGCGGGGTGTCTGCATGCCTGAGCGCATGGCGGGGCGAGGTGCCGGTGCCGGCGCTGCGCGGCCGGCATCGCCGGTGACGCGGAATACCGACACGATCTCGACCATCTGCCGCGCCTGCTGGCGCAGGCTCTCCGCCGCCGCTGCCGACTCTTCCACCAGGGCCGCGTTCTGCTGCGTGACCTGGTCCATCTGTGAGACCGCCTGCTCCACCTGGCCGACGCCGTCGGCCTGCTCGATGCTGGCGTTGCTGATCTCGCCCACGATGTCGCTGACGCGCTGGATGGCCTGCACCAGCGACTGCATGGATTGGCCCGCGGTGTCGACCTGCTGGCTGCCCCGCTCGACCTGCTCGACGCTGCCGGTGATCAGGGTCTTGATCTCCTTCGCGGCTTCGGCGCTGCGCTGGGCCAGCGTGCGCACCTCGCCGGCCACCACCGCAAAGCCGCGGCCCTGCTCGCCAGCTCGGGCGGCTTCGACGGCGGCGTTCAGCGCCAGGATGTTGGTCTGGAAGGCGATACCGTCGATGGTGCCGATGATGTCGGCGATGCGGCGGCTGGAGTCGCTGATGCCGCGCATGGTGTCCACCACGTCGCCCACCACGCTGCCGCCCTGGCGTGCGGCCTCGCTGGCGCTGCGCGCCAGTTGGTCGGCTTGGCGGGCGTTGTCGGCGTTGTTGCGCACGGTGCTGGACAGCTCGGACATGGTGGCCGCCGTCTGCTCCAGGGCCGAGGCCTGTTCCTCGGTGCGCTGGCTCAGGTCCGCATTGCCCTGGGCAATCTGGCTGCTTGCGGTGGACACGGATTCGGCATTTGCCCGGATGCTGCTGACCGTCTTGATCAGCCCTTCGCGCATGCGCTCCAGCGCCCGTAGCAGACGGGCGGCCTCGTCATCCCCATGGGCCACCACGGGCTCGCGCAGGTCGCCATCGGCAACGGCGTCGGCCACATCCACCGCGGTTTGCAGCGGCACCGTGATCGAGCGAATGATCAGCCGCGCCACGATCAGCGCAAACAGTGCCGACACGATCGCGGCAATGACAATGACCATGCGCCCGTTGGTGAAGGCGGCTTCGGAGGTCTTGCTCGCCGCGTCGGCGCCGGCCGTGTTGAGTTCAACCAGCTTGTCCACCAGCGCCGCGGCGCGGTCATAGGACTGCTGCGATTCGCCGTTGAGCAGCGCGAGCGCCTGCTCGTTCTCGTTCTTGCTGGACAGCGCATGCAGCTTGTCATGCGCGGCCATGTAGGTTTTCCATTCGCTGGAGAAGCTGTCGTAGAGCTTTTGCTCTTCGGGCGAGCTGATCAGCTTGGCGTAGGCGGCGCGCACCTTGTCCACGGCGGCGAGCGCGGTGGCCATCTGCTGGTTCTTGGCGGCCATGCCGGCGTCGTTGGTAGCCAGCACGTGGCCTGTTTCGGCGAGCCGGTATTCAGCGGTCGCCGTGTTGAGCTGGTTGGTCAGCGAGACGCTGGGCAACCAGTTGTCGGTGACTTCGTGCGTCTGGGTGCGCATGCTTTGCATTTGCACCAGCGCCACGGCAGCCAGCGCCAACAGCAAGGCCAGCATCACGCCCATGGCCGCAGCCAACCGGGGCCCAATCTTCCATTGCAAGGGGTTCATCGGCGCTCCTCCATCAATACGTCAGTAGGGCCCGGCCTTCGCACCGGTGTGGGCCCAGTCTCGCTTGCGGAGGAACTGCTTGTCTAGCGAGGCAACCGTGTCCGATTACCGCTTTGCTCAGGCCAGGCGTCCCGCCTGGAAGTCGCGCACCGCCTGCACCAGTTCTGCCTCGGTGTTCATGACGAAGGGGCCGTACTGGGCAATGGGTTCGCCCAGCGGCCGGCCGGCAATCAGCACGGCGCGCGTGGTCTGCTGGCCGGCGGTCAGGCGCACGCCGTCACTGCCCGCCGTGTTGGCCAGGATGGCCATGCGCCCGGCCGGCTGCAGGCAGCCGCTGTCGTAGGTCAGCGCGCCCTCGTAGACGTACACGAACGCATTGAACTCGGATGGCAGCGGCTGCTCGAAGCGGGCGCCCGGCGCGAGGTGCAGGTCCAGGTAGAGCGGCTCGGTGGCGTCGCGCTGCACCGCACCGGCGATGCCGTGGCTGGCACCGGCGATGACGCGGACTTTCACGCCGTCGCGGTCGAACTCGGGCACTTCGGCGCTGCTGATGTCGCGATACCAGGGCTCGCGCATCTTGTCCCGCGCCGGCAGGTTGAGCCACAGCTGGAAGCCCGCCATGCGGCCCTCGTTCTGCTCGGGCGTTTCGCTGTGGATGACACCGCGCCCAGCCGTCATCCACTGCACGCCGCCGTCGCTGATCAGGCCTTCGTGGCCGGCCGAGTCGCGGTGGCGCATGCGGCCGTTGAGCATGTAGGTGATGGTCTCGAAGCCGCGGTGCGGGTGGTCGGGGAAGCCGGCGATGTAGTCGTCGGGGTTGTCCGTGCCGAAGTGGTCCAGCATCAGGAAGGGGTCCAGCCGGCGCTGCAACTGGTGGGTCAGCACGCGGCTGAGCTTGACGCCGGCACCGTCGCTGGTCGGCTGCCCGGCAACGAGGCGCTCGACCTCGCGCGGTCGGGTCAACAAGGAAGTGGCAACGGTGCTCATGGTCATGCTTTCAAGTATTCCCGGGCCTAGCGCCGGGCCGCTCCCCAGCCAAGGCATGCCTTTGGACGAGGGGCGCCAGTTCAGGCGGCGAGCAGTCCGGTGATCTGGGCGCGCGCGTCAGCCAGGCCCTGCTCGGCGGCGAAGGCCATGCCCTCAGCGTAGACGAACTCGACATCCGTCATGCCCAGGAAGGCCAGCACCGTGCGCAGGTAGGGCGTCATCTGGTCGCTGGGCTGGCCGCGGTGGATGCCGCCGCGGCTGGTGACGACGTAGACCTTCTTGCCGGTCACGAGGCCGACCGGCCCCTTCTCGGTGTACTTGAACGTGACACCGGCGCGGGCCACCGCATCGATCCAGTTCTTGAACTGGGCCGTCACGTTGAAGTTGTACATGGGCACGCCGATCACGACGGTGTCGGCGGCCTGCAGCTCGGCGATCAGCGCGTCGTCCAGCGCCACGCGGGCCGCCTGCTCGGGCGTGCGCTGGTCGGCGGGTGTGAACAGGGCGCCCAGGGCGGCTTCGTCCAGCACGGGCTGGGGCGTCACGGCCAGGTCACGCACCGTCACGGTGGCGGCGGGCGAGGCGGCGAGCAGGCCGGCGGTGAGTTCGTTGGCCAGGCGGGTCGAAACGGAGCCCTCGGCGTCGGTGGCACGGCGGGCGCTGGCGTTGATCTGCAGGATGTTCATCTGAAGCTCCGGGGAGGGGCGGTTGCGATGGGATGAACTCTAGAAATGCCTGGCCAGCACCGGAAGCCGCTGATCTGCATAAGATTGTTCCGTCAATGGATTAATGGGATGGGCATGGAACCCGATGCCGATGATTTGCTGCTGTTTGCCCGCGTCATGGAGGCGGGCAGCTTCAGCCGTGCCGCCGAGCGCGTGCACTGGCCCAAGAGCACGGTGTCGCGGCGCATCGCGGCGCTGGAGGCGCGGCTGGGCGAGAAGTTGCTGCAGCGCTCCACGCGCAAGCTGTCGCTGACGGACTTCGGCGCCGGTGTGTTGGAGCACGCCCGCGTGGTGGCCGCCGAGGTGGACGGCGCGCTGGCGCTGGCGCTGCACCGCCAGCGCAAGCCCAGCGGGCGGCTGCGCGTCAGCATGCCGGCGGACTTTGCCGAGCAGGTGGCCTCGCGCATGCTGGCCGACTTCGCCATCCAGTACCCCGAGGTGCAACTGGAGCTGGACCTGACGCCCCGGCGGGTGGACATCGTCGGCGAGGGCTTTGATCTCGCCATCCGCATGGGCGCGCTGGACGAGGACAGCCAGTTGGCGGCCCGGCGGCTGGCCACCACGCACTGGGGGTTGTATGCGTCGCCTGAATACCTGGCCCGCGTTGGCGAGCCGTTGCTGCCGCAGGCGCTGGAAAGCATGCACGGTCTGATGTTGCTGAGCCGCACCGGCGAGGCGGTGCCCTGGCGGCTCAGCCGGGTGGACGATGCAGGCGCGGCGCCCACCGTCGTGCTGCCCGCGCAGCGCAGCGTGGCGAACTCGCCCAGCCTGCTGGCGCGCATGGCGCTGCGGGGCGTGGGCATTGCCGGCGTGGACCGCCTGCTGGTGCGCCACGCGGCAGAGTTCAGCGGGCTGCAGCAACTGCTGCCGGACTGGCAGCTGCCGGGTTCCACCGCCTGGGCGGTGTTCCCCGAGCGCCGGCTCATGCCGCTGCGCACGCGGGTGTTTCTGGAGGCGATGTCCGCGCTGCTGGACAGCTGCCCGCTGCCCGCACCGTAGCGGCGCGAGGCCCGCTACTCCTCGGCGCTGTTGAACGCGAACTCGATCGCGGCCTCACGCGCCGCGGGAATGGGCGCGAAACGCCACTGCTTGATCGCCTCCACGGCCGCAGGGCCCAGCCGGCTGTGGCTGGCTTCCAGCACCTCGGCCTTGCTGACCACACCGGCCGGCGTCACCGTGAAGCGCACGCGGGCGAAGCCGGTGCGGAAGGACTGCTGCAGCAACTGCCGCGGAATGGCCGGTGTGACGCGGGACAGCGGCGTGAGCTGCACCTCGGGTTCCGGCTCAGGCGGCGGTGGCGGCGGCGCGGGCACGGCCGCCAGCGCCACGGTGCTGGGCGGCGCTGCCGCGGGCTCGGGCGCTGGCGCGGCAGCGGCGGTCTGCACCGGTGCCGGCTCCGGCGCCACGGCGGCGGGCTGTGCTGCTGCGGCCTGCGCCGGGGCGGAGGCCGGCGCGGCAGCCGGCTTGGGGGCCGCCGCGACGGCCGGGGCTTTGCGCGGCACTGGTGCAGGCGCAGGCGGTGCCGGCGGCGCGGGCGCGGGCTGCTGGCGGTTGGCGCCCTTCTCGCCGTTCAGCTTGATCCAGTGGAAGACGGCATCAGCTTGCTTCTGTGCGCGCTCCAGGCGCTGCTTGTCAGAGGCGGGCGGTGTGGTCTGTGCAAGAGCGGCCTGGCTCAGCAGCAGGAGGCCAGTGGCGATGGCTGTCAGCTTGGGCGTTAGGTCGGAGCGCGATCCAGCGGGCATGGTGAGTGTTGAAGGGCGGGGGCGTGCCAGGAAGCGGCGGCCGCAACTCTAGTCAAGCGAGAAAACACCGCCAGCGGGTTTGCCCCGTTATCCGCGCAAGCTGGTGAGCAATTGCGGCAAGGCGTCACGTGCTGCCCAGCAGGGCGCGGCAGCGTTTTTCGTGCTGGCGGATCTCGGCCAGCGTGACCTCGATGTCGTCGCGCTGCTGCTCCAGTTGCTGGCGGTGGCGGGCCAGCGTGGCCAGGAAGGCGCGCAGCTGCGGCGCGGCGCTGGACTGGCTGTCGTACATGTCCACCAGCTCCTTGATCTCCTGCAAGGGCAGGCCCAGGCGCTTGCCGCGCAGCGTCAGCTTCAGCCGGGTGCGGTCGCGCGGGGTGTAGACGCGGTTGCGCCCCTTGCGGCCCGGCTCCAGCAGGCCGGCTTCCTCGTAGAAGCGGATGGCGCGCGGCGTGATGTCGAACTCGGCGGCGAGCTCGGTGATCGTGAACGTGGCCTCGGTCGCGGCGGGGACAGGCTTGGCGGAGGGCATGGCTACACTGGATTGACGTTAACGTCAGTCTAAGTCCCGCCGAACTGCACCATGGCCAACGCACGCGAATCCGAACTGCATTACCCCCTGGGCGAAACCCTGCCCCAGCCCGGCGAGGCGCTGGACCTGGCGCCCGGCGTGCGCTGGGTGCGCATGGGCCTGCCCTTTGCGCTGGACCACATCAACCTGTGGCTGCTGCGCGACCGCATCGATGGGCGCGAGGGGTGGACCATCGTCGACTGCGGCATTGCCAGCGATGACACCCGCGCCAACTGGGAGCGGGTGTTTGCCGAGCGGCTGGACGGCCTGCCCGTGCTGCGCGTGATGGCGACGCACTTCCACCCCGACCACCTCGGCCTGGCCCACTGGCTCACCGAGCGGTGGAACTGCCGGCTGTGGATGAGCGCGACGGACTTCAACCTGGCCCGCCTGGCCAGCGGTTCCACCGTGGGCATGGGCGGTGCCAGCGCGGCTGCCTTCTTCGGCAGCCATGGGCTGACCGACCCCGACGCGCTCGACAAGATCCGCGCCCGCGCGGACTACTACCCCAAGATGGTGCCTGTCGTGCCGGCCAGCTATCGCCGGCTGATGGACGGCATGGTGCTGGACATCGGTGGCCGCCGCTGGCGCTGCATTGCCGGCTACGGCCACGCGCCCGAGCACATCAGCCTGTTCTGCGACGAGACGAAGCTGCTGATCTCCGGCGACATGGTGCTGCCGCGCATCTCGACCAACGTGTCCGTCGTCGACGTGGAGCCCGAGGCCGATCCGCTGACGCTTTACCTGCAGTCGCTGAGCCGCTACCTGGACCTGCCGGCCGACACGCTGGTGCTGCCCTCGCACGGCAAGCCGTTCACCGGCCTGCATGCGCGCATCGATCAGCTGCGCGAGCACCATGACGAGCGCCTGGCCGACGTGATGGCCGTTTGCCGTGCGGCGCCCACGCATGCGGCGGGGCTGCTGGACGTGCTGTTCAAGCGCAAGCTGGACCTGCACCAGACCACCTTCGCCATGGGCGAGGCCATCGCCCATCTGCACGCGCTGTGGCTGCGCGGCGAACTGCGGCGTGAACTGGCGGCCGACGGCGTCTATCGCTTTGCAGCCGCCTGAGAGGCGCTGCGCAACCAAGAAAAACGCCGCCGCGGATGATCCGGCGGCGGCGTCGTAGGCACGGTACTTTTTCTCCCTGATTCTTCGCGCCAGCAGTGCCGGCGGTCAGTACCTGTGATGACAGCGTCGGCGCGCAGTGTTGCCGAGTCGGGCGGCGCCGGTGTTACATCTGGGCGGGAATATTCACACACCCCCGCGGCCGCGGGCGGGCTGCAACCGCCGTCACTGCACCACGATGGACTCTTCGCGCAGCGCGTCGCGCGCGCGCTCGAAGTCGGGCAGCACGGAGCGCACCGTGTCCCAGAAGGCCGGGCTGTGGTTCATCTCGCGCAGGTGAGCCAGTTCGTGGGCGACGACGTAGTCGATGATGGCTGGCGCGAAGTGGATGAGCCGCCAGTTCAGCCGAATGGCGCCGTTGGCGCTGGCGCTGCCCCAGCGCGTCTGTGCCGATGACAGCCGCAGCGAGGTCATCGCCACGCCCAGCTGGTTGGCAAAGCGGTGGCAGCGCGGCAGGAAGTCTTCACGCGCGCGGGCCTGCAGCCAGGCCTGGGCCAGGTCGCGGATCTGTTCGGGGCCAGCGCCGTGGGGCAGCGGCAGGTGCAGCTCGCGGGTATCGGCATGCCAGGTGACTTCGCGCGCAGCCGGCGCGACGACCATCGTCAGCGGCTGGCCCAGGTAGGGCAGGCGGCCGCCATCGGCCCAGTCGATGCGGGCGGCCTGCACGCGTTGTTGGCGCTCGCGCTGCTCGACGAGCTTGCGCAGGATCCAGTCGCCCTTGTGGTGCAGCGCGCGCTCGATCTCGCCGATGGGCACCCAGCGCGGCGCACTGACGCGCAGCCCCTGCGGGCCGACAACGAAGCCGATGCTGCGCCGCCGTGCGCGCCGCAGTTCATAGCCAACGCAGTGCTGGCCCAGCCACAGCTCGCGCCGTGACCGCGCTGCGCCGGGGTCGGCCGGTGCAACGTCCGCCTGCGCCTCGAACAGCGACAGCTGACTGTCCTGCAGGAGCGGGGCCGGGCGCTTCGGGGGCATGGCGCTCAGTGCTGGTTGACGGTGCCGGCCACGCCGGCGGGCGGAGGGTTGCGGTAGGCCTCCGGGTCGAGGCGGCGCATCTCGGACTCGATCCAGTCCTTGACCTCGTTCATCAGCTCGCCGGGCTGCCGGCCCTCCGGGCGGATCTGGCGGCCGATCGAGATGTCGACCACGCCGGGCCGCAGCAGGAAGCTCTTGCGCGGCCAGCAGCGGGCGGCCGTGGCCGCGATGGGCACGACGGGCAGGCCGGCCTCGATGGCCAGGCGGGTGCCGCCGGTCTTGTACTCGCCCACCTCACCGCGGGCGATGCGCGTGCCCTCCGGGAACATGATGACCCAGTTGCCCTGTGCGCCCAGGCGCTTGCCTTGCGTGAGCACCTTGTTCCAGGCCTCGGCGCGGCGGCCGCGGTCGATGTGGATCATGTCCATGCGCGCCATGGCCCAGCCGAAGAAGGGCACGTAGAGCAGCTCGCGCTTGAACACATAGGCCAGCGGGTGGCTGAGCAGCGCCGGGTAGGCAAACGTCTCCCAGGTGCTCTGGTGCTTGGACAGCAGTACGACGCCGGCAGTGCGGTCCGACGCTGTCGGCAGGTTTTCCATGCCGTGGATGCGCCAGCGGATGCCGCAGATCCAGCGGGCGCTCCAGATGGCGATCTTCAGCCAGTTGGCGCAGGCCCAGTAGATCGGGTCGCCGCGCCGGAACAGCGACAGCAGCAGCACGCCCAGCGCCCAGGGGATGACGGTGACGATGAGGACGAGGACGAAGATGAACGAACGAACGGCGCTGAGAAGCGTGGCCATCAAATCACCTGTCCAATTCGCGGGGCGCTCGCGGCGCTGTAGTGCATTGCTAAGCAGATGCAGCGGAACCGGCTTTGCCGGGCCGCTCGCATCGCCCCCTCGAGGGGGCCGGCGAAGCCGGTACGGGGTGGGGTCAATTCAGGTCTCCGGCCTGGGTATCGGGAGTCAGGGCCTGGCCGCGCGCTTCGGCAATGCGGCGGCGTTCTTCCTGGATCAGGGTCTCGGCAAAGCTGCCGAGGTCGTCGTGCACACGGGCTGTGGGCACCTGCACCAGCAGCTTGGCGAGCTCCTCGGCAGCCAGGCTGCCAAACGGGCCGGTGAGCACCAGATGCGGGATGCAGCCGGCGTTCTGCGCCGTCATCAGGTCGGTCAGCGAGGCACCCACCATGTGGACCTTGGGCAGCGCCACGTCGAAGCGCTCGCCGATCTGCTGGATCAGCCCGGGCAGCGGCTTGCGGCAGTCGCAGCCTTCCTCGGGCGTGTGCGGGCAGAAGAAGGCGGCGTCCAGGCGCCCGCCCTTCTCGGCCAGCAGTTGGTTGAGCCGCAGGTGCACCGCGTTCAGCGACGCCATGTCCAGCAGGCCACGGCCGATGCCGGCCTGGTTGGTGGCCAGCACCGTGTGCCAGCCGGCATGGTTGAGCCGCGCCACAGCCTCCATGGCCCCCGGGAGTGGCTCCAGTTCCTCGGGCGCCTTGACGTGGTCGTCGCGGTAGCGGTTGAGCGTGCCGTCGCGCCCGAGGATGACGAGCTTCATGCCATGGGCGTGGTCGGCGCGCATTACGGGCATGGCGTCAGGCCGCCAGACGCGACAGGTCGGCCACGCGGTTCATCGCCGCATGCAGGCGTCCCAACAGCGCGAGGCGGTTGGCGCGCAGCGCCGGGTCTTCGGCGTTGACCATCACGTCGTCGAAGAAGGCGTCGACAGGCGCCTTCAGCGCGGCCAGGGCTTTCAGCGAGCCGGTGTAGTCATGCTGCTCGAAGAGCCGGTCGGCCTGGGGCTGCACCTCGGCGATGGCGGTCGCGAGCGCCTGCTCGGCGGCTTCCTGCAGCAGCTCGGGCTTGATCTCGGTGGGCAGCTCGCCCTCGACCTTCTTCAGGATGTTGCCGACGCGCTTGTTGGCGGCCGCCAGCGAGGCGGCCTCGGCCAGCGCCGCGAAGGCGCGCACGGCGACCAGGCGCTTGGGCACGTCGCCCAGGCGAGTGGGCTGAAGCGCCAGCACGGCGTCGACTTCCTGGGCGCTGTAGCCCTGGTCGCGCAGGCTCACGGCCAGGCGGTCGGCGAAGAAGCCCAGCAGCGCGTCGCTCGGGTTGGTGATCAGCTCGCCGAAGGCCGGCACGGCGGCGGCGATCAGCGCCGGCAGCTCCAGCGGCAGGTTCTTCTCGACCAGGATGCGGATGACGCCCAGCGCGTGGCGGCGCAGCGCGAACGGGTCCTTGTCGCCGGTGGGCAGCTGGCCGATGCCGAACAGGCCCACCAGGGTCTCCAGCTTGTCGGCCAGGGCCACGACGGTGCCGGTGTGGTTGCGCGGCAGCGCATCGCCAGCAAAGCGGGGCTTGTAGTGGTCTTCAATCGCGATGGCGACGCCGTCGCGCAGGCCCTCGTGGCGGGCGTAGTAGCCGCCCATGATGCCCTGCAGCTCGGGGAACTCGCCCACCATGTCGGTCAGCAGGTCGCACTTGGCCAGCGTGGCGGCCTGCTTGACCTTGCTGTCCAGCACCTTGAACTCGTCGTCCGCTTCCACCGTGTACGGCAGTGTGGCCATGCTCAGCTGCTGCACGATGGCATGCGCAATCGCTGTGACACGCTCGGCGCGCTCGCCCTGCGAGCCCAGCTTGCCGTGATAGACGACCTTGGCCAGGCCCGGCAGGCGGTCGGCCAGCTTCTTCTTGCGGTCCTGGTCGAAGAAGAACTTGGCATCGGCCAGGCGGGGGCGCACGACGCGTTCGTTGCCGCCGGTCACGGCAGACGCATCGGCCGGGGCGATGTTGCTGACGACCAGGAAGTGGCGCGTCAGCTTGCCGTGGCTGTCCAGCAGCGGGAAGTACTTCTGGTTGGCCTTCATCGTCAGGATGAGGCACTCCTGCGGCACGGCCAGGAACTCTTGCTCGAACGCGCAGGTCAGCACGTTGGGGCGCTCGACAAGCGCGGTCACTTCGTCCAGCAGCGCGTCGTCGTCGATGGGCGTCAGGCTCAGCGCATCAGCTGCAGCCTTGAGCTGGCGGGAAATCTCGGCGCGGCGCTCGGCGAAGCTGGCGATGACCGCACCCTGCTCGCGCAGCTGCGTGGCGTAGCTGTCGGCGGTGTCGACGCTGACGGTGGCCTGGGCCGCCTCGAAGCGGTGGCCTTGCGTGCTGCGGCCGGACGTCAGGCCCAAGGCCTGAACGGGCACGAGGTCGGCGCCATGCAGCGCGATGAGGCCGTGCGCCGGACGCACGAACTTCACGTCGGTCCAGCCGTCGGCCAGCTGGTAGGTCATGACCTTGGGGATGGGCAGCTTGGCCAGCGTCTCGTCCAGCGCCTTCTGCAGGCCCTGGGCAAGCGTCGCGCCGGGTTGCACGCTGTCCCAGAACAGGGCTTCGGCCTTGCCATCGGGCTGGCGCTTGAGTTGCGGCACAACCTCGGGGCCGGCGCCGATGGACGCGAGCTTCTTCAGCAGTGCGGGCGTGGGCTGGCCGTCCGCGGTAAGGGCGACGGCAACCGGCATCAGTTTCTGCTGCACGGCCTTGTCGGCGGCCTTGGGCGCGACACCCGCCACGTGCACGCCCAGCCGGCGCGGCGACGCGAACGACGTGACGGCGGCATCTGCGGCGGCGAGGCCTTGCGCCTTCAGGCTGTCGGCCAGCACGGTGGCGAAGGAGTCGCCCAGCTTCTTCAGTGCCTTCGGCGGCAGCTCTTCGACAAACAGTTCAACGAGCAGGTTGGTCATCAGGCGGCCGCCTTCTTGCTGTTCTTCAGTTCGATCTGGGCAACGACCTCATCGGCCCAGGCCTTGGGCGCCATCGGGAAGCCGAGGCGCGCGCGGCTGTCGACGTAGCTCTGCGCCACGGCGCGGGCCAGGTTGCGGATGCGACCGATGTAGGCGGCGCGTTCGGTCACCGAGATGGCGCCGCGGGCGTCCAGCAGGTTGAAGCTGTGGCCGGCCTTCAGCAATTGCTCGTAGGCGGGCAGCGCCAGCTTCTCGACCATCAGCTCCTGGCTCTTGCGCTCATGCGCGGCGAAGGCGGACAGCAGGAAGTCCACGTCGCTGTGCTCGAAGTTGTAGGTCGACTGCTCGACCTCGTTCTGGTGGAACACGTCGCCGTAGGTCAGGCCGTCGGTGTAGACGAGGTCGTAGACCGATTCCTTGCCCTGCAGATACATGGCCAGGCGCTCCAGGCCGTAGGTGATCTCGCCGGTGATGGGCTTGCAGTCGATGCCGCCGACCTGCTGGAAGTAGGTGAACTGCGTGACTTCCATGCCGTTGAGCCAGACCTCCCAACCGAGGCCCCAGCAGCCGAGCGTGGGGTTCTCCCAGTCGTCCTCGACGAAGCGCACGTCGTTCTTCTTCAGGTCGAAGCCCAGCGCTTCGAGCGAGCCCAGGTAGAGCTCCAGGATGTTGGCCGGCGCCGGCTTGAGCACGACCTGGTACTGGTAGTAGTGCTGCAGGCGGTTGGGGTTCTCGCCGTAGCGGCCATCCTTGGGGCGGCGGCTGGGCTGGACGTAGGCGGCCTTCCAGGGCTCGGGGCCGAGCGCGCGCAGGAAGGTGGCAGTGTGGCTGGTGCCGGCGCCGACTTCCATGTCGTAGGGCTGGAGGAGTGCGCAGCCCTGCTTGGACCAGTAGTCCTGCAGGGTCAGGATGATTTGCTGGAAGGTCAGCATGAGACTCGATCGAGAGGGGATGGTCGATTCTATTGGCCGGCTTTGCGCAGGCCGGCCAGCGCCAGCAGCGCCGCCGCCCACAGCGGCCACAGGCCCAGCGCGTCCAGCCAGCGGGCGTAGGGCGTGCTGCCCTGGCGGCCGTCCACCGTCACCTCCAGCACGCCGCGCGCCAGCGCCGGCAGCCGGGCCGTGACCTGGCCGCGGTGATCCACCAGCGCCGTGGCGCCGGTGTTGGTGGAGCGGGCCACCGGCCGCTGGAACTCCAGCGCCCGCATCTGCGAGAACTGCAGGTGCTGGTCCTGGACCATCACGGTACCGAACCAGGCCAGGTTGCTGACGTTGACGAACACGGTCGCCGCGTCCGCGCCGACGGCGCTGTGCACGATGTCCTCGCCGAACAAGTCCTCGTAGCAGATCAGCGGGCGCAGGCGCTGCCCGGCCACGGCCCAGGGGCGCTGGTGGTCGCCGCGGCCCTGGTCGTCCATGGGGATGTTCATCGCGCGCACGAACCAGCCGAAGCCTGGCGGGATGAACTCGCCGAACGGCAGCAGGTGGCGCTTGCCGTAGTGGTAGCCCGTGCCCAGGCCAACGACGGAGTTGACGAAGCCTTCCTCGTGATTGCCCAGGAAGGCGCCCAGCAGTGCCGGGCGCTCGGGGCGGGACAGGCGCGCCAGCGTCGCAGCATCCAGGTCCAGCAGCGGCAGCGGCACGACGGACTCCGGGGTGATGACCACCTGGCCGCGCGACGACTCCACCAGTCGGGCCAGCGTGTCGAGGTTGGCGCTGAAACGCTCGGGGTCGAACTTCTGATCCTGCGGGATGCTGGGCTGCACCAGCGACAGTGCCACCTGGCCGGCCGGCTGCGTGAAGTCCTGCGGCAGCAGCGGGCCGGCCAGCGGCAGCAGCAGCGCGGGCGCGGCCAGCGCCCAGGCGCGCTGCTTCAGCAGCACCAGGCCGGCGGCCGCCAGCGCTGCCAGTGTGGTGATGCCGTACACGCCCACCCAGGGCGCCCATCCTGCCAGCGGGCCGGCGGTGTGCGCGTAGCCAGAGGCGATCCACGGGAAGCCGCTGAACCAGGTGGCCCGGGCCAGCTCGGCCAGCAGCCAGGCCGGCACAAGGGCCAGCAATCGCCAGCGGCCTGGGGCGATGAAGCGCGCCGTCAGCCCCAGCGCCAGCGCGTAATAGCTGCACAGGAAGGCCGCCAGCAGCGCCACCGCCAGCGCCGCCAGCACCCACGGAATGCCGCCGAACTGGTGCATGGAGATGTGCAGCCACCACAGGCCCGAGGCCAGCCAGCTCCAGCCGAACAGCGCGCCGCACAGGGCGGCCGCCTTGGTCGTGGCGCGGGCGACCACGCCGAACAGCAGCGCCAGTGCGGCGATCTGGGCCCACCAGGCCTCGGTGGGCGAGAACGACGCGGTCTGCAGCAGGCCAGCGGCCAGCGCCGCGCCTGCAGCGAGCGCGGGCCTCACGCGGCGGTCTCGCCGTCAGCGGCGCGTGTGACCTTGAACCAGCGCACCGCGCCGCCACGCGTCAGCATGACGGCGAAGTTCAGGCCGCCCACCTGCACCGTCTCGCCCCGGCGCGGCACGCGGCCATGCTCGTGGGCGACCAGGCCGCCGATGGTGTCGAAGTCGTCATCCGGCAGTGCGATGCCGAAGCTGCCGTTGACGGCCGCGATGGACGCGTCGCCGGCCACGCGCTGGCTGCCGTCGGCCAGTGTGTACAGGCCGGACTCGCCGTCCTTCTCGTCGAACTCGTCCTCGATCTCGCCGACGATTTCTTCCAGCACGTCTTCGATGGTGATGAGGCCGGCGGTGTTGCCGAACTCGTCGATGACGATGGCCAGGTGGTTGCGGTTGGAGCGGAAGTCGCGCAGCAGCTCGTTCAGGCCCTTGCTCTCGGGCACGAAGACCGTGGGCCGCAGCAGTGCGCGCAGGTTGAGCTCGGGCGCGCGCTGCATCTTCAGCAGATCCTTGGCGAGCAGGATGCCGATGATGTTGTCCTTGCTGCCCTCGAACACCGGGAAGCGCGAGTGGCCGCTGTCGATCACCAGGCCCAGCAGTTCGTCGTAGGGAGCGTCGATGTCCAGCAGGTCCATGCGCGGCGCTGCCACCATCACATCGCCGGCCGACAACTCGGCCATGCGCAGCACGCCTTCCAGCATCTGGCGGGATTCGGGCTCGATCAGCTCGCGCTGTTCGGCGTCAGCCAGGGTCTCGATCAGTTCGGTTTTGGAGTCCGGGCCGGGGTGCAGGAACTCCAGCATGCGCTCCAGCAGGCCGCGGGCCTCGGGCGGGTGTTTGGCGGCCCCGCGAACTGGGGGCCGGCCTGAATGTGGTTCGCTCAAGGGGAGCCGTCAAGGTATTGCGACAGGGGACAGAATAGCCGATTGGTTTGACAGACCTTGCAGTCCGGCGCCCAGACCTCATCTGCGCCGCCTTCCCTTGAAACCGGTTTCCGCCATGTCCAGCAACAACGGCCTCATTCCAGCAACCATCCTCACGGGCTTCCTCGGCGCCGGCAAGACGACGCTGCTCAAGCGCGTGCTGACCGAGGCCCACGGCCAGAAGATCGCCGTCATCGAGAACGAGTTCGGTGAAGAGAACATCGACACCGACATCCTGGTGTCGGACACCAACGAGCAGATCATCCAGATGAGCAACGGCTGCGTCTGCTGCACCATCCGCGAAGACCTGCGCACCACGCTGAGCGACCTGGCCGCCAAGCGCCGCAAGGGCGAGCTGGACTTTGAGCGCGTCGTCATCGAGACCACCGGCCTGGCCGACCCGGGCCCGGTGGCGCAGACCTTCTTCATGGACGACGAGATCGCCGAGGCCTACCTGCTGGACTCGGTGCTGACGCTGGTCGATGCCAAGCACGCCGACGAGCAGCTCAACACCCGCCAGGAAGCGCGCATGCAGGTGGGTTTTGCCGACCAGATCTTCATCAGCAAGAGCGACCTGGTGGAGCCGGCGGCCGTGGAGGCGCTGATTCACCGCATCAAGCACATGAACCCGCGCGCGCCCATCCAGACCGCGCATTTCGGCGAGGTGTCGCTGAGCAAGGTGTTCGACCTGCGCGGTTTCAACCTGAACGCCAAGCTGGAGATCGACCCCGACTTCCTCAAGGCGGACGACCACGGCCACCACCATCACCACCACGACCATGACCACGAACATGGTGAGCACTGCGATCACCCGCACCACCACCACCACGATGACGACGTCAAGAGCTTCGTGTTCCGTTCGGACAAGCCCTTCAACCCGGCCAAGCTGGAGGACTTCCTCGGCGCCATCGTGCAGGTCTACGGCCCCAAGATGCTGCGCTACAAGGGCGTGCTCTTCATGAAGGGCACCGAAAAGAAGGTCATCTTCCAGGGTGTGCACCAGATGATGGGCTCCGATCTCGGCCCCAAATGGATGCCGGGCGAGAAAAAACAGAGCAAGATGGTGTTCATCGGCATCGACCTGCCCAAGGACGTGTTGATGCAAGGTCTGGAGGGCTGCCTGGCTTGATGTTTTTTCGCCCCGCGGACCCTGTTTTCCGGGGGGCGATGGGACCGCGGATCGCATGGCTACAATCCGCCGCGCTCAAAATTGGGCTGCCGGCTGATAAGCAGTGGGATCCAGGTCTTTCACCGCGCCGAAGCACGCCCTGAGCGAGGAGAAGACTGTGAGCAAGACCCCGGCCACCAAAACCGCCGCTGCACCCAAGGGTGCGAAGAAGACAGAAGCCGGCGCCGACGTCGCGACGTTGGAAGTTCCAGCGCCGGCGAATCGCTTCGCGGATCGCTTCGCGCCCCCGAAGCCGCCCGCACGCGGTGCCCAGCAGGCAGATGATTCGCCGCGCGCGGCCGCCAAGGGCGATCCCAAGCTGGCCAACGCCTGGAAGACCAAACCGGGTGCCGAGTTGAGCGACGCCGAAGTCCTAGCCATGCCGGACTCGGAGTACATGAACGCCAAGCAGATCGAGTTCTTCCGCGCCAAGTTGGAGGGCCTCAAGAACGAGGTGCTGTCCAACGCGGGCGAGACCACCGAGCATCTGCGTGAAGACACGACCATCGTGCCCGATCCGGCGGACCGCGCGACCATCGAGGAAGAGCATGCGCTGGAGCTGCGCACGCGTGACCGCGAGCGCAAGCTGCTGAAGAAGATCGTGCAGTCCATCGGTCGCCTCGACAGTGGCGACTACGGCTACTGCGACGAGACCGGCGAGCCCATCGGCCTCGGCCGTTTGATCGCGCGCCCGACTGCGACGCTGTCGCTGGAGGCACAGCAGCGCCGCGAGCTCAAGCAAAAGATGTTCGGCGACTGACAAACCATGCATGAAGCGACTGCGCGGACACAGGATGGGCCTGCGCGGCTCGCCGTACGGGTGTACGGCTGCGCCGCTCGACCCACCCTGCGTCCGCTCGCGACGCTTCCTGCACGGCTTTTCCCGGCTGGCTGATCAGGACATCCCCCACCCATGACCGAATCCAAGCCCGCAGATCCGAAGGAAGGCGACAGTTTCTTCCGCAAGGTGGCGCGCTTCGTCGCGAATCCGACGACGGATTGGTCCGAGATCAACTCCCGCCAAGACGACCCGCAGGGCGACCTCGCCAAGGCCGAACTGCGCGCCATGGTGGAACGCAAGCGCCGCAATGACTTCGTGCGCAAGCGCGAGCTGGACATGCTGCGCCGCATCCGCCGCGAGGGGCTGACGCCCGAGCAGCTGGCGGCGCTGGCGGCCTCGCCGTCCCGCATGGGTGACGATGAGCGCATCAGCGAGCCCAGCTCCAAGATCGACCTGGGCGTGAAGGCCAAGATCGACGAGATCGAGCAACAGATGGTGGGCGAGAGCTTCGCCACCACGCAGGCGGTGCCCAACAAGCAGCAGCAGCCGGACTTTTTCGAGACCAGCACACGACCCGTGGCGTTCGCGCCGACGGTGACGGAGCCGCCGGCCGTGCTGGATGCCAGCGGTGGCCGCGTCAGCGAGTTCTCCACCCCGCAGGAAGCTCGCCGTCTTTCGGTGCCGCCACCGCCCGCGGCCGTGACCATGGGCGCGGCCATCCCGCCGCTGTCCGACGCCGCGCCCAGCCGGTTGCCCGACCTGCCGCCGCTGGACATGCCGCTGTCGTTCACGCTGGCCGAGCCTGTCGGCGCGCCGGTGGAGGTGCAGGAGGTCGTGCACGATCCCGAGCTGGACGAAGCCGTCATCGCCTTCGCGAACGCCGACTACGACTCCAGCGAGCACGCGCTGACCGAGCTGGTGCGCCCGGGGGGCAGCCGCAACCTGCATGGCGAAACCTGGCTGGTGCTGTTCGACCACTACCGCGCCACGGGCGCTCAAGGCAAGTTCGAGGCGCTGGCGGTGGAGTACGCCCAGCAGTTCGGCTTGTCCGCGCCGCAATGGTTCTCGATGCCCCGGCTGGTGGCGGAGTCCACCCGCCAGGCCGGACGCAGCCCCATGGGCAAGGCCGGCCAGGTGAGCTGGAGCGCGCCGGCCAACCTGACGGTCGACGATGTGCTCACGCTGGCCAAGCGCGCCGAGACGCTGCCCATGCCCTGGGTGTTCGACTGGGGCTCGCTGGACGGCATCGAGATCGCCGCGGCCATCGAGCTGCGCGGCCTGTTCCATCAATGGGCGCAGCAGCAGGTGGACCAGCGGTGGCTGGGCGGCGACCATTTCCTTGCCCAGCTCAAGGAGCTCGCGCCCGTGGGCGAGCGCGACACCGACCCGGTGCTGTGGATGCTGCGCCTGGAGGCGCTGCGCCTGACCAACCGGCCCGATCAGTTCGACGAGGCCGCCATCGACTACTGCGTGACCTATGAGGTCTCGCCGCCGTCGTGGGAGCGCGCCAAGTGCCGTGTGCGCATCGGCAGCGAAGGCGCATCCACCAACAGCCCGGCCACCAGCACGCTGCACGCCGAGGCGGTCTCCAGCTTCCTGGATACCAGCGTGATGGACCCTGCCCATGCGGCGGCCCAGGTGGAGCTGCAAGGCCAGCTCAGCGGCGACATCTCCGACACGCTGCGCGCCATGGCGGCCGAGGTGGGCGAATCCAGCCTGATCAACATCTCCTGCACCAAGCTCATCCGTCTGGACTTCATGGCCGCCGGTGACCTGCTGAACTGGGTGTTGGCACGCCGCAGCGAGAACCGAACGGTCGTCTTCAACGACGCCCATCGCCTGGTTGCGCTGTTCTTCGGCGCGATGGGCATCAACGAGCACGCGAAGGTCAAAGTCCGGGTGAATTAGCCCACCCCCTACGCGCTGACGCGCGCCCCCTCAAGGGGGCACTGCCGACGGCCCGGCGAAGCCGGTTCCGTGGCAGTTGCTGGATTTGTCGCGGCGGGGCCGCTCCGGGATTGGGTGGGGGAACCTTGCGAAACTGCGGGTCGACCTTATGTGGGGCGACTTATGTCTTCTGATTCCTCTTCGGCCGTGTATCACGGCACCACCATCGTTTCGGTGCGGCGGCAGACGCCTACCGGCTGGCAGGTCGCCATCGGCGGCGACGGTCAGGTCACGCTGGGCCACACCATCGTCAAGGCCAGCGCGCGCAAGGTGCGCAAGCTCTACCGCGACCAGGTGCTGGCCGGCTTTGCCGGCGCCACCGCCGACGCCTTCACGCTGTTTGAGCGCTTCGAGGCCAAGCTGGAGAAACACCAGGGTCACCTGGTGCGCGCCGCCGTCGAGCTGACGCGCGACTGGCGCACCGACCGCGTGCTGCGCCGCCTGGAGGCCATGCTGGCCGTGGCCGACAAGAGCGCCTCACTCATCATCACTGGCAACGGCGACGTGCTGGAGCCCGAGCAGGGCATCGTGGCCATCGGCTCGGGCGGCGCTTACGCGCAGGCGGCCGCCAAGGCGCTGCTCAACCACAGCGAGCTGAGTGCGGCCGACATCGTCAAGAAATCGCTGGAGATTGCCGGCGAGATCTGCATCTACACCAACCAGAACCACACGCTGGAGGTGCTGGAATGAGCTCGATGACGCCTCAGGAGATCGTCTCCGAACTCGACCGCCACATCGTCGGCCAGAACGCTGCCAAGCGCGCCGTCGCCATCGCGATGCGCAACCGCTGGCGCCGCCAGCAGGTGGACGACAAGCTGCGTGGCGAGATCACGCCCAAGAACATCCTGATGATCGGCCCCACCGGGGTCGGCAAGACCGAGATCGCGCGCCGCCTGGCGCGACTGGCCGGTGCGCCCTTCATCAAGGTCGAGGCCACCAAGTTCACCGAGGTGGGCTACGTCGGCAAGGACGTCGACTCCATCATCCGTGACCTCATCGAGGTGGCCGTCAAACAGGAGCGCGAGGTGGCCATGCGCCGCTGCCAGACGCGCGCCGAGGATGCCGCCGAGGAGCGCATCCTGGACGTGCTGCTGCCCGGCTCGGACGCCGACAACGCCACGCGCCAGGCCTTCCGCAAGAAGCTGCGCGAGGGGCAGCTGGATGACAAGGACATCGAGCTGGACCTGGCTGCGCCGCGGCCCAGCCTGGAGGTGATGACGCCCTTCGGCAACCAGCCCGGCATGGAGGACATGGCCGAGCAGTTGAAGGGCATGTTCAGCCAGCTGGGCGCCGGCCAGAAGAAGACGCGCAAGCTCAAGATCGCCGAGGCGATGAAGCTGCTCGTGGACGAGGAGGCCGCCAAGCTCGTCAACGAGGAAGAGATCCGCGCCACGGCCCTGGCGAACGCGCAGGAGATGGGCATCGTCTTCATCGACGAGATCGACAAGGTGGCCTCCCGCCAGGAGCACGGCGGCGCCGAAGTGTCCCGCCAGGGCGTGCAGCGCGACCTGCTGCCGCTGGTCGAAGGCACGACGGTGTCCACCAAGTACGGCCTTGTGAAGACCGACCACATCCTCTTCATCGCCAGCGGCGCCTTCCACCTCAGCAAGCCCAGCGACCTGATTCCCGAGCTGCAGGGTCGCCTGCCGATCCGCGTGGAGCTGGACTCGTTGTCGGTGGCTGACTTCGAGGCCATCCTGACCAGCACGCACGCCAGCCTCGTCAAGCAGTACCAGGCGCTGCTGGCGACGGAAGGCGTCACGCTGGACCTGCAGCCCGACGCCATCCGGCGCCTGGCGCAGATCGCCTACGAGGTCAATGAGCGTACCGAGAACATCGGCGCGCGCCGCTTGGCCACGGTGATGGAGCGGCTGCTGGACGAGATCAGCTTCGACGCGCCCAACCGCGCGGGCCAGACGCTGTCGCTGGACGCCGCGGCGGTGGAGGCCAAGCTCGGCGCGCTGGCGGCGAACGAGGACTTGAGCCGCTTCATCCTGTAGCGCGCCGGCACCGCGGCCCCGTGCGGCCGCCGGAGTGGGGGGTTAGCCCCGCGCAGCGTGGATCGCCAGCAGCCCGTCGAAGATCAGGCCCTCGACCAGCTCATGCGGCACGTCCAGTGCCGGCGCCACCTTCCAGCCGGCGCCGCCGGTCATCAGCAGCAGCGGGTCGCGGCCTTCGCGTTGGCGCAGCAGGCGGTACATGCGCTCGATCGCACCGGTGATCGCAAAGGTGCCGCCGGTCGTCAGCGCGTCGCTGGTGTTGGTGGGGAAGTCGCGCACCTCGCCGGTGGGCACGCGCAGGCCGGCGGTGCCGCCTTCCAGTGCGCGCAGCATGATGCCGTGGCCCGGCAGGATGAGGCCGCCGAGGAACTGCCCGTCACTGGACATCGCGTCCACCGTCACGGCCGTGCCCACCATCACGGTCAGCACCGGGCCGTCGAAACCGCGTCGCCGGGCGTGGGCGTGGGCGCCGATGACGGCCACCCAGCGGTCGGCGCCCAAGCGTGACGGATGGTCGTAGCCGTTCCTCACGCCCGCGGTCTCGGCCGACGGCACCACCCAGCGCGTACTGAGATCCCAGTGCTCCATCTGCTCCTCGACGCGGCGGCGTACCGCGTCGCCCGCCACGTTGCTGCCCAGGGCGCGCGTCGGCGGGGCCAGGCCTTGCCAGTCCTCGTCGGCCAGGCGGTCGATGTTTTCCAGGAACACCGCGCCATGCTGCAGCGGCTGGCTGCCGGGCGTGGCGTCGGTGGGGTAGACGGCCCATTTGAGCCGGGTATTGCCGATGTCGATGGCCAGAAAGCTCATGGCGGGCCGGGGCGTGAACGATGCCGCGAGCCTACCAGCGCCTCCGTGGCTGTCCCTGCGGGTTTCTGCTTCAATCCGGCGCTAGTTCCGCACAAACCATCCCCTGAGGAGATCCCATGCTGCGACGACTGCGCATCCAAGCCCGCCTTTGGCTGGCGTTCGGCATCATCCTCGTGCTGACAGCGGTGCTGGCACTGGTGGGCGGGTTTGGCCTGAATGTGTCCGAGAAAGCGCTGGAAGGCATCACGCAGCGGCTCATCCCGGCGTCCAACATCACGATGAGCGCGCGCAGCCACCTGCTGCAGAGCAAGGCCGCCACCTCGACGCTGGTGGCGTCCATCTTCAACAAGGACGGCATGGCGCGGGCGCGCAAGGACTGGGATGCCGCCCAGGCCGGCCTGGACAAGGCGATGAACGACTTCGCGGCCATCTCCACCGAGCAGCAGGGCAAGGACAACCTGGCCAAGTTCCGTGCGCTGATGGCGGACTACCGCAAGGCGGTCACACCCGTGGCCGACAAGCTGTCGGGCGATGCCTACCCCGATGCACAGGGCGCTTTCGAGGACATGAAGGCGGCCGATGCGGCCTATGACCCGGCGCTGACCATGCTGCAGGGCATCGAGGGTGACCTGAAGAAGCGCGGTGATCAGGTCTTCGCGCAGGTCGACCGGCTCGTGAAGAGCGTGTTCTGGGGCTTCATCATCGCGTTCGCGGTGTGCGTGGTCATTGGTGCGCTGCTGGCGGTGCAGATCTCGCGCTCCATCATCGGCCCGCTCACCGCCGCCAAACGCTTTGCCGAGCGCATGGCCGGCGGCGACCTGTCGCGGGCGCCGGATGCGAGCGGCAGCGACGAGTCGGCCGAGATGATGCAGGCGCTGGCGACGATGCAGCAGTCGCTGTCCAAGATCGTCGGCCAGGTGCGCGAGTCGGCCGAGAGCATCCAGGTTGCGTCCAGCGAAGTGGCCAGCGGCAACATGGACCTGTCGCAGCGCACCGAGCAGACCGCCTCCAACCTGCAGCAGGCCTCCAGCTCCATGAGTGAGCTGACCGGCACGGTCAGCCAGAGCGCCGACTCGGCCCAGACGGCCAAGCAGTTGGCCGGCGCCGCGGCCGAGACGGCCGGCCGGGGCGGCGAGGTGGTGTCGCGCGTGGTCAGCACCATGGACGAGATCAACAACGCCAGCCGCAAGATCGCCGACATCATCGGCACCATCGACGGCATTGCCTTCCAGACCAACATCCTGGCGCTGAACGCGGCGGTCGAGGCCGCCCGGGCGGGCGAGCAGGGCCGCGGCTTTGCGGTCGTGGCCGGTGAGGTGCGCTTGCTGGCGCAGCGCTCGGCCGAGGCCGCGCGCGAGATCAAGGCGCTTATCAACGCCAGCGTCGAGCGCGTGGAGGCCGGCACCCACCTCGTCAGCGACGCGGGCGCGACCATGACCGACATCGTCGGCTCCGTGCAGCGCGTGACCGACATCATTGGCGAGATCAGCGCCGCCGCCGCCGAGCAGAGTCAGGGCATCGCCCAGGTCAACGGCACGGTGACCGAGCTGGACCAGATGACCCAGCAGAACGCCGCGCTGGTGGAGGAGTCGGCCGCCGCCGCGCAGTCGCTGAAGGAGCAGGCCGTGCGGCTGGCCGGGCTGGTCAGCTCGTTCAAGCTGAGCTGATGGCGCGGGCGCGGCGGCTTGCGGCACACTGCGCCGATGCCCGTCGCCGCCCATGACTCACCGGTCCTGTTCCCTGACGCCCAGACGTTCGAGGCCTGGCTGCGCGAGCATCACGCCTGCAGCAACGGCCTGTGGCTGAAGCTCGCCAAACGCGGCGCGCGCGAGGCCAGCGTCAGCTACGCCGAGGCCGTGGAGGTGGCGCTGTGCTGGGGCTGGATCGACGGTCAGAAGCAGGCGCTGGATGCGCAGCACTTCCTGCAGCGCTTCACGCCGCGGCGCGCGCGCAGCGTCTGGTCCCGCATCAATGTCGACAAGGTGGCCGCGCTGACCGACGCGGGCCGCATGCAGCCGCCGGGCCTGGCCCAGGTGGCGGCTGCGCAGGCCGACGGCCGCTGGGCCCGGGCCTACGACGGCGCCCGCACGGCGACGGTGCCCGAGGACCTGCAGGCGGCGCTGGACGCCGAGCCGCAGGCCAAGGCCTTCTTCGCCACGATCAATGCCGCCAACCGCTACGCGATGCTGTGGCGCGTGCAGACGGCCATGAAGCCCGAGACGCGGGCCCGGCGCATCGCCCAGCTGGTGGCCATGCTGGCACGTGGCGAAACCCTGCACCCTGCCAAGCCTGCTGCGTGACGACGAGGCGACCGCGCGCGCGGCGCGATCTCCACGCGGCACACGGGCAGGGACTCGCTCGCCGCCCGTGAGTTCCTGGCCTGCATGCCCGTCGGCTCGCTCAGCAAGCGTGGCGCCAGCCGGCCTGCTCGGCCGCGGCCCGGGCGCCGTGCGCTGCCACCTCCCCGATGACCAGCAGCGCCGGGCTCTGCAGCCTCTCGCGCTGGATGCAGTCGGGCAGCCCAGCCAGGGTCGTGGCGGCGTGCTGCTGGCGTGCCGTGTGGGCCGCGCTGACGACGGCCGCAGGCAGGTCGGGGCGCAGGCCTGCGGCCAGCAGTTGCGCGGTGATGTGGGCCGCCCGCGCCACGCCCATGTAGATGACCAGCGTCAGCCCGGTGCGGGCCAGCGCGGCCCAGTCGGGCTCGGCATTGCCGTCGCCGGGGTGGCCGGTCACGAGGATGACGCCGGGCGAGGCGCGGCGGTCCGTCACCGGGATGCCCACGGCCGCCGGGCCGGCGATGCCGCTGGTCAGGCCCGACACCACCTCCACGTCCAGGCCGGCCTCGCGCAGCGCATCCGCCTCCTCGCCGCCGCGGCCGAAGACGAAGGGGTCTCCGCCCTTGAGCCGCACGACGCGGTGGCCGGCCGTCGCCTCGCGGATCATCAGCGCGTGGATGAAGTGCTGGTCGGTGCTGACGCAGCCGTCGCCGGGCCGCCCCCAAGGCGGCTGCGCGTCCCCTTGGGGGACGGCCGGCAGCGGCTGGCCAGGGGCCCTGGGCCAGCCGCCGCGCTTGCCGACGCGCAGCAGGCGGCCCTTCACCAAGGCCAGCACGCGCGGGTCGATCAGGTCGTCGGCCAGCACCACGTCTGCCGCCTCGATGCGGCGCAGGGCGCGCACCGTGAGCAACTCCGGATCGCCGGGGCCGGCGCCCACCAGGGACACGACGGGCGGCTTCATGCCGGCACCTCTTGCGGCGTGCTGGCCACCAGCCGGCGCAGCGCCGGCAGGCAGGAGCCGCACTGCGTGCCGCACTTCTTCTCGCCCTGCAGCTGCGCCAGGCGCTCGCCCGGGCTGCCGCTGCAGCGCGCCAGCGTGAAGCGGATGACGTCCTCGCGCACGTCGAAGCAGTTGCACACCTGCGGGCTCGCAGCCGTGCCGGCGTCGCTGGGCGGCGCGTCGGGCGACAGCAGCCAGCGGCCCGTCGCGGCGGCGGCGCGGCGCTCGCGCCACAGGTCCACCAGCCACGCGCCCTCGTCGCCCCGGCCCACGCGCAGCAGGGCCTGCAGCGGTGCGGCATCGGCTGCGCCTGGGGCCAGGCGCAGCCGCCGCAGCCGGCCGCGGCCGGCGTCGGCATATCTCAGCACGTCGGGGCCCGCCAGGCCCAGCAGCGCGGTCAGCTCGGCGACGAGTTCGGCGGCGGGCGCCTCGGCGCTGGCCGCCTCGAAGGCCCAGCCCAGCTCGCCCGAACGGCTGGGTTCGGGCAGGCAGTGCGCATAGCCGAAGCGTGGCATCAGCGCGCGCAGCGCCTCGCGCAGCGCGGCGGCCTCGTCGGGCGCCACCCAGGCGCAGGCGCTCAGGCGCCAGGGCAGTTCGGCCGGCGTGATGGCGACGGCGGCGAACTTCAGCTCGGGCTGGCGCGAGTCGGGGCAGGCCGCGCCGTGCGTGACGGCGTTGACGCCCTGCTGCGCACCGACGAACTCGTCACCCCAGTGCATCGCGATGTCGGCCGTGGCCGGCGCGAGGTTGGGGTCACGCTTCAGCGGCAGCACCAGCGCGCCGCGCGCCGAGCGCACGCGCACCAGCGTGCCGTCGGCCAGCGTGCCGGCGTCGGCCGGGTGCAGCCGCACCAGCGGCCGGCCCTCGTGCGCAAACAGGCCCGGCACGGCGCCGCTGCGGCTCATGCCGTGCCATTGGTCGCGCAGGCGGCCGGTGGTCAGTGCGAATGGGCGGTTCGCATCGGTGGCCTCGGCCGTCGGCAGGTAGGGGCGGGCGATGAAGCGGGCACGGCCGTTGTTGGTGGCGAAGCGGCCGTCGGTGTACAGACGCGGCGTGCCTTGCGTGGCGCCCTGCGCATAGGGCCACTGCTGCGGGCCGTCGGCCTCCAGCACGGCCCAGGTGAGGCCGGTGATGTCCAGGTCGCGGCCGCGGGTGGCCTCGCGGTGCTCCAGCCACAGGGCCTCGGCGCTGTCGGCCGCCAGGCGCGGCGCGCGGCCCAGGCCGCCGTCGATCAGGGCGGCGATGTCGCGCGCGATGCGCCAGTCGGCGCGCGCCTCGCCCGGCGCGGGCACGGCGGGGCGCACGCGGCTGATACGGCGTTCGCTGTTGGTGACAGTGCCTTCCTTCTCGCCCCAGGTGGCGGCGGGCAGCAGGTAGTCGGCGTAGCGGGCCGTGGCCGTGTGCGCAAAGGACTCCTGCAGGACGACCAGCTCGCAGCGCTCGAGCGCCGCGCGCACCATGGCCTGGTCGGGCATGGACTGGGCGGGGTTGGTGCAGACTATCCACAGCGCCTTGATCTCGCCGTGCGCAGCCGCCTCGAACATCTCGACGGCGGTGTGGCCGCGCTGGCCGGGCAGGTCGGGCGCGCCCCACAGCGTGCTGATCTCCGCCCAGTCCTCGGCCTTGGCCGGATCGCGGTGGCCGGGCAGCAGCGTGGCCATGCCGCCGCTCTCGCGGCCGCCCATGGCGTTGGGTTGGCCGGTCAGCGAGAACGGGCCGGCGCCGGGCCGGCCGATCTGGCCGGTGGCCAGGTGCAGGTTGATCAAGGCCGTGTTCTTGGCCGTGCCGGCGCTGCTCTGGTTCAGGCCCATGCAGTACAGGCTCAGCGAGCGTGGCGAGGTGGCAAACCACTCGGCGGCCTGCCAGATGTCGGCCTCGGCCACGCCGCAGACCTCGGCCGCGCGGGCGGGTGACCAGTCGCGCACCAGCGCCTGCACGGCCTCGAAGCCCTCGGTGTGTGCGGCGATGAAGTCGCCCGCCGCCCAGCCCCGCTGAATGACGGCGTTCAGCAGGCCGTGGCACAGCGCGACGTCGGTGCCCGCGCGAATCTGCAGGTGCAGGTCGGCCAGCTCGGCGGTCTCGGTGCGGCGCGGGTCGATGACGATGAGCTTGTGGCCGGGCTTGGCCGCGCGCGCGGCCTCCAGGCGGCGGAACAGGATGGGGTGCGCCCAGGCCGGGTTGGCGCCGCTGACGAGCAGGCAGTCGGCCAGCTCGATGTCCTCGTAGCTGCAGGGCGGCGCGTCGGCGCCCAGCGACTGCTTGTAGCCGACGACGGCCGAGCTCATGCACAGCCGCGAGTTTGAGTCGATGTGCGGCGTGCCGATGACGGCGCGCGCCAGCTTGTTGAACGCGGTGTAGTCCTCGGTCAGCAGCTGGCCGGAGATGTAGACGCCGATGGCCTCGGGCCCGTGCTGCGCGCGGATGGCCAGCAGCCGGTCGGCGATCTCGCGGTTGGCCTGGTCCCAGCTGATCGCTGCAGGCGCTTCGCCGCGGGCCGCACGCTTGAGCGGCACGTGCAGGCGCTGGTGCTGCAGCACGACGGGCGTGGCCGTCAGGTGCAGGTTGGTGCCCTTGGTGCACAGGCGGCCGAAGTTGGCGGGGTGGTCGGGGTCGCCGCGCACGCCGGTGATGTGCCGGCCGTCATGCTGGATGACGACGCCGCAGCCGACGCCGCAGTAGGGACAGGTGGACTTTGTCTCTTGCATCTTGTTCTCGGTGATCGCTCAGCCCTGGCCCAGCTCGCGGGCGAACTGGCCCGTGACCGTCTCCATGACGGCGAGCAGGTTCTCGCTGGCCGAGAACACGTCGCTGGCGGCCTGGGCCGTGGGGCTCTGGCTGCCCAGTGCGCTTTTCAGGAACACCCACTGGCCTTGCGCCAGCGCGAGGTTGTCGCGGATGGCGGGCGTGGCCTCAGGCGCGCTGGCCAGCGTGCGCATGGCCTGCTCGAATTCGTTGCTGGACTTGAGGGTCTCGCGCTGCACGAGGTCAGCGCGTGCCCCCTGCTGGCGCGCCAGGAAGTACAGCGCCAGCCGCTGCGACAGCATGCGCTGACGGCCCGACAGGTTGACCAGCCGCGCCGTCGCGGCGCTGGAGCGCTCCTGCAGCTGCGTGGTGGCCACGTGGGCGATGCTCAACACTTCGCCGGAGCGCTTGAGCAGCTCGTTGACCTGCTCGCGGTCGGGCCGGCTCAGCAGCAGCGCGCGGTAGTCGCCGAAGCGGCTCAGCAGGGCCTTGTAGCTGCCGGCGATCTCGGGCGTGGGCGCAAAGGCCAGCAGCTCGCGCAGCTGCTGCTCGAAGCGGGCGGCGCTGTCGTCCAGCACCTGGCGTGCGCGCGGCGCCAGCTCGGGCTGCAGCTGGCCCAGCCAGGCCTTGCCCATGCGCTGGCTCAGCATGCGCTGGGCGCCAGCCTTGTCGATGGCGTCTCCCAGCTGGGCGATGCGGGCGTGGGCGGGGAGGGCGAGGCCGGCGCTCAGGCCGGCCAGCAGCAGGGTGCGTCGTTGCATGGGCAGGGGTCTCTCAGGCAGCGGCGAGGGCGGCGTTGGCGCAGTCCTCGCCGAACATCAGGCGGTCGCGGATGGCGCTGATGTCGCGGCGCTCGCGCAGCAGCCGGAAGTACCAGCCACCGTCCACGGTGTCGCCGTACAGGCAGGCGCCGACGAGCTGGTCGTTCTGGATGACCAGCTTCTTGTAGACGCCGCGGGTCGGGTCGTTCAGCACGATCTCCTCGGTGCCGCCGCCGCCGCTGAAGTTGCCGGCCGAGAACAGGTCGATGCCGGTGACCTTGAGCTTGGTGGACACGTCGGAGCCGAGGTAGCGGCCGATGCCGCTCTGCGCCAGCTGCGTGGCCAGCACCTGGGCCTGCTCGAACAGCGGCGCCACCAGCCCGTAGGCCACGCCGCGGTGGGCCGCGCATTCGCCGACGGCGTAGATGCGCGGGTCGGTGACGGTCTGGAGCGTGTCGGTCACGACGATGCCGCGCTTGCACAGCAGGCCGGCGCTCTCGGCCAGCGCGGTGTTGGGCCGCACACCGGCGGCCATGACGACGAGCTCGGCCGGCAGCTCGGCGAGCTGGCCGTCGGCCTGCTGCAGCCGCACCGCACGCACGCGGCCGCCGTCGTCGCCCAGCAGCGCCTGCGTCTGCGCGCCGAGGCGGAAGTCCAGGCCGCGTGCCACCAGCGTCTGGCGCAGCAGGTCGGCGGCCTGGGTGTCCAGCTGGCGGTCCAGCAGCGTGCCGCCCAGGTGCACCACGGTCACCTGCATGCCGCGCTGCATCAGGCCGTTGGCGGCCTCCAGCCCCAGCAGGCCGCCACCGATGACGACGGCGTGGCGGTAGCGCGTGGCGGCGTCGATCATGGCCTGCGTGTCGGCGATGTCGCGGTAGGCGATGACGCCGGCCAGGTCCTTGCCCGGCACCGGCGGGATGAAGGGGGTGGAGCCGGTCGCGATCAGCAGGCGGTCGTAGTCGGCCGTGGTGCCGTCCTCGGCCACCACGCAGCGCCGCTGGCGGTCGATGCGCGCCACCGCCTTGCCCAGGTGCAGCGTGATGCCGTGCGCCGCGTACCAGGACAGCGGGTTCAGCACGATCTCGTCCAGCGTCTGCTCGCCAGCCAGCACGGGCGACAGCAGGATGCGGTTGTAGTTGGGGTGCGGCTCGGCGCCGAACACGGTGATGTCGTACAGCTCGGGCGCGAGCTTCAGCAGCTCTTCCAGCGTGCGCACGCCGGCCATGCCGTTGCCCACCATCACGAGCTTCAACTTCTTCATCCCCGACTCCAAACAGCAGCTGGTCTGAGCCTTGCTTTGCAAGCGATGTGCCAGCGATGAGGCTGGCCTTTTCACCCTGCCGCGCCCAGCGGCGCCCCACGCCGAAGCGGTTTCAGGCCCGGTGCGGGTGCACTCGTCCCGAGAATGGTGCCCCTCGCTCAGCACGCACCTGCTGAACGCAGGCGTGCTGATCGGTCCCCCGAGGGGCGGCGATGCTCGCGGCGTTGAGCCGCGGGCACATCGCCTTGGCGGGCCGGCCTGGGGCGGCCCGGCGCTCGGCCCGCACAACGCAGAGACCATCCACATCCATGCGCTTCGAACTCGATACCGGGCTGTCCAGCCTGCAGGGCAAGCGTGCCCGCAACGAAGACTTTGCCGGCGTGCAGGCACCGCAGCCGCACGAGGCCGAGCGCGGCTGGGTGGCGGCACTGGCCGATGGCGTCAGCGGCGCGGAGGGCGTGGCCCACGACGGGCTGATGGCGGCCCAGACCTCGGTCATGAGCCTGCTGCGCGACTTCCACGCCGTGCCGCCCGACTGGGACACCAGCGTCGCGCTGGACCGCTTGCTGGGTCACCAGAATGCCTGGCTGGCCTCGCACAACCGCCGCCCCGGCCCCGACGGCCAGCCGCGCGAGGCGCTGACCACGCTGACTGCCGTGGCGCTGCGCGGGCGCCGCTATGCGCTGGCCCACATCGGCGACAGCCGGGCCTGGCTGCTGCGCGACGGCGACTGCCTGCTGCTGACGCAGGACCACCGCCTGGAGCGCCGCGACTTCGCCGGCCTCACGCGCGCGCTGGGCCTGGACGACGCACTGCGCCTGGACCACAGCGCCGGCGAGCTGAAGGTGGGCGACCGCCTGCTGCTGACCAGCGACGGCGTGCACGGCGTGCTGCGCGCCCGCCAGATCGCCGATCTGCTGCGGGCCACGCCCGGCGCGCAGGCGGCCGCCGATGCGCTGACCGCCGCCGCGCTGGCGGCCGGCAGCCTGGACAACGCCACCGCGCTGGTGCTGGACGTCAAGGACCTGGCCGACCCCGGCCTGAACGACCTCGCCGCGCTGGGCCGCACGCTGCCCAGCCCCGGCCCGCTGGGGGTGGGCAGCGTGCTGGACGGCTACCAGATCACCGCGGTGGTGGCCGACAACGGCGCGCACCGGCTGCTGCAGGCGCGCGAGCTGGCCACGGGGCGGCTGGTGGCGCTGAAGATGCTGCGCCCTGGCCGCGCCGACGATCCCGAGGAGCGCGCCATGCTGGCGCACGAGATCTGGCTGGGCCTGCGCCTGGCCGAGGCGCCGCGCCATCGCCGCCGTGGCGGCGAGAGCGGCTTCGTGCGCGTGCACCCGCCGGCCGACGGCGCCACGCACTTCTACGCCGTGTTTGACTGGCACACGGGCCAGACGCTGGAGCAGCTGCTGGCCACCGGCCCGCTGGATGTCGGCCAGGCGCAGGCGCTGGCCGTGGCGGTGGCGCGCTCGCTGAGCCTGCTGCATGCGGCGGGCGTCATCCACCGTGACATCAAGCCCGCCAACCTGCACCTGGGTGACGACGGCCAGTGGCGCGTGCTGGACCTGGGCGTGGCGCTGAGCCCGCGCGCCACGGCCGCCGCGCGCGAGCTGCATGCCGGCACGCCCAGCTACATCAACCCCGAGCAGTGGGAGGACCCGCCGGCCCCGGCCGACGCGGGCGCCGACCTGTTCGCGCTGGGCGTCACGCTGTACCAGGCGCTGACCGGGCGCCTGCCGTATGGCGAGGTGGAGCCCTACCAGCTGGGCCGCTACAAGCGTGAGCCCGCGAGCGTGAGTCGGCTGCAGCCCAGCGTGCCCATGCCGCTGGACCGTGTCGTCATGCGCGCCATCGCGCGCGAGGCCCGGGCGCGCTTCGAGACGGCCGACGAGCTGCTGCTGGCGCTGGAGCGGCTGGCTGCGCGTGACCAGGTCGGGCCGGTGCGGCCGGCCCGATCGACCGGCGATGCGGTGCTGCCTTGGCAGATGGCCTGTGGGGTGTCGCTGCTGTTCAACGCGCTGCTGATTGCCTGGCTGCTGTTCCTGCCGCGCTAGTTAGGTCAGCTGCTGAAGCGATCCCGGTTGATGCCCTGGATCACGACATCGAAGCTGCAGCTGCCGCTGGCCCTGCCCGTCGTGAACTCCACGGTGCCGACCGCGCGGCCGCCGGACTGTCCGGGTTCGAACCGCGTGAACCTGAACCGGCCGCTGGTGACGTACTGGTCATCATCACGATCACGGATTCTCGAAGTCCAGCCTGGCTCGCTGGACAGCCGGTAGTCGCCTGGCTTGCTGACGTCCACCGTCTTCAGCTCAATGCTGCTGGTGGGGCCGTCCGAGTCGTCCAGCGTCAGCAGGCGAAACAGGGAGACATGGCCTGAGGCGCCCTTCTTGCCGCTGGCGGAATAGTTGTGGTGCGCCATGGCTTCGGCAACGCGAATCTCGTTGCCGTTGATCTTGCAACTGACGCTGGCCTGGGCTGCTGTGGCGCTCCAGGCGAGAAGCACGAGGGACATGATGGTTTTCATGGCGGCAGTGTGCCGACATTGGCGGCCCACCTTGTCCCTCGACCGAGCTTCAGTGCCGCTCAGACGCGCTGGTAGTTCACCGGCTCGGCATCAGCCGCCGCCGGACGGGCCGGGCGGGCGCGGCCGCCCTTCTCGGCCCAGGTGCGGGTCCAGCGGATCTGCACCACGCGCAGCATGGCCAGCATCACCAGCGCCAGTACCGCGAACGCGACGAAGCCCCAGAAGTAGCTGCCCGTGAGCTGCTTGCTCTGGCCCATGGCATTGGGCAGGAAGCCGCCACCCAGGGCGCCGATCTCGCCGATCATGGAGCCGGCCACGGCCGTGGTCAGCGGCCAGCGCAGCGGCACCAGCTGGAACAGCGCGCCGTTGCCCGCGCCGAAGGCGGCGAAGCACAGCATGAACAGCAGCGTGGTGGCCACCAGCGAGCTGCCGGCCATGCCGCAGGCCAGCAGCGACGCGGCCACGGCCACCAGCACACCGGTCAAGGTGTTGACGCCGCCGATGCGGTCCGCCACGGCGCCGCCGGCCACGCGCACGGCCGAGCCCATCAGCGTGGCCAGCATGGTGAGCTGGCCGGCCTCGATCTTGGTGACCTTGAACTGGTCGTAGAAGTAGGTGGGCAGGAAGCTGGCCAGGCCGATGAAGCCGCCGAAGCTGACGATGTAGATCAGGCTGAAGGCCCAGCCGTCCTTCTCGAACAGGCAGCTGATGTGCTCGCGAAAGCTCTGGTGCTCGCGGTCCGGCGGCTCCTTGGCGGCGAACCACATCACGGCCATGGGCAGCAGCATGGTGAGCGCGGCCAGGCCGTAGACGGCCTGCCAGCCGAACTTCGTCGCCAGCGGCGGTGCGAACAGCACGGCCAGCACGGTGCCCGAGTTGCCGGCGCCTGCGATGCCCATGGCCAGGCCCTTGTACTTGGGCGGGTACCAGCCCGAACCCAGGCTCAGCGCCACGCCGAAGCTGGCGCCGGCAATGCCCAGCAGCACGCCCATGGCCAGCACCGAGTCGTAGCTGTTCACGAAGAAGAAGCCGAAGCCCAGCGCCGCGATGATCAGCCCCATCTCCACCATGGCCGCGTTCTTGCGGCCGATGTACTGGGCCAGCACGCCCAGCGGAAAGCGCATCAGCGCGCCGGCCAGGATGGGCACCGAGATCATGAAGCCCTTCTGCGCCGGGGTCAGCGCGAAGGTCTCGCTGATGAAGGGCGCCATCGCGCCGTTCAGCACCCAGATCGCGAAGCAGAAGTCGAAGTACAGGAAGGCGGCCAGCAGCGTGGGCCAGTGGCCGGCCTTTTTGAAGGTGTGGAATGCGGACATCGAGGGGAGGCTCCAGGCGCGACGGCACGAGCCACCCGCGACGTGTGCCAGGGGCGGCATCGAGACGTCGCTGCGGGAATGCGGCCCGCACCATTGCAGGCAGCGCGTCCGGGTCATTGCAAGCGCCGTGCCCGTTCTGGTGCCGCTGGCTGGCGCGGTTCTTGCGCCGTTTTGGGGCGCAAGCCTTGTGAACATGTCTGACACCACTGAATCTCCCGCTTCTTCATGGCTGATCTGCAGCCCGGCGCAGCCGCCCCAGGCTGCCGAACTTGTGGCCCAGGGCTGGGGGCTGCGCACCGTGGCTGCGCTGGAGGCGCCCGCCGATGGGGCGGCCGTCGGCCTGCTGTGGTGCCCCGACTGCACCACGCTGGATCAGCTGGCGCACCCGGAGCGGGCCTTTGGCTTGCCGGTGGTGCTGCTGTCCCCGGCGCCCGGCGCCGAGCAGCGGCGACGCTTGCTGGCGCGCGGCGTGCTGCAGTGGTTGCCGCTGGAGGCCGACGCGGCGCTGCTGGCGCAGACGCTGCTGTGGGCGCAGGGCCTGGCGGCTCAGCTGCAGGCTCGCGACACGGCGGCCCAGGCCAAGCTGGACGAGCGCAAATGGACCGAGCGCGCCAAGGGGCTGCTGATGCAGGCCCGCGGCATCGACGAGGCGGCGGCCTTCGCGCTGCTGCGCAGCACCGCCATGCAGACCCAGGCCAAGCTGCCCGAGGTGGCGCGCGGCGTGGTGCACACCAGCGAGCTGGCCGAGGCGCTGGAGCGGGCCGGCGCGCAGCGCATGCTGAGCCAGCGCATGGTGAAGCTGCAGGCGCTGCGGCAGTGGGCCAAGCTCGCGCCGCCCGAGAAGCGCGAGGCGCAGGCGCTGCTGGACGGCTCGCGCGAGCGCGTGGCGGCCAACCTGGCCCGGCTGGCAGAGCTGCTGCGCCAGGAGCTGGCGGACGAGCTGGCCGCCGTGTCCTCGGCCTGGGCGCAGCTGGACGCCGCGCTGGCCAGCCGCCAGCCCGACCTGGCGCGCAGCGACCGTGCCGCCCAGCGCCTGCTGGAGAGCAGCGAGGCGCTCGTGGCGCGGCTGTCCGAGCGCGCCGGCCAGCGCCCGGTGGGCCTGCTGGCCCAGGTCACGCGGCTGCGGCTGCTGAGCCAGCGCCTGGCCAAGGAAGGCCTGCTGGCCCAGGTGCAGCCCGGCCACGATGTCAGCGGCCTGGCCGCCGGGCTGGACGAGTTCATCAAGGCCTACGACGAGGTGCGCGCCACGCCGTTGGCCGGCCCGGCGCTGCAGCCCGCCTTTGCCGCCGTGGACGAGGCCTGGCTGGTGCTGCTGCGCGGCCTGCGCGTGGAGCAGGGCGACGCGGTGCAGCGCATGCACCAGGGCAGCGAGCGCCTGCTGCAGGCGCTGGAAGAGCTGATCCGCGCGCTGCAGGGCTCGTTGCAGCTCATCCTGGGCTGAGAGGGTGAGCGCGTGCAGCCAGCAGGCGCATGATGGGGGCATGACCCCTGTCGACCCACTGCGCGGCGCCAGCCGCCTCGCCATCGATGCCGTCACCGGCGTCACCGACCTCGTCGAGGCCATGCATGCCGAGATGGCCCGCCTGCCGCTGACGGCCGGCGGCCCGCGCACCAGCGGCATCACCGGCCTGGTCTACCGCAGCGTGCGCGGCGTGACGCGGCTGGTGGGCGGTGGGCTGGATCTGGCGCTGGAGGCGCTCGCGCCGCTGCTGGGCCAGGCCGAGCCGGCCCAGGCCAGCGCGGTGCTGGCCGCGCTCAACGGCGTGCTGGGCGACCACCTGGAAGCCACCGGCAACCCGCTGGCCACGCCGCTGGGCCTGCACCCGCTGGTGCCGGGCGCGCAGGGCCCCGCGCTGGTGTTCCTGCATGGCCTGTGCATGAACGAGGCGCAGTGGCGGCGCGATGGGGCCGACTTTCCTGCCGCGCTGGCCAAGCTGGGCTACCGGCCGCTGGGTCTGCGCTACAACTCGGGCCGCGCGATCTGGCGCAACGGCGCCGAGCTGGCGGCCCTGCTGGACGACGTGCCCGGGCCGCTCACGCTTCTGGGCCACAGCATGGGCGGGCTGCTGGCCCGCAGCGCGCTGGCGCAGGCCGGCGGCCGCCACTGGCCGGCGCGCGTGCAGGCGTTGGTGACACTGGGCACGCCGCACCTGGGCGCGCCGCTGGAGCGTGGTGGCCAGCAACTGCAGCAGTTGCTGGCCCTGAGCCGCTACTCGCGCCCGCTGGCCGCGCTGGCGGCCCGGCGCAGCGCCGGCATCCGCGACCTGCGCCACGCCAGCCTGCTGGAAGCCGACACCGGCCGCGCCAGCCGCCTGCCGCTGCCGGCGGGTCTGCGTTGCTATGCCGTGGCGGCCACCACCGCGCAGCAGCCCGGCGGTGTGCCGGCCCGCTGGCTGGGCGACGGCCTCGTGCCCGTGGCCAGCGCGCTGGGCCAACACCGCGAGGCCGGCCGCCGGCTGGCCTTCACCGACATCGCCGCTTTTCCTGGCCTGGGGCACCTGGCGCTGCAGACCGATGCGGCCGTGCTGCGCCAGCTGCAGCAGTGGCTGGCGCTCACGCCGCCGGCTGCGGTGGCGGCTTGAGCTCAGGCTGCGGGCGCGGCAGGAAGAGCTGCAGCGTCAGCCGCGGCGGCGCGTTCGGGGTGGTCATGGTGACGGCGTGCCACTCGGTGTCCGTCATCAGCGCATAGGCGTTGAACTGCGGGCGGATCATCTGGCTGCGCACCGGCGGCGCGGACCAGTCGTGCCGCTCGATGCCCATGCCCCAGTCCTGCCAGCAGAAGGCGCCGCCGTGGTCGGCGTTCCAGTCGCGGTTCAAGTAGATGGTCATCGAGTACTTGTCGATGAAGTCGCTGTGCCAAGGGATGTAGCTGCCCGCCGGCCAGGCATAGAACATCACCGTGATGCCCTCATGCCGATAGGGCAGCTTGCCGCGCGCGTGCAGCTCGGCCAGCAGGTCGTTGGAGAACGCGGGCTCGATGGCGTGCACCAGCACCGGCGCGCTCTGGTGCACGATGCCGGCATCCCAGAGGTTGAGGTTGGTGTTCCAGACGCCCTCCTTGCGGCGGGCCTCGATGTACTGGAACAGGCGTTCCAGCGTCGCGTCGGAGAGGGCATCGCGCCCGTGGATGACGGCCATGGCAAGTTCGGCAGCGGGGTCAGGCCCGGCACTCTAGGCAGGCTTCATGTGGCGGGCGTGACAGCGCGGTGGCCGTCTCCTGCGTGACGGGGCGCGCCGGGGTGTCGCCGCTAAGCTGCCCGGCCACACACAAGACCCGGAGACCCGCCATGCCCGACCGCCACTACCGCATCTGCCCCCTGTGCGAGGCCTGCTGCGGGCTGGAGGTGAAGACCGAGGGCACCAAGGTCATCGCCATCCGCGGCGCCGAGCAGGATGTGTTCAGCCACGGCTATCTGTGCCCCAAGGGCGTGAGCCTGAAGGACCTGCACGAGGACCCCGACCGCCTGCGCACGCCGTTGATCAAGCGCGACGGCGTGTTCGTCGAGGCGACGTGGGACGAGGCCTTCGCTGAGATCGAGCGCCGGCTGCTGCCGTTGCGCGCCCAGCACGGCGCCGATGCGGTGGCGCTGACCATCGGCAACCCGGCCGCGCACAAGGTCAGCCTGCTGGCCTACACGCCGCGCCTCGTGAAGTCGCTGGCCTCGCGCAATGTGATGAGCGCGTCCACGCTGGACCAGATGCCCAAGCAGCTCAGCAGCGCGCTGATGTTCGGCCACTGGCTGTCCATCCCGCTGCCCGACATCGAGCGCTGCGACTATCTGCTCATCCTGGGCGGCAACCCCATGGTCAGCAATGGCAGCCTGTGGACCGTGCCCGACTACCGCGGCAAGGCCAAGGCCATGCGCGCGCGCGGCGGGCGCATCGTCGTCGTGGACCCGCGCCGCAGCGAGACGGCCGCGGCCGCCGACGAGCACCTGCCCATCCGCCCCGGCGGCGACGCGCTGCTGCTGGCGGGCATCGCGCACACGCTGTTCGACGAGGGCCTGGTGAACCTGGGCCGGCTGGCCGAGCATGTCAACGGGCTGGACGAGGCGCGCGCCGCCGTCGCGCCCTTTGCGCCTCAGGTGACGGCCGCCGGCTGCGGCATCCCGGCCGAGACGCAGCGCCGCCTGGCCCGCGAGCTGGCCGCCGCACCGCGCGCCGCTGTCTACGCGCGCATCGGCACCTGCACCACGCGCTTCGGCACCGTGAACTCCTGGCTGGTGGACCTCATCAACGTGCTCACCGGCCACCTAGACCGCGAGGGCGGCGCGATGTTCGCGAAGGCCGCTGCGTTCGCGCCCAACACCCAGGGCCGGCCCGGCATCGGCAAGGGCGTGACGACGGGCCGGCGCCGCAGCCGCGTGTCGGGCGCGCCCGAGGTCTATGGCGAGCTGCCCATCACCGTGCTCGCGGAAGAGATCGAGACGCCGGGCGACGGGCAGGTCAAGGCGCTGATCACCATCGCCAGCAACCCGGTGCTGTCCGCCCCCGGCGGCCCGCGCCTGGCGAAGGCGCTGGAAGGCCTGGACTTCATGCTCAGCCTGGACATCTACGTCAACGAGACGACGCGCCATGCCGACGTGATCCTGCCGGGGCTGTCGCCGCTGGAGGATCTGCACTTCGACGTCGCCTTTCCGCAGCTCAGCCACCGCAACCATGCGCGCTTCAGCGGCCCGGTGTTCGATGCCGCGCCCGGCACGCCGCAGGAGTGGCAGACCATCCTGCGCCTGTGCGCGCTGCTGGAAGGCCGCGGCCTGGGCGTGGACGTGGCGCAGCTGGACGACGAGGCCATCGCGTCCGACGTGCGCCGCTTCGCTGGCGACCAGACGCCCGCCATCCTGGCCGCGCTGGACCCCTGGCGCGGCCCCGAGCGCCTCATCGACCTGCAGCTGCGCGTGGGGCCGTATGGCGACCAGTTTGGCCGCAAGCCCGACGGGCTGAATCTCGCCAAGGTCAAGGCCGCCAGCACGGTGGACGGCGGCGGCGTCGACCTCGGTGCGCTCACGCCGCGCATCCCCGAGGTGCTGCGCACGCCCAGCGGCAAGATCGAACTGGCACCGCCGGCCATCCTGGCCGACCTGGCTCACGTCAAGGCCGAGCCCGCGCCCGAGTTCAGCCTCATCGGCCGGCGCGACACGCGCTCCAGCAACAGCTGGATGCACAACCTGCCGGTGCTGGCCAAGGGGCCGGAGCGTTGCACGCTGCTCATCCACCCGGCCGATGCCGACCGGCTGGGCCTGGCCGAGTTCGCGCGCGTGAGGAGCGCCGTGGGCGAGCTGGTGGCGCGCGTGGAGCGCAGCGCCGACATGAGCCCCGGCGTCGTCAGCCTGCCGCACGGCTGGGGGCACGACCTGCCCGGCGTGCAGCTGGCCGTGGCCCGCGAGCGGCCTGGCGTCAACCTCAACGCACTGCTGGACATGGCCGACCGCGATCCGCTCAGCGGCAACGCCGTGCTGGGCGGCGTGGCGGTGGTAATCACTGCGCCTTGAACAGGCCCTGGAAGGGGCGCGACACCGTCAGCACATCCGGCGAGCCGCGCAGCCTGAGCTGCATGCCGCCCTCGTCGTCGCGCACCGCGCTGGCGATCTGCGCGCTGGCCACGACGGTGGAGCGGTGCACCTGCTGGAAGCGCGCCGGGTCCAGCTGGGCCAGCAGGTCCTTCAGCGGCGTGCGCAGCAGCGCGTCGCGTTGCTGGGTGCCGTCCAGGTAGACCACGCGCGTGTAGCGGCTGTCGGACTCCAGGTAAACGACATCGGCCACACGGATCAGCCGCACCTCCTTGCCCACGCCGGCCTGCAGCGTGTCGGCCCAGGCCGGGCGGCGCTGCTGGCCGGCCAGCTGCTCCAGCAGCTCCTGCAGGGCCTGCGGTGCCTGGCTCAGGACGGGGGCCGGGCGCTGCAGGCGCTCGCGCAGCCGGGCCACCGTCTGCGCCAGCCGGGCCGGGTCCAGCGGCTTGACGAGGTAGTCCACCGCGCCGGCCTCGAAGGCCTGCAGCGCGTGGTCGCCATAGGCCGTCACGAACACCACCGCGCTGCGGCCCGCGATGCGCCGCGCCACGTCGATGCCCGACAGCCCCGGCATGCGGATGTCCAGGAAGCAGACCTCGGGTTCGTGGGCCAGCCACTGGTCCCAGGCGTCGGCGCCGTGGCGCGCCTGGGCCACGATGTCGGCCTCGGGCCAGGCCGCCGCCAGCGCTTCGGCCAGTTGCTCCAGCGGAGCGGATTCGTCGTCGGCAATCAGCAGTCGGGTCATGGGGCGTCGGTCAGGGTGATCTGGGCGCGCGTGCCGCCTTCGGCGCGGCGTTGCAGCGTGAAACGGGCGCGGTCGCCGAAGTGGTGGTGCAGGCGCCGGCGCAGGTTGGCCAGGCCGACGTGATCCTGCGCATCATCGGCCAGGCCCAGGCCGTCGTCGTCCACGCGCAGCCACCAGCCGCCGCCGGGCGTGAGCGCGGCCGTCAGCCACAGGCGGCCTTGGCCGATCTTGGGCTCCAGGCCGTGCTCCACGGCGTTTTCCACCAGCGTGAGCACCAGGCCGGGCGGCAGCAGCTGCTGGGCCAGCGCGGGGGCGATGTCCACCTCGCCCTGCACGCGGCCGTCCAGCCGTGCGGCCAGGATGGCCAGGTAGTGGCGCACGGCCTGGGCCTCCTCGGCCAGCGGCACGGCGGGCCGGCCCAGCATCTCGGTGCTGCGGCGCAGGAAGCCGGTCAGCTCGCGCAGCAGCGGGCCGGCACGCTCGTCGCGGCGGTCCACCCAGTGCTGCAGCGTGGCCAGCGTGTTGAAGACGAAGTGCGGGTGGATCTGCGCCTGCAGCAGCCGCAGGTCGGCCTCGGCGGCGTTGCGGGCGGCGGCGTCGCGCTCGGCCACCAGCTGCAGCCGGGCGAGCTGACGGTCGCGCGCCGCGCGGCCGGCGTTGCCCACCAGGGCCAGCAGCAGCAGCGCACCGATGAGCAGTGGCGTGGCGACGCTCAGCGCTCGCATGAGCCGGCTCGGGTCCAGGCGCTCGGGCGCGCCGTGAATGCCCATCAGCAGCAGCGACATGGCGCCCCCGCCCACCAGCGCGCCGAGCAGGAACTTGCGCAGATAGTCGGACGGCTTCATCGTCACCGGCGCCAGCCAGACGCCCAGCAGTGCCGCGCTCAGCGCGCTCCAGGTGAAGAAGCTGACGCCCAGCGACTTGGGCCAGCTGTGCCCCAGCGCGTGCAGGGACAGCGCGAAGCCGCCCAGCACCAGCCACCACACGGCCCAGGCGCCCAGGCCGCTGCGGGTGTAGAGGTGGATGTCGGTCAGCTCGACGCGCTCGCGCAGCACGGGGTCGGTGCGGCCGATCTTTTCGTAGTGGGGCAGGGCCCAGCGGTAGTACGCGCGCTGCAGCCGGTTGCCGTGGGCGAGGGGGTTGGGTGTGTCCATGGGCCGCACTCTAGGGGCGCGGCTGGCGTGCGCACGGCGCGCCTGCACGAGCCGCGGCAGCAGGCGCACGGAACGCCGGTGGTGGCGCACGAGTCGCAGCGCCGGGCCGCACGGGCAGCAGCATCTGAGTCGCCAAGGCGGGCAATGACACGACCCTGGCCGGCGCGTTGTTGAGCCGCCTCTGCGGCGCACCCGCCGGCATGGCGTTTGCGGCCACCAGCGCAGGCATCGCGGTCAGCTGGGCCAAGCCGGTGGTGGGCACGAGCAACCTGGTCATCACGCTGCGCAACAACCTCGGCCAGACGAGCACCGGCACCGTGAAGGTGACCGTCACGGCCAGCTGACCTGCGGGCGCGCCGGGCGTCAGCCGGCGCGCCACTGCACCCGCGCCACCAGCCCGCCGCCGTCGCGCGGTAGCAGCTGCAGCGTGGCGCCCTCGGCGCGCGCGATGCGCTCGACGATGGCCAGCCCCAGGCCCGAGCCCGGCGTGCTGCCGCGCGCATCGTCGCCGCGCCGGAAGGGTTGCTTGAGCGCCTCCACGCGGGCTGGCGCGATGCCGGGGCCGCGGTCGCGCACCTCGATCCAGGCGCCGTCGGCGCTCTCGCCGCAGGCCAGCTCCAAGGGCGGCGCGCCATGGCGCTGTGCGTTCACCACCAGATTCAGCACCAGCCGGCGCAACGCTTGCGGCCGCGCCAGCCGCTGCACGGCCGGGCCGTCGGCCAGCGTGGGCTGCGGCTGACCGGGCGCCAGCGCCAGCGTCTCGGCCAGGAACTGGCGCAGCTCCACGGCCACGGCGGGCAGGGCCTGCTCGGCCGGGTGCGCGGCACGGGCGTAGTCCAGGAACTGCGTCAGCAGGTCGTCCAGCGCATGCAGGCTGCGGTCCAGCGTGTCCAGCAACGCAGGGTCGGCGGGGCCGGGCTCGCGCAGCATCTCGCTGGCCAGGCGCATCTTGGCCAGCGGCGTGCGCAGGTCGTGCGACAGCCCCGCCAGCATCAGCAGCCGTTCCTGCTCGTCGCGGGCCAGCGCGGCGGCCATGTCGTTGAAGCTGCGCGCGAGCGCGGCGGTCTCAGCCGGGCCGTCGGTGGGCAGCGCGACGTGGCGCTGGCCCGCGCCCAGCGCCTGCGTGGCCTGCACCAGCCGCGCCAGGGGGCGGTTGATGCGGCGCTGGATCAGCCAGGCGCCCAGCAGCGCCAGCGCGCCGGCCACGGCGCTGGTGGTCAGCCAGGTGCGGGCGAAGCGGTGCGCCGGCTGCATGGGCGGCACGCTGAGCCAGTGCGGCACCTCGGGCAGGCGCACGGCGATCAGGCCGTTGGCCTCGCGCCGCCAGGCCAGCTCGGCAGGCTGCAGCGACAGCTGGGCGGCCAGCTCGGCCAGGAAGCGGCGCTCGATCAGCGTGGTGCGTGCCGGCAGTGCCTCAGACTGGCCGGCGCCGGCCCGGGCGTTGAAGCGCGCCACGAAGGCCTCGCGCTGGGCCTCGGGCAGCAGGCGCAGGCCCTCGGCCACGGCCTGGAGGCTGCGCGCCGTGGCCTCGGCCGACTGGCGCAGCCGGGGCTTGGCGATGAACTGCCCGTAGGCCAGCGCGTTGAGCAACTGGCCGCCGACGATCAGCGCCACGATGAGCCACAGGTTGCGGCCGAACAGCGTGGACAGGCCCCAGCGCATCACGCGTCGGGCTCGGGCAGGAACACATAGCCCAGGCCCCACACGGTCTGGATGTGGCGCGGGGCGCTGGGGTCGGGCTCGATGAGGCGGCGCAGCCGCATGATCTGCACGTCCAGGCTGCGGTCGCTGACGCCGTGGTCGTCGCCATGGGCCAGGTGCAGCAGCTTGTCGCGGCCCAGCGGCCGGTTGGGCTGGCTGGCCAGCGCGCGCAGCAGGTTGAGCTCCACGGTGCTGATGTCCACCGGCTCGCCGTCGCGCACCAGGCGGCGCTGCGTGGGGTAGAGCGTGAAGGCACCGAAGCGCACCGCCGTGTCGCCCGGCGGGCCCAGGTGGGCGCCGAGCTGCTGCTGGCGGCGCACCAGGGCCTGGATGCGTGCGAGCAGCTCGCGCGGGGCGAAGGGTTTGGCGAGGTAGTCGTCGGCGCCCATCTCCAGGCCGAGCACACGGTCCACCAGCTCGCTGCGCGCGGTCAGCATCAGGATGGGGATGGTCTCGCCCTGGCCGCGCAGCCGGCGGCACAGCGACAGGCCGTCCTCGCCGGGCATCATCAGGTCCAGCACCAGCACGTCAAAGCGCTCGCGCGCCAGCAGCTGCGCGGCGGCGCTGGCGTCGGGCACGCTGCGCACGCTCAGGCCCTGCTCGGTCAGGTAGCGCTGGAGCAGGCCGCGCAGTTCGGCTTCGTCGTCGGCGATCAGGATGCGGGTCATGCGCCGATGTTAGGGACGGCCGCCGGGGTGGGGCGGCGGCCAAACGGTGACAAAACCTTGCAGCGGCGCGGCGCTGTCAGGATCTGCAAGGGCTGCAACGCGGTGAACCCCGGCCAGCTCACCCGGCGCGGGCAGCATGCGGTGGCGCTTCACCAGGAGGTTCCGTGCGCCCTTGTCTGTCGCCCTTGCCGTGCTTGCTGACCCTGCCTCTGCTGCTGGCCGCCTGCGGTGGCGGCGGCGATACGGCGCCCGCGCCGCCTCCCGTGGCCGCCCATCAGCTGGTGAGCCTCACGGTGGCGGGCCATCCGCATGCCGTCAACGTCTACCGCACCGCGGGTGCGCAGCGCGCCATCGTGCTGCTGCACGGCGGCGCGGGCAATCTGAATGCGGTGGCCTACCAGGTGGGGCTGAACAGCAGCGCGTCCACGACGACGATGGCCACCATCCACTGGGACTGGCTGGCCGCGAACCAGGTGATGCTGGTGGTGCCGCAGGGCCAGCACATCGCCAGCAATCCCGGCGCGACGACCTGGAGCAACCACGCGATGACCTCCGGTCAGGACGACAAGGCCTTCCTGCAGGCGCTGGCGGCGCGCATCCGCAGCGAGTACGGTCTGGCCGACCTCACGCTGATGGGCCACTCCATGGGCGGCGCGATGGCCAACCGGATGTGGTGCGAGTCGCCCGCCACGTTCAGCCGTTATGTGTCGCTGGCCGGCCCGGCGTCGGCGACCTTCGCGCAGCCCGGCACGCCCTGCGCGCCGGGTGCGAGCGCAGCGCCCTATCTGGGCGTGTTCGGTGACGCCGACCCCATCGTGCAGTCGGGTGGCGCGTGGGAGGCCGAGGTCTGGAATGCCAACCCGGCGACGGTGGCCGTCTCGCGGGAGGCTTGGCTGAACCCCTTGCTGCTCGGTGAGTTCCGCCAGCAGCAGCGGCGCACCGCGCAGCTGTGCGGCGCCCTGCTGGACGCCGCGGCCTACACGACCGCCGGCAACGTGGACACCTGGGCCAGTTGCGGCGGGCGGCTGGTGTTGAAGCGGGTGCGCGGCGCGGACCACGGCGTGGCCTCGCTGGATGCGCAGATGGGCGCGGCGTCGACGCTGGACGTGATGGACGCCGTGATGGCGTTCACCGCCGTGCGCTGACGCCGCGCGGCCGGCGCGATGGCGCCGGGCCGGGTCAACGCACGACGCGGTCGGTCTCGAACGCGATGCTGGAGACGCTGCCGTCGGCGTTGCGCATGAAGCGCACACGGCGCAGGCCGTCGGGGCTGACGAGCAGTTCGTGGCCGGCGGCCTTCCAGTCTTCCAGCGGGCTCTCGTCCAGTGCCACGCCGACGCGGCGCATGCCGACATGGACCTTCAGCGTGCGGCCGTCTTCGAGCAGGTATTCGCCCTGCGCCTGGCGCAGCATCAGGCGCTCGCTGACGGCCGGGACGGTGGGCTCCTGGGCACTCGCGGGCGCGGTGGTCAGCGTCAGGGTGGCGAGCAGCGCGGCCGACAGGGTGAGCGGGCGCAGGGTGGACCAGGTCTTCATGGTGGGGTACTCCTTGGGTTTCCCGAGGCCAGTCGCCTCGGCATCTTTCCTAGTGCAAACCCCATGCCAGGCTTTCTACGGGTGTTTACCCGGGTTTTTGCCCCAGGACCGGGCCGGCCTGCGCCGGGTTGGTGACCGCCTGCCCCGCAATGAGGGTGGCGACCTCGGCGGCCGACCGCACGCCTAACTTCGCAAACACGCGCGCCCGGTGGACCTCCACGGTGCGGATGGACACGTTGAGCTCGTCAGCAATGATCTTGTTGAGCTTGCCGGCGGCCACGCGGGTCATGACCTCGCGCTCGCGCTCGGTCAGGCTGGCCAGCCGCGCGCTGCGCTCGGCCACCTGCGCGCCCTCGGCCTGCATGGCGGCGTCCACCGCCAGCGCCTGGGCGATGCGGTCGGCCAGCGCGTTGTCGCTGTAGGGCTTCTCCAGGAAGTCGAAGGCGCCCTTCTTCAGCGCATCCACCACCATGGGGATGTCGCCGTGGCCGGTCAGGAACAGCACGGGGTTGCGCAACTGGCGGGCCAACAGCTCATCGTGCAGCCGCGTGCCGCTCATGGGCTCCATGCGCACGTCCAGTAGAAAGATGCCTTTGGGCGGGCCGTGGCGCGGCATCTCCAGGTCCAGCGCGTCCAGCAGCGCCGGGCCGCTGGCGAAGGCGCGCACGTCCAGGCCGCGCGAGCGCATCAGGAAGGCCAGCGCGTCGCGCACGCCGGAGTCGTCGTCGACGAGGTGGACGGTGCCGTGGTTCATGTCAGTGTTCCCTGGGGTTCGTGCTCCGACGTCACGGGCAGGCTGAAGGAGAAGAGCGCGCCGCCGCCGGGCACGTCCTCGGCGTCCAGCACGCCGTGGTGGGCCTCGACGATGGAGCGGCAGATGGCCAGCCCCATGCCCATGCCCTCCGACTTGGTGGTGTAGAAGGGCGCGCACAACTGCTCGATGCGGCGGCCCTGCAGGCCGGGGCCGTTGTCGCGCACGTCGATGCGCACGAACTCGCCGGCCGCACGGCTGCTGACGGTGATGAGCCGCCCGCCGGGCTCGCGCGGGCGGGCCTGCAGCGCGTCGGCGGCGTTGCGCACGAGGTTGATGACGACCTGCTCGATCAGCACCGCATCGGCCTGCACGGCCGGGGCGCTGGCGGCCAGCGCCAGGTCCAGCGTGATGCCGCGGCGCTGGCAGTCGCGGCGCAGCAGGTCCAGCGCAGCGGTGATGACCTCGTGCAGCTCGCAGCGCTCGTGGCGCGGCTCGCGCCGCGTCAGGAACTCGCGGATGCGCGCCACGATGCGCCCGGCGTGCTCGGCCTGCTGGCCCAGGCGTTGCAGTGCGCCCAGCACCAGCTCGTCCTGCACGCCCAGCTTGGCCAGCGAGTTGCTGATGCCGGCGTTGTAGCTGGCGATGGCCGTCAGCGGCTGGTTCAGCTCGTGGGCCAGTGTGGAGGCCACCTCGCCCAGCATGGTCAGGCGCGCGTTGTGGGCGAGTGTTTCGACCTCGCGGCGCTCACGCTCCTCCAGCCGCTTGCGCTCGGTGATGTCGAGGATGGAGCCCATCCAGCCGATCTGGCGCCCGGCGGCGTCCACCAGCGGCGACTCGAACACCATCACCTCCACCGGCCGGCCCGAGGCGTGCTGCCAGCGGGCTTCGAAGCCCTCGCGCGGCGCGCCGCCGGCCAGGTTGCGGCGGTTGCGCTCGGTCAGCTCGTCCAGCGCGTCGGGCGGCCAGTAGGGCATGGGCGGCAGCTTGCCCACCATCTGCTCGGCGGGCACGCCCACCATCTCGCAAAAGGTGCGGTTCACGTAGAGCAGCCGGCCGTCGAAGTCGCGCGCGCGCAGGCCCACGAGGGCCGAGTCCTCCATCGCGCGGCGCCAGGCGGCCTCGGTGCGGCCGGCGAGCTCGGCCCGCTGCACGCGCCGCATCTGCCGCCGCAGCAGCCAGCTGGCCACGGCGATCAGCGGCAGGAAACCGGCCACCAGCACCAGCGCCAGCGGCCGCACGCCGTCCGGCAGCGGCTCGCGCAGCGTCAGCTCCAGCGCGGCGTCGGCCAGCGTGGCCTCGGCCAGCGGGCTGGCGCGCAGCGGGCCGGTCAGCGCCACGCGGTAGCTCGGGCGCTCGCCCTGGGCGGCGCGCAGCGGCGACTCGGTGCTGGACGCGATGACCTGGTCGGCGCTGTCCACCAGTTGCAGGTCGTACTTGCGGGCCAGCCACCAGGGCACGCCCAGTTTGAGCAGCAGCGCGGGCGCGTAGCGCACCACGAGCACGCCGTCGGGCCCGACCGGCGCGGTCAGGTGCAGCGACAGGCCGTCCTCGTAGCGGCTGGCCGTGGCCTGGGCCGGCACCTCGGCCAGCACGCGGTTGCGCGCGTCCAGCCAGGTGACCGACTGCCACAGCCGGCGCAGGCCGGCGTTGACCTCGGGCTGCGCCGACAGCAGCGCGGCGCTGGGAGGGCGGCCGGCCAGTGCCGCGGCCAGCTGGCGCAGGTGGGCCAGCTCCTCGTCGATGCGGCCGCGCAGCTGGACCTCGGTGCTGAGGGCGTCGGAGATCAGCGTCTGGCGCTGCGTCTCGCGCTCCTCGATGCCGTTGGCCCGCACCCAGGCCAGCACGCCCAGCACGAAGACCAGCGACAGCGCCAGCGGCGCCAGCCACAGGTGGCGGGTGAGGGCGTTCATGGCAGCGCCCCCGGGCCGGCCGGGCGGGGGCAGGCGGGCCGGTGGCGGTGGGGCGCGGCGGTCATGCCGGCAGTCTAAGAAGTCCGGGCGCGGGCGGCGATGTGGAACTCCACAGCGGCCCCCCGCAGCAGCGCGCCCAAAATCACGCCACAAGACAAGGAGACCGGCATGCAGCGCCGTCATCTGCTGGCCGCCGCACTGGCCCTGCCCGGGGCCGGCCGCGCGCAGGCGCCCATCGTCATCAAGTTCAGCCACGTGGTGGCGCCCGACACGCCCAAGGGCAAGGCGGCGCTGCGCTTCAAGGCGCTGGCCGAGGCGCGCACGGGCGGCCGCGTGCGCGTGGAGGTCTACCCCGACAGCCAGCTCTACAAGGACAAGGAGGAGATGGAGGCCTTGCAGCTGGGCAGCGTCCAGATGCTGGCGCCGTCGCTGGCCAAGTTCGGGCCGCTGGGGGTCAAGGAGTTCGAGGTCTTCGACCTGCCGTTCCTGTTCAAGGACACCGAGGCCTTCCGCGCCGTCACCGACGGCCCGCTGGGCGCGGAGCTGCTGCGCCGGCTGGAGGCCAAGGGCATCAAGGGCCTGGCCTACTGGGACAACGGCTTCCAGATCATGAGCGCCAACCGGCCGCTGCGCCAGGTGAGCGATTTCAAGGGGCTGAAGATGCGCATCCAGTCCAGCAAGGTGCTGGACGCGCAGATGCGAGCTTTGGGCGCCATCCCGCAGGTGATGGCCTTCAGCGAGCTGCGCCAGGCGCTGCAGACCGGGCTGGTGGACGGCACCGAGGGCGTGCCCAGCAACTTCCTGACGCAGAAGATCCACGAGCTGCAGAAGCACATGACGCTGTCCAACCACGGGCACCTGGCCTATGCGGTCATCGTCAACAAGAAGTTCTGGGACGGCCTGCCGGCCGACGTACGCACCGCGTTGGACGGCGCACTGAAAGAGGCCACGACCTACGCCAACGCCATTGCCAGCACCGAGAACGAGGCGGCGCTCGCGTCCATCCGCGCCAGCGGCCGCACGCGCATGCACACGCTGACGCCGGCCGAGCTGGAGGCCTGGCGCGAGGCGCTGATGCCGGTGCACCAGGAGATGACCTCGCGCCTGGGGCAGGCCACCATCACGGCGGCCTACCGGGCGGCGGGGTTTGTCGCACCGTCGCGGTGAGCAGGCACCAAGGCACGCTTATTGCACTACGTCCGTGCATGGACACGCCCTCATTCCCCCTGCCGGGCCTGCGCGTGCTGCTGGCGGATGCCGGCCAGCGCCGCAGCCCGGTCATCCGCCTGGAGCTCATCCGGCTGCGCTGCCAGCTCGTTGATGTGCTGGATCTTGTCGCCGAGCCCGACGCGCTGGCGCTCACGCTGGCCCGCCAGGCGCCCGAGCTGCTGTTGATCGACTGCGAGCAGCCCACACCGGCGCTGCTGGCGCAGCTGTCCGAGGCGCAGGCCCGCCAGCCACGGCCGGTGCTGCTGGTGGCCGAGCAGATGTCGCCCGCGCAGATGCGCGCGGCGCTGCAGGCCGGCGTCAGCGCGCTGCAGCTGGCCGGGCTGCCGCCGCAGCGCCTGGGCGCGCTGCTGCAGCTGGCGCTGGCCCGCTTCGAGCATGACCAGGCGCTGCACGCCGAGCTGCGCCACACCCAGACCCAGCTGGCCGAGCGCAAGCTGGTGGAGCGCGCGCGCGGCATCCTGATGCGTGAGCAGGGGCTGGACGAGGAGGCCGCCTTCCAGCGCCTGCGCCAGCTGGCCATGACGGGCGGCCAGACGCTGGCCAGCGTGGCCTCGCGCCTCATCGACGCCGACCAGCTGCTGCGCCCGCGCCAGTAGCCCGGCGCGCACCGCGATCGCGCGCCTTCTCCGCCTTGGGGCGCCACGCACCAACATTCACGACCCCTGCACGAACGGGAACGCACCGGCATTGCGCAAACCGCACGCCGGGGCGGCCGCATGGCGCCAAGCGTGTGCGAAAGCAGCGCGTCAGCAGCACGCAAAAGCTGGCACGCAACCTGCTGAAAGAAGGGCGAGGCCTGCAATGGCGCAGGCCTCTCGGGCCAGCCGGCATTGACTCGGCTGGCACTTCGGGACAACGGCGTCCGACCTCCCCCATTGCATCCTCGCTGCTGGCCAGCGTGGGCGAGCGCGTGGCCGCGACGGCGTTGAGCCCCAGATTGACTCAGGAGCCCGTGATGACCGCCTTCGATAACTCGACGACCACGCCCCACCCGCAGCGCCGCAGCCTGCTCGCCGCCGCGGCCGCCTTGCCCTTCGCCGGCCTTGCCGGTGGCGGCTGGGCGCAGGGCTCCGACAAGCCCGAAAAGGAAGAAGTCAAGATCGGCTTCATCCCGCTGACCGACTGCGCCAGCGTCGTGATGGCCTCGGTGCTGGGCTTCGACAAGAAGTACGGCATCAAGATCATCCCCACCAAGGAAGCCTCCTGGGCCGGCGTGCGGGACAAGCTGGTCAACGGCGAGCTGGACATGTCGCACGTGCTGTATGGCCTGATCTACGGCGTGCACCTCGGCCTGGGCGGTCCCAAGAAGGACATGGCCATGCTGATGAACCTGAACAACAACGGTCAGGCCATCACGCTGTCCAAGGCCCTGGCCGACAAGGGCGCGGTGGACGGCCCGTCGCTGGCCAAGGTGATGGCCGCCAACCCGCGTGAGTACACCTTCGCCGGCACCTTCCCGACCGGCACGCACGCGATGTGGATGCACTACTGGCTGGCCGCCGCGGGCATCAACCCGTTGAGCGGCGCCAAGCTCATCACCGTGCCGCCGCCGCAGATGGTGGCCAACATGCGCGTGGGCAACATGGACGGCTTCTGCGTCGGTGAGCCCTGGAACCACCGCGCCATCATGGACGGCATCGGCATCACCGCCAACACGACGCAGGACGTCTGGAAGGACCATCCCGAGAAGGTGCTGGGCACGACGGCCGAGTTCGTCAAGAAGTACCCCAACACCTGCCGCGCCGTGATCATGGCCGTGCTGGAGGCCAGCCGCTGGATCGACGCCAGCCTGTCCAACAAGCTCAAGATGGCCGAGACGGTGGCGCAGAAGGCCTACATCAACACCGGCGTCGATGCGATCAACCAGCGCATCCTGGGCCGCTACCAGAACGGCCTGGGCAAGACCTGGGACGACCCCAACCACATGAAGTTCTTCAACGACGGCGCGGTGAACTACCCGTATCTGTCGGACGGCATGTGGTTCCTGACCCAGCACAAGCGCTGGGGCCTGCTGAAGAGCCACCCCGACTACCTGGGCGTGGCCAAGCAGATCAACCAGACGGCGCTCTACAAGCAGGCGGCCGGCGCCCTCGGCATCAGCATCCCCAAGAGTGACTTCCGCAGCGCCAAGCTGATGGACGGCGTGGTGTGGGACGGCAAGGACCCGGCGAAGTACGCCGACAGCTTCAAGATCAAGGCGGCCTGATCATGGTTTCAGCAGTTTTCCATTCGCCGCGGGACACCGCCTCGCCCGCTGCCAGCGCAGCGGCCACGCCGGTGGCTGCGGTCAGCCGCCCCGCCAGCCCCGCTGCCGAGCAGGCCAAGCCCAAGCCGCCCCGGCGGCCGTTTGACGGTCGCGGCCTGGCGCTGCGCGTGCTGCCGCCGGTGCTCAGCATCGCGCTGCTCATCGGGCTGTGGGCGCTGGCCACGATGAAAGGCGGCTCGTTTCCAACCCCGGCGGCCACCTTCGATGCCGCCGTGCAGCTGTTCTCAGATCCGTTCTACCGCAACGGTCCGAACGACCAAGGCATAGGCTGGAACATCCTGAATTCGCTGGGCCGCGTGGGCATGGGCTTCGGCCTGGCCGCGCTCGTTGGCATCCCGCTGGGCTTCATCATCGGCCGCTTCGAGTTCGCCAGCCGCATGGTGTCGCCGCTGATCGCGCTGCTCAAGCCGGTGTCGCCGCTGGCCTGGCTGCCCATCGGCCTGCTGGCGTTCAAGAGCGCCAACCCGGCAGCCATCTGGACCATCTTCATCTGCTCCATCTGGCCCATGGTGGTGAACACGGCGGTGGGCGTGCAGCGCGTGCCGCAGGACTACCTGAACGTCGCCCGCGTGCTCAAGCTCAGCGAGTGGAAGGTCATCACGCGCATCCTGCTGCCCGCGGTGCTGCCCTATGTGCTGACCGGCGTGCGCCTGTCGGTGGGCACGGCCTGGCTGGTCATCGTCGCGGCCGAGATGCTGACCGGCGGCGTGGGCATCGGCTTCTGGGTCTGGGACGAGTGGAACAACCTGAACGTCGCGCACATCATCATCGCCATCGTCGTCATCGGCACCGTCGGGCTGTTGCTCGAGTGGCTGCTGCTGACGCTGGCCAAGCAGTTCACGTTCGACGATCACTAGTCCACCCCCTACCGGCTTCGCCGGCCCCCTCCAGGGGGCGACGCTGGCGGCCCGGCAGAGCCGGTGCCGCGGCGTCCGCTGGAGAAGGCACGACACGCCTTCTCCCTGACCTCGAATCCACAGGAGTTGCCATGACCGCACGCCCCTTCATTCAAGTCCAGAACGCCGAGATGGTGTTCACCACCCGCAAGGGCCGTTTCCATGCGCTGCAGAACGTCAGCCTGGACGTGCAGCGCGGCGAGTTCATCACGCTGATCGGCCACTCGGGCTGCGGCAAGTCCACGCTGCTCAACCTCATCGCCGGCCTGCTGACGCCCACCGAGGGCGCGCTGATCTGTGACGGCCGCGAGATTGCCGCGCCCGGCCCCGAGCGCGCCGTCGTGTTCCAGAACCACTCGCTGCTGCCCTGGCTGTCCTGCATGGACAACGTGCTGCTGGCGGTGGAGTCGGTGTTCGGTGGCAAGGAGAGCGCTGCCCAGCTCAAGGTGCGCGCCCGCGCCGCGCTGGAGCTGGTGGGCATGAGCCATGCGCTGCACAAACGCCCGCACGAGATCTCGGGTGGCATGAAGCAGCGCGTGGGCATCGCCCGGGCGCTGGCCATGGAGCCCAAGGTGCTGCTGATGGACGAGCCCTTCGGCGCGCTGGACGCGCTGACCCGCGCCAAGCTGCAGGACGAGCTGCTGAAGATCGTTGCCCGCACGCAGAGCACGGTCATCATGGTCACGCACGACGTCGACGAGGCCGTGCTGCTGAGCGACCGCATCGTCATGATGACCAACGGCCCGGCCGCCACCATCGGCGAGATCCTGGCGGTGGACATTCCCCGCCCGCGCGTGCGGGTGGAGCTGGCGGAAGACGCACGCTACATCGCCGCCCGCAAGGAGGTCATCGACTTCCTCTACACGCGGCACGCCCACGTCGAGCAGGCTGCCTGAGTCCCCGCGCGCCCGGGCCCGCCAGCGGGCCCGATTTGCGGTCGGATTTGGCGACGCCGGCCATCCTGTGCGTCGGCCGGGCCACGGGGGTACACGGCGGGCGGCGGCGCCTCTAGCATCGAAGCCCTGACGCGAAGGAGCCCCGCATGGCGCACGACGACCCCCGCCCAGACCACCCCACGCTCGGCCGCTGGCATGCGCTGCAAACGCTGGCCGACCGGCTGGAAGCGCTGTTGCGCACCCCCGAGGCCGTGGACGACTTTCCCGCAGCGCTGCACGCCGCCACGCGCGAGCTGGACCGCCTCATGGCGGAGGACGTCGACCTGGGGGTGTTCGAGGTCGTGCGCATCAGCCCCGACAAGCTGTCCCGCTACGGCTCGCTGCACTCGCTGCACACCGCCTGTGTGGTGTGGCTGGTGGCCCACCGCAAGGAATGGGCGCAGACCAAGCGGCTCAGCGCGCTGAGCGCGGCGCTGACCATGAACATCGCCGTCACCGACCTGCAGACCACGCTGGCGCTGCAGGCCGGCCCGCTGGCCGATGCCCAGCGCGAGCGCATGAACCAGCACCCGCTGGACAGCGAGCGGCTGCTGCGCAGCCTGGGCGTGCAGGACGAGGACTGGCTGGCTGCCGTGGCCCAGCACCACGAGCAGCCCGATGGCCAGGGCTATCCGCAGGGCCTGGTGCGCATGACCGACCTGGCCGACGTGCTGCGCACCTGCGATGTCTTCTGCGCCAAGATGAGCCCGCGCACCGGCCGCCCGGCCATGCTCAGCCCCACGGCGGCGCTGTCCATCTTCCACCAGCGCAGCGCCAACAAGTTCGGCGCCTCGGTGGTCAGCACCATCGGCGTGTTCCCACCGGGGGCGCTGGTGGCGCTGAACACGGGCGAGCAGGCCATCGTGACGGCGCGCACCACCGACCCGCTGCGCCCCATGGTGGCGCTGCTGACCGACGAGCACGGCCAGCCGCTGGACGCGCCGGTCAGCGCCGCCACGGGCAAGGATGCCGGCCGGCCGGTGGCCGGTGCGGCCAAGGACGCCAGCCTGGCGGGCCTGTTCCCGCCGACCGATGTGCTGCGCACCCGCTGAGCGCGGACGGGGCTAGAACACCACCTCTGCCCGCAGCCCGCCCTCGGGCCGGTTGGCCAGCACCAGCACGGCGCCCTGGCGGCGCACCAACTGCTGGGCGATGTACAGCCCCAGGCCGGTGCCGCCGGTCTCGCGGTTGCGCGAGCCTTCCACGCGGCGGAAGGGCTGGCGCACCCGCTCCAGCTCGGCCTCGGGGATGCCGGGGCCGTCGTCCTCCACCACCAGCCGCGTGACGCCGGCCGACAGCGCCACGCTGACGCGCGCATTGCCGGCGTAGCGCAGCGCGTTGCCGACGAGGTTGTCCACCACGCGGCGCAGCGCCACCGGGTCGGCCGTGATGACCGCCGCCGGGCCGTCGAAGCTGACGGCCGCGCCGGTCTCGGCGAGGTCATCCACCACCGACTGGGCCAGCGCCGCCAGGTCCACGCGCTGCGGCCGGGCGACCTCGCTGGGCCGGAACACCTCGATGACGCTCTCCACCAGCCGGTTCATCTCGCGCAGGTCGTCGATGCAGCGCTCGCGCACCTTGGCCTCCACCTCACCGGTTTCCAGCCGCAGCCGCATGCGCGTCAGCGGCGTGCGCAGGTCGTGCGAGATCGCGGCGATCATGAGCCCGCGCTCCTCGAACTGGCCGCTCAGCTCGGCCGCCATGCGGTTGAACACGGCCGCGGCTTCGCGCACCTCGCGGGTGCCGTCGTCCTCGGCCAGCACGGGCGCCGCGCGGCCCTGCGCCAGCGCCGGGGTGAGCTGGCGCGCGGCGTCCACCAGCCGGCGCACCGGCCGCGCCAGCCAGCGCGAGCCCCACCACGCGGCCAGCGCGATGACGAGCAGCCGCACGCCATAGTCCAGCAGGCTGGCCGACAGCGGCAGGCTGGGCGGCAGCGAAGGGAAGGTGGGCATGCGCCCGCGCAGCTGCGGGCCGGCGGCGCCGTCCGGGCGCGGCGGCGGGGCGGGCAGGTCGAAGTCGTCGTGCGGCGGCGGCGGGCCGCGGTCGGCCATGCGTGGCGGCGGGCCGGCGCCGTCGATGCGGGAGAAATCCATCAGCGTCTGCGTCACCAGGCCCCAGGCGGCCAGGTGGCTGAGCGCCAGCGCCGCCCACATCAGCAGGAACAGCCGCAGGCCGAGGTGGTCCCAGTGGCGCCAGGACTTCAACATGCGGTGACCTCGGCGTCGAACAGGTAGCCCTCGCCGCGCACGGTGCGGATCAGCGCGGGCTCGCGCGCGGTGTCGCCGAGCTTGGCGCGCAGCCGCGAGACGGCCAGGTCGATGCTGCGGTCGTTGACCTCCACGCCGGGCGCGCGGGTCAGCTCGATGAGCTGGTCGCGGCTGAGCACGCGGCCCGGCCGCTGCACGAAGGCGGCCAGCAGCCGGAACTCGGCGCTGGACAGCGCGATGCCCACGTCCTCGGCGCTGATGAGTTGGCGCGTCATGCGGTCGAAGCGCCAGCGGCCGAAGCGCAGCAGCCGCGTGTCGTCGGCCACGCCGCCGGCTTGGCCCTTGGTGGCGCGGCGCACCAGCGCCTGCAGCCGGGCGACGAGCTCGCGCGGCTCGAAGGGCTTGGCAAGGTAGTCATCGGCGCCCAGCTCCAGGCCGACGACGCGGCTCATCGTGTCGCCGCGCGCCGTCAGCATCAGCACCGGTGGCGCGTCGGGTTGACGGCCCAGCCAGCGCAGCAGCGCCAGGCCGTCCTCGCCGGGCAGCATCAGGTCCAGCACGATGACATCAGGCCGCGCCAGCGCCAGCAGCTGGCGCATGGCCTGGCCGTCCGCCGCCGCGCTGACCCGCCAGCCAAAGCCTTCCAGGTAGGCCGTCAGCGTGGTGCGGATCTCGGCGTCGTCGTCGACGACCAGGCAATGTCCGATCATGGATGAACCTTTGTGCGGCGCTCAGGCCGAGATGCCCACCCGCAAGGTGGCCACGTAGCCGGCGCTGACCGAGCCGGTGACGGTGCAGAGCTGCGTGCTGTAGCCGTCGCTGAAGATGCCGTCGCTGGACAGGCTGATGGCGTTGTTGTTGGCCGCGCTGTTGCCATAGCCGCTGGTGGCGTAGACGGCGGTGTTGACGTCCGACGGGAAGCACAGCTGCGAGGTGCGCAGCTTGTTGTTCCAGTTGGTGGCCGTGTTGGCGCTGCGGTAGATCTCGAAGTGCATGTGCGGCACGCGGCCGGCGTAGCAGCCGGGGTAGATGGTCTGGAACACCGCCGTGCCGTCGGTGCCGGTGGACTGCACGCCGCGCAGGTAGTTCTCGCCGGTCACGCCGCTGGAGTACATGGAGTAGCGGCCCAGCGCGTCGCAATGCCAGAGGTAGATGGCATAGCCGGACAGGTCGGCGCAGGACGCGTTGGTGTTCACAAGCTCGATGATGACCTGAAGCGGCACGCCCGTGGCCGTGCCGGTGGCACCGGCGATGCTGCTGCGGATGTCGCTGCGCACGATGCCGGTCAGCGCCAGCGCGTTGGCGATGCTGCCGTTGGACGTGTTGGAACCGTCGCCGGGGTAGGGGCCGGCGGTCTCCTCGGGCACGACCGAGCAGCCGCTGGTGGTCGTGGTGCCGCCGGAGGACGAGCTGCCGCCGCTGGAGCTGCTGGATCCCGACGATGACGACGTGCTGCTGCCCGCCTCGCTGCCCCCGCCGCCGCAGCCGCTCAGGCACAGCGCGCTGCCGCCGGCCAGGCCGGCCGCGCCGGCACCCAGCAGCCAGCGCAGCGCGCCGCGGCGCTGCAGGGCCTGCTGCTGCAGGCGGCTCAGGTCGTGGGCCAGGCCCAGATCGTGGTCGTGGTCGTGGTGCATGTGGGTCTCCTTCACCGTGTCGATGAAGGCATTGCACCGCCCGGGTATGTCGGGCAGATCGGCAGATTGTGTCGGCCCGGAAACACGCGCCGCGCGCGACCTCACATCTGCCGGAACAGGTGGGCGCAGCTCTCGGCCACCAGCAGCGTCTCGCTGCCGTGCTTGAGCTTGATCTGCATGCGGCCGCGGAAGTCGCGGCTGACGCTGCCGATCGCATGCACGTTGACCAGCGTGGAGCGGTGGATCTGCCAGAACTGCTGCGGGTCCAGCTCGTCGATGAGCTCCTTGAGCGGCTTGCGGATCAGCGCCTCGCCGTCCTTCAGCGCCAGCCGCGTGTACTTGTTGTCGCTCTGGAAGAACATCACCTCGTCCACCGTGATGAGGCGCAGCGTCTGCCCCACCGACGCGTTGATCCAGCGCAGCGGCGCCCGCGCGGCCGAGGGCGCGGGCCGGGCGCTGAGCTGCTCCAGCACGCCGCCCAGGGCGGCCGGCGGCTGGCCCTGACCCAGCCGCGCCTTCAGCCGCGAGATGGCGGTGAACAGCCGCGCGCCGGCCAGCGGCTTGAGCAGGTAGTCCACCGCGCCCTGGTCGAACGCGGCGACCGCGTACTGGTCGTAGGCCGTCACGAACACCACATGGGCGCGGCCGCCTACCTGGCGGGCCACCTCCAGGCCGGTGGCGCCGGGCATCTCGATGTCGAGGAACAGGATGTCGGGGCGGTGCTGGTCCAGCAGGCGCAGCGCCTCCAGCCCGTCGGTGGCCTCGCCGACGATGGCCAGCTCGGGCCACAGGCGGCTCAGCTGTTCGACCAGTTCGCCGCGCAGGGCGGCCTCGTCCTCGGCAACAACGGCGGTGGGGGCAAGCAGGTTCATGGGGCGTGGCCGGTCATGGCAGGTCCAGGCGGAATTCGGTGTGGCCGTCGTGGCTGTGGCAGCTCAGGCGGCCGCCCAGCACGGTGATGCGCTCGCGCAGCGCGGCGAGCTCGGCGTCTTCCGCGCACAGGCCGGGCCGGTCGAAGCGCAGCCGCAGCGGCGGGCCGGCCTCCAGCCAGCAGCGCGTCGGCGCGTCCAGGCGCATCGCGCGCTGCACCAGCGGCAGCAGCAGCATGGGCGGCAGGCATTGGCCCGCGCGCTCGCCGAGATGGGCCTCGAACGCGGGCGGGTGGCCGTGCAGGTCGCGCAGCAGCGCCAGGTGGCTGTCGATCAGCTCGGCCTCGCTGTGCAGCGTGGCGCCGGCCTCGCGCAGGCGTGGCAGCGCCACGCGCAGGTGGCGGATCAGCCGCTCCAGCCGTTCGCTGGCATCGCCCGCCTGGCGGGCATAGGCCTGCTCGACGGACACCAGCGCGTCAAACAGCAGGCCCGGCTCCACCTGCGCCTGCAGCGTGGCCAGCCGCGAGGCCAGCGCCTGGCGCCGCAGCTCGGCATGCTCGCGCAGCAGCGTCTGCACCGCTTCGCCCTGGCGCTGGCGGCGCGAGCGGGTGTCCATCATGAAGAACACCAGCAGGGAGGGCAGCGTCACCCACAGCGCATCGCCCAGCAGCGTGGGCACGCTGATGGTGCTGCACGGCGGCTTGCCGGCCTGGGCGGCGACGACATCGCACATCGACGGCCAGTCCAGCCACTGCATCAGCAGCGTGGAGGCGGCCACGCCCAGCAGCGCGCCCAGCAGCACGGCACCGATGAGGCTGCGCAGGCGCGCCGCCCCCTGCAGCGCCGAGCGCGACACCGGCAGCCAGCACAGCATCAGCATCAGCGCGGTGAGCTGTGGCACAAGGAACTGGCGCGCCAGCACCTGGGGCAGCAGTTCGCCGTCGACGCGCTTCTCCAGCATGGCGCTCAGGTCGATGGCGCCGAACAGCAGCGCCACGCAGACGAACAGGGTCAGCTCGCGGCGGCGCACCGAGCGCCAGGCGCGCCAGATCGCGTGCAGCCGGCCGCTCATGCCGATGCTCCCGCCAGCGCGGCCGGCGGCAGCCGCACCCGTGCGACGACGCCATGGGGCTGCGCGGCCGCCAGCTCCAGCGTCGCGGCGTCGCCGAACAGCGCGGCCAGGCGGGCACGCGTGTTGGCCAGGCCGACGCCCGCGCCGCCGCTGGCGCCGCCGAAGCCGGCGCCGTTGTCCTGCACCTCGACCACCAGCCCGCCGGCGCCGTCGGCACGGGCCTGGATGTCGATGCGCCCGCCCTCGGGCAGCGGCGACAGGCCGTGCTTGATCGCGTTCTCCACCAGCGTCGGCAGCACCAGCGTGGGCAGGCGGGCGCGCAGCAGCGTGGCATCGGCGTCGATGTCGAAGCGCAGCCGCTCGCCCATGCGCATCTGCAGGATGGCCAGGTAATGGCGCACCAGCGCCAGCTCGTCGGCCAGCGTGCTCTCCTGGCGGCGCATGCCGGGCAGCGCGGCGCGCAGGTAGGCGATCAGCGCCTGCAGCATGTGGCGGCCGCGCTCGGGGTGGGTCTCGTACAGGCGCTTGACATTGGCCAGCGTGTTGAACAGGAAGTGCGGTTCGATCTGCGCGTTCAGCGCCGACAGCTGGGCCTCGGTCTGTTGCGTCTGCAGGGCGTCACGCTCGCGGGCCAGCTGGTGCAGCGCCAGGCGCTGGGCGCGCTCGGCCCGGTACTGCAACAGCAGCGCGTAGGTCACGCCGCCGAAGGCGCACCAGATCGTCAGCGTGTAGGCCACCCAAGACGGGCGCAGGTGCGGCGAGCCGTTCTCCAGCGTGACCACCGCAAAGCGCAGCAGGACGCCCAGCCCGGCGCCGGCCAGCACGGCGGCCGCGCGCAGCGCCAGCGCCGTGCGGCCTTGCCAGCGCGTGGCAGCCAGCAGCGCCTCGGCGGCGCCGGCCAGCAGCAGCAGGCTCAGGCCGCTCAGCAGCGCCTGGCGGGTGAAGCGGTTGATGCTGTAGAGCGTGTCGCCCAGCGGCTCGCCGTCGCCCAGCCAGGTCAGGCCGCGCGAGGTCGCGTAGAGCAGGCAGAAGTAGTAGACCGCCGCCAGCACGCGCAGATTGCACACGCGGCGGAAGGCCTGCAGTGGGGTGTCCTCCATGGCCGGCATTGTGGGTGCCGGGCCGCGCCCGCGTGGCGCGATGCGACGGAACCGGCTCAGGCCGCGCCAGCCCCGGCGATCAGCGCCTTGAGTTCGCGTTCCGAGGCCGCCGGGTCGCCCAGGTTGACCTCGATGAGCCGGCGCAGGTGCGTGATGGATTCCAGGTCGATGCTGCGGCACAGCACGCCGGCATGCGCCCCTTCCACATGCGCCAGCTCGCCAGCCATCGCGATGGCGACCTCCGCCTCGGCGCTGCCCAGCGGCAGCTTGACGAGGCAGGGCATGCCCGCTTGAGCCGTGGCGCCGTCGGGCAGCTGCAGCAGCACGCCCTTGAGCGAGATGTCGAGCACCTGGCAGCGCCATTGCGCCTGCGTGGTGATCAGCTCGGCGCCGGCAGCGAAGGCGATGCGGGCGAATTGGCGGCGGTTGTTGCTCATGAGGGCTCCCGAGGGGCGGCGTGCGCCGATGCTAGACGAAGGGCTCCAGCGTGTCGGCGCCGCCGAACACCGTGCTGTGCTCGACGGCCTGCTGCAGGCGCGCGGGCGCCAGCGAGGCCAGGCCCATCGCCTCCAGCATGAACCAGGATGCGCGCAGGTAGGCGACGATGTCCTCGCGGGTGGCGTCGGTGTGCATGGGCTCGTCGTCCCAGTCGCGGGCGGGCGTCTCGCGCGTGGCGACGACGGACGGCCGGTGCGCGCGCGCGATGCGGGCCAGCAGCTCGCGGGTGTCCACGGTGGCGCTGGGCACATCGATGAGGCGCATCAGGTCGCCCAGCTGTTGCTCGGCCGCCGCCGCGAGCAGCCGCGCCGCCTGGTCGGCCCCGCCGGCCAGGTAGAGCCCGGCGGCGAGGTCGACATATTCGAGGGCGGCGGACAGCCTTTGCAGGTCGGGATTGCTCGACATGGGCGCGGAGTCTAGGGGGTGGCAAGAGGCCGTGACCGGCCAAAGTTCACAGCGCGATGTTTATGCTGGCGTCTCTCCGGGTATGCCTGAGGACCGCCATGACTGACCGCCGCCAACACCTGCAACACCTTGCCGCCCTGGCCCTGACGCCCGCACTGCCCGCGCTGGCCGCCGGCGACGACAAGGCTGCCAGCACCTACGACGAGGACTCCATCCTGAAGGCCGCCACCGAGTTCTTCGGCCAGACCACCGAAGGCCTGGCCAAGGTCATCGAGAAAGCCTTCAAGGAGCAGGGGCGACCCAATGCCTACATCAAGGGCCAGGAGGCCGGTGCCGCGCTGACCGTGGGCGTTCGCTATGGCGAGGGTGATCTGCTGATGAAGGGCGGTGGCGGCGGCAGGGTGTTCTGGGCCGGGCCGTCCATCGGCTTCGACGTCGGCGCCAACGCGGCCAAGGTGTTCACGCTGGTGTACCGGCTGCCCAAGGCGTCGGCCATCTACCAGCGCTTCCCCGGCGTGGACGGCAGCCTCTACTACGTTGGCGGCGCGGGCATCAACTACCAGCGCCTGAACGGCATCACGCTGGCGCCCATCCGCCTGGGCGTGGGCCTGCGCGCGGGCGCCAGCGTGGGTTACCTGCACTACCGCCGCGAGAAGAGCATCAACCCGTTCTGAGTCATGACGTCCACCCCGTTGCAGACCGTGCAGGCCTACCTGGCCGCCTACGCCGCGCGTGACCTGGCCGCTGTCGAGCCCCTGCTGGCCGAGTCCGTCACGCTGCGCGACTGGAAGATCCGCGTCGTCGGCAAGGCCGCGGCGCTGGCCGAGACGCGCAAGAACTTCGACGCCGTGCAGCACCTGCGCATCGACGTGCTGGCGGCCTACGAGCGCGCGGGCGGCGTGGCGGCAGAGCTGGCCATCGTCATCGACGGGCAGGACACGCTGCATGTGGTCGATGTGTTCGAGTTCGGCGCCGATGGCCGCATTGCGGCGATCCGGGCCTTCATCGGCCGTGGTGACTGACATGAGCGCACAGACCGGCGGGCTGGGGGAGCGCGTGCTGGCGCTGGTGGTGCAGCCGCCCGAGCCGACGCTGCACACGGTGTCGCGGCCAGCGGATGCGGCCGCGCGCGCCATCGACGCGGCGGCGGCCAAGGCTGCGCTGGCCGCCGGCACGCTGGCGCTGCCGCCCGGGCCGCTGGGCTGGGCCACCATTGCGCCGGAGATGCTGGCCGTCTGGCACATCCAGCGCCAACTGGTGGCTGACATCGCGGCGCTGTACGGCCGCAGCGCCGAGCTGGGGCCATCGCAGATGCTGTGGTGCCTGTTCCGCCACACGGCCGCCCAGGCGCTGCGCGACCTGGGCGTGCGGGTGGGGGAGCGCGTCATCGTGCGGCCGGCGGCGCAGGCTTTGCTGCAGCGTGCGGCGGCGGCCGTGGGCGTGCAGCTGGGCAAACAGGCCGCGGGCCGGGCGCTGTCGCGCTGGGTGCCGCTGGCCGGTGCGGCGGGCGTGGGTGCCTATGCGTGGTGGGACACGCGCCAGGTCGGGCGGGCGGCGCAGCAGCTGTTTGAACGGGAGAGCGTCATTGACAACCCTGTGTGACATGCCCGCGCGGCCTGACACACTCCGGCCGATGCAAGTGCTGCCCACCATCCTCGACATCGAAGCCTCGGGCTTCGGCCGCGGCAGCTACCCCATCGAGATCGGCTACAGCACCGGCGATGGCGCGCTGTTCTGCTGCCTGGTGCGCCCGGAGGACGACTGGGTGCACTGGGATGCCGCTGCCGAGGCGCTGCACGGCATCGGCCGCGAGCTGCTGCTCCAGCGCGGCCGCCCGGCGCGCTGGGTGGGCGAACAGCTCAACACGCGGCTGCGCGGTCAGACGGTCTACTGCGACGGCTGGGGCCACGACTTCACGTGGCTGAACCGGCTCTACGACGCGGCCGGCCTGCGGCCCAGCTTCAAGCTCGACGACCTGCGCAAGCTGCTCAGCGAGAGCGAGGCCGAGCGCTGGAAGAGCGTCACCGAGGCCGTGCGCGCGCGCCAGCAGCTCACCCGGCACCGGGCCAGCAGCGATGCGCGGGTGTTGCAGCTGGCGCTGGGTGAGGTGAAGGCGCTGGGTGTTGCCCGATGAGAAGCCTGCCTCGCTAGAAGGCGTGAATGCTGCCGGCTTTCAAAGCCAGCTCAGCGACAACACGGGCCAGACTGCGACGGCTGCGACCGTGAACAGGGTGAGAACGAGCGCGGCATACCAGCGGATGCCGGATTGCAGGCTTGGTGGCAGCCTGCCCACGATCTTGCTGCGCGGCTGCAAGTTCCCGCGCTCCGGGTGGAACCAGATGCAGGCACAGAGCAGTGCCCAGGGACCGGCGATGACAGGCCCCGCGAGCGCGGCGGCGACGAAGGCAAGGTTCGGCGGCGCCAGACGGAACGTCGCGAAGGCCAGTGCCATGCTCACCACCGACACACCCAGCAGCTGCCAGCGGTGGACGAACCAGCGACTGGCGATGGAAGACAAGAAGGCGGGCGACATGCGTGGTAAATCTATCTAGGCGAACAACCCCGCGTACTGCTCCCGCAGCAGCTTCTTCTGCACCTTGCCCATCGCGTTGCGCGGCAGCTCGGGCAGCACGACGATGCGCTTGGGCACCTTGAAGCTGGCGATGCGGCCTTTCAGCGCGCGGATCAGCGCGTCGGGGTCGGGCTGGCCGGCGGGTGTGATGACGGCCACCACGGCCTCGCCGAAGTCCGGGTGTGGCACGCCGATGACGGCGGACTCGCCCACGCCGGGCAGCTCGTTCAGGAAGCCTTCCACTTCGGCAGGGTAGACGTTGAAGCCGCCGCTGATGACGAGGTCCTTGCTGCGGCCGATCAGCGTCAGATAGCCGCGCGCATCCAGCCGGCCGACGTCGCCGGTCTTGAACCAGCCATCCGCGGTGAACTCCTCGGCCGTCTTCTCGGGCATCTGCCAGTAGCCGCTGAACACATTGGGCCCGCGCACCTGCACGTGGCCGATCTCATCCACCGCGCAGGGCTGGCCGTCGTCGCGCAGCACGCGCAGGCCCACCCCAGGCAGCGCCGGGCCCACGGTGCCGCCCACGCGCTCGCCGTCTTCGGGGCGGCAGGGGTTGGAGGTCAGCATCAGCGTCTCGCTCATGCCGTAGCGCTCCAGGATGAGGTGGCCGGTGCGGGCCTGCCACTCGCGCCAGGTGTCGATCAGCAGCGGCGCCGAGCCGCTGACGAACAGCCGCATGCGGCGCACGTCCAGCACCGGCTCCTGCAGCAGGCGCACGTACATGGTGGGCACGCCCATGAACAGCGTGGCCTCGGGCAGGCGCGGGGCGACGGCCTTGGCCTCGAACTTGTTTAGCCACAGCATCTTGCTGCCGTTCAGCAACGCGCCGTTGATGGCGACGAACAGGCCGTGGATGTGGAAGATGGGCAGCGCGTGCAGCAGCACGTCGTCGGCCCGCCAGTCCCAGTGGCGCTGCAGCGTGCGGGCGCCCGACAGCAGATTGCCGTGGCTGAGCATGGCGCCCTTGCTGCGGCCGGTGGTGCCACTGGTGTAGAGGATGGCGGCCAGGTCGCCCGGTGCGTTGGTGGCCGGCGTGTGCACATCGCTCATCTGGGCGGCGCGGTCCAGCAGCGTGCCGCTGCGGTCGTCGTTGAGCGTGAACACCCAGCGCACGCCGCGCTGGAAGGCCAGCTTGCTGACCCAGCCGAAATGCTTGCCCGCGCAGACGACGAAGCCCGGCGCCGCGTCGGTGATGAAGTGCTCCAGCTCGCTGGCCTGGTAGGCCGGGTTCAGCGGCAGGTACACCAGGCCGGCGCGCAGCACGGCGAGGTACAGGATCAGGCCCTCGACGCTTTTGTCGGCATGCACCGCGACGCGGCTGCCGGCGGGCAGGTCCAGCCGGCCCAGCCAGTTGGCCAGCATGGCGCTGCCGCGCTCCAGGTCGCGCCAGCTGTAGAGGGCGCCGTCGTGGTCGACGGCGGTCGAGTCCAGGTCGGCCGGGAAGCCGGCGCGCAGGGCCGCGTACAGGTTCATCGGGGATCAGTCCAGCTTGGCGTTGGAGCGCTTGACGACCTCGGCCCAGCGCTTGGTCTCGGCGCTGACGAACTGGCCAAAGGCGTCGCCATAGAGGTTGGGCGTTTCGGCGCCCAGGCCGTTCCAGAGCGTGCGGATCTCGTCAGTGGCGAACACCTTGCGCAGCTCGGCCTGCATCGCGGCGATGGCCTCACGCGGCGTGCCCTTGGGCGCCCACAGGCCATACCAGGTGGCCACCTCGTAGCCGGGCACGCCGGCCTCGGCCGCGGTGGGCACGTCGGGGAAGCCCACGGCGCGCTTGCTACCGGCCACAGCCAGCGCCTTGACGCGGCCGGCCTTGATGTGGGCGGCTGAGGAGCCCAGGCCGTCGAACATCAGGTCCACCTGGCCCGCGATCAGGTCCTGCAGCGCCGGGCCGGCGCCGCGGTAGGGGATGTGGGTGATGAAGGTCTTGGTGTGCAGCTTGAACAGCTCGCCCGCGAGGTGGTGCGAGGTGCCGTTGCCGGCCGAGCCGTAGTTCAGCCGCCCGGGCTTGGCCCGCACGTCGGCAAGAAAGCCCTTGAGGTCGGTCACGGGCACCTTGCCGGGGTGAACGACGATGACCTGCGGCACGCTGGCCAGCAGGGCCACGGGGATGAAGTCTTCTTCCAGCCGGTACTCCAGCCGCGGGTACATGGCCGGTGCGATGGTGTGGTGCACCGCGCCCATGAAGAAGTTCGTGCCGTCTGGCGCCAGCTTTGCAGCCAGCCCGGCGCCCACCGTGCCGCCGGCACCGCCCTTGTTGTCGATCAGCACCTGCCGTCCCATCTGGCGCGTCAGGGCCGCCGTCAGCGGGCGGGCGAAGGCGTCCGTGCCACCCCCGGCCGGGAAGGGCACGATCCAGGTGTGGGGCTTGGCACCCTGGGCCTGGGCCAGCCAGGGGCTCAACATCAGGGGCAGCAGCACGCGGCGCTTCATCGGGTTGTCTCCGGTGGTTTTGTGCGCGCGATTATGGGGAGCTGCCCGGGCTTGGGCGTCAGGGTTTGCCGGCCGGTGCTGCGCGCGTTCGAGGGCGCGTGACCGGGGCGGGCTCAGTTCGCTTCAGGCAGCTTCAGCCAGCGCTGCAGGCGGGTGCGCAGCGCGACAAAGTCCAGCGGCTTGGTGAGGTGCTCGTCCATGCCGGCTTCCATGCTGGCGGCGACGTCGGCATCCAGCGCGTGGGCGGTCAGCGCGAGGATGGGAAAGGCGGGCAGCGTGCCCGCGCGCTGCTGCGCACGCAGGCGGCGGGCACATTCCAGGCCGTCCATGCCGGGCATCTGGATGTCCATCAGCACGAGGTCGGGGGCGGCTTGCTCGCAGGCGGCCAGGGCCTCGATGCCGTTCTTGGCCAGCCGTGACTGCACACCCATCAGCGCAAGGAACTCCAGCGCAACGACCTGGTTGATGTGGTTGTCTTCGACCAGCAGCACCTGAGCCAAGCGCGGCGCAGGCGCGTAGTCATCGCCGTCCGGCTGTGGCGCGCCGGTGTCAGCATCACCGGCTGCAGCGGCCAGCCAGCACGGTAGCGGGGGCACTTGGTTGAGTTGCCTAGCGTTGTCCATCCCATGTCCTTGATTTGCACTTTGTTCTTATGTCCCCCGGTAGGGGGTGGGCGATTGTTGCCGCAGGCGCTGCTGCGGTGCAACCACAGGTCTTGTCAATTTCACCCAGCCTTGGCCCCACACGTAGGCTGGCGGGCGCATGCGTGCTGACAGTTCTTGTCAGGGGCATCCCTACACTGCTGGCCTCCTACGTTTTGGCCCCCTCCCATGTCTGACGGTCTGATCCGCATCCGAGGCGCTCGGCAGCACAACCTCAAGAACCTCGACCTCGATCTGCGCACGGCCGAATTGACTGTCGTCACGGGGCCCAGCGGCTCGGGCAAGTCCAGCCTGGTGTTCGACACGCTGTATGCCGAAGGCCAGCGGCGCTATGTCGAAACCTTCTCGGCCTACGCCCGCCAGTTCCTGGATCGCATGGACCGCCCGGCGGTGGACAAGGTGGACGGCGTGCCGCCGGCCATCGCCATCGACCAGACCAACCCGGTGCGCACCAGCCGTTCCACGGTGGGCACCATGACGGAGCTCAACGACCACCTGAAGCTGCTGTACGCCCGCGCGGCAGAGCTTTTCGACCGCAAGACGGCGCTGCCCGTCCGGCATGACACGGCGCAAAGCATCTACGCGGAACTGATGGCGCGTGCCGAAGCGGCGCAAGACCCGCGGCTGGTGCTGACCTTCCCGGTGGAACTGCCGGCCAACACGACTGCGGCGCAGGTCGAGCAATGGCTGTCGGCCAGCGGGTTTACACGGGTGCAGGCCGAGCGCGATGCCGACGGCAACAAGGTGCTGGACGTGGTGGCCGATCGCTTCCGCATCCTGGGCGCCGACAAGCAGCGCGCGATGGAGGCCATCGAGCTGTCGCTCAAAAGAGGCTCAGGCCGCCTCAGCGTCTACGTGGGAGACGAAGGGACCACGCTGTGGCGCTTCTCCACCGGTCTGCACTGCCCGGAGAGCGACCTGCGCTACGCCGACCCGCAGCCGGCGCTGTTCTCGTTCAACTCCGCGTTCGGCGCCTGCGAGGCCTGCCGCGGTTTCGGCCGCGTCATCGGCGTGGACCTGGGCCTGGTGATTCCGGACGAGCGCAAGACCCTGCGCAACGGCGCCATCAAGCCCATGCAGACGCCGGCGTGGAAAGACTGCCAGGACGACCTGCTGAAGTACGCGGGCGAGGCCGGCATTCCGCGTGACACCGCCTGGAAGGACCTGAGCGCAGAGCACCGCCGCTGGGTGATCGACGGCACGCCGAACTGGAACGGCAACTGGAACAAGCAGTGGTACGGGGTCAAGCGCTTCTTCGACTACCTGGAGAGCAAGGCCTACAAGATGCACATCCGCGTGCTCTTGTCCAAGTACCGCAGCTACACCGAATGCCCGAGCTGCCGCGGCGCACGCCTCAAGACCGAGGCGCTGCAATGGCGCGTGGGCAGCAAGGCGCTGGCCGACGCGGCGCTGCCGGCCGCACAACGCTTCCTGCCCGTCGGCGTGGACTGGACGCGTGACCAGCTGGAGGCGCTGCCGGGCCTGAGCCTGCACGACCTGATGCAGTTGCCCATCCAGCGCCTGCGCGACTTCGTCGACGGCCTGCAGCTGCCCAGCACCATGCTGGACGAGGCGTTGAAGCTGCTGCTGGACGAGATCCGCCATCGCAGCCGCTACCTGTGCGACGTGGGCCTGGGCTACCTGACCCTGGACCGCCAGAGCCGCACGCTGTCGGGCGGCGAGGTGCAGCGCATCAACCTCACCACCGCTTTAGGTACCAGCCTGGTCAACACGCTGTTCGTGCTGGACGAGCCCAGCATCGGCCTGCACCCGCGTGACATGAACCGCATCGTGCAGGCCATGCAGCGGCTGCGCGACGCCGGCAACACGCTGGTGGTGGTGGAGCACGACCCGGCGGTGATGCTGGCGGCCGACCGGCTCATCGACATGGGCCCCGGCCCCGGCGAGCGCGGCGGGCAGATCGTGTTCGACGGCACGCCCGAATCCATCCGCGCGGCGGACACGCTGACCGGCGCCTATCTGGGCGCGCGCAAGCATGTGGGCATGGGCCTGAAGCGCCTGGTCGAAGACAACACGCCCAAGCTCATCCTGCAGCGCGTGCGCGAGCACAACCTGAAGGACGTGTCGGTCGAGTTCCCGCTGCAGCGCATGGTGGTGGTGACCGGCGTGTCGGGCTCCGGCAAGAGCACGCTGATGCAGGACGTGCTCTACCCCGCGCTGGCCCGCCAGTTCGGCAAGGCCACCGAGACGCCCGGCCAGCACGAGGCCTTGCTGGGCGCGGACTTCCTGGCCGACGCGGTGTTTGTGGACCAGTCGCCCATCGGCAAGACGGCGCGCTCCAACCCGGCCAGCTACGTCGGCGCGTTCGACGAGATCCGCAAGCTGTTCGCCGTGGCCCCGTTGGCCGTGGAGCGCAGCTACAGCGCCGGCATGTTCAGCTTCAACGCCGGCGATGGCCGCTGCCCCACCTGTGGCGGCTCGGGTTTCGAGCATGTGGAGATGCAGTTCCTCAGCGACGTCTACCTGCGCTGCCCGGACTGCGACGGCAAGCGCTTCCGCGCCGAGATGCTGGACGTGAAGCTGTCGCTGAAGGATCGCGACCTGAGCGTGTCCGACGTGCTGGAGCTGACGGTGGCCGAGGCCGTGCACCTGTTCAGCGAGCACCGCGCCGTGCTGCAGAAGCTGCAGCCCATCGTGGACGTGGGCCTGGAGTACGTGCGCCTGGGCCAGCCGGTGCCCACGCTGTCCGGCGGCGAGGCGCAGCGCCTGAAGCTCGCCGGCTTCCTGGCCGAGGCGGCGAGCAACCCGCGCTTCGGCGTCGCCAAGAAGGGCACGCTGTTCCTGTTTGACGAGCCCACCACCGGCCTGCACTTCGACGACATCGCCAAGCTGATGCGCGCGATGCGCAAGCTGCTCGCGTCCGGCCATTCGCTCATCCTCATCGAGCACAACCTGGATGTGATCCGCGCGGCCGACTGGCTGATCGACCTGGGGCCCGAGGGCGGCGATGCGGGCGGTGAGGTGGTCTGCGTTGGCACGCCCGAGGCCGTGGCCCAACACCCCACCTCCCACACCGCGGCCGCGCTGCGGGATTACGCGCTGCACATGGACCGCCCGGCGGTGGTGGTGGAAGAAGGCCGCCCGCTGCAGCAGCTGATCCAGGCACGCCGCCAGGCGGACGAAGCCATCAAGATCGTCAACGCCCGCGAGCACAACCTCAAGGGCGTGACCGTGGAGGTGCCGCGCGGCAAGTTCAACGTGGTGACGGGCGTGTCCGGCTCGGGCAAGAGCACGCTGGCTTTCGACATCCTGTTCAACGAAGGCCAGCGCCGCTACCTCGAATCGCTGAACGCCTACGCCCGCAGCATCGTGCAGCCGGCGGGCCGGCCCGAGGTGGACGCGGTGTGGGGCATTCCGCCCACGGTGGCCATCGAGCAGCGCCTGTCGCGCGGCGGCCGCAAGAGCACGGTCGCCACCACCACCGAGGTCTGGCACTTCTTGCGCCTGCTGTACGTGAAGCTGGGCGTGCAGCACTGCGTGCACGACGGCGCGCCGGTGCGCCCGCAGAGCGTGGAAAGCATTGCCGCGCAGCTGATGCGCGACTACCGCGGCCAGCATGTGGGCCTGCTGGCACCGTTGGTGGTCAACCGCAAGGGCGTGTACACCGACCTCGCCAAGTGGGCCAAGGGCCGCGGCCACACGCACCTGCGCGTCGACGGCGAATTCCTGCCGACCTCGCCTTGGCCGCGCCTGGACCGCTTCAAGGAGCACACGCTGGAACTGCCGGTGGGCGACCTGGTGATCAGCCCCGACAAGGAGCCCGAGCTGCGCGAGCTGCTCGCCAAGGCGCTGGACGCTGGCAAGGGCGTGCTGCACCTGCTGGCGCCGTTGGACGGCCTCAACCTGGAAGACGGCGGCACGGGGGCCGGCGTTGGCAGCGTCAAGGTGTTCTCCACCAAGCGCGCCTGCCCGGCCTGCGGCACCAGCTATCCCGAGCTGGACCCGCGCCTGTTCTCGTACAACTCCAAGCACGGCTGGTGCACCAGCTGCGTGGGCACGGGCCTGAGCCTGACGCGCGAGCAGCGCAAGGCGCTGGACGACAGCGTGCAGGCCGACGACAACCGTGGCCGCGAGCAGAGTTTCCCGGCCGAAGAGGCCGAGGTGGAGGGGCTGACCGATGCGCCGTGCCCGGACTGCCACGGCACGCGCCTGAACCCGACGGCGCGCTCGGTGGAGTTCGAGGACAAGGCCATCGGCGAGGTGGCCTCGTGGAGCGTGGGCCAGGCGCGCGCTTGGGTGCAGGGCCTGCACCTGGAAGGCCGCGACGCCGACATCGCGCGCGACGTGGTCAGCGAGATCCTGGGCCGGCTGGAGTTCCTGGAGGAAGTGGGCCTGGGCTACCTGACGCTGGACCGTGCCGCGCCCACGCTGTCGGGCGGCGAGGCGCAGCGCATTCGCCTGGCAGCGCAACTGGGCAGCAACCTGCAGGGCGTCTGCTACGTGCTGGACGAGCCGACCATCGGCCTGCACCCGCGCGACAACCAGATCCTGCTGAAAGCCTTGTCCACGCTGGGCGACAAGGGCAACACGCTGGTGGTGGTGGAGCACGACGAGGACACCATCCGCCGCGCCGACCACATCATCGACATCGGCCCGGGTGCTGGCAAACGCGGCGGCCGCGTCGTGGCGCAAGGCACGGCGGCCGAGCTGGCGCTGGTGGAGGACTCCACCACCGGCCGCATGCTGGCCCGCCCGCTCATCCACCCGCTGCAGGAGCGCCGCGCGATCGACCCGGCCGCGCCCAAGCTGACGGTGCTGAACGCCGCGCTGCACAACCTGCAGGGCGTGACGGTGGACGTGCCGCTGCACCGCTTGGTGGCGGTAACCGGGGTGTCGGGCTCCGGCAAGTCCACGCTGGCGCGCGACGTGCTGCTGGCCAACATGGCGGTGGCCGTGCCGCTGCGCAAGGCGCCCGCCAAGTGGCAGGGCTGCGACGGCATCGAAGGCCACGCCCAGGTCGACCGCGTGCTGGAGGTCGACCAGACCCCCATCGGCAAGACCCCGCGTTCCTGCCCGGCCACCTACATCGGCTTCTGGGACGCCATCCGCAAGCTGTTTGCGGAGACGTTGGAGAGCAAGGCGCGCGGCTACGCGCCGGGGCGCTTCAGCTTCAACACCGGCGAGGGCCGCTGCCCCGGCTGCGAGGGCCAGGGCATGAAGACCATCGAGATGAGCTTCCTGCCCGACGTGAAGGTGCCGTGCGACCAGTGCCACGGCCAGCGCTTCAACCCGGAGACGCTGGGTGTCAGCTGGCGCGGCAAGAGCATCGGCGACGTGCTGCAGATGGAGGTGGACGAGGCCGTCGAGTTCTTCGCCTCCATGCCGTCCATTGCCCACCCGCTGCAGCTGCTGAAGGACGTGGGCCTGGGCTACCTGACGCTGGGCCAGCCGTCGCCGACGTTGTCGGGCGGTGAGGCGCAGCGCATCAAGCTGGTGAGTGAACTGGTCAAGGTGCGAGACGACGTCACGCGCCGCGGCCAGAAGGCGCCGCACACGCTGTACGTGCTGGACGAGCCCACGGTGGGCCTGCACATGGCCGATGTCGAAAAGCTCATCCGCGTGCTGCACCGGCTGGTGGCGGGCGGGCATTCGGTCGTGGTCATTGAACACGACCTGGACGTCATCGCCGAGGCCGACTGGGTGCTGGACCTGGGGCCGGAAGGCGGCACGGCGGGCGGCCGCATCGTGGTGGAAGGCACGCCGGAGCAGGTGGTGGCCAGCGGCAGCCACACGGGCGTGGCGCTGGCGCCGGTGCTGGCGCGCGTGGCGGGCTGAGGACGCTTCGGCTTTTCCGAAGCGGCGCTGCGAGCCCTGCTGCTGTCCCGGCCTGCCCGGCCCGCGCACACTGCGGCCTCTGTCATACGAAAGGGTTGGCCATGATCTTGCTGGGATGGGCGCTGGTGTTGCTGTTGCTGGCGCTGTGGAGCGGGCTGGTGTGGGCGGGCACGGCCCTGCTGGCCGTGGTGCTGGACAAGGCCGGCGCGATGGGCGCGGGCGACTGGAGCCTGCCGGAGCCGGTGGCCGCCTGGCTGCCGCCCTGGGCCGCCGAATGGCTGGCCGGCACGCTGGAGAACCTGACGCCGCAGCTGCAGTGGCTGGCGGGCCTGCTGCCGTCGCTGTCGGGCGGTGCGGTCTGGGTGGGCTGGCTGGTGTGGGGCCTGGGGGCGCTCGCGCTGCTGGCCGCCGGGCTGGCCGTGCATGTGGGCGTGGCGCTGTGGCGCAAGTCGGTCGCGTCGACGCGGCCGAGCCTGGTGACGCCGTGACCAACGGCGGGGCGGCGGTGCTTTCCTAGAATTCGCCGCCCCTCACCCCAGGGGGCACATTGAGGAGACCCCCTTGAAGCTCGTGACCTTCGCTGCCATCGGCAGCCTGGCCCTGGTGCTGGCCGTGTCGGCCGCCGGCCCGCTGCAGGCGCAGACCGCGCCCGCCGCCACCCCCACGCTGGAGCAGATCTTCCGCGCCCAGCCCTACCGAAACGATCCCGCCAAGGACGCCGCCTTCAGCCGCAGCGGCCGCTACCTGGCCTGGCTGTGGAGCCCCTTCGGCGAGCCCGGCAGCGACCTCTGGGTGCACGACACCCGCACGGGCAAGACCACGCGCATCACGTCACCCGCTGTCATGGCGGCTTTCGATGCGCCGGAAGACCTGGCCCGCTTCGACAAGAAGCTGCAGCAGCGCAACACCGAATACGCCGAGCGCCAGGCGCGCGAAGTGGCGCAGCAGGCCTACCTGCGCGGCGAGCCGGTGGACCTGTCGCAGTGGGAAACCGCGGCGCTGGCCGTCGTGAAGCAGGAGCTGGCCGACAAAAAGGCCAAGGAGGACGCGCAGAAGGCTGCCGAGAAGGCCGAGGCTGACGCCGAGAAGCATGCCGCCGCCGTGCTGGCCGCGCAGCGTGCGGGCAAGCCCATCCCGGCGGCGCCCGCCGCGTCTGCCGCCGACAAGAAGGCTGAGGACAAGCCCCGCGAGCTGTGGGAGCTGCGTGATGAGCTGAAGAAGAAGCAGGCCCGCGACAAACTCAAGCCCACCGACCTCTACCCCGGTGCGGCGCAGTTCGCGTGGGCGCGCAAGGCCGACGAGCTGGTGTTCCAGTACCGCGGCGGGCTGTACCGCTGGAAGGCCGGCGATGCCGCGCCGGTGCAGGTGGTGGCCACGCAGCGCGACCTGCGCCTGGTGGGCTACACGGCCGATGACACGGCGGTGCTGTTTGCCGACGAGACCCGCGTGCTGCGGGCCGGGCTGCGGCAGCCGGGCGTGCAGGTGGTCAACCGCGAGCTCATCCATCCGGATGACGAGCAGAAGAAATACAAGATCGCCGAGACCGTGGTCAGCGAGGACGGCCGCTGGATGTCGCTGGTGGCGCGTGCGCCGGCCCGCGGTGCCGATGACAAGGCCCCGACGCCCGCCGGCCGGCAGGTGGAGATCATGAGCTACGGCGAGCGCTGGGCCACGGCCAAGAAGGTGCCGCGCGAGGTGTCGGACGACAAGCGCAGCGTGCCGCCCATGGCGCTGTACATCCGCCAGGTGCCCGCCGTCGGCGAGGCGCCGCGCCAGCAGCCGGCGCCGGTGTTCACGAACAACGGCGGCGATGTGTGGTTCGAGATGAGCGACGTGGCCTGGGCCCGCGACGGCAGCCGCTACGCGTTCACGACCTGGGAGCGCGAGAAGGAACTGCTGCGCGTCTACATCGGCAGCGCCAGCGAGAGCGCCAAGCCGACGCTGGTGCTCGAGCGGCGCGGTGATGTGGGCCACGAGGTGGTCAACGTCATCAAGCCGCGCTTCACGCCGGACGGCAAGACGCTGGTGCTCGTGCTGGACGAGGCCGGCTGGCGCCAGCCCTACGCCATCGACGTGGCCACACAGGCGCTGCGGCCGCTGGTGAAGGGCGCGTTCGAGGCGCACCAAATCGCCGGCTTCACGGCCGACAGCAAGGCGCTGTTCGTGCTGGCCAATCAGGGCGACACGGCGGCCATGAACCTGCTGCGCGTGGACATGGCCAGCGGTGCCACGCTGGCGCTGGGCGCGGCCGGCGAGTTCCACCGCGCGGCGGCGGCGTCCGAGGACGGCCGCTGGGTGGCTGCCAACGCCGGCAACTGGGCGCAGCGCCCCGAGCTCAAGCTGCTGGCCACCGACGGCAAGGCCGCTGCGCGCACGCTGACCGACAGCACCGACAAGGCCTGGAACGACCTGAAGCTGCTGCAGCCCGAGCGCTTGGCCTACACCAACCGTCACGGTGACCGCATCGAGGCCTATATGTTCAAGCCCGCCGGCTGGCAGGCCACGGACAAGCGGCCTGCCGTCGTCTACGTCTACGGCGGCCCGCTGAACGACCGCCACATCGTCGAGGTGGACAGCTTCCAGAACACGGCCTACCTGTTCGGCCAGTACATGGCGGCGAAGCATGGGTTCGTGACCATCGCGGTGGACCCGCGCGGCCACAGCAACTACGGGCGCAAGTTCTCCGGCGCCAACTGGGAGCGCCCCGGCGAGCCGCAGAGCGAGGACCTGGAAGACCTCGTCAAGCAGCTACCCGGCTACGGCGTGGACGCAGCCCGCGTGGGCCTGAACGGCTGGAGCTTCGGCGGCTTCCAGACCCAGTACACGATGTTCACCCGCCCCGACCTGTTCGCCGCCGGCATTGCCGGTGCCGGCCCGACGGAATGGGAGAACTACAACAGCTGGTACAGCGGCCGCACCATCGGCAAGGTCGACCGGACCAAGCCCGTGCTGCGCAAGCATTCGCTGCTGCCGCTGGCCAAGGGCCTGCGCAAGCCGCTGCTGCTGGTGCACGGCATGCAGGACCCCAACGTGCTGTACCAGGACACGGTCAACGTCTACCGCGAGCTGCTGGACGCCGGCAAGGACGCGCTCGTGGAGCTCTACCTCGACCCCGACGGCGCGCACGCCATGGGCGGCGTCGTCAAGCCGGCCGGCTGGCACCGCAAGTACGAGGCCTTCTGGTTGAGAACGCTGGGGCGCACCGCGCCGTGAGCATGAAAAAGGGCGCCCGAAGGCGCCCTTTTTTGGTGTCAGGCTGCTCACGCGTTGCGGCGGCGCGCCACGGCGCCGATGAGGCCCAGGCCGCCCAGCAGCAGCGCATAGGTGCTGGGCTCGGGCACCGGCGCCAGTGCGAACAGCGCGGTGCCGGCATTCAAGCCGTCAGCGCCTTCGGCCGACACGGCCAGGTAGTGCATGCCGTCCATCGTGAAGGCGGTCAGGCCTTCGGGGGCGATGGCACCGTTCATGGTCAGCAGGCGCACGAAGCTGGTCTTGCTGGGGTCGTTGACGTCAATGTCGAACACCGCGACGGTGCCGGTCGTCGTGCGCTCCAGGCCGATGAAGGCGAAGGTCTTGCCGCCGATCTCCAGCAGCGACACGCCCTCGGGCTCCACGCCCTTGTCGCGGCTGCGGCCATCGTTGTAGAGGCCGGCCAGGTTGGCCTGCACGTCCAGGATGTTGCCGCTGTCGTAGACGAGGTTGCCGTCGGCATCGCGGATGGAGAAGGAGCGGGCGCCGGCGGCGTAGAGGTCGCCAGCCGACGAGTCCGTGGCGGAGACGCGCAGCGGATCGAGCACGCCCGTGGCGCCCAGCGATTTGCCGGTGACGCGGTCCTTGTCGTCCTCGCGGAAGTCGCCCTCGTTGGCCATCACGACATAGGTCTTGCTGCCGGACTGGAAGCTCGCCATGCCGTCGGGCATGTACAGGCCCTTGGCGGCGACGGTCTGGAAGCTGACCGTGCCGTTGTTGCTGGTGTCGATGGCATTGGCGGCCTGCGAGAAGTCCTTGGCGCCCAGGCCCACGACCTTGGTGAACTGGCCGCTTTGCAGGTCCAGCACGCCCATGGCGTTGGCTTCCTGCAGGCTGACGTAGGCCTGCGTGCCAGCCTTGTTGACGGTGATGTACTCGGGCTCGAAGTCCATGCCCGTGCCGGTGCGGATGTGGCTGCCGGTTTGGGCCACGCCGGCCAGCGTCGCGGTGGCCGTGACCGTGCGGCTGGCGACGTCGATGATGCTGACGCTGCCGACCGGATCATTGGCGCTGCTGCCGAACACCTGCGGCACGCTGGTGCCGATGCGGGCGCCATAGGTGCTGGGCGTGCCTTCGTTGGCCACCAGCAGGCGGCTGCCATCCGGCGTGAAGGTCAGCATGTCGGGCAGGGCGCCGACGGTGATGTTGTTGGTGCCGGCGAGCAGGCTGCGGCTGGTGGTGTCGTACAGCTGCACGAGGCCCGGCTGGGTGCGGTCGCTGGCCTCGATGGCGAAGGCGGCCACGCCGTTCTTGATGGCCACGCTGTTGATGGAACCCCAGGCGCGGGTGTCGATGAAGCTCAGCGACGCGCCGGTGCGGGCGTCCAGCACGTTGACACCGCTGACGCCGGAGACCCACAGCGTTTTGGTCGTGGCGTCAAAGGCGACGATCTCGGACAGGAAACCTGCGGGCGTGCCGGCATGGGTGACGCCCCACAGTTGCTGGGCGTTGTCGAGCAGGCTGGCCGCCCCGGCGGTGCTGGCGCCCAGCGAGAAGGCGAGGGCGGCACTCAGGGCGTGGAACAGGCGGGTGGGCTTCATGGCGAGGGTGCGGACAGAGGTGGGCGAAACCGCGCATGCTCTGGCGGCGGTGTGACGATCTCGTGACGCGCGATGCGCACCCCCCGGAATCAGCGGGCGCGCACGGCTGTGGAATAGCACCGCATGTGCGAGGGTTTTGCCGCACAAATCACGGCGGCGTCGCGCGGATGCACCGCTCAGAATGTGCGGGCGCAAGCATTTCTGATGAAATTTCCAACCGTTTGCAGCGGTCGGCTTGAGGCCTGTGGATCTCGCTGCAGTTGGCCGCCCTTTCTTTCACCTGAGGCAGGTTCCATGAACTTCTTGTCCAACATGCGCATCGGGCAGCGGCTGATGGCGGGCTTTGCCGTCGTCATTGCCTGCCTGGTCGCCATGGCTGTGCTGGGCTATGTCGGCATTCAGTCGCTCAATGGCGAGATCACGCAGCTCGTCGGCAAGGATTACAAGACGGTGGCCCTGGCCAACCGCGCCAAGGCCGAGGTGGGGGATGCGTCGCGCAGCATGATGACGACGCTCATCATGACGGGCGAGGAGCAGATCAAGAAGGAGTTGGACAACGTCGCTACGTTGATGGCTTCGCACGAGAAGACCATGGCCGAGCTGGAGCCGCTGCTGACCGACGAAGCCGGCATCGAGGCGATGAAGGCCGTCAGGGAGGCGCGGGCAAAGTTCCTGCCGGCCCAGGTGGCGTTCGTGAAGACGGTGGCTTCGGGCGATACCGAGGGCGCGCCGCTGAAGTACCAGTTCTCGGTGCGCGCGGCCCAGGCCCGCTACATCGCGTCGCTGGACAAGCTGGTGGAGCTGCGCAATGCCGCGATGGATGAGGCCGGGCTGCAGTCCAACCGCGTGGCCGACAAGACCAAGCTGTTGCTGGCGGCGCTGGCGGTGGCCGCCGTGGCGGCGAGCGTGCTGACCGGCGTGCTGATCACGCGCGGCATCGTGGTGCCGCTGCGCGGTGCCGTGAGCCTGGCCCGCAAGGTGGCCTCAGGCAACCTGACCAGCCAGATCGAGGTGCGCGGCCGCGATGAGACGGGCGAGTTGCTGGCGGCGTTGTCGGAGATGAACGAGAGCCTCAAGGGCATCGTCGGCCGCGTGCGTGAGGGGACGGAGTCCATCGCCTCGGCGTCCAGCGAGATTGCCAGCGGCAACCTGGACCTGTCGGTGCGCACCGAGGCGCAGGCCGCATCGCTGGAGCAGACGCTGTCGGCCATGAAGACGCTGACCGACGCAGTGCAGCAAAACGCGCAGAACGCGCAGCAGGCCAACCAGCTGGCACAGGCAGCGTCCACCGTGGCGGCCGAGGGCGGCTCGGTGGTTGATCAGGTGGTCACCACCATGGGCAGCATCGATGCGTCCAGCAAGAAGATCGTGGACATCATCAGCGTCATCGATGGCATTGCGTTCCAGACCAACATCCTGGCGCTGAATGCTGCGGTGGAAGCCGCCCGCGCCGGTGAGCAGGGGCGCGGTTTTGCGGTGGTGGCCGGCGAAGTGCGCTCGCTGGCCGGCCGCAGCGCCGAGGCCGCCAAGGAGATCAAGCGCCTCATCGGCGACTCGGTCGAGAAGGTGGCGCTGGGCAGCGAGCTCGTGGCCAAGGCCGGCACCACCATGCAGGGCGTGGTGGCCAGCGTGCAACGCATGACCGACATCATGGGCGAGATCACGCACGCCAGCGCTGAGCAGAGCACTGGCATCGAGCGGGTCACGCATACCATCCACGACATGGACAAGAGCACCCAGCAGAACGCCGCTCTGGTGGAGCAGGCCGCTGCTGCCGCCGATTCGTTGCGTGCTCAGGCCCAAGGCCTCGAAGAAGTGGTCAGCCTGTTCCAGCTTGAGGCCTCGCGCTGAGCGAGCCCCTACCCCATTACTCGACCAAGGAGACAGCGATGAAGATGCATGCCAAGCGGTGGATTGCCGGCCTGGGACTGGTGATCGGCGCAGCCGGTGCGGCGCAGGCGCTTGAGGTGGGCGGCCTGAAGTTCGACGACACCGTCAAGGTGGGAGGCAAGGAGCTCAAGGTCAATGGCGCCGGCGTGCGCACGCGCATCGTCGTCAAGGTGTATGCGCTGGTGCTGTACCTGCCGGAGAAGAAGGACACGCCGGCCGAGGTGCTGGCCAGCGAGGGGCCGCGCCGTTTCACGCTGGGCCTGTTGCGCGAAGTGACCGGTGATGAGTTGGGGCAGGCCTTCTTGGCTGGCATCACCGCCAACACCGACAAGGCCGAGCGCTCCAAGTTCGTCAACCAGCTCGCTCAGTTCGGCGATGCCTTCGTCAGCATTTCGACGGGCAAGAAGGGCGACCTGATCTCCGTGGATTGGGTGCCGGGCACCGGCACCGTCATGTCCTACAACGGCAAGCCCATCGGTGAGCCCATGAAGGACATCGCTTTCTACAACGCGGTGCTGAAGATCTGGCTGGGCGACAAGCCGGTGGACAGCTCGCTCAAGCCCCAGTTGCTGGGCAAGGGCTGATCCGCCCATGCGACCGGCTGCTGCGCCGCGCGTCGGCGCGGCATGTTCCTCCCAACCCGCTTGTGCGTCTGCCTGACTCATCTTGACCCGCAAGCCCTATTCCTCGCTGTTTGCCGTGCTGGCGCTGGGCGCCAGCATCGGCCTGCTGCTGCCTGCGCTCATCGTGGGCGGCTTGTTCATCGGGCTGCGGGAGTCGCAGGTCTCCGAGCAGGCGCTGCAGCGCGAAGTCGACGCCAAACTGGACGTGCTGGCGTCAAGCCTGCCCGAGCTGCTGTGGAACCTGGACGCCGTGGCTGCGCGCGAGGTGGTGTCGGCCATCGTCAAGTCGCCCGAGGTGGTGCGCGTCAGCATCAGCGATGCCTCGCAGGGGGTGCCGTTCATTGAGAGCGAGCTGCCCGAGCGGCGCCGCGGCCAGACGCTGACCGGCGAGCGCGACGTGATGCGCGGCGCCACACGCATCGGCAGCATCCAGATCGAGATCGACGACCACCTCAGCCGCGCCGCGCTGCAGCGCCAGCGCCTGCTGTACGGCGCGACCGTGGGCGGGCAGTTGCTGGTGTCGTTGGCGCTGGTGCTGTGGTTGCTGAACTCGCGGCTGTTCCGGCCGCTGCGTGAGCTGGGCGGCTTTGCCAACGACCTGGCGCAGGGGCGCTTCAATGCCAAGTTGCAGCTGGCGCGGCATGACGAGATCGGCCAGCTGGGCGGCCATCTGGAGCACATGCGGGCGGCGCTGCAGCGCCAGTTCGAGGAGCAGCTGGCGCTGATCGAGCGCCTGCGCGGCATGGCCGAGACGGTGCCCGGTGTGGTTTTCCAGCTGCGGTTGGCGGCCGGTGGCGAGTTCTCCTTCGCCTACGTCAGCGAGGCCGTGCGCGAGTACTTCCCGGTGGGCAGCGCCGAGCTCGGCCGCAGCGCCTCGCCGTGGTTCGACTGCATCCATGCCGACGACCGTGCCCAGGTGCGCGAAGGGCTGCTGGCGTCGGGGCGGTCGCTGAGCCCCTGGCAGCAGGAGTTCCGCACGCCCCAGCCTGACGGTGGCGAGCGCTGGATCTACGGCAACGCCATTCCGCGCCGCGAGGCCGATGGTGGGGTGCTGTGGCATGGCTTTCTGACCGACATCTCGCGCGAGCGCCGCGACGCGCTGGAGCTGGAGCGTTACCGCCATCACCTGGAAGAGCTGGTGGAGGCCCGCACGGCCGAACTGGCCGAGGTGACGGAGGCCGCCCAGTCTGCCAGCCGTGCCAAGAGCGCCTTCCTGGCCAACATGAGCCATGAGATCCGCACACCCATGAACGCCATCATCGGCCTGACCTACCTCGCGCAGAGCGATGCGGTCGAGCCCGCGCAGCAGACGCGGCTGCAGAAGGTGGCCAACGCCGCCGAGCACCTGCTGAGCGTCATCAACAACGTGCTCGACTTCTCCAAGATCGAGGCCGGCAAGTTGCTGCTGGAGCGCCGCCCGTTCACGGTCGACCAGGTGCTGGACAACATCGTCAACATGACGGCCCAGTCCGCCGCAGCCAAGCGCTTGCGCGTGGAGACCGACATCGCGCCCGAGCTCAGCGGCCGCACGCTGCTGGGCGACCCGCAGCGCATCGCCGAGGTGCTGCTCAACTTTGCCGGCAATGCCGTCAAGTTCACCGAGAGCGGCTTCGTGCGCCTGGCTGTGCGCCTGGAAGGGCCGACCGATGGGCTGTCGCTGCCGCTGCGCTTTGAGGTGCAGGACAGCGGCATCGGCATCTCGGCCGAGGCCCAGACGCGCCTGTTCCGCGACTTCGAGCAGGCCGACAGCTCCACCACGCGCCGCTATGGCGGCACCGGCCTGGGCCTGGCCATCTGCCGCCGGCTGGCGGAGTTGATGGATGGCCGCGTGGGTGTGGACAGCGAGCTGGGGCAGGGCAGCCGGTTCTGGTTTGCGTTGACCCTGCCGGCCCTGGGGCCCGCGTTGCCGGCGCCGGTCGCCGCGCCGCGGCCGCACTCGGCGCGCGAGCGTCTGGCGGAGCTGGCGCGCAGCCGGCCGCTGCGCATCCTGCTGGCCGAGGACAACGCGGTGAACCAGGAGGTGGCCGTGGCGCTGATCGGCAGCGCCGGCCTGCCGGTGGATGTGGCCGCCGATGGCCGCCAGGCCGTCGACATGGTGAGCAGTGGCAACTACGCGCTGGTGCTGATGGATGTGCAGATGCCGGTCATGGACGGCCTGGACGCGACGCGCGCCATCCGCCGGCTGCCGCAGGGCGCCGAGCTGCCCATCCTGGCGATGACGGCCAACGCCTTCGACGAGGAACGCCAGCGCTGCCTGGAGGCGGGCATGGACGACCACGTGGCCAAGCCCGTCGTCGCTGAACAGCTGTTCGCGACGCTGCACGACTGGCTGTCCGGCGCGCGCCGCACGGGCCGCGGGTCGGCCTAGTTCACGACGCCGCGCCGGCGCCTCACTGCGATTGCTTGATCAGCCGGCCTGAACCGGCTTGCAGCGGCCGCGCGTTCATCGGGTACAGCCGCGCAAACACGCCGATCTGCTGCTGCGTCACGGACACCGGCTGGCGCATCACCATCCACAGCACGCCTTCGCTGCAGGGTGGCGTGGTCAGCGAGCCCATGTAGGTGTAGTAGCTGCGCTGTTCGGGCAGCAACTGGTTCAGGTCGATCTGCACCTGCGCCTGCAGCGCCTCGTGTTTCTCCAGCGGCAGGTTGGCCCATACCGACTGCAGCACGGGCTGCGGCTTGTCGTCGGCGCCGCGCTCCAGCAGCACCGCCACCACGGCCAGCCGTCCTTGGGCATCGCGGTGGACCAGGTGGGCCACCATGTCGAACTGCTTGCCGCTGATGCGCTCTTCGGCCGGGCGGTGGAAGTGGAACTGCACCAGCTCATAGCGCCGCCCCATCACCGTGAGGCCGTTGCCGGCGGCCACGTTGACCTGCACCGTGTGGCCGTTGTCCAGCACCGAGAAGCCGCTGGGCCGGTAGTCGAAGGCGATGGGCTCCAGGTCCACGGCGATGCCGTCGCGGATGTCGATGGGGCTTTGCCGCGTGCCGACGGCGCAGAGCTTGTTGTCCGGCGACAGCTCGGCCCAGCGGTCGGGGCCGACCTCGCCGGTGTAGCCCCAGTGCGCATGGGCGGCCGCCGCATGCGGCGCCACCTTGGCGGGCGTGCGCGCTGCCGGGCGAGCGGGCTTGGCGGTGGTTGTGCCCTCCGGCTTGGTGGCCAGGCGTTCGGCCAGCCGCTGGCGCAGCACGTCCACGGGTTCCTTGGCGTCTTGCTGTGCCTGGGCGGCCAGGGCGAGCAGGCACGCCGCGACGGTCAGCGGCTTCTTCATGTTCATCCTCCAGATTTCGGCCACGAGGGCGGCAGCTTGAGTGAGTTGGGTTGTGTAGCGCTATCAATCAAGGGCAATGTCTGTGGAGAACATCCGCGTAAACCATGCTTCACGCCGACGCAGTCTCTTCAATACATTGAAATGGTTGCGCTAACAATGCGCAAACAACAAGCTGCCGGTTCGGCAGACGTACAACCAAGGACGGAGACATGCGGAGCTGGAACACATCATGGCGGGCGCTGGGCGCGCTGCTGTTGGGCTTGTGCGGGGCGTCGGCCGGCGCCCAGGTTGTGCAGGCCACCTGGGAAGATGGCACGACACAGGGCTGGACGCCGTTTGGCAATGTCACGCTGACCAACAGCGCCGCCGCCGCCCGCTCGGGCAGCCGCAGCCTGCTGACCACCGGTCGCACGGCCACCTTCAACGGCCCGGCCCTGAACCTCACGGGCAAGCTGGTGCCCGACGCCACCTACCAGATCAGTGCCTGGGTGCGTCTGCCCGCCGGCACGCCGGCCACACAGGTGCGCTTGTCCATGCAGCGCACCGCAGGCGGCTCGACAAGCTACGACAGCGTGGCCACCAGTGCCGCCGCCGGGGTGACCGATGGCGGCTGGACGCAGATCACCGGCCTGTACGCCTTCGCCGAGCCCGCGCCCAGCAGCCTGGTGCTGTATGTGGAGTCCGCCAGCGCGACGGCGCCGTATCACCTGGACGATGTGACGGTGTCGCTGGTGTCCGGCCCGCCGGGCCTGCCGCCCAACACCAGTGGCTTGTCGAGCAACTTCGAGGCCGGCACGCAGGGCTGGTTCGGCCGTGGCGCGACCGTGGCCACCACGACCGAGAGCGCCCATGGCGGCAGCCAGGCCCTGCTGGCCACCGGCCGCGCCGGCAGCTGGGCCGGCCCGGCCTATGACGTCACGTCGGTGATGTTCAACGGCTCGACCTACCGCATCAGCGCCTGGGTCAAGCTGCCGGCCAGCGCCGGCAGCGCGACGGCTCAGGCCCGCATCAGCCTGCAGCGGGACGCCGGCAGCCTCACGACCTATCACACCGTCGTCAACAGCACGACGGTGGGCTCGGGCGCGTGGGTGCGCTTGCAGGGCACCTACCCGGTGGCGCTGGCCAACACCCGGCTGACGCTCTACGCGGAGACCGGCGACACGCAGCCGCTGCTGCTGGACGATGTGCAGATCAGCTATGTGGCGCCGCCCAGCATCGAGCCCGGCCTGCCGTCGCTGGCGCAGAGCCAGGCCGCCTGGTTCCCGGTGGGCACCATCGGCTACACCGGCGGGCTGTCGGGCGTGCAGGGAGACCTCGTCACCAAGCACTTCAACAGCCTGGTGGCCGAGAACGAGATGAAGTGGAGCGCGCTGCAGGCCCAGCCCGGCGTGTTCACGTGGGCCAATGCGGACGCGCAGGTCGCCTTCGCCAAGGCGCGTGGCATGAAGCTGCGCGGCCACACGCTGGTGTGGCATGAGCAGGTGCCGGCCTGGGTGTTCCAGGACGCCAGCGGCCAGCCGCTGACGCCGTCCCCGGCCGCCAAGGCGCTGGTGCTGCAGCGCGAGGTGGAGCACATCACGGCCGTGCTCAACCACTTTGCGCCGCACGTCGGCAGCTTCTACGCCTGGGACGTGGCCAATGAGGTCATCGACCCCGCCCAGCCCGACTGCATGCGGCGCAGCAACTGGTATCTGCTGACCGGCACGGACTTCATCGACACCGCCTTCCGCACCGCCCGCGCGCTGCTGCCGGCCCATGTCAAGCTCTACTACAACGACTACAGCACCACCGATGTGCCCAAGCTCGCCTGCCTGCACAAGCTGGTGGCGGGCATGAAGGCGCGCGGCGTGCCCATCGACGGGATCGGCCACCAGATGCACATCTCGCTGGGCTATCCCACGCCGGTGGTGGTGGGCCACATGGTGCGCTCGCTGGCGTCGGCCTTCCCCGGCATCTCGCAGCAGGTGACCGAGATGGACATCAAGATCAGCGACAACGGGCCGTTCTACGCCACCTACGAGGACATCCCGCCCGCCGTGCATGCCCAGCTGGGCTACGCCTGGCGCAACTACTTCAACACCTTCCGCCAGTTGGGCGGGCTGATCGACTCGGTCACCATCTGGGGCCAGGCCGACAACCACACCTGGCTGAGCAGTGGTTCGCGCGCCGAGGCGCCGCTGCTGTTTGACACGGCCCTCAAGGCCAAGCCGGCCTACTGGGGCATCGTCGACCCGTCGCGCCTGCCCGGCGCCGCCCTGAGCGGCAGCATCACGGCCAAGGCGGGTACGCAGAACGCGCGGGTGTGGACGCTGGCCTTCAGCAACGCGGGGCCTGGCACGGCCCACGGCGTGCGGCTGGCCGGCCTGTCGCTGCGCCAGACCGGCGGCGCAGCCTGTGCGCCGGTCGTGCGCACCGCCTTCCCCGTGCCGCTGGGCGACATCGCGGCCGGCGCCTCGGTCAGCACCGGCGTCAGCATCGACTTCACCGGCTGCCCCGCGCTGGCCACCTTCGCGGTCGACGCCCCCTTCCACGCGGCCAACGGCTGGCATGGCGACCCCGCCAAGGGCTCGCCCGCGCTGACCATCAGCCGCACCAACCAATTCCGCTGATCCCCTTCAGGCTGATTCTCATGACGAACATCTTCAAACTGCTCGCCGCCGCTGGCGCTTCACTGCTGGCAACCACTGCGCATGCGGCCGTGTTGACGCTCACGCCCGGCGTGCTCGCGGCGCAGCCCGGCCAGACCGCCGGTTGGGGCTTCACGCTGCACAACGATGACGCGGACAACTACCTCGTCATCACCGGCACCGAGTTCTCGTTGCCGCCGCTGTCATCGTTCGGCAGCTATGTCGACCTGCTGGGGCCGCGCGGCCTGCTCGTGCTGGCGCCGCAGGCCAGCCTGTCAGAGGGCTATGACGCGCTGCTGGGCACCGGGCTCGGCGAGTTCCGGCTGGACGCCGCCGCCCGCGGCCGCCTCGACGGCGAGGTGCGGCTGCACTACCTGCTGAGCACGGTAGACCCGACCAGCGCCGCCTTCGACCCCGACGCCCACATCGTCAGCTTCGACGCCAGCGTGTCGGCGCAGGCCGCGGTGCAGGCCGTGCCCGAGCCGGCCAGCTGGGCACTGTTCGGCATCGGGGCGGTGCTGGCCTTGATGGTCAGCCGGCGACGGAGCGCCTGACGCCGTACCAGGCCGCCAGGCCCACGGCCATCATCGTCGCCGACGCGACGGCCAGGGCCACGGTGGAGTGCATGACCAGCGGCACCAGCAGGCCGGCGACCAGACCGTTCGCTGCCGAGCCGATGCTGGCCTGCAGCGACGAGGCCATGCCGCGACGCTCGGGCACCTGGTCCAGCACGAGCAGCGTGACCACCGGCACCATCATGGCCCAGCCGAACGAGAACAAGCCGATCAGCGGCAGCGCCCACCAGGCGCTGAGCGGGGCGAACAGGTTCAACGTGATGTTGACCGCCGACACCGCCACCATGATGCGGAAGCCCCGCATGATCTGGCGCTTCGGGCTCATCTTGCCGGCCAACCGGCCGCTGACCGCTGCACCGGCCATGATGCCGCCGATGGTGCACAGGAAGAACCAGAAGAACTGCATCGCCTCGAAGTGCAGGTGCTCGCCCAGGAACACCGGCGTGGCCAGCACGTACAGGAACATGCCGTTGAACGGGATGCCGCTGGCCAGCACGAGCATCATGAACTTGGGGCTGCTGCACAGCCGCCAGTAGTCGCGCATCAGCGCGCCGACCTGGAAGGGCTGGCGCATGTTGGTGTGCAGCGTCTCGGGCAGCAGCCGCCAGTTGGAGACGAACAGCGCCGCACCGACGGCCGTGAGGAACCAGAAGATCGAGTGCCAGTCAGCGTGCACGAACAGAAAGCCGCCCACCATCGGCGCGATGGCGGGCGCCACGCCGAAGAACAGCGTCACCTGCGACATCACCCGCTGCGCATCGGCGGGCGGGAACATGTCGCGGATGATGGCCCGCGACACCACGATGCCGGCGCCCGCCGACATGCCCTGCACCGTGCGCCAGAACACCAGCTGGCCGATGCTGCCGGCCAGCGCGCAGCCCAGGCTGGCGCCGGTGAACACGGCCAGCCCGATGAGCACGACGGGCCGGCGGCCGAAGCAGTCCGACAACGCGCCGTGGAACAGGTTCATCAGCGCGAAGCCGAACAGGTAGCTCGACAGTGTCTGCTGCATCTGCACCGGCGTCGCGTCCAGCGCCTTGGCGATGCCGGAGAACGCCGGCAGGTAGGTGTCGATGGAGAAGGGCCCGACCATGGCCAAACAGGCCAGCAGCACGGCCAAGGCCCAGCGGGGCGCGCGCCAGAGGCGGCTGGCATCAGGATTCATCGGGGGAGCGGTCGGTAGACGGGCGGGGCGGCGCGGGTTGCGCCCAGCGGCCAGTGTAAGGACCCGGTCCCAGTCCTCGTCCGCACGAAAGAGTGAAGCAAGCCGATAGGCCGGATTCTGTGCACCGGGGTCGCCCCCGGCGTGACCGCCATTCCTCTGGGCCGGACATCACTGCCCGGCTCGGTGCCACCTACCCGCCAGCTCTGCGAGCCGCATCAACGCTGGCCTACTTGGTGTTGCTGCGCGTAGAGATTGCCCGTTTCACCCGATGGCGGGCTTTGCCCGCCATCGGGTGGCTATCCGGCTCGGGCTTGCGCCCGGCGCCGCCCGGCTTGCGCCGTGCGTCACAACCGCTTGCGCGGTTGCCGTATAGAACACCCGACGACGGACCCGTCATCGACTCGTCTCTGTTGCTCTGATCCTCGGCTTTCGCCGGGCAGCCGTTAGCTGCTACGCCGCTCTATGCAGTCCGGACCTTCCTCCAGGGCCTCGTTTCCGAGATTGCCCCAGCGGCGGTCTGGCTTGCTTCACACTTGCGATTATCCCCGCACAACCGACAGGAGACCCGCATGAAGGCCCACAGCGTCCTCGACACCATCGGCAACACGCCCCACATCCGCCTGCAGCGCCTGTTCGGCGATGCCCAGGTGTGGGTGAAGTCCGAGCGCAGCAACCCGGGAGGCTCCATCAAGGACCGCATCGCGCTGGCCATGGTGGAAGACGCCGAGGCGCAGGGCCTGCTCAAGCCCGGCGGCACCATCATCGAACCGACCTCGGGCAACACCGGCGTGGGCCTGGCCATGGTGGCCGCCGTCAAGGGCTACAAGCTCATCCTCGTGATGCCCGACAGCATGAGCATCGAGCGCCGCCGGCTGATGCTGGCCTACGGTGCCAGCTTCGACCTGACCCCGCGAGAGAAGGGCATGAAGGGCGCCATCGCGCGCGCCAAGGAACTGCTGGAGCAGCACCCCGGCTCGTGGATGCCGCAGCAGTTCGAGAACGGGGCCAACCCGGCCGTGCATGTGAAAACGACGGCACAGGAGATCCTGCGCGACTTCCCCGACGGTCTGGACGCCCTCATCACCGGCGTGGGCACCGGCGGCCACATCACCGGCTGCGCGCAGGTCCTCAAACGCGCCTGGCCACAGCTGAAGGTCTATGCGGTGGAGCCCACGGCGTCGCCCGTGCTCAGCGGCGGCCAGCCCAGCCCGCACCCTATCCAGGGCATCGGCGCGGGCTTCGTGCCCGGCGTGCTGGACACCGGCCTGCTGGATGGTGTCATCCAGGTCGAGGCCGAGGCCGCGCGTGAATACGCCCGCCGCAGCGCCCGCGAGGAAGGCCTGCTGGTGGGCATCTCCAGCGGCGCCACGCTGGCCGCCATCGCGCAGAAGCTCCCCGAGCTGCCCCCCGGAGCAAGGGTGCTGGGCTTCAACTACGACACGGGCGAGCGTTATCTTTCCGTGGATGGCTTCTTGCCAACCTGACCACCCGATCGACGCCTGTTCAAGCTCGCTGTTCCATGCGCCTGACCCTCATTGAAGCCTCCCGAGCGATCGCCGCACTGGCCGTGGTCCTCATGCACGCGACCCACTTGATGCGTGTCGACCACTTCAGCGGCCACGTCGGCTTGCAAGGTGTCTTCGACTGGGGCTACGTCGGTGTCGATTTTTTCTTCGTGCTCAGCGGGTTCATCATCACCTTCGTTCACCACAAGGAGCTTGGCAGCGGCACCGCCCATCTGCGCAGCTATCTGTGGAAGCGCTTTGTGCGGGTGTTCCCGATCTACTGGTTTGTCCTGCTGCTGTCCATCGCGTTGTCGGCGGCCACGCGGTTGCTCGCAGGGCGGCAGCCCTTGGTGGAGTTGGCGGCAGACCAGCTCCCGGGCACCCTGCTGCTGTTGATCGGGCACGGCGAGCCTGCCTATGTCGGAGTCGCCTGGTCGCTGCAGTACGAGGTGATGTTCTATGCGACGTTCTGCCTGCTGCTGTTGCACCGCGTGGTCGGGTTCACAGCCTATGTGATGTGGGGTGTCGCGGTGCTCGTTGCGGCCGCGCAATGGCTGCCCGCGTCGTTCACGCCCTGGGTGCACAGCACGCTGAGCGCGCATTGCGCTCAGTTTCTGTTCGGCATCGTCACCGCGTTTGCGGCGCTGAGGTGGCAGTTGCGGCCGCGTCGCTGGCTGCTGGGCGCTGCAGTGTTGGCGTTCGCCGCTGCGGCGGCGCTCGAGCACCTGGGCTTCGTCGTGGCGCATGGTGCGGCTGGGCGCGTGCTGCTCGGGCTGGCATCAGCGGCGCTGCTTTTCGTCATGGTCAACTTGGAACGCAGCGGCGGCATGAAGGCGCCGCCCTTGCTGGCCAGGTTGGGGGCTGTGTCCTACTCGTTGTACCTGGCCCATTGCCTGCTGATCAACATCGCGCTGATTTTGCTGGCCAAGGCCGGCATCTACCGCAGCTTGCCTGAAGCCGTGGTCTTTGCGTTCGCGGTGACGGTGGCTGTGGTGGGTTCATGGTGGATCGGGCACAAGGTTGAGCTGCCCATGGTGGGCTGGCTGCGCCAGCGCGCAAGCGGCCGTGCGCAGCGCAGGGCCGTGGTGACGTCATGAACCGTCGGGCATGGGCCCGCTCGATGTGCTTGGGCGCGTTGGGCGCCGGGCCAGCTTGGCTGGGGAGCGCGAGGGCTGGTGGTCTCGGCGATGGCGCGACGACCATCACGCTGATCGGCGATTCGACGGTGGCCCGCTGGCCCAGCGAACACTGCGCCATGATGGGCTGGGGCCGCAAGCTTGCCGAGATGGCGCCGCCTGGGATCACGGTGCGCAATCGAGCATGGCCGGGGCGCAGCAGCAGCGAGTTCCTCGCGCGTGAGTGGCCGTCCGTGCGCGCCAGCCTGCCACGGGGCGGCATCGTGCTGATGCAGTTCGGTCATGTCGATGCCATCCGCGGCGCCTCGCCAGAAGCCAGCTACCGGCCCAGTCTTCAGCGTCTGGCGGAAGAGGCCCTGGCGCGGGGCGCGCGCCCGTGGCTCTGCACGCCGGTGGCGTCTTGGCGTTTTGCAGGCGCGTCCTGGGTCTACGAGTTCGAGCGTTTCGCCGATCAGATGCAGGCGCTGGCCCGTGTGATGCAACTGCCGCTGTTGCCCCTCGGCCAGTTGATGGGCGCCGAGATCGAACGACTCGGGCCGCAGCGTGCTCAGGCGCTGTTCATGCTTGCCCACGATGGCCAGGATCGCATCCACTTGACGGCCGCGGGGGCGACGCTGGCAGCCGGCTTGGTGTGGCGCGCGCTGCAAACCGCCCGGCGCTGACGGCACCCGCTGCGAACCACTCAGCGACGACAACGCGGCACCTGCGCTCAGGCGCCGACCTAGTCTTCGTCGTCCCCGTCAGCGCCCTCGTTGTCCTTGCGCGCCTGGCGCTGCAACTCGGCCTGCAGCGGCCGCAGTGAATCGATCAGCGCGCCGGCCGGTTGGGGCGTGGCCACGCGCAGTGCCGGTGGCGGCAGCGTGGCCAAGTAGGGCGGGCCGAAGAAATGCTGGTGCTCCAGCCGCCCGCCGACCTGCAGGCCCAGGCCCAGCAGCAACAGCGCCGCGACGCCCAGGTTCAGCGTGCGGCGCGCGCCCGGCCACACCAGCTGCGCATGCCAGGCGACGAGCGCCGAGCCCGCCACCGGCAGCGCCAGTGCGTCCAGCGCCATCAGGCGCGGCAGCGAGAGTGCGTAGGCAAGGGCGGGCAGCAGCCATTCCAGCGCCTGCAGCGCGACGATGACCAGCAGCGCGCGGCGCAGATGGGTCTTGAACGGGAAGCGGTGCTGGAAGATCTGGCTGGCCAGCGACCACAGGCCCGCCCAGCCCAGCACGAAAGCCAGCGGGCCCAGCAGTGGCCAGGCGTATTGGATCCAGCGCGCGTCGGCGTCCAGCGCGCTCCAGCGGTCCACCCACTGGAAGAACAGCATCGCGGCCAGCAACAGCGGCAGCAGCGCCCAGTGGCGCACGGGTTGCACGACCAGCAACTGTTCGGGCGGGAGCGCATCGGCGCTGGTGCGCAGCCGCAACGTGCTGCCGGCCAGCTGGAAGACGCCACCAGGCGGCAGGGCGGCCTCGTCGCCCGCGGCCAGGCGGCGGCCGCCAAGGCTGCCACCGTTGCGGGTCGGCAGCAGCCGCAGGCGGGGGCGACCCTCGGTGTCGGCGTTCAGTTCGGCGTGGTGGGCCGCGAGGTGCGGGTCGTCCAGCACCACGTCGCAGTCGGGCGAGCGCCCGATGCGCACGGGCCATTGCGTCACGCGCTGCACCAGCGCCACGCGGCCGTCGCGCCCCAGCAGCTCGACGACGGCAGCGGGCATCACTTGGCCTTGGCGGTCGTCCACGCGAAGCCCTCCAGGTAGTGCGCTGCGAGCTTGAGCGCGTTGTCGAAGCTGACGCCGCGGGCGTCGAAGCGGCCCAGCGCGCCCTGCGTGGGCGCGTCCACCGTGGTCACGAGGACGGTGAGGTCGTGCAGCCCCTCCAGCTTGCGGTAGGCGCGCAGGCACACGACGGCGCGCAGCGGTAGACCCTCGCGGTCCACGAAGCGCTCCTTGCAGAAGGCGCCGGTACGCATCTTGTCGGGGCTGCCGAGGCGCTCGTTGCGAAAGCTGGCCGAGTACTGCCGCGCGAAGCGCAACGCGCCCAGTTTGTCGCCGTCGTAGGCCTCGTGCGACATGTCCAGCCAGCCGGTCTGCAGGTTGCCGCTGACGAAGATGGCGTGGTCCATGCGGCACTGCGAGCGCTCGAAGTCCAGTCCCTTGGAGTCGGCCGGCGTGCTGCGGCCCCAGCAGCGCATGAACTGCTGCTGCGGCACCGGCAGGCGGTAGCGGTCATGGTTGGCGCTCTGCCAGGGCAGGGCGAGGAAGCGTGAGACCAACTCGTCCTGGTAACGCGTCAACTGATCGCGCAGGCGGCTCCAGGCCGCTGTGCGGATGGGCTTGGCGCCCAGGCTGCGCTTGACCAGGCTTTCGGCGAACTCGCCGGGCACCAGGAAGCTGACCTGCTGCGAAAACATCATGCCGGACACGTTGACGCCGACGACCAGGCCATCCTCGTCCAGCACCGGGCCGCCGCTCATGCCCGGGTTGATGCCGCCAGCGTAGTAGATCAGCGGGTCGAAGCTGCGGTCCACCAGGCCGTTGTAGTTGCCCTCGACGACGGCAAAGGCCACGTCATGCGGGTTGCCCATGGAGTAGATGCGCTCGCCCTTGGCCAGCGGCTGCTGCACGGGGCGAAAAGCCAGCGCTCCGCGGCCCTTGAGGCCAGGGGCCTTGCCGTCGTCCACCGCGCGCAGCAGCGCCAGGTCGCGGCGGGCGTCGAAGTCCAGCAGTTCCAGCGCGCCGCTCTGGCCGTCGGTGGTGGCGTAGCGCAGCCGGTAGCTGTCGGGCTCGAGCGCGAACTGGCTGATGACGTGGTAGTTCGTGACGATGTGGCCATCGTCGCTGACCAGGAAGCCCGAGCCCACCGATGCCTGGCTGTCCTGCGTCTTGAGCAGGGTGCGGATCTGCAGCAGCTGGCTCTTGCTGCGCTCATAGAGGCGGCGCGCGCTGGCCGACACGGCCGGCGCTTGCTGGGCCGAGGGCGCGGACGCTGGCGACGCGGCAGCCGGCGGCGGGGCCGTGCGGGTCTGTGCGCCCGCCAGGCCAAGCAGGCTCGCCATGGCCAGGGCCAGCAAGGGCTTCAAACAGGACTTCATCAGCAAGCACAGCCTCCCGCAGTGGGCGCCGATGCTAGCCTGGGTTGGCGGAAGACGTGGTCATCCGCGTAGAACTCGTGTGATGCATTGGGCGCCCACCAGCCGGGGATGCCCAGCACTGGCAGTGGCGGCAGCGCGGCGGGGGTCAGGTCTTGCGGCAGGTCAGGGGCTTGCACGTCGTTGACGAACAGCACGCGCGCGCACAGCGGCTTGCGCGGGTGCAGCAGCTTCTCCAGCAGCGCATGGCCCACCACCAGCAGCTGGGCGTGCTGCCACAGCGCGCGCTGGGTGATGAACAGCGTGGCCCAGTCGCGCGCCAGCAAGGCCTCGCGCAGCGGCGCCGGGGCAGTCAGCAGCAGGCCGCTTTCGTCCAGCAGCGTGAGTGCATCGCGCAGCGGGCCGCGCCGGCCGGGCGGGGCCGGCGGCGCGAGCTGGTGCGCCCGGTTGAGTGCCGCCTTGAAGGCCGGGCAGCGCAGCCACACCAGGCCGTTGAACAGGTCGTGCGCGTTGTGCCGCGTGGGCACGCGGCCGGTGGCGGCCACGTGCTGCTCGTAGCCGGTGGCGCGCGGCCCCTCGGGCTCGAAGCGCGGGTGGCCCAGGGCGGCGTGCACCGGCAGGCCTTCGCTGAGCCGCTGCAACACCGGCGCGGCCGCCTCGCGGTAGGGCGCGAACCAGGGCGCGGCCCAGTCCGGCGCGAGCTTCAAGTGGCGAAGCGCACGCGGTTGGGCTGCTTCTCGGGCTGCAGCTCGAAGGCGTGCGCGTGTTTGCGGAACAGCTTGGTGGCTGGCGCCGACTTGGCCAGCAGGCCAGCATCCTTCAGCACCTTGGCGGCGGCGCCCAGGTCGTGCCACTGGCCGTCGATGAGCTTGGGCAGCAGCGCCAGCACGGCGTTGATTTCTTTGGCAGCGGCGACCTGCGGGTCATCCGGCGTGGCCGCCGCCTTGGCGGCCGGGCGTGCCGCAGGCTTGGCGGCCGGCGTGGACTCAGCCGGGGCGGCGGCCTTGGGCTTGGCGGCGGGTGCGTCTGCTGGCGCAGTGGCGGCAGCTGGAGCCTCGGCCGGCTGGGCCTTGGCACTGCGGCCCGCGCGTTTACCGGCGGGTTTGTCGGCGGGCTTGGCGGGCGTCTTGCCGGCTGGCTTGGCAACGGGCGGTTCGGCGACAGGGGCCAGCGCATCGGCAGGCGAGGCGACCACCGGCGCCAACTCGACCGGCGGCGCCGATTCATGGGCCAGCGGCGCGGCGCTCACGGCAACGGGCGCCAGCGCCAGCTCGGCCGTGACGGACGCGAGGGTCGGGGCGGGCAGGGGGGCGCTGACCTCCGTGCGCGGCGGGCGCGGTGCGGCGTTGCCGCGCGGCGCATCCGCCACCGGGCGCGCGCCACCGGCACGGCCGCCGTTGCGGCCACGGCCCCGGCCACCGCCGGCCGGCTTGGCCGGGGCGGCGTCGCGGTTGCTGCGGCCGCTGCCGTGAGCCAGTTCGTTGAACTGGTCATAGATCTGGATGACGCCGTCGCCCGTCTTGCCGTACTGGCCGAAGCCGCGCAGCCAGGCGCCTTTTTCGCGCAGGCGCAGCACCAGCGGCGCGAAGTCGCTGTCCGAGGACACGAGCACGATGACGTCGGGCCGCTCGGTGATGGCGATGTCCATCGCGTCGGCAGCCAGCGCGATGTCCGTCGAGTTCTTGCCGATGGCCAGATTGACGATGGCGCGCAGGCCCAGGCGCTTCATGAAGGCCTGCTGGTGGTGGGCTTGCTCGGCATTGCAGTAGGCACGGCGGATGTGGGCCGTGCCGTAGTCCTTGAACACCATGTTCAGCGCCTGTTCGATGACGTCGGTGGCGACGTTGTCGAAGTCGACGAGGAAGGCAACTTTCTTGTCGGACATATCAGCGCCGCCCGGCCGCCCGAAGGCGCTGATGCGCCCCTGTGGGGGGCAGTGAGCAAAGCGAGCGTGGGGGTTTCATATTCATGCGACCAGCTTCCAGTTCAGGGTGTCACCGCCGCGCAGCGGCTTGAGTTGGGCTTCGCCGAAGGGCACGCTCTCGGGCAGCGTCCAGGTCTCGCGCTTGAGCGTGACGGTGCCGGTGTTGCGCGGCAGGCCGTAGAAATCGGGGCCGTGGTGGCCGGCGAAGGCGTCCAGCTTGTCCAGCGCGCCGATGGCCTCGAAGGCCTCGGCGTACAGCTCCAGCGCCGACACGGCGGTGAAGCAGCCGGCGCCGCAGACCGAGTTCTCCTTCAGCTGCGCGGCGTGGGGCGCGCTGTCGGTGCCGAGGAAGAACTTCGGCAACCCGGAGGCCGCCGCCTTCAGCAGGGCTTGGCGGTGCTCCTCGCGCTTGAGCACAGGCAGGCAGTAGTAGTGCGGTCGCAGGCCGCCGGTGAAGATGGCGTTGCGGTTGTAGAGCAGGTGCTGCGGCGTGATGGTGGCTGCCGTGAATCGGTCGCTGTCGGTAACGTACTGCGCGGCCTCTTTGGTGGTGATGTGCTCGAACACCACCTTCAGCTCGGGCATGGCCGCGCGCAGCGGCGTCATCACGCGGTCGACGAACACGGCCTCGCGGTCGAACACGTCGATGTCGGCATCCGTTACCTCGCCGTGCACGAGGAAGAGCAGGCCTTCGCGCTGCATGGCCTCCAGCGTTGCGTAGGTCTTGCGGATGTCGGTGACGCCAGCATCGCTGTTGGTCGTCGCGCCCGCGGGGTAGAGCTTGAGTGCCACGACGCCGGCGTCCTTGGCGCGCTTGATCTCGTCCGGCGGCGTGTTGTCCGTCAGGTACATGGTCATCAGCGGCTGGAAGTCGGACCCTTCCGGCAGTGCGGCCAGGATGCGCTCGCGGTAGGCCACGGCCTGTGCGGCGGTGGTGACGGGCGGGCGCAGGTTGGGCATGACGATGGCGCGGGCGAACTGGCGCGCGGTGTAGGGCAGCACGCTGGCCAGCGCCGCCTCGTCGCGCAGATGCAGATGCCAGTCGTCGGGGCGGGTGAGGGTGAGGGTGTCGGTCATGATGGGACGGGATTGTCGTCGGCCAGATGGGTCAGCAGCAGCGCCGTCAGCCAGTCCATGAAGAGGCGCACGCGGCGCGGGGTGTGGCGGCGCTGGCTCATGACCAGGCGTACCGGCAGCGGCGCGGGCTCGAAGCCGGGCAGCACGCGCACCAGCCGGCCCTGGGCCAGCGCGGCGCGCATGCCCACGCAGGGGGCCTGGATGAGGCCCATGCCCGCCAGTGCGGCGGTTTCGTAGGCGTCCGTGTGGTTGACGCTGATGCGCGCCGGCAGGGCCAGGCTGTGGGCGCGGCCCTCGGCGTCCACCCAGTCGAAGCGCGGGCGGCGGTCGGCCCAGGTCTGGCTGTAGTGGACCAGCATGTGGCCCTGGGTCAGCAGGTCGTCGGGGTGGCGCGGCGTGCCGTGCGCGGCCAGGTAGGCGGGGCTGGCGAGGTTGAGCATGCGCAGCGCGCCCACGGGCCGCGCCACCAGCATGGGGTCATGTACGGCGCCCACGCGCAGCACGCAGTCGAAGCCTTCCTCGACGAGGTCCACCCGCCGGTCGGTGCAGCTGAGTTCCACCTGCAGCGCCGGGTGCGTCGCCAGGAAGCCGGGCAGCGCGGGCAGCACCACGTCCAGCGCCAGCCGCACGGGCAGGTCCACGCGCAGGCGGCCGGCGAGCTGCTGGTCCTGCTGGAACAGCGCCTCGATCTCGCCTGCGTCCGCCAGCAGCGCCCGCGCGCGCTCGGCCAGCAGCTCGCCGTCGGACGTGAGGCTGACGCGCCGCGTCGTGCGCTGGAACAGCCGTGTGCCCAGGCGGGCCTCCAGCTCGCGCACGATCTGGCTGACGCGGCCCTTGGGCAGGCCCAGCTCGTCCGCGGCGCGGCTGAAGTGCGCCAGTTCGGCCACCTGCAGGAAGACGCGCAGCGCGGTCAGATCCAGATTGGTTTCCATTCAAAGCACAGTCAATTCAATCGGGCGGACTTTATGCGCTTGTTGGCGGCCAATAGATTGGCGGCTCTTCTCAATACCGCAAGACGGAGCCTGACATGACCTCTCCCATCACCTTGATCACCGGCGGCAGTCGCGGCCTGGGCGCGCAGATGGCGCTGGCCCTGGCCCGCGAGGGCCACGACATCGTGTTCACCTACCGCGAGGCGGCTGCCGCGGCCGAGGCGGTCGCCGCGCAGATCCAGGCGCTCGGGCGGCGGGCGTTGGCGCTGCGGCTGGAGGTGGCCGACGTCGCGGCCTACCCGGCCTTTGTCGACGCGCTGGCGCAGGGCCTGGCCGCCTGGGGCGCAACGCGGCTGGATGGCTTGGTCAACAACGCCGGCATGGGCGTGCATGCGACGTTTGCCGACACCACGCCGGCCCAGTTTGATGCGCTGGTGGCTGTGCACCTGAAGGCACCGTTCTTCCTGACGCAGGCGCTGCTGCCGCTGCTGGCCGATGGGGCGCGCGTGCTCAACATCTCCAGCGGGTTGGCGCGCTTCTCGTTGCCGGGCTATGCCGCCTACGCGGCCATGAAGGGCGGTGTGGAGGTGCTGACGCGCTACCAGGCCCGCGAGCTGGCGGCGCGCGGCATCCGCGTCAACACGCTGGCCCCGGGTGCCGTGGCGACCGACTTCGGCGGCGGCGCGGTGCGTGATAACGCGGAGCTCAACCGCATGGTCGCGTCGCTGACGGCCCTGGGCCGTGTGGGCGAGGCCGAGGACATCGGTGGCGCGGCGGCGGCGCTGATGCGGCCAGGCGCGAGCTGGATCACGGGCCAGCGTGTCGAGGCGTCTGGCGGCATGTTCCTGTGAAGCCGTGAGGAATGGGCAGCCGCAGGCCGGCAAGGTGTGGGGACATGTCGCAGCTGGCCGTGCCGGCCGCGTATAAACCGGCCGACCCAACCCTGGAGACGCCATGAGCCGCCATGCCCTGACCCTCATTGCCGCGAGCGCGCTGCTCGCCGCCTGCGCCACCACCGAGCCGCTGGGCCCGCTGGCCAAGGAGACCATCTATGCGGTGACCACGGGCAACCAGCTCGTGCAGTTCAATGCCGGCCAACCGCAGAAGACGCTGTCCAGCAAGCCGCTGACAGGGCTGGCGGCGGGCGACACGCTGCTGGGCATCGACTACCGCGTGGCCAAGGGCCAGCTGTTCGGCCTGGGCGCCAGCGGCCAGCTCTATCGCATCGACACCAAGAGCGGCGCTGCCACCGCCGTGGGTACGCCGGTGGGGCTGCCGGTCGGCGCCAGCGAGTGGGGGTTCGACTTCAACCCGACGGTGGACCGCATCCGCGTCGTCAGCGACACGGGCTTCAACCTGCGCCTGCATCCGGACACCGGCGCCGTCGTCGACAGCGACCCCAACCAGCCCGGCCTGCAGCTGGACGGGCGCCTGGCCTTTGATGCCGCCGACGTCAACGCCAGCAAGCCGGCGACGCTGGTGGCGGCCGGCTACACCTACAACAAGGACAACGAGAAGATCACCACCAACTACGCGTTGGACGGCAAGCTGGGTGTGCTGGTGCACCAGGGCACCAAGGAGGGTGTGCAGCCCATGGTGTCGCCCAACACCGGCCGGCTTTACACCGTGGGCACGCTGGGCGTTGGCAGCTTCGGCAAGGCCACGCTGGACATCTCGGATGTGTCCAACGCCGCGTACTCGGCCATCACGACGGGCGGGCAGTCGGTCTGGTATCGCATCGACCTCGCCAGCGGCAAGGCCACGCGCATCGGCGCCGTCGCGGCCGGGGCGGTGGTCGGCGCGGCCATCGAGCCCTGAATGACGCAGGCCCGCGAACGCGGGCCCGGGCAGGAACAAGGGGCGCCACAGGGCGCCCTTTTTCAATGCTGAAGGATCTTGGCGAGGAAGTCCTTGGCGCGCGGCGAGCGCTCCTCGGGCTTGCCGAAGAAGTCGGCGCTGCTGCAGTCCTCGACGATCTTGCCGGCGTCCATGAAGATGACGCGGTTGCTGACGCGCTTGGCGAAGCCCATCTCGTGCGTTACGCACATCATGGTCATGCCTTCCTGGGCCAGCTGCACCATCACGTCCAGCACCTCGCCGACCATCTCGGGGTCCAGCGCCGAGGTCGGCTCGTCGAACAGCATGACGATGGGGTCCATCGACAGCGCGCGGGCGATGGCCACGCGCTGCTGCTGGCCGCCGGAGAGCTGGCCGGGGAACTTGTCCTTGTGCGCCGACAGGCCCACGCGGTCCAGCATCTTCAGGCCGCGCACCTTGGCGTCGTCCAGCGAGCGGCCCAGCACCTTGACCTGTGCGATGGTCAGGTTCTCGGTCACCGACAGGTGCGGGAACAGCTCGAAATGCTGGAACACCATGCCCACGCGCGAGCGCAGCTTGGGCAGGTTGGTCTTGGGGTCGGCGATGGAGATGCCGTCCACGACGATGTCGCCCTTCTGGAAGGGCTCCAGTGCGTTGACCGTCTTGATCAGCGTGGACTTGCCCGAGCCCGACGGGCCGCAGACGACGACGACCTCGCCCTTCTTGATGGACGTCGTGCAGTCGGTCAGCACCTGGAAGCTGCCGTACCACTTGGAAACGTTCTTGATGTCGATCATGGCGGGATTCAGCGAATGATTTGGATCCGTGCCTGCAGGCGGCGCACCAGCATGGACAGCCCGAAGCAGATGAGGAAGTAGACGGCCGCGGCAACCAGCGTGGTTTCAACCGGGCGGTTGAAGTTCTTGCCGGCCACTTCGAAGCCCTTGAGCAGGTCATAGGCGCCGATGGCATAGACCAGCGAGGTGTCCTGGAACAGGATGATGGTCTGCGTCAGCAGCACCGGCAGCATGTTGCGGAAGGCCTGTGGCAGCACGACAAGCTGCATGGTCTGGCGGTAGGTCATGCCCACGGCGTAGCCTGCGTAGACCTGGCCCTTGGGCACGCTCTGGATGCCGGCCCGCATGATCTCGGAGTAGTAGGCCGCCTCAAACAGCGTGAAGGTGATGATGGCCGACAGCTCCGCGCCCATGGGCTTGCCCGTCATCAGCGGGATGAGCAAGAAGAACCACAGGATGACCATCACCAGCGGGATGGAGCGCAGCGTGTTGACGTAGGCCGCAGCCGGCATCTCCAGCCAGGGCTTGCCGGACAGGCGCATCAGCGCCAGCAGCGTGCCCAGAAGAATGCCGCCGACCATGGCGATCAGCGTCAGTTGCACCGAGAACAGAAAGCCCTTGGCGACGAAGCTGGTGATGACGTCCCAGTTGAGGAAGGTGAAGTCGAGTTGCAGCATCACTTGCCCCCCACCATGCCGGGAACGCGCACCCGGTTCTCGATGACGAGGGCCACACGGTTGACCGCGAATGCGGAGATGAAATACAGCGCCGTCGCGCCGAGGTAGATCTCGATGCTGCGCGAGGTTTCCTCGCTGGCCTGGATGGAGAACATCGTCAGCTCGGCGATGGACACCGCGAAGGCCACCGACGAGTTCTTGATGATGTTCATGCTCTCGCTGGTCAGCGGCGGGATGACGATGCGAAACGCCATGGGCAGCAGCACGTAGCGGTAGGTCTGCGGCAGCGTGAAGCCCATCGCCAGGCCCGCGTAGCGCTGGCCCTTGGGCAGACTCTGGATGCCGGCCTTGACCTGCTCGGCGATGCGCGCCGACGTGAAGAAGCCCAGCGCAAACACCACGAGCAGGAAGCTGGGCACCTCGCGCAGCACCGGGAAGATGGAGGGCAGCACGTGGTACCAGAGGAAGATCTGCACCAGCAGCGGGATGTTGCGGAACAACTCCGTCCAGGCATTGCCCAGGAACACCAGGCCGCGGCTGGGCGCCGTGCGCAGGATGCCCATCAGCGAGCCCATCGCGAGCGCCAGCACCAGCGCCAGCAGCGCGACGCTCAGCGTCCAGCCCCAGGCCGAAATCATCCATTGCAGATAGGTGATGTCGCCGTTGCTGCCAAAGCAACTGCCGATCACTTCCCCATCAAGCGTGTTCTTGCAGAACACCTGCCAGTCCCAACTCATCGCCTCTCCTCGACCCTCTAGAACAAAGCGGGTGCCAGGCACCCGCTTTGCATCAGCTCAAAACGTGCCAGCGTTTACTTCTTGGCGGCGTAGTCTTCCGCCGGCTTGTCGTTCGGGTTGGCCCAAGCGTCCTTGGTGGCGGCCGACAGCGGCAGGCCGATCTTGGTGTTGGTGGGCGGGATGGGCTGCAGGAACCACTTGTCGTAGGTCTTGGCCAGCTCGCCCGACTTGATCTGGGCCTTGATGCTGTCGTCCACGGCCTTCTTGAAGGCCGGGTCGTCCTTGCGCATCATGATCGCGATCGGCTCGACAGCCAGCACCTCGCCAACGATCTTGAAGTCGGCCGGGGCCTTGGACGTGGCAATGTTCTTGGCCAGGATGGAGCCGTCCATCACGAAGGCGTCGGCGCGGCCGGAGTCCAGCAGCAGGAAGCTGTCGGCGTGATCCTTGCCGAACACTTCCTTGAAGTCCACGCCCGCGGCGCGCTCGTGCTTGCGCAGCGTCTGCACCGAGGTCGTGCCGGTGGTCGTGGCGACCGTCTTGCCGGCCAGCTGGTTGATGGAGGTGATGCCCGAGGCGGCCTTCACGGCGATGCGCACTTCCTCGACGTAGGTGGTCACGGCGAACGCGACGTCCTTCTGGCGGGCGACGTTGTTGGTCGTCGAGCCGCACTCCAGGTCGATGGTGCCGTTGACGGTCAGCGGGATGCGGTTGGCGGACGTGACCGGCTGCAGCTTCACCTCCAGCTTGCCACCCAGCTGCTTGCGGAGGTCGGCGACGACACGGTCGCAGACATCGATGTGGTAACCGACGAACTTGCCGTCGCCGATGGTGTAGGACAGGCCGGAGGACTCGCGCACGCCCAGCGTGATGACGCCGCTGTCCTTGATCTTCTTCAGCGTGTCGGCATGGGCAGCGACCGAAGCGGCAGCCAGGGCGGCGACGAGCAGAACTTTCTTCATGGGGACTCCAACAACAGGAATGGGGGTGTCAATGATGGCGGCGAGCAGACCACGCCGTGCGAATTGCCCGAATACGGGTTTTCACCGTGATGGGCATGTGGAAAGTCCTTACGGCGTGGCGGCCAGGTAGTCCCACAACGCCTGGGCGGCGGGCTTATGCCGGCGCGAGGCCTCGGGGCGCTCGCGGTACATGCGCAGCTCCATGCTGACGCTGAATGTGCCCGGCGGCGCGGCGGCCACCAAGCGCCCCCCGGCCAACTCCTTCTGCACCGAGCTGGCGGGCAGGAAGGCGCAGCCGTGCCCTTCCAGCGCCATGGCCTTCAGGCCCTCGGCCATGTCGGTCTCGTAGATGGCGTCCAGGTTCAGCGCGCAGTCGGCTTCCTTGACGATGAGCTCGACGATGCGCCCGAGGTAGGCGCCCGCCGCGTAGCTGAGGAAGGGAATCTTCTGGCCGGGCCGCCCGGGCAGGCGGAACAGCGGCTCGCCTTGCGCGTCGGGTTTGGCGTAGGGCGACAGCGTCTCGTGGCCCAGCGACACCATCTGGTAGCGCTCCGGGTCCAGCTGCAGCGGCTGGCTGGCGTGGTGGTAGACCAGCAGCAGGTCGCAGTTGCCCTCGCTGAGCTGCAGCATCGCGTCGTGCACATTGGCCGCGTTGAGCCGGCATTTGATGGCCCCGAAGCCGCGCCGCAGCCCCATCAGCCAGTGCGGGAAGAAGCTGAACGCCAGCGAGTGCGGCACGGCGAACTGGATCATGTCCAGGTCGGCCGCCTGGTGGCTGCGCAGCATGTTGCGTGTGGCCTGCAGGTTGCCCAGCAACTCCACGGCCTGAGCCAGCAGCGTCGCGCCGGCCGCAGTCAGTCGGGTCGGGTAGGACGACCGATCCACGAGATCCACGCCCGCCCAGGCCTCCAGCGCCTGGATGCGGCGCGAGAACGCGGGCTGGGTCACATGCCGCAGCTGGGCGGAGCGGGAGAAGCTGCGCGTCTCGGCGAGGCTGACGAAATCTTCAAGCCATTTGGTTTCCACCGCAGGCAGTGTAGCCAAGCCCTTCGGCTCCCCTCGATGACGGGTTGGATCCTGAACTCACCCCTCAACTGAAGGGGCAGCGCGCGGCTCAGGACTGAAAGGCTTGTTTACATTTCCGGCCAACGATCAACTCGAACGACCCGACGGAGAGCGCCATGCGTGCAACGAGCAAACTTCTGGCCATTGCCCTGGCGGCGCTGGTGCAACCTGCGTTCGCTGCGCTGGAGCCGGTGGTTGTCGATTTCGAGCGGATTTCGCTGGAAATGGACGAAGACGGCATCGTGTCGCTGGCGTCCATGAACCCTTACGCCGACCTGGGCGTTGAGTTCAGCGGCAATGCCTGGGGCGTGCTCAGCATGACAGGCAATTGCGGCGGAGCGTTCAGCTTCGTTCCGGCCGGTGGCTCGGGTTGCGCGGCCTTGCTGTTGTCCAATGATCCGAGGGCCAAGCTCAACCCCGCGACCATCATCGTGGCGGCCAACTCGCTGCCGCCGTCGTTCACGATCAATTTCGCTCAAGGCTTTATTGCCGGATCGTCGCTGGCGTACAAGGCGTTGGAGGACTCCGGCGTTGTCATCGAGTTGTTCTCCGAGGTGGATGGCGTCGGTTCCCTCAGCAAACTGACCGGTTTGAGCGAGTCGAACTGCAGCGGCTCTGCCACGTTCTGCGACTGGGGCAAGCCTCTGGAGCTGAACTTTGCCGGCATTGCCAAGTCGATGAAGATCTCGGGTGTCGATGAGGCGTTCATGCTGGACAACCTCTCGTTTGTGCGCCAAGAAGCCACCGTGCCTGGCCAACTGCCCGAGCCTGCCAGCCTGGCGCTGGCGCTGAGCGCGCTGGGTGTGCTGGGCTGGAGCCGCAAGCGCGCTGCCGCCCGCTGAGCGCCATCCCGGCTGTTGCCGGCGACATCACGGACGACCGCTGCGGCGGTCGTTGTCGTTTTCGGGCGGCGCTCGCACCGCTGCCCTAAGCTCGCGGTCATGCGCAATCCTGCCCTGCCTGACGAGGATCGCCGCCTGGCCCGACTGGCCGCGCTGGCGGTCATGGACTCCGAGCCCGAGCCGCTGTTCGATCACCTGACCGCGCTGGCGGCGCAGATCTGCGGAACGCCGGTCGCGTTGCTGGGGCTGCTGGACGAGCGCCGGCAATGGTTCAAGTCGGCCGTCGGTTTCGGCCGCAGCGAGACGCCGCGTGCGCAGACGTTCTGCGCCCACACCTTGCTGGCCGATGGGCTGTTCGAGGTCAACGACGCACGGCTGGACCCGCGGTTTGCGAACCATCCCGACGTGCTGGCGAGCCCGCCCTTGCGTTTCTACGCCGGGGTGCCGGTGCGGCTGGACGATGGCAGCCACCCGGGCACGTTGTGTGTCGTGGATTACCGCCCTCGCGAGCTCAGCGACGTGCAGCGCGAGGCCTTGACCCGGCTGGCCGGCGCGGCAGCCGAGGCCTTGATGATGCGAGAGCGTGCGTCGCAACGTGCCGACCAGGGCGGGCAGCCGTTTCGTGTGCTGGCCGACACGGTGCCGCTGGGCGTTTTTCGCGCTGACGCGGCCGGCCGCTGCATCTTCACCAACCTGGTTTGGCAGCGCGCGCACGGGCTGACGGCTGAGCAGGCCTTGGGGGAGGGATGGATGTCGGCGTTGTCGCCGCAGGACCACGATTCCGTGCGCAGTCACTGGGAGCGCTGCGTGCAGCGCGGCCAGCTCTTCGAGATGCGCTACCGCGCCGGACCGGCTCAAGGGCCGTCGCGGCAGATCTGGGCCCGCGCTCAGCCGCTGCTGACGCCGCAGGGCCAACTGGCCGGCTACGTTGGCATGGCCGAGGACGTGACCGACCGCCTCAGCGCCGAGCGTGAGTTGCGCGAGAGCAAGGCGCTGCTGGATCGCACGGGGCGGGTGGCCGGCGTGGGCGGCTGGACGCTGGATCTGCAGACGCATGAACTGCTCTGGAGCGACCAGACCTGCCGCATCCACGACCTGCCGCCCGGTCACCGGCCCACGCTGGAGGAGGCCTTCGGCTACTACCAGCCCGAGGCGCGCGCCATCATCCAGGCCGCTGTGCAGCGCGGCATCCTGCAAGGTGAACCGTGGAGCCTGGAGTTGCCGCTGCTCACCGCCGCTGGCCGCGAAGTCTGGGTGCTGGCCCAGGGACAGGTCGACTGGCAGGACGGGGTGCCTGTGCGGCTGGTGGGGGCCTTCCAGGACGTCACCGCCCACCACCGCGCGGCGCTGGAGCTGGAACACAACCGCCAGCGGCTGCGTGTGCTGTACGAATCAACCCCCGCGCTGATGCATTCGGTGGACGTGGCCGGGCGGCTGCTCAGCGTGTCGGATCGCTGGCTGGAGCGGCTGGGCTATCGGCGTGAGCAGGTGATCGGCCGGCTGCTGGACGACTTCATGACGCCGGCGTCCAGCCGGCAGATGCGCGAACTGCACGGCCCGGCGGTCTGGCGTGACGGCCACGTGGACGACTGCGCGTTGCAACTCATCTGCGCGAACGGCAGCCTGCGTGACGTGCTCGTGTCGGCGGTGGCGGAGTTCGACGCCCAGGGCCGGCCGCAGCGGGCGCTGGCGCTGGTGGACGACATCACCGAAGAACTGCAGCGGCGTGCCGAGCTGGCGCAGGAGCAGCAGATGCGCCGCCAGACCGAGCGCCATGTGCGGGAGCTGGACCAACTGCTGCGCGAGCGCTCAGAGATGCTGGACGTGCTCGCCCACGAAGTTCGGCAGCCGCTGAACAATGCCAGCGCCGCCTTGCAGAGCGCCGCCGCCAGCCTGGCCGGGCGCGGCGAGCGCCAGGCGCAGGAGCGGCTGACCCGTGCGCAGGCCGTGCTGGGCCAGGTGCTGGCGGGCGTGGACAACACGTTGGCGGCCGCCAGCCTGCTGGCGGGTGCCGGCAGCATTGCGCGGCTGGACACCGACATCGACACGCTGATCGCCGTCACCATCGCCGACCTGCCGCGCGACCTGCGCGAGCGCATCGCTGTGCGCCGCCACACGGCGACGCGCACGGCGCTGATGGACATGAGCCTGATGCGGCTGGCGCTGCGCAACCTGCTGTCCAACGCCCTGAAGTACGCGCCCGGCGCGAGCCCGGTGACGCTGCACGTGATGGACTTCGATGAGCCCGCCGCGCTGCAGTTCGAGGTGGTCGACGGTGGGCCGGGCATCCCGCGCGAGCTGTTGCCGCGCCTGTTCTCGCGCGGTGCGCGCGGCGGCGGCCAGGAGTCGGCCCACGGCCTGGGCCTGTACATCGTGCGGCGGGTCATGGACCTGCATGGCGGCAGCGCCGAGTTGCTGCGCACCGGGCCGCTCGGCACCGTCATGCGGCTGACCTTGCCGCAGGCCGGCTGACGCCGCGTAGACTGCGCGCGCCGGGCATGCCGGCCTTTGCCGACGCCGATGCCCGACGCCCCAACGCCGCCTTCAGCCAGCCCGCCACCCTCCCGCTTGTCCAGCCTGCGTGGCCAGCTCAGCCTGGTGCTGGGCGGCTTGGCGCTGGCCATCCTGGCCTTGGTGGGCGGCTACCTGGGCCGGGTGGCCACGCAGGAGCTCTACACCGCCCAGGCGGCCGCCGTGCGGGCCACGGCCCAGGCGGCGGCCGAGCTGCTGGCCAGCCAGTTGCGCGACCGGGAGCGCGAGATCGAGTTGCTCAGCCATTCCCCGCATCTGGTGGAGGGGCCGCTGGATGCCCAGCAGGCGCGCGACGCGCTGGACCGCCGCAAGGCCCTGCATGACGAGTTCGCCTGGCTGGGCCTGGTGGCGCCGGATGGCACCGTGCTTCAAGCCAGTGGTGGCCTGCTGGTGGGGCGGTCGGTGGCGCAGCGGGAATGGTTCATCGCCGGGCGTGAGCGTGTCTATGTGGGCGACGTGCACGACGCCAAGCTGCTGGTCAACCTGCTGCCGGCGCTGCCGGACGGTGAGCCCACGCGTTTCATCGACTTCTCCGCGCCCATCCGTGATGCGGAAGGTCGGCTGCGTGGCGTCGTCGGCACTCATGCGCACTGGCACTGGGTCACCGCGCTGCTGGACAGCGTCACCCGCCGCCAGCAGCCGGGCAGCGGCATTGATGCCCTCATCATCGACCGTCATGGCCGCGTGCTCTACCCCGAGGCGATGAAGCTCGCGCAGGCCCGCGGCGATGCCGTCCTGCCCCAGCTGCCGACCGGGCGCTTCGAGGGCGAGGTGCAGTTTGGCGGCAAGGCCTACCTCGCCAGCGAGGCGTCGCTGCAGGCACGCACGAGTGCGGAGCTGGGCTGGCGCATCGTGGCCCGCCAGCCGCTGGATCAGGCCATGCGTCCGGTGCGGGACTTGACGCGCGAGCTGGTGTTGCTGGGCGCCCTGGCCGCGGCCGTGCTGACGCTGGCGGCCCTGTTGCTGGCGCGGCGCATCAGCCGCCCCGTCGAGCAGCTGGCGGACATTGCCGAGCGCGTTCGCACCGAGCGCCGCATGCCGGAGTTTCCGCAAGACGCTGGCGCGCATGAGCTGGCCCGGCTGAGTCAGGCCATGCAGTCCATGGCCCGCTCACTGCTGGCCACGGAGCGGGAACTGCAGCAGGCCAACCTGGGCCTGGAGGCCCAGGTGCAGCAGCGCACGCTGCAGTTGCAGGCTGCGAACGCGGCGTTGGAGCATCTGGCCACGCGCGACCCGCTGACCGGCCTGCACAACCGGCGCAGCCTGGACGCGCGGCTGGCCGATGCGCTGGCGCTGGGCCGTCGCTACGGTCATGGCGGCCGCGTGCACGGGCTGCTGCTCATCGACGTGGACCTCTTCAAGAGCGTCAACGACGACCATGGCCACGCGGCCGGTGACGCCGTGTTGCGCCAGCTCGCCGCGCTGTTGCAGGCCTCGGTGCGCACGACCGATGTGGCCGCGCGCTTCGGTGGCGAAGAGTTCGCCGTGCTGCTGCCGGAGCTTGCGGGCCCGCAGGAGGCGGTGCGGGTGGCCGAGAAGATCCGCGGCGCCGTCCAGGAGGCGGTGTTCCCCGCGGTGGGCCGCCTGACCGTCAGCATCGGCGTGAGCCTGGCCTCGCCGCAGGATGCCGATGTGCGTCAGTGGGTGGAGCGCACCGACGAAGCGCTCTACGCCGCCAAGCGCGGCGGGCGCAATGCAGTGGTGCTCAGGGCGCGCCCGGCCCTGGAGCTTGCCGCTGACGCTCAGAGTATTTGAAGCGGCGCGCGGAACACGTAGCCCACGCGCGACTTGCTCTGCAGCGGCACCAGCGTGGGCGTGGCGCGCTCGATGCGGCGGCGCAGGCGGTAGATGGTCGCCGACAGGCCGTCGTCAGCCTCGCCCTCCGGCACCTCGCGGCCCAGCTTGTGCAGCAGCGCCTCGCGCGTGACGGGTTCGCCACCGGCTTGCGCGAAGCACTCCAGCAGCTGGCGGTCGGCCTCGCTGAGCTGGATGCGCGTGCCGTCCGGCACGATGAGTTCGCCGCTCGCGCGGTCCAGCTTCCAGGCCGTGTCGGTGGCGGCGGGCTTGGCAACGCGGCGCTGCACGGCGGCGATGGCCAGCGCCACCTGCTCGAACTGCACGGGCTTGACGAGGTACATGTCGGCCCCGGCCGTGATGACCTCGCGGAACACCTCGGGGCCCAACCGGCCCGAGACCACGACCACGCCGGCGTCGGTACGGCGGCGCAGGATCTTGATCAGCTCCACGCCGTTGACGCCGGGCAGCATCAGGTCGACAAGGTAGAAGTCGAACGAGAACGCCTCGGGCGCGGCCAGCAAGGCATTGCTGTCGTCGAAGTGGCTGACCGCGATGCCCTGCTGCTCCCGCAGGAACTGCGTCAGGAACTCGGAGTACTCGGCGTCGTCGTCGATCAGGGCAAGGGTCTTGGGTTGCATGGGGCTGGACACGGAAGCAGCCGGCGAGTTTGCCGCATGACGGCGCAGCCCTGATCATCCAAGCGGCCGGGCCGTGTCGATTTGCGCGCTCCGCGGGGCGAAGCGCTCGCCCTGGCAGCGGCACGTCAGGACAATCGGCCAACCAGAGAACAAGACAGGAGACGACGCGATGGACGACGCCGCGCGAGACGAGCAGGCCGACGGGCTGGCCTGGCTGCAGCCGGGCCACCGTGCCGCGCCGGCCGAGGCGCTGCGACGCATCCAGGTGCTGTGCGCCGCCTGGCCCGACCTGCATGCAGCGCTGTTCGTCGTGTTGGCCACGCACCAGGAGCTGCCGCGCGAGGTGCTGGCAGCCGCGGCCAAGCAGTTCCGCCCCGATCTGGACCCCTACTCCCGCGAGGACGTCGTCAGCCTGCTGACGGCGATCTGGAACGGCGGCAAGAGCGGCTTCGATGCGGTGCTGCGCACGCGCGCGAACTCCCCCAAGAAGGGCAACAACCTGTCCTGGGTGAAGGAGTAGCCCGACAGCCTCCTAGGGCTTCAGCCCAAGCGCGGCCCAGCCCTCTTGGCCCAGTTTCTCCAGCGTGTCGAGATTGCCTTCGAAGATGGCCGCCGTGTCCGGCATGGACTCCACCGCCCGCGTGATGCTCTCCTCGCGCAGCAGGTGCAGCGTGGGGTAGGGCGAGCGGTTGCTGTAGTTGGCGATGTCGTCCGGCGCGCTGCCGTCGAACTGGTAGCGCGGGTGGAAGTCGGCGATCTGCAGGATGCCGTCTAGCTTCAGCTCGTCCACCAGCGCGTCGGCGGCGTCCAGGAAGTCGTTGAAGTCCAGAAAGTCGTCGAGCACCTGGGGGTGGATGAGCAGCGTCGTGTCGATCTCGTCCGGATCGGCGCGGTTCAGCGCGAGCAGTTCGCGGGCCAGGTCCTTCAGCAACTGCTCGGGCTCGGTCGCGTCGCTCACCACGTAGCGGATGCGCTCGTTCACATGCACGCTCTTGGCGAACGGGCACAGGTTCAGGCCGATGACGGCCTTGACGACCCAGTCGCGGGTGTCGGCGATGACTTGTTCGTGGTTCATGGCTTGGGGCTGTTGAGCCACTGTTCGGCGAGCCTCACCCACATGGAGCCGCCCAGCGGGATGAGGTCGTCGTTGAAGTCGTAGCTCGGGTTGTGCAGCGTGCAGGGGCCCAGGCCGTGGCCGCCGGTGCGGTGTTCGCCGTCGCCGTTGCCGATGAGGAAGTAGCAGCCTGGCTTGTCCAGCAGGTAGTAGCTGAAGTCCTCGGCGCCCATGGTGGGCTCGAACTCCTGCACGTTCTCGGCGCCGACCATGTCGGTCAGCACACGGCGCACGAAGTCGGTCTCGGCGGGGTGGTTGATCGTCGGTGGGTAGTTGCGGCGGAACTCGAACTCGGCGGTCAGCTCGAAGGCGCCGGCCAGTTGCTCGGTCATCGCCTTCATGCGGCGCTCCAGCAGGTCCAGCAGTTCCAGCGTGAAGGTGCGCACCGTGCCTTCCATCACCACCGAGTCCGGCACCACGTTGGTGGCCTCGCCCGCGTGGATCATGGTCACGGAGATCACGCCCGGGTCGATGGGCCGCTTGTTGCGGCTGATGATGGTCTGGAAGGCCGACACCAGCTGGCAGGCCGCCGGCACCGGGTCCACGCCCAGGTGCGGCATGGCCGCGTGCGAGCCCTTGCCGCGCAGCGTGATCTTGAACTCGTTGCTGCTCGCGAACACCGGCCCGGTCTTGAGCGCGAACTGCCCGGCCTTCATGCCGGGCCAGTTGTGGGCGCCGAACATGGCCTCCATCGGGAACTTCTCGAACAGACCGTCCTTGATCATCTCGCGCGCGCCGCCGCCGCCTTCCTCGGCGGGCTGGAACACCAGGTACACCGTGCCGTCGAAGTTGCGGTGGGTGGCCAGGTGCTTGGCGGCGGCCAGCAGCATGGCGGTGTGGCCGTCGTGGCCGCAGGCGTGCATGCGGCCCAGGTAGCTGCTGGCGTGCGGGAACTGGTTGCGCTCGGTCATGGGCAGCGCGTCGATGTCGGCACGCAGGCCCACGGCGCGGGAGGACGTGCCGTTCTTGACGATGCCGACCACGCCCGTCTTGCCGAGGCCCCGGTGGATGGGGATGCCCCAGTCGGTCAAGGCCTTGGCGATGACGTCGGCGGTGCGCTCCTCATGGAAGCAGAGTTCAGGGTGCTTGTGCAGGTCGCGGCGGATGGCCGTGATCTCGGGCGCGTCGGCCAGGATGGTGTCGATGAGCTTCATGAGCGGGTGACTTCAGGCTCTGTGAGGGGTCCGAGTTTAGGATTGCGGCCGTGAACCTTCGTCGCAACATCCGCGGCTGGCTGCTCTGGCTGGCTCTGATTCTGCCCATCGCCCAGGCGATGGCGGGGGCGCACGCGTTCACGCACGTCAGCGATCGGCCAGACGACGGCCTCGTCCATCTCGTCGATTGCGACCTCTGCCTGACTGCAGCCCATCTGGCCGGTGGCGTGCCGGCGGCCCTGCCCGGGCCGCTGCCCGCGCCCGTGGCGGGCGATGTGCTGGCGGCCGCAGGCCTGGAACCGGCGGTCGCGAGCGACGCGACCTGGCGCCCGCCCGCACGCGCGCCGCCCGCTTCCGTCTGAACCCCAAGCTCCCTGCGCACACCGCCCGTGCTGGCGGCGTGCGCGCCTTGCGTTTTCAGTTCCGGAAGTCCTCTCCATGCGTCCCCACGTCCTGGCGCCCATCGCGGCTGCCTGCTTCAACCTGGCCGCCCAGGCCAATCCCGCGCCCACCGAGTCCCTCGACAAGGTCGTCGTCACCGGCAACCCGCTGAAGAGCCAGGTGCTGGCCCAGCCCAGCGACTCGCTGTCTGGCGACGCCCTTGTGCTGACCCGCGCCGCCACCCTCGGCGACACGCTGCAGGGCCTGCCCGGCGTGTCGGCCACCCACTTCGGCCCCAACGCGAGCCGCCCCGTCATCCGCGGGCTGGACGGTGACCGCGTGCGCATCCTGAACAACTCTGGCGCGTCGGTGGACGCGTCCAGCCTCAGCTTCGACCACGGCGTGGCCATCGACCCGCTGGTCATCGACAAGGTGGAGGTGCTGCGCGGCGCGGCGGCGCTGCTGTACGGCGGCAACGCGGTGGGCGGCGTCGTCAACACGCTGGACAACCGCATCCCGCGCACGCTGACCGAGGGCCTCAGCGGCGCGGCCGAGCTGCGCCTGGGGGGCGCCAGCCGCGAGCGCAGCGGTGCCGTGGTGCTGGACGGCGGCTCTGGCCGGCCGAACGCGGGCGTGGGCTGGCACGTGGACCTGGCCGGCCGCGACGCTGGCGACCAGCGCACGCCGCGCTTCAGCAGCCCCACCGACGACGGCGCCGAGCGCCGCACCAGCGTGCGCAACGCTGCCGCGCGCAGTCACGGCGGCGCGGTGGGCGGCTCGGTGTTCTTCCAGGGCGGTTTCGCGGGCGTGTCGGTGGACGACTTCCACACCGACTACGGCACAACGGCCGAGGCCGACGTGACCATCCGCATGCAGCGCCAGCGGCTGGCGACAGCGGGTGAGTGGGCCACCGCCAGCGGCCCGGTGCGTCGCATCGGCTGGCAGCTCAGCCGCAACCGCTACGAGCACACCGAGATGGAGGGCGAGGAAGTCGGCACCACCTTCAAGAGCCGGGGCACGGACGGCCGGCTGGAGGTGGAGCACGCACCCCTCGGCCCGTTGAAGGGCCTGGTCGGCGTGCAGACCGAGTCGCTGGATTTCTCGGCATTGGGCGACGAGGCCTTCGTGCCCAGCACGCGCACGCGCAGCACCGGTGTCTTCTTGCTGGAGCAGGCGCGTCTGGCCGGCGTGGACTGGTCGGCCGGCGTGCGCACCGAGCGCGTGACAGTTGATTCCGACGGGGGCGAGCGCTTCGGCCCCGTGCAGCAGCGCACGTTCAGCCCGCTGAGCCTGGCGCTGAGCGGCGTGCTGCCGCTGGACGGTGGCTGGAGCCTGAGCGCCAACCTGAACCGCACGCAGCGTGCGCCGGCCTACTACGAGCTGTTTGCCAACGGTCTGCACGTGGCGACGGCCGCCTTCGAGGTGGGCGACGCCAGCCTGGGCGTGGAGCGTTCGCGTGGCGCGGACCTGGGCCTGAAGTGGGAAGGCGGCCAGAGCCATGCCCATATCAATGTGTACGAGACGCGCTTTCGCAACTACATCGCGCTGCAGGCCAATGGCCAGACGGTGGAGGACGAGGGCGAGGTGCTGCCGGTCTACGCCTTCCAGGCCGTGCCGGCGCGCTTGCGCGGCGTGGAGATCGAGGCGCGCTGGCAGGCGCACCCGGCCGTGGCGCTGCTGGGCCAGCTGGACGCGGTGCGGGGCGAGAACACGCAGACCGGCGAGCCGTTGCCGCGCCTGGCGCCGCTGCGCGCCCTGCTGGGCCTGGAGGCCCGGCAGGGCGCGTGGTCGGGCCGGCTGGAATGGCGTGGCGCAGCGCGCCAGACCCGCGTGGCGCCGTTCGACACCGCCACGGCCGGCTACGGCACGCTGCGGCTCAGCCTGGCGCGCCAGTTCAACTGGGGCCAGGGCGACGGCCTGTGGTACCTGAAGCTGGACAACCTCGGCAACAAGCTGGCCTACAACGCGACGGCCGTGCCCACGCTGCGTGCGCTGGCGCCGCAGCCGGGGCGCTCGGTCAGCACGGGCGTGCAGCTGCGTTTCTGACGCCCGAAGGGCGGCGGTGCGGGGCACCGGTATAACTCTGGTGCCCCGATGCGCCGGTGTCGGGCCCGCCTGCACTGCGGCGGTGCCCGGGTGCACCAGACTTGGCGTCCGTCGTGGGCGCGGTTTTTGCGTCGGTGGCTGCGAGAGGAGCAACGATGCAGACCGCCTTCGATGAAATGCACGCCGCCCGCGGGGCCCAGACCCGCGCGCACTACGAGGCCTACGCCCGCTGGCTGGCCGAACAGCCCGAGAGCCTGATGCGCGAACGGCGCGAACAGGCCGAGCTGATCTTCCGCCGCGTGGGCATCACCTTCGCCGTCTATGGCGACAAGGACTCGGGCGAAGGCACCGAGCGCCTGATCCCGTTCGACCTGATCCCGCGGGTCATCCCGGCGTCCGAGTGGACGTCCATGCAGGCCGGCCTGGCCCAGCGCGTGACGGCGCTGAACCGCTTCATCCACGACGTTTATCACGACCAGGAGATCCTCAAGGCCGGCATCGTCCCGGCCGACGAAATCCTGAACAACGCCCAGTTCCGCAAGGAGATGATGGGCGTGGACGTGCCGGGCAATGTCTACAGCCACATCGCCGGGGTCGACATCGTGCGCGCCGGCAACGCCGACGGCAGCGGCGACTACTACGTGCTGGAGGACAACCTGCGCGTGCCCAGCGGCGTGAGCTACATGCTGGAGAACCGCAAGATGATGATGCGGCTCTTCCCGGAGCTGTTCGTCAACCACCGCATCGCGCCGGTCGCGCACTACCCCGACCTGCTGCTGGACACGCTGCGCAGCGTCGCCCCGCCCGGCGTGGCTGACCCGACGGTCGTCGTCATGACGCCCGGCATGTACAACTCGGCCTACTTCGAGCACGCCTTCCTGGCCCAGCAGATGGGCGTGGAGCTGGTGGAGGGCCAGGATCTGTTCGTCGACGGTGGCTTCGTCTACATGCGCACCACCCGCGGGCCCAAGCGCGTGGACGTCATCTACCGCCGCATCGATGACGACTTCCTGGACCCGCAGGTCTTCCGCGCCGACTCGCAGCTGGGCTGCGCCGGCCTGGTGGACGCGTACAAGGCCGGGAAGGTGACGCTGTCCAACGCCATCGGCACGGGCATCGCGGACGACAAGTCCATCTACCCCTACGTGCCCAAGATGATCGAGTTCTATCTCGGCGAGAAGCCCATCCTGCAGAACGTGCCGACCTACGTCTGCCGCGAGAAGGACGACCTGGCCTACACGCTGGCCCACCTGTCCGAGCTGGTGGTGAAGGAGGTGCATGGCGCGGGCGGCTACGGCATGCTCGTCGGCCCCGCCGCGACCAAGGCCGAGATCGAGGCCTTCCGTGCGCAGCTTGTGGCCAACCCGGGCAACTACATCGCGCAGCCGACGCTGTCGCTGTCGACCTGCCCGACCTTTGTGGAATCGGGCATCGCGCCCCGTCACATTGATCTGCGACCCTTCGTGCTGTCAGGCTCGTCGGTGCGCATGGTGCCGGGCGGGCTCACGCGCGTGGCGTTGAAGGAGGGTTCTCTCGTGGTCAACAGCAGCCAGGGCGGCGGGACCAAGGACACCTGGGTGCTGGAAGACTGAGGGAGACGACAACATGCTTTCGAGAACCGCTGACCACCTCTTCTGGCTGAGCCGCTACATCGAGCGGGCCGAGAACACGGCCCGCATGCTGGACATCGCCTACCAGACCTCGCTGCAGCCGCAGTCCACCGAGGAGTCCGAGCAGACCTGGCGCAGCCTGGTGTCCATCTCCGAGCTGAACGGCCTGTATGGCGCCAAGTACGCGGCCATCAACGCGCGCAACGTCATGGAGTTCATGGTGGCCGACGAGGGCAACCTCTCGTCCATCTTCAACTGCCTGCGCGCCGCGCGCGAGAACGCCCGCGCGGTGCGAGGCGCGCTGACGACCGAGGTCTGGGAGACCATGAACCAGACCTGGCTGGAGTTCCGCCGCCTGCTGCGCGACGGCGCGCTGACGCGTGACCCGTCGCAGCTGTTCGAGTGGGTCAAGTACCGCTCGCACCTGTCGCGCGGCGTGACGGTGGGCACCATGCTGCAGGACGAGGCCTTCCACTTCATCCGCATCGGTTCCTTCCTGGAGCGGGCCGACAACACGGCGCGGCTGCTGGACGTGAAGTTCTATCGCCACGACGGCGTGGGCAGCGAACGCGATGCGGCGCGCGACTTCTACTACTGGTCGGCCGTGCTGCGCTCGGTGTCGGGCTTCGAGATCTACCGCAAGGTCTACAGCAACGTGATTCAGCCCGACAAGGTGGCCGAGCTGTTGATCCTGCGGCCCGACATGCCGCGCTCGCTCTCGCACTGCATCACGCGCATGCTGGCCAACCTGAAGCGCGTGGCCAACCCGCAGTCGGCGGAGACGCTGAGGCGCGTGGGGCGGCTGGAGGCGGAGCTGAGCTTTGGCCGCATCGACGAGATCCTGGCGGAGGGCATGCATCCGTTCCTGGATGGCTTCCTCGCGGAGGTGGCAGACCTGGGGGCGCGGATCAGCCGGGACTTCTTGGTGCCGTCGGCTTGAGTTTGTTGCGATGACCAGTCTTTCGGTTGCTTGCTCGGAGGGTTGGTTGTCGCACAGGCCCAGCCGGGAGTTCGCCCCGGCGGGCGACCTACTTTTTGGGCGACCAAAAAGTAGGCAAAAAGTCGCCCCTGCAAAACCGCCCACCCGAGAACGGGTGGGTCCCCTGCGATGCTCGGAACCCGGGGCCGCGCCCAACTCGCTTCGCTACGCTCCGTTCAGACAAAGGGGCGCGAAGTCAGAGGTCGAGGCTCGCTGCGCTCGCGCCCCGGGCTCCTGCGCTTCTCGGCGGTTTAGAAGGGGAGTGAAGGAACGGCCCACACCCCAACAGCCAACAGCCAACCCCGAATACGGTCCGCACCGAGGTATTTCTCTTCCCCCCTCTGAGCGCGCCGAGGATCGGAAGGGCTTGAGGCCGTGCGCGCAGCGCACTTTGTGGACTGACTTCGCGCAGTTGTCTGAGCGCAGCGTAGCGAAGCGAGTTCTGCGCGAGGCCTCAAGACCTGAGTACCGCAGGGAACCCGTAGCGCAGCGAAGGGCGGGCGGATCGGGGGTCGTTTCTTTGCCTACTTTCTTGTCGACACAAGAAAGTAGGTCGCCCGCCGGGGCGAAATCCCGGCACGGGCGTTGCCATCAAACGAATCTTGGAATGAGCATCCGCCCACAGGCGCGGTGAGAGAAACCCATGAGCATCCACGTCGCCCTCAAACACGTCACCCGCTACAAATACGACCGCCCCGTGCAGCTCGGCCCGCAGGTCATCCGCCTGCGCCCTGCGCCGCACTGCCGCACGCCCATCCTCAGCTACTCGCTGCGGGTCGAGCCCGCCAAGCACTTCATCAACTGGCAGCAGGACCCGTTCGCCAACTACCTCGCGCGCCTCGTCTTCCCCGAGAAGACGACCGAGTTCACCGTCACGGTGGACCTGGTCGCCGAGATGGCGGTCTACAACCCGTTCGACTTCTTCCTGGAACCGCACGCCCAGACCTTCCCGTTCGCCTACGACGAGGCCCAGCAGATCGAGCTGGCGCCCTACCTGCAGGCCGGCCCGGCCACGCCGCTGCTGGCCGCCTACCTGAAGGACATCCCGCGCGGCGAGCGCGCCACCATCGACTTCCTCGTCGACCTGAACCAGCGCGTGCAGCGCAGCGTGTCCTACCTGATCCGCCTGGAACCCGGCGTGCAGACGCCAGAGGAAACGCTGCAGAAGGCCTCGGGTTCCTGCCGCGACTCCGGCTGGCTGCTCGTCGAGCTGCTGCGCCACCTGGGCCTGGCGGCGCGTTTCGTGTCGGGCTACCTGATCCAGCTCACGCCCGACGAGAAGGCGCTGGACGGGCCCAGCGGCACCGAGGTCGACTTCACTGACCTGCACGCCTGGTGCGAGGTCTACCTGCCCGGCGCCGGCTGGATAGGCCTGGACCCGACCTCGGGCCTGCTGGCGGGCGAGGGCCACATCCCGCTCGCGGCCACGCCCACGCCGGGCAGCGCGGCGCCCATCAGCGGCGCGGTGGACGAGAGCGAGGTCGAGTTCGGCCACGAGATGCACGTCACGCGCATCTACGAATCGCCGCGCGTGACCAAGCCCTACACCGAGGCGCAATGGGCCGAGGTGCTCAAGCTAGGCGAGCAGGTCGATGCTGAACTGCACGCCGGTGACGTGCGGCTGACGATGGGCGGCGAGCCCACCTTCGTCGCCGTGGAAGACCGCGACGCGCCCGAATGGAACACCGAGGCGCTGGGGCCGACCAAGCGGCTCTACGCCCAGCAGCTGACGCACCGGCTGCGCGACGAGTATGGCCAGGGCGGTTTCCTGCACTTCGGCCAGGGCAAGTGGTACCCGGGCGAGCAACTGCCGCGCTGGGCGCTGTCCATCTACTGGCGCGCCGACGGCCAGCCCTGCTGGCGCAATGCCGACTGGTTCGCCGATGAGCGCGAAGGCCATGCCTACACCAGCGAGCATGCCAAGACCTTCATGGCCGCGTTGACCGCACGGCTGGGCCTGCCCGACACGCATGTGCAGCCGGGCTTTGAAGACACCTGGTACTACCTGTGGCGCGAGCGCCGCCTGCCGGTCAACGTCGACCCCTTCGACTCGCGGCTGGACGACGAACTGGAGCGCGTGCGCCTGCGCCGCGTGTTCGAGCAAGGGCTGTCGCATGTGGTGGGCTACGTGCTCCCGCTGCGCCACGCGGGCGACGCGCCGGCACTGGCCGGGGCGCGCTGGCAGACCGGCCCGTGGTTCTTCCGTGACGAGCGGCTGTATCTCTTCCCGGGCGATTCGCCGATGGGCTGGCGGCTGCCGCTGGACTCGCTGCCCTGGGTGGGCAAGAGCGACTACCCCTACCTGATCGAGCAGGACCCGTTCGCGCCGCGCGGCATGCTGCCGGCCTCGGCCGCGCTGAAGGCGCAGGTGCAGGGCGTCACCTCCACCGGTCCAGGCCCGGGGCTGCGGCGCGCTGGCGGCGCAGCGGCGGCGGGCGGCGCGCGCACCGGCTTTGCGCCGGGTGATTCGCCGTGGCCGCCATCGGCGGATGCGAGCGCGCCGGTGCGCTTCGAGAGCGCGCACTGGATCACGCGGACGGCGCTGTGCGTGGAGGCGCGCGACCCGCGCCGTGCCAACGGCCCCGCGGCCGAGGCCAAGGGCAGCGCCAGCGGCGTGCTGTACGTCTTCATGCCGCCGCTGGAGAAGCTGGAGCATTACCTGGAGCTGCTGGCCGCCGTCGAGGCCGCCTGCGAGGACACCGGCTTCAAGATCGTGCTGGAGGGCTACCCACCGCCGCGCGACCCGCGCCTGAAGCTGCTGGCCGTCACGCCCGACCCCGGCGTCATCGAGGTCAACATCCACCCGGCCCACAACTGGGGCGAGCTGGTGCAGCACACCGAGTTCCTGTACGAGGCCGCGCGGCAGACGCGCCTGTCCAGCGAGAAGTTCATGATCGACGGCCGCCACAGCGGCACTGGCGGCGGCAACCACTTCGTGCTGGGGGGCGCGACGCCGGCCGACTCGCCCTTCCTGCGCCGGCCGTCGCTGCTCGCGTCGCTGCTGGCCTACTGGCACAACCACCCCAGCCTGAGCTATTTGTTCAGCGGCCTCTTCATCGGCCCGACCAGCCAGGCGCCGCGCGTGGACGAGGCGCGCAACGACCAGCTGCGCGAGCTGGAGATCGCGCTGGCGGAGATCCACAAGCTGGCCGAGCGCCACGGTGAGGCTGTGCCGCCCTGGCTGATCGATCGCACGCTGCGCAACGTGCTGGTGGACGTGACCGGCAACACGCACCGCAGCGAGTTCTGCATCGACAAGCTGTACTCGCCCGACTCCACGACCGGCCGCCTGGGCCTGCTGGAGCTGCGCGCTTTCGAGATGCCGCCGCATGCGCGCATGAGCATCGTGCAGCAGCTGCTGCTGCGCGCGCTGATCGCGCGCTTCTGGAAAGCGCCCTACCGCGCGCCGCTGGTGCGCTGGGGCACCGAGCTGCACGACCGCTGGCTGCTGCCGCACTTCGTGCGCGAGGACTTCGCCGACGTCACGCAGGACATGCAGGACGCCGGCTACGCGCTGGATGCCGCCTGGTTCGCGCCGCATGTCGAGTTCCGCTTCCCCAAGCTGGGCGAGTTCGCTGCGCGCGGCGTGCATGTCACGCTGCGCAGTGCGCTGGAACCCTGGCATGTGATGGGCGAGGAGGGCTCGGCCGGCGGCACGGTGCGCTATGTGGACGCATCGCTGGAGCGGCTGGAGGTGCATGTCAGCGGCCTCGTGGACCCGCGCCACCGCATCACCGTCAACGGCCAGCCGCTGCCGCTGCAGCCCACCGGCCGCGTCGGCGAGTTCGTGGCTGGCGTGCGCTACCGCGCGTGGCTGCCGCCGTCGGCGCTGCATCCCACCATTGGCATCCACGCGCCACTGACGCTGGACCTCGTCGACACCTGGCAGCAGAAATCGCTGGGCGGCTGCCGCTACTTCGTCGCCCACCCGGGTGGCCGCAACTACGCGACGCTGCCCGTCAATGCCTACGAGGCCGAGAGCCGCCGCCTGGCGCGCTTCACGTCGCACGGCCACACGCCGGGTCGCGTCGAGGTGGGCGAGCCGAAGCGCAGCCTGGAGTTCCCGTTCACGCTGGATCTGCGCAAGGCAAACTAGCGGAAACGACAGCCCCCACGCCCGCAGCTGCGAGCTGCCCCCCCAAGGTGGCGGTCAGTGGCTTCGGGCGGCCGGGCACCACTGAAATGCTGATCGAAATCCAACCTGGCGTCCGCCTCTTTGTCGACATCGAAGGCCTGGGCCACGAGCCCGTCGGCCGTGTGCTGAAGCAAAAGCCCACGCTGCTGCTCATCCACGGCGGCCCCGGCTTCGACCACACCGGCTTTCGGCCCTTCTTCAGCCGCTTCACCGACCTCTGCCAGGTCGTCTACTTCGACCAGCGCGGCCACGGCCGCAGCAGCCCGCGGCCGCTGGACGAGATGCGGCTGGACGTGTTCGCCGACGACATCGTGCGGCTGTGCGACAGGCTGGGCATCGACAAGCCCATCGTGCTGGGCCAGAGCTTCGGCGGCTTCGTCGCGCAGCGCTATCTCGCGCGCCACCCGGCGCATGCGAGCAAGGTGGTGCTGTCCAGCACCTCGCACCACTTCGGCCTGGCGCGCAAGATCGAGCGCTTCGGCGCGCTGGGCGGGCCTGACGCTGCGCAGGCCACGCGCGACTTCTGGGAGCGCCCCGGCCCCGACACCTGGGCCGCCTACGAGCAGCATTGCCGCCATCTCTACAACACGCAGCCCAAGGCGCCGGATGCCGGCGGCTGGATGCAGTTCAAGCCCGACATCCTGTTCGAGCACACCCGCACCGAGCTGCCCGGCATGGACCTGCGGCCCGGCTTGGCGAACGTGCAATGCCCGGTGCTGGTGATGGCCGGCGAGGCCGACCCCGTCACGCCGCCCGAGGACGCGGCGGAGATTGCCGCGGCCATCCCGCCGCAGTGGCTGGCCGGCTTGGCGCGCTTCCCTGGTGTGGGCCATGGCGCGTGGCGCGACGACCCGGCCGCGGCCGAGCGCGTGCTGCGCGGTTTCCTCGCCTAGCGCCGGCCCGGGATTGCTTGACAATCCCACCCCTTCCTCGACCCGCGCCATGTCCGAGCCCACCCCCAGCCAGTGGAGCCTGCTCCCCGACGAGCCGGACGATGCCGGTGCGCCCGACCCGCTGGTGCTGGCGGCCGCCAGCGCGCTGCGCAGCCGTGACGGGCATTTCTACGAACTGACCGGGCACGTCAACCAGCCCGGCGAGCCGCAGCCGGGCCTGGCCCCGCGCTGGCAGCGCTTCTTCCAGGCCGGCGGCGCAGCGGGCTGGCAGGAGCTGTCGGCCAAGACGCTGCGCGTGCAGCGCCGCGTGCTGGAAGACGGCGCCAGCTACAACGTGCACAGCGACGCGCCGCCGCTGCCCGGCCAGGACGGCACCGAAGGCGCGCTGGCCCGGCACTGGCCGCTGGAGCTGCTGCCCATGCTCATCGAGCCGGGCGAGTGGCGCGACATCGAGGCCGGCATCCTGCAGCGGGCGCGGCTGCTGGAGGCCGTGATGGCCGACACCTACGGCGAGCGCCACCTGCTCAAGGAGGGGCTGCTGCCGGCGTCGCTGGTGCTGGCCCACCCGCAATACCTGCGTGCCATGCACGGCAGTCGCCCGCCCGGCGGCGTGCACCTGCACGTGCTGGCCTTCGACCTGACCCGCGCCAGCGATGGGCACTGGCGCGTCGTGGGCCAGCGCACGCAGGCCGCATCGGGCCTGGGCTATGTGCTGGAGAACCGGCTCATCATTGCGCAGCAGTTCCCCGAGGCCTTCCGGCAGATGCAGGTGCAGCGGCTGGCCGCCAGCTACCGCGACTTCATCGAGGCGCTGGTCAAGCTGTCGCCGGCCGCTGAGCGCAGCGCCCAGGCGCGCGTGGCGCTGCTGACGCCCGGCCCGCGCAACGAGACCTACTTCGAGCAGGCCTTCCTGGCGCGCTACCTCGGCATCACGCTGGTGGAGGGCGCCGACCTGACCGTGCGCGCCGACAAGGTCTACCTGAAGACGCTGGCCGGCCTGGAGCGCGTGCACGTGCTGCTGCGCCGTGTCGACGACACCTGGCTGGACCCGCTGGAGCTGCGCCCGGAGTCCATCCTCGGCGTGCCCGGTCTGCTGCAGGCGGCGCGCGCGGGCGAGGTGGTCATCGCCAACGTGCCGGGCGCCGGCTGGCTGGAGAGCCCCGGCCTCACGGCTTTCTGGCCCGCCGTGGCCGAGCGCCTGCTGGGCGAGCCGCTGAAGCTGCCCGCCATCCAGAGCTGGTGGTGTGGCGAGGAGAGCGCCTGGCACACGCTGCGGCCGCGCCTGGCGGAGTTTGTCGTCGTGCCCACGTTCTCGGCCAGCACCACCACGCGCCACTTCGCGCCGGTGGTGGCGGCCGAGCTTGGCGAGCCCGAGCTGCAGGCGCTGGCCGCGCGCATCGATGCCGACCCCACGGCCTACACGCTGCAGGCCCGCGTCAAGCCCACCAAGCACCCGGTCTGGATGCGTGGCGCGCTGGACCCGCGTGTGGCCGTGCTGCGCGTGTTCGCGCTGACCGACGGGCAGGGCGGCTGGAAGGTGCTGCCCGGTGGCCTCACCCGCGTGGCGCCGCGCCGCGACCCGCTGGCCGACGCCTGGCTGTCCATCCAGCGCGGCAGCTTGAGCGCCGACACCTGGGTCATGACCGACGGCGAGGTGGACCGCACCACGCTGCTGTCCCAGCCGCTGCAGGCCACCGATCTGCGCGACGCGCACTGGACTGTCACCAGCCGCGCCGCCGAGAACCTGTTCTGGCTGGGCCGCTACACCGAGCGGGCCGAGAACAGCGCACGGCTGGCGCGCTATGTCATCGAGGCCAGCGTCATGGTGCAGCGCGGCGCCATGCCGCCGCCCATGCTGCCGCTGCTGGACGCGCTGTCGCGCCGCCACGGGCTGGTGGGCGCCGCCGCGCCGCTGGCGCAGGACGACCCGCGCGGCTTCGAGCGCGCGCTGCTGGGCTCGCTGCTGCCGGGCTCGGGCATCAACAGCGTGGGCTGGAACCTGCGCGCCTTGCAGGGCTGCGCGCAGGCGCTGCGCGAGCGGCTGTCGCCGGAGGCCTGGCGCCTCATCCACGAGGCGGCGGCGCAGTTCGAGCAGCACCTGCGCGCCGTGCTGGACCGCCCGGCCCAAGCCCTGCCGATGACCGATGTGCTCAACGTGCTGGCGCGCGCCGACACCCACCTGGCGGCGATCACCGGCGTGCAGACCGACCGCATGACCCGCGACGACGGCTGGCGGCTGTTGTCCATCGGCCGGCAGATCGAGCGGCTGTCCTTCCACGCCGAGGTGCTGGCCGAGGCCTTCGAGCAGACCGGCCCCGGCGCGCAGCCGCTGGCCCTCACCGAGGACGGCTTCGCGCTGCTGCTGGGGGTGTTCGACTCCACCATCACCTACCGCGCCCAGTTCCAGGCCCGCCGCGAGGCCGCGCCGCTGCTGCACCTGCTGGTGCACAACACCGACAACCCGCGTTCGCTGGCCTGGGTGGCCCGCACGCTGCGCGAGCGCTTCAACAAGCTGGCGCGCCACGACCCTGCCTGGGCCGCCGGTGTCGTGGGCGAGCTGCCTGTGCCCGAGGGCTGGCCGCTGGGCGAGCTGACGGCGTCGGCACCGCTGCTCGTGCAGCAGCTGCGCCGCGCGGCGGCGCAGGCCGGGGAGTTGTCGTCGGTGCTCAGCCACCGCTATTTCGCGCACGTCACCGGCGCTGAGCAACGGGTGTGGCAATGAGCGTGACGCTGTCTGTCCACCACGTCACCGACTACACCTACGGGGCGCCGGTGGAGTGGGCGCACCACACCGCCTGCCTGGCGCCGCGCGAGACGCCCTGGCAGCGCGTGGCCGGCTGGCAGCTGTCCATCGACCCGCTGCCCGACGCCTGGGGCATCGAAGGCCTGGCGCTGGACGCCGCCGCGCTGGCGCCCCACCTGCGCCGCGACCCCTGGGGCAACCGCCACCTGAGCTTCGGCCATGCGCGCGTGCACGAGGAGCTCAGCGTCGACAGCCGCTTCGTCGTCGAGCTGCAGGACCGTCCCGCCCCCGACCCCAACCGCGGCCCGGCGTGGGAGGCCGTGGCGCTGGGCCTGCGCTACCGCGCCGGCCGCGGGCTGCAGGAGGCTGACGAATTCGCGCTGGCCTCGGCCTACACCGCGCCCGACGAGGCCCTGGCTGCCTATGCGCGCCGCGCCTTCCTGCCCAGCCGCACGCTGGCCGCGGCGGGGCTGGCGCTGATGCACCAGATCCACACCGACCTGCGCTACCTGCCGCACAGCACGACGGTGGCCACGCGCGCGGCCGACGCGCTGGCGCAGCGCAGCGGCGTGTGCCAGGACTTTGCCCACGTCTTCATCGCCGCCTGCCGCGCGCTGGGCTTGGCGGCGCGCTATGTATCGGGCTACCTGCTGACACGGCCGCCGCCCGGCCAGCCCAAGCTGGTGGGGGCCGATGCATCGCACGCCTGGGTGGAGCTGTGGTGCCCCGAGCAGGGCTGGCTGGCGCTGGATCCGACCAACGATGTGCCGGCCAACCTGGACCACGTGACGCTGGCCTGGGGGCGCGACTACGCGGACGTGGCGCCGCTGCGTGGGGTGCTGCGAGGCGGCGGCGTGGCGACGTTGAAGGTCGGCGTCACGGTGGAGCCGGTGTCGGGGGGGGTGAGCTCGCCTGGTTGAAGGGTGGGTTCCCGCGGGAGGCCCATGCCGGGCCCGGATCCCGGCACCGCACTCACGCGCTGGCGAAGAAGTGCCGACGGCGCCCGAGCGTCCAGGCCGCACCCAGCAGGCCCAGCAGCCACCAAACCGCCATCCCGCCGCCACCACCTCCGCCCGAGCTGCTGCTCGAGCCGCTTGTGGCCGTGCTGGCAGCCGACACCGTGAGCGTCTGCGTCTTGACCGCCTGCGCGCCCGCGCTGTCGGTCAGCGTCAGCTGCACCGTGAACGTGCCTGCCGCGCTGGTGGTGACGGTGGCGGTGGCGCCCGTCGTGCTGCCGCTGAACGCCGCGATGGCGCTGCCGCTGGTGATGCTCCACGCATAGCCGGTCAGCGTGCGCCCGGCCGGGGCGCTGGAGCCTGTGCTGTCCAGCGTCACGCTGTTGCCAGCGGTCACGGTCGTGGCCGAGGCGTTGATGCTGGCCGTCGGGCCCAGCGGCGTCACGGTCACCGTGGTGCTGGCGCTGCCGGTCTGGCCCAGCGAGTCGGTGACGGTCAGCGTCACGGTGAAGCTGCCGCTGCTGCTGCCCAGCGTGCTGATGCTGGCCGTGGCGCCGTTGGTGGCCGTGGTGAACGTGGCCAGGCCAGCGGGCGTGGCGCTGACGCTCCACTGGTAGCTGGCGATGGCGAAGCCCGTGGCCGCCTTGGCGCTGCTGCCGTCGACGCTGACCGGCGTGCCGGCCGCCACGGCGCTGGCCGAGGCGACGATGCTCACGGTGGGCGCGGCCGGGGCGGTGAGCGTCAGCGTGCGGGTGGTGGCGGCTTGCTGGCCGGCGCTGTCGGTCACGGTGAGCTGCACGGTCACGCTGCCGACGCCGGTGGTCACCAGGCTGGCGGTGGCGGCATTGGTGGCGCCGCTGAAGCTGGCCAGGCCCGCGCCGGCCGTGATGCGCCAGGCCCAGCCGGTGATGCTGCGCGTGCCGGGCGCGGTGGAGCCGGCGGCGTCCAGCGTCACGGTGCTGCCGGCGGTCACCGTGGACGCGCTGGCGGTGATGCTGGCGGTCGGTGCCGCCGCGCTGGCCGCGGCCGTCACGGCCGCACCGACGTCCAGCAGGCCGGCGCCGCAGGTGGAGGTGGTGCAGTAGCACTCGTCCTGCACGGTGCTGGTGGGGGCGCGGCAGGCGGGCACGCTGCTGCCCGCAGGTTGCGCGGGGAAGCTGCGTGCCGTGCTCTGCAGCAGCGACTTGATCTGCGCCGGCTTCAGCGACGGGTTGACCGACAGCATCAGCGCCGCAGCGCCCGACACCATGGGCGCCGCAAAGCTGGTGCCCACCGAGTAGTTGCTGCTGTTGCTGTAGCCGTGCGTGCTGGCGGTGCTGGTGCCGCTGTTGGTGGCGGTGAGGATGGGGTAGAGGCAGGCGCCGCTGCTGTTGACGCAGTTGCCGGCGGGCGCGGCAATGGCCACCTCGGGGCCCAGGCTGGAGAAGCCGACCTTGGTGCCGCTGTGGCGCACGCCGGCCACGGCGACGACGCCCGTGCAGTTGGCCGGCACGCTGACGGCCAGCCCTTCCTCGTTGCCGGCGGCGGCCACGACGGTGACGCCGGCCGCGATGAGCTGGTTGATGGCGTCCTGGTAGGCCGCGCTGCAACTGCCGCTGCCGCCCAGGCTGAGGTTGATGACCTTGGCCGGATTGGGGTTGGCGGTGGGCACGCTGGTCAGCCCGGCGGCCCACAGCATGCCGGCAATGATGTCGGAGTCGCTGCCGCCGCACTTGCCCAGCACGCGCACGGGCAGGATCTTCACGTCATGCCCCACGCCCGCCATGCCGACGCCGTTGTTGGTGTGCGCGCCGATGATGCTGGACGTCTTGGTGCCGTGCCAGCTGCTGTTGGTGGCGGCGTGGCCGCTGCCGCATTGGTTGGCGGTGGTCCAGTCGCCGGGGTCGGTGGCGTCGCTGTCGCGGCCGCCGCCGTCACCGGCCGTGGTGGTCGAGGAGACGAAGTCGTAGCCGGCCACCAGCTTGGCCGACAGGTCGGGGTGGGTCAGCAGCACGCCGGTGTCCACGTCGGCGACGATGATGCTGGCCGAGCCGGTAGTCAGTGCCCAGGCACCGACCGCATTGATGGCGGACACCAGCGTGCTGTCCGGCGCCTGCAGGGTCCACTGCCCGGCCGCCAGTGCGGCGCTGCTGCTGGCGGGCAGCAGCGGGTCGTTGGGCAGGGCCAGCGGGTAGCGGCGCTCGTCGGGCACGGCGTACTCGACGTCGGCATCCTGCGCCAGCCGCGCGGCGAGCGCGGCGGAGGTGAGCGTCTTGTCGCCCCACACGACCTGGCTGCGCGCGTCGATCATGCGGCCGTCGCGCAGGGCCAGGCCTTGCCGGCCGGCCAGCGTGGCGGCCTGCTGCGGGCCGCGGTCGCCGCGGGCGCGGGCCTCGCGCATCAGCGGGCCCAGGGCCTTGAACTTGACGATGACGCGCGCGCCATCGGCGTCGGCCGTGGCGGCCTGGGCGGGCAGGGCGGCCAGCACCAGCGCGAGCAGGGCGATGGCGGCGATCAGCACGAGCAGCAGGGGCAGGCAAAGGCGGGGCGAGGGCAGGCGCACGGCAGGGCTCCGGGGTGGACTGCCGCCATGCTCGGGCCACCCCGTATCCGGCTTGCGTACGTTCTGTGTCGCGGCGGACACATGACCGCCGCGTGACGCGCGCCCCTACCGCTGCAGCGCGCGCGAGCGGCCGGCGCGTTTGTGGGCGTACATGGCCTCGTCGGCGTGGCGCATCAGCGCGTCGGGCGTGCGGCCGTCGAGCGGGTAGTGCGCGAGGCCCAGGCTGCTGCCCACGGCCACCGTCACGCCGTTGGCCAGCGTGATGGGCTGCGTCAGCGCATCCAGCAGCCGGTCCAGCACCGGCTGCGCCTCGGCCGGCGCCTGCTGCGGGGTGAGCAGCACGACGAACTCGTCGCCGCCCAGCCGGGCCACCGTGTCGGAGGCGCGCAGCCCGGCCTGCAGCCGCGTGGCCACGGCTTGCAGCACCTCGTCGCCGGCATCGTGGCCCTGGTGGTCGTTGATCTGCTTGAAGCCGTTCAGGTCCAGGTAGGCGAGCGCGAACACATGGCCATTGCGCTCGGCCGCGGCGATGGCCTGGCGCAGCCGGTCGGCCAGCAGCAGGCGGTTGGGCAGGCCGGTCAGCGCATCGTGCAGCGCGGCATGTTCCATGCGCGCCTCGTGGGCCTTGCTCTGCGTGATGTCCACCATCATCCACAGCGACTCGTTGCCCCACACCTCGCTCGCACCGGGCAAGGCCACGCCGGCCAGGTCCACCCACAGCAGCGAGCCGTCCTGGCGCTGCATCTGCACCTGCGTGCGGAAGCGGCCGCCGGCCTTGAGCAGCGGGTAGGCCAGCGCGCCCACGGTGTCGTCGGTCGTGTCGTCGATGTGCAGCCGGCGCACCGGGGCACCCAGCAGCGCGCCGGGCTCGAAGCCGAACATGCGCTCCAGCGCCGGGTTGCGCCAGACGATGACGCGCTCGCGCAGCTTGGCGATGCCCACCAGGTCGCTTTGCAGCATGGCCTCCTGGTCGAGTGCGAGCTGGTGCAGTTGCTGGCGGATGCGGTGGGTCTCGGTGATGTCGAACATCACCGAACGGCTTCGCACGTACTGGCCGTGCTTGTCGTAGACCGCGGTGGCCGAGAGGCTGACGCGCCGGGTGCTGCCGTCCGGCGCGGCGAGGTCGAACTCCAGGCCCGACACGCGGCCGTCGCGCATGAAGCGCGGAAAGGCCTCGTCGAACACCGCACGGCCCGGCTCGGTGAGGAAGTCGCGCGGGCTGCGCCGGCCGATGAGTTCGTCGGCCGCGCACCCCAGCCATTGCAGCCCGAGGGCGTTGATTTGCAGGAACAGCCCGTGGCGGTCCAGCGCGTAGTAGGCGCAAGGCGCGTTGTCGTAGAGGTCTTGCAGGCTCTGCCGCGCCTCCTCGGCCTGGGCCTGCGCGAGCTTGCGGGTGGTGATGTCGGACTGGATGACCAGGAAACCGTCCAGCGCGCCGGTGCGGCCCAGCAGCGGCTGGATCTCGATATCCACCCAGTAGTCGCGGCCGTCGCGCGCCCGCTGCATCAGCTCGGCCTTGCTGCCCTGGCCCACGGCCATGGACTCGCGCAGGCCATGCACGGTGTCGTCGTCGGTGAGCTCGGAGTGCAGCAGTTCGCTGGGCAGTCGGCCGCGCGCGTCGTCGGCGGTGTAGCCGGTCAGCCGCGTGAAGCCGTCGTTGACCCAGGTGATGCGTCTTGCGGTGTCGGTGATGAACACCGCGTTGGTCGTGTGGCTGGCCACGGCGGCCAGGCGGGCGAGGTCGGCGGTCATGGCGCGGGCCATCTGTTCCGCCCGCGTGCGGCCGGCGGCGAGCAGGTAGACCGTCACGGCCAGCAGCAGGCTCAGCAGCGCGCCGCCGGCCTGCACGCCCACACCGGACAGCCCCATCAGCTGCATCGCGGCCTGGCGCGTTGGTGCCGTGTCCAGCCGGAACTCACGCCCTTCCAGCGAGAACTGGACGGTGCTGGCCATGAAGTCGCCTGCGGGCTGCGACAGGCTGGCTTCCTGCCCCGCCAGCAGCACGCCGTCACGCGTGGCCAGCAGCGTCAGGTAGTCGCCCTCCGGCATGCGGATGGACAGCTTCAGGTTCAGCAACTCGGCGGACGGTTCGGCCAGGCCGCGCAGCAGTTCGTTGGCCACCAGGGGCGCATACAGCAAGCCCTGCAGTGCGAGGCGGCGCTGCGCCGGGGTGATGGGGTCCAGCCCGCCCTGGTAGACGGGCAGCAGCAGCAGGAAGCCCGGGCCCTTGAGCGGGTCCTGCACCAGCCGCACCGGGCTGGACAGCGTGACCTCGCCGGTGTCGACCGCCTGCTCGATGGCCTGGCGTCGCACCGGGTCGGCCCCTTCGTCCATGCCCCAGGCGGCAAAGTTGCGCGACAGCGGCGAGACCTGGGTGACCACGTACAGCGTGTCGTGATCTCCCGTGGTTTGAACGCGGAAGGGAGTGATGCCCGTGACTTGGCGGGCGGCCATGAAGGCCGGCAGCTCCTGGCGGCGCACGCGCTCAATGAACCCGAAGCCCCGCACGCCGGGGAACTCCTGCGCCAGGTCGCGCGACTCGACGTAGGCACTGAACGCGTCGCGGGTGAGCCGCCCATCCAGCGCCGCCAGGGCGCCGCGCGCGCCCCGCAACCCGTACACGGGCATGGTGAGCCGCTTGACGACATCGGCCTGCAGCCGCTCCATCTGGCGCTCCTGCAGGCTGCGCACCTCAGCGCTGGCTTGGCGCTGGTGCCAGATGACAGCCAGGGCCGTCAGTGTCAGGCCCAGCGCCAGCACCACGGCGGCCGCCACCCAGGCGGTGGGGCTGGTCATTTCGGGCCCGGTGTAGGCGTCTCCAATGCGCAAGCGGCGTCTTTCTTGGCTGACCCAGCGTGTCGGTTGATTGAAGCATGTCCAGGCAGCAGTGTCAGTACCCACGATTTCACGCTTTCACGCGCGCCGCACAATCGGCGCCATGAAGCTGCTCGTCACCCAGGCCCGCGCCAACTGCCTTGCCAACCGCCGCCTGCTGGCGGCCGTGGCGCGTCTGTCCAACGCCGAGTTCCACGCGCCGCGCACCAGCTTTTTTCCGAGCCTGGCGCTGACGCTCAACCACCTGCTGGCCGTGGATGGCTACTACCTGGCCGCTCTGCATGGCGACGCGGACATGGTGAAGCGCTGGTCAGCCTATGTGCCCGCCACGACAGCCGCCGAGCTTGCCGTGCGGCAGGACGAGAGCGACCGGCGCCTGATCGACTTCTGTGCCGGCCTGGTGCCGGCCGATGACGACCGTGTCGTCGCTTTCGACCGCGGTGCCGGTCTTGCCACCGGGCCCCGCGAGCCGCTGTGGCGGGTGATGGCCCAGCTGTTCATGCACCAGACGCACCACCGCGGCCAGGCGCACGCGATGCTGGCCGGCACGGCCGTGAAGCCGCCGCAGCTGGATGACTTCATCCTGCTGGGCGACGCCGCCCAGCGTGTCGCGGACATGGCCGCGCTGGGCTGGGACGAGCCGCTCTGAGCCTCAGAGCTCCGCCACGCCCTTGACCCGCACCGGCATGGCGACCGGCTGCGCGGCCACCGCGGCTGCGCGGCCGTGGAAGCGGTCCAGCAGCGCCTGCCACTGGGTCTTCACCGCCGTCACGTTGGCGTGCTTCACATGGCCGTAGCCGCGGATCTTCTCCGGCAGGCGGGCCAGCTCGACGGCCGTGGCCAGGTTGTCGGCCGACAGTGAGGCCAGGATCTCGTCGACCAGCTTTTCGTAGTCCACGATCAGCTGCCGCTCCATGCGGCGCTCGTCGGTCTTGCCGAACACATCCAGCGCGGTTCCGCGCAGGCCCTTGAACTTCGCCAGCCACTTGAAGGCCGTGAAGGTCCACGAGCCCATCTCGATCTTCTTGGCGCGGCCGTCGGCGCCGGGCTTGGAGATCAGCGGCGGCGCGAGGTGGAAGCTCAGGCTGGACCAGTTCTCGAACTGGTCCTTCATCGCCTGCTCGAAGCGGCCATCGGTGTACAGGCGCGCCACCTCGTACTCGTCCTTGATGGCCAGCAGCTTGGCGTAGTAGCGCGCCACGGCTTGCGTCAGCCGCTGGCCTTGGCCGAGGGCAGCTTCCGCGGTACGCACGCGGGCAACGAGCGCGCGGTAGCGCTCGGCGTAGGCGGCGTCTTGGTAGTCGGTCAGGAACTTCACGCGGCGCTCGATGAGGCCGTCAGGGCCGTCGAGTTGGTCGAAGTTGAAAAACTTCACCACGTTCATCTCGCCGGCCAGGCGTTGCAGGGCGTCCGGCGCGGCGATGGCCAGGCGGCCCAGCGCGAAGGCGGCCTTGTTGGCGTCCACGGCCACGCCGTTGAGCTCGATGGCGCGCATCAGCGCCGCCTCGCTCACCGGCACCAGGCCGCGCTGCCAGCAGGCGCCCAGCATGATGATGTTGCTGGGCAGGGTGTCGCCCATCAGGCGCTGGGCGATGTCTTGCGCGTCCACGGTGGCCAGCACGCCGTGCTCACCCACGGCGAACTTCATCTTCTCCAGCAGCGACGGGGCCTGCAGCGAGGCGTCTGGGTTGCGCACGAAGCCGGCCGTGGGCAGCTCGTGCGTGTTGGCGAGGATCACGGTGCGGCCGGCCTTCACGGTGCCCAGCGCATCGGGCGAGGCGCCCACCACCATGTCGCAGGCCAGCAGCACGTCGGCCTGCTGGGTGTCGATGCGCACCTGGTTCAGCAGGTCCAGCGTGGGCGCCACGCGCACGAAGGAGAGCACCGCACCGCCCTTTTGCGCAAAGCCCATGAAGTCCAGCACCGAGGCCTGCTTGCCTTCCAGGTGGGCCGCCATCGTGACCAGCGCGCCGACGGTCACCACACCTGTGCCGCCCACGCCGGTCACCAGCATGTCGAACGGCCCCGTCCAGGCCCACGGCGTGGGGGCGGCGATAGCGGCGATCTCGCGGGCCAGGTCTTGCGCGGTGTAGCGGGCACCGGCCTTCTTCTTGAGCACCGGGTCGTGCACCGACACGAAGCTGGGGCAGAAGCCGTTCACGCAGGAGAAGTCCTTGTTGCAGCTGCTCTGCTCGATGGCGCGCTTGCGGCCCCAGTCGGTCTCGACCGGCACCACGCTCAGGCAGTTCGACGCGACCCCGCAGTCGCCGCAGCCTTCGCACACCGCCTCGTTGATGAAGATGCGCTTGGGCGGGTCGGCGAACTCGCCCTTCTTGCGGCGGCGGCGCTTTTCGGCGGCGCAGGTCTGGTCGTAGATCAGCACCGTGACGCCCTCGATCTCGCGCAGCTCGCGCTGCACGGCGTCCATGGCGCTGCGGTCGTGGAAGGTGGTGCCGGCGGGGAAGAGGCCGTGGTGGCCGTCGTACTTGGCGATGTCGTCGGACACCACCACCAGCTTCTTCACGCCCTCGGCTTCCACCTGCCGCGCGATCTGCGGCACGCTGGTGGTGCCGTCCACCGGCTGGCCGCCGGTCATGGCGACCGCGTCGTTGTAGAGGATCTTGTAGGTGATGTTGGCCCGCGCGGCGATGGCCTGGCGGATGGCCAGATAGCCCGAGTGGTAGTAAGTGCCGTCGCCCAGGTTCTGGAAGACGTGCTTCTCCTTCGTGAAGCGGCTGTGCGCCGCCCAGTCCACGCCCTCGGCGCCCATCTGGATCAGGCCGGAGGTGCCGCGCTCCATCCAGCTGGCCATGAAGTGGCAGCCGATGCCGGCGAGCGCCCGCGAGCCTTCGGGCAGCTTGGTGGAGGTGTTGTGCGGGCAGCCCGAGCAGAAGTAGGGCTGGCGGCGCACGCCGTCGGCGGCATTGCTGAGCAGGCAGGGCGTGAGGAAGTCCACCACCAGGTGGCGGCGGTCCAGCGCGGGGTTGAGGCGCGCCAGCCAGTCGGCCACGGTGTTCATGATGCGGCTGGGGCGCAGCTCGCCCAAAGCGCTCAGCACCGGCGCGCCATGCTCGTCGGTCTTGCCCACCACGCGCGGGCGCTGGAACTCGGGCAGGTGGTAGAGCAGTTCCTTGATCTGGCGCTCCACCACCGGGCCCTTTTCCTCGATGACGAGCACGTCGGTCAGGTTGCTGCAGAACTCCACGATGCGCGTGGGTTCCAGCGGGAACACCAGGCCCACCTTGTAGACGCGCACGCCGGCCGCGGCCAGCGCATTCGGGTCCAGGTCCAGCCGGCGCAGCACTTCCATGAAGTCGTAGTGCGCCTTGCCCACCGTCACGATGCCCAGCGTGGCGGCGGGGCTGGTGACGATGTGCTTGTCGATGCTGTTGACCTGGGCGAACGCGCGCACCGCATCGAGCTTGTGGGCCAGGCGCGATTCGAGGTCCAGCGAGGGCAGGTCCACCGAGCGGATGTGCAGGTTCGTCGGTGCGACGTACTCGACGGCGTGCTCGAAGTCCAGCGGCACGGTGTCGAGGTCCACGGTCATGCCGCTCTCCACCACCTCCGAGATCGCTTTGAAGCCCACCCAGGCGCCGCTGAAGCGACTCAGCGCCCAGCCGTACAGGCCGAACTCCAGGTACTCGGCCACGTTGGCCGGGTGGACGACGGGCATGCTCCAGGCCTGCAGGGCCTGGTCGCTCTGGTGCGGCGTGCTGCTGGAGACGCAGCCGTGGTCGTCACCGCACACCACGAGCACGCCGCCTTGCGTGCTGGTGCCGTAGACGTTGCCGTGCTTGAGCGCGTCGCCCGAACGGTCCACGCCCGGGCCCTTGCCGTACCACATGGCAAACACGCCATCGACCGTGCGCTGCGGGTCCAGCGCCACGCGTTGCACGCCCAGGCAGGCGGTGGCGGCCAGGTCTTCGTTGATGGCGGGCAGGAACTCGATGTGGGCCGCGTCGAGGAACTTCTTGGCCTTCCACAGTTGCTGGTCGACCATGCCCAGCGGCGAGCCGCGGTAGCCCGACACGAAGCCGGCGGTCTTCAGCCCGGCGCGTTCGTCCACCTTCTTCTGCGCCAGCAGCAGCCGCACCAGGGCCTGGGTGCCGGTGAGGAACACGGCGCCGCTGTCGGCTGCGAGGTTGTCGCTGAGCTGGTAAGGGCGCAGGGTGTCGGTCATGGGGGCTCCTGGATGGGCGGGAGATTCTTTCGCCCGCTGGCCGGAAGAACTTGCCTCATTGCCGCAGATCGGCAAGGGTGGTGAGATGATTCTTCTCCGAAAGTGGAGACTTTGGAAATGAATGACTTCGACCGTGTCAGCCGGCAGATCCTTGAGGCCTTGCAGGTGGACGCGCGCCAGTCGACCCAGGCCCTGGCCGAGGCGGTGGGGCTGTCGGCCACGCCGGTCTGGCGGCGGGTGCGGGAGCTGGAGGAGCGCGGCGTGATCCGGGGGCAGGTCGTGCTGGTGGATCGCGAGAAGCTGGGCCTGTCCATCCTCGTGCTGGCCCAGGTCAGCCTGGTGCGGCACAGCGAGGGCGCGGTGGAGCAGTTCGAACAGCTGGTCGGCACGCGCCGCGAGATCATCGAATGCCACGCCATCACGGGCGATTCGGACTACGTCATCAAGGTGGTTGCGGCTGACATGAAGGCCTACGACCAGTTCCTGCAGCAGCACATCTTCAAGCTGCCCGGTGTGGCCAGCGTGCGCAGCAACGTGGTGCTGCGCGAGGTCAAGTACGAGACCGCGTTGCCCGTGGCCTGAGGGCTGCATACAGTCGGCCCGTTGCCACTTGCTGCCAGTCATGGATTCCCTCTTCGCCCACCTCACGAGCTCGCTTCAGGGTGCCCGCACGCTGGAGGATCTGACTCGCCCGCTGCTGGAGATGCTGGAGACCGTCAGCGGGCTGGAGTCCACCTACCTGACCACCGTGGACCTCAATGCCGGCCTGCAGCACGTCGTCTATGCGCGCAACTCGCGCAACCTGCAGATCCCTGAAGGCCTGTCGGTGCCGTGGGGCGACACGCTGTGCAAGCGTGCGCTGGACGAGGGGCGCTGCTTCACGGACGAGGTGAACACCGTCTGGGCCGACTCGGAGGCCGCCCAGCAACTGGGCATCCAGACCTACGTCAGCACGCCGGTGCGGGCCGACGATGGCGCGCTGTACGGCACGCTGTGCGGCGCGAGCTCGGAGCGCCGGCCGCTGACGGCCGAGGCCGAGCAGGTGCTGCGCATGTTTGCCAGCCTCATCGAGAAGCACGTCAGCCGCGAGCGGCTGATGGAGCAGTTGCTGCAGGCCAATGTCGAGTTGCAGACGCAGGCCCTGACCGATGCGCTGACGGGGCTGCTGAACCGCCGGGCGCTGCAGCAGGAGATGGTGCGCTTGATCTCGCTGGCCCAGCGCACCGGCTGTTGGTTGCTGGCGGGGGCCATCGACCTGGATGGTTTCAAGCAGATCAACGACGCGCATGGCCATGACGCGGGCGACGAGTTCCTGCGCGGCGTGGCGGCCCGCCTGCAGGCGGCCCTGCGCAGCGGTGATGTGCTGGCCCGCCTGGGTGGGGATGAGTTCGTCGTCGTCGGGCTGGGGCCGAAGCTGGCCGAGGATGGTGCTGCGGCTGCGCGGCTGATGCGCCAGCGCCTGGCCGGCGCCACGGCAGGCCAGTACCCGGCCGGCACTGCCCGCATCGACTACGGCGGCGCCAGCGTCGGCGTGGCCTGCCTGGACCCTCAGCGGGTCAGCGTCGACGACGTGCTGCGCGAGTCCGACGCGGCGATGTACCGCGTCAAGTTCGACCGCCGGCGGACGGCGCCGCACTGAGCGCGGCGGCCGCCGCGCGGCCGCTCACAGCTCGCCGTAGCTGTGCAGGCCGGACAGGAACATGTTGACGCCCAGGAAGGCGAAGGTCGTCACCAGCAGGCCCACCAGCGACCACCAGGCCGACACCGCGCCGCGCAGCCCCTTCATCAGCCGCATGTGCAGCCAGGCGGCGTAGTTCAGCCAGACGATGAGGGCCCAGGTCTCCTTCGGGTCCCAGCTCCAGTAGCCGCCCCAGGCCTCAGCGGCCCAGAAGGCGCCCAGGATGGTGGCGATGGTGAAGAACGCGAAGCCCAACGCGATGGCCTTGTACATGAGGTCGTCGAGCTGGGGCAGGTCCGGCAGGCGCGCGCTCAGCGGCCGGCGCGCAGCGATGCACAGGCCCAGGAACGCCATGACGCCCGCGATCTTGCGGGCCCAGCTGACCAGGCCCGTGGCGGTCTCGGCCGACACGCTGCCGAAGGCCCACACCGCGCCGATCAGCGCCAGGATCAGCCCCGGCACGCCGATCAGGCCCAGCAGCAGCGAGCGCGTGGTGGCCGTCTTCAGCAGATAGGCCAGCGCCACCATCGCGGCCAGCGCGAACGCGCCATAGCCGACGAAGTTGGCCGGCACGTGGATCTTCATCCACCAGCTCTGCAGCGCCGGCACCAGCGGCTGGATCTCATGTGCGCCGCGCGACACGGTGTACCAGAGCAGGAAGGCCACGGCCGCGCTGACCACCAGCATCACGTAGGCGCCCAGCGAGCGCGTCGCGAAGCGCTGCTCGTAGTACAGGTGGAACAGTGCCGTCATCCAGCAGAACAGCACGAACACCTCGTAGAGGTTGCTGACCGGGATGTGGCCGATATCGGGCGCAATCTGGTGGCTCTCGAACCAGCGCACCAGCGTGCCCACCAGCGCCATGAACACGCCGCCCCAGGCCAGCTTGGAGCCCACGACCTCGGCCACGCTGTCGCGGCCCGCGCCGGTGAAGAAGCCGCCCCAATAGAACAGCATGCTCATGACGAACAGCAGGCTCATCCACAGGATGGCGCTCTGGCTGGACAGCATGTACTTCAGCAGGAAGACCTGCTCGGCCGCGGCCAGGTCGGCGCCGAAGGCATCCGGCTGGCGGGCGTACAGGCCAATCGCCAGCAGCGCGGCCGCGCCGGTGGCCAGGCTCAACAGGCGCAGCGGCTTCCAGAACCAGCCCAGCGCGATCAGCGAGGGCATCGAGCAGGCGAGGATGGCCTGCTCGTAGACATCCATGCTGGCGTGGTAGCGCTGGAAGGCGTAGCCGCCGCCCAGCAGCACAAGGGCGGCGAAGACCCAGTCCAGCGCGTCGCGGCGCTGCAGCGCATGGCGGCGCGGCAGGTCGAAGGTGGTGGTGTTCATGCGGCCTCCCAGCGTGCCGCCGCGAGGGAGGCTGTGAGCGAAGCGGGCGTGGGGGCGTTCATGACTTCTCCTTGAGCAGGACAGCTTTCAGCTGCGCGAAGAGGGTGGCGTTGTCGGGCGATTCGCGGGTGCTGGACATGGCCATGCGCACCTGTGAGCAGGCAGTGTCGGCGCTGGGCGCGATCCACACCCACAGCCGGCGCTCCTTCACATAGAGCATGGCGAAGACGCCGATGATCAGCAACACGGCGCCCAGATAGACCAGCTTCTGCCCAGGGGCTCGTGCCACCTGGAATACGCTGGCCTGCACCTGCTCGAAGCTGTCCAGCTGCACCAGCATGGGCGCGGGGTAGTAGAGGCTGTCGGACAGCGACAGCACCGCCTGCGTCATGAAGGCCTGGGTGGCCTCGTTCACCACGGCGGGCGCCAGGCCGTCGCGCGCCCGGGCCAGCTGGTGCAGCTCGAACAGGCTGCCGTTGAGGATGCGCAGCAGTACTTCCGACACGCGCGTGCGCTCGGCCTCGGGCACGTCGCGCTCGATGAACTGCGACAGCGCCGGCAGGCCGCCCTTGGTGTCGTCGCCGTTGGACGCCGTGGTGCCCGCGCCAGAGAACAGCGTCAGCGCGCGCTGCGCCGTGGTCTGCAGCTGCTCCTGCATCTTGGGCTGCGTGGGTGGCGTGGCCGAGCGGGCGTAGGCCCGCGCTGCTGCCTCGCGCAGGCCCGCGTCGCCCAGCGCGTGGCGCAGGCGCAGCCAGCCGTCCAGGCGGTCGTTCTCGTCCACCGGCATGCGCAGGTAGCGGAAGTTCTCCGACGCCGACTCGCGCACGCCCGACAGGAACACCCGCTGGCCATCCAGCGTCACCGGAACCATGTAGTTGTTGAACTCGCGCGCCTGGCCGGCCGCGTCGCGCAGCTTGTAGCTGAAGCTGGGGCCGACGTTCTGCAGCGACTTGTTCTTGTCGCCCTTGGCGCCGCTGCCCAGGTGCTGGCTCAGGCGCTCGCCCAGGTCCACCTTGCGCACGTCGGCACCGCTGGCGTTGCCGGCATCGTTGCCGGCCATGTTCTCGACGTTGATGACGCGCAGCCCGTCCAGCTCCAGCGTCAGCTCGCCCACGGCCGTCTTGGTGCCGACGCGGCCGCTCAGCGGGGCCGGCTTGCCACCGTTCAGCGGCAGCAGCTGCAGCTGGAGCTGGCTGCCGCCGTCCTCGAAGCTGCTCTGGTAGATGGCCAGGCCGTTGTGGATCACCGGCTCGTTGACCTTGACGGTGGCCTCGCGGCGCGCGCCACCATCGTGGATGACGATGTCGCTGGCGAAGCTCTTGGGCATGCCGGTGTCGTAGTACTCGACGTTGAACTTCTTCAGCTCGATGTCGAAGGGCAGGTCCTGCAACACGACACCGTTGGGCAGGCTCAGCACGGCGATGCCCTGGCGCTGCTTCTCCGGCACCGACACGTTGCCGCGGAAGCTCGGGTTGGCCGCCGACAGCCGGTGCTCGGGCTTGATGTCGGCGATGAAGCCGCCGCCGTCGAAGATCTCCTTGCCCTGCAGCCACATGGCCAGCCGCACCATGGCGTTGCCGTCCAGCACGCCGCCGATGAGGATGAGCACGATGGCCGAGTGGGCGGCGATGTAGCCCAACTTGTTGGACGCGCCGCGGCGGGCCGCGATCATCGTGCCGTGCTCGCGCTGCTGCACGCGCGCCTTCCAGCCCAGCGCGGTCAGTGCGCTGCCGATCTCTGCCAGCGCCATCTGCGGATTGCTGGGCAACTCGGCGATGGCCTTGTGGTGGTGGGCCTGCAGCGATTGCTCGCGCACGCCTTCCTTGTAGTTCTTCAGATCGGCCAGGATCTTGGGCGTGTTGCGGACCACGCACAGCGTGGTGGAGATCACCAGGAAGGCCAGGATCACGAGGAACCACGGCGCGCTGTAGACCGTGTACAGGCCCAGCTTGCCAAACACCTCGGCCCAGAACGGGCCGAACTGGTTGATGTAGTTGCCCATGGGCTCGCTCTGGCGCAGCACGGTGCCGATGACCGAGGCGATGCAAATGACGCTGAGCAGCGCGATCGCAAAGCGCATGGAGGCGAGCAGGTCCAGCAGTTCGCGGGCCAGCGACGGGCGGGAGGAGGAGGCGGACGACATCAGGGGGAGCGGGCGAAAAAAAGGCCGGTGAGGTTCACCGGCCTTCTTCCAGAGGCTTGGAGTTTGTTCAGCGCAAGCCGGCAATGTAGTCCGAGACGGCCTTGATTTCCTTGTCGTTCATCTTGGCAGCCACACCGGTCATGACGGCATTGTTGGCGCGGGCGCCGCTGCGGAAGGCCACCATCTGGGCTTCCACGTAATCGCCATGCTGGCCGCCCAGGCGCGGGTATTGGGCCGGCATGCCCGAGCCCGTGGGGCCATGGCAGCCTGCGCAGGCGGGAACGCTGCGGTCGGCAATGCCGCCACGCCAGATCTTCTCGCCCAGCACGACGGTGTCCTTGTTCTTCGCGAAGCCGGGCTTGACCGTCTTGCTGGCGTAGAACGCGGCGACGTTGCGCATGTCTTCTTCAGACAGCGGCGTGGCCATGCCCTGCATGATGGCGTTCTTGCGCTTGCCGCTCTTGAACTCGGCCAGTTGCTTGGCCAGGTACTCCGGGTGCTGGCCCGCAAGAATGGGGTTGGCGGGCGAGCCGCGCGAGCCGTCCGCCGTGTGGCAAGCGGCGCAGACCTGGCTGGCGATGGCGCCACCCTTGGCGAGGTCGGGCTTGGCCGGCGCGGCAGGCGCACCGCTGGCGAAGGCCGTGGTGGCCAGCAACAGACTCGACAGGACGATGGCGGCAGTCTTCATGGATTTGTTGGATCTCTAAGGGCGCAACCTTGAAATTTTACAATGCTGAATCACTGCGCTTGAGCTGCCCATGACCAACGAAATCCCTGATGCCATTTCCTCGGAACCCGTGACCGAGAAGCTGGCCCTGGCCTGGACGCACACTGCGCGCTTCCTGACCACGGCCAGTCAACTGGTGCACCTGCCCGCCACCGAACTGCCCGAGATCGCCTTCGTGGGTCGCTCCAACGCCGGCAAATCCACCGCGATCAACACCCTGGCGCAGCAGAAGCGCCTGGCCTTTGCGTCCAAGACGCCGGGCCGCACCCAGCACATCAACCTGTTCGAGCTGGGCCCGAAGGACGCGGCCGACGCGCTGTTCGCGGACCTGCCGGGCTATGGCTACGCGGCCGTCAACAAGTCCGCCAAGCTGCGCTGGCAGAAGGTGATGGCCGACTACCTGGCGGTGCGCCGCAGCCTGTCCGGCGTCGTGCTGATGGTGGATTCCCGCCTGGGGCTGACCGATTTGGACAAGCAGCTGCTGGAGTTCGTCGCCGCCCGCGTGGCCACGGGCGAGATCCGCCTGCTGGTGCTGCTGACCAAGTCCGACAAGCTCAACCGCAAGGAGGCCGACGCCGCGCTGCGGGCCACCAGCGAGTTCCTGGCCGGCATGACCACCGAGAACTCCGACGTGGCCGTCACGCTGTTCTCTGCGCTCAAGAAGAGCGGTGTGGGCGACGTGGCCCTGGCGCTGCACGAGTGGACGCACGCCTTGATGCCGGCGCCCGTGGCAGCGCCGTCAGCCGCCGTCCAGGTCGCTGATTAGTGTGTCCACCGCGCGCTGGACGATGTTGTCTTCGTCCAGCGCCGTGATGAGGCCGTTGGCCAGCAGCGCCTCCAGTGCGCGGCGCGTCAGCGGCAGGCGCTCGTCGGCCTCGCGGCCGACGAACAGCGTCAGCTGCCGGTCCTCGCTGAACCACGCCAGTTGCGCTGTGTGCCAGTTGCCCTGGATGAACAGGTGGAACCAGCGGCCGATCTGCAGCTCGTCCATCCAGCGCGCCACGGCCTGGCGCGCGTCCGGCGCGTCGTTGTAGAGCTGCACCGGCACCGTGGGCAGTTCGCCGCGGTCCACGTCGGCGCTGAGCCAGTGGGAGGGCAGCTGCGAGTCGCGCTCCTCCATCAGGCGCCGCACGATCTCGTCGGCCGAGGGCGGCGCGGCGCTGGGTGGCGCTGCACGGGGCGGCGCCGGGCGGGGCGCGCCCTGTTCCAGCGCCGGCAGTCCGCGCAGCAGCCTGGCGTGTTGGGCCATCAGCTCGGCGAAGGCCGGCTCGCGTTGCGCGGGTGCGAGCTGGATGCTGTCGCAGCCGGCCACCAGGCGCTCGATGAGCACCGGCAGTCGCATGCGCAGCGCTTCGCGGTCGGCCATGTCGCGCGGGGTGACGAGGCTGTCGATGAGCGCGTCCACCAGTTCCATCGCCGCCAGGGCTTCCTGCGAGTCACGGCCGTGGCGCACCATCGCCGTGACGATGGCGTCCACCCACGCCGTTTGCAGCAGGCGGTGCATGCGCGGGCCCAGCGGGGCATCGCTGATTTGGTGGTCGATCTGCTCACGCACCAGGTCGCGCCATTGGGTGCGCAGTTGCTCCCGCTCCAGCAGCGCCAGGGCGTCGGCATTGCGCTCGCTGCTCTGGCGGGCCTGCTGGTCGATGTGGGCGTCCACGCGGCTCAGCACCTGCTGGAACAGCACGGCCGTCGGGGTCGGCGTGTCCACCAGCAACTGGGCCTCGGCTTCCATGAAGCGCAGAAAGCCCGTGAAGCGGGCGTCGTCGGCACGGTCGAAGGCCATGCCGTGCGCCGCGACGCGGTTCAGCAGCGACCAGGTGGGGTGGTCCTGGCGGCGCAGCAGCGAGGCGTCGGTGCGCGCGAGCCGCACGACGGCGATCTGCAGCCGGGCCAGCAGCGCCTTCAGCGGCGGCAGCAGGCGCGGGTCGGCAAGGATCTGGTCGTACAGCCGGCTGAGCATGTCGGGCCCGGTGGGGCGCACGAAAGGTGCCGGCGCCTGCGGGTCGCGTGCGGGGGGGGCGCCGAGGCCTTGGGGTCGGGAGTTGAAGGCGTCAACGCGGCGAGACAGCCCGTCCAGTGTGCCGTGTGTCGGCGGGCGCGTGGCCACACCGTGCGCAGCGGCCAGCCGCTGGTGGGCTTGAGGATCGGTGGCGCCCTGGCCGTGGGACGCGACCATGTCGCTGATGTTGGCGGCCTGCAGCACGGCCACCGCATGGCTGTACTGCCGGTGCAAGGCGTTGGCCAGCGGCGCGGCCGCCACCCGCATCAACTCGTACTGCGCCTGCGGGCTCAGCGCACTGGCGGCCAGGGCGTGATGCAGCGCATGGGCGTAGAGCGCCGGGCGCAGCGGGTTGTCGCGCTCACGGGCGCGGGCGATGCCGCGCAGGGCGGCGTAGAAGTTGCCGATCTGGTGCAGCTCGGCGCGGCTCAGCTCCTCGGCCGTGCGGGCGATGTGGGCGATGGCCACGTCCTGCAGCGCTTGGTGCTCGTCGACGAGGCTGAGCGCATCCAGCCCGCCGGACGCGGGCAGCGTGCGTTGCAAGGGGTCTTCACCGCGACGTCCTGCCTGCAGCAGCTCGATGAGCCGGCCTTCGAAGTCGGCGGCGAAGCGCGCGCGCAGCTTGCGCCAGCCCTCGCGCAGCGGGAAGTGCTGGGGCTGGCGGTCCAGCTCGTCCTGCACCAGGTTCAGCAGCTCGCGGGCCAGCGGCCCCGCTTCGGTCAGTGCATGGTCGAGCAGGGCGTGGGGGTGCAGGCTGGAGGACATGGAGTGGTAAGACGACGTAACCGGATTATCGGAGTCGCTATGGGTTTGCCCGGGTGGGAGCCCTTCATTCGCGGCCCCCTGAATCCGAGGTTTGCCGTGCTGTGCCGGCAGCTTTTCACGGTTGACGGGCTTTCGTCAGGTGGCGTTGGCCGTGTTGTGTGGGTGTCGGTGACGCGTGGGTTGCAGCCCCCTTGGGCTGGGGGGCGCGGGCGGCGTCCTGGGCTGGGGCGCTTCTTAAAATTTGCGCTGCATTTGGGCCCGCATGGCGGGCTCTTTCGTTGATGGGCGCCGCAGAGGCGCCAGGGAGCAAGAAATGAAATCTGTGATCCGTGCCGGCGTGCTGGCCCTGTTGTGCGCAGGCGTGGCGCAGGCGGCGACCGTGCGCCTGACCTACGAGGGCATGAGTGATTGGGAAAGCGGCGTTGCCGTGACGGGCACGGGCTCGTTCCAGACCAAGCCCTCGGTCAATGTGGGCGCGATTGGCCTCAGCGACCTGATCAGCTTCGACTTCACCTTCTCCTTCTCGTACAAGGGCAAGGTGGACACGTTCCAGTACGACCTGTCGTCGCTGAGCTGCCCGCCGCCCTTCATGGGCTCGGAGTGCGGCTTCTCTGCTGTGCTGTCTGCGACGGGCGTGGACGCGTTGGAGCTGGCGACCGACACGGTCGACGCCCGGTTCAACTGGGATCAGCGCCTGATCGTCTTCGGGCTGGATGACGCGATCACCGCCAACCCGGACATGCCGCCGCTGAGCAGCGGCACCATGACGGCCACGCTCGTGCCTGACGATGGCAACACGGTGCCGGAGCCCGCCGGCCTGGCGCTGGCGGGCCTGGCGCTTGGTGCCGGCATGTTGGCCTCGCGCCGCCGCGCGCGCTGATCGCAGGCGCTGCCGCGCGACGAAACCAAGCTGCCTGCGGGCAGCTTTTTTGTGCGCGCGTCGGGCGGCCGTGGGCATCAGGCGGCGGCATGATGCAGGCCAGCTTCACTGCCGTGCGCCGCGATGAAAACACCTGTCCTGTTGATGTGCCTGGCCGCGTCGAGCGCCTGGGCGTCGGAGTCGTCCGCGCGCCGTGACGCACCGCCTTTGTGGGAGCTGGGCCTCGGGGCGGCTGGCGTTTCGCAGCAGGCTTATCCGGGCTCCGACCAGCAGGCCCGCCGCGCGCTGGTGCTGCCCTACCTGATCTACCGTGGCAAGGTGTTGCGTGCCGATGGCGACGGCGCCGGCCTGCGCGCGGTGCGCACCGACGACTTTGAGCTGGATGTGTCGTTCGCCGGCACGCTGAGCTCGGGCTCCGAGACGCTGCGGGCGCGCGAGGGCATGCCGCGGCTGGGCACGCTGGTGGAGGCCGGCCCGGTGGCGCGCTGGTTCGTCAACGGCCGCGGCGCCGCCGAGCGCCTGGTGCTGGAGCTGCCGGTGCGTGGCGTGTTTGAGTTGCGCAATCCGGGTCGCCATCGCGGCATGACCTTTGAGCCGCGCCTGGCCTGGCAGCACCGCCCGCAGGCGGATGGCTGGGCCTACGGCGCCAGCGTCGGTGCCGTGGTGGGCGACCGCCGGCTGGGCTCGACCTTCTATGGCGTGACTGCCGGTGAGGCCCGGCCGGATCGCCCGGCGTTCGACGCGAAGGCAGGCCTCATCGCGTGGCGCTTGGGTGGCAGCGTCGCGAAGAGCCTGACGCCCGACCTGCGCCTGTACGCCTTCGGCCGCCTGGACAGCCTGGCCGGCGCGGCCAACCGCGACAGCGCGCTGGTGCGGCAGACGACGGGCTTCACCTACGGCATCGGCCTGAGCTACACGCTGATGCGCTCGGCCGCCAGCGCCAGCGACTGAGGCCGCCGCGGGCATGAAAAAAGGGGCTCCCTCGCGGGAGCCCCTCTTGTTTGTCAGCGACGGGTGGGTCGCCGGCGTGGACTTACATGTCCATGCCGCCCATGCCACCCATGCCGCCCATGCCACCAGGCATGCCGCCGGCCGGGGCGTCGTCCTTGGGGGACTCGGCCACCATGCACTCGGTCGTCAGCATCAGCGACGCGACGGACGCGGCGTTCTGCAGCGCGGTGCGGGTCACCTTGGTCGGGTCCAGGATGCCCATTTCGATCATGTCGCCATAGGTGCCGTTGGCGGCGTTGTAGCCGTAGTTGCCCTGGCCTTGCAGCACGGCGTTCACGACGACCGACGACTCTTCGCCGGCGTTGTAGACGATCTCGCGCAGCGGGGCTTCGATGGCCTTCAGGATCAGCTTGATGCCGGCGTCCTGGTCGGCGTTGTCGCCCTTGATCTCGCCAGCGGCTTGCTTGGCGCGCAGCAGGGCCACGCCGCCACCGGCGACGATGCCTTCTTCAACGGCAGCACGGGTGGCGTGCAGCGCGTCTTCCACGCGGGCCTTCTTCTCCTTCATCTCGACTTCGGTGGCAGCACCGACCTTGATGACGGCCACGCCGCCGGCCAGCTTGGCCACGCGCTCTTGCAGCTTCTCGCGGTCGTAGTCGCTGGTGGCTTCCTCGATCTGGATGCGCACTTGCTTGACGCGGGCTTCGATGTCGGCAGCAGCGCCGGCGCCGTCGATGATGGTGGTGTTTTCCTTGCCCACTTCGACGCGCTTGGCCTGGCCCAGGTCGGCCAGCGTGACCTTCTCGAGCGTCAGGCCGACTTCTTCGGCGATGACCTTGCCGCCCGTCAGGATGGCGATGTCTTCCAGCATGGCCTTGCGGCGGTCGCCGAAGCCAGGCGCCTTGACGGCCACGACCTTCAGGATGCCGCGGATGGTGTTGACCACCAGCGTCGCCAGCGCTTCGCCGTCGACTTCTTCAGCAATGATCAGCAGCGGGCGGCCAGCCTTGGCCACTTGCTCCAGCGTGGGCAGCAGGTCGCGGATGTTCGAGATCTTCTTGTCAAACAGCAGGACAAACGGGTTGTCCAGGATGGCGGCTTGCTTCTCGGGGTTGTTAATGAAGTAGGGGGACAGGTAGCCGCGGTCGAACTGCATGCCCTCGACGACGTCCAGCTCGTTGTTCAGGCTCTTGCCGTCTTCAACGGTGATGACGCCTTCCTTGCCCACCTTGTCCATCGCGTTGGCGATGATCTGGCCGACGTCGGCGTCGCTGTTGGCCGAGATCGTGCCAACTTGAGCGATTTCCTTGGAGGTCGTGGTGGCCTTGGAGGCCTTCTTCAGCTCGGCGACCAGGGCCGCGACCGCCTTGTCGATGCCGCGCTTCAGGTCCATCGGGTTCATGCCGGCGGCCACGTACTTCATGCCTTCGCGCACGATGGCCTGGGCCAGCACGGTGGCGGTGGTGGTGCCGTCACCGGCGTTGTCGCTGGTCTTGGAAGCGACTTCCTTGACCATCTGGGCGCCCATGTTCTGGAGCTTGTCCTTCAGCTCGATTTCCTTGGCGACCGACACGCCGTCCTTGGTCACCGTGGGGGCGCCGAACGAGCGCTCCAGCACCACGTTGCGGCCCTTGGGGCCCAGGGTCACCTTGACCGCGTTGGCCAGGATGTTCACGCCTTCAACCATGCGGGCGCGGGCTTCGCCGCCAAAGATCACGTCTTTTGCTGCCATTTGATTCTCCGAATACTTAAATTGGGGTCAGAGACAATTTCTCTGAGTCGTTGGGGCCGCTTGCGCGCGCCCCGGAAGGCCATTACTTCTGCACGACGGCGAAGAGGTCTTCTTCGCGCATGACCAGCAGCTCTTCGCCGTCGACCTTGACGGTCTGGCCGGAGTACTTGCCGAACAGCACGCGGTCGCCGACGACGACGTTCAGGGTCACGAACTCGCCCTTGTCGTTGCGCTTGCCGGGGCCGACGGCCAGCACTTCACCCTGGTCGGGCTTCTCGGCGGCGTTGTCGGGGATGAAGATGCCCGAGGCGGTCTTGGTTTCCTGTTCCAGGCGGCGAACGATCACGCGATCGTGCAGGGGGCGCAGCTTCATGGGGTCTCCTTCAGAGAGTTTGAACCGCGGCGACCGCAACCCGGTGGGATGCGGCGCACCGAAAAAACAAGGCCGATACACGGGCCCGATTTCGTTAGCACTCGGGTTTGGAGAGTGCTAGCAGTCAGGATTATAGGGACGGGATGTGTCGATTCAAGACCCATCCGCGATCTGTTGATCCGGCGCGCTTGTGCCAGCCGCGTAAACGGCGCGCGGAGCGTCAAACCTCAAGCGGAACTTCTCAACATCTCAGCAAGTCCTTATTTATGAACGATATTTTTCGACGCACTGTCGTTTTTGACAGTGTCCGGCTAAGTGCTTGATTTCATTGAAAAAACTTGTGCGGATTCTTGACCCTGGTGTGGGCAGCGCTTAAAGTGGGGAGAAGTGTCGTTTCGTGGTGAAAAGTGTCGGAAATCGTCTTTCAAGGAGCTTCTAACTTGGCGCTGGACGCCAAGGGGCGCCTGGGCGTGCCGACGCGGCACCGCGAGGTGCTGCAGCTGCTGTGCGGCGGGCGCCTGACCATCACCAAGCACCCCGACGGCTGCCTGATGCTGTTTCCGCGCCCGACGTGGGAGACCTTCCGCGACAAAGTGGCCAGCCTGCCGATGTCGGCGGCCGGCTGGAAGCGCGTGTTTCTGGGTAACGCGATGGACGTCGAGATCGACTCGGCGGCGCGCGTGCTGATCTCGCCCGAGCTGCGTGAAAGCGCCGGGCTGGACAAAGACGTTGTGCTGCTCGGCATGGGCAGCCACTTCGAAATCTGGGACAAGAAGGCTCACGCCGCTCAGGAGGCCGAAGTGCTGGCTGGCCCGATGCCGGATGCGCTCAAGGACTTCAGCTTCTGATGAGCGCCGGGATGCATGACGGCGCCACGTTCCGCCACACGACCGTGCTGCTCGACGAGGCCGTGGACGGCGTGCTGGCGCGCCCGGACGGCGTGTATGTGGACGGCACCTTCGGCCGCGGCGGCCATTCGCGCCTGCTGCTGAGCAAGCTGGGGCCGCAGGGCCGCCTGATCGGCATCGACCGCGACCCGGAGGCCATCGCCGCCGCAGCGGCCATCACCGACCCGCGTTTTTCCATCGTCCACGCCGGCTTTGCCGACATGGCGGAGGAGCTGGCGGCCATCGGCGTGAACCAGGTGGACGGCGTGCTGCTGGACCTGGGCGTGTCCAGCCCGCAGATCGACAACCCGGAGCGGGGCTTCAGCTTCCGCTTCGACGGGCCGCTGGACATGCGCATGGACACCACGCGTGGCGAGAGCGCGGCGGACTTCCTCGCGCGCGCCGACGAGCGCGCCATCGCACAGGTGATTCGGGACTATGGCGAAGAACGGTTTGCTGGCCAGATTGCAAAGGCGCTTGTTGCTCGCCGACAGGCCGGTGCGCCGCTCACGCGCACCGACGAGTTGCGCGAACTCGTGGCTCGCACGGTCAAGACCCGCGAGCCCGGCCAGGACCCGGCCACGCGCACCTTTCAAGCTCTTCGGATTCATGTCAACGGCGAGCTGGAGCAGCTTGACCAGGGGCTGAAGGCTGCGCTGCGCCTGTTGGCGCCGGGTGGCCGGCTGTCCGTCATCAGCTTCCACTCGCTGGAAGACCGCCGGGTGAAGCAGTTCATCGCCGAGTACAGCAAGCATGTGTTCGACCGCCGTGCACCGTTCGCGGAACCCGCACCGCTGATCCTGAATGCGCTGGGCCGTATCAAGCCCAGCGACGCCGAGGTGGCGGCCAACCCGCGTTCGCGCTCCGCCGTGCTGCGCATCGCCGAGCGCACCGATGCCCCGTTGAAAGACTGACGCGGTGGCCAAGATCAACCTCCTGCTGATCCTCGCCGTGCTGGCCAGCGGCCTCGTGCTGGTGCACACCGCCTACGAGTCGCGCCGGTTGTTCACCGAGCGCGAGCGCGCCAAGGCCGAGGGCCAACGTCTGGCGGCTGACGCCGAGCGGCTCAAGGCGGAGCGCCATGCACAGGCGACCAACCTGCGCGTCGAGCAGGTCGCGCGCGAGCGCCTGGGCATGCGCTTGATCTCGCCGGCCGTCGTGGCGTCGGGGGTGGCGCGGTGATGGGCGGCGGCAAGGTCACCAAGGCGAGCGCGCGTGCGCTCGGCTCGGGCCGCGCGGTCAATTACTCCACCAGCCCGCTGCTGGCGTCCAAGACGCCGCCGTGGCGCTCACGCTTTCTCGTCGGCCTCGTCGGCCTCGCTTTCGCCGGCCTGCTGGGCCGGGCCATCTATGTGCAGGTGCTGCACACCGAGTTCTTCCAGAAGCAGGGCGAGGCGCGCTACGCGCACACGCTGGAATTGCCGGCCAGCCGGGGGCGCATCAACGACCGCAGCGGCCAGGTGCTGGCCGCCAGCGTGGCCGTGCCGTCCATCTGGGCCATCCCGAAGGAAGTGGACGCCGACCCGGCCAAGCGCCAGCAGCTGGCGCAGGTGCTGGGCATCACGCCCAAGGAACTGCAGGCCAAGCTCAACCCCGAGTCGCGCTTCGTGTGGCTCAAACGGCTGGCGGATGACGAGACCGCCGCCAAGGTCAAGGCCATCGGTCTGAAGGGGATCTTCCAGGACCGCGAGTACCGCCGCAAATACCCCGAGGGTGAGGCGGCGGCGCATGTCGTCGGCTTCACCAATGTCGAGGACAAGGGCCAGGAAGGCATCGAGCTCGCGTTTCAGAAGGAACTGCAGGGCCGTGACGGCTCGCGCTCCGTCGTGCGCGACCGGCTGGGCCGCGTCGTCGAGGATATCGGCGACATCGTGCCCGCCGCCAACGGCCGCGATGTGGACCTGGCCGTGGACTCCAAGGTGCAGTTCTTCGCCTACCAGCGCATCCGCGACGCGGTGGCCGCCAACAAGGCCAAGGCCGGCTCCGTCGTCGTGCTGGACGTGCAGACCGGCGAGGTGCTGGCGCTGGCCAACTTCCCGAGCTACGACCCCGGCAACCGCCAGAACCTCACCGGCGACCAGCTGCGCAACCGCGCGCTGACCGACGTGTTCGAGCCCGGCTCGACGATGAAGCCCTTCATCGCCGGCTTGGCGATGGAGACCGGCCGTGTCACGGCGCGCACGCTGGTGGACACCGGCAACGGCAAGTACCCCTTCCAGGGCGCCGTCATCAGCGACACCAAGCCGCACGGCCTCATCACCGTGCACGAGGTCATCCAGATGTCCAGCAACATCGGCACGACCAAGCTCGCCATGCAGATGCCGGCGCGCGAGATGCACGAGATGTTCACGGCCATCGGCCTGGGCCAGCGGCCGCAGATCAGCTTCCCCGGCGCCGTGAGCGGCAAGCTGCGTCCCTACAAGACCTGGCGCCCCATCGAGCAGGCCACGATGAGCTACGGCTACGGCCTGTCGGCCTCGCTGTTCCAGCTGGCGCGGGCCTACACCGTGTTCGCGCGCGACGGCGAGATCATTCCCGTCAGCATGCTGCGCCAGCCGCACGACCACCCGGTGGCCGGCATCCGCGTGTTCAGCCCCGAGGTCACGCGCGAACTGCGCAGCATGCTGCAGGACGCCGCCGGCCCGGCCGGTACCGCGCGTCTGGCGCAGGTGCCCGGTTACAGCGTGGGCGGCAAGAGCGGCACGGCCCACAAGCAGGAGGGCCGTGGCTACGTCAACAAGTACCGCTCGTGGTTCGTGGGCCTGGCGCCCATCAACAAGCCGCGCATCGTCGTGGCCGTCATGGTCGACGAGCCCACGGCCGGGGTCTATTACGGCGGCGCCGTGGCCGGCCCGGTGTTCAGCCAGGTCACCGCGCAGACGCTGCGCCTGCTGGGCGTGCAGCCCGACCTGGACGTGAAGAGCCAGATCGTCGCCAACCAAAAGGCCGTGCCGGTCGAGGAGAGTTTCTGATGTTGACGCGCCTGAAGAGCCCCGAGGCGGCGGCCCGCTGGCTGGCCGAATGGTGCACCGGCACGCTGCGCACCGACAGCCGCCAGGTTCAGCCCGGTGACGCCTTCATCGCCTGGCCCGGCTATGCGCGCGACGGCCGTGAGTACGTGGCCGCCGCGCTCGCCGCCGGTGCGGCCACCTGCCTGGTGGAGGACGACGATGTCGATCGCTTCGGCTTCGTGGACGCACGCGTCGCCTCCCTGCCGGGGCTGAAGGCGCGCACCGGCGACATCGCTGCCGCCTTCTTCGGCGCGCCGACCGACACGCTGGACGTCATCGCCGTCACCGGCACCAACGGCAAGACCTCGTCGGCCTGGTGGATCGCGCAGGCTTCGGCCCAGTTGGGCAAGCGCTGCGGCGTTGTCGGCACGCTGGGCGTGGGCGAGCCGCCGCGCCTGGACTACAACGGCCTGACCACCCCCGACCCCGTGCTGCTGCAGGCCGCCTTCGCCCGCATGCGGCAAGAGGCCTTTGCCGCCTGCGCCATCGAGGCCAGTTCCATCGGCATCGTCGAGAAGCGCCTGGCCGGCACCGCGGTGCGCGTGGCGGTGTTCACCAATTTCACGCAGGACCACCTCGACTACCACGGCGACATGGACGCCTACTGGGCGGCCAAGCGGGCGCTGTTCAGCTTCCCCGGCCTGCGCGCGGCGGTCATCAATCTGGACGACCCCAAGGGCGACGCGCTGGCTGCCGAACTGGGCGCGCTTGATGTGTGGACCACCGGCGTCGAGCGCCAGGATGCGCGGCTCACGGCGCGCGGCCTGCACTACACCAGTGACGGCCTGGCCTTCAGCCTTCATGAAGGCGCCGACGCGCTGCCCGTGCAGACCACGCTGATCGGCGACTACAACGCTGCCAACCTGCTGGGTGTGGCCGGTGCGCTGCGCGCCCAGGGCCATGCGCTGGCCGACGTGGCGCGCGCGCTGGCCCGTGTGACGCCGGTGCCCGGCCGCATGCAGCGCGTGGGCAACGGCCGCGAGCTGCCGCAGGTCGTCGTCGACTACGCGCACACGCCCGACGCGCTGGACAAGGCGCTGTCGGCGCTGCAAGGCATGGCCCAGGCGCGTGGCGGCGAGCTCGTCTGCGTGTTTGGCTGCGGCGGCGACCGCGACGGCGCGAAGCGCCCGCTGATGGGCGCCATCGCCGCCCGGCTGGCGGGCCGCGTCGTCGTGACGACCGACAACCCGCGCACCGAGGAGCCGGCGCGCATCCTGGCCGCCATCACGGCCGGCGCGCCGTCCGCCACCGTTATCGAGGCCCGCGAGGAGGCCATCCGCGTGGCCATCGCCGAGGCGGGTGCGCGCGACATCGTGCTCATCGCCGGCAAGGGCCATGAGGACTACCAGGAGGTGCACGGTGTGCGCCGTCCCTTCTCCGATGTGGCCGAGGCGCGCGCAGCGCTGCTTGAAAGGGCGGGGCTGTGAGCTTCTTCCTCACGCTCGCTGAAGCGCAAGCGCTGTTGCCCGGCTCCACGCTGGTGGGCGACGGCGCGACCGCCTTCGCCCGCGTGCACAGCGACACGCGCACGCTGCAGACCGGCGACCTGTTCGTCGCGCTGCGCGGCGAGCGCTTCGATGCGAACGACTTCCTGGCGCAGGCCAGGCAGTCCGGCGCCGTTGCCGCACTGGCCGAACGCGGGCTGCTTGAGGCCGGCCTGCCCGGCCTGCTGGTGCCGGATGCCAAGGCCGCGTTGGGGCAGCTCGCGGCGGCGTGGCGCCGCCAGCACACGATTCCCGTCATCGCCGTCACCGGCTCCAACGGCAAGACGACGACCACGCAGATGGTCGCCAGCATCCTGCGCGCCTGGGTGGGCGATGACGCGCTGGCCACGCAAGGCAACTACAACAACGACATCGGTGTGCCGCTCACGCTCATGCGCCTGCGCCATGACGACGAGCGCAGCCACCGCGCGGCCGTTGTCGAGCTGGGCATGAATCACCCCGGCGAGATCGCGCCGCTGGCCGCGATGACGGCGCCCACCGTCGCCCTGGTCAACAACGCGCAACGCGAGCACCAGGAGTTCATGGCCACGGTCGAGGCGGTGGCGCGCGAGAACGGCGCGGTGCTGCAGGCCCTGCCGCCCAGCGGCTGCGCCGTGTTCCCGGCCGAGGACGCCTGCGCGCCCATCTGGTATGAGCTGGCCGGCAGCCGCCCGCACCTGACCTTCGCGCTGCGCGGCGCGGCCGACGTCACGGCCGACGCGCGCTGGCAGGGCGAGCATTGGGCGCTCGAATTGCACACGCCGGCCGGCACCGTGCCGGTGGCGCTGCACATGGCTGGCGAGCACAACGTGCGCAATGCGCTGGCCGCCGCCGCCTGCGCGCTGGCGGCCGGTGCGCCACTGTCGGCCATCCAGCAGGGGCTGGAGGACTTCCGCGCCGTCAAGGGCCGCAGCGAGCTCAAGCGCGACGCGCGCGGCCGCACGCTCATCGACGACAGCTACAACGCCAACCCCGACAGCGTGCGTGCCGCCATCGACGTGCTGGCCGCGCTGCCGGGCGACAGCTGGCTGGTGCTGGGCGACATGGGCGAGGTCGGCAATGACGGCCCGGCCTTCCATCGCGAGGTGGGGGCCTACGCGGCCGAGCGCGGCATCGCGCATCTCTGGACGGCCGGCACAGCCGCCCGCGACGCGGCCGCGGCCTATGGCCCGAACGCACGCGCCTTCGACAACACGGCCGCGCTCATCGCGGCGCTGAACGAACAACCCGACGCGGCCCAGACCCTGGTCAAGGGCTCGCGCTTCATGAAGATGGAACACGTGGTCGCTGCACTGCAAACCGCACAAGACGGAGGCCGCCCGCATGCTGCTTAGCCTCGCCCAATGGCTGCAGGGCCTCTACCCCGACCTGGGCTTTCTGCGCCTGTTCAACTACATCACCTTCCGTGCGGTGATGGCTGCCATGACGGCGCTGCTGATCGGCCTGGCCTTCGGCCCGTGGGTCATCCGCAGCCTCACCGCGATGAAGATCGGCCAGCCCGTGCGCAGCTACGGCGTGCAGGCCCACCTGGCCAAGAGCGGTACGCCCACCATGGGCGGCGTGCTCATCCTGATCGGCATCGGCGTGTCCACGCTGCTGTGGTTCGACTGGAGCAACCGCTTCGTCTGGGTGGTCATGCTCGTGACCATGGGCTTTGGCGCCATCGGCTGGGTGGACGACTGGCGCAAGGTCGTCGACAAGAACCCCGAGGGCATGAAGAGCCGCGAGAAGTTCTTCTGGCAAAGCCTCATCGGCCTGGTGGCGTCGCTGTACCTCGCGTTCAGCGTGTCCGAGACCTCCTTCCTCGGCGTCGTGGAGCTGTTCTTCCGCTGGGTGAGCAGCGGTTTCTCGACCGAGCTGCCGCCCAAGGCCGACCTGCTGATCCCGTTCTTCAAGACCATCTCCATGCCCCTGGGCGTGTGGGGCTTTGTCGCGCTGTCCTTCTTCGTCATCGTCGGCACCAGCAATGCGGTGAATTTCACCGACGGGCTGGACGGCCTGGCCATCATGCCGGTGGTGCTGGTGGGCTCGGCGCTGGGCTTGTTTGCCTACCTGACGGGCTCGTCGGTGTTCGCCAAGTACCTGCTGCTGCCCTACATCCCGGGCGCTGGCGAGTTGCTGATCTTCTGCGCCGCAATGGCCGGCGCGGGCCTGGCCTTCCTGTGGTTCAACGCGCACCCGGCGCAGGTCTTCATGGGCGACGTCGGCGCGCTGGCGCTGGGCGGCGGCCTGGGCACGCTGGCCGTCATCACGCGCCAGGAGATCGTGCTGGGCATCATGGGCGGCATCTTCGTGGCCGAAGTGCTCTCCGTGATGATCCAGGTCAGCTGGTTCAAGTTCACGAAGAAGCGCTACGGCGAGGGCCGGCGCATCTTCAAGATGGCGCCGCTGCACCACCACTTCGAGAAGAGCGGCTGGAACGAGACCCAGGTCGTCATCCGCTTCTGGATCATCACCATGCTGCTGTGCCTCATTGGCCTGGCCAGCCTGAAGCTGCGGTGAGCACATGAAGCTGGACCTGCCGCAACTCCTGGATCAGCGCGTGCTCGTGCTGGGCCTCGGGGACTCCGGTCTCGCGATGGCCCGCTGGTGTGCGCGCTTCGGGGCGCAGGTCACCGTGTGGGATTCGCGCGCCCAGCCGCCGCAGCTCGGCGCCCTGGGCGACACGGCCGCCTTCATCACCGGCGAGTTGACGGCCGAGACAGCCGCGGGCTTCAACGCCGTGCTGAAGAGTCCGGGGCTGTCGCCGCTCGATGAGCGCCTGAAGGCTGTCTACGAGCACGGCCCCGCCGTGCGCGGCGAGCTGGACCTGTTCGCCGACGCGCTCGCCGCACTGAAGGCCCAGCATGGCTATGCGCCGGCCGTGCTGGCCATCACCGGCACCAACGGCAAGACGACGACGACCTGCATGACCGGCCTGCTCGTCGAGCGCGCCGGCAAGCGCGTGGCCATCGCCGGCAACATCGGCCCGACGCTGATGGACACGCTGACCGAGGCGCTGGCGCAGGAGCCTGACCCCGCGCCGGTGCCGACGCCGGAAGAGGTCGTGGCCGCTGAGGTCGACGACCTGCCCGTCGAGGACGACGCCCCCGTGGACGACGCGGTGCCCGCCGTGCTGCCCGACGAAGACACGCCGCTGCCCATCGCGCTGCCGCCGCCGCGCGGCCCGGTGTTCGAGACGCTGCCCGAGGTCTGGGTGCTGGAGTTGTCGAGCTTCCAGCTGGACGGCGTGAACCACTTCGCGCCCACAGCCGGCGCCGTGCTGAACCTGACGCAGGACCACCTCGACTGGCATGGCGACATGGCCGCCTACGGTCGCGCCAAGGCGCGCGTGTTCGGTGCTGGCATGGACTGCCCCACGGTCATCGTCGCCAACCGCGACGACGCCGAGGTCGAAGGCCTGGTGCCGCAGCCTGTGTTCGTGAAGGGCACGCGCGGCAAGCCCGGTCGCACGGTGTCGCGCCGCGTGGTGCGCTTCGGCCTCAATGCGCCGACAGCACCCGGCGACTTCGGCCTGGTGGACGAGGGCGGTCTGGCCTGGCTGGTGCGCGCCCGCGAGCTGGACCCCACCGTCAAGCGCAAGCGTGGCGAGGAGGCCGAGCCGCTGGTCATCCAGCGCCTGATGCCCGCCGACGCGCTGCGCGTGCGCGGCCGCCACAACGCAGCCAACGCGCTGGCCGCGCTGGCGCTGGCCACCGCCGCCGGCTGCGAGCTGGCGCCCATGCTGCACGGCCTGCGCGAGTACCGCGGCGAACCGCACCGCGTGGAGCCGGTGGGCAGCATCGACGGCATCGAGTTCTTTGATGACAGCAAGGGCACCAACGTCGGCGCCACCGTGGCCGCCATCTCCGGTCTGGGCGCGGACCGCGCGCCGGCCAAGCTGGTGCTCATCCTCGGCGGTGACGGCAAGGGCCAGGACTTCGCGCCGCTGGCCGACGGCGTGGCCCGCCATGCCCGCGCCGTCGCGCTGATCGGCCGGGACGCGCCGCAGATCGCGGCCGCGCTCGCGCACACGGGCGTGCCGCAGCAGCGCCACGACACACTGGAAGCCGCCACCGCCTGGTGCCTGGCGCAGGCGCAAGGGGGCGACAGCGTGCTGCTGAGCCCGGCCTGCGCCAGCCTGGACATGTTCCGCAACTACGCGCACCGCGCCGAGGTCTTCGTGGTCACGGTGCAGCAGCTGGCCGACGAGCGGGGTGTCGCGCTGTGAGCATGGGGCAGGCCGGGACCTCGGTGAAAGCCGCGCTGGGCAGCGTGCTCGCGCGGCTGCAGTCCTTGCGCAAGCGCGAGGGCGACGACGCGAGCGTGCCCGTGCGCGACTGGGTGTCCACATCCGCCGGCCGGCCCACGCAGCTGCAGGGCTTCGACATCACGCTGGTGTGGGTGGTGATCGCGCTGATGGCCTTCGGCCTGCTGATGGTCTATTCGGCCTCCATCGCGCTGCCGGACAACCCGCGCTTCGCCAAGTACCTGCCCACGCACTTCCTGACCCGCCATCTGGTGGCCATCAGCTTCGCGCTGATTGCGGCGCTCATCACCGTGCAGATCCCGGTCGCGGTGTGGGAGCGCTGGGCGCCGTGGGTGTTCGTCGTGTCGCTGGTGCTGCTGGTGCTGGTGCTGATCCCGGGCGTCGGCAAGGTGGTCTACGGCGCACGACGCTGGATCCCGCTGGGGGTCATGAACTTCCAGCCCTCGGAGCTGGCCAAGTTCGGCATCGCGCTGTACGCGGCCAACTACATGATGCGCAAGATGGACGCGCGGGAGAACTTCTTCCAGGCGGTGACGCCCATGGCCATTTCGCTGGCCTTTGTCGGCGTGCTGCTGCTGGCCGAGCCGGACATGGGCGCCTTCCTCGTCATCGCGGCCATCGCGATGAGCGTGCTGTTCCTGGGCGGCGTCAACGGCCGCATGTTCCTGCTCATCACGCTGGTGCTGGTGGGCGCCTTCGTGCTGATGATCACGCTCAGCGACTTCCGCCGCGAGCGCATCTTTGCCTACCTCAACCCCTGGGACGAGAAGTACGCCCAGGGCAAGGCCTACCAGCTGACGCACAGCCTCATCGCCTTCGGCCGTGGCGAGTGGTTCGGCCAGGGCCTGGGCAGCAGCGTCGAGAAGCTGCACTACCTGCCCGAGGCGCACACCGACTTCCTGCTCGCCGTCATCGGCGAGGAGCTGGGCTTCATCGGCGTGGCCGTCGTCATCGTGGCCTTCTTCTGGCTCACGCGGCGCTGCTTCCTGATCGGCCGCCAGGCCATCGCGCTGGACCGCGTGTTCGCGGGCCTGTATGCCCAGGGCATCGGCATCTGGCTGGGCGGCCAGGCCTTCATCAACATGGGCGTGAACCTGGGCGCGCTGCCCACCAAGGGCCTGACGCTGCCGCTGCTGAGCTTCGGCGGTTCGGCCATCCTGATGAACTGTGTGGCGCTCGCCGTCGTGCTGCGCATCGACCTGGAGAACAGGCAAATGATGCGAGGAGGCCGCGCATGAGCGACAAGCACTTGGTGGTGATGGCGGCCGGCACGGGCGGCCATGTCATCCCTGGCCTCGCCGTGGCCGAGGAGATGCAGCGCCGCGGCTGGACCGTGTCCTGGATCGGCACGCCGCAGGGCATGGAGAACCGGCTGGTGCCGGCCCGTGGCCTGGAGATCGATGCGCTGCCGTTCGCCGGCCTGCGCGGCAAGGGCTTGAAGCACACGCTGCGCGGCCTCGTCGGCTTCTTCAAGTCGCTGGGCGCGGCGCGCCGCGTGTACGAGCAGCGCCGCGCGACGGCCGTGCTGGGCATGGGCGGCTATGTCTGCGTGCCGGCGGGCCTGGCCGCGGCGTTCAGCGGCCGGCCGCTGATGCTGGTGAACGCCGACGCGGCCATGCTGAAGAGCAACGCGGTGCTCAAGCCGTTCGCACGCCGCCTGGCCTTCGGCTTTGATGGGGTGGCCGCGGCGTCCACGCCGGGCGCCATCGTCAGCGGCAACCCGGTGCGCGCCGAGATCGAGGCGCTGCCGCTGCCGGCCGAGCGCATGGCCGACCCGGCCCGCACGCAGGGCCCGTTGCGCCTGCTGGTGCTGGGCGGTTCGCTGGGCGCGCGTGCCATCAACCAGGCCGTGCCGCAGGCGCTGGCGCTGTGGCCGGCCGAGCAGCGCCCGCAGGTGCTGCATCAGGCGGGGCAGGATCACCTGGGCGCCGTCTGGCAGGCCTACAGCGACGCCGGCCTGTCGGCCGAGGTGCGGCCCTTCATCGACGACATGGCGGCCGCGCTGGCCTGGGCCGATGTCGTCGTCTGCCGCGCGGGCGCCATCACGGTCAGCGAGCTGTGCGCCGCCGGCTGCGCGGCGGTGCTGGTGCCGCTGGTGGTGAGCACCACCTCGCACCAGCGCGACAACGCCATCTTCATGACCCAGCACGGCGCCGCCATTCACCTGCCGCAGCAAGACCTGACGCCGCAGAAGCTGCATGAGCTGCTCAGCGGCCTGGACCGCCCGGCCCTGCTGGCCATGGCCGAAAAGGCCCGCTCCCTGGCCCGGCCCCGCGCCGCCGCCCGCGTGGCGGATGAAATCGAAGGAATGTTGAAGTGAAGCACGCGGTTCAACGACTGCATTTCGTGGGCATCGGCGGCGCCGGCATGAGCGGCATCGCCGAGATCCTGCACAACCTCGGCTTCACGGTCAGCGGGTCGGACGCGGCCGAGAGCGCGACGACCGAGCGGCTGCGCTCGCTGGGCCTGCGCGTGGAGATCGGCCATGCGGCGCCGCACATCGGCGACGCGCAGGCGCTGGTGACGAGCACGGCGGTGGCGGCGGACAACCCCGAGGTGCAGGCCGCCCGTGGCCGCCAGATCCCGGTCGTGCCGCGCGCCGTCATGCTGGCCGAGCTGATGCGGCTGCGCCGCGGCATCGCCATCGCCGGCACGCATGGCAAGACGACGACGACCTCGCTGGTCACGGCCATCCTTGTCGAGGCGGGCCTGGATCCGACCTTCGTCATCGGCGGCAAGCTCAATGCGGCCGGTGCCAACTCGCGGCTGGGGCAGGGCGAGTTCATCGTCGTCGAGGCGGATGAGAGCGATGCCTCCTTCCTGAAGCTCAGCCCTGTGCTGGCCGTCGTCACCAACATCGACGAAGACCACATGGACACCTATGGCCATTCGGTCCAGAAGCTGCACGACGCTTTCGTGGAGTTCGTGCACCGCATGCCCTTCTACGGCGCCGCCGTGGTCTGTGCCGACGATCCTGGCGTGCGCGCCATCCTCGGCCGCATCGAGCGGCCGGTGGTCAGCTACGGCCTGTCCGAGGGCGTCAGCGTGCGGGCCGTGGATGTGCAGGCGCTGCCTGGCGCGCAGATGCGGTTCACATGCCAGCGCGAAGGCCTGGCCGATCTGGATGTGCTGCTGAACCTGGCCGGCGAGCACAACGTGCGCAACGCCCTCGCTGCCATCGCCATCGCGACGGAACTGGACTGCGATGACGTCGCCATCCAGAAGGGGCTGGCGCATTTCTCCGGCGTGGGCCGGCGCTTTGAGCGGCATGGCCAGTGGCCCGCCGCCGATGGCGGCCGTTTCACGCTGATCGACGACTACGGCCATCACCCGGTCGAGATGGCCGCCGTGCTGTCGGCCGCGCGCGGCGCCTACCCGGGCCAGCGCCTGGTGCTGGCCTTCCAGCCGCACCGCTACACCCGCACGCGCGATTGCTTCCATGACTTCGTGCGCGTGATGCAAGGCGCTGATGTCGTGCTGCTGACCGAGGTGTACTCGGCCGGCGAGGCGCCCATCGCCGGGGCCACCGGCACGGCGCTGGCGCAGGCGGTCGGCACGCCCAACTTCGTAGCGACGGTCGCCGACATGCCGGCCGCGCTGGCCGCGCTGACGCGCGATGGCGATGTCGTCATCGGCATGGGCGCGGGTTCCATGAGCGCGCTGCCGCGCCTGGTGGCGGCGCATTTCCACCAAGGAGCTTCGGCATGAGCACCCCGCCGATTGACCTGAACATCGACGCCGCCGCGCTGGGCAAGGTGGCGGTGCTGTTCGGCGGCAGCAGCGCTGAGCGGCCGGTGTCGCTGATGAGCGGCAACGGCGTGCTCGATGCGCTGCGCGCCGTCGGCGTCGACGCCCATGCCTTCGACCCCGCCGAGCGCCCGCTGCAGGCGCTGCAGGCCGAGGGCTTCGACCGCGCCTTCATCGCGCTGCACGGCCGTGGCGGCGAGGACGGCACGCTGCAGGGCGCGCTGGAGTGGCTGGGCATCCCGTACACCGGCTCCGGCGTGACGGCCTCCGGCGTCGCGATGGACAAGACCATGACCAAGCGCGTCTGGGGCACCGAAGGCCTGCCGACACCGCCCTACCTGGCACTCACCCGCGCCGAGCTGACGCGCGAGCGCATCCGCCAGATCCCGGACGAACTGGGCCTGCCCGTCATCGTCAAGCCGCCGCACGAGGGCAGCAGCATCGGCATCACCAAGGCCGTCGGCTACTCCGACATGCAGGGCGCTGTTGACCTGGCGCTGGGCTTCGACGACGAGCTGCTGTTCGAGCAGTGCATCGACGGCCCCGAGGTCACCTGCGCCGTGCTGGGCCAGGGCGAGTCGGCCGTGGCGCTGCCGGTCGTCGAGATCCGCGCGGCGGGCGGCGACTACAGCTACGAGAACAAGTACGTGTCCAACGACACCCAGTACCTGTTCGGCACGCTGCCCGCCGCACTCGAAGCCGACATCCAGCAGCTGGTGCTCAAGGCCTACCGCCTGCTGGGCTGCCGCGGTTGGGGCCGCGCCGACCTGATGCTGCGCAAGGCCGACATGAAGCCCTTCCTGCTGGAGATGAACACCAGCCCGGGCATGACCTCGCACTCGCTGGTGCCCAAGGCCGCGCAGGCCGTGGGCATTGCCTACCCGCAACTGTGCCTGTGGCTGCTGGCCCAGGCACGGCTCGACCGCCGCTGAGCCGCCACATGCGCAACGCTGTCGCCACCGCTGCTGCCCTGCCGCCCGACGTCCGCCTGATGAATGCGGTGTCGGCGCTGCTGGTTGCGGCGTTGCTGGTGACGGCGGCCTGGGCGGCGCTGCGCTGGGTGGTGCGCCTGCCGGTGTTCAACCTGCGCGCCGTGCAGGTGGAGGGCGATGTGAGCCGCAACAGCGTGGCCTCGCTGCGCGCCAATGCGCTGCCGCGGCTGCAGGGCTCCTTCCTCAGCATGAACCTGGCCGAGGGGCGCCGCGCCTTCGAGGCCGTGCCCTGGGTGCGGCAGGCGCAGCTGACCCGCGTCTGGCCGATGCGGCTCAAGGTCACGCTGGAGGAGCACCGCGCGGCCGCCTACTGGGAGGCGCGGGCCGACGGTGCCGACGCGGCCACCGAGGCGAGCACCGAGCGGGCGCTGGTGAACAGCTTCGGCGAGGTGTTCCACGCCAACCTGGGTGATGTGGAAGACGAGGCGCTGCCACTGCTGGCCGGCCCGGCCCATGCCGCCGGCAGCATGCTGGCGATGTGGCGCGCGCTGACGCCGGCCGCCCGCCAACTGGGCGACAGCATCGAACGGCTGGACCTCTCCGGCCGCGGCTCCTGGCGCGCCACGCTGGGCAGCGGTGCCGTCATCGAACTGGGGCGGGGCGCGGACGCCGACGTCGTGCAGCGTTTCGGACGCTTCGCCCACACCATCACGCAGGTCACCGGCACCTATCGCAGCCCGCTGCAGGCCGCCGATCTGCGCCACGCCGACGGCTACGCGGTCAGGCTGCGCGGCGTGACGACGACAGAAACCACGGGTAAACCCGTAATTAGAAAGCGCTGAGGACGGACATGGCCAAGGAATACAAGGATTTGGTCGTTGGACTGGATATCGGCACCGCCAAGATCATGGCGGTGGTGGCCGAGGTTTTGCCGAACGGCGAATTGCGCATCGCCGGCCTCGGCGTGGCGCCGTCGCACGGGCTCAAGCGCGGCGTGGTCGTCAATATTGACGCGACCGTGCAGTCCATCCAGCAGGCCTTGAAAGAGGCCGAAATGATGGCCGACTGCAAAATATCGCGGGTTTACACGGGGATCACCGGCAGCCATATCCGCGGCCAGAACTCCACCGGCATGGTCATCGTGCGCGACAAGGAGGTCACGCCGGTCGACGTGACCCGCGTCGTCGAAACCGCCAAGGCCATCAATATTCCGAACGATCAGCGCCTGCTGCTGGTCGAGCCGCAGGAATTTGTCATCGACGGCCATGAGGTCAAGGAACCCATCGGCATGAGCGGTGGCCGGTTGGAGGTCAAGGTCCATATCGTGACCGGCGCCCAAAGTGCTGCCGAAAACATCGTCAAGTGCGTGCGGCGCTGTGGTTTGGAGGTGGATCAGCTGGTTTTGAACCCGAGCGCTTCCAGCCACGCGGCGCTGACCGCCGACGAACGCGACCTGGGCGTGGCGCTGGTGGATATCGGCGCCGGCACGACGGACGTCGCCATATTCACCGGCGGCTCCATCCGCCATACCGCCGTGATACCCATCGCTGGCGACCTGATCACCTCCGACATCGCGATGGCCTTGCGCACGCCGACCAAGGATGCCGAGGAAATCAAGGTCGAGTATGGCGTCGCCAAGCAGTTGCTGGCCGACCCGGCCGATCAGGTGGAGGTGCCCGGGCTGGGGGATCGCAGCCCGCGCATGCTGTCCAAGCAGGCGCTGGCCGGCGTCATCGAGCCGCGCGTCGAGGAGATTTTCTCGCTCGTGCACCAGGTCATCCGCGAAAGCGGGTACGAGGAATTGCTGTCCAGCGGCATCGTGCTGACGGGCGGCTCGGCGGTCATGCCCGGCATGGTGGAACTCGCCGAGGACATTTTCCTGAAACCCGTTCGTCGCGGCCTGCCGACCTATTCCGGCGCGCTTTTCGACATGGTGGCCAATCCGCGTTCGGCCACTGTCATGGGATTGCTGGAGGAGGCCCGGCTGTCGCGCAACCGGGGTTTCAAGGCCGCGCAGCAGGCCGGCTCCGTGCAAACCCTGCTGGGGCGTGTCAAGGATTGGTTCATGGGGAATTTTTGACCCCCAAAAACCACGCTCCACCACGAAAAAGTTGTTTCAGCAACTAGTCATTCATTGAGTGCCACGGCACAATTGCACCAGTTAGGAGGTTTCATATGCCCATCGAGATGATCGAAGAGTTTGACCAAGGCACCCAAATCAAGGTGATCGGTGTTGGTGGTGGCGGCGGCAACGCTGTGGACCACATGATCGCCCAGGGCGTGCAAGGGGTTGAATTCATCTGTGCGAATACCGATGCGCAGGCACTGAACCGCTCCAAGGCTGACCAATTGCTGCAACTCGGCGCCACCGGCCTGGGTGCTGGCGCCAAACCCGAAATGGGCAAGGCCGCCGCCGAGGAAGCGGAATCCCGCATCCGCGAATCCATCGCGGGCGCCAATATGCTGTTCATCACCGCCGGCATGGGCGGCGGTACCGGCACGGGCGCCGCACCGGTTATTGCCCGCGTGGCCAAGGAGATGGGCATCCTGACGGTGGGCGTGGTCACCAAGCCGTTCGATTTCGAGGGTGGCCGTCGCCTGAAGGCTGCTGACGCCGGCCTGGCTGAGTTGGAAGCCAATGTCGACTCGCTGATCGTCGTGCTGAACGACAAGCTGCTGGACGTGCTGGGTGACGACGTCACGCAAGATCAGGCTTTCGCGCATGCCAATGACGTGCTGAAGAACGCTGTTGGCGGCATTTCCGAGATCATCCACCTGCCGGGCCTGGTCAACGTCGACTTCGAAGACGTCAAGACCATCATGAGCGAGCCGGGCCGCGCGATGATGGGCGCGGCCCAGGCCACGGGCCCGGATCGCGCCGCCAAGGCCGCCGAGGCCGCCATTGCCTGCCCGCTGCTGGAGGGTATTGACCTGTCCGGCGCGCGCGGTGTGCTGGTGCTGATGGCAGCCAGCCGCGCCAACTTCAAGCTGAGCGAGTCCAAGAACGCGATGAACGCGATCAAGCGTTACGCCTCGGAAGACGCGCATGTGATCTACGGCGCCGCGTACGACGAGAGCCTGGGCGACGCCCTGCGAGTGACCGTGATCGCCACCGGCCTGACGGCCAACCGTGCCCGCCAGGCTGCGCCGCTGCAAGTGGTGCAGACCCAGCAGATGGTGCGCAACGGCACTGACGGCATGGCCATGCCCGTGCTGACGCAGGCTGTCGCGATGGGTCAGTCGTCGCTGCCGACCGCCGCGCAGGCCAATGTGGGCCTGGGCTTGGGCGACTTCGCCAACGCCAACGTGCCCAGCGTGTGGCGCCACGGCCGCTCGGGCAGCGCCGCTGCCAAGGTGGAAGCGCTGTCGTCCAACGGCATGGACGAGATCGAGATCCCGGCCTTCCTGCGCAAGCAGGCTGACTGAGCGCGGTCTGCGAACCAGCCAGCAAGGGCGGGCCTCGAGGCTCGCCCTTTTGCCTTCTGACGCCGGGCGGGCCGCTCGGCGGCAGGCCGTATGCTCGCGGCCCATGTCCAAGCCTGGAGATCGCGCGGATGTCTGAATGCCGCGGCCTGTTGCGTGGTTGGCTTCTTTGGCTGGCGCTGTGCCTGTGCATGCCGGCTTTGGCCCAGCGCCTGCCTCAGCCCGAGCCCAGCCATGCGGCCGATGTCGCAGCGCCAGCTGAGGTGGCCACCACGCCCTGGAGCCGCGAGCAGTTGGAGGCGTGGTGGGTCTCGTTGCGCCGCCAAGCCGTCGCGGCGACGGATCGCCTGAATCTGCCGGCCGACCTCTTGCCGCCCGAGGCCGCCACGGCCTGGCGGCCCATCGCCATGCCCGACGTGCGCACGCGGCCCGGTGCGGCCGTCGTGCCTGACGGCCGTGGCTACGAGATGCGCTGGTACCGCGTGCAGGTGCCGGCTGGCGTGGACGAGCCGCAGGCGCTGTATGTGCCACGGTTGGTGACGCTGTCGGCCGCCGTGCTGGCGCGCACGCCCGACGGCGGTTGGCGGTTGCTGCTCGACAACCAGCACGCAGAGCGCGAGCAATGGGTGCAGCCCTTGTGGCTGCCGCTGCCCGGCCCGGGAGCGCAGGGGCTGGACATCGTCGTCGCCTTGCCCGTGCCGGCGGGCAGCTACCACGCCGTGTCGCGCCTGTGGGTGGGGCCGCGCGAGGTGCTGGAGAAACGCTGGCAGTGGCGGGTGCGCATGCAGACCGGCCTGCCGCAGGCCGTCAGCCTGACGCTGGTGGTGCTGGGCGCGTTCGCGCTGACGCTGTGGCTGCGGCGCCGTGACGAGGCCATCTACGGGCTTTTCGCGCTGGTGGCGCTGTCGTGGATGGTGCGCAACCTGCATTACTACGTCAGCCAGCCGGCATCGACAACGGGGCAGGACTGGTTCTGGTGGGCCACGCACGCCTCGCTGGCCTGGGTCATGCTGACCGCGCTGCTGTTCGCACTGCGCTTTGCGCGCCGCCGTGCGCGGCTGCTGGAGCGCGGGCTGGTGGCGGCGGTGGTGCTGGTCAGCGTGGTCAGCATGCCGCTGTGGCTGCGCCAGGTCGACATGGTGGTGTTGCAGTACGGCGTGACGGCAGCCGTCGCCGCCATCGGCACGGGCTGGCTGGCCGTGCTGGCCTGGCGCGAGCGCTGCACGGAGCTGCGTGTGATGGTGCTGGCTATGTTCGGCGCGGTGGCGGTAGGCGGGCACGACCTGGCCGTGCTGGCCGGCTGGGCCTGGCCCGAGCATTTCTTCGGGCTGCCGTTTGCGACGCTGGCCGTCATGCTCAGCTTCCTGCATGCCGTGCAGCGTCGCTACGTGGGCACGGTCGAGCAGGTGCAGGCCGAGAACAGCCAGTTGCAGGAAGACCTGGACGAGCAGGTCTCGGTGCTGCAAGCGCAGAACGCGCAGCTGCGCGAGGCCGAGCGCCAGCAGGCCCTGCTGCTGGAGCGCCAGCGCATCATGGCCGACATGCACGACGGCCTGGGCTCGTCGCTGCTGTCGGCGTTGGTGGCCGTGGAGCAGGGCAGCATGTCGCACGAGAAGGTCGTCGAAGTGCTGCGCGAGTGCGTGGACGACCTGCGGCTGGTCATCGACTCGTTGGAACCCGTGGGCCACGACCTGGTGTCGTTGCTGGCCACCATGCGCTACCGCCTGGGCAAGCGGCTGCAGATCGGCGGCCTGAAGCTGGACTGGGACGTGCAGGACCTGCCGCCGCTGCCCTGGCTGGAGCCGCCCGATGCACTGCATGTGCTGCGGCTGATGCAGGAAGCGCTGAACAACGTGCTCAAGCATGCCCGCGCCAGCCGCGTGCGCATGGTCACGCGCCACCACGGCAGCTACGTCGAGATTCGCGTGGAGGACGACGGCGCCGGCTTCGATCTGCAGACCATCCAGCACGGCCGCGGCCTGAAAAGCCAGATCAAGCGCGCCCAGGCGCTGGGCGGCAAGCTGCGCGTCGATTCCTCGCCGGGCCATGGCACCCGGCTATCGCTGCGATTGCCCGTGGAGCGCCGAGGCAGCGCCTGATGCTGGGACAATCCCGGTGTATGAACCAGCCCCCACGCTCGCTTCGCTCACTGCCCCCCGCGGGGGCGCGTCAGTGCCTTCGGGCGGTCGGGCGCCACTGACATGGTCAAGCAACGCACCCTGAAGTCCATCACGCGCGCCGTCGGCGTGGGCATCCACAGCGGCCAGAAGGTCGAGCTGACGCTGCGCCCGGCGCCCATGGACACCGGCATCGTGTTCCGCCGCGTGGACCTGTGCCCGCCCGTGGACATCCCGGTCAGCGTCCACTCGGTCAGCGACACGCGCATGGCGACCACCATCAGCCCCGGCGGCGACCCCGGTGGCCCCAAGGTGCAGACCATCGAGCACCTGCTGTCGGCCTGCGCCGGCCTGGGGCTGGACAACCTCTACGTCGACATCAACGCCGACGAGGTGCCCGTGCTGGACGGCTCGGCCGCCAGCTTCGTGTTCCTGCTGCAATCCGCCGGCATCGCGATGCAGGACGGCGCCAAGCGCTTCCTGAAGGTGAAGAAGCCCGTCGAGGTGCGCCAGGGCGAGGGCAAGAAGCTGATGTGGGCCCGGCTGGTGCCGCACCACGGCTACACGCTGAGCTTCGAGATCGAGTTCGACAACCCGGCCGTGGCGGCCACCGGCAGCCAGTACGTGTTCGACATGGGTTCGGGCGCCTACAAGAAGGACATCGCGCGCGCGCGCACCTTCGGCATGACGGCCGACATCGACCTGATGCGCTCCCGTGGCCTGACGCTGGGCGGCTCGATGGACAACGCCATCGTCGTGGACGACTACAAGGTGCTGAACGCCGACGGCCTGCGCTACGACGACGAGTTCGTGAAGCACAAGATCCTGGACGCCATCGGCGACATGCACGTGGCCGGCATGCCGCTGCTGGCGGCGTACACGTCCTTCAAGGGCGGCCATGCGCTGAACAACAAGCTGTTGCGCGCGCTGCTGGCCGACGAAGAGGCCTACGAGATCGTCACCTTCGAAGACGCCAAGGCCGCGCCCAAGGGCTTCGCCGAGCTGGCGCCAGCGTGGTGAGCGGGGCAGCGCCATGCTGATTGCCCGCCTCGTCATCGGCCTGCTGCTGTTCGCGGCCATCCTTTGTTTTGCACTGTCCATCGCCACGCGTCAGCCGCGCTGGCGGCAGCTGGGTGTCGTCATCGTCAAGTGGACGTTGGTGGCTGGCCTGGGCTTCTTCGGCGTGCTGTTCCTGGAACGGCTGGTGCTGATGCTGTGACGCCCGTCACGCGGCGCTCGTGCGCCCCCTGGGCTTGCGGGGATGCCAGTCGACGCGGACCTGCCCAGAATGCCGTCAAGCCTGTCGCAGCGATGCGGCGGCCCAGCCCGGCAGACCACATGTGACCGGGTGCCACGCGCGGAGATGGCCGGGGGGCCGGGGAAGCGCAGTGGTCGGCATGACAGAGAGAACTTTCGAACCGAACTTGGGCCGCCCCGCAGGGCGGCCCTTTTTTTCAGCGCGAAGGCGTTCAGCTGGCGAGGTAGCGGCTGCGCAGATGGGCCTCGAAATGCGTGGGGTTCAGCGCTTCGCCGCTGGCGCGCTTTACCAGCTCGGGCGTCTCCCAGCGGCTCGCGGCTTGCCACACATGCGTCTGCAGCCAGTCGAACACGCCGCCCAGTTCACCGCGGGCGATGCGCGCATCCAGGTCGGGCTGCTGCGCGCGCATCGTCGCGAACCACTGCGCGGCGTACATCGCGCCCAGTGTGTAGCAGGGGAAGTAACCGAACAGGCCGGCGGGCCAGTGCACGTCCTGCATGGGGCCGTCCTTGAAGTTGCCGCGCGTGTCCAGGCCCAGCAGCGCGGCCATCTTGGCGTCCCACAGCGCCGGGATGTCGTCCACTTCGGCGTCGCCCTCGATGAGTGCGCGTTCGATGTCGAAGCGCAGCAGGACGTGGGCGGGGTAGGTCACCTCGTCGGCGTCCACGCGGATGAAGCCCGGCGCCACGCGCGTCAGCAGCTTGTGCAGGTTGCCGGGCTCGAAGGCGGGCTGGTCGCCGAAGTGCTTCACCAGCAGCGGCGCCAGCAAGCCGGCGAAGGCCGGGTGGCTGCCTAGCTGCATCTCGAAGGACAGGCTCTGGCTCTCGTGGATGCCCATGGAGCGCGCGCGGGCGATGGGCTGGCCCAGCAGCCCGCGCGGCAGGCCCTGCTCGTAGCGGCCGTGGCCGGTCTCGTGGATGACGCCCATCAGCGCGGGCAGGAAGTCATCCTCGCGGTAGCGCGTCGTCATGCGCACGTCCTCGGGCACGCCGCCGCAGAAGGGGTGCGTGCTCTCGTCCAGCCGGCCGGCGTCGAAGTCGAAGCCCATCAGCCGCATCGCGTCCAGGCCCAGTGCCTTCTGTGCGGCGGTGGGGAAGGGGCCCACGGGCTGGATGACGGTCTGGCGCGACTGCTGGGCGGTGACGTCGCGGATCAGCCCCGGCAGCCACTGCCGCAGCGGCGCAAAGGCCTGCTCGACTTCGGCACTGCGCATGCCCGGCTCGTACTGGTCCAGCAGCGCGTCGTACCTGGCGAGGCCGGCGCTCTGCGACAGGCACTCCGCCTCCTGGCGCGCGAGGGCCAGCACCTCGCGCAGGTTGGGCGCAAAGCCGGCCCAGTCGTTGGCGGGGCGCTGCGCGCGCCAGGCGTGCTCGCAGCGGTTGTTGGCCAGGCTCTTGGCCTCCACCAGCGCCTGCGGCAGCGCGTTGGCGGCGCGCCAGGCGCGGCGGATCTCGCGCAGGTTGGCGCGCTGCGTGTCGTCCAGCGGCTCCGTGGCGGCGGCGTCCAGCAGGCCGGCGAGCGCGGGGTCGGTGGCCAGCTGGTGCAGCAGGCCGTCCATCTCGGCCAGCGCCAGGCTGCGCGCCTCGTTGCCCTTGGCGGGCATGTTGGCGGCCTGGTCCCACTGGGCGATGGACTGCAGGTGGGCCAGGCGGTGCAGGCGTTGCTGTCGCGCGGCCAGGTCTTGGTAGGCAGAGGTCATGAGAACCAGCTTTCGGGAACAAGCCACAACAAGGCGGCGGTGTAGAACAGGAAGCGCAGGAACTTGCCCACGGCCATGTAGCCGACGCAGGGCCAGAACGGCAGTTTGAGCCAGCCCGCCACGGCGCACAGCGGGTCGCCCACGACGGGCAGCCAGCTCAGCAGACAGGCTTTGGGGCCGAAGCGCTGCAGCCAGCGCATCGCGCGCGGATGAGCCGGCGTGCGTTGCTGGACCGCCTCGACGGCGCGCTCCGCGCCATAGCCCATCCACCATGACACGACGCCGCCCAGCGTATTGCCGACCGTGGCCACGGCGATGGCGGGCCAGAACATGCCGGGGTCGGCCTTGACGACGAGGAACACCGCCGGCTCCGAGCCCATGGGTAGCAGCGTGGCCGAGATGAAGGCGACGATGAACACCGCCACCAGCCCGACCTGCGGCAGGGCCAGCGCGCCGAGCAGCGCGCTGACGAATTGGCTGAGCCAAGCTTCCATGCCGGCATTGTCAACGGCTGCCGCCCACCCCGATGGCTACAATCTCGCCTCTTTTTTGAGCAGACCTTCGTGCAAATCGGCCCCCACCTCCTCCCCAACCGGCTCTTCGTGGCGCCGATGGCGGGGGTGACGGACCGGCCCTTTCGTCAGCTTTGCCGCCGCCTGGGCGCCGGCTACGCGGTCAGCGAGATGGTGACCTCGCGCAAGGAGTTGTGGGGCAGCCTGAAGACCTCGCGCCGCGCGGACCACACCGGCGAGCCGGGCCCGATTGCGGTGCAGATTGCCGGCACCGATGCCGCCATGATGGCCGAGGCTGCCGCCTACAACATCGACCGCGGCGCGCAGATCATCGACATCAACATGGGCTGCCCGGCCAAGAAGGTGTGCAACAAGTGGGCCGGTTCGGCGCTGATGCGCAATGAGGCGCTGGCGCTGGAGATCGTCGAGGCCGTCGTGGCCGTGTGCGCGCCGCGTGGGGTGCCGGTAACGCTCAAGATGCGCACCGGCTGGAGTGCCGACGAACGCAACGCGCTGCAGTTGGCGCGGCTGTTTGAGGCCGCCGGCATCGCGATGCTGACCATCCACGGCCGCACGCGTGAGCAGGGCTACAAGGGCCTGGCCGAGTACGACACCATCGCGGCCGTGAAGGCGGCACTGGCCATTCCCGTGGTTGCCAACGGCGATGTCGATTCGCCCGAGAAGGCCCGCGACGTGCTGGCCTACACGCGGGCGGATGCCGTCATGATCGGCCGCGCTGCGCAGGGCCGCCCGTGGATCTTCCGCGAGGTGTCGCATTTCCTGGCGACGGGCGAGCACCTGCCCGCGCCCACCGTCACCGAGGCGCGCGACGTGCTCACCGAGCACCTGCACGACCACTACGGCCTGTATGGCGAACTCAGCGGCGTGCGCAGCGCCCGCAAGCACATCGGCTGGGCCGTGCGCGGCCTGCCGGGCGGCGAGGCCTTCCGCCAGCACATGAACACCCTGGAGCGCTGCGAGCAGCAGTTGCAAGCGCTCCGCGACTGGTTCGACGAACTCGGCCAGACCCATGAGCGGCTGCCTGCCACCGCGGCAGCCATCGACGATGAAGAAGCGCAGGCCGACGAAGCCTGCGCGGCTTGAACACACCACTCCTGTCATGAGTGCCCAGAAGAACAATCCACCGCCCAATCCCATCGACGCCTGCGTGCGCGACAACCTCGAAGCCTTCTTCCGCGACCTCGACGGCCAGGAGCCGCACTCGATGCACGAGATGCTGATCAAGCTGGTGGAGAAGCCGCTGCTGGAGATCGTCATGCGCGAGGCCGGCGGCAACCAGAGCAAGGCGGCGGAGTGGCTGGGCATCAACCGCAACACGCTGCGCCGCAAGCTGACCGATCACAACCTCCTCTGAACTGCGAGACCTCCATGGCCCTCACCGCACTCCTCTCGGTTTCCGACAAGACCGGCATCCTCGAATTCGCCCAGGCGCTGCACGCGCTGGGCACCAAGCTGCTGTCCACTGGCGGCACCGCCAAGCTGCTGGCCGACGCTGGCCTGCCCGTCACGGAAGTGGCCGAGCACACCGGCTTCCCCGAAATGATGGACGGCCGCGTGAAGACGCTGCACCCCAAGATCCACGGCGGGCTGCTGGCTCGTGGTGACACGGCCGAGCACGTGGCCGCGATGGAGAAGCACGGCATCACGCGCATCGACATCCTGGCCGTCAACCTCTACCCGTTCGAAGCGACCGTCGCCAAGCCCGGCTGCACGCTGGAAGACGCCATCGAGAACATCGACATCGGCGGCCCGGCCATGGTGCGCAGCGCGGCCAAGAACTGGAAGGACGTGACGGTGCTGACCGACGCGGCCCAGTACGACGCCGTGCTGGAGGAGCTGAAGGCCCACGGCAAGACCAGCGACAAGACCCGCTTCGCCTGCAGCGTGGCCGCGTTCAACCGCATCGCGCAGTACGACGCCGCCATCAGCAACTACCTGTCGGCCCTGCAGGACGACGGCGCCAAGGCTGAGTACCCCGCGCAGATGAACTCGACGTTCGTGAAGGTGCAGGACCTGCGCTACGGCGAGAACTCGCACCAGACCGCCGCGCTCTACCGCGACCTGTTCCCCGCGCCCGGCTCGCTGGTCACGGGCAAGCAGCTGCAAGGCAAGGAGCTGTCGTACAACAACATCGCCGACGCCGACGCCGCGTGGGAATGCGTGAAGAGCTTCGACACGCCGGCCTGCGTCATCGTCAAGCATGCCAACCCCTGCGGCGTGGCCGTGGGCGTGAACCCGGCCGAGGCCTACAGCAAGGCCTTCAAGACCGACCCCACCAGCGCCTTCGGCGGCATCATCGCGTTCAACCGCGAGCTGGATGGCGCCGCGGCACAGCTGGTGGTCAAGCAGTTCGTCGAAGTGCTGATGGCGCCGAGCTTCAGCGCCGAGGCGCTGGAAGTGTTCAAGGGCAAGGTCAACGTGCGCCTGCTGCAGATCGCGCTGCCGGCGGGTGGTGCCCGTCCGTGGGACCAGGGTCGCAACGCGCAGGACGTCAAGCGCGTCGGCTCGGGCCTGCTGGTGCAGACGGCCGACAACCATTTCCTGAAGCGCGAAGACCTCAAGGTCGTCACGACGCTGAAGCCCACCGAGCAGCAGCTCGACGACCTGATGTTCGCCTGGACCGTGGCCCAGTACGTGAAGAGCAACGCCATCGTCTTCTGCGGCGGCGGCATGACGCTGGGCGTCGGCGCCGGCCAGATGAGCCGCCTGGACTCGGCCCGCATCGCGTCCATCAAGGCCGGCCACGCTGGCCTGACGCTGGCGGGTTCGGCTGTCGCCAGCGACGCCTTCTTCCCGTTCCGCGACGGCCTGGACGTGCTGGCCGATGCCGGCGCCACCTGCGTCATCCAGCCGGGTGGCTCGATGCGCGACGACGAAGTGATTGCCGCCGCCAACGAGCGCGGCATCGCGATGGTGCTGACCGGCGTTCGCCACTTCCGGCATTGATGAGCCCCTCGCCTGGCCTTGCGTGGCTGAACGCCCGCAAGTCCAGTCGGGACCGCGCAGTGGCCAGCGGCCACTGCGCTCCGGCAGGCACATCGAGCCCACTGGGCTCCATGTGTCCGGCCGAAGCCCCTGAGGGGACGGCGATGCTTGCGGCGTCGAGCCGCAAGCACATCGCCTAGCGCGGGCCGGCTTGGGGCGGCCCGGCGCTCGGCCCGCAAACCCAATGCCAGTGTCACCTGCGGGACTAGACGCAGCCCTCTAGTCCAGGGCCGCCCCCGTTGGGCGGCCTGCCAGTTGCGGTTAGCCTCCTCCGATTCGATCCAGAACCGGAGACAAGCCCATGGACACCGCGCTGCAGGAACGCCTGCACCTGGCGCTGACAGCGCAGCGCCGCGCGTTCGACGCCGAGCGCATGCCGTCCTACGAGGTGCGCCGAGACCGCCTGGAGCGGCTGCTCGCGATGACGCGCCAGCACGGCGAAGCGCTCGCGGCCGCGATGGCGCAGGACTTCGGGCACCGTGCCCGCCAGGAGTCGCTGCTGGCCGACATCTTCACGGTCGAGGCCGGCGCGCGCCACGCGCTCAAGCACCTGCGTGCGTGGATGAAGCCCCGCCGCGTGGCCACGCCGCTGCACTTCCTGCCCGGCCGCAATGTGCTGATGCGCCAGCCGCTGGGCGTCGTCGGCGTCGTCGCGCCCTGGAACTACCCGTACTACCTGGCCATGGAGCCCGCCGTCGCCGCGCTGGCGGCCGGCAACCGCGTGCTCATCAAGCCGTCGGAGCTGACGCCGGCCACGTCCGAGCTGATGGCGCGCCTCGTCGCCGAGCACTTCAAGCCGGAGGAGATGCTGGTCATCACCGGCGACGCCGAGGTCGGCAAGGCCTTCACGCAGCTGCCGTTCGACCATCTGTTCTTCACCGGCTCCACGGCCGTCGGCCGCCATGTGGCCCAGGCCGCGGCGAAGAACCTGACGCCGGTGACGCTGGAGCTGGGCGGCAAGTCGCCCGCCATCGTCGACCGCAGCGCCGACCTGGCGCTGACCGCGTCGCGGCTGGCCTTTGGCAAGCTCTTCAACGCCGGCCAGACCTGCGTGGCGCCTGACTACCTGCTGGTGCCGCGCGAGCTCATCGAGCCGTTGAGCCAGCAGATCCTGGCCGAGATGCGCCGCATGTACCCGCGCATCGCCGGCAATGCCGACTACACCAGCATCGCCACGCCGCGCCACCACGCGCGGCTGCAAGGCCTCATCGCCGACGCGGCCCAGCGCGGCGCGCGCGTGCTGCGCACGCACGACGAGCAACCCGACGACCGCCGCCTCGTGCCGGCGCTGCTGCTGGACGTGCCGGCGGATGCCACCGTCATGCAGGAAGAGATCTTCGGCCCGCTGTTGCCCATCGTCGGCTACGACAAGGTGGACAACGCGCTGGCCCACGTCAACGCGGGTGACCGGCCGCTGGCGCTGTACTGGTTCGGCCAGGACGGTGCCGCGCGCGACCACGTGATGGCCCAGACCCATGCCGGTGGCGTGACCGTCAACGACTGCCTGTGGCACCTGGGCCAGGAAGACCAGCCCTTCGGCGGCGTCGGCGCCAGCGGCATGGGCTCGTACCACGGCGAGTGGGGCTTCCGCACCTTCAGCAAGGAGAAGCCGCTGTTCATCCAGTCGCGCTTCGCCGGCACCCGGCTGTTCCAGCCGCCGTACGGCCCCACCTTCGAGCGCCTGCTCGGCTTGTTGAAGAAGATCGTGTGATGCAGCGCCGCGGATTCCTGAAGTTGGGCGTCGGTGCCGCCATCGTCATCGGCGTGGCCGGTGCGGGCGTGGCGCTCATCAAGCCAGGCCTGGTGGACGGCAAGCTGGGCCCCGGCGCGCGCGACGTGATGCGCGCCGCCGCGCAGGCCGTGCTGTCTGACCTGCTGCCGCCGCCGGGCGCCGCGCGCGACGCGGCACTGGCGCTGCAACTGGACCGGCTGGATGCCTTCATCGCCAGCCTGCCCGCGCCCACGCGCAAAGAGCTGTCCGACGCGCTGGGCCTGCTGGCCACGGCGGCGGGCCGCTATGCGCTGGTGGGGCTGTCCACGCCCTGGGGCGAGGCCAGCGCGCAGGATGTGCAGCAGGCGCTGGACGCGATGCGGCTGTCCACCTCCGACACCAAGCAGCAGATCTATCACGCGCTGCGCGACCTGAACGCCGTGGCCTTCTTCAACGCGCCGGACAACTGGCGCAGCGTGGGCTATCCCGGCCCGGTGAGCATCCCATGAGCGCCATTCCCGATCCCATCGCTGAAGGCCTGCAGCGGGGCTGGAAGGTGCATGGCGGCCCGCATGCGGCGCTGCCCGCCGCGCTGGACTGCGACGTCGCCATCATCGGCAGCGGCGCGGGCGCCGGCATCACGGCCGAGATGCTGGCCCGTGCGGGGCTGAAGATCGTCATCGTCGAGGAAGGCCCGCTGCGCTCCAGCCACCAGTTCAAGCAGCGCGAAACCGACGCCTACGGCCAGCTCTACCAGGAAGGTGGCGGCCGCAAGACGAAGGACCAGGTCGTCAACATCCTGCAGGGCCGCTGCGTGGGCGGCTCCACCACCGTCAACTGGACTGGCTCGTTCCGCACGCCGCCCGATGCGCTGGCCTACTGGGGCGACAAGTTCGGCCTCACGGACTTCAACGAGGCGGCCATGGCGCCGTGGTTCGAGCAGGCCGAGCGCCGCCTGAACATCGCCGACTGGCAGACCGCACCCAACGAGAACAACGACGTGCTGCGCCGCGGTGCCGAGAAGCTGGGCCTCCCGACCAAGGTCGTGCGCCGCAACGTCAAGGGCTGCTGGAACCTCGGCTCCTGCGGCATGGGCTGCCCGACGAATGCCAAGCAGTCCATGCTGGTCAGCACACTGCCGGTGGCGCTGGACCATGGCGCGACGCTGCTGGTGCAGACCCGCGCCGCCAGGGTCGAGCTCCAGGGCGACCGCGTCAGCGCGCTGGTGGCCGAGCCGGTCGCGCTGGACGGCGCCGTGACCGGCGTGCCGGTGCGCATCACCGCCAAGCACTACGTCGTGGCCGGTGGCGCCATCAACTCGCCCGCGCTGCTGCTGCGCTCCAACGCACCGGACCCGCACGGCCTGTTGGGCAAGCGCACCTTCCTGCACCCGACGGCCGGTGGTGTCGCGCTGTTCGACCATGACGTTGCCGGCTGGGCCGGTGCGCCGCTGTCGGTGTTCTGCGACCACTTCCTGCACACCGGCCCGGTCGACGGCCCGGTGGGCTACAAGCTGGAGGTGGCGCCCGTGCACCCGACGTTTGCGATGGGCAACGGCGGCGGCATCGGCGCCGAGCTGGCCCAGCGCGCCAAGGACATGCCGCGCACGCAGCTGATGATTGCGCTGCTGCGCGACGGCTTCCATGCCGACGCCGCCGGCGGCGCCGTCAAGCTGCGCAGTGACGGCTCGCCGGTGCTGGACTACGCGGTGACCGACTACCTGCTCGACGGCGTGCGCCGCGCCTACCTGACGATGGCCGAGATCCAGTTCGCGGCCGGCGCCCAGGCCGTGCGCCCGGTGCACGAGCAGGCCGCCAACTACGCGACCTTGGCCGAGGCCAAGGCGGGCATCGCAGCGCTGACGATGAAGCCCTTCCTCGCCACCGTCGGCAGCGCGCACGTGATGGGCGGCTGCACGATGGCGGCCGATGCGGCCCGCGGCGTCGTGCGGCCGGACGGCCAGCACTGGCAGCTCGCCAACCTGTCGGTGCACGACGGTTCGCTGTTCCCCACCAGCCTGGGCGCCAACCCGCAGCTGACGGTCTACGGCCTCGCGACGCGGCTGACGCACGGGCTGTTGCAGCGTCTGGGCGCCAAGCCCGTGATACTGGCCTGATGTCGCTAGCGCTTTCCCGCCTGGTGCCGGCCCTGGTGGCCGGCGTTGCCTTGTGCGCCCATGCCCAGCCGCCAACGGCTGCCGAGCCCGCGGCGTCCGCCGCGTCGGCGCCGGCCGCAAGCCGTGTGGCCAAGCTGCGGGCCCAGTCGCTGCGCCCCGGCGGCACGGTCTATCCGGTCGAGCTGGCCGGGCAGGGCGTGCAGGGCACGGCCGACGTGTTCGTGAAGATCGCGCCCGACGGCACGCCGGCCGAGGTCAGCCTGCATGCATCGTCGCGTTCCCCGGCACTGGACGAGCTGGCGCTGGCCTTCGTGCGCGGCCTGCGCTTTGCGGCCAAGTCCGGTGCGAGCGGCGCGACGCTGCCGGATGTCATCGTGCCGGTGGAGTTCATGCGCGACACCGTGGAAGGCCTGGCCACCAAGACCTGCGCCGAGTTCAACACCGACACGGCCTATTTCAAGGCCACCTTCCCCGAGACCGAGCCGTCGCGCATGCCGGTGGTGCGCATGACCACAGGCATGCTGCTGCTGGCCGGCATGCCGCGCCAGCGCGGCGGCGAGGCGCTGGTGGCGCAGGCGAAGCAGCTCAACGCGGCGGCGGCTGGCATCGCGGCGGCCTGCGAGGCTGCGCCGTCGTCGGGCTATCTGCAAGTCTTCGTCGAGCTGGTCAAGCAGGCCGGCTGACCCTGCCAGGCGTTGCGCCCCACCGGCGCTGACCCCTCTCCGGCTCGCGCGATGCGGCACCGATAATCCCGGCCCATGACGCCCGCCGCCCTGACCGGCCAGTTGCTCGCCTTCATCGCCCGCCTCATCACCGGCGCGCAGGGGCACTGGAAGGGCTGCCCGCCAAAAGCCGAGCAGCGCATCTACATCGCCAACCACCAGAGCCACTTCGACCTCGTGTTGATCTGGGCGGCTTTCCCGCACGAACTGCGGGCGCAGACGCGCGCCATTGCCGCGCGCGACTACTGGACGAAAAGCGCCCTGCGGCGCTGGCTGACGACCGAGGTCTTCAACGCCATCTACGTCAGCCGCACGCGCGCCAACCCCGACGAAGATCCGCTGGAGCCGCTGGTCGAAGCGCTGGCCAACGGGGACTCGCTGGTGATCTTTCCGGAGGGCACGCGCTCCAGCAAGGGCAACCCGCAGCCGTTCAAGAGCGGCATCTATCACCTGGCCCAGCAGTTCCCGCACGTGCAATTGATCCCCACCTGGATAGACAACGTGCAGCGCGTCATGCCCAAGGGCGAGGTCGTGCCCGTGCCCATCCTGTGCACTGTCACCTTCGGCGCGCCCATCCAGCTGCAGGACGGGGAGAGCAAGGCCGACTTCCTGTGCCGCGCCCGCGAGGCCGTCATGGAGCAGCGCCCCGACCCCGACTGGGTCGCGCCCGTCGAGGGAGAGGACTGATGCGCTGGCTCAAATCGCTCAATGCCAGCGAGCAGGTGGCGCTGCTGTTCGTCGTGCTGTTCGGCTTTCTGCTGTTGCTGACCGCGGGCCTGTTCCTGAACTCGCTGCGCGAGCGCGCCAACGAGGACGCGCGCCGTCAGTCCGAGCTGACCTGGGCCCGCGTGCGCCGCGACCTGCGCGCCGCGTGGATAGGCGGCTGCATGTTCTGGGTGGCCTGGATCTCTGGCCCGCTGGGCGCCACGCTGCTGTTCGCGCTGTTCTCCTTTCTGGCGCTGCGCGAGTTCATCACCCTCGTGCACACGCAGCGCAGCGACCACCGCACGCTCATCGTCGCGTTCTTCGTGCTCGTACCCGTGCAGTACATGCTGTGCGGCACGCGCTTCTTCGACCTGTTCACGGTCTTCCTGCCGGTCTACGGCTTCCTGGCGCTGCCCATCGTCAGCGCGCTGGCCGACGACCCGACCCGCTTCCTGGAGCGCAACGCCAAGATCCAGTGGGGCGTGATGGTGTGCGTGTACGGCCTGTCGCACGCCCCGGCGCTGCTGCTGCTGGACTTCCCCGGCTACACCGGGCGCGGCGCCTTCCTGCTGTTCTTCCTCGTCATGGTGGTGGCCGCCTCGCAGATCGCGCAGGAGATCGCCACGCGCACGCTGCGCCGCCGGCCCGTGGCGCGGCGCATCAGCCGCAGCTTCTCGATGCGGGCCTGGTGGATTGGCACGCTGACCGGCTCGCTGGCCGGCGCGCTGCTGTACTGGATCACGCCGTTCAAGGCCGGCCAGGCGCTGGTGATGGCCTTCCTGGCCGCCGCCGCAGCGGGCTTTGGCGGCCTCGTGATGAAGGCGCTGAAGAAGGACGCTGGCGTGCGCTACTGGGGTAACAGCAGCTCCATCACCGGCGCCGTGGGCCTGCTGGACCGCATTGCCGTGCTGTGCTTTGCCGCGCCGGTGTTCTTCCATTCGGTGCGCTGGTACTTCCAGCTGCCACTGGGCTTGCGGTGATGCGCATCCTCGGCATCGACCCGGGCCTGCAGACCACCGGTTTCGGCGTCATCGACGCTGACGGCCCGCGGTTGGCCTACGTGGCCAGCGGCACCATCAAGACCAGCGGCGTCGCCGTGGGCGACCTGCCGGCGCGGCTCAAGATCCTGTTCGACGGCATCCGCGAAGTGTCAGCCCGCTACCAGCCGCAGTGCGCCGCGGTGGAGATCGTGTTCGTCAACGTGAACCCGCAGTCCACGCTGCTGCTGGGCCAGGCCCGCGGCGCGGCGCTGGCGGCGCTGGTGTCGGGCGACCTGCCGGTCAGCGAGTACACGGCCGTGCAGATGAAGAAGGCCATCGCCGGCCACGGCCAGGCCAAGAAGGAGCAGATCCAGGCCATGGTGCAGCGGCTGCTGAACCTGCCCGGCCAGCCCGGCAAGGACGCCGCCGATGCGCTGGGCCTGGCCATCATGCACGCCCATGCGCGCATCACCTTCGACGCCATGAGCCGCAGCACCACGCTGCAGCGGCGCCAGCATGCGCAGTTCAAGGGCAGTCGCACGTACTGAATGAAAAACGGCCCGCTGCAGCGGGCCGTCTTGATGTGGCGTGTGTGGCGCTCAGGCGGCCTTGCGGCGGCGCGCCATCCAGCCCACCAGGCCCAGGCCGCCCAGCATCAGGGCGTAGGTCTGGGGTTCGGGGACGGGCGTGGCGACGAAGGCGGTCGTGGTGGGGACTTCAGTCGCAAAGCTGCCGTCACCGTTGATGGTCCAGTTGGCCTTGTCGGCCACCAGGGCCTTGTAGCCTGCCATCGTGGTTTGACCCGTGCGTGCGCCCGTGTACTGGGCCCAGTCCGAGCCCGATGAGACGCCGAGTTCGAAGGCGCTTGTGGTCAGGGCGGTGCCGGTCAGCACGCCCGTTGCAGCCGTGTTGAACGAGGTGTTGGTGATCGCAGCCAGGAAGGTGGACGGACTGGCAGCGGAGCCGATGAAGGCGTACAGGCCGTCGCCGCTTGAGCTGAGATCTATGCCTCCCGAGTTCCCGGGGATCGAAACGGTGCTCAGTGTGCCCACCGAGGCCGTGCGTCCACTGTTCTGGATGCTCGAGAAACGGATGACCGTGCCCGCCGCGATCGTGCTGGTGCCGCTGTTCCAGCTCTGATAGCCCTCGCCGGTGTTGAAGGCGCTGCCTTGCCACTCGTTGTCGGAGAAGTAGATGGTGGTGTTCGCCGCGATGTCGACGAAGGTCACGAAGGACCAGCCTTTCTCGTCGGCATTGAACGATGTGAAGGCGATGTCGCCCGCAGTGAGCGCGGCATGCGCCGGCAGCGCAGCCAGGGCGGCCAGTGCGAGGGCGGTCAGGGACTTGGTCATCAATGAAATCTCCCAGGTTGAAGTGCGTGTCGAAAACGGATCAGGCCTTGCGGCGGCGCGCCATCCAGCCCACCAGGCCCAGGCCGCCCAGCATCAGGGCGTAGGACTCGGGCTCGGGGACGGCGGAGATCGTGAAGCTGCCGGTGGCGAACTTCGCGTCGGCCGTGGCGTAGTTCAACGTGCCTTCGAACGCGCCCGTGCCGAAGCCCGTGACCATGTTCAGGGACGCGCCATCGCTGCCGGTCCACAGGTACTGCAGGGCGGTGAACTGGCCGTTGTCGAAGTAGACCGACGGCGCGGCACCCGTCAGCGTGTAGGTCTGGGTGCCGAAGCTGATGCTGAAGGCGGTCAGCGGCACGTCGCCGGTGTAGCCGGCGGCCGGCAGGTCCAGCGAGAACTGGCCCGAGAACGTCAGGCCGTTCAGGCTGGCGATGTCGGTGTCCACGATGCTGCCGTTGAGGCGGAAGTCGGCTGCCGAGGCGGCAGCGCAGGCCAGGCCCAGGATCGCGGCGGCCAGGGGCTTGCGGATGAAGTGGAGTCGGTTCATGACGGGTGATGTCCGAAATTGAAAAGGGCGGTTCAGAACTGGAAGCTGCTGGCGCTCAGCGATGCGCAGCTCACGTTCTTCAGCAGCAGCAGGGGGCGGCGCGGCAGCGGGCCGGTCGTGTCGGCATCCATCGAGATCAAGGCGTCGCTGACACCGCTGCGCAGGCAGGTGACCTGGCCGGTGGCCTGCGGGTTGGCGGCCGTGATGCCGGCGGCGCTCATCACGGCGCGCAGGTTGATGAGGTCGGTGCCAGGCGTGAAGTCCGTGATCGTGGCGCCACCGGCAAAGCTGGCGCTGAACGCGAACTGGTCGCGCCCTGCGCCACCAGTCAGCGTCGGGCGCAGGGCGCCCACGGTGATCAGGTCATCCCCCGCCGTGCCCGCCACCGTCGTGCTGGCGGCGGTGATGTAGCTGTTGTAGAGGTTCAGGCCCATGACCACCGGGTCATGGTCAGACGAGCGGAACGGGGTCGCCGCGTAGGGGTCCGGCGCGCAGGTGGCGCAGGCGGGCTGCTTGAACTCCTGGTTGTAGTCGTGCGCCACCGACTCGTCGGCGTTGATGTGCCACTCGGTCGCCATGCTGACCTTGGGCGACAGCGACGAGGTCGTGATCGCGTGGTCCAGGCGGCCGGCAGCGCCGTCGAACGTGTAGGAGTAGCCCAGCGTGTTGAAGCGGCCGATCTGGTCGATGAAGCCGTTGTCGGTCAGGCGGGTGATGGGGTCTTCCATGCCGTAGGCATTGAAGTCCCCCACCAGCACCACGTCGTTGCTGCCGCTGCTGGTCTGCAGGGAGGCGACGAAGCTGCGCAGGCGGTCGGCCTGCTTCACGCGCGTGGCGGTGTAGCAGCTCTGGCCATCGCTCTGGTCCAGGTCCAGGCCGGTGGCGCCGCTGCAGCCCTTGGACTTCAGGTGGTTGACCACCAGCGTGAACTTCTGGCCGTTGGCCAGCGTGAAACTCTGGGCCACGGTCGGGCGGTTGTTGACCGGGTCCGTGTCGATCACCGAACTGCCAGCCGGGGTGAGCTTGGCGGGCTTGTAGATGATCATGTTCTTGATGGCGTCCGAACCCACCACGCCCGCCGCCGCGCCTGCCACGACGGCGTAGGTGCCCGCGCCGACCTTGGCGTTCAGCGCGGCCACCAGGTTCGCCGGTGCGATGGCGTTGTTCTGGATTTCCATCAGGCCCACGGCGTCGGCGTCGATGGCGCTGAGCGCGGCGACGATCTTGGCCTGCTGACGGTTGAACTCCGTGAGGTTGTCGGCGCCACGGCATTCACCGGCGCAAGGCTGGCTGCTGGCGGTGCCACCGTCAGCCGTCTTGCCGTCCTTGAACGTGGTGAAGTAGTTCAGCACGTTGAAGCTGGCCAGCTTCACGTTGCCGCCCACGGCCGGCGGCGTGGTGGTGCGCGGGTTGGTCAGCGCGTACTGCAGGGCATCGTTGGCCAGGGGCACGATGCGGTAGGCGCCGGGCGCGCCGGTGCTGGTCGTCGTCGGGCCGAAGTCGATCACGCCGGTGATGGCGCCGAGGGTGTCGCCGCCGCGCAGCGCGCCGGTGGGGCCGGTGAAGGGCGTCGGGTTGACGTTCTGCAGCGTGTTGCCGTCCTCCAGCACGATCAGGCGGGCGGCGTTGTCAGCGGCCAGGGCCTTGGCGGCGTCGCTGCCCGGGCGGTACTTGTTGGTGGGCGTTTCCAGCCGGCCGCCGGCCGACAGCGTCAGCTGGCCATAGCGGGCCTGGAAGGCGTTCTGGCCGACGGTCAGCGGGCCGGCCAGCGTGACCAGCATGCCTTCATAACGCTCCAGCCCGCCGGTGACGGGCAGGCTGATCGCCGTGGGGGTCACGCTCTGGCCGGGGTTCACCAGCGTGATGCCGCTGACGCTGCCGATCTGCGTCACGGTGCTGCCGCCGGTCGAGAACTCGGTGACCGTGCCGGCCACCCGCACCAGCTGGTTCAGGGCCACGGTGGGCGCGGTGCTCGTGAACACGAAGATGCCGTCCGACGTGGCCGGGTTGCCATCGCCCACGGCGGCCTGCATGTAGAAGCCGGTGTTGGTCAGGCGGGTCACGACGCCTTCGGTCGTGACGGTGCTGCCGGCCAGTGCGCTGGTGGCGCCGCTGCCCTGGATCTCGTAGATCTGCTTGAAGGCGCCCGGCGCGGGGGCCGGTGTCGGGGCCGGCGCGGGGCCGGGGGCTGCGGCGGTGCACACCGCGTAGGCGCTGCTGCTGTTGCGCGGCGTCGGCACGCCATTGGCGAAGTCGGTGCTGTTGTTGCCGTTGTCGGTGCAGCCCGCATCGGCGCGCAGCAGGGCAAAGCCGTTGTTGGTGGGCGCCGGTGCGGGCGAGATCTCGGTGCAGTTGGCCGTCGTGCCGTAGCCGATGAGGTCCTTGATGCTGGCGTCCGACGGGCAGGTGGCGGCGGGCAGCGACGTCGTGCTGTTGACCAGGGCCAGCTTGCCGGCGCTGCCGCTCATGTCGAAGCCGGCGGTGACGTCGGCGGTGGGCAGATCAACGCCGACAGCCGTGCTGGCCGAGACGCCGCTGCCGAGCTTCACGAGCAGGTACTGGCCGGGCTGCAGCGTGCCGGTGAGGGCGACCTTCTGCGAGCCCCAGCTGGTGCCCGCCGCGGACGAGTACTGCAGCGACCAGGTGCTCATGTCGACCGCCGACGCACCCGCATTGCGGATCTCGACGAAGTCGTTCTTGTAAACCGCGCCGGTGCGACCGCCGCCGCCGTAGACCTGGCTGATGAGTGGGCCGTTGGCCGCGAACGCGGTGGGCGCCGCGAAGGCCGCAACGAGGAGAGCTACCAGGGGTCGGAGTCGCATGACGGGTTAGTAAAAATTGGCCAAAACGGGGCGCATGGTAGGGATGCTTGATGACGATTTGACCCACCGTGTTCACGGGGGTGTCATGAGGCATGATCCCGGCCGATGTCGCCTGCACTGCTTTTGCTCGGGGTTGTTGCCTACTTTGCCGGGCTGCTGGTGCTGGCGCGGTGCGTCGCGCACGGTGCTGGTGCTGCGGGTTTCTACGTGGGGTCTAGGGAAAGTCCCTGGCCGGTCGTCGCGTTCGGGATGGTCGGGACGTCGCTGTCCGGCGTCACCTTCATCAGCGTGCCCGGCTCGGTGGCTGCCAGCGGCTTCAGCTACCTGCAGGTCACGCTGGGCTATGTGGCCGGCTACGTGGCCATCGCCTTCGTGCTGCTGCCGGCCTACCACCGGCTGCGCGTGGCCTCCATCTACGAGCTGCTGGGCGAGCGCCTGGGGCCGGCCGCGCGGCGGCTGGGCTCGGCCTACTTCATCCTCAGCCGCACTGTGGGCGCGACAGCGCGGCTCTACCTCGTCGTGCAGGTGCTGTACCTGCTGATGCTGCAGCCGCTGGGCGTGCCCTTCGCCGTGGGCGCGGCCGTCGTGCTGGCGATGATCCTGCTCTACACGGTCGACGGCGGCGTGAAGGCGCTGGTGTGGACCGACACGCTGCAGACCGCCGGCATGCTGACGGGCCTCATCGTCTGCATCGCGCTGCTGTGGCGGCCCGATGCGCTGTCGCAGCTGGACGCCGCCGGCCTGAGCCGCGTGTGGGTGAGCGACCCGCTGAGCCGTGACTTCTGCGTCAAGGCGCTGCTGGCCGGCATGTTCATCGCCATTGCGATGACGGGGCTGGACCAGGAAATGATGCAGAAGAGCCTGTCGGTGGCGAAGCTGCGCGACGCGCAGAAGAACCTGCTGCTGCTGGCGGTGCTGCTGGTCGTCGTCATCGCCGCCTTCCTGCTGCTGGGCGGGCTGCTGACGCTGTTCGCCCGCGAGCACGGGCTGGCGGCGACTGGTGACGCGCTGTTCCCGGCCGTCGTCATGCAGCACCTGCCGGGTTGGGTGCAGGCGGTGTTCGTGCTGGCGCTGGTGTCGGCCCTGCTGCCCAGCGCCGACGGCGCGCTGACCGCGCTGACGGCCAGCACCTGCCTGGACCTGCTGCGCGTGAGCCAGGACAACACCCGCACCCGCCGCCGCGTGCACCTGGGCTTTGCGCTGCTGTTCCTGCTGCTCGTGCTGGGCTTCAAGGCGCTGGACAACGCCAGCATGGTGTTCCTCATCCTCAAGCTCGCGGGCTACACCTACGGCCCGCTGCTGGGCCTGTTCGCGTTCGCGCTGTTCACGCCGCGGAAGGTGTCAGGTCGTGCGCTGGTGGCGGTGTGCGTGGCGGCGCCGCTGCTGTGCGCGGTGCTGGACTTCGGGCAGCCGTGGGGCGGGTGGCAGATCGGGTTGGAGCTGTTGCTGTTGAATGGGCTGCTGACGTGGGGCGGGTTGCTGGCCTGCAGCAAGCGAGTGACGTGAGCGGCCACGCTTGTCGTTGACACTTGCCGGACCATGAATCGCTGGAACATTCCTCCCGCGTTGGAGCATGAGGTGCTTCAACGGGATCTGCAGTGCATCTACTGCGGCACCTCGTTTCTCGTTCCCTCGTTGCTCCGGCGTGACAAGCCATCGTGGGAGCACATCGTCAACGATGAGACCTTGATCACCCGCGAAAACATCGCGCGCTGCTGCATGGGCTGCAATGCCAGCAAAGGTCAGAAGCCCTTGGCGGTCTGGCTGACGTCTCGCTACTGTCAGCGCTACGGCATTACGCGTGAGTCCATCGCGCGAGTGGCCCGTGAAGCGCTTGTGGCGTCCGAGTCGATTGACGTTGGCGCGAGCGCGGATTGATGTCGTTCGCACCCTCCGTGCTGCCCGTGCCTACGAGCCTCTCCCGCATGCTCGCCACCTTCGTGCGCGAGCACTGGCGCGCCTACGGGTCGGCCGCGGCCATGCTCAGCTGCATCGCCGCGATGACGGTCTGGATTCCCCGCCAGGTCGGCCATGTCGTCGACGCGTTGGTGGCCGGCCAGCTTCAGGGGCCGGCGCTCATCGAGCCGCTGGCGCTGCTGGTGCTCGCAGGACTCGCCATCTACCTGCTGCGCGTGGGCTGGCGGCTGACGCTGTTCAAGGCGGCCTACCGGCTCGGCGCGCGGCTGCGCACGCGGTTGTTTGCGCGGCTGGCGCTGCAGGGGCCGGCCTACTTCCAGCAGCAGCGCACCGGCGACCTGATGGCGCTGGCCACCAACGACATCGACACCGTCGAGATGGCCGCTGGCGAAGCCATGCTGGCCGGCTTCGACGGCACGCAGACGCTGCTGCTGGTGCTGGCGATGATGACGCTGTCCATCGACTGGCGGCTGGGCCTGGCCGCGCTGCTGCCCTTCCCGCTGATGGGGCTGGCGTTCTGGTGGATCAGCAAGCATCTGCACCAGGCCGCGCAGGACTCGCTGACCCGCTTTGGCGACCTCAACCAGCAGGTGCAGGAAAGCCTGGCCGGCGTGCGCACGCTGCGGGCGCTGGGCCTGGTGGACCGCAGCCGCCAGCGTTTCGGCGTGCTGGCCGACGGTGCCGCCGAGGCGGCGTTCCGCTCGCAGCGCTGGGAGGCCGCCTACGAGCCGGCCGTGGGCATGACGCTGGGCGCGGCGACAGCCATCGCGCTGGCCGTGGGCGGCTGGCTGGTGGCTCGCGGCGAGATCAGCATCGGCCAGCTGACCGCGTTCACGATGTACCTGGGCCAGCTGATCTGGCCCATGTTCGCGGCCGGCTGGGTGCTGTCCCTGCTGGAGCGCGGCCGCGCCGCCTGGGCGCGTCTCGCGCCGGTGCTGGACGCGCCGCTGACGCTGGTCGATCACGGTCATGCGGTGCTGCCCCCTCGTGCCGAGTTGCGTGCGGAAGGCCTCAGCTTCAGCTTCCCCGGCGCCAAGCGGCCGGCGCTGCACAGCGTCGATTTCGCACTGCCGCCCGGCCGCACGCTGGGCATCGTCGGCGCCACCGGCGCCGGCAAATCCACGCTCGTGCGCCTGCTGCTGCGCCAGGCGGAGCCCGACGCGGGCCGGCTGCTGCTCGCCGATGTGCCGCTGCCGGACCTGCCCCTGGCCACGCTGCGCGCGCACATCGCCTGGGTGCCGCAGGAGCCCTTCCTTTTCTCGGCCTCGGTGGCCGACAACATCGCGCTGGTAAAACCTGGCGCCACGCCGGCCGACATCGAGGCCGCCGCCCGCTTGGCCGCCGTGCACGACGACATCGCCCGGCTGCCCCACGGCTACGCGACGGAGGTGGGCGAGCGCGGTGTGACGCTGTCCGGCGGCCAGCGCCAGCGCGTGGCGATTGCCCGAGCGTTGTTGAGCGATTCACCCTTGCTGGTGCTGGACGACGCGCTGTCGGCGGTCGACACCGGCACCGAGACGGCCATCCTTGATCACCTGCGCGAGCTGCGCGCCGCGCGGCCCGACCGCAGCGTCATCGTCATCGCGCACCGGTTGTCGGCGGTGATGGATGCCGACGAGGTCATCGTGTTGAAGCAGGGCCACGTCATCGAGCGCGGCACGCATGCGCAGCTGCTGGCGCTGGGCGGCTGGTATGCGTCGCAATGGCGCTACCAGCAGATCGAAGCCAGCCTGGAGGCCGCATGAAGCAGGAACGCCCCTGGCAAAGCGTCGGCCTGCTGATGGACGCTGCACGGCCCGAGCGCCCGCAGCTGATCCGCGGCGGCCTGTGGCTGCTGCTGGCGGCCGCGCTGGAGGCGCTGGGCCCCATCCTCGGCAAGCGCTACATCGACGAGCACCTGCTGCCCGGCCACTACGACCTCGGCGCGATGGCCGCGCTGCTGGCTTCAGTGTTGCTGACCGGCTGGGCGGCGAGCTGGGTGCGCTATGCGCAGCTGTCGCGCATGGCCGGTGTGGCGCGGCGCTCGGTGCTGCGGCTGCGCGAGCGGGTCTACGCGCATGTGCTGGCGCTGCCCATGGCCTTCTTCGACAAGGCCATCACCGGCCAGCTCGTCAGCCGCGTCACCAACGACACCGAGGCGGTGAACCAGCTCTACCGGCAGGTGCTGTACGTGATGCTGGATTCCAGCATCGTCGTTGCCGGCTCGCTGGTGGCCATGGCGTTCCTGGACTGGCGGCTGATGCTCATCGTCGCGACGCTGGTGCCGGCCATGGTGGCCATCATCCTGGGCTACCAGAAGCTCTCCGCGCCGGCCGTCGCGCGCACGCGCCAGCTGCGCAGCGACATCAACGCGCAGATGGCCGAGAGCATGGCCGGCATGGCGGTGCTGCAGGCGGCCGGCGCGGCCGGGCGCTTCGGCGCGCGCTTCGAGGCGGTGAACGCCGAGCACCGGCTGTCGCGCATCGCGGAGCTGCGCGCCAACGCGTGGCTGCTGCGCCCGGCGCTGGACCTGCTGAACGTGCTGCTGCTCGTCACGGTGATCTACGGCTTCGGGCGGCGCGAGCTGTCGGGGCTGGAGGTGGGGCTGCTTTACGCCTTCCTGTCCTACATCGCCCGCGTCGTCGAGCCGCTGATCCAGATCACCATGCAGTTCGGCCAGTTGCAGCAGGCCATGGTGGCCGCGTCGCGCGTGCGGGCGCTGCTGGAGGAGGATGAGCACCGGGGGCCGCCGCAGGACGGTGCGCCCATCACGCGCGGCGAGATCCGCATCGAGCGCCTGGGCTTCGGCTACGACCCCGCACGGCCGGTGCTGCACGGGCTGGACGTCGACATCCCGGCCGGCAGCTTCACCGGCATCGTGGGCCACACCGGCAGCGGCAAGAGCACGCTGCTGTCGCTGCTGCTGCGCTTCTACACCGCGCAGCAGGGCCGCATCACCATCGACGGCCAGCCGCTGCACGCCGTGCCCGACGCGGCGTTTCGTGACGCCGTGGGCCTGGTGCCGCAGGAAGCCTTGCTGATGGCGGCCAGCGTGCGCGAGAACATCGCGATGGGCCGGCCCGGCATCAGCGATGCGGCCGTGGAGGACGCGGCCAAGGCGGCCCGCGCGCATGACTTCATCCTGGCCCTGCCGCAGGGCTACGACACCCGGCTGGGCGAAGGCGGCGCGCGCGTGTCCAGCGGCCAGAAGCAGCTGCTGGCCATGGCCCGCGCGCTGGCCGGTGCGCCGCGGCTGCTGTTCCTGGACGAGGCCACCAGCAATGTCGACAGCGAGACCGAAGCGCGCCTGGGCGAGGCGCTGGCCGCGCTGCACGGTCGCGTCACCGTCATCGCCATCGCGCACCGGCTGTCCACCATCCGCGCGGCCGACCAGATCCTGGTGCTCAACCACGGCCGGCTGCAGGAGCGCGGCACGCACGAGGCGCTGATGGCTCTGGACGGCGGCCTGTATCGCCGCCTGGTGGAGCTGCAGACGCTGGAAGAAACGCCTAGCGAACCAGAGGCCGGATCTTCGTGAAGCCGCCGTCCACCGGCAGCACCTGGCCGGTGAGGCGCGCGGCGGCGTCGGACAGCAGCCAGGCCATCACGCCGGCCACCTCGTCGGCGGTCTGCACGCCGCCCAGCGGGTATTGCTTGGCCGCGCCTTCGCGCATGGCGGGCTGCTTGAGCATGGCCGCGGTCATGGGCGTGTCGGTCATGCCGGGCGCCACGGCGTTGATGCGCAGGCCCTGCACCGCGTAGCTGGCCGCGGCGCTGCGCACCAGCGCCTCGATGCCCCCCTTGGCCGCCGCGATGGCCTCGTGGTTGGCCACGCCGATGCTGGCCACCACCGAGCTCACCAGCACCGCCGCGCCCGGCTGCGGCGGCTCGCGCAGCGCCTCCACCCAGGCGCCCAGCATGTAGAGCGCGCTGTCGAGGTTGACGCGCAGCACCTCGCGCATCTGCTCGGGCTTGCTGCGGTGCAGCGGGGCGATCAGCGTGCTGCCCACGCAGTGCGCCAGCCGCGTGGGCGTGCCCAGCGCCTCGCGGCAGGCGGCGACGGCGGCCATGGCGCCTTCGGGCGTGGTGGTGTCGGCGGCGATGTGCAGCTGGGCCGGCACATCGGCCAGCGTGGCCGCGTCGCGGCCGACGGCGGCCACCTGCCAGCCCTGGGCCTGCAACTGAACGCACAGCGCGCGGCCGATGCCGCCGCGGGCGCCGGTGACGAGAGCGATGGAAGTCATGGTCGGGTCTCCGGTTGTGGGCGGGCAAAGCTCGCCATGTAGTTGACCGAGGTGTCGCGCGTCCAGCGGGCGCGATGCAGCACCGGCAGGTAGCGCATGCCCAGGCGCTGCAGCGGCTGCAGGCCGGCTTGGGCGGCGGCGGCCTCCAGCTCGTCGGGCGTGACGAACTGGCGCCAGCGGTGCGTGCCGATGGGCAGCACGCGCAGCAGGTACTCGGCCGCCACGATGGCCAGCAGCCAGCTGCGCGCGGTGCGATTGATCGTGGAGGCCACCAGCAGCCCGCCCGGGGCGACGGCGGCGGCCACCTGCGCGAGGAAGGCGGGCACGTCGTCCACATGCTCCACCACCTCCAGCGCCAGCACCATGTCGAAGCGCTCGCCGGGCGCGAGCGCGCTGGCCGGATCGCCATGCCGGTAGTCCAGCCGGGCGGCAATGGCGGGCTCCATGGCCGCGTGGCGGCGCGCCGCGCCGATGTTGCCGGCGGAGGCATCGATGCCCACGACCTGTGCGCCCTCGCGGGCCAGCGCCTCGCTCATCAGCCCGCCGCCGCAGCCCACGTCCAGCACGCGCAGCCCGGCCAGCGGCCGGCCGAAGTGGCGCCCGGCCGCCTCGCGCACCCAGCGCCCGCGCAGCGCCTGCGTGACGTGCAGCGGCCGCATCGGCCCGCGCGCATCCCACCAGGTGGCGCTCCAGGCGTCGTAGCGGGCGACCTCGTCCGGGCGAACGGTGCTCACGGCCGGCGTGTCAGACATGGCGGCACACGGCAACGGCGGCGGCAGAGCCCGCGCCCACGAGGCGGCACCAGGCCCGCATCAGCCGGCCAGGTGGCCCCGCGAGCGCGGCGGCTTCATCGCGGTGGTCGACCTCGTCGCGCCGGCAGCCGTCCAGCAGCTCGCGCAGCGGCGCCCAGGCGGGCTGGCCGGACAGGCGGTCGACCTGGGCCTGGTAGTGCTGGTCGACAAAGCTCTCCACCGCGGCGACGGTGCCGTACACCGCACGCGCCCCGGCCAGCGCGGGCAGGGCGCCGGTCAGCCAGCCGGCCACGCGCCACAGCGGCAGCAGCCGGCTGTGCTGCGCCGTGGGCAGGCAGGCCTCGATGAGGCTGAGGTGGCGGCGTTCGGTGGCCAGGTGGCGCTGTGCGAAGGCGCGCAGCGCCGGGTCGCGGCTCACGGCCATCACGCCGCGGTAGATCCACACCGCGCCGGTTTCGCCGGCCTGGTCGCTGCGCAGGTCGGCCACCAGCCCGGCTGGCATGGCGGCGGGTGTCCAGACGGCGCTCATCGGGCCGGGCGCCAGAGCCGGCGCAGCTTGAGAAAGCCGGTGTAGGCGGCATCCAGCAACCGCACCAGCCACGGCCGGTTCAGCAGCCGCGCGAGCCGGGCGGTGCGTGGCAGCGCCGCCCACATCGCGATGAAGGCCGCCGCGCCGCTGACGAGCCGGCCATCCGCCGCACGCACATGCAGCCGCGCCAGCGCCGCCGGCCGGTCCAGCCCGCGGCCCAGCGCCTCGGGCGGGCAGGCCGCGGCGTCCACCCAGCACAGCGCGTCGGCGCCGGGCTGGCGCTGGTACAGCGCGATCTCGCGGCGGCAGACCGGGCAGGCGCCGTCGAAGTAGACGGTGGGGCGGGCGTCGGAAGGCGGGTTGGGCGGCGTCACGGCCGGCATGGTGCCGCGGGCCCAGCAACCCAGTGGGGCCGGTGGGCATTGCCGGCCTGAGGCGGCCGCCTGCGTCAAGGCGGCCGCGCCGTCATCGACCTTGCGAGACGGGCTAGCCGCCGCTCCACTGCAGCGACAGGTGCAGCCGGTCGCCGCCCTGCGCCTGCGCGCTCAGCCCGCTCTTGATGCGGCGCGCCCACTGCAGCTGCAGGCTGAGCTGCTGCGGCCCGCTGACGACCAGGCCCAGGCCGGCGCTGCCCAGGTAGCGCCGTGCCGGCTCGCCGGGTTGCGGTGCATGCACGCGCAGCGCCGCGGCGTCGGCCAGCAGCAGCGGCGTGAGTGCCCAGCCACCCGGCGCGGCCAGGGCCGGCAGGCGCAGCTCGTTGCGCCAGGTCCAGCCGCTGTCGCCGAAGGCCGCGCCCTCGCGGAAGCCGCGCACGCTGGCCACGCCGCCGCCGGACAGCTGCTCGCTGCCCAGCAGGTTGGCATTGGCCTGCTGCAGCGCCAGCTGCGCCAGCCAGGTGCTGCTGCCCAGTGGCGTGCTGCGCTCCAGCTGCAGCTGCCAGATGCGGTAGCGCGCGCGGGCGCCGGGCCGCGTGGCGTCGAAGGCGGCGTCGTCGCCATGGGCGAACATGCCGCCCGGCGACACGATGAGCTGGGCCTGCAGCTGGGTGCTGCCCCAGGCATCGGGCCGCTGCGCGCTGTAGCCCAGCACCCACTGGCCGATGGTGGTCAGCGTCTGCGTGACCGGCGTCTCGCTGAACAGCAGGTTGTTGTCGCTGCGCTTGCGGTCCAGCCCCAGCTGCAGGCTGTCGGTCCAGGTGCCGCTCAGGCGCAGCGGGATCTCGTAGCGCAGGCTCACGCCGCTGGAACCGCCCGACAGCGCCAGAGGCTCGGGCATGCGGCCGCGGATGCGGCCGCCGCTCGCGTTGACGCTGAGCAGGTGGCGCCAGGGCAGGCCCAGCTGGTAGCCCAGCTGCCAGCTGCGCGCATGCCGGAAGTCCGGGTCGGCGGACAGGCGCAGCTGCACCTGGTCCTGATGGCCCAGCAGCCGGCGCAGCGCCAGGCCGGCGCTGAGGCGGGTCTCGCCGGTCACGGCGCTGCCGGTGTTGTCGGCGCCGGCCGAGAACCCCAGCCGCGCCGGTTCCTGGACCTGCAGCGCCATCGCGACGGCGCCGGGCGCGTCGCCCGGGCTGTAGCGGGCCACGCTGCGGCGGCCGGGCTGGGCGCGGTCCAGCCAGGCCAGCGTGTCCTGCAGCGCGTCGGCGTCCAGCACGGGCGCGGCGCGCAGCGCGTCGAACTGCTGCTCGATGGCCGCGGCGTCGGCCGCGCCGTCCACGGCCAGGCGCTGCAGCCGGCCGCGGGTGACCTCGATGCGCAGCCGGCCGGCGGCGACGTCCTGGTCCGGCACGCTGGCCACCGCGAAGGCCTGGCCGGCCAGCTGCAGCTGGCGGTTGACCTCGGTGACCAGCGCTTCCACCAGCGCCGGCTGCAGCGGCCGGCCCAGCGCCAGGGCCAGCCGCTCGCGCAGCAGCGTGCGTTCCAGCTCGGGCAGGCCCAGCAGCGTGACGCCCGTGCCGGCGTCGCCCGCGGGCGTGCCGCTCGCGTGCAGCGTGATGGCCTGCAGCCGGGGTTCGGCGGCCTGGCCGGGCGGCGCGGCCAGCGCGGCCAGCGCGGCCAGGCCCAGCAGGCGCATGCGGGCCCGGCGCAGCAGGTTGTGGGATGTGTGCATGTCGGGCTCTCTCAAGGCTTGTTGAGGAACGGGAAGGGGCTGTCCAACGGTGGCTGCACCGGACGCTTGCCGAGCTGGGCGGTCAGGATGGCGAGCAGCTGCGCGCGGCCGTCCTCGGTCTGCGTCATGGTGCGCAGCTGCTCGGTCGTGATGGGCGTGTTGCGGGCCTTGGCCAGCGCCTCGTCCAGCCGCTTCTGGCCGTTGTCCCAGCTGTCGGCGGCCTGGCCGGCGGCCATGCCCACTTCCAGCGCGATGGAGGCCACGTCGCCGATGGGGCCGGCCGCCTTCAGGAAGGCGCCCACGCTGGCCTTCACGGCCTTGAGCCCCTTGCCGGCGGTGCGGAAGGCCTTCTGCACGGCGTCGGCCGAGTCCAGGGCCACGTCCAGCCCCTTGGCCAGCTTGGTCAGGTCGCCCGCGCCGCCGCTGACGCTCTGCAGCCCGCGGGCGACGCGGCGCGCCTCCGCGGCCTTGAGGCCGTCGTCCAGCGACGTGACCAGCTTGCCCTCCTGCGCCAGGCGGCGCAGCGGCTGGGCCGATTTCCACGGCGTGCGGCGGGCGGTGTCGGCGGCGTCCTCGGCCAGGTCGATGAGCTCGCCGGCCTGGTTCACCCCGCGCCGGGCGGCGTAGGGGTAGATCAGGTCCTTGAGCCGCTCGGTCATGCGCAGGCCGTCAGCCAGATTGCCCGCCATGGCCAGGCTGGTGGTGCCGGCGGCCAGCGCCAGCGAGGCATAGGTGCCCGTGCCCCCCGGCCCGAGGCCTGCCGCGGCCAGCGCCTGGGTCGTGAAGTCGGGCGCCGGCGTGCCGGTGTCGAACAGGATGGCCAGGTTCACGCCCTGCATGCGGCGCAGCTCCAACTGCTCCTGCATCCAGGAGTTGAACAGCTGGTTCGAGGCCTCGGCCACCTGGATGGCGCTTTGCTGCACCATGCCGCCGATCTGGGCCATCAGCTCGTTCTCGTCCGGGCTGTAGGGGCCGCCGCGTTCCAGCAGGTTGATGAGCTGGTTGGTCATGCCGGCGGCCACCACGGAGCGGCGGGCGCTGCCGTCGATGGCGGCGCGCTCGGCGCACAGCTTGGTCAGCTCGTCGTACAGCGCGGCCTCGACGCCCTTGCCGATCTCCTCCACCACCAGGCCGCCCAGGCCCAGCGTCACCAGGTTGACGACCTGGGCCGAGGCGCGCGTGGCGCTTTCGGACTTGCGGATGGCCAGCATCTTGGCGGCGATCTCGCGGTCGAGCTGGTCCACCCGGGCCTGCGTGGCCGGGTCCAGCGGTGCGGTCATCGCGTTCCAGAACTGCTGGCGGGCCTGCAGGAACTGCGCCGGGATGTCCTTCTCGTACCAGGCGATGGTGTCCTCGATGTCCTTGCGCCAGCGCGCCAGCGTGGCCTCGTCCCAGTCCGGATGCTCCTCGCGCAGGCGCGCCAGGCGTTCACGCCAGAACTCGACCGCGTTGATGGCCAGCGAGGTGGTCTCGGACATGGGGTAGTAGTCCGAGAACACCGCGTCCAGCTGCGACATGGGCAGGTTGTAGGCGCCGCGGCTGGCCGTGAGCCCGTCGGGCTGCAGCACGATGCCGGTGGTGGGCAGCACGATCTGCACCGCGCCGGTGACGGCCTGGTTGGGCGTCAGCCGGTCGGGCAGGAAGCTGATCGTGGGCACCTCCACCGTCAGCCGCGCGCTGGCCACGGCGCAGTCTGCCGGCGCTGTCACCAGGCAGACCTGGTAGCGCAGCAGATAGCTGCCGGCCAGCGTGCGCGGCGGCACCTTCAGCACGCCCGTCTCGGACAGGGCGGCGCCTGGCAGGTTGCCATCGGGCAGCAGGCTCACGCGCACCTGACCGGCCCCCAGCGCCGCACCGTCGTAGCGGTCGTTGTCCAGCAGCGAGGCCGAGCCCCCGACCCGCAGGGTCAGGTTGTCGTCGCCCAGCGTCCAGCGCACCGGCGGTGGCGGTGGCGGCGGCGGTGGTGGCGGTGGCGGTGGCGGTGGTGGTGGTGGTGGTGGTGGTGGTGGTGGTGGTGGTGGTGGTGGTGGTGGTGGTGGTGGTGGTGGTGGCGGTGGCGGTGGCGGTGGTGGCGGTGGTGGCGGTGGTGGCGGTGGTGGCGGTGGTGGCGGTGGTGGCGGTGGTGGCGGTGGCGGTGGTGGCGGTGGCGGTGGCGGTGGTGGTGGTGGTGGTGGCGGTGGCGGTGGCGGTGGTGGTGGTGGCGGTGGCGGTGGCGGTGGCGGTGGCGGTGGCGGTGGCGGTGGCGGTGGCGGTGGCGGTGGCGGCGGCGGCGGAGGGGGAGGCGCCGACGGATCGGTCTGGTAGTACAGGCCGCCGGCCTCGGTGCCGGCGTCGCCGTACGACTTGCCCACCGTGGCGGTGCTGTTCAGCGCCGCGGGTGACTGGGGCTGCTCACCCTTCTCCCATTGATAGACCTTGTTGGACAGCTGGATGTCGCCGGGCTTGGGCGCGAACAGCCGCACGCGGTGGGCGTACAGCGTCTGCTCGGGGCGCATCAGGATCTGGCCCGTGCCCTGGGCTTGGCCGGCCACCAGCGTCAGGTAGGTGCCGCCGCCCATCACCGGCGACAGCGGGCCGCCGGTGAGGTCGATGTGGCGGCCGGCCAGCAGCAGCAGTTCGCCGGGCGACGGCGAGGTCGTCGCGCCGAAGTCCACCACGGCGATGGAGGCTTGCACCTTGATGTCGCGGTCGGCCTTCAGCGTCAGCCGGTAGGGCGAGTTGAAGAAGTAGGCGTCGCTGCGGTCGGCAGGTGCGGGCAGGATGGTGATGTCGCCGTCGGCCGGGCCGTTGGAACTGGTGCTGATCTCGACGTTGGCGGTCTGCAGCGCGGCCAGGATCTGGTCGGCGTTGAAGTTGCTGAGCTGGCCGGTGGTGTCGATGGACGTGGCCGCCGTGGAGATGGTGACGTTGGTCGGGTCCAGCAGCAGCGTGCCGGTGCGGCCGCCCGGGGCGGCGCGCAGGTCGGCGCGGCCGGTGTAGAGCAGCGTGCCGCGGCCCGAGACCTCGGCCCGGCCGCCGTCGCCCGCGCCGGCGCCGCGCGCGCTGATCTGGCCGGCGAAGCGGGTGCTGCCGTCGGCCCACACGACCACCTCGCCGCCGCTGCCCGACCCGGTGGCGTCGGCGCGCAGCTGCACGTCGGTGGCCACGTCGGTCTGGCGGGCGTTGGCCAGCGTCGTGTCGCGGCCCTGCCAGCCGCCGCCCACATGCACCGTGCCGCCTTGCGCGGCGCCGCTGGCGTCCAGACGGGCGCCGGGCTGCAGCGCCACCTCGGCGCCCTCCACGGTGATGCGACCACCGCGGCCCGTGCTGCCCTGGGCGTCCAGCGTGCCGGTCACTTCGGTGCGGCCGCTGCCGCTGAGACGGATCTCGCCGCCCGCGCCGGTGGTGAGCGAGAAGGCCCGGATGGCGCCGCTGCTCTGCACGGCCAGCGCCAGCGGGTTGCCGCCCACGGCACGCAGGTCGGCCGCCGCGGCCTCGATGTGGCCGCCGTGCCGCACCGAGGCGTCGGCGGCGGGCGTCAGGCTCACCAGCAGCCGGTCCTGGCCGTCGCGGGCCAGCAGCACGCTGCCGCCGGCGGCCAGTGCCGCCGTGCCCTGCGGCGCCTCGATGCGGCCTTCGTTGACGACCTGCTGGGCCATCAGCACCACATCGCCTTCGCGCGCGACGATCAGCCCCTGGTTGACCACCGCGGCCGCGCCGCTGCCGGACAGGCGCAGCGTGCGGTCGCCGCGCAGGAAGGCGGCGTTGTCCAGGTCCCGCGTGCTGGCGACGAAGCCGTGGCTGAGCACCTGCCCGCCCGGCCCCACCAGCACGCCGTTGGGGTTGACGAGGAAGACGCGGCCGTTGGACTGCAGCTGGCCGGCGATGACGCTGGGGTCGGCGCCCAGCACGCGGTTGAGCACCGCCGCGCTGGCCGAGGGCAGGTCGAAGCGCACCTGCTCGCCGGCCTTCACGCCGAAGGTCTGCCAGTTCAGGATGGCGCGCTGGCTCTGTTGCTGGATCAGCGTCTGCGTGCCCTGCTGGGCGATGCTGGCCTGGCCGGCGACCACCTGGCCGCCGGTGGGCCCGGCCTGGGCGCTGCCCAGCGGGGCCGCGCCGCCGGCCATGACGGTGGCCACCGCGGCCGCGGTGGCGGTGAGGGAACGGCGTCGTTGTCGGTTCATGCTCCGGATCTCCAAACGCGAGGGGGCCCGCACGCGGGGCCTGCACATCGCTAGACGGAATCGGAGGGGGGGAACTGTCAGCCGCCGCGCAGGAAGCCCTCGCGCGCGGTGCGGATGCGCGCCAGGCCCAGCGGGTCGCCGTCGGCCTCGTGGGCCTGGGCCCAGCGCAGCGCGGTGTCGAAGGCGGCACGGGCGCCGGCGCGGTCGCCGCTGGCGGCCAGCGCCTGGGCCAGGCGCAGCTGGGTCTGGGCGGCCAGCGGATGGCCGGCCTCGCCGGACTCCTCGGCGCATTGCAGCGCCAGCCTCAGCTGCCGGATGGCCTCGACCGTCTGACCGGCGCGCAGCAGCACCCAGCCGTAGTCGCGCAGCACCCGGTGGCGGTTGCCGGTCAACTCGCCGAAATGGCGCACGGCCGCCGCGTCGCCCAGCCGCATCTGGGCCAGGGCCTCGTCGGTGCGGCCCTGGTCCATCAGCGCCAGGCCCAGGATGCCGTGGCGGCGAAACGCCGAGGCGTGCGCGGGGTCCAGCGACACGCGGGCCAGCCTTTCCGCCTCGGTGGCCCGCCCCGCCGCCAGCTCGGCCAGCGCCAGGTTGGCGAAGTAGACGCTGCTGCGTGTCGTCAGCCGCGGCAGGTCGGGCTGTGCCGGGTCTTGCCCCTGGCTGGCCAGCAGGCGCTGCAGGTGGGTTCGGGCGCGTTCGGGCTCGCCCAGGTTGGGCAGCACCAGGCCGAAGGCGTTGTCGATGTGGGCCACCCGCTCGCCCTCAGGCGCGGCGGCGCGCTGCCAGGCTTCGATGGCCCGCAACGCCTCGCGGTAGCGGCCCAGGCGGTTCAGCACCGACACATAGGCGTTGTACAGCTCGGGCAGGGGCGCGGCGTCGCCCACCTGCTGGTAGTCCGCGATGGCCTCGCGGAACAGCTCGGCGGCGCGCGCCGTCTGGCCCACGTTCTCCAGCACCAGACCCAGCTTGAAGAGCAGGGGCGCGCGCTGACGGGGCCGATCGGCCAGGTCGCGCTGCAGCCGCTCGTGGCCGCGCTCCAGCAGCGTCAACGCCCGCAGCTCGGACGCGCGGGCGCGGGCGTAGGCGTCGGCGTCACCGAACATGTTGACGAGGAAGTCGGTGACCTCGCGGGCCGTGCGCGCCTCCTCCTGGGCCTGCAGCTCGGCGGCGCGGGCGCGGTCGCGCTCCAGCGCCAGCTGCCAGGTGAAGAGACCGGCGGCGGTCAGGGCCGCGGTGGCGGCCAGCCACCAGGGCCAGCGCCGCTGCAGCAGCTTGGCCGCGACGTAGAGGCGGCGCCGGCCCAGCGCACGGACGGGCTGCTGCAGGCGAAAGCGCTGCAGATCACGCTGCAGCGAGCCCACGTCGCCGTAGCGGTCCTCGGGCCGCAGCGCGGTCGCGCGGGCCACGATGGCTTGCAGCTCGGCGCGCCGGCCGCGGCGCAGCGGCCGCGGCAGGTCCGCCAGCAGCGTGGCCAGCAGGCAGCCCAGGCTGTAGACGTCACCGGCCACGGTGGGCGCCTGGCCGGCCGCCTGCTCGGGGCTGGCATAGCCGGGCGTGTGCCCGCCGGCGCCTGACTCCTGCTGGCCTTCGATGTGGGCGATGCCGAAGTCCAGCAGCCGCAGCCGGCCGTGGCGGTCCACCAGCACGTTGCCGGGCTTGAGGTCGCAGTGGATGACGAGCTGCCGGTGCGCATGGGCCACGGCCTCGCACAGCGTCTGCAGCAGCGCCAGGCGGTCGTCCAGCGGCAGCGCGTGGCGGGCGCACCAGCGGTCGATGGGCTCGCCGTCCACGTACTCCATGACCAGGAAGGGCCAGCCCTCGGGCGTCTGGCCGCCGTCCAGCAGTCGGGCGATGTGGGGATGCTCCAGGCCGGCCAGGATCTGGCGTTCGCGGGCGAAGCGGGCCACCGCGTCGGGGCTGAGGCCCAGGCGCACCAGCTTGAGCGCGGCCTGCTGCTGGTAGGCGCCGTCCGCCCGCTCGGCCAGGAAGACGCGGCCCATGCCGCCCTCGCCCAGCGGCCGCACCAGGCGCCAGGCGCCCAGCTGCTCGCCGGGCTGGAACTCATGGCCCAGCCATTGCGTCGCAGCATGCGCGATGGGGGCGGCGAAGTGGGTGGTGCGCGCGCTGGCGGCCAGCAGGTCCAGCACCTCGGCGCGTTCCTGCTCGCTGAGGTCCGAGGCCTGCAGCGCGGCCTGCTGGGCCTGGCGGTCGGGCAGCTCCAGCGCGGCCATGAACTGGGCCTTGATGCGGGCGTGGCTGAGCGTTGCGTCGGCCATCGCCTGTTGTCAGCCGCCGAGCTGCTGGCGGCCCAGCTGCTGCGCGAGCCAGGCGCGGGCGAACCGCAGCTCGCGGTCCACCGTGGCGACCGAGGCGTCCAGCACGGTGGCGATGTCCTCGCGCTGCAGGCCGCCGAAGTAGGTCAGCTGCAGCACCTCGGCCGCGCGCGGGTCGCGCCGCTGCAGCTGGTTCAGCAGCGCGTCCAGCGTCAGCAGGTCGGCGGCCATGTCCTCGTCGCCGTGGGCGTCCAGCGTGTAGGTGACGCGCTGCCACTCGCCGCCGCGCTTGTCGGCCTGGCGGGCGCGGGCGTGGTCCACCAGCACCGAGCGCATGGCCAGCGACATGGAAGCGAAGAAGTGCCGCCGGTCCTGCCAGTCCTGCGGTGACTGCATCAGCTTGAGCAGGGCCTCGTTGAGCAGGTCGCCGGCGCCCAGCGACGGCGTCTCGGCGCCGCGCAGCCGCGCACAGGCCATGCGCCGCAGCTCGTCGTGGACGCCGCTGAGCAGCGTGGCCAGCGCCGCCCGGTCGCCCTGCTGCCAGGCCTGCAGCATGCGGGTGATGGGCCGGTGGTCGGCGCTGGCAGTGACGGGCGGGTTGTGCATGGCGAAATGTTGCCATGCCGCGGACTTCATCCGTGTCGCGCTTCCAGGGTGCTGAGGCTGCCGCGCAGCGAGCGCAGCGCTTGCTCCAGCCGGGTTTCGCCGCGGGCCGGCAGCAGGCGGGCTTCGCGGTTTGCCAGCAGGTCTTCGCGCAGCGTCAGGCCGGCGCGGGCGAAGCGGGGCCCCAGCGTGGCGGCGCGCTCGCGCAGCAGCGCCCGCGTGACCTGGTAGGCATGCTCGGCCAGGTGGCGGCGCTGGCGGTAGCTGAAGGTGTTGGCGAGGAAGAACTCGGCGTCGCGCGGGTCGGGCTCCACGAGCACGATGTCGGTCTGCGGGTGGCTCAGCTCGTAGCCACGCAGGCCCAGCTCCAGCCGCGAGTGGATCAGTGAGCGGAAGGTCTGCGACAGCACCAGCGGCAGGCCGCCGTCCACCAGCCGGTGGATGTGCGGTTGCAGCGCGCGGCCAGCCGGGCGGCCCAGCTTGCGCGCCAGGCCGCGGGCACGGCGGGAGCGATCCTCCCGTGCGGTGGAGCGGCGGTCACTGGCGTAGGGCACCAGCGGGTTCAGGCAGATCAGCAGGTCCAGCCCGCGATCCAGCAGCACGGAGGCGTGCAGCGTCTTCTTCAGCGCGCCGTCTACGTAATGCCGGCCGCCGATCTGCACCGGCGGGAACAGACCCGGCAGTGCGGCACTGGCCTGCACGGCACGCGAGATGGGCACGTCGTCCCAGCCCGGCGCACCGAAGGGCACGGCCTCGCCGCTGTCCAGGTCGGTGGCCACCAGCACCAGCGGGCGGCGCAGGCGGCGGAAGTCGTTGCTGCGGCCGGGCTGCGTCAGCACGCGCGTCAGCGCCTCGCCGAAGCGCTCGCTGCTGAGCAGGCCGGTGGGCAGCACGCGGCCCAGCCGCTCCAGCGCGCCAAGGCGTGAGCGGCCTTCCAGCAGCACCTCGCGCGCCGCGTCGGCCATCAGGCCTGGCAGCAGGCGCAGGCGTTGGCCGAGCTCGGACCAGGCCGGCTGCAGCAGTTCCGCGGGGTCGAAGCGGTCCGGCGCGTCGGCGCTGTTCTCGATGAAGGCGGCGCAGAGCTGGCGCGGCGTCATGCCGTTGGCCAGGCCGGCTGCGATGAAGCCGCCTGCGCTGACGCCGATGTAGCCGTCGCAGGCGGTGAAGTCCAGGCCGTCAATGGCCTCTTCGAGGGCGCACAGCGCGCCCACCTCGTAGATGGCTCCGAGCGGGCCACCGCCCGCCAGGGCCAGGCCGATGCGTGGCTGGCTCATGGGCGGGACGCGTCAGCCCGTGCTCAGGCCTGAGCGGTGGGCTCGGCCTTGGGGGCCACCGGGGCGGCAGCGGCCTTGGGAGCAGCCGCCTTCTTGGCGGCCGGGGCCTTCTTGGCGGGCGCGGGCGCGGCCTTCTTGGCCGGTGCGGCCGGCTTGGCAGCCGCGGCCTTCTTCACCGGCGCGGCAGCAGCTTTCTTGGCGGCCGGTGCCGGCTTGGCAGCAGCAGCCTTGGCGGCCGGCTTGGCAGCCGGCTTCTTGGCAGCCTTGGGGGCGGCCTTCTTGGCCGGCTCCACGCCGGTGGCCACGGCCAGGGCGTCGATGCGCTTGATCAGCGCGTCGATGTCGCTCTTGGTGGGCACGCCCAGGCCCTGCAGCGCCTTGGCGACGCGGGCTTCGAAGATGGATTCCAGCTTGTCCCACTGCTGGCCGGCCTTGGCGCCGACGTCGCTGGCGACACCGCTGACTTTGCTGGCCACGGCGCTGAGCTTTTCTTCAGCGGCGGATTGGGTCTTCTTCTGCAATTTCAGTCCTTCGGAGACGAGGGCCTCGAAGACCTTGGAGCCTTCGCCCTGGGCCTTGGCGAAGGAGGCGAGACCGGCGGCCCAGATCTGCTGGGCGCTGTCCTTGACGTTCTGAGCCATCGCGCTGTCGAGCAGGCCGGCCGGGAAGCCGGTGGCGGCAGCAGCCTTTTTCTTGTCAGCCATCTTCTGGAGCTTCTTGACCATGGGTGTCCTTTCGAGTGTGCGGATTCGCCAAGTCACTTTAGCCTCGACATGCCGTGGCAGCGCGGCCATTCCTAGTGAGAGGGCTCTACGCGCCCCCTCGGGAAAGTGCCCAGCGGGCACCCTCTGGCACTGGTGAAGAATCAGGCGAAACCCGCCCTCGATTCCTACAAGCAGGAGACCCGCATGCAGTATTTCGTCACCGGTGCCACCGGCTTCATCGGCAAGCGCCTCGTCAAGAAACTGCTGGCGCGCCGGGGCAGCACGGTCCACTTCCTGATGCGCGAGGAGAGTGCGGCCAAGCTGCCCGACCTGCTGGCCTACTGGGGCGTCAGCAAGACGCGCGCGATTCCGGTCTACGGTGACCTGACCGCCAAGAAGCTGGGCGTGGCCGCCGACGTCATCAAGAGCCTGAAGGGCCAGATCGACCACCTCTACCACCTTGCTGCGGTCTACGACCTGGGCGCCGATGAGGAGTCGCAGGTGGCCGTCAACATCGAGGGCACCCGCTCGATGGTGGAGTTTGCGCAGGCCATCGATGCTGGCCACGTGCACCATGTGAGTTCCATCGCCGCGGCCGGCCTGTACGAGGGCGTGTTCCGCGAGGACATGTTCGACGAGGCTGAGAACCTCGACCACCCGTACTTCATGACCAAGCACGAGAGCGAGAAGATCGTGCGCAAGGAGTGCAAGCGGCCGTGGACGGTGTACCGCCCCGCGCTCGTCGTCGGCGACTCCACCACCGGCGAGATGGACAAGATCGACGGGCCTTACTACTTCTTCAAGCTGATCCAGCGCATGCGCCAGATCCTGCCGCCGTGGATGCCCAGCGTGGGCCTGGAGGGCGGGCGCATCAACATCGTGCCGGTGGACTTCGTCGTCGAGGCGCTGGACCACATCTCCCACAAGGTCAGCAAGGGCCAGGGCTGCTACCACCTCGTGGATCCCAAGGGCTACCGCGTCGGCGATGTGCTGGACATCTTCAGCAAGGCCGCGCATGCGCCGAAGATGAACCTCTTCATCAACGCCGCGCTGATGGGCTTCATCCCCAAGAGCGTCAAGAAGGGCCTGATGGCGCTGGCGCCTGTGCGCCGCATCCGCAACGCGGTGATGAAGGATCTCGGCCTGCCCGAGGACATGTTCACCTTCATCAACTACCCGACGCGCTTCGACTGCCGCGACACCGAGGCCATGCTCAAGGGCAGCGGCATCGCCTGCCCCGACCTGAAGGACTACGCCTGGCGGCTGTGGGACTACTGGGAGCGCCACCTGGACCCGGCGCTGTTCATCGACCGCTCGCTCAAGGGCGCGACCGGCGGCAAGGTGGTGCTGGTGACAGGCGGCTCCTCGGGCATCGGCCTGGCGGCAGCCATCAAGTTCGCCGAGGCCGGCGCCATCACGCTGATCTGCGCGCGTGACCAGATCAAGCTGGACGAGGCCGTCAAGGAGATCAAGGACAAGGCGGGCAAGGGCGCCCAGGTGCATGCCTTCGCCTGCGACATCGCCGACGAGGAAGGTGCGGCCAAGCTCATCCAGTGGTGCACCGAGAACTTCGGCGGCGTGGACTTCCTCATCAACAACGCGGGCCGCTCCATCCGCCGCGCCATCGAGAGCAGCTACGACCGCTTCCACGACTTCGAGCGCACCATGCAGCTGAACTACTTCGGCTGCCTGCGCGTGACCATGGGCCTGCTGCCCGGCATGGCGGCCAAGCGCCGCGGCCATGTGGTGAACATCAGCTCCATCGGCGTGCTGACGAATGCGCCGCGCTTCAGCGCCTACGTGGCCAGCAAGGCCGCGCTGGATGCGTGGACGCGCTGCGCGTCCAGCGAGTTCGCCGACACCGGCATCACGTTCACCACCATCAACATGCCGCTGGTGCGCACGCCCATGATCGCGCCCACCAAGATCTACAACAACGTGCCGACGCTGTCGCCGGAAGAGGCCGCCGACATGATTGCCGAGGCCTGCATCAACAAGCCGGTGCGCATCGCCACGCGCTTGGGCATCTCGGGCGAGCTGCTGCACGCCGCCGCGCCGCGCATCGCGCAGATCGTCATGAACACCAGCTTCCGCATGTTCCCCGACAGCGATGCAGCCAAGGGCGAGAAGGGCGGCAAGGGTGGCTTGTCGCCCGAGGCCATTGCGCTGCAGCAGATGATGCGCGGCATCCACTTCTGACGAGGCACACTCGCATCACGGCCCGGCTTCGGCCGGGCTTTTTCGTTCAGGGACCCCGCACCATGCTCAGAGGACAACGCGTCGGCCTGCGCCACGTCACCGAAGAAGACCTGCCCTGGCTCAAGCGCACATCCAGCGACCCGCAGATCCGCGGCCCCTTCATGGGCACGCGCATGATGACGCCACACACGGTGGAGCAGCGCTGGAAGGACAACGGCTTCTCCGGTGAGGACGCCGAGCGCCTGCTGATCTGCCACCTCATCGACGGCAGCGTCATCGGCGACGTGGTGCACTTTGCGGCGGCCCGCTACACGACGGCCCGCGAGATCGGCTGGACGATGGCGGACATCTCCATGCGTGGCCAGGGCCTGACCACCGAGGCGGCTGGCCTGCTGGTGGATTACCTGTTCGAGAACTGGCCGGTGAACCGGCTGTCCTGCGGCATGTCCGTGCACAACCACGCGTCGCGGCGCGTGGCCGAGAAGTGCGGTTTCCAGCACGAGGGCATCCAGCGCGGCATCGTGTTCGTGGCCGGTGAGTACGTGGACTGCCATGCGCTGAGCCTGCTGCGCAGCGACTGGCTGGCCATGAAGGGGGTGGCCCGATGAGCGCGTCAGCCCGCGAGTTCGACCTCGTCGTCTTCGGCGCCACCGGCTTCACCGGCCGGCTGGTAGCCGAGTACCTGCACCTCAGCGGCGCGGCCGGCGCGCGCTGGGCCATCGCCGGGCGCAGCCTGGACAAGCTCGCCCGGGTGCGCGACGAGTTGCACCTGCCACCGTCCGTCGCGCTGCTGAAGGCGGATGCTGGTGATGCGGCCGTGCTGAAGGCCCTGGTGGCGCGTACGCGCTGTGTCATCACGACCGTCGGCCCGTACCAGCTGCATGGCGAGCCGCTGGCCACGGCCTGCGCCGAGGGCGGCACGGACTACGTGGACCTCTGCGGCGAGCCGCTGTGGATGGCGCGCATGATCGACAAGCTGACGCCGCTGGCTGCAGCGAGCGGCGCGCGCATCGTGTTCTCTTGCGGCTTCGATTCCATCCCCTTCGACCTCGGCGTGGTCTACCTGCAGGCCGAGGCGCAGTCGCGCTTTGGCGGCGCGCTGCACGAGGTGCGCGGGCGTGTCGCGCGGCTGAAGGGCGGTGCGTCCGGTGGCACGCTGGCCAGCATGATGGAGACCATCGAGGCCGTGCGGCGTGAGCCCGGCCTCATGAAGCTGCTGGCCAACCCTTTTGCGCTAACGCCCGGCTTCAAGGGCCCGCGCCAGCCCGATGACCAGCGCGTGGCCTTCGACGACTGGGCCGACGCCTGGGCCGGCCCGTTCGTGATGGCCACCATCAACACCAAGAACGTCCACCGCAGCAACGCGCTGCGCGGCCACCCCTGGGGCGAGGATTTCGTCTACAGCGAGAAGCTGCTGACCGGCCGCCCCGGCCAGGGCGACAAGGGGCGCCGCCGGGCCACGGTGCTGAAGTGCATCACGCAAGCCCAGAATCTGCTGCTGGGCATCGGCCCGACGCGGGCACTGCTGCGCCGGTTCGTGCTGACGCAGCCTGGCGACGGTCCCGATCGCGCAGCGCGCGAGGCCGGCCGCTACGAGGTCTGGTTCACCGGCCGCTCCAGCGGCGGCAAGCTGCTGCGGGCCATCGTCAAGGGCGACCGCGACCCGGGCTATGGTTCCACCTGCAAGCTCATCAGCGAGACCGCGCTGTGCCTGGTCCAGGACGTGGGCCGCGACGTCACGCCCGGTGGCGTGTGGACGCCGGGCGCGGCGATGGGCCTCGCGCTCGCACGCCGGCTGCAGGCGCGCGCCGGCTTGAGCTTTGAGATTGCGCCCTGACGGGGCTGTGCAGGCCCGTCAATCGCGCCCAGCCGGGCGCTCGAAACCGGCGTCCACCCAGGCCTCGGCGGCCGACTGGGTGAAGCGGAAGTGGGCGCCGACCTTGACCTGGGCCAGTGTCTCGCCGGCCGTGTCGAAGGCGCGCAGCCAGGCGTAGGGCTCGTCCTCGGCCGGCACGATCTCGAGCGTCACCTTGATCCAGGTGCCGTCGCGGGCGACGTGCAGCGCCTTGTTCAGCTGCGCGTGCAGTTGCTGTTCATGGCGGCGGATGACCTCGGAGGCCGTCTTCACCAGCGTGTTGAATGCGGCGCTGTCCAGCGGCTTGGGGTTCTTCTTGTCGCGGCCCATGGTCCAGGGGCCGACCAGGGCAGGCTCGCTTTCGCCGGCCTTGAACATGGCCACGGCCCAGCCCTCGTCGTCCTCGTTCTTGATGACCTGGGCGGTCCAGCCGTTGTCGCGCCACAGGCGGGCTTCGTGGAGTGGTTCGTCGGTATCGAGGGCGTCGGACATGGGGGCGGAAGGGGGCAGAAATGGCAATGGCGGGCCGAAGCCCGCCATTGTCGATGGCCATCGGGCCGGCTGATGGTGTCAGCTCTTGCCGGTCGCGGCAGGCGCGGGCGTCACGGCCGGGGCGCGCGTCACGCGGGTCTTGCCGCCGGTGGTCACCAGCACGACCGGGTCGCCGCTGTTGAAGGTCTCGTTGCCCTTGGCCTGCACGATGGAGCGGCGTTCGCCGTTGCGCAGTTGGACGATGATCTCCAGTGCGTCTTCCTGGGTGGCGGCGCGCTCGATGGCATTGCCGATGACGGCGCCGGCCACGGCGCCGAGCACGCCAACAATCTGGCCCTCACGCCGGCCACCCACGCTGCTGCCGGCGATGGCGCCGGTCACGCCGCCGGCCACGGCGCCCACGCCGCTCTGCGAGCCGTCCACGGTGACGGGGCGCGAGGACAGCACGGTGGCGTCCTGCAGTTGCGACATGCGCTGCGCGTCGCCGCGCTTGACCACGTCAGGATTGGTGGTCGAGCAGGCCGACAGGGCGACGGCGGTGACGAGGGTGAGGACGGTGAAGAGTTTGGACATGGTGCGGGTCTCCTTGGGCACGACATCTGCCCAACGCGCCGAATTGTCAGGCCGTTGACGTGAGTGCCCGGTCGGCTACAACTCTTTACGCGCCGCGTGCGCTCAGCCGTGCAGCCGGCTGGAGCGCGGCACGCTGGCGAGCAGGAACTCCATCTGGTCGGCCAGGATGCGGCGGCCGCGCAGGATCATGTCCTCGTGCAGGCTGGGCACGTAGGGCAGGTAGAGCAGGCTCATGTGGGCCTCCTCGGGCAGGCGGCTGCCCTTGCGCCCGTTGCACGGGCGGCAGGCGGTGATGCAGTTCATCCAGCTGTCGGCGCCGCCGCGCGAGGTGGGCTGGATGTGCTCGCGCGTCAGGTCTTCCGGCAGGCAGCGGTGGCCGCAGTAGGCGCAGATGAAGCGGTCACGCACGAACAGCTTGCTGTTGCTCAGCGCCGGTGCCTGCCGCCAGGCCCGGCTGGGCACGGCGCCGCGCACCGCGATGATGGGGTGCACCTCGATGCGCGACTGCCGCCCGGTGATGCGCTGCAGCCCGCCGCGCAGCACCTGGCAGGGGTCGCCGAGCGTCCAGGCCACGCCGTCGCTGGCGTAGATCACCGCCGCCTCGCGCGTGCTGATCCAGGCCTGCGGCCGGCCGGAGACATCAAGTTGGAGCACGTCCACAGAGTCACACCTCCTGTGCGCAGCCTAGCGAGAACCGGGCCAGTGCTCAAGCGTGGTTCCATGACAAGGGGCTGTGCAGCGGCCGTTCGGGTCTACCCTAGGTCGGCGTGCGTATTAGGCACATCACCCTAGGATTTCGTGGGGGCAAGCTGGCGCTGTCACGCGAGCGACCTGCAAAATAGAACGACCGTTCGTTTTATTCCTGCCCCGTGTCCTCGCTTCCCGTCCCCGCCAAGAAAGCCGCCCCGCTGCGCGCCGCCAAGCCGGTGCGTGTGGCACGTTCCCTGCAGAAAGGCCAGCAGACCCGCGCCGCCATCCTCGAGGCCGCGTTGGGCTTGGCGTCGCACATGGGGCTGGAGGGCCTGTCCATCGGCGCGTTGGCGGATGTGACGGGGATGAGCAAGTCCGGCGTCTTCGCGCACTTCGGCTCGCGCGAGGAATTGCAGATCGCCGTGGTCACGGAGTACCACGCCAAGTTCGAAGAGGAAGTCTTCTTCACCGCAATCCGTGAACCGCGCGGTCTGCCGCGCCTGCGCGCGATGTTCGAGCGCTGGGTGCGCCGCGTGTCGGTCGAAGTCGATTCCGGCTGCATCTACATCAGCGGCGCGGTGGAGTTCGACGACCGGCCGGGCCCGGTGCGCGATGCGCTGGTGGCCATGGTCAAGGCCTGGCACGCCGCACTGCAGAAGGCAACCCAGCTGGCCATCGCCGAGGGGCATTTGCAGGCCGATGCAGACGTCGAGCAGATCTGCTTCGAACTGCACGGGCTGATCTTGTCGTTGCATCACGACGCGCGCTTCATGCGCATCCCCGGCGCGCTGGCGCGGGCGGGGGTGGGTTTTGAGCGAACGATGCAGTACTACGCCACGCCCGCCGGCCTCGACATCGAGGCGGCGCTCAAGAGTTCCAAGACCAGCGCCGCCAAGCGCTGACCCTTCCCATCCACCGACCGCTCCAGGAGTACCCGATGCCCCAGTACAACCCGCCCCTGCGTGACATGCAGTTCGTCATGCACGAGCTGCTGAACGTCGTCGATGAGCTGAAGATGCTGCCCGGCCACGAGGACATCGACGCCGACACGATCAATGCGGTGCTTGAAGAAGGTGGCAAGTTCGCCGCCGAAGTCATCGCCCCCATCAACCTGAGCGGCGACGCCGAAGGCTGCACGCTCGACAAGGCCACCCACGAGGTCACCGCGCCCAAGGGTTTCAAGGAAGCCTACAAGCAGTACGTTGACGGTGGCTGGCCCGCGCTGTCCTGCGACCCCGACTACGGCGGCCAGGGCCTGCCGCACACGGTGAACCAGTTCTTCTACGAGATGCTGAATTCGGCCAACCAGGCCTGGACGATGTATCCCGGCCTGAGCCATGGCGCCTACGAGGCCCTGCATGCGCACGGCACGCCCGAGCAGAAGGCGCTGTACCTGCCCAAGCTGACCAGCGGCGAGTGGACCGGCACGATGTGCCTGACCGAGCCGCACTGCGGCACGGACCTGGGCCTGCTGCGCACCAAGGCCGAGCCGCAAGCCGATGGCACCTACAAGATCACCGGCGCCAAGATCTTCATCTCGGCCGGCGAGCACGACCTGGCCGACAACATCGTCCACCTGGTGCTGGCGCGCCTGCCGGACGCCCCGGCAGGCTCCAAGGGCATTTCGCTGTTCATCGTGCCCAAGTTCCACGTGAACGCCGACGGCAGCCTCGGTGAGCGCAACCCGATCTTCTGCGCTGGCCTGGAGCACAAGATGGGCATCCACGGCAACGCCACGGCGCAGATCGTGCTGGAAGGCGCGACCGGCACCATGGTGGGCCAGCCCAACAAGGGCCTGGCCGCGATGTTCGTGATGATGAACGCCGCCCGCCTGGGCGTGGGCAACCAGTCGCTGGGCCTGACCGAGGTGGCCTACCAGAACGCCGTGGCCTACGCCAAGGATCGCATCCAGATGCGCGCCTTGAGTGGCCCGAAGGCGCCGGACAAGGCGGCCGACCCCATCATCGTGCACCCCGATGTGCGCAAGATGCTGCTGACCGCGCGCGCCTTCGCCGAGGGTGGCCGCATGCTGCAGGCCTACACGGTGCTGCAACTCGACAAGGCGCTGAAGAGCGATGACGAGGACGAGCGCAAGGAAGCCGACGCCGAGGTCGCGCTGCTGACGCCCATCATCAAGGCCTTCATCACCGACAACGGCTGGCTGGCCACCTCGCACTGCCTGCAGGTGTTCGGCGGCCACGGCTTCATCCACGAGTGGGGCATGGAGCAGTTCGTGCGCGACGCGCGCATCAACATGATCTATGAAGGCACCAACACCATCCAGTCGCTGGACCTGCTGGGCCGCAAGGTGCTGGGCAACAACGGCGCCACGCTGAAGAAGTTCGGCAAGAAGATCGCCGCCTTCATCGAGGAAGAGGGCACGAATGAAGCCATGCAGGAGTTCGTGAACCCGCTGGCCGACCTGGGCGACAAGGTCAACAAGCTGACGCAGGAAATCGGCATGAAGGCCTTCGGCAACCCCGACGAAGTCGGCGCTGCCGCCGTGGACTACCTGCGTGTCGTGGGCCACATGACGTTTGCCTACTTCTTCGCCCAGGCGGCCAAGATCGCGCTGGCCAAGCAAGGCAGTGGCGACCCGTTCTACACCGCCAAGCTGCACACGGCGCGCTTCTACTTCGCCAAGCTGCTGCCTGAGACAGCGTCGCTGATCCGCACCTGCCGCGCCGGCCTGTCGCCGCTGATGGCGATGGACGAAGCCCTGTTCTGACCCCGGCCTCACCGCTGAACGATTCACTGGACGACAAGGACAACGCCCGATGAAATCCCTGTTCGCTGCTGCACTGCTGCTGCCCACGCTTGCCTTCGCGCAGGCCACCCCCGTGGGCCTCTGGAAGACCATCGACGACGACGGCAAAACCGCGAAGTCGCTGGTCCGCATCAGCGAACAGGCGGGCACCTTGGTCGGCAGCATCGACAAGCTGCTGGACCCCGCCGCGCAACCGGACGCCAAGTGCGACAAGTGCGCGGACGACCGCAAGAACCAGCCCGTGGTCGGGCTGCAGATCATCCGCGGCGTCAAGGGCGAGGGCGATGGCATCTGGGGCGGCGGCGAGATCCTCGACCCCAACAACGGCAAGACCTACCGCACGCGCTTGAAGCCCGTGGACGGTGGCAAGAAACTGGAGATGCGCGGCTACATCGGCCCCTTCTACCGCACGCAGACGTGGATTCGCGTCGAGTGAGCTGAACACCTTTAGGAGATATCCCATGAGTCGATTCCAAGTCCGCAAGGTCGCCGTGCTCGGCGCCGGCGTGATGGGCGCGCAAATTGCCGCGCACCTCGTCAACTGCAAGGTGCCGGTCGTCCTGTTCGACCTGCCCGCCAAGGAAGGCCCCAAGAACGGCATCGTGACCAAGGCGGTCGAGGGCCTGAAGAAGCTCAAGCCCGCCCCGCTGGGCGACAGCGCGGAAGCCGCGCTGATTCAGCAGGCCAACTACGAAGAGCACCTGGACGTGCTGAAGGGCTGTGACCTCATCATCGAGGCCATCGCCGAGCGCATGGACTGGAAGCTCGATCTGTACACCAAGATCGCGCCGTTCGTCGCCCCGCACGCCATCGTGGCGTCCAACACCTCGGGCCTGAGCATCACCAAGCTCTCCGAAGTGCTGCCCGAAGAAATCAAGCCGCGCTTCTGCGGCATCCACTTCTTCAACCCGCCGCGCTACATGGCGCTGGTGGAGCTGATCAACACCCCGACCACGCAGCCGGTCATCCTCGACCAGCTCGAAGCCTTCGTCACCACTGCGCTGGGCAAGAGCGTCGTGCGTGCCCATGACACGCCCAACTTCGTCGCCAACCGCGTCGGCATCGCCGGCATGATGGCCACGATGATCGAGGCCGAGAAGTTCGGCCTGTCGGTCGACGTGGTGGACGACCTGACCGGCAAGAAGCTGGGCCGCGCCTCCTCCGGCACCTTCCGCACCGCGGACGTGGTGGGCCTGGACACCATGGCCCACGTCGTCAAGACGATGCAGGACAACCTGAAGGACGACCCGTTCTACAGCACCTACGCCACGCCCAAGGTACTGGCCGGCCTGATCGAGAAGGGCGCCCTGGGTCAGAAGACCGGCGCCGGCTTCTACAAGAAGGTGGGCAAGGACATCCAGCGCCTGGACTTCGCCACGGGTGAGTATGTCGCCGGCGGCAAGAAGGCCGACGAGATCGTCGCCCGCATGTTGAAGAAAGCCCCGGCCGACCGCCTCAAGCTGCTGCGCGAAAGCACCAACCCGCAAGCCCAGTTCCTGTGGGCCATCCTGCGCGACAGCTTCCACTACGCCGCCGTGCACCTGAACACCGTGGCCGACACCGCCCGCGAGATCGACTTCGCGATGCGCTGGGGCTTCGGCAGCAGCCAAGGCCCGTTCGAGCTGTGGCAAGCCGCCGGCTGGAACCAGGTGGCCGGCTGGATCGCCGAAGACATTGCCGCGGGCAAGGCGCTCAGCACCGAGCCGCTGCCGGCCTGGGTCACGTCCGGCCCCGTCGCCGACGCCGGTGGCGTGCACACGCCGCAAGGCTCGTGGAGCGCCGCCGAAGGCCAGTTCAAGCCGCGCAGCGAGCTGCCGGTCTACAGCCGCCAGGCCTTCCGTGAATCGCTGCTGGGCACCGGCGCCGCCGACCCCCTCAAGAGTGGCACCGAGCTGTTCAAGAACGACGAAGTGCGCGTCTGGACGCTGGATGGCAAGGTCGTCATCGCCTCCATCACCGCCAAGCTGCACCTGATCAGCCCGGCCGTGACCGAGGGCCTGATCAAGGCCGTCGAGATTGCCGAAGCCGACTATCAAGGCATGGTGATCTGGAGCCCGGACGACGTGTTCTCCGCCGGCGCCAACCTGGAAAGCCTGATGCCCGTCTTCATGAAGATGGGCAGCAAGGGCATCGCCCCGGAAGAGAAGAAGCTGCAGGACGCGATGCTGCGCATCCGCTACGCCTCGGTGCCGGTGGTGGCTGCGATGCGTGGCCTGGCGCTGGGCGGCGGCTGCGAGCTGGCCATCCACTGCGCACGCCGCGTGGCGCATGTCGAGAGCTACGTGGGCCTGGTGGAAGTGGGCGTGGGCCTGGTGCCGGGTGCCGGCGGCCTGACCTACATCGCCCGCCGTGCCGCCGAGATGGCCGCGGCCGGCAATGCCGGTGCCGACATCCTGACCTTCCTGAAGGACGGTTTCCTGACCGCCGCCACGGCCAAGGTCGCCACCTCCGCGCACGAAGCCAAGAAGAACGGCTTCCTGCTGGACAGCGACGTGATCGTGCCGCACAAGGACGAACTGCTGCACGTGGCCACCGCCACCGCGCTGGGCATGGCCGAAGCCGGCTACCGCCCGCCGCACAAGGCCCTGTTCCCGGTGGCCGGCCGCAGCGGCATCGCCACCATCAAGGGCCAGGTCGCCAACATGCGTGACGGCGGCTTCGTCAGCGCCCACGACTACCACCTGGCCGCGGCGATTGCCGACGTGGTCTGCGGTGGCGAGGTCGAGGCTGGCTCCCTGGTCACGGAGGAGTACCTGATGGCCCTGGAGCGCAAGCACTTCTGCTCGCTGCTGGACAACCCCAAGACGCAGGAACGCATCATGGGCATGCTGCAAACCGGCAAGCCGGTGCGCAACTAAGCAGGTCTGCGGTGAATCGGCTTCAACGCACCCTCGCCAAGCTGGACGGCCTGCCCGCCCCGCTGCGCGGCGCTGCGCGCAACTTCGCGCTGCGGCGGGCGGTGCCCCTCACCGGCACGGCGGGGCTGGACTTCGTTGCGCTCACGCCCGAGCGCAGCGAGATCCGCATCGCCAACCGGCGCCCCGTGCAGAACCACATCCGTGGCGTGCACGCGGCGGCCATGACGCTGGTGGCCGAAACCGCCACCGGCATGGTGGTGGGCATGAACGTGCGAGACGACTGCCTGCCGCTGTGCAAGAGCTTGAACGTCGCGTTCAAGAAGCGCGCGACCGGGGCGCTGCGCGCCGAAGCGCATCTGACGGCCGAGCAGCGTGCGCTGCTCGCGTCGCAGACCAAGGGTGAGGTGACGGTGGCCGTGACGGTCACCGATGAAGCCGGCATCGAGCCGATCCAGTGTGAATTTGTCTGGGCCTGGGTGCCCAAAGAGAAGCCCCAGGCTTGAAAGGAAAAGTCATGAGCAAGCAAGTCCAAGACGCCTACATCGTCTCCGCCACCCGTCTGCCGATCGGCAAGAGCGGCCGCGGCTATTTCAAGAACACCCGCCCGGACGAGATGCTCGTCAAGGTGATGCAGGCCGCGCTGGCCCAGGCCCCGGGCCTGGACCCCGCCGCCATTGAAGACGCCATCGTCGGCTGCTCCTTCCCCGAAGGCGAGCAGGGCATGAACATCGCCCGCGTGGCCTCGGTGCTGGCCGGCCTGGGCAACACCATCGGCGGCGTGACCGTGAACCGCTACTGCGCGTCGGGCATCACCGCCGTGCAGATGGCCGCCGACCGCATCCGCGTGGGCGAGGCCGACGTGATGTTCGCCGGTGGCGTGGAGTCCATGTCCATGATCCCGATGGGCGGCAACAAGCCCAGCCTGTCGCCGCTGATCTTCGAGAAGGACGAGAACATCGGCATCGCCTACGGCATGGGCCTGACGGCCGAGAAGGTGGCCGCGCAGTGGAAGATCAGCCGCGAAGCGCAAGACGCGTTCTCGGTGGAATCGCATCGCCGCGCCGTGGCCGCCATGCAGGCCGGCCACTTCGCCGCCGAGATCACGCCGTTCGACGTCATCGAGCGCACGCCCAACCTGGCTGACGGTTCGGTCAACGTCAAGACCCGCACCGTGAGCCTGGACGAAGGCGCCCGCCCCGACACCTCGCTGGAAGGCCTGGCCAAGCTCAAGCCCGTGTTCGCCGCCAAGGGCAGCGTCACCGCCGGCAACAGCTCGCAGACGTCCGACGGCTCGGGCGGCCTGCTGATCGTCAGCGAAGCCGCCCTCAAGCGCTACAACCTGACGCCGCTGGCCCGCTTCGTGTCGTTCGCCGTGCGCGGCGTGCCGCCCGAGATCATGGGCATCGGCCCGATCGAAGCGATTCCCGCCGCGCTCAAGGCCGCCGGCATCTCTGCCAAAGACCTGGACTGGGTGGAACTGAACGAAGCCTTCGCTGCACAAAGCCTGGCCGTGCTGAACGACCTGGACAGCAAGGGCATCGAGCTGGACCGCGCCAAGGTCAACCCCAACGGTGGCGCCATCGCGCTGGGCCACCCGCTGGGCGCCACGGGCGCCATCCGCGCCGCGTCGGTCATCCACGGCCTGCGCCGCACCGGCGGCAAGTACGGCATGGTGACGATGTGCGTGGGCGCCGGCCAAGGCGCGGCCGGCATCTTCGAGCGTCTGTAAGCCATGGACCGCCGCCGCGCGCTGAAGACCACGACGGTGTTGCTCGCGGCGGCGCCGCTGGCCGGTTGCTCGGGCCGGCTCAAGGCCTTTGCGACTTGGCAGCAGGGCCGCCAGGCCGTGCTGGAGCTGCTGTTCCAAGACCGTCTGGTGCAGGGCAACCCTTGGAACTTGAGCCAAGTCCTGCAGCACCTGGCGCAGAGCATCGAGTTCTCCATGCAGGGCTTCCCGGTGCTCAAGGGCGCCTGGTTCCGCTCCACGGTGGGCTCGGCGGCGTTTGCCGTGTTCAGCGGCCGGGGCGAGATGAGCCACGATCTGAGCGAGCCCATCCCCGGCGCACCCGCGCTGGATGCGGCCCAGTCGCTCAAGGATGCGGTGAACCGTTTGCTGGCGGCCATGGACGCGTTTGCTGAATTCAGCGGTACGCTGCGGCCCCATTTCGCCTACGGCGAGCTGACCAAGGCGCAGTACGAACGTGCGCACCTGATGCACCTGGCCAACCACTGGACCCAGTTCCACGCCAGGACGGCACAGGCCTGAACCGGAGAGCCCGATGACCATCAAGACTTACACCGTCAACGGCGTGGCGACCCTCGAGATCGCCCGCCCCGAGAAGAAGAACGCCATCACCCAGGCCATGTATCAGGCCATGGCGGATGCGCTGCGCGCAGCCGATGCCGACCCCGCCGTGCGCGCCGTGCTGATCACCGGGCAGCCCGGCATCTTCACGTCCGGCAACGACCTGGAAGACTTCATGGCCGGCCCCGTGCGTGGCGAGGATGCGCCGACCTTCCAGTTCATGCATGCGCTGGTGGATTGCGGCAAGCCGGTCATCGCCGCGGTGACCGGTGCCGCCATCGGCATCGGCACCACCATGCTGCTGCACTGCGACTTCGTGTTCGTGGCGGACGAGGCCCGCCTGGCCATGCCCTTCGTGGGCCTGGGCCTGGTGCCCGAGTTCGCATCCAGCGTGGTGGTGCCTCAGCTGATGGGCAATGTGCGCGCGGCCGAGAAGCTGCTGCTGGGCGACCCGTTCACCGGCGAGCAAGCCGTGGAGTGCGGCATTGCCAACCGCGTGCTGCCGGGCAGTGAGGTGCTGAACCACGCCCGCCGCGTGGCCGAGCGCTTCAACACGCTGGCGCCGGGTGCCGTGCGCGACAGCAAGAAGCTGATTCGCGACCCGCAACGTGAGGCGGTGAAGGCTGCCATCACGCGCGAGGCGCAAATCTTCGGCGCTCGCCTGCGCAGCCCCGAGGCGATGGAAGCCTTCCAGGCCTTCTTCCAGAAGCGCGTCCCTGATTTCTCGAAGTTCAGCTGAGCACCTCAGACGGGTGTCGAGACACGCCGTCCGCGGCCCGCTGGTTCTCTGTGCGCCGGTCTGGCCTCAGTCGCGCGAGGGGAAGACGCCCTGCAGCGCAATGCACATCTTGAGGCCGAGGTAGGGGTTGCGCGTGGGCACGGGCTGGCTGCCGCCCGCAGTTGCCACCGTGATGGCACTCGCGCCCAGGTTCGTGTCCGCCGCCCCGCTGCTGTAGATGTTGGAACGTGCCAGCTTGGCCGGCACGGCATTGGCGGGGCTGTCGGTGGTGCCGGCAGCCGTTGTGCCGCGAACCACCGCCGCGTGGCTGTGTACCGGCATCTGGCTGACATTCAGGGTCACCGTCTCGGTGCCCGCCTTCTCGCCGAGTTCGACCGGGGACAGGCCGGACCCCTGTCCGGCGCCGATGGCGCTGCGCCCGCGCAGATCAGGCAGTGCGAACGTTGACTGACCATTGCCGCCGTATGTCGTTCCCAGGATGGCGAACAGCGCCGAGTTCTGGCTGATCGGCAAGATCTGGCCGGCGGCCTCGGCATAGCCTCGCGGGCAGAAATTGCCCGCGAACATGCAAACCGAACCCAGCATGGGTTCAAGGGCGCAAGTGGCGTGAGCCGCCGGTGCCAGCAGGGCAGCAGACAGCGGGATCAGGTAGCGCAGGGTCATGACAGGCCTCCGGGGTGATGGACGTGATGGCGAGACTTGCGGGTCAACCCGACCCGCGCGGGGCTGGGTCAGCCGCGGACCTTGCGGACCAACCCCAACAGGCACAGCGCCGTCAAAGCCAACGGCAGGCTGGCCGGCAGCGGCAGCCTGCCTGGGTCGTCACCGCTGGCGTCGATGCGTTGCAGGCTGATGAAGGCATCAAGCCCGGCGCTGAAGTTGCCTGCCTCAAACACGCCGCCCTCCATCTTCTGCAGCGCCGTGAAATAGCCCGACTGACCTGGTGCCAGGGTGATGGAGAAGGTGTTGGCGGCGCTTGCTGCGGCCTTGTTGTTGCCGGGGTTGAGCGTGTCGGTGAAGAAGTCGGTGTAGATCAGTTCGGTGTTGGCCGCGTCATAGACGCTGAGCGAGGAGGCCGCGTAGGCGTCGCCACCGCTGGCCTGTACCAGGTTGCCTTGCCCGTAGGCGGCTTGGAACAGGATGGTGAAGGTCTGGGTGGCTGAGGTGTTGCTCAGGTCGATGCGGTAGTCGGCAAACACCGGCCCGGCGGTCATGTCGGGGGCAGTCCGGCTGCTCAACGTTCCGCTGGCTGACAGGGCTGCGCCGATGCCATCGCCCGTGGCCGTGAAGGCGCCGGACAACGGGCCACCCGCGGGTGTGTCGTTGAAGACATGGCCGGTGGCGATGCCGCCGCTGAGCAGGCTGAGCTGCCCCGTTTGCGTGGCGCCTCCCGTGGGGGCGGCAGAGTTGGCCAGGTCGAAGCTGACTTGGCCGGAGATGCTCAGGCCTGCAGGTAACGGGGCGGCCTGGGCTGTGACGCCAGTCAGTACCAGTGCGGCGATCAGGCCGAGACGGGAACGCGAGAGGAAGGACATGCGAATCTCCCTGAAAGGCGATGTCCAAGCGTCAGCAGAAAGCATGCCGACGGCGGTTTTCCTTTGCGAGTCAAAGACTTGCGCTGCCTGTGGCGCAGCGCCTGCGCCCAGGTGGCAAAACTGCTGACATCGGGAAACTCGGGCTTGAAAACCGCCGAGGTGCGCGGCGGTGGCCAGCCGCCCGCGGGCCCGCAGCGAGCGGCCTCAGGCCGGCGTGGGCTGCGCCGGATTGACCAGGCGCGGCTTGCCGTCGCGGTCGATGGCCACGTAGGTCAGGTTGGCCTCGGTGACCTTGACGACGTGCAGGTTCTCGGGGTCGCGCTCGGCGAACACTTCCACATGCACCGTGATGGAGGTGCGGCCCACGCGGGTGACGGTGGCGTAGAAGCTCAGCAGGTCGCCGATGGAGACAGGCTGCTTGAACGTGAACTCGTTGACCGCCACCGTCGTGATCCGGCCGCGCGACAGCCGGGCCGGCAGGATGGAGCCGGCGATGTCCACCTGCGCCATGATCCAGCCGCCAAAGATGTCGCCATTGGCGTTGGAGTCGGCTGGCATGGGCATCACGCGCAGCACGAGCTCGCGGTCGCCGGGTTTGTGTTGGGCGGGGATGGAATCCTGGGGCATGTCGTTGAGTGGAGAGAATCCGGCGTCCATATTGTCGGGCCTGCACTTGCGATCCTCTTCTTCAGCACCTTCCATGCCATCGGGCGCCTCTGTCGTGCGCGGCGACTGGGGCACTGTCGCCCGGCTGCTGCCCTACCTGTGGCACTACCGCTGGCGCGTTGGCCTCGCCCTGGCCTTCATGGTGGGCGCCAAGCTCAGCAACGTCGGCGTGCCCGTGCTGCTCAAGCACCTCGTCGACAGCCTGGACCTCAAGCCCGGTGCGCCTCAGGCCCTGCTGGTCGTGCCGATGGGGCTGCTGCTGGCCTATGGCGCGCTGCGGCTGTCCACGTCGCTGTTCACCGAATTGCGTGAGCTGATCTTCGCCAAGGCCACCGAGGGCACGGCGCGCAGCATCTCGCTGCAGGTGTTCCGGCATCTGCACGACCTGTCCCTGCGTTTCCACCTGGAGCGCCAGACCGGCGGCATGACGCGCGACATCGAGCGCGGCACGCGCGCCGTGCACTCGCTGATCAGCTACTCGCTCTACAGCATCGTGCCCACGCTGATCGAGGTGGTGCTGGTGCTGACGCTGCTGGGCGTGCAGTTCGACGTCTGGTTCGCCGGCATCACGGTGGCGGCGCTGGCGGTCTACATCGCGTTCACCGTCGTCGTCACCGAATGGCGCACCAAGTTCCGGCGCCAGCTCAACGAGCTGGACTCGGTGGCCCACAGCCGCGCCATCGACTCGCTGCTGAACTACGAGACGGTCAAGTACTTCAACAACGAGGGCTTTGAAGCCGGCCGCTACGACGAGAGCCTGGAGAAGCTGCGCCGCGCGCAGCTCAAGAGCCAGACGACGCTGTCGCTGCTCAATACCGGCCAGCAGCTCATCATCGCGACGGCGCTGGTGCTGATGCTGTGGCGGGCCACGCAGGGTGTGGTGGACGGGCGCCTGAGCCTGGGAGACCTGGTCATGGTCAATGCGTTCATGATCCAGCTCTATATCCCGCTGAACTTCCTGGGCGTCATCTACCGCGAGATCAAGCAGGCCCTGGCCGACATCGAGAAGATGTTCATCCTGCTGGACCGCCAGCGCGAGGTGGCCGACGCGGCGGATGCGCGCGAACTGGCCGTCAGCGGCGCCGCCGTGCGCTTTGACAACGTGCACTTCGCCTACGACCCGGAGCGCCCCATCCTGCATGGCGTCAGCTTCGAGATCCCGGCGGGCAAAAAGGTGGCCGTCGTCGGCCCCAGCGGCTCCGGCAAGAGCACGCTGGCGCGGCTGCTGTACCGCTTCTACGACGTCGGCGCCGGCTGCATCAGCATCGACGGACAGGACATCCGCACCGTTACCCAGGCCAGCCTGCGCAAGTCCATCGGCATCGTGCCGCAGGACACCGTGCTGTTCAACGACACCGTGGCCTACAACATCGCCTACGGCCGGCCGGGTGCCAGCCCGTCCGAGGTCGAGGCCGCGGCGAAGGCCGCCCACATCCACGGCTTCATCGCCGCCACGCCCAAGGGTTACGACACCATGGTGGGCGAGCGCGGGCTGAAGCTGTCAGGCGGCGAGAAGCAGCGCGTGGCCATCGCCCGCACGCTGCTGAAGAACCCGCCGCTGCTGATCTTCGACGAGGCCACCTCGGCGCTGGATTCCACCAATGAGCGCGCCATCCAGGCCGAGCTGGAGGCCGCCGGCCAGGACAAGACCGTGCTTGTCATTGCGCACCGCCTGTCCACGGTGGTGGACGCGCACGAAATCCTGGTGCTGGAGCAGGGCCACATCGTCGAGCGAGGCCGGCATGACGCGTTGCTGGCCCGCGGCGGCCGTTATGCGGACATGTGGCGGCTGCAGCAATCCGCCGGCTGAAGCGCCGGGGATGCCGCGGACGCGCCGTCAGTGCGGCTTCTTGGGCTTCTCGAAGCTCTTGGGGCGGTAGACGTTGCCGTCCCACTCGCCCTCCACGCGGCCGCTCTGGGCGGACTCGCGGGCGCGGCGGATCACGCGTTCAGCCTCCAGCGCGGCAGCGCGGGTCTGGCGCTGGCGTCGGCGCCAGCCGGTCGCACGGTCGATCTGCGCCCGCAGCGTGTCACCCAGCCGTGCAAAGGCGGCATCCACGCGGCGGCGCAGCCGGTCGGGCAGGGCCATGTGCACGGCCAGCGCGATGCAGGTGGCGAGGCCCAGGGCGGCGAGCACGGTGTTGAGCATGGCGGGAGTGTGAAGCAAAGCCGGGGCGGCATCCACCTGTGTTGAGGGGATGCTGCCTGCGGATCACGCTTTCTGGTGAATCGCCCACAACGCCAGCATGGCGTCAGGAATGCCGCGGCTGGCTTCGTCACGCGCCTCGGCGCCGGCCTCGGCCAGCGCGCCATCGGGGCTGCCCAGCGCGGCGATGGGCGCCAGCAGCGGCGCCGTGGCGCCACCCTCGAACAGCGGCGCCCAGGCCTCGGGCGCCAGGTCCACGGCGGTCAGGAAGCCGGCGGCCCAGTCCTCGGCGTCGGCGTACTCGGTGTCCTCGTCCTCGCCGTCGGCGAAGCTGAAGATGGGCTCCCAGGCCTGCGGACGCTCGGCCCAGGCCAGCGCGATGGACTGCAGGTGGCGCAGCACCAGCATCACCACTTTCTTGCGTTGCTTGCCGCTGGCGAAGGGTGCGTTGTCATCGCCCTCGCCGTCGCCGCCCCAGATCACCGGCAGCCAGTCGGCGCCCGGCACGTCGGCCAGCGCACGTCCGGGCGTCAGCAGCAGGCCGGCGAGGTAGCCGTCCAGCGCCTCGATGTTGAGGGTGCCGTCCGCGGGCAGCTCGGCCAGCAGTTCGTCGAGGTCGTTCAGCTCCTCGTCAGACAGCGGGCGGTTGTCGGAGGCGGGGTTGTAGTGGGGGTAGTTCATGGGTGGGGTTCTCAGCCGTGGCGACCGTGGCGGCTCTTGGGTTTCTTGGCATCGAACTCGGCCAGTTGCGTCTTCAGCAGTGCCATCAGCACGCGGGCGTTCTGCTCGGTCATCACCAGCATGCTGCTGGGTTCCATGCCTTCCAGGGGCTCGCGGTGGGACACGAGGGCGTCCACCTTGAACAGCACCTGGCCATGGATGTTGTTGGCCGCAGCCTTGAACTTCTGGATCTCGATCTGATGCGTCTTCATGCGGCTATCTTGCCATTCCGGGCCGGCCGGCATAAGGTCGCCGCATGGCGCGACCCCCTCGACTCGAGATCGCCGGTGCGGTCTACCTCATCAGCGCACGCTGTCCTGCCGATGGCGGGCTGCAGGCTTTTGCCGACGACGTGGACTGCGCCGAGATGCGGGCGCTGCTGGCCCAGGCCCTGCATCGCTTCGATGCGCAGGCCCTGGCCTACGCGCTGATGCCGGAGCACTACGAGCTGCTGCTGTTCACGCGCCGGGCCAATCTGTCGGCGCTGATGCGCCATCTCAATGGCGTCTACACCCAGTACGCGCAGCGGCGCCATGGCTTTGCCGGATCGCTGTTCCAGGGGCGCTTCCATGCGGTGCTGGTGGACCGCGAGCAGCACCTGCTGGACGCCTGCCGCTGGGTTGACCTGAACCCCGTGCGCGCCGGGCTGGCGCGCGGCGCGGCCGAGTGGGCGGGCTCCAGCTTCCGCGCGCTGGCCGGGATGGAGGCCGCGCCGGCCTGGCTGGATGTGGACGGCCTGCATGGCCACCTGCTGGGCAAGCCCGTGGCCACGGCGGCGCAGCGCCGGCTGGCGGGTGAGCGCTATGCGCGGCTGGTGGCGTCTGAGCCCGGGCTGCAGTTGTGGCCGGGGCGGCTGCGCGAGCAGATCTTTCTTGGCGACGCCGACTTCGCCCGCCGCATGCGCGCGGCCGGCGTGGCACCCCGGCGCGTGGCCCGCACAAGCTGGGCCGAGTGGTTGCGCCGGGCCGGCGGCGAGCGTGGGCAGGCGCTGTGGCTGGCCCACACGGAGGGCGGCGTACCCATGACCGAACTGGCCGAGCGCTTGCGGCTGTCGGTGTCGCGCATCAGCCGCTTGATCGCCGCGGCCGAGCGCACGGCCTAGCGCGGTGCGTGGGCCAGGGTCTTGCGGTCGCTGTGTCGTGACGGCGCCGTCTGCCCGAGTCTGGACCGTCAGCGTGTGGCAGCCGGGGCGTCGAGCCCTGGTCAGGTGAACCCAGGATGTTGAAACGCCGTGCGCTGCTGCTGGCCGGCCTGCCGCTCTCCGCGCAGGCGTCGGCCTATGCCGGCCCGCTTTTCGACGCACACTTGCATTACAACGACGACGCGCAGCAGCCGCATCCGCCTGCCGACGTGTTGGCACGCATGGCGCGTGCGGGTGTCCACGGGGCGCTGGTGAACAGCCGGCCCAACGACGGCACGCTGCGGCTGGTGGCCGAAGGCGGCGCGCAGTGGGTGCCGTTCATCCGGCTGTACCGCAACCGGGCTGACTACAGCGGCTGGTTTGCCGACGACAGCATCCGGCGCATGGTGCTGGCGCACTTGGCCGAGGGCAGCCCGGCGGGGCCGTTCCGTGGCTTGGGCGAGTTCCACCTGTACGACAGCGCAAATGCCGATGGCCCCACGGCGGTCGCGCTGATGAAGCTGGCTCGCGAGCGAGGACTCACGGTGCTGGCGCATGTGGACGCTGCGGCCGTGGACCGGCTGCTGGCGCATGCGCCGGGTGCGTCGATGATCTGGGCCCACACGGGCATTGCGGGTGAGCCGGTGGCGCGCGTGCGCGAGTTGTTCGCCAAGCACGCCGGCTTGCGCGGTGAGCTGTCCTACCGGCCAGGCTTGACGCAGGACCGACGCCTCACGCCCGAATGGCGTGCATTGCTTGAGGGGCATGCGCAGCGCTTCCTGATCGGCTCTGACACCTGGGTCACGCCGCGTTGGCAGCACTATGAGGCCTTGTTTGCCGAGTACCGGCACTGGCTGGGTCAGCTGCCCACCGAGCTTGCGCAGCGCATCGCGTGGGGCAATGCGGCCGAACTGTTCGGGCTCAAGGCGGCGCGCCCATCGCCGCAGTGACTGCGGCCTCGGCGTGATGCCCGGGCCGCCGGCGCCGTGGCAGCTGGCGGCCCAGCGCCGCTGACGCGGTGCATGCGGCACGCAAGGGCGGCGCGGCCGCAGACGGTCGTTCTGTGGCCTGCGCCGACGAGCGCTGCGGCGGCAAGCCCCTACGATGCGCGCCATGCTCAAGCTCCTTGCCCGACGTCCCTGGCTGGCCGCGCTGGTTGGCATCCCGCTGGCGACGCTGCTGCTCACCGCCATCGCGGCGGCCATCGTCTGGACCCAGCTGCCCGCGCTGGACACGCTGACCGACTACCAGCCCCACCAGCCGCTGCGCGTGATGAGCGCCGACGGCCAGTTGCTGGGCGAGTTCGGGGCCGAGCGGCGCCGTTTCGTGCCGCTGAAGGACATCCCCAAGCCGCTGCAGGATGCGCTGCTGGCCGTCGAAGACGCCGACTTCTGGACTCATGGCGGCATCGACTTCGGTGGCATCTTGCGCGCCTTCGTGCGCAACCTCACGCACAGCGGGCCGCTGCATGGCGCCTCCACCATCACGCAGCAGCTCGCCCGCGACACCTACCTCAGCAAGCAGCAGCGCTGGACGCGCAAGTTCGTGGAGGCGCTGCTGGCGCTGAAGATCGAAGGAGCGCTCAGCAAGGCCCAGATCCTGGAGATCTACATGAACCAGATCTACCTGGGCAACCGCGCCTACGGCTTCGCCGCGGCGGCCGAGCGCTATTTCGGCAAGCCGCTGGAGCGCCTGAGCACCGGTGAGATGGCGCTGCTGATCGGCCTGCCCAAGAACCCCAATGGGCTGAACCCCGTGCTCTATCCCGAGCGCGCGCGGCGCCGTCAGGCCGTGGTGCTGGAACGCCTGGCCAGCGTGGGCCAGATCACGTCTGCACAGGCCCAGGCGGCCCGCGACAAGCCGCTGCTCATCCAGCGTCCGAAGCGCCTGTCCGGCGTGGCCGACCACGCCGCCGAGCAGGTGCGCCAGGAGATGCTCACGCGCTTTGGCGAGGAGGTCTACACGCGCGGCATCACGGTGACGACGACGCTGCTGTACGCCGAGCAGGCGGCCGCGCAGCAGGCGCTGCGCCAGGCGCTGTTCGACCTCGAACGCCGCCAGCCCTTCCGCGGCCCCGAGGCGACGGCGAAGCTGCCCGCCAGCGACCAGGACGAGGGCTTCGACGACGCGCTGGACGCCGCCTTCGATGCCCACCCCGACCTGGGTGAGCTGCGCACCGCCGTGCTGCTGGCGCAGGACAAGGCCGGCGCCCAGCTCGTGCTGGCTGATGGCGAGCGCTTCCAGTTCAAGGGCGGCGCGGCGCGGCCGCTGCAGTCGGCCAAGCGCGGCGCCGTCGTGCGCGTGCTCGCCTCGGGCAAGACCTGGCTGCTCAGCCAGACGCCGCAGGCCGAGGGCGCCGTCGTCACGCTGGACCCGCAGACCGGTGCCATCCGTGCACTGGTGGGCGGCTTCGACTTCGCGCGCAATCAAGTCAACAACGCCACGCAGGCCTGGCGCCAGCCGGGTTCGGCCTTCAAGCCTTTCGTCTATTCGGCCTTGATCGAGCAGGGGGGCTGGGCCGGCACCCTGGTCAGCGACGAGCCCTTCATGCAGGGCGAGTGGGCGCCGCGCAACTACGACGGCCAGTACGAGCCCGCGCTGACGCTGCGCGAGGGCCTGGCGCGCTCCAAGAACATGGTGACCATCCGCGTCGCCCAGGCGCTGGGGCCGCAGCGCGTGCGCGGCTGGGCCGGCAAGTTCGGGCTGGACGAGGAGCGCCAGCCGCTGAACCTGACGCTGGCGCTGGGCTCCGGCGCCGTCACGCCGCTGCAGATGGCGCAGGCCTATGCCGTCTTTGCCAACGGCGGCCAGTTGCCCACTGGCTGGCTGATCCAGCGCGTGCAGGACGCCCAGGGAGAGCTGTTGTTCCAGGCCGAGCCGCCCAAGCTGCGGCCCGCCATCAGCCCGCGCAATGCCTTCATGACGGCGCAGCTGCTCGCCGCCGTCACGCGCGAGGGCACCGGCGCCCGTGCCAGCAGCCTGCTGGGCCGCTGGGACCTGTACGGCAAGACAGGCACGACCAATGACGCGGTGGACGCCTGGTTCTGCGGCTTCCAGGCGGCGCGCGCCGGCGCGGTGTGGATCGGCTATCCGACGCCCAAGTCCCTGGGCGAGCGCGAGAGCGGCGGCGGCCTGGCGCTGCCGGTGTGGGCCTCGACCATGGCCGTGGCGCTGCGCGGCCAGCCCAGCAGCCCGCTGGCGCCGCCGCAGGACGGCGGCCTGGTGGAGCAGGACGGCCAGTGGTTCTACAGCGAGTTTGCGGGCGACCTGGCCATTGCCCGCATCGGCGTGGCCGACCAGCCGGCCGAGGCCGCGCCGCCCGAGGGCGGGGCGTCGACTCCGGCACCCTGAGCGGGACGGGCTAGCGGGGCTGCAGCGCAGCGCTTGTGCCGCGCGCGGCGAGGCGCCCCAGCAACACCACGGCGGCCTCCAGGTCCGGGTCGCGGCCGGCCTGCAGTGCGGCGCGGTCCAGCGGCACGGCCACGTCCGGCACCACGCCCCGGCCTTCGATGCGCGGGCTGCCTTGCAGCGCGAAGTCCATCTGGCTGAACGACAGGGCGCCGCCGCCGGGCAGCTCGATGAGGCCCTGCACGCCCAGCAGGCAGCCGCAGCTGGTGCGGCCCACCACCTGGGCGCGGCCCAGCCCCTGCAGCGCCGCCGCCACCAGCTCGCTGGCGCTGGCGCTGCCCTCGTCCACCAGCACGACCACGGCGCCGCCGTAGGGCGTGGCGTTGCCGTGCGTCATCAGCTCGGGCCCGGTGACGTTGAACAGCCCGAACAGGCGGGTCAGTGGCTTGCCGTCGCGCGTGAGCAGCTTGCCCACGGCCACCTTGCGCGGGAACAACTCGGTCAGCAGCGTGGTGGCCATGGCCATGGAGCCGCCGCTGTTCTGGCGCAGGTCGATGACCAGGCCGGGCGTCTGGCGCATCTCGAACAGGGCCACGCCCAGCGGGGTGCGCTTGACGAGGTCGGGGTCGAAGGCTGACAGGCGCAGATAGCCGTGGCCCGAGGGCAGCAGCTGGCTGCTCATCACCGGGCGGTCCGGCAGCAGGGCGCGCGTGAGCAGGTGCTGCTGGCGCTGGCCGCCGGCCTCCACCTCCAGCGCCAGCGTGGGTTCGGTACTGCCGGTATCGCCGGCATTCAGCCGCCGGGCGGCGTTGCGCAGCTGGGCCCGTGGCGTCGAACTCTTGCGCGCGTCCGCCAGCGCGGCGTGCCACCAGTCCAGTGCCGGCTGGCCAGCGATGCGCCGCACCGTGTCACCGGGCTTCAGGCCCTGGCGTTCGGCGTCGGAGCCCGGCGCCACGCCCGTGACCACCAGCTCCCCGGCGATCTCGCTGACGCGCAGGCCCAGCGTCAGCGACTGCTTGGCCTTCCACCACGCATGGCGGCGTGGCGACAACACCTGGGTGTGCGCGTCGCCCAGCTCGGCCGTGAGGCGGTCCAGCAGCTCCCAGAACTGCTCGTCGGTGGCGGCGGCCAGGGCCTGCGGGCGCAGGCGAGCGGCGCTGGCGTCCCAGTCCACGCCGCGCAGCTGCGGGTCGACGTAGTGCTCGCGCACGCGCTGCTGCACGGTGTCGAAGGCCTCAGCCCGCTGCGCGGCGTCCAGCGTCGCGCCGGGCGGCTGCGGCGCCACGGCGGCACAGCCCAGCAGTTGCACGAGCAGCAGCGAGATCAGCATCTTCTTCATGGCGGCATCCAGCGGGCGGGAGGTGTTGCCAGCGCCGCCAGGACCGGCGCGCGCCGTACGACGGTGGCGTCAGGCCAACCGGCGGCGGCCATCGTAAGCGCGGGCTCGGCGCCGGCACACAATCGGGCTCCCACTCGACCCGCACACCATGAGCACCGCCTCCGATTTCGCCGCCACCTACGCCGAACAGGGCTTTCTCGTCATCCCCGGCTTCAAGTCCGCCGCCGACATCGCCGCGCTGCGCGAGCGCGCGCTGCAGATCGTCGACGCCTTCGACCCCGGCGAGCAGCGCCCGGTGTTCACCACCGAGGAACAGCAGCGCCATGTGGACGACTACTTCCTCGACAGCGGCGACCAGGTGCGCTGCTTCTTCGAGGAAGAGGCCTTCGATGCTGAGGGCCGCCTGCGCGTGCCCAAGGAGCTGGCCATCAACAAGATCGGTCACGCGATGCACGACCTCGATCCGGTCTTCAGCGCGTTCTCCAAGGGCGAGGCGCTGCGCGGCGTCGCTGCGACCCTGGGCCTGGCGAAACCGCAGGTCTGGCAGAGCATGTTCATCTTCAAGCAGCCCGGCATCGGCGGCGAGGTGCGCTGGCACCAGGACGCCAGCTTCTTCGAGAGCGATCCCATCACCGTGACCACTTTCTGGTTCGCGCTGGAAGACGCGACGCTGCAGAACGGCTGCCTGTGGGCGGAGCCCGGCGGTCACCGCGGCCCGCGTGGCGTGCTGCGCGAGCGCTTTGTGCGCGAAGGCCGCAAGGCCTGGATGGAGCAGGTCGACCCCACGCCCTGGCCGGCGGCCGACTCGAAAGAGGCCGTGCCGCTGGAGGTGGAGGCGGGCTCGCTGGTGGTGTTTCACGGCCTGCTGCCGCATTACTCGGCGGCCAACCGCTCGGAGAAGTCGCGCCATGCCTACACGCTGCACGTGACGGACGCGGCCAGCCGCTACTCGCCGCGCAACTGGCTGCAGCGTGGCGCGCAGCTGCCCGTACAAGGTTTCTGACAGGCCTCACATCCGCTCACGGGCGTTGCCCGTCGTCCTACAGCCCGAGGGCTGCCACGCCGGCACGGCCGGCGCAGGTGCCGGCCCACAGTCACCTCCATCGCAAACGTCGACAGACGACGACAGGAGGCTGACATGAAGTTCCCGACATCTGTGCACGCCGACGGCTGGGCCCGACACCTCGACACGACACCGTCTGCAGGGCCAACGCGTCACGCGCCCCGGCCGGGTGCGCGCGTGGATGCGCGGGCGCCATGGGCTGGCGAGCCCGCGCAGCCCGAGCGGGTGTCCGCCCTGACCGCTGCGCCCGCACCACAGCAGACGCGGCCGACGGCCTGGTGGATGGCCGTGGGCGCAGGCGCCGTGGCGCTGGCCGGGCTGGCCTTGTGGGATCTGCGTGACCTGGGGCACCCGGGCATGGCGCCCGTGTCACCGGCCGTGATCAGCGGCACGGTGCAGCCCGACCCGGTGCTGGCGGCGGCAGCGCCCTCGGCCGAGCCCGCTGCAGAGCCGGTGCCGGCCGCCGTGGCTGCCGAGCCTGCGGCGGAGGGGCCGACCCTGCGCACGGCAGCGCCGCGCGCCGAGCCGGTGGCACGGGCCGCGCCGCGCACGCCGGCGCTGCAGCTGCCGCCGGCCGCCGAGTTGCCGCTGGAGGTGCCGCCGACGGCCGCCGGCCCTGTTGCGGTGGCATCGCCGGTCGAGGCCGCAGCGCAGCCCATCGCCGAGGACAGCGGCATCACGGCGCAGGTGCGCAGCGCGCTCGCCGCGGACGCCACGCTGGCCCCGCTGCCGATTGCCGTCAGCACCCACGAGGGGGTGGTGCGTCTGGAGGGCCAGGCGCCTGATGCGACCACGCGCGAGCATGCGGCGGTCGTGGCGGCCAGCGCGGCCGGCGTGAGAGCAGTGGACAACCGGCTGACGCTACCGCCTGCCGCGGCCGGTATCGCCTGAGGGCTTGTGCAACGAAAAAGGCGCCCGCAGGCGCCTGGTTGTCCGATCGAGGATCGGTGTGTTCAGTGGCAGAACTGACGGTGCGTCGGCGCGAGCTCGGCGTCGATCAGCGCTTCCTGCGTCAGCTCGCGGGCGGCTTCCAGCTGCAGGCACAGCTCGGTGATGCCGTCGTCGCGGCCGCCCACGACCTCGGGCAGCGGGGCGGTGGCGATGTCGGTGGGCAGATCGGCCAGTGCGCCGATGAGCTGGAACAGCAACTCCAGGCTGGCCTCGCCGTCCTGCGGCAGGTCGCGCGCAGCGCCGAGGCTGCGGGCCAGGTAGTAGCAGGCCTCGGCGGCGTTGTCGCAGGCCTGCGCCTTCAGTTCCAGCGCACGGTGGCGTGCTTCGGCGTCGGCAGCTTGCTGCTGCGACTGCACCCGTTCGAAGGCGCCCAAGTCGGCCGGGACGGCATCGTCGAGCGAGAACGCAGCGAAATCGAGTTCGTGGGCCATGGGTACTACCGAGTCCTGGGTCAGCCGATGCTAGCGGCCCCGAGGTGGCGCCACCACAGCTTGCGTGCCATTTGTGCGACGCAATCGCCGGAATAAAGTCACGGCGACCCGCCTGTTCAGCGCTTCTTGGTGGGGCGGGTCCAGCCGGTCAGCGCCACTTGCTTGCCGCGCGCCACGGCCAGGCTGCCGGGCTCGACGTCCTTGGTGATGGTGGAGCCGCCGCCGATGGTGGCACCCGCGCCCAGCGTCACCGGAGCCACCAGCACGCAGTTGGAGCCCACGTGCACGTCATCGCCGATGGTGGTGCGGTGCTTGTTGGCGCCGTCGTAGTTGGCGGTGATGGAGCCGGCGCCGTAGTTGACCCGCTCGCCCACGGTGGCGTCGCCCAGGTAGGCCAGGTGGTTGGCCTTGGCGCCCTTGGCCAGCGTCGAGTTCTTCACCTCGACGAAGTTGCCGATGTGGACCTCGGCGCCCAGCTGTGCGCCGGGGCGCAGGCGGGCAAAGGGGCCGATCAACGCGCCTTCACCGACGCTGGCGCCCAGCGCCTCGCCGTCGATGTGGGTGAACTCGTGGATGCGCACGCCCGAGGCGATGCGGGCGTTGCGGATCACGCAGTTCGCGCCGACGCGCACGTTGTCGCCGAGCGTCACGTCGCCTTCGAACACGCAGTTCACGTCGATCTCGCAGTCCTGGCCGTGCGTCAGCGAGCCGCGCAGGTCGAAGCGGGTCGGGTCGGCCAGGCGCACGCCGGCACGCATGAGCGCTTCAGCCTGTCGGGCCTGGAAGGCGCGCTCCAGTTGGGCCAACTGCACGGGGTCGTTGACGCCCAGCACCTCGATCTCGCTGTGGGCCTTGATGCCCAGCACCGGCAGGCCCTCGGCGACAGCCATCGCGACGATGTCGGTCAGGTAGTACTCGCCCTGGGCGTTGTTGTTGGTGAGCTGGCCTACCCAGCGCTTCAGCGCGGCGGTGGGCGCAGCCATCATGCCGCTGTAGCCCTCGTGGATGAGGCGCTGCTCGGGCGTGGCGTCCTTGTGCTCGACGATGGCCAGCACGCCGCCGTCGTCGGCGTTGCGGATGATGCGGCCGTAGCCGGTGGGGTCGGCCAGGTCCACGGTCAGCAGCACCAGCGCGTGGCCCGCGCAGGTCTCGATGAGCGCCTTGGCGGTGCTGGTCTCGATCAGCGGCACGTCGCCGTTGAGGATGAGCGTGGTGCCGTCGCCGACCAGCGCCGGCACGACCTGCTGGATGGCGTGGCCCGTGCCCAGCTGCGGCATCTGGCGCACAAAGGCAATGCCCGGCGCAGCGGCCGCGGCCTCCACGGCCTCGGCGCCATGGCCGGTGATGACGATGCGGGCAGCGGCCTCCAGCGGCTCGCCGCTCTTGAGCACATGGGCGAGCAGCGAGCGCCCCGCGAGCTTGTGCAACACCTTGGGTGTTGCCGACTTCATGCGGGTTCCCTTGCCCGCCGCCATGATCACGATGTTCAGCGCCATGCCTGCCTTGCGACTTCGTTGTTTTGCGAAGCCGCGATTATGGGCAGGCGCTGCGTGCCGTCCGGCGTCAGCGCGTGGCCTGGATGGAGACGCGGTGCGACTTGGGCGTCACTTTCGGGAACTCCGCCAGCGACGCCGCAAACAGCGGCGCCAGCAGTGTGTCGGCGCTGGCGTTGATGCCCTCGTTGCTGGCGTGCGCCTCGTACAGCGCTTCGCCGCTGGCGCGGTCGCGCAGCAGCACGGCGACGGCGCGGTCGTAGCGGCGGTCGAAGAAGGGGTCCTGGCGCCAGCCCCAGGGCCCGGGGCCCACGTAGCCGTAGCGCGGCGACAGCAGCCGGCCGCGCCAGCGCCACCACAGCGGGTCGTCCCAGGGCACGGGGTCGTAGGCGGTGACGCGGGCGCCCAGCGTGATCAGCACGTCGGCCGTCTTGGCATCCGCGGCCGGCGTGAAACCGGCTTTCTCCAGCGCCGGGCGCACGGCGTCTTCCAGCGCGGTCTGGCGCTTGGCGGCCTCGTCGTTCTGCTGCTGGGAGGGCAGGCGGTCAAAGGCGTAGGTGCCGGGCTTGCGGTCCGCCGGCCAGTTGCCATAGCTGGAGACGTCAGCGGAAAACATGTAAGGGCCGGCGCAACCGGTGACGGCCAGGGCCGCCGCAGCGCTCAGGCCGGTGAGCACCAGCCGACGGGTGGGGTGGGACATGCGTGCCTCCATGACGGGACGATGGGGATGATCTTCAGCCGGCGAGTTTGCCGCACTGTGTAGCGATGCGACGGAATGTCAGCCGATGCTGCATCAGGGGCTTTGACGCCCCTCAAGAACAACGGCGCGCTCATCCGGAGATGGCGCGCCGTGTCGGGCGGGCGGGGGCGGGCTGCGCCTCAGGCGTCGTCGCGCATCAGCCGGATCACCGAGGCCGGCGCCGGCGTGGCGCAGCTCTCGTCATCGTCGAAGGCGATGTCACCGCCCGCATCCGCCTGGCCGGTGGCCTTGATGGTCTCGAACGGGAACAGCTTCTTGTCCATCATGTGCGAGGGCACGATGTTGGTCATGGCGGTGAAGATGTTGTCGATGCGGCCCGGGTAGCGCTTCTCCCACTCGTTGATCATGGCCTTGACCTGCACGCGCTGCAGGTTCTCCTGGCTGCCGCACAGGTTGCAGGGGATGATGGGGAACTCGCGGTGCTCGGCCCAGCGCACGAGGTCGGGCTCCTTCACATAGGCCAGCGGGCGGATCACGACGTTCTTGCCGTCGTCGCTGACCAGCTTGGGCGGCATGCCCTTCATGCGGCTGCCGAAGAACATGTTCAGGAACAGCGTCGTGACGATGTCGTCGCGGTGGTGGCCCAGCGCGATCTTGGTGCAGCCCAGTTCACCCGCCACGCGGTACAGGATGCCGCGGCGCAGGCGCGAGCACAGGCCGCAGGTGGTCTTGCCCTCGGGCACCACGCGCTTGACTACCGAGTAGGTGTCCTGCTCCTCGATGTGGAAGGGCACGCCGCGGCTCTTGAGGTAGGCCGGCAGGATGTCTTCCGGGAAGCCGGGCTGCTTCTGGTCGAGGTTGACGGCGATCAGCTCGAACTTGATGGGCGCGCGCTGCTGCAGGTTCAGCAGGATGTCCAGCATCGCGTAGCTGTCCTTGCCGCCGGACAGGCAGACCATGACCTTGTCGCCGTCCTCGATCATGTTGAAGTCGGCGATGGCCTGGCCCACCTGGCGGTGCAGGCGCTTGGACAGCTTGTTGATCTCGTGCGCGGCCTTCTTGGCGGCGATGTCTTCGGCGGAGGCGGCCGGGGCGTGGTCGATGACGTCGGTGTTCATGGCGGTCAGGGAGTTCGTGGGAGTGGTCACCATTGCCCGGTTTCGGCACTGACGGCGACTTCGCAGTCCGGGAAGATTTCGAGCTTGGTCAGCTTCACGCGCACGCCGACGACGCCGGCCATGCTCATCAGCCGGTTGCAGAGCTTGCCCACCAGCGCTTCGACGAGGTCGGTGTGCTCGGTGGTGCACTCGTCGATGATGGCGGCGCGCACGCGGCGGTAGTCCAGCACGCGGCCGATGTCGGCGTCGCGGGCGACGATGGGCAGCGCGCCGAGGTTGACCTCGGCGTCCACCTGGATAGGTTGCGGCCCGGTGCGCTCGAAGTCGAGGATGCCCAGGTTGGCCTTGAAGCGCAGGCCTTGCAGGTGGATGACCTGGCGGTTGTTGAAGCGCTGCGGTGCGGCGGCCGGTCCTTCCGGGCGCAGCGCCTGCTCGATGAGCTTGGCGGCCTGCACGCCGTCGGCCAGCGCCGTCTGCACGCAGGGGTGCCAGCGGGCGCTGGCGTCACCCGCGACGAAGACATGTGGCCGGTCATGCTCGCTGAACAGCGCAAAGGCCGAGGGCTCGGGCTCGAAGCCCAGCAGTGCGGCCACCATGTCGAAGCGCTCAGTGCCGGCGGCGGAGGTGACGGTCACGCCGCTGTCGTCCGGCCGCAGGCCGTCGGGCAGCGGTGTGGCCAGGCGCAGCTGGATGCGCGGGTGGGCCTCGATGCGGGCGATCAGGTGCGCCTGTGCGCGCCAGTTGCCGCGTGCCCACAGCGTCACGTCGAAGCCGCGCTCGGCCAGGTGCAGCGCGTTCTCGGCCGCGTTGTCGCCGGCGCCCAGCAGCAGCGCGCGGCCAGGGGGCAGGGTGTCGCGCTGCAGGGTCAGCGTGGTGGCGTCCAGCACGCGCGCGTGCGGCACGGCGAAGTAGCGCGCCGGCCGCAGCAGCCGCAGGCCGGTGGCCACCAGCAGCGCGCGGGCCTGCACATGCTCGCCCGTGGCCAGCTGCAGCGTCCAGGCGCCACCTGCATGCCGGGCGGACTCGGCCGTGTTGCCCAGCCGCAGCGCGATGCCCGGCGTGGCCGCCACCTGGCGGGCATAGGCCAGCGCCAGGTCGGCCAGCGCGGCGGCGGGCTGTCCCAGCACCCAGTCCTGGCGGAAGTGCAGGCCGCGCAGGCCGGCGCACAGCTCGGGCTCGCGCTCGACCAGCAGCGCGCTCAGGCCCAGCTGCGCGAGCCATGACGCGGCGCTGCAGCCCGCGGGGCCGCCGCCGAGGATGGCAACGTCGAAGGAGGTGGTGTCGGGCATGGGAGGCCGGGCAAAGCGCCGGATTATCCCAGCCGGGGCCGCTAGCGGGTGGCGCGGCGGTAGACCCGCCACCCCAGCAGCGTGGCCAGGATCACGCCGTACACCGCCGGCTCGGCAAAGTTGTTCTTGCCGGCGCGCATCCAGATGAAGTGCATCAAGGCCACGGCGGCCACGGCGTAGACCGCCTTGTGCAGCCACTGCCAGCGCTTCGCGCCCAGCGCCTTGATGGCCCGGTTGAAGCTCGTCGCGGCCAGCGGCAGCATCAGCAGCCAGGCCGTGAAGCCCATCAGGATGAAGGGGCGCTTGAGGATGTCGGCCGCGATGTCGGCCAGCGCCAGCCCCATGTCCAGCCAGCCGTAGGCCAGCAGGTGCAGGCTGGCATAGGCAAAGCTGAACACGCCCAGCATGCGCCGCAGCCGCGCCAGCGCGGCCAGCCCCGTCAGCTCGCGCAGCGGCGTGATGGCCAGCGTCAGGCACAGCAGCCGCAGCGACCACTCGCCCAGCTCGCGGATCAGTTTCTCGGCCGGGTTGGCGCCCAGCTGGCCGGTGGCCGCGCCGACGACGAGGCCCGCCAGCGGCAGCAGGCACAGCAGGAACAGCGCGGGCTTGGTGAGCGGGTGCAGCAGCGTGCGGGTCAGGCGAGCCCGCATCAGTAGTGCTTCTTCAGGTCCATGCCGGCGTAGAGCTGGCCCACCTGGGCCTCGTAGCCGTTGAACATCAGCGTCGCGCGCTTCTTGGCGAACAGGCCGTCCTCGCCGATGCGGCGCTCGGTGGCCTGGCTCCAGCGCGGGTGCGGCACGTTGGGGTTCACGTTGGAATAGAAGCCGTACTCCTGTGGCGCGCTGCGCTCCCAGCTCGACACCGGCTGCTTCTCGACGAAGCGGATCTTCACGATGCTCTTGGCCGACTTGAAGCCGTACTTCCACGGCAGCACGAGGCGCAGCGGCGCGCCGTTCTGATTGGGCAGCACCTCGCCGTACATGCCGAAAGCCAGCAGTGCGAGCGGGTGCAGGGCCTCGTCCATGCGCAGCGCCTCCACGTAGGGCCAGTCCAGCACGCCCGAGCGCAGGCCCGGCATCTGGCTGCGGTCCGCCAGCGTCGTGAACTCGACGAACTTGGCCTTGCCCGTGGGTTCGGCGCGTTTGATCAGCTCGGCCAGCGAGTAGCCCACCCACGGGATCACCATGCTCCAGCCCTCTACGCAGCGCAGCCGGTAGATGCGCTCCTCCATGGGCGCGAGCTTGAGCAGGTCTTCGATGCCGTAGCGGCCGGGCTTGGCGCACTCGCCCTCGACGCTGACCGTCCAGGGCCGCGTCTTCAGCGTGTGGGCGCGCTCGGCGGGGTCGGACTTGTCGGTGCCGAACTCGTAGAAGTTGTTGTAGGACGTGGCATCGGCGTAGCTGGTGGGCTTGTCCAGCACCAGCGCGCCGGCGACGGCCGAGCGCGCGCCCGGCAGCTTGGGCAGCTTGCCGCCGCCCGGCGCGCCCTGGGCCAGCGCCAGCGGCGAGGCAGCCGCCAGGCCGAGGCCGGCGATGGCGCTGCGGCGGTTCAGGTAGACCTGCTGGGGCGTGATCTCGCTGGGCAGGGGCTCGTGGGGGAAGGGGGTCTTGATCAGCATGGAACTCTCGGCAGGTGGTGGCTGTGCGTCGCCTGGCTAGCGGCGCAACTTACACCGGCGCGGTGCAGGCTGCCCGAGGTCATGCGTAAAGCCGAGGGCCGGGTGGGTTGACGCCCCATGCGCGTTTGCCAGCCGCGCGCCACGCCCTTGATCTGCATCATGGCCAAGGGTTAACCCGAGGATCAACATCGAGTCGCTGCTTGAAACGGCCTTCACCAAAGGCCTCGCAGCGGAGAAACAGGAGAACCCTCATGTCCACGTATGTCGAAGTGCTGGTCCCCGCGCAGCCCTTCACCCCGCGCCTGGCCACCTGGCTGGGCGATGTCATCGACCTGATGCGCACCTGGCGCCAGGTTCACGCGTTGCGCGCCGAGCGCACCCGGCTGGCGCGCGAGGCGATGGCCTTGCGCCAGCTGGCCCACGAGCTGGCGCCGTCCATGCCGAGCATGGCGGCTGACCTGCGTCGCGCGGCGGACGGCGCGTTCTAGCGCCGGCTGCGCTGGCCGCTTTCAGGCGGCCGTCAGCCGGTCGGTGATGAGCGCCAGCGCGCTCAACGCGGCGGCCGCGTCGCCGCTGTACTGGGCCTGCACGATGGCGCCATCGACGGCGGTGGACAGGGCCGCGGCTGTGTGCCGGCGCTGATCCGACGGCGGCAGCAGCGCGGCCAGGGCGTCGGTCATGTCCTGCTTGTGCTGGCGGGTGAGTTCCACGACGGCCGGCAGCACCGGCCCCAGCTCGCTGACGCCGTTGAGGAAGGCGCAGCCGCGGAAGTCGCCCAGCGCCTGGCCGCTGAACCATTCCTGCATCGCCGGCACAAGCGCCTGCGCGCCCGCGGCCGCGCCGCCGTGACGCGCCAGCGCCGCGCTGAACCACGCCATCCACTGCGCGTGGCGCAGGTTCAGGTACGCCAGGATGAGGTCGTTCTTGCTCGGGAAGTGCCGGTAGAAGGTCACCTTGGTCACGCCGGCCTCGGCGATGACGCGGTCGATCCCCGTGGCCCGCAGGCCCTCCGCGTAGAAGAGGTCATGCGCCGTGCGCAGGATGCGTTCGCGGGCGGGGAGGTCGCCGGTGCTGGTGTGCAGGGTCATGTGCAGACTATAGACAGGTCTGTCTACATGCAACAGAATCCGGCGCGTAGACAGGTCTGTCTACGCGCCGCCGGTCTGCGGCTGCTCATGACCTCCTCCCGAAAGCCTCCGCCATGGACACTCGCCCCCCGCTGCCGCCCTTCAGCCGAGAAACCGCGATCCAGAAGATCCGCCTGGCCGAAGACGGCTGGAACAGCCGCGACCCCGCGCGCATCGTGCTGGCCTACAGCCCCGACACCGTGTGGCGCAACCGGGTGGAGTTCCCGCGCGGGCGCGCCGAGGCGCAGGCGCTGCTGGAGCGCAAGTGGGCGCGGGAACTGGATTACCGCCTGATCAAGGAGCTGTGGGCCTTCGAGGGCCATCGCATTGCGGTGCGCTTCGTCTACGAATGGCACGACGACGCCGGCAACTGGTTCCGCAGCCATGGCAACGAGAACTGGGCGTTCGACGACCAGGGCCTGATGACGCACCGCCACGCGAGCATCAATGACCAGCCCATCAAGGCCGAAGACCGCAAGTTCCATTGGCCGCTGGGTCGCCGCCCGGACGACCATCCCGGGCTGACCGAACTCGGGTTGTGAACGGCACGGGCCGTGCCATCCGCCGGCCCGGCGCGCTCGGCGCCGGCTCGCCACGGGCTCACGCCATGAGCCAGCCAGCCGGCAGCATGGGCGCATGCAAGTTCCTCAGCACCTCTCCTCTGCGCCGTCAGGCGCTGCCGACAACGGCCTCCTGGCTCGCGTGCCGAGTCAGTTCGTCGCGCAGGCGGCGCGCACCTTGCCCGACCCTGCCTGCAGCCTGGACGACGTCATGTCCGTCGACATCGAGGCCGCCTGGGCCGGGCGTGTGCGTCTGACGTTCAAGCGGCAGCGCTACTGCCGGCCGCGCGCCAAGGTGTCCTACTTCGCCTGGCACTGCATCCACGCCGTGCCGGCGCCCGCGGGCGCTCCGGGCGATCAGCCGCACGCAGCCCTGCCGTGAAGCCAGCCGCCGCAGGGTTCAGCCGGCGGCGCGATCGCCCAGCAAGCTGCGCACCTTGGTCGTGATGATGTCCACCGCCGGGCCGTTGGCGCCGTGCGGCAGGATGACGTCGGCATTGCGCTTGGTCGGCTCGATGAACTGCTTGTGCATGGGGCGCACGGTGTCCAGGTACTGCTGCATCACCGACTCGGTGCTGCGGCCGCGCTCCGTGATGTCGCGCTGCAGCCGGCGGATGAAGCGCACGTCCGAGGCCGTGTCCACATAGATCTTCAGCGACATCATGTTGCGCAGCTTGGCGTCGTACAGCGCAAACAAGCCCTCGACCACGATCACGGGCGCGGGCTTGACGGTGATGGTCTGGCTGGAGCGGTTGTCGGCCGCGAAGTCGTACACCGGCATCTCGATCGCTTCGCCCTTGCGCAGCGCGGCCAGGTGTTGCGCCATCAGCGGCCAGTCAAACGCATCCGGGTGGTCGTAGTTCTGCTTGCGCCGGTCTTCCGGCGGCATGTGGGACTGGTCGCGGTAGTAGTCGTCCTGCATCACCACCGCCACGTTTTCCGGCCCGATGGCGGCCAGCACCTGGCGTGTCACCGTTGATTTGCCGCTGCCGCTGCCCCCGGCGACACCGATGACGAAAGGTTTGTGAGTGTTCTTGGGCATGAGATCGTGAGGCAGGCGTGAGCAATGCCTGCAAATTTACAGGCGCGCGAGCATAGGGTGGGCGGCGCCAGGGGCGCCAGGGGCGCCAGGGGCGTGTCAGCCGAGGCTCATCTGCGCGCGATCAGCGCATTGCTCAGGGCAGGCTCAGGTCCATGCCCAGCATCCGGGCGAGCCCGAACGTGAAGAGCAGCACCAGCAGCAGCAACAGCACAAAGGCGGCGACGAACTTGCTGCCCATGCGCACCAGCGTGCGGCGGTCCGTCCCTTTCAACTCCTGGTCGTAATGCCACTTGATGGCGAAATGCATGCCCGCGACGAACACCAGACCCTTGAACAGAGCGAAGGCGATAAGAACCCAATCCACGGCAGCATTCCCGGCTGTTTCTCGAAGCCGCCTATCTTGACCGCGATGCCGCGCCGGCGGTATTGGGCGTTTTGACTCAGTGGCTGCGCGTTCACCGGAAATCCCGGCTCTCCGTCGCCAATCTCCCCAGCCACGGGTTGAGGTTCTTGAACCCCCGTGCCAGCAGGTGGCGCACATCGCCATCCCCGCGCTGCCAGATGCCCTCCACGGCCAGCAGGCGGGCGCTGAGGATGGTGCTGCGGTGCTCTTCGTAGACCTGGGGCCACACGATGACTTGCACGTTGCCGGTCTCGTCTTCCAGCGTGACGAACAGCGTGCCTTTGGCCGTCTGCGGTTTCTGGCGGCCGGTGACGATGCCGCAGGCCTTGGCGAAGCGGCCGGCCTTGACGGCGTCGAGCTGGCGTGCGGTGAGCAGGCCCTGCTTGGCAAGCTTCGGGCGCAGCAGCGCCAGCGGGTGGCGGCGCAGCGTGAGGCCGGTGGCGGCGTAGTCCCACAGCACTTCCTCGCCTTCGGCGGCCTCGGGCAGGGCGAGCTCGTCCTCGGGCAGCAGGCTGCCTTGCAGCAGTTGCGGCATGGCGTGCAGCGCCGATGCCTGCCAGACCTGCTGGCGGCGGTGGCCGGCCAGGCTGGTGAGCGCATCGGCGGCCGCAAGGTGCTGCATGTCGGCCTGCGTGAGGCGTGCGCGGTGGGCCAGGTCTTGCGGGTGGGTGAAGGGGCCGCCCTGCAGGCGCATGTGTGTGATGCGGCAGGCCGCTTCGTCGCCCAGCCCGCTGACCAGCCGCAGCCCCAGGCGCACGGCGGGCTGGTGCTGGCCTTCGCGCAGCTCCAGCGTGCTGTCGCGGTGGCTATGGTTCACGTCGATGGGCCGCACCTCCACATCGTGCCGGCGCGCATCCTGCACCAGCTGGCTTGGGGTGTAGAAGCCCAGCGGCTGGCTGTTGAGCAGTGCACACAGGAAGGCGGCGGGCTCGTGGCATTTGAGCCAGCTGCTGACGTAGGTCAGCAGCGCGAAGCTGGCGGCGTGGCTCTCGGGGAAGCCGTAGCTGGAGAAGCCCTTGATCTGGCGGAAGATGCTTTCGGCGAAGGCGTCCTCGTAGCCGTTGCGGCGCATGCCGCTGACGACCTTGTCGTAGTACTTGTCGAGCACGCCGGGGCGCTTCCAGGCGGCCATGGCGCGGCGCAGTTCGTCGGCCTCGCCGGCTGAGAAACCGGCCGCGATCATGGCGATCTGCATGACCTGCTCCTGGAAGATGGGCACGCCGCAGGTGCGCGCCAGCGCCGCCTTCAGTTCCTCCTTGGGGTACTGGATCTGCTCGGGCGGCAGCGCCCGGTTCTTCAGGTAGGGGTGCACCATGCCGCCCTCGATGGGGCCGGGCCGCACGATGGCGACTTCGATGACCAGGTCGTAGTAGGTGCGCGGCTTGAGCCGCGGCAGCATGGACATCTGCGCGCGGCTCTCGATCTGGAAGACGCCGACGGTGTCGGCCTTGCAGATCATGTCGTAGGTGGCGCTGTCGTTGTCGGGGATGGTGAGGTCAATGCTGGTGCCGCGCAGCGGGTTGACGAGGTCGAAGCAGCGGCGGATGGCGCTGAGCATGCCCAGGGCCAGCACGTCCACCTTCATGAGCTTGAGCTCGTCGATGTCGTCCTTGTCCCACTCGATGACGCTGCGGTTCTCCATCGTCGCGTTCTCGATGGGTACGAGACGCTCCAGCGGCCCTTGCGTCAGCACGAAGCCGCCGACGTGCTGGGAGAGGTGACGCGGCAGGCCGTTGAGCTGGCGCGCCAGCGTGATGAGCTGCAGCAGGCGCGGGTCGTCCCCGGCGATCCCGTGGGGGGCCAGGCTGTCCAGCAGCGCAGCGCGGTGTTCCTCGGGCAGCACCTGGGTGGACCAGCCGCTGTGGTCCTGGCTCATCACGGCCAGCTGCGCCTCGCTGAAGCCCAGCGCCTTGCCGACGTCGCGGATGGCGCTCTTGGGGCGGTAGCAGATGACGACGGCGGTCAGCGCGGCGCGGTCGCGGCCGTACTTGGCGTAGAGGTGCTGGATGACTTCCTCGCGGCGCTCGTGCTCGAAGTCGACGTCGATGTCCGGCGGCTCGTTGCGCTCGCGGCTGATGAAGCGCTCGAACAGCAGCGTGCTGCGGTCGGGGTCCACCGACGTGATGTGCAGGCAGTAGCACACCACGCTGTTGGCGGCCGAGCCGCGTCCCTGGCACAGGATCTGGATGCTGCGCGCGAATGCGACGACATCGGCGACGGTGAGGAAGTAGTGCTCGTAGCCCAGCCCCTCGATGAGCGCCAGCTCATGCTCGATGCGGGCCCGCCATCGGTCGGGAATGCCGTGCGGCCAGCGTTTGCGGGCGCCCTCGTGGGTGAGCTGGCGCAAGTGCTGGCGGGGTGTCATGCCGGCCGGCACGACCTCGCTTGGGTACTGGTAGCGGATTTCGTTGAGGCTGAAGGTGCACCGCGCCGCGACCTGCAGCGTCTCGGCCATCAGCGTCGGCGGGTAGAGCTGGGCCAGTCGGGCGCGGCTGCGCAGATGCCGCTCGGCGTTGGGCTGCAGGTCAAAGCCGCAGTCGGCCACGGTGCGGCCCAGCCGCGTGGCCGTCATCACGTCCTGCAGCGCCTTGCGCGAGCGCACGTGGAAGTGCACGTCGCCCGCGGCAACGAGTGGCAGCGCGGTGGCGTCGGACAGCGTCTGCAGCCGCTGCAGCCACAGCGCATCGCTGGCCTCGCGCAGCAGCTCCACGGCCAGCCAGGCGCGGCCGGTGAAGTGCTGCAGCACCCAGTGTGCCGGGGCCAGCAGTTCGGCGTCGGGCGCCTCGCGCGGCAGCACGAGCAGGGCCAGGCAGTCGCTCAGCTGCTCGGGCGCCAGCTGGCGCCAGCGCAGCAGGTACTCGCCCTTGACCGGGCTGGCGCGGCGCAGCTGCGTGATGAACTGGCTGAGATTGCCGTAGCCGTTGAGGTTCTGCGCGATCAGCACGAGCTTGAAGCGCGGCGTGCCGGCGTCGTCGCGCACGAGGAATTCGCTGCCGATCAGCAGCTTCAGCGTGACGGGCGCGCTGCCTTCCTGCTCGGCCGCCTCGCGCATCTCGCGCAGCTGCTTGTGCGCCCGCACGACGCCAGCCAGCGAGCATTCGTCGGTGATGGCCAGCGCCTCGTAGCCCTGCTTGACGGCACGCTCCACCAGCTCGGCCGGCTCGGACGCGCCGCGCAGGAAGCTGAACGCCGTCAGGCAGTGCAGCTCGGCGTAGCGCGGCAGTTCGCGGGGCGGCCACGGCGCGGCGTGCGTCGGATCGCGGGGCATGGCGGTGGGCGAGCGTGCATCGGCCAGGCGCCGCATGGCGGCATCCGACGCGAAGCCGAGCCGGCGCAGCGCATGCAGGTGATCGTCGCGGTCGGACTGTGGCGGGCTCATGCAAACACCCCGTGCAGGAACCAGCCCGACATGGCCGCCTCGCGGGTGCGCTCGGTGGCCGACAAGCGCTCGTGATAGACCCACAGCAGCCCGCGTGCGGCGCTGCGGTAGACGTAGTAGTCGCGCGTCTGCAGCTGGCCCGGGCCCGCCCACCAGCCGGCCTCCACGCGGTGCGGCCCGCTGATGCGCGCCAGCGCGCCGCAGTACATCGGCTGCTCCCGCGCATCGCAGCGCAGCGGCAGCGGCGGCTCCACCAGCCAGGTGGGCTGCGGCCCGGGCGGGGGGCGCACGGGCGGCGACGCGGGCGCGGGCCAGGGCAGCCAGTGCTGCATGTGGTCCAGCCGGTGGTCCTCCTGCAGCCGGCCTTCACAGACATGATCAGCCCCCAGCCGCACCGACAGCCGCTCCAGCAGCGCATGCGTCGTCGCGCGCTCGGCCGGGTCGGTCGGGCCGGGCAGCAGGCTGTGGCTGCTTTCCTGCAGTGGCAGCAGCGTGTCGGCGCTGAGCGTGATCTCGCCGGCCGGCGCGGCCAGCGTCGTGCGCGCCAGGTGCTCGCCCAGCAGCCGGGTCAGGCGCGGCAGGTCGCGCGTGGTGTCGGCGGTGGCCACGGTCAGCTCGCCGCCGCCGGCCACGTCCCGGGCGCGCATCGCGTCGTGCTGCCAGGCCAGCCGCAGCAGGCGCACGCCGGCATGGCGAGTGGCGAGAAAGGCGCAGAGCTGGTGCAGCAGGGTTTCGGCAAAGCTCAGCAGCACCGGCGCATGCTCGACGCGCCAGGGCAGCTCCAGCCGGGCCTCGAAGCGGTCCGGCAGCGTCAGCCAGTCATGCACCTCGGGCAGGTCGCCGTAGGCCTGGTCCAGTGCCGTCAGCAGCGCAGGGCCGAAGCGCCGGGCCAGCGCCGCGCGAGGCAGCCGGCGCAGCTCACCCAGCCGCGTGCAGCCCAGCCGCGCCAGCATCGCGTGGTGGGCCTGGGCGGCGGTGAGGGCGGCCAGCGGCAGCGCGTCCAGCCGGTCGGCGAGCCGGCCCTGCCGGGGCGCGTCGGGGCAGCGGGCCAGGGCCAGCGCCGCCAGCGCAGTGGGCGCCCAGGCCAGGGCGCCCAGCGGCAGGCCGGCTCGCACCGCGTCGGCCTGCAGCCTCAACCGCAGCGCGCGGGCACCGCGGAACAGCCGCAGGCTGCTCGACACCTCGGCCACCACCGCCTCCTCCAGCCGGGCGACGCGCGGCGTGAAGCTCAGCGCCAGCCAGGCCAGGGCGTCATTGCCTGCCGCATCAGGCGTGCAACACAGTGCGAGCCAGCGCATGGTCGCGCTCCAGCGGAGGAGAAGCCGGCGCGGGGGCGGGCGAGGGCACCGGGCCTGGCGCCGGCTGTGGCTTGCGCCGCGCCGCCGTCAGCAGCGGCTCCACCGCGCCGGGCACGGCGGGCAGCGTCAGCCAGCCCTCGTGCGCCGGCCCGCGGCGCTTGAGCAGGTGCACGTCCAGCGCCCAGCCCTCACCGGGCTTCACCGCCAGGCGCAGCGGTGCGGCCGAGGACTGCTGGCCCGCGCGCTCCGGCCGCATGAGGAAGGCCGGCGCGTCCGAACTCAGCGCGCTGACCTGCAGCCGGCGGATCTGTTCCGGCCGCGCCTCGGGCAGCCAGGCCAGCACCGCCACGCGCGACTTGATGGCCTGCTCCGCGGCCCACAGCGCTTCAGCCGGTGTGGCGGCATCCACCCAGATCAGCGCGGACGGCGGCAGCCCCAGCGCCTGCAGGCCCGGCAGGTGCGGCGCGTGCGGCGGGTTGATGAGCAGCAGCGAGCGCAGCACCGGCGCTGCCGTGTGCCGGCGGCGGCCTGTGGTGGCGGGCAGCGCCTGGGCGCACCACCAGCGCCGCAGCGCCGGCGCCAGCAGCCGCCACTCCAGCACACCGAACTGCGGCGTCAGCAGCTCGGTGACGGCCTGCAGCGGCCAGCCGTCGCCGGGCAGTTCGGCGTCCAGCGCCGCGAAACCGCTGGGCAGCGTGGGCGCGGCGCTGGCGCTCAGGCTGCTGCCGCGCCACAGCCGGCCTGCCAGCCGGGCGTCCAGCGGCGGCAGGCCCGGAAAGCCCGGGGCAGCGGTAGGGGAGTGCAGGGCGGACAGCATGGCCGGACGAACGCAACCAGGGGCGGCAGGGGAAGCAAGTGGAGCGTGGATGAGACCACAATACTGTATGTATATCCAGTATTTTCCGACTGCCGTCCCGGGTCACCGCGATCCGACGCCCGGCGTGGCGGCGCGCGCTCAGGCGAAGCCGTCGCCGTCGAAGTTCACTTCGTCTTCGTCGCGGGCGAGCACCGGCGGTGCGTCCTTGGGACGCATGGCCTCCAGCTGCTCGCGCAGCTTGGCCACCTGGTCCAGCCAGTAGTTGGGCGTGCCGAACCACGGGAAGGCCAGCGGGAAGGCCGGGTCGCCCCAGCGGCGCGCCAGCCAGGCGCTGTGGTGGATCATGCGCATGGTGCGCAGCGGCTCGATGAGACGCAGCTCGCGGTCGTCGAACTCGGCGATCTGCTCGTAGCCGTCCAGCACGGCGTTGAGCAGCTGGCGCGCGGCGTCGGGCTCGCCCGGCAGCAGCATCCACAAGTCCTGCACGACCGGGCCGGTGACGGCATCGTCCAGGTCGACGAAATGCGGCCCGCGATCCGGCGTCCACAGGATGTTGCCCGGGTGGCAGTCGCCGTGCAGGCGCGTGAGCGCCAGGTCGGGCAGGCTGTCGAAGGCGGCCTGGATGCTGTCGATGCAGCGACGCGCGGCGTCGTCCCAGTTGGGCGCGATCTCGGGCGGGATGGCGTCGTTGTGCATCAGCCAGTCACGCGCCGCTTGGGCCGGCGCGGCACTGGCCCAGGACAGGCGGTGCTCGAAGGGGCGGGCGCGCCCCACACCGTGCAGCCGCGCCAGCAGCCGGCCTATCCAGCGCAGCACCTCGGGGTCTTCCAGCTCCGGCCCGCGCCCACCCTGGCGCGGCGTGACGGCCAGGCGCTGGCCCTGGTAATGGAACAGCGTGGTGCCGCCGTCCAGCAGCCAGGGCGCAGCCACGGGCACCTCGGCGGCAGCCAGTTCGGCGGCGAAGGCGTGCTCCTCCAGGATCTGCGCGTCGCTCCAGCGGCCAGGCCGGTAGAACTTGGCGACGCCCACGCCGCGGCCGGGGCGGTCGTCCTCCAGGTGGACCTGCAGCACGCGGTTCTCGAAGGAGTTGAGCTGCAGCATCCGGCCGTCGGCACGCAGGCCGGCGGCATCCAGGGCGTCGAGCATGAACCCCGGCGTCAGGTCGCCGAAGCTGAGGTCAGGGGTCGCGTGGTGCATCCGGCGAGTGTCGCCGGTCGGGCTGGCTCAGCGGCGGCGGGGCCGTTCGGTCGCGTAGCGCGGCGCGTCGACGACGACGCCCACGATGTCGTCCATCATGGCTTCTTCGTCGGCATCGTCCAGCACCGGCAGGCTGCGCGGGTTGTAGCGCGTGGTATCGAGGCGGCGCGGCGGCGCGCGGCGTTCGATCGGCGGCTGGACACGCGGCGGCGGGGCGGGCATGCGCGGCTGGCGCGGTTCGGCGTAGCCTGGCTCCTGGCCGCCGAAGGCATGGGCGTCCTGCCACAGCGGCAGCGGCTGCGAGAACGGCGCCCAGTCGCTGCCGAACTCGTCCTCGCCACCGCGACGGCGCGGCAGGCTGTGCGTTGCAGCCGGCGCCGGCAGCGGGCCGCGCGGGTTGCTGCCTTGCGGCACCAGCAACTGCAGCTCGGCGACGCTGGGCAACTGGTCCATCGCGCAGCGCAAATAGCGCACGCGGCAGGCGGACAGCACGGCATGCTTGATCTGCAGGCTGCGCGGCGTGACGCCCCGCTCGCCTTCCAGGTCGATGGCGGCCAGCACGCGCCCGTTGGGGCTGCAGACGGCAAAGGTCACATGCGAGGCACCCAGCAGGTCGAACCAGTAGCGCACTTCCTTGGCCTCGGTCGGCTGGCAGAAGCGCACCAGCGGCAGCTTGGACAGCACGACATGGTGTGGAAGGGCTTCACGCAGCAGCCGGAAGACGCGCCGCTCGTCGGATGTGAACACCGGCCGGGCCGTGAGTGACCACTCGCCAGGGAGGCCTTTGTTGGCGTAAGCCGGCCGCCGCAGCGCCCAGACCAGGCAAATGGCCAGGCCCAGCACGCAAACAGCCAGCGCGGCGATCCAATAGATGGCGTACGGCATGTCCCTCGGGAATTCGGCGGTGTCGCCGACGGACTCGCGGCGTATCGGGAATTCAATGTAGCGTAATCAAGGGACAGCTCATTGCTCGCTATTCCTGATTCCCCCGGCATGAGGGGCCCCAGGGCAAGGGGCCGCTGGCTACTCCTTGGCCGCGCGGCCCGAGGCGTCGAAGTGCGACTTGACCTCGGCGACGCTGTCGACGAAGTCGTTCAGCACCCGGGCCTGGCGCTTGAACTGGAAGTCCAACTCACCCAGGTGGCGCTCCAGGGCCTGCTCGACCTGGGAGCCGAAGGAGTCGGGCGGCAGGCGCAGCCAGGCGGCGGACTCGCTGCCGTCGCGCTCGACGACGGCACCCGCTGCGGTCGCGATGTGCAGCATGGGGCGGTTTTCGCTCAGTGCGTGGATGAAGAGCGTGTCGATGCCGCGATTGCGGGCGTGCAGCGCCGCTGTCTCGAACAGCCGCCGCCCCAAGCCCCGGCCGCGCGATTCGGGCAGCACCGACACGCCGAACTCCGCCATGGTGCGCGGCGGGTCGCCCTGCGCGGGCAAGCCGTAAGCCAGGTGGGCCATGGCCACCAGCCGCAGCCGGCGGTTGAAGATGCCCAGCACCTCATCGAGAGAAAAGTCCAGTGACAGCGCGTAGCGCCGGATCTGCTCGTCGGACGCGGCGTAGCCGAAGCGCAGATAGCGGTCGCGGGCATCGAGTGCGAACAGGTGGTCGATGATGCGGCGGCGGTGGCGGCGTGCCAGCGAGCGGATGGGCACCCAGGTCGACAGCCGCTCCAGCGCGGCGCGTGCAGTCGCCAGCAGCGGGCCGCTGCCTTCCTCGGGGCGTGCAGCGGCGGCGGGGGCTGGATGCGGGTCGGGCCCGAACGCCGACAAGACCTCGTCCCAGCCGGTGGCCGGGGCGTCCGATGAGGGGGCTGTGGTGGGCTTGCGGGGCATGGCCTGGCGCTCCTGGGCATAGAGTAGCGCGCCGGGCCTTTTCAAACCAGTGGGCTGCCTGCTACACTCGCCGGCTTTTCCGTCAAAAGGCTGCGGGAAAGAAGCCGCTCGAGAGGCTGTGCGTCAGATACAGCACCGAGAGTGACAAGAAGTTCAGCCATCCATCGCCGGCGTGTTCAACCCGCCGGCACAGCGAAAGCAAATCTCATGAAGACCTTCAGCGCCAAGCCGGCCGAAGTGACGCACGAGTGGTTTGTGATTGACGCCACCGACAAGGTGCTCGGACGTGTTGCCAGCGAAGTGGCACTCCGTTTGCGCGGCAAGCACAAGGCCATTTACACGCCTCACGTCGACACCGGTGATTTCATCGTCATCGTCAACGCCGACAAGCTGCGTGTCACCGGCAACAAGGCCACCGACAAGGTGTACTACCGTCACTCGGGCTTCCCCGGCGGCATCTACGCCACGAAGTTCAAGGACATGCAAGCCAAGCACCCCGGCCGCGCGCTGGAGAAGGCCGTCAAGGGCATGCTGCCCAAGGGCCCGCTGGGTTACGCCATGGTCAAGAAGCTGAAGGTCTACGCTGGCCCGACGCACCCGCACACCGCCCAGCAGCCCAAGGCTCTGGAAATCTAAGGAACGGCCATGATCGGAAACTGGAATTACGGTACCGGCCGTCGCAAGTCGTCGGTCGCTCGCGTCTTCATCAAGAAGGGCACGGGCCAGATCGTCGTCAACGGCAAGCCCATCGAGAGCTACTTCGGCCGTGGCACGTCCATCATGATCGCCAAGCAGCCCCTGCTGCTGACGAACAACGGTGAAGCCTTCGACATCAAGGTCAACGTGCACGGTGGCGGCGAGTCCGGCCAGGCCGGCGCGCTGCGCCTGGGCATCACCCGCGCGCTGATCGACTACGACGCAGCCCTGAAGCCCGAACTGAGCCGCGCCGGCTTCGTCACGCGTGACGCGCGTGAAGTCGAGCGTAAGAAGGTCGGTCTGCACGGCGCCCGTCGCCGCAAGCAGTTCAGCAAGCGTTAATCCGACGCTTCGACTCAAAAGGCCGCTTCATGCGGCCTTTTGTTTTTGCGCTGACAATCCCCATCTACGTTTCCCGACAGATTCCAACAGGAGCCCGCCATGAGCGCCGTGCTTGACACCCCCACCGACATCCCCGTGCCCCTGGTCTTCACCGACAGCGCCGCCGACAAGGTGCGCGACCTGGTCGCCGAAGAGGGCAACCCGGACCTGAAGCTGCGTGTGTTCGTGCAGGGCGGCGGCTGCTCCGGCTTCCAGTACGGCTTCACGTTCGACGAGGCCGTCAACGATGACGACACGCAGATGCAGAAGAACGGCGTGACACTGCTGATCGACTCGATGAGCCTGCAGTACCTGATGGGCGCCGAGATCGACTACAAGGAAGACCTGCAAGGCGCGCAGTTCGTCATCAAGAACCCGAACGCGACGACGACCTGCGGTTGCGGCTCGTCCTTCTCTGTTTGATCGACCTGCGGAGGCAGGTTCGGCTTGTCCCGGTCTGATCAGGCCGGGTACAGGCAACCCAGGAGCCGCAGCCCGGCGGCTCCCGTGACGGCCGGCAGATTGCCCGGCCGTTTTTCATGGAAGCACTGCGCCAGCCAGGCGAAAGCGGCGGCCTCCACCTGATCCACCGGCAGACCGTGGTCAGCGCTGGATTCGAGCGTCACGCTGGGCAGCAGGTCCGCCAGGCGCTGCATCAGCCGCCCGTTGCGCGCGCCGCCGCCGCAGGTGATCAGCGTGGCTGCAGAGGGCATTTGCGAGCCCAGGGCCTCGGCGATGCTGCGCGCCGTCAGCTCCAGCAGCGTGGCCTGCACGTCGGCCGGCGCGGCGTCGGGCGGGAGCCGTGCGTCCAGCCAGTCGAGGTGGAAGAGGTCGCGGCCGGTGCTCTTGGGCGGTGTGGCGGCGAAGAAGGGCTCGGCCAGCAGGCGCTCCAGCAGGGCGGGCAGCACCTGGCCGCTGGCGGCCCAGGCGCCGTCGGCGTCGAAGGCCAGGCCGCGGTGGCGGGCGATCCAGCCATCCATCAGGCAGTTGGCCGGGCCGGTGTCGAAGCCGCCGGTGTGCCCGTCGGCAAACAGCAGGCTGAGGTTGGCGATGCCGCCCAGGTTCAGCACAGCAACATCTTGCTGATTGCTGCCGAAGAAGGCGCGGTGGAAGGCCGGCACCAGCGGGGCGCCTTGGCCGCCGGCAGCCACATCGCGGCTGCGCAGGTCGCAGATGACGTCGATGCCGGTCTGCTCGGCCAGCAGGGCGCCGTTGAGCAACTGCGTGGTGTAGCCGAGCGGGCCGTCGGGGCGGTGGCGCACGGTCTGGCCGTGGGCGCCGAGTGCGGTGATCTGTTCGCGGCGATGGCCCGTAGCCTCCAGCAACTGGGCGACGACATCGGCGTAACTGCAGGCCACGCCGTTGGCGGCCAGGGCTGCGCGGTGCAGTTCGTTGTCGCCAGGGCTGTTCAGGGCGAGCAGTTCATCGCGCAGCGCGTGCGGGAAGGCCCGGTGGACATGTCCCCGCACGGCCCGGCCGTCGAACAGCACGGCATCCACGCCGTCGAGCGAGGTGCCCGACATCAGCCCGACAAACAACTGACCTTCAGGCGCGGAAGGTGTCCGGGCCTCCTCGGGGGCGGTTGTGCTCAGCTCGGGGTGGCCCGTCGCCGACGCATCGAGGCGGCCTTCAGTCGGCGGCAGAGATGCCATCCACTGTCTGGGCCACGCTCAGCTGGGTCTTCACGCTGGCGACGACCTGCTGGAACTGGGCCTTGGCGTAGTTGGGCAGCGTGACGGCTTCGGAGGCGCGGGCGATCACGCGCGGATCGACATGGCGGCCGCCAACGCGGAACTCGAAGTGCAGGTGCGGGCCGGTGGCCCAGCCCGTGGAGCCGACGGCGCCGATGCGCTGGCCTTGCTCGATGCGCTGGCCTTTCTTGACGTCGATCTTGCTCAGGTGGGCGTAGACGGTGGTGCGGTCGCCGGCATGGCGCACATGCACCACGTTGCCGAAGCCGTTCTGCCAACCGGCCATCTCGACGACGCCGTCACCCACGGTGCGCACGGCCGTGCCGGTGGGGGCGCCGTAGTCCAAGCCGTTGTGCTGGCGCCAGGTCTTGTGGATGGGGTGAAAGCGCATCGCGAAGCCGCTGGTGACGCGCGAGAACTCCATCGGGCTGGCCAGGAAGGCGCGGCGCTTGCTCTGGCCGTCGAAGCCGTAGAAGCTGCCGCGGCCGGTGGCGCTGTCCTTGAAATAGACCGCCGAATAGGTGCGGCCGTTGTTCGTGAACTCGGCGGCCAGCAGGCGGCCGGCGCCGCCGTCCCACTGCACAGGCTCGCCGTCGGCGGTCAGCGTTTCGTAGACCAGGCTGAAGCGGTCGCCCTTGCGCAGTTCGCGGTGGAAGTCGATGTCGCCCGAGAACATGTCGGCCATCTGCGAGGCGATGGCGTCCGGGATGTTGGCGTCGTCCGTCGCGGCGAACAGCGAGGTGCGGATGCTGCCGCTGCCCAGCGCGATCTGGGCCTGCAGCGGGGCAGTCTCGGTGCGGGCTGTGAAGCGCTCGCCGTCGCGCGCGATGGTCAGCCGCGTGAAATGCGTGCCCGCCTGTTCGGCCTTCTCGGCCGGGAAGCGGGCAACGATCTGGTGCACCCGGCCGGAGGCATCGGCCGTCACGTGCACCATCTTGCCGGCACGGCCTTGCAGCACGCGGCGGGCCAGCGGGTCGGTGCGCAGGAAGGCAGCGGCGGCGGTGTCGAAGGCGCCGGCACGGCGCAGCAGGCTGTCAGGCGTGTCGCTGGAGCGGGTGGCCTCGGCGCGGGTCAGGCCGATGGCGTGGGTGGCCAGCGCTTCCAGCTGGGCTTCGATATCGGGGGTGGCAATCGTCTCGACCACCGTGCGGCGCGGCAGCTCGGTAGCGTCCGGGGCCAGCGGTGCGATGCCGAAGGCGGTGACGGCGAAGCAGCTGAGCGCGCCGACCACCGAGGCGGTCAGGGCGCGGGGGTGCTTGGCGGCGAAGGTCTCGGCGCTTTGCAACGCCGTCTGCAGCTGTCGGACTCGTTGTTGGAAGGCGGTCACGCTGGGCAATCTCGGGGTTGTCGCTGGGGCAATCCCGGCCAGGCCGGTTCCACGCGAGGGCCGCTGGTGGCGGCCTTAAAATCCATGACGGTTGTGTTGAAGCAACACCCCGTGCTCGAAGGGTGAATTCTAACGGCTCCCGCCTACACGGGGTGCCGGTTTACCCCGATGGATCAACAACTTAACAATTTCGTTCGGCGTGCTGCCGAACGGCGCTGCGCCATGTCCGACGACGCCAAGTTCCCCGTCACCGATGCCGTCCTGGAGGCGCTGGCCATCACGCGCCGCGGCGTGGATGAGCTGCTGCCCGAGGCGGAGTGGACCCGCAAGCTGGCGCGCTCGGCCGCCACCGGCGTGCCGCTGCGCATCAAGCTGGGCCTGGACCCGACGGCGCCCGACATCCACGTCGGCCACACCGTGGTGCTCAACAAGATGCGCCAGCTGCAGGACCTGGGCCACCAGGTCATCTTCCTGATCGGCGACTTCACCTCGTTGATCGGCGACCCCTCCGGCCGCAATGCCACGCGCCCGCCGCTGACCAAGGAGCAGATCCAGGCCAACGCCGAGACCTACTACGCCCAGGCCAAGCTGGTGCTGGACCCGGCCAAGACCGAGATTCGCTACAACTCCGAGTGGTGCGAGCCGCTGGGCGCGGTGGGCATGATCCAGCTGGCGGCCAAGTACACGGTGGCCCGCATGATGGAGCGCGACGACTTCACCAAGCGCTTCGCCGCCGGCACGCCGATCTCGGTGCACGAGTTCCTGTACCCGCTGATGCAGGGCTATGACTCGGTCGCGCTGAAGGCCGACCTGGAGCTGGGCGGCACCGACCAGAAGTTCAACCTGCTGATGGGGCGCCACCTGCAGCAGGAGTACGGCCAGGAGCCGCAGTGCATCCTGACCATGCCGCTGCTGGAGGGCCTGGACGGCGTCGAGAAGATGTCCAAGTCCAAGAACAACTACATCGGCATCACCGAAGCGCCGAACACGATGTTCGCCAAGATCCTGTCGATCAGCGACGTGCAGATGTGGAAGTGGTACGACCTGCTGTCGTTCAAGTCCATCGCCGAGATCGCCGCGCTGAAGGCCGAGGTCGCGGCTGGCCGCAACCCCAAGGACGCCAAGGTCGCGCTGGCCAAGGAGATCACCGCGCGCTTTCACAGCGCCGCGGCGGCCGATGCGGCCGAGCAGGACTTCATCAACCGTTCCAAGGGCGGCATCCCGGACGACATCCCGACGGTGGAGCTGACCGGTGCGCCGCTGGGCATCGCCCAGGTGCTCAAGGCCGCCGGCCTGGTGGTGTCCACCAGCGAAGGCCTGCGCATGGTGGAGCAGGGCGGCGTGCGCCGCGGTGGCGAGGTGATCTCGGACAAGGGCGTCAAGCTCGATGCCGGCGAGCACGTGCTGCAGGTGGGCAAGCGCAAGTTCGCGCGCGTCGTGCTGGGCTGAGCCCTTGAGCGCGCCCGTGCGCCTGGCCGTGCCCGAGGCGGCTGACCTGCGCGCACTGGCGGCCGGGTGGGTGAGCGCCGGGCGGCTGGATGCGGCGCTGGACCTGAGCGTCGTCGAGTTCGACGACCTGGCGCAGCTGGCCGGGGTCACCGTGACCGAGGTGCTGCTGTCGGGCGATGAGGTGGCGCTGCACTACCGCGTGGCCTGGACGGCCTTCCACGCCTGCGACGACCGCCACATCGGCGGCCAGCATGCGCGCGTGCTGCGCGGCCAGCGCGAGGGGGCTGCATGGGTGTTCCCGCCGCAGGCGCCCTGGCCCACCGCGCGAGACACGGCCGACGAGTTCTGAGCGCCAACAAAAAAGGGAGGCCGCGGCCTCCCTGTGGCGTTCACGGCTTCACGGGCCGAGGGTAGGGGCCGGGCTTCACGACCGGCACGGGCTGTTCGGCGATCTTGCGCTGGAGCTCGGCGATGGCGGCATCCAGCTGTGCGTCCTGGCCCAGGAAGGTGGCGCGGGGCGGGTTGTCGACGTCGATGTCGGGTTTCACGCCGATGCCCTCGATGAGGAAGCGGCCGTCCGGTGCGATCTGGCCGAACTCGGCGGCGCGCATGATGCCGTTGTCCAGCAGCCGGTTGCCGTCGGACAGCCACACGCCCGCGCCCGAGCTCTGGCGGCCGATGACCGGGCCCAGTTGCAGGCGCTTGAAGCCCTCGGCAAAGGTCTCGCCGTCGGAGTAGGTGGCCTCGTTCATCAGCACCACCGTGTGGCCGCGCCAGACGTTCTGCATGTTGGGATAGGTCGCGGCGCCGCCCGGCGAGCGCGGCTGCCAGAAGGCCCAGGCGCGGCGCAGCAGCTTCTCCAGGATCCAGCTGTCGATGCTGCCGCCGTTGTTGTGGCGCACGTCGATGATGAGACCGGCGCGGTCACCGGCGGCGTAGAACTCGCGCACGAAGTCGGCGATGTCGGCGCCGCCCATGGCGCGCAGGTGCACATAGCCGATGCGGCCCTGGCTGGCCTGCGCTACGGCCCGGGCGCGGCTGGTGCGCCAGTCGTTGTAGCGCAGCTGGTTCTCGCGCATCTGGTTCACCGGCGTGACGATGCGCTGCACCGGCTTGCCGCCCGCCGCCGGCTTCACGTCCAGCAGCACCTGGCGGCCGGCCTGGCCGCGCAACAGCTCCAGCAGGTGCGGTGCCTCAGCCGTGGCGCGGCCGTTCACGGCAGTGATGACGTCGCCCACCTTGAGCGCCAGGCCCGGTGCGGCCAGCGGCGGCGCGTCGGACGGCAGCTCGGTGTCGTAGGCGTAGATGGCGTCGATGCGCCAGCCGTCGGCCACCTTGGAGAAGCGGCCGCCCAGGCCTGCAAGCCCTGGCACCTCGCCAGCCTCACGCGTGTCGCCCGCGCCGATCTGGCTGTGCAGCGCGCCCAGCTCGCTGGCCATCTGGGCCATCAGCTCGGCCAGCTCCAGGCGGTCGGTCACGCGGTCCACCAGCGGCTCGTACTTGGTGCGCATGGCGGCCCAGTCAACGCCGTGCATGCCCTTGTCGTAGAAGTGGTCGCGCTGCAGGCGCCAGGCGTCGGCAAACATCTGCCGCCATTCGGCGCGCGGCTGCGTGGCGATCTGCCAGTCACTCCAGCGCACCTGATGCTTGGCCAGCTCGGTGGGCAGCTTGGGCGCGGCGTCCACGATCAGCACCTCCGGCGCGCCCTGGCCCTGGTTGCGCATCAGCATGAGCTTCTTGCCGTCGGCGCTCAGGTCGTAGCCGCGCACGTCCGGGGCCAGCGTCTCGGCGGCAGCGCCCTGGTTGTCGATGGCGATGGACTTGAGCTGGGTCTTGCGCTCCAGGTCGGTGTCCAGGAACCACAGCCGCTTGCCGTCCGTCTTCAGGGCCCGGTAGGTGCCGGCCGGCACCGGCAGTTCATGCAGCCGCTCGGCCAGGCCGTCGAAGACGATGGCGGGCTTGGCCTTCTTGTCGTCCTTCTTGTCCTCGGCCTTCTTGTCGGTGGCCTTGCTTTCAGGTGCGGCCTTGTCTGCGGGTTTCTCGGCAGGCTTGTCGGTGGCCTTGTCCGTGCTGCCCTCCAGCTCGTCCTTGGCGGCGAACGGCGAGCGCAGGCCCGGCTGCAGCGCCAGCGCAAAGAGCTTGCTGCGCGAGCCGAAGAACGGGCCGGTGTTGCGGTCGCCCCAGGGGCTGGAATTGCCGGTCACCGCGAAGTGGCGGGCCGAGGCGAAGTACAGCCACTGGCCGTCCGGGCTGAACGTGGCGCCGCTGACGTCGAAGCGGTCGCTGGTCAGCGTGTGGGTGCGGTTCTCGGCGATCTGGTGCAGCTGCAGCTGGCTGCGGTCGTCGTGGTTCAGCGGCACGGTCCAGGCCAGCACCTTGCCGTCGGCGCTGAAGCCTTGCAGCGTCGGCACGTCGTTGAAGCGGCCGCGCGCGATCTCGCGCGTGGCCAGCGTCTTCAGGTCGGTCAGCCAGACGTGGCCTTCCTTGTCGGTGTGGGCCAGCCAGCGGCCGTCGGGCGAGGGCAGCAGGTCACCGCGCTGCGTGACGACGCCGTTCGGGTTGCCGCGCGTGATCTGTTCGGGCTTGCCCGTGCCGTTGGCGGCAAAGCGCCAGATCTCGGTTTCGCCGCTGAAGTCGCAGGTGGCGAACACCTGCTTGCTGTCGCTGCTGAACTCGGCCTTGCGGCAGCGGCCGTCGGCGGGCTGCAGCAGCTCGGCGCGTCGAAGCTGCTGCACGCCCTGCGTGGCCAGGTGGCCGCGCGCGGCCAGCACGACGCGCTCGCCGTTGGGCGCGAAGGCCACGTCGGTCAGGAAGTCCTGTGGCTTGCGCACCCAGCGCTCGCGGGTCTGGTCGAAGTCGCCGCCGAGGGCGACGGCGAGCCGGGTCGGTGCGCCGCCCTGGGCGAGGTCCAGCGTGTGCAGGTCGGCCCCCAGCGCGTAGACGACGCGGCTGCCGGCGATGGAGGCGTGGCGGATGTCCCAGCCTTTGTGCGTGGTGTGCTGGCGCAGGTCACCGCCTTGCGCGTTGGCCGACCACAGGTTGACCGTGCCGTCGCGGTCCGACAGGAAGGCCACGCGGGCCTCGCCGGTGGCCGTGCGATAGGGCAGGGGGCGGCGGTCGTTGTGGCCCTCGGCGATGAAGGGCCGGGCCTCGGCGTTGCCGCTGAGGTCCAGCGCCCACAGGCGGGCGATGTCGCCACCGCGGTACTGGCGGGCGTTGTCGTTGCGGGTCTGGCCGTTGCGCGTGAAGTACAGCGTGCGGCCGTCGGCGCTGAGGGCGCCATCGGCGGCCTGGGCCACGGGCAGCTGGCGGCGTTGGCCGGTCTGCGGGTCCAGCGCATACAACTGCGTGCCGGGGTGGGCAGCCAGGCCGGTGTAGATCACCTCGCCCGCGGCGCTGAAGCCCCACACCTTCACACCGCCGCCTTCCCAGGTCAGCCGCCGCGGTGCGCCGCCGGCCGTGGGCATGACGTAGACCTCGGTGCCGCCGTCGTACTGCCCGCTGAAGGCCAGCCAGCGGCCGTCGGGCGAGACAGCGGGCTGGCTCTCCAGGCCGGGGTGGGTGGTCAGGCGCTGGGCCGCGCCGCCCGCGACACCGGTGCGCCACAGGTCGCCCTCGGCGACGAAGTAGACGTGATCGCCGCTCAGCGCGGGCTGGCGATAGAAGCCGTTGGTGCTGGCCCAGGCGCTGGTGGCGCCGGCCATGCACAGGGCCGCGGTGAGGGCGGCAAGGGGCAGACGGGGCATGGGGGTCTCCTCAAGGAGGCCGCATTGTGGGCCGGCGCTGTGCGCCGGCTATTCGTCACCCGCCCGCAACGCCCATGGCCACCTGGCCTGCTGGCACGTGGGCGGCGGCGCTCTGCACATGGCCGGCCTGGTCGTCGAAGAAGAAGTCCGGCTCGAACTCGCGCAGGAACTCCCCCTTGGCCAGGCCACCGAGGAACATGGCCTCGTCCACCTCGATCTGCCAGTCCATCAGCGTGCGCAGCGCGCGCTCGTGGGCCGGCGCGCTGCGGGCCGTCACCAGCGCCGTGCGCACCCGCATGCCCGGCGCCTGCTGCAGCGTGTGCAGCGCCTGCAGCAGCGGCTTGAACGGGCCGGCGGGCAGCGGTCGGTGGGCGTGGTGGCGCTCATGAGCCTGGAAGGCAGCCAGGCCGTCGCGCTGGAACACCTGCTCGGCCTCGTCGGAGAACAGCACGGCGTCGCCGTCGAAGGCGATGCGCAGCTCACCCGGGTGGGCGGCCGAGGCGCGGGCCGCATCGGGCAGCACACGTGCTGCAGCCACACCGGCCGCCAGCGCCTGGCGCACATCGTCCTCGTTGGCCGACAGGAACAGCTCGGCCGACAGCGGCCGCAGATAACGCCACGGTGACGCGCCACGCGTGAACACGCCGCGCTCGATGGCCAGCCCGTAGTGCTTGGCCGAGCGGAAGACGCGCATGCCCGAGACCGGGTCGTTGCGCGACAGCACCACCACCTCCACGCGCGGCGTGCCGCCGGTGTTGAAGGCCAGCAGCTTCTTCACCAGCGAGAACGCCACGCCGGGCGGCGCGGGCTCCTCCATCAGGCGCTGCTGCAGCGCCATGTAGGCCCGGTCGTCCCCGGCCTCGAAGACGCGGTTCTCGGCTTCGAAATCGAAAAGGGCGCGCGACGAGATCGCGACGACGAGCTGACCGGTGAGCGTGGCTGGCATGCGCGTGATTGTCGCGGCAGCAGCCGCGCCCTAGGATGCGGCCGCTCTAGGGAGAAAGCATTGAAGCGTCGACACTGCATCGCCGCCTGTATCGCCTGTGCCGGTGGAGCGCGGGCCCAGGCCTTGCGTCCGCTGCCGGCTGCCATCGGTTTTGATGAGGGCAGCCTGCCCACCATGTACCGCTCGGGCGCGCCCGCGCCGGCTCATGGCATCTACCCGGCCCTGGTGGGCGCGGCGTTCGCGCAGATGGGCCGGCCGTGCGAGCTGCAGGCCGTGCCCTTCAAGCGGCTGATCAGCGAGACCGACGCGGGCCATGTGCTGGCCGGCGCCGTCATCCGCACGCCTGAGCGCGAGCAGCGCTGGTTGTTCAGCCAGCCCTACTTTGTCGAGCGGCTGGCGGTGTATGGCACCGGCGCGCCCTTCAGGGGGCTGGACAGCCTGGCCGGCAAGCATGTGGGCGTGATCCGTGGCTGGTCCTACGGCGAGGCCTTTGACAACGCGCGCCGCCAGGGGCTGTTCCAGTGCGAGGAGGTGGCCGCCGACGTCAACAACTTCGCCAAGCTGCTGCGCGGCCGCATCGACTACGCCGTGGCCACGGAGCTGGGCGGCCGCATGCTGCAGCAGCTGCCGGCCTATGAAGGCCGGGTGCTGGCCGGCAGTGCGCCGCTGGGCGCCACACCCATCCACCTGGCGGTGCTGCGCGGCCTGGACGGTGCGGCGGCCTTGCTGCCGTCCTTCAACGCGGCGATGGAGTTGATGCACCGCAGCGGGCAGGCCGACGCGCTGGTGGCGCGCGAGATCGCGGCAGCGGCCGAACTGGTGAGATTGCTCCCCGCCGGCTGAGCTGGCTGGCCCTACCATGCGGCCCGCGCTGGGCCCGGGTGGGCGGGTGCATGTCATGTTCACGCTCTGAGCAGGGAGGCTCTGGATGCAGAAGTTGGCTCGTGCGACGCTGGCGCGCTCGTGCCCGTCGGCGCAGCACTGCACGGTCGAGGTGGTGGCGCTGGACCTCGCCGGTGCGGCCCGCCATGTCGTGACGGTGCGCGATGGCGTGCGCGAGTCGGCGCTCACGGCCATGCCCTGCGAACTGCCCGAGGCGCGGCGACTCGCGCTGGACTGGCTGCGCCGCCGGCTTGGGGCCGGCGACCGGCTGGTGTCGCAGGACGGCTTCCCCGAACTGGCTCAGGACGCCGTCGGCCCGCGCATCGTGCCGCTCGCGCCCGCGCCCGTTGCCGCCGCGGTGCAGCCCGCCGTGGCGGCCCTGGTGGCGCGCTTCCAGCCGGCGCGCTGGAAGCTGGAGTCGCCAGCACGGCGTGCCCGCGCCGCCTGGCGGGTGGCTGAACTCAGTGCCGCCGATGCGCATGGCGCCAGCCCCACGCAACAGGCCTTGCGCGGCCTGGTGCCGCGCCTGGTGGACTTGCTGGGCAGTGGCGATGACCTGCTGGACCTGTGCCTGGCCGCGGCCATCGGCCGGCTGGGCGATGCCGGCGCGGCCGAGGCCATGCGCCAGCTCGCGCAGCGCGGCCGCAGCCCGGCCTGCTGCCGCATGGCCCGCCAGGCCTGGCTGATGCTGCTGACGCCGGCCCAGCGTGAGGCTGAGGTTGCCACGCTGCTGCCTGGCTGGCGCGACGAGCTGTGCAGCGAGCTGCCAGCCGAGGCACTGCAGGCGCGCATCGAGACCGCGCTGCCGCTGCGCGGCGCCGCCTGGCCGGCGCTGCTGACCGACTGGTACGACATCGCCTGGGCCGAGCCCGCAGCGCGTGCGGCGCTGCTGCGGCTGCTGGCGGCCCTGCCGTTGCAGGCGCCGTACTTCCAGGGGCTGCGCTACCTGTACAAGGCGGCCGAGCTGCGGCGCGATGCCGACCTGCTGGGGCTGCTGCATGCCCGCTTCGAGAACACCACGCCAGCCCTCGGTGCCGCAGCGCCTCGGCGTTATGTGTCGCCCGCCACGGGGGGCTGGTTGCAGCGCGCCACCGGTGGCGCCCGTGCCCCGGCGGTGGCGTTTGGCGCCCGCACCCGCGACTACCTGCGCCTGCGCGCCTGGCGCCAGCTGCGCCGGCTGGCGGCCGTGCAGCATCCGTACGCGCCCACCCTGGCCGTGGCCCTGCTGCTGGGGCTGGTGGATGACGAGCAGCCCGCGCCGCGCGAGGAGCAGCGCTGGGAGGTGGTGGACGGCCGCTACCAGCGCGCGACGCGCCTGCATCACCGCGGCGCCAGCTGGCTGCTGGTGCCCCGCCTGCTGCTGGCCCACTGGCCCGGCCTGTGCACGAGCCGCCGCGCCATGCGCTGGTGGACGCGTCTGCCGCTGGACACCTCGCGCCCCTTTGCTCAGCGCCCCGAGGCGCTGCAGCCGCTGTGGGATGCCCACCCCGAAGCCCTGCTGACGCTGGCGCTGCGCAGCCGCAGCTCGCTGGTGCAGGCCGTGGTGGCCCGCGCGCTGCAGGACCATGCAGCCTTCCTGCAGCAGCAGCCGGCCGAGGTGCTGGGCGCGCTGCTGCGCAGCGACTACGAGACGGCGGCCGGTGTGGGTTTCGGCGCTGCCCGCGAGCGCCTTGCGGCGCTGGCCGATGTGGCTGCCCAGGCGCCGTGGCTGGCGCTGCTGGCCACCAGTGCCCATGCGCCGGCCCGCGACCATGCCTTGCTGCAACTCGCCGCCGACCCGGCTGCGTTCGCGACGCAGGTGGCGCTGGTCGTGGCCCTGTTGCTGGCCGCCGACGGGCGTGTGCGCGCCCAGGCGCGCGGCATGGCCCAGCTGGCACCGGCCGAGCCGCTGCTGCGCGAGCTGCTCGCCGCGCTGCTGGCGGCCGATGCGCAGGCGCCGGGCGTAGCGGCCGGCGCAGCGCTGGCCGCCCAGTTGCTGCAGGGGCCGCTGGCGGCGGCCGCGGCTGGCTGGCAGGGCCTGGGTGAGTTGCTGCCGCTGCTGGCGCATCCGTCGGCCGAGGTCGTCGCGCTGGCGGTGGACTGGCTTCTGCTGCACCCGGCCGGCCTGGTGGTGCTGCCGCCAGCCACGCTGACGCGGCTGCTGGCCGCGCCCGAGGAGGCCTTGCGCGCCTGTGGCGCCCGCCTGCTGGCGGGCCTGCCGGACGCGCAGCTGGCCGGCCAGGTGGCCCTGCTCGTCGAGCTGGCCCTGCAGCCGGCTGCCAGCGTGCGCGCCGCCGTTGCCCCGGCGCTGCTGCGCCTGGCCGCGCGCGACGAGGCGCTGGCCCGCACGCTGGCCGACCGCCTGCATGCCGCGCTGTTCCAGGCTGAAGCGGGCGAGGGTCTGCATGACGACCTGCTGCGCTGGCTGAGCCAGCACCTGCAAGCGGTGGCGCCCGCGCGCGACCCGTCCGGCGTCTGGCGCGCGCTGCAGGCCCGCAGCGCCGGCGCGCAGCGCTACGGCGCCTGGGCGCTGCCCGGCCTGGCGCCGGCCGACTACAGCCTGCGCCAGCTCGCCACGCTGGCGCGGCATGCCGACGCCGCGGTGCGTCGCTGGGCCATGCAGGGGCTGGACACCTGCCTGCCGACGCAGCCCACGCCGGAGCAGGTGGCCGAGCTGCTGCCGCTGGCCGACACCGCCTTCGACGACGCCCAGGCCTACACCCGCACGCTGTTTGGCGAGCGGCTGGCCGATACGTCGCTGAATGTGGAGCTGCTGATCGCCTGGGTGGACCATCCCCAGCCCTGGGTGCAGGCGCTGGGCCGCAGCCGCCTGGTGCGCCGCATGAGCGCAGCCGACGCGGCGCTGTGCCTCACGCGGCTGAGCCAGCATCCCAGCCCGGCGGTGCAGCTGTTCGTCACGCAGTGGCTGCTGGCGCTGCCCACCGACGACCCCGCCGCGCTGGCCCGCCAGCTGCGCGCGCTGACGCCCTATCTGCTGACCGTGCTCAGCCAGGTGCACCGCGGCCGCGTGGCCAAGACGCGCGTGACCGAGTTCCTGCGCGCACAGGTGGCGGCGCCCGAGACGGCGGAGGTGGTGGCCGAGATCTTTGCGCGCCAGGTCGTCACGGCCAGCCTCACCGACAAGCCCCAGTACATCGCCGGCCTGCGCGACATCGCGCGCCGCCATCCGCAGCTGCCGCTGCCCTTCCTGGCCTGGAACAGCGCCGCCTGAGTCATGCAATTCCGCTACCAGTACTACGGTGCCAGCACGGTGGACGACAGCGCCACGGCGCAGGCCTTCCGGCTGGCGCCCGACACGCTGCGCCCGCCCACCCACTTCCAGGGCCAGCTGCGCCGCGACGCGCACGCGCACCTGGTGTTCCGCGAGGCGCTGTCGGCGCTGCATGCGGTGGTGGTGAGCGACCAGCGCCCGCGCGGCCGCAACCCGGCGGCCTACCAGGCCTGGCTGCAGGCCCACGAGGGCGAGCTGCTGGCCCGCTTCATGGCCCAGGCGCAGACGCTGAAGGCGCGCGCGGCGGCAGCCACTGCCGAGCTGGCCCAGCTGCGCGAGAAGAAGGCGTCGCTGCTGGCGCCGTTCTACAAGGCGCGCCAGCGCTACTTCGACTGGCTCTACCAGGCCCACCGCGACACCTGGTTCGTGCTCGACCCGGTCATCACCGTGCACCCCGAGCGCCTGCTGTTCGAGGCCTTCAGCCAGGATGAGTCCAGCTACTGCGCCGTCAGCCTCTCTCACGAGCTGTTCGAGCGCGTGGGTGACATGGCCTGCGGCACCACCAACATCGACTACTCGGCCAGCCTGTACGAGGAGTTCCAGAAGGTCCGCGACTACAAGGCCACGCAGTTCGCCGTGGACCCGACGGGCTTCACCGTCGCCACCGGCGACGACCCGGCTTTCGTGGAGGAAAAGATCGACCTGCCTGACAGCTGGGTGCGCGGCTTCCTGCAGGTCTCGAGCGCAATGACGCTGCCGGCCACCGTGCTGGAGCTGCACCCGATGGACCTGCACAACCTGTGCAGCCTGCTGCGCCAGCGCAAGGAGCGCGCCGGGCCGCGCTCGCTGCGCTTCGAGCTGGTGCCGGGCCAGCCGGCGCGCCTGGTGCTGGAGCCGTGGAACCTCACGCTGACCGCACGACGCAGCGCCATCGTCGGCGCGCCGCTGGCCGCGCCGCGTGCGGTGCGGCTGTGGGGGCGCCGCCGGCTGTTGACGCTGGAGCGGCTGATCCCGCTGGCCACCCGGGTGCGCGTGCACTTGCTGGGCTCGGGCATGCCCAGCTTCTGGGTCGTGGAGATGGGCGGTGTGACCGTCACGCTGGGGCTGTCGGGCTGGACGGCCAACGACTGGTCGGCCGCCGGGCGCTTCGACCTGCTGCAGGCGCGGCACGAGGTCAGCGAGGCCAGCCAGCTGGCGGTGGCCGGGGCCCTGCAGTCGACCTGGCTGGCCACACCGGCCGAGCTGGCCGCACGCACCGGCCTGCCGCAGGCCGATGTGGATGCGGCCATGACGGCCTGGGTGCAGGCCGGTCGCGCGATCTTCGACCTGCCCACGGGCCGCTACGCGTGGCGTGAGCTGTCGCGCGAGCCGCTGCCGCTGAACACGCTGCGCTTTGCCAGCCCTGAGGAGTCACAGGCGCTGGCGCTGGTGCACGCGCGCGGCGTGCGCCTGGGCGGCATCCGCCGTGAGGGCGGGCGCCTGCTCATCGAGGGCACGGTGAAGGCCGGCGAGCGCAGCTACACGCCGCGCCTGACGTTGAATGCCGACGAGCAGCTGCAGGACGGCCACTGCGGCTGCAACTTCTACAGCCAGAACAAGTTGCGCCGCGGCCCATGCCAGCACCTGCTGGCCTTGCGCCAGGTGGCCCAGCCGCAGCTGGACGATGCGAGGACCCAGGGGGAGTGATGAGGAATTCCGTGGCTACACTGCCGGCGAGTGCAGTGCGTGGGCTCTTGCAACCCGGGCGGTGTTTCGCCGCCCTTGTGAACTGCCGTTCTACGCACCACGGGGTCCGTCTTCACTGTGCCGGGCTGCCACCCGTAGCGCCGTGCCGATGGGGTTCGCTTCGAACGCACAGGCGCTACGGGTGGCGCCCGGCGTCGAGTGGACAGACCCCGCCCCTCAAGCCCTGCGGGCTCTTCGATGAGAAGCGCACTGCACTCACCTTTTCTGCCTCGAGCGCGGAGGCTGCATGACCGAGCGCATGCCCACCCGCGCGGAGCTGCTCGCCCGCATCGCGGCCAGCAGCAAGGACGCCGTCGTTCTTGCCGAGATGCAGCGCCTGGGCTACTGGCCCCGCGATGCCGACCAGCCCACCATCGAGGCCGCGCTGCTGCAGCGCGAGGCCGAACTGCACCAGGCCTTGCAGCAGCTGCAGCAGGAACTGCAGGTCAAGGGCGATCCGCAGGCTGCGCTGCAGGCCATGCGTCGCGAGCGCATGGCCCAGGCCCGCGAGCAGCGCGAGGCACGCGCGCAGGCCCGCGAGCGCGGCCGCTACGAGCGCGCGCTGCGCTGGCACGCGACGCGCCAGACCACGGCGGGCTACCTGGGCGAGGGCGTGTCGGGCGGCCTGGGGGCCGAGACCGACCCCGAAGCCGCCAAGGCCCGGCTGCAGGCGGCCGGCCTGCCCGCGCTGACCACGCCGCTGGAACTCGCCCAGGCCATGGGCCTGAGCCTGCCGGAGCTGAAGTTCCTGTGCTTCCACCGCGAGGTGGCGCGCGGCACGCATTACCGGCGCTTTCACCTGCCCAAGAAGACGGGCGGCGTGCGCACCATCTCCGCCCCCATGCCGCGCCTGAAGCGTGCGCAGTACTGGGTGCTGGACAACCTGCTCGCCAAGGTGCCCGTGCACGCGGCGGCGCACGGCTTCCTGCCGGGGCGCAGCATCGTCAGCAACGCGCGGCCGCACTGCGGGCAGGACGTGGTGATCAACCTCGACCTGAAAGACTTCTTCCCCAGCGTGCACCAGCCGCGCATCAAGGGCGTTTTCCGCGGCCTGGGCTATGGCGAGGCGGTGGCCAGCCTGCTGGCGCTGCTGTGCAGCGAGAACGCCTGCGACGAGCTGACCGTGGATGGCGAGCTCTTCTTCGTCGGCGGCAAGGGCCGTGAGCGCGTGCTGCCGCAGGGCGCGCCCACCAGCCCCATGCTCACCAACATCCTGTGCCGCAAGCTGGACCGCCGGCTGCAGGGCCTGGCCGCCAAGCTGGGCTTTGCGTACACACGCTATGCGGACGACCTGACGTTCTCCGCCGCGGGCGAGGCCGCGCAGCGCGTCGGCAAGCTGCTGCGCCAGGTGCACCACGTGCTGCGCGACGAGGGCTTCACGCCGCACCCCGACAAGCAGCGCGTCATGCGCCGGGGGTCGCGCCAGGAGGTGACGGGCGTGGTCGTCAACCACCAGCCCTCGGTGTCGCGCGACGAGCGCCGCCGCCTGCGCGCCGCGCTGCACCGTGCGGGCCAGCAAGGCCTGCAGGCCGCCACCTGGCAGGGCGCGCCGGCCACGCGCGACACGCTGGTGGGCTACGCGCGCTTCGTGCACATGGTCAACACCCAGCAGGGGCAGGCGCTGTTGCAGCGGGCGCTGGCACTGCCGGGCGCAGCGGCCGCGCGGCGCCCCGACGCCTTCCGTGCCCAGGCCGCGCAAGGCCTGGCCCCGGCGCGCCGGCAGGGCGACTGGTGGCAGGTGGCGCCGCCGCCCGAGCCGCAGCTGGCGCTGACGGCAGGCCAGCTGAAGGCGGCGCGCCAGCAGCGCATTAATGCCGAACGCGCGGCACGCCAGCCGCCGCGCCAGGAGCGCTCAGCGGCGCCGCCACGTGCCGGGCAGGCCACGGCACCCACGGCCGAGCCCATCGGCACGAGTCTTGGCACGCCGCCGCCCGTGCCGTGGGGGCGCTATGGCGCGCAGCTGCTGGCCATGCTGTTGATGTCCATCAGTCACCGCAGCCTGTGGTTCCTCATCCTGGGCCTGGCCTGGGTGGCGCTGTCGCTGAAGCAGCACAAGCCCTCGTGGCTGCGCTTCCTGGTGGGGGTGTTCTTGATCGGCCTGGTGGTCCAGGTGATCGACCCGCGCTAGCGGTAGCCCACCTGGCGGCGGAAGTCGTCCAGCAGCCGGGCGTAGCTGCCGTCGCGTCGCATCTGCGCCAGGCCGCGCCCGAAGGCCTGCGCCAGCGCGGGGCCGTCCGGGTGCGTCTTGGCGAAGGCGATCCAGAACGCGTCGGCGCTGACGATGCCGCGTCGCACCACCTTGCCGCGGAACTCGGGGCTGGCGTCGATGCGCATCCAGCCCGGCGTGCGGTTCAGCAGGATGTAGTCCACGCGGCCGGTGAGCAGCATGCGCAGCAGGTTGGTGTCCGAGGTGGCCGTGAAGCGCTGGATGCGCGGGTCGCGCATGAACTCGGTGGGGTAGGTGTAGCCGTTGGTGATGGCCACGCGCTTGCCGCGCAGGTCGGAGAGCCGCAACTCCGGGCCTGCCTCGCCCGCCCGGCCGAAGATGGACAGCTCCTCCTCGAACATGGGCGGCTGGTGCCAGAGGTAGTCGTCGCGGTTGTCGTCGGTGATGGTGGCGTTGAAGCAGCCGGCCACCTGGGCCGCCTTGGCCATGCGCATGCAGCGCGCGAAGGGCACGGTGACGAACTGCGGCGTGAGGCCCTGGGTGGCGAGTGCGGCGCGGATCAGCGTGACGCTGAAGCCCTTGGGTGGCACCTCCTGCGGGCTGCTGGCGCTCTCGGCCGCGCTGTAGGGCGCCCAGTCGTCCTCGCCGGCCAGCAGCACGGGGCCGGCTGCCCCTGCGGCCAGGGGAAGCGCCAACGTCATTGCCAACAGGCATCGCCACGTCATTGCCGACATGGCCCCGATGCTATTTCACCCAGGTGTTGAGCTGGATGATGGGCAGCAGCACGGCCAGCACGATGAGCAGCACGATGGCGCCCATGGCGACGATGAGCAGCGGCTCCAGCAGCGTGGCGGCGGCCATGGAGCGGCGCGTCACTTCCACGCTGAGCTGGCGCGCGGCGCGGCTCAGCATCTCAGGCAACTGGCCGGTCTGCTCGCCCAGCCGCGCGAACATGGCCAGGATGCCGGGGAAGCGCTTCTTGCCGGCCAGCGCCGAGCCCAGCGGCGCGCCCTCGCGCACCTGCACCAGCGCGTCCAGCGCGTCGGCCTGCATGGCGCGGTTGGACAGCGTCTCGGCCGCCGCCTGCAGCGCCTTCAGGATGGGCACGCCGGCCGAGGCCAGCATGGCCAGCGTGCCGGCGAAGCGTGCCGCGTTGTAGCCGCGCGCCAGCCGGCCGATCAGCGGCACACCCAGCAGCGCCGCGTCGAAGCGCAGCCGGAAGGCGGGTGCCTTCAGCGCCTGGCGCAGCAGCAGCGCGCCGCCCACGGTGGCCGCAAGCAGCGCCCAGCCCCAGGTGCGCACGAAGTCGCTGATCGCCAGCATGGCCACGGTCAGCGCCGGGAGTGCGCGCTTGGAGCTGGTGAACACGGTGGCGATCTGCGGCACCACGTAGGTGACGAGGAAGATCACGATCAGCACCGAGATCGCCGAGATGATGGCCGGGTAGGCCATGGCGCCGACGAGCTTGCCCTTGAGGTCCTCGCTGGCCTCCAGGTCGTCGGCCAGCTTCTCCAGCACCTGGCCCAGCGCGCCGCTCTGCTCGCCGGCCGCCACCACGCCGCGGTAGACGTCGTCGAACTCACGCGGCGCCGTGGCCAGCGCCCGCGCGAACGCCGAGCCGGCATTCACCTCGGCCTTGAGCTGGCTGATGAGCTCGCGCTGACGCCCGTCCTCGCTCTCGTCGGCCAGCGCCGTCAGCGCCCGCTCGATGGGCAGGCCCGAGCCCACCAGGCCGGCGAGCTGGCGCGTCCAGACAGCCAGCGCCGTGGTGCTGAACACGCGGCGCGTGAAGCGGCTGGACTCCGGCGCGCCATGCTGCTGCACCGGCTCGATGGACAGCGGCGTCAGCCCCTGGGCGCGCACGGCGGCGCGCGCAGCGCGCGGGTTGTCGGCTTCGATCAGGCCGCTGCTCTGGCGGCCGGCGTCGGTGAGGGCTTCGTACTTGTAGGCGGGCACGTCAACCCTCTCGGGTCACGCGGAGGACTTCCTCCAGCGACGTGATGCCAGCCTCGATCAGCCGTTCGCCGTCCTCGCGCATGGAGCGCAGCCCGGCGGCCTGTGCCGCGGCCAGCAGCGCGCTCTCGGCGGCGCGGTTGTGGATGAGGCTGCGCACGGCGTCGTCGGCCACCATCAGTTCGTAGACGCCGGTGCGACCCTTGTAGCCGGTGTGGCCGCAGGCCTCGCAGCCCACGGGGTGCCAGCGCTGGTGTTCATCCTGCGTCTTGCACACCGGGCACAGCCGGCGTACCAGGCGCTGCGCCAGCACGCCCAGCAGCGAGCTGCTGAGCAGAAAGGGCTCCACGCCCATGTCGGTCAGCCGCGTGACGGCGCTGGGCGCGTCGTTGGTGTGCAGCGTGGCCAGCACGAGGTGGCCCGTGAGGGACGCCTGGATGGCGATCTGCGCGGTCTCGTAGTCGCGGATCTCGCCGATCATGATGACGTCCGGGTCCTGGCGCAGGATGGCGCGCAAGGCCTTGGCGAAGGTCAGGTCGATCTTGGCGTTGACCTGCGTCTGGCCGATGCCGGGCAGCTCGTACTCGATCGGGTCTTCCACCGTCAGCACGTTGGTGGTGCTGGTGTCCACCGTCTGCAGCGACGCGTACAGCGAGGTCGTCTTGCCCGAGCCCGTGGGGCCGGTGACGAGCACGATGCCATGCGGCTGCTGCACCAGGCGCTTGAAGGCCGACAGCACGCTGCCGTCCATGCCCAGGCCTTCGAGCGTGAACTTGGATTCGCTCTTGTCCAGCAGGCGCAGCACGGCGCGCTCGCCGTGGGCCGACGGCAGCGTGGACACGCGCACGTCGATCGCTCGGCCGCCGATGCGCAGCGAGATGCGGCCGTCCTGCGGCAGGCGCTTCTCGGCAATGTCCAGCTCGGCCATGATCTTCAGCCGGCTGATCAGCGCCGCGTGCAGTGCCTTGTTGGGCTGCACCACCTCGCGCAGCGTGCCGTCGACGCGGAAGCGCACCGAGCTGCTGCGCTCGTAGGGCTCGATGTGGATGTCGCTCGCGCCGTCCTTGGCGGCCTGCGTCAGCAGCGCGTTGAGCATGCGGATGATGGGCGCGTCGTTGGCGGCTTCCAGCAGGTCTTCCACGGCGGGCAGGTCCTGCATCATGCGGCTCAGGTCCACGGCGCTCTCGACCTCGCCCACCACCGTGGCCGCGCTGCTCTCGCTGCCGGCGTAGGCGGCGCTGATGCGCTCGGCCAGCGTGTTGGCAGGCTCGGATTCCAGCCGGTCCACGGCGTACAGGCGCTGCACTTCGGACAGCGTGGCCCAGTCCACATCGGGCGCGGCCCACAGCGTCAGGGCGCTGCCGTCGTCCTCCAGCAGCACGCGGTGGGCCTTGGCGAAGGCATAGGGCAGGGGGTGGCGGGGCATGGCCATGGCTGCGGGGCCGTTCTTACTGCTGCGGCGCGGGCTTGGCGGCCGGCGTCTTGGCCTCGGGCAGCACGGGCGCGCCGGTGTCGGGCAGCAGCACGCTCTTGCCCGGCTGTGCGCCCTGCTGCACCGCGCGGATGCTGTCGTAGCGGCCCAGCGTCAGCTCGTTGGCGCCGTCCGCCGTGCGCAGCACCACCGGGCGCAGGAAGACCATCAGGTTGGTCTTCACGCGCTTGCGGTTCTTGCTGCTGAACAGGTTGCCCAGCACCGGGATCTTGGACAGGCCCGGCACGCCGTCGTCGCCGTCGGTGTACTCGTCCTTCATCAGGCCGCCAAGCACGATGATGTCGCCGTCGTCCACGACCACCGAGGTCTCGATGGCGCTCTTGTCCAGCGTCGGACCCTGCGTGCCGCTGCTGCCGGGCACGACGGAGGAGTTCTCCTGGTAGACCACCATGCGCACCGTGCCGCCTTCGCCGATCTGGCTCTTGATCTTCAGCGTCAGGCCCACGTCCTTGCGGTCCACGGTGGTGAACGGGTTGACCGTGCCGCCGGTGCTGGAGCCGGTGTTGGCGTAGGAGCCGGTCACGAAGGGCACGTTCTGGCCGATGACGATGCGGGCCTCCTCGTTGTCCAGCGACACGAGGTTGGGCGTGGACAGCACGTTGGCGCCGCTCTGGCTCTCGAAGAAGTTGGCCACCGCGCCCAGCGTGTACAGGCTGCCGAACTTCTTCAGCAGGCCGATGTTCAGGCCGGTGGGCGCAGAGGCGCTGGCCAGTGCCGTCGTCACGCCCGAGGTGCCGTTGGCCACGGCACCGGTGGCGTTGATGATGTTGGCCAGGCCGGTGCCGTAGTTGGTGCCGGCGCCGTAGATGGTGGCGTCGCCGCTCTTGCCGAACATGTTCTGCCACTGCACGCCGAACTGGCCGGCCTTGGTGTTGTCGATCTTGACGATCAGCGACTCGACATAGACCTGCGCGCGGCGCGCATCCAACTGCTCGATGACGGCGCGTACCTGGCGGTACAGCGGCTCGGCGGCCGTGATGATCAGCGAGTTGGTGGACGGGTCGGCCTGCACGAAGCCGCCGGTGGACGGGCCGGCCGAGGCGTTCAGCGGCGAGGTGGCCGCCGAGGACAGGCCGGTCGCGCTGGTGCTGCTGTTGGTGGTGGTCGTCGTGGTGTTGGTCTGCCCGCCGAAGCTGGTGCCCGCGCCGGCCAGGCCGCCGGTGCCGCTGCTGGTGCTGTTGCCACCGCCCGCGCTGCTGGACGAGCCCGCGCTGAAGGCCGCGCGCAGCACGGTGGCCAACTTGGTGGCGTCGGCGTTCTTCAGGTAGACGACGCGGATCTGGTTGCCGCCGCCGTCGGCGCTGGGCTGATCCAGCTTGTCGACCATGGCGCGCACGGCGGCCAGGCGGGCCGGGTTGCTGGCGCGCAGGATCAGGCCGTTGGAGCGCGGGTCCACCAGCACGTTGACGGCGCTGCTGCTCTGGCCCGGCACGGCGGCTGCCGCGGTCTGGCCGCCATCGGCCAGGCGCTGCACCAGCGGCGCCAGGTCGGCCGCCACGGCGTGCTTCAGCGGCACCAGCTCGATGTCGCTGGTGCCCGGCGTGTCCATCGCCGCGATGATCTTGGCGATGCGGTTCAGGTTGTCCGCGTAGTCCGTGATCACCAGGCTGTTGTTGCCCGGGTTGGCGTTGATGGTGTTGTTGGGGCTGATCAGCGGGCGCAGCACGGCCACCAGGTTGTTGGCGTTCTCGTGCTGCACGCGGAAGATCTGCGTGAGGATCTGGTCGCCGCGGGCGTTGGTGCTTTCCACCGCCACCGAGCCGGCCTGCAGCTTGGCATCGGCTTCGGGCAGCACCTTCAGGAAGCCGGCGGACTCCACCACCGTGAAGCCCAGGCCGCGCAGCGCCGCCAGGTAGTTGCGGTAGGCCTCGCCCACCGACACCGCCTGCTCGCTGTACACCGTGATGGTGCCCTTGACGCGCGGGTCGATGATGATCTGGCGGTCCATCATGACGCCGATGGCGCGCGTGACGGCCTCGATGTCGGCGTTGACGAAGTTCAGCGTCACCGGCGAGCTGGCCTTGACGGCCGGGCCCTTGGTGCGGGCGCGCTGCACGCTGGCGTTGTCGGGCTGGGCGTGCGCGCTGCCGGCGGCCAGCAGCAGGGCGGCGAGGGCGGTGGCGGTGCGGTGGAGATTCATGATCATCCGATCGTCAGGACAGAGCGCGCGCCTTGGCGGCGCCCGATGATGTTCAGCAGGTTGTTCAGCGCTTCCTCGCGGCCCGGCGCGGCGGCGGCCTCGCCGGTGAAGCGGCTCTTGCCGCCCGGGTTGAGCGTGCCCACGCCGTTGAGCTGCAGCGCGCCCTCCAGCGTGGACAGCTGCAGCGTGCTGGAGCCCGGGGTGGCGGTGTCAGCGTTCAGGTCCAGCCGGTAGCTGCCCAGCGGCGCGACCGTGGAGATGCGCGAGGACAGGTTGCTCAGCTCCAGCTGCAGGCTGCCGGATTGGCGCCAGCGCCCCTGTGCCGACTCCAGCACGAACTCGCGCGCCGTGAGCCGCAGCGTACCGCCCAGTTGCAGCGTGTTCCACGGCGTGCCCAGCCCAGCCAGCACGCCGGCCGGCAGGCGGGCCAGCCAGTCGGCGCGGTTCTCGAGCGCGATGCGGGTGCGGCCCAGCCCGGGCTGGATGAGGAAGCGCAGCTCGCCGTTGATGCAGCAGTCCTGTCGCGCGGCGAGCTGCAGGCCCAGGCCCTGCAGGCTCATACGCCAGTGCAGGCGGCCGGGCAGCGAGGCCGCATCGCGGCTGCCGTCACCGCCGGTCAGCACCAGCACGCCCGAGCCGTTCCAGATGCTGCCGCGGGTGTCGACCACCAGCACATGGCCGGCGCTCGCCGAAGCCAGCCAGCCGGCCAGCCAACTGGCGGGTGCGAACACGATGACGGCGGCCAGCAGTCCCGCCACCAGGCCGGCGATGCTCCAGCGCCGCGCCGGGTCCATGCGTGCGGGCCGGGCAGTTGGCAGCGCGTTCGCCGTCAGGCCGGCGTCACCGCTGTGCTTGCGTTGCAACCAGGCCATCACGCACCCCCTCCGAGGCTGAGCACCAGCGTGCCCGAATAGCCCTTGGGGCCACGCGCCAGCTGCGCTTCGACCGGGCGTGCGCGCGCCGCGGCACGGGCTTCACCCAGCCAGGCCTGCAAGGCCGGCGGTGCGATGCCGTTGAAGGTGACGACGGCGCGGTCGCCCGTGAGGCTGAGCTTGGCCACCGGGCCCAGGTGCTCGACGGACGCGGTGAGCGCCGCCTGCGCCTGGGCGGGCGGCACGGCCGGTGCGGCCTGAAGCACGCGGGCCTCCTGGGCTTGGGCCTGCATGCGCTGCAGCTGCAGTTCCAGCTGGTCGAGCTCGGCGGGCGCCGTCTTCAGCGTGCGCAAGGCCGGTGCCAGCAGCAGCGCCCAGCCCAGCAGCAGGGCCAGCAGCACACCGGCGGTGGTCAGCGCGAAGCGCTCACGCTCGCCGAGCGCCTGCCATTGCGTCAGCGCCTGCGTGCGCAGCTGGCGCCACTGGGCCGTGAGGCTGTCGCCGCCGGCGGAGGAAGAGGGGCGTGCCATCAGCGTCGTCCTTGCGCGGCGGCGCGGCTGAGGGTCAGCTTGCCGTCGCTCGCGTCCAGTTGCCAGCCGTCGCTTTGCAGCTGGCTGCGGAAGTTGTCGATCTGCGGCGGGGTCCAGCCCGGCGCCGCGAGGGTGAGCCGCCCGGGCTCGAAGGCCAGCGCGTCGGCGGGCGGGCGGTCGGCCGGCCAGGCTGTGGCGGCGGCGCCCAGCAGGGCTTCCAGGTCCGCGTCGCCGACGGCACCGGCGCCGGTGCGCAGTAGGTCCAGCTGCTTCTGCATCTGCACCGGCGCGTCCAGCACGGCGCGCACCTGCGGGAAGGCCGCGGTCAGCGTGCTGCGCTGGCTGTCACGGCGCGCACTGATCTCGCGCTGCAGATGCCAGGCGCGGTAGTTCAGGCCCAGCACTTCCACCGCGATGAGCAGCAGCAGGCCGATGCGCACCGGCTTCCACGGGTTGTGCATCAGCGTGCGCGCAAACAGACGCAGCGCCCGCACACCGCGGGCGCGCGGCGCGAGTTCGAACTGGCGCAGGTCCCAGCCGTTGTCGATGACGGCGAGCGCGCGCTGGGCCGGGGTCTGCACGCTGACGGCATGGCCCAGCCAGCGCTCGGCAGCCGTGGCGGCGGACGGGGTGGCCGTCCACTGCGGAGCCGGCGTGCCTTCAGTGGCGATGAGCTGGCGCGTCAGACTGCCCTGCAGCGGCAGCGTCGCCACGCCGCCGGCATGGCTCCAGCGCAGTGCCAGTTCATCGCTGCCGTGGGGCTCGAAGACATGGCCGCGCGGCACCTCGTCGGGCCAGGACAGCGGCGCGATGCGGTCGACGAAGACCTGGGCGGCGTCCAGCTCGGCCAGGTGGCTCATCAGCCAGGGCCGCGACGCGATGGCCACCCAGGCGGTGTCACCGCCGCCGCTGTCGGGCGCCAGCGCGAAGTGCAGGCTGTCGGGCTCGTCCAGCAGCGACTCCTCCAGCCGGCCTGCCAGCGCGGCGCGCATCTGGCGGCCGGCGTGTGGAAGTGCCAGCTGGCGCCAGCTGACGTCGGACTCGGCGACCACGGCGATGACCGTGCCGGCCGCCGGCAGCGCGGTGGCCGCCGAGCGGCCCTCGCGGTCGATCTGGCGGCCGTCGGCCGTCAGTGCCCAGTCGTACTCGCGGGCCGTGCCGGCGCGGGCCATGTCGGACGCGGCAGGCGTGGCCCGTTCCGCCGCGCGCAGGCGGTTTCTGGGGGGCAGGAATAGCAGCAGGGTGCTCATGGGGGCAGGCAGGCGCGGCGCATTCTAGGAGGGGGCTGTGACGGGTCTGGCCAGGGCGGTGCGAGCACTCAGCGGTCCAGCAGTTGGCTGACCCGTTCGCGGGCCAGCACGGTGGTGGTCTTGCCCTGGCGCTCGACGAGCGAGCGCTGTTCGAGCTGGCGCTCGTCCAGCCGCAGCCGGCCCGTCACGATGAAGTAGGACGAATTGACCGACGCGCGGTCGGCGGCGATCTGCACATTGCCCGACAGCAGGGCGGCGGCATCGGTGATTGCCTTGAAGGCCTGGCCCTTGCGGGCCTGCACCAGGCGCTCGGCGGAGGCCAGGTCGATGTTGAGCAGCGCGGCGATGACCTCACGCGGCGCGGTATTCAGGTTGACCGGCGTGGCCTTGGGCAGCAGCACCACGTAGGGCTGCAGGCGCCGCACGGTGTCGGTGTCCAGCCCCAGCCAGGTGAGCTGGTCCAGGCCGGCAGGCTGCAGCGGGCCGCTGCTGGCGATGCTGGTGGGCGCGCTCGCGCCGCTGGCCGGCGCAGGGTAGGCGGCGCGCAGGCCGTCGATGATGAGCGCCGCCGTGCCTGGCGGTGCGCCCACCTGGCTGCACAGCTGGTTGAGCACCAGGGCCTCGGCCGCCGGCACCTGCGGCCCTGGCAGCAGCGCGCGCAGGTTGTAGCGGCTTTGTGCGTCTTCGATGTAGCCGGACAGGAAGGCCTCGGGGCCGTCGTCGCTGGCGGTGGACTTGTCGGCCGCGAGGAAGGTGGACAGGCGGGACTCGGCCAGCGGCGTGGCCCAGAAGTCGTTGAGCTCGTCGACGCTGGGCGAGTCGCTCTTGAGGATGAGCCTCGCCCAGTCCAGCGCGCCCTGCAGCACCCACACGCTCTGCGCCCGGGCGCGGTCGGCGGCCTCCACCTGCACCGCGCGGTACTGCTGCCACACCATGCCGGCGGCCAGGCTGGCGATCAGCGTGACGATGATCATGGCCGTCAGCAGCGCGGTGCCGGCCTGCGCCCGGCGCGGTGACAGCCGTGCGGTGGCCTTCATCGGACGGTCACCTCCAGCTCGCGCGTGAGCGTGCCGTTGAGGCCGCTGCCTTCGGCGAACTGCATCGCGATGCGCAGGCCCGACGGCGGTTGCGTGGTCGCGTTCGGATTGGCGGGGCCCACGCTGGCCGTGTTGCCGGTGGACTGGCAGTTGGCCCAGGCGTTAGTCCAGAAACAGGCGAACTGCCAGCCGGCCACGCCGTCGAAGGCGCGCAGCGCCGGGTTGCGCTGGGCCAGTTGCTGGATGCCGCTGTCGCGCTGGGCCTGGAGGTCCTGCACCGTGCGCACGGCGGGGCTCTCCCAGCGCCAAAGGCTGCCCTCGCGCAGGCTCCACACCACGACCTGCAGGCCGCCGGGGGACTGGCGCGTCAGCACGAGGTTGCCGCCGTCGAAGGCCAGTGGCGGGATGCTGCTATGGCTGTCCTGAACGGCGCGCAGATCCACGTCCCACTGCGCCATGACAGTCTGCAGCCGCGCGGTCTGCGACAGGCGGGCCTGGGCGATCTCGCGGCTCTTGACGAGGGCGTCGATGCCGCGCCAGGCCATGGCCGCCATCGTGGCCATGACCACCAGCGCCACCAGCACTTCCACCAGCGTGAAGCCGCCCGCGCGGCGTGAGCGCGCCGCGTGCATCAGATGCGCCCCACGATGGTGGTCAGCGTCAGCATGGGCAGGCCTTCGTCGTTCTGGACGGCTGCGTCCACGCGTCGGAAGTCCGGGTTGGGCGTGGTGCTGACCCTGAGCTTGCCGGTGTAGCTGCGGCCCAGCTGCTCGCAGCTGAATGGCGCTTCGCCGACGCTGGGGAACTGCTGGTTCAGCCGCAAGTCCGTCAACGCGTTCTCGGCACACCATTGCGCGGCGCTGACCTGGGCCAGCCGGTCCGCGTTGTTGGCCAGCGCGCCGGCCGCCTTGATGCCTGCGCCGAGCGCAATGGCCACGATGACCAGTGCCACCAGCACCTCGATGAGTGTGAAACCGCGTTGCGCCGTGGTGCTCATGGGGTCACGACGTCAAACGCCGACAGGCCGTCGGTGCCCAGCGTGAGCTGTTGGCTGCCCAGTTGCAGGCGCAGGCGCTGGGCCGGGATGATGGGCTCCGGCCCCAGCACCAGCGCCGGGTTGGCGGCATTGGCGTTGGCGATGGTCACGGCGACCGGCTCGCCCAGCCAACGCGAGGGCAGCTGGATGGTGCGGGGCAGGCCCTCGAACTGGAAGTGCTCACCCGTCTTGCGTGACTGGGGCAGCCAGCGCACGGCCAGCCCCGAGGCGCGGCTCTCGGCACGCGCCGTCTCCAGCAGGGCCGCCAGGCGTTGGGCTTCGCGTTGCAGCTGCAGCTCGGTCGGGTCGCGCAAGGCCAGCGAGATCGTGGCAGCCGCAATCGCCACCAGCGCGACGACGACCAGCAGCTCGATCAGCGTGAAGCCTGCTGCCCGGCCCGCGTCACTGCCAGGAGCCGATGTCTGCGTCACGGCCCTCGCCGCCAGCGCGACCGTCGGCGCCGAAGCTGTAGACATCGACCTCACCCTTCACGCCGGGGTTGGCGTACTGGTAGGGCTGGCCCCAGGGGTCGTTGGGCAGCTTCTCGAGGTAGTTCTTCCAGTTGGGCGGCGGCGTGCCGGCCGTGGGCTTGCGCACCAGGGCGTCCAGGCCTTGCTCGGCGCTGGGGTAGCGCTGGTTGTCGAGCTTGTAGAGCTTGAGCGCCTGCATCAGGTTGTTGACGTCGGTGCGGGCGGCGGTGATGCGCGCGTCTTCGGCGCGGTCCAGCACGTTGGGCACGACCAGCGCGGCCAGCACGCCGATGATGACGAGCACCACCAGCAGTTCGATCAGCGTAAAGCCGCGGGCGATGGAGGAACGCAGGGCAGGCATGGACAAGGTCTGGGGCAATGAAACGGCAGGAATCAGACCATCATAATGGGCCATGGTTGCTCGATTCATGGCGTTTCTGGTGTGGCTGGTGCTCGGCCTGTCGGTGGGTTACTGGCTGTTGCAAGCGGCGGCCCGGCCGCTGCCGATGCCGGCCTCCGTGCTGCCCGCGGGTGAGTCCCGCGCGGCGCAGGCTGACCTGAGCCGGCTGCTCGGCACCGTGGCGCCCGAGGCCGTGCAGGAGCCCGAGCAGGTCCAGTCCTCCCGCCTGCGGTTGTTGGGCGTCGTCGCCCCCCGCAACGCGCGCGCCGCGGAGGCGGGCGAGGGTGTGGCCCTGATCGAGGTGGATGGCGTCGCCCGCACGGTGCGCGTCGGCGCGGTGGTGGACGGCGAGTTGCGCCTGCTGCGCGTGGGCGCCCGCAGCGCGAGTCTCGGCCGGCTGGGCCAGTCACCTCAACAGGTGCTGGAGATCAGCCCGCCCGCAGCGCCTGCCACGGGCTCGCTGATGGCGGCCACGCCGTCGCCAGTGGTGCTAGGAGGCAATCCGCCGGGAGCCATGCCGCAGCAAATGCCGCCGCCGGCAGGTGCACAACCGCAGTATGGGCTGCCGCTGGCCGCATCCGTGCCGGGCGGTCAGCCGCTGCGCTGAGCCCTCAGGCGCCCAGCGTGGGCACCTGGGCGCCCGCTTCGGGGCGCATGGACAACCGGGCCTCAGCCACCTCGTGCAGGTCGGTCAGCAGGGCTGCCGCAGAGCGGATCATGGGCCAGGCGAGTGCCGCGCCGGTGCCGTCGGCACTGTCCATGCCGAGCTCCAGCAGCGCCGACGCGTGGAACAGCGCCAGCGCTTCATCCAGCCCGCGGTGCACGTGGCTGCGGCAGAACACGGCGTAGTCGGTCACCGGCGCGCAGATCAGCGAGGCCAGCTTGAGCGCGGCGCAGGCAGCGATGCCGTCGACGATGATGAGGCTGCGCTTGCTGGCAGCCACCAGCATGGCGCCGACCATCACCGCCAGCTCATGCCCCCCGAAGGCGGCCAGCAGGTCCATTGGATCCTTGGCATCGCGGTGGCGGGCCTGGGCGCCGTGCAGCACGTCCAGCAGGTGAACGAGGTCGTCCTGGCGCATGGTGGGGCCGGACACGACGAAGTCCCGCACCGGTAGATCGGCCAGCCGCGACAGCACCAGCGCCGCGCATTCCGCCGAGCCCTGGCCCATGGATGCGCAGGCCAGCACGTTGCCGGGCAGGTTGTCGGCGATCTCCATACCCACGCGCACGCCGGCATGGGCCTGCTCCAGGCTCATGGCTGGCGCCGTGCGCGCATTGCGCGTGCCGTGCGCGACCTTGCGGGCCAGCAGGCGGGCATGCGGCGGCAGGTTGTCGGCGACGCCGCAGTCCACCACGGTCAGGTGCAGGCCCTGCAGCCGCGCGAACACGGAGACGGGCAGTTGGGCGTGCAGCGCCATCTGCACCTGGTCTTTGGTGGCGCGGCCCCATTGGGCACCCACGCCATCGACGACGATGCCGTGATCCGCGGCGAACAGCGCCAGCACGGGATCGCGGAAGCGCGGCGTCAGGCTGTTCTGCACAAGGCCCAGGCGCACGGCCAGGGGTTCCAGTTCGCCGAGGCCGCCGGCAATGGCCGACCGCCGGTCGACGCGGTCGCGCAGGGCTTTCTCCAGTTCAGGATTGGCGGTAGGTGAAATCAGCGACTGTTGGGCGACGGTCATGGCACAAGTGGCACGCAAGTGCCTGGATTTCAACTCAACCCAGGAACAAGCGATAGACCGGGTTGGCCGTCTCGTCCTCAAACGGGTAGTTCAATCCTGCCAGGAACTCGCGCAACGCGGCGGCGTTGCCCTTGGGGACCTGGATGCCGACCAGGATGCGGCCGTGGTCTGCGCCCTGGTTGCGGTAGTGGAACAGGCTGATGTTCCAGTCCGGGTGCATGCTGGAGAGGAACTTCATCAGCGCGCCCGGCCGCTCGGGGAACACGAAGCGGTACAGCCGCTCGTTGCGCGCCAGCTCGCTGTGGCCGCCCACCATGTGCCGCACATGCTGCTTGGCGAGTTCGTCGTTGGTCAGGTCCAGCGTCTCGAAGCCCGCCTTTGTGAAGGTGCGCGCCAGCTTGGCAGCCTCGTCGGGCTTGGAAATGCCGATGCCGACGAAGATGTGCGCAACCTGCGCGTCGGCGATACGGTAGTTGAACTCGGTGACGCTGCGCGGGCCCAGCAGTTCGCAGAAGCGCTTGAAGCTGCCGCGCGCCTCGGGAATGGTGACGGCAAAGAGGGCCTCACGCTGCTCGCCCACCTCGGCCCGCTCGGCGACGAAGCGCAGGCGGTCGAAGTTCATGTTGGCGCCACAGGTGATGGCAATCAGGTTCTGGCCCTTGGCGCCAGTTCTCGCTGCGTACTGCTTGACAGCGGCGACGCTCATCGCGCCCGACGGCTCCAGGATGGAGCGCGTGTCCTCAAAGACGTCCTTGATCGCCGCGCAGACGGCGTCGGTGTCGACGACGATGTAGTCGTCCACCAGTTCGCGGGCGATGCGGAAGGTCTCCTCGCCCACCAGCTTGACGGCCGTGCCGTCGGCGAACAGGCCCACGTCGTTCAGCGTGACGCGCTTGCCGGCCTTGACCGAGCGCAGCATGGCGTCGGAGTCGGTGGTCTGCACGCCGATGATCTTGATCTCGGGGCGCAGCGCCTTCACGTAGGCCGCGACGCCGGAGATCAGCCCGCCGCCGCCGATGGCGACGAAGATGGCGTCAATGGGGCCGGGGTGCTGGCGCAGGATCTCCATCGCGATGGTCCCCTGGCCGGCGATGACGTCGGGGTCATCAAACGGATGGACGAAGGTCAGTCCCTGTGCGGCCTCCAGTTCCTTGGCGTGGCCGTAGGCGTCCGTGAAGCTCTCGCCGGACAGGACCACTTCCCCACCCAGCGCCTTGACGGCATCGACCTTCACCTGCGGCGTCGTGAGTGGCATCACGATGACAGCGCGGCAGCCCAGCTTCTTCGCCGACAGGGCCACGCCTTGCGCGTGATTGCCGGCAGATGCACAGATGACACCGGCGGCGCGCTGCTCGGTCGTCAGGTGCGCCATCTTGTTGTACGCGCCGCGCAGCTTGAAGCTGAACACGTCCTGCTCGTCCTCGCGCTTGAACCAGACCTTGTTGGCCAGCCGTTTGGACAATTTGGCTGCGTGCGTCAGGTCAGTTTCCTTCGCCACTTCATAGACCCGGGCATTCAGGATGCGCTGCAGGTAGCTGCTGCCGGGCGGCAGCATCGCGGGCGCCTGGGATGCGGGCGGGCGGCGGCGCGAGGCGCTCATCGAGTCTCCATGCGGTTTTGTTGCGGCGCCGCATGATAGGGGAGGCCCTTCGTGCAGCGCCGCCCGCTGGCTTCGGCGAAAAAAAACCCGAGCTCTTTCAAGCTCGGGTTGAATCCACCATGGAGGCGGTGGAGGAGACAATCGGTGCGAAAGCTTTTTCGCGTGCCGCCAGTGTAGCGTCGAGTTATGCTGCGGTGCAATATTTTTTGTGAAAAATTGGAGCTTTGCCTCTAGATGAGCATGGACTGCACAGTGAGTTGGCTGGGCCCCGAGGGTCCGAGTGGGATGAGCTTCGTTGCCGAGACCGGCAGCGGCCACGTGCTGTCGATGGACGGTGCGCCCGATGGTGGCGGCCGCAACCTGGCGCCGCGGCCGATGGAGATGGTGCTGGCGGGTACCGGTGGCTGCACGGCCTATGACGTCGTTCTCATCCTCAAACGCGGTCGCCACGATGTGCGCGGCTGCAAGGTCGTGCTGAAGGCTGAGCGGGCCACCAGTGATCCCAAGGTCTTCACGGCCATCAATTTCCACTTTGTGGTCAGCGGCAAGGGCTTGAAGCCTGAGATCGTCGAGCGCGCGATCGGGCTGTCGCATGAGAAGTACTGCTCGGCCACCGCCATTCTGGCCAAGACGGCAGCCATCAGCACCTCGTACGAGGTCGTCGAGGTCTGATCAGACGCGGTGGGCCACGGTCGTCATGACCTTGGCCGCCAGGCGCATCAGCCCTTTCACCGGCGCGGGCAGCGGCGCGGCGCCGGCAGCGAGCGCGGCTTCGGCATGCGCGGCTTCCTCGTGCTTCATCTGCTCCACGATGGCCCGGGACGCAGCGTCGCCAGCCGGCAGTCGGTCGAGATGGGAGGCCAGGTGCGCTTCCACTTGGCGTTCGGTCTCGACCACGAACCCCAGGCTCCATCGATCACCGGCAGCGCCTGCCAAGCTGCCCCACGCAAATGCGCCAATCCACCAGACGGGTGCGAGGTGGCTGGTGTGGGCGCCCAGTTGGGCGAGGCGCTCCTCAGTCCAGGCGAGATGATCCAGCTCCTCCTGCGCTGACTGCTTGAAATGCTGCTGCAAGTCGGCAGTGCGGCCGAACAGTGCTTGCGATTGGTACAGCGCCTGGGCGCAGATCTCACCGACATGATTGACGCGCATCAGCGCGCCGGCTTCCGCGGCGTCGTGTGCGGTCATGGCATCGGACTGAATCCCCGCGGCGGGCGAGGGGCGCGACGCGCGCGTCTTGGTGAAAACTGTCCTCAGGCCGGACTCGAGCGCTGCGAGCGCACGATCGCTCGCGCTCAGACTTGGGAATCGGGATGTGTTGCTATTGGGTTGCATTCGGTTGCTGCCAGACTGCATGAACAAATCATGACATTGACGTTGCCGTTGTGGATCGGCAACGGGATTGCATCAATTCATATCCGTGAATTCCCCGAGGGGCCAAACCTGTAGTGGAATATGCGCACTCTCTCTCGGGGAGTGCGTCGCTGCGCCGTATCGGCTGGCGGCTGAATGAATTTCTAGGAGTATCGAATGAAGAAAGCTCTGATTGCCCTGGCCGTGCTCGGTCTGACCGGTGGTGCTGCCGTCGCGCAATCGTCGGTCACCATGTTCGGCGTGCTGGACATGAGCCTGCGCTACACGAAGGCCAACGGCCAAACGCTGAAGCAGCTGGCCAACGATGGCTTGAACAGCAGCCGTCTGGGCGTGCGTGGCGTGGAAGACCTGGGTGGCGGCCTGAAGGCCGGCTTCTGGCTCGAAGGCCGCATCAACGGCGACAACGGCTCGGTCGACACCTCGCGCTTCTGGGGCCGTCGCACCAGCGTGAGCCTGATGGGCGACTTCGGTGAAGTGCGTCTGGGCCGCGGCAAAACCTCGACCCGCCTGCACATCGATGACTTCGATCCGTACTCGACCACCGGTCTGGGCGACGTCGAGAAGGTCTACTCGGTGCTGGGCAGCGCGTCCGACACCCTGAACCGCTCCGACAACATGGTTCAGTACTTCCTGCCGAGCAACCTGGGTGGCGTTTACGGTTCCGTGGACGTTGCTGCTGGTGAAGGCACTGCAGGCAAGAAGATGTACGGTGGTCGCCTGGGCTACAAGCAAGGCCCGATCAACGTCGCTGCCGCCCTGCAGGAGACGACCGGTACCGGCAACGTCAAGTTCAAGCAGATGAGCATTGGCGGTTCGTACGATTTCGGCATCGCCAAGCCGTCGCTGAACTACAGCCAGAACGAGTTCGGCGCTCGCGAGCAGAAGCTGCTGACCTTCGGCCTGACCGTGCCGCTGGGCCAAGGCCAGATCCTGGCTTCGTACACCGACGCCAAGGCCAACGGCGCTGCCGAGTCGCTGAGTGGCGTGGGCGATGCCAAGCTGATGGCTGCCAGCTACGTCTACAACCTGTCCAAGCGCACCGCGCTGTACACGACCGTGGCTCAGATCAAGAACAGCGGCCTGGGCCGTTTCGCACTGGCCAATTCGCCGGTCGTCACGAATGGCGCGAAGTCCAGCGGCTTCGACGTCGGCGTTCGCCACAGCTTCTGATTCAGTGCGGCTGCGGCCGCCTTGTTCAGCCAAAGCCGCCTTCGGGCGGCTTTTTCTTTGTCTCGCTGGAGACAGGGGAATCGCTGTGGACTGGGAACAACAGACGGCTCGGTGCTCGACGGTGCTTCGCTGAGAATAAGTTTGTTCACATTCCTACTCAGGAGACATCCCTCATGAAAAAAGCCACCTTGGCCCTCGCCGTCCTGGCCGCCAGCACCTCGGCCGCTTGGGCTCAGTCCAGCGTCACGTTGTACGGCATCGTCGATGTGGGCGTTCGTTACACGTCGAACGCCAACGCTGGCACGTCGACCAAGACCGTGGTTCCTGGTGGCATGTCGCAAAGCCGCCTGGGTGTGAACATCACCGAGGACATGGGTGGCGGCCTGAAGGCGCTGGCCAATCTGGAGCACCGCCTGCAGTCCGACACCGGCGCGGTGTCTGGCAACCCTGATTTCTGGCGCCAGGCCTGGGTGGGTCTGCAATCCAGCGAGTTCGGCCAGATCCGTCTGGGCCGTCAGTACAACATCCTGTTTGACCTCTACACGTCGACCTTCGCCTCGTTCCGCTACTCGCCGTACATCGAGGCTTACAAGCCCGAAATCGGCCTGGCAATGACGGCGCGCCAGGACAACATGGTCAAGTACCTGGTCCAGCTGGGCAACATCTACGGTGAAGTGCAGATCAGCGCCGGTGAGGGTGCCTCGGGCGCTGCGGCTGCCCAGCCCGCCAAGACGTTCGGCGGCCTGCTGCGTTACAGCGACGGCAAGTGGGGCGCTGGTGGCGCCTACTTGGAGGCCACGGAACAGACCGGCAAGAAGATCAAGGCCACGGTGCTGGGCGCGTCCTACACCGACGGACCGCTGTACGTGCATGCCTCTTGGGGTGAGAACAAGTTCGACGGCATCTCGAACCTGATCACCGGTGCCACGTCGGTGAGCGACGCAACCAGCCCGTTCCGTGTCGGCCTGACCACTCGCGGCGCGTACACCAGCGGCCTGCTGGGTGCCAGCGTGTTCAACACGAACTCTGCTGACATCAAGACCCGCACGATGTACATGTTCGGTGCGACCTACCAGCTGACGCCGCAACTCAACATCGGCGCGAACGCTTGGCTGACCAAGCAGACGCACTACGGTCTGGCGCTGGCGCCGCTGGGTCTGTCCACGAGCGCGAACCGCTCCTCGAAGGCTGACTTCTACGCGGTCGTGCTGGACTACGCGTTCTCCAAGCGCACCGACGCGTACCTGGAAGTCGACTACACGAAGACGAGCGGCTCGGTCGCCTTCGCCAACGGCGCGATGAAGCGCGGCGGCTCGATGGTGGGCTTGCGTCACCGCTTCTGATCCTGCGGCGGCGTGCAGCCGCCTCGTGGGTGTGACGGGCCGCATCAGCGGCCCGTTTTCTTTGTGGGCACTGCTCTTGCTGAGCTAGGGCTTTCCCGGGCGCTGGAGCGTCGTGGCCTTCGCCATGATCGCGCCTTCGCTCAGCGCCACAAGCGCAACAGGCTCTACCGAACCTCATGCTGGTTTTCATCCTCCGCCGTCTGGCCCAAGCCGTCGTCGTCATGCTGTCGGTGGCCTTCATCGCCTTCATGCTGTTCCAGTACGTTGGCGATCCCGTCACCAACCTGCTGGGCCAGGACGCCACAGAGGAGCAGCGCATTGCGCTGCGCAAGGACCTGGGGCTGGACCAACCCTTTCCGGTGCAGTTCGCCCGCTTTGCAGGCAACGCTGTCCAGGGCGAGTTCGGCATCAGCCTGCGCCAAGGGCGCAAGGTGTCGGCGCTCATCGTTGAGCGCTTCCCGGCCACGCTGGAGCTGGCGCTGGTCGCTGGCCTGATTGCCTTGTCGGTCGGCATCCCGCTGGGCGTCTATGCCGCGTTGCGTCGTGGCAAGGCCAGTGCCCAGGTGCTGATGACGGGCACCTTGTTCGGCGTGAGCCTGCCCAACTTCGTCATCGGCATCGTGCTGATCTGGGTGTTTGCTGTGGAGCTGAAATGGCTGCCCAGCTTCGGCCGGGGTGAGGTGGTGACGTTGGGCGCTTGGACGACCGGATTGCTGACGCGCGACGGCCTGCTGCACCTGATCCTGCCGGCCGTCACGCTGTCGGCCTTCCAGATGACGCTGATCATGCGACTGGTGCGTGCCGAGATGTTGGAGGTGCTGCGCACGGATTACATCCGCTTTGCCCGCGCCCGCGGCCTGACGAACCGCAGCGTCTACTTCGGCCACGCATTGAAGAACACGCTGGTGCCCGTCATCACCATCACCGGCCTGCAGTTGGGTTCTCTGATCGCCTTCGCGATCATCACCGAGCAGGTCTTCCAGTGGCCCGGCATGGGGCTGCTGTTCATCCAGGCCGTGCAGTTCGCCGACATCCCCGTGATGGCGGCCTACCTGTGCCTGATCTCGCTGATCTTCGTCGTCATCAACCTGGGCGTGGATCTGCTTTATTTCGCCGTCGACCCGCGCTTGCGCGTCGAGGGCAAGGCTCACTGACGCATGGCTTCCGACGCCACTCCTTCTGCCGCGCCGCCGGCTTCGGCGCTGCGCCGCTTTTTCGACGGCGACATCTGGCACTCGTTCCGCTCATCGCCGGTCGCGATGCTGGCGGCGCTGATCGCGACCGTCTGCATGGTCTGCGCGTTGTTCGCGGGCTGGATCGCGCCGCACAACCCGTTTGATCTGGCCACGCTGGAGTTGATGGACTCGCTGAAACCGCCTGCTTGGGTGGAGGGCGGGGACGCGCGCTTCCTGCTGGGCACAGACGGCCAGGGGCGCGACATCCTGTCGGCGCTGATGTACGGCGCGCGCATCTCTCTGCTGGTGGGCATTGCGTCAGTGCTGCTGTCCATCGTGATCGGTGTCAGCCTGGGTCTGCTGGCCGGCTTCCTGGGTGGCCGCACGGACGCCTTCATCATGCGCCTGTGCGACGTGATGCTGTCCTTCCCGTCCATCCTCGTCGCACTGATGATCAGCGGCATCGCCCGCAGCCTGTTCCCGCAGGCGCCGGATGCGCTGGCGTTCGTGGTGCTCGTGCTGGCGATCGCATTGACCGGCTGGGTGCAATACGCCCGCACGGTGCGTGGCTCCACGCTGGTGGAGCGCAACAAGGAGTATGTGCAGGCCGCCCGCGTCATCGGTGTCGGCTCGCTGCGCATCATGCGTCGGCACGTGCTGCCCAATGTGCTGGGGCCGGTGCTGGTGCTGGCCACCATCCAGGTTGCATCGGCCATCATCACGGAAGCGACGCTGTCCTTCCTGGGCGTCGGCGTGCCGGTCACCAGCCCCTCGCTGGGCACGCTGATCCGCAATGGCAACGACACCCTGTTCTCCGGTGAGTGGTGGATCACCGCCTGGCCCAGCCTGACGCTGGTGCTCATCACCCTGAGCGTCAACCTGCTGGGCGACTGGCTGCGTGATGCGCTCAACCCCCGTCTGCGATGACTACTCCCCTGCTTGAAGTCGACCACCTGCGGGTGGAGTTCCCGACCCGGCGCGGCACGCTGCTGGCGCTGGACGACATCTCCTTCGCCATCGCGCCGGGCGAGATCCTCGGTGTTGTCGGCGAGTCCGGTGCCGGTAAATCTCTGACGGGCGCGGCCATCATCGGCCTGCTGGATCCGCCGGGGCGCATCGCTGCCGGCGAGATCCGCCTGGCCGGCCGACGCATCGACAATCTGCCCTACGACGAGATGCGCCGCGTGCGCGGCCGCGAGATTGGCGCCGTGTTCCAGGACCCGTTGACCTCGCTGAACCCGCTCTACACGGTGGGCCGCCAGCTCACCGAGACCATCACGACCCACCTGGATCTGACGGCCTCGCAGGCCCGGGCCCGGGCCATCGAGCTGCTGGCATCCACGGGCATCCCGGCGCCCGAAGCGCGTGTGGACCACTACCCGCACCAGTTCTCCGGCGGCATGCGCCAGCGCGTGGTCATTGCACTGGCGCTGGCGGCCAACCCCAAGCTCATCGTGGCCGACGAGCCGACGACGGCACTGGACGTGTCCATCCAGGCGCAGATCATTGCGCTGCTGAAGAAGGTCTGCAAAGAGCAGGGTGCGGCCGTCATGCTAGTCACTCACGACATGGGTGTCATCGCGGAGACCTGCGACCGTGTCGCCGTGATGTATGCCGGGCGCATCGCCGAGATCGGCCCCGTGGCGGACGTTATCCACCGGCCTGCGCATCCCTACACGGTGGGCCTCATGGGCTCCATCCCGGCCATGGACGAGGACCGTGAGCGGCTGCTGCAGATCGACGGCGCGATGCCGCGCCTGAATGCCATTCCGTCGGGCTGTGCCTTCAATCCGCGTTGCTCGCGTGTGGCGGATCGCTGCCGCATCGATCGACCCGAACTGGCTGCGGCCGGTGCGACCCAGGCGGCCTGCTGGCTGCCGGTGACGGCGGAGGTGGCGCGATGAGCAAGCCGCTCGTGGAGGTGCGTGACCTCGCCAAGCAGTTCGACGTTTCGCCGCCGTGGCTGAACCGCGTCATCGAACGCAAGCCCAAGGCCTTCGTGCATGCGGTGGACGGTGTGTCCTTCAGCATCGCGCGTGGCAAGACGCTGGCATTGGTGGGCGAGAGCGGTTGCGGCAAGAGCACCGTGGCGCGGCTGCTGGTGGGCCTGTATGGCGCGACGCAAGGCAGTGTCAGCTTCGATGGCGAGGACATTGCGAAGACGTTGTCGGGTCCTGGGGCTGCTAAGCTGCGCCGGCGCATGCAGATGATCTTCCAGGATCCCTATGCGTCGCTGAACCCGCGTTGGAAGGTGCTGGACATCGTTGCCGAGCCGCTGCGCGAGCACGGCCTCATCAAGACCGACGCCGAAGCGCGCCAGCGCGTCGGCGAACTGCTCAGCGCGGTGGGCCTGAACCCGGCCGATGCGCTGAAGTTCCCGCACCAGTTCTCGGGCGGCCAACGCCAGCGCATCTCCATCGCGCGGGCGCTGGCCACGCAGCCGGAGTTCCTGGTCTGCGACGAGCCCACGTCGGCGCTCGATGTGTCGGTGCAGGCGCAGGTCCTCAACATCATGAAGGACCTGCAGCGCGAGCAGGGCCTGACCTATCTCTTCATCTCGCACAACCTGGCCGTCGTGCGCCACGTGGCGGACGAGGTGGGGGTGATGTATCTGGGCCGTTTGGTGGAGGTGGCCGACAAGGCGACGCTGTTCTCGGCGCCCCGGCATCCGTACACGCGCATGCTGCTGGACGCGATCCCGGACATCCACATGACCGGCCGCGCCCGCACGCCCGTGCACGGCGAGGTGCCCAACCCGCTGAACCCGCCGAGCGGCTGCAGCTTCCACCCGCGCTGCCCGCTGGCGAACGCGCGCTGCAAGGCCGAGCGGCCGGCGCTGCTGGAGATTCGTGGCGTGCGCGTGGCCTGCCACGCGGTCGAGGAGGAGCGCGCCTAACGCGCCGCCGACTTGGGCGCGGAGGCCGCGTCGGTGGGCTTGGGTAACGTCAGCGGCCCTTTCTGTCCACAACCCGCAAGCGCGGCAAGGGTGATGGCCAGGGCGATCAGGCGCCCACCTACACTGACGGCAGTTCTCTTCATTGCCGCAGTTTATGTCCCTGTCCGACGCTGATTACCACGCCAAGTCCCACGCACTGCTGGCCCGCATCGAGGCGCAGGTCGATGCCTGGCTGGACGACGATGTAGTCGACATCGACAGCCACCGCACCGGCGGCCTGCTGGAGCTCAGCCTGCCCGGTGGCAGCAAGATCGTCATCAACACGCAGCCGCCGCTGCAGGAGATCTGGCTGGCGGCGCGCTCGGGCGGCTACCACTTCCGGTGGGACGGCGCGCAATGGGTGGACCGCGAGGGCCACGAGTTCCTGGCCCGGCTGTCCCGCAGCGCGAGCGAACAGGCCGGTCAGGCGCTGACGTTCAGCGCCTGACGCGGCTCAACGCTTGAAGAGGTCCAGGATGGACTTCTTCTCGTCGTCGGTCGCTGCCGGCGGCGCGTTGGGTTCGGCTGCGAGTTCCTTCACGCCGCTGCCGGACGTGAACTCCTCGTAGAACCACTCGCCCTTGAGGTTGACCACACCCTCGGGCGGCGTGACCTCGTCGACCGGCTTGTTCTTCAGCGCAAAGCCCATGTACTCGATCCACACCGGCAGGCTCAGGCCCCCGCCGGTCTCCCGGTCTCCAAGCTTGCGCGGCTGGTCGTAGCCAATCCAGACGACGGCGACCAGGTCCTTCTGGTAGCCGGCGAACCAGGCATCCATCGAGTCGTTGGTGGTGCCGGTCTTGCCGTAGACGTCCGGGCGCTTCAGCGTCGCCTGAGCGCGCGCCGCCGTGCCGCTGCGCGTGACCTCCTGCAGCAGGCTGCTCATCAGGAAGGCGTTGCGCGGCTCGATGGCGCGGGCCTCCTCAGCGAGCGCGATGGTCTGGGCTTCGTAGAGCAGGCGACCATTGCTGTCGGTGACGCGGGCGATCAGCTGGGGGCTGATGCGGTAGCCGCCATTGGCAAAGGCGGCATAGCCCTGGGCCATCTGCATCGGCGTCACCGAGCCGGCCCCGAGCGCCATGGTCAGGTAGGCCGGGTGCTTCTCCGCTTCGAAGCCGAAGCGGGTGATCCACTCCTGCGCCTCCTTCACGCCCACCGAGTGCAGCACGCGGATGGACACCATGTTCTTGGACTTGGCCAGCGCCGTGCGCAGCGGCATCGGACCTTCGAACTTGCCGTCGTAGTTCTTGGGCTCCCACGGCTGGCTGCCGGTCGTGCCGGCGTCGAAGAACAGCGGCGCGTCGTTGACGATGGTGGCCGGTGTGAAGCCCTTCTCCAGCGCGGCGGAGTAGATGAAGGGCTTGAAGCTGGAACCCGGCTGGCGCCAGGCCTGGGTCACGTGGTTGAACTTGTTCTTGGCGTAGTCGAAGCCGCCCACCAGCGCGCGCACCTGGCCGGTTCGCGGGTCCAGTGACACGAAGGCGCCTTCCACCTCGGGCAGTTGCGTGATGGTCCACTCGCCGCCGTCCTTCTGCTTGGGGCCTTTGACCACGCGGATGACGGCGCCGCGGCGGATGCGCGTCTTGGGGTTGCCCTTGTCGGACAGGCCGGATGTGGCCGGGCGCAGGCCGTCGCCGGTGATGGTGATGGCATCGCCGCTCTGCAGCACGGCGGTCACCTTCTTGGGGTCGGCGCTGAGGACGACGGCCGCGAGCAGTTCGTCGTTGGCCGGGTGATCGGCCAGCAGCAGCGCAACGCGGGCGTCCAGTTCCTTGGCGTCGCCCGGCAGATCTGCGTAGGCCTCGGGGCCACGGTAGACCTGGCGCTTCTCATAGTCCAGGATGCCGCGCCGCAGCGCGCGGTAGGCCACGTTCTGCTCGGCGCTGTCCAGCGTCAGGTAGACGTTCAGGCCGCGCGAGTAGGCCTCCTCGCCGTACTGGCTGAAGATCAGCTGGCGGGCGGCTTCGGCCACGAACTCGGCGTGCGAGACCGACGCCTGCACCGGCCGGATGCGCAGCTTCTCGGCCTTGGCCTCATCCCGCTGTTCCTCGGTGATGTAGCCCGTCTCGTACATGCGCTCGATGATGTACTGCTGCCGGATCGTCGCCCGCTTGGGGTTGTTGATCGGGTTGTAGGAAGAGGGCGCCTTGGGCAGGCCGGCCAGCATGGCGGCCTCGGCCACGCTGAGCTTGTCCAGCGTCTTGCCGAAGTAGATCTCGCTGGCTGCCGCGAAGCCGTGTGCGCGGTGACCCAGGAAGATCTGGTTCATGTAGATCTCGAGGATCTTCTCCTTGGGCAGGGCGGCCTCGATCTTCAGCGCCAGCAGGATCTCGTAGATCTTGCGCGTGAAGGTCTTCTCGGTGGACAGGTAGAAGTTACGCGCCACCTGCATCGTGATGGTGGACGCCCCCTGGCTGCGCGACTCCGTGACATTGGCCAGACCGGCGCGGATGACGCCCAGGTAGTCCACGCCACCATGCTGAAAGAAGCGCGCGTCCTCGATGGCCAGCACGGCCTCCTGCATCAGCTTGGGGATCTGCTGGATGGGCAGATAGTTGCGGCGCTCCTCGCCGAACTCGCCCAGCAGCACGCCGTCGCTGGACAGCACGCGCATGGGCAGCTTGGGGCGATAGTCGGTCAGGCCGCCGATGTCGGGCAGCTTGGGGTAGGCCAGTGCCAGGCCCAGTGCCAGGAGCAGGGCCACGGCTAGCGCTCCGCCAGCCAGCAGGCCGATGCTCCACAGCGTCAGCCGGCCAAGGCGGGCAGCGAGCGTGTGGGAGGAGCCTGGATGCGGGGCGGGGCTGGCAGCTGCGTCGGGCGCAGCGGATCGAGACTTGTCTTTCATGTGCCAGCTGTGCATGCCCGCAGGCGCGTGGGAGAGAGGCGGCGGATTATAGGAAGCGCTGCTGGGGCGATCGGTTGGCCCGCGCGCTGCGGAAAAACTGTGTCAAATCAACGCCAGCCCTGTGTTTGCCACGAGCTTGTTTCATTGTCGAATCGTGTATGTTCAGCAACGTGGCGTTACCAGCTCGGGCCGGATTTTCGTTCGGTGTCAACGGCTTTGCTGCTAGCATTCAAGTAACTTATTAATAGTCCGATACGGTACTCCGCGCATCGGCAACAAGGGGCATGGGAATACTTGACGCGCTTTTGGGTCGCAAGCACCCAGCCTTGATCGGCTTGGATATCAGTTCTTCCAGCGTCAAGCTGGTGGAGTTGAGCCAGACCAAGAGCGGCGAGTTCGTGCTGGAGCGCTTTGCCAGCGAGCCCTTCGAGAAGGGCTGGATCGTCGACGGCCAGATCGAAAAGTTCGACGAGGTGGCTGACGCCGTGCGCCGCGTCGTCGCGCGCAGTGGCACCAAGACGCGTGATGCGGCCCTGGCCATGCCGCAGTCGGCCGTCATCACCAAGAAGATCATGCTGCCCGCCGGGCTGCGCGAGGAAGAGCTGGAGCTGCAGGTAGAGGCCGAGGCCAACCAGTACATCCCGTTCTCGCTGGATGAGGTGAGCCTGGATTTCTGCGTCATCGGCCCCAGCCCGACGTCGGTGGGGGATGTCGAGGTGTTGATTGCCGCCTCGCGCAAGGATCGCGTGCAAGACCGTCAAGGCTTGGCTGAGGCCGCCGGCCTGCGGCCTGTGGTGCTCGACATCGAGTCCCATGCATCGCGCATGGCCATGGGGCGCTTGGTGCAGGCGCTTCCGAATGAAGGCAAGGACGCGCTGGTGGCGCTGTTCGAGATCGGTGCCGACACCACCAGCCTCAAGGTGCTGCGCGATGACGAGTTGCTGTACGACCGTGACCAGTCGTTCGGCGGCTCGCAGTTGACGCAGCTCATCTCGCGCCAGTACGGCTTCTCCTTCGAAGAGGCCGAGCAGAAGAAGCTGGCCAACGACCTGCCGGAAGACTACGAGACCAGCGTGCTCAACCCCTTCGTTGACAGCCTGTCCCAGGAGATCGGGCGGGCGTTGCAGTACTTCTTCACCAGCACGCCGCACCACAAGGTGCATTACGTGATGCTGGCGGGTGGCACGGCCACCTTGCCGGGCTTGAAGGAGCGTGTGACCGACCTGACCGGCTTCGCCTGCATGGTGGTCAACCCGTTTGAGAACATGGGCATGGGCTCCGCGGTGCGTGAGCCCAAGCTGCGCCGTGAGGCGCCGTCCTATCTGACCGCCTGCGGCCTCGCCATGCGGAGGTTCTTCCAGTGATCTTGATCAACCTGCTGCCTTACCGAGAGGAAAGGCGCAAGCGGCGTAAGGCTGCGTTCTTCGCGGGGCTGGGCCTGGCTGGGCTGGTCGGGGCTGGCGTGGTTGTGGCTGCCTATCTGCTGCTGCAGTTCCTGACGCAGGAGCAGCGCTCGCACAACCAGTACATCCAGAACGAGATCTCGCGCCTGGAGGCGCAGATCAAGGACATCGCCAATCTGAAGGCGGAGATCGAGTCCCTGAAGTCACGCCAGCGCGCGGTGGAAGACCTGCAGACCGATCGCAACACGCCGGTGCACCTGCTCAACGACCTGGCCCGCCTGGCGCCCGAGGGCATCTACCTGACGGCCATCCGCCAAGCCGACAAGGCCGTGACCGTCAGTGGTACCGCGCAGACCAACGAGCGGGTCTCCGAGTTCCTGCGCAACATCTCGCGGGGCTCGGAGTGGCTGGAGAAGCCGGACCTCATCGAGGTGAAGCTCGCCAACGTCAGCACCAGCACGCGCGACGCGCGGCGGCTGCTGGACTTCTCCATGACGGTCACGATCAAGGTACCGCCGCGTGAACCCGCTGCGGGCGCCTCCGCGCCGAACAAGGGCTGACCAACATGGCCATTGCACTGTCCAAGATCGACGTGAACGCCTGGTTCAACGACCTGAGCGCGCAATTCCAGGGGCTCAATCCCAACGAGCCGGGCCAATGGCCGTTGGCCCCCAAGCTGGCCTCGGCGTTGGGGGTGATGGTGGCCGTGATCGCGGCCGGCTACTTCTTCCTGCTGGCTGACGAACAGGCCGGGTTGGATGCCGAGCGGGCTCGGGAACCACAACTGCGCCAGGACTTCCAGGCCAAGTTGGCCCAGGCCGTCAACCTGCCCGAACTGCGCAAGCAGAAGAGTCAGGTTGAAGAGTACGTGACGCAACTGGAGAAGCAGTTGCCGGGCAAGGCCGAGATTGACTCGCTGCTGTCCGACATCAGTGGTGCTGGTGTGGGCCGCGGCCTGCAGTTCGAGCTGTTCCGTCCGGGTCAGGTGCTGATCAAGGACTATTACGCTGAGCTGCCGTTTGCGCTGCGCGTGTCAGGGCGCTATCACGACATCGGCGCATTCGCGGCCGACGTTGCCAACCTGTCGCGTATCGTGACGCTGCACAACCTTGTCGTGACCTCGCCGCCGGCACCCAACAGCCCGCTGAGCATGGAGGCGACGGCCCGCACCTACCGCTACCTCGATGCGGCGGAAGTGGCGGACCAGAAGAAGGCTGCCGCCAAGGCCGGAGGCAAGAAATGAAGCGGCTGCTGATGTGCGTGGCCGCCGCGGTCGGCCTGGTGGGTTGCGGTAGTGACGCGGAGGAACTGCGCCAGTGGATGGAGCAACAGCGCAAGGAGGCCAAGCCGTCCGTCACGCCGCTGCTGCCGCCCAAGAAGTTCCTGCCTCAGCCCTATGAGTCTGTGGCTGGGGTGGACCCGTTCAGCACGCAGAAGCTCAGCGTCGCCATCAAGCAGGAAGCGGCCCAGCCCAATTCGCTGCTGACGGCCGAGATCAACCGGCGCAAGGAGCCGCTGGAGGCCTACCCGCTGGACAGCATGTCCATGGTGGGCAGCCTGACGCGCGACAACCGGCGCTACGCGCTGCTGCGCGTCGATAACCTGCTTTATCAGGTCAAGGCCGGGGACTACCTCGGCCAGAACTTCGGTCGCGTCACCAAGATCAGCGAAACCGAAATCACGTTGCGAGAAGTCGTCCAGGACGCTGCGGGCGAGTGGATCGAGCGCACCAGTACCCTCCAGCTACAGGAGAAGGGACGATGAAGACACTGCAGGAGAACAAGGCCATGGGGCGTAGCGGGTTGCTGGGGGTTGCCTTTGCGCTGCTGTGCGCGCCAGCGGCATGGGCGCAGACGCAGATCCGGGCGATCAACTCCAGCCAGCAGGCCGGGGTGGACGTCGTGCGCATCGAGCTCAGCGAACCGTTGCCGGCCGTGCCCACGGGCTTCACCGTGCAGACGCCACCGCGCATTGCCATCGACCTTCCCGGCGTCGTCAACGGCATCGGCCGCAACCTCGTGGACATCAACCAGGGCAACCTGCGTTCGGCCAACGTCGCCCAGGCGGGTGATCGCTCGCGCGTGGTGCTCAACCTGCGCCAGGCGTCCAACTACAGCGCCAAGCTGGAAGGCAACGCGCTGGTGCTGGTGCTCAATGCCACGGCTGCGGCAGCGCAGGCGCCCGGTGAGCCGGTGCACTTCGCGCAGAGCCTGAACACCGCACCGCAGGCGCTGCGCGACATCGATTTCCGTCGCGGTGCCGACGGCGCGGGCCGCGTCATCGTCAACCTGCCGAGCAATCAGGTGGGGGTCGACATCCAGCAGCAGGGCCAGAGCCTGGTGGTGGAGTTCCTGCGCTCCAGCCTGCCCGAGAACCTGCGCCGCAAGGTGGATGTGACCGACTTCGGCACGCCGGTGCAGATGATCACCAGCTCGCAGGCGGGGGACCGCGTGCGCATGGTCGTCGAGCCCAAGGGCAACTGGGAGCACAGTGCTTACCAGAGCGACAACCAGTTCGTGCTCGAGGTGCGGCCGCAGAAGGTCGACCCCAACAAGCTCACGCAGGGCCCGGGCTACGCCGGTGACAAGCTGTCGCTGAACTTCCAGAACATCGAAGTGCGCGCGCTGCTGCAGGTCATCGCCGACTTCACGAACTTCAACGTCGTCACCAGTGACACCGTGACCGGCAGCGTCACGCTGCGCCTGAAGGACGTGCCCTGGGACCAGGCGCTGGACATCATCATGCAGGCCAAGGGCCTGGGTCTGAAGAAGTCCGGCAACGTGCTGTGGATCGCGCCCAAGGACGAACTGGCCACCAAGGAAAAGCTGGATCTGGAAGCCAAGGCGGCCATCGCCCAGCTCGAGCCGGTGCGCACCCAGTCCTTCCAGCTCAACTACGTGAAAGCCGAGGAAATCGCCAAGGGCCTGACGGGTCAGAGCATCGGCAGCGGCAGCAACAGCGCCGGCGGCGGCAGCAACTCGGGCGGCAGCAGCAGCGGCGGCTCTGGTTCCGGCACGCGCATCCTGTCGCCCCGCGGCAGCGTCATCTCCGAGGCGCGCACCAACCAGCTGTTCGTGTCCGACATCCCGAGCAAGCTCGAAGAGATCCAGGCCATGATCGCCAAGATCGACATCCCGGTGCGCCAGGTGTTGATCGAGGCGCGCATCGTTGAGGCCAATGATCGTTTCGGCCGCGCACTGGGTGTGAAGCTGGGTGGCTACGACGCCCGCGGCCGCTCTGGCGGCATCCCGGGCTACAACGTGGGTGGCGACAGCTACCTGACGGTGGGCAGCAACTACAACCTGGTTGGCTGGCAGACGCGCCAGACCGCCACCGACCCGGGCTACAACAACACCAATTTCGTCAACCTGCCGGCCAACACCTCGTCGGACAGCTTTGCTGGCGCCGTGGCCCAGACCGTCGCCGTGTCGCTGTTCAGCGCCACTGCCAACCGCTTCCTGAACCTGGAGCTGTCGGCGCTGGAGTCCGACGGCAAGGGCAAGGTTGTGTCCAGCCCGCGCGTCATCACGGCCGACCAGGTCAAGGCGCTGATCGAACAGGGCGAGGAACTGCCCTACCAGGTCGCCACCGCAAGCGGCGCCACGTCCATCGCTTTCCGCAAGGCCAACCTCAAGCTCGAGGTCACGCCGCAGATCACGCCGGAAGGCAGCGTCATCCTGAACGTGGACGTTAACAAGGACAGCCGCGGCACGCTGACGCCTCAGGGCTACGCCATCAACACCAAGCATGTGCAGACGCAGGTGCTGGTGGAGAACGGCGGCACGGTGGTCATCGGCGGCATCTACACCCAGGACGAGGGCGAGACCATCAACAAGGTGCCGCTGCTGGGCGATGTGCCCTTCGTCGGCAACCTGTTCAAGAACAAGACGCGCACGACGTCCAAGACCGAGCTGCTCATCTTCCTGACGCCCAAGGTCGTCAGCGAGCGGGCTGCAGTTCGCTGAGCCGTCACGACATTCAGAGATATCCAGGAGTTCGAGCATGTTGCAAACCATCGTCACGCGGGGCTGGCGACGCCTGACCCAGGCTGCGCTGGGTCTGGGGATGGCCGCCTTCCTGTCCGCCTGTGGCGGCGGCGGCGGCAGCGCCGGTGATCCGACCTTCCCCGGCACGGGTGGTGGCACCACCAGCCCCACGGCTGCGGATCTGGTCGTCACGCTGAGCGGTGGGACCCTGCCGAACGATGGCAGTGGCTCGGCGCTCGTCAGCGTCTACGCGGTTGATGCCAAGCGCAACACGGTGGCGGATGTGCCGGTGTCCTTGTCGGTCAATGCCAATGCCGTGCTGACGCCCAGCGGCACCAAGACCGATGCGGCCGGTTTGGTCACGGGCGCGGTGCGTATCGGTTCCGACACCGCCTTGCGCACCATCACGGTCACGGCTGTCAGCGGCTCCATCACGAAGACGGCGCAGATCACCGTCGTCACGCCCACGCCGGGCGGCACGACGTCCGGTCCGTCGCTGACGGTCGGCCTGTCCAACCAGTTGATCACCCCGGCTGTGGGCGCCACCGTGACGGTGACGCTGAAGTCCGCGACCGGGACGGCCTTGTCTGACGTGGTGGTGAACCTGTCGACCAGCCGCGGCAATCTGGGCACGCTGTCCGTCACCACGGTGCGGACGGATGCGAACGGTCAGGGCACCGCGCTGCTGAAGGCCAGTACGTCGGGCATCACCGGCGCAGACTATGTGACGGCGGTTGCTACGCTGGGCGCCTCGACGGTCAGCGCCGAGCAGGCGTTCACGGTCAGCAACGCGCTGCCGACCCTCACCTTGAACCCCACCAGCACGACGCTGCGCCTGTCGCAGGCTGCGCCTCAGGTGACGGCGACGCTGCGCGACGCTGCCGGCCAACCGGTGGCCAACCAGATCGTCAGCTTCGCGGCCACGTCAGGCGTCAACTTCACCCCCAACCCGGCCACCGTGCCCACCGATGCGGCGGGCGTTGCGCGCACGACGCTGAACCTCACCGCGGCCGGCGGCTCGGTGTCGTCATCCGAGATCCTGCAGGCGACGACCAGCTACGCGGACCAGTCCCTCGCTGGCAGCGTGGTCGTCCAGATCGTTGGCGAGACGCCGACGGCGACGATGACGCTGAGCAACTCCACGATCAATTCGCTGCAGTCCTCGTCCAACGTCAACGTGCTGGTCCGGGATGTCGGCGGCAATCCGGTGTCGGGCCAGGTGGTCCGGTTCAGCTCCGAGTTCGGTCTCGTCAAGTTCGACGCGGCGACGGCCGTGACGAATGCGAGCGGCGTGGCCAGTGCCGTCGCGACGCAGGCGGTGTCGTCCTCCAACGGCGCGGACGTGATCCGCGCCACGGCTACCCTGAACAACATCACGGCCAGCGACAGCAAGCCGGTGCAGGTGGTCAGCGCCACGTCGCCGGGGTCGCCGGTGCTGCAACTGGGGCTGTCGACCACCTCGGTCAGCGCCGCCGTGCCCGCCACGGTCACCGCCACCTTGACGGATTCGCGCGGCCAGCCGGTCGCCGGTCAGGTCGTGGCCTTCACCGTCGTTCGTGGCCTGGGTCGTACCAACGTCGGCACGGCGCTGACGGACACCAACGGTCGCGCGGTGGCGCTGCTGTCGCCGTCCACCGCCGCCTCGGCCGGTGCAGACGAAGTCACGGCGTCGGTGCAGTACTCGGCCACCACGCTGTCGGCCACGCAAGGCTTCCAGGTGCAGGCAACCAATGCCACCATCGCCAGCTTCACCGGCCCGGCCTCCATCTCGCCTTATGGCCAGGACTCGCTGACGCTGACCTTGACGGGCGCCGCGGTCGAGTCGCCGGTCAAGCTGAGCGTGTCCTCGTCCTGTGCGGCGGCCGGCAAGGCCACGGTGTCGCCGGCCACGATCTCGGCCACCAGCAACACCGTCACGCTGCAGTACCGCGACAACGGTTGCGGTGCGGTGCAGCCGTCTGACCTGCTGCAGGTCGTCATTGACGGCACATCCACAGCGCGCCAACTGACGCTGCCCATCGGCGCGCCTGCGGCTGTCAGTCTGGCCTTTATCTCGTCGCTGCCGGAGCAGATCTTCCTGAAGGGCTCGGGCTTCACTGAATCCTCCATCGTGACCTTCGAGGTGCGCGACGCCGCAGGCAACCCGCTGCCCAACAAGCTGGTGGAGCTGCGCCTGCAGACCGGCGCCGGTGGCACGACGATGGAGAGCCGTGGGGTCGAGTCTGTGGACCCGTTGTCGGCCAGCCCGTTCACGCAGACCTCCAACGCGCTGGGTCGTGTGCAGGTGCGCGTGAACTCCGGCACGCAGCCCACGCCGGTGCGTGTGCATGCCAAGCTGAGCGGCGAAGCGATCGCGACCGTGTCCAGCAACCTGAGCGTGGGCATTGGCCTGCCATCGCAGCTGAACTTCTCGATGTCGCAGCGCACCTTCAACATCGAAGGCTACGACCGGGACAACACGCCCAATACGTACACCATCATTGCCGCTGACCGCAGCGGCAACCCGGTGCCGGTGGGCACGGTGGTCAACTTCATTGCCGAAGGCGGCCAGATCGAGTCCAGCAAGCAGATCACGCAGACCAACGGCATTTCGCAGGCAACGGTGAACTTCGCGTCCGCCCAGCCCAAGCCGGTGGACGGCCGCGTGAGCATCGTGGCCTATGCGCTGGGTGAAGAGTCCTTCATCGACAAGAACGGCAACAACGTCTACGACCTGAGCCAGAACGAAGAGTTCCAGGACCTCGGCAACATCTTCAAGGATCGCAACTACGACGGCAGCTACGACAGCGCCTTTGACGAGTACATCGGCCTTACGCTGGCCAGCAACACCAACAGCAGCTGCCGCACCTGGACGGGTACGGCGGGCATCCTGTTGCGGCTGGACTCGTACACGCCGTCTGTGCCTGCCACCTGCGATGACAAGTGGAGTGGTTCGGGCCAGGTGTATGTGCGCCGTGCAATGGAGACCGTGCTGTCGACCTCGACCGCGCGCCCGCTGTGGCCGTTCGGCAGCTCGTCGACCGGCAAGGCCAGCAGCCTGATGCGCCTGCAGGTTGGTCGCAACGTGACGGACACGGCGGACTTCTACCCGCTGAGCTCGGGCGACCGCGTCTGCAATGCCGGCACCACCGGCAGCGTCTACCTGATTGCAGCCGACAACAATCCGGGCCTGATCAGCAGCGGCGTGTACCCGCGCCTGAACCCGATGGCGGCCGGCACGGTCATCACGGCGACGACGCCGACCATCGGCTTCGCCGCCTCGGTGTCGGGCGGCTCGCCGGTGCCCAGCACCTACGATGCAACGGCCTTCGCAGTTGGCTACACCTTTGACACCGCCACCGCCGGTGCCGTGTTCGTCACGCTGACTTCTCCCAGTGGCGTGGGCACCAGCTTCGGCTTCACGGTGTACCGCGGCGCCTGCCCCTGAGTGACGCTGAAACTCTCGCTCGTCGGCATGCCCGGCGGTGGCAAGTCCACCGTCGGCAAACAACTGGCACGCCAAATTGGCGTGCCTTTTGTCGATTCGGATCATGAGATCGAGCACCGCATCGGCGGCAGCATCAAGGACTTCTTCGCCCGCCACGGGGAAGAGGCGTTTCGTGACTTGGAGACCGAGGTCATTGCTGACCTGGTCGTCCGCCCGGGTGATTGCGTGCTGGCCACCGGTGGTGGCGCGGTGCTGCGCGAGCGCAACCGCGAGTTGCTGCACCTGAACACGACGGTGCTGTACCTGCGTTCGACGCCCGAGGATCTGTTCCGCCGCCTTCGTCATGACACGACCCGGCCGCTGCTGCAGGTGAAGGATCCGCTGGCGCGGCTGCGCGAGCTGCACCAGCAGCGTGACCCGCTGTACCGGCGTTGCGCCCACTACGTGCTGGAGAGCAGCCGGCCTGCTGTGCAGGCGCTGGTCAACATGGCGCTGATGCAGTTGGAGCTGGCCGGTTTGCTGGACCCTGCGCGTGTGTCTGCGACCGTGGGTGCAGAGCCTCAGTGAGCCAGGGCATGCGTGGGTCGGCTCTTACACTTGGCCGCATGCCAGCCTCAGACACCGTCCGCATCCCGCTTCCTGACGACCGAGCCTACGACATTCGCATCGGCGCTGGGCTCTTGGATGAGCCCGCCAGCTGGCAGGGGCTGCCCAAGGCTGCGGCGGCCGTCATCGTCAGCAATGATTTGGTGGCGCCGATGTATGCCCAGCGCTTGCGCGAACGCCTGCTGGCGGTGTACTCGCGCGTGGATGTCGTGGAACTGCCCGATGGCGAGCAGTACAAGGACTGGGCCAGTCTGAACCGCGTGTTCGACCACCTGCTGGCCCAGGCGCTGGATCGCAAGACGGTTCTTTTCGCGCTGGGCGGTGGCGTCGTTGGCGACATGACGGGGTTTGCTGCCGCGACCTACATGCGCGGTGTGCCGTTTGTGCAGGTGCCCACCACGTTGCTGGCACAGGTGGATTCGTCCGTGGGCGGCAAGACCGCCATCAACCACCCGCTGGGCAAGAACATGCTGGGCGCGTTCTATCAGCCCGAGCGTGTCATTGCCGACCTGGACACGCTGGATACGCTGCCTGACCGCGAACTGCGGGCCGGGCTGGCAGAGGTCATCAAGTACGGCCCCATCGCAGACGCCGACTTCCTGGGCTGGATCGAAGTCAACCTCGACGCGCTGCTGGCCCGTGACAAGACGGCGCTGGCCCATGCGGTGCGCCGCAGCTGCGAGATCAAGGCCGATGTGGTCGGGCAGGACGAGAAGGAGCAGGGCCTGCGTGCCATCCTCAACTTCGGCCACACCATTGGCCACGCGATCGAGTCCGGCCTGGGCTACGGCGAGTGGCTGCACGGCGAGGCCGTCGCCTGCGGCATGGTGCTGGCGGCGGACCTGTCGCAGCGCATGGGCCTGATGCCGGCGGGCTTCACCGCGCGGCTGCGCACGCTGATCGAGCGCGCCGGCCTGCCGGTGGTGCCGCCCAAGCTGGGGGCTGCGCGCTATCTCCAGCTGATGCGCGTAGACAAGAAGGCTGAGGCCGGTGCCATCCGTTTCGTGCTCATCGAGGCGTTGGGGCGGGCTGGCTTGCATGCGGTGCCTGACGCGCTCATCGCCGAGACGTTGACGGCGCACGGAGCCGCGTGATGACGCCGGCGGCCCGCCTGGCTTGTGCTGCCGACCCGGCGCGCAGCCGTGGCCGCCGTCTCCCCGAGCCGGCCGCGCCCACGCGCAGCGAGTTCCAGCGCGATCGCGACCGCATCATCCACAGCACGGCCTTCCGCCGGCTGGTCTACAAGACGCAGGTCTTCCTCAATCACGAGGGCGATTTGTTCCGCACGCGGCTGACGCATTCGCTGGAGGTGGCGCAGCTGGGGCGCTCCATTGCCCGCAGCCTGGGCCTGGACGAAGACCTGGTGGAGGCGGTGGCGTTGGCCCACGACCTGGGCCACACGCCGTTCGGGCACGCTGGGCAGGACGTGCTGGATGCCTGCATGCAGGGCCACGGCGGCTTCGAGCACAACCTGCAGTCACTGCGCGTGGTCGATCACCTGGAACAGCGCTATGCGCGGTTTGACGGCTTGAACCTGTGCTTCGAGACGCGCGAGGGCATCCTGAAGCACTGCTCAAGGCGGAACGCCGAGTTGATCGAGGCGGTCGAGCCCGGCGGCATCGCGACGCGCTTTCTGCACGGCGGTCAGCCCAGCCTGGAAGCGCAGCTGTGCAACCTCGCTGACGAGGTGGCCTACAACGCGCACGATGTCGACGACGGCGTGCGGTCTGGCCTCATCGAGCTGGATCAATTGCTGGCTGTGGACCTGGTGCATGAGCACTGGCGCGCAGCGCTGGACGAGTACCCGCAGCTGACAGGCAAGCGTCTGCTGGCAGAGACGATACGCCGCATGCTGTCGGCCCAGGTCTACGACATCATCGACGCCACGCGCGCCGCACTCGCGGACGCTGCGCCGCCGGATGCGGGCGCCGTGCGCCGTGCCGAGAAGCCGCTGCTGCGCTTCAGTCCCGACATGCGGGCGCGAAGCACGGCGTTGAAGCGTTTCCTGTTCGCCAACCTGTATCGGCACCCGCAGGTGCAGGTCACACGGGGGCGTGCCGAGGAGGTGCTGCGCGAGCTGTTTGGCATCTACGCGAACGATCCGGCCCAACTGCCTGCCGACTTCGCCGAGCGCCCCGACCGCGAGCGCGCCTGCGCCGATTACATCGCCGGCATGACAGACCGCTTTGCCATCCGCGAGCACCAGAGGTTGACTGGCAAGCAGTTGTTTTGAAAATGGGGTCGGAGTCGAATATGCTGACTTTGGTGCGCCGTCGGCGCGACAAGGACATGCATGGCTCGCCTTCCCCGATTGATCCTGCCGGAGCTCCCGCATCACGTCATCCTGCGCGGTAACAACCGCCAGGCGATCTTCTTCAGCGATCTTGATCGCCAGCAGCTGCTGGCGACCCTGGCGGAGTCGGCGGCGCTGTACCGGGTGGCCATCCACGCCTACGTGCTGATGGACAACCACCTGCACCTGCTGCTAACGCCGCCGTCGGCCGATGCGCTGAGTCGCATGATGCAGTCGGTGGGGCGTCGTTACGTGGGGTGGTTCAACGCACGCCACCAGCGCAGCGGCACCCTGTGGGAGGGGCGCTTCCGAGCCGGGCTGATCGAGGGCGATCGGCATCTGCTGGCCTGCATGCGCTACATCGAGCTCAACCCCGTGCGTGCGGGCATCTGCACTGCAGCGGCGGACTGGCCTTGGTCCAGTGCCGCGCATCACCTGGGCCTGGCGCGCAATGTGCTGATCAGCGAACACGAGATGTACTGGCAGCTCGGCAACACCCCGTTTGAGCGCGAGCATGCCTACCGGGAGTTCCTGGAGCAGGGCGTCCCGAGCAACGAAAGGGCGCAGTTCACCGAAGCGGTGCTTCGCGGCCGGCCGGTGGGCAGCGAGGGGTTCTTGCGGTCGCTGGCGGTGGACCACGCGGCGGTCGTGGTGGCGCGGCCTCGGGGGCGGCCGCGGAAGCCAAAGTCTGTCGCTGACGCCTCTTGACTCTGGCCCCATTTATATTGACGACGACTCCTTTGGGGTTATTAAACTGACTCTGACCCCATATTAATCGTGTTGCTGCATTTGCTGCACTGCATTACGCTTCCGGGCTGTTGTGATCCAGGAGGCCGCCATGAGCCATGCCGCGCAGATTCAGTCCGAACTTCAAGACCTCGCAGAACACGGGCTGTACCGGCCAGCCAATGAAAAAGACGCTTGCGGCCTCGGCTTCGTGGCCCATATCAAGGGCCAGAAGGCGCACAACATCGTTCAGCAGGGCCTGAAGATCCTGGAGAACCTCGATCACCGCGGCGCTGTCGGTGCTGATGCGTTGATGGGCGACGGCGCGGGCATCCTGATCCAGATCCCGGACGAGTACTACCGCGAGGAGATGGCCAAGCAGGGCATAGCCCTGCCGCCCCCCGGCGAGTACGGCGTTGGCATGATCTTCCTGCCCAAGGAAGCCGCCTCACGCCTCGCTTGCGAGCAGGAGTTGGCCCGGGCCATCAAGGCCGAAGGCCAGGTGCTGCTGGGTTGGCGCGATGTGCCGGTGGACCGCGACATGCCCATGTCGCCCACCGTGCGCGAGAAAGAGCCGGTGATCCGCCAGATCTTCATCGGCCGCGGCCCGGACATCATCGTCCCCGACGCGCTGGAGCGGAAGCTCTACGTCATCCGCAAGACGGCCTCCAGCGCCATCCAGGCGCTCAAGCTCACGCACAGCCGCGAGTACTACGTGCCCAGCATGAGCTGCCGCACCGTCATCTACAAGGGTCTGTTGCTGGCCGACCAGGTTGGCAAGTACTACAAGGACCTGGCCGACGAGCGCGTCACGTCCGCCATCGCCCTGGTCCACCAGCGCTTCTCCACCAACACCTTCCCGGAGTGGCCGTTGGCCCACCCGTACCGCATGGTCTGCCACAACGGCGAGATCAACACGGTCAAGGGCAACTTCAACTGGATGCGCGCCCGCGAAGGCGTCATGAAGTCGCCGGTGCTGGGTGACGACCTGCAGAAGCTCTACCCGATCAGCTTCGAGCACCAGTCCGACACGGCCACGTTCGACAACGCCATCGAACTGCTGACGATGGCGGGCTACCCGCTCGCCCACGCCGCCATGATGATGATCCCGGAGGCCTGGGAGCAGCATGAAGGCATGGACGAGCGCCGCCGCGCGTTCTACGAATACCACGCCGCGATGATGGAGCCGTGGGACGGCCCTGCCGCAATGGCCTTCACCGACGGCCGCCAGGTCTGCGCCGCGCTGGACCGCAACGGCCTGCGCCCCGCCCGCTACTGCATCACCGACGACGACCTGGTCGTCATGGCCTCCGAATCCGGCGTGCTGCCGATTCCCGAGAGCAAGATCGTCAAGAAGTGGCGCCTGCAGCCCGGCAAGATGTTCCTCATCGACCTGGAGCAGGGCCGCATCGTCGATGACGAAGAGCTGAAGAACCAGTACGCCAACGCGCGCCCGTACCGCCAGTGGATCGAGAACGTCCGCGTCAAGCTGGACGACATCGCCGTGCCCGAGGCCGCTCGCCCCGGTTTCGCCACGTCGCTGCTGAACCGCCAGCAGGCCTTTGGCACGACGCAGGAAGACATCAAGTTCCTGCTGGCGCCCATGGCCGCCAACGGCGAAGAAGGCATCGGCTCCATGGGCAACGACTCGCCGCTCGCGGTGCTGTCGGGCAAAAACAAGCCGCTGTACAACTACTTCAAGCAGTTGTTCGCCCAGGTCACGAACCCGCCGATCGACCCGATCCGCGAGAACATCGTGATGTCGCTGAACAGCTTCATCGGACCCAAGCCCAACCTGCTGGACATCAACGCGGTCAACCCGCCGATGCGCCTGGAAGTCAGCCAGCCCGTGCTGGACTTCGACGACATGGCCCGCCTGCGCCACATCGAAGGCCCGACCAACGGCAAGTTCAAGTCCTGCGAGCTGGACATCACCTACCCGCGCGAGTGGGGGCGTGAAGGCGTGGAGGCTCAGCTGGCGTCGCTGTGCGCGTCGGCCGTGGATGCCATCAAGAGCGGCCACAACATCCTCATCATCACCGACCGCCACCTCAGCGCCGAGCGCATCGCCATCCCCGCGCTGCTGGCCCTGTCAGCCGTCCACCATCACCTGGTGCGTGAGGGCCTGCGCACGACGGCCGGCCTGGTCGTCGAGACCGGCACGGCCCGCGAGGTGCACCACTTCGCCGTGCTGGCCGGCTATGGCGCCGAAGCCGTCCACCCCTACCTCGCGCTGGAGACACTCGAGGCCATGGGCGACGAGCTGCCGGCCAAGCTGAGCGCCGAGCAAGCCCGCTACAACTACATCAAGGCCGTGGGCAAGGGTCTGTCCAAGATCATGTCCAAGATGGGCATCTCGACATACATGTCCTACTGCGGCGCGCAGATCTTCGAGGCCATCGGCCTGAAGGCGGACTTCGTCGAGAAGTACTTCCGCGGCACGGCCACGCAGGTCGGCGGCATCGGTGTGTTCGAGGTGGCAGAAGAAGCCATCCGCATGCACGAGGGCGCCTTCGGCGACGACCCGCTGCTGGAAACCATGCTGGAGACCGGCGGCGAGTACGCCTGGCGCAGCCGCGGTGAAGAGCACATGTGGACGCCCGACGCCATTGCCAAGCTGCAGCACAGCGCACGCAGCGGCAAGTTCGAGACGTACAAGGAGTACGCGCAGATCGTCAACGACCAGAGCAAGCGCCACATGACGCTGCGCGGCCTGTTCGAGTTCAAGTTCGACCCCTCCAAGGCCGTGCCGCTGGAAGAGGTCGAGCCGGCGGCCGAGATCGTCAAGCGCTTCGCCACCGGCGCCATGTCGCTGGGCTCCATCTCCACCGAAGCCCACGCCACGTTGGCGGTTGCGATGAACCGCATCGGCGGCAAGAGCAACACCGGTGAGGGCGGTGAAGACCCGGCCCGCTACCGCAACGAGCTCAAGGGCATCAAGATCACCGGCGGAAGCAAGGTGGGCGATGTGCTCGGCCACCACATCATGGAGGCCGACTACGAGCTGAAGGAAGGCGACAGCCTGCGCTCCAAGATCAAGCAGGTCGCGTCGGGCCGCTTCGGTGTCACCACCGAGTACCTCGTCAGCGCCGACCAGATCCAGATCAAGATGGCTCAGGGTGCCAAGCCTGGCGAGGGCGGCCAGCTGCCCGGCGGCAAGGTGTCCGAGTACATCGGCTTCCTGCGCCACTCGGTGCCGGGCGTCGGCCTCATCAGCCCGCCGCCGCACCACGACATCTACTCCATCGAGGACCTGGCCCAGCTCATCCACGACCTGAAGAACGTCAACCCGCAGGCCGACGTGTCGGTCAAGCTGGTGTCGGAAGTGGGCGTGGGCACGGTGGCCACCGGCGTGGCCAAGTGCAAGGCCGACCACATCGTGATCGCTGGCCACGACGGCGGCACGGGCGCCTCGCCCTGGTCGTCCATCAAGCACTGCGGCACGCCGTGGGAGCTGGGCCTGGCCGAGACGCAGCAGACGCTGGTCGTCAACCGCCTGCGTGGCCGCGTGCGCGTGCAGGCCGATGGCCAGATGAAGACCGGCCGCGACGTCGTCATCGGTGCGCTGCTCGGCGCCGACGAGTTCGGCTTCGCGACCGCGCCGCTGGTCGCCGAGGGCTGCATCATGATGCGCAAGTGCCACCTGAACACCTGCCCGGTGGGCGTGGCCACGCAAGACCCGGTGCTGCGCAAGAAGTTCACCGGCCGCCCCGAGCACGTCGTCAACTACTTCTTCTTCGTCGCCGAAGAAGCGCGCCAGATCATGGCCCAGCTCGGCGTGCGTAAGTTCGACGAACTGATCGGTCGCTCTGACTGGCTGGACACCAAGAAGGCCATCAGCCACTGGAAGGCCAAGGGCCTGGACTTCGCCCGCATCTTCCATCGCCCCAACGTGCCGGCCGACGTGGCCCGCATCCACAACGATGTGCAGGACCACGGCCTGGACAAGGCGCTGGACGTCAAGCTCATCGAGAAGTGCCTGCCCGCCTTCGAGAAGGGCGAGAAGGTGCAGTTCATGCAGGAGGTGACCAACGTGCGCCGCTCGGTCGGTGCGCGCCTGTCCGGTGAGCTGATCCGCCGCAAGCCCGAAGGCCTGCCCGACCACACCATCTTCATCCAGATGGAAGGCACGGGCGGCCAGAGCTTCGGCGCCTTCCTGGCGCAGGGCATCAGCTTCTACCTGATCGGTGACGCCAACGACTACACCGGCAAGGGCCTGTCCGGCGGCCGCGTCGTTGTGCGCCCGAGCATCGACTTCCGCGGCGACGCGACGAAGAACATCATCGTCGGCAACACCGCGCTGATCGGTGCGACCCGCGGCGAGGCCTTCTTCCGTGGCGTGGCCGGCGAACGCTTCGCGGTGCGCCTGTCGGGTGCCACGGCGGTCGTCGAAGGCACGGGCGACCATGGCTGCGAGTACATGACCGGCGGCACGGTTGCCGTGCTGGGCAAGACCGGCCGCAACTTCGCCGCCGGCATGAGCGGCGGCATCGCCTACGTCTTCGATGAGGACGGCCACTTCGCCAGCCGCTGCAACACCAGCATGGTCACGCTGGAGAGGCTGATGAGCGCGCAGGAGCAGGAGGCGCAGGTGGACAAGGCCATCTGGCACCGCGTCAAGGGTGTGGACGGCGTGGATCGCGAGGCCCAGACCGACGAGGCCATCCTGAAGAAGCTGCTGGAAGACCACCACCGCTGGACCGGCAGCCAGCGCGCGCGCGACATCCTCGACCACTGGGCCGAGTCGCGCGCCAAGTTCGTCAAGGTGTTCCCGAACGAATACCGCCGCGCCCTGGGTGAGCTCAACGCCGCCAAGGAAGCCGCCACCACCATTGCTCAGGCCAAGGCGCCTGCGGCAGCAGCCAAGGTCTGAGGAGTCACGTCATGGGGAAAGTCACTGGCTTCATGGAGTACGAGCGTCTGGAAGAGGGCTACGAGCCCGTCACCGCTCGCGTCAAGAACTACAAGGAATTCGTCATTGCGCTGAACGTTGACCAGGCCAAGCAGCAGGGCGCCCGCTGCATGGACTGCGGCACGCCGTTCTGCAACAACGGCTGCCCGGTCAACAACGTCATCCCGGACTTCAACGACCTGGTCTACAAGGGCCGGCCGGAAGACTGGAAGCACGCCATCACCGTGCTCCACAGCACCAACAACTTCCCCGAGTTCACCGGCCGCATCTGCCCCGCACCTTGCGAGGCGGCTTGCACGCTGAACGTCAATGACGACGCGGTGGGCATCAAGTCCATCGAGCACGCCATCATCGACCGCGCCTGGGCCGAGGGTTGGGTGCAGCCGCAGCCGCCCAAGGTCAAGACCGGCAAGACCGTCGCCATCGTCGGCGCCGGCCCTGCCGGCCTGGCCGCTGCGCAGCAACTGGCCCGCGTGGGCCACAGCGTCACGGTGTTCGAGAAGAACGACCGCGTGGGCGGCCTGCTGCGCTACGGCATCCCGGACTTCAAGATGGAGAAGTCCCACATCGACCGCCGCGTCGAGCAGATGAAGGCCGAGGGCGTCGAGTTCCGCACCGGCGTCATGGTCGCCGCGCTGCCCGAAGGCTCCAAGGTCACCAACTGGGCCAAGGAAACCATCAGCGCTGACGAGCTCAAGAGCCAGTTCGACGCCGTGCTGCTGACCGGCGGTGCCGAGCAGTCGCGTGACCTGCCCGTGCCGGGCCGCGATCTGGCCGGCGTGCACTTCGCGATGGAGTTCCTGCCGCAGCAGAACAAGGTCAACGCCGGCGACAAGCTGAAGAACCAGATCCGCGCCGACGGCAAGCACGTCATCGTCATTGGTGGTGGCGACACCGGTTCCGACTGCGTCGGCACCAGCAACCGCCACGGCGCCAAGAGCGTGACGCAGTTCGAGCTGCTGCCTCAGCCGCCCGAGGTGGAAGACCGCCCGCTGACCTGGCCGTACTGGCCGATCAAGCTGCGCACCTCGTCCAGCCACGAAGAGGGTTGCGAGCGCGAGTTCGCCATCGCCACCAAGGAGTTCATCGGCGAGAAAGGCAAGCTGACCGGCGTCAAGACCGTTCGCCTGAAGTGGGAAGGCGGCAAGATGACCGAGGTCGAGGGCAGCGAGCAGATCCTGAAGGCGGACCTGGCCTTCCTGGCGATGGGCTTCGTGTCGCCGGTCGCGACCATCCTCGATGCCTTCGGTGTCGACAAGGACGCTCGTGGCAACGGCAAGGCCAGCACGGAAGGTGCGGCGGCCTACAAGACCAATGTCGACAAGGTGTTCGCCGCTGGCGACATGCGCCGCGGCCAGAGCCTGGTCGTCTGGGCCATCCGCGAAGGCCGCCAGGCCGCCAAGGCGGTGGATGAGTACCTGATGGGCGTGAGCCGGCTGCCGCGGTAATCGGCCCGCTTACTGCAGGACGCGGGCCACAGGCTCGCGGCCCTGCAAGCAGTGCTCGCGGCTGTGGGCGATGCCCGGCAGCCAGGCGAGTTCGGGCTCGGCGACGTCCGGCATGAACCGCACACGCAGGCAGTAGGCGAGCCCCGTCTGGGCCAGGGCTTCCTGGGGCAGTTGCAGCAGCCCGCGGCGCAGCGCCAGCTCGGTCGTCTTGATGAAGCCAGGCGGGGTCTGCGGCGGCGCGGCAAAGTCCGTGGCCGCGGCAAGCCCCTGCGCATCCAGCTGCAGCAGCACGCGCAGCACCACGCCTTCGTTCGGCAGCGCTGCATCCGGCATCGCGATGTGAGCGACGTCGGGTGCGAGCGTGGGTGCGTAGCGGTCAGGCGCAGGCGTGGCGCCGGCGCCGTCCTCGGCAGTCGCTGCGTGCGCGAGCGTGGGCGGCGCAGCGCCGTCTTGCCGGTGGCTGTCGTCGGGCGCTGCGGTGGTCGGCAGTGCCGGCGCAGCCGTGGTTGCCGCGACGTCCACCATGCGGGTCGACAGTGCGGCATGCCGCACCGCGCCGCCCGGTGTGGGCGGCGCTTGCACGAGCCCCAGCATCAGCGCCCCGTGGGCGGCCAAGGCCAGGGCGGCGCTGGCCGCCAGGCGCGGTCTCACTGCTGCAGCAGATCGCGCCAGGAGACGCGGCGGGTGCCAGCAGTCGCGCTCTTGATCAGCGGGTCTTCCTGCCGCACGCAGCCGGTGGTGCACACCACGGTGCCGACGATGTCGCCGTTGACCAGGCTGCTGACCGTCATGGAGGTGGACATGGAGTCCAGGAACACGCTGGTCAGCTTGGCGTCGACCGGGCCGCCGCTGCGGTAGTCGAAGTAGTTGGCCCAGCTGCTGCCGCCGGCCGTGCAGATATTGCCGGCGTCCACGACGTTGGACATGACGATCAGCGTGCCCAGCACCAGCTGCGGGTCGGTGTTCACGCGCTCACGGGCCTGGGGCAGGTCCACGAACCAGCCGCCGTTGACGGACAGGTCGACCGGCTTGGGGGCGTTGTTGGTGCGGATGACTTGACCTGCTTTGCATCCCGTCATGCCAGTGGGGCAGGTGCCGGCCGTCAGCGTCTGTTCGACGAAGGCATTGCCCGCGTTGCGCGGGTCGCCGATGTCGGTGGTGTCCAGCTTGTCCTTGATGCCATAGACGGTCTGGCCACCCGAATCGGTCAGGTCGCTCTGGCCCAGGTAGCGGCCCGTGCCCACGTAGACCATGGTGTGTTCATCCACCAGGCCCAGTTCGGGCCGGGAGGTGATGGGCTGCGCCAGGCCGGTCTTGGAGCGCAGCGTGGCCAGGCGCTGGGCGTCATAGCCGGCCACACCCAAGGTGTTGTTGATGTCAAAGCGCCAGAGGTTGCCCAGGTTGTCACCGGCGTAGACGCGTTGCTTGGTGTTGTCGACTTTGCTGTCGTCCACCCAGGCCGTGATGTGGGCCAAACCCGCCGGTGTCGTGGAATTGCCCGCGCCGGTGGAGATGGTGCGTATCAGCGCGCCGGTGATCGCGTTGACGATGTAGAGCCGTCCCACGCCGTCGCCGGGCGACACGTTGTTGTAGCCGGAGCCGAACATCACGACCCAGGTGCCATCCTTGAGCTTGCCGATCTCAGGCTTGCCGAAGGTCAGGCCCAGGTTGGTGTCGGTGAACTCCCACAGCGCCTTGGGCGCCTCGGGGTCGGTGACGTCCAGCGCGTAGTAGCTGCGGCCGCCTGCGCCTTGGCCGCCGACCAGCAGCGTGCGCCAGCGCCCGTCGACGTACACGTCGCGCGAGATCGGCGAGCCGTCCACGAAGTACTCGTGCTGCGTGGCGTACTGCTTGTCCGCCAGCTTGTAGAGCTTGGGCAGCACGGCGGTCGGCACAAAGGCCCAGGCCTCCACGCCGGTGTCGGCGTTGAAGGCGTGCAGCATGCCGTCGTTGGCGGCCACGTAGACCATGTTGGTGCGGCCGGCAGCATCGCTCTTGAAGCTGTCGTAGCCGGCATCCACGTAGGCCAGGCGCGGCTTGGTCACGTAGGCCGCTTCCGAGCTGATGATGTCGCCCAGCACGTAGTTGCGCTGGCGGAAGTACTTGGCGGGCGCAGAGATGTCGCCTTCGTGGGTGCGGTCACCACGGAGGAAGTTCACCAGCGGCTCGCCAGCCGCACTGGATTGGTCGCCCGACGACAGGCAATAGGGGCCGAAGCTGCAGAACTGCGTCAGCGCGCGGCCGCTGGCGGTGATGTGCGAGAGCGTGAAATTGGCCCGCTCAGTGCTGGTCATGCTGGACCAGGTGAAGGGCTTGAGCTTGTTGGGCTCGGCACCCGCGAACATCAGGATGTTGCGCGACGCGTTGCTGTTGAGCAGGTTGCGGGCCGACCAGTTGGGTGAATCCAGATCGATGGCGCCAGTCTCGATGTTCATCTGCAGGCTGCGCAGCTCGCCCGACCATTCCGCCGACACGAAGTTGGAGACGAACACCTTGTTGTCGCCAGCCGAGACGTTGGGGTTGCTCACCGAGGCCGCCGCTGCGGCGCCTGTCTGGCCGTCCAGTGCCTTGATCGCGCTCGACAGGCCGGTGTAGAGCGATGTGGGGTTGGACGCGCTGAAGTAGGTGCCGCCGCCGTTCACCGCAGCGTGCCAGAGGTCATCGATGGTGGTGAGCGTGTTGTTGACGGGCTGGGGCCAGTTGCAGTTGCCAGAGGTCTGCCACGAGCACACGCCGGCAGCGGGGTTGGGCGCCACGCCCTCGCGCACCGAGTAGAAGTCGCCGGTCACATCGGTCAGGTAGGTCGGCGAGAACTGCATGTAGCCCGAGGCGCCGAGGCCGAGCGTGAAGGTCTTCATGCTCTGTACCTCGTCGGGCTTGACGGTGGTGTTGGTGCTGTTGCCGCACACATCCGCTGCCGTGCCGCTGCCGCTGCGGCAGTCGGCGCTGCCGGTGGCGCCGGTGCGCAGGTCCGTGCTGGCGTAGTAGGCGGCGACGTCGGCCAGCGTGTTGCTGGTGGCTGTGCCGTCGTAGGCCGGACGGGGCAGCGTGCTGTCCTGCTCGCCGATCTCGCTACCGTCCGGCTTGGTGGGGTTGGACCCCTCGTTCCAGAAGCCGTCGGTGGACAGGATGGTGAAGTTGCGCTGGCAGGAGTACTGCACAGGGTCAACCACGGTCGAGCCGTTGAAAGTCGTGCCGTTGAGCTTGCCGGCGAACAGCTTGCCGGCCGTGGAGAGGGCAGTGCGCAGCGGTGTGGACCTGAACGGCCGCGCGGCCACGAGCTTGGCGAACCACTTGGACTTCTGCGTGTAGGCCATCGAGGCCACATCCTCGAAGGTGTCCAGGTTGAGGTAATCGGTGCCCGTGCTGTTGTTGATGCTCATGTAGCCCACGCGCCGGTTGTTGCCGATGCCGGCGAAGGCGAGGCTGGCCGAGGACTTCATGGACTGCATGCGTGTGTGGTAGTAGGTCCACCAGTTCGCGAAGTTCGTCATTTCCTCGTCGTAGCTGCAGCTGGTGGCGGCGGTGGTGCAGTCCACGCGGCCGCTGGCCTTGGGGTAGGTCGTGCGGGTGGGCACGATGTCCACGCGCTCGAAACGGCCGGTGTAGCTGCCGGGCACGTCAGGCGTGCCGGCGGAGTAGCCGCTGAAGGCAGGCGCAGCCCGGTCCAGCGGCAGCGTGCAGCCGCCAGCGCTGACGGTGTAGGTGAAGTAGACCGTGGCCGTGGTGTCCACGCCATGCGGGGCGTAGATCGTCACGGTGCGGTTGCCGGTGGCGGTGTAGCCGGTCGAGGTCTTGGCGCTGATCTGCTCCGCGATCTTGGCGCCCAGTGTGTCGCGGCTGTTGGTGGCCCCGGTGTTGGCATTGAGCAGGTTCACGCCGCCCACCGTGATGGCGGTCATGTTGATGTAGCAATTCAGGCGGCCGATGACGAAGGTCACGCTGGCACGCGTGGGCGTGTCGCCCTTCACGCCGGCCGAGAAGAACTTGGTGGGAAAGCGCGCATGGGCGAAGGTGCCGTTGCGTGTGGCCTGGCATGCGGCCACGCCAGGCGTGGACGCACGGGCGTCAGCGTCGGTCTTGCACCAGCGCAGCGGCGCCGGGATGGTGTAGACGCCGCCAGCGGTGCCCCGGCAGTCGCGCAGGCTCACGTCGTTGCAGTACTCGGCGGCAATGATGCGGTAGTAGTGAGGGCCGAAGCTGCGTTCTGCCGTGGTGGCGTTGTCAGGCGCGCCGGTGGCAACCATGCCAGTGCCCGAGGCCACGGTGGGGTTGTATTTCACGTAGGCCTTGCCGCCCACATTGCCGGGCAGCACGTAGTTGTCGTTGCGCAGGCAGTCCGTGAAGGTGTCATCCACACACCAGGCGGTGTCCGGGAACTGGGTGGTCAGGTCGATGCTGTTGGTGTTCTGGATGTTGTACGCATCGTTCTTCACCACGGTCCAGTTGGTCGTGTTCGCGCGCGACTGGCTGGGCCAGGGGGTACCGTTGGCACGAACCGGGGGCTTGTAGTAGACGGCCGGGTCGTAGGCCAGGCCGTTGAAGCCTGCCGTCAGGAAGGGCGGCTGGCCGCGCAGATTGCCGAAGGGGGCAGCCCCCGTCCAGCAGGCGGCAGAGTTGTTGCCGCCGATGCAGCAGGTGTTGTTGAAGTCGCCGCTGTTGACGGGCGTGGCGCCCGTGCTGCGGCACAGCCTGGGGTCCGGGTCACCATCGCCGTTGATGTGATCAGGCAGGAAGTCAAAGCCCATCGAGCCCGAGTCGTCCAGGATGAACATCAGGTTGGTCTTGACCGCATCCGGGTTGGCCACCACCAACGGCGACTGCGCGATGTCGGTGACCGCTGCCAGCGCCGGGCGGCTCAGGACGAGCGCCCCCAGGCTGCAGACCAGGGCAAAAATCAGGCGGGATGAACTGAACTTCATGATGACCTCGGCGTGGTGCATGCCGCTCAGATGGCGGCCACGACCTGGATGAAACTGGTGGCGTTGCGCGGCCCTTGCACGCGCACGGTGATGCGGTAATAGACCTGGCCCAGGCCATTGACCTGCTCATTGCCGCCGCGGCTGTTGTTCTGCGACGTGGCCAGCGCTGGAGAGGTCTCGCACACCGAATCCTTGGGCGGGCCGGCATTGGCGCACAGCCGGTGGATGACGAAGGACACGCGATTGCCGGCAGCGTCTGCCGCGAGATCGTTCACCTGGCTGGCCGCCGCGAGCGTCTGCCAGAAACCTTCCCATGTCTGGGTGACGCCAGGGTCGGCCCGCGTGGCGACGTAATTGAAGCGCGAGCCGTCGGCTTTCGACAGGTTGCCGTAGAGGCGATTGGCATCGACCGGGGGCGCACCCGGTGTGGCACCGGCCAGCTTCTCGGTTGACAACTGTTCCAGCCACGCCAGTGCCGTCTCCACGCCGCCGTCGGCGGCTTGGACGGCCGCTTGCTGGTAGGCCAGGTTGCCGGCCACCCGGTTGCTGCCGAGCACGCCGCGCATCAGGCCCACGGCGGCGAGCGACAAGGCCGCGAGCACCACCAGTGCCAGCACCAGCACCAGGCCTTGTTGACGACCGAGGGAGGAGCGCATGGTCAAGGGCATCCCGTGAAGGTGAGCGGCATGTTGCGCAGCGGCACCGTGGTTTCGAAGGTCTTGTAGCGAAAGCGTTGCCAGCCTTCCGCGAGTTGGATGGGCGCCTCCGCCGAGGCCCATGTCGGCGCGGGGACGTCCAGGTCTTGTGCTTCGGCCTGGCGGTTGCGCGCCACCAGCGCAAGGCGCACGCCATAGATGCGTGACCAGGCGCAGACACCGCCTGGGAACTGGGCATTCGGCGGCATCTGCGCAAAGCTGTCGACCACGAGGTCGCGCGTTGGCGCCGTGGTGTCGATGGCGTATTCCGCCCGCAGGCTGACGATGTTGTCGGCGACTTCTGTCCAGTTCTCGGGGGCGGCACTGGCGCAGTTGTGGGTCAGAAAATCACAGGCCGTCAGCCGCCCCTGACGCACTGCGTAGGCCATGAAGCGCGGGGTGCGACCCAGGTTGAACAGCATGCCGCCAGCCACGCCATTGGCGCCCAGCGCCACGCTGATCGTGTTGCCCACCGGGGCTGCGCTGAGGCTGGTGAGGTCCAGTGCACAAGGCGCCGCCCGGGTGGCGGGGGTGGCGATCAGCCGGTCGCCCAGCTGGTGGGCCTGTGGAGCGCCGACTGTGTACTGGGCGGCGCTGGGTTGCGTGACGATCAGCGCCCCCTCGGGCCCGCCCCAGCCTGAGCCGTAGCTGACCAGCAGCACATCCGTGTCGTCATCACCGGCCGGGATGCCGGCCGGGTTGATCTGCAGCGGCAGCAATTGGGCCACGCTGCGGCCATTGCCAAGATTGAGCTGGCAGGCCATGAGCTGCGGATTGGCGATGCCCTGGCCAGCCTGGCGCAGGTCACGCTGCAGCAGGCTCAGCGCGATCGCGCCGGTGGTGGACGCGTCGTCGCCACCCGTGGTGGTGCGGCGCTGCCCCTCGGAGACCTTGAAGACCTGCATCACCACGATGACGGCGGCCATGGCCACGACGATGCCCACCATCAGCTCCACGAGGCTGAAGCCGGCGAACCGATGCGGCGTGTGCGAGGAAGTGGAGGGCATCAGTTGATCTCGTTGACCAGCACGAGGCTGTGGTGGGGGTCACCGGTGGGTTCGCCCGGCGCCTTCCAGCGCATGGTGATCGTGACGCGCGTGCCGGGCGGCAGCGTGCTGGGGGTCTCGACGCCGGCCACCAGCGTCGGCAGCCGCGGAATGGCCTGCAGGGCCACCGTGGGGGGCTGCGAGTCTGCGCCGGGCAACGCCGCGGCCACGCGCGCCTTCCACGCGTTGTACTGGGCGCCACCGGTGCCGGCACTGCTGAATCCGGCTTGCAAGATGGCGAAGGTGCGGCCGCTGAGCCACATCTGCCCGATCAGTTCGTTGGCCAGCAGCGTGGCATCAGCCCGGTACTTGGCTTGGCCGGACTGCTTGATCGCGTTCGCCTGAAGGCCCACCAGGCCCAGCACGCCGAGCGCGAAGATCAGCAGCGCGATCAGCACCTCCAGCAGCATGACGCCGGATTGCGCATGACGGGGGCGGGAGCGATTCAGCATGCTTGGGGGTCGCCAGAGGCGGCGGCGGGGTTGCACATGCGCACCTGGCCGGCGGGCGACACGACGATGCGCAGACAGGTCACCTTGCCACCTGCCGCCACGCAGCTGCCGTTGGCGGCCGTCGGGGTGAAGTCGTAGGTGACGGTGTTGACGTTGGCGCCTGCAGCGGTTGGGGCCTGGCGGCCGAGACCGTTGAAAACCACCTGGTCGGCATCGGCACGCACGGCAACGCCGCCGCCCGTCTCGCTTGCCGCACGCAGTTGCAGGATGCCGGGCGCGGCGGTGTCGCTTGCGGGCTCATTGCAGCGGCCCTCGACGGAGTCGTCGGCCGGGTCCACCAGGTCGACCACCCAGTTGCCGCTGGCCGTGCTGCGCTGGCAGTTCGCGTCCAGCGAGGTGGTCAGCTGGAAGCGGATCTGCATGTTGCGTGTCGTGGCCTCGCTCTTGGCGTATTGCAGGCCGGCCAGCAGGCCCTCGGCCGTGGCGCGGATGCGCGTGCCGGTGATCCAGGCCGAGAAGCTCGGCAGCGCCATCGCCAGCATGACGCCACCGATGACCAGGGCCACCATCGCCTCGACGAGGCTGATGCCCTGCTGCCGCCTTGCGGTCAGCACGATCCGTCCTTCTTGATGACCCAGCACGTGGTGCTGCCGGTCCAGCCCGTGGGCACCGTCGATGTCTTGCTGCCGGCCTGGTTGATCGTGTAGGTGAAGCCGGCCATCGAGTTCTTGCCGACTGCCTGGATGACAAAGCCTGTCGCGCTGGCCGCGGAGCAGCTGAAGTCGAAGTGTTTGCCCGATGTGTCGCTGGCGCACCCCGGGTTGTTGGCATTCGTCGTGTTGGCGTAGGTGCGGAAGTCCTGGAAGTACTGCTCGGCCTGCACGGCCCGGGTGGCCAGCGCGTTGGTCGCATCGGGGATGCGGCCGCGGGTCACGTACGCGGTGTACTGCGGCACCGCCACTGCCGCCAGGATGGACACAATGGCCACCGCGATCATCAACTCGATGAGCGTGAAGCCGCTGAGGCTGGCGTAGGGGCGTTGGCGATGCATGGCGAGCTTCTTCATGGCAGTGCAACTATTTTGGTGGCGGGGTGGCGTTCTAGCCTACCGCTCGTCGCAGGGCGATGAACGCTGGTCGCGCAGCGATCGCCGAGCGTGAACTGGCACACGCTCAGGCCCGGTTGGATCTGCATTCGGCAGCGCAAGCCTTGCGCGGGGCGCGCTAGCCAGGCTGCTTTACCGGCTCTTTGCAAGCCGGTCCGTAGCATCTCGGTGTTTCCCCTATCATGGCGCCCTTTCATCCCGCTCGGCTCCGGCCCGTCCGCGTGACTTCCTTGGCATCCGTACCTCTGATCGAACTGCGCAACGTCAGCTGTGGCTATGGCGATCGCGTGATCCTCGACGGCGTCAACCTGAAGCTGGAGCGCGGCAAGATCCTGGCGCTGATCGGCACCTCGGGCGGCGGCAAGACCACCGTGCTGCGGCTGTTGGGGCGGCAACTGCGGCCGCTGTCGGGCCAGGTGCTGTTCGACGGGCAGGATCTCGCGCCGCTGGACTTGGCCGGCCTGTACGCCGTGCGTCGACGCATGGGCATGCTGTTTCAGTTCGGCGCGCTGTTCACCGATCTCAGTGTGTTCGAGAACGTGGCCTTCCCGCTGCGCGAGCACACCGACCTGCCCGAGGCCATGATCCGCGACCTCGTGCTGATGAAGCTCAACGCCGTGGGCCTGCGCGGCGCGCGCGACCTGCTGCCCAGCGAGATCTCCGGCGGCATGGCGCGCCGCGTCGCACTGGCCCGCGCCATCGCGCTGGACCCCGACCTCGTGCTGTACGACGAGCCCTTCGCCGGCCTGGACCCGATTTCCCTGGGCATTGCCGCCCGCCTGATCCGTGACCTGAACGATGCGCTGGGCCTGACGAGCGTCATCGTCTCGCACGACCTGCACGAAACCTTCCAGATCGCCGACCACGTTGCCATGGTGGCCAATGGCCGCATCGTGGCGCAGGGCTCGCCGGACGAGCTGCGCCACAGTGACGACCCGCTGGTGCGCCAGTTCGTTGGCGCCGAGGCCGATGGCCCGGTGCGCTTCCACCAGCCGGCCAGGCCGGTGGCCGAAGACTTCGGGGTGTCGGCATGATCGGCTTCGCGACACGTCTGGGCGCCGGTGTGCGCCACAAGCTCGTCGACATCGGCGCGGCGGCTCGCTTGTTCCTCAGCCTGCTGGCGCGCTCGCCGAAGGCGCTGGCGCGCTTCGTTCTCGTGCGCGAGCAGGTCTTCCACCTGGGCAACAAGTCGCTGTCCATCATCGGCGTGTCGGGTCTGTTCGTGGGCTTCGTGCTGGCACTGCAGGGCTACTACACACTGCAGCGCTACGGCTCCGCCGAGGCGGTGGGCCTGCTGGTGGCGCTGAGCTTGGTGCGTGAGCTCGGCCCGGTCGTCACGGCGTTGCTGTTTGCCGGGCGCGCGGGCACCTCGCTGACGGCCGAGATCGGCCTGATGAAGGCTGGTGAGCAGCTCACGGCCATGGAGATGATGGCTGTCGACCCCGTGCAGCGTGTGCTCGCGCCGCGTTTCTGGGGCGGCTTCATTGCCATGCCGTTACTTGCGGCTGTGTTTTCGGCCGTCGGCATCATCGGCGGCTGGCTGGTGGCGGTGCCGTTGATCGGCATTGATGCCGGCGCGTTCTGGTCGCAGATGCAGGGCGGTGTGGATGTGTTCGCGGACGTCGGCAATGGCGTCGTCAAGAGTCTGGTGTTCGGCGTGACGGTGACCTTCGTGGCGCTGCTGCAGGGCTACACCTGCCGGCCGACGCCGGAAGGTGTGTCGGCCGCCACCACGCGCACGGTGGTGCTGTCGTCCCTCGCCGTGCTGGCGGCGGACTTCATGCTGACCGCGATGATGTTTTCTATTTGAATGGAGTCAGGGAGTACACATGCAAGCCTCTCGACATGACGCCTGGGTGGGGTTCTTCGTGCTGCTGGGTGGCGCGGCGCTGCTCTTCCTGGCATTGAAGGCCGGCAATCTGCTCAGCCTCAATTTCGATGCCACCTACCAGGTGTCGGCGCGCTTCGACAACATCGGCGGCCTGAAGCCCAATGCGGCGGTCAAGAGTGCCGGCGTGGTCGTGGGGCGCGTGGAGTCCATCAGCTTCGACGACAAGACCTTCCAGGCCAAGGTCGTCATCAACCTGAACAAGAACACCGCCTTCCCCAAGGACAGCTCGGCCAAGATCCTGACGTCGGGCCTGCTTGGTGAGCAGTACATCGGCCTGGAGCCGGGCGCCGACGAGAAGAACCTGGCCAGCGGCGACCTCATCAAGCAGACGCAAAGCGCTGTCGTGCTGGAGAACCTGATCGGCCAGTTCATCAACAGCAAGGCGTCCGACATGGGCAGCGCTGCGCCGGCCGGCGGGAGCAAGCCGTGATGCGCCGCCTGGTGCGAGGGCTCGCCGTGCTGGCGCTGGCCGTTGGCCTGGCGGGCTGCCAGACCGTGCAGGGTGTGGGCACGCGCATCGAGCGCGCGGTCGACAAGGTCATGGGGTCCAAGGGCCAGCGGCTGGACCCATGGGAGAACTGGAACCGCAAGGTCTTCGCCTTCAACGAGAAGCTGGACGCCCACGTGCTCAAGCCCGTGGCGACCGCTTACTCCGAGGTCGTGCCGGCGCCCATCCGCACCGGCATCGACAACTTCTTCGGCAACATCGGCGACGCCTGGTCGGCGGTCAACCTGGTGCTGCAGGGGCGTTTCAAGCCCGGCATCGAGCAGGGCATGCGCTTCGCCGTGAACTCCACCCTCGGCCTGGCCGGTGTGCTGGACATCGCCACCGAGGCAGGTCTGGAGAAGAACAGCCAGGACTTCGGCAAGACCTTGGGCCACTGGGGCATGGGCACGGGCGCCTATGTCGTGTGGCCGCTGTTCGGCCCGTCGTCCGTGCGGGATTCGCTGGCCCTGCCGGTGGACTGGCAGGTGTCGCCCGCCAACCTGTTTGACGACGGCAGCAAGCGGGTGCTGATCACCTCGCTGAACATCGTCAACACACGGGCCAACTTCCTGCGCGCTGGTGAAATGCTGGAAGGCATTGCGCTGGACAAGTACACCTTCTACCGCGACGCCTACCTGCAGCGCCGCGGCAGTTTCGATGACGACGATGAGGTTGAGGTGCTGGTGCCGGGTGACGCCGCGTCGGCGCCCGCCACGGAGCCGGCGCCCACCGTCAAGAAGCCCGCCGATCCGGCCCCCGCCACGGCGCGGTGAACCAAAACCCGGGCTGGCGCGTTGAGTGCCCGTCCCGTTTCGAGAAAGCGACACCATGACTCTGATGTCCTCCCTGCGCCGCCACCTGCTCGTGGCCGCTGCCATCGCCTCGCTGGGCCTGACCCAGACGGCCCAGGCTGCCGACGGCAGCGCCCCTGACCAACTCATCCGCGGCCTGTCCATCGAGGTGCTGGAAGCGGTCAAGTCCGACAAAGAGATCCAGGCCGGCAACGTCGGCAAGATCGTCGCCTTGGTTGATGCCAAGGTGATGCCGCACGTGAACTTCCAGCGCATGACGGCGTCGGCCGTTGGCCGTTTCTGGCGCCAGGCGACGCCTGACCAGCAGACCAAGCTGCAGGCCGAGTTCAAGACGCTGTTGGTGCGTACCTACGCTGGCGCGCTGACGCAGGTGAAGGACCAGCAGATCGGCCTGAAGCCGCTGCGCGCGCAGCCGACGGACACCGAGGTCGTCGTGCGCACCGAGATCCGTGGCAAGGGCGATCCCATCCAGCTGGACTACCGCCTGGAGAAGACGGGTGCGGTCTGGAAGATCTATGACGTCAACGTGCTGGGCATCTGGCTGGCGGATCAGTACCGCAACAGCTTTGCCCAGGAAATCGGCGCCAACGGCATCGATGGGCTGATCAAGAGCCTGGCCGACAAGAACGCCAAGGCTGGCGCAGCCAAGGCCTGACCTTGAGCGGCTTGAAGCTCCCCGCGCGGTTGCGCATGGACGGCGCCCGCGCCGCCTGGGCGCAGATGTCGCCCGCGCTGCGCGCCGAGGCTGCGCAGGTGTTGGCGGCGGCGGGTCGTGAGGTGCGGCTGTCGGCGGCCGAGTTGAAGGACTTCGATTCGTCGGCGCTGAGCCTGCTGCTGTCGGCGGCCCGCCAGTGCGGCGAGCAGGGCGCCACGCTCAAGCTGGACGGCGCGCCTGACAAGCTGCGCGAGCTGGCACGCGTCTATGGCGTGGCCGAGTTGCTCTGGCCGGTGAGCGTCCAAGGCGCCTGACGCTGGGCCGAGCGCCGGGCTGCCCCAAGCCGGCCCGTTTGGCGATGTGCGCGCCGCTCGATGCGGCGAGCATCGCCGTCCCCTCGGGGGACCGGTTGGTCGCGCCCGCGTTCAGCGAGGCGAGACCGGACGAGGGGCCGCCCAGTCAGCCGGCGTAGCGCTTGGCACGCAGGTTCTTCTTGATCTCCTGCAGCACCGGTCGCAGGTGCTGGCCCAGCTTCAGCGCCACACCGGTCGTCAGGATGTCCACGGCGATCAGGTGCAGCAGCCGCGACACCATGGGGCTGTAGCGGTCGAAGTCCTCGGGGTGATCCACCGCCAGCAGGATCTGGCCCGGGCCCAGCGCCAGCTGCGCCAGCGGCGACGCGCTGGCCGTGATGATGATGATGGTCGCGCCCTTCTTGCGCGCGATCTCGGCGGCGTCCAGCAGGTCGCGGCTGCGGCCGGAGTTGCTGATGATGACGGCGCAGTCGCCGGGCTGCAGCATGGTCGCGCTCATCAACTGCACGTGGCCGTCGCTGGTGGCGACGGTGTTCACGCCCAGGCGGAAGAACTTGTGCTGCGCGTCCTGGGCGACGATGCCGGAGTTGCCGACGCCGTAGAACTCGATGCGCTTGTTGTGGCGGGCCGAGTCTGCCAGCGCGTCAATCGCGCGCTCGAAGGCATGGCTGGCGGCGTCGTTGCGGTAGTGCAGCAAGGCGGCTACAGCGTTGTCAACGACCTTGACGATGACGTCGCCGGGCTTGTCGTCCTCGTCCACCGCGCGGTGCACGAAGGGCACGCCTTCGTTGACGCTGCCGGCGAGCTTGAGCTTGAAGTCGGCCAGGCCGTCATAGCCCACACTGCGGCAGAAGCGCACCACCGTCGGCTTGCTCACGTGCGAGCGGTCGGCCAGCTCGCTGACCGGCAGGTTGGCAAAGCTGCGGGCATCGGCCAGCAGCAGCTTGGCGACGCGCTGTTCGGCCGGGGGCAGCGCCGGCAGGGCGGCCTTCACGCGCTCCAGGATGCTCATGTCCGCTCTCCGCTCATGGCTCGTGTGGTTCGCCCCTTGGCGGCCCTCATTGCTCTTCTGCCCACGAGAAGCCATCGCGCGCCACCAGGGCGCTGGCCGCGGCAGGCCCCCAGGAGCCTGCGGCGTAAGGGCGCGGGCCGTTGCCGTCTGCCGCCCAGGCATCCAGGATGGGCTCGACCCAGCGCCAGGCCTGCTCCTGCTCGTCGCTGCGCACGAACAGATTCAGCCGGCCGGCGATCGCGTCCAGCAGCAGGCGCTCGTAGGCGCCGACGCGATGGGTGGCAAAGGCTTTGTCGAAGTCCAGGTCCAGCGACACCGGCGTCAGCTGCTCGCCGGCCCCGGCACCCTTCTGGGCCAGCAGCTGGAGTTCCAGCCCGTCTTCCGGCTGCAGCTTGATGACCAGCCGGTTGGGCAAGCTTGCACCCGGGAAGATCTGGTGCGGGACGGGGCGGAAGTTGACGACGATCTGCGCATCCCGCGCGGCCAGGCGCTTGCCGGTGCGAAGGTAGAACGGCACGCCGGCCCAGCGCCAGTTCTCGACCTCGGTGCGCAGAGCCACGAAGGTCTCGCAGGCACTGTCGGCCGGCACCTTGACCTCTTCCAAGTAGCCGGGCGCGGGTTGACCACCGCACATGCCGGCGCGGTACTGGCCGCGCACCACGTCGCGGCTGACCGACTCCCGCGTGAAGGGCTTGAGCGCGCGCAGCACCTTGAGCTTCTCGTCGCGGATGGCGTCGGCGTCGTTGCTGGCCGGCGGCTCCATGGCGATCATGGTCAGCAGCTGCAGCGCATGGTTCTGGATCATGTCGCGCAGCGCGCCGGTGCCGTCGTAGAACGCGCCGCGCGTGCCCACGCCCAGCTGTTCGGCCAGCGTGATCTGGATGTTGGCGATGCTTTCGCGGCGCCACAGCGGTTCGAACAGCGCATTGCCGAAGCGCAGCGCCATCAGGTTCTGCACCGAGGGCTTGCCGAGGTAGTGGTCGATGCGGAAGGCCTGGCGCTCGGCGAACACCGAGCGCACGGTGCGGTTGATTTCCTGCGCGCTGGCCAGGTCGTGGCCCAGCGGCTTTTCCAGCACCACGCGCACCTTGTCGTGGTTCAGGCCCACGGCGCCGAGTTGCTGGCAGATGCCGGTGAACAGGTGCGGGCTGGTGGCGAGATACAGCACGACGGTGTCGGCATTGCGCGCGTCCAGCCAGTCCTTCAGGCCCTGGTAGTGCTCGGGCTGGGACAGGTCCATGCGCTTGTAGTGCACCAGCGCGGCGAAGCGCTCGAACTCCTCGTCGCTCGGGCGCTTGCCAGCCTCGACCTCGCGGAAGCGCTCCTTCAGCCACTCGCGGTAGCGCTCGTCGGTCTGATCGTCACGGGCGACGGCGAGAATGCGGCCGCCCTCGGGCAGCTTGCCGTGCCGGAAGGCCTGGAACAGCGCGGGCATCAGCTTGCGCCACGTCAGGTCGCCGGTACCACCAAAGAACACGAGATCGAAGGACATCGGGAGCGTCTCCAGGCCAGGCCCACGCAGGGGGCGCTAACCGTTGTGTAACTAAGTTTCGTGAAATACTATGCAGCAGTTTCTTCGCCGGGTCAATCCGGAGCTCAAGCCATGAACCAGCTCGACCAACTCAAGTCCTTCACCACCGTGGTTGCAGACACCGGCAACTTCCTGCAGCTGGCGCAGTTCGCGCCGCGCGACGCGACGACCAACCCTTCGCTGATCCTGAAGGCCGTGCAGTCGCCTGATTACGCGCCGCTGCTGAAGGAGACGGTTGACGCCCACCGCGGCAAGCCGCTGGACGAGATCGTCGACCACGTGCTGGTGCGCTTCGGCCTGGAGATCCTGAAGGTCGTGCCGGGCCGCGTGTCGACCGAGGTCGATGCACGCCTGTCGTTCGACAAGGCCGCCAGCCTGTTCCGCGCGCGCCGCATCATCGGCCTGTACGAAGCCGCCGGTATCTCGCGCGAGCGCGTGCTGATTAAGCTGGCGTCCACGTGGGAAGGCATCCAGGCCGCCGCCGAGCTGGAGCGCGAAGGCATCCGCTGCAACCTGACGCTGCTGTTCGCGTTCGCGCAGGCCGTGGCCTGCGGCGAGGCCAAGGTGCAGCTGATCTCGCCCTTCGTCGGCCGCATCTACGACTGGTACAAGAAGCAGGCCGGCGCCAGCTGGGACGAGGCCGCGATGGCGGGCGTCAACGACCCGGGCGTGAAGTCGGTGTCGCAGATCTACGCCTACTTCAAGCAGCACGGCATCAAGACCGAGGTGATGGGCGCAAGCTTCCGCAACATCGGCCAGATCCAGGCACTGGCGGGCTGCGACCTGCTGACCATCAGCCCCGATCTGCTGGCGCAGCTGCAGGCCGCAGACGCCAAGCTGGAGCGCGTGCTGGACCCGGCCAAGGCCGCAGCCATGCCCGCCATCCACCTGGATGAGGCCGCCTTCCGCTTCGCGCTGAACGAGGACGCGATGGCCACCGAGAAGCTGGCCGAAGGCATCCGCCTGTTCGCCGTCGACGCCGGCAAGCTCGACAAGCTCATCGAGGCGGCCTGACATGACGATGCGCTGCGACCTCTCCCCCGTTTGGGCCGAACTGCAAGCCCACTACGCCGCGAGTGGTCGCGGCTTCGACATCCGCGAGGCCTTCCGGGCTGATGCGGGCCGTTTCGGCGCGCTGTCGTTCGAAGCGCCCGAGGTCTTTGCCGACCTGTCCAAGAACCGCATCGACGCGCCCACGCTGGCGCTGCTGCTGAAGCTGGCCGCCGACTGCGGCCTGGCCGCGCGCCGCGACGCGCTGCTGCGCGGTGAGCCGGTCAACCACACCGAAGGCCGCGCGGTGCTGCACACGGCGCTGCGCGCGCCGGCCGGCAGCGACGCGCCGTTCAATGCCGACGTGCAGGCCTCGCTGGACGCGATGCTGGCCTTTGCCGAGAGCGTGCGGCGCGGCGAGCGCGGTGACATCACCGATGTGGTCCACATCGGCATCGGCGGCAGCGACCTGGGCCCGGCGATGGTTGTGCAGGCGTTGCAGGCGTTCACCCGCCGCGACCTGAAGCTGCATTTCGTCTCCAACGTCGACGGCCACGACCTGGCGCCGGTGCTGGCAGGCCTGGACGCGAAGCGCACGCTGTTCGTCATCGCGTCCAAGACCTTCACGACGCAGGAAACGCTGGCCAACGCGCAGGCCGCCAAGGCCTGGTTCCTGAGCCAGGGCGGCACGGACGTGGCGCGCCACTTCGTCGCCACCAGCAGCAACACCGCTGCGGCGGCCGCGTTCGGCATCGACACCGCCTTCGGCTTCTGGGACTGGGTGGGCGGCCGCTACTCCCTGTGGTCGGTGATCGGCCTGCCCATCGCCATTGCCGTCGGCGCCGACAACTTCCGCCAACTGCTGGCCGGCGCGCATGCGATGGACCACCACTTCGCCACCGCACCGCTGGCGCAGAACCTGCCGGTGCTGCTGGGCCTGGTCGACATCTGGTATCGCAACTTCCACGGCTTCACGAGCCGCAGCGTGGCGCCCTACCACCAGGGGCTGCGCCGTCTGCCTGCCTATCTGCAGCAACTGGAGATGGAGAGCAACGGCAAGGGCGTGGACCTGGACGGCAACGCACTGGCCGTGGCCACGTCGCCGGTCGTCTGGGGCGAAGCCGGCACCAACGGCCAGCATGCCTACTTCCAGATGCTGCACCAGGGCACGGACGTCATCCCCGTCGAGTTCATCGCCGTGAAGCGCCCCAACCATGGCGTGACCGGCGAGCTGGCCGAGAAGCTGGCCGACCAGCACCGCAAGCTGCTGGCCAACTGCCTGGCGCAGAGCCAGGCGCTGATGCAGGGCAAGACCGCCGCCGAGGCGCTGACCGAGAAGGCGCCGACGGCCTCGGCCACGCTGGACCGAGATGTGCTGTCCCGCCACCGCAGCTTCCCTGGCAATCGTCCGAGCACGACGCTGGTGCTGGACGCGCTGACGCCGCGCTCGCTGGGTGCGCTGATTGCGCTGTACGAGCACCGCGTCTTTGTGACTGGCGCGCTGTGGGGCATCAACAGCTTCGACCAGTGGGGCGTGGAGCTCGGCAAGGCGCTGTGCAACCAGTTGCTGCCGCGGCTGGATTCCGGCGACACGGCGGGCCTGGACGGCTCCACGGCCGGCCTGCTGGCTCGCCTGACCTCGGCATGAAGATCGTCTTCGACTTCGGCGGCGTCGTCTTCCGCTGGCACCCGGCCAGCTTCCTGGCGCGCGTCTGGCCGCACCGCATCGAGACGCTGGAGCAGGGCGCCCAGGTCGCGGCGGTGTTCTTCCAGAACTACGGCGGCGACTGGGGCCTGTTCGACCAGGGCTTGATCGGTGCCGACGAAGTGGTGCGCCGCATCTCGGCGCGCACCGGCTGGCCGCGTGGCGAGGTCGAGGCCGTCGTGCGCGCTGTGCCTGACGAGTTGATGGCCATTCCGGCCAGTGTCGTGCTGATCCGCGATCTCCTGGCCGCCGGGCACACCTTGCATTTCCTGTCCAACATGCCCGAGCCTTATGCCGACCACCTCAGCCGGACGTACCCGCTGAACGAGTGGTTCACATCGGGCATCTTCTCGGGCCGCGTCAAGCAGAGCAAGCCGGGGGCGGAGATCTACGCCATGGCCGAACGCCAGTTCGGCGCCACGCCATCTGAGTTGCTGTTCATCGACGACCATCCGGTCAACATCGATGCCGCACTGGCGCGCGACTGGCAGGCCTTCCTGTTCACGGATGCGGCCAGCGCCCGGCGTGAGTTGGTGTCTCGCCGCCTGCTGAACGCCTGAGGCGTGGCCTGCCGGCAGGGCCGGCGCCTAGTGCAGGTGCTGGCCGTCGGGGCCGAGTTCGTCGGGGTCTTGCGGCGGTGCGGCCGGCACGCGGAAGCTTTCGCTGGCCCACGCGCCCAGGTCGATCTGTCGGCAGCGTTCGCTGCAGAACGGCCGCCACTTGTTGCTGGGCGCGAAGACGCTGTCGCCGCTGCACTGCGGGCAACGCACCAGGCGCTCCCCTTGGGCGTTCTTCTTCATTGGCACAGCGTCAGTTCGAAACCGGTGTCCTCGGGGGCCAGCTTCAGCCGGCCTTCCTCGTCCTGCCGCATCAGCCGGATGGACACCATCAGCCGGTGGCCGGTGATCTCGGGGATGAGGCCCAGGCTGGGATCGATGCGCATGCGCAGCAGCTGGTAGACGCGGCCGGCTGGCAGGCTCTGCTGGAACTGGCCCGCATTGGCGGCGACCTTGTGTGGCGTGCCTGAATCGCGCAGCAGGCCCAGCAGCAGTTGCAGCGCCTCGGCCAGCGGCATCAGCGACTGCGCCCAGGCCATCAGGTCCTTGCGGCGGCGGACGGGCAGCAGTTGCTGCCAGTGATAGTAGGCCGGCAGGTCGAACTCGCAGGTCCCGCCCGGGATGCTGATGCGGCTGCGGATGCTCATCAGCCACTCATTGCTGCTCAGCGCGGCGCCGGTCTTGCCGCTTTGTGCGTTCAGCCGCTGGAAGGCGCCGTCGAGGCGGGCGATGACTTCGTCCAGACGCGCCTCGTCCACACCAGGGCTGCCGCGGTAGGCGCTGAACTGGGCCTTGTGCTTTTCCAGTTCCTTCAGCAGGTCGCTCTTCAGGTCGGCACGCGAGGCGACGTCGAGGATCTCGAACAGGGAGACCAGCGCGAAGTGGTGGTCCAGCGCGGGGTCGCGGGCCATCAGCGCACCGAAGCGGTCAAACAGGTGTTCGAGGCGAAGCATCGTGCGGATGCTTTCGTTGAACGGGTACTCGTACAGGACCACGGCGCAGGCTTCAGTCAGGGCGTTGTCATTGTTTCACAGCCCCAGCGTGCGGCCAGGCTCATGACCTCGCTTCTGAGCGTGGCCAGCGGCAGGCCATCGTTCAGGATGATGGCGTCAGCGGCAGCGCGGCGGGCTTCGCGTGATGTCTGTGCGGCCAGTGCGCCGTCGACGCGCTCTGGCGTCCAGCCCGGGCGTTGCAGCACGCGGGCCCGCTGCGTGTCCACCGTGCAGTCGATGATCAGCACGCGGGAGACCCGCGACCGCCAGCGGCCGGACTCCACCAGCAGGGGCACGTCGTACACCACCAGCGGTGCGTGGGCCGCTTCGGCCTGGGCCAGGGCCTCGGCTGTGATCAACGGATGCAGGATGGCTTCCAGGCGGCGTTTGGCAGAGCCGTCCGAGAAGGCGAGGGCGCGCATGCGATCGCGGTCCAGCGCGCCATCTGCCGTCACGAACTCTGCGCCGAATTGCTGGGCGATTGCGGGCATGCCGGCACCGCCCGGTGCGGTCAGCGCGCGCGAGATGGCGTCGGTGTCGACGATGGTGGCCCCAGCCTCGCGTAGAAATCCGGCGACCGTGCTCTTGCCGGAGCCGATGCCGCCCGTCAGCCCGATGCGCATGGTCAAGCGGCTCAACCCAGGTAGAGGCCAAGTATGCCCAGCAGCGTGGACTGCCCGACGAACAGGGCCACAAGGCCGCCGCCCACCAGGTAGGGGCCGAATGGGATTGGCACCTCACGCCCATGGCCTCGGAACAGGATCAGGCAGATGCCGACCACAGCCCCCACGGCGGACGACAGCAGGATGATGGGCAGCAGCATGGGCCAGCCCAGCCAGGCGCCCATGGCGGCGAGCAGCTTGAAGTCGCCATAGCCCATGCCTTCCCGGTTGCGCACCAGCTTGTAGAGCCAGTAGATGGACCACAGCGACAGGTAGCCTGCCGCCGCGCCGATGACGGCTTTGTCCAGCGGCACCGTCCAGCCCAGGGCTGAGGCGCCCAGCCCGCCCCAGAGCAGCGGCAGCGTGATGTCGTCAGGCAGGTATTGCGTGTCCAGATCGATCATCGCCAGTGCGATCAGCGCTGCGACGAAGCCGCACCACAGCAGCGTTGCCGGCTGCGCACCGAAGCGCCAGGACAGGGCAGCGAACGCGAGACCGGTGATCAGCTCGATGAGGGGGTAGCGCTTGGAAATGGGCGCTTTGCACGACGCGCACTTGCCGCCAAGCCGCAGCCAGCCGACGAGCGGCAGGTTCTCATGCCAGCGCAGTTGGTGGCCGCAATGCGGGCAGCGCGAGCGCGGGGTGGCGATGCCGAAGTGGGGCAGCGATTCGATGCGGGTGCCGAAGTCATCAACCGCCTTGGCCAGCTTGGCGGTCTCGGCTTGCGGCAACTGGGCCGTGCGTGCCATCGCGGCGGCATCGGTCAGCTGGGCGGCCGACTCATGAACCCACTGTCGCTCCAGCATCAGCGGCAGCCGGTGGATGACGACGTTCAGGAAGCTGCCGATGCACAGCCCGAAGATGCCCAGCACCCAGGGGGAGAGCCAGAGGGACCAGTCGATGGTGGCGAGGGACATGATGCGCGGCGGGGTCAGGTGGAACGCGGGTTGCAATCTACCCGCATTCCGAGCCGGCGCCGCGCTCGGATCACACGACCGCGCCGATCTTGAAGATGGGCAGGTACATGGACACGACGATGCCACCGATCAGGCCGCCCAGGATGACGATGATGAAGGGTTCCATCAGGCTGGACAGCGCCTTCACAGCCTCGTCCACCTCGTCCTCATAGAACTCGGCCGCCTTGGCCAGCATGTGGTCCAGCGAGCCGGATTCTTCGCCGATGGAGGCCATCTGCAGCACCATGGTCGGGAAGATGCCGGTCGTCTGCATGGACGTCGTCAGTGCCGAACCGGTAGAGACGTCGCGCTGGATCTGCTCGGTGGCTTCCTGGAACACCGCGTTGCCCGAGGCGCCGCCCACAGAGTCGAGTGCTTCCACCAGCGGCACACCGGCCGCGAACATCGTCGACAGCGTGCGCGTCCAGCGCGCAACGGCGGACTTGAACATCAGGTCACCGAAGACCGGGATCTTCAGCAGGATCCGGTCCATGCGCTTTTGCATCTTCACGGAGCGCTTCCAGCTCTGGATGAAGAAGTACAGGCCGCCGCCGATGCTGCCGAAGATCAGGTACCAGTAGCTGACGAAGAACTCCGACATCGCCATGACGATCAGCGTGGGCGCTGGCAGGTCAGCGCCGAAGGACGCGAACACATCCTTGAACGCCGGGATCACGAAGATCATGATGATCGCGACGACGATGAAGGCCACGGTCAGCACGGCGATGGGGTAGGTCAGCGCCGACTTGATCTTGTTCTTCAGCGCGACCGTCTTCTCCTGGTAGATCGCCAAGCGGTCCAGCAGTGCTTCCAAAATGCCGCCAGCCTCACCGGCCTCGACGAGGTTGCAGTACAGCGCGTCGAAGTACATCGGATGCTTGCGGAACGCAGCGGACAGGCTGGTGCCGGTTTCAACGTCCTGGCGGATGTCATTCAGCAGCCGGGTCAGGCGCGGGTTGGTGGCGCCGCGGGCGACGATGTCAAAGGCCTGCAACAGCGGCACGCCTGCGCGCATCATCGTGGCGAGTTGCCGTGTGAAAACGGCAATGTCCTTTTGCTTGATGGATGTGCCGCCGCTGGCACGCCGCTTCTTGACCTTGTTGACCAGGATGCCCTGACGCCGCAGCGTCGCGCTGACCATGGCCTCACCGCCGGCACGTAACTCGCCCTTGACGATCTTGCCGTTGCGGTCCTTGCCCTCCCATTCGAAGACAAAGTCCTTGACGCCTTTTGCTGCGGCGGTGGCCATGCACTCTCCTCGCGACTGTTTTATTCGTTGGTGGCGGACAGGACTTCTTCCAGCGTCGTGACGCCGGCACGAACCTTGACCAAGCCCGACTGCCGCAGATCACGCACGCCTTCCTTCTTGGCCTGCGCGGCGATGTCCATCGCCGTTCCCTCGGCGAGGATGATGCGCTGGATGTCCTCCGTGATGGGCATCACTTGGTAAAGGCCTACGCGGCCGCGGTAACCGTTTGTGCAGTTGCTGCAGCCCACGGCGCGGTAGGGCTTCCAGCTGCCGTCGAAGTCTTCCTCGACGAAGCCGGCCTTCAGCATGGCATCGCGCGGGTACTCGGCCGGGGCCTTGCAGTTCTCGCACAGCCGGCGCACCAGGCGCTGCGCGGTGATCAGCAGCACGCTGGACGCGATGTTGAACGGTGCAACGCCCATGTTCAGCAGGCGTGTCAGCGTCTTGGGCGCATCGTTGGTGTGCAGCGTGGACATGACCATGTGGCCCGTCTGTGCCGCCTTGATCGCAATGTCGGCGGTCTCCAGGTCGCGGATTTCGCCGACCATGATGATGTCCGGATCCTGACGCAGGAAGGACTTCAACGCGGCCGAGAAGTTCAGGCCCGCCTTGTCGTTCACGTTGACCTGGTTGATGCCCGGCAGGTTGATTTCCGCCGGATCCTCGACGGTCGAGATGTTGACGCCAGGCTGATTCAGGATGTTCAGGCAGGTGTAGAGCGACACCGTCTTGCCCGAGCCGGTCGGGCCGGTCACCAGCACCATGCCGTACGGGCGGTAGATGGCGGCCAGCAACCGTTCCTTCTCGATCTTCTCGTAGCCGAGCGCGTCGATGCCGAGCTTGGCGGAGGAGGAGTCCAGGATACGGATCACGATCTTTTCGCCAAAGAGCGTGGGCAGCGTGCTGACGCGGAAGTCGATGGACTTGCTGCCGAACTTGAGCTTCATGCGCCCGTCTTGCGGCACGCGGCGCTCGGCGATGTCCAGCCGTGAGATGACCTTGATGCGCGAGGACAGCTTGTCCTTGATGGCGATGGGTGGCTGCGTGATCTCCCGCAGTTCCCCGTCGACGCGGAAGCGCACGCGGTAATGGAACTCGTAGGGCTCGAAGTGCAGGTCGGAGGCGCGCAGGTTGATGGCGTCCACCAACATCTTCTGTAGGAAGCGCACGACGGGCGCGTCTTCCACGTCGGCGAGCTCGGCCGCTTCCTGTTGCGGTGTGGCGTCGTCCTCGGCGATGTCGAAATCGAACTCGCCGCCGGCGATCGATTCGAGCGTTTCCGTCGCACTGACCCCGGTGGTGCTGAGCAGCTTGGTCAGCTTGTCATGTTCGACGATGACCCACTCGGGCTGGAGTTGCGTTGCGAACTTGATGCGCTCGATGACTTCCAGGTCGGTGGGGTCGGCGCCACCGACGAACAGCCGGTTGCCGCGTCGTGACAGCGCCACGACCTGGTACTGCTGTGCGAGCTTGCCGTCGATGACGTTCTGCGGCAGCTTCTGCGGGTCCATCGCCGACAGATCCAGCAGCGGCAGCGCCAATGCGCTGGACAGCGTGTGAGCCAGATCAGCGGCGGAAACCTGTCCGCTGGCGATCACCGCGTTGACGAAGCTGGTCTTCTTCTCGCGTGCCTGCCGCACGAGCTCTTCAGCGGCCTTGACGGGCAATTTGCCCGCGTGCACGAGCATGCGCGCAACTCCTGAGAGGGCGGACTGATGCGGCTCGGCGAGCGTGGTTTCCACTGCGTTGGCGTCCGTGACGCGAGGAACTGAAGTCCGCTGATTGTGCCAGCGGGCGGCGGCTCGGCAGCCGGTGGTGCCGAGCGCGTGGCGGCGTATCCTTGCCAGGGGGATTCCTGGCCATGAATGACGCTTTGTTGCCGCAAGTTCTGCTCAGGCCTGAGGTGCCGGCGCAGCAGGACCTTGAACTCGCCACCGACGGTGTGTTGCGCTATGTGTGGCGCAGCGCCTTTGGGGATATGTTGATCGAGGTGATCAATGGCGCGCCATACGTCAACGGTCAGCGCGTCGAGGCGGCGCCGATGTTGCGTCGGCGCTGATCACTGTGGCTGAAGTCGACGCAGTTCGCACAGGAAGCGGTCGGCGGCGACGTCCGATGGCCAGGGCTCCCAGGCTTGGCCGCCGTAGATGGCCTGCAGCGGGTCTTCTGTCAGTACGCGCTCCTCAATGCCCAGCACCTCGCGCACTTCTTGCTGCGACCATCCCGTGCAGTGCACGGCCTCGGAGGCGGCGGCGATGCGGTCCGCCAGTTTGTGCACGCGATGAGAGGCTTCCGTCCATGCTGGCAGCTCGTAGCGATGCGCAATGGCGCTCATCAGCCGGCTAGCTACTTGCTGAAATGGCGCGCCAAGGACGCGCTTGAGTGGCGAGATGCAGTCGAAACCGAGAAAGCCTTCCTCGGCGTCATGCAGCAGCTCGGCACGCGCCTCGGCGTTGCTCAAGGCGTGTGGCGCGCTGTTGCGGCGCAATGCCAGCACCAGCAGGGAGTGCTGCGCGACGGACAGTGGCCACGGCCAAACGGACTCGCCGCCCCACCGGTAGGTTCGTGCCAAGCGTGCTGCGAGGTCGAGGTCTGTCCAGGCGTCGGACCGTGGGTTGATGAGATCCAGTGCTGCTCCCGAGGGAAGCCGTATCCACGCGCGCGGCCGGTCGGATGTGTCCATGCTGCGCAGCATAGAGGCGCCGGGTGAGGTCCGCGGTTCGTGTTCAAGCGGTTTTTGCCCGTTCGGGCCTGAGCGGCGCGAGGCGCAGAAAGCAAAACAGCCGCATCGCTGCGGCTGTTTTGAGTCCTCGGCTTACAAGGAAATCCTGGTCGGGGTGAGAGGATTCGAACCTCCGGCCTCTACGTCCCGAACGCTTAGCCCTTGTGCCGTTTTTACTGGTGGTTTAACGTGGTTCCTGATTATTTGGGCCATTCTTGGGCCATTGGGCCATCAGGGAGACGTATGGGGCAGATCACAAAGCGCGGCGAGTACCAGTGGCGGGCCAAGGTCATCCGAAGCCAATCAGGGCAGCGACCTCTCCGCACAAGTCTTGAGCCCAAAGGTCCGGTCGGCGCCAGTTACTGAACAGCCGAGGACAGCCCCGAGCGCCTCTGCCAGTTTCCCCGGCATCCGTGCGACAGCCCTGGCAGGCGTCTTCAGCAAGCACTCCTACGACGGAACGCCCAAGACCTACTTCCCCCGCGTGGCAGTCACGGTCACGGACTGGTCCCGCAG